>NZ_FWFT01000015.1 GCF_900172275.1 Pseudooctadecabacter jejudonensis
ACACCTGGCCCCATTCCGAACCCAGCCGTTAAGTGCCGTAGCGCTGATGGTACTGCGTCTTAAGACGTGGGAGAGTAAGTCACCGCCAAACCTAGTAAGAAATAGAAAAATATCTCTCTCATGATGTTCTTCCCACCCCCCGCGATTGTTATTTGCTGTGCTCCCCTTGGGGGCAAATGACGTGTGTTGGTGCGCGTCTTGCGTCGTCCTCACACCGTTAGGGGCCTTTGGGCCATGGTGGTTAGGGGTCTCGATCGTGAATTTCGCTGTTTGCCTTCGTCTGTTACGGCCTGTGTGCCTTCCATTTTGTTTTCTCCTGTGTGTTCTGTTTTTACAGGGCTGGTTGGGCGCGCTGAGGGTGCTGTGCACGTCGGACAGTAAGCGCTGCATCTGGGGCCCGTTTTCGGGGCTAATGCGGATCCTCTGAAAATGTCATTACTGGTCGCCTTAGTAAAAGAGGCGCGCATGTCCAAACACGCGATCTGGGGGTTTACCATTGAAGTCGGTCCCTCTGGCCGAAAGATCTGGCCCAATAAGCTCAAGTATGAGGCCGCACGGCGAATTCGTGAAGACGGCCTATCTCCTGGAGAGATCGCCGCTGAGATTGGCGTTCACGAATGCCTTATTAGGAAGTGGTCTGTTGCAGATCGTCGAAGCCGAGGCGAACTTATCTCGGTCCAAGAACCCGCCTTCACTGAATTGGACCTGTCGCGGTTTGATGCCGCTCCTTTGATAGCATTTACTGCAATAAAGGAGACGAACTATGGGACTGAAACGGACGGACGAATTCCGAGCTGATGCGGTACGTATTGCCCTGACCAGTGGGC
>NZ_FWFT01000014.1 GCF_900172275.1 Pseudooctadecabacter jejudonensis
CCGCCTCTGGCGCCTCGGATGTGCATGATACGGTGGTTGGCATCCTCAATGATATTGAGGCGGGCGGGGACGCCAAGGCGATGGAATATGCCGCCAAGTTTGACCGCTACGAGGGCAACGTGATGCTGACCCAAGACGAGATCGACGCCGCAATTGCGCAGGTGCCCGACAAGCTGAAGGCCGATATTGATTTCGCCCACGACAACGTCAAACGCTTTGCCGAGCTGCAAAAAAGCACCGTCGCAGATGTTGAAATGGAAATTCAGCCGGGCTTTGTGGCGGGCCAGAAGGCCATTCCGGTGGATGCCGCGGGCTGTTACGTGCCCGGCGGGCGCTACAGCCACATCGCCAGCGCGATCATGACCGTGACGACCGCCAAGGTCGCGGGCTGCAAGCACATCACCGCCTGTTCGCCCCCGCGCCCCGGCGTGGGCGTGGCGCCTGCGATCATCTATGCGGCGCACAAATGCGGCGCGGACAAGATCATGGCGATGGGCGGCGTGCAGGGCGTGGCGGCCATGACGTTTGGCCTGTTTGGCCTGCCCGAAGCCAACATTCTGGTGGGTCCGGGCAACCAGTTCGTGGCCGAGGCCAAGCGCATCCTGTTTGGCCGCGTGGGCATCGACATGATCGCAGGCCCCACCGACAGCCTGATTTTGGCCGACAGCACCGCTGATCCGCACATCGTGGCGACCGATTTGGTCAGCCAGGCCGAACACGGCTACAACAGCCCCGTCTGGCTGGTCACCGATGACCGGGATCTGGCCGAAAAGGTCATGGCGCTGGTGCCGCAATACATCGACGATCTGCCCGAATTGAACCGCGACAACGCCTTCGCCGCCTGGCGCGACTACGCCGAGGTGATCGTGTGCAAGGACCGCGTCGACATGGCGAAATGTTCCGACGACTACGCGCCCGAACATCTGACGGTGCAGGCCGAGGATCTGGACTGGTGGCTTGAAAACCTGACCTGCTACGGGTCGCTGTTTTTGGGCGAAGAAACCACCGTCAGCTACGGCGACAAGGCGTCGGGCACCAACCACGTGCTGCCCACCTCCGGGGCTGCGGGCTACACGGGCGGCTTGTCGGTGCACAAATACATGAAGATCGTCACCTGGCAGCGCACCACGCGCGAGGCGTCCAAAGACGTGGCCATCGCCACAGCCCGCATCTCCCGCCTCGAAGGCATGGAAGG
>NZ_FWFT01000013.1 GCF_900172275.1 Pseudooctadecabacter jejudonensis
TTGATCAGCCCCACCTAAGCGGTCCAGTTTGAATGTTAGTGCATTATTGGCCTGGGTTCCATCGGGACGATGGTTTCCGGGGCAGGTGGGCGGTAGCCCAAGGCACTGTGTGGTCGTTTCGTGTTGTAGTGTTTCCTCCATTCTTCGATCAGGACTTGCGCCTCCTTTAGCGAGTAAAAGACCTCGCCGTTGAGCAGTTCATCCCGAAGCCTTGCATTGAAGCTTTCGCAGTATCCGTTCTCCCAAGGTGATCCCGGCTCAATGTAGGCGGTCTTAGCGCCGACCGCTGCAATCCAATCGCGGACGGCCTGAGCAATGAACTCCGGGCCGTTGTCCGACCGAATGAAGGCTGGAACGCCGCGCAAGATAAACAAGTCCGTCAGCGCATCGATGACCTCTGTCGAGTCTGGCTTCCGTTTCACCCGGATCGCCAAGCATTCCCGGCTGTGTTCATCCAAGATGTTGAGCGTTCGGAACGCTTTCCCGTCATCTGTTCGATGATGCACAAAGTCATACGACCATACATGGTTGTGGTACTCCGGTCGCAAACGAACGCAGGAGCCATCGTTGAGCCAGAGCCTCCCTTTCTTCGGCTGTTTCATTGGCACTTTGAGCCCTTCACGCCGCCACAGACGTTCGACACGCTTGTCGTTCACAAGCCATCCGGCGTCTCTGAGCAAAGCTGCGATCCGGCGGTAGCCATACCGACCATACTGGCGGGCCAGTTCGATCATATCAGCCACTAGACGCTCCTCGTCAGCACGGCCAACCGGCAAACGACGTTGTGTGGACCGGTGCTGTCCCAGGACACGACAGGCTCGCCGCTCCGATACCCTGAACTGGCTGCGAACATGATCGATACAGGCACGACGACGCGAAGGGCTCAGTAGTTTCCCCGTGCAGCTTCCGAAAGGATGAGCTTGTCCAGCGTCAGGTCCGACACGGCGCGACGCAGCCGATCATTCTCTTTCTGAAGCCTCTTTAGCTCCTTCAGTTGGTCGGTTCCCATACCGCCGTATTGCTTACGCCAGCGATAGAATGTCTGTTCCGTTATCTGAACCTGCCTGATTGCATCAATGCGCGGCATTCCCTGGCCGCACAGCACCTCAACCTGCCGCAACTTCGTGACAATCTCTTCCGGCTTGTGTCGTTTGATTCCCATATTTGATCCTCCGTTTCATAACTATACGGGCGGACCACTTCAGTGGGGGAGGATCA
>NZ_FWFT01000011.1 GCF_900172275.1 Pseudooctadecabacter jejudonensis
ATCGGCCCGGACAGGGCATCTCTGCCCATATCGACTGCCAACCCTGCTTTGGAGAGACGATCGCTTCCCTGAGCCTTCTCTCGGCCTGTGTGATGCGATTTGCCTCCCAGATCTCTTCTCAGCAAACAGAGCTACATCTCCAATCCACGAGTTTGTTAGTTTTGAAAGGTGACGCTCGCCACATGTGGACCCATGCCATCCCCTCCAGAAAGACGGATGTCTTTGATGGTCAGCAGTACCCCCGTTCTCGCCGCATCTCACTGACGTTTCGGACCATGAAGTTCGAAATGCCCTAGTGTTAATAGTGTTACCTACGGAGTAGTGTTACGGGCCAAAAAATCGGCCTTAACCACATGATATAAAAATAGGAAACCATCCACAGGGTTCCGAAAGGGTCAAACTTGGGTTCCGAAAGGGTCAAACTTGGGTTCCGAAAGGGTCAAACGGAAAATCGCGCGGAAGGGTTCCTGATAGGACAAACTCAGGTTCGGGCATAACGAACCTGAGAGCGGTTCCTGATCCGTCAAACTTTTGGTTCCTGATAGGACAAACATTCTGTATCATGCAGACATGTCCTTGCTACCCGATAGACACCCGCAAAAAGACTTCTTCATCTTGGATATCTCGGATGTTGTTCCGAAGGACGATATCGCCTCAATGGAACATCCTCTGTTCTCTCTGGCGACCAAGCCAGACATGCGCCACCTCGAATATCGCAGTGGTGACAATAAGCTGAAGATCACACCCTCATGGGTTGGCCTGCCCACGATCTTCGACAAGGATATTCTGATCTTTTGCATCAGCCAGCTGATGCACAGGAAGAACCGAGGCGAGAAGATCGGAAAGCGTGTCCGCTTCTCCGCTCGTGAATTGTCCATTGCCACAAATCGACCCGTTGGCGGCAATCACTACAAACGCTTAGAACAAGCGTTCAACAGGTTGCGCGGTACGACATTCCAAACCGACATCACCACCGGAAACCGCCGCGAAACGCGGATCTTCGGCCTGATCGACGAGGGCGGCTTCGTCATGCAGGCGGACACATGGCGGCTCGATTACTGCGAGGTTGTCCTCTCCGATTGGGTCATGCGCGCGATCGAGAGCAACGAGGTCGTGACGATCACCAACGACTATTTCCGCCTGCGCCGCCCTCTTGAGCGGCGCATCTACGAGATCGCCCGCAAGCATTGTGGTGAGCAGAAGAAATGGCAGATCGGCCTCGCCAACCTCCAGAACAAAACTGGCAGCAACGCGCCCCTCAAGAAGTTTCGCCTCAATATCCGCCAGATCATCGCTGACGATCACATGCCGTTCTACCGCATGGAGCTGACGGAAGATGATCTGGTGATCTTCCGTCCCCGCAAGACAAAGACCACGCTCGCGCCTTCCATCACCCTGCCAGACTGGGCCGAAGAAAAGGCCCGCAGGATCGCACGCGAGAAAGGCTGGGATTACCACGCCCTGCGCGCCAACTGGATGGAGTTCGCCCAGGATGAGGCTGGCAAAGGGAACCCGCCTCAGAACGCTGGAGCTGCCTTTGTAGCCTACTGCAACAAGCAAGAGAGCTTGCGTTGAGTAGGTTCCGCCGATCATGATGTACTCTGTCGTCTTTCTGGCCTGCCTAATCCTGGCACCATTGATCGCACATACCCAGAGTTCATGGAAACCTACGTTTTGATCAGTACCTGGTCAGGCTTTCTATCCCAAGCCGCGCTACTTGGGCTTCTCTCACTCTTAATCTGGTCGATCATCGCAAAATGGCGGTCATGAAGGCTCACTTCCCAACCAAGCGCGCCCAGAACCCCTTTTTCCGAGCGCTCTGATCCTCGATCAACGCCGTGATCTTCTGTGCCTGGTCTTTCCAGCTGTCCCGATCAACACGGGTTTCCTCTAGCATCTCGCGCAATAGCTCAACTTCACGCTCTAACACACTGGTTTCAGAAGGGGTTTCATCTCCTAACATTGCTGGGGTTACGTCACTATCACTTGAAACGGCAGGCCAGACGCGAAAAAGCTCTGACGCCTCGATTACCCAGCCGCCACTGTCACGCGGTTTAGCAGACAATTTCCCTTTTTTTATGGCTCTTGTGATCGTCGGAACGCTCTTTCCAACTTTCTTCGCTGCCTGCGATGCGGATAGTGACATGCCCGTTACCCCACCCCTTTCATACCTTAAGATTGTTAGATTATGAAACGGTAACAGGTTTACCCCTTTGGGTAAAATACCTTGATGGGAGACCCAAGCCCTTCAGGTCTTGAATAACTACAATTATGTAGTTATGTTTCTAACATGACATCTCCACTCCTCACCTGGGACGAGGACAAGAACCTGTCCAACCAGCGCAAGCACGGTCTCAGCTTTGAGATCGCGGCCCGCGTCTTCATCGATCCATTTCACCTGTCTGTGCAGGACCGCATCGAGGACGGTGAGCAACGCTGGCAGACGGTCGGCCAGATCGACGGGCTCGCGGTCGTCCTGGTTGCTCACACGTTCACGGAAGAAGGGCCATTGGACGAGCCGGTTGAGGTGATCCGCATTATCTCGGCGCGTCCTGCAACACGGAAAGAAAGGAAGCGATATGAAGAAGGTTGAACACACACTCGACACGCTCCCGCCTTTGACGGAAGCACAGAAAGCCGACCTCAAGCGCCTCGCCGCGCTGCCTGACGCTGAGATCGACACGAGCGACATTCCCGAACTGACCGACGCCCAGCTTGCGGAGATGAAACGCCCCGAGCATTTCCGGCCGGTCAAGAAGCAGATTACGGCCCGCCTGGACGCAGATGTGCTCGCTTGGCTCAAAGCTGGTGGGAAAGGCTACCAATCCCGCATGAATGCAATCCTGCGTCAGGCGATGCTGAGCAGAAAATAACGGCAGCGCCCGACCGCCCCCATATGGCGGGGAGGGCGCGGGCTTAGACACCGCGCTTGGCCAGGTTCTTCAGCTCATCGGAAACCTTGAGCTCAAGCGTACTGCGCCGCCCGTCGGCCATCAGCGCAACCTCGTCCGCAAAATCGAGCACCATTCCGGCCAGGTGCCGGATCTCCGTGTGGTCCGTTTCGCTGAAGGGAAGCGCTTGCCCTCGGTTTTTCGCATCGTTCATCCGTCTGGCAATCTGAGAGACGTTGTTACCCACCTTGTTGAGCGCGCCTTTCATGGCCAGCAAAGCCTCGGCCAGCTCAGCATCCGGCGCGGCCATACCGCCAACATTCCGGATGACATTGCGCAGCGCTTCGCTCCGGTTCCGAACGCCGGCCTCTTGCAGCTTTTCATCGAACAGCGCCAAGTCCGCCGGGGACACACGGCAGACCACGGTTTCGGTCCTGCTACCCCGCTCGATCTGTATCTCTCGCATGAACTGGGCACAGCGATAGACCGTGCGCACGGTGACGCCATACTCCCGTGCCAAAACGTCCGGGCGGACGCCTTCGCGCATCTTTTTGGCGATAGATTGGCGGGTTGTGTGATCGAGTCTACGGGTCATTTGTCACAAATGTAATACGTTGCTATTTCCTGCCACCCTCACACAACCGAAATCAAGCTTTCTAAGGCCCACCCTGCCCAAGAAGCCTAAAACCGCCTGAGGGCGCTGTGAGCGGCTCTCAGAGGCGAGGCCAAACGCATGGTTAACCAGGGATTAACCGCTATGCGGCAGTCTGCCGAGGTTTTGTAAAATCCGCCTGGGGATCACCATGTACGAATTTCGCGGCGCAACGCTTCAGGACGCTGTTCACCAGGCGCTCCGATATCCGGCGGTGTCGACAAAGAAGCTGGCCAAGGTGGCGGCGAAATTCGACTTCACCGCTCGTATGCGCACAGGAAGCGTTCTGTTTGTAGGCGAAGGCAATCTGAGCTTTGCTCTGACGATGTCGCGCAAGCCGCTTGTTTCCGCCTCTTCGATCCTCGCGACAGTGTACGAGGCAGAGGAAGACCTGACGGACACCGCCTACGACAATGCGCGCAAACTTCTGAAACTCGGGTGCAGTGTCAAAACCGGCGTGGATGCTACACGGCTGTCTGACACCATCGGCAAACGCCAATTCCGCACGATCATCTTCCAGTTTCCAAATGTGGCCTCTCGCGATCCACGCTACGGACAAAACCCAAATCATGTCTTGGTAACCCGGTTCCTCAAGAATGTATGGAACCACCTGAAACCGGGCGGCTTGGTCATCATCTCGACCGTGGACAGCCCGTTCTATGAGGGTGCGTTCAAAATGGATGAGGCGGCACGGAAGGCCGGTTTTGCGGCTCCGGCGATCTACACTTTCGACCCCAAAGATTACCCAGAATATACCCACCAAAACACGGCCAACGAGGAGTCTGCTGCCGATGGCCACACCGCCTTCGCAACTTTCGTTTTTTCAGGATGAGTGGCCAGACGGGCTAACCTACCTGGAAAACTACGTCCCGGAGGATGAAGCCGATAGGCTCATCCAGGAGATCGATGCGGCCCCTTGGCGCACCGATCTGAAACGACGGGTTCAGCATTATGGCTATCGCTACGACTACAAGGCACGGCAGGCCCGACGGGAAGATTATCTTGGGCCATTGCCTGGGTTGTTCCAGAAGCTGGCCGAACAGTTGACCGCTGAGGGTTATTTCAAAACCGCTCCTGACCAGGTCATCGTCAACGAATATCGGCCCGGACAGGGCATCTCTGCCCATATCGACTGCCAACCCTGCTTTGGAGAGACGATCGCTTCCCTGAGCCTTCTCTCGGCCTGTGTGATGCGATTTGCCTCCCAGATCTCTTCTCAGCAAAC
>NZ_FWFT01000001.1 GCF_900172275.1 Pseudooctadecabacter jejudonensis
GGAGGAGAGGGAAATCTTAAAAAAGGGTGAGGCCATTTTCCGCCATTGGTCCGAGGACAATGGACGAACCAGTTCTTTGCGGGCCTAAAGCAATGAGATTTAGGTTTGTCGAAGAGCATAGGGCCAGAATGGTCTCAAGGTGTCCATGAGCGGCAAAGGCAACTGCTATGACAATGCCGCCGTCGAAACCTTCTTCAAGACGATCAAAGCCGAGTTGATCTGGCGACGATCATGGGCAACGAGGCGGCAGGCTGAGATGACCATCTTCGAATATATCAATGGCTTCTACAATCCGCGTCGTCGCCACTCAGCACTGGGTTGGAAAAGCCCGGTCGCTTTCGAACGCAAGGTGGCCTAAACGAGCACTTGGGGCGGCACTAAAGCGGGACAGGTCCAGTGTTTTTGTGTAAGAAGATGTGCCCCCTCCGCAGCCAATCACAGCTGAATGAAACCGCTTTCAAATCGGTCCGTCTCTGTGCAGTATGTCCCACGACATTCGCGCGAAAGAGGAACGACAGATGACCGACGCCCCCAGCCGCCCGCTTCGGTCCAGAGCGTGGTTTGACAACCCCGACAACCCGGGGATGACCGCGCTTTATCTTGAAAAATATATGAATTTCGGCCTCTCGCAGGAAGAGTTGCAATCCAACCGGCCGATCATTGGCATCGCGCAGACCGGTTCGGATTTGGCACCCTGCAATCGCCATCATATTGAATTGGCCAAACGGGTGCGGGAGGGGATCCGCGATGCAGGCGGGATTGCCATCGAGTTTCCGGTTCATCCCATCCATGAAAGCGGCAAGCGCCCCACAGCGGGGCTGGATCGCAACCTGACCTATCTGAGCCTGGTTGAGGTGCTGCACGGCTACCCGCTGGACGGCGTTGTGCTGACCATCGGGTGTGACAAGACCACGCCTGCGTTGCTTATGGCGGCCGCAACCGTCAACATGCCCGCAATCGCGCTGTCATCGGGCCCGATGATCAACGGCTATTTTCAGGGGGAGCGCGCGGGGTCCGGAACGATCATCTGGAAGGCGCGTGAGATGATGGCCAAGGGCGAGATCGACTACGCGGGGTTTGTGAAACTGGTCACGGCCTCTGCCCCGTCGATTGGGTATTGCAACACGATGGGCACGGCCTCGACCATGAATTCACTGGCCGAGGTGTTGGGCATGCAGCTGCCCGGGTCCGCCGCGATCCCTGCGCCGCACCGTGACCGGGCCGAGGTGGCGTTTCGCACGGGGCGGCGCATCGTTGATATGGTGCATGAGGATCTGAAACCGTCGGATATTCTGACGAAGGAGGCGTTTATCAATGCCATCCGCGTCAATTCCGCCATTGGTGGATCGTCTAACGCACCCATCCACATCGGCGCCATCGCGCGGCACATTGGCGTCGATCTGCCGGTGACGGATTGGCAAGCCTATGGGCGCGACATCCCGTTGTTGGTGAACATGCAGCCCGCGGGCGATTATCTGGCCGAGGATTTCTACCGCGCGGGCGGTGTGCCTGCGGTCGTCAACCAACTGATGGAACAGGATCTGATCCACGCGGATGCGCCCACGGTCAACGGTCAAACGCTGGGCCAGAACTGCGCAGGGGCGGCGATTGAGGACACGGATGTGATCCGTCCCTATGCGGCCCCCATCACCGAGCGGGCGGGGTTTCTGGTGCTGTCGGGCAATATTTTTGACGCGGCGATCATGAAAACCTCTGTCATCTCAGACGAGTTTCGCGCGCGGTATCTGAGCAACCCCGACGACCCGGAGGCGTTTGAGGGGCGCGCCGTGGTCTTCGACGGGCCGGAGGATTACCACGAGCGGATCGAGGACCCTGCCTTGGGCGTCACCGAAAATTCGATCCTGTTTATGCGCGGCGCGGGCCCCGTGGGCTATCCCGGTGCGGCTGAGGTCGTGAATATGCAGGCCCCTGCGGCCCTTCTGACGGCGGGCATTTCATCGCTGCCGTGTGTGGGCGACGGGCGGCAATCGGGGACCTCTGGCTCCCCCTCGATCCTGAATGCCGCACCTGAGGCGGCGGTGGGCGGGGGGCTTGCGCTTTTGCAGACTGGGGATCCGGTGCGCATTGATTTGGCGCGCGGCACCGTCAATATGCTGGTGGCTGAGGATGAGCTGGCCGCGCGGCGCACAGCCTTGGACGCGCAGGGCGGCTATGCCTATCCCGAAAGCCAGACCCCGTGGCAGGAAATTCAACGGGGACTTGTGGGCCAATTGGACAGCGGCGGGGTTCTGGAACCGGCTGTGAAATATCAACGTCTCGCGCAGAAGGGTCTGCCGCGGGACAGCCATTAGACAACAAGGAAAACGCAGATGAAACTTATTCGGTTCGGCCCCGCAGGTCAGGAAAAACAGGGTGTTCTGGATGACGCGGGCACACTCCGTGATCTGAGCGGGGCACTGGACGGCACCGCCGCCTATTTGTCCGACGCCTATATGGCGCAGATTGCGGCGCTTGATCTGGCCGCGTTGCCCGCTGTGCCTGCGGACACGCGCGTGGGCGCTTGCGTCACGGGGGTGGGCAATTTCATCGCCATTGGCCTCAACTACGCTGATCACGCGGCAGAGGCGGGCATGGACATCCCCGCAGAGCCTATTTTGTTCAATAAGGCGCCGTCCTGCATCGTTGGGCCCAACGACGATGTGCGCATTCCGCCCGGATCCGAGAAGACCGATTGGGAGGTCGAGCTGGCCGTCGTCATAGGCAAAACCGGAAGCTATATAGCCGAGGCTGATGCCATGGATCACGTCGCGGGTTTTTGCGTGTGCAACGACGTGTCCGAACGGGAATATCAGCTGGAACGGGGCGGCACATGGACCAAAGGCAAGGGCAGCCCGACGTTTGGGCCGCTTGGGCCGTGGTTGGTGACCCGTGATGAGGTGGACACCGCAGATCTGGCCATGACCTTGTCGGTAAACGGCGACACCGTGCAGAACGGATCGACGTCGACGATGATTTTCAAGGTGCCCCATCTGGTGTCCTATGTGTCCCATTTCATGGAATTGCAGGCCGGGGACGTGATCACCACGGGCACGCCCCCCGGTGTGGGCATGGGGCTGAAGCCGCAACGCTACCTGAAGCCTGGCGATGAGATGGTGCTTGAGATTGCGGGCCTTGGCGTGCAGCGCCAGACCGCTGTGGCCACACCGTAAAGAGGGGGGGTAATTATGTCAAAACTGACGGCGAAGACCTGTCTTGTGACCGGCGCCGCCCAAGGCATTGGTGCGCGCATCACAGAGGTGTTTTTGGAGGAGGGCGCGCGCGTCATTGCCGCTGATCTGCAATATGACGGCACCGGTACGGGGTTTGACGACACGGGCCGCCTCAACCGGCATCTGGACGTCACGAACCCCGAACAGGTTGCGGCTTTGGCGGCGGAGTTTCCGGACATCAATGTTCTGGTCAATTGCGCGGGCTATGTGGCGGCGGGCAGCGTGATTGACTGCACGCCTGCGGATTTTCAGCGCAGCGTCGATTTGAACGTTACGGCCACATATTCGGTCACCGCCGCGGTTTTGCCCGCCATGGTCGAGGCACGGGATGGTGTGATCATCAACATCGCTTCGGTGGTGTCATCGGTTATGGCCGCCCCCGGTCGTTTTGCCTACGGGGCGACCAAGGCGGCGGTGTTGGGGATGACGCTGTCCATTGCGCGGGACTTTTCGGACAAGGGCATTCGCTGCAACGCGATCAGCCCGGGCACCGTGGACACCCCGTCGCTGCACGAACGGCTGGCCGCCACGGGCGACGCCGAGGCCGCGATGACGGCATTCAAGGCGCGTCAGATGACGGGCCGGTTGGGCACGGTGGACGAAATCGCCGCTGTGGCGTTGCTGATGGCCTCGGACGATGCGACGTTCATGACAGGATCTAACGTCGTCATCGACGGCGGTATGTCCCTGTAAGCGGCGCGAAGGACACAGCATGCAGAAACTTGCGGTCATTACGGGCGGCAGCACAGGCATCGGCCACCACCTTGTGGGGGCGGTGGCCAAGGCGGGATACCGTGTAGCGTTCACGTACCATTCTACCGCCGCCCCGGCGGAGGCACTGGCGGAGACGTTGCGCGCGCAGGGCCATAGCGTCAGTGCGCACCGGTGTGATGTGGGGGATGCGGATCAGGTGGCAGGTTTTTATGACGCCCTTTTGGCCGAGACCGGACAGGCGCCTGATTTGCTGGTCAACAATGCCGGCATCCAGACATGGGCGCCGCTGCTGGAGTTGGACGTCGAGGACTGGGATCGAACAATCAAGACCAACCTGCGGGGCTGCTTTTTGAACACCCAAGCCGCCGCACGTCAGATGAAGGATCACGGCATCCGAGGGGCCATCGTCAACCTTGGGTCTGGCTGCAACAAATTGGCCTTCCCTAACCTTGTGGATTACACGGCGTCCAAAGGGGGGATTGAGCAATTCACCAAGGTGTCTGCCGCAGAACTTGGCCCCTACGGCATCCGCGTGAACTGCGTGGCCCCCGGTGCGATTGAAACGGACCGCACCAACGAGGAAGCGGATGGTTATGGCGACAAATGGTCGGCATTGACGCCGTTGCGCCGTGTGGGCAGGCCTGCTGATCTGGTGGGGCCGATCCTGTTTCTGGCCTCTGATGCGGCGGGCTTTGTGACGGGCCAAACCCTGTGGGTGGACGGAGGTGTCTTCACCCAAGCCGCGTGGCCACAAGACGCACGCTGAGAGGCACTGTCCCCAACGTCATCATGCGCGAGCCGCGCCAAAGGCATAGGCTGTCCGGGGGCTGCCTGTGGGGAGACCGCGGCCCGAACGGGCGCGCGGTGCGTTACAGCTGAACGGTGACGGGCAGGTGTTTGATGCCGCCCACGAAGTTTGACCGCAGGTATTGCACATCCCCCGCAGGTTCGATGGATTTCAGGCGGCGGCTGAGTTCCTGAAACAGGATGCGGACCTCAAGCCGCGCCAGATGCATCCCAAGGCAGACATGCGGCCCGTGCTGCCCGAATGCCAGATGCTGGTTCTGCGTGCGGGTCAGATCAATGTGAAACGGGTCAGGGATCGCGTCTGGGTCCCGGTTGGCGGAGGTCCACCAATAGACCACTTTGTCACCGGCACGAATGGTCTTGCCGTGGACTTCGGTGTCTTCGGTGCAAGTGCGGCGGAAATAGGTGGCGGGGGTGGCCCAGCGGATGATTTCATCGGCCATGGTGTCCCAGACGTCTTGCGTTTGCATCTGGTGCAGCAGTTCGGGTTTTTCGGCGATGGCGTGAACGCCTGCAGCGATGGAATAACGGGTGGTGTCATTGCCCGCAGCGACCAACAGGCAAAAGAAATTGCGAAACTCATCCTCGGAGATCACGGTGCCGTCTTTGGCCGGTTTCAGGATCATATGCAGAATGCCATCGGTGTCACCCATGCGCGCTTTGTGGTCCATCAGATCCTTGGCATAGGCGTACAGTTCGGCACCTGCGGGGGAGTTGAAGGGCATCAGGCGGAATTCATCCGTGGTCAGTTTATCGACCACATGATCGGTGAAATCCGGGTCCGAATTGGCCATCAAGGCGTCGCCCTTTTCCACCAACCATTCCAGATCACTTTCGGGCAGCCCCATGATGCGGCCCAACATGCGCATGGGCAATTCGCGGGCAATTTCGCGTGTGGCGTTGAAGGTGCCTTGGGCCAAGGCGCGATCAAGGATCGGGCCTGTGAGGTCAGTGATGTCTTGGGCGAAATTGGCGACGGAGGTTTTGGCAAAGGCTTTGAACACCTTCATGCGGGTCTGCAGATGTTCGGGGGCGTCGGTTTCCTGAAAGGTGCGTCGGGCAAGGTATTCTTCGCGGGTCTGGTCCTCGATCCGGATGCCTTGCGCCGAAGAAAAAACGCGAGGGTTGCCGTTCATCGCGGTGATGTCCGCGTTGCGGGTGATGGACCAGAATGGTGCGCCACCGTCCCATTCTGTCCAATGCACAGGGTCGTCGCGGCGCAGGCGGGCGAAGGTGTTGTGCGGCACGCCTTGGGTGTAGGTGTCGTGGCTTACGATGTCGGCATGGCCATCATCTGTCGGGGTCCACATGGACATGGCGCTCTGCCTCCTGCTTGGCATTAATTAACATGTGTAATATGCAAGACCATAAACCGGCCTCTGTCAAACGGAACCTGCGATGCATCTGGCTATTCTTGTGACCAATACGGATTTGTCCGACTTTGCCCATAGGCATCCGTTTGATGCCGAGAAATTCGAGACGATGGTGCACAGTGTCCGGCCTGATTGGACCTGTACGGCGTTCCGCGTGCATCTTGACGAATTCCCGCCCAGTCTTGCGCCCTTTGACGGGATCATCATCACCGGCAGCCCGGCATCGGTGCATGACACGGACCCGTGGGTGGGCCGGCTGTTGGAGGTGATCCGCAACACGACGCTGCCGTTGTTTGGGGCGTGCTATGGGCATCAGGCGATTGCCTTGGCCTTGGGCGGCACTGTTGGGGACAACCCCCATGGCTGGAGCCTTGGGTTGAAGCGCAGCGATGTCGTTGACCCCCAGCCATGGATGGCGGGGCTGGGCGGCAGCTATCGTCAGTTTGCGGCCCACAAGGAACAGGTGACGGCGTTGCCCGACGGGGCGCAGACGATCACATCCGCAGATGGCGTGCCCTGTGCGGGCTTTGTGATGGGCCGGCGGGTTTACACCACGCAGAACCACCCCGAAATATCGCCTGCCTTCTTTGAGGCTTTGTTGGCGGAATTCGGGCCGTCTTTTGGGGCGGACGTCGCGGCGGCGGCCAAAGCGTCGATGACGGGCCAGGACGATAATCTGGCCTACGCGGAGAGCATTGCTGCGTTCTTTGAACAGGCCGTTAAAGGCGAGCGGTATACTCGGTGATCTGGGCCTCAGCCTGGGTGATGAAGCGGGCGTTGCGGGCTCCGGTGTCGTCCTCATCTGCGCGGCTGATGTTCCAACCCACATAGCTGGCGGCCCGCAGCGCCATAAAGAGAGGCAGATGCGGCGTGTCCAGTGGCCGCAAAGAGGTATAGCCCGCCAGAAGTGCGGCGCGCAGGGCGGGGTAATCGCGGGCCGTCCGATGTTTCAACAGGGCTGTTGCGACATCGAACAAACGAAAGCCGAAGCCCCCGTCGTCAAAGTCGATGACGTGCAGGGTGTCACCAGACACCATCACATTTGCCGCCACGAGATCAGCGTGGATCAGCCCGTAGTCAAGGCTGGGCGCGATTTGGGTCAGGTCGTCGCGGGCGCTGTCGCGGAACGCCAACAGGCGCGTCTTTTGGTCCAAGTTCAGCGCGGGATTGTCCCAAAACCGATCCCAAAGCGGGGCGTGCCCCAAAAGGCCACCCTGATCCCATGCCGGACGGTCGCAAGATATGGCCTGTGGCCAGGCATCAATTGCACTGTGCATCCGCGCCATGTCGTGGCCCAGTTGGTGGAACACCTTTTCGCGCTGTGCGGCATCCATCTGGGGCAGGGCGGCATCAAGGGTTTCCCCCTCCAGCCAGGTCAGAACATCGACCTGCATCCCATCGACGCTGTGCAGATACGTGCCCTCAAGGCTGGCAATGGGCGAAGGAACAGACAGTCCCGCGCGGTCCAGCATCGCCATCCAGTCCAGTTCGGCCGCCAGTTCACTGTCCGTCCGGTAGCCCTGACGGTGGAGCCGCAGCGCAAAGCGGTTTTGGCCGTGCTCCACCCTGTAGACTGCGTTTTCGCGGACGGCGATCAGGGTGATCTTTGCCCCCTCAAGGCCCCATATAGGCAAGGCGTTGGCCGCTGTGTTCATGGGTGCAAGGACGTGTCCGCCAGCACTTCGTCCAGCGTGTCAAAAAGAAGATCCGCGTTGTCCTTGGAAAACGGCATCGGCGGACGGATCTTGAGCGTGTTTTTGTGGCGCCCCAGTTTCGACAGGATGACCCCGCGATGCCGCAGGGCGTTGATAACGCGGTCGGTGAAGTCGGAGGCGGGGGCTTTGGTGGTGCGGTCGGTCACCATTTCGGCCCCAAAGATGAGGCCAGAGCCGCGGATATCACCAATGACCTCATGTTGTGTTGCAAGCTTTTGCATCCGTTCACGGGCATAGGCACCGACGGTCTGGGCATTGGCAACAAGGCCCTTGTCGTCGATTTCTTCCAACACGGCCATGGCTGCGGCGCATGATACGGGGTTGCCGCCAAAGGTGTTGAAATAACGATACCCTGTGCGGAAGGCCGCGACGATGTCGTGGTTTGCGACAACGCCACCCACGGGGTGGCCGTTGGCCATGGGTTTGCCCAGCACCATCACATCCGGCACCACACCCATTTTTTCGTGGGCCCACATGTGGGTGCCCGTGCGGCCAAAGCCTGATTGGACCTCGTCACAGATTAGTAAACCGCCCGTACGGCGCACGACCTCCGCCACGGGTTTGAGCCACCCGTCGGGGAGGTCGGGGAAGCCTTCGTTGAGGAAATAGGGGCATACGACAAGGGCCGCAAAGCCTGTGCCGTCCTTTTCCAAACCGTCGATCTGTTGGGCCACATGGGCCGCAAAGGTCGTTCCATCAGGGTCGGGGTGGCGATAGCTGTCTGGGGCATCGACGAACCGGAAAAACTGGCCAAGTCCGAAGCCGACTGTTGGAATGTTGGATTTACCAAGCTGGCTGACCAGCGCGGTGTTCCCGTGATACGTCGCGTCGGTTGCAATGATCCCGCGTTTGCCAGTCACGGCTTCGGCCATGCGCAGGGCGATGTCGTTGGCCTCGGACCCCGTGCAGGTGAGGATCGCGGTATCAAGGCTGGCGTCGGTCGTGGCTGTCAGCCGTTCGATGTAGGACAAAATGCCCTCATGCAGGTAGCGCGTGTGCGTGTTGAGCGTGCTGGCCTGTCGGCAGATCGCCTCAACCACGCGAGGGTTGCAGTGCCCCACATGGGGCACGTTGTTGTAGCAATCCAGATACTTGCGCCCGTCTGCATCCCAAAGCCACACCCCTTCGCCGCGCACCAGATGCAGCGGGTCGTCGTAGAATGTGGACACGTTCGGCCCCATCAGGCGTGCACGGTCGACCAGCAGCTGTTCGGTGGAGCGCATTACAGATCGATCCGGAGGCCGTCGCGCCCCACGATCAGTTCACCGTCATAGTGATCCGCGCAGGCGGCGTGCCATTGGGCCTCGCCAAAGGTCGGATCGTCGGACGGGATGAGGTGGGACAGTGCCAGCCGTTTCGCCCCGGCCTTGGCTGCGGTTTTGGCCGCGTCATGGGCGAAGGTGTGCGACCGCAGCCAATGGGCCATCAGTTTGTCGTTGCCGGTGCCGTTGCCGACGCGGTCCAGCAAGGACGGCAGGGCTGCGTCCAACATGGCCTCGTGGATCAGCAGATCTGCCCCGCGCGCGAAGTCCTCCATCGCAGCGATAGGGGCCGTGTCACCGGAGAAGACGACGTGATGGGTGGCGGTTTTGAACGAAAAGGCAAAGCTGTCGATCAAGGGCGGATGTGCGGTGCGCATGGCGGTGACGGTCAGCCCGTCGTGATCCAGAACCGTGCCCGCATCGACCACATGGATGCGCACGAAACTGCGCAGATCCTCGCGGCCATCGTCGTCGATCCGAAGATCGATGTCGGCCTTCATGGAGGCCAGGAAACCGTCCCAATAGGCTTGCAGGCCGTCTGGGCCATAGACATCAACGGGCGTGACCAGCCCAGAACACCACGCGGTGTGGATGAGGGGGCCCAGTTCGATGTAGTGATCCGAATGCAGGTGGCTGATCAGAATGGTTGAGAGGCGTTTGAGGAGAAACCCCTGATCAACCAGCCCCCGCGTGACACCCAATCCGCAGTCTACTACGATCTGGCGGCCGCCCATGACGCACAGGTTGGATGTGGGCATGGACGATCCTTGCCGCACCGATGGCCCCCCCTTTGTGCCCAACAGGGCCACATAATTTTCCGTCATATCAGGGCCTTTCAGGCTGCGGCAAAACCGGCATCGAGTGCGGTCAGGATGGTGGTGGCGTCCGTCTCAGACAAGATCAGAGGGGGCGACAGGATCAGGTTCGGGCCGGAGACACGGACCATGGCACCGTTTTGATAGGCGACCTCCTGGACGGTTTGGGCTGTGGCTGCATCGATCGGCTTTTTGGTGGCGCGGTCGCTGACCATTTCCATAGCTGTCATCAGGCCATACCCCCCGCGCACGTCACCGATGATGTCGTATTTCTCCATCAACGCCCTGCAGCCTTCGTAAAGTTGGGTGCCCCTCGCGGCAGCGTTCTGCGGCACGTTCAGACGTTGGGTTTCGGCCAGACAGGCCAGGGCAGCGGCGGCCCCAACGGGGTGGCCGGAATAGGTGTAGCCGTGGCCGATCTTGGCGTTTGGATTGTCTTCGAACACGTCGAGCATCCGTTGCCCCATCATGACAGCGCCAAAGGGGAAGTATCCGTTGGTGATCGCCTTGGCCGTGGCCATCATGTCAGGCTGGATGCCCCACAGCCGCGCACCGGACCATGCGCCGGTGCGGCCATAGGCGGTGATGACCTCGTCGGTGATCAGCAGGATGCCATGGCGGTTGCAGATGTCCTGGACGGCGGGGGCAAAGCTGGGGTGGGGCGGGATGACGCCGCCGGCCCCCAAGATAGGTTCCATGATCATGGCCGCGATGGTGCCCGCACCTTGGAACGCGATTTCGTCCTCAAGCGCCTGCAGACAAAGCTGCGCAAGCGCCTCGGGGTCCGTTTCATTGAACGGATTGCGATAGGTGTAGGGGGCGGGGATGTGGAAACAGCCAGGCAAAAGGGGTTCATAGGCGGTGCGGAAATTCGCGTTGCCGTTGACGGAGGCGCCGCCGATATGCGTGCCGTGATAACCCTTTTTCAGGCTGAGAAACTTGGTCCGTCCGGCCTCGCCGCGCAATTTGTGATACTGCCGCGCCAGCCGCAGAGAGGTTTCGACGGAGTCCGACCCGCCCGAGGTGAAGAACGCGCGGCTGAGGCCATCTGGCGCGAAGAACTTTGACAGCTCATACGACAGCTCAATCGAGACATCGTTCGTCGTGCCGCGGAATGTGGAATAATAGGGCAGAATATCGAGTTGCTGCGCGATTGCGTCTTTGACGGGCTGGCAGGAATAGCCAAGGTTCACGTTCCACAGGCCGCCCACGCCATCGACCACGCGGTGCCCGTCAATGTCGGTGATCGAGACACCGTCGGCACCGGTGATGATCGTCGGCGGCGCATCGGCGCTGTCTTTTGGCGATGTCATCGGGTGCCACATCAGGCGGCCATTGTGTTCCTTCAGGAAGTTTGAATCTTTCATGATGTGCGTTCCAATGCGTTTGAATGTGTCAAAGAGCGGGCCCATGCGGCCTCAATTCCTGGGGGGATGGTGCCGCCCCAGTTGCGGGTGATGTTGCGGGCGGCGGTGACCAGTTCGGATTTGATGAGCTGTTCCAGGTCGGGGGTGAAGCGCGTGGCGACGCTGGCCACGGCGACCGCACCGGCAAGATGGCCGCTGTGGTCAAAGACGGGGGCGGACAGGCTTTGGATTTCGGCCTCATAGGTCTGGTTGGCGCGGCCAAACCCAGTGTCGCGGATGCTGGATACCAGGGCGGCCAGATCCGTTTGCGTCGTTGGTGTCGCCGCGGTGAACCCGCTCAGGGATGCCACCGCCACGTCAAACAAATCCTGAGGTCCAAAGGCAACGGCGCACAGGCCCGAGGCTGTTGCGTGCAGCGGGAAGGTGTTGATGTCGATCACGGCGCGGATGCTGTTGTGGGGGGCCTCGCAGGCGCACAACCCATAGAGCGTCTGCCCCGACAGAACGGTGACATGGGCGGTTTCGCCTGTAGCATCGGCCAGCGCGGACAGGACGGGTTTTGCCCCGTCCTTGCGCGGCACTGTCGCCTCGCGCAGTTGGGCCAGCTGCATCAGGGCGGGGCCCAGCCGGTAGTGTTTGGTTGCGGGGTTCTGTTCGACAAATCCCGCCGTTTCAAGGGCCTGAAGGTGGCGATAGGTCGTCGCCTTATCCCGCCCCGCCATCCGGCACAGCTGTGACAGCCCGATCTCAGGCTGGGAGGCCGAGAAATGCGTCAGAAGCGACAGGGCTTTGGTGGTGGAGGACATGATGGGCCTTCAGCATGGGCGAACACAAAAAAAGTTTGACACATGGGGTTAATCAAGACAAGCTTTTTGAAACGTCGGTTCATTATGTGAACCAGATAGCGGAGGCAGGAATGTTCAAGCGCACCACATCCATGTCGGCACGGGCGCTGGCCACGCCCTTGTTGGCGATTGGTGTGCGGGGCCTCGCAGCCCACAGACAGCCAAGACATATATGACGGCGAGACAAGGGTGACCCATGGACCAGACCAAGATTGACGCGTTGCGTGCGCAGCCCGTAGCCGGTTTTGACCATTTGATTGATGGAAAACATGTGCCGTCTTCGGACGGTGGCCGGATGGAGGTTATCTCTCCCATTGACGGGACGGTTCTGACGACCACTGCGGCGGGGACGGCGGCGGACATGGAGGCCGCGATTGCCTCGGCCCGTGCCGCGTTTGAAGATGGGCGCTGGGCCGGGCAGCCCCCTGCGGCCCGCAAGAAGGTGCTTTTGAAATGGGCTGATCTGATTGAGGCCAACGCGCTGGAATTGGCGGTGTTGGGCGTGCGCGACAACGGGACCGAGATCGGCATGGCTCTCAAGGCGGAGCCAGGGTCGGCGGCTGGTACGATCCGCTATTACGCGGAGGCTTTGGACAAACTCTATGGTGAAATCGCGGCCACCCCGGGTGATATTCTGGCGATGATCCACAAGGAGCCCGTGGGCGTGGTCGGCGCGATCATCCCGTGGAACTTCCCCATGATGATTGGCGCGTGGAAGTTGGGGCCTGCCTTGGCCATGGGCAATTCGGTCGTGCTCAAGCCTTCTGAAACGGCGTCACTGTCGTTGATGCGCATGGCTGAGCTGGCGTTGGAGGCCGGTTTGCCCCCCGGTGTGTTGAACGCCGTCACGGGCGAGGGCCGCGTGGTGGGGGAGGCCATGGGCCTGTCCATGGATGTGGATGTGCTGGTGTTCACCGGGTCGGGTGCCACAGGGCGTCGGCTGATGGAGTATTCTGCGCGGTCCAACATGAAACGGGTGTATCTGGAGTTGGGCGGCAAATCCCCCAACATCGTTTTTGCAGATGCGCCCAACCTTGAGGAGGCGGCCAAGGTCGCGGCGGGCGGAATTTTCCGCAATTCGGGTCAGGTGTGTGTCGCGGGGTCGCGCTTGCTGGTTGAGGCGGCCATCCATGACGAATTTGTCGCAGCTGTTGCCAAAGCGGCCGTGGCGATGCGCGTGGGCGATCCGTTAAAGGTCGACACCCACATCGGGGCGGTGAATTCCGAAGGTCAGTTGAAGGCCAATCTTGGCTTTGTGGACACGGCCACATCCGAAGGCGGGCAGGTTATCACCGGTGGCGGGCGCATTCTGGAGGACACGGGCGGCTTTTACATGGCCCCCACGATCATCACCGGCGTGGCCCGCGACGCGACGCTGGCCCAGAAGGAGGTGTTTGGCCCCGTTCTGGCCGTGACGCCGTTCGAGACGGAGGAGGAGGCCATTTCGCTTGCCAATTCAACCGTTTATGGCCTGGCCGGGGCCGCGTGGACATCGAACCTTGGCCGCGCGCACAGGATGGTCCGCGCGGTGCGCACGGGCGTGATGCATATCAACACGTATGGCGGCGCGGATGGCACTGTGCCCTTGGGAGGGGTCGGCCAGTCGGGCAACGGGGCGGATAAGTCCCTGCATGCGATTGAGAAATACGTGAACCTTAAAACCGCGTGGATCAAACTATGACAGACAAAACCATTCTGGTCATCGGCACCTATGACACCAAAGATGATGAACTGAGCTTTCTGGCGGGGGTGATCCGCGATCAGGGGGGACGGGTTGTGACCATGGATGTGTCCGTGCTGGGCGATCCATCACAGCCCACCGATTATTCCAAACATGCTGTGGCCGAAGAGGGCGGCAGCACCATTCAGGCCGCGATCGACAGTGGCGATGAAAACCACGCGATGCAGATCATGGCGAAGGGTGCAAGCCTATTGGCCGCGCGGCTGCATGCCGAAGGTGTGTTTGACGGCATGATCGTGCTGGGTGGGACGATGGGCACTGATTTGGCGCTTGATGTGGCTTCGGCCCTTCCGCTGGGGGTGCCGAAATACATCGTGTCGACTGTGTCTTTTTCCCCGCTGATCCCAGCAGACCGATTGGCGGCGGACACGCAGATGATCCTTTGGGCCGGGGGGCTTTATGGGCTGAACTCTGTGTGCAGGTCGTCGCTGTCACAGGCGGCGGGCGCTGTGTTGGGGGCCGCGCGTGCGGTCCAGAAAATGGACCCTACGAAGCCTTTGGTGGGCATGATGTCGCTGGGCACATCTGCATTGAAATACGTCATCCCGTTGAAACCCGCCCTGGAAGAGCGCGGGTTTGAAGTGGCCGTGTTCCACGCCACCGGCATGGGGGGGCGGGCGTTTGAAAGCCTTGCCGGGCAGGGGGCCTTTGCCTGTGTGATGGATTTCTGCACGCAAGAGCTGGGTAACCACATCCATGGATCGAACATATCGGCAGGGGCGGATCGTTTGACGAATGCGGGCCGGACGGGCACGCCGCAGATTGTGGCGCCTGGCTGTTATGATCTGGTTGATGTTGTCGGCTGGCAGCCGATTGATGCCAAGTGGGACGCGCATATGAAACATGCGCACAACCGGTTGCTGACGTCGATTGTGTTGCAGCCCGCAGAAACGAAGCAGGTCGCGCGCGCCCATTGCGCGCAGCTGGCAAAGGCCAAAGGCCCGACCGCGCTGATCCTGCCAGAACAGGGCCTTGGCGAATGGGACCGGGAAGGGGCCGATCTGCACAATCCCCAAGGGCTGAGCGCATTTCTGGCAGAGGTCGAGGCACAGGCCCCCGACACCATCACACTCCACCGCATCCCGTGTCACATCAACGATTCCGCCTTTGCGGACAAAGCGTTGAAGATCTTTGACGGCTGGTGCGCGGATGGCACCATCACGGTCTAATCCTGCGCGCCAGGATCCAGCCGTGTCAGAAGGTCGAGAAGGGTTTCATACTCTGCCGCGCCCAAGATGTCCTTGAACCCTTCCGCGATCTGCGCCGCTTGGGGGGCGTGGTCATTGATAATGCGCTGACCGGCTGCGGTGATTTCGATCAACTGACGGCGGCGGTCCTGGTCGTCGCGGGTCTGGGTGACAAAGCCCTTGTCGCGCAACGTGGCCGCGATGCGTGTCAGGCTGGGGAACAGAAGGCTTGATCTGTCGGCAAGCGTCTTTGTGTCCATCCGGCCAAAATCAGCCAAAACACGCAGAACGCGCCACTGTTGTTCGGTGATGCTGGTTTCTGACAACATGTCCCGAATGGGGGCCATCACGCCTTCCCGCGCGCGGATGAGGGCGATGGGAAGGGATCGGTTGGTGGAGGGAAGCGACTTTGACATGGGTCCTGAGATGCCCGCGATATGGATTGTTGACAACCGTTCTACCCATTAATTAACGTGCAACAATTAACATGTTAAGGAAATGGAGTGCCGCACGTTCATATCGAGTATTCCGCCAACCTCGAAGAGGTCGTGGATATGGGGGCGTTGTGCGAGGCCATCCGTCAGGCGGCGGCGCACCTTGAGGCCTTCCCAACCGCGGGCATTCGTGTGCGGGCCATCCGCGTGGATCATGTGGCGATGGCCGATGGGGATGCCAAACACGGGTTTATCGATCTTTCAGTCCGACTGAGAGAGGGACGACCCGACGACGTCAAACACGACGCGATCACGCGCATCTTTGCAGCCCTTCAAACCTTTATGGCCCCTGCGATGGACACCCGATCCATCGCGCTGTCCGCAGAGATGCGCGACATTGATGCGGCCCTTTCACCCAAATTTGGAAATGTCCGCGACCATATGGAGGACGGCACATGAGTGTTCTGGACGACAACATTTCAAAACTGGACGGCTTTTTGGCGCGGTTTCGTGAAACCGGCATTCAGAACCGGATTGCCGGTCAGGATGTGGCAGGGTCCCAGGGGGTGTTTCAGACGCTTTCGCCTGTTGATACGTCGGTGATCTGTGACGTGGCCCATGGTGCGGCGGCGGATATTGATAAGGCCGCCAATGCCGCCCACGACGCGTTTGCCGCCTGGCGCGATCTGCCCGCAGCGGAACGCAGGCGGATCATCATCCGCATCGCAGAAGGCATCGAAGCGCGCGCCGAAGAAATCGCGCTGTGCGAATGTTGGGACACGGGGCAGGCCTATAAATTCATGTCCAAGGCCGCCCTGCGCGGGGCCGAGAATTTCCGATATTTCGCCGATCAGGTCGTGCAGGCCCGCGACGGACAGCACCTGAAATCACCGACGTTGATGAACATTACCACCCGTGTGCCCATTGGTCCCGTGGGCGTGATTACCCCATGGAATACGCCGTTCATGCTGTCGACGTGGAAGATCGCACCTGCGCTTGCTGCGGGATGTACGGTTGTGCACAAGCCTGCCGAGGCCTCTCCGTTGACCGCGCGTTTGTTGGTGGAGATCGCCGAAGCGGCAGGCCTGCCGCCCGGTGTTCTGAACACGGTCAATGGCTTTGGGGAGGGCGCGGGCAAGGCGCTGTGCGAACACCCTAAGATCAAGGCGATTGCCTTTGTGGGCGAAAGCGGCACGGGGTCGAAAATCGTCAAACAGGGTGCCGATACGCTGAAGCGTAACCATCTGGAACTGGGCGGCAAGAACCCTGTGATCGTGTTTGACGATGCCGATCTTGATCGCGCCTTGGATGCCGCGATTTTCATGATCTATTCGATCAACGGGGAACGCTGCACCTCATCCTCGCGCCTGTTGGTGCAAGACACGATCCGTGATGCGTTCGAGGCCAAGCTGGTGGAGCGGGTGAACGCGATCAAAGTGGGCCACCCGTTGGACCCAACAACCGAAGTCGGCCCGCTTGTATCGCAAGACCATTTCGACAAAGTGACCCGCTATTTTGATATCGCCACCCAAGAGGGCGCGACCATCGCCGCGGGCGGTGAGACTGTGGGCGACGCGGGCTATTTCGTCCGCCCGACGCTGTTTACGCAGGCCCATAACAAAATGCGCATCGCGCAAGAGGAAATCTTTGGCCCCGTGCTGACGTCCATTCCGTTTTCCACCGAGGCGGAGGCGTTGGAGATGGCCAACGACACGGCCTACGGGTTGACGGGCTATCTGTGGACCAACGATCTGACCCGCGCCCTGCGCTTTACTGACACGTTGGAGGCGGGGATGATCTGGGTGAATTCCGAAAACGTCCGCCATCTGCCGACGCCGTTTGGCGGGGTGAAGGCCAGCGGCATCGGCCGCGACGGCGGTGATTGGTCGTTCGATTTCTACATGGAACAAAAGCACATCGGTTTTGCGACCGGTCAGCACAAGATCACCAAACTGGGAGCGCTCTAAGATGCCCGTACCTGCGCCAAACCTGTATCCCGATTTCAACGTCATCCGCCTGAGCCATGTGTGCCTGAACGTCAAAGACCTCAGCGCGTCCAGGGCGTTTTACACCGAAATTCTGGGCTTTCAGGTCACGGATGAAAGCGACAGCCACGTCTATCTGCGCGCCATGGAGGAACGGGGGCATCATTGTGTGATCCTGCAAAAATCCGATCAACCGGGCACGGTCGAGGTGATGGGGTTCAAGACCTTTGACGAAGACGACCTTGACCGCGCGGAGGCCTACTTCAGGGCCAAGGGCCGCCCGACGGAATGGGTGCAGCGCCCGTATCAGGGCAAGACGCTGCTGACGTCCGACAACCTTGGTATTCCGTTGGAGTTCTATCACAAAATGGACCGGCTGGCGCCGATCCACCAAAAATACGCGCTTTACCGTGGGGTGAAACCGCTGCGGATCGACCATTTCAATGTGTTCAGTCATGACGTGGACGCGTCGGTGGCGTTCTATTCAGACTTCGGCTTTCGGGTGACCGAATATACGGAGGACGAGGACAGCAAGATGTTGTGGGCCGCGTGGATGCACCGCAAGGGTGGGGTGCATGACATGGCGTTCACCAACGGGGTCGGACCGCGGATGCACCATGTTGCGTTCTGGGTGCCGACGCCCCTGAATATCATCGATCTTCTCGATCTGATGGCGACAACGGGGTATGTGGCCAATATTGAACGGGGGCCGGGGCGACATGGGATTTCCAATGCCTTTTTCCTGTATATTCTTGATCCTGACGGCCACCGGATTGAGATTTATTGCTCGGATTATCAGACAGTTGATCCTGATCTGGAACCGATCAAATGGGATTTGAAAGACCCGCAGCGCCAGACCCTCTGGGGGGCGGCGGCACCCGAAAGCTGGTTCAATCACGGCACGACGTTTGTCGGGGTTGAGACCAATGAGCCCAAGATCAAAGCCAGCCCGATTATTGCGCCCTAGGAGTGTGTCATGAATTGGGACGATTTCGCGGGATGGAGCAGACATATCGCCGATTGGGGCGCGCAGTATCACAAGACGCTGCGCGACAGGCCGGTCCGCGCGCAGACCAGCCCCGGTGAGATTGCAGCCCAGTTGCCAGATGCCCCGCCTGAGCGGGCCGAAGACATGGCCGATATCCTGCGCGACTTCGAAGATATTGTGATGCCGGGAATGACCCATTGGCAGCATCCACGGTTCTTTGCCTATTTCCCCGCCAATGCGACGCCGCCTTCGATGTTGGCTGAACAGTTGGTCAATACGGTCGCTGCGCAATGTATGCTGTGGCAGACCTCTCCGGCGGCGACGGAGCTGGAGGGGCGGATGATCGACTGGATGCGGCAGGCGCTGGGCTTGTCGGCCGGGTTTACCGGCGTCATTCAGGACAGCGCGTCGTCGGCCACGCTCTCCGCCGTGCTGACCATGCGTGAAAGGGCCACGGGATATACCGGCAACCGCAACGGGGTGTCGGGCAAAGGGGCGTTGCGGATTTATTGTTCCGATCAGGTGCATTCGTCCATAGACCGCGCCTGTTGGGTTGCGGGCATTGGGCAGGACAATCTGGTGAAGATCGCAGGCCAAGGCCCGCGGTTCGGGATGGATGCGGGCGCGCTTGAGGAGGCGATCCGTGCGGATATCGCGGCAGGGCATACGCCTGCGGGTGTGATCGCGATCACGGGGGGCACGGGCGTCGGGGCCTGCGATGATCTGGCGACTGTGGCGGCTGTGGCGCAGGCCTATGATCTCTACACCCATCTGGATGCCGCTTGGGCGGGCTCTGCCATGATTTGCCCCGAATACCACGCGGCGTTTTGGCAGGGTGTCGATGCCTACGACAGCATCGTGTTCAACCCGCACAAATGGCTGGGTGCGCAGTTTGATTGTTCCATCCAGTTTTTGCGCGATGCCACGCCGCAGTTGAATACGCTGAAGATTGAGCCGGAGTATCTGAAGACCACCGGCGACGGGGTGACGAATTATTCGGAATGGACGATCCCGCTGGGGCGCAGATTTCGGGCGCTGAAACTGTGGTTCCTGATCCGGTCCTATGGGCTTGAGGGATTGCAGACACGCATCCGTAATCATGTGACCTGGGCCGAGGCACTGTGCGCGGCCATCCGCCAGATCGACGGGTTTGAGATCAGCACCGATCCGATCCTCAGCCTGTTTTCCTTCCGCTGTCCGGGCGATGACGCGATGCAACAACGGCTGGTGGATGCGATCAACGATGATGGGCGGATTTACCTGACCCAAGGCGCTTTTGAAGGGCGCAAGATCATTCGGGTTCAGGTGGGCCAATTTGAGACAACACGCGAGGACGTCATGACCGTGGCATCGGTCGTGCAAGAGGTCTGGGAGGCCATCAAATGAATTTCGCAACCTATTCAAGCGGCGGTGACACGTTTTATGGGGGCGTCACAGAGGGCGGGATGATCGCGCTGAATGACGCGTTCCCGCAGTGGCCGACACTTTTGGATGCTGTGCAGGCAGACGGATTGGCGGCGTTGGGGGCCGCGGCGGCGGACAGGCCGGTGACCCACAAAGATGTTCAGTACGAAATGGTTTTGCCCAACGCGCGCCGCATTATCTGCGTGGGCGTCAATTTTCCGGACCGCAACGCAGAATACAAAGACGGATCCGAGCAGCCGAAATTTATGTCGCTTTTTCCGCGCTTTGCCTCTGGGTTTACGGGCCATGACCGGCCGTTGATCCGTCCCCCCGAAAGCGACCAATTGGATTATGAGGGCGAAGTCGCGGTGGTCATCGGCACGGGCGGGCGGCGCATTGCGCAGGCCGATGCCTATGATCACATCGCCGGTCTGACCATCTGCAACGAAGGCACGATCCGCGATTGGGTCCGCCATGCGAAATTCAATGTCACCCAAGGCAAGAACTGGGACAATTCTGGTGCGATCGGCCCGTGGTTGGTCCCCTTCACAGACGCCGCGCAACTGGATGACGCCCGCATCATCACCCGCGTGAACGGCGAGGTGCGGCAGGACGATGTGCTGGCCCGCATGATGCATCCGATCCGGCGGGAAATCGAGTATATCTCGACGTTTATGACGCTGGAGCCCGGCGATATCATCGTGACGGGCACCCCTACGGGGTCTGGTGCGCGGCTTGATCCGCCGCAATTCCTCAAACCTGGGGATGTGGTGGAGGTGGAGGTCAACACCATCGGCACCCTGCGCAACACCATCAAGGATGAAGAGGTATGACGCCCCAAGACCACGCCCAAGCGGCCGCTGATCTGCTGCGCGCCGAAACGACAGGCGCACAGATCGGCCTGCTGACGAAGCGCCACCCCGACATGGGCATGGACGATGCCTATGCGGTGCAGAACGCCATTTACCGCGCCAAACTGGGCCAAGGGCGGTCTGTGGTCGGCTGGAAAATCGGGCTGACGTCAAAGGCGATGCAATATGCGCTGAACATCGACATTCCCGACAGTGGTATTTTGTTCGACGACATGGTGTTTGACCATCGCGCGACAGTGCCTGCGGGGCGGTTTATCCAGCCCCGGATCGAGGCCGAGATTGCCTTTGTGATGAAGGCGCCGATTGGCGGCGCGGATGTCACGCGAGAGGATGTGATTGCGGCCACGGATTATGTGGCGCCGTCTATTGAGATCCTCGACACCCGTATTGTGCGGCTTGATCCCGAGACGAAGGCCACGCGCACCGTTTTTGACACCATCAGCGACAATGCGGCCAATGGGGGCGTGGTGCTGGGGGCGGAACGTCACGTAGTTGAGGCCTTTGATCTGCGCTGGGTTGGCGCAATCACGTCGCGCAATGGCGAGGTTGAGGAAACCGGTCTTGGGGCAGGGGTGTTGAACAATCCGGTGGAAAGCGTCGTTTGGCTGGCCCGCCGCATGGCGCAGTACGGGCAAACCATCGAACCGGGTCAGATTGTCCTGTCGGGCAGTTTCATCCGGCCTGTCGAATGCCCGTCCGGCACCGATATCCGCGCCGATTTTGGGCCTTTCGGGTCTGTTGAAATTGCATTTGCCTAAAAAGGATCACGCCATGCCAGCCCCCCACAATCCATTCAAAGCGGCCATCGCCCAAGGCAATGTACAGCTGGGGTGCTGGCTGGGCCTTGCGGATCCTTATATTGCAGAAATCAGCGCAGGTGCGGGGTTCGATTGGCTGTTGATTGACGCAGAACATGCGCCGAACGATTTGCGGTCCATCACGGCGCAGTTGCAGGTGATCGGCGCGCGTGGGGTCCATGCCATGGTGCGTCCGCCGATCGGAGAGACCTGGATGATCAAGCAATTGCTGGACGCAGGCGCGCAATCGCTGTTGATCCCCATGGTGGAAAGTGGCGCACAGGCACAAGGGCTGGTCGATGCGGTGACCTATCCGCCTCACGGCGTGCGGGGTGTTGGCTCTGCTTTGGCGCGGGCGTCTGATTTTGCTGCCATCGGGGATTACCTCACGACCGCGCGGGAGGAGATTTGCCTGTTGGTGCAGGTCGAGAACACGAAGGGCATGGCGGCGCTTGATGATATTTTGGCGGTTGAGGGGGTGGACGGCGTTTTCATAGGCCCGGCTGATCTGGCCGCGGATATGGGGTTTATCGGCAGCCCCAATCAGGCCGAGGTCAGGGCCGCCGTTCTGGACGCCATCACGCGTATTGTGGCAGCGGGAAAGGCGGCGGGTATCCTGACATTGGATCAAGGATTGCAGGCGCAGTGCCGCGATCTGGGGGCCACGTTTATCGCCACGGAAATTGATGTGACGCTGTTTGCCCGCACCATGCGGGCCTCGGCGGCGGAGGCGGCAAAGCGGTTTAAGTAGATCCGGTTTAGGCGGCTGGCGCGGCGGATGCCGCACACGTCGGGATCACGCCTGCGGGGCGCCACGCGGCCTTGGGTCAGATGCAACACCGGATCACTGTCTGTCGGACTGTCCTAACTGCGTTGAATTTCCAGCTTTGCGGCGACCCCCCGTGAGACGTCTTCAAAGACCAGACTGCCCCCGTGAAGTTTGGCGATGGTCGCAACGATGGTCAGGCCCAATCCGTGTCCGTCGATGGTGGCGGTGTCGTCGCCGCGCTGGAAGGGATCCATGAGGGCCTCGATGTCCTGGGCGCTGGATTGTGTGCCTTCGTCTTCGATCACAACGGTTGCGGTGTCTGCCGTTGTTTCGATGGAAACATGGGCGCGCCGTCCATATTTCAAAGCGTTTTCAATCAGGTTCGTGATCGCACGTTGCAATGCGACGGGTCGCGCCACAACGATGACATCCTGTTCAGAGGGGACGACACCCTGACCTTGGCGTGACATGAAGATTGATCTTGCGCCCTGCACGATCAATTCCTTGCTGTCTTCCGATTTCACGGGTCGCCCGATGTCCTGATAGTCGGCGACAATCGCATCAACGAGAGATGTGAGGGAAAGGGGGCGGGGGGCTTCTGAGTTCATTTCGACGTTTGTGTAGCTCAGAACGCTTTCGATGATGCCCGTCATGGTGTCGATGTCGTTTTCGAACTTTTTGCGCAGGTCAGCGTCGGGGATCAGGGCGGCGCGCAGGCGCAGGCGGGTCGCGGGTGTGCCAAGGTCATGGCTGACGCCGGACAGGACAGCGGCACGGCTGGCCAATTGATCCCGTTCCAGTTCAAGATACCCATTCACCGCTGAAACGATCTCGCGCAGTTCTTGCGGGCCGGTTGCGTCATATTGTGTGGGGCCGCCGACACGCCGCCGGTCGCGCAACTGTTGTGCAAACGACATGAAGTCGGCGGATTGGTTCAAGGCCAGCGTGATCATCGCACTCATGGAGACGACGGCCAGAAACACGGCCAACAGCCGCAGGTCCGAGGGGCTGGCCTCACATCCCCAGACCGTGCTGCCCTCAATGCCGATCCAAGGCGCATCGCCCATCTTTGCGACAACGACCGGATCACTGCAAAAGGAAGCAAATTTGGTGGTGACGGCGCCCAAGGTCTCTGCCGCTGTTTGGCCATCGCGGTTGGGCAGATCAGCGATGTTGTAAGTGAGGTCAGGGGACAACACCGCCAGCGTCAGGGGCAGGCCGACCCCGTTGGCCGTCACGTCTGGCGAAATGGGGATGATCGTCAGCCGCGATGCAGGGCTGGCACCGCGGATCTGGCGAAACTGGCCCGTGGCGGCAAGGGTCTGATCTTCGGGGGGCAATGTACGCAGTGTCACCCCAGCCGGTGGGGCCGTCCCATTCTGGAGAGCGCCATAGAGCGTCACGCCCGCCAGATAAGACGCAGACTGATGGGCGCGCCAGCTGGCCGTCGATTGCATCCACAGCCACGCCGACAGCCCCCCCGAAAGGAAGGCTGCGCTGACAAAGATAAGGCCAATGGAGCGAAGGTTCGACATCTGCGGGCTATTCGTCCTCGGCAGTGACGTCGACCGAAAAGACATAGCCGACACCGCGTTCCGTCTTGAGGATCTGTGGGGCTTTGGGGTTTGTCTCAATCTTGGACCGCAGACGCCCCACAAGGACATCAATCGACCGGCCCATGGCCTCTGTCGATTGGGATGTGCTGCCTGTCACATCAAATGCCACGGCGATTTCAGTGCGGGTGAGGGGGATGTGGGGGTTGGCCAGCAGGACCTGCAAAAGGGCGGTTTCACGTTGCGACAGGGCCACTTGGATGTTGTCAGGCGACAGAACCTCTTGCGATTTGGCGCGGTAGGTCCAGCCCGCAAAGCGGAACGTTTTGGTGTTGCGCCGATGCACAAGGGAGGAGGATCGCCGCGCACGCGACAAAACAGCCTTGACCCGCGCAAGCAGGAGTTCGGGGTTAAAGGGTTTGGTAATGTAGTCATCCGCGCCCACGGCATAGCCTGCCATCCGCTGGTGATCGGCCGACAGCGCAGAGACCATGATGACCGGCACGTCTTGTTCTTCGCGCAAGCGACGACAGATCTGCAGCCCGTTTTCATCGCCCAGCATCACATCAAGCAAGATCAGATCGACCCGACCACCATCGAGATGGGATTGGACCTCACGTTCGGAACTTGCCGGTAGGGCAATGGTCCCGTTCTGGCGCAGAAATTGCGTCATCATCTGCCGCATTTCAGAATCGTCATCGACAACAAGGATGCGAGGGATCGCCATAGTCTGCCTTTCTTTGATGCGACGGGCGGGTGAGACCGCGGCCTGTTTCAGCACCTATGTAACAACGTGCAACAAAATCGAGCCTAACGTAACATCGTGTAACGAAGTGCTTAGAAAATCGTGGGTAAGGCAGGAATACCAGCCCTGCATCAATTGCAATGCTGGGTCGGAATGAGGCGTATTCAGCCCACGCCCCACGTTGGGGTGCCAAAATTTCTGGGAGGAAATCTAAAATGACCATCAAACTTCTTGGTGCAGTATCTGGCATGGCGATCATCGCCTCATCCGCCGCATTCGCAGACGGCCACGCGGCGCCTGAGGCGGAAGTTCTGCACTACTGGACATCGGGCGGCGAGGCGCGTTCCGTGGCCGTTCTGCAGGAAGAGTTTGCCGCAAACGGCGGCACCTGGACCGACATGCCTGTCGCTGGCGGTGGCGGTGACGCCGCGGGCACAGCCCTGCGTGCCCGCGTTCTGGCCGGCAACGCGCCGACAGCTGCCCAGATCAAAGGCCCTGCCATTCAGGAATGGTACGAAGAAGGCGTTCTGGCTGACATCTCAGAGGTTGCAGAAGCCAACAACTGGTCCGGCATCCTGCCCGAAGCCATCGCAGGCCACATGCAGTGTGACGGCACATGGTGTGCAGCGCCTGTAAACGTGCACCGCGTTGACTGGATCTGGGCAAACGCCGAAGTTCTCGAAGCCAACGGCATCGAAATGCCAACAACATGGGACGAATTCAACGCAGCCGCCGAAACTCTGCAGGCCGCTGGCGTCATCCCACTGGCACACGGTGGTCAGGCTTGGCAGGACGCGACAGTGTTCGAAGCCGTTGCACTGGGCATCCTGGGCGCCGACGGTTTCCGCAAGGCCTTTGTTGAGCTGGACATGGACACCATCAAGTCCGACGACATGATCGCTGTTTTCGACCAGATGCGCACCATGCGTGGTTATGTCGATGACAACTTCTCCGGTCGTGACTGGAACCTTGCCACAGCTATGGTCATGAACGGCGAAGCGGCGTTCCAGATCATGGGTGACTGGGCCAAAGGCGAATTCATGGCCGCTGGCAAAGTGCCTGGCGAAGACTTCCTGTGTCTGTCCACGCCCGGTGACGGCTTCCTCTACAACGTGGACAGCTTTGCCATGTTCGCCGTTGACGGCGACGACAAGCAAGCCGGTCAGGCCCTTCTGGCGGAGTTGGTTGTTGGCGAAAGCTTCCAAGAAGTGTTCAACCTGAACAAAGGTTCTATCCCTGTGCGTACTGACGTCGCCCTGGATAACTTTGACAGCTGTGCCACACTGTCTGCTGACGACATGGCAGCCAGCAACGAAGGTGGGTCTCTCCTGCCATCTTACGCCCACGGCATGGCGCTTCGCGGCGCACAGGCCGGTGCAATCACGGACACTGTGACGGCACACTTCAACTCTGATATGTCGTCCGAGGACGCCGTTCAGATGTTGGCTGACGCAATCGCGAACAGCCTGTAAAAATGCCTCTACCTCCCTCCTCCTCTGCGTTCGCGTGGGGGGGGGGGCGAACCGTTAAAGGATCATCCAATGACCAAGTGGTTTGAAGAACACTTGCCGAAATTGGTATTGGCCCCCTCGTTCATCGTTGTCCTGATTTTCGTCTACGGCTTTATCGGCTGGACGGCCTGGGTTTCGTTTACGCGGTCGCGCCTTTTGCCAAGATACGAGCTTGACGGGTTCATCCAGTATGACCGTCTTTTTGACTCTCCCCGCTGGGACACAGCGTTTAGCAACCTGTTTGTGTTTGGCTTTCTGTTCATTGTGATTGCAATGATCCTTGGCCTCATTCTTGCTATTTTGCTGGATCAGAACATCCGCACCGAGGGTGCAATTCGCACGATCTACCTCTATCCGATGGCCCTTTCGATGATTGTGACCGGTACGGCGTGGAAGTGGATCCTGAACCCAGGTCTGGGCCTTGAGGCGACGGTGCGCGGCTGGGGCTTTGAGGACTTCACCTTCGACTGGCTCGTGAACCCTGACATGGCGATTTATACGGTTGTCATTGCCGCGATCTGGCAAAGCTCGGGCTTTGTGATGGCCTTGTTCCTGGCTGGCCTGCGGTCGGTGGATCAAGAGATCATCAAGGCCGCACAGGTCGATGGTATCCCCACATGGCGGGTCTACACGGCGATCATCATCCCCGCGATGGCCCCGATCTTTCTGTCCGCCTTTATCGTGCTGTCACACCTCGCGATCAAAAGCTTTGACCTTGTTATCGCGCTGACCGGCGGTGGCCCCGGCTACGCCACAGATCTGCCCGCCACGTATATGTACACGATGGCATTTTCGCGCGGTGACATTGGGCAGGCTGCAAGTTCCGCCATGATCATGATGGCCGTCGTGTTCACGATTGTTGTGCCTTACCTCTATTCCGAATTGAGGACCAAAGATGACTGATATCTCTTACACGCCGCCTCAGTCGGGCAGCCGTATGGCAAAGATTGTGCTGCGTTGGGGCCTTTACCTGATGCTGGGTGTCTTCATCCTGTTCTATCTGATGCCGCTGTTCGTCATGATCACGACATCCTTCAAGAGCCTTGATGAAATCCGCACGGGAGACCTGATTTCGCTTCCCCGCGAAGTCACGCTGGAGGCCTGGCGCACCGCCTGGTCCGAAGCCTGCACAGGCATTCAGTGCGAAGGCGTGCGTCCTTATTTCTGGAATTCGGTTCTGATTGCGATCCCTGCGGTTCTGATATCAACCCTGATTGGTGCCCTGAATGGATACGTTGTAGCGCAGTGGCGCTTTAGGGGGGCCAACCTGTTCTTTGCGCTGATGCTTTTTGGGTGCTTCATTCCGTTTCAGGTGGTTTTGCTGCCCATGGCCCGCATGTTGGGTCTGATGGGGATGGCTGGAACCATACCGGGGCTGATCTTTGTCCATGTCATCTACGGGCTGGGGTTCACCACATTGTTTTTCCGGAACTACTACGTGTCGATCCCGTCTGAGCTGACGAAGGCCGCCAAGGTCGATGGGGCAGGGTTCTTCCGCATCTTTTGGTCGATCTTCTTGCCGCTGTCCTTGCCGATCATCGTCGTGACCGTCATCTGGCAGTTCACCCAGATCTGGAATGACTTCCTGTTCGGCGTGTCCTTCAGCCAAGCAGGCACACAGCCTGTGACGGTCGCCCTCAACAACATCGTAAACTCAACCACTGGCGTCAAAGCTTACAACGTGGATATGGCCGCCGCGATCATCGCAGCCCTGCCGACCTTGTTTGTCTATGTCGTCGCTGGCAAATATTTCGTCCGCGGTCTGACCGCTGGATCCGTGAAAGGATAACTCCATGGCTCCCATCCTCGAAATCAACAACCTGTTCAAAAGCTATGGGTCGGTTGAAATTCTCAAAGACATCAACGTGTCCATCGAACAGGGGGACTTTCTTGTTCTGGTCGGCCCCTCCGGTTGCGGCAAATCCACCTTGCTGAACTGCATCGCAGGGCTTGAGCCGATCTCGGGCGGCACGCTGAGCATCAGCGGGCGTGACATGACCCACGTCAACCCCAAGGACCGAGACATCGCCATGGTGTTCCAGTCTTACGCGCTTTATCCGACGATGACCGTTGCCAAAAACATCACCTTTGGCATGAAGGTGCGCGGCGTCGATCAGGCCACGCAGGACGAAAAGCTGAAACAGGTCGCAGGCCAGTTGCAGATTGAACCGTTGTTGGATCGCAAACCGGGTCAACTGTCCGGCGGCCAGCGACAGCGCGTCGCCATGGGCCGTGCGCTGGTTCGTGACCCCAAACTGTTCTTGTTTGACGAACCGCTGTCCAACCTTGATGCCAAACTGCGCGTTGAAATGCGGACCGAAATCAAAGCTCTGCACCAGCGCCTTGGCGCGTCCATGGTCTATGTGACCCACGACCAGATTGAGGCGATGACACTGGCGACCAAGATTGTGGTGATGAAAGGGGGCGTTATCCAACAGATCGGCACCCCGTCCGAGATCTATAATCACCCGGCCAACCTGTTTGTGGCGGACTTCATGGGCAGCCCCGCGATGAACCTGATCCCGGCCACGACCCGGATGAACGGGAAGGGCCTGGAGGTTGAAATCGCTCGCGCCAACGGGACCCCGATCACTTTGATCGACACCAACAACAAGGACCTGCCCGAGAATGTGATCCTCGGCGTGCGTCCTGAAGACATCGCTGACGCATCGTTGCGCGGTGGTGAAGGGCGTCAGGAAGCCGATTGCATGATCGACATCGTAGAGCCTGCGGGCGCTGACACCTATGCGGTGATGCAGCTGGGCGGAAAGCACGTGACGGCACGTCTGCACGCTGAAACGGGTGCTGTGGCCGGACAACACCTCAACCTCGCGTTCGATCTGGGCAAAGTGTCTTACTTTGCGCCGGATACGGGCGAACGGTTGAATTAAACCCGTGCGGCTGGTTGCGGATATTGGTGGCACCAACGCCCGTGTGGCGTTGTGCGCGAAAGGCGTTATCGACGACACGTCAATCGAACGGTATTCCAACGCCGATTGGGATAGCCTAGATGACCTGCTGCGCGCCTATCGCGGCGCGCAGCGCGGTGCGGGGATCGATGAAATGGTCATTGCGGTTGCGGGGCCCGTGCACGCGGGCCGCGCGCGATTGACCAACCGCAACTGGACGATCAATGCAGATGCAATGAAACAGGACTTCGCGTGCAAGCGCGTGGTTTTGCTGAATGATCTTGGGGCCTTGGGACATGCTGTGCCTGTGTTTGGCGCAGATCACGTGACGCAGGTGTGCGGGGGAGACCTGCCCCGTGAACCCGACGGTCAGGCGTTGGTTGTGGGGATCGGCACCGGGTTCAACATCTCTCAGGTGATCTGCAAAGATGGGGCAACGGTGTGTCCGCCCGCAGAAGCGGGGCATGTGTCGATGCCGTCCGCGATCTTGGCTGAACTGGTCGAACATGGCTGTAATCCAGCCCTGTTTCCGACAATCGAGACCTTGTTTTCAGGCCGTGGCCTGACAGCCTTTTGTCGCGCGGTCACAGGCGCGGGCAGGCTCACGGGGGAAATGGCTGTGCAGGCGTACGCAACGGACGGCGCCCCCAACACCAAGGCTGCGATTGACCTTTATGCGCGGCTGTTGGGTTTGTTGTTGCGTGAATTTTCACTCAGCTACATGCCGACGCAGGGCATTTTTCTTGCGGGCAGCGTGGCGCGCGCCATTGTGGGATGCGCGTCGGATCCGCTTGTCACCGTCCTGAAAATGCCCTGCAGGTTTCGGGCGGACAGCACACCTGCGCTGTATGTGATTGAACAAGATGGCGCAGCCCTTTTGGGCAGCGCACGGTACTGATCTGGAACGTGGGTTGGCGCAGACCATGGTGCGCCGGTGACGATCGGCCGCAGCCGTCGCGCTGGGCGTTCGAAGCGCGACGGTCCGGTCAGACAAACGGAAGATAAAAGTCGCGGACCTCATCGACGCTTTTGCCGGTCAAGCGTTTGAATTCATCCCGTTTCAGGTACAGCAACGCGTCGCAGTACAATTCGCCAATCGCTTTGCGCAGTGCGACGTCATGGTCCAAAGCATCAAGGGATTTGTCCAAACCGGCCGGCACATGACGTTTTTCGCGCACGTTTTCCCAGCCGTCCAAATCCTCGGCTGGTTGCAGGGGCATCTTGTTGACGTAGCCCAAGCGGGCCGCCTGTAGAACGGAGGCCACGGCCTGATACGGGTTGGTCGCGCAATCGGCCATACGGTGTTCAAGACGTGCGGATTTGGGCGATTTGGTCGATGTTCGTGTGGTGACCAAGCGGTGATCTTCGGCCCAGTTTGCCCAGTAGCCCGCCAAGCCGCCCGCGGTCAGGCGGTCATAGCTGTTGACCGTCGTGGCCAGAAGACCGGCAAGCGCGGGGTGGTGGTGGATCAACCCCGCCACGCAGTGTTTTGCCAGATCAGACAGGCCACCGTTGGGCGCAATGGCGTTGTGTCCGTTTGTGTCATTGAAGCTGAAGTTCACATGCAAACCGGACCCGCCGCGATCCGGCACGGGTTTGGGAAGAAATGTCAGCAGCAGGCCCTTTTTCAACCCGATCTCACGCGCCATTGTTCGCAGCAGAAAGGCATCGTCGCAGGCTTTGACAGCGCCATCAAACCGAAGTGTCAGTTCGAACTGACCATTGTCGAATTCGCCGTTCATGCTCTCGATCGGGATGTCGGCGGCGTAGGCGGCCTCCCAGATGTCATCCATGACGCCCTTCGGATCACCTTCGGGGCCAGTGCTGTAGACGAAGGCGCCAGGGGTGTCATAGGGACGCCAAATGCCGTCTTCGTCGCGCTGGAAAATGAAGGCTTCGGTCTCAAGCCCGATCATGGGGGAGAACCCAAGGCTTTCCCAGTCCGACACTGCACGTTTGAGGGCGCCGCGCTGACACAAGCCAAAAGGCATGTCACCTGCATAAAGGTCGCCAAGGGCGATCTCCGTGCCGGGTTGCCATCCTTTGCGTCGTTCGGCGTCCAGCACCAATTCCATATCCGGCACGCCGTTGAAGAAATCGCAGCCCGGAACCGTTACAAGTTCGCGGTCATACGACACCGCAAACGCACCGCGCGCAAACCCAACCGTCCCACCGGCGGCCACATCCACGGGCACATATTTGCCGCGGGGCAGGTTAAGGTAATCGCAAAAGAGCGCCCGCGTCCGGTTGATATTCGTCATGTTTTTGGCCTTTGTCGCGCGTTCGTGTGGGACGTGCCTGCCCGTCGCACTGGACGGGCAGGCAACAGGGCCTTACTGGCCGATTGCTTCCATCATGCCGGTCACGACCTCGCGGTCATTTGCGACGCGACCAGCCGCAGTGGCCGCATCTTGCCAGTATACGCCAGCACCCGTTTCGATCATCAGTTGCTGGGCGGCCTCAGAGGCCATGGTCTCTTCGGCAATGGCAGCAAGGGTATCGACCACCTCTTGCGGGGTGCCCTTTGTGACAAAAAGGCCGTTCCACAATTCAAGATCTTCGATGCCGGCTTGGGACGACAAGGTTTCGACGCCGTCCAGCTTTGCGATGGGATCATTACCGATGTTGGCCAGGATGTTCAGGTCATCGAGGCAGGGTTCGATCAAGGCCAAAGTGGTGTTGATCACATCCGCGTCGCCCGCAGACAGCGTGTTGCAATCCAGCAGGTCAAAGGCGGAATCGTCCGCAAATTCAAAATCCATCGCTTGGGCGGCTGCAAAAGAGGCCACTGTGGGCGTCAGGCTGGCGCCGAAATGGCCCAGCACAACATCGTTGTCTTGGGCGTAGGCCGCAAGCTCTGCCATGTTGCTGTAGGGCGCATCACCAGAGGCTGCCAGAACGAAGGGATAGGTCAAAAAGATCCCGACGGGAACAAAGCTGTCCATTTCGATGCCGATGTCGATGAGGGGGCCCACAATTGGAACAACGCCCACAAAGGATCCCACAACAGTGCCATCCGCAGGGGCAGCGAGGACTTCAAGCGCGCCGGGGAAGGGGCCGTCGCCGCCACCGGGTTTGTTCACCACAGAGACGGACACGCCGGTCTTTTCTTGCATGTTCGCGGCAATCATCCGTGTGAGGATGTCTTCAAAATCACCCGGAGGGAATGGCACCACAAATTGCACAGGTGATGTGGGGTATTCTGCATAGGCCGGCAGGGCACCCACGAGGGCGGTTGTCGCAGCCAAAGCGGCCGTAAGTGCGAGATTTTTCATTATAGTCTCCCTTGTTGTTAGGTCATGTTTGATAATTCGTGCGTCTGTTTTTGATCGACGTCCAAATGATGAATCCTATGACCATGAGGATCACCACGAATAAGGTGCCCGAAACGGGCCGGTTGATCAGATCAACCGCTGATTTGATTTGCCCCGCGCCAGCGGTCAAACGTTCTACAATGATGGACCCAAGCACAAGGCCCAGCACAATCGGGACAAGTGGCCAGTCAAGGCGGCGCAGCACGAACCCGATAAAGCCGAAGATAACCGCAAAGATGCAATCCGTCAGGCTGTTGCGGATCGAATAAACGCCGACGAACGACAAGATCATGATGAACGCGCCCAGAAAACGGTTCGGGATGTAGACCATCTTGGCAATCAGACGTGTTGAAAACAGCAGGGTGATCAGGACCAACACATTGATGATCAACAGCGCGGTAAACAGGCTGAACAGGAAGTCGGGGTTGTTTTCAAAGATGTCAGGTCCCGGCTTGATCCCAGCGTCAAAGAACACGACCATCATCATCGCGGTCAGTGCTTCGCCGGGCACGCCCAAGGCCAAAAGGGGGATCATTGCGGCGGCGGGCACCGCGTTGTTGGATGTCTCTGATGCGATAAGTCCTTCGGGTGAACCATGGCCGAACCGTGCAGGGTCCTTGGACAAAGACCGTGCCGTTGAATAGCTGAAGAACTGCGCCACGAATTCGCCAACACCGGGGATGATGCCCATGATCGTGCCATAGATCGCAGAACACACCGTGATCAATTTGCGCCGAGCGATTTCGCGGAACCCGTTGAGAAGACCGCCCGAAATACGGGCCTCGGGCGGGTCATCATCCTTGCCGACCATCAGGTTCAGGGCCTGACTGAGGGCGAAGATCCCGACGATCACCACGATCAGGTTGAAACCGGAATAGAGGTATTCGATGTCGAAGGTGTATCTGTCGATCTGGCGGGTCGACTGCCGCCCGATCATGGCAATCAGAAAGCCGAACCCGAACAAAAGCGCCGCAATGCCCATGGTCTGCCGATGTGCGGCAATCAACAACACGCCGCCCAGAATTGCAGCCATCAAGATGTCACGCTGACCAAACAGCGCCCCAAGATCACGCAGGTATGGTCCAAAGGCGAACAAAGCCAGCAGCGCCATGATGATCGAAAAACAGCCCCCAAAGAATGAGGCAGAATAGGCCAGTGACAGCGCGCGCGAGGCCTCACCCCGGCGGGTCATAGCGTAGCCGTCATAGGTGGTCAGCGCGTTGACGGGTGTTCCGGGGGTGTTGATCAAAATGGCAGGGACAGCGCCGCCATACATGGACGACCCATAAACCCCCAAAAGCAAGACAAGACTGACCAGATCATCCAGAAACACCGTGGCGGGCAGCAGGATCGCGATGGCGATGGCGGGGCCAATCCCCGGCACCGCACCAATAGCCAAACCACCGACAGACCCGATCAGGATTGCAAGCAGCACGCTGGGTTGCATCAAACTGTCCAAACCTGTCAGAAACGCCTCCATGTGATCCCCTAGAAATACGTCAACATGAACGCGCGCGTGGCGTCAGGAAGTTGATCATAAAGCCAAATGTTCAATGGCGTTTTGATTTGCAGAAACGTGCGAAACGCCAGGACGACGGCGACACTGGATAGGAACCCCGTCATTATCCAGCGGGGGCTGCGATAGCCCAGACGCCATGTCAGATAGGTGCCCAAGATCAACGTCGAGACGAGGTAGCCCAGAATGGGCACGATCAGGGTGTAGCCAATAAAATAGGCCACATATTCCAAGGCCGCCACGTATTTGGTCAGCTCGAAATATGCGCTCGTGGGCAAAAGAAACCGTTTGCGCCATGTGGTTTCTTTCCACGACGCGCGTAAATTCCACAGGGCAGCGGGGACGAGAATGATCAGGCACAGCAGTGGTGCGACCCATGATTGTTTAACGATCCGGCCCAGACGGGTCACACGGCCTTCGATATCGGCGAGCCCAAATTGATAGGCGACGTAGGTTCCCATATCGTCTGGCAGTTTTCTGGCGTCCCAGCCGGTCTGGCTCCCAAAGAACACAAGGAAAAACAAGGCGAGCAAGGCCGCGACGATGGAGGCCTGAAAATCACCCCGTTTGCGGGAGAAATTGAACAGATCCTCGACTTTGACCTTCTTGTCGGGAGGGCATTCGCTTTGGAAACCGTGGCCTGCCTCAGCCGGCACGCTTTCATCAAAAAGGTAAAGGTCCGCGCTGGACCCGGCATTGGCCGTCATCGCACAACCCAATCACGGCGCGCCAAATCATCGAACTGTCTGCCCAACATCCTTGACCTCCCTCGACAAAGATTAGCGTGTTTTTTGACTTGGCCATGGCCAAACCCCAACGGCAGACTGCGAAGAGATAGTTAACATGTCAAGTATTAATGGCGTGAGCGATGCCCCTATAGGTCTTGCTGGCCCCTCGCATGGCAAATCGACCGGTCGATGTGCTTTGGCATCTCGCCGTGACTGGTGCAGCGTGGCCCTAGAAGGGGGGATTGGTTTGTCTTTCACGCGTCACGCGCATCCTCTGCATTTGCATTGCGGCAAAACCGACGTAAACACGCCAGACGTACATATTGGTGCAGTCAAACCCGTCAGCGTATCGCATCGCATCGGCCCCAAGTTGGAACGCCACTTTGACACAATAATTTCAGAGAGATTTGGCTCCGGCGGTAGGCAAAAAAACGATATTTCTTGATATGTCCTGTTATGACTAATCTATTAAAATCACTGAACAATCCGACCCTGAATAGGATCAACGCCTAACATCGAATATCATGACAGAACGAATTTAATGTCAGATAGGTTGATGGATGCCAAAACAAGCACAAAAACTGAGAGCCACACAAATTGACAGGCTCCGACCCAAACATGAGAACAGACCAACAGTCTATCCAGTTGGTCACGTTTCGGGGCTTCATATTCAGATCACGCCGAACAACGCGCGAAGCTGGTTTCTAAAAACTATGATCGGCACGAAGCGCCGTCACATTGGTCTTGGGTCATGTAGCGAAGTGCTGCTTGGCATGGCCGTGAACGCGGCCCGTGAAGCTAAAGAGCAAATCAGGAATGGTGTCGATCCTATCGCATTGCGACAAAAGGCTAGGGCGGCTCTGATTGCGGCTGAGGTGAAGGGGCCAACGTTTAGTGATGTGATGGACGCCTACCGTCCGAGACGGGCTGCTAAGATCACAGCTAAGAACCTCAAGAATTGGGAGGCGGCGTTGAACACCTACGCTGTCCCGACCTTGGGACATTTGCAGGTCGCCGACATTGTTATGCGCGACGTGCTGTCTGTTTTGGAACCCATATGGCTAGAAAAGAACGAAGCTGCGACCAAACTTCAAAGATCAATCCACGACATTCTTGATTATGCCATGGTCATGGAAATGCGGACGGGTGACAATCCAGCACGTTACCGTGGCAATTTGCAGATTGTGTTGCCAGAATTTAAGGGCAGCAAAAACTATCCAACTCTGCAGCTTAAAGATGTTCCGTCTTGGTGGGCTGATTTGTGCGAACAGGACAGCATGGGTGCAAAGGCACTGCAATTCCAAGCTATGACCGCCACGCGAACAGGGGCCGTTCGCCACGCGACATGGTCAGAGTTTGATTTAGAAGCCGGAATATGGACCGTCCAGCCAGCGCGAGTAGCTTCGAAAATACCCGCCAAAGACAGGCCGAAAAAGGTGCCACTAACACCTGACATGATTGAGCTGTTGAAAGATTTGCCAAGATACGCCGACAGCGACGTCGTTTTTCATGGGCCAAAGGGTAAGGCATTGTCAGACGCAACGGCGGGGAAGACAATGCGAATGCAACATGAAGCTAAGGTAGAGATTGACGGTGTCGGTTATGTGGACGGGCATACTGGTGCCGCTGCTATCCCGCACGGGCTTAGAACTGCCTTCCGCGTTTGGGTGTCTGACGTCTCTGATTATGAAGCTGATCTTGGTGAAATCGCGCTTTGGCATAAGCTAGGTTCTAAGACACAACAAGCCTACGACCGTGGTGATATGGTCGAAAAACGCCGCGCGATGATGGAGGATTGGGTGCGGTTTTTGCACGCCTCGACGTCCTAGACGTTAACACCGCGTAACAAGTTAGAACTACCCCTATTTGGAGGGGGTTGACAGCCATGATACGATATGAGTGTTGCTACTATTTTTCAGCGAATCGGCAACGAGGGAACGGTTTTATAGCCGAATCACCAGATTAGATTGGACGTCTATCTGGATTCCTTTTCGCACTACCCAGAAAGGAAGTCAACAAAAATGACTTTTCAAAGACAATTGAACTCGGTTGAGCTGCGCGACCGTCTAGGCGGAATTTCAACCATGACCCTATGGCGCATGGGGCAAGATGAAACGCTCAACTTCCCTGAGCCGTCAAGAATTCGGGGTCGCCGCTACTGGTCTGAGGCCGCTCTTGCGACGTGGATGGAACAGCAAGGGGGCGCGCAATAATATGACATTGCCAGAAAACGCCACCAGCGGCGAAACTAGTGGCGCAATCAATGCAGTGATTGTTAACTCTACCACACCCATAACGCTATCAAAAAAAGGGCAAGCTGCGCAAAATGCCGCTGAAAGGGGATTTAAGGTTTTTCCATGCAAAAAGGATGGAAAGGAGCCTGCCATTAGTGCGTGGCATAAGTATGCGACGGCTGACGTCGAACAGGTCCGTAGGTGGTGGACGGACAATCCAAACGCAAACGTCGGCTTGAACTTAAAGGCGTCAGATTTGGTCGCTGTAGATGTGGACAGCTACAAGCAAGACTGTGAATGGCAAATCTTCTCCGCTGGCTTGGATATTCCCGACACAACGATACAAACCTCTGCAAGAGGCGGCACACATTACATTTTCAAAGCACCTTTTGGGGCTGAATACGCTAGCACCGCTTGCAGTGGCGTTGATGTAAAACACAACGGCTATATCCTGCTAGATCAATCTACCTTTCAGGGTGGCACTTATGAAATGCAAACCGATTGGGACGATCTATCTGACGCCCCCGATTGGATACCGTTGAAGCAACGCCAAAGGGCCGTTCAAGCCCCTGCTACCGTGTCAAAGCTGGACCGCGCAAAGGTCATCGGGCTTCTAGATTTGGCTGAAAACAACTTTACGCGCGAAGAATGGGTCAAGATCGGCTTGGCCGCTAAAGGGGTTTGCGGGAATGAAGCCAGGGAAGCTTTCTTGGGGTTTTCCTACCGCTTTAGCGGCGCTAAAGAGGGTGACCCAGAGAAGCTTTGGGATACTTCATCGCCAGATGGCAGTTTGTCCGTTGGAACTCTCGTGCATTACCTTGGTGGCGAAGTCGCTACGTTTAACGGTGACGGTCTGAGCGAAGATGCTTTGGCCTTAGAGCTTGGCCTAATTGGCTGGAATAATGATGCTCGATACGCCGCTGATTTGGGCAGATGGTTTCTTTGGGAAGACGGCATCTGGCGACAAGATACTCTTAAGCGCCATATGACCCAAGTAAGAGAATTCTTACGTGGCAAAGGCGAAAGCTTGTTTGCATATGCGGCCAGAGAGGGAATTGAAGGCGTAGAGCTAGACAAAATAAGAGCGGCGGTAAAGTCTCTACGTGCTAACAGTAAGGTCCAAGCAGTCGAAACGCTAGCGCGCTCGAATCCCGCAAGTGCAACCTTGTCAGACTATTTTGACAAAAACCTCACGTTGCTTGGCACCCCGTCAGGAACAATTGACCTCACCACGGGCGATCTAAACGACGCCAAGCGAAAGGACATGATTACAAAGTCGGTTGCTGTATCGCCTGCACCCGCTGGATCGGTTCCAAAACGCTGGCTGACGTTTTTAGATCGAACGTTTGCAGGGGACGCGGAAAAGATTGCTTTCGTCCAACGTGCGGCGGGCTATGCGCTCACGGGACTGACAACAGAGCATAAATTGCTTTTTTTCCACGGTAGCGGTCGGAACGGCAAAGGCGTTCTTACAAATACACTTTCGGGCATTTGGAAGGATTATGCGCGTCAGGCGGCCTCAGAGATTTTTCTAAAGTCGTCGGGGGATAAGCACGCCACGGGTTTGGCAGGGTTGCAGGGGGCAAGGTTGGTGCTTGGTAGCGAACTACCACGCGGAAAGGTGTGGAATGAGGCGGTTATCAAAGACCTAACAGGTGGCGACAAAATAACCGCACGCTTAATGCGTCAGGATTTCTTTGATTTTGACCCGCAGTTAACCTTGATGATTTCAGGCAATACACGGCCAGACTTAAATGGCGTCGATGAAGCGATCCGCAGTCGCTTAGTATTGGTCCCGTTTGACGTGACTATCCCAAAGAATGAACGCGATCCAGATTTAGCGAACAAGCTAAAAGAGGAATGGCCTGAAATTCTACGGTGGTGCATTGACGGGTGTTTAGAATGGCGGCGCATCGGTCTGGCTGTCCCTGATTGTATTCAGCAAGCGAGCGATGGTTACTTTGACGATCAGGATTGGTTGGGTCAGTTTTTAGCCGATGAGACCTCCGACCTACTTGGCGGTTTCGTTTCTAACAGTGATCTTGAACGGCGTTTTGGCAGTTGGTCCGAAAAGAATGGCGCAAGCGAGGTAACTTTGAACGCCTTAAAGAGTCAGCTAAATGAGCGCGGCTATCCAAATGGGCGAACAAGTAAGGGGCGAGGGATTAAGGGGCTTAAATTGATCCAAAATGACACATAGTGACGGTTAATCCTTTATCATACGTAGGATGTAACAAATACGACTTTTCTATCCTACGTGCGATAATGGCTGAGGCGTCACAAAGCGTCATCCCCCAATTAAACCAATCGCCATGCCCCTGATAATATGCGGGCATGGCATATTCATTTGAACAGTTAAAAGACCGCGCTGCTCACCTATTGACCCATAAACGTATGGGGTCGGTGCAGCTAGCCAAGACAGTCACAACGGCAGGCGCGTCCCCATTTGATCCCCCTAGCACGTCAACAGTGTATCAGGACGTGCCTGCTGTCGTGGTCGGCGTATCGGCGGATTATGTGACTGCAAACAATCAAGTAAAGTCAACTGACCTGAGCGTCACAACTCTGTTGCCTGACGTATTGCCAAACTTAGGCGACACCGTGCGCGTGAATGGTCAGGATTTATCAGTCGTTCAAGTTAAAGCAATTCCGCACGGTGAACCCGTCGCGTTGCATATGATTGTGACCGTATGAGAGACGCTTACAGGGCCATCTTGTCAGCGATACTGTCAGAGGTGGCATTGCTACGCATGGCACTGTGCGTGGCTGTAATAGAGCAGAGCGGGGCCACCGTAAGCGTTTCTGGGGAGGGGCTAGCACGAGGTGGGGAGTTACCTGTTCTCTCTCCCGAAAATTCCGAAAAAAAATCCAATGACTGACGCGGATAAAGTAATCGAATTCGCCGCGACTTTGAAAATCCCTGAAGGCCCGAAAGCTGGCGAACCGCTTGTCCTTTGCCAATATCAGCAAGCATTTATCCGTGGGGCTTTAGAGCCTGACACGGAAATGGCAATCCTGACTATTGCACGGGGCAACGCAAAAACCGCTTTGGCGGCTGTCATCGCCTTGGCGCATTTGATTGGGGTCTATGACACGCAACCGCGCCGCGAAGTTTTGCTTGCCGCGCTGACCCGCGACCAAGCCAAAATCGCTTGGCAATTTGTCTTGGGGTTTTCGGAAAGTCTGCCCGATGATGTGCAAGAACAACTGACAATACGGCGTGGGTCCAAACTTGAGATAGAATTCAGCGGCCACAACGGCGGCATTGTTAAAGCCTTGGCGGCTGAGGGAAAAAGCAACCTTGGGTCGGCCCCGACTTTGGTGGTGCTGGACGAATTTGGGTTCTGGTCAGAAACCAAAGGCCGCGAACTAGAGCAATCCTTACTGTCGGGCTTGGGCAAACGGGCAGGGCGTGCGTTGATTATTTCAACGTCAGCGCCAAGCGACACGCACCCGCTGTCCCAATTGATAGACAACCCACCAAACGGCACCTTTGTTCTGGAATTCCGCGCCCCCGATGGCAAACCCGCTGACGATCTGGACGGTATTCTTGCGGCCAATCCGGGCGCGTCTGAGGGCGTGGGGTCAAGTGTTGCGTGGCTGCAAAAGCAAGCTGACAGGGCAATCGCACGGGGCGGGTCTGCGCTGACCAGTTTCAGGCTTTTGAACCTCAATCAACGCTTGTCAGACGAAACCCGCGACATGCTTTTGACTGTGGACCAGTATCTTGCAATCGAAACAGACAAGGTGCCAAAGCGCCAAGGTGATTGCATCATAGGCATTGATATGGGCGGCGCGGTAAGTATGTCCTGCGCGGCGTTCTATTGGCCCGAAACGGGGCGTCTTGAATGTTTGGGTGCCTTTGGGTCAGAGCCGACACTTGCAGCGCGTGGTGAAGCTGACGGGGTAAAGGACCGATACGTCGAGATGAATACACGCGGCGAATTGAAAACCATTGGCGGGCAAGTGGTGCCGATTGCCGCCTTTCTGCGTGATACGTTGTCCCATGTGGACGGTGAAAATGTCGTGGCGCTGGTCGCGGACCGTTACCGCCAAGCCGAATTCACCGAATCCCTTGTGCAAGCGGGTATCCGTGTCCCTGTCGTGTGGCGCGGGTTTGGTTTCAAAGACGGGAATGAGGACGCAACAAGGTTCCAGCGGGCTTGCTTTGATGAACAGGTTTTTACGGCCCCGTCACTTTTGTTGCGATCTGCCTTTGCCGATGCGGTTTGCCTGCGCGACCCTGCAAACAATATCAAAATCACAAAGGCACGTTCTAAAGGGCGGATTGATGCGGCGTCTGCAAGTGTCATTGCTATTGCTGAGGGACAAAGGCGCATTGCCCGCCCCGTAAAGGGGGCCACTGTTGTCGGGTGGGTCTAAGGACTATTTTCGCCATTCCAAGAAAGTGACGTCTAGTGCGCGGTGGCGGCGCTTACGGCCCTTAATTTTGAGGCGTGACGACTATGCCTGTGTCAGTTGTGGGTCTGTCGGACGTCTTGAAGTCGATCACATTGCACCTGTGCGCGACCGTCCAGATTTGGCGTTTGAACCGACTAACCTGCAATCGCTTTGCGCGGGGTGCCATACCCGCAAAACCCGCTTGGAATGTGGACACAAAGAAGCGTCCCCCGACCGCAAGGCATGGCAAGCGTTGATGCGCTGCCCAATTAGTTAGAACCTGCGAAACGCGGTAAAATGCCTGCAATTCAACGCAACATTGCATAGGTATTCACTTGCTCGATTCAGTCAAAATCCAAACCCGCCAATCCACTATCCGCCAAGAACTGTCTGCCCTAGTCGGCAAGGCGGTCCCCGATGCGGACGAGACACGTTCAATTGATGATCTATCAGCCGAATATGAAACCAATGAAAAGCGGTTCCGTGCGGCGCTTATCTCTGAAGACACGCAACGCCAAGAGGCTAAGGGCGAACTTGATACGCGGTCGGACAAAGAATTCTCCGACATGGTGTCAAAGTTTGAACTTCGCCAAGTCGCTTTGCATTTGGACGAAGGCCGCGCCCTTGATGGCGTCACGGCTGAGGTGGTGCAAGAGCTACGTAGCCAAGGCGGTTTCCGTGGCACCCCCGTTCCCTATGATGCGCTAGAACAGCGGGCGGGAGAAACCATTGCCAGCGGCACGCCGGACCCCATGACAACGCGCCCTTTGATCGAACGTCTATTCCCGCAATCCGTCGCGGCGAAAATGGGCGGGTCCATGATCCAGATCGGATCGGGCGAAACTGAATTCCCCGTCACCACGTCCAGCGTCACGGCGTCTTGGCAGGGTGGTGAGTTGGCCGAAATTGATGGCCCGCAAGCCTATACGACTGTCGATAAGGCGTTGGCCCCTGACAACACGCTTGGCATTCAAATGCGGATTAGTCGCAAGACCATGAAGCAAAGCGGCGCGGCGCTAGAGCAAGCTGTCCGGCGCGATATGAATGGCGCAATTGCCCAAGAGGTTGATCGTGTCGTGTTCCAAGGCACGGGGGCAGATGGGCAACCCTTGGGCTTGTTTACGGGTGCCACGACTTACGGCATTGCGCAAACCCCGATTGATGCGGCTGCAAGCTGGTCAGCGTTTCGCGCGGCTGTGGTTGAATTTATGACCGCGAACGCGGCGTCTGGTCCTAATGCGGTCAAGTTGCTGATGCGCCCTGAGATTTGGGCCGCGCTCGATGATGCCTTAACCACTGGCACGGCGGTCAGCGAATGGGACCGTCTGGTCAAAAACATTCCAGCGGGCAACATCGCAATGACGTCTAATGCCTTGGCTGCACCCGTTGGCGATCCTTTGGCGTCCTCTGCAATCCTGAGCACGAATTCCGGCGGCGTTGCCCCGTTCTTTGTGGGTCTTTGGGGGGCTGTGGACCTTATCCGTGACCCATATGCCGACGCGGCAAGCGGTGGCTTGCGGCTGACCGCGCTGTCCACAATGGACGTGACTGTCGCCCGTGGTGTCCAATCGCGTATCCTGACGGGTATCCAGTAAAATGCTGCTGCACGCTGCTGAATTCACCGACTTGGAATTGCGGCGGCGTGACGGCTTTTACAACGTGCGCGGTCGGTTCCCTTACAACAAACCCGCTGTCTTATCGGACGGCGGGCGAACAGGACGGCCCCGCAAAGAAATCATTGCGCCCCGTGCCTTTGCTTATCGCGTGAACGATCCGGCTGAGGACATTCATTTTTTACTAGGCCATTCCTATGACAAACCGCTTGCGTCCAAACTAACGCAAACCCTGTCTTTTGAGGACACGGCGGCGGCGTTGAACTTTGAAGCCAAAATCTTGCCAGCGGTTGCCGATACGTCCCACGGTGCCGATGCGCTGGCCCTTATTGAAACGGGTTTGGCGGTTGGTATTAGTCCAGGCTTTCGCATTCCACCAAAGCGCGCCGTCGCTGAGGCTGAGACGGTTGCCCATGAAGGTATGCGACCAAACGAGGGCGCATATAATGCAATCATTAGAACGGTTTGGCAGGCGCTCTTATATGAGATTAGCCTCGTGACACGCCCCGCGTATCCAGAAAGCCAAGTCGAAGCGCGATCATGGGACGTTTCTGAATTAGCTTCACCCAATAACCCAATGAAAAGGTGGCGTTTATGATGTCTAACGCGTTTGAAGCTACGAACCGAACTGTCATCGAACAAGAGGAAATTTCTACCGCAGTTTATCCAGACGCGCCGGACGGCCTCAGCGATGCGGCTGCGGCGCTTTCCAAGGAAATTGTTTGGGATCGTTTGGAACAATTCACCAACTACAAGATTGGCCAACGGTCGATCCAGTTTCGGGTTTGCTCGAATCGCGGCCAACCGTGGTGGATACCTGCGGAACGCCCTTTTGAGATTACAGGAATCCTAATCGCTGACACTACGTTAGACGACTATGTCGCAACGCCCGTGCGCCCCCGTGCTGACGGTGCTGTAAACCTTGAAGGCAAGGCTGCGCTAGTCACGGCAACGGTAGGGTTGGCAACGGCCCCGCCATTGTTCCTTGAGGCTTACAAGCGTTTGGCTGAATACTTTGCCGCGTCGCAGATCGGCCCTGAGGGTGTGACCCGTTACAGCTTGTCGGTTGGTCCTGACATTACTGAGGGCTATTCCAAACAAGCGACCCACACCGCCAAGGCGATGGTGAATTCCGGCGCGGCTGACCTGTTGCGCAAATATAGAAAACTAGGGGCTGCCCATGTTTAACCCGTTCAAACGCAAAGAAGCTGTGGTCGTGACGCGAAGTCAAAGCGGTTACACCGCTGAGATTATTGGCGCACGGGAAAGCTATATCGCTGGGACCCGTGGCCTTGCTGACCTGACGGCGACGGTGCAATCCGCTGTCTCATTATGGGAAGGCGCGTTCACTCTTGCTGACGTGTCTGGAACCGACCTGATCGACCGTGCATCCCTTGGTCTTATGGCACGATCATTGGCGTTGCGAGGTGAATGGGTTGCTTACATCACCGACGATGGATTGGTGCAAGCCTCGGATTGGGACGTGACCACAAAGAACGGCAAACCAACGGCCTACCGTCTGACCATTCCAGAAACAGGTGGGGCGCAAACGGTCACGGCCTTGGCGGGTGAGGTTTTGCATATCCGTATCGGCTGCGATCCTGCGGCCCCGTATTACGGCACGGCCCCATTGCGCCGCGCGTCACTGTCTGCGGGTCTGTTGCAAACCTTGGAAACCGCTTTGGCTGAGGTCTATGAAACTGCGCCAATGGGGTCTCAGATTGTGCCATTCCCAGAGGGTCCGGCAAACGATCTTGAAACGCTAGGCCGTGGGTTTCGTGGCCGTCGCGGGTCTGTCCTGTTGCGCGAATCCGTGGCCGTAACGGCGGCGGGCGGTCCAGCGCCTAGCACCGATTGGAAACCGTCTGACGTGTCGCCTGACATGCAAAAGACTATGGCGTCCCAAAGTCATGAACATGCAAAGGCGGCAATCCTGAATGTGTTTGGAATTCTGCCCGCGTTGCTGTCCGCCAATACAACGGGACCACTGGTCAGGGAAGCGCAACGCCACTTGGCAACTTGGGGTCTGCAACCGATTGCCATGCTACTGGCAGAGGAAGCCACCACTAAGCTAGGTCAGCCTGTCATGGTTGATGTGTTGCGGCCCGTCCAAGCCTTTGACGTAGGCGGTCGCGCAAGAGCGCTGTCCACGATTGTGAAGGCGATGGCAGAGGCCAAGGCGGCTGGCGTGGAAGGGGCAGACTTTGACAAAGCTCTGACGCTGGTGAATTGGGGGCTAGATGACGGGGTGGGCTGAGGATACACAAGTTTAGATTGCAATTGCCACCTGGCATCTAACTCTTTGGAGAACAGCTTTGACCGAATTACCTTTTCTAACCTACCTTCAGGCTGGTGGTGAAAACACCCTAGGATTCTACGGTGAAGGCTTCCAAGACATGGTTAAGAATGGAGAGGTGCCTTTTTTTGGTGCGCCAGTCGCGCAGCCTAACAGTTCAACGAAACAGTTTTTCTTCATTGAAGCGGTTATGCTTAGCTGTGCAAGAAATATTACTAGTGAACTTGCAGAGCCTTACGGAACGCAGTTAGCGCGTGCAGTGCAGATTGTTGAAACGAATACTGATGTGATAATTGACGCTATCAAGCTGGTCGATACCGGTGCTGAAGCTTGGGTTGAAATTATTGAAGATGAGGTTGGTGGCCGCCTTAAAGTTTTTCCACGCAATGACACGCGAGTTCAACTTTTTCTCAGCACTTTCCCCCCTGAGGCAAATCCGGAAAAGCCAGTCATGATCGACGTTACGTCGATCATTAATCACGCTAAGAGTGTAGCAAACGACTTTGGCTTAACAAAACCGGATTTAGACATAGCTAAAAGAGCATGATCTAGAAGAAGTTGGCGGTTAGCAACTGCCAGCATTCTTTTCCGCAGTGCCACTAGACAACATATTGTTGCAAAAATACAACGAAGTCTTTTTGTCAGATAGATTGTAGGGCGATCAAGTTGTTTTCCAATAAAACCCTTTAAATCAATGACTTAAGGGGTGTATTGGCTCCGGCGGTAGGGATCGAACCTACGACCAATTGATTAACAGTCAACTGCTCTACCGCTGAGCTACGCCGGAAAACCTTCGTCCGTATAGCCATGGGATTTCGGGGCGTCCAGAGGGATTTTACGTTTTTTCGACCGTCAGCAGAGAAAATTTTGCCGCTGCTGAAAGTGCGCCCAAAGGCGCGCAAATATCGCGCTTGGTCAGGTCGATAAGATGCGCCAGAACATTGCGTTCGGCCATAGGCAGGAGGGCGGTGGGCACATCGGTATAGATCAATTCCGTCAAGGCCCGCGCGGTTTGCGCGCCCGCCGTCAGTGCTGCGCGAATTTGGTCTTCGCGCGCTGTTCTATGGGCCAAAAGCGTTTCAATGCGCGCGCTGAGGTCAGCGATGGGTGCGCCGTGCCCGCTGAGACCGGTTTTGGAACCCAGATCTGCGAGGCGGCGGCAGGACGTCATGAAATCCGTCAGATCGCCATCGGGCGGCGACACCAATGACGTGGCCCAGCCCATGACCAAATCGCCTGTGAACACGATATCGTCGGTCTCATAACACAGATGATTGCCGAAATGGCCGGGGGTGTGCAGGGCTGTGATGGTCCGCCCGCCTGCGGTCAGGGTCTGGCCGTCGCACACTATCTCATCCGGCTCAAACGCGGCATCGACACCTTCGCCGCCCCCCACGGCCCCCGACACATCCTGCATGATGGCGGATCGGCCCGCATTGCTGTCCCCAAACGCCAACACTGGTGCGCCGGTGATGCGGGACAGGTCGCGGGAGAGGGGGCTGTGATCAAGGTGGCTGTGGGTCACAAGGATGTGGGTCACGGGGCGCCCACGGATCGCGCGCAGCAAAGCGTCCAGGTGGGGGGCGCTTTGGGGACCAGGGTCGATCACGGCGACGGTGTCTGTCCCTAAAAGATAGGTGTTCGTGCCCCAATAGGTCATGGGTGAAGGGTTGGGGGCCAGCACACGGACCACGCCTTTCGCTACCGTTTCGGGCACACCGGGCTGGGGCGCGGTTGTTGGGGTGGGGGGCTGCATGATCTTGCGTTTCCTTGGGCGACGTTTACCGCTAGCGTCTGGCCTATGGGATATCGCATGTCTTTTGGCTGGCTCAAACACTATATGCCACGGTCGCTTTATGGGCGGGCGGCGCTGATCCTGATTTTGCCGGTCATTACGCTGCAATTGGCGATTTCTGTGGTGTTTATTCAGCGCCATTTCGAGGGCGTGACCGAGCAGATGACGCGCACGATGGTGTTGGATTTGCAGCTGTTGCTGGATGCGGTGAATGCCGCACCTGATGCGCAGGCGGCGTCAGAGGCGGGCGCTGCTGTTGCGGTTCCTTTGCAGCTGGACATGGTTTTGCCCGCGACAGATGTCCCACAGGCAGATCAAAGACGGTGGTATGATTTTTCGGGCCGCGTGGTGATGCGGACGTTGAGGGCGAACGTGGCGGATGTGGGGCCAGTTGTGTTGCCCAATGACCGGCGGGCGCTGGTCTGGTTTGACACGGTGCATGGCCCTATGTCGGTGGAGTTTCGGCGGTCACGGGTGTCCGCGTCAAACCCGCATCAGCTGTTGGTTTGGATGGTGGTTCTGGGCGGTTTCATGACCCTGATCGCCTATAGTTTTCTGCGCAATCAGCTGCGGCCGATCAAACGGCTGGCGGCGGCCGCCGCCGAATACGGGCGGGGCCGCGTTGTCACCTATCACCCGTCGGGCGCGAACGAAGTGCGGGCGGCGGGGCATGCCTTTTTAGATATGCGCAACCGGATCGAACGGCAGACCCAATCGCGCACCATGATGTTGTCGGGCGTCAGCCACGATCTGCGCACGCCGCTGACGCGGCTGCGTTTGGGTCTTGGGATGATTGACGACGCCGACGTGGGGCCACTGGTGCGCGACGTTGATGACATGCAGCGGCTGCTGGATGCCTTTCTTGATTTCGCCCGTGGGGATGCCGAAGGAGAGGCCGAACCCGTCGATCCGATCGCATTGGCCCAGACCATACTGGCCGATGCCGCGCGCATGGGGCAGGCGGTCTCTGCGGGGGAGATGGTGGCGGATACCTCGGATGTGCGCGTATCGCTGCGCCCCATGGCCATCCGGCGGGCCGTGGAAAACCTGATCGGCAATGCGCTGCGCTACGCGGGCGAGGCGCGTCTGAGTGTCGTTGTCAGCCCGCGCGCCGTGGTCTTTTGTGTGGAAGACGATGGGCCGGGCATTCCGGCGGACCAACGCGAGGAGGCGCTGAAACCCTTTGCGCGTCTTGATCCGGCCCGCAATCAGGACAAGGGCACCGGCGTTGGGCTTGGCCTGTCGATCGTGTCTGATATTGCGCGCGCGCACGGGGGCAGCCTGCGGTTGGGCGACAGCGACGATCTGGGCGGTCTGAAAGCGGAGATTGTCTTGGCCCGTTAAACGGGGGCGGCTCTGATCATCTGCAGGCGGGGACGGTGGTAGGCCCGGCAGGACTTGAACCCGCAACCAAAGCGTTATGAGCGCTCTGCTCTAACCAATTGAGCTACAGGCCCGCCTAATGACGGTCGTACCAGAGGGGCCGCCATGGTCAAGCACGGGATTAAATTTGTTGTGCGGTTCATGAATTGTGATAGCGTTTGCGCCATAAAAATGGAAAAGGACAGACTTATGAAATTTTTTACAAGCGCATTTGCTATTTGTTTGGCCGGAATGGCCCACGCGGGGACTGCGGTTATTGAGCCGATTGGACCCGAAGCCTCAGGCGGTGGCAGCAGCGAAGGCATTCTTTTGGTGCTTTTGGCGGTGGGCGCCTTGATGATCCTGAACCGCGGGCAGGGCACAACACAACGCAATGCCGCCCCCGTCGCGCAAGATGCGGATGATGACGACGACATTATCATGAAGTTCTAAGATCGATCTGTGGCGCGCCTCGGTGGTGGGGCGCGCTGCATGCCGCAAGGCTACGGCGTTTGCCCGATCATCCGCCGCAGGGGTGACATCAGCACCGGCCCCAGACGCTGGGTCATCAACGGCGCGTCTTCTGGGGCATCGAGGCCAAAGCGCACGGCCTCATCCGGGTGCGTGACGTAAAGCGTCCCGAACATCCAATCCCACACAGCCAGATTTTGCCCGAAGTTCTTGTTGAAATGGATCGGGTTGGTGGAATGGTGCACCTGATGCTGTGCGGGCGAGATCACGAAACGTTCAACCACCGGCCCAAAGCTGACCCAGATGTGGGAGTGATGGAAATTTGTCACCAGCAGGTTCACAATCACAATGAACGCATTGGCACCCGCGATTGTGGCAAAGGCCACCTCATCCGTCAGGCTGCCGATGATCAGCCCATAGAGAGCTCCAATCAGGATCGCGTTAAAGCTCAGAGAGACCAGAATCCCCACAGGATGCTGCCGATAGGCCGTCAACGGTGTCAGGACAGCGGCGCTGTGGTGCACCGCATGCAAGGGCCAGATGGTGTTAATCGTGTGATAGGCGCGGTGCACCCAATACAACGAGAAATCGGTGATCATCAAAAGCAACAAGGCCATCAGCACTGGCGACAGGGTGAGACCCTGCAACAGCGGGCCGGGGCCATGGGCGACAACCCATGCGGCGACAAGGGGTGTGGCCGCAAATCGTGCGCCAACCTTGAACAGGATCATCAGTTGCCCCACGGCAAACAGCCACACATCCGTCTTTACCGACGGGTGCGACCAGATGCGTTTGGGCAGCAAAAACGCCCAGAACCCGCCTGTCTCACGGCGCCACGCATAAATGGCGTAGCCAATGGCCACAAACGACAGCAAATAAACCGGCGACAGCACCTGTTCGAGGCCAGCAAAGTCACGCAGATAGGCAATAAGGTCATCCATATCCGAACACTGGCCCGCGGGTTCATTTTGGTCAATGCCAACTGTTGCCGACGCCGGTCAAACGGGCTATCGGCCTTAGGCAAATCCAGCAGGAGGATATGCACATGGCTGAGGCGGGCAAAAACGGGCTGACGTATGCGGATGCCGGCGTTGATATTGACGCGGGCAACACACTGGTTGAACGGATTAAGCCTGCGGCCAAACGCACGGCGCGGCCCGGTGTGATGTCGGGCCTTGGCGGCTTTGGCGCGATGTTTGACCTGAAAGGCGCAGGCTACACCGATCCGATCCTTGTGGGCGCTACAGACGGTGTCGGCACCAAGCTGCGGATCGCGATTGATACCGGAAACGTGGATGGCGTTGGTATTGATCTGGTCGCCATGTGCGTCAATGATCTGGTGTGTCAGGGTGCTGAGCCTTTGTTTTTCCTTGATTACTTTGCGACCGGTAAGTTGGAGCTGGATCAGGCCACCCGTATCATCAACGGAATCGCCAAAGGCTGTGAACTGTCGGGCTGTGCCTTGATCGGGGGCGAAACCGCCGAGATGCCGGGCATGTACCCTGAAGGTGATTTTGATCTGGCGGGCTTTAGCGTCGGCGCGATGGAGCGTGGCACGGAGCTGCCCAAGGGGGTCGCAAAGGGGGATATCCTGTTGGGCCTGGGGTCCAACGGTGTGCATTCCAACGGCTATTCATTGGTCCGCAAGATCGTCGAACGCTCTGGCCTTGATTGGGCCGATGCCTCTCCGTTTGGGGAGGGCACATTGGGTGAGGCTTTGCTGGCCCCAACGGCGCTGTATGTCAAAGGTGCCGTGGATGTTTTGAAGACAGAACCTGGTGATGTGCGCGCGCTGGCCCATATCACGGGGGGCGGTTTGACTGAAAACCTGCCACGTGTGTTGCCTCAGGGGCTTGGCGCTGACATTGATCTGAACGCCTGGACGATGTTGCCGGTGTTCAAATGGCTGGCCGAGGAGGGCGGTCTTGATGAGGCGGAAATGCTCAAGACCTTTAATTGTGGGATTGGCATGGTCGCCGTCGTGAAGCCGGGGGCCGAAGGCGCCGCGTGTTATGCTTTGGCCGCCGCCGGCCATGATGTCGTTGAGATTGGCAAGATCACCGAAGGCGACGGCGTGCGGTATAAAGGATCGCTTTTGTGAAACGGGTCGCCATTCTGATATCGGGTGGCGGGTCAAACATGGTGGCGCTGGCTGAAAGCATGGTGGGGGACCATCCCGCGCGGCCGTGTGTTGTCATAGCCAATGATCCGGATGCGGGCGGGCTGGCAAAGGCAGCTGCGCTTGGGATCCCGACGGCCGTGGTAGATCATCGAGATTTTCCAAAGGATCGCAATGGGTTCGAGGGCGCACTTCATGCATCACTTGAAGAATATCAACCCGACTTTGTGTGCCTTGCAGGGTTCATGCGCATCTTGGGTGCAGGTTTTGTTGGGCAGTATGCAGGGCGAATGCTAAACATCCATCCGTCGCTTTTGCCCAAATACAAAGGCCTGCACACCCACGCCCGCGCGCTTGAGGCTGGCGATACAAATCACGGCTGCAGCGTGCATGAGGTGACGGCAGATCTGGATGATGGCCCGATTTTGGGACAGGCGCGGATTGAGGTTGTGGCCGATGACACGCCCGAAACCCTGGCCCAGCGGTTGCTGCCCTTGGAACATCAGCTGTACCCGGCGGTGCTGCGGCGCTACGTGATGGGGGACCGCACGCCTGTCTATCTTCCATCTGCGCCCGTGATGCCCTAAGGTTGCGACACCCGAGCGAGAAAAGCCCGCGAAAGACATATAAGAAGGCACCGGATGAAGACGATCACGACGACCCAAGACCTTGCCGCGTTCTGCGAAGAGGCCGCAAAGCATCCATACGTCACCGTCGACACCGAATTTCTGCGCGAACGCACCTATTACTCAAAGCTTTGTCTGATCCAGCTGGCCTTCAACGGGGATGGTGAAGACGACGCCGTGTTGGTTGATCCGCTGGTCGAGGGGCTTGATCTAGCGCCGCTTTATGATCTGTTTCAGGATGCAGGCGTGGTGAAGGTGTTTCACGCCGCCCGTCAGGACCTTGAGATTTTCTTTGTGGATCAGGGGATTATCCCGACACCGCTGTTTGACACCCAAGTGGCCGCCATGGTCTGCGGGTTTGGCGAACAGGCGGGCTATGAGACCTTGGTGCGCAAGATTGCGCGGGACAGCGTGGACAAATCATCCCGTTTTACCGATTGGTCACGGCGTCCGTTGACCGATGCGCAAAAGAAATACGCACTGGCAGATGTCACCCATTTGCGGGTGATTTACGAATTCTTGTCGGACCACCTTGCCAAATCAGGACGAAAGAAATGGGTGGCCGAGGAAATGGCCGTTCTCAACGATCCGGCGACCTATCGCGTCGATCCCGCCAACGCGTGGAAACGCGTGAAGACCCGCACAAATTCCGGCAAGTTTCTGGCGGTGGTGCGTGAATTGGCCCAGTTCCGTGAGGCCCACGCCCAAGCGCGCAACATCCCCCGCAACCGCGTGTTCAAAGACGACGCGCTGGTTGAGATCGCGTCAACCAAGCCGCAGTCGGAAAAGGATCTGGGGCGGTCCCGTTTGTTGCTGCGCGAGGCCCGCAAGGGGGACATTGCTGCAGGCATTTTGGACGCCGTGAAAGCCGGTTTGGCGGTCAAACCCGAGGACATGCCGCGCAGCGAGAGCCCGCGCGAAAAGCTGCAGGTGAACCCCGCTTTGGCGGATATGCTACGGGTGTTGGTGAAATCAAAGGCCGACAACGAGGGTGTCGCGCAAAAGCTGATCGCGACCAGTGCCGATCTGGATGCCATTGCCGGTGGGGTGCGCGATGTACAGGCCCTGCGCGGCTGGCGCAAAGAGGTGTTTGGCGCGGATGCGCTGCGCCTGTGCAACGGTGAGATCGGTTTGGCCGTGAAGGGCGAAAAGGTCGTAACCTTCGAGATTTAGGACGGGCGGGACTTAGCGCCGCGCCACGCGGGCATTGGATGCGGCCTGCACGCGGACAGAACGCACCGCGGCCAGCTCAGACATATCCATCACATAAGCTGCCGAAATTTGGCGGGCGCGTGCGCTGCCATCTGCACTGAAACCCTCCGGCGCTTGTGCGCGGAATGCAAGCGTTAGAACGCCGCCGTCAACGCCCGTTGGCACCAATTCAGCGTTGTAAAACCCCACGGTCGGGGCCACGCCCGTGGCGCGCACGATGGCGCCTGTTGTCGTGCGGTCCACACTGAGCGATGTGACGCTTTGAACCAAAGACCGGTTGTCGATCACGATGGTTTGACGGCCTTCGGGCACCAGCGGGCGAACATCGCTTGTTACAGCCTGCACCGGCGCGCTTTCGCTGGGGCCAAACCAGTTGAGCGGGTTGAAACGGCTTTCGGCCACGCGGGCACAGCCCGTGACAGTGAGCATCACAGCGGTGCCAAGAAGAGTTGCGCGGATCATGGATGTGCCCCTTTTGTCGTCCGGGGCGCGAGCCCCTTGGAAATTGTCTAACGTAAGTTACGGGTCATGAAAAGCGGGCACTGGACCTTTGGGAAGGGGGGGCCTAGATCGAAGGGAGAGTTGAGAAGGACAGCGCCATGGCCACCGAAGCCTTTGAAGAGATTGCCGAAACGTTTGAGTTTCTGGACGATTGGGAAGACCGCTATGCCCATGTCATCGATATGGGGCGCGAAATGGACCCGCTGGACGACGCCTTTAAGGTGCCCGCGACCAAAGTGGATGGTTGCGCGTCGCAGGTCTGGTTGGTGCCGCAGGTGGAGGGGGGCGTGTTCACGTTCAAGGGGGCCAGCGATGCGATGATCGTCAGCGGCCTGATTGCGATTCTGCGTGCGCTGTATAACGGGTTGAGCGTGGAGGACGTGCAGCGCGTCGATGCACGGGCGGAATTCGAACGACTGGGGCTGAATGATCATCTGTCCGCCCAGCGGTCCAACGGGTTGCGCGCCATGATCGAACGGATCCGGTCGGTTACGGCGTAGCGGACTGTTTGGCTGCGCCAAAAGCGCCCGCCCGCCGACCCGTTTGGCTTGAGTTTTTCTGGTCAGATGAAGGGGGGCGTTATGCCTGATCCGATAGCGCGGTGGCCAGATCGCCGTAGCCGGTATGCCGGTGTTCGAACGCAAGACCCAAACGGGCGGCGTGGGTTTGCGCGAGGGCGATCAAGCCTTCGTCTTTGGTTTGGGATTGATAGACCAATTTGGTATAATTGCCGAAATACATATCCCGAAGGTCAGGGTGGCGGTCGAGCCCGAGGGGTTTGATCACGAAAGCATCGAACTGGCGGACGAGGAAGTCTGTGAGGTAGAAGGCTGTCACTTCGTCTTGTGCTGCAAAAGCTGTGTTGCCTTCGAAGAAAGAATAGCAATGGGGCCCTGCGACCATTTTGACATCATGCGCATCGCAGACCTGTTGCAGCAGGCCGCCGGTCCCGCAATCGGCGTAGACGACGAAGATGTCGTCATAGGCGGCGCGGTGTTTTGTGATGGCCTGATCGACGGCATCAGGAATGCGGTCCGGATAGACGTGCAGGATTGCGGGCAGGCAGTGCAGATCCATATGATCCCACCGGTTGATCTTGATCAGGTCGAGGATTTCACGAGCCAGAGCCCCACAGGCCAGCAGCAGGATGCGCCCGCCTGTTTTTGCGGTCAGACCATGGGTGGTAAGCGTCGTGTCATCCATGAGCGTCAGAGACCCTCCTGACGGCGGCTCGGGCCTGCATTCGGCCGAAATGGGCGTGGAGTTTTGGGTAGTCGGCGATGTCGACGCCGTCGCCTTCAAGCCAGCGGCAGATGGTGTGCACGTGAATGTCCGCAATCGAATAGGCGCCCGCGACCCAATCGCCTGTCAGCTGATCTTCGATGTAGGCACAACTTGCGGCCATGGTTTGCGGCACTTTGGCCTGCATGGTGGCCTGGGCTGCCACATCATCTGACCAGCGTGCACCACGCATTTTATGGGCGTGGTTCACATGGAAGGTCGAGGTGCAATAGCTGAGCATCTCGCGCACTTTGGCGCGGTCGAAGGCGGTGTCGGGCATCAGCTGGCCGGATGTTTCGGCGATATATTCAAGGGTCGCGGGTGTTTCGGTCAACACGCCGTCGTCGGTGACAAGGGCAGGCACGCGGCCCTTGGGATTTAGCGCAAGGTAGTCGGGTTTGAGTTGGTCGCCATCCGCAAAGCTGATCCAGTTGATCTGATAGGCCAGGCCCGTTTCCTCAAGCGCGATGTGGCTGGCGAAGGCGACGGTGTTTTTGGCAGCAAAGAGGGTCAGCATGTTTTGGGTCCTTTGAACGGAAAACGCCCCCTGACTTTGGGACAGGGGGCGCGGTTCGTAAAGTCAGATCGCAGGCGATTTAGGCTGTGACGCCTTGATTGTGCTTACGCGCCATGAATGTCTTGGCGGTTTCCACTGCAACAGCAGCGTCGCGGCAATAGGCGTCCGCGCCGATGGCTTTGCCGAATTCCTCGTTGAGCGGCGCGCCACCCACCAGCACGGTGTAATCATCGCGCACGCCTTCTTCGACCATGGTGTCGATGACAACCTTCATATAGGGCATCGTCGTTGTCAAAAGGGCGGACATGCCGAGGATGTCGGGCTGTTCTTCCTTGAGGGCTTCCATGTAGTTTTCAACCGGGTTGTTGATGCCCAGATCGACAACCTCAAATCCAGCGCCTTCCATCATCATGGACACAAGGTTCTTGCCGATGTCGTGGATGTCGCCCTTGACGGTGCCGATGACCATTTTGCCCACGCGCGGGGCGCCGGTTTCGGCCAGAAGCGGTTTCAGGATGGACATGCCGCCCTTCATCGCATTGGCGGCCAACAACACCTCAGGGACAAACAAGATACCGTCGCGGAAATCGTGGCCGACGATGGTCATCCCGCCGACAAGCGCCTTGGTCAGGATGTCATAGGGCTGCCAGCCGCGTTCCAGAAGGATGTTCACACCTTCTTCGATCTCTTCTTTCAGACCATCATAAAGGTCGTCAAACATCTGCGCGACGAGGTCTTCGTCGTTCAGCTCAGAGAGGATGATGTCGTCTTCTTCGTCAGACATTGGCAAATCTCCTATAATCCTTAGTCATTTGCGCCGGATTGACGCAGGCGGTCTGAACCGATTGCGACAAGTGGTGCCGCACGGGCGACCCGTATGCAAATGAATACTTTGCGGGATCGTTGTGAGGCTTGTTTATTTGTTCTGCATTTGTTCTATATTTGACTCATGTCTGAACTTCATGATCTGAGGCGCGGAGACGCGCGGGGCCGCGGTGCGGGGACCAATATCGTTGGCCGGTTTGAACCCTATGCCCGGGTGGCCGTCGATGACGGATGGGACACGCCGGAGGAGGCGGTGTTGCGCACCGAAGTGGCCGAAGAAGTGCCGCGCACAGTTATCTCGCGCAACACCTCACCCGATGTGCCCTTTGATCGCAGCGTGAATCCCTATCGCGGGTGCGAACACGGGTGCGTCTATTGCTTTGCGCGGCCGGGGCATGCCTGGTTGGGGCTGTCGCCGGGGCAGGATTTTGAAAGCCGTCTGGTCGCGCGCCCAAAGGCGGCGGAGGTCTTGGATCAGGAGTTGCGCAGGCGCAGTTATCGCCCCGCAACGCTTGCGATCGGGACCTATACGGATCCCTATCAGCCTATCGAGACGGACTATCGCATCATGCGCGCGCTGTTGGGGGTGTTGCGCGATTTCCGGCATCCGGTGGGCATTGTGACAAAGGGCACGTTGATCGAACGCGACATCGACATTCTGCGCGACTTGGCGTCGGACGGTTTGGTGTCTGTGGGTCTTTCCGTGACCACGCTTGATCCGGCCATCGCGCGGGTGATGGAGCCACGGGTGCCGTCACCCGCGCGACGGCTGAAGGTGATCGAACGGCTGGCTGCGGCCGGTGTGCCGGTGAAGGTCGCGGCCTCGCCGATGGTGCCCGCGCTGACGGATCATGAACTCGAAGGCATCCTGACCGCTGCGCGCGATGCCGGGGCCCAGGCGGCCTCGGCCATTATGTTGCGCCTTCCGTCTGAGGTGGCACCTCTGTTTCAAGACTGGGCAGAGACGCATTTTCCCGACCGCGCCAAACGCATTCTGAACCGGGTGCGCGAATTACACGGCGGGCAGCTGTATGAGGCAAAGTTCGGAACGCGGATGACAGGGCAGGGGATCTGGGCCAACCAGATGCGTCTGCGCCTGCGGGTTGCGCGTGAGAGGTTGGGGTTGTCGGATCGGCTGCCCGCCTTGCGCACGGATTTGTTTGAGGCCCCCTTTGCCAAAGGCGACCAGTTGGCGCTGTTTTAGGCGCGATCAGGTGGTGATCCAGACGGCCATCTCGGTGCCACCCGGTTCGGTGAACTGAAAGCGTCGGCCACCGGGAAAATCGAAGGGTTCTACGGTAATGGTGGCACCGGCCTGTTTGACGCGGGTATACATCGCCTCCAGATCATCGGTTTCGATGACGGGCAGGGGTGCGCGCAATGCGCCACGTTCAATGCCGCCGCCGATGCCTGCGCCTTGGATGTCAGTGTAGTCGGGGCCGTAGTCCACAAACGTCCAGCCAAAGGCCGCGTCCATAAAGGCGCGGGTGTCCTCGGGTTTGGGGGAGGTCACTTCGACGTAATTGAGTGCGGCTTTGGGTTGGGTCAATGCGGCCTCCTGCGGTTGCGCATCAGCCTAGGCCGGAACTGGGACTGGGGGAAGCCCTCGTGCACACGTTCGGCACCCGCTCCCCCTACGCGCCTTCGGCCGTTTTTATCCAACACGCCTCCGGCCGCTTTTATCCTGCGCGCCTCCGGCCGCTTTTATCCTGCGCGCCTCCGGCCGCGACGGGCCGCGCGGACAGGGCCCGCCCCATCGGTGCCGTCCGACACGGATGAAAACCCACCCAATGCCGCAGCGATCGTGTCCAAGGACGGCGCAGCAGCCTTGGGCCGTGTTTCAAGGGCCGCGCGCATCGCCCGCAAGTGATCGGGCGTCGTACCACAGCAGCCACCGATGATCGTTGCGCCGCTGTCGCGGGCCAGACAGGCGTAATCGGCCATCAGCTCGGGCGTGCCATCGTAATGGATGTGGCCGTCGACGTATTTGGGGATGCCGGCATTGCCCTTGGCGATGATCGGCAGTGCTGGCGAGGCCGCGCGGAACCCTGCTACGGTGCGCAGCAGGTCCGATGCACCCACGCCGCAATTTGCCCCGAAGGCCAAGGGCGCGTTGGGCAGTTTTCCGACGAGTTTCACCAATTCGGCGCTGGTCAGGCCCATCATCGTGCGCCCGGCTGTGTCAAAGCTCATCGTGCCGCACCATGGCATGTCAGCCAGCGCAAAGGCCTCAGCCGCGGCTTTGAATTCTTCACCGGCAGAAATCGTCTCAACCCAGAGAACATCTGCGCCGCCCGCTTTAAGCCCCTCGGCCTGTTCGTGAAACATCTCAACCGCGATGGCGTGGGTGAGGGACCCCATGGGCTGCATGATCTCACCGGTTGGGCCGACAGAGCCCGCAACGACGACTGTGCGCCCCGCCTTGTCTGCCACGTCGCGGCCGATTTCAGCGGCGATTTTGTTGATCTCATGCACCTGAGTTTCGCCGCCATGCAGTTTTAGCCGTGAGGCATTGCCGCCAAAGGTGTTGGTGAGAAACATGTCTGATCCCGCGTCAATCGCCCCCTGATAAAGGGCGGTGATCCGGTCGCGGTGCTCAATGTTCCAGAATTCAGGTGCGTCACCCGATTGCAATCCCATGTTGAACAGGGTTGTGCCCGTCGCACCATCGGCCAACAGCCAGTCTTGTGTCGAGAGAAGATGGGACAGCGCGTTTGTCATCGGGGGACCTTTTCAGTTGGTCCCCAGCCCCTCGCACGCGCGCGATGTGGGCTCAAATGAAAAATCCTCATCAAGATGCTGAGGTGTATTTGGAAGGGCTGGCGGGTGATGAATGCGCAGCGCCAGCGCGAGCATGGTATAGCCCAGCCGGATCGGGCCGGATGCGGCAATATAGCGGGGGTGCCAGACAGGGGCGAATGCGGTTTTGAACCGGCGCAGGCCCGCGCTGTCGCGCAGGGCCTTACGTGCGAACGGCAAATGCTGCGCGGGCGCGGGTACGGCAGCGAGCGAGAGTTCTGTAAGCCCTGCGTCTTTGGCGGCGGTGATCGCGTGGGTCACCAGCGCGTGCATCGTGCCCTTGGGGCAATCCGCTTCGTGGCGCATCAGATCGAGGGTCCAATGGTCATTGCCTGCGTGCAGGCTGATAAAGGCGATGATCTGCCCCCGCTGGCGGGCCACAAAGACGTGTTGGTGGGCCAGATATGCCGGATCAAACCGGCCCATCGACAGGCCCCGTTCGCCGCCATGACGGCGCGCCCATACCTCTGCCACAGGCCGTAAGGCCTGCAGGTCTGTTGCACGGGACACCGTAATCCCCGCGGCCTCAGCGGAATTCAGGGCGCGGCGCAGCTGACGTTTATCTGGGCCGCCCAGCGACCATTTGGCCACATCGATCAGCGCGTCTTCGGCGCAGCGCAGCACAGTCCAGCCCGCACGGCGGGCGCGGGCCGCTTGGGTGTTGGAGCATTTGTAAAGAGGTGTGGAGATGTCGTGTGGCGACAAGCCCATCGGAAGATCGCCGAATACAGGCCGGACGCCGAAGGCGGGCAGGGTCAAAACCTCACGCTTTGCGATGGTGTCAACATGGGCGTTTTGCATGGCCAGCGTCCCCTCAGGATGGGCGGCAAATGGCCCTCCGGCGCGGCGCTTGGGGCGTGCCAGCAGGGCCAGTGCAATCGCGGCGGGCAAAAGATAATAGACGATGCGAAAGGCCAGAAGGGCGCATGTCGCGGGGGCGGCATCCGTCAGCGGCAAAAGCGCCAGCAACGTCAAATCGAATGCACCGATCCCGCCGGGCGAGTTTGACACCAATCCCGCCCCCAGCGCCACAAGGTAAGCGCCAAACAGCATGCCAAACGGGGTGCCATCAGGCCATAAAACCCACAAGGCCGCAGCAGCCGCCAATGTGTCGATCGCCGTGGCCAGCAACAAGGCGGCGATGACCTGAAACCTGAGCCGCTGTTCGATCCAGCCAATCCGGTGCGCCAAGCGGCCCAACACCACAAGCCCCAACAGGGCCGCCAAACCGCCAGCGACAGCCCCCGTTGACACGGGCAGCACCCCCGACAGAGGCACCACGACCGCTGAGACGGCTGCAAGGGCTGCAAGAAATGTCACGCTGACGATGGCAGACAGCCGCGCAATGGCCATGCCGCCCAACTCGGGCATGCAGCGCCAGCGCACCAATCCGCCAGACAGCGCGCCAAACCCCACGGTTTGCGCAATGGCGATGGCCAATATGCCTGCGGTGCGGGCCTGTGGTTCCGGCTGTCCGGTGTTCAGGATGCGGTGGACGAGGACATCGTAGGTGCCAACGGCGCGAAAACTCAGCGCGGTGAACCCTGCGGCCATCGCCCATTGGCCCCATGTGATTTTTTCAAATGCGGTGCGCAGGTCAGCGACATCAAGGCTGAGCATGTGACGCGCAAACAGCGTCCCAAAAATGGCGAGGGCTAATACAGGTACGGTGCGCCATACCATCGACGCCCAACGCGTTCGCTTTGCACCTGACGGAATGATCCGTTGCACGATGGTAGACCCCTACACCTTTGCCAGCCTGTCTCAGGCCCGCCCCCAGGCCGGACCCTGACCCTTAAACCTTCAGATAAAGTAAAGGTCAGGACGGGGGTGACCATCCTGACCTATTGTCGCGGCAAATATTGGACTGCGTTCTTACGCTTCGTCCATCAGTTGGGCTTTGGCCACGGCCATCAGTTCGGTCATTTTAGCGCGAATCGTCGCCTCATTTGCCAGATGGCCCACGTCCGCAAAAAGCTTGCGGTAGACGTCTTCGTCGCCTGCCTCTTCGAAATCGGCCTTAACGACCTCTTTGGCGTAGTCTGCGGCGGCGTCGGCGTCTTTGCCCATCAGATCCGCGGCCCAAAGGCCCAGCAATTTGTTGCGACGTGCTTCAGCTTTGAATTGCATTTCAGCTTCGTGGGCGAATTTGTTTTCAAACGCGTTTTCGCGATCGTCGAAAGATGACATTAAAGGCTCCCTTTTTAAGCACGGCGGGCCTGCCGCGCGTCTTTGCACCAGATATGGCCTTCGTGACGCTTGCCCGCAAGGGGGGCTTGGATTATGAGGCGCGCAAGGGGGCTGCGGGATCGCCTTTGATCCAATGCTGACGCCCCGGGGTGCAGGAGACAGCATGGCACGTCGCAAACTGGTGTATGAAGGCAAAGCGAAGATTTTGTACGAGGGCCCCGAGCCCGGCACATTGGTGCAATACTTCAAGGATGACGCCACCGCGTTCAATGCCGAAAAGAAAGACGTCATCGACGGCAAAGGTGTGTTGAACAACCGGTTGTCCGAGTTTTTCATGACAGGCCTGCAGCGCATCGGCGTGCCCACGCATTTCATCAAACGTCTGAACATGCGCGAACAGCTGATCCGCCAGGTTGAGATCGTGCCGCTTGAGGTGATCGTGCGCAATTTTGCGGCGGGCACCATGGCGCAACGTCTGGGGCTGGAAGAGGGCACAGCGCTGCCGCGCCCGATTGTCGAGTTTTCCTACAAGGACGACAGCTTGGGTGATCCTTTGGTGCCCGAAGAATACATCATCGCCTTTGGGTGGGCCACGCAGCAGGATCTGGACGACATCGTGGCGCTGGCGCTGCGGGTCAATGATTTTATGGCCGGTGTCATGCATGGCGTGGGGATCAAGCTGGTTGATTTCAAAATCGAGGTCGGCCGCGTTTGGGAAAACGATTTCATGCGGCTGATCGTGGCGGATGAAATCAGCCCCGACAGCTGCCGTTTGTGGGATATTGAAACCGACCGCAAGTTGGACAAGGACGTGTTCCGCCGCGATCTGGGCGATCTGAACGACGCCTACACAGAGGTCGCGCGGCGTCTGGGCGTGCTGCCCAAGTCCGGCCAGCCGATCACGAAGCCCACATTGATTAACTGAACCGCTTGAACTGAAGCGCCGGAATATTGAGTTTTTCTGGTCAGATGAATAAAGGACACGATGCGATGAAAGCCCGCGTGCATGTAATGTTGAAAAATGGCGTTCTGGACCCTCAGGGGGCGGCGGTGAAACACGCGCTGGGCGCTTTGGGGTTTGAGGGCGTCGAGGGCGTCCGCCAGGGCAAGGTGATCGAGCTGGATCTGGCCGACGGCGCCACGGAGGCGCAGGTGGGTGAGATGTGTGAAAAGCTGTTGGCCAATACTGTGATCGAAAGCTACCGGATTGAAATGCTATGAAGGCGGCTGTTGTTCAGTTTCCCGGATCTAACTGTGACCGCGACATGGCGGTGGCGCTGGAGGCATCGGGTGCGGATGTGCAGATTGTCTGGCACAAGGACAACGGTCTGCCGGATGGCATTGATCTGGTCGCCATTCCGGGCGGCTTTTCGTTTGGCGATTATCTGCGGTGTGGGGCCATTGCGGCCAATTCGCCAGTGTGTCGTGCGATTGTCGATCATGCCGAACGGGGCGGATATGTTCTAGGCGTCTGCAATGGCTTTCAGGTGCTGACGGAAACCGGTTTGTTGCCCGGTGCGCTGTTGCGCAATGCGGGGCTGAAATACATTTGCCGCACTGTGGGTTTGAAGGTCGAAACCTCGGCCTCTGCCTACACCGAAGGGTACACCGCCGGATCTGAGATCGGCGTGCCGATTGCCCACCATGATGGCAATTATTTTGCCGATGACGACGTGGTTACCCGTCTGCAAGGCGAGGACCGTGTGGCTTTTACCTACACCGACAATCCCAACGGCAGCCGTGCGGATATCGCAGGCATTCTGTCCGAAAACCGCCGTGTGCTGGGCATGATGCCCCACCCCGAACGCGCGTTTGAGGAGTCCCATGGCAACACGGACGGTCAGCGTCTTTTTGCCGGTTTGATGGGGCAGCTGGCCTCAGCCTAAGGGGTGAATGGACGGGTGCGCCCCGGGCCTGTAAGGTCGCGCCATGACTTGGGGTAACACACTGGCGGCTGGATGAAGCGGCGGCGCATCTCTCATGCGTGGTCAGCGCGTTTGATCGTGATGGCGTTGGTCTGCGTGGCCTGTGTGGTTGTTGTGATTTCAAACAGGCTGCTGACCGAACGCTTTACGGAACGGACCCGTGGCGCGGCTGAGGTCCGCTTGGCGCTGTATTCCGCCAACCTACTGAGTGAGTTGCAGCGCAATTCCATCGTGCCGCAGCTGTTGGCACGCGATCCTGCATTGATTGGTGCCCTCAATTCCGAGGATTATACCCAATCGACCGCGCGGCTGTTGTCTTTCGTTGACGAAATCGGGGCCGCGTCGCTGGTCTTGATGGACACCGAGGGTCGCATTGTGGCCGCCACCAACCGCGAACGGTTGGGGGAAAACCAGCGCAATCAGCAGTCGTTTGTGGATGCGATGCGGTCCAACATAACAACGTTCACCGTGGATGAACGGGACGAGGGCGGGTTTTCTTTTACCTATTCGCGCCGTGTGGATGATGGCGGCCTTGCGTTGGGCGTTGTGTCTGTCGGGGTTGATTTGGCCAAGTTGGAACGATCCTGGGCGGGGATTTCGGATGCTGTCATGGTGCTGGACAGCACGGGCCGCGCCATTTTGTCGACAGAGCCGCGGTGGCGGGGCCGGATGGAGGAAGAGGCCATTGCCTTGCAGGAACCCCAAACCGCCATTGAACGCGCGCTGAGGGCCACGCCGGATTGGTCCGCGCTGCCCATTGATGCCTATCTGCGCGGCGATGGTGTGATGCGCCAAGAGGTGCGCGTGCCGTTCCAGGGCTGGCGCGTCGTCAGCTTTACCACGTTCCAGTCGGTGCGCGAACGGGTGAACACCATTCTGGCGCTTGAAATCATGGGCTTTGCCATTTTGCTGGCGGGCCTGTTCTGGTTTTTGTCGCGCCGATCCAACATGGCCGCCCGCATGTTCCAACGGGAATCGGCAGAGCTTCGCCAGTTGAACGTCCGCCTCCAGCGGGAAATCGCCGAGAGGGAGAAGGTCGAAAAGGACCTTGAGGTCGCTGAACGGACCGTCGCCCAGACATCGAAACTGGCCGCCTTGGGGGAGATGTCGGCGGCTGTCAGCCATGAGCTGAACCAACCCCTTGCGGCCATGAAAACCTACCTTGCGGGCGCACGTCTTTTGATCACCCGTGACAGGCCTGATGAGGCTGTGGCCGCCGTCCACCGGATCGACAGTTTGATCGAACGGATGGGGGCCATCACCAAGCAGCTGAAATCCTACGCCCGAAAGGGGGGCGACAGCCTGCAACCCGTTGATGTTAAGGACGCGGTGCTGTCCGCACTGGCGATGATGGAGCCGCAGTTGCGCCAACGTCAGGTCGCCATTGGCCGCGTTTTGCCGGACCAGCCTGTCATGATCCACGCCGACCGGATGCGTCTGGAACAGGTCATCATCAACCTGCTGCGCAACGCCGTGGACGCCACAAAAACCACGTCCGAGCCGACGATCGAAATTTTGCTGGCACAGGGGGACGTGGCCCGTCTGTCCGTGAGGGACAATGGAACGGGGATCGAAGACCTGGATGAGTTGTTTGAGCCGTTCTACACGACCAAACAGCCCGGCGACGGCACGGGCTTGGGTCTTGCCATCTCATCCGGCATCGTGTCCGACTTTGGCGGCAGGCTGACGGCGCGCAACTCTGTGCGGGGTGGGGCTGTTTTTGAGGTGGAACTGCCTATCTTAGGTGCAGACATAGAAGCAGCGGAGTAATCCCAATGGCCCAAGCCATGAAAATCGCCATCGTCGACGACGAACAGGACATGCGTCAATCGATCAGCCAGTGGTTGGCCCTGTCGGGCTATGACACGGAAACCTTCGCCAGCGCCGAAGACGCGCTCAAGGGGGTGGGCACCGATTATCCGGGCATCGTGGTCAGTGACATCAAGATGCCTGGCATGGACGGGATGCAGTTCCTGAAAAAGCTGAAAGGTGTGGACAGCAGCCTGCCTGTAATCATGATCACAGGGCACGGCGATGTGCCCATGGCGGTTGAGGCGATGCGCATTGGTGCATTCGATTTTCTGGAAAAGCCGTTCAACCCCGACCGAATGACCGAATTGGCGAAAAAGGCCACGACCGCACGGCGACTGACGTTGGACAACCGTGAACTGCGCCGGGAGCTGTCGGACGGCGGCGCCTTGATGAAAAAGCTGATTGGCGCGTCGCCGGTGATGGAACGGCTGAAAGAGGACATCCTTGATCTGGGGCAGGCGGACGGTCACGTCCTGATTGAGGGCGAGACAGGCACCGGCAAAACGCTTGTCGCCCATGCGTTGCATGCGGTGGGGGCGCGGGCCAACAAGAAGTTCGTATTGATTTCCTGTGCCGCTTATGACGAAGACACGCTGGCCAAACGTCTGTTTGGCCCTGCGGGTCAGGATGATCCCATTCCGGCCATGGAAGAGGCGCGGGGCGGCACGCTTGTCCTCGAAGATATCGAGGCGCTGAGCACGGCCACGCAATCGCGTCTGCTGACGGCCATCAATGAACAAGGCACCCCGGCTGAGACGCGGATCGTGGCGATTTGTAACCTCAACGACGAAGGCAAGACCTGCGAAAGCGTGCTGCGCCCTGATTTGTTCTACCGCTTGGCCGCGTTGCGCATCACGGTTCCGCCCCTGCGCGCGCGGGGCGAAGACATCCTGACGTTGTTCACCCGATTGGGGGAACAGTTTGCCGAAGAATACGGCTGTGATGCCCCTCAGGTGAGCGCGCAGGAGGCCGCACAGCTGTTGCAGGCCCCGTGGCCCGGCAATGTGCGGCAGCTGTATAATGTGGCCGAACGGGCCGTGCTGCAGAACCGGCGCGGATCCGGCACCATTGCGTCGCTGTTGATGACGGAGGACGAAGACGTCCAGCCCGCCATGACGACCGAAGGAAAGCCGCTGAAAGAATTCGTCGAGGCGTTTGAGCGCATGTTGATCGACAACACCATGCGTCGCCACAAGGGCAGCATCGTCAATGTCATGGAAGAGCTGTGCCTGCCGCGCCGGACGCTGAACGAAAAGATGGCCAAATACGGCCTGCAACGGTCTGACTACCTTGGCTGAGACTTGCCTGCGCCTGTATGAGGCGCTGCTGTTTGACATGGACGGCTTGCTGCTGGACACCGAACGGCTGTTTATGGAGGCGTTGGTCAAGGTCGCCGCCCCGTTTGGATACGACGATGCCGCCGTGCGTGCGTTTTTCCTGACCCTGATCGGCACATCGGCGGAAAAGACCACCGCTGCGCTGGCGGATTTTGTGCCTGCCGGTGTGGATGTGGCCGCCTTTGATCGCACCTGGCGGGAGGCGAACCGGACCCAACGGCAGGGCCCCGTGCCCCTGCGCCCACAGGTGGGGCAGGTGATCCCCGCATTGGCGCAGGCGGGCCACCGAATGGCCGTGGTCACGTCAACCAAACGGGCCCCAGCGGTGGAGCATCTTCAGTCTGCCGGCCTTTTGCACCACTTCGAACTGGTCGTGGCGGGGGATGAGGTTGCAGCCAACAAACCCGACCCCGCGCCCTATCTGCAGGCCGCGCGCACCCTTGGTGTTGATCCGGCGCGTTGTGCGGCCTTTGAAGACAGCGATACGGGCACACAGGCGGCGGTCGCCGCCGGCTGTGTGACGACGCAAATCCCTGATTTGCGCCCTGACGTACCTCTGCCACAGTTGGGGCAACGTGTGGCGCATGATTTGGGGCAGGCGGTTCACAATCTTGGGCTCATGCCGCACCCTGCCTGAAGGCAACCGGGGGGGGCGCTTATGGGACTGGCCTATCTGATCATTTATGGCGGCTTTGCCCTGCTGGTGGCTCTCGTCGGGATCGCGATCCTTGTGGCCCTTGCCAAAGGGTATGCGAAAACCGGGCTTGCGATCCTGGCCGTGGCCCTTGCTGTGGGCATCTGGCCTGCGGTGCCGTCTTATTTTGACGCCCAGTCGCGCCGTGCCGGCGTGGAGGCGTTATCATTCGCGCCAGGCACCATCGATTTTGCGGGCAAGACGGTCATTTTTGTCGAAAGCGGGTCGACCATTTGTGGCGATAACGTCTGCGGCCATGCCCTGCGCCACGGTGGCTTGGCGCGTGCGTTCTGGACGGGCAGTGAAAACCTGTCTTACCATCACCCTGATATTGCCTGGCCATTCGATGCCATCGCGCAAGATCCCGTGATCCATGAGGTTGAGATGACCGCTCCGGCAGAAGATGCCAACGGGTTCACCTATGCGGATCCGGTGGCAGAGACGCGCCGCCTGCCGGACGTTGATTATACCGTGCTGGCCGACGAAAGTTTCATCGCGTTTGAATACGCGGATGCCTTCGGGTTGGCAGAAAAGCTGCCGCATACCGTGCGGTTTGCCTACATGGTGTTTGAGGGCTGGCCCACGGCGGGCCAAGCCCCCATCGCGCGGCTTTTGACGGTGCAGTTTCACCAAGAGCCGCCTTTCGTGTGGCCCGTTCACACGCAATTTCACTACCACCCGCCACTCTTTGAAAACCGCGACCGCGTGCGCGCGTGGTTCTGCGATGCCCCGCAAGATGACGCTTTTTTCCCGCCCGATCCCTGTGCGGCGGGCGGCAATTGATGTCTCAGGACACTTTCACGTTGTAAAGCGCCCACATTGTCACCTATGTATGAGGGACGGCAGGTTGACGTGATGGAACGTCAAAAGGCCGGTGAGATTTTCCGGATGTGACCGGAGTGGGCCTAGATTGGACATCTGTCTGACAGAGCGCCACCCCACGAACCGGACCGATGAATGTGATCCAGCCTTTGTTTTAAAGGGCAGGTCAGATGAACAGCCCAAGGGCCACGGCCTGAGACCGAAATGGACTTTGCCACCTTTGGGCCTGAAACGGACATCGCACATCGTGCAGATGTCGGAGAGCAAACGCGATGATGCGCGCGGAACAGATAACACACGGTGCGGCGAACCAATCGGTTCGTGCCCCATCTGTCGCGCCCATCGCCAATATTGGACACAGTGACAAACCGGCCGGACCCCCAGGGGTGCGGCCAATTGGGCTGTGCGAACGGAACTTATGGCTAAGAAAATGCTTATCGATGCCACCCACGCGGAGGAAACCCGCGTCGTGGTGGTGGATGGAAACAAGGTTGAGGAGTTCGACTTCGAAACCCAATCGCGCCGCCAACTTGCGGGCAACATCTATCTTGCAAAAGTAACTCGGGTTGAACCGTCGCTGCAGGCGGCGTTCGTGGACTATGGCGGCAACCGTCACGGGTTTCTGGCGTTCAATGAAATCCACCCCGACTATTACCAGATCCCTGTCGCGGACCGTGAGGCGCTGATCGCCGAAGAGCGCGCCTATGCGGACGCCATGCGGGCCGAAGCGGAGGCCGAGGCCGAAAAGCCCAAGCGCAGCCGTCGTCGCCGCAAACCCCAAAAAGACGTCGTGGCCGCTGAGGTCGAAGCGACTGATGAGGATGCGGTGACCACCGCAGACCCCGCCGAAACCTCCGCCGAAACCTCCGCTGAGACCCCCGCCGAGATGCCCGAAGAAGAAACCTCCGGCGATATCGCAGGGATGGAGACCATCGATCTCGAAGAGGGGGCCTCCCCCATGGAGACGGTCTCCGAAACACCTGTTGAGACCCCTGAAAGCGGGTCTGCCGAAGGGGATGAGGCCGACGACGAAGAAAAGCCCTATGTGGCCATGGATGATGCCGCCGAAAAAGACGACACCATCGAAAAAGTCGCCGATGATGACGACAGCGAAGACGTGCGCCCCGTGCGCAAACCGCGCCCGAAACGGTACAAGATTCAGGAAGTCATCAAGGTTCGCCAGATCCTGCTGATCCAGGTCGTCAAAGAAGAACGCGGCAACAAGGGTGCGGCCCTCACGACCTACCTGTCGCTGGCCGGGCGTTATTGCGTTCTGATGCCCAACACCGCGCGCGGTGGTGGCATTTCCCGCAAGATCACCAATGCCGCTGATCGCAAGAAGCTCAAGGCGATTGCAAATGAGATGGACGTGCCCGATGGGGCAGGCTTGATCATTCGCACCGCAGGCAGCCAGCGCACCAAGACCGAGATCAAACGCGACTATGAATACCTTCAACGTCTGTGGGAACAGATTCGCGAACTCACGCTGAAATCCATCGCGCCTGCGCAGATCTACGAAGAAGGCAACCTGATCAAACGGTCGATCCGCGATCTTTATTCCAAAGAAATCGACGAGGTGATCGTCGAAGGTGAGACCGGCTACCGTGTGGCCAAGGACTTCATGAAAATGATCATGCCGTCCCACGCCAAAAACGTGAAAAACTACACCGATCCCATGCCGCTTTATGCGCGTCATCAGGTCGAAAGCTATCTGGGCGGCATGTTCAACCCGACCGTGCAGCTGCCCTCAGGCGGCTACATCGTGATCGGCGTGACTGAGGCGCTGGTGGCCATTGACGTGAACTCTGGCCGCGCCACCAAGGAAGGCTCGATCGAACAAACGGCGACCAAGACCAACCTTGAGGCCGCCGATGAGGTCGCCCGCCAGCTCCGTCTGCGCGACCTTGCGGGGCTGATCGTGATCGACTTCATCGACATGGATGAGCGCAAGAACAACGCCGCCGTCGAAAAGCGGATGAAGGAAAAGCTCAAGACCGACCGCGCGCGCATTCAGGTGGGCCGGATTTCCGGCTTTGGCCTGATGGAAATGTCGCGTCAGCGGTTGCGTCCGGGCATGTTGGAATCGACCACCCAGATGTGTTCCCATTGTCATGGCACGGGCCTGTTGCGGTCCGATGACAACGTGGCCTTGGGCATCCTGCGTCAGCTGGAAGAAGAAGGCGTGCGGGGTCGCTCCAAGGAGGTGCTGGTCAAGGCGCCGATTGCGATTTCCAACTTCCTGATGAACCAGAAACGCGAACATGTCGCCCAGATCGAGGCCCGCTACGGCCTGAGCGTGCGCGTGGAAGGTGATCCGCACATGGTGTCGCCGGACTTCGCGTTGGAGAAGTTCAAGACCGCCAGCCGCATCGTGGCTGAGGTTGAGACCGCAGTGATTTCCTCTGACACAGCCGTCATGGCTGAGGTGGATGAGGCCCCGATGGAGGCACAAGCCGAGGCAGACGCAGCGCCCGCACCCGAACAGGGGGAAGGCGACGCGCCCACCAAAAAGCGGCGCCGTCGGCGTCGGCGTCGTCGCGGGGGCGGCGGTGAAAATGCCGAAGGGCACACCGGCGGCCAGACCGAAGCGCAAGACGATGCGCCGACCGATACGGATGACACGCCCAAGGATGTCGCTGAGGCAGATCAGCCCAAAGCGGATAATGCGCCGCAGGACGACAAGCCCAAAGCGCGCAAATCGCGCCGCAAAAAGGCCGACAGCGACGTCTCAGCCGCGACAGACGCCCCAGAGGCGGATGAGGGCACCGAAGACGCCCCCAAGCCCAAGCGTACGCGCAGCCGTCGCAAAAAGACGGAGGAGGTTGCAGTTGAGGCCCCAGTCGAAGCGCCTGTCGAGGACGCCCCTGCAGCTGAGGCCGCGCCAGCGGCAGAGACGCCTGAGGAGAAGCCGAAACGCAAGCGGACCCGCAAAAAGGCACCTGCCGCCGCTGAGACGTCATCTGAGATGGAGGCACCAGCTGCAGGCGATGCCCCAGCAGAGGCGCCCGCGCCCGAGGTTGTGGCCCCAACGCCTGAGGCAGAAGCCGCCGCGGAAAAGCCAAAGCGTCGTCGCAAGACCACATCCAAGCCGGCTGAGCCTGCCCCCCAGGCTGCACCCGAACCACAGGCAGCCGAGGATGCCGCGGACGAGGCCAAGCCGAAACGGCGGGGCTGGTGGTCTCTTAAACGTTAAGGTCGCCCCATAGGGGATTGATATAAAACGCCATCCTGTTTTCGGGGTGGCGTTTTACTTTGCCCGCACAACATAGATCTGGTGCGCGCCCGTATCCGATTGGGACATCAGGGCATGCCCAGCTTCGGCGCAGAAATGGGGGATATCGACCACGGCGATTGGGTCATCCGCCCAGATCGTCACAACCTCTCCCGATGCCACCGCGCGCAGGGCTTTCCCAAGGCGCAAGACAGGCAAGGGGCACATCAGGCCACGGGCGTCGATCACGTCTGTCATGGGCTGTCCTTCCATCATAAGGGCGGTGCTGCCCCCCATGTCGGACAAAATGAAACACCTTTCAACGGTCTTGTGACCACAGCCCCCGTGACGGCACCGATGATCCCCGCTAGATGAGGGTCATGTTTGAGACAGAAACCTTCCTCGCCGCGTCGCTGCTGCCAGCGCTGTTGATCGCCTTTTCGGCGGGCATTCTGTCGTTCCTCAGCCCCTGCGTGTTGCCCATCGTCCCGCCTTATCTGGCCTATATGGGGGGCGTCAGCGTCACGCAGATGGAAGACGACCAGATCGCACGCCGCCGCGCCGTGGTTGCATCGTTGTTCTTTATTCTTGGCCTTTCCACGGTGTTTTTGATCCTTGGTGCGGGCGCATCCGCCTTGGGGCGCACGTTGCTGGGTTATCAAAGCTATCTGCAGATGGGGGCAGGCACTGTCGTCATCATCTTTGGCCTGCATTTTCTGGGCGTGTTTCGGTTGAAGTTTCTGGATCAGGAAATGCGAGTGGATGCAGGCGATCAGGGTGGATCGGCCTTTGGGGCCTATTTTCTGGGCCTTGCCTTCGCCTTTGGCTGGACGCCGTGCCTTGGCCCGATCCTGTCGGCCATTTTGTCGCTGGCCACGGGCACAGGCGATGTGGGCAAGGGCGCTGTGATGTTGGGCGTCTATGCCATCGGCCTCGGCGTGCCGTTCTTGCTGGTGGCGGCCTTTTTCCCGCAGATGAAACGCCCCATGGCGTGGATGAAACGCAATCTCGGGATCATCGAAAAGATCTCGGGCGTGTTGTTGGTGATCGTCGGTCTTGCCATGGCGACGGGGTTTTTGACCGTCTTTGCCTATTGGATGCTTGAGGCGTTTCCAGCTTTGGCGATCTTTGGCTGACGACATCCTTATTTTTGTCGAAAAGCCCTGATAGGGTCATCCCAAAGGCAGATCGCAGCAGGCAGACCCCATGTCAGACAAGACCAAGTCGGACAAGACCAAGTCAGACAAGACACCGGCGGACCAGACCACACCACAGGTGAGGCGCCGCCGGGTGTTCTACATTCCGGGCTACGATCCGATTCACCCCCGTCGCTACCGTGAGCTTTATCGCACCGAGGGCTCCGCGCAGGCCGATATCTCAGGTTACGACATCGCACTGTCCCCACGGGCGGGCGAAAACTACGGCTGGCACGTGGACGCCACGATGGAGGGGCAGACCACGCAGGCAGAGGTTGAGGTTCTGGTGTGGTCCGACATCGTGCGTGGGTCCATGGCGTCGTCGATCCCGGCAACCTATCTGCAACTGATCCGCACGGCCTATACCTACATCGCCAGTGGGGCGCTTCGTCGGTTGATGTGGCTGCGCAAGGGGCCAGTAATTGCGGCGCTTTATCCGGTGGGGATGTTGCTGGTGCAACTCATGACCGCCATCGGCCTTGGCGTTCTCGCGGCAAAGGCCTTTGGCTGGCTATGGGTGGGGGGGGGCCAGATGATCATCGCGGCGCTCAGCAGCGGTGAAGGATCCGCGCTGGATGGTTCTGCCATAAGTGTTGGCCGCACGGTCCTGCAATGGGCCCTCGGGGGGGCTGTGGCGTGGTGGGTGTTGAATTGGTTCAAGGCCAAGGATGGCAAGTTTTTCGCCTATTATCTGATGCACGATTACGCCTATTCGGCCCACTACAAGGGTGCAAACCCGCCCGAGCTTGAGGCGCGGATGTCCCAGTTCAAAGAGACCATTGGTGCGGCGTTGCGCGATGATGTGGATGAGGTTCTGGTGGTCGGCCATTCGTCTGGCGCGCATCTGGCGGTGTCGATTTTGGCCGACCTGATCCGCGAGGGCGGGGTCGCGACGGGTGGCCCCGCGCTTGGATTTCTCAGCCTCGGGCAGGTCGTGCCTATGGTCAGTTTTCTGCCCGACGCACACCGGCTGCGCGGTGATCTGCAGTCCCTCAGCACACGTGGTGAACTGACCTGGGTGGATGTGACAGCCCCTGGCGATGGCTGCGCCTTTGCGCTGTGTGATCCGGTGGCCGTGTCGGGGGTGGCGCCTGCGGGGCAAAAGTGGCCGTTGGTTCTTTCAGCCGCGTTCACACAGACGTTGTCGCCCGCGCGGTGGAAAGCGTTGCGGTGGAAGTTCTTTCGCCTGCATTTTCAATATCTTTGCGCCTTTGACCGTGTGGGGGACTATGACTATTTCCGCATCACCGCGGGTCCAATGACCCTGCGTGATCGGTTCGCAGGGCGCAAACCGTCCAAGTCACGCATTGAGATTGCGGCGTCGAAATACACCTCCGTGGCGCCATGACACAGTCAACGCCCCCAAAACCCGCGTCTCGGCCTGAAAAGGTATCGCTCTGGCGGTATCTGCGTCTGTTCCGGCAGGACATTTTGTCGGCGCAGCCGGCCAAGCTTTACCGCGCTTGGATGGCGGAATTTAAGACGCCGTTCTTTCGCAGCTATCTGGCCAATGATCCGACGCTTGTGCAACGGGTCCTCAAAGAGCGGCCCATGGATTTTCCCAAGTCCGACCGCATCGGCGCAGGGCTGCGGCCGCTGTTGGGCAATTCGGTGTTCTTGACGAACGGAGAGGTTTGGAAACGTCAGCGGCGCATCATTGACCCCGCGTTTGAGGGGGGGCGTTTGCGCGACACCTACGGGGCCATGTATGCCGCAGGGCAGGCCGCTGTGGCCCGTCTTGGGGGTCGCCAGGGGACGTTGGATATTGAGCCTGAGACGTCCCATGTGGCCGCCGATGTGATCATCCGCACCCTGTTTTCCATTCCTATTGAGGATGAAACCGCAGCACAGGTTTTTGAGAAATTTCGCGACCACCAACGCACGCAACCCATTCTAAACCTTGCCGCTTTTGTGCGCGGGCCAAAATGGATGCCGCGTCTGTTCAAGCGCGAAACCCGCGACACGGCGGCGGACATTCGGCGGTTGATCATGGATCTGACCGAGAGGCGGATGTTTGAGATTGATGCAGGCACAGCCCCTGATGATCTGGCCACCAAGATCATGACGACCGAAGACCCTGAGACGGGGCAGACGTTCACCACCGAAGACATGGTCGATCAGGTCGCGATCTTCTTTTTGGCGGGGCATGAGACATCGGCCAGCGCGCTGGCATGGGCGCTCTATTTGATGGCGATGCACCCTGAATGGCAGGACAAAATCGCTGCAGAAGCCGCCGGGCTGACATCAGATTTTGCAAGCATTTCAACGCTGAAGCTTAGCCGTGATGTGTTTCGAGAGACGTTGCGCCTGTACCCGCCGGTGCCGATGATGGTGCGGGAGACCACGCAGGTAGAGGAGATGCGGGGCAGACGGGCGCCCAAAGGCAGCCAGGTGGTGCTCAGCCCGTGGCATCTGCATCGGCACAATCGGTTGTGGGACAACCCTGATGGGTTTGACCCGACGCGGTGGGAGACTGAGAACGGGAAAAGCTGCCAACGCACTGCTTTTATTCCCTTTTCTGCAGGGCCGCGGGTCTGCACAGGGGCGGGGTTCGCCATGGTGGAGGGCGTGTTGCTGCTGTCGATGTTGGTGCGCGCGTTCCGGTTTGAATTGACCGAGGATGTGCCCGTACCGGTGGCGCATCTGACGGTGCGGGCGAAGGACGGGATCCGGCTAAAGATCACCGCGCGCTAGATTTTTTGCAATGATTTCAGGATGTAGACGCGGATGGCGGAGGCAAGGCCCACGTCGCCACGGGCCTCGTCGATCTCAATAGCCAGACCGTTGATCGTCTTGTTCTGATCGGCGGCAATCGCGCGAAAGGCGTCCCAGAACTCAGGCTCCAGCGAGACGGAGGTACGGTGCCCGCGTAGGGTGAGGGAATGCTTTGCCGGGCGTGTGGTCATGGGCGATCCGCTGTGCGTCCATGAACGTATTTGGCCGATAAACCGCCAGAAACGTGCGAAAATCGCGATATGGCAGGCGTATGGCTGGCGTATGGCTGGCGTATGGCAGCGACAGCCAGCCGTGCCGATGGGGGGCTGTGCCACATCGCTGTCATTCGTCCTCAAACTTTTGCTGATCGAGGTGGCGTTTCAACTTCGCCTCGCGGGCGGCATCGGCCAGACGTTCGGCTTTGGTGCGGCCGAATTTGCGCGCGTTCTGATCTGCCTCGGCCTTGCGGGCGGTGCGGGCGCGATCCTTGCGCAGCTTGTTGAGGTTCACGATCTCCGACATGGCTGGCTACACCGCACCAAAACGCAGCTGCCACGAAATGCCGAAACGGTCTTCGACCCAAGCAAATCGCTGCGCGAAATCGTAGGCGTCGGCGGGCATCATCACGCGGCCCGCCTGTCCCAAGTTGTCTGCTGCGCGGTCCACGTCCTCTGCCGTGTCCAGATCCACCATGAACGACCACGACGGTGTCGGGCCAAAATCATGGATCGGAGGGCTGTCGAGCAGGGTGAACGTCTGATCGCCCAAGGCCAGCGCCCACATCCCGGAGGCATCGGGGCCGTTGGCGGCAAGCCCCGCAAAGGCCGATCGCCACAGGGCGACCGCATCGGGGGCCACACCGCCCTGCAGCATGATGTGCGGTCTGATCTTCACCCTTTGGGGCCGATCATGTCTTCTGGGCGCACGACGCGGTCAAAGGTCTCTTCGTCAACAAAGCCCAAGGCCACGGCCTCTTCGCGCAGGGTGGTGCCGTTTTTGTGGGCCGTCTTGGCGACCTTCGTCGCGTTGTCGTAGCCGATTTCGGGGGCGAGGGCTGTGACCAGCATCAGGCTTTCTTTCATCAGCTTGTCGATGCGTTCTTCGTTCGCGCACGTGTCTTTGAGCATCCGTTTGGTAAAGCTGTCCGCCGCATCGCCCAAAAGCTGCATGGATTGCAGCAGATTGTAGGCCATCATGGGGTTGTAGACGTTGAGTTCGAAGTGCCCCTGCGATCCGGCAAAGCCAATCGCTGCGTCGTTGCCAAGGATGTGGGCGCAGGCCTGGGTCATGGCTTCGGCCTGTGTGGGGTTCACCTTGCCGGGCATGATGGAGGAGCCGGGTTCGTTTTCGGGCAGGATCAATTCGCCCAAGCCCGAGCGGGGACCGGAACCGAGGAACCGCATGTCGTTGGCGATTTTGTAGGCGGCCATGGCGGTGGTTTTGATGGCGCCGGACATGAAGACCATGGCGTCGTGGGCGGCGAGGGCTTCAAACTTGTTGGGGGCGGTGACAAAGGGCAGGCCCGTGATGTCGGCCATGTGGGCGGCCACGGTTGTGTCCCAGCCCTTGGAGGTGTTGAGGCCGGTGCCCACAGCGGTGCCGCCTTGGGCGAGTTCGTAGATTTTGGGCAGGGCCTGTTCGATCCGTTCGATACCGTTGCGGATCTGCTGGGCGTAGCCGGAGAATTCCTGCCCCAAGGTGAGAGGGGTCGCATCCTGGGTGTGGGTGCGGCCGATCTTGATGATGTCTTTGAACTCGATCGCCTTGGCTTCGAGTTCAGCGGCGAAGGTGTTTAGCCCCGGCAGCAGCACGTCGCGGGCCGTCATGGCGGCGGCGATGTGCATGGCGGTGGGGAAGGTGTCGTTGGAGCTTTGCCCCATGTTGCAGTGATCGTTGGGGTGCACGGGATCTTTGGACCCAATGGTGCCGCCGAGGATTTCGATGGCGCGGTTTGAGATGACCTCGTTCGCGTTCATGTTGGATTGGGTGCCGGAGCCTGTTTGCCAGACCACCAGCGGGAAGTGATCGTCAAGCTTGCCGTCGATAACCTCACCCGCCGCTTCGATCATCGCCTCGGCCAGTTTGGCGTCCAGTTTGCCGCTGTCGCGGTTGGCCATGGCGCAGGCCTTTTTGATGACACCCAGCGCGCGGACGATGGCCACGGGCTGTTTTTCCCAGCCGATGGGGAAGTTCATCAGCGACCGTTGGGTCTGTGCGCCCCAGTAGCGGTCTGTGGGGACCTGAAGGGGGCCAAAGCTGTCGGTTTCGGTCCGTGTCTGTGGGCGGGTGTCGGTCATGTCGGCCTCGTGAGGTTGGCGGTATACGGTTGCATGCCGTTTATCGCCCACGGGGCCGTGGGGCAAGCGCCCAGATGACGCAGTTTACTTGCGGAATTGATCCAGCGAGACGACTTCGGCTTCTTTGGGGGCGGTGGGGGCTTCTGGTTCGACCATCTCGTCCATCGGGGCCTCTGGGCCTTGGTCTTCGGCCAATGGGACCGGGGCGAGGGCGTCGTCTTCGTCGTCCTGGTGTTCAAACCGCAGGCCGAATTCCACAGACGGGTCCACGAAGGTCTTGATCGCGTCGTAGGGGATATAGAGAGGTTCGGGGGTGTCCCCAAAGCTGAGGGTGATGGCAAAGCCGAGGTCTGTGACGTGCAGGTTTTCGTACTGGTGCTGGATGACGATTGTCATCTCACCGGGGTAGCGGTCGGACAGCCAGTCGGCGATTTCCACATCGGGGTGCATGGTGTCGAAGGTGACAAAGAAGTGGTGCGCGCCGGGCAGGCCTTTGGCGGCGATGTCTGTCAGGACCTCAAAGATCAACCCGCGCATCGCTTTGTGCATCAGATTGCCATAGTCGATGGTTTGATTGGTGATCGTCACAGCACGCCCCCGTTTGCAATTAGGGGTAGCATACGGGATTCGGGGGCGGATGAAAGGGCCTGTGGGGGCAGATCGCCGATGAGGGTTGAGGCCGCACCCAAGACGGCCATGAGGGCCAGCGTGGGCAGGAGGGGGACGTTGCGCCAGAGCATCAGGAGGGCGGCGACGATCGTCAGCGCCAGTGCGGTGAGGTTGAGGCTGGCGGGATCGGGGAGAAGCAGGGCGAAGGGCGCGGGCGCAGGGGTCAGCGTGTCAAAGAGGACGTGGGCCGCAAACCACAGCGACAGATTGGCGATGACGCCAACGACGGCGGCGGTGATCGCACAGAGGCCTGCGCGGATGCGCGGGTAGCCATCCAGCCAGTCAATCAGCGGCGCGCCCGCAAAGATCCAGATAAAGCAGGGCACGAAGGTCACCCAAAGCGCCATGAGGCCCGCAAGGGCGGCGGTGGTTGGCCCGCCTGCAGCTTGACCCGCCAGCAGCGCCACGAACTGGGTGACAAGGATCAGGGGGCCGGGGGTGGTCTCGGCCAGGCCCAAGGCGTCGATCATCTGGGCCGTGGTGATCCAGCCAAAGTCGGTGACGACCGCCTGGGTCATGTAGGCCAGCACCGCATAGGCCCCGCCGAAGGTCACGACGGCCAGCAGGGAGAAGAAGAGGCCGAGGGACAGAAGGAACGTGGCCCCCACAGCCCAAGCCAGCGCGAGGGGCGCGGCCCAAAAGACAGCCCCGATGCCAATGGGGGCGAGGGCGTGACGCCATGGCAGCGGCGCGCTGTGCGAGGTGGTGTCCGTGCAGGCCCAAGCGCCATAGGCGGCGGCCATGGCAATGACGAGGGGAAACGGCACGGCAAAAAGGAACAGCGCCACAAAGGCCAGTGCTGCAATGATCCGGTGGTCACGGCGCGACAGGGCTTTGGACAGCAAACGCAGGATGGCCTGCACGACGATGATGATGACGGTGGCCTTGATTCCCAAAAACGCGGCCTGCACCAACGGCACATCCCCAAAGGACACGTAAAGTGCTGCAAGGACTGCGATCACCACCGCGCCGGGCAGCACAAAAAGCCCGCCCGCGATCAGCCCGCCCGGCACGCCGCGCAGTTTCCAGCCCGCGTAGGTGGCCAGTTGCATCGCCTCTGGTCCGGGCAGCAACATGCAAAAAGACAGGGCTTTGAGAAAGGCGTCTTGGGTCAGATAGGCGCGGTCCTCGACCAGTTCTTTTTGCATCAATGCAATTTGGGCCGCAGGCCCGCCAAAGGACAGACAGCCGATACGGGCGAAGACGCGGGTGAGGTCCGCAAGGGAAGGAGAGACGATCACACCCGCACTTTCAAATCCGTCAGCCCGTGGAAGTGGAAGACGTCGGCGTAGGTGGGCGGGCTGGCCAGTGTGAGAGTGGGGCAACGTTCAAAAAGCACCTGTAGCGCCACGCGCAGTTCCAACCGTGCCAGCGGCGCGCCGACACAAAAGTGGATGCCCCCGCCAAAGGCCACATTCACCGGACCTTTGCGGGTGGGATCGAAGGTGTGGGGATCAGGGTAGGCGGCTGGGTCACGGTTGGCGGCGCCCAGCAGGCAATTCACCTTGTCGCCGCGTTTGAAGGTGTGACCGAACAACGTGACATCTTCGGTGGCCCAGCGTTCAAAGAGGTGCAGGGGGGGATCAAAGCGCAGCGCCTCTTCGACCGTGGCCTCATCGGCGTGGCGGATGTCGCGTTCCAGCAAGGTTTTCACGGTATTGCCAAGGGTGTGGACCGTGGCCTCATGCCCTGCATTGAGAAGCAGGATGCAGGTTGTGATCATCTCATCGGTGGAGAGCTTTTGGCCGTCCTCTTCAGCAGCAATCAGTTGGGTGATCAGATCATCGGCGGGGGCATGGCGGCGGTCATCAATATGGGCGCGCATGAAGGCCACGAAGTCTTCGGTGGCTTTGACGGCGCGGTCCTCAATGGCGCGGGTGCGGCCTGTCACATACATCGACACCATGGCGTTGGACCAGGCCAGCAAATCATCGGCGCGGTCCTCGGGCACGCCCAAAAGGCGCGCGATGATGATCACGGGGACGGTGCGGGCGTAGGCCGCCAGCAGATCAAATTCGCCCGTTGGGAACTGGTCGATCAGGTCGTGACTTAAGCTGCGGATTTCAGGCTCAAGCGCGGAGATCCGGCGGGAGGTGAAGGCGCGCAGCACCAGACCGCGCAAGCGGGTGTGGCGGGGCGGGTTCACCTCCAACATTGAATGGGCCTCGACCGCGTAGAAGGGCGCGAGGTGGTCGGGGATGGGGGTGCGGAACTCCTGGGGCACCTCACGGCCCAGACGTTTGTCCTTGAGGCAGGTGGAGACAGCAGCGTGGGAGACCGCGCAGATGGCGTCGTATTCGTCCCAATAGAACAGATCGCCCGTGGCCCGTGCGGCATCATAGAAGGGGTAGGGGTTTTGCACGAAGGCGGGATCGGTTGGGGATTGGGACAGGTGTTTCATAGGGGTGTCTTGGCCTATGAGCCCTAGCCATTGCAAGGCCAGCTTCGTACATTGGCGACATGTTGAATGCGTTGCAAACCCGGATCCTTGCCGTCGTTGCCTTTCTGGTGGCGGTGGCGGGCCTGTCTGCGGGGATTGGCTGGGTCGGGTATATGTCCGCGCTGGATCAGTTGGAGCAGCGCGGACGGTCCGATTTGGCCTTGGCGTCGGACCGCTTGACCGGAGAGTTGCAGCGGTATCGTGAGTTGGCGGTGTTGATGGCGGACCATCCCACGGTGGCCGCCACCGTGCAGGGGCGCGGAGCGGGGGCGCAGGATTTGTTGCGCCAGACCGCCGACAAGACCGGATCGCTGGATATCATCGTGGTGTCGGCAGCAGGGGGGGAGGTTGCCTCCGCCTCGGCCACCGGGGCGCAGCGTCATGGGGGCAAGCCCTATTTCGAACGGGCCATGGACGGGGCGCTGGGCACCTATCATCAGGTGAACGATCGGTATGGCCAGCGCACGTTTCAGTTTGCGGCCCCGATCTTTTCGCCAGATGGCCCCGTGGCGGGGGCTGTGATAGTTGTGGTGAATGTGGACGCGGTGGAGGCCGTGTGGCGGGGGGCGCGGCCTACGGTGTTCTTTACGGATGAATTGGGGGTCGCGTTCATCTCAAACCGGTCAGAGCTGGTGTTCATGGCGCGCCAGGAGGGGGCGGCGGTGCAGGGGGCCACGGCGGAATATGCGCCGGAGGTGTTGCAGCCGTTCATGACATATTCACCGATCGATCGGCGGGGCCGGACGCTTTGGACGGTGGAGGACCAACGGTATGTGCCCGCGCAGGCGTTGCATTTGTCGCTGCCTTTGCCGGTTATTCAGATGACGGGGGAGGCGCTGTTGGATGTGGCGCCTGCGCAGTTGTTGGCGCGGCTGCAGGCGGGGGTGGCTGCGGCGTTGTGTCTGGCGTTTGGGGCGATGCTGTTTCTGGCGACCGAGCGGCGGCGGACGCTGGCGGAGGCCAACGCGCGTCTGGAAAGTGCGGTGGAGCGGCGCACGGCGGAGTTGTCGCGCACCAACGCCGATTTGCGCCACGAGGTGGGAGAGAGGATCGCCACGGAGGCGCAGTTGAAAAAGGCGCAAAGTGATCTGGTGCAGGCCGGTAAGCTGAGCGCGCTGGGCCAGATGTCTGCTGGCATCAGCCACGAATTGAACCAGCCCTTGATGGCGATCCGGTCCTATGCGGAGAACGCTGAGACATTTCTGGAGAGGGGCAAGGCCGATGTGGCGGGGCAAAACCTGGGCCGCATTGCCGAATTGGCCCGCCGGATGGGGCGGATCATCAAAAACCTGCGCGCCTTTGCCAAACAGGAGAGCGAAGGTCTGACGGATGTGAACCTTGATGGTGTGGTGACGGCGGTGCTGGAGATCACGCAGGCCCGCGCCAAGGCAGATGAGGTCACGGTGCGCTGGGCGGCCCCCGATCAGCCGGTGATCGTGCGCGGCGGAGAGGTTCGGTTGCAGCAGGTCGTCCTGAACCTTGTGAGCAACGCGATGGATGCGATGGAGGGGCAGGAGGCCGCCAAGGAGATCGACATCGAGGTCGCGGCGTCCGGTGCGCGGGTGGATTTGCTGGTGCGTGACACGGGGCCGGGTTTGGATGAGCCGGACCGTATTTTTGATCCGTTCTACACCACCAAGCTGGTGGGGCAGGACGGGGCCGGACAAAACGGGATGGGCCAAGAAGGCATGGGCCAAGAGGGCATGGGCCAAGAAGGCATGGGGCTCGGGCTGTCGATTTCCTACGGGTTGGTGCAATCCTTCGGCGGCATGATCCGCGGACGCAATCACGCAGGCGGCGGGGCAGAGTTTACGGTGACGCTGGATGCGGCCCCCACACGAAAGGTGGCCGCATGACAGCCGAGACAACCCGCCGCGTGCTGATCGTGGACGACGAACGGGACGTGCGCGACGCGCTGGCCCAGACGATTGAGCTGGCCGATCTGGTGCCCACCCGCGCAGGGTCCTTTATTGAGGCGAAGGATCATATTGATCCCACGTTTGACGGTGTGATTGTCACCGACATCCGGATGCCGGGGCGGGACGGGTTTTACCTTTTGGACCATGTGTGCAGCGTTGATCCGGACCTGCCGGTCATCTTGCTGACCGGCGAGGGCGACATCCCCATGGCGGTGAAGGCCATGTCTGAAGGGGCCTATGGATTTCTGGAAAAACCCTGCGGGGCCAAGGAGTTGCTGGCCGTTGTTGAGAAAGCACTTAAGGCCCGCGCGCTGGTGGTTGAGAACCGCAGACTGAAACGGGAGCTCGATCGCGGGGATGCGGCGACGCGGATGTTGTTTGGGGTGTCGGAGGCGTCAGAAGCGTTGCGCGCCCGTGTGCGCGCCGTGGCCCGCGCCAGTGCCGAGGTGTTGATCACCGGAGAACGCGGCACCGGATCGCCCAAGATTGCCGAGGTGATCCACCTGATGTCGGGGGCCGCAAGCCGGCCCTTTGTCAAACGCCCTGCGGCACAGCTGACCCATGCGGATCTGGCGCAGGCCTTTGGTGAGGCCGAGGGCGGCACGCTGTATCTGGATGAGGTCACGGCGCTGGCCCCTGCGGTGCAATTTGCGCTTTTGGAGACGTTGGAGCAGGGAACGACGGTGCGGGTGGTGTCGGGCACGTCGTCCGACATCGCGGACGCGGTGGAGGCGGGGCAGTTCAGCACCGATTTGTTCTACCGGCTGGATTTAATGCGCGTGCATGTGCCTGCATTGCGCGAACGGCCCGAAGATATCCCCGTGCTGTTCCGCCATTATGTGGCGCAGGCCTGCGAACAGGCGAATTTGCCGGAACCCGCCATCACACCTGACACCATTGCAAGCCTGATGGGGCAGGATTGGCCCGGCAATGCGCGAGGGCTGATGAATGCGGCGATGCGCTTTGCCCTGATGGGCGGTGTTGGTCTGGGCGAGGAGGCGATTGCCGTGGGCCGTGCCGAGGGCTTGGGGCTGGCCGAACAGATGGCGCAGGTGGAGCGGTCGTTGCTGATCGATGCGTTGCAGCGCGCGCAGGGGCGATCAGGGCAGGCGGCGGAGGCGCTGAAGCTGCCGCGCAAGACGTTTTACGACAAACTGGCCCGCCATGGGCTGAAGCCGGACGCCTATCGGACCGATCAGACCTGACTGACCTGTGCGGATTTCCGCACAGTTGGCGATAACAGCCGTGTGACTTTCCGCCAGATGCGGCAGTGCGGCACGCAGGGTAGATCGGTAATGCGTTGTTATTGCGTGATTTAACGAAATATTAGGTGCGGCATTCGCAGGGGGCGGAAAACCACCCATGATTTTCGTGTGGCCGATCCGGGAGGGGTGGGCCGATTCTAATATTTTGGGAGGAAACCATGAAGGTTTTGATGAATGCCGCCTCTATCGCGGCCCTTACTTTGTCTGCGGGTGCGGCGATGGCTGATGGCCATGCGGGCTGTGACGATGGTGAAATCGTGGTCAAGTTCAGCCACGTGACCAACACCGACCGTCACCCCAAAGGCATCGCGGCCACGCTTTTGGCCGAACGTGTGAACGCTGAGATGAACGGCACCATGTGCATGGAAGTGTTCCCGCAGTCGTCGCTGTACAACGATGATCAGGTGCTTGAGGCGATGTTGCAGGGCGATGTTCAGCTGGCCGCCCCGTCGCTGTCCAAGTTTGAAGCCTTCACCCGCCAGTTCCGCATTTTCGATCTGCCGTTCATGTTCACCAACATCGAAGCGGTTGACGCGTTCCAGGCATCCGAGACCGGTCAGGCCATGCTGGACAGCATGCAGCGCCGTGGTCTTCAGGGCCTGTCTTACTGGCACAACGGCATGAAGCAGATGTCTGCGAATGTGGCGCTTGAGCTGCCGACGGATGCCGATGGCCTGAAATTCCGCGTCCAGAACTCTGACGTGCTGGTGGCACAGATGGAAGCCATGGGGGCCTCCCCCCAGCCGATGGCGTTCTCGGAGGTGTATGGCGCGCTGCAGACGGGTGTTGTGGACGGGCAGGAAAACACGTGGTCCAACATCTGGGGTCAGAAGTTCTTTGAGGTGCAGGACGGCATCACCGAGACCAACCACGGCATCATCGATTATCTGGTCGTGACGTCTGTTGATTTTCTCGACAGTCTGGATGCGGATGTGCGCGATCAGTTCCTGACGATCCTGGGCGAAGTGACCGAGACCCGCAACGCCGAAGCCTTTGCGGTGAACGAAGCGGCCAAGCAATCCATCGTGGATGCAGGCGGCACGATCCGTCAGCTGACCGACGAACAGCGCTCAGCTTGGGTTGAGACCATGCGCCCCGTGTGGGACCAGTTTGTGGACGATGTGGGCCAAGAGAACATCGACGCCGCACAAGAGATCAACGCAAGCCTGTAAGGGCCTGCGTGACGGGGCCGGCCCAGGGATGTGGGCCGGCCCCTTTCGCATGTATCAAAGACAATTGAGGGGGCGGGTTTATGTCCGGTGGCTATACGCCAAAGGGCCGCATGGGTGCGGTTGTTCATTCTTTGGAAGAGACAGTGATTGCGCTGCTGATGGGGTTGATGACCTTGGTGACATTCATCAACGTCGTGCTGCGCTACGGGTTCAACAGCCAGCTGATCTGGGGGTTGGAGCTGACGTTGGTGCTGTTTGCCTGGTTGGTGCTGTTTGGCATTGCCTACGGGTTCAAGGTGGTCAGCCATTTGGGCGTGGATGCTTTGATCAACCTTGGCGGCAAGGGCACGCGCAAGTGGCTAGGCGTTGCGGCGGCCAGTGTGTGCATCATCTACGCCAGCTTGCTGATGAAAGGCGCGTGGGATTACTGGGCGCCCTTTGCGGGCCTTGATGCCACCACGGGGCGGTGGTTCCCCACAGGGTTTGCCGACAGCCGCGATCAGGCCTGGTATGAGACCGAGCAGATCCCGATACCCTTTGCCCAAACCTGGCTGGAAAACACGTTCAACTTCGGGGAGGAGTACGAAAAGCTTCCCCGGTTTATTCCCTACGCCATGTTGCCCTTTGCTGTGGCCTTGATGCTGTACCGGCTGGTGCAACTGCTGGTGCGCATTCTGCGCGGAGAGATCGACACGATCATCGTCAGCCACGAGGCCGAGGATGCCGTGGACGAGGCGGGCGCTGAGATTGACACGTCGTTGGGGTACGGCGACGCGAAGAAGGACACGAACTGATGGATGTCGCACTTTTATTTGGCATGGTCATTGCCTTGCTGGCCATCGGTGTACCGATTGCTGTGGCGCTTGGCCTGTCGTCTACGTTGTTTTTGCTGGTCTTCTCGGACAGCTCATTGGGGTCCATTGCGCAGTCTCTCTATCAGGCGATGGCGGGGCATTATACGTTGCTGGCCATTCCGTTTTTCATTCTGGCGTCGTCGTTCATGTCAACGGGCGGTGTGGCGCGGCGGATCATTGATTTTGCCATTGCCATTATCGGCCATGTGCGCGGGGGATTGGCGATTGCGGGTGTTCTGGCCTGTATGTTGTTTGCCGCTCTCAGCGGGTCATCGCCTGCGACTGTTGTGGCTGTGGGGACGATCGTGATCGCCGGGATGGTCAAATCCGGCTATTCCAAGGATTTCGCCGCCGGTGTGATCTGTAATGCGGGCACGTTGGGCATCCTTATTCCGCCCAGCATTGTGATGGTCGTCTATGCGTCGGCCACGGATGTGTCCGTGGGGCGGATGTTCCTTGCGGGCGTGATCCCCGGGCTTTTAGCGGGTGTGATGCTGATGGTCACGATCTATGTGATCGCGCGGATCAAGAACCTGCCCAAAGGCGAATGGCTGGGCTTTGAACAGGTGTTTTCCACCATTCTGGACGCGTCTTGGGGCTTGTTCCTGATGGTTGTGATCCTTGGCGGGATTTATGGCGGGGTGTTTACGCCGACGGAAGCTGCCGCGATTGCATCGGTCTATGCCTTTATCGTGTCGATTTTCATCTACCGCGACATGGGACCGCTGAAGGGCCGCGGCTGGCTGCCGGAGGCAGAGGCCGACACGGGGCTGTTGGGCCTGCGCATCATCGGGTTCACGGTGGTGACCTTCCTGCTTTATGCGGTCGGAGCCTTTATGATGGGTGCGTCGGTGATGGTGGCGATCTATGCGGCGGCGGTGTTTCTGGCCGTGGCCTTGGTGCTGGGCTGGGCCATGGCGCGGGCGGTGCCTGCGGGGCAGGGCCTGCGGTTGGCCACGGGGGCGGTTGTCGTCTTTGGTGTGCTGCCGTTGCTTTATGCCATCTATTCGGTGCTGACGTCTGAGGTCACGGGGCTGTTTGCGGTGATCCAGATTATCGGGGCGGTGTTCGTGTTGCTGTTGCCGCCTGCGGTGTTCGTGTTCTCACTGGTGCGCGGCGCGCAGCGGTTGCAGGCGTCGGGCGCGGGCTTTGGCACATCGCTGGCGGTGGGGGGCAAGAACCTGATCCGCGCCAATGCGGAGAACGTGGTCTTCGCTGTGCCCGCGTTGTTTCACCGCGACACCAAGGCCACATTGCTGGAGGCGGGCAAGCTGACGATCATGTTGATGTTCATCATCGCCAACGCATTGATCCTGAAGCATGTTTTGACCGACGAGCAAATCCCCCAGCACATCACCGAGGCCATGTTGGCCGCGGGGCTGGGGCCTGTCACCTTCTTGATCATCGTCAACATCATCCTGTTGATTGGCGGGCAGTTCATGGAGCCGTCGGGCCTGATTGTCATCGTGGCCCCGTTGGTGTTCCCGATTGCGATTGAGCTGGGGATTGATCCCATTCACCTTGGCATCATCATGGTGGTGAACATGGAGATCGGGATGATCACGCCGCCGGTGGGGCTGAACCTGTTTGTGACGTCCGGGGTTGCGAATATGTCGATGATGCGGGTTGTGCGGGCGGCGCTGCCGTTTCTGGCCGTTCTCTTCGTGTTCCTGATCATGGTGACCTATATTCCGTGGCTGTCGACCATGCTGCCCACGGCCTATATGGGGCCGGAGATCATCACGAACTAGGGGAGGCTGCGCGCGGGTGCGCGGGGTTGACCCAGACAGAATTGAGAGGCGGCGCATCCGGTCTGGTGCGCCGCCTTTTGGTTGATTGGGGTTTCGAATTGGCTGCGCCAATCCGACCCATTTTTTATTTTCGAATTGGCTGCGCCAATCCGATCCGTTTTTATTTTCGAATTGGCTTTGCCAATCCGACCCGGGCCGCTGCGCGGCGGTTTTTTAGGTATTTTTGACCCAAAGAATTCAAGCCGTCTCGAAGCGGCCCCGATGTTGGGAGACTGGGGGCCGGTTAGGCGCAGAATGGTCGGAGACGCAAGCCGTCTCGAAGCGGCCCCGAAGTTGGGAGACTGGGGGCCGGTTCGGCGCAGATTGGTCGGAGACCGGCGCATCCGCGTAATTTCAGCTGTTTTCCAAGGCCGTGACGATGGGGGAGAAATCGGCGGCCTTGAGCGAAGCGCCACCCACCAGCGCGCCGTCGACGTTGTCCAGTGCGAAGATATCGGCGGCGTTGGAGGCTTTGACGGAGCCGCCGTAGAGGAGGCGCATTTGGGCGCCTTCGTCGCCGAAGCGGTCTGTCAGATAGGCGCGCAGGGCGGCGTGGACGTCTGCGATTTCTTGCGGCGTGGGGGTGAGGCCGGTGCCGATGGCCCAGACGGGTTCATAGGCGATGGTGGTGTTTTGGGCGGTGGCCGCATCGGGGATGGAGCCGTCCATCTGGGTGGTGAGGACATCGAGGGTGTCGCCCGCGCGGTACTGGGCCTCGGTCTCTCCGATACACAGGATGACGTGGAGGTTTGCAGCCCAGCCTGCGGTGGTTTTGGCGGTGACGTCGGCGTCGGTTTCGCCGTGGTCGGTGCGCCGTTCTGAGTGGCCGGTGATGACATGCGTGGCGCCTGCGTCGGCCAGCATGGGGGCGGAGATGTCTCCGGTGTGGGCACCCGAGGGGGCCGGGTGGCAGTCTTCGCCGCCCACGCTGAGCCCGGTTGCCGCCATACGCGTGAGCAAGGTGGCGGGGCCGCAGATCACGACATCGACGGAGGCGGCATGGTGGTCATTTGCCAAAGCCTCAAGCTGCGGGATGTCCGCGCTTGTGCCATTCATTTTCCAGTTTCCTGCGGCCAGTTTGCGCATCTCACTCTCCCATTCTGTGTAGGTGTGATGTAGCAAGCGCGCGAGACAGACGAAAGGGCGGGTTATGATCCCACGGATTGATGCGGAAAAACTGTTGGCGGGGGATGCGGGCGTTTTGGCCGAGGTGGCAGTGGCGGCCCGTGAGATCGGGTTTATGACCCTTTATAACAGCCCGATCCCCGCGTCGGAGATTGCAGAGGTTTTTGCCGCTTATGGTGCGTTTTTTGCCCTGCCTGCGTCCCAAAAGGAGGCGGTGAATATGGCGCGTACAGGGTCCAACCGCGGGTGGGGCGCGCCCGGGTCCGAACAGGTCGATCCGGACGCCAACCCCGATTACAAGCAGGTGTTTGATTGCGGGTTTGAGGTTGAGGGGTCAGATTTGGCCGCTTATGCGCCCAATCTTTGGCCTGATGCGCCGGACGGGTTTCAGACGATCATTGAGAATTATTATGCCCGCGCGCTGGCCTTTTCTGGCGATGTTCTGGCGGCGATTGCCCAGGCGATCGGGGAGGATCCCAGCTATTTTCGGGATCAGTTTGATGCGCCCATGGCGCTTTTGAGGGGCAATTATTATCCCACGCGGCCTGCGTGGGCGGGGGAGAAGGATTTCGGGATTGCCACGCACACCGACTACGGCTGTCTGACGTTGCTGGCCATGGACGGCACGCCGGGGCTGGAGGTGCGCAAGCGTGGGGGCGGGTGGATCCCTGTGTCGGCGCCCGTGGGCGAGTTCGTGATCAACTTTGGCGAGATGCTGGAGATTTGGACCGACCGACGTGTCATTGCCACGCCGCACCGTGTTGTGGGCGGGCGCGACGAACGGATGTCGATTCCGTTGTTTTACAACCCAAATGCGGACACAAACGTGGCTCCCATGGGGTCGGGTCAGGTGGTGCGGGCGGTGGATCATCTGCAGGCGCGGTTTGACGAAACCTATGTCCATTTGCAGGACAAAGGCTGACGTTTCAATGGCTTGCCTAGAGATGTTGAAGCGCGCGGCGGGCCAGATCCACGGCCTCGTCGGGGTCATCCATAGCGCTATCGGGCAGGTGCCAGTAGGGCATGTTCGTAGGGGAGCCGTCTTTGCGCAGGTAATGCCATTTTTCCAGCCCCATGGCGGTCAGCTCAGCGGCAAAAGGCCCAGCACCTTTGATCAGGATGCCGCCGTGGGGATGGATGATCGCGAAAATGGTGCCTTGGTGATAGATGCACAGGCCACCCATCATTTTGCGCGTGCTGAGATCGCCAAGACCGTCAAAGAGTTCAAGGGCTTGGGCTGCGTCAGCGTCGCTGAGACTCATGGTTTTGGGGTCAGCGCATCGTCAAACTTGATGGATTCGCCGCAGCCGCAGGCTTCGGTGACGTTGGGGTTGCGGAACTTGAAACCGGCCTCCAACAGGCTGATTTCATAGTCAATTTCGGTGCCGAACAGGAACATTTGCGCCATGGGGGCGATCATCACGCGGGCACCGTCTTGTTCAACGACTTCGTCGAGCGGATCAACTTCGGTCACGTAGTCCATGGTGTATTCCATGCCCGCGCAGCCGCCCTTTTTGACGCCAATGCGCAAGCCCTGATGGCCGTCCTTTTCCATCAGTTTGGCGATTTGGCTTGCGGCCTTGTCCGTTATCGTGACCGCCTGTTTTCCAGGTATTCCAAACATTTAGAGGCCTTTCTTAAACCACTGCGCCTACATGAAGCCCAGTTCAAGCCGCGCTTCGTCCGACATCATGTCCATGCCCCATTGGGGTTCCCACACCAGATCAACATCCACGGTTTTGACACCGGCCAGCGGTTCAACCGCATCGGCCACCCAGCCCGGCATTTCACCAGCCACGGGACATCCCGGGGCGGTGAGGGACATTTTGATGTGCACCTCATTTTCGCCGTTGATGTCGATCGTGTAAATCAGGCCGAGGTCGTAGATGTTCACCGGAATTTCGGGATCATAAACGGTGCGGCAAGCCTCAACGATATTGTCATAGAGGGGATGATCGGTGGTTGAGGGCTGAATAAGCGGCGTGCCCTCCATCGGGGTGGTGTGCGCGCTGTCTTGCGGGGGTGTTTGGTCGGTCATCTCAGAGCCTATCCTAATTCCTGACTGAACATATAGGGATTGGCCCCAGCGGCGTAAAGGGCAGCGCGCCCGTGCCGCCCGCATGTCGGGGCCCGTCGGCGGAGCAGCACGGGTCTAGAGTTTGCGTTTGGACTTGAGGGGGACAGGTTTGACGGAGGCTTCGATATGATCGAACACAAGTCCGGCCAAGTCCTTTTTGGTCGCTTTTTCAATACCTTCAAAGCCGGGGGATGAGTTAACCTCAAGGATTTTCGGCCCGTCTTTGGAGCGCAGCAGATCCACGCCGGCCAGCGAAAGATTGAACGCCTTGGCGGCTTTCACGGCAGTGCGCCGTTCTTCGGGGGTGATTTTCACGGCCTCAGCGGTGCCGCCGCGGTGCAGGTTTGATCGGAAATCATCGCCTGCCGATTTGCGGCGCATGGCGGCCACCACTTTGCCTGCGACGACGAAACAACGGATGTCCTCACCGGCGGCTTCCTTGACGAAATCCTGCACCAGAAAATTGGCCTTCAGCCCCCGAAAGGCGTCGATCACGGATTCGGCGGCCTTTTTCGTTTCCGCCAGAACGACCCCCTTGCCTTGGGTTGATTCCAGCAGTTTGACGATGAGGGGGGCGGTGCCGACCAGCCCCATCAGATTGGATGTGTCCTTTGGCGAGGCGGCGAAGGCCGTCGTAGGCATGCCGATCTTTTGGGCGGCCAGCACCTGATGGGCGTGCAGTTTGTCACGGCTGGCGGTGATCCCGTCCGAGCCGTTGACGCAATAGGTGCCAAGGGTTTCGAATTGTCGCAGGACAGCGCAGCCATAAGCCGTGACCGTGGCCCCAATGCGCGGCACGACCGCGTCATAGCGGGGCAGGCGTTTGCCATCGTAGTGAATTTCGGGGGCGAGGGCATTGATGGCCATGTAACAGCGGGTGGTGTCGATGACTTCAACCACATGGCCGCGTTCTTCGCCTGCATTCACAATGCGCCGGGTGGAATAATTGTTGGGCTCACGGCTGAGGACGGCGACGCGCAGGGCGCGTTTGGGTGTCACCGCCTTGATCTTTTTGGCGGAATAGACGTCGTAGCTGCGCTCGGGCCGAAGGAATTTGTCGTTGGGCTGGACGATGACGTCATCGCGCAGGGCCTGGCGGCCCAGCAACATCCGCGAGGCCATGCCGCCCCGGTCGGTGAGCGTCACTTCGATGGGCCAGCTGTGCCCGTCGCCTGCATCCAGCAAGGTTTCGATGACATAGCGCATCTCGGCCTCACCATTGGAGGATGTGACCTCCCGCCGGTCAACGACCGTGGCAGAACACGGGATTGTCAGGTCATCGCGTCCGGGCACCGGATGCACGGCAAAACGCACCTTAGGGCGGGCCGCGGGGCCGAAGGTTTCGATGTCGAAGGCATGCAGGGCGGATGTCCGCGCGCCCGTGTCCACCTTGGCCTTGATGGTCGGCAGGCCCAGTTGCGGAAGGCCCAGCCATTCTTCCCATCCAAGGCGAATTGCTGTGTCATCGATCATCGGTGGCCCTTTCCATTTGTGTCATTCTGTCCCAGAAGCGGGGTGAGACATGAGGATATCCATGAAGAACACGTTTTCGTTCGAGTTGCAAAAGACAGATGGCGCGGCCCGCACAGGCGTGATCCGCACCCCGCGGGGTGAGGTCCGCACACCTGCGTTTATGCCCGTGGGCACCGCCGCGACCGTCAAGGCGATGATGCCGGAAAGCGTGGCTGAGACCGGTGCGGATATCTTGCTCGGCAACACCTATCATTTGATGTTGCGCCCCACCGCAGAACGGATTGACCGTTTGGGCGGGCTGCATCGGTTTATGAATTGGGATCGGCCCATTTTGACCGATTCAGGTGGGTTTCAGGTGATGTCCCTGTCGGGCCTGCGCAAGCTGACCGAGGACGGCGTGACGTTCAAATCCCACATCGATGGGTCGAAACATGTCCTGTCCCCTGAGACGTCGATGGAGATTCAGCGCCTTTTGGGCTCCGACATCGTGATGTGCTTTGATGAATGCCCGGCGCTGCCTGCGGACAAGTCGCGGATCGCAGACAGCATGCGCCTGTCCATGCGGTGGGCAGACCGCAGCCGCGCGGCCTTTGGGGACAGGCCGGGACATGCGCTGTTCGGGATCCAGCAAGGCGGGCTTGAAGAAGACCTGCGCGCAGAAAGCGCAGAAGCCTTGCAACAGATCGGGTTTGAGGGCTACGCGGTGGGCGGCCTTGCTGTGGGGGAAGGACAGGAGGCCATGTTTGGCTGTCTTGATTTCGCACCCGGCCAGTTGCCCGTGGACAAGCCGCGCTACCTGATGGGCGTGGGCAAACCGGATGACATTGTGGGGGCCGTCAAACGTGGCATCGACATGATGGATTGTGTGTTGCCGTCGCGTTCAGGGCGCACGGGGCAGGTGTTCACCCGCCACGGCGTGGTCAACATCAAGAATGCGCGCCACGCCGATGACCCGCGCCCCTTGGATGACACCTGCCGCTGCCCGGCCTGCCGCAACTATTCGCGCGCCTATTTGCATCATGTGTTCCGCAGTCAGGAAATGATCTCCGGCATGCTGCTGACATGGCATAATCTGACTTATTTTCAGGACATTATGCAGGGCATGCGGGCGGCCATCGCCGCAGGCACGTTTGACGCGTGGGAGGCTGATTTTCACGCAGGTCGCGCAGCAGGGGATATTGAGCCGCTATGATCCGCGCCGCGATCTTATGTGTTGGCCTCAGCACTGCTGCCTCGGCCGAAAGCCTGTGTGGTGTCACTGACCCGCAGGTCATTCTGGGACATCTGTCGGGGGAGTGGTCCTTGACGGGTGCCCTCTCGGTTGAGCTTGAAACCCTGTCGGTGACGCAACCCGTCACAGGCACAGCCTCGGCGCAGGGCGCCGACCTGACCCTTCAGTTTCCCATGGAGACGGAGGCGCACACCATGAACCTGCGCCCCGCGCCAGACCGCCGCGATGTCGATTGGGTCGACGATATCCTGACAACAGTCGAACAGGACGGGATCGCGGATGATCTGTCGCTGACACCCTGCGGCCCCGAAAGCCTGATCCAATTCATCGGATCCGCTTCGACCGAGGACGGCCGCAGCCAAATCACCACCATTCTGCCCTATTTTTCCGATGCCATGCTCATGGTGCAAACCGGCGAATGGGCGGGCGAGTGGGGGCTGGCCTTTCTGACCGGGGCGGCCCTGATGCGGCCATCCAGCGCAGACATCCAAAACCCCTAAAGGCGCCACATCGCAGTCTGTCACGCGGGGGCCAAACAGGCTCCTTGTGTCGTTTCTTTGGGTCAAAAATACCTGAAATCTGCGCCGCGCAGCGGCGCGGATCGGATTGGCGCAGCCAATTCGAAACAAATTCATCCGCAATCTTATGGGTTTTTCACGGCTTATCCCCACAATTGTCGCCATTGCTGCCTTGCAGCGGGGCGGCCACACGGGCACTCTGTCTCCGACCTGGGCAGGATCCAGGTTGAAAGCGGGCGCAAGACCCCCATCTTTATAATCCAAGCCGGAGACGCGGGCGTTGCCTCAAAGAGGGACGGCGCGTTCTGCCAACAAAGGAACAGAGCATGCAAGAACCATTGAGTTCATCCTACCCCGTCCTGCCGCTGCGCGACATCGTGGTCTTCCCCCACATGGTCGTGCCGCTGTTCGTGGGACGCGAAAAGTCTGTCAGCGCCCTCGAAGAGGTGATGCAGGACGACAAGCAAATTCTTCTCAGCAGTCAGATTGACCCCGGTGAGGATGATCCTGAGACAACAGGCATCTACAAGGCCGGCGTGCTGGCCAATGTGCTGCAGCTGCTGAAATTGCCCGACGGCACGGTCAAAGTGCTGGTCGAAGGCATTGCGCGTGTGCGCATCACAGAATATCTTGAGAATGACAAATTCTTTGAAGCCCGCGCCGAATACCTCACCGAAATGCCCGGTGACATGTCCGCGATTGAGGCTTTGACGCGCACCGTGGCGCAGGAGTTTGAACGCTACGCCAAGGTCAAAAAGAACATCCCCGAAGAGGCATTGTCCGCCGTGTCCGAGGCCACCGAAGCCGCGACGCTGGCCGATCTGGTCGCAGGTCATCTGGGCATCGAGGTCAACCAACGACAGGAGTTGTTGGAAACGCTCAGCGTGTCCGAACGTCTCGAAAAGGTCTACGGGCTGATGCAGGGCGAATTGTCGGTGCTGAAGGTCGAGAAAAAGATCAAGACCCGCGTCAAAACCCAGATGGAGCGCACCCAGCGCGAGTACTATCTGAATGAGCAGATGAAGGCCATTCAGAAGGAATTGGGCGACGGCGAAGACGGCGAAGGCGAAGTGGCCGAACTTGAGGGCAAAATCGCTGAGGCGAAGCTGTCCAAAGAAGCCCGCGAAAAGGCCGAAGGTGAGCTGAAAAAGCTGAAAAACATGTCGCCCATGTCGGCCGAAGCCACGGTCGTGCGCAACTATCTGGATTGGATGTTGTCCATTCCGTGGGGCACAAAATCTCGCGTGAAAAAGGACCTTGGCCGCGCTGAAGCGATCCTCGATGCGGATCACTATGGTCTTGATAAGGTCAAGGAACGGATCGTTGAATATCTGGCGGTGCAGCAACGCTCCAAAAAGCTCAAAGGGCCGATCATGTGCCTTGTGGGCCCTCCGGGTGTGGGTAAGACCTCGCTTGGGAAATCTGTAGCCAAGGCCACGGGGCGTGAGTTTATCCGCATCTCCCTTGGGGGTGTGCGCGACGAATCTGAGATTCGCGGCCACCGCCGGACCTACATCGGGTCCATGCCCGGGAAGATCATTCAGGCGCTGAAAAAGGCCAAGACGACGAATCCTCTGATCTTGTTGGATGAGATCGACAAGATGGGGCAGGATTTCCGCGGAGATCCGGCGTCTGCGATGTTGGAAGTGTTGGATCCGGAACAGAACGGCACCTTCGTCGACCACTACCTTGAGGTTGAATACGATCTGTCGAATGTGATGTTCCTGACCACCTCGAACTCCTACAACATGCCGGGGCCGCTCTTGGACCGGATGGAGATCATCCCGCTGTCGGGCTACACCGAGGACGAAAAGCGCGAAATTGCCAAGCAGCATCTGCTGGGCAAGGTGATGAAGAACCACGGTCTCAAAGACAGTGAATTCACGCTTGAGGACAGCGCATTGACGGCCATCATCCGGCACTACACCCGCGAGGCGGGCGTGCGGAACCTGGAACGTGAGATTGCCAAGGTGGCGCGCAAGGCGGTGACCAAGATCGTCAAGAAAGAGGTCGAAGAGGTCGTCGTCACCGGCGACAACATCGATGACTTCCTTGGCGTGAAAAAGCACCGTTTCGGGCTGGCCGAGGAAACCGATCAGGTCGGCGTTGTGACCGGTCTTGCCTATACGTCTGTGGGGGGTGAGTTGCTCAACATCGAAGCCCTCAGTCTGCCGGGCAAGGGCCGGATGAAGACGACCGGTAAGCTGGGTGATGTGATGAAGGAATCCATTGATGCCGCTTCGTCCTACGTTCGCTCTATCAGCCCGCAAATCGGGGTGAAGCCGCCGAAGTTCGACAAGCTGGACATCCACGTGCACGTGCCCGACGGGGCCACGCCCAAGGATGGCCCGTCTGCCGGTCTGGCCATGACCACGGCGATTGTGTCCGTGCTGACGGGGATCCCCGTGCGAAAGGACATCGCCATGACGGGTGAGGTGTCCTTGCGCGGCAACGCGATGCCGATCGGGGGGCTGAAGGAAAAACTGCTGGCCGCCCTGCGTGGCGGGATCAGAACGGTTCTTATCCCTGAGGAAAACGTCAAGGATTTGGCCGATATCCCCGACAACGTGAAAGAGGGGCTTGAGATCATCGCGGTCAAACATGCCTCTGAGGTGTTGGAGCACGCACTTGTCGCGGCCCCCGAAGCGATCGAGTGGGACCAGGAGGCCGAAGAGGCCGCCGCTGCTGAGGCCGCGTTGCGCGGGCAGGGCGACGGGGCGGGTCTGACAGCCCACTAGGTGTCCGCAATAAATCAAAAAGGGGCGTCCGCTGATGCGGGCGCCCCTTTGCTTCTTGACCCTTAAAATGTTGGATCAGTCGACGACGTTCAGTGTCAGACCCAACATATCATAATTCACGGCCATGATACCCCGAGGGCCGACCTGCACAGCCTCAGGTGTGTGGGACAGGACGTCTTGCGCCATCACGCCTTCATACACGGTGCTGTCCCCAATATAGCGGTAATGATAAAGAGGCAGGCCATTGGCTGCGTGGCCTACGGGGTGAATATCGGTTTTCAGGCGCGCGTCGCTGATCCTGAACACCTCTTCTGCGCCTCCGCTGCTGCTGGACATCGCGGCGGCGATAAGGGCCACGAGGATCAGCGGGATCAGGATTTCGCCTGACAGGGATCCGCTTGGCGTGGTTTCTGCAATCACCACGGACGGTGGTGTTTCCATCACAGGTTCGACCAGCCCACCGGCCTGTACGGTTGATGTGATGCCGATCAAGACAGCGCAGGATGCGCCCAAAATGTGCGTTTTCATGTCAATTCCCCCAAGGTTGAACGAGGTTTACGCTGCGTTAATTCTTGCGCTCTGGCAAGTCGTCTTCTGGTTTTTTGGTCACGCCGGCTGCGAGATTGTGCAAACTAGGGCCTGTATTCGCCCGCGTTTTTAAGTATTGTTTACGAAACGAGGACAATAACAGGGATCAAATCCGATCCCGCCCACCGGAGCATTCCCCATGGCCGCGCGCAGCACCAAGACCACCAAAACCACAAAAACAGCCGCCAAACCCAAAACGGCCACGGTGAAGAAGACCGCCGCCAAACCGGCCAAGGCCACAGCGGCGAAGGTGTCTCAGACGGCGCAAGTCCATGCCCCGAAGGCGACTGTCGTTGAAACCGTAAAGCCCAAAGTGGCGAAGGCACCGGTGAAAAAGCCGGAATTGATTGACCGCATCGTGACCGAAACCGGCCTGAAAAAGAAGGACGTCAAACCCGTGGTTGAGGCCATGTTGGCCGTGATGGGGCGCGCGCTGTCCGACGGCGAGGACATGAACCTGCAGCCTTTGGGCAAGGTTATGATCAAAAACACCAAAGAGTTGTCGAATGCGACGGTTATGAACATCAAGATCCGTCAACCCAACAGTCAGGACGGGGGGCAAGATGGGACGGGCAAACAGCCTCTTGCAGAGGCGGCGGAGTAACGCTAAACCGCAGTTCGGATGGGTGATTAGCTCAGTGGTAGAGCGCTTCGTTCACATCGAAGATGTCAGGAGTTCAAATCTCTTATCACCCACCATTTTCCCACCGCCGGAATTTAAAAAGTCTGCGGGCGTGAGAATGTATGCGGGATGTTAATAGCCTGCGGAGTGTGAAAAGGCCGGATCGTTTGATCCGGCCTTTCGCGTTTTTATTCGGCGGCTGCGGCCACATGCAGGCGGGGTCCTGCATGGGCGAGCACATCGTCTGCCACCAGTTCGGCTGTGGCCGCTGACAATGTCCAGCCCAGATGGCCGTGCCCGGTGTTGTAAAAGACGCCCGGCTGTTTGCCCGCGCCCACGCGGGGCATCATGTTGGGCATCATCGGGCGCAAACCCGCCCAAGGCACCGCGTGTTCTGTGCTGACCTGCGGGAAAAGATGTTCCACCCATTTGACCAGCGGCTGAATGCGGTCGTCGCGGATGTCTTTGTTGTAGCCGTTGAATTCCGCCGTGCCCGCCACGCGGAACCGATCCGGGCCCAGCCGTGAGGTGACGATTTTGGCTTTGTCGTCCAGCAACGACACCCAAGGTGCTGCGGCGCGGCTGGCATCGTCGGACATGTTCACGGTGATTGAATAGCCTTTGACGGGATAGATGTTCACGCGGTCGCCCACCTGGCGCGCCAGATCGCGGGACCGGCAGCCGGCGCAAATCACAACGCCGTCGAAGTGGTCCGCATGACGCCCGCCCGTGTCGGCCCAGCCCAGATCGACGCCTTGGGTGCGCGACGTCAGCGTCGCGACCTCTGCGCCGTAGTGAAAGGCCACGCCGCGCCGCTTGCAGGCCTCGCCGAGGCCGCGGGCATAGGCGTGAATGTCGCCGGTAAAATCGCTTTCGGTGTAGTAGCCGCCGTAAAGATCGCCCTGCAACGCAGGTTCGATCTTGCGCATCTCATCCACCGTGACGGCATGGCGTTCCAGCCCGCCCTCAGCCAACAGGCCCGTGACCTTGGTGGCATGGTCAAAATCCGGTTTGCAGTTGTAGACGTGCAGGATGCCGCGCTGTTCACAATCAAACGCGAAGCCTTCGCGCGCGGCGTGCGCCTTGAGGTGGTCGCGCGCCTTGATCGCCAGCCGCACGGTTTCAACAGTGTTGGCGCGGTAGTTGGGGATGTTGCCCATAAACTCCGCCATCCACGAATATTTGTGCCACGACGGCTTGGGGTTCACCAACAGCGGCGCGCCGCGCTGGGTCATCCATTTGAGGCCCTTGAAGATGGTCGACCATTGGGTCCAGACCTCGGCGTTGGAGGCACTCAGCTGGCCGCCGTTGGCGAAAGATGTCTCCATCGCGGCGTAACGGTTTTTGTCAAAGACGGTGACGTCGAAGCCGCGGTTCAACAGGGCGTAGGCTGTGGTGATGCCGGTGATCCCGGCGCCGATGACGGCAATATGGCGCATGGGGTGGTCCTTTCGCGCAAAGATCCGGACGGTGGCCCGTCCATCCCCATCTGTCGCTTGGACCTGAGAGTGTAGCCGCAGGGGTTTGCCTGCAACGCCTCCTTCGGTGGGCAGGGGCTGCCTGCCGCTCTCCAGATTGTGGCTCCGGTCCGCGGTCCTTTTGCCTGAGAGTTTCCGGGTCGTTGCTCCTTCGGCGCGCACCGCTGCAACAGGGGCAGGCTGCGTCTCTCCCGCGGGGGAGGATATGGGACAGCTATGAGCGTTTCCGATCGGAAACTCAACTGAATTCTGTTACACATTTTCATGAGGTCCGTTCACACAACGCGCGGTCACATCTGGTGCAGGCCCGCGCGCTGGGGTAGGGCGGAGCATGCGCTATCCGGACCTTTATATTCTTCGCCACGGGCAGACCGAATGGAATGCCGAAAACCGTATGCAAGGCTGGCTGAATTCCCCGCTGACCCCCAAGGGTGAGATGGACGCCGCCCGTCAGGGAGAAATCTTGCGCAGCCGGGACCTTTCGGGGTTTGAGTTCTGGTCCAGCCCGTCGGGGCGTGCGGTGCAGACGGCAGCGATTGCTTGCGCGCGTTTGGCGGACAGCATTCACACCGACATCCGCCTGCGCGAGATCGGCGTGGGCGATTGGTCCGCGCGGCTGCGCGATGAATTGCCGATGCCTGACGGCCCCGACCCCTACATGCAGCAATATGCCATGGCCCCGAACGGGGAAGGGTTTGAGGCATTGCAGACCCGCGCACAGGCTTTCCTCGACGATCTGACGGGCCCCGCTGTGATCATCACTCACGGCATCACCAGCCGCGCGATCCGGTCGATCATCGTGGGCGAAGGCGCGCTGGCCAAACCGTCTGTCCATGGCGGTCAGGGCTGTGTGTTCCACATCAAGGATGGCGTGCAAACCCTGCTGGAATGAGGGGGCAGGGCCTTTTGCAGATTTCTTCAAAATTCCGCAGATTGATCCCTTGCACTGATGCCAGAGTGCGGCTACACCCCGCGCCATCGGGTCGTTAGCTCAGTTGGTAGAGCGCTTCGTTTACACCGAAGATGTCGGGAGTTCGAGCCTCTCACGACCCACCACCCCCCTTGATGTGTATGTGAGCCGAACCAGTGACGGTTGGCGCGTTTGACTGCGTCAAAGCACACCTGTGTCGGGAGTTCGAGCCTCTCACGACCCACCACTCCCCGTTGACAAAGCGCCTTGCACGCAAGGTGGATGTCAGGCCGCTGCGTAGCGCGCTACGGCCGCCTCTCCGCCCAATGCCTCACGTATTGATGTTCGGCTGTCTGGCCGTGCGGCCTCAAATGCCGCGAAACTGCGCGCGACCATTTCCTCTAGGTCAAAAGAGACCCCGCCCGATTTGGTGGCGGTGCGCCATTGCGCTGGTTCAGCAGGGATTCCCAGATGCTCTGCGATCTCGGCATAGATCGGGCAGATGATCCCCGTGCTCAAACCGTCTTTGAGATTTGCACGGGCCGTGGCGATTTCGGAGGCGGAACGCTAATCAGGGATCCCAAAATAGGCACATGTCGCTTGTGCGAGATCAAAAAGGACTTGGGGCAAAGGGTGATTGGGGGTGTGCATGAAACTCCCCCCTTCGACCACTCTTCGAAGGCTGCTGACATATCAATTCCACTCTGCGTGGCATATGTCTGAAGCAGACGTTTTTTTCTTGCTCATAGATGTCGAAAAAGCCCACCGCCTCGTAGTGTTTGGCGGTAAACAGCGCGACTGTCTCCGCTTGGCTCTTGCCGCACAGCCAGCCTGCAGCCGCCAAACGCGAATGGATGACGCCGCTCTCCATCGGGGAATTGATGCCGTTTATCCAAACGGTATCCGGGTGATACCCCCGAAAAAAACGCCCGGCATGGGCACACATTCCGTGTGCTTTTGAACGCGGCCTTCAAGTTCGGGCACGTTCGGTGAACCGAGCAAAAGGTCAGCCGCGTTCAGGAAGTCAAGAAAGGCAGTGTTCTCATCTTTGATCCAGCTGATCCCCGTGTCGCGGAACACACCGCGCACATCCCAATCAGGCTGTGCCCCCTGCAGGTAGGTTGTATAGGTCGTGTAAGAGCAGTTGGAATAGATGAGCGCGCGCATTCAGAACCCCATGCTTTTTTCGATTTCGACGTCGTCGCAAATGACATCATCGGGGATCGCGCCGGCCTCTATCACGGGCGTCGGTGCATCAGGCGCAGTCCGACCTTCAATAAAGGCACCGCGGAAGACCTCCATGATTGCGGCGACAATATCGGGGCGCACACTGCGGCGGTTCTCTTCGTACCCCGATGCGGTGCCGAAGGGATTGGCCACCATTTCGTAGGATGGGAAGTAGACAACATCATTGCGTGTTGCGGCGAGTTCACCCGCCACCGCCCGCAAAATGGATTTGGACAACATCGTGGCCGTCAGCACGTGATCGCCCGAGGCCGTCGCCGTCAACGGGACCGGGCTGACCGTGAGGATCACGCGCACGCCGGGGTTCACGTCTGCAAGTCGGTCAAGGAAACGCGTTGTATCGGCCAACGTCTCCGCAAATGAAAGATTGCAGAATATATAGGGCCGATCGGAATCGTCGGAATAGACACCAGGACACACCGGATATGCGCGGCCGGTTGTGCCGCCCTGATCAGCGCACCAGACTTCGGTCAGTCCTAGGGTGAACACGAAGATGCTCGCTTCTGTGAAAATAGGGCGGATCGCGGTGAGATGTTCAGCCCGTGCCGCCAGGACGGCCTCAGCGGTTTCAAAGCCGTCGGGCGCCATGAAGGGGCGAAAGACGTCCACGTAGCGATCATCTGATCGGCGGAGAATGGGCGCACTGGCATCTGGTGTCCCTTTCAGACATTCCTCCAGAAGCTCAGTCATTTGCCGGGGCGAATAGATGTTGCCGTATCGCCCAGAATAAACGGGATCGGAGTATTCGAGCGTTTCGGTCTCCATCAAAGTGACGTCCGGTGCCGCGCGCAGATATTTTGCAACATTTTGGGCAAAGCAGCTGCCTGCGGTCGCAATTCGGTCCCGCCTTGAGAAGGGGAAGATTTGGGCAGGCCACGGCAAGACCGCCTCCTCAGTCCCAGCCATCGAAAGTTTCCAGAACGCTTTTGGCTCAAGGGCGTCCCAAGGGTTAGTCATTGCAATTGCCTTGGACTGATTTAGAGGTCATGTCTTCATATTGGGATCTTGGGTGGAAATCCACCTCCGAAACTTCTGTCTGAGGTGGGCGTCTTGAGCCGCCCTGCACAGTCCACATGCAGGTCTTTATGAAATGCGAGGTCGCCCAGAGCATTTTGGCCGGTAACGGCGGAGAGTGTGCCGAACTGTTAATGTTTCGAAAGGCACTGACGGCCTTGGATATCCCGAGTTTTCTTGGGTTTTCTTGCGCCGCGACCCTCCGGAGGTGTCGCAACGCATTTCAGTGCTTTGTTTTCATCTGACCCGAAAAACTCCAGCCGGAGGCCCTAAAATTCCGGAATTTTAGGCCCCCTTGCCACGCGGTTTGCGCGGTGCGGCCATGCCGCCTTGCTTGGTTGCAGCAGCGCGGGCGCGGTTTTTCTTGCTGGAGGCTTTGCCCTTGGGGGGCGGTGGGCCCTTGCGGTCTGTGCCTTCAGGGGGACGCGCGCGTTTGGATGGGTCGCTGTTGCCCTTGCGGTGCGGCTTGCCGCCGGCGTCCTTGGATGGGCCGTCTTTGCCTTTGAAGGGTGGTTTGCCCCCCTTGTTTTTCCCGGTCGTGGGCTTTGCGCCTTTTGGCTTGCCCTCATAAGGCTTCCCGCGGGCCGGCTTGTCCCCACGGGGGGTGTCTCCGCGAGGTTTGTCGCCACGGGGTTTGTCGTCACGGGGCTTGCGCGGGCGGATGGGTTCGATCGTGTCATCCGAAGGCTTCGGGCCTTTGGCGCGGTGCGGTGCATCTTTTGGTTTGCCTTTGGGCTTTTTGGCCTTGGGGGCGGGGGCGTCGTTCCAATCGACCGGTGGGGTCGATGGTTTTTTCGGGCGTCCTGCGCCTGCCTTTGGCCTTGGGCCAGGCTTGGGCCGTGGGCCGGAGGCGATCTGCGGGGCGCTGTCCAATTCGGTCAGGGGCGCGCCATTTTCGAGTGTCATGTCCTGATCCAAAGCCGCCTTAAGTGTGGGCACGGCCTCTTTGCGGACCTCGATAAAGCTTTGATCGTCCTGAATGCGGATGGCGCCGATGTCGTCTTTTGTGATGTTGCCCATTTTGCAAAGCATCGGCAGCAGGCGGCGTGGCTCGGCCCCGGCGTCGCGCCCGCCGGGCAGGGAAAACCACACGCTGGGGCCAAAGGCCGTGCGGGGTTTGGGGGCCTCGTGGACGTCCGACAGCTCCTCCGGGGCGGTGTGCTTTTCACGCCAAAGACGGACGTAGGCCGCGGCGAGTTGTTCGGTCGTGAAGCGGTCTGCCAGCTGGGCCACGGTGTCGGCGCTCGATCCGTCGATATCGGCGGACCAGTCGGTGTCGGACAACATGCGGTCTTCGTCGCGGGCGATCACGGCCTCGGCTGAGGGGGCTTCGGCCCAGGTGGCGGTGAGTTTCGCCCAGCCCAGCAGGCGGTTTGCCTTCTTGTGCACCGCAGGCGGCACGATCAGCGCGGAGACGCCCTGGCGGCCCGCGCGGCCTGTCCGGCCGGAGCGGTGCAGCAGCGTTTCCTGGTTGGTGGGCAGTTCAGCGTGAATGACCAGATCCAGGTTGGGCAGGTCAATGCCGCGGGCGGCCACGTCTGTGGCCACGCAAACCCGTGCACGTCCGTCGCGCATGGCCTGAAGGGCATTGGTGCGTTCGGACTGCGTCAGCTCCCCCGAGAGGGCCACGACGGAAAAGCCCCGATTGCTGAGGCGGGTGGTCATGCGGTTGACGGTGGCGCGGGTGTTGCAGAACACGATGGCGTTCGGGGCCTCATAGAACCGCAGCACGTTGATGATGGCGTTTTCCACGTCGCGGGGGGCCACGCGGTAGGCCATATAGTCGATGTCGGCGTGTTGCTTTTCGCCCGTGGTTGTGGCGATGCGTTCGGCGTTGTTTTGGTAGCGCTGCGCCAGTTTGGCGATGGCATTGGGCACGGTGGCCGAGAACAGCAGGGTCTGGCGGTCACTTGGCGCTTCATCAAGGATGAATTCCAGATCTTCGCGAAAGCCCAGATCCAGCATTTCGTCCGCCTCATCCAGCACCACCGCCTGCAGGGCCGACAGATCAATCGTGCCGCGCATGATATGGTCGCGCAGGCGGCCCGGGGTGGCCACAACCACATGGGCGCCGCGCGCCAGCGCACGGCGTTCGTCACGCATGTCCATGCCGCCCACAGTGGAGGCGATGACGGCACCCGCCTGGGCATAAAGCCACGCCAGTTCGCGTTTGACTTGCAGGGCCAGTTCGCGGGTCGGTGCGATGACGAGGGCGAGGGGGGATGAGGCTGTGCCGAAGACCTCGGCCTGCCCAAAGAGGCGCGGGGCAATGGCCAGACCGAAGCCCAGTGTTTTGCCAGACCCGGTTTGCGCGGAGACCAGCATGTCGCGGCCCACAAGGTCGGGGGCGGTCACGGCCTCTTGCACGGGGGTGAGGGTGTCATAGCCTTTGGCGGCCAGCGCCTCGCTCAGGGCATGTTTCAAGGGAATTTCCAGTTCTTGAGGGATCGCGGGCCTTTTGCCACACGCGTTTGCAGGGGCCTTACGCCTTTGGGGGGGGCTTGTATAGGGGGCGGTGATGCGGGGCGCGTTTCTGTGCCTTGGCGCACATAATGTGATCAATGCTGCGGATTAGATGCGCGGGTGCACGGTGCTATATGGAAACCAAGCAAAAGGAGATGTCTGATGTCATGGAACCCCGCCCTTGATCCGGATTGTCCCAAAGGGGACGCCGTGGATGCCATTGAGACGGTGATTGTGCCCCGTGCGCGCGATTTGGGCGGGTTCGAAGTCCGCCGCGCCTTGCCTGCCCCGAAGCGCCAGATGGTGGGACCGTTCATTTTCTTTGATCAGATGGGCCCGGCGGAGTTTCTGAGCGGGCAGGGCATTGATGTGCGCCCGCATCCTCATATTGGTCTGGCGACGGTGACCTATTTGCATCGCGGGTCGATCCATCACCGCGACAGTCTGGGCACGGACAGCTGGATCAATCCAGGTGATGTGAACCTGATGATCGCGGGCCATGGCATCACCCATTCGGAACGGGTGGACGGCGCGGTGCGTGAGGCGCCTCATTCGCTGTTTGGCATTCAGTCGTGGATCGCGCTGCCCGAAGACAAGGAAGATGATCCGGCGGAGTTCATTCATGCCGCTGCCGGAGACTTGCCGATGATGGAGGGCGAGGGCAAAGAGGTGCGTTTGATCCTAGGGTCCGCTTACGGTGAGACCGCGCAGGTCGAGACCCCGTCGGAGATGTTTTATCTGGATGCGGTGTTGCAGGCGGGCGCGTCGATCCCGTTGCCCGATGATCATGAGGATCGCGGCGTCTATGTGCTGACGGGGTCGGTTGAGGTCGCGGGTGAGGTGTTTGACGCAGGCCGCATGATGGTGTTCCGACCAGGTGACCGGATCAGCCTGAAGGCGGGCGCTGGCGGTGCGCGGCTGATGATTTTGGGCGGGGCCACGTTGAATGGGCCACGGCATATCTGGTGGAATTTCGTGGCGTCCTCAAAAGACAAGATCGATGCGGCCAAGGAAGCCTGGCGTGCCGGGGATTGGGCCCATGGGCGGTTTCAGCTGCCGGTGGGGGATGCGGATGAATTCATTCCCTTGCCGGAAAAATAGCCGGTGTTGCGGGTGTTGTGACGTCGGAATTCAGGTATTTTTGACCCAAAGAAGCAGGGCGGTGCGTTTTGGCCGCCCTGTTTGTGTGTGGATCACCCGGATTGGGTCACGCGGCGGAAATTGCGGTTTTGCCAGAGTGGCCAGCCGATAATCTGGCTGACGGTGACAAAGTGCAGGCCGCGCGCGGTCAGGCCATCGAGGGTGGCGGGCATGGCGTCGATTGTGCCGCGGTGGATGTCGTGGCTGAGGATGATCGCGCCTTGGTGGGAGTGGCGCAGGATGCGGGAGGCCACGGTATTGGCGCCCGGCCTGCGCCAGTCCTGCGGGTCGACGGACCACAGGATTGTGGGCAGGCGACGGACGTCATTGAGCCAGCCGCGTTGGCGCCGGGTGAAGGACCCGTAGGGCGGACGAAAGGTGACGGGCGGGCGGCCTGTCACCTGATAGATGGCATCGGTGGTGCGGTCGATTTCACGGATCACGGTGGCGTCGGAATGACGATCCAGAAAGGGGTGGGACCAGCTGTGGTTGCCAATTTCATGGCCTTCGTCTGCAATGCGGCGGGTGAGGGCTGGGTAGGCTGCGACGCGGTTGCCGATCAAATAGAAGGTCGCGCGCAGGCCCCGGTCGCGCAGCATGTCCAAAAGGCGCGGCGTGTGCGTGGGATGGGGGCCGTCGTCGAAGGTCATTGCGACCACGGGGGAGGGGGTGCGCACCGCCGTGATTGTCGCCACATCGGACTGCACGATGTCATTGGGCAGGGCGATCAGCGGGCGCGCCTGCGCCGGTGTCACGATCATTGGGGCGGCCAAACCGCCCAAACCAGCCGCCAAAAGATGGCGGCGCGAAAGCTGTGTCATAGAACCCTCCCCCGAGGTGTGTCGCGTCGGTCCTAAGCGTTGGGGGGATTCCTGTTTGAAATCAAAGGTTTTTTAGAAAAACACTGTGTTCATAGGGGGAGCGTGGTGGCGGCCTACTGTATCTTGTGGGGACGTTGATGCGAAAAGCTGCATTTGTGCGATGTTCTTGTCTTGACGCCCTCGGCTTGCCTGCCTAGAAGCACCTCACGTTGATGCAAATCAGCGGACAGTGGGCGGTTGTAGCTCAGATGGTTAGAGTACCGGCCTGTCACGCCGGGGGTCGCGGGTTCGAGCCCCGTCAACCGCGCCACCGCTGTCCCCCGCCTGAGGTTCAGGCCCCTTGGTCCGGGCAGGACCACGATGCGCGGTTGTAGCTCAGTTGGTTAGAGTACCGGCCTGTCACGCCGGGGGTCGCGGGTTCGAGCCCCGTCAACCGCGCCATCTTCTCCTTTCAAATTTGGGGTTCCTTGCAGTTTTCGGGGTGCCGATCAGCTTTTGATGTCGGGCAGCTTTTGATGTCGGGCAGCATTTGATGGCGCGTGTTAGCGCAGGTGATCGAAGGCGCGTCGCAGGGTCATGTCTTGCCCCGCCATAAGGCTGTCTGTGTCCACGGGAACCGCGATGTCGGGCAAAAGGCCCACGCCTTCGGGGGATGTCCCGTCCAGTTGGCGGTAGGTTTGATGCGACAGGCCCAGCGACCAGCCGTTGGGCAAGACCACTTCAAGCACGTCAGAGAGCGCACCGGAGGTCGGGGTGCCCATGGTTGTGACCTGCGGCAGGTCCTGCATCGTCATGGTGAAGATTTCCGCCGCCGATCCGGTGAGTTCCGAGGTCAGGATCAGCACAGGTTGATCCAGTGGCGTGTTGTCGAAGGGGGCAAGGGCTGCGGTGAAGGGCGCGGTTTGGCCCGCGCCGCTGCGGGTCGATTTGGTAAAGACAGGCAGGGCGGTCGCGGTGAAGTGGCTGGCGATGCCGAAGGCCACGGTGTCGGAGCCGCCCGGATTGTAGCGCAGATCGAGGATGATTGCGCGGGCATCGGCAAAGGCGTCCGCGACCTCTTCGAACGCCAAGGCCATGGCGGGGCCGCTGGTGGTGGCGAAGGGGGTGTTGATGTCCATGTAGGGAATGATCGCGTAGCCGATGCCGTTGGACAGTAGAGTGTATTCGATGGCGGTTTGATCCACGCGGGTCAGATCCGTGCCGATGGTTTGGCGGGCGATGTCCGTGAGGGCGCTGCGGGTGAAGGTGGGGGAGGCCGTGAGCCAGCCTTCGCGCGTTTTGGGTGAGCTGTAGCCCCGCGGCGTGGCAAGGCCCACGTGGCCATCCTCAAGGCCTGCAAGGGTTGTCATGAGCAGTTCTTGGAGCGCGGCGTCGCCCATTGTGGCGACAGGCGGTGGGGCGAGGGTGCGGCGGGCGTCCCAATCCACGCCGTAGAGGTCAAAGAAGGCATAGTGGTCGTTCATGGCGTGCCAGAGAGTGTCGAAGACCTCACGCGGGGTGGCGGTGTCGGGCTGGGCTGGGCCGCAGCCTTCGGGGAGGGCGTCGATACGGGTGAAGGCCCACGTGTCCAACATGCCGTCGGCTGCCAGAGTGAGGGTGTCGCCTTGGGCCGTGAGCACTGCGCCTTCGGCCCATTCGACGAGTTTGAGGTGGGCGGGGAAGGTGAGCTGTTCGACACAGCTTTGCGAGGTTTCGGAATACAGCGTGGCCGTGAAGGGGGTTAGGCGAAGGAGGGCCGCGTTTTCGGGGGAGCGCCAGACGCCGCGCTGGGTGCTGTCGGGCATATACCAGACCCAGGAGGCCACGAAGGCGATCATGAGTACTGCAAGGGTGATCCAGAGCTGGCGCATCAGGCGCATGGGGGCCTCGTTTCGTGTTGTTTGATCTGCGGGGACGGCGCGACGACGCGGACCGCGGATTTAGGTATTTTTGACCCAAAGAAGCGGGGGGTGCGCCTGTTGGATCAGGGGGAGGGTTACGACAGGGTGTCCAATAACCGCGTCAAGGAACGGATGCCTTTGTGGAGTTAGGGCCGGTCCGCTGTTGCGGCAAACGGTCCGGTGGACCGTTTGAGGCCCGAACGGGCGGCGCCCCCGTAGGCGGTCCATGTGCTGCGATTGCGAGAGATCACGACAGGGCCTCCAGCACGCGGGCCCAGGAACGGATGCCTTTGTGGAGTTTGGGCCGGTCCGCTGTTGCGGCAAACGGTCCGGTGGACCGTTTGAGGCCCGAACGGGCGGAGCCCCCGTAGGCGGTCCATGTGCTGCGATTGCGAGAGATCACGACAGGGCCTCCAGCACGCGGGCCCAGGAACGGATGCCTTTGTGGAGTTTGGGCCGGTCCGCTGTTGCGGCAAACGGTCCGGTGGACCGTTTGAGGCCCGAACGGGCGGAGCCCCCGTAGGCGGTCCATGTGCTGCGATTGCGAGAGATCACGACAGGGCCTCCAGCACGCGGGCCCAGGAACGGATGCCTTTGTGGAGTTTGGGCCGGTCCGCTGTTGCGGCAAACGGTCCGGTGGACCGTTTGAGGCCCGAACGGGCGGAGCCCCCGTAGGCGGTCCATGTGCTGCGGTTGCGAGAGATCACGACAGGGCCTCCAGCACGCGGGCCCAGGAACGGATGCCTTTGTGGAACGCCTCCACATCGTATTTTTCGTTGGGCGAGTGGATGCGGTCGTCCTCAGACGCAAAGCCGATCAGCATGGCGTCCATGTCGAGCACCGTTTTGAAGTGGCCCGCGATGGGGATGGAGCCGCCCATGCCGACAAACACGGCCTCGCGGTTCCATTCGCCTGTCAGGGCTTGGCGGGCGGCCTCGAATTCCGGCCGGTCGGTGTTCATCACCGAAGCCGGCGCACCTTCGAGGTCGTTGTCCCAGGTAACGCGCGTGTCGGGGCGCAACTGAGCCTCAACATGGGCGCGCAGTTTGTCGCGGATGTCGTCGGGGTCCATGTCGCCCACCAGTCGGCAGGTGATTTTGCAGTGGGCCTCTGCTGGAATCACGGTTTTGGAGCCCGCGCCCTGATAGCCGCCCCAGAGGCCGTTGATTTCAAGCGTGGGGCGCGACCATTGCTGTTCGAGGATGGAATAGCCTGTCTCACCGGCGGGGGTCGTGAGGCCTGCGTTGTCCATATAATCCTTGGCGTCAAAGCCGCAGGTGTCCCATTGGGCTTTCAGATTGTCGCCGATCTCGATCACGTCATCGTAGAAGCCTGCAATCGTCACGCGGCCTTCGTCATCGTGAAACGAGGCGATGATGCGGCTGATTTCCTTGAGGGGGTTCACGGCGGGGCCGCCGTAGTGGCCTGAGTGCAGATCCATCGCGGGGCCGTGCAGGGTGAATTCGTCCTTGAGCATCCCGCGCAGCTGGCTGGCAATCGACGGCACGCCGGGGGCGACCATGCCGGTGTCGCAGATGAGGGCAAGGTCGGCTTTCAACTCGTCGGCGTTCTCTTGCATGAAGGGCACGAGGGAGGGGGAGCCGGTTTCTTCTTCGCCCTCAAACAGGAAGGTGATGCGGCAGGGCAGGGTGCCATGCACGGCCTTCCACGCGCGGCAGGCCTCCATGAAGGTCATCAGCTGGCCTTTGTCATCGGAGGTGCCGCGGCCGCGGATGACTTTCTTGGTGCTGCCGTCCGGGGTGGTGCGGTCTTCGATGAAGGGGTCAAACGGGTCGTGGTCCCACAAGGCGATCGGATCGACGGGTTGCACATCGTAGTGGCCGTAAAACAGCAGATGCGGCCCCGTGTCGCCCACATGGCCGACCACCATGGGGTGCATTGGTGTGGGGCGTTTGGAGGCGTCCACGCCCAGGGATTTGAGATCCTCGACCAGCCAATCGGCGGCTTTGTCGACCTCGGCCTTATAAGCGGGATCGGTGGAGACCGATTGCAGCCGCAAGAGGCCCATGAGCCGGTCCAGTGCGGCGTCAAGATCGGTGTCAATCTGGGTGAGGACGGCGTCGAGGGACATGGGGGATTCTCCGGTAACTTTGGCGTGGCAGGCAGAGTGGCAGATGTGGCCTGCGCGTCAACCGGATCCCTGATCTGGATCAAAGTTGCCGATATGCGTCGCGGATAGGCTGCGACAGAGGGTAACAGGCGGAGTTTAGAGACATTCCAAGTGTTGCCTGATCAAAACGGGGACTATATGTGCCTATGAAACCTCTGCTTTCGTGGTGAAAGCCCCAATATATGAGGACAGACGCTTGGATTTTGACGCAAAACTCGACCGTGCCCTGCAACGCCTGCATGACGAAGGCCGCTACCGGACGTTCATTGATATTGAACGTCAGAAAGGGCAGTACCCGCACGCGGTGTGGACGCGGCCCGATGGCGCCAAGCAGGACATCACGGTGTGGTGCGGCAACGATTACCTTGGGATGGGCCAGCATCCGGTTGTTCTGGATGCCATGCATGAGGCGATTGATGCGACGGGCGCGGGATCCGGTGGGACGCGGAATATTTCGGGCACGACGGTCTATCACAAACGTCTTGAGGCGGAGCTTGCGGATTTGCATGGCAAGGAAGAGGCGTTGTTGTTCACCTCTGCCTACATTGCCAATGATGCGACGTTGTCCACCTTGCCGCGCCTGTTTCCCGGCCTGATCATTTATTCGGACGAGCTGAACCACGCGTCGATGATTGAGGGCATTCGCCGCAACGGCGGAGAGAAACGTATTTTCAAGCACAACGATCTGGACGATTTGCGCGCCAAGCTGGCGGCAGATGATCCAGCGGCGCCGAAGTTGATCGCGTTCGAATCTGTTTATTCCATGGACGGTGATTTTGGCCCGCTGCGAGCGATGTGTGATCTGGCGGATGAATTTGGCGCGCTGACCTATCTGGATGAGGTGCATGCCGTGGGCATGTATGGCGCGCGGGGCGGCGGCATTGCAGAGCGTGATGGATTGTCCCAGCGGATCGACATCATCAACGGCACTTTGGCCAAGGCTTTTGGCGTGATGGGCGGCTATATCGCGGCCAGCGCCAAGATGTGCGATGCGGTGCGGTCTTATGCGCCGGGCTTTATCTTTACGACGTCTTTGCCGCCTGCGGTGGCTGCAGGGGCCGCTGCGTCTGTTGCACATCTGAAGGGCGATCAGGCGCTGCGCGATCAGCAACAGACCCAGGCCAAGATCCTCAAGACGCGTTTGCGAGGGCTTGGGTTGCCGATCATTGATCACGGCAGCCATATCGTGCCGCTGATTGTGGGCGACCCTGTTCACACCCAGAAACTGTCGGACATGTTGTTGCAAGATCACGGCATCTACGTGCAGCCCATCAACTTCCCCACCGTGCCGCGGGGCACGGAACGGCTGCGGTTTACGCCGTCGCCTGTGCATGGCCCCCGGGAGATGGACGCGCTTGTCCATGCCCTTGATGCGCTGTGGTCCCATTGTGCGCTGAATCGTGCCGAACTGGCCGGTTGATTTCTCTGCATGTGCAAAACAATTCGTGATGTGCTAAGGATCTGTTAAGGGATCGACCTATTAACGAATCGGGTCGGCCCTTTTGGGGCAGTGACGGAAAAGGGTACGGATGATCCGCAGGGGATTCAGACGCGCAAAGCACGAAGAGATCGTCGAGCCGACCGGCTTTGACGCTTTCGAATTGCGTCTGGGTGATCTGATGCGGGGGGAACGCGCCACCTTGGGCAAAAGCCTGTTGGATGTGCAGCGGGAACTGAAGATCAAAGCAGCCTATATTGCCGCCATCGAAAATTCCGACCCCACGGCGTTTGACACGCCCGGCTTTATCGCAGGCTACGTGCGGTCCTATGCGCGCTACCTGAACATGGATCCCGATTGGGCGTTTGATACGTTCTGCACCGAAAGCGGGTTCGCGACGGCCCACGGGATGTCCGAACAAGCCAGCGGCGCGAAACCCGTCAAGTCGGCACCTGCACCGTTTGAAAAAGATATCTTTGCGACACCGGCCACGCCTTTCGTGCCCGCCAATGACACGATGTTCGCCAGTGTTGAACCCCGCGCCGTGGGCTCCCTCATGGTGCTTTTGGCGCTGATCGGCGGGCTGGGCTATGGCGGCTGGACGGTTCTGCAAGAGGTCCAGAAGGTGCAACTGGCGCCCGTCGAAAACACACCGACCGTTATCGCGGATATTGACCCGCTGGCGGGCGGCGGCCTTGGGGCTGCGACCGCGGGGGTTGATGTGGTGGCCGGGTTTGATGCGCCGACGACCGAAGCTCTCGATCGTTTGTATCGCCCGCAGGCCCTTGATGCGCCGGTGTTGGTGCCCCGTGATGGTCCGATTGCAACGCTTGATCCCCGTCAGGGTGGTGTTTTGGCGCCAACCGCGCAAGAACGGCCCGGCCTGTTGGCTGAGGCCGCGGTGGATGGCGCCCCGTTGGTTGAGCCGACGTCGGTTCAAGTGACCGAACCGGCCCGCCCTGGTGTTCAACTGGTCGCGGTGCGCGATGCATGGGTGCGCGTGCGGTCTGCGGACGGGTCTGTGATCTACGAGGCGGTGATGACAGCCGGCGACACCTTTGATGTGCCGCAAACCGAAGAACCCGCCACCTTGCGGATTGGTGAGTCTGGTGCGGTTTATTTCGCAGTAAACGGCGACCACTACGGCCCTGTCGGCCCGCGTGGTCAGGTGACATCCAATGTTGCCCTGTCTGTCGAAAACCTGACGCAGGTCTATGCGCAGGCGGATCCGGCCGCCGACAGCGATTTCTGCGGATTGGCCCAACAGGGCGAAATTCAGGTTGCCGGGATCTCGTCCGAGTTTGTGTGCCCCTAATTCTGTAAATTTGACCGCGCAATCTGTCGCAGACCGTTGCCCCGCGCCTTTGCTGCGACTAGGTTGGCTGTAACGCAAACCTGACAGGTGGCCCATGTCCCTCAATCATATTCGTCCGTGGCGCAACATTTATCGCCGTGAAAGCCGCCAGATCATGGTGGGCAATGTGCCCGTGGGCGGCGGCGCACCGATCACGGTTCAGACGATGACGAACACGCTGACACCGGACGTCAAAGCGACGATTGCACAGGTGCAGGCCGCGGCGGAGGCTGGGGCTGATATCGTCCGGATCTCGGTGCCGGATGAAGACTCGTCACGCGCGTTGAAGGAAATCTGTGCGGAAAGCCCAGTGCCGATCGTGGCCGATATCCATTTCCACTATAAACGAGGGATCGAGGCCGCCGAGGCGGGCGCCGCATGTCTACGCATCAACCCTGGCAACATCGGGTCCGAGGACCGCGTGAAAGAGGTGATCAAAGCCGCCCGCGACCACAATTGCTCCATCCGGATTGGGGTGAACGCCGGATCGTTGGAAAAGCACCTTCTTGATAAATACGGAGAGCCCACGCCCGATGCGATGGTGGAAAGCGGGCTCGATCATATCAAGATTTTGCAGGACAATGATTTCCACGAGTTCAAGATCAGCTGTAAGGCGTCCGATGTGTTTATGGCCGCCGCCGCCTATCAACAGTTGGCGGAGCAAACGGACGCGCCCATTCACCTGGGCATCACAGAGGCTGGTGGTTTGACGTCAGGCACGATCAAATCAGCGATCGGGCTTGGTAATTTGCTGTGGATGGGGATTGGTGACACCATCCGTGTGAGCCTGTCCGCGGATCCGGTGGAAGAGGTCAAAGTCGGTTACGAGATCTTGAAGTCCCTCGGATTGCGCCACCGCGGCGTCAATATCATCTCATGCCCCAGCTGCGCGCGTCAGGGATTTGACGTGATTAAGACGGTCGAAAAGTTGGAAAAACGTCTGGAACACATCAAGACCCCGATGAGCCTGTCGATCATTGGCTGCGTTGTGAATGGTCCGGGTGAGGCACTGATGACCGATGTGGGCTTCACCGGCGGGGGCAACGGATCCGGTATGGTCTATTTGGCAGGCAAACAGAGCCATAAGCTGAACAACGATCAGATGGTGGATCACATCGTGGAACAGGTTGAAGCGAAAGCGGCTGAACTTGACGCTGCAGCGGAAGCTGCGGAGTAGGGATTTCGAATTTACTTCGTAAATCCGACCCAAGCGCGCTGTGCGCGCAAATATATAGTGAGGCTACTAAACAGCGGTGCGCACTTCAGCCGACGTAGAACATTAGGTATTTTTGACCCAAAGAAACGAAGTCGTTCCTCAAATGCCCCCGTCCAAGAGGGTCGCTTGGCGCCAGTAAGACGGGGGGCTTCTTCGGGTACGGCCATCGGCTCCTCAGCCTGTTCCGCACCCGCCACAGTAGATAGCCCTGGTTAATGAAGCGTAACCTTGGCTTCTTTGGGTCAAAAATACCTAAATGATCGCCGTCTCAATCAAGTGGGACAATTGCGTGTGGGAGACCGCCGCGACAAAGTCGCGGCGCGGGGCGACGGACAACGTCCGGCGCAAATCCTGTTTCCAAAGACAAACCTTATCCGTCTGCGCGTTCAGCTTCTACAATTTGGCGCATCTGGCTCAGGTTTATATACCCGCGCACCATTTGATCACCGAACACAAATGTTGGCGTGCCGGTGATTTGCATCCGGTCCCCAAGGGCGCGGTTGGCGGCCAAGATATCCCCCACGGCGGGGCTGTCCATTTCGTTGATGATCGCTTGCGCATTCAGACCGTAGGCTTCTGCCAGGGCCGTGAGGCTGGCGTCGGACACATCAGATCGCAGCGCTATCAGGGCGTCCGAGATGTCCTTATAGGCCTCATCGCCCTCGATCAGCTTTGTGGCGACAGCAAAGCGAGAGGCCAGAACGGATTGTTCGCCCAAGATCGGGAATTCTTTGGTGATGATGCGGATGTTGCCGTCGGTTTCGACCAGCTCTGCCACTTCTGGGTGGGCACGGCGGCAAAAACCGCAGCGGTAATCGATGAATTCAACGATTGTGATGTCGCCGTCCGGGTTGCCGCCCACATAGGAAAACCCGTCATCAAGAAGGGCGTTTGCGTTGATTTGTGCGAGTTGTTCGTCGCGCAGGGCCTCGGCCTGTTCCTGGCGCGCCTCGAGAACACCGATCGCCTCCATCAAGATCTCAGGATTTTCCAGCAGGTAGGCGCGCACTTCGGCGCGGAAGGCGTCGCGTTCATGCGCAGACATGCCCTCCAGATCGAGGGCGGCCAAGGATGTGGCCGACAGGGCAAGTGACACGGGCAGGGCGAGGGTGGTTAGGATTGGAAGCAGGCGCATGATTAAACTCTCAATATCTATTGGGCGGCAGAAAGCACGTCTTGTGCCCGCTGCCAAGAGGCGGAGCCGCGGGGCAGGCGGTCAGCCGCCCGTTGGGCGTGGACGACCGCATCACGAACACGTCCCGTGAGGGCATATCGTTCGGCGGTCGCCAGTGAGGCAAGGCCCGGACGTCCGCTGCGCGCATAGGCTTGCCCCAGATCGCGCAGGATTGATGCCGATTGGCCGTCCAGCGCGCGGGCGCGTTCCAGCACGCGCACGGCCTCTGCGTTGCCTTGGGCGCTGTCCAGCGCCAGAAGGGCGCGGCCATAGCCGCCGAGGATCAGGGGCTCGTCGTTGTTCAGGCTGACGGCGTTGCGATAGGACGTGACCGCCGGGCCCGGTTGGCGACTTTCGAGCAGGATCTGGCCAAACAATTCATGCCAATAGGCGTCGTTGGGATATTGCGCCAGCAAGGTTTGCATCGCGCGGATCGCTTCGTTGGCGTTGGCTTGTCTGTGGTGGGCCACGGCGCGGCGCATCAGCCCAATGGGGCTGTCGTCCCCGCGCACGCGGCGCAGGGTCCAGCCCGGGTTTTGACGAAACGCGCTGAGTTTGCCCTGCGCGCGGGCGAACCAGAAATCGGCCGCTGTGGTGTCGCGCGGCGTGCCGGGATTGGCGGCGACCAGCCCGCGCAGGGCGCGAATGCGGTCGGTGGTCAGCGGGTGGGTGCGTGTGTAGGGATCTTGCCGGGAGACGGACAGCGCCTCTTGTCCGCGAAAGACATCGAGCACGCGGGTCGCGGCCGCAGGGTCGACACCGGCGCGCAGCATGTAACGGATTGAGGATTGGTCGGCGGCGGCCTCTTCTGCGCGGGTGTGGGCGAAAAATTGCCGTTGGGCGGCGCCTGCGGCGCCTGCGGCCACGCCGCCTGCGGCCTGTGGGTTGTCGGAGGCAAGGGCGACGGCCAAGGCCAGCGCAATGCCGAAGCCCGCAGCCGAGCGGCTGCCGCGCAGATTGCTGAGACGGCGAGACAGGTGGCCGTTGGCGATGTGGGCCGCCTCATGGGCGATGACGGCCTGTACCTCATCCGCGGCACCGAGCCGTTGCAGGAGGCCTGCGTGGATGAAAATGGCGTTGTTGCCCAGCACGAAGGCGTTCAGGCTGCTGTCGTCCACGACTAGGATCCGCACGCGATTGGGGTTCAGACCGGCGGCGCGCAAAATCGGGGCGGCCAGTTGATCGAGGCTGTTTTCAATGTCGGCGTCGCGGATCAGGCTGACGGCTTGGGCGGGCGAGGCCAGCCCGATGAGCCCGAGCCACAGGCTGATCAAAACGGCGAGGATCGAATGGCGCATTGACGGGCTCCGACGGGACAGGGCAAAGAGGGCGATAAGGCAGCATAGGGCGGGCGAGATGCGAAACTCAAGACGTGGTGAGATCGATCCGTTTATTGTGATGGACGTGATGGAGGCCGCCCGCGCGGCGGAGGCGGCGGGGCGGCATATCATCCACATGGAAGTGGGCCAGCCGGGCACCGGCGCGCCTGCGGCTGCGCTGTCGCGGCTGGCGGCGGACATGCAGGATGAGCCTTTGGGCTATACCGTGGGGCTGGGCCTGCCGGAGTTGCGCGCGCGGATCGCCCAGCATTACCGCGATTGGTACGACATCGATGTGGATGCTGGCCGGATCGTGGTGACGGCGGGGGCGTCGGGCGCGTTCTTGCTGGCGTTTTCGGCGCTTTTTGATACGGGCGCGCGGGTTGGGCTGGGGGCGCCTTGTTATCCGTCTTATCGCCAGATCCTCAAGGCCATGGACATGGTGCCGGTGGACATGCCCACCACCTTGGCCGCACGGATGCAGCCTGTGGCGGCGGATGTCGCGGCCCATGATCTGAACGGGTTGATCGTTGCATCCCCTGCAAACCCCACGGGCACGATGTTGGGGCGGACTGAGATGGCGGATTTGGCGGCGGCCTGTGCTGCTGCCGATGCGGCCTTTATCAGTGACGAGATTTACCACGGGCTGGGGTATCATGGGCGCTGTGTCAGCGCGCTGGAGGTCACGGATGAGGTGATCGTTATCAATTCGTTTTCCAAGTATTTCTCGATGACTGGCTGGCGCGTGGGCTGGATGGTGGTGCCCGAAGATCAGGTGCGCCGGATCGAACGCTTGGCGCAGAATATGTTTATTTGCCCGTCCCATGCGTCCCAGCGGTTGGCCCTCTATGCGATGGACTGCGCGGAGACTTTGGACGCCCATGTCGACGTGTACCGCACCAACCGCGATTTGATGATGGAGGCGTTGCCCCAGATGGGGTTGGGCCAGTTCGCGCCGCCTGATGGGGCGTTTTATGTTTACGTCGATGTGGGAGATTATACGTCGGACAGTTTGGAGTTCTGTGCGCAAGTTCTTGAAAAGGCGGGTGTTGCGATCACGCCGGGTCTTGATTTTGACCCTGTTGAGGGGGGGCATTGGGTGCGGTTGTCCTATGCGCGATCGACGCAGGATATTCGCGAAGGTCTGGCCCGGTTGGCGGACTTCATGGCCGGTTTGAGGGCGGAGGATTGAGTTTTTTTGGTCAGATGAAGACAGGGGGGCTGTCGGTGGCGGTGTGCCTGTCGGCGGCGATGTGCGGTGGGCCTTTGGGGGCGCAGGAGCTTTCGGGGTTGGCGCGGGTGGACGGCGAAGGATCTGTTGTTGAAGATGTGCGTCGCCGAACCGAACTGACGTTGTTTTTGTCTCAGGTGGTGCCGTACCGCGTGTTCACCCTGGATGCGCCGCGCCGTTTGGTTGTTGATTTCCGCGAGGTCGATTTTCGCGGGCTGGACGCGGGGGCCTTTGATCAGAGCGACCATGTGAGCGAGGTTCGGTTTGGCGCGTTGCGCCCCGGTTGGAGCCGTATGGTTGTGGATCTGAGCGCGCCTTTGGCCGTCGAATTTGCGGGCATGCAGGTGGATGACGTAGACGGCACGGCCCTCGTTGAGATCGTGATGCGGCCCACGTCCGAGACCGCCTATGCCGCAGCCGCCGGTGCGCCGCAGGATCCCGAATGGGCGTTCTTGTTGGCAGACCCTGAGCCTGCGCCCGGCGTGGAAGAGGGCCCGGTGGTGGTGATGATTGACCCTGGTCATGGCGGGCTTGATCCCGGCGCTGAGCATGGTGGCACGCAAGAGGCGGATATCATGTTGGCCACGGCGTTGGAGTTGGCCGCAGCGTTGGAGCGGGTGGAGGGCGTGAGGCCCGCATTGACCCGCAGCGCGGATGTCTTTGTGCCGTTGCAGGAACGTCTGACGCTGGCGCGGCGGGCGGGCGCGGATTTGTTCATCTCATTGCACGCGGATGCGTTGGAGGGGGAGCAGGCCAGCGGGGCATCTGTCTACACGTTGACATCGCAAGCGGCCTCTGCGGCGTCCTTGCGCATGGCGGAGCGCCATGAGGCGGGCGATTTGCTGGCGGGCGTGGACCTGAGCGGGCAGGGCGATGAAGTCGCGTTGATCCTGCAGGATTTGGCGCGGGTGGAAACGGCGGCCTCTGGCGACAGATTTGCCGATCAGATGGTGCAGGCCATGGCCGATGTGGGCGCGCCTTTGAACACGCGGCCCCGCCGTATGGCGCCTTTGGCGGTGTTGAATGCGGCGGATTTTGCCTCTGTGTTGATCGAAGTGGGCTTTTTGTCCAACGCCGAGGATCGCGCGCGATTGTCCACTGCTGAGGGCCGGGCGCCGATTGTGGCCGCGGCGGCCCTGGCCATCCAAAGGTGGGCGGCTGAAGAGGCGGCGTTGGCCCCTTTGGTCCGGCAGTGATCAGCCAGAGAAGGGATCAGCCTGTAAAGCGGGCCAGCCAGATGGTGTGAAAATCGCAATTTGGGTCTTCGGGGCGGTATTCGATCACTTTGAACCCGTGTTCTGTCAGCAGATCGCGGTAGTCCTGCGGGTCAAGGCTGGCGTGATAGACGGGGGCGCCTGCGGCGTGACCGTAGGCTTCGCCCGCCGCGTGGCCGGTGGTGAACATCAGGGCGGCCTTGGGGGCGGCGTGGGCTGCGAAAACGGCAAACATCGCGCGTTGATCGTCAGGGCTCAGGTGAAAGAAGCTGTCCCAGGCCAGAATGGCGTCAAAGGTCTGGCCGAGGGTGAGGGTTCTCATATCTGCGTGCAGGGCGGTGGCCTGTGGCAGGGTTTGGGCAAACAGATCCACCATAGTCGCGGCCCCGTCCACGCCCGTGATCGCCATGCCGCGGTCGGCCAGATAGGTGGCCAGCGGCGCGCCTGGCCCGCACCCCAGATCCAGCAGCCTGCGGGGTGATTGGTTGCGGGGGGCGGCCCCTAACAACCTGTCGAGCATGGGTTTTTCGAACAGGATACGATTGCGCTGTCGGGCATAGTCCTGCGCCTGCGCGTCGTAGGTTTCAAGAATATCATCGGGGGAGGGCAGTGTGGTCATGGGGTGCACATGCGGTCCCGCAGCGCGTCGTGCAAGGGTGGCCCGTTGACAGGCCCAAGAACCGGCGGGGAATGGCCCAAGGGGGCACTTGGCCTTTTGACGCTGGGCTGCGTTGTCCCTATAAGCGGGGCATCTGATTTGGGGGCTGACGCAATGGTTTTGCGGTTCATCTTTTCGTTCTTTGGCGGCATCTTTTCGATGATCACGCTTGGCGCTGGTATGGCCGCGCTGACGCTTGGGGCGATCTTTTACATGTATGGCAAGAACCTGCCCGACAGTGAGGCCTTGGCGAACTATCAGCCCAAGACGATCAGCCGTGTCTATTCCGGCGAGGGCGTCGTGATCGACGAATTCGTCGAGGAACAGCGCCTGTTCACCGCGATTGAGGAAATCCCCGATCTTGTCGTGCATGCCTTCGTGTCTGCGGAGGACAAGGAATTCTATACACACGACGGCTATTCCATCCCCGCGATCCTGTCGGCGGCGCGGGATATTGTGTTGTCGCGCGGGCAGACGGTTCGGGGGGGCTCTACCATCACGCAGCAGGTGGCCAAGGGGCTGTTGCTGGACGGATCGCGCACGATTGAACGCAAGGTGCAAGAGATCATCCTTGCCCCGCGGCTTGAGGCTGTGGTGGGCAAAGACGGGGTGATGGAGATTTATCTCAACGAGATTTTTCTGGGCCAGAACTCTTACGGGGTGACGGCGGCCGCGCGGACATATTTCAACAAGACCTTGGCGGAACTGACACCGGGGGAGGCGGCGTACCTTGCGTCTGTGACACGCCGCCCGTCTGATATGCACCCTGTGCGCAACCGTGACATCGCCGTGTTCCGCCGCGACAACACCCTGCGTGAGATGTTCGAAAACGGCTACATCAGCGAGGCCGTTTATCAAAGCGAGATCACGCAGCCGCTGTTGTCGGTGCAGGGGGGCGATTATCCGTCGTTCCAAGAGACCCGCGAAGAACGTGATTATTTTACCGCCGCTATCCGATCCGAAGTGGAAGGGTTGTTCCCGGATATGGAAATGGACAGCGCCGGTTTGTCGATCCGCGCAACCGTGGATGAGGACATGCAGGCGGCTGCGCGGGATGCGTTGCAGCGGCAGCTGGAAAGCTATGACCGCAGTGCTGGCGTTTGGCGGGGCACGGGGCTGAGCATTCCGGTCGAGACGTTGAATGACGAAGAGGCGTGGCGCACGGCCTTGCGGCAAGCGCCTGCCATTCGCACGATCACCCTTGAGAACCCGTGGTTCCCTGCTGTGGTGCGTGAGGTGCAGGACCAGCAGCTGATTCTTGGCATTGAAGGCTGGCAGGAGGGCGATGAGGCCCCCGTGGTGCCGCGCCGTGACATCGAATGGATGCGTGGCGATTTCTTTGACAATTTCGAACCGGGCGATGTGGTGCATGTGCGCCGCATGATGACGGGCGACAACGGGGCAGGGGATTTCATCCGCTGGTCTCTGCGTCAAGTGCCTGAGGTGCAGGGCGCGTTTATGGCGATGGACGTGAACACGGGGCGCGTTTTGGCGATGCAGGGGGGCTTTGGCTACGAGATCCGGATCTCGGAGCTGAACCGCGCCTATTCCGAACGCCAGCCCGGGTCTGCGTTCAAGCCGTTTGTTTTCGCGGCCGCACTCGATTCCGGCTATACGCCTGCCACGATCGTGGTTGATGCGCCCATTGAGGTGCGCGCGGGCGGCGAGATTTGGCGCCCCCAGAACGCGTCTGACCGGTTTTACGGCCCCACGCCCCTGCGGACGGGCATTGAGCAATCGCGCAACGTGATGACCGTGCGTCTGGCGCAAGAGGTTGGCATGCGCACCATTGCGGAATACGCGGAACGGTTTGGCGTGTATGAGCGGATGAACGCGTTCTTGTCTGCCTCGCTGGGGTCTGAGGAAACCACGCTTTACAAGCTTGTCGCGGCCTATGCGATGTTTGCCAATGGCGGTGAGAGGGTGGAACCCACCTTGGTTGACCGTGTGCAGGACCGCTACGGCGAGACGATTTACCGCCATGATCAACGCACCTGCACCGAATGTACGGATGCCAATCTGCCCGCAGGGCAGGCGCCTGCAATCGTGTCAGACCGCGAACGTGTGATGAACGAGGTGACCGCCTATCAGCTGACATCGATGATGCGCGGCGTGGTGCAGCGCGGGACGGCGCGCCGGTCTGTGAACCTGCCTGTTCCGATTGCGGGCAAGACCGGCACGACGAACGACGCCAAGGATGTGTGGTTTGTGGGTTTCAGCTCAAACATTGTGGCGGGGTGCTATATCGGGTTCGATACGCCGCGGTCTTTGGGGCGGTCGGCGTCCGGTGGGGGCTTGTGTGGGCCAGTGTTCAACAGCTTTATGCAGACGGCCATTCAGCGGTATGGTGGTGGGGATTTCCGCGCGCCTGAGAACTGTATGTTCATCAACATCGACCGTTTCACAGGGGCCCGTTTGCCTGATGGGGCCAGCGGCGACAATGTCGTGCGTGAGTGTTTCCGTGAGGGTGAAGAGCCTGTCTTTGGCATCACATTTGACGGTGGGTTTGCCATGGCCGCCGATCTGCCTCTCTTTGATGAGGTGCGCCCGCCGTCGTCCGTGTCGGTGACCACATCCACGGGGGAAACGGCGACGATCAATTCCAATGCGTCGTTTGGGTCGTTGTCGTCGGGCGGGCTGTATTAAAGGGTCAGCCCATGCGCGTGGCCCGATTGCCCCTGCGGGGGCAATCGGTTAGACCCTGAGCAACCCAAGACAAGAGACATCCAAGATGCGCGCTGAAATCCAATCCATCGTGACCGAGATCGAAAACAGCCTGACGTTGTTGGCCCAGCGGATGGACTATGACACTGCGCCGCACCGGCTGGAAGAATTCAATGCCCGTGTCGAGGACCCCACGTTGTGGGATGATCCGGAGGCCGCGCAAAAGTTGATGCGGGATCGTCAGAATCTTGTGGATGCGATGAAGAGCTATGAGGACATCCGCCAAGAGCTGACCGACAGCCAGGAGCTGATCGAGCTGGGCGAGATGGAGGACGACGCCGAGGTGGTGACCGAAGCGGAGGACGCGCTGAAGGCGCTGAAGACGCGCGCTGCTGAAAAAGAGCTTGAGGCGTTGTTGGACGGTGAGGCCGATGGCAACGACACGTTCCTTGAGATCAATTCAGGTGCGGGGGGCACGGAAAGCTGTGACTGGGCGTCGATGTTGGCGCGGATGTATGTCCGCTGGGCCGAAAAGAAGGGCTATAAGGTCGAGCTGCAATCAGAGAGTGCGGGCGAAGAGGCGGGCATCAAATCCGCAGCCTACAAGATCAGCGGGCACAATGCCTATGGTTGGTTGAAATCCGAAAGCGGTGTGCACCGTCTGGTGCGCATTTCGCCCTTTGACAGTGCCGCCAAACGGCACACGTCGTTTACGTCCGTGAAGGTTTATCCGGTGGTGGATGATAACATCGAGATTGAGGTGAACCCTGCGGATATTCGCATCGACACCTATCGATCATCCGGCGCGGGCGGGCAGCACGTGAACACGACGGATTCGGCTGTGCGCATCACGCACCACCCCACGGGGATCGTTGTGACATCATCGGAGAAATCCCAGCACCAGAACCGCGATATTGCCATGAAAGCGTTGAAGTCGCGTCTGTATCAGATGGAATTGGACAAGCGGTCGGCGCTGGTCAATGAGGTTCATGAGAACGCGGGCGATGCGGGCTGGGGCAATCAGATCCGGTCTTATGTGTTGCAGCCCTATCAGATGGTGAAAGACCTGCGGACATCCCACGAGACATCGGACACCAAAGGCGTGTTGGACGGGGATCTGGATGGGTTTATGGCCGCCACACTGGCGATGAACGTCAGTGGCAAAAGCCGTGCGGAGGCGGGTGCCGACGATTGATCTGCCAGCGGTGGGACGATCTGACGATCGGGTCCTGCGGACGGCGGGGTGCAAAATCTCAAGGAGATTTTGTTCAAAGTCTTATGCAAGACTTTGGCCTGCGGCGCAGGTGTATTTGACCCAAAGAAGCCGAACCCCAGCGGAATTAATTAGGCGTTCAGGCGAGACGGGGCGGAGATCCGGCCAAAGAAAAAGCCCTCACCTGTCATAGGCGAGGGCTCATTTTGAGTGCCGTTGATACGGTCTGTTAAGCCTGATGCTTTGGCGCCGGTTTGGCTTTGCCACCGGCGTTCAGGGGATCGTCCTGACGCTGAACGGAGCCTTCGAAGTGGGCGCCGGATTCAATCGCGATGGTCTTGTGGATGATGTCACCCTCGACCCGTGCGGTGGATGTCAGACGGACCTTGAGGCCGCGCACGGTGCCCACGATCCGGCCGTTGACGACCACATCGTCCGCCACGCATTCACCATTGACTGTTGCGCCTTCGCCGATTGTCAGCAGGTGGGCGCGGATGTCGCCGTCCACGGTGCCTTCGATCTGGATATCACCGGTGGTCTTGAGATTACCGGTGATGTGCAGATCCGTGCTCAGCTGAGAGGCGGGTGGTTTCGCCTTGGGTGCTGCGGATTTGAAATCGCTTGCGGCAGGGGCAGGGGAGGAAGCAGGGCTCGCAGGTTTGGGCGCGTCAGAGGACGGCGTTGCGGGCGTGCCAGGCTCGTTGATTTTGCTTTTAGAAAACATCTTGTCCAGCTCTTATGTAAATCATTGGGTTTACGGGTCGACCGCCTACGCGGATTTCGTAGTGAAGGTGCGGGCCAGTGGACCGTCCAGAATTGCCAATATCACCAATTCTGTCCCCGCGCGAGACCCTTTGTCCCACATCGACGCGCATTCGGTTCAGGTGGGCGTAGCGGGTTTCAATGCCAAAGGCGTGTTGCACCTTGATCAGGCGGCCATAGCCGGACGACCAACCGGCAAAGGTCACCACGCCGTCCGCCGGCGCCACGATGGGCGTGCCGATGGGAGCTGCAAAGTCGGTGCCGTTGTGCATCCGGCCCCAGCGCATCCCAAAACCGGAGGTGAAGCGGAAGCCTGATGTGACAGGCATATCAAACGGGATGCGTTCGGCGGCGATCCGGTAGAGGTTCAGCCGGTCCATGGAGCCCAGGATGCCGTTGGCGCGGGCGGCGTCCGGGTCAATATCCCCCCCACGGGTGGAGAATTGCAGGGGCGTCAGGGGGCCACCGGTGCCTGAATAGCCACGCCGAATTTCTCCCAGCACGTTGTCGGGGTTCATGCCAGCCGCGCGGAACATGTTGTCGAGAGGTTCGACGGAGACCGTGAACGCCTCTTCCAACTGGCGGAAGATCTGGTCATTGCGTTCTTGCAGAAGACGCAGTTCCAGTTCCATTTCCGCCGCATGAGAAAGGGCGAATTCTGCGTCGGAGGCGATCTTGTCCCGTTCGGCTGCGGTTTCGGCCAAGGCGTCGGCCAGCAGATCGACGGTTCCTGCGGCGTCACCGGATTGAGCAAAGCCACCTGGTGCAGTGCCGTCACCGGCCAAGGCGGCCTCTAGGGCGGCGATCTGGTCTTCGGCGGCGCGGCGGGCGGTCATGGTGGTGCGCAGATTGGCCTGAATGACTTCGAGGCCGGTTTCAAGTTCACGGCGTCGATCTTCGGAGCGCAGCAATTCCGATTGCATCAAGGAAATCTGGTCGAGCGCAGAGGAAAACCGCTGTTGAGCGGCAACAGCCTCAGCCGCGCGGGTGTCGCGTTCAACGCTCAAGACGTTGAGGCGGTCCTCATAGGTGGCTTGATCGCGTTGGGCCTGCGCGCGGAAATTTCCGGCTCCGATGCTGTCCATCAAAAGGATGGCGGTGGCGATGATTGTCCAACTGACCACCACAACGCCCCCCGTCCACGCCACAAGCTGGGTTTCCGGTTTAAGGCGGATAAACCGCGTTTCTGTATCTGACCGCAAAAAGAGGCGTTTTTCCGGAAAACGCTTTTCGAGGGCCACATGCAATTTGTGTATCAATCTTGATTTCAAGGTGCTGTCCCGATCCGTCCCTACTCCTGACGAGAGCCCCCCAGCGTCCTGCGTCCCGCGATTGGTAGCGAATGGGGGATTCGCTGGCAAGGTTTTTGACCAATTCCACGCAGAAACAAAAGGATATGGGACAATTTAGGCAGCTTGTTGCCGACGATTTGCCCCGATTTATGGTTAACGCCTTGTGGGTTTGGGCGTGGCGTCGGACAGGGGCCAGTAGAAATCAGGTGGGATGCCGGCCTCGGCGCGCTTTTCTTCGTTGAACGGTGGCTTGAGCGGGCCGTGGAAATAGCGCCGGACCAGATCGTGAAACACCGGTGTCGGGTCAAGCCCATCGCGGCCACACAGCCAGTGAAACCACTTGGACCCATAGGCCACGTGGTGGACCTCTTCGGCGTAGATCACCTCAAGCGCGTCGATGGCCTGCCGGTCTTTGGCCTGTTTAAAAATCTTGATCATGCCAGGGGTTACGTCGAGGCCGCGGGCCTCAAGCACCATGGGCACCACGGCAAGGCGTCCCATGAAATCATCTGCGGTGTCCTCGGCAGCGCGCCACATGCCGGCGTGGGCGTCCAAGGCGCCGTAATGGCTGCCTTGCGCTTCAAGACAGTCGCATATCAGGTTGAAATGTTTAGATTCTTCGTCGGCGGATTTAACCCAATCATCATAAAATCCGATAGGCATGGGGGTGTCGGTGAAGCGCGCGATGATGTCCCAATGCAGATCGACCGCGTTGAGTTCGATGTGGGCTACCGCGTGCAAAATGGCGATGCGGCCCTCCGGTGTGCCCGGTTTGCGGCGCGGCACGTCGCGCGGGTCCAGCAGGGCTGGGGTCGTGGGACGTGCGGGTTGCAAGGGCGGTGTGGCGGTGCCGATGTGGGGCGTTAGGCCTGCCGTGCGCGCATCACGCCACATCTGCGCATAGCGCCGCGACAAAGCGGTCTTGGCGCGCCCGTCAGCCGTGCGCAGCACGTCGTCCGCCATTTGGGCCAGAGGTTTGGGCAGGGGCTGGGGGGCTGTCTGTGTCATGAGTGCGGCCTAGCGAATGACGGCGAAAGGGGCAAGCGAGAGCGGCGGTGTCCGCCCTCAATCGCCCACCAAAGGGCCCGTCAAAGTAATGACGGGCCTTTTGCCGGACTGCCACACATTGCGGTCTTTCGCGCGACAGGCCCAGAGGGGTCTGTCGCTGCGATGGATGTCAAAGCGCTTTGACGGCCTCCAGCACCTCATCCACGTGACCGGGCACTTTGACCTTGCGCCAGATCTGCGCCAGCGTGCCGTCGGCCATGATCAGGAATGTCGCGCGTTCGATGCCCATGTAGGTCTTGCCGTACATCTTTTTCTCAACCCAGGTGCCGTAGCGTTCGCAGACGTCGCCGTTTTCATCCGACAGCAGCATCAGGTTGAGGTTGTGTTTGGCGATGAATTTGTCGTGTTTGGCCACGGTGTCCTTGCTGACGCCGATGACCGTGGCGCCCAGGGCTGCGAAGGCATCGGCGGCGTCAGTAAAGCCGATCGCCTCCTTGGTGCAGCCGGGGGTGTCGTCTTTGGGGTAGAAATACAGAACCTTGGGGCCAGAGATATCGGCAAGGGTCACCGTGTCGCCGCCGTCGCGGGGCAAGGTTACGTCGGGGGCGGGCATGCCAGGGGTCAGTTCGGTCATATCGGGCCTTTTGTGTTGCAGCTTTCCCCTAGCGTTCTAGGGCGCAAGCGGCGAAGATAAAGCCCGATGGAGAATGTTGTGCCGGATGAAGACCAAACGCAGGGGGTGCGTGAGGCGGCTGCGCTTGCCGCAGCCCCGCGCAGATCGCGCGGGCGGCGTGTTTACCTGTGGGCGCGGGCTGTGGTGTTGGTGGCCTGCGCGCCGCTGGTGATGGCGCTGATTGCGGCGGTTCTTTTGGTGGGCCGTGAGGTCACCGCCCCAAGTTGGGTGGTGCGCGATGTTGAAACCCGCGCGGCTGAAGTCCTTGGGGGCGGAACCCTTGATTTCGGGGCGTTGACGGTGACGGTGGGCACGGATCTGCACCCCCGCTTGGTGGTGCGCAACGCGGTGCTGCGCGACGCAGAGGGCGGGATCCTGGCGCAGGTGCCGCGCATTGAGGGGTTGGTGTCCCCGCGCGGGGTGATGCAGGGCCGCATCCTTGCGCAAGAGATTATCGTGTCGGGCGCACAGGTCGAGGTCCGGCGCAACACCGATGGCCAGATCGCTTTTGCGTTCGATCAGGGTGCGGAAAGTGTTGCACAGGCAGATGGGTTCCTCGGGCTTCTGGATCAGATTGATCAGGCGTTTGAGGGGGCCGCCCTTGAGGCGTTGGAGGAGGTTCGCGCCACGGGCGTGATTATCAACTATGTCGATGCGCGGGCGGGCCAGTCTTTCGTAGTCGACAATGGTCGGATCGGGCTTGATCTGCGCGACGATGCCTTGGCGTTGCGGGCGGATGTGGCGGTTTTGACGGGGCGGTCTTATGTGACGCGGGCGGGGGTGAGCTATGATAGCCTGCGCGGGTCAAGGCAGGCCGAAATCGGGTTTGAGGTCACGGATGCGGCGGGCACGGACATCGCGGCGCAAGCGCCGGTGCTGTCCTTTCTGGGGGTTCTCGATGCGCCGATTTCCGGTGCGGTGCGCGGGCGGCTGGATGCAGATGGCGCGCTGTCGTCGCTGTCGGCCACGCTGCAGATCGGCGCGGGTGAGGTGCGGCCGACGGCGGCCACCACGCCGATCCCCTTTCGCAGCGGGCAGACCTATCTGACGTTTGATCCGCTTGAGGAAAAGCTGACGTTTGATTTGATTGAGGTCGACAGTGATCTGGGCCGTGTCGCTGGCACCGCAGAGGCCTATTTGCGTGATTATAACGAGGGGTGGCCTGCGTCCTTTCTGGGGCATGTCGATCTGACTGAGGTGTCGATTGCGGCCAATGCGGTCGTCCCGCGACCCTTGGAGGTGTCGCGCGCACGCATCGATTATCGGCTGCGGCTGGATCCGTTTACTTTGGATGTCGGGGAGGCTGCTGTGGCTGCCCTGGATGGTGAAACCCCCGTGTCTTTGCGTTTGGACGGGCAAGTGCGCGCGGGCAGCGACGGCTGGTCGGTTGCGCTGGATGCGGCCACGCAGGACATCCCGACGGATACGGTGCTGGCCTTTTGGCCCGCTGGGGCTGCGTTGAATTTGCGCAAATGGCTGGGGGACAATGTCTCAGCCGGTGCTTTGCGCGATGTGCAGATCGCCTATCGCGCATCCGCAGGCGGGGCCCCGCAGTTTGCCATGACATCGGAATTTGCCCAAGCGACGGTGAGGTTCTTGCGCACGTTGCCCCCGATAGAGGCGGGGCGCGGGGTGATGTCTGTGGTGGACGGACGGTTTGTGCTGTCGCTGGACGCGGGCCATGTCACCCCGCCCGAGGGCGGGCGGATCGACATGGGGGGCAGCACCATGGTCATTCCGCGCACGGGACGCCGCGCGCCCGCGCAGTTTGATCTGACGCTGGGGGGGCGGTTGACTGCGATGATGTCCTTGTTGCGCCTGCCACCGTTCAATGTGCTGGCGGACAGCGATTTGCAGCCCAGTTTCGCACAGGGCGCGGCAGAGGTTCGCGTCCGGCTCACGACCCCGTTGGGCCAAGGCGTGACCCCTGCGGAACGGGACTGGCAGGCGACGGCCCAGTTGCGCAATCTGCGATCGGAGGTTCTGGTGCCTGGGCAGGTGCTGACCGCTGCGCGGGCCGAGGTGCGCGTGGGGCCGGACAGTTTGACGGTTCAAGGCCCTGCGCGCGTGGGCGCGCTGGCGGGGCAAGCGACCTTCAGCCGCGCTTTGGGCGCGGGATCGGCGGGCACGGCGCGCCTTGAGGCTGATGTGACCATCGGGCCTGAGGTTTTGGCCCAATTCAACATCAACTTGCCGCGCGGCATGGTGACGGGCGAAGGGCCTGCGCGGCTGTCGCTGGATTTGACGGAGCCCACCGCGCCGGCCTTTACGCTGCGGTCCAATCTGGCGGGGATCGGGTTGTCTTTGCCTGCGGTTGGCTGGTCGAAATCTCGGAACGCGCAGGGCGAGTTGGTCGTGTCGGGCCAATTGGGCGCGCAGCCGCGTGTCGACCGTTTGGCGGTGTCGGCCCCGGGGCTGGAGACGGAAGGCACGATTGCGCTGTCGGCGGGTGGCGGGTTAGAGCGCGCGGCCTTTGAGCGGGTGCGATTGGGCGGATGGCTGGACGCGCCGGTGGTTTTGCGGGGACGGGGCCCGGGCCGGGCGGCGGAAATCCAGATCGCGGGGGGCAGCCTTGATCTGCGCAACGCTGGTTTTGCGCGCGGCAGTGGCGGGGGCCGTGGTGGAGGGGACACCGGCGGGCCGCTGGACATCGCGTTGGACCGTCTGCGGATCACAGACACGCTGTTTGTCGATAACTTTCGGGGGCAGTTTTCGCCCGCTGGTGGTCTGCAGGGTGAGTTTTTGGGTCAGATGAATGGGCAGGCCCCGATCAACGGCACCCTTGTGCCCAGCCCTGACGGGGCTGCGGTGCGCCTTGTCAGTGCCGATGCGGGCGCGGTGTTGCGGGCCACGGGGTTGTTGCGGGGTGCTTTGGGCGGGCAGTTGGAGCTGACGTTGATCCCCACAGGGGCTGCTGGCACATATGACGGGACGTTGGTGGCGCGCGATTTGCGGGTGCGTGATGCGCCTGCTTTGGCGTCGCTGCTGGATGCGGTGTCCGTTGTTGGATTGATCACGCAGCTGGATGGTCAGGGGTTGATGTTTTCGGATGTGGACGCGGCGTTTCGTCTGACGCCGGAGCAGGTGATTGTCACGCAATCTTCCGCCGTGGGGCCGAGCATTGGTCTGTCGCTGGACGGGTTTTACAATCAGGGGGCAGGGCAGATTGATTTTCAGGGGGTGGTGTCGCCTTTGTATCTGCTCAACGGGATTGGTGCGGTGTTCACGCGGCGGGGCGAAGGGCTTATCGGGTTCAATTTCAACCTGTCGGGGGCGGTTGACAGCCCGCGTGTTTCGGTCAATCCGCTGTCCGCGCTGACGCCTGGTATGTTTCGAGAGATTTTCCGGCGTCCGCCGCCGCAAGTCGGACAATAGGGCTGCTGGATTCAAGCCCGTTCTCAAGTAACGAAGTGGTAGGACATGAAACGGGCTGCGTCCTCAAGTAACGAAGTGGTAGGACATGAAACTAAGCGAATTTAATTTCGATCTGCCGGAGCGTTTGATCGCCACGCGGCCCGCGCGGCCCCGCACATCGGCCAAATTGTTGGTGGCTGAGGGGGCCGACACGCGCGATCTGACGGTGGCAGATCTGGGATCGGTGCTGCGGGCTGGCGACCGGCTGGTGCTGAATGACACCAAGGTGATCCCCGCGCGGCTTTTTGGCACCCGGACGCGGGTCAGCGCCCACGGCGACGGCGTGGCCAAGATTGAGGTGACGTTGTTGGAGCCGCGGGCGGGAGGCGCATGGGCGGCTTTGGTCAAGCCCTTGCGGAAGGTGCGGGAGGGGGAGGAGATCGTGTTCTCACCCGATCTGTCCGCCGTGTTTGAGGGGCGCGTCGAGGATCAGGCGCTGTTGCGGTTCAACTGCGCGGGGTCAGATTTTGATGCGGCGTTGAATGCCGCCGGGGCGATGCCCTTGCCGCCCTATATTGCGGCCAAACGGGCGGCCGACGCCCAAGACAAGGAAGACTATCAGACGATTTGGGCCGACAAATCTGGCGCGGTAGCCGCCCCCACAGCATCGCTGCATTTTGAGCAGTGGTTGCTGGATGATTTGGGGGCGATGGGCGTCGGCTTTACCCATGTGACCTTGCATGTGGGGGCGGGGACGTTTTTGCCTGTGAAGGTCGATGATGTGTCTGAGCACAAGATGCACGCGGAGTGGGGACAGATCACACAGGCGGCGGCGGACGAGATTATGGCGACCAAGGCCGCAGGGGGCCGTGTGATCCCCGTGGGCACAACGGCGCTGCGGTTGATTGAAAGCGCAGGCCGGTCCGGCGTGTTGCGTGCCTGGGAGGGCGAGACGGATATTTTCATCACCCCTGGTTTCGCGTTTCAGATCGCAGACGGATTGATGACGAATTTCCATCTGCCTAAATCCACATTGATGATGTTGGTCAGCGCGTTGATGGGGATAGAGCGCATCCGTGAGATTTACGCCCATGCGATTGAGAATGAGTACCGGTTCTTTAGCTACGGGGACAGTTCAATCCTGTTGCCGTGAGACCTGAGGCTGACCGGCGGATTTGAGTTTTTCTGGTCAGATGAAGGGGGAGGGCGGGTTGCGTCACGTCTGTGTCGTCTTTAGGGGCGACGGTGCTGCGCGTGTGGGTGCATGGAAGGTGATGGGCCGCCACAGGAAAGGTGAACGTGATGGTTAAAGTGTTTTTCGCGTCTTGGGCGCTGTTTTTGGGAATGTTCATGTTGATGGTCGGCAATGGCCTGCAGGGGACACTGCTTGGGGTGCGCGGCGGCCTTGAAGACTTTTCGACCTTTCAGATGTCGATTGTCATGTCGGCCTATTTTGCGGGGTTCCTTGGGGGGTCACGTTTGGCGCCGGAGATGATCCGGCGGGTGGGGCATGTGCGTGTCTTTGCGGCGTTGGGGTCGACCATTTCCGCCGTTTTGATCCTATACCCTGTGCTGGTTGAGGTGTGGGCCTGGACCTTGGGGCGCGTTGTGATCGGGTTTTGTTTCTCGGGCGTTTATGTGACCGCCGAAAGCTGGCTGAACAATGCGGCGACGAATGAAAACCGCGGGCAATCGCTGTCGCTGTATATGCTGGCGCAGATGTCGGGGATTGTGGTGGCGCAGGGCATTTTGAGCGTGGGCGACGTGGAAGGGTTCGTGTTGTTCATAATCCCGTCGGTGCTGGTGTCGTTGGCCTTTGCGCCGATTTTGCTGTCGGTGCAGCCGACGCCTGCGTTTGAGGCCACCAAGCCCATGTCGCTGAAAGATCTGATTGGCGCGTCGCCCCTGGCCTCTGTGGGCATGTTTTTGCTGGGCGGGGTGTTTGCCGCGCAGTTCGGTATGGTTGCGGTGTTTGGCACGCAAGCGGGGCTGAGCGTGGCGCAAATTTCGTTGTTGGTGTCGGTGATTTACATCGCGGCCCTTGGGGCGCAGTACCCCATCGGATGGCTGTCGGACCGCATGGATCGCCGCGTGCTGATCATCGGTGTGGCTGCCCTTGGGGCGGGCGGTGCGATGCTGGCTTGGGTGGGCGGCACCACCTTCGTGACGTTGTTGATTGGCGCGGCGTTGGTCGGGGGCACGTCGAACCCGCTGTATGCGCTTTATGTGGCCTATGCGAACGACTTTCTGGAGCATGAAGAGATGCCCGCAGCCTCTGCCGGGTTCATTTTCATCAACGGGGTTGGCGCGATTATGGGCCCGATCCTGATTGGCTGGATCATGGGCCGATTTGGCGCCTTTGCCTTTTGGTCTGTGGTGGCTGCATTGATGGCCGCGATGGCGGGCTATGGTTTGCTGCGGATGTTGCAGCGCCCGAGCGATACGGCGGTCGAAGATCAGGTGTCTTATACGCCGGTTATGGCCAACGCCTCGCCTGTCGCGATGGAGCTTGCGCAGGAAATCTACATCGAGACGGAGCTGGAGGATATGGCGGAGGAGGACTCTGAGCCGTCCTAACCCCTTGCGCGGAGGGCCTTGGTCTGTAACGGTTTTTGCATGACATTGCTTTGCGACAGGCTTGGGAGGGCCGCGTGATGGTGAGTGCGGAAGACGTGATCTCATTCTGGATGGAGGAGATCGGGCCCAAGGGGTGGTTTGCGGGCGGTGCGGCGCTGGATGGCCAGATCCGCGACCGGTTTGAGAGCGCGTGGCAAGAGGCGCGGGAGGGCGCGTGTGGGTTGTGGCTGACATCGCCCAAGGGCGTGCTGGGCTATCTGATCCTGACCGACCAGCTGCCGCGCAACATGCACCGCGGGACGGCGGATGCCTTTGCCACGGACACATCAGCCCGCGCTGCGGCCAAATTTGCCATTGAACGGGATTGGGATTTGCGGGAGGCCGAACCGGCGCGGCAGTTTTTCTATATGCCGCTTATGCATTCGGAGAACCTGATTGATCAGGACAGATGCGTGCGCCTGATGTCGACCCGCATGCATAAGGACGGCGGCAGTGGCGTGCGTCATGCCTGTGCGCACCGTCTGATCATCCGCCAATTCGGCCGCTTTCCCTTTCGCAACGCGGCCCTTGGCCGTCAGACGACACAGGCGGAACAAAGCTGGATGGACGGTGTTGGCTATGCGGGCGCATTGCGCGACGTGGATGCCAAACAGGCCAAGGGGCCTGCCTGATCTGCCAGCCGCGACGATGTTGCATAGCTGGGTTGACCTTTGGTCACTGGCGCGTCCGTCCGAGATAGTTTAATGCTAAACTAAATTTTGTTTCAGGAGGATCCGCAATGGCCCAGAACTTTGACATGATCGTAATCGGTGCAGGCCCCGGTGGCTATGTGGCGGCCATTCGCGGCGCACAGCTTGGTCTGAAGGTGGCCGTGGTCGAACGCGAACATCTGGGCGGGATCTGTTTGAACTGGGGCTGTATTCCAACGAAGGCGATGTTGCGCTCGGCTGAGGTGTTTCACCTGATGCACCGCGCCAAGGATTTTGGCCTGAAGGCCGATGGCATTGACTATGATCTGCCTGCAGTGGTGAAACGGTCTCGCGGGGTTGCGGGGCAGCTGTCTGGTGGCATCGGGCATCTGCTGAAGAAAAACAAAGTCACGGTTGTGATGGGGGAGGCCACAATTCCCGCAAAGGGCAAAGTCAGCGTGAAGACCGAAAAGGGCACCGAAGAGCTGACGGCAAAGAACATCGTGCTGGCCACAGGCGCCCGCGCGCGTGAGTTGCCCGGGCTTGAGGCGGATGGGGATCTGGTGTGGTTCTACAAGGATGCGTTGCAGCCCAAGCGGATGCCCAAGAAGTTGCTTGTCATCGGGTCAGGTGCCATTGGCATTGAATTTGCGAGCTTTTACAACACCTTGGGCGCAGACACGACTGTGGTTGAGGTGATGGACCGCGTTCTGCCGGTTGAGGACGAAGAGATCAGCGCCTTTGCCAAGAAGGCCTTTGTCAAACAGGGCATGAAGATCATGGAGAAATCCATGGTCAAGCAGTTGGACCGGGGCAAAGGAACCGTCACTGCCCATATTGAAAGCAACGGCAAGGTCGAGAAGATGGAGTTTGATACCGTCATTTCGGCTGTGGGGATCGTGGGCAATGTCGAGGGTCTTGGCCTTGAGGAGTTGGGCGTCAAGATCGACCGGACCCATGTGGTGACAGATGAATATTGCCGTACGGGTGTTGAGGGGCTTTTTGCCATTGGCGACATCGCAGGCGCGCCTTGGCTGGCGCATAAGGCCTCCCATGAGGGGGTGATGGTCGCGGATCTGATCGGTGGGCAGAACAATGTCCATCCGGTGAAACCCGAAAGCATTGCGGGCTGCACCTATTGTCACCCGCAGGTGGCCAGCGTTGGCTTCACCGAGGCGCAGGCCAAGGAAAAGGGGTTCAAGATCAAGGTGGGTCGTTTCCCCTTTATCGGCAACGGCAAGGCGATTGCCTTGGGGGAACCTGAGGGGATGGTGAAGACGATCTTTGACGAAAAGACGGGTGAGCTGTTGGGGGCCCATATGGTCGGCGCTGAAGTGACCGAAATGATCCAAGGCTATGTCATCGGTCGCAAGTTGGAGACGACCGAAGAGGACCTGATGGAAACGGTCTTCCCGCATCCGACCCTGTCCGAGATGATGCATGAAAGCGTGCTGGACGCCTATGACCGTGTCATCCATATGTGATGTGGGCAAAATTCCGGAATTTTGCCACGGGAAACAAAATTCCGGAATTTTGTTGATTGCCCCTTAACTGTTGCAGGCGTAGCGGTGGGGCATGACGCGCTCTTCCACACATTGGCCGCTGATTGCGCTGCTTTGGGCAACGGGTCTTTTGGCTGCGGCGCAATTTGCCAAACTGACCCTGACGATTGACACGTTGAACGGCCTTTACGCAGGCGCGCCGGTGCCTTTGGCGGTGTCGGCGGTGTCTGTCGTTGGGATCATCGGGGGGGCTGTGTCGGGCTTTCTTGTGGGGCGGTTCGGGGCGCGGCGTGTGGTGCTGTGGTCCGTGACACTGTCGGCGGTGCTGTCGTTGATCCAGGGGCTGCCCATGGGATTTGTGGCCTTTATGGTGACACGACTTCTTGAAGGGTTCGGCCACCTTATGTTGGTTGTTGCTTTGCCCACGATGATGGTGGTCCTGGCCAAACCAACCCATAAACCTGTGGTTATGGGGCTTTGGGGAACCTTTTTCGGCGTGGGGTATGCCATTCTCGGCCTCATTGTACCGCCGGTAGAGGCCTGGGGAGGCGTGGGGGCAGTTTACGTGGGGCATGGTCTTTTGCTGGCGGCGGTTTTGCCTGTTCTGATTTTGGCGCTGCCCCGCGTCATGGCCACCCGCACGCCGTTGCCCAAGTTGATCCCGTTGCACCGTGCAATTTATTCCACGCCCCGATATTTCGCGCCGGGCATCGGGCACGGCATCTACACGTCCATCTTTATTGCGGTGGTGGCGTTTTTACCGACTGCGCTGGATGCGATGTGGTTGGTGGTGGCTTTGCCACTGACCAACCTGAGCGGGACGTTTGTATCGGGGTTTGTGGCGCAGCGCGTCCCTGCGTCGCGGGTGTCGGTGGCGGGGTTCATCATCGCGGGCGTGCTGTTTGCGCTGATGGCGGTCACGGCTTCGCCGTGGGTCGCATTGGCTGCGTTGTTTTTCACCGGGCTGACGGCTGGGGCGAATTTTGCGGCGGTGCCGGAATTCAACACCGATCCGCAGGATCAGGCGCGGTCAAACGGGGCAATGGCGCAGGTGGGCAATATGGGCACCTTTGCGGGCACGCCTTTGTTCGCGCTTGTTGCGGGCAGCCTGTGGGGCATTGCTGGGATGGCCATTTCGATCTGTGTCTGTGGTGCCGTTATGGGGGGCTGGGCCTACCGTGCCGCACGGCGGGACGCCGTTTTGCACGCCGCCTGACGGGCGCCTCTTTTTACTGGAAAAACGTTGATGTGAGTGAATAGGGGGTGCCCCGTCACTTCGCTGCGAGAGGCGTAGATCTGGGCCGCATCGCCCGCCATCTTGATCTGCATGACACATACATTCACAAAACGCGCCGTTTTGGGCGCTCTGCTTTCGACCCCGTTTGTCAACCTGGCCCAGGCCGCGACACGGGATTTTCGTTTGGACACAAGCCGCAGCGAGGTGCGGTTTACCTATTATCTGGAAGGATCACCGGGCCATTGTTCGATTGACGTCTCAGACGCGCAGTTTCGCGTGGATTTGGCCGATCTGGGTCGGTCGTCCGTGCGGGTGGCGCTGAACCCGCGCACGATCCGCGCAGGGTTTTTACCCGCCACCGAAGCGTTGAAAGGGGCGAAGTTGCTGGACGCGCGTCGCTTTCCAAGCATCAGTTTTGAAAGCCAATCCATTCAGCCCAGCGGTGCAGGCGGGGCAATCAGCGGGGATCTGAACATCAAGGGAACCTCGCGGCGTGAAAACTTCCGCGCGCAATTCATCAATGCCGTGCCCACGCCGGATGCGACGTCCTTTGGCATTCAGATGTCCGGCATGGTGGACCGTCACGCCTATGGCGTTTCGGGGTTTTCCAGCTTCGTGGGGCCGCGCGTGGACTTTCGGATCAGGGCCTATTTGTCCGCTGTCTAAGGAGGCGGCTGCGATTTCACCCAGCGTAGGCGACAGAAATGTTTGCCAGTGGTGTTAATTCTTTCTTATGTTCTTTATATGTTCTAGCGCCCCACTGGTCACGGCCGGTGGGGTTGCTATGTGGTGACACAAGACATTTGGGGGCCCGAAATGGCAGAGCTGAAGAACATCGAAGTGCGCGGTGCGCGCGAACACAACCTCAAAGGCATCGACGTGGACATTCCGCGCGATCAGCTTGTGGTGATCACGGGTCTGTCGGGGTCGGGCAAATCGAGCCTCGCGTTTGATACGATCTATGCCGAAGGGCAACGCCGCTATGTGGAATCGCTGTCGGCCTATGCGCGGCAGTTCCTTGATATGATGGAAAAGCCCGATGTTGATCACATTGCGGGGCTGTCCCCGGCGATTTCCATTGAACAGAAAACCACCAGTAAAAACCCGCGGTCAACCGTGGGGACAGTGACGGAAATTTACGACTACATGCGTTTGCTGTTTGCCCGCGTGGGCACGCCGTATTCGCCCGCCACCGGTTTGCCGATTGAGGCGCAGCAGGTGCAAGACATGGTCGACCGTGTGATGGACATGGAAGAGGGCATGCGCGGCTATCTTCTGGCCCCGATCATCCGCGACCGCAAAGGGGAGTATCGCAAGGAATTTCTTGAACTGCGCAAGCAGGGCTTTCAGCGGGTGAAGGTCGACGGGGCGTTCTACGATCTTGATGAGCCACCGACCCTAGACAAGAAATTCCGCCATGACATCGACGTTGTGGTGGACCGCATCGTTGTGCGTGAGGGGTTGGAGACACGGTTGGCCGACAGTTTCCGCACGGCCCTCGATCTGGCCGATGGCATTGCGATCCTTGAGACTGCGCCAAAGGAAGGCGATCCTGAACGGTTTACGTTCTCGGAAAACTTCGCCTGTCCTGAATCCGGCTTTACCATTCCTGAGATTGAACCGCGTCTGTTTTCGTTCAACGCGCCTTTTGGGGCCTGTCCGTCCTGTGACGGTTTGGGGGTTGAGCTGTTTTTTGACGAACGGTTGGTGGTGCCCGACCAGACGTTGAAAATCTCTGACGGGGCGCTGGCGCCTTGGCGCAAAGGTAAAAGCCCGTATTTCTTACAAACGATTGAGGCCATCGCCAAACATTACGAGTTTGACAAGAACGCCCGGTGGAAGGATTTGCCGGCCTTTGTCCAACAGGTGTTTCTGTATGGGTCCGGCGATGAAGAGATCAAGTTTCGCTATGACGAAGGGGGCCGCGTCTATGAGGTGAAACGCGCGTTTGAGGGTGTCGTGCCCAACATGGAGCGCCGCTACCGCGAGACGGACAGCAACTGGATCCGCGAGGAATTCGAACGCTACCAAAACAACCGGTCCTGTGGGACGTGCGGCGGCTATCGTTTGCGAGAAGAGGCCTTGGCCGTCAAAATCGGGTCCAGTGATGCGCTGTTGCACGTGGGTCAGGTGGTGCAGATGTCCATCCGCGAAGCCTTCGATTGGTGCGAGGCCGTGCCCGCGGCGCTGACCAAACAAAAGAACGAAATTGCGCGGGCGATCCTGAAGGAAATTCGCGAACGTCTTGGGTTCCTGAACAACGTGGGGCTGGAATATCTGACGTTGTCGCGCAATGCGGGCACCTTGTCGGGGGGCGAAAGCCAGCGTATTAGGTTGGCCAGTCAGATCGGATCAGGCCTGACCGGGGTTTTGTATGTGTTGGACGAGCCGTCGATTGGCCTTCACCAGCGCGACAATGACCGGCTGTTGACCACCCTGAAAAACCTACGCGATCAGGGCAATACGGTGATTGTCGTTGAACACGACGAAGAGGCCGTGCGCGAGGCGGATTATGTCTTTGACATCGGGCCGGGGGCAGGGGTGCACGGGGGCCAGGTCGTCGCCAAGGGCACCCCGGCTGAGATTATCGCGAACCCTGACAGCATCACCGGCGATTATCTCGCTGGACGGCGCGAAATTTCGGTGCCGGCCAAGCGACGCAAGGGCAACAAGAAAAAGCTGACCGTGAAGAAGGCCACCGGCAACAACCTGCAAAACGTGACGGTGGATTTCCCGTTGGGCAAGTTTGTGTGCGTGACCGGCGTTTCGGGCGGCGGCAAGTCGACCCTCACGATTGAGACCTTGTTCAAGACGGCGTCGATGGCGCTGAACGGGGCACGGCAGACGCCTGCACCTTGTGAGACGATCAAAGGGTTGGAGCATCTGGATAAGGTGATCGATATCGACCAACGCCCCATCGGGCGCACGCCGCGGTCAAACCCTGCCACCTACACCGGTGCGTTCACGCCCATCCGCGATTGGTTCGCGGGCCTGCCGGAGGCCAAGGCGCGCGGCTATAAGCCGGGGCGGTTTTCATTCAACGTCAAAGGTGGGCGCTGTGAGGCCTGTCAGGGTGACGGTGTGATCAAGATCGAGATGCACTTCCTGCCTGACGTCTATGTGGAGTGCGAGACCTGCAAGGGCAAACGGTACAACCGCGAGACATTGGAGATTCAGTTCAAAGGCAAATCAATCGCTGATGTGCTGGATATGACCGTCGAAGACGCGCAAGCATTCTTTAAGGCCGTGCCGAGCATTCGTGAGAAGATGGACGCGCTGATGCGGGTCGGTCTGGGCTACATCAAGGTGGGCCAGCAGGCGACGACGCTGTCCGGTGGTGAGGCGCAGCGGGTGAAATTGTCAAAGGAACTGGCAAAAAGATCCACGGGGCGGACGCTGTATATTCTGGATGAACCGACGACCGGACTTCATTTTGAAGACGTGCGTAAGCTGTTGGAAGTGCTGCATGAATTGGTCGAGGGCGGCAATACTGTTGTGGTGATTGAACACAACTTGGACGTGGTCAAAACCGCCGATTGGATCATCGACGTCGGCCCCGAAGGCGGTGATGGCGGTGGCACGATTGTGGCGACCGGAACGCCGGAAAAAGTGGCTGACGTCGCGGAGAGCCACACAGGCCGCTATCTGAAACCGATGCTGTCCCCACGGGACGTGGCGGCAGAATAGGCGGGCCCTGCGGGGCGAGTTTTTTTGGTCAGATGAAGGGGGGTGTCAGTCCTTATCTGTCAGGAGGGTGAGCATGGCCGAGAAATCCATGCCGCCCATGCCGCTGAGTTCGACCATATCCGCATAAAGGTCTGTCGCGCGATCGCCCAGCGGGGTGGTGGCGCCTGAGGTTTGTGCGGCATGCTGTGCAAGTCGCAGATCTTTGAGCATAAGGGTCGCAGAAAACCCCGGGATATAGGAATTGTCGGCGGGGCTTTCGGGCCCCACGCCAGGGGCAGGGCAGTAGGTGTTCATGGACCAGCTTTGCCCCGATGACGTGCTGACCACGTCAAACATGGACTGGCGATCAAGGCCCAGTTTGTCGGCCAGGGCGAACGCTTCGCAGGTTGCGATCATTGTCGCGCCGAGGATCATGTTGTTGCAGATCTTGGCGGCCTGACCGGCGCCCGCTTCGCCGCAATGGACGGCTTTTTGGCCCATGATCTCAAACAGCGGTTTGGCCATGGCAAAAGCAGTGTCGCGGCCGCCAGCCATGAACGTGAGCGTGCCATTGGTGGCCCCGCCGATCCCGCCTGAGACAGGTGCATCCACGGCATGCAGGCCGAGGGTCTGCGCCGCAGTCGCCACGGCGCGGGCGCTGTCCACATCGATCGTTGAGCAATCCAGATGCAAGCTGCCTTGGCGCATAGCGGCGTGGATTTCGGCGGCCACGGCGCGCAGGATATCGCCGTTTGGCAACATGGTGATGGCAACATCGGCCTGTGCCACAGCCTCAGCCGCGGAGGAGGCGAGGGGGATGTCATCGGGGGTTGCGACAGGGTCATACCCCATGACGGAATGGCCCGCTGCGATCAGGCAGCGCGCCATGGGGGCGCCCATGTTTCCTAGTCCGATGAAAGCGATGGTCATGGGGCGGCTCCTGTCAGGTCAAGGTTGGGACGGATGGGATAGGTCATGCGCAGCACATCGGCGCCGGTCACATCACGCCAGCCGTTGTGGCGCCACTGGGGGCGGCGGTCACGGTCGATGATCGCGGCACGAATGCCTTCGAGGAAATCGCCATATTCCATTGCGCGGGCGGTGAAGCGGAATTCATGTTCCAAGGCGGTCTCGATCCGGTCGGCCAATCGGACCTTGTGGATCAACCCGACGGTCGCACAAAGCGCCAAGGGCGAATGGCGCTCCATCCGTTTTTGCGCATGAGCCAAGGCAGCAGGCAGGTCGGCTGGCATGGCCCGTTGGATATCGCCAAAGCTCTCTCCGCCGAATGTGGCGTCGATGTCGGGCTGCGATGCGGCCAAACGGCTGTCTGGGGCCTGCGTGGCCACCGCATCCACGGCCGCTGGATCACCGGAGGCACAGAGCGTGTCAACCAAGGCAGTCCATGCATCACACGGCACATAATAGTCAGCAAAGCCTGCGTGAATTGCATCGGCGGCATCCATCCGGTCCGCCGTAAGCCCCAGATATTCCCCCAAACGTCCCGGCGCACGGGCGAGGATCAGCGACCCACCGACGTCAGGCACGAGGCCGATGCTGACCTCTGGCAAAGCGATTTGACTGGTATCGCAGACCACGCGGTGGGATCCGTGACAGCCCACACCCACACCCCCGCCCATGGTGAACCCCTGCATGAGTGTCACCACAGGCTTTGGAAAGTGGAACATTTTGGCGTTCAGACGATATTCATCGCGCCAAAACGCCTCTCCATAGCGAAAATCGCCTATACGCCCGGTGTCGTACATCCGTTGGATATCGCCGCCTGCACAAAACGCTTTATCCCCTGCGGCATCGATGATGACCAGATCAATGTCGGCGTCGGTCCAAGCGTCCAAGGCCCGTTCAATCTGGTGGCACATCTCATGGGTGAGGGCATTCAGCGCGTCTTCGCGTGTCAGGGTTATTCGCCCCGCACGCCCTTGGGTTCGCGCGTTGATATGTGGCATTGGCCCCCCCCTTCATCTGACCAAAAAAACTCGCCCCGCAGGGCCGATAGGCCGCTTGAGATCGGACGTTAGAGGTCTTTGCTGAATTCGTCGATCAAATGATCGCCCGTGGCTGCCGTGCAGGCGCCCATCGTAATAACGGGCACTTGTGCTGATGCGTCAGGTAAGGGTCAGATCACAGCAGGCGAACTTGACAGCCCACTTCAACGCGGCCGAACAGATCTGCGATATGTTCGTTATAAAGACCGATGCATCCTGATGAGCTTTGACGGCCGATTTTGCGTGTGTCGTGGGTGCCGTGGATCAGATAGGCAGGCCATGTCAGATACATCGCATGGGTGCCCAGCGGGTTGCCTGGATCGCCGCCTTCGATGCGCTCGGGCAGGGTCGGATCGCGTTCGCGCATATTGGCGGTCGGGGTCCAGGATGGGCCGACCCGTTTGCGCACGATTTCGGAATAGCCGCGCCTTGTCAGTTCCTCGGTCAGCGGAACCGAAGACGGATATAGATGATAGGACCCATCCGGGTCCCAATAGTGCAAAGCCCGCGATGTGATGTCAGCCAGAATGGCGCCTTTGCCAAGGGACTGGAAATGGTCTTGCCAATCTTGCGTGACGAACGACGACACGTTGCGGTCAGGCGCTGTTTGCGCCCCGGCCGTCAGGGGTGCCGCAATCATCGGTGTGGCCAAGGCGGCGGACGCGGTCATAAGAAAACGACGTTTGGTCTGCATGATGTCCCTCATTCAGATTCTTTCATGTGATGTGTCATGGACAGGGCCAATTTTCAATGGAAGGGCTATAAAATGGGTGTGATCGGCAGAAAATACCCCACCGTGACGTCGGGCTGTGCATCCGCATTTGCCGAAAAGAAACCCGATTTGGTCCTGTCCGAACCGATCAGGCGGCAAGGCTGTCCACGTAGCTGTCTGGAAGCCCCAAAATGACGGCGGCGTGCGCGATATCTTCGACAGTGCGCAAATTGATGCCCGGCACTTCGGACCACATGTTTGTGGCCATTGCCGCCAACTGACGCGCGGCTGGCGTCGGGGCAAGGAAAACGCTGGTGCTTTCGTACCTATATTCGCCGTATTGCTCCAACAATCGGATTTGTGCCTCGATGAATTCCTTGTGGTCTGTCGTGAAGACGTGAATGCCGCTGAGATCAATGAGGTGAGGCATTTCAGCTACAAATTTCGGATTTTGAGAATATTCGGCGACCGCATCGAGGCTTGTCTGCATCGTGAATTGCCCGCTGTAGCGCAGATGGAGCACAGGCGGATGTTCAATAAATGTATATTGGATAGGCATTTGATGTCTCAAAAAGGTTTTGTCAAAAAGGGCGCCCCGAAATATGGGACGCCCTTTGCCTTAACGGATCAATCCATGGCTTTGAAGTTGAATTCGCCGCCTTCCTTAATCCCCGACGGCCAACGTGACGTCACGGTTTTGGTGCGGGTGTAGAATTTGAACGCATCGGGCCCGTGTTGGTTGAGATCGCCAAAGGCTGATTTTTTCCAGCCACCAAAGGTGTGATAGGCAAGCGGCACGGGGATGGGGACGTTGATGCCGACCATACCCACGTTGACGCGGTTGGCAAAATCACGCGCGGCGTCGCCGTCGCGGGTGAAGATTGCGGTGCCATTGCCGTATTCATGATCCATGGCAAGGCTCAGCGCCTCTTCATAGCTGCCGGCGCGTACGGTGCTGAGGACAGGGCCGAAGATCTCTTTTTTGTAGATGTCCATGTCGGGTGTGACACGGTCAAAGAGATGCGGGCCGACGAAAAAGCCGTCTTCATAGCCCTGAAGCGAGAAATCGCGCCCGTCCACGACAAGCTCCGCCCCTTGGTCGATGCCAGACTGAACAAGGCCAAGGATGTTCTGTTTGGCAGCGGCTGTGACAACAGGGCCGTAATCCACATCGTCGCCGGATGTGTAGGGGCCGACGCGCAGCTTTTCGATGCGCGGGATCAGCTCTTCGATCAGCCTGTCGGCTGTCTCATCGCCCACGGGGACGGCCACGGAAATGGCCATGCACCGTTCGCCCGCCGCACCGTAGCCCGCACCCACCAGCGCATCGGCGGCTTGGCCCATATCGGCGTCTGGCATGATGATCATGTGGTTTTTGGCCCCGCCAAAACACTGCACCCGCTTCCCGTTTTCGCAGCCGCGCGCGTAGATATATTCGGCGATGGGGGTGGAGCCGACGAAGCCCACGGATTGAATGGTGGGGTTGTCGAGGATCGCATCGACGCTCTCCTTGTCGCCATTGACGACCTGCAGGATGCCTGCCGGAAGGCCCGCTTCCTCCATCAACTCAGCCAGCATCAGCGGCACGGATGGGTCACGTTCGGAGGGTTTGAGGATGAAGGCATTGCCGCAAGCGATGGCGGGCGCGAACATCCACATGGGGATCATGGCGGGGAAGTTGAAGGGCGTAATGCCAGCGGTGACCCCAAGCGCCTGACGCATGGAATAGATGTCGATGCCGGGGCCTGCGCCATCGGTGTATTCACCTTTGAGCATTTGCGGCGCGCCGATGCAGTATTCGACGACCTCAAGCCCGCGTTGCACGTCGCCTTTGGCATCGGGGATGGTTTTGCCATGCTCACGGCTGAGCGCTTCGGAAAGTTTGTCCATGTCGCGGTTGAGCAGGCCCACAAAGGCCATCAGCACGCGGGCGCGACGTTGAGGGTTGGTGGCGGCCCATGCGGGCTGGGCCTGTGCGGCGACGTTCACGGCATGGTCGAGGTCTTCTTTCGAGGCAAGCGGTAGTTTGGCCTGAACCTCACCCGTGGCGGGGTTGTAGACGTCTGCAAAGCGCCCCGACGTGCCTTTGACATGTGCGCCGCCGATGTAGTGGGTCAATTCTGTGGTCATTTCGATCTCCATGATTTGGGGCGAGTTTAGTCTTGCATTATCGGGCGTAGTAGCGTGATTTTGACATGAGTATTTTGCATATTTGCAAGACAGCGAAACGAAATAGCATGATATCGGGCAGGGCGCGCATGGACAGATGGGATGATATGCGGGTGTTTCTGGCGGTGGCCCGCGCCGAGAGTTTGAGCCGAGCGGCACCGGTTTTGAAAATGGATGCGGCCACGGTGGGGCGACGCATTTCGCGGTTGGAACAGGGGATGGGGGCCGCGCTTTTTGCCAAGTCGCAGCAGGGGTATGCCCTGACCGATTTGGGCGCGCGGATGCTGGCTCATGTTGAGGCTGCAGAGGCGGCGATGTCGCAGGCCGCAGATGAGGTGCAAGGCACGCAGGGCGGGTTGACGGGACAGATCCGCATCGGGGCGCCGGACGGGGCGGCGAATTACCTGCTGCCTCAGGTGTGCGCGACTATTGCCGCACAGAACCCTGATCTGGAGATCCAGATCCTAGCCTTGCCGCGTGTGGTGAACCTGTCCAAACGGGAGGCGGACATGGCGGTGACGGTGTCGCCCCCTGATGCGGGCAGGTTGGTGGTGCAAAAGGTGACGGATTACCGACTGCATTTGGCTGCGCGTGCTGACATTGCGAACAAAATTGCGACGCGTGCGGATCTGCGGGATGTGCCGTTTGTGGGCTACATCCCGGACATGATTTTCGACAAGGAATTGGATTACTTGGGTAATCTGGCATCGTCGGGGGTGCAGGTGGCGTCCAATTCGGTGGCCGTGCAGGCCATGGCGCTGCGCGCGGGAGCCGGTGTTGGCATCGTACATGACTTTGCCTTGCCGATGATGCCTGAGGTGCGCCGCGTGCTGACACAGGAGGTGTCGCTGGTGCGGTCTTTCTATCTGGTGCGTCATCAAAGCGACCGCAGATCGGAGCGTTTGACGCGCTTTGCCGAGGCCGTCACGGCAGGTGTGCGCGCGCAGGTTGCGCAGCTGGAGGGGGCGGTCGCTTGACAGGTGAGGGGGGTGGGCGGCTAGGCTGGTGATACGTTCACGGTGCCAAACCCGAAAAGGAGACCCCCATGATTGTATCGCAAATCCTCAAATCGAAGGCTGTCGACGGGGTTTTGACCCTTGGATCTGATGCCAGCGTATCGGACGCGGCGGCCATTATGGCAGATCGACGGATCGGGACAATTGTGATCAGCGATGATGGCGGAAAGACGGCTGCGGGTATTTTGTCCGAACGCGATATCGTGCGCCATTTGGGCACGCGGGGGGCGTCTTGTATGGCGGACCGTGTCAGTGCCTTGATGACGGCCAAACTGGTGACCTGCGCAGGCGGCGACACGTCTGACAGCGTGTTGGGTCGCATGACGGAAGGCCGGTTCCGGCATATGCCTGTGGTGGAAGAGGGCCAACTTGTCGGGCTGATTTCGATCGGGGATGTGGTGAAGGCACGGCTGTCGGAATTGGCGATGGAACGTGACGCCCTCGAAGGGATGGTGATGGGTCATTAGGGTTGCGCTGTGGCGCGGAATAGGTTTGCTTTGCGCGCAACTGACGACGAAGACATGAAGTAGGCCCATTATGCGCATTGGACTTTACCCAGGCACTTTTGACCCTGTCACCTTGGGACATCTGGATATCATCAGGCGGGCCTGTTCGCTGGTGGACCGGTTGGTGATCGGGGTGGCCATCAACCGCGACAAGGGGCCGTTGTTTTCTCTGGAAGAACGGGTCGCCATGATTGAGGCGGAATGTGCGGGTTTGTCAGCGCAAACGGGCTGTGAAATCGTGGCCCATCCGTTTGAGAATCTGTTGATCGACTGCGCCAAAGATGTCGAGGCCGGCATTATCGTGCGCGGGCTGCGGGCTGTGGCCGATTTTGAGTATGAATATCAAATGGTTGGCATGAACCGCCAACTTGATGACAGCGTTGAGACTGTGTTTTTGATGGCCGAAGCCGAGCATCAAGCCATCGCCAGCAAGCTGGTCAAAGAAATCGCGCGGCTTGGGGGGGATGTGTCGAAATTTGTGACACCATCGGTGCGCGACGCGTTGAACGCACGGATGCATCCTTGAACAGACCTGTGTTGCGCACACCCACAAAATTCCGGAATTTTGTGGGTGCGGACCGTCGGTGCAGGCCGGAGGATCTTAGCCGTTACAGGTGAATTGCAGTGTCGTGGCTGACGCAGGAAATGTTCGGCGTTGGATCATGGTCCCGGTCTGGACCGTTTCTGACAACATGCGTGGTGGGGCTTGTTCAACATTGGTGATCGTAAATGCACCCTCACCACAGCGGTTTGCGGCGGCCACTTGGCAGTTGCCATAAAGCGGAATTGTCCCTGTGCCGAATAGGCCTTCTTGGCCCGCAGTCGACAAATCAACCGTACAGCTTGCCGCGTAAAGTGTTTTGCCGTTGAGGACGCCGACAGGTTCACCGTCCCCTGCAAGGGCAGCCGCAATGGCGCAACCGCCAAGAACAGGAAGGGCGAGGAGGGGGAGCAGTTTGGTCATGTCGGCCTCGTATAATTGATACTGAGCCCGTTGTGTCATGCGCCTGCCCCCGTCGCAATGTTAACCGTAGACTGCGCGGGCGGCGATTTCTTTGGCGTCACCGGGACAAAGGCCCAGATCCTCAACCGCGAGGTCGTGGGGCAGCCTGGCGATTTCGGCACGGGTCCGGTTGTAGGCGGCACGTTTGGCAAGGCGGTCACGCAGGGTGGTGAACATGGTCATGGGGGCATTCCTTTCGCACAAGGTTGTGTTCGTTCATCTTGCCCCAGATTTAAGCGGTGATGTTTGCGGTACCAGCCCCGGGTTTGGTCAACCGGCATTGCAGATTTTGCATGGGTTTTTTGTGATCCGCACAAAAAATGGGCCAACCTTTCGGTCAGCCCATCACATGTCGTTTGAAGTGCGATTACAGGAATTTGGCCATCGCAACGGCGGTGTCGGCCATGCGATTGGAGAAGCCCCATTCGTTGTCGTACCACGTCAGGATGCGGCACATGTTACCGTCCATGACTTTGGTCTGATCCGTTGCAAAGATCGAGCTGCGCGGGTCGTGGTTGAAATCCATCGAGACCAGTTTGGCATCGGTGACACCCAGCACACCTTTGAGCGGGCCGTCTGCGGCGGCGGCGCGGATCAGATCATTGATCTCTTCCACGGTGGTGTCGCGGGCGGCCTCGAACGTGAGGTCCACACACGAGACATTGGGCGTGGGCACGCGGATGGCGACGCCGTCCAGCTTGCCGTCAAGTTCCGGCAAGACCAGACCCACGGCCTTGGCGGCACCCGTGGACGTCGGGATCATGGACATGGCCGCAGCCCGCGCACGGTACAGATCTTTGTGCATCGTGTCCAAGGTGGGCTGGTCGCCGGTGTAGCTGTGCACCGTCGTCATGAAGCCCCGTTTGATGCCCAGCCCGTCGTTGAGGACTTTGGCCACAGGGGACAGGCAGTTTGTGGTGCAGGACGCGTTGGACACGACGATGTCGCCCGCTGTGAGGGCGCCGTCGTTCACGCCGAAGACGATCGTTTTGTCGGCATCTTTGCCGGGGGCCGAGATCAGCACCCGCGAGGAGCCGTTTTCGAGATGCGCCTGGCAGGCCTCTTTTGAGGTGAAGATACCGGTGCATTCCAGCACCACGTCAATATGGGACCATGGCAGATCGGCGGGGTTGCGAATGGCAGACACCGTGATCGGGCCGCGGCCCACGTCTATTGTGTCGCCGTCAACCTTGACCTCAACAGGGAAGCGGCCGTGCACGCTGTCGTATTGCAGCAAGTGGGCGTTGGTTTCCACGGGGCCAAGATCGTTGATGGCCACGACTTCGATGTCGGTGCGGCCGGATTCGATGATCGCGCGCAGCACGTTGCGCCCGATGCGGCCGAAGCCGTTGATTGCTACTTTTACGGTCATGGGAGCCTCCATAATTTCGGATGGACATAGCGTGGCCATAGGGCACGGCCACTGTTGGCGCTAACATCCCCATATATCAGGGAAGGTCAACCCTTTGGCGGGCAAAGATCCTTAGCGCCAGAACGCGATTGTCTGGATCAGGTCGATGCCCTTGCGGCTTAAGAAAACGAGGGCGTCCAGATGCAGGACATAATGGTCCAGCACGAAAAAGCCGATGATGGCGGCCATGAGGAAGATCGCAAGGCGGGTCGTCATGGGGTGTTTACGCCACGAAACGCGGCCCTTTGTCGAGGGGGCGCGCTGAATGAGCGGCTGCGCCGCGCATGATTTTTTGATTTTTGCGCCCCAACCGGCAGGGGATGGCGCTGGTCGGGGGCTTGGATTTGCATATTTTTGAAACAGCGAAACGAAGGCGTGGCGCTGGAGCCGTGGGTCAGTTGAGGCGGCCCATATGGGCTGCGACGTCAGCCATGCGCACCGAGAAGCCCCATTCATTGTCGTACCAGGCCAGCACGCGCACGGTCCGCCCGCCGATGACCTTGGTTTGGTCGGGGGCAAAGATTGAGGAATGCGGCGTATGGTTGAAATCGATGCTGACTTTGGGTTCGGGATCATAGGACATGACCATGCCCATGTGACCTGAACACGCCTCTGCCACGACGTCGTTGACGTCTTGCACAGTCACGTCTTTGCCGGCCTCAAACGTCAGATCCACGGCGGAGACATTGGGGGTGGGCACGCGCAGGGCTGTGCCGTCGAGGCGGCCTTCCATTTCGGGCAACACTTTTGAGAGCGCTTTGGCAGCCCCTGTGGAGGTGGGGATCATCGCCATGGCCGCGGCCCGCGCGCGGTACAGGTCTTTGTGACGCCGATCAAGGGTGGGTTGATCGCCGGTGTAGCTGTGGATGGTCGTCATCAGCCCGCGTTCAATGCCGATGGCGTCATTGAGGACCTTGGCCAAGGGGGCCAGGCAATTGGTGGTGCACGAGCCATTGGAGACCATGCGGTCTGCCATGGTCAGATCACGGTGGTTGACGCCGTAAACGATGGTGCGGTCAACGTTGCTGGCTGGTGCGGAGATCAGGACTTTGCCCGCGCCACGTTCAAGATGCACCGCCGATTTCTGGCCGTCGTTGAATTGACCTGTGCATTCGAGGACCACATCGACGCCGTCCCAATCAAGCTCGGTTGGATCGTAGGTGGACATCACATCAATCGGGCCGCGGCCCAGATCAAGGTTGCCACCATCTGTGCGGATATCGCCCGCAAACCGCCCGTGGACACTGTCGTAGCGCAGCAAGTGGGCATTGGTCTCCAGCGGGCCAGTGGCATTGATTTTGACGACATGGACGTCATTGCGCGCGGCCTCGGCGATATGGGCCAAAGTGCAGCGGCCGATCCGGCCAAATCCGTTGATGCCGATTGTGACGGTCATGGGGTGCCCTTTCGTGGTGCGTTGAGCGTTTTTTAGGCGGTATACCGTTGCAGACCAAGGGAATTAGTTGATTTACATCAGTATGTTAGCGGTAAACTTTCAGGTTTGCGCTAACGGTGGGCGGCGTTCGTGGTGTGATTGCGCTAACGTTGCGAAGGGACCGGATTGGAGGGCCAGAGATGAAGAATCGGATCGATGATGCTGTGCTTTTGGCCGCACGGGCGCTGTTGGCCCTGCTATTCTTGGGGGGGGCTGTCCAAAAAAGCATCGATCCGCACCCTGCGATCGATCTCTTGGCCCAATGGGGGCTGCCTTCTTTCCTGGTTTGGCCTGCGTTGGTGCTCAATGGGGTGGTGGGCTTTGGGTTGCTTTTGGGATGGCAGGTGCGCGCCATGGCCTTCGGTGCCGCCGTCTATTGCGCTGTGACAAGCCTGTTTCATGTGCAGCCCGAAGACCCTTGGCAGATGACGATCTTCGTCAAGAACTGGGCGATTGCTGGCGGCTGTCTGGCCTTGGCTGTTGCGGGGGGCGGTCGCTGGGCCTTGCAGGTCCCGTCGCGCCCGCTAGATTGACGCGCAACGAGATGACACCAAGAAAGACAATACAATGAGCGGATTAATTGCCCTGCTGGACGACGTTGTGGCGTTGACGCGGGTCGCGGCGGCCTCGGTCGATGATGTGGCTGCGATGGCGGCCAAGGCGGGGACCAAAACGGCCGGTGTGGTGATCGACGATGCGGCGGTGACACCGAAGTATGTGACGGGCCTCGATCCTCAGCGAGAATTGCCGATCATTTGGAAAATCGCGCGCGCGTCGTTTTTCAACAAGCTGGTGATTTTGCTGCCGATCGCCATGCTGCTGAAGGCCTTTGCGCCTGTTGTTCTGATCTTCCTGCTGATGCTGGGCGGGCTGTATTTGTGTTTTGAGGGTGCAGAGAAGGTTTGGCATGTGCTGGCGCCGCATAAAGACAACCACGTGGGCAAAGACGAGGTCGTTGATCCCGCCAAGTTGGAAGAGACCCGCGTGCGCGGTGCGATCAAGACGGATTTCATTCTGTCGGCTGAGATCATGACGATCACCCTGAATGAAATCACGACGAATTTCCCAGATGCGAGCCTTTGGATGCAGGGGGCGGTGCTTGCCGTGATCGCGATTGCGGTGACGGTGGTCGTTTACGGGTCCGTCGCGTTGATCGTGAAGGCCGATGACACGGGGCTGTGGATGGTTGCCAATGGGCGGACGGGCCTGACGCGGGGGCTGGGATCCGCACTTGTCAAAGGCATGCCGTATTTCCTGATTGCACTGTCGTTTATCGGCACTTTGGCCATGTTGTGGGTCGGTGGGTCGATCCTTGTAAATGAACTGCATCATCTGGGCTTCGATGTCCCCTATGACATTGTGAAAGCCGCAGCAGCTGGGTTCACGGGCTTTGTCGCTTGGGCGATTACGGCGGGCTTGGATGGGGTCTTTGGCTTGGCCGTTGGTTTGCTGACCATTCCGGTGGTGACCAAGGTGTTCAAGCCCCTTTTCGGGGGCAAAAAGGCCGCGCATTAAGACGCGCCTGCCTTTAGAAAACACCCTGACGGCGCTGCAAATCCGGTAGGGTGTAGGCGGGGCGGATGCTGGCATCGCCCGTGTCTTGATAAAGTGGGTCGCTGATGACGCAGCCGCGGCCACACAGCTGACGAGTGGTGCGGGTTTGTACGTCGACAAGCCAAACCCGCCCCCCTGGGGTAGAGACATAACCATCCATCCCGAACTGAAAATCCGACCGCAAATCAAGGGTCGACGGAACCTCGTTGTCATAGCCTTGGTCAAAGGCGCCATGGGTGTGGTAGCTGGCAATGATGCCTTGCCCGGCCCGAGGGGCGGGCATTTCGCAGCCTGCAAACGTACCGCGAATGGGTTGGGTCGCCTCAAGCTGGCCTGTCGCACTCAGGCGGATATAGCCGCAATATTCAGATCGGTCTCGGATGGATTGGGCCTGGATGGAATTCAGGAAACGCCGCGCAAAATTATCAACGACAGGGCCAGAGGGCGCATTCGGCGCCACAACGGAAAATCCTGTTGCGGCGGGCTGGGCCTGCACGCCCGCTTTGGGCATGGTCGGCACGCCGGCCGTGGGCGCGCCGCAGGCGGTCAAAAACAGGGCGGCAAGAAGGGCTGCGGTTTGGCGTTTCACGACATCTCTCCATCACAGATTACCGTGACCCTACCAGAATATACGCGCCCCACAACGCAAGGCGCTTAAACGCACTCAGGGCGGCCCGTTTGCACAAGGCCGCCCCTTCATCTGACCAGAAAAACTCCCCCCGGAGGGCCGATCTCAGCCCAGCGAAGCGGGTTTGAATTTATCCCAGCAGTTCACGCACTTTTTGCGCTGTGGCCTCCGCTGTGATGCCAAACTGTTCAAAGAGTTCTGGCGCAGGTGCGGAGGCGCCGAAGTCATGCATGCCGACGAAACCCGATTTTTCGCGTTTACCGCGCTCACCGAACAGCCAACGGTCCCAGCCAAAGCGAATGCCAGCCTCAATTGCGACGCGGACGGGGCCGCCGGGTAGCACGCGCTTGCGGATTTTTTCGTCTTGTTGTTCGAAAAGCTCCCAGCAGGGCATGGAGACGACACGGGTGCCGATGCCTTCGGCCTCAAGGATCGCGCGGGCCTCCATTGCGACGGACACTTCCGATCCGGTGGCCATCAGGATTGCCTGACGCTTGCCAGCCTCGGCGTCGGCCAGAACGTAGGCGCCTTGGGCCGACATGTTCTTGGTCTTGTGCTCTGTGCGGACCAGCGGCAGGCCTTGACGGCTGAGCGCCAGCACGGACGGCGTTTCTTTCTCGGTCAGTGCCAATTCCCAGGCTTCGGCCACTTCGACGCTGTCGGCGGGGCGGAAGACGTTGGTGTTGGGTGTGGCGCGCAGCATGGCCAGATGTTCCACCGGTTGGTGCGTTGGTCCATCTTCGCCCAGACCGATACTGTCATGGGTCATGACATAGACTGTCGGCACCTTCATCAGCGCAGACAGGCGCATGGCGCCGCGGGCATAATCGGTGAAACACATGAACGTGCCGCCATAAGGGCGGATGCCGCCGTGCAGGACCATGCCGTTCATCGCCGCGGCCATCCCGTGTTCGCGGATGCCGTAATGAATATAGCGGCCTTCGCGGTTGTCTGGGGTATGCACGCCCAGATCGGCAGTTTTGGTGTTGTTGGACCCCGTCAGGTCCGCAGATCCGCCGACGGTCTCAGCCATGATGGGGTTGATCACCTCTAGCACGGATTCCGACGACGCACGGGTGGCCACCTTTTTGCCTGCCTCACTGGCCTGTTTTTTGAAGGCTTTGATCGTCGCAGACAGCTTTTTGGGCGCGTCGAGCGCAAAGGCGCGGTTGAACTCGTCCTGCTTGGATTTGCTCAGTTTCGCGAACCGCGCGTCCCAGTCGGCGCGCGCCGCGGCGCCACGGTCGCCAAAGGCTTCCCATTGGGATTTCACGTCTGCGGGGATTTCAAACGGGCCATAGTCCCAGCCGTAGGCCTCTTTGGCGGCCTGCAGCTGATCGGCGTTCGTCAAAGCGCCGTGCCCTTTGGACGTGTCTTGTGCTGCATGGCCCAATGCGATGTGGGTCTTGCAGTTGATCATCGTGGGGCGCCCGGTTTCGGCCTTGGCCGCGACGATGGCCTTATCAATGGCCTTTGGATCATGGCCGTCGATTTCCAGCACATGCCAGCCTGACGCGGCAAACCGTGCGGATTGATCAGTGATGTCTGCCATGTCGACTGTGCCGTCGATGGTGATGTTGTTGTTGTCAAAGAAGACAATCAGGTGGCCCAGCTTTTGCATACCGGCCAGACCGATCGCCTCTTGGCTGACGCCTTCCATCAAGCAGCCGTCGCCTGCGATGACATAGGTGTGGTGGTTGATGACGTTTTTGCCGTAGCGCGCACGCAGGATTTCTTCGGCCAGCGCGAAGCCCACGGAATTGGCGATGCCTTGGCCCAAGGGGCCTGTTGTCGTTTCGACGCCTTCAAGGTGGCCATATTCAGGGTGGCCCGCCGTGCGCGCGCCCCATTGGCGGAAATCCTTAAGTTGTTGCAGCGTGGCCTGTTCATAGCCTGTGAGGTGCAACAGCGCATAGATCAGCATGGAGCCGTGGCCCGCAGACAGGATAAAGCGGTCGCGGTCGGGCCAGTGAGGGGCTTTGGGGTCGAACTTCAGGTGCTTTTCGAACAGCACGGTCGCAACGTCGGCCATCCCCATGGGCATGCCGGAGTGACCCGAATTGGCGGCTGCCACGGCGTCCAGTGTCAAGGTGCGGATGGCGGCGGCGCGCATCCAATGCTCTGGGTGGGCGGTGCGGAGGGCTTGGATGTCCACGGGGAAGTCCTTTTGCAAAAGGTTAAACAGGTTCGGGAGGGTCATATCAGGGCAGGGGCCAAGATCAAGCGCGGGATGCAGTTTACATGAAGGCCGTCTGCTAGACCGCTGACAGGGCTTTGTTTTCAACCTTTGATGGTGGCGGGGTCATGGCTTAGGCTTAACCAAAGTGCGCGCGATTCGATTAAGGCGTGTGCGGGGCTGTGGGTGGATTGGTGCGCGATGGGCGGCCGATCGGTGAGGAAAGGACAGGCGATGAGTGAACTTGCGCAATTGGAGAGCCGTCTTTCGGAGGCGCTTGCGCGGATCCGCGCAGGTGTCGACAAGATGGACGCGGCGGAGACGTCGGAGGCGCCGCAAGAGGTGACGCCGGACGGAACCGCAGAGGTCGCTGAAGCCGAGGCCAAGGTGGCGGAGCTGACAGCCAAGCTGAACGACGAAGTGACGGCAAACGCCCAGCTTGAAGAACGGGTGAAGCTGTTGAAGGAACGCCAGGATGGCAAACTGGCGGAGCTTGAGGCCGCAGTGGAAGCCGCGCGGGGCCGTGCCGCCCGCATGGACCGTGAACTGCAACGTTTGCGGCAGGTCAACGCCGAGCTGCGCGACAACAACAGCCAATTGCGGGAGGCCGTGACCCAAGGGGTGAGCGAGCCGCATTTGGTCAACAAGGCCATGATGGCCGAACTGGACGCATTGCGGGCTACGCGGGCTGCTGATGCGGCTGAAATGGACGCGATCCTTGAGGAACTGCGACCGATCGTCGAAAAGGAGGCCAGCGATGCCTGAGGTTGAGATCAAAATCGGGGGGCGGTCGTTTTCCGTGGCCTGTCAGGATGGCGAAGAGCAATTCTTGATGACAGCGGCTGCAATGCTGGATGTCGAGGCGTCGTCGTTGTCGACCCAAGTGGGGCGGATGCCTGAATCGCGCATGTTGCTGATGGCGGGCCTGTTGTTGGCGGACCGTACGGCGGGCCTCGAAGACAAGGTACGCGAGGCCGAAGGCAAGCTCGCGCAGGTTCAGGCGCAGTTGGATGTGGCCCAGACGGGCGGTGGGGCGGCTGCGGCCACACCAGAGCCGGTTGAGGTGGAGGTGGCCGTTTTGCCCCAAGACACCGTGGCCACGCTGGAGGCTTTGGCCGCCGAGGCCGAGGCCGTCGCTGATCATGTTGAGGCGCGCGCTGGATAACGCGTCAGACCTGCGTGACAGACAAAAAAGGCGGGGCATTGCCCCGCCTTTTGCTGTCCAGATGGGCGGCCTTGATCAGGCGTTCGCTTCGCGGATCTTGTCTGCGGCGTCCTTGTCATAAGTCACGCCATTTTCGTCCAGAAGCGTGTCAAGCTCACCCGACAAGGTCATCTCAGTGATGATGTCACAGCCGCCGACGAATTCGCCTTTGACGTAGAGCTGGGGGATCGTGGGCCAGTCGGAAAAATCCTTGATGCCTTGGCGGATGTCTTCATCTGCCAGCACATTTACATCGGCAAATTCAACGCCCATGAAATTGAGCACGCCCGCCACGCGTGACGAAAACCCGCACTGGGGCATGGATTTCGTGCCTTTCATGAAAAGAACGACGTCGTTGGTGGAAATGGTGTCTTTGATCTGCGTTTCAGCGGTCATGGTGGTGTCCTGTTCTTCGGGTTGGTCCAGATATGAGGGCGCAAACCTGTGATGTCTAGGGGGTGCGTTGGTGCGGTGTCTTCACGTCTTGTCGTGCGTGCCGGATTTGCGATGTTTCTGGGGCATCATGGCCCGAGCCTGCACCTGTGGGTCGCGACTGACACGATAGGGGCGGGAGGCATCGAAGTTGCCCGGCCCGAAAACATGACGCTCACCGGCGTAGAGGATCGTTTCGTCCTGTGATGGGGGGCTGCCGCGCTTTGCCAAGAGGCCCGCGTGTTTTCTGCGTTCGTGACGGATCAAACCCCAGATGCCGACGGCCAATGTGACGACTGCGATGAACGGCAAGGCCAACTGGATTTCTTGCGCGGTGATGCAGCTGAGAAGGGCCGGGTCGCAGCCTGTTTGGGTGTCGACATCCGCCATGGTTTACCGGCTGTTGCGGTCGATCAAGCGGCGCAGGCCGCTGAGGTCGGTTTCTTCCATCCCGAGCTTTTTCAAGTCCGCCGGTTTGGGCCGCATATGGCTGAGAGGGCGACGGTAGCGGTTGGCCAGCCAATCATCGGCCAGTAGTCCCGCCACCAGCATAAGTCCCCCAAGCGTCAGCCAGCCCAGCATCAGCGGCGGGTCCGTGGTGGGCCTTTGCGTTTGTTCGTGATGCGGACGGGAACGGTGGCGTTGTCGTGGCGCATCCGCACTACGGCCGCAAGGGTGACGGCGGAGAGGAACAGAAGGGCAGCAATCATCATCAATCTGGCGCTTTCGTTGTCAGGGCGAGGGCGTGAAGTTCGCCGTGGGAGCCATCCATCTTGCCTTTAAGGGCTGTATAGACGGCACGTTGTTGTTGCACGCGGTTTTTGCCTTTGAAGCTGGCATCCACCACGGAGGCTGCGAAATGCTGTCCGTCGTCGCCCTGAACCTCAATCTGGGCCTCAGGAAAACTGTCGCGGAGCAAGGTTTCGATGTCGTGGGCAGTGATAGGCATATCGGCCTCCGGTCTTTGGTCTTGGTATGAATGTAGGGGGGGCGGGATCAAATTTCTAGAAATTTGATGAGGTGAAGGGGTGAGTTTATTGACGCAGGCAGGTTTCGTGGGCGGCTAAAATTCGTCGAATTTTAGGGGGCCGTGTTTTTAGAGGGCCGTGTTTCTAGAGGGCCGTGTTCTGGAGGGGTATATCCGGAGGGCGGCGCGTTTGAGGGGGCTGGCCCTCCGGGGGGAGTTTGTCTGGTCAGATGAAACGCGAGGGTCTTTTAGGCGAAAGTGTCGGCAAATGTCCCACGGTAGAGGGCGGCGAGGTCTGTGAGCGGGGCGGAGATGCCGCCCATGGTGATATCGCTGCCGCCAAACTTGCCCACGGCCTGAATGGGGACGCCAGCTTGGCCCGCTGCCGCCATCAGGGCCTCGGCCTTGTCGAAGTTGCAGGCCACCAGATAGCGGGCTTGATCCTCTGCAAAGAGGGTTTGGGTGTCTGCGGCGTCGAGTGTAACCCCGGTGTTTGCAGCCTCGGCCATCTCAAACGCGGCAAGCGCAAGGCCGCCATCGCTGAGATCCGTACAGGCGTCAATCCACTGACGGTTTTGTCTGATGAAGTCGCCGTGGCGCTTTTCGGCGTCTAGATCCACAGCGGGGGCGTCCCCATCTTCGCGGTTGAACACCTCCGCCAGCAGAGCGGATTGGCCGAGGTGACCGGCTGTCTCGCCGATCAGCAAGGCAACATGGCCGTCGCGTGCGGTGCCGAGGATCATTTCATCGTGGGATTTCAGGAGGCCCACCGCGCCGATGGTGGGGGTGGGTAGGATGCCTTGACCGTCGGTTTCGTTGTAAAGCGACACGTTGCCCGACACGATGGGCATGTCGAGGGCTGCGACCGCTTCGCCGATGCCTTTGATCGCACCCACGAATTGCCCCATGATTTCAGGCTTTTCGGGGTTGCCGAAGTTCATGTTGTCGGTTGTGGCCAAGGGGGTGGCACCCACAGAGGTGAGGTTGCGGTACGCCTCGGCCACGGCCTGTTTGCCGCCCTCGACGGGGTTGGCTTTGACATAACGGGGCGTCACGTCTGACGTGAAGGCGATGGCCTTTGCGGTGCCGTGAACGCGCACGATGCCTGCGCCTTGACCAGGTTGGCGGATCGTGTCGGCCATGACTTGGCTGTCGTATTGGTCATACACCCACTGTTTGGCCGCGTAATTGGGGCTACTGAGCAGAGCCTTCAGGCCATCGATGGGGTCGATGTTGGGCACGTCGGCCAAGTCTTCCGCCGGGGGCGTCTCAACCCACGGGCGGTCGTATTCAGGGGCGGAGCCTGAAAGCGTTGCCAGCGGCAGATCGGCCTTCACTTCGCCATTGTGGAGGATCAGGAAGCGGTCTTCGGGGATGGTCTCGCCGACGATGGCGAAGTCGAGGTCCCATTTTTCGAAGACGGCCCGGGCCTCGGCCTCAAGCTCCGGTTTCAGGACCATGAGCATACGTTCCTGGCTTTCCGACAGCATCATCTCATACGCGGTCATGTTGTCTTCGCGCTGCGGCACCGCTTCGAGGTTGAGCTTGACGCCCAAGCCGCCTTTGTCGCCCATTTCCACGGCAGAACAGGTGAGGCCGGCGGCCCCCATATCCTGGATAGAGATCACGGCACCGGTGGCCATGAGTTCCAACGTCGCCTCCATCAGTCGTTTCTCGGTGAAGGGGTCGCCGACTTGCACGGTGGGACGTTTGTCCTCGATCGTGTCGTCAAATTCAGCAGAGGCCATGGTGGCGCCACCGACGCCGTCACGGCCCGTTTTGGCCCCAAGGTAGACGACGGGCATGCCCACGCCAGAGGCGGCGGAGTAGAAGATTTTGTCGGTGTCGGCGAGGCCCGCAGCAAAGGCGTTCACAAGGCAGTTGCCGTTGTAGGCGGGATGAAAGCGGACTTCGCCGCCTACGGTGGGCACGCCAAAGCAGTTGCCGTAGCCGCCGACGCCTTCGACGACGCCGTGGACCAGTTGGCGGGTTTTGGGGTGGCCCGGTTCACCAAAGGACAGTGAGTTCATGGCCGCGATGGGGCGCGCGCCCATGGTGAACACATCGCGCAGGATGCCGCCCACGCCGGTGGCAGCCCCTTGATAGGGTTCGATATAGCTGGGGTGGTTGTGGCTTTCCATCTTGAAAACAATGCACTGGCCATCGCCGATATCAACGATGCCTGCGTTTTCACCGGGACCGCAGATGACCTGCGGGCCTTCGGTGGGCAGGGTGCGCAGCCACTTTTTGGAGGATTTGTAGGAACAATGTTCGTTCCACATGGCAGAGAAGATGCCAAGTTCGGTGAACGTTGGCTCGCGTCCGATGATCTCAAGGATCCGGTCGTATTCGGATGGGGACAGGCCGTGGGCTGAGATCAGGTCTTGGGTGATGGCTGGTTCTTGCATGACGGTCCCCTCAAATGTGTTGCGGGACGTGTATGCCAAGGGCGCGCGGGGTTCAACGGGGGAGGTGGCGTTGCGCACATTCCTATTTGGTGGTGTTTGAAAATGGGTGAGGGCAGTGAGGATGAGGGTTTATCCAAAGGTAGGTCGGGGCGAGACAAGTGCTGCGCGAATGAACGGGTTATCTTTGCAATCTGACTGTGTTCAATCTCGCCTTTCGAAAACGCGCGACCTTCCCCCATGGGGCGATGGTCGAAGCTGGGGTGTTGCACCGCTTTGTATGGTGGACCGTCCACTTCGTTTCGTCTTGAAATGTTCAGCGTCAACCTCAGTCCAGGGCTTACGGGCGCGATTGATTGATCATTCTCGGGTCCGCCCATGGCGTAGGGCCCATCAAACCGAGCGACAGGTTATTTCGCCAGTTCAGGATGCAGATACGCGTCGGGGTAGGTCATCGGCGCATGGGGGCCAAGCGGGATGACGCCGTTCCATGACCGACCGAAATACCCCTGACGGCAATGCACCAATGATCCTGCTTCGGCCACGCCGCTTATGCCGTAAACCCGACAAAGCCAGCGCCAAAGATGGGGGTAATCCAGAATGCGCGCACCGTTGAGCTTCATGCGGAGGTAGTAGACCGGATCATGCCGATAGAGCGTCGGAAAGAGACGCAGATCGGCCTCGGTGAAGTTGTCGCCCGTCAGGAATGCCCGCCCGTCGGACAGCAGATCGTCCAGCCATGCAAGCGTTTGGAAATAGGCGTCGAAGGCTTTCGCATAGACCGCCTGATCCGAGGAGAAGCCGGCCTTGTATGCGCCGTTGTTGATCGTGGTGTAGATACGATCGTTCAAAGTGGCGATTTGCGTCTGCGTGTCGTGATCATCGGGCGTCAATATTGGGCGGTCAGATGACGTGCCCCCCAGGGCCTCGGCATGGGCATCGAGCATGCGGACGATTTCGGCGCTTTCGTTGTTGACGATGCGGCCCGCACCCTTGTCGTACAAGATCGGGACCGATTGTTCGTCTGATCCTTCGCGCTGATAGATCTCTTTGGCCAGCCGCAAACCTGCGCCTGTTCCTGTCTCGCGCGTACAGTCTGGCAGGGGCGCACCTGTCAGTGTCGCAATCCGGTTCGGGGAAAATTCCCATAGGTTTGGTCCGGCTGGATCTGCCTCATCCGTGCGGTTCGGAAAGGCCACATCGATCGTGATGCTGTCCTGCAGCCCCAGAACCGCCCGCGCGAGGGTCACCCGGTGACACCAGGGGCAGTTGAGGGCGACGAAAAGATGATAGCGGCCCGGCTCTGGTGGAAAGTCCGCGTCACCGATTGCGTGGCGAAAGCCGCTGACGCCGCGCACGAACTCGCCTCGTGCGCGGCGTCCCTTTGCATCTTTCTGGTCTTCTTGGGTCGATATATCTTTGTTCATGTTATCCTCGCAGGCGGTGATGCAGGATGATCGGCACGGCCAACTCTTCCTCGTCGCTGAGGTGGCGTTTGAGGAACGCCTCAATCGCCTCAGCTGCGGGCAGAACGGCGTTTGCCTCCTCATGGGCTTGGCCTTCATCCAATGTTGCTAGCTTGATGACACGGTTTGCCTTCTGGGTCATGTCCTCCAGCACCACGTCCAAATCGGCGTGATCCTTTTCAAGGAGGTCCAATCCCGTGTCAAACCGTGGATCGGCGGCCGAAAGCTCCGGGAAATAGCTGTGATCCTCCCAGCCGTGGTGTCCGTGAAGGTTGCCGATGAGGTTGCCCCCGAAATATGACAGCCGCCCGACATAGTCGCCAAGGGCAATGTCTTTATTGAGCACAGCCTCGGTATCGCGCCGCACGCGTTCTGCCACGCGACGAAACATCTGATGGGCGCCCAGCCAATGGCGGGTCTTTTCCTTGAAGCCGGGATGGGCCTCCCATGTGTCGCGGGGGTGGCTATGCAGAAGAAACCGCAACTCCTCCGGCATGTCGTGATCGCGCATTGTGTAGGTGTTCAGCATTGGACGTCTCCTCTTTGACAGGATGTGGGGGGCAATCGCCCCCCGTAACAGTGCGCGTGGCGGTCGGTCGGCTATGCGACCCCTGCAAAGCGGATGCCCCTCAGATCTGCGACCTCGCGTTTCCAACTGGTGATGTCGCGCGGGGTAAACCCTGACAGGCTGTCGTGGCCGCATGCGCGCGCAAGAACCTGCATCAGCTCCACCGACGCGCCAAAATAACGGGCCAACTTTTCAGCACCAAGTTGAATATCTAGCCGCCGTCTCAATTCCGGCTTTTGGGTTGCCACGCCGACGGGGCAGTTGTTGGAATTGCACATGCGCGCGGCGATGCAGCCTACGGCCTGCATGGCAGAGTTCGACACGGCAACCGCGTCTGCCCCAAGCGCCATGGCTTTGGCAAAGTCCTCGGCCACTCGCAAACCACCCGTGATCACCAGCGTCACGTCGCGTCCGGTCTTGCTGTCTAGATGCCTGCGTGCCCGCGCCAAGGCAGGGATCGTCGGCACCGAGATGTGATCGCGGAAGATGAGCGGCGCCGCCCCTGTGCCGCCACCGCGACCGTCAAGGATGATGTAGTCCGCCGAGGCGTCGAGCGCGAAGTCGATATCGTCTTCGATGTGGTTGGCCGAGAGTTTGAACCCTATGGGAATACCGCCGGAGCGTTCGCGCACCTGATCGGCGATGCGTTTGAAATCGGCAGGTGTGTGCAGCTCTGGGAAGGTGGACGGAGAGATGGCCGATTGCCCCGGCTCAAGCCCGCGTACCTTGGCGATTTTGCCCTGCACCTTGTCGCCGGGCAGATGCCCCCCCGTCCCAGTCTTCGCGCCTTGTCCGCCCTTGAAGTGGAAGGCCTGCACCTTTGCCACATGATCAAGGGACCAACCAAACTGCGCCGAAGCCAGCTCGTAGAAATAGCGGCTGTTCTCGGCCTGCTCTTCGGGTAGCATTCCGCCTTCGCCGGAACAGATGCCCGTTCCAGCCATTTCGGCCCCCCGCGCGAGTGCGGTCTTGGCCTCTTCTGACAGCGCGCCATAACTCATGTCTGATACAAAAAGTGGGATCGATAGGCGAAGCGGCTTTGCCGCCCGCGGCCCGATGACAACTTCGGTTGCCACGGCAGCCTCGTCGAGCAGCGGCTTGCGCGCCATCTGTGCGGGCAGGATCTGAATATCGTCCCAATGCGGCAGGTCTTTGCGTGGGACCCCCATCGCGCCCATCTCGCCGTGATGACCAAGCTTGGACAGCCCGTCTTTGGCCAGCGCGTGAATGCGGGCGACAGTCGGTTCTTCGGGTGTGGGCGCCGCTTGCGGAACGTCCGACTTCGGCGCGGGCGACGGGTCACCTGTGGCAAGATCACCCAAACGCGTGTGCGATCCGTCGCAGAAGGGCGCATTGGCGCTGGACTTGCATTGACACAGTGTCGCTGCGCCATCCTTTTCTGCGGTGAACGTGAGCGGTTGCAATCCTGTGCCCGCATGGGAGCCATCGCAGAACGGCTGGTTCTTTGAGCGGCCACAGCGGCACCAATAATACTCTTTGCCCGCTTCCAATTCGACTTTCGTGGGAACCTTAGCGGCGATGATGGGAACGTCTTGGCTCATACGAAAGCCTCCTTGCTGGACTTGGTGTGGTAATGGGGTGCGGCAAAATCGATCCTTGGCCATATCGGGACAACTCGGGTCGGGGTCACGCGTTCGGTGCGACGATATCGGCGCGCTCCGTCTCGGGATCATAGTCGTCGGGGGGGGCAGGGGCATGCAATCGAGAGATAGTAGTCATGGCGTGCGGCCTTTGTCTTGAAACTACCTTGCCCCGTTGGTCGGGGCGACCAGGTGGCAACGATCCAGTTGCAAATGGGCGATGTCTTACGGACAGATCTGGCATCGCCAACTTTCGTGTCATGCCATTTGTCGACCCGTTGGTCGGTTTGCAGCAAGCTCATGTCTTTGCCTCCAAGTCTTGTGTGTTACGCGCTGATCTGGACCGTCACGGTCACCGGCTCTTGCCGGGTGCCGATGGTGCCGGCGGGTGCATCGAATGCCTGTCCGATCGCGTTGCCGGAAATATCCTCCAGGGCAGGGTTGATTGTGATTGTGAATGTCTGTGTGCCGCTGGGCCACGGGTGAAGCGGGGGCAGACTCCATCCACCGCCGTCGGTTTCGATGACGCCGATCACGGTTTGATCGGCGCTGTCACGCACCGAGATCATTCTTCGGGCCGTGCCTGTGTCGGTGATCCGGTCAAATGCCAGCGTCAGTGGCGCGCGGCTTCCCGCAGGGGGAGCAAGGATGTGCCAATCGTCCGGATCAATCGGGTCGCTCTCTGGTTCACCCACACTGAACAGAATCTGGGCCGGGCGTCCAAGAGGTACGCCTGTTGCGCTTTTCATATGCGCATCAACGACGAGCCGGTATTGCTGTCCTTCGACAAGCGGAGCACCATGAGACCGGTTGGGACCCACGCCTTGCTTGATCGGACCCGGATCGAGAAGCAGCGTGAGGTGGGTCTGCGTTGTGTCCCAAAGTTCCGGAGCCAGTGTCAGGAACGGGCTTGGGACGTCTGATCCGTCGGAACGCTGCAAGATCACGGCATCGCGCACGTGGCCTCGCGCCATCGGCTTTGAAAAGGTCAGGTAAAGGCGCAGCGTGTTGGCCGGAGTCACCGCTTGTGACGGCGCGAAGCCAACGATGGTCGGAGCTTCGACGTCAGCGGTTGGCAATGTGATGTCAAAGGTGGTCCGGCCGCCGTCCAGATTGAGCGTCAATTCGTATGTGCGCCCCTCCAAAAGCGCGAAATGCGGCGCAATGGTCAAAGCGTCGGCCGTTGCAAGACTGGCAAGCGCTCCTGCGGATTGCAGGTCGATATCTTGCGCATAAACAACGCCCGCCGACGCCGATGCGAGAAGGCTTGCGGCCGTCGCTGGTCTCAAAAATGACATCCTCATCTCCGTAGGGTGGTGGTTCAATGGCGACCCTAGAGGTTGCCAAAATATCCGCATAGGCGCAGAATTGAGAACGAGAGGGTCACAAAAAGAGAACGTAAGCCATGGGGCAAATTGAAGATTTGAAACTGTTCGTCACCGTTGTCGACCAAGGCAGCATCGCGAAAGCGGCGGATGTGATGAGCATCGCCAAATCCGCCGTCAGTCGGCGTCTGGCACAGCTTGAGGGGCGCTACGATGTGCGCCTGATTGACCGCCAACCGGGCAAGTGGTGGGTGACAGATGCGGGCCGTGAACTTTATCAGCGTGCCAACCCGATGCTTGCGGATGCCGACGATCTCGATCGAGATTTTATGCAACCTACGCGGAACCTGAGCGGTCCCCTCCGTGTCACCATCGCCCACGAGTTCGGGATGACGTTTCTCAAGCCGATGCTGTTTCGCTTTGCGAAAGACTTCCCTGAAATTGAGCTTGCCGTTGATTTTGATGACCGCACGATAGATCTGGACCGTGAAAACTACGACCTGGCCATCCGTATCACATCAAAAGGCCCTGGCGGTGACAGCGACATAACGATTGGGCAAACCAGGCATGGCTTGTTTGCCAGCCCGGACTATCTGCGCGACCATGGGATGCCGTGCGAGCCCCGCGATCTAAGAGATCATGCCCTTTTGCAATACGGACCAAGTCGCCGCGCAATCTGGAAATTCGAATTCGATGGGAAGCCCTGCAAGCTTGAGTTTAAGCCCTATTTGAATTCCCGCACCGGCGCATTTTTGAAAGACGCCGCGGTAGATGGAATGGGGATTGTTCGCATGCTCGACTTCGTTGTCCGTCAGGATGTCGAAGCGAAACGTCTGATACCCGTCTTGCCGCGTGCAGACTTCGAGAACTTTGGCGTTCATCTTATCCACGCACCGAACCGCCGGTTGAACAAGCGCATGCGCGCCTTTTCTCAGGCGGTTCTGAACCGTTGTGCGGACTTTCAGCCGTGAGAAAAACGACCGATTGCGTGGGTGCAGATTTCTGAGTTGGGCACCCTTAGCCTTGAGGCTTTGCAACAAAAGTCTGGGCAGACTGCTGGCAACCGAACAGGTTTTCAGTCACCGGTTGCCCCTCGCAGCAAAGGCGCGCTTTTCGAGACAGGCTTAGGTGCAGATTGTCAGAACGACAGCTTCGCCGACCTGCGCTTCGTTGCGACGAAAAGGGCGTTGCGACTGCGCCGTCATGCTGCAACAGCGAAGGTCGAAAATCCAAAGTTCCGTTCGCCCCGCACTGCGCACCGTCGTCATTCTGCAAAAAGAAAAGCCGGGCACGAGGCCCGGCGAAGTCCAACAGGGAGGTATGAAACGATCATCTCGCCTCACGAATGATCAATTAAGTCGCTGTCTTGAGTCGATCAAGGTTAAACCACCACATCTTGTGCAAACCCGCCATGCGTGTGGCACATGGGTCACGACTTTGGGTTGCGCCAGTGCGACATAAATCGTGCGTAGCGGGACAAACGTGTGCGCTGTCATTTTCTTGCCGCGCGGACCGCAACGCTGTACGTTCCCAGCACACAACACGATCGTCAAGATCGGACAATTTACGCATATTGGGGCATATCATGGCGAAACTTGACCTTAATGACGGGACGATCCTGTCAAACCTGTCGCAAGACGCGGCCTTGCTGGATGATCAGACCCCGAACCTGTTCTATTTTTGGGACAATTTGGACACCTTGTCGGATCAGTTTCATGAAAACATCCGGTTTGCGATGGACGCATATCCCGACTGGACGTTCGCGTTGATGACCGATGACTTCGGGCGTGATCTTTTGGCGCGGGATTGGCCGCAGATCGCTGAGGTGTATGACGATATCTGGATTCCGGCCTGCCGGTCCGACATCGTGCGGATGGCCGCGCTTTATGCTTATGGCGGTTGGTATATTGACGCCGATACCTTGCCCATCGGGGATCTTCGCCCGCTGACAGGGGACAAGCCGGTGATTGTGTTTCGCGACAACCGCCGACGGTTGATCAAACGGGGCGATGTGATGAACGGGTTCTTGTATATGCCGCCCAAATCCCCCCTTGCAAAAGCCATGATGGAGGGCACCGTCGACAACCTCGTGAACCGCAAGGATGTCTATCAGGTGATGGAATTTGCGGGCCCTTACATGTTGGCGCGTCTGATCAAGGAAATGGGGGAGGACAGCGTCGTCAAACTTTGGCAAAGCCGCGTCTACAAACGCTACAACACCGAACTGGTCGGGGATGCGCCGCTGTTTGAACATACGATCGACGACACGGCGTCGTCGTGGCGGATTGTGCAGAATTTCGGCGTGATGCGCGGGTTGGAACCCAATTGGGACGGCTTTCCGGATGAATTGCGTCCGCGCTTTGTGCATGTCTTGCGCCGGTTCGTGGATGCCCACGGGCTTCATGCGGAGTTGATCGAACTGGGCCGCCAAAAGCCCGCCTATATGGACCGCAAAGGGTTCGTTCAGCTGGTGGAAGACTGCAAGGTCAAGGTGGCTGCGGCGGGCTAGCCTGTTCTGGCGTCGCGAATGCTTTTGCGGTGGGCGATGATTTCGTCTTGCACAAAATCGCGGAAGGCCATGATCCGTTTGGATTGGCGCAATTCTTCGGGGTAGGCCAGGAATGTTGGCACTTCGCCGCTTTCGATGTCGGGCAAGACGCGGACGAGGCCGGGGAAATCTTCGATCACGTAATCGGGCAACACCCCGATGCCGAGGTTTGACAAGACCCCCTGCAGTACGCCGAAGTAGTTGTTCATGTGCAAAAGACGGGGCTTGTCGTAGCTGAGAAGATGTTGCGTCAGCGTGGCCCCCGCGGAGACCTGAAACGCGGAGGGGGCCTGACAGATCAGGCGGTGGCGCCCGATCTCTTCGATTTCATCCAGCGTGCCTTCTTTGTCCAGATACTCCTGACTGGCATAAAGGCGCATGCGCACGGACATCAATTTCTTGCGGATCAGATCGGCCTGAGACGGTTCTTTCATGCGAATGGCCACATCGGCTTCGCGCATGGGCAGATCGAGAACACGTTCTTCCAGCATCAGATCGATGTTCAGATCAGGATATTTTTCATAAAGCGCGGGCAGCCGGGGGGCCAGCCATAGGGTCCCGAAGCCGGTGGTTGTTGTGACTTTCAGTTCGCCGAACACCTCTTCTGCGCTGTCCTTGATGCGGGCTGAGGCGGCATCAAGCCTGCGGGACATGGATTTCGTGGCGTCGAACAGCAGCTCGCCTTGTTCGGTGAGGATCAGACCGCGGGCGTGGCGGTGAAACAGCACGGTGCTCAGCGATTCTTCGAGGGCGCGGATCTGGCGAGAGACCGCAGATTGGGACAAATGAAGGATATCGCCGGCATGGGTCAATGACCCCGCCGCAGCGACCGCGTGAAAGATTCGAAGTTTATCCCAGTCCATCGGATAGCCCTGCTGCATCTGATACCGCTCACATTTTTCCTAAGGTTGCGCGGCCTTTATGTCTGTTTCAGTTCGTGATGTCAGGTCAAAATATGGTTTGTAGGTCAGGATTATTGACCTAAGGTGAGTGTACGGCATCAAGCAGGGGAGGAGCCTTGGCGTGCGTGACGATATTTCATTGAATGATCGATTTGATCTTACCAAAGATCAGGTGCTTTTGAATGGCACGCAAGCGCTGGTGCGGCTGATGTTGATGCAAAAGGCGCGCGATGAGGCGGCGGGGTTAAACACTGCGGGGTATGTCACGGGGTATCGCGGATCGCCCTTGGGGGCCGTCGACATGCAGATGACGCGGGCAGCAGGGCCACTGGCCGAGGCGGATGTGACGTTTCAGCCCGGATTGAACGAGGATCTGGCCGCCACGGCCCTTTGGGGCACCCAGCAGGCCAATTTGCGCGGGGAAGGCACCTATGACGGCGTTTTTGGCCTGTGGTACGGCAAGGGGCCTGGGGTGGACCGGTCGGGCGATGTGATGCGTCACGCCAATATGGCGGGCACGTCGCCCCATGGCGGTGTGATCATGGCCATGGGTGATGATCACACGGGCGAAAGTTCGACCACATTGCACCAATCCGACTGGGCTATGGTTGATGCTTACATGCCCATCGTGAGCCCCGCTGGCGTGCAAGAGGTTTTGGACATGGGGCTGTATGCCTATGCGCTGAGCCGGTTTGCGGGCGTTTGGGTGGGCCTGAAGACCATGAAAGATACGATCGAGGTCACGTCCGTGGTGAATGGCGACCCGCATCGGCTGACTTTTGTGGAGCCTGACTTTGAGGGGCCGGACGAGGGGGTGCACATCCGGCTGGTCGACACGCCTGTGGCGCAAGAGGCGAGGATGATCGACCACAAACGGTTTGCCGTTGAGGCGTTTGCGCGGGCCAACGGGATCGACCGGACCGTCTGGCCAAAGGACGGCGCCAAGATCGGATTTGTGGCGGCGGGGAAAAACTGGCTTGATCTGATCCACGCGCTGTCGCTGCTGGGCATAGATGAGGCAGAGGCCGCACGTTTGGGGATCACGACCTATAAGGTGGGGCAGGTCTGGCCGCTGGATGTGCAAAGCTTTGACGCATGGGCCGCTGACCTTGATCTGATCGTGGTGGTCGAGGAAAAACGCAAGCTGATTGAGGTGCAGATCAAAGAGGCGCTCTTTGATGACCGGCGCGGGCGGCGTGTCTATGGCTGGCACAAGGGCGATAACGTGGTGAATGGGCGACGAGAGGAGCTGTTCCCGACGCTCTATGCACTCGACCCCGTTTGGATCGCTGAAAAGCTGGGTGCGATCCTGATCGAGGAGGGCTGCGGCACGCCGGATCTTGACGTGGCCATGGCCCAGCTGGCCGACGCCAAACGCAGCGACAATGCCGAAGAGATCGCCGCGCGGCTGCCGTATTTCTGTTCTGGGTGCCCGCATAACTCCTCCACCCGTGTGCCTGAAGGTGGTCGGGCCTATGCGGGGATCGGATGTCATTACATGGTGCAGTGGATGGACCGCGACACCATCGGGTCGACACAGATGGGCGGTGAGGGCGCAAATTGGATCGGGGAGGCCCCGTTCTCCACCCGCAATCATGTGTTCCAGAATATGGGCGACGGCACGTACAACCATTCCGGCGTGCAAGCGATCCGATTTGCCCAGATGGCGGGCACGAATGTCACCTATAAAATCCTGTACAATGATGCCGTCGCCATGACCGGAGGGCAGGGCAATGACGGCGGGTTGACCGCCGATCAGATCTGCCGAGAGATGTTGGCGATGGGCGTGGCGGAGGTGCATCTGGTTCACGACCCGTCCGAGGGGTTGGATGTGGGCAAGATCCCAGCGGCTGTCCACATTTCGACGCGGGATAAACTGGACCAAGTTCAGAGAAACCTTAGTCAGGTCAAAGGCGTATCTGTGCTTGTTTATGTGCAAACCTGTGCGGCCGAAAAGCGGCGTCGCCGCAAACGCGGGCTGTTTCCCGATCCCGACAAACGCGTGTTTATCAACACCGACGTCTGTGAAGGTTGCGGCGATTGCGGGGTGCAATCCAATTGTGTGTCGATCGTTCCGGTGGACACGGAATTGGGACGCAAACGCGCGATTGATCAGTCGTCGTGCAACAAGGATTTTTCCTGCGTGAACGGGTTTTGCCCGTCTTTCGTGACCGTCGAAGGGGCGGTGATGAAAAGGGCCGCGACGACGACGATTGAATTGCCGAAGATGCCCGCGCCCGAGACGGCAGAGATCAAAGGCACCCATAATGTGGTCATCACAGGCGTCGGTGGCACTGGCGTTGTGACCATCGGTGCAGTCTTGGCGATGGCCGCCCATGTGGACGGCAAGGCCGCCAGCATGATGGAGATGGCAGGCCTCGCGCAAAAGGGCGGTGCGGTGCATATCCATTGCCGGTTGGCGGAACGGGCCGAGGATATTCAGGCGATCCGTGTGTCTACGGGCGAATGTGATACACTGATTGGCGGTGATTTGGTCGTCTCTGCGGGGGCCAAAACGCTTGGTCTGATGCAGACGGGACGCACGCGCGGTGTCGTCAACGGGCATGAGATCATGACCGGGGACTTTACGCGCAACACTGAATTTAGATTGCCGACAGATCGGCTGTCACTGGCGTTGCAGGCGCGGCTGCAGGACGGGTTCGCGATGTTTGACGCCTCCGGTCTGGCCCGCGCGCTGATGGGGGATGCAATCTATTCCAACATGATGGTGTTTGGGGCCGCGTGGCAACAGGGGGCAGTGCCTTTGTCCCATGACGCGATCCGCCGCGCGATTGAGCTGAACGGCACAGCCGTGGCGCGCAACCTGCAGGCGTTTGAATACGGGCGGTGGGCCTATTTGTACCCAGAGGACGCGGCGCAGGTTTTGGCCCCACAGGACGTGAATTCCCCCAAATCGTTGGACGAAAAAATTGCCTTTCGGGTTGATCATCTGACGGCGTATCAGGATGCCGGCTATGCCGCGCGATATAGGTCAATGGTTGATCGTTTTGAGGGCGATCTGCAGGCGGCGGTGGCCGAAGGCTATCACAAGGTGTTGGCCTACAAGGACGAATACGAGGTCGCGCGGTTGTTGATGGATACCCGCGCCAAGGCCGAGACGGAATTCGATGGCGAATTGAAGCTGACCCATCACCTTGCCCCGCCGATGTTGACGCGCACGGGCGCGGATGGACGGCCCAGAAAGGTCGCCATGCCGCGCATGGTCGCACGCCTGTTTCCCCATTTGGCGCGCCTGAAACGGCTGCGCGGAACGCGGTGGGATGTCTTTGGGCGCACGGCTGAACGGCGGATGGAACGGGCGCTGATCACCCAATATGAGGCAGATATGGAGGAGGTCCGCCAGATCATGCGCCCTGATACTATGCAGGCCGCTGTGGCCCTGGCACGGTTGCCATTGGACATTCGCGGCTTTGGACCGGTGAAACTGCAAAACGCAGCGAAGGCGGAAAAACGGCGCGAAGAATTGTTGGTCGTTCTTCGGGCTGGCCCCATGCGGGCCGTTGCCGAATAACAAAACCGTCACATTGGCTGGATAAAGCGACAAGAGGCGCATAGAAGGCAACCAAAGCAAAAGGGGCAGGCCATGGCACCACGTCACGCAGCACGCGAGATTTCCTATGCGCATTCCGCAGAGACGCGGCGTGCCCGCGCGGTGATCCGTCTGATGGAAAATTCGACCGGACGTTTGCGCTTGTTGCGCCATGCCAAGGGCTACGACCAAGAGGTGGCCGAGGGCGCCGATTTCTGGCGTGTCATGTGTGACCGCTATAAACTGGGGCTGGATGTTGTTGGCGGTGATCTGTCTCATATTCCTGAGACCGGCCCGCTGGTTGTTGTGGCCAATCACCCATACGGCATTCTGGACGGTCTAATGATGGGACGGATCCTGTCTGAACGTCGCGGCGGCGACTTTAAGGTTTTGGCCAATTCGGTGTTCCGTAAATCGAGCGATCTTGAGAAGGTCATTTTGCCGGTGTCCTTTGACGACACGAAAGACGCGGCTGTGCTGAACCTTAAGACCCGACGTGATGCGCTGTGCTATCTGAATGGGGGCGGGGCCATTGGTGTTTTTCCGGGCGGCACAGTCAGCACCGCCGCACGGCCTTTTTCCAAGGCGTTGGATCCACAGTGGCGCAATTTCACGGCCAAGATGATCGCCAAAAGCGATGCGACCGTGGTTCCGATCTTCTTTGATGGCACGAATAGCCGTGTGTTTCAGCTGGCCAGCCGAATGTCGCAGACGTTGCGCATGGGTCTTTTGATCCGCGAATTTCGGGCGCGTGTCGGATCTGATGTGCGCACGGTGATTGGCGCGCCGATCCCGCCGTCAGAGCTAAAGGCGCGCGCTGGGGATGCCAAAAGCCTCATGGATTTCCTGCGTAAAGCGACGTATGACCTGTCCCCAACACCGCTGCCCGCCAATGATCTGGGGCTGGAATTCGAGACGCGGTACAAACGTAAGGGTTGAATTATGGCAGTGGGTATTTTTGACAGTGGGCTAGGCGGATTGACCGTGCTGGATGCGGTGCAAAAGCGGCTGCCGGATGTGCCGTTTGTCTATTACGCCGACAGCGCGCATGCGCCCTACGGGGTGCGCACAGCCGATGATATTTATGATCTGACAACGAAGGCCACACAGGCGCTGTTTGATGCGGGGTGTAATCTTGTGATTTTGGCCTGCAACACGGCCTCGGCCGCCGCTTTGCGCCGCATGCAGGAGGGCTGGGTGCCCGAAGGCAAGCGCGTGTTGGGCGTCTTCGTGCCCCTGATTGAGGCGCTGACCGAACGGTCATGGGGTGACAATTCCCCCCCGCGTGAGGTCGACGTGAAACATGTGGCGCTTTTTGCGACACCGGCCACCGTGTCCAGCCGCGCATTTCAGCGCGAACTGGCGTTCCGCGCGGTGGGTGTCGATGTTGAGGCGCAGGCCTGCGGCGGTGTCGTCGATGCCATTGAAGACGGCGATATGATCTTGGCGGATGCGCTGGTGCGGTCCCATGTGGACGCGCTGAAACGGAAGATGCCGCAGCCGGATGCCGCGATCTTGGGATGCACGCATTATCCGTTGATGCAGGACCAGTTTCAGGATGCCTTGGGTGCGGATGTCAAAGTGTTCTCGCAGGCCAATCTGGTGGCAGAAAGCCTTGCCGACTACCTCGACCGGCGGCCTGAGATGAAGGGGAGCGGCACGTCGCGCTTTTTGACCTCTGGCGACCCAAAGCGGGTGAGCCAGCGGGCCATCCAGTTCTTGCGACGAGACATCACATTTGAAGCAGCTTAATTCTAATATGTGATGAAAGACCTGCGTGAGCATCGCAGGCAAGGAGACTGAAATGACTTACAAAATCGCCATTCTTGGGGCGTCCGGGTATACGGGAGCAGAATTGGTCCGCCTGATTGCGAACCATCCCAACATGGAGGTCGCGGCGCTGTCGGGCAATTCGAAGGCAGGCATGACCATGGCGCAGGTGTTTCCGCATTTGCGGCACCTTGATCTGCCCGTTTTGACCACCATTGATGACATGAATTTCGACGGTATCGATCTGGCGTTTTGTGCCTTGCCCCACAAGACCAGCCAAGAGGTGATTGCGAAACTGCCAACGGACCTGAAGATCGTCGATCTGAGTGCGGATTTCCGGCTGCGCGATGTGGCGGCCTATGAAAAGTGGTATGGCAATCCTCATGCGGCGCCAGAATTGCAGAAAGAGGCGGTCTATGGCCTCACCGAGTTTTATCGCGATGACATCAAAAGTGCGAGGCTTGTGGCCGGGACGGGCTGCAACGCGGCCACGGGGCAATATGCGCTGCGTCCGTTGATTGCTGCGGGGGTGATTGATCTCGATGAGATCATCCTCGATCTGGCGTGCGCTGTGTCCGGTGCAGGGCGGTCGCTGAAGGAAAATCTGTTGCATGCGGAATTGTCCGAAGGGGCGCATGCCTACGCTGTAGGTGGCACGCACCGGCATTTGGGTGAATTTGATCAGGAATTTTCGGCCCTTGCGGGCCGTCCGGTTGAGGTGCAATTCACGCCTCATCTGATCCCTGCCAACCGCGGGATTCTCGCGACTGTTTACGTCAAGGGTGACGCGCAGGTTATTCATAATACACTGCAATCTTCCTACCTCGGGGAACCCTTCGTTGAGGTTTTGCCCATGGGCGAACATCCCAGCATCCGCCACATCCGCGGGTCCAACTTTTGTCATGTCGGCGTCGTGGCCGACCGGCGTAAGGACCGCGCGATTGTGGTTGCAGCCCTTGATAACCTGACGAAAGGTTCATCTGGCCAAGCCTTGCAGAACGCCAATCTGATGTTAGGTGAGGATGAGACAACGGGCCTGATGATGGCGCCGGTTTTTCCGTAGATCTGTGAGGTTGCGATGAAATCCCTCAAAAAGACCCGACGCATTCAGATTATCGCAGTGGCGTTTGTGGCGCTGACGTTGTCCACGGGAATCATCGGGTATGCGCTGCGCGACGGGATCAACTATTTCCGGTCACCGACCGAAGTCGTGTCGGAACCCCCCGCAGAGACGGAGCTTTTCCGTATTGGTGGCATGGTGCAAGAGGCGTCGATCGTGCGCGGTGAGGGCACTGAAGTGAGTTTTGTCGTCACCGATTGCTTCAGCGCGGTGCCTGTCGTCTACGAGGGCATTTTGCCGGATCTTTTTGAGGAAGGTCAAGGCATGGTCGGGCAGGGCCGTTACGTGAACGGAACCTTCGAAGCCGTTGAAATCCTTGCCAAACATGACGAGACCTACATGCCCGCCGAGGTCGAGGACATGCATGAAGCCCAAAACTTTTGTGAGCCAGAGGTTAACGACCCGAACGGTGACACCACCACCGGTTAACCCTTTGCGCACACCCTTATGGCCAAACATGAGGGGTGCGGTATGCAAACTGTTGAAGACATTGCCAAAGAGATTGTCGCCCGGGAGGGCGGCTATGTGAATGACCCGGATGATCCGGGCGGGGCCACCAACCACGGCGTGACCATCCACACGATGCGTCGGTTGGGGCTTGATCTGGACCGTGACGGGGATATCGATGCGCAAGATGTGCGCGTGCTGACCCAAGATCAGGCGCTGACCATCTTTGTTGAACACTATTTCGATCGTCCGCGTATTGCGGCCTTGCCTGCGCCACTGCACCCAACGGTGTTTGACATGTACGTGAATGCCGGGGCCAATGCGGTGCGCATTTTGCAACGTCTGTTGCGTGACATGCGCATTGACGTCGATGTTGACGGGTTGATTGGGCCGCAAACAATTGGGGCCACCCAGCAGGGCATGGCGGCGGCGCCAGACCATTTCGTGGACGCCTACGGCATCGCACGGCGCAACTACTATTACGCTTTGGCCGATGGCCGCCCTGCCAGCCGTAAATATGCGCGCAGACGGGATGGCGGCAAAGGCGGTTGGATCGTGCGGGCGGAGGAGTTCATCTCGCCGCGGTTTCATCTGACCGCCGCCGAACACCGTGAAAGGACTGCACGATGGGGCTGATTGACCGGATTTTTGCTGCGATTTTCGGGGGCGGTCGCAATGTGGTCGTCGAGACGGCGCAGGTGTTTCGTGAGAACGCCGAAAACGCCGGCGTGCGGGACGCCGCTGTGAAGCAACAGGCAATGCAGCAATATGCGGCGGAGTTCATGGTGGCGCGCCGGGGCGGGTTTGACCGTCTTATGGACGGCCTGAACCGACTGCCGCGCCCTTTGCTGGCGTTCGGGACGATTGGATTGTTCGTGGTCGCGATGGCGGACCCTGTGTGGTTTGCCAGCCGAATGCAAGGGATCGCGCTGGTGCCTGACCCTTTGTGGTGGTTGATGGGGGCCATTGTCAGCTTCTATTTCGGCGCGCGTCATCAGGCCCACAACCAAGAGTTCCAACGCTCTATCGCGCAAACCATGGCGCGTGTGCCCACGGTCGTCGAAAACACGGCCCGATTGGACGCCCTGCGGGCGGATGCGCCCCGTGCGGCGGATACGCCAGAACCTGCGGTGATTGAGCAAGCCACGGTTCCGTCAGACAATCCGGCCTTGTCGGAGTGGGCACGGCTGAAATCATAAAGCGCTGACACAGACGTGACCATTTGCCCGCCCTGTCACACCGTGTGGCAGGGCGGTTTTGCTGGCGGCCCCCGCAGCGCGCCTTATATTCAGCGCATGATTACAGAAATCGGACATTTCGCGTTGATTCTTGCGGCGCTTGTAGGCGTCGCGCAGATGGTTATGCCCCTTGTGGGCGCGCATAGAGGGTGGCGGGGCTGGATGGCCATGGCAGACCCTGCGGCGACGGTGCAATTCTTGCTCGTCGCGGCAAGCTTTGCAGCCTTAACCTACGCCTTCGTTGTCTCGGACTTTTCGTTGAAACTGGTGGTGGCCAACAGCCATTCCGATAAGCCGATGCTGTACAAAGTCACGGGCGTTTGGGGCAATCACGAAGGGTCCATGCTGCTGTGGCTGCTGATTTTGGTGCTGTTTGGCGCCTGTGCCAGCTGGTTTGGCGGCAATTTGCCTGACAGCTTGCGGGCGCGGGTTCTTGGGGTGCAGGCCGCGGTCAGTGTCGCATTTTACGCGTTCATTCTCTTTACATCCAACCCGTTTGAACGCCTCGATTTTCCGCCCTTTGACGGGCGCGACCTGAACCCGCTTTTGCAAGACCCCGGCTTGGCGTTTCACCCACCGTTTTTATATTTGGGCTACGTCGGCCTTTCGATGTCGTTTTCTTTCGCCATCGCGGCCCTTCTGGAGGGGCGCGTGGACGCCGCATGGGGCCGCTGGGTGCGTCCGTGGACCTTGGCCGCGTGGCTGTTTTTGACCGTTGGCATCGCGCTGGGGTCCTGGTGGGCCTATTATGAACTTGGCTGGGGCGGCTTTTGGTTCTGGGATCCGGTCGAGAACGCGTCGTTCATGCCATGGTTGCTGGCCGCGGCCCTGCTGCATTCGGCCATCGTCGTGGAAAAGCGCGAAAGCCTGAAGGCCTGGACAATCCTGCTGGCGATCCTTGCCTTTGGCTTTTCGCTTTTGGGGACATTCATCGTCCGCTCTGGTGTGCTGACATCGGTGCATGCCTTTGCCAATGATCCTGAACGGGGCATGTTTATCCTGATGATCCTCGCCGTATTTACCGGTGGCGGTTTGCTGCTTTTTGCGCTGCGCGCGAGCGCGATGGAGGCGAAAGGCGTGTTTGGCAGCGTCAGTCGAGAGACGGCACTGGTTGCGAACAATGTTCTGTTGGCGGTGTCATCTTTCGTCGTGTTTGTCGGCACGATTTGGCCTTTGGTGATCGAACTGGCCTCGACCAATGCGCGCTGGACGTTTGGCAGCACGCAATTTGCCAATCCGTTTTACACTGTCGGGCTGTTTGACCGGCCCGAACAGGTGTCCGTTGGCCCGCCGTTTTTTGACGCGGCGTTTACGCCCTTCTTTGTTGCCTTGTCGCTGATCCTACCCATTGGCGCGGTGTTGGCGTGGAAGCGTGGATCTTTGGCGAAAGCTGTCAAACCTATGGTGCCGGTGGCGATTTTGGCGATTGCCTTGGGTGCGCTGGCGTTTGCCATGCAGACAGGGCGCAGCGCGCTTGGTCCTATCGGGGTGGTGCTTGGCGCGTGGGTCGTTGGGGGGGCCATGATGGATCTTTGGCTGCGCACTGGCCGCGGTGACATCCGGGGTCGTCTTGGCCGTTTGCGCCGTTTGCCGCGCGCTGATTGGGGAAAGGCCACAGCCCACGCAGGCATGGGGATCACGGTCTTCGCCGTTGCGGCCCTTTTGGCGTGGGAGGATGAGGACATCCGCGTGGCCAACGTGGGCGACCGCTGGGACGTCGGCGTGCATGAGATCGAATTGGCAGGTGTGCGCGACGTACGGGGGCCTAATTTCATCGGCCAAGGGGCGGATATTATTGTCTATCGCAACGGACGTGAGGTCGGACATATCTTCCCTGAAAAACGGTTTTACCCTGTGGCGCAGATGCCGACCACGGAAGCCGGAATTCGGAACGGTGTAGTGCGCGATGTCTACGTCACACTCGGTGATCCGCAGGAGGGCGGCGGTTGGGCCGTTCGGACATATATCAAGCCCTTCGCCAACTGGATTTGGGGCGGGTCGATCCTGATGGCGATTGGCGGTGTCATTTCCCTGACGGACAGACGGTTGCGTGTCGCGGTAGGTGCGGCGAAGCCCAAACCCAAGACGCCAGCGGTGCCTGCGGAATGAAACGGGTCGCTCTTGCATTGTGCCTTTGGGTGGCGCCGGTCTGGGCTGTACAACCGGATGAAGTTTTAGACGATCCGCTGTTGGAAGAGCGCGCCCGCGCGTTGTCGGACGGTCTGCGCTGCCCGGTCTGCCGAAACGAAAGCATTGATGAAAGCAATGCGGGCATCAGCCGCGATCTGCGCATTTTGCTGCGCGAACGCTTGGTGGCCGGAGACACGGACGCCGAGGCGCTGCAATTTCTTGTGGATCGATACGGCGATTACATCCTGCTGAACCCCAAGGTTGAGGGGGCGAATATCCTGTTGTGGCTGGCCGCGCCTTTGATGTTGATCCTCGCCGGTGGGGTGGCGTTTGTCACCGTCCGAGGGCGGTCGTCCGCGCCCGCACCTGAGCAGTTGAGCGAGGCTGAACAGCGCAAATTGGATGATATCCTGAAATCCTGATGGGTCCTGCGTCAAATGACGGGACGTAGGGGGTTTTCTAAACCGCTCCGTTCACTAGGTTAGGGGCAACCAAGATAAAGGACGCCCCATGGACTACGCCGCGATCACCTATGAAAACGTCAACAACGTGGCTACGATCACGCTGAACAGGCCTGAGTTGAAGAACGCGCTGAACGTCCAGATGCGTGCGGAAATTGTGCATGCCGTTCGGGCAGCGGAGCGCGATGCGCGCGTGCTGATTCTTGGCGGGGCAGGCGACGCCTTTTGTTCTGGTCAGGATTTGGGCGACAGCGGAAATGCCACCAATCTTGATCTGGAACGTACGTTGCGGGACGAATATGTGCCCATGCTGCGCGCCATTGCGGAATGCAAAATCCCGACGATATCGGCGGTTCATGGTGCGGCCGCCGGGGCCGGGGCCAACCTTGCGCTTTGTGCGGATGTGGTGATTGCCGCTGAGGAAGCCTATTTTATTCAAGCCTTTACGCGCATCGGCCTGATCCCGGATGCAGGTGGCACCTATTTTCTGCCACGCCAGATGGGTGCGGCCAAGGCCATGGGGGCTGCGCTGTTTGGCGACAAGATCACGGGTCGGCAGGCCGCGGATTGGGGAATGATTTTTGAGGCAGTGCCCCTTGTGGAGTTTGATCGCCATGTGGCGAGCCGCGCGCTTCATCTGGCGCAGGGGCCCACGGCGGCCTATGCACGGATCAAACAGGCTTTGCGCGGATCGTTTGAAAACACATTGGATCAACAGCTGGCGGTCGAGGCAAAACTGCAAGGCGAATGCGGCAAAACCCGTGATTTCCAAGAGGGCGTGATGGCCTTTCTTGAAAAGCGCCCCGCCCAGTATGAGGGCCGATAAAGGCGCCATCCTGCGGTTCGTTCTTCCGCGATAAACCCCATGGTGCGGCAGATTGAAAGGGGCCGACGGCCCCACTGACTGTCGACCTTTAGGGGGCGGACCCGTCGATGATCTTGTCGGCAAACATGTGGTTCGTGTCGCGATGTTCCGCTTCATCCTGACGGATGACGACAACCACGTCACGCAGGCGCGCATCATCGGGCAGGTTCCAATAGGCCTTGGCGATTTGAGGCGCAGGGATGTTTTCGATATGGCCTGCGTCGATTTCAGCAAGATACTGGGTGTAGGACGTCACGGCCTCTTCCTCAAGGTATCCGACCACGCGGTGGGCAATGCGCGGGGCAAACAGATACAGGAAGAAGTAAAAGTTATAGAAGATCAGCTGCACAGCCATGATCAGGAACCGTTCAAACCGGCTTGGCTGGGCAATTTGGATGAACGTCATCAGGTGCATGCGCTCATTGTCCGCCTCATCGATCAGTTCCTTGATCCACCCCTGATCATCACGGATGTGGCGCAACGCTTTCAGGTGCTGCAACAGACCGCCGACCATTCCGGGCACGGCCGCCACGGTTTCCAGCACGACGGCGCGATGTCCGTAGCGTTTGGCGAAGAATTTATCGGGAACGACGCGCATCAGCTTGACCAACCGGAACGCAAAACGGTCGCGCCAGTCTTGCGGGACATGGTGAACCGTTTCAAATGCGGTGGTTTCGACGTCGTGTTTCATTTTGATCCCCTGTTTGGGCGCAGTGTCTTCATCGCCTTAATGAACAGATAAGAACGCGGCCCACCCCGCGTAAAGGTGCGACACCTGCGGCAAATTACCCGACCGGCAGCATACTTTTGTATGCGATGTCAGGGGGTTAGGTGGGGCGATTCAATCTGAAATACACGCTGTCAGACCACAGGCCGTTGATACAGAACGTCCTTTCAGCGCGGTGCGTTTCGTGAAACCCCAGCGATGTCAGCAGCCCGCAGGACGCCGCATTCAACGGATCTGCATCGGCAAAAAGATGGTCGTGGTCGGTGACCTCCCACAGATAGGGAACGATCGCCTCCATGGCCTCGGTCAGGATGCTTTGCCGCCAGAATTGACGTTGCAACATAAAACCCACTTCGTTGCGGGCGTAATTGCCAGCATTGCCGATATAGTGTCCGTCCAATTCGATCTGGAAGTTGACCTGAGCCTTGGCCCAATGGGCGATGCGCCCGTCCAGAAGGGTTTGCGTCACGTCGGGTGTTTCATGGGGCGGGGTGGACCAATACCGCATGGCCTGAGGATCAGAATAGGCCGCGAACATGGCGTCCAGATCTTCGGCACGCGGTTCGCGCAGGATCAATCGTTCCGTTTTAAGCATGAAAAAAGCCCCCCAAGAGATCTTGGAGGGCCTTTGGTGTCACGTCCAGCGTGATTAGCGTTTTTCAATGTCCACATAGTCCCGAGCAGTCATGCCGCAATACAGCTGACGGGGGCGGCCAATTTTCAGTTGCGGATCATCCAGCTGTTCTTTCCACTGAGAAATCCAGCCCACGGTGCGCGCCAGCGCGAAGATCGGTGTGAACATGGAGGTCGGGAAGCCCATCGCCTCAAGAATGATGCCGGAATAGAAATCCACGTTCGGGAAGAGCTTCTTCTCAGCAAAGTATGGATCGGCCAAGGCCTGTTTTTCCAACTCCATCGCGACTTGCAACAGTGGGTTGTCTTCGACGCCCAGCAATTCCAACACTTCGTCGGCGGATTGCTTCATGACCGTCGCGCGGGGGTCGTGGTTTTTGTAGACGCGGTGGCCAAAGCCCATCAGGCGGTAGCTGTCGTTCTTGTCCTTGGCGCGGGCGATAAACTCAGGAATGCGATCGGGCGTGCCGATTTCCTTCAGCATTTCCAGACAGGCCTGGTTCGCACCGCCGTGGGCTGGACCCCAAAGGCAGGCGATGCCAGCCGCGATACAGGCGAACGGATTGGCACCGGACGAGGACGCCAGACGCACGGTCGAGGTCGATGCATTCTGCTCGTGATCAGCGTGCAATGTGAAAATGCGGTCCATCGCGCGGGCGAGGATCGGGTTCACATTATAATCCTCAGCCGGAACGCTGAAGCACATGTTCAGGAAGTTCGACGCGTAATCCAGATCATTGCGCGGATATACGAAGGGCTGACCGACCGTGTATTTATAGGCCATGGCCGCAATTGTTGGCATCTTGGCGATCAGGCGGATCGTGGCAACCTCACGCTGGTGCGGGTCGTTGATGTCTGTCGAGTCGTGATAGAAGGCGGACATGGCGCCCACGACACCGGTCATAATCGCCATCGGGTGCGCGTCACGGCGGAACCCACGGAAGAAATTGACCATCTGTTCGTGGATCATCGTGTGATTGGTCACGAGGCTTTCGAATTTTTCCAATTCAGCGGAACTTGGCAGGTCGCCGTAAAGAAGGGCGTAACAGACCTCAAGATAGTGGCTGTCACCGGCCAGTTGTTCGATCGGGTAGCCACGGTGCAGCAATTCACCCTTGTCACCGTCGATGAAGGTGATGGTGCTGTCGCATGACGCGGTGGAGGTGAAGCCGGGATCGTAGGTAAACACGCCCGCCTGACCATAAAGTTTGCGAATGTCGATGACATCAGGCCCCGCAGTAGGCGAATGGATCGGCAGTTCATAGGACGTGCCGTCGATGGTCAGCGTTGCGGTTTTCTGATCGGCCATGTGTTTCCCTTTCTTGGCAGCGCGGGGGGCGGCCCCCGTGCGTCAGCGGTGGTTCGGCTGCACCACCGCTAGCCTCAAAAGGTTAGCGATAGGTCAACCTGCGGCATCTTGGATGCGAGCGATGGATTCCTCGCGCCCAAGAACGAGCATCATGTCAAAGACCGAAGGGGACACCGCGCGCCCTGCAAGGGCCGCGCGCAGCGGGCCTGCCAGTTTGCCAAGTTTGGTGTCATGAGCCTCTGCGAGGGCGCTCACGATCCCCTGAAGGTCGTCTCGCGTCCAGCTAGCATCTTGCAACTGCGGCGTCAATTCTGCCAGTATACCTTTGTGTACACCATCCAGTGATTTCGCTGATTTCTCATCCGGAACGACAGGGCGCGATGTCAGAACAAAGTGTGCCTTATCAAGGAGTTCCGGGAAGGTTTTAGAGCGTTCTTTCAGGCTTGGCATGGCCGTTAACAAACCGTCATTTTGTTGTGAAGTGAGCGCCGGCGCACCGGTTGCGGCCAAATAATCTGTCACTTCATGCAGCAGTGCAGCATCCTCGGCCACGGCGATGTGCTGACCACACAGGTTTTCGAGCTTTTTGGTGTCAAACCGTGCCGGCGACTTGCCGATGCCGCCCAGATCAAACCAGTCACGGGCCTGCGCATCCGTGAAGAATTCATCATCCCCATGGGACCAGCCCAGACGGGTCAAGTAGTTGCGCATGCCCGCGGCGGGATAACCCATCGCCTGATATTCAGCCGCGCCCGTGGCGCCATGGCGTTTGGACAGTTTTTTGCCGTCTGGCCCGAAAATCAGCGGGATGTGTGCGAGAACAGGCTTTTCCCAGCCCATCGCGTCGTAGATCAGGTTTTGGCGGAAGGCATTGGCCAGATGATCGTCGCCACGGATCACATGGGTGACGCCCATATCGTGGTCATCCACCACAACGGCCAGCATATAAACGGGGGATCCGTCAGACCGCAGCATCACCATATCGTCAAGCTGGTCATTCTGATAGGTCACGTCCCCTTGAACCTCATCATGCAGCGTGGTCGACCCCTCGCGCGGGGCTTTGACGCGGATCACGAAAGGCCCGTCAGGATGGTCGGCCTCTGGCACGTCGCGCCAGGGGGAGCGGAAGAGGGTGGAGGATTTGTTGGCGCGGGCCTCTTCGCGGAAGGCCTCGATCTCCTCTTGGGTGGAGAAACATTTGTAAGCGGTGCCCTCGGCCAGCATCTGCAACGCCACCTCGGCGTGGCGGTCGGCATTGGCGGCTTGCGATGCAGGTTCGCCATCCCAATCCAGACCCAGCCAGGTCAGACCGTCCAGAATGGCCTGCCGGTTTTCCTCGGTTGAGCGGGCCTTGTCCGTATCTTCAATACGCAGCAGGAATTTGCCGCCGTTGCCACGCGCATAAAGCCAGTTGAACAGCGCCGTGCGGGCGCCGCCGATGTGCAAAGCGCCCGTGGGAGAAGGGGCAAAGCGGGTGACGACGGTACGGTCGGACATGATGACATTAACCTTTTGCTAACCACGAGGTGGGACAGTTGTCGCGGCCAATCGGCGCGCCTGCGCCGCAGATACATTTGCAGCTGTGGAAGGACAAGGGATGCAACGCGCCTTGCGTCAGATTGCAGACCACATCGCGCACCAACGCGACCAGAGCTTTCTGTGGGCACCCATCGGGGTGGCGTGCGGCATTGCGTTGTATTTTTCGTTGAAATTTGAGCCGGCCTTCGCCGCATCTGCCGGTCTGTTGGTGGCGTCCTTGGGGCTGCTGTTGGGCCAACGCTGGCTGCCTTACGGTGTGCGGGCCTGTCTTGTGGCGGCGGCCCTTGTGGGGGCTGGGTTTGGCATTGCGGGCGTTCGCGCGCACATGGTGGCCGAACCCGTCTTGGGCTTTCGGTATTATGGTCCGATTGAGGGGCGGGTGGTGGTGATCGACAGGTCTGGCTCGGATGCGGTGCGCCTGACGCTGGACCGCGTGGTGCTGTCACGCATGGATCAGAGGCGGACGCCCGACCGGGTGCGCATTTCTTTGCACGCAGAGCAGGGCTACATCACCCCAGAGCCCGGGCAGACGGTGATCCTGACGGGGCATCTGTCGCCGCCCTCCGGCCCGGTTGAACCCGGCGGCTTTAACTTTCAACGCATGGCGTGGTTTCAGGGCTTGGGCGCTGTGGGGTATACTCGGGTTCCCGTTTTACTGGCCCGTCCGGCAGAGGACGGGGCAGGCGGGCTGTGGATATACCGCTTGCGGGTGTCGATCAGTCAGGGCGTTTTGGACAGGTTGGGCCCGAGGACAGGATCCTTCGCTGCGGCCATCCTGACGGGCGACAGATCCAACATCCCACAGGACGATCTTGAGGCGCTTCGCGCGTCAAACCTTGCCCATCTGCTTGCGATTTCGGGGATGCACATGGGCATCCTCGCGTCCTTCATTTTTGGAGTGGTACGCTACGGTTTGGCCTTGGTGCCCGCTGTCGCGTTGCGCTGGCCGACCAAGAAGATCGCGGCGGTCACGGCGTTGGCGGCGGCTGCGTTTTATTTGGCCTTGTCGGGGGGGAATGTGGCCACGCAGCGGGCGTTTGTCATGGTCGCTGTGATGTTGGTGGCTGTGTTGTTTGACAGGCGGGCGCTGACCCTTCGGGCGGTGGCGATTGCGGCGCTGATCGTCCTGACCTTGCGGCCCGAGGCCTTGTTTGGCCCTGGGTTTCAGATGTCTTTTGCCGCGACAACCGCCCTTGTCGCTGTGTTTTCCCGCCTGCGCTATGTCGAAACGCAAATGGTGCCGAAATGGCTGCGCCCGTTCAGTGCTGTGTTCATCTCATCGTTGGTGGCAGGGCTGGCCACGGCGCCCATTGCCGCATTTCATTTCAATCAGGTGGCGCAATATGGATTGATTGCGAACCTTCTGTCCGTGCCCTTGATGGGGGTTCTGGTCATGCCGGCGGCAGTGTTGGCGGCTGTCCTTTATCCTATTGGGCTGGAGGGCGTGGGCCTTTGGTTTATGGGGGCTGGCCTCGATTGGATCTTGGGGGTGGCCCATGTGATCACCGGTTTTGAGGGCAGCCTGCGCCACGTGGTTACGCCTCAGCCCTGGGTGTTGGTGTCAATTGCGATGGGCGGGGTATTGGCCGTTGTGTGGCGCGGCCCTGCGCGTTGGGTCGGCGTTGTCCCGATCATTATGGGGTTTGCGGCGTGGCAGGTTGCGGACCGTCCTGATCTTTTGGTCGCTGACAGTGGATCGTTGATCGGGGTGATGACACCGCAGGGACGGGACGTGTCCAAGGAACGGGGCGAAAGCTTTGCTGCGGGCAGTTGGCTTGAGAATGACGGCGGCCCCGTTCCCCAAGAACAAGCTTACGCGCGCGATGGCCTGATCGAAGACGGGCGTATTGTTTGGGCCGTTTTGGGCGACACGCGCGTGGTCAATGTACGGGGGAAAACCGCGTTGGAGGCCTTGGGCGGATGTGGTGGCGCGGATGTCCTGATCACCAACCAAGAGGCCTCATTCACTGGCTGTCAGGTCTACGATATCAACCGTCTAAGGAAAACGGGGGCCTTGGCTGGATGGGTCGAGGAGGGCCAGCTGCGCCTTGAAAGCGTGCAGGACAGAGCAGGCGCCCGTCTGTGGAACTCTCGGACTGTCCAACGGCGCGCAACGCCGCTGGACCGAGTTCTTGCGTGGGGGGACTGACGCGCCTGTGCGGCGGGCGCCCTAATAGGACCGGATCAGCCCGACCAACCGGCCCTGAACCTTGACCTGATCATCGCGGAACAGCCGCGTTTCATAGGCTGGGTTCGCGGCCTCAAGCGCGATGGCGTTGCCGTTGCGGCGGTAGCGTTTCAACGTCGCCTCCGCGTCTTCAACCAAAGCGACCACGATATCACCGTTGTCGGCTGTCTTGGTTTCGCGGATGATCACCACATCGCCGTCGTTTATGCCCGCGTCGATCATCGAATCGCCTTTTACCTCAAGGGCATAGTGTTCCCCTTGGCCGACCATACCGGCCGGCACGGCGACGTTGTGGCTGACCTCTGAAATGGCGGCGATGGGCACACCTGCAGCGATGCGGCCCATGACCGGCAATTCAATGGCGGCCGCCGACGTATCCAGCGTTTGCGCGGCCGTTGGCCTGCTGTCGGGGCGATCCCCGTCGATGACACGCGGCGCGAAGCCAGAGGGGGCAGAGGTTCCACCCAATTTTGCCTCAAGCGCTTCGGGCAGTTTCACGATCTCAAGCGCGCGGGCACGGTGGGCCAAACGGCGGATAAACCCGCGTTCTTCAAGGGCCGTGATCAGACGGTGAATGCCGGATTTCGACCGCAGATCAAGGGCTTCCTTCATCTCGTCAAAACTGGGTGGGACGCCGTCGCGCTGCACACGCTTGTGGATGAATTCCAGCAGATCAAGTTGCTTCTTGGTGAGCATTTGGCCCCTCTCTCAACACTATTGGTTGGGGATGTTCTACTGCTGTTCCCGTTTTGTGTCAATATGTTCTGGCTAGATCGGATAGATTGTCACCGGATCGCCTGTATCCTTGGGACCATCGCCAATCGGGCGCAGCAACAGACAATTCGCATCCGCCAGCACCGTCAACATGGAGCTGTCTTGCTTATCAAAAGCCGTAACAGTGCGGCTTGTGTCCCCTTCGTCAAACACGGCGCGCATGTAGTGAGCGCGGGGGCCGCCCTTGGGCAGGGGGGCCGCCAGGCGCGCGGTCCGCCCTTTGGGCAGCACATCGGTCTGTCCAAGGGCACGGCGCACCATGGGCAGCAGGAACAAATGGCCACACACCACCGCGGAGACAGGGTTTCCAGGCAGGCCCAGGAATGCGGTGTCGCCCTTGGCACCCGCCATCAACGGCTTACCGGGACGCATGGCGATTTTGTGAAAACTGCGGGTGACGCCAAAGCGGTCAAGGGCGGGGGCGACAAGGTCATGATCGCCGACCGACGCCCCGCCGATGGTCACAATGAGATCCGCGCCCCATTCGGCGGCTTGCATCAACACGGCATCCAAGGCCTCGGGGGTGTCTGGCGCAATCGGCAAGACCAGCGGCTCGGCCCCGGATTGGGTCAGCATCGCCTGCAATGCAAAGACGTTGGATGCGATAATCTGATCGGGCGTGGGTGTGCCGCCCGGCATGATCAGTTCATCCCCGGTTGAGATCAACGCGACCTTGACGCGCCGCGCCACAGTCACATCAGCGTGGTTCATTGCCGCAATTAATGCAAGATCTGCAGCGGTTAGGACGCGTGGCGCTTTAAGGATGAAATCACTTTTGAAATCAGCGCCTTGCGGGCGAATATTGATGTTCTGGCCAAGGTCTTCGGTCAAGGTGATCGTGTCGCCGTCGCGGTCTACATTTTCCTGTATCACAACACGGTCGGCCCCGGCTGGAACCGGTGCGCCGGTGAAAATGCGGACGGCTTGAGACGGGCCGACAGTGCCGGCCCATCCGTGACCTGCCGCCGCTTCACCAACGACTGTGAACACGTCGCCACGGGCGGCGTCACCGGACAAGATCGCATAGCCATCCATGGCGGAGGCAGAAAAAGGAGGCTGGTCGCGTCGCGCGGTTAGTGGGGCTGCGAGGGTACGGCCCAGACCTTGGGCCAGAGGCACTGTATCCGGCCCCGTTTGACGGATCAGGCCAAGGCAAAGCGCCTGCGCGTCTTCGACGCTGATCATCCCTCAAACCGGCCGGATTTGCCGCCATCTTTGAGGGTCACGCGCAGCCCGCCGATTTCCATATCCTTTTGAACAGCCTTGAGCATATCGTAGATCGTCAGGGCGGCGGTCGAGGCGGCGGTCAACGCCTCCATTTCAACGCCGGTCTGGCCGGTGGTCTTGACCGTGGCGGTGATGCGCACGCCGGGCAGGTTTGCATCCGGCGTCAGATCCAGCGCAACTTTAGTGATGGGCAGGGGGTGACACAGCGGGATCAGATCGGCTGTTTTCTTGGCGCCTTGTATGCCCGCAATGCGCGCGATGCCCAGCACGTCGCCTTTTTTAGCAGTACCTTCAGTAACATGTGTCAACGTCGTGGCCGACATTTTCACCCAAGCCTGCGCCGTGGCGATCCGGTCTGTGACAGCCTTGTCAGACACATCGACCATATGCGCCTGTCCGGACGGGTCAAAATGGCTGAGCCCGCCTGACATCACATGCCGCCCGAGGTGGTCGGGTTGGCCAGCAGCGTGCGGGTGGCCGCGGCCACGTCGTCCTGTCGCATCAGACTTTCGCCGATGAGGAACGTGCGCGCGCCGTAGCGGGACATATCTGCCAGATCATCTGAGGTGTTCAGCCCGCTTTCGCAGACAATCAGCCTGTCGGCAGGGACATGTTTGGACAGGGTCCGTGTGGTATCCAACGTGGTCTCGAACGTCTTGAGGTTGCGGTTGTTGATGCCCATGAGCGGCGATTTCAGGTGGCAGGCGCGCTCTAGCTCTTCGGCATTGTGGACTTCTAGCAGGACATCCATGCCCCAATCAAAGGCTGCGGCCTCAAGCTCTGCGGCTTGGGTGTCTTCGACGGAGGCAAGAATGATCAGGATCGCATCAGCGCCGAGCGCGCGGGCCTCTGCCACTTGATAGGTGTCGTACATGAAATCCTTGCGCAGCGCAGGCAGATCGACCGCGTCGCGGGCAGCGGTGAGGTAGTCGTCGGCGCCTTGGAAGCTTTCGACATCGGTCAGCACGCTCAGACATGTTGCGCCACCGTCGGCATAGGCCTGCGCCAGTGCGGGTGGGTCAAATTCTGCGCGGATCAGGCCTTTGGAGGGGCTGGCCTTCTTGATTTCTGCGATCAGACCGTAGCCTTCGCGGCTGGCCTCGGTCAGGCGGTCTGCAAAACCGCGCGTTGGGGAGGCATCGCGGGCGGCGGCCTCAACTTCCGACAGAGGGCGGCGGTCTTTGCACGCGGCGATATGGTCAAGTTTGTAAGCTTTGATTTTGTCGAGGATATCCATGTAGAGAGACCTAGCGGTGGGACGCGGCAAAGGCAATTGCGCCTGCGGCGGGCGGGCGCAAAATTTCAAGGAAATTTTGGGGGGGCGTTGCCCCCAGGTGCAGGGCACCTTCCCCCAAGGTATTTTCGACCCAAAGAAGTCAGGCTGGCGCGCAGATCAGGCGGCGGACGTGATCCGCGCTAGGGTTTCGAGGGCTGTTTTGGCCGCGCCGCTGTCGATGCTTTCGGCGGCCATTGCTGCGCCCGATTTCAAGGTTTCGACCTTGCCTGCGATCAACAAGGCAGCCGCGGCGTTGAGCAGGACGGCATCGCGGTAGGCGGAGTGTTCACCATCCAGCAAGGCGCGGAAGGCCTTTGCGTTGTCTGCGGGTGCGCCGCCCATGATGGCCTCAAACGGATGCACGGGCAGGCCTGCGTCCTCTGGGTGGACTTCGCGCGCCACGATCATGCCACCGGACAGGGCCGCCACGGCAGTGGGGCCTGTTATGGTAATTTCATCGGTCCCGTCCGAGCCATGAACCAGCCAGGCGGCCTCGGACCCCAATTCCTTGAGTGTTTCGGCCATGGGAAAAATCAGATCGGGCGCAAAGGCGCCCGTCAGCTGGCGTTTTGCGCCCGCGGGATTGGTGAGAGGCCCAAGGATGTTGAAGATGGTCTTGGTGCCCAGTTCCTGACGCACGGGCATCACGTGTTTGATGGCAGGGTGGTGCATGGGGGCCATCATAAAGCCGATACCTGCCTCGGCCATTGCGCGTTCGACGACGTCGGCGCCAACCATTGTGTTCACGCCCATTTCACTGAGGGCATCGGCGGCCCCTGACAGGGAGCTGAGGTTTTTGTTGCCATGTTTGGCTACAGGCACGCCTGCGCCCGCCACCACAAAGGCTGTTGCGGTCGAGATGTTGAGCGTGCCTTTGCCGTCGCCCCCCGTGCCGACAATGTCGATTGCGCCGTCCGGAGCCGTGACTGGCACACATTTGGCGCGCATGACGGCGGCAGCCGCGGCGTATTCTGCAACGCTTTCGCCGCGTGTGCGCATCGCCATCAGCAGACCCCCCATTTGTGCTTGGGTGGCGGTGCCGTTGAACAGCTCTTCAAAGGCGGCTTCGGCTTGTGCGCGAGCCAAAGGCCCTTCGGTGGCGGCGTAGATGATGGGTTTCATGGCGTCGCTCATGCGGCAGCCCCTTTTTTGGCAGGCAGAATGTCGAGAAAATTCTTTAGCATCGCGTGGCCGTGTTCCGACCGGATGCTTTCGGGGTGGAATTGGACGCCGTGGATTGGCAAATCGCGGTGTTGCAGCCCCATGATGGTGCCGTCGTCGAGCTCTGCTGTGACCTCAAGGCAGTCGGGTAGGGTGGCGCGGTCCACGATGAGGCTGTGGTAGCGTGTGGCCTGCAGAGGCGAGGGCAGGCCTGCAAAGACCGAAGCGCCGTGATGGTGCATCGCGCCCATTTTTCCATGGACGATTTCGTGGCATCGCACGACCTTGCCGCCGAAAGCCTCACCAATGGTTTGATGCCCCAGACAAACCCCCATGAGCGGTGTTTTTGTCTCAGCCGCGGCTTGTGTCAGGGCCAAGCAAATGCCCGCTTGGGCAGGATCGCACGGACCAGGCGACAAGACGATGCCGCTGGCCCCCATCCCGATCGCCTCTTGGACATCAATGGCGTCGTTGCGGCGCACGACCACATCGGCGCCAAGTTCACCAAAATAATGCACCAGATTATAGGTGAAACTATCGTAGTTGTCGATCAGCAGGAGCATGGATCCGCCACCTTTGGATAGGGTCAATTTGGGGCTACCGCAGGGGCGCGGCTCGCCTGTATACTGGCCACATACATGGGCCGGAGCGCGGGGGGGCGTCAAGGCCTGCAATGGGACGTCAAACCCCGTTATAAGGGGCAGGCAGCGCAGGCTGCCGCACGAGATCAAAGAAGAGGTGCAGTGCATGCAAGGTTTTTTGGGTGGGATTGTCAGCGGCGGTCTGGTGTCGGTTCTGGCGTTGTCCGTGGCCTCTGTCGTGTCGGAAGCCCCACCCGGGGCCACGCCCCCTGCGCTACCGTTGGTGCAGGCCCCACAGGTAGACGTCGCGCCAAGCCCAGTGGCGGCCGCTGATAGCGCAGAGCCTGCGTCAACGCCCGTGGGCAGTGTCTCCATTGAGGCGCCGGTGACGCCGGATCTGCCCGAGGGTGAGACGGCATCCAGTACGGATACGGCCCCTGTGCCGCAGACATCACAGGTGGCACCGCAGGACACGCAATCGGCGCCGCTGGCCGATACGGCCCCGCTTGACGCGCCTGAAGTGGTCGCGATTGAGGGCGCACTGGCCGCGCCAGAGACGCCAGCGGGCGCAGGGATTGAGGCCGAGCCGGTGGACCCAGTGTTTCCCAATCCGCAGTCATTGGCCCCCGAAACACCACAAACCGAGGCGGATTTGACCGTCTCGACCGCGCCTGCGCCACAGGTGGTGGTGATCGAGCCCGAGGTCGCACCACAAGACGCCCCTGAACAGGCGGCTGTCGAAGGGGCGCAGGAGGTGTCTGACGCGGATCGAACGCAGGTGGCTGACGGCGCCACAGGAGAGGTTGCGGCCATTGCACCCGATCCGTCAGCTGAGGCACCGACGGCTGATGAAGATGTGTTTATTGTCGATCTTGAGGCCAATGAAGGGCCTACCACAGACGTCAGCCCAGCCCCGGAGGCCGCAGATATTGCGGCGGCCGTGCAACCCGCGCCACGCCTGCAACTTCAGGGGGACGGGAACACGCTTTTGGCGGATCGCGCGACGGGCGTGACGGTGCGCAGGCCTGGCGCCGTCGCGGATACGGATGCGCGTGAGACGGCGACTGAGGATGCGGCCCCTGTCAACGCCCTTGTTGATTTTGCGGCACCGGTGCCGGATGACGCCAGTGGGGCGTTGATGTCGATCGTCTTGATTGACGACGGGTCGATGTCTGCGGCGGCTGCTGCGTTGTCCGGTGTGCCTTTTCCGGTGACAATTGCCCTGGACCCGGAACGGGCAGATGTGACGGAGGCGATGGAGGGTTATCGCGCAAATGGGTTCGAGGTTGCTGTTTTGGCAAAGGTGCCGGAAGGCGCGCAGCCTGCTGATGTGGAAGTCACCTTGCAAAGTGTCTTTCGGTCTGTGCCCGAAAGCCTTGCGGTGCTGGATATCGGGGACGGCGGCCTGCAATCGGACCGCGCCGTCACACAGCAGGCGATGGAGGCTTTGGCCGCCCAAGGTCGTGGATTTGTAACTGTCTCTCAAGGATTGAACATGGCGGGGCGCGCCGCGGAACAAGCGGGTGTGCCTGCGGCGACGGTGTACCGTGATTTGGATGCAGATGATCAAGACGCCCGGGTGATCCGGCGGTTCGTGGATCAAGCGGCATTTCGGGCGAGGCAGAATTCCGGTGTGGTGCTTGTTGGACGGGTGCGGCCTGATACCTTGTCGGCGTTGATCCTGTGGGGGACCGCGAATGATGAGGATCAAGTGTCTTTGGTGCCGTTGAGCGCTGTTTTAATGGCACAGTGACCCTGCGGGGCGGGGAGGGGGGACGCTGTCCCCCCCGACGCGTGCCGCGTCTCCCCCCCTGAGGTATTTTTCACCCAAAGAATTCGAGCCTCCATGGAATTGATCCGAGGGATCGATTTAGGCGAAGTAAGATCGGAGCGCAAAGCCGTCTCGTATGTGACCGGGTGAAGGTTCTTTGGTGAAAACTGTCGTCGACCCGAGCGGTCCCAAATTGGCAGCGTGGACAGTTCGATTGTCTGTGCGATTGACGCATCACCTGCAAATCGATTGATCAACGACGGTCACATGCCAAGCCTTTGACCAACGACCCAAGCGGAGAAAAGCGCAGAGCGTGCCGTCGTCATCAATGAAGTTGGGCTGAGTGGCCAGTGGCGTTTCCTTGCCATTGGGCAGACGGACGACTGCACGAAAAGTCCGTAGGTTGCTGCCGGAGTTTACTGATGGACGTTCCCAATAGTGTTCGACGACGGCTAAATTTTGATAACCGACGTCCTGTTTCGGTTCGGCAAGGTAGGCTACAAACCCAAGTCCGCTCATAACCATCAAAAACATCAATGCAGCAGATGCCACTTTGAACACGGCAAAGACATTTAACGATTCAATCCAGCGGCGCATGGAGTGCCTTAACTGTTCCCCCGCCGAAAGGTCGCCGCATCTGCGGCAGCGCGGCGGATGGCGTTCGATTTATGGACGGTTTCCATGTATTCGGCGTGAGGATCGCTGTCATAGACAACACCGCCGCCGGCCTGAATATAAAGCTGGTCGCCCTTAAGGACCGCGGTGCGCAAGGCAATGCACATATCCATGTCACCATTGGCCGAGAAATACCCACACCCGCCGCCGTAGATGCCGCGTTTTTCGGGTTCCAACTCATCAATGATCTCCATGGCCCGCACCTTGGGGGCACCCGACACGGTGCCGGCGGGCATGCCTGCAAAAAACGCACTCAGCGCGTCTTGATCATCGGCCAATTCGCCCACCACGTTTGACACGATGTGCATGACGTGGCTGTAGCGTTCGACGATGAATTCTTCGGTCGGTTTGACTGTCCCGATCTTTGACACCTTCCCCGTGTCGTTGCGGCCAAGATCAAGGAGCATCAGATGTTCGGCGAGTTCCTTTTCATCCGCCATAAGATCCACCTCATTGGCGCGGTCTTCGTCGGGGGTCGCCCCACGGGGGCGGGTCCCGGCGATGGGGCGGATCGTGACTTCGTTGCCGAACACACGCACGAGGATCTCGGGGCTGGCGCCAATCACCTGATAGCCGCCGTAGTTGAAAAAGAACATAAACGGCGAGGGGTTTGTGCGCCGCAAGGACCGGTAAAGCGCGAAGGGCGGCTCTCGGAAGTCTTGGGTCCAGCGTTGGGCGGGGACCACCTGAAAGATGTCGCCTGCGCGAATGTAGTCCTTGGCTTTCTCAACGGCGGCCATGTAGCCGTCTTTGGTGAAATTCGACGTGGGCTCTGCCAACTCAGTTGGGGGCGCACTTGCCAGTTCGGTGTTGGGCGTGGGCAGTTCCAACGCGCGTTGGGCGTCCATGACGCGTTCGGCGGCTTGGGCGAAGGCGGCTTTGGCGGACAGCCCGCTGCCTGTGTATGCGGGTGCAACAAGGATCACTTCGCCTTTAACACCGTCAAGAACCGCCACAACCGATGGCCGCATCAACACAGCGTCGGGCAGACACAGTGGATCAGGGTTCACGTTGGGCAGATGTTCCACCAGACGGATCATGTCGTAGCCCAGATAGCCGAACAGCCCTGCAGAGGCCGCGGGCAATTCGTCGGGCAATTCGATCCGGCTTTCGGCGATAAGCGCCCGCAGGTTGTCCAGAGGATCACCGGCCTGGACTTCAAACCCATCCTGGTCAAATCGCGCGGCGCGGTTGATGCGGCTGGTGGTGCCACGGCACTCCCAGATTAGATCGGGTTTCATACCGACGATGGAATACCGCCCGCGCACCTCTCCGCCTGTCACGGATTCAAGCAAGAACGAATGCAGGCCCGCGCCGTTGAGTTTCAGCATGAGCGACACAGGCGTGTCCAGATCCGCCGTCAGACGGGTGTAGACAATCTGATGTTTGCCCGCCTCAAAGCCGGTTTGAAAGGTCTCGAAATCAGGCGTCATGGCTTATCGGAAGTTTGAGTGGATTGCGTTGATGGCCGCTTGGTTCAGTTGCACGTCGGTGTTGACCTGAATGTTGCGGGTATAAAGTTCATAGATGTCCTGCGCGATGCCTTGGGCGGCGGATTCAGACAGCGCAGTGGCCTCTGCAGCGAAGGCCGCGTCGGTTTCGTCGGCAGCCGTGATGGCGTCTAGACGCACAACAATGGCCCCGCCGTCATTTGGTAAAACGCGAATGTCGCCCACGGCCATGTCAAAGACGTCTGTCATGAAGGTCGGGGGGGTGCCATTTACAAAGGCGCGGCGGGTAAGGTTCGTTTCCTGAATGCTGTCCAGGTCTGCGGCAGAAAATTCGACCCCTTCGCGCAAACGTGCGGCGCGCGCCTCGGCCTCCTCCGCGATGGCTTCGGCCGTGGCTTCGGCTTCCCAGCCTGCAATCACGTCGGCGCGAATGTCGTCAAGGGCAGGAACCTCTGGCGCGCGGATGCTGACGACCTCGAGGGCAAAAAGGCCACCGTCGTCAAGTTCCTCAACCTCAGCAAAATCGCCCACATCGGTCGAAGCGGCCACGTCGCGGAAGGCGGCATAGGCAGCGATGCCGTCTGTGACATCTGTGGTCCAGTCGATGGTGCCCAGCTCCATCTCGGTCTGGTCGGCCACATCGGCCAAAAGCGCGCCACCGGCCAGAAGGTTGGTGATCGGGTCGATTTGGTCTTCGATCATCCGACGCGCACGGGCGGCTGCCTGATCTTCACGCAGATCGGGCAGCGCCTGTTCAAAAGTCGTGTTGCGGGCCGCCAGAATGGCATTCATGCGGAACAGGGCAGGGCCCAGATCGGTGGGAAAGGGGCCGACGGTGTCGCCTGTCTGTGCCGCAAAAATGGCAGGGCCTGCCTCGTCCATCTGAGCCTCTGTTACGTCGCCAATGTCGACGTCATTCAAGGTCAGACCGCGTGCAGCCACCAGATCGGGGAAGGTTGTCTCTTCCGCTTCGATCTGCGCCAGCGCAGCCTCAGCTGCCTCGGCGTCGGAGAACACCAATTGTTCGACCAGACGACGTTCGGGCTGTTGGAATTCCTCAAGCCGCGCGTCGTATTCGGCGCGCAATTCGTCTTCATCCACCGGCGTCTCGTCTTGGATCATATCGGGCGTCAGCCAGACATAGCGGATCTCGCGGGTCTCAAGGGTGCGGTACAGATCGGGATTTGCGTCATAATGCGCCTGAAGGTCATCCTCAGACGGTTCTGGCAGCACGATTTCAACGTCGGCCTCCGTTAAGGAGGCCCAGGTGAACGTCCGGCCCTCGCGGGAAAACTGCGCCAATGTGTCGGCATAGACCTGTGGATCGGGGATGCCGGTAAAGACCGCCCCCTGGATCAAGGCACGGGAAGCCTGATCGCGCAGGCTGTCTTCGTATTCGCGCACACTGAGGCCGGATTGCGCCAGCGCTTCGCGGTATTGCGTCCGGTCAAATGAGCCGTCGATACCACGGAATGACGGTGTTGCCAGGACTTGTTCGCTGATCACCTCATCCCCGACGGACAGACCCAGTGTGGCGGCTTCGTTGTCAAGTGCCCGACGCCCGACGACCGCTTGCAACGCAAGGGCTGGAATGCCGTCGGCCTCGGCCTCGGGGAAGGAAATTGCGCGGCCTTGCTGGGCTGCGGCAGAGCGAATGCGGTTTTGGACTTCAAGGTAGTAGTTTTGTGCCGAAATCGGTTTCTCGCCCGCGCTGCCGATGGACCGAACGGTGCCCGTCAACCCGGTGGCACCAAACCCCATGAGACCGATAAAAAGAAGGCCCATGATGATCCATACGAAGAAGTTTCGCGTCTTACCTGCTTTGGCCATGACTGCACGCCCCTGAAATCCCGTTTGCCCCTGTCTATGTGGGTGCTGCACGGGGTGCAAGTGAAGTTGGCGCTAGCTGGGTTGGAATGCCGCCAGACGGTCAAACAAGGTTGTGATGGCGGCGCGGTCGACGTTGGCAAAGGCGATGCGCAGATGCTGCGTCCCACCGCTCTGAGGCATAAAGAAGGTCCCCGGCAGGGTCAGCACACCTGCGTCGCGCACCAGCACGCGGGCCAATTCATCAGATGGGAGGGGGAAGGGATGCCGGAGGTAGGCGAAATAGGCCCCGCAGCCCTCAAGCTGCCAGCCTTTTTCGGCCAGTCGCGGCATTTGCTCCTCGATGGCGGCCCGTCGGTCGAGAATTTCAAGGCGTTCGCCCGCCAACCATTCGCCCAGGTTCTCCATCCCCCAAAGAGCGGCGCGCTGGCCCAGTTGGTTGGGGCAGATAGTGACGGTATCAAGAAACTTCTCAACCTCACGCAGTCGCTCGGTTGAGGCGATCATGGCGCCAATGCGGTGGCCGGTCAAACGGTAGGCTTTTGAAAAAGAATACAGTTGGATCAGGGTGTCGCCCCACTCGGGATCGCAGAACAAAGGGTGCGGGGCACCGGTTCGGCTGTCGAAATCGCGATAGGTTTCATCGATAATGAGCGCGACACCACAACGACGGGCCAGATCGGCAAAGGCCTGTACCGTTTCAGCCGGATATTCCACACCGCCAGGATTGTTGGGGGTCACCAGCACAATGGCGCGGGTCTTGTCGGTGATCAGGTGGGCTGCATCCTCGGCGCTGGGGATCAAGCCAGCCTGTGCCGTCAAAGGCACGGTCGTGACGCCTGCCATGTCGAGCCACATTCGGTGGTTGAAGTAGTAGGGGACAGGCAAAATCACCTCGTCGCCTTCGGCACACAATGTGGCGATTGCAGCGGTGAAGGCTTGATTGCAGCCTGATGTGATGGCCACGTTGTCGTCCGAGATAGAACCCCCGTAGGCCGCAGACCAATCCAGCGCGACCCTCTCGCGAAGGAAAGGCAGGCCCAAAACCGGCCCGTACAAGTGACTTTCGTCATCTTCAACGACGATCCGCGCCAGTTCCTGACGCAGCGCCAATGGCGGAGGATCAACAGGGGCGGCTTGGCTGACGTTGATCAAGGGGCGATCAGAAAAATCGACACCATCGAGCCAGCGGCGGGCCTCCATCACCGGGGGGGGAAACGTGGTGGCGGTGCGCGAAAACGTCATAGGGGGGCCTCTTGTCGCGTCGGTTGGATGCCTCCGGCGGGAGTTTTTTGGGTCAGATGAAAAGGGCGCCCTTCTTCATCTTGGCACATACAACTCCCCCCGGAGGGCCGGGGTGATGTTTAGTCCTTGCCTCGATAGGGCTCGACGTACTGCAGGGCCATGTCCCATGGAAAGAAAATCCATGTGTCTTGGCTGACGCCGGTGATGAACGTGTCCACCTGTGGTTCGCCCTCAGGCTTGGCGTAGACGGTGGCAAAGTGGGCGTTGGGATATAGCTGACGCACCAGTTCCAGCGTTTTGCCGCTGTCGACCAGATCATCGATGATCAGGATCCCCGTGCCGTCGCCCATGACGTCGGCGTCTGGTGCCTTGAGGACCTGCGCCTCACGACGTTGATCGGCTTTGCCGCCGCCCGCGTGATAGGACATGACCGAAATGGTATCGACTTTGCGGATATCCAATTCGCGCGCGACGATCATTGCGGGGGCCATGCCGCCACGGGTGATGGCGACAACCGCGCGCCATGCGCCACCATCGGGGCCTTTCCCATCCAGCCGCCACGCCAAGGCGCGGCTGTCGCGGTGGATCTGATCCCATGAGATGTGGAAGCCTTTTTCGTGGGGCAGGCGGCCCTCTGCGCTGGTGCTCATTGCGCTTAATCCTTGTTGGGGGACATGTCGGGCGCGTCGACGGCCTTCATGCCGACCACATGATAGCCCGCATCGACATGATGGGTTTCGCCGGTCACACCTGCGCTGAGGTCGGACAACAGATAAAGCGCGGACCCGCCGACCTCATCAATGCTGACGTTCTTGCGCAGGGGCGAGTTATATTCGTTCCATTTCAGGATGTATCGGAAATCGCCAATGCCGGATGCTGCGAGCGTTTTGATCGGACCCGCCGAAATTGCGTTGACGCGGATGCCGTCCTTGCCCAGATCTTCAGCCAGATAGCGCACGCTGGCCTCAAGGGCGGCTTTGGCGACACCCATGACGTTGTAATGCGGCATGATCCGCTCTGCGCCGTAATAGGTCAACGTGATCGCGCTTCCGCCAGCATTCATCATTTTTTCTGCGCGCTGCATCACGGCTGTGAAAGAATAGACCGAGATATCCATGGTCATCCGGAAGTTGTCTGCGCTGGTGTCTACGTAGCGGCCGCGCAACTCATTTTTATCTGAAAAGCCAATGGCATGGACAACGAAGTCAATGTTGTCCCACTGTTCCTTAATGCCGTCAAACAGCGCATCGATTGAGGTCGCATCTGACACATCACACGGCAGAACCATGTCTGAGCCCAGCTTTTCAGCCAGCGGTCCGACCCGTTTTTTCAAGGCTTCCCCCTGATACGAAAACGCAAGCTCGGCGCCGGCCTCGGACAGCGCCTTGGCAATGCCCCATGCGATGGATTTATCGTTTGCCAGCCCCATAATCAGGCCGCGTTTTCCCTGCATCAAATTGGATGACATAATTTCCTTTCGGGCCCCAAGGGCCGCCCCACACATCTCGCGTTCGGTTTAGGCGATAGGGCGATCCTCTTCAAGTGAGGGCGGATCCGACCTCAATCGGGGTTGACCCGCCCCGCCAGAACGCCACCTTGCACCCCGTAACGGACCAAAAGGACAGATTATGGCAGATCGAAGCGGAAAATTCGCAGGCGAGGACCCGTTTGAAATCGTTCGGACATGGATGGCGGACGCAGAGGCGTCAGAGCCCAACGACCCCAATGCCATTGCACTGTCGACGGTGGACGCGTCTGGGTTGCCCAATGCGCGGATGGTCTTGCTTAAGGACGTCGAAAGCTATGGCGACGGCGATGGCGCGTTTGTCTTCTACACCAATTATTCCAGCCAGAAGGGGCAGGAACTGGACCAATCCGGTAAAGCGGCATTTGTGATGCATTGGAAAAGTCTGCGTCGCCAAATTCGTGTGCGGGGCACTGTGACCCGCGAAGAGGGAGAGGCGGCGGATGCCTATTTTTCGTCCCGCAGTCTCAAAAGCAGGCTTGGTGCAATCGCGTCGAAGCAGTCTCAGCCCTTGTCATCCCGTGCGGCGTTGGTGGCTGAGGTCGCTAAGGTGACGGCCAAACACGGCACAAATCCGGATCGTCCCGACTTCTGGGGTGGGTTCAGACTCTCGCCGGTTGAGATTGAGTTTTGGGCTGACGGCGACTTTCGGTTGCATGATCGGTTCAAGTGGTCGCGCGAAGGGCGAAATGCCCCTTGGTCAATTGACAGATTGAACCCCTAAATTTCGCGCTTCGTGAAAATCTACCCCCGAAATGCGCTTGTATTGCTGGGTGTATCAGGTCATGTTTGCGCTAAAGATGGGCCGGATTGCCAGAAGGCATGACGGTAAGGGCAAGACATGACAAATGATCAAAATGTCGGTGCGGTAATTGACGGCAACGTTAAGTGGTTCGACCCAACGAAGGGGTTCGGCTTTGTGGTCGCGCGTGACGGTGGCCCTGACATTTTGCTGCATGCGAACGTCCTGCGCACCTATGGGCAAAGCTCCGTTGCGGAGGGTGCCGCGATCACGGTCTCAGTGGTTGAGACCGAACGCGGCCTTCAAGCAACAGAGGTGGTGTCTATCGATCAGGAAAGCCACCCCATCGCAGTTCTGGGGGACTTCGCGGACTTCGACCCCGAGGAGATCATGAACGCGCCCGTTGAGGCTGCACGCGTAAAGTGGTTCGACAAAGTCAAAGGCTTCGGGTTCGCAAATGTCTTTGGGCAATCCGCTGACGTCTTTGTGCATGTCGAAGTCTTGCGTCAGGCGGGCTTCGCTGATCTGATCCCGGGCGAGGCGATTGCGCTGCGGACCATTGACGGCAAACGCGGGCTGATGGCCGCTGAGGTTTTGCCATGGGAAAGTGCGACCGACAAAAGCTGACAGCCATAGGGGCCGGTGCGGTCTTCTTGATGGCGGCGCAGGTCTCTGCGGAGGTGTGTTCCGCGGACAGTGTTTCAGTGCGGGGCGCATTTGGCGAGGCGGAGTTCACGGTTACGGTTGCGGATGACGCGGCCGAACGGGGGCAGGGGCTGATGTTCGTAGAACAGATGGGCCCGTTTGAAGGAATGTTGTTTGTATTTGCGCGCCCGCAGCCGACCAGTTTCTGGATGCGCAACACACTGATCCCGCTGGACATGATTTTCGTGGGTGCCGATGGTGTCATCGACAAAATCCACGAAAACGCTGTGCCGCTTGATGAAACCCCGATCTTTGGCGGTGAGGAAATCATGTATGTGCTTGAGATCAATGGCGGCATGTCTGACCGTTTGGGCCTGACTGCCGGGGATCAGATCCGGCACCCACAGCTTACCGGTGACGTCGTTTGGCCCTGTGACGACAATTAACACCTTTTGGGCAAATTACCTCTTTTCAAATCAGACAACACGCCTTAGATCAGGCCTCGGTCCGGGGCGTGGCGCAGCCTGGTAGCGCACCTGTTTTGGGTACAGGGGGTCGGATGTTCGAATCATCTCGCCCCGACCATCTTCACATATCGTGATACAGCGGGCCGTCCCTATAAGGGGCGGCCGCCTGCTGTTTTCAATAGCGCTGTGAATTCTGCGGCGATCCGGTCGTCGGGAAAGCGCAGTTGTTGTATTTGCCCATCGCGTCCGGGGACGCGGATGTAGCTGTCCGCCGTCACCAGGTAGCCGGTCTGGTCCGATTGTCCGGTAAAGGCGATGACAAAGCGGGGCAGGTTTTCCACGGTTCCGTTGTATTCCAGAATCAGGGCGGCCGCGGACGCTGGGTCTGGCAACGATTCGCATCGCACCTCATTGGGGTTCGGGCGGACGACCATTTGGCCCGGGCCACTGCAAACGGCCTCCCCCCCTTCAAACAAAGCGTCGGGATAGCCTTGAAAATAGGCCTGAACCGCACCTTGTGGTTGTGCGCCTGCGGAAAACGACCCACTAGATGATGTGGTATCTCCGCAGGCGGCCACACCACATATCGCAACCATTGAGAGGTATTTCATCATTTACTTCCTTTGATCGGAGCGTGTCCGCCTTGCCACATCTAGAGCCGCACCGTGCGACCTCAAGTCAGGGTGTCCGCCCTCGGCCTGCCTGTGGATAACTCATGCATTGCGTGAGGTATTAACCATAGTGTGCTGTCATTCTTTGAGTTTTTGCAACTGCGGCTGTGTCCTGCCCGGCCCGTTGTCCTGTGTGCAAGTATGAGGGGGAATCGGGGATCAATTTCGCGGTAATATCGTTAACACTGGGTCAAGAAGATTTAATCCATATTTAGGGTAAAAATTCCGTTGACCCCCTAGGTGTAGTTGCGCCAAGTTGTGCGAGCTGGATCGAACGACACAACATATAGTGGCGAGGCCAGCGTGGGACAGGTAACGACGCATCAGCACGCCAATCGGTGAACTGAGGTTGCGGCCCCTCTGGCGGAGGGGGCGGCGTCGTGCGGCCCGCGCTCAACGATCGATCCTGCAAGACACGCCAGCCTACACCACGGGTTGGATGACGGGACATTGGATCGCCGCAGAGACGGCACGCTAGGACAGGGGCACCTATTATGAAGATCGAACGTAATTTCACAAAGTCCGGACAGGACGCCTACGCAGAGGTGGCGTTCAAATCCGCTACGTCTGAGATCCGCAATCCGGATGGGACGGTTGTCTTTAAGCTGGACGATTGTGAAATCCCGGACGCGTGGAGCCAGGTGGCCTCCGATGTGATTGCGCAGAAATATTTCCGCAAGGCGGGCGTTCCGTCTGACACCGTAAAGGTCGAAGAGAAGGGCGTTCCTGAGTTCCTGTGGCGCTCGGCCCCGGCTGAGGGTGCCACCATGGGCGGTGAGACGTCGGCCAAGCAGGTGTTTGATCGTCTGGCCGGTGCATGGACGTACTGGGGCTGGAAAGGTGGTTATTTCACCACCGAAGAGGACGCCCGCACCTATTTTGACGAAATGCGCTACATGTTGGCGACCCAGCGGGCGGCCCCGAACAGCCCGCAGTGGTTCAACACCGGCTTGCATTGGGCTTACGGCATCGATGGGCCTGCACAGGGCCACCACTACGTGGACTACAAAACCAAGAAACTGACGAAATCGACGTCATCTTATGAACACCCCCAGCCACACGCCTGTTTCATCCAGTCCGTGGCCGATGATCTGGTGAACGACGGCGGCATCATGGATCTGTGGGTCCGTGAGGCGCGCCTGTTCAAATACGGCTCCGGCACCGGCACCAACTTTTCCTCCCTTCGCGGTGAGGGCGAGGCGCTGTCCGGTGGTGGCAAATCCTCCGGCTTGATGGGGTTCCTGAAAATCGGTGACCGTGCAGCTGGTGCGATCAAATCCGGCGGCACAACCCGCCGCGCGGCCAAGATGGTGATCGTTGACGCCGACCACCCCGATATCGAAGAGTTCATTAACTGGAAGGTGCTGGAAGAGCAGAAAGTGGCGTCCATCGTCGCGGGCTCCAAAATGCACGAAGCCAAGCTCAACGACATCTTTGCCGCCATTCGCGGCTGGGACGGGGCCGAGGCAGACGCCTATGACCCCAAAAAGAACGAGCAGCTGAAAACAGCCATCCGTGACGCCAAAAAGGTCATGATCCCAGAGACATACGTCAAACGTGTGCTGGATTATGCAAAGCAGGGTCACACATCGATCGAATTCCCGACCTATGATACGGATTGGGATAGCGAGGCCTATAACTCGGTGTCCGGCCAGAACTCCAACAACTCGATCCGCGTCACCGACGCCTTCCTGAAGGCCGTCGAAGACGATGCCAACTGGAAGCTGATCAACCGTAAGAACGGTGAGGTCGCTAAGGTGATCAAAGCGCGTGAGCTGTGGGAAAAGGTCGGCCACGCCGCTTGGGCCTGTGCTGATCCAGGCATCCAGTATCACGACACGGTCAACGCCTGGCACACATGCCCCGCCGATGGTGAGATCCGTGGATCGAACCCGTGTTCCGAATACATGTTCCTTGATGACACGGCTTGTAATCTGGCGTCCATGAACCTGCTGACCTTCTACAAAGACGGCACGTTCCAGGTCGAGGACTACATGCATGCGTCCCGTTTGTGGACCGTCACGTTGGAAATCTCTGTGATGATGGCGCAGTTCCCGTCCAAGGAAATTGCCCAGCGGTCCTATGATTTCCGCACGCTGGGTCTGGGTTATGCCAACATCGGCGGCCTGCTGATGAATATGGGTCTGGGCTATGACAGCGATGAGGGCCGTGCCTTGGCCGGTGCGCTGACCGCCATCATGACCGGTGTCAGCTACGCGACATCTGCCGAAATGGCCGGTGAGCTGGGGCCCTTCCCGGGCTACAAAAAGAACGCCGACAACATGCTGCGCGTCATCCGCAACCACCGCAACGCGGCCTATGGGGCGTCCGACGGGTACGAAGCCCTCGAGATTAAGCCTGTCGCCTTGGATCACGCCAATTGCCCCGACACCCGCCTTGTCGATCTGGCGATGTCTTGCTGGGACGAAGCGTTGAAGCTTGGCGAACAGCACGGCTACCGCAACGCACAGGCCACCGTGATTGCCCCAACAGGCACCATCGGTCTGGTCATGGATTGCGACACAACCGGGATTGAGCCCGACTTCGCGCTGGTGAAGTTCAAGAAGCTGGCCGGTGGCGGTTATTTCAAGATCATCAACCAGTCGGTGCCTGCGGCCTTGGCGAAACTGGGCTATTCTTCCAGCCAGTCTGAGGAAATCGTGTCCTACGCCGTGGGCCACGGCACGCTGGGCAACGCACCGGGCATCAACCACACGTCGCTGGTGGGTCACGGGTTTGGTCAGGCCGAGATCGACAAGATCGAAGCGGCCTTGCCATCGGCCTTCGACATCCGCTTCGTGTTCAACCAGTGGACGCTGGGCGAAGAGTTCTGCAAAGACGTGCTGGGCATTCCGGCCGACAAGCTGAACGACCCGACGTTTGATCTGCTCAAGTCCCTTGGGTTCTCCAAGGCCGATGTGGATGCTGCCAATGATCACGTCTGCGGGACCATGACGCTGGAAGGTGCACCGCACCTGAAAGAAGAGCATTATGTCGTCTTCGACTGCGCCAACCCCTGCGGTAAGAAGGGCAAGCGGTTCCTGTCCGTGAACTCGCACATCGACATGATGGCTGCGGCACAGTCCTTCATCTCCGGCGCGATCTCAAAGACGATCAACATGCCCAACGATGCGACCATCGAAGATTGCCAAAAGGCCTATGAACGCAGCTGGGCCATGGGGATCAAGGCCAACGCGCTTTACCGAGATGGGTCCAAGTTGTCCCAGCCCCTCGCGGCAGCGTTGATCGAGGATGATGACGAGGCCGCAGAGGTTCTCGAATCCGGCTCCACCATGGAGAAGGCACAGGTCATCGCCGAAAAGATCATCGAAAAGGTCGTCGTCAAAGAGGTCATCAAATCGCACCGCGAGAAGATGCCCGAACGCCGCAAGGGCTACACCCAAAAGGCCATCGTTGGTGGGCACAAGGTCTATCTGCGCACCGGGGAATATGAAGACGGCAATCTGGGTGAGATCTTCATCGACATGCACAAGGAAGGCGCTGGCTTCCGTGCGATGATGAACAACTTTGCCATCGCCGTGTCCGTGGGCCTGCAGTACGGCGTGCCGCTGGAGGAGTTCGTAGACGCCTTCACCTTCACCAAGTTTGAACCGGCTGGCATGGTTCAGGGCAACGACAGCATCAAGAACGCAACGTCGATCCTTGACTATATCTTCCGCGAATTGGCTGTGTCCTATCTGGACCGCACCGATCTGGCCCATGTGAAGCCCGAAGGCGCGTCTTTCGATGATCTGGGTCGTGGTGAGGAAGAGGGCGTGTCCAACATCTCTGAGCCGTCTGAGACCGCGGCGACGAAGTCTCTCGAGGTGCTTAAGCAGATCAGCTCCACCGGCTACCTGCGTAAGCGCGTGCCAAACGAACTGGTTGTGTTGCAAGGCGGGGCAGGGGCTGTGGCCTTTACAGATGGGGACGCCGCAGTTGCGTTGGACACCATTGTGCCGGCGGTCAGTGCAGGCGGCGGCATGGCGCAAGCGACCGGCGGGGCCACGGCTGTGTCCTCCGGTACGGTCAGCATGTCGGCCCGCGACAAGGCCAAGATGCAAGGCTACGAAGGCGATCCATGCGGCGAGTGCGGCAACTACACGCTGGTGCGCAACGGCACCTGCATGAAGTGCAACACCTGCGGTGGCACGTCCGGCTGCAGCTGATACGAGTTCCGAAGGCGGGCACTGCGCCCGCCTTCGTGAGAGCCCTCAGGCCGCAGGCAGAATACCGGGCGGTACACTAGAATGAGCCTGAGTGGCGAGACTTACAGGGGGGACTTCGGTCCCCCCTTTTTTCTTTTTGTCAGAAGCCGTAATTTTGTCGGAATTTCAAAATTCCCTGAATATCGGATGCTGATCTTCAGGCTGAATGTTTGAGGGTGCTCAGGGAGAGGACGGCGTACAACTTATAATAGGCATTCTTTGGAGTTCGTCGACGATGAGTAGGGCGGGATCGTTTCGTTTGGCTCCCGTGGATGTTCGAAGTTGTGGAGTGTGAACCCGATCAGGAGGTCAATGACGGTGGCCAATTTGAAGAACATGTCGCGCGGCGGCTTGCTGGTGAACAGCCAGACGGTTGGGCTCGTCACTTTCCGATTGGCGCGTTAGGCGCAATTTGTGAGATGCTGGGCGTCTCATTGATATCTGGAAAGACCGCAACCCTTCGGTCTCTGTCAAAACTAGAGCTGGCAATTGCGACATCGGCGGGGTTTCGACTTATTAACGCAGATAAATCTGAAGTGGTCGCATACTTTGAAAACCTCAGATTGAGCCCGGGCAAACCGCAGGACCGCCCTCAAGCCCAGTACGGCCGGATATATGATTGGCGAAAACGCGGGGCAGGGTATGGCCCTGAATATGAGCCACTTCGGGAGGCTTTGCGCCAACACATATTGGGTAGCTGGCCACTTGGGGCTGGTGAACAGGCACTCGACCACGTTTTGACCGAACGGCGGCTACATTCGATCAGGACCGCGGCAAAGACCCATGATCTTCATCCGAAACGTTTGCGGCGCCTTTTGGTCGATGCTGACATCATACCGGAGACGGATCGCCCTGATTTCGAGGTTATCTTTGATGCGAATGCAGCTAAGGAATTGCTCGAACAGGCAAGTGGTTCAGTTGCATTCTCTGCGGCCCAAAAGGGATTGGGGCTTACACGAGGACAAATGGAGACACTGACAAAAGCAGATCTGATCAAGCCTGGCGAGGGAGGAGACAGTGCTCGCCCAAGATTTACGGAGGCGACCATCGTGTCGTGGCTGGAGTTCTTGGGGTCCTTTCCTGAATCCGATAAATGGGCGTCGTTGACCAGTATTTCTGACGCAGTTCGAAAGCACGGGGTGCCTACAGATCGGATCTTGAACCACATTTTGGAGGGTCGCTTGAAAAGAGTTTTCAGAGCCAAGGAGCAGAATGTCTTTTCTTCGATCCTAATCGACAAATATGAGGTTTATGTACTTCTTAAGGAGTTAAACGCTTAATTCCACACCGATGGCGCGATGTCCAAGAGTGTGGGGTGGAAGGTGGAAGTGTTGCCTTAAACCGATGGGCGGGAAGGAGACATTCGCTGCGGATGCAATGTGAAAGCTCCTTAGATCTGAAAGCGGACATTGAAAGTACAAAGGCCCGAACTGATGGGGCCCCACACATTTTTGAACGGACCTGGTTCTAAACGCAGACGTCAGAGGTTCTTTTCCAGTTTGGCAAATGACCCAGCCAGAGTTGGATCTGTCTGCAAAAGCAGTTGATAGTCGTGTCAGCGCAGGGGCCAGAAGGGTTTCCTGACCAAGGCTTCAATTGTACATCGCGCAGGGTCTTGAAGGCCGTTCAACTTAATACAAACCGCTCTCACTGTTGGGGCGAGTCTTGGTCCCGATTTCTTTCCGCGATTTTACTTCGATAGCCTTGAGGTGATCGGATCAAGCACAGGCGGGCTGGGACACTTCGGCGGCGATGGGCGCTGTTGTTCGAAGCCTTCGCCTGAGAGACGGCACTGGACGAGGGTGCAGGACTGTTCGCCCGGGAAAAAGGGCTGCTCTGTTACCCTGGGCATGCCGAATCTTTTAGTATCGGATGCCTCTGCAATGACACAATATTCCAAGTGCCACTGTAGATGGACGCAAACGGTCACTCTTCAGTTCCGGGCGCAAGCCGATCCCGGGCTGAAGCTGTCGGCCTTGCGGTTGTCGTCCGTTCGACCAGCTCGTTTTTCACGGTGATCTTGGCGTCTGGACGACGATACTCGTTTCGTCGGCTGACGGCCAATTCAATTGCCTTGGCAAATATCCCAAGCATGTTTTGTCGCACCGATGTCAGCTGATAGGACTGGAAGCGTCCGGTCTCGGTGTCGTCGTGGCCGACCACTTGGATATCGTCGGGTATGTTCAATCCGAAGTCCAGTCGCAGGACATCCATTGCGCCAATCGCCATCGCATCATTGGCGGCAACAACGGCATCCAGGTTCGTGACGCTTGCCCCCAAAGCGCGGATCGCGGACTGGCCGCCATTATAGGTGAAGGCGTCCTCAAGCACGATTGGCTCTGGCAGGCCCTTTGCCGTGCAGGCCTCGACAAATCCACGGCACCGCTCTGCCGAGACCCAATTGTTGCCGCCACCGCCCAGGAACACGCAGTGCCTGGCCCCCGATGCATGCAGCATGTCCACGACGTCATGCATGATCGCGTCATTGGGTGAGCACACCGCATCAACCCCCGCACATTCGGATTGCCGGTTTATCATCACAAGAGGGACGCCCGCATCGGTGCAATGCACTGCGGCCTCGCGGGAAATGCTGGCCGCGCACAGGATCATATCCACGCGTTTTTCCAACAGTTGGCGGATGGCCGCGTCGCCCATATCCGTCGGATCAACGATCTGGATGAGGAGGGCATCGCCGGTCTCGGACATCAGGTCGACGGCGCTTTTCAAGGCCAGCGGATAGTTCTGCTGCGCGTATTGCGTGACCACCAGACCCGCCAGACGGCTGCGCCCAAGACTGAGGGATTTGGCAATCGGGTTCGGGACAAACCCCAATTCGTGGGCGGCAGCCAGAACCCTCTCACGGGTCGTTTTCGACGCACTTCCATTGGGGGAAAACACGCGGGACACAGCGGATTGGCTGACCCCGGCCAGTCTGGCCACGTCATAGGATGTTGCGCGCTTGTCCAAGATATTCCGTGCCTTTTGGTGACAATCCGACTCAAAGTTATTGACAGAATACCGCAATCCGTCCAGCCTTGCATGCGGATGCAAAGCTTGAGAGGGGAGGCTCGGGTGGGACGCAAGATCCTTTTCATCACCACGGATGAGCAGCGTTTTGACGCGCTTGGCTGCTATGGTGGAAAGGTGGCGAAAACGCCCGTTGCCGACGGATTGGCGCGCGACGGCATCCGCTATGACCGCGCCTATAATCAGAACGTGACCTGCATGCCCGCGCGATCGTCCATCGTGACGGGGCAATATGTGTCGACCCACGGGGTTCTGCGCAACGGCTACGCCTTGCCGGAAAATGACCCTTCAATCGCGCGCTACCTGAACGAGCAGGCGGGCTATCGCACAGCGATTGTCGGCAAGGCCCATTGGCAGCCGATGACCGATCACACCTGTTGGGAGGCGTCGGCCGCAGGGCGCGGCGATCATGGGCCGCACCGCGGGTTCGAGTATCTGTCGCTGGCCGCTCATAGCGGCATCTCTTACCGGTGCGAGCTGCACTATAACCGGTGGCTGAAAGAGAATTATCCCGAGCACGTGGACTCGTTCTATCCGCCCGTGGGCCCCGAAAACGGGCCCAACAATCAGACAGGGGGCGAGAGCGACGCGATTCAAGTCCATCACAATGCTTGCCCGAAGAAGGCCTATCACACCGATTGGGTGGCTGAGACGTCGATCAATTGGCTTGATACCCTGGACAAGGATGAGGATTGGTTTTTGTGGGTCAGTTTCCCCGACCCGCACCACCCGTTCGACCCGCCCGTGTCCGAGAAAGATCGCATCGACTGGCGCGATCTGGATCTGCCGGACGCGCACCCGGAGACCGACGAAAAGATCCGCGAGATCCTGGCCCAGAAGCCAAAGCACTGGCTGGAATTCTACGACGGCATCACCGACATCGCCGACGAGACGCCCGATCAGTTCGTCCCCAAGACCATGACCCACGACAACGTGCGTGAGATCAACGCCATGGTCCACATCCAGAATGAGCTGGTGGACGATGCCATGGGCCGCCTGATGGCCTATCTGAAGGCGCGCGGTTGGGACGAAGATACCGACATCATCTATTGCTCGGACCACGGCACCAATCAGGGCGACTTTGGCCTGATGTTCAAAGGGCCGTTCCACACCGATGGGCTGATGCGGCTGCCGTTCATCTGGCGGCCTGCGCCCTCGGCCAGTGTGGCGGGCGGCACGGTCATCGCGGACCCTGTGGGTCACATTGATCTGGCCCCGACCTTTGCCCAGATCGCGGGGCTTCCGGTGCCCGATTGGGTCGAAGGCAAACCGCTGCCCACCGAGGCAGACCCCGAACGGGACTGCGTGTTCTGCGAATGGGATGCGGAACGTCACGGCATCCAGATCAAGATGCGCAGCATTTATGACCGGTCGGGGTATCTCTGCACGGCCTATGACCCGACGAATTATTATGACGGAACCGAGGGCGAGCTTTACGATCTGAAATCCGACCCACGGCAATGGTCCAACCTGTGGGACGCACCAGATCACGCCGACACCAAGGCCGCCCTTGTGGCCAAGATCAACCAACACACACCCGCGCCGCGCGAGCCAGCCCTGGTCCGCATGGCGCGCACCTGAGAGCGACGAAGACCAAAACACGACAACCGGGAGGAAATAACATGAAACTAAGAACCACACTTGCCAGTGTTGCAGCCCTGACGCTGAGCACGGGCGCGGCACTTGCCGAATATCCTGAACGCACCATCAACATGGTTATCCCTTTCAGCGCGGGTGGCGGCACGGACGTCCCCGGGCGCTTCTTTGCGGCAGAGATGGAAAAGCTGCTTGGCCAGAATATCGTCGCCACCAACGTGGAAGGCGCGGGCGGCACCATCGGTGCAACCCAGCAGGCGGATGCGCCGGCGGATGGGTACAACCTGCTCTTTGCGCCTGTCGGCACGATGACAACCCAGCCGCATCTGCGCAACACCAGCTACAACGTGGACAGCTGGACGCCGATCTGCATGGTCAGCGAAGGCCCCTATTATCTGGTGGTCGGTGCCGATAGCGGGATTGAGTCGGTGGAAGATTACAAGGCGATCACGGCCAATGGCGGGCCACGGTTCGTGGGCGCGGGCCCGGGGTCCATGGATCACGTCGCACAGCTGACGCTGGACAGTGAATTGGGGATTGAACAGCAGTATCTGCCGACAGGCGGCGGGGCGGACAAGGCCACCGAGATTGGTGGCGGTCGCGCTGACGCGTCGGTCTGGTTTGCCGATTTCGACACCCGCTTCAACTTCAACGCATTGGCGATCATGGCCGATGAACGCTCCGATCAGCACCCTGACATCCCGACCATGCAGGAATTGGGATATGACGTGAACGTGTCGATCTGGTTCGGCCTGTTTGCCCAGGACGACGCCCCCGCCGAGGCCGTTGAAACGCTGTCTGCCGCCTGTGAAACCGCCGTCAGCACGGACAGCTTCAAGGAAAACATGGCCGGCGCGAACCGCCTGATCCGCTACATGGGGACGGACGAGTTCGGTGACTTTTTCCGGAGGACCTTTGAGTTGAACGGAGAGTTGATGCGCAAGGCAGGCCTTGTGAACTGATCTGACTGTACCCGCCGGGGTGATCCCGGCGGGCAATCCAAAGGCTGAGTTTCAATGCAGAAGACGCTTGATATTGTTCTGGCCAGCGCGTTTCTGCTGGCGGGTCTTGGTCTGTTGTCCATGACATTCGGAGAGGCGTTCGACATCCGCACCTTCGGCGGCGATGTGGGCCCCGCCTTTGCCCCGCGTCTGTTTCTGGCGGCCTGGTCTGTCTTCGCGGCTGTCGCCTTGATGTCGGCCCTCAGGTCCACGCCGGGCGATATGGACAGAATCAACATGACGCAGTTTCTGACCGTTATCGTCATTGCGACCGTCACCGCGCTGGCCATGACGCGGATCGGGTTCGTCTTTGCCGCCGTGCCGGGACTGGCCGCGTTCTGCTGGGCCTTCGGGTATCGAAGGATCGGCGTGCTGGCGATCATCAGCGTCACCGTCCCTGTCAGCATCTGGGCGCTCTTCACTTTCGGGTTTGAGCTGTTATTGCCCCGCTCCCCATGGTTCTATCAGATCTGATTCATGGAAAACCTCAGCCTCGCCATTTCCCAATTCTCAACCTTCGGCGTCCTTGTGGCTTTGGTCATCGGGTGCCTGTGGGGCCTGCTGGCGGGCGCGCTGCCCGGGATGGGCACGGTGGCCGCCCTGATCGTGGCCTTGCCCTTTACCTTCGGCATGAGCACCGAAAGCTCAATCGCGCTGTTTCTTGGGATCTATGTCACCTCCGTCTATGGCGGCTCTATCTCGGCTATTCTGATCAACACGCCCGGCACGCCGCAATCGGCGGCGACGGTGCTGGACGGCTATCCCATGGCGCGGGCAGGGCAGGCGGATCTGGCCATTGGCTGGGCCACGTTGGCATCCTTCATCGGGGGCGTCTTTTCCCTGATCGTGCTGATCGTCGCCGCCCCCCTTCTGGCGGCGGTGTCGATCTCCTTCGGGCCCGCCGCGATCTTTGCCATCATCGTCTTCGCGCTGACCTGTATTGCCTGGGTGTCCGAGGGCAGCACAATCAAGGGGCTTCTGGGCGCCTCAGTAGGCCTGTGGCTGACCACCATCGGCCCCGACGATTTGACGGGCCTCACTCGGTTTGATTTCGGACAGCAGGAGCTGCGCGGCGGCCTGTCCCTGATCCCCGTCCTGATCGGCTTGTTTGCACTGAGCGAAGTCTTCTACCGCGCGGCCTTCTATTTCACGTCAAAGCCATCGGATGTGCAAAACGTGGGCTTCAAATTGCCCCCCTGGGCGGACATTCGGATCCGCGCGCCGCAGTTCCTGCGCTCCTCCATCATCGGCACCTTTGTCGGCATCCTCCCCGGCACCGGGGCGACGGCAGCCACCTTTGTCAGCTATTCGGAGGCGCGCCGCACCTCGCCCCGGGCCGAGAATTTTGGCAAGGGCGAGCCCGATGGATTGATCGCGTCCGAGGCGTCCAACAACGCCGTCACCGGGGGCGCGCTGATCCCGACGCTGGCACTTGGCATTCCCGGCGACGGGGGCACTGTTGTGCTGCTGGGTGTGTTGACGATCCAGGGGCTGACGCCCGGCTATGATCTGGTCAACAACAACCCCCACATCCTGACCGGCGCGTTTTTGATGCTGATGGTGGCGAATATCGTCATGTTCGCCCTTGGTGCATTCAGCGGCCGGATTTTCTCACGCATCCTTGGCATGCCGGAGCCGATCCTTATGGGGCTGATCCTCATGTTTTCACTGGTTGGTGCCTTTGTCGTCCGCGGCAATCCGGTGGATGTCACCGTCTGTGTTGTGGCGGGTGTGGCGGGCGTGATCCTGCGCTTCGGACGTTATCCCATTGCGCCGATTGTCATTGGCATGGCCCTTGGCACGACCTTCGAGACAAAGCTGCGTCAGGGCATGATCAGCGCGCGCGGCGATTTCGTGACCTTTTTGCAGGATCCCATTGCCCTTGGCATTCTGGGCCTGACCGCTCTGGTCGTGCTGGTCCCGACGTTGAAGCGGCGCAAGGCGCGTTAAAGGGCGACGCGTGACCAAAGCCTGTTGCACCCCCACGACGGACGGTTCTGACGGCGCGCCCTTTGTTGAGGCGATCCAAAAGATCATCCCCGCCGACGCCGGCCAACAGTCCGAGCTGAGGGCAGCGCTGATCAATATCCCCGGCGGGTTCTTCGACATGGGCGCACGGAAATCGCGCTTTCCGAAGGACCGCGACAGCCCGCGCAGGCGGGTCAAGGTCGCGCCATTCCGCATCGCCCCATACGCGGTCACGAACCGGGACTACGGGCGGTTCGTCATGGCAACGGGGTATCGCACGGTGGCAGAGGTTGAGGGATGGTCCTTCGTCTTTCAACTTTTTCTGCAAAGCCCCGAGCAGTTTCAATCGCCGCCCGGATTGCCGTGGTGGCGCAAAGTTGATGGGTCGTTCTGGGCGGCACCCGAAGGGCCCGCTAGTCACGTGGATGACCGGCCCGACCATCCGGTCGTCCATATCAGTTGGTATGATGCGCAGGCCTATTGCCGTTGGTCGGGCCTGCGTCTGCCGTCCGAGGCAGAGTGGGAACGCGCCGCGCGTGGCGGCATCGCACGGGCGAAGTTTCCCTGGGGCAACAGCTTCATGCCCGGTGGCGCGCACGCGATGAACACCTGGCAGGGGCATTTCCCGCATGAGAACACGGGCGAAGATGGCCACATCGGCACAGCACCCGTGGACGCGTTTTCCGCGAACGGGTTCGGGTTGCACAACATGACGGGCAATGTGTGGGAATGGGCGGCGGATTTGTTCGACGACACATCCGCATTGGGTGCGCGTGTGCAGCGCGGTGGATCGTTCTTGTGCCATGACAGCTATTGCGACCGATACCACGTCCATTCGCGCACCGGCACCGAACCGGACAGCTCAGCCGGTCATTCGGGGTTTCGCGTTGCCGCAGATGTCGAAGCGTGATCCGGCAAACGGGGCAGGTTTAATGAAACACGCTATAGACAGTGGGGGCCTTGAACCGCCAGTGTCCCCAAGTATGACCTCAAGAATCCGGCTTAAACATCTTCAGGCGTTTCGCGCGATCGTGAATGCGGGGTCGATTACGGCGGCGACCCGTATGGTCAACCTGTCCCAACCTGCGATCAGCCGGTTGCTGGCTGTTTTGGAGGAAGAACTTGGGTTCAAGCTTTTCTACCGTCGGGGACGCCGCCTTGTTGCGACCGTCGAAGGGCAATCGTTCTTTCGGCGCATCGAGGGAACGCTGAGCGGCATTGACGACATCCCCTCGATCGCGGCGGATGTTCGGGTCAACAGCTACGGGCGGTTGCGCATTTGCAGCATCGGCCCCCTGCTTTTGGGGGATTATCTGCCGAAAGCAACGGCGCGCTTTCAAGGAGATTTTCCGGACGCCAAAGTCACGATGGAATGGCGACGGCGCGAAGACATCGACGAATGGGTGTCAAGCCGTCAGGCCGACATTGGCTTCACGCTTTTGCCAATCGAAAGCAATTCCGTGACCTGGCGCAAGCTGATCACAGTGCGTGCTGTGGCGATCTTTCCCAAGGGCCAGTGTTTTGACGGGCGCGAGACCGTACATGCGTCCGAGCTACGGGATGAGACGACAGTTCTGCCGAAACAAAACGTGCGCCTCAGGCAGTATAGCGACGCCGCCATGTTCGGGGATCAAGGGGATATGCGCGTTGATATCGAAACCTCGACCGCCGTGACCTCCTGCCATCTGGTGGCCAACAATGTCGGTGTCGGCATCAGCGATCCGTTCAGTGTTTCCGGTCTGGGCCGCGACCGGTTGGGGATCGCGCGCCTTGAGCCGGAGCTGACCCTGACCTATTGCGCGATTTGGCCCAAAGATCGGGAGCCCTCACAGCAAGCCATGGATTTTTTGGATGCGGTCGCACAGGTCGGTGGCGAATTTTTTGAAGCCTTTCCAGAGGCTTGCCCTGTGTGATCCTCTGAGACCAGGCGCGGGAGGACGCGCATGTGCCAACATCTCGGGCACACAAGAGAGGAAAAAATGCTGAAAAAAACAACAACTGTTACGGCGGCTCTGTTGGCCGTTCTGGTCACGCCTGCACTGGCGGAATGGCCCGAGCGGCACATCAACATCACCGTACCGTGGCAGGCCGGGGCTGGCGCCGTCGACCAGATGACGCGTCAGTTGCAGGCCACCGTGGCCGAGGGTGACTTGTCGTCCCAACCGATCACCGTCTTCAACGTCGGTTGTCCGATTCCGATCGGTTTGCGGCAAGGGCTGTAGACAGAGGCCGATGGCTACAAGGGCGGAGTCTCAGCTTCGTCGTGACAGCTATCTGGTCATCAATATCGATGAGGCACAGCACTTATTTGCGGACAAAACAGCGAACGAGATCCAAGTGATTTTGAACGGTCTAAAAGATCTCATGAAACGGCCGGGTTGGCCGGTGCTGCCTATTTACTCCGGCTTACCGGAGCTCTTGGATTATGCGAACGAAAATGAGCAGCTGACGAGCCTGATCGAACCGATCACCTATGATGATATCGCCTAAAATGAGATCAGCCTGAACGAGGTTGATTCAATTCCGGTTACATTCTCGGAAGTCGTTGGATTAGACCCAACCGGAGTGCGCAATTCAGATGCCTTCAATCGGTTGATCCATGCTTCTAATGGTCGATGGGGCAGATTGATCGAGCTGATCATTCACGCATTGGCTGAAATCTATGTCGAACATCCGGATTGAAAGGAGATTCTCACCAGCGAACTTGCTCTGATTTTTCAACGATGGACCGGAGTGTCGGATGCGGCAAATGTCTTCTAAGGTGATAACCCATATCGGATTTCAGTGGGCGTACTCTACCGTCAATAGCCAACGACCGATCTTAAATAAACCAATGACCCCGTAGCTGTTTCAGTTGCGGAGTTTTTATTTTATCTTATTGAAAACATGGGTAATTTTGAAATTGAGGCCGTAAATATTGAAATTTCAAAATTGAGAGCATTTAAGTTGCTGAAAAAATACACTTATTCACCGAGGCCTGAAGCGTCCTCCGACGAAATTACGGCATCTAACACCCAAAGTGGGTCTGGACCTGCAGCCACTGTCGACGACAGCGGGTGAAGGACGTTGGACCAGAGACCAAAATACTTTGGGGGGAAACTTGCGTCTCCCCCCTTTGCCACTGCTCGACGTTGCAGTGTTTCAGATCGGCGTCGTCAACTGGGGGGTGGTGTCGTGCCGATCTGGCCTGTCCTTAGCTCGCTTGCACGATGCCGCAGACAATCCGTGCGCCCGCGCCACCGATGGGCTGAGAGACCTGGTCGTCCATTTCTGCATGGATGACGATGGCCGTGCCGTCGCCGTCCAACAGGGGTTCATCACCGCCGTCCAAAAAGACGCCATCCTTGAAGAATTGCATCTCGCCGACGCCGTCAGAGCCCACAAAGATGTTGCCCAAATCGCCTTGGCCTGGACCTGCGGCATTCAGAAGGCCATGTTCGCCTTCGCCTTCACCGTGGTGACCGTGCGAGGAGGTAAAGCCGTCATCGGCTGCGCACTGGGCGGTCCGGTGAAAGTGGATGCCCTTGGCACCCGGGGGCAGGTCGGTGACGCGCACATGGACCAAGACGCCATGGGGCGTTTGGGTGATTTCCGCCATACCAATTTCAGCCCCTTCGAGGTTCTGGAGCGCCGCAGTGGCGGATGTGATATGGCCGCCGGCGAGGGATATTTGGCCGGTCAGGCCAACCGCGACAGTCATGCTTGTTGCTGCAATAAATGAGAGGGCCGTTTTCATGGTCGTGTCCTTTGTTGAAGTGTTCATGACAACAGAACACCGTCACTTTGCGATCTATTCGATGCTTGGATCAGGGTGGGGATCACGATCGGTCACAGCGCGGTGAGGACGATGGTTTGCCCGAAGGGTTTCGGCCGCGCGGCTTGTTGATTTTAGGTGATGGACGTGACGTAAGGCACCGGATCGGATGGGCATCGCCCATCCGATCCGGCCTAAAATTATATAATTTTAGGGCCTCCGGCGGAGGTATTTTTGACCCAAAGAAACGAGGGCCCCGCAACTTAAGACCTGTGGTCCCCGGACATCTCCTTTGCGCGTTGACAGGCAGTTTGATCTGACCGGTGCTGGCGGCCTGTGCTGTGCAGGTGATGTGTGTCGGCAGCGAGGGGGATTTTGTATTGGGTGAGACCCTGTCCTTTGTTTCGGCTGCAAGTGTGACCCTGCAGCCCAACGACCGACGCCCGCCCTTCACGTGGGCAACGGACGTGCAATAGACCTAGGAGGACGAGTGAGGCATGCAATTGAGCTGTGGACCACGTCCCCCAAATCAATCGCCACTTCGATCAAACGTTTCAGCCAGGCGCGCTAACCTTTGGGCTTGTCGTGCCGATATAGGCGCATAACACTGATCCTGTGCCCACGTTTGAGCGCCATATCGAACGCGCCCGACTTGCGGATGATCTTGGCTTTTGGGCGCTTGGACTGCAGGATGTGCCGTTCAATGTCTCCAACTTCGGGGATGCAGGGCAAATCTGAGATCGGTTTGTTTATCTCTGTTCGCTGGGGGGGCGGACCAATGACATCGGCCCAGGGGCCGTGTCGGTAATGAGCCGCTGCGCCCTCCGGCCTATGGGGCAAGGGCGGCGTGTTATGCCGATGCGCCCTCGGCCGGGCGGGGGGCATCAACCCCGGCGGCCTGCCGTCGCGTTTCAATCTGGCCGGTCTTGAGGTTACGGTAAACCGGCTGGCGGATGAACCGCTGGCGAAATTCAGCATTTAGGAACCTTACATGACCAAAACGATCCTCATCACAGGCGCAACGGACGGCATCGGTCTTTTGACCGCCCAAAAACTCGCCTCTGAGGGGCATAAGGTTCTGATCCATGGCCGAAGTGCGGACAAGCTGACCGCAGCGGCGGACGCGGTGGGGGGACGTCCACAGACCTACCGCGCGGATCTGAGCCGCATGGAGGAGGTCGAAACCCTCGCACAGGCGGTGATCGCCGATCACGGCACGCTTGATGTGGTCATCAACAACGCAGGTGTTCTCAAATCCCCGATCGTTGAAACCGAAGCGGGCCGCGATATCCGTTTTGATGTAAACACCATCGCCCCTTACATTCTTGCGCTGCGGCTTTTGCCGCGTGTTCCGAACGACGGACGCATTGTTAACCTATCCTCAGCAGCGCAATCGCCAGTCGATCTGAACGCCCTGCGCACCTTCCGCCCGATGGGGGACATGGATGCCTACGCACAAAGCAAATTGGCCATCACCATCTGGACAGCGGAACTTGCCAAAGCCCTACCAGAGGGGCCGGTTGTGGTGTCGGTGAACCCTGGATCGTTGCTGGCGTCAAAGATGGTTAAGGACGGTTTCGGTATTGCGGGCAACGATTTGAACATCGGCGCAGACATCTTGATCCGGGCCGCGTTGGGCGATGATTTTGCAACCGCCAGCGGCCGATATTTCGACAACGACAGTGGGGATTTTGGACCCATCCAAGCGACCGCAGCAGAGGCGGCCTCTTTGATGCAGGCCCTGTATGACATCACAGGGCTGTCCTTTTAAAGCGTCATGTTTTCCATGAGGCGTGCTCATGCGATCTATTGCGACCTGCAGACTGTGACCACCCAACAGCGCGAAGGCTGGCCGCGCGACCCATCCGGCCACGCAGCGCAAAGATGCCTGATCTACCGGATCAAGGGGCGACCAGAAGCTGACGGTATGCTGCCCCTCGACGAAGTAATACGGCCCATCTTGATGCCACGGCGTGGGTTTGGATGTACCGGGTTCCTTGACCAGAACATGATCATGGAAGAGCTGCACGCCGTCAGATTCCATCAGGTCGGCCGCAACCTCCGCCGCCGGAGACGCGGCGATGGCTGTGTGAAACTCAGGAACACGCCCCCAATTAAAACAATCAACAAAGAACCGCCCGCCTTCGCCGTCTTTCAGGTTTTCGGCGGCATAGGGGCCCGGCTCTGCCATGTTGCGGGCGACACCTTTTCGCAAAAGATCGACCTGACCCCGAAACAGTCCGTTAATCAGGACAACACCGTCCCGCTGATAGGTTTCGATGTCAGAGGCGGTGACAAGGGGGGCATGGCGTTGGCCTTTCGTTTATGTGCTGCGCAACGAGAAGGTTCATATCACGAAGGACGTCAGTGGTCCCTGCCCAACGCGCGTCCCTCACGCACCCAAGCCACGATCAACTGGCGGGCTTCGTCGGACATTTGAACGGCGTTGGGGGGCGGCATGGCGTGGCTGACACCCGCTTGCAGGAAAATGGCCTCAGCGTGGCGGGCGACGTCTGCTTCGGTTTCAAGATGGACCCCTTTGGGCGCCCATTGCATGTTGCCCCAAACCGGTTCGCGGGCATGGCACATGGAACAATTGCCGCGCACCGTGTAGTAGGCCTGATCGAATGACGCGGCGCTGGCGAACTGCTGTTCATAAGGCGTCAGCTCGGCGGCCTCGAGGGTGTCATAATCCCCATCCCATGTTGATGCGGTGGACAGCCAGGCAATGGCGATCATCAGCAACACAGTCACCGCCCACGTCCAGTGCGGGCCGGATCCGGTGCGGTGCATGGTGTTGAAATAATGGCGGATGGTCACACCTGTCAGAAAGATCAGTGAGGCGATGATCCATGCGTATTGGGTGCCAAACGACAGCGGGTAATGGTTGGACAGCATCAGAAAGACAACGGGCAACGTCAGGTAGTTGTTATGCGTTGACCGCACCTTGGCAATCTTGCCGTACTTGGCATCCGGTGTGCGGCCTTCTTTAAGGTCTTGGACCACGATCCGCTGGTTTGGCATGATCTGAAAGAACACGTTTGCCGTCATGATTGTCGCGGTGAAGGCACCAAGATGCAGCAAGGCCGCCCGGCCCGTGAAAATCTGGTTGTAGCCCCAGGACATGACGACAAGCATCACGAACAGCAGCACCATCAAAAGCGTGGGCGTGTCGGCCAGTTTGGATTTGCAGGCGGCGTCATAGATCAGCCAACCGATGGTCAAGGAACCGGCCGAAATCACGATCCCCTGCCACAAGGCCAAATCGGCTTTGGTTGGATCCAACAGGTAAAGTTCACCACCAACCCAGTAAATGATCATCAACAAGGCCGCCCCCGACAGCCAGGTCGCGTAGCTTTGCCATTTGTGCCATGTCAGGTGTTCGGGCATCCGCGCGGGCGCCACCATGTATTTGACCGTGTGATAAAAGCCGCCGCCGTGGACCTCCCATTCTTCGCCGTGGGCGCCCTCGGGCAGGGCGTCGTTGGGCTTCAGCATCAGGTCGAGTGCGATGAAATAGAACGACGCCCCGATCCAGGCCATCGCCGTTATGACGTGCAACCAACGCACGCTGAACGCGATCCAGTCCCATAGAATTGCGACATCATACATGGGGGGGCTCCCTGATTCCTTGTGGAAATTCTATGCGATTGTAAATTCTTCTGGTATGCAGGCAGAATGCCAAACAGTCTCAAAAAAAATTAAACAATGTCCTATCTCGATAATATCCGGACGTTTGTCCGTGTCTATGAGTTGGGCAGCATGTCCGCCGCGGGGCGCGATTTGCGCATTTCTCCCGCACTGACGTCCAGCCGGATTTCGCAGCTGGAGGACCGATTGAGCGTGCGTCTGTTCCGGCGCACCACCCGCAGCCTGACCCCGACAGAGCAGGGCAAGGCGTTCTATGGCGGGGCGTGTGAAATCCTCGATTCCGTTGAGGCGGCAGAGGCGCAGGTGGTCAATATGACTGAAAATCCCAAGGGATCGCTTTATGTGGCGGCCCCCCTTGGTGTGGGGCGGCGGTTGATCGCGCCGCAAGTGCCTGCCTTTCTGGAAAAGTACCCTGAGGTGTCGATCCGCCTGCGTCTGACGGACCGAAAGGTCGATCTGACGACGGAGGGCCTCGATCTGTCGTTCTTTCTTGGCCAGCCCGAAGACAGCGCGCTGCGGATCCGCAAGATCGCCGATGTGGACCGCGTTTTGTGCGCCTCACCCGAATATATTGAGGCGCGCGGGATGCCCTATACGGGCGCGGATCTGACCACTGGGGCGCATGAGTGTTTGAACCTGCGTTTTCCGGGGGCCACTGAATTTCAATGGCCGCTGATGACACGCGACAGCGTCAAAAAATATTCGGTGAAAGGCCGCTATGAAAGCGACGATGGCGATGTGCTGACCGATTGGGCGCTGGCCGGTCACGGCATCGCCATGAAGCCGGTGTTTGAGGTGGCCAACCATATTTCAAACGGGCGCTTGGTGCCAGTTGCCGTTCAAAACCCGCCCGAGCCAATCCAGATGGCCTGTTTGTTCACCCACAGAAAGCGGCAAGATCCCAAAGCACGGTTGTTCATGGATTTCGTGATTGATCGCATTTCAAAGGACATTCGAAATGCGACCATTCAGGCTCAGCTGCCGCGATAGGTCTGGTAGCCGAAGGGCGAGAGCAGCAGCGGCACGTGGTAGTGTGACGCCTCCGACATGCCAAAGCGCAGAGGGATCACGTCCAGAAACCGCGGCGCTTCTGGTGCCACACCGCTGGCATCCAGATAGGCGCCTGCGTGAAAGACCAATTCATAGGTTCCGATTTCAAACCTGTCTGCGGGCAGGATCTGTTCATCCGTGCGACCGTCATCGTTGGTGTGCAGGGTTTTCAGGTGCGTACGTGTTTCACCGTCGATCTTGAACAGCTCAATCTTGAGGCCCTCAGCGGGGCGGCCCCGTGCCGTATCAAGAACGTGCGTTGTGAGATAGCCAGCCATGTTTGCCTCCTGCGCAAAAGTTGTGCCGTTTATAGGGTAGGTGCCGTATGACGGGCAAAGGCAAGGTCACTTAGGGTCTTTCAAAGTTTTTTTGAAAGAACGGAGAGTTTTTCTGTCATAGGGTCCGTTAACTCTTTCTCAAGGACGGTTCCGTGAAACGATACCCCCGCGATATGACCGGATACGGTGAAACCCCGCCCCAGGCCAATTGGCCCAATGGTGCGAAAATTGCCGTTCAAATCGTGCTAAACTACGAAGAAGGCGGGGAAAATAACATCCTGCACGGGGATCCCGCGTCCGAGGCGTTCCTGTCCGAAATCACGGGCGCACAGCCGTGGCCGGGGCTGCGGCATTGGAATATGGAATCACTTTACGAATACGGCAGCCGTGCCGGGTTCTGGCGTGTGCATCGGATGTTGTCCGATCTGCCGGTGACAGTCTACGGCGTCGCCACTGCATTGGCCCGCGCGCCGGACCAAGTGGCCGCGATGAAACGGGCGGGCTGGGAAATCGCGTCGCACGGGTTGAAGTGGGTCGAACACAAAGACATGGCCGAGGAGGAGGAACGCGCGCAAATCGCCGAAGCCATCCGTCTTCATGCCGAAGTTACAGGCGAAGCCCCGCGCGGCTGGTACACGGGCCGGTGTTCCAACAATACCGTCGATCTGGCCGCCGAAACGGGCCAATTCGCTTATATAGCGGACAGCTACGCGGATGATCTGCCCTATTGGGTCAAGGCAGGCGGGCGCGATCAGTTGATCATGCCCTACACAATGGATTGCAACGACATGCGGTTCGGCATTCAGGCGGGGTTCACCAACGGGGCGCAGTTTGAAAGCTACCTCAAGGACAGCTTTGATTATTTGTACGAAGAGGGGCAGGCGGGCCGTCCTGCGATCCTCTCTATCGGTTTGCATTGCCGCATTGTCGGCCGCCCCGGCCGCGCCGCTGCCCTGCGCCGCGCGATTGAGCACATGAAGTCCCACAACGGGGTCTGGTTCGCCACGCGTCTTGAGATTGCCGATCACTGGGCGAAAGAGCATCCCCCCAAAACAAACGAGCGTCCGTCCCTCATGTCGCGTGAGACCTTCGTGGCGGAATTTGGCGGCATCTTTGAACATTCGCCTTGGATTGCGGAAGGTGCGTATGATCTGGAATTGGGTCCGGCCCATGACACGGCCGCTGGGGTGCACAACGCGCTGTCGCGGGTGTTCCGCACCGCGTCCGAAGATCAACGCCTTGGCGTGTTGACCGCGCATCCTGATCTTGCGGGAAAACTGGCCGCAGCGGGACAGCTGACGGCGGACAGCACAGCAGAGCAAGCGGGCGCGGGTCTGGACCTTCTGACAGACGATGAGCGCGCGACATTCCAGAAGCTGAACGCCGATTACGTCGAAAAGCACGGTTTTCCGTTCATCATCGCCGTGAAGGACAATGACAAGGCGTCGATCCTTGAGGCCTTCCACCGCCGTATCGACAACAGTCGTGACGTTGAATTCGCTGAGGCGTGCCGTCAGGTCGAGCGTATCGCAGAGCTGCGCCTAATGGAGAAGCTGGGCGCATGAGCCGCATCATCCATATTCAGCCGCTGACGAAAGAGGCCTTCACCCCGTTTGGCGACGTTTTGGACACCGACGGTGCGCCGGACAAGGTGATCAATCAGGGCAAATGCGGCCGCTATCACGACCGCGCCCACCTTGATTTCAACGGAGGCCGTGCAGGCGTCAGCCTGTTTAATGCGCAGCCGCGCAGCTTACCACTGTCCTTGCAGATGGTTGAACGCCATCCCGACGGGTCACAGGCCTTCATCCCGATGTCGGAACATGGCTTTCTGATCGTCGTCGCCCCCGACGCGGGCGGCACCCCCGGCACACCCATCGCGTTTGAAAGCACACCCGGACAAGCGATCAATTTTCATCGCGGGACCTGGCACGGCGTGCTAACCCCGCTGTCAGCCCCTGGTCTTTTTGCGGTCGTCGACCGTATCGGCACGGGCGCGAATTTAGAAGAACACTGGTTTGACGACCCTTATGTCGTGACGCCAGCCACCAAGCCCACAGCATAGCGGGCAAAATAACCTCAGGGAACAAGGGACTTCAACAATGACAACAACCTATTCAGATCCAAATGTGACACCGCCCATCGGGCAAGCCGTCCCGCTTGGGTTTCAACACGTGCTGGCGATGTTCGCCTCAAACGTCACACCGTCGATTATCGTTGGTCAGGCCGCAGGCCTTGCATTCGGCAGCCCTGATCTGATTTTTCTGATCCAGATGGCCATGCTGTTTGCAGGGGTTGCGACGCTCTTCCAGACTGTTGGCATTGGCCCCATCGGCGCACGCCTTCCGATCATGCAAGGCACAAGTTTTGCCTTTGTTGGGGTGCTTGCGGGGGTTGCGGCGACGCTTGGGCTGGGCGTGGCCCTGACCGCCTGTATCATCGGCGGTGTGGTGCATTTCATCCTTGGCGGATTTATCAAGCACCTGCGCTGGTTGTTCCCGCCGCTGGTCACCGGCCTCGTGATCTTGGCCATTGGCCTGTATCTGATCCCTGTTGCGATCAAATACGCGGCAGGCGGTGCGGCTGAATTCCAGATGGCTGCGGACAGCTTCGGTTCGCTGAAGCATTGGTCGGTCGCCCTGACCGTGATCATCGTGTCGCTGCTGATCAAGTTCTTCACCAAAGGGGCGCTGTCCAACTCTGCGATCCTTTTGGGCCTTCTGGCCGGTTATGGGTTGGCGTTCGTTCTGGGCATGGTCAATTTCGCGCCTGTTGCCGGGGCTGGCTGGTTCACACAGATCACGCCTCTGCCCTACGGGTTTGAATTCAACCTTGGTGCTGTGATTGCCGTGACATTGGTGTCCATCGTCTCCGCCATTGAAACCGTGGGGGATGCCTCTGCCACCGCCAAGGCGGGCGCGCAGCGTGATGCAACGGACGAAGAGATCGCAGGTGCGACCTATGCGGACGGTCTGGGCACGGCTGTCGCAGGTGTGTTCGGCGGTCTGCCCAACACGTCCTTCAGCCAGAACGTCGGCATTGTCGGGATGACCGGCATCATGTCGCGCCACGTCGTGACGATTGCTGGCCTGATCATGATCGTCTGTGGCTTGATCCCGAAAGTGGGTGCCGTCATTGCATCGATGCCACTGCCTGTGCTGGGTGGCGGTGTGATCGTGATGTTCGGTATGGTCGCAGCCGCTGGCCTGAACATGCTGAGCGAGATCACAATGAGCCGTCGCAACATGATCATCATTGCTGTGTCGCTGGCCTTTGGTCTGGGTCTGAACCTTGTGCCGACTGCCGTCCAGTATCTGCCGGATACGATCCGTGTGCTGGCGACATCTGCTGTGGCACCTACCGCGCTGATGGCTGTGATCCTCAATTTGGTCCTGCCTCACGAAGACGCCACATAAAACATCTGTGCATCAACACCACATGGCGGCGCCTGACCGGTGCCGCCATGTTCGTTTTTAGGGCGATCAAATCGCAGTGTGCGTAGGCCGCATCCATGATCAATCCGACCTTTGGCTCAGCGCAGGCCAGCTCGGCGTCACCACAGGCGCGGGCAAGGGCGTGACGGTACGGCGCCTACGCGCGCGCAGCCATGTGTCGGGTCATGTCGATCATGCGGGCTGAAAAGCCCCATTCGTTGTCGTACCACCCAAACAAACGCAGTTGGTTTTGTCCCAGGATTTGGGTTTCCCGTGTGGCGAGGATCAGGGATTCAGGTCGCGCGCGCATATCCGTCGACACGCAAGGATCCTCCGTCACCCCGATCACAGGATCGTCCCGAAACAGGTTTTGGATAAAATCCCCGAGCGGTTCATCGCGAACGCCAGACAGTTGAATGACGGCATCCACCGCAGACACCGAAAGACTGGGCACGCGCACGGCGGACACGGTCAAGCGGTCCTGAAATTCGGGCAGCACCTGGGTGATCTGATGCGCCGCGCTGGTGGTGGTGGGGATCATCGACACGGCCGCGGCGCGGCTGCGTTCCAGTGACGGGCCGGGCACATCGACGGTGGGCTGACTGCCCGTATAGCAATGGATCGTCGTGATATGCGCCCTCTCAATCCCGAGCCCCAGATCGACCGCGCGCATCAGGGGCGCAATCGCGTTGGTCGTGCAGGAGGCATTTGACACAATGCGATGTTGGCCCAGCTCACGCTCGTTGGCGCCCATGACAACCGTGACATCAGCGACGGGCGAGGGGCCGGAAATCAGGACCGCATCCGCGCCAGCGGTCAAACCCGCCTCAGCCACGTCGCGGGTCACGGCGCGGCCCGTGCATTCCAGAACCACATCAACGCCGGTCAAATCGACCTTCGCCAAATCCGTATGGGTCCAGACGGGAACCGCGTGATCTCCTGCGGTTAAAACATCACCTGACAGGTGCACCTGTCCAGGGAACGGGCCGTAGACGCTGTCGTATTTGAACAGATAGGCACAGGTTTCGGGCGGCGCGATATCATTGATCGCCACGACCTCAATGTCGCTATGTTGGGCGCCTGTCAAAAGTTGCCGCAGCACCGTTCGGCCGATACGGCCGAACCCGTTTATGACCACTCGGATCGTCATGCTCAGCCTTTCCCTTCCGGCCGCAAGATCGCTAAAAATCGACCTCGATCGCGACACCCTTTTCGACGGCCAGATTAACGACTGACGCAGCGACAGCAAGATCTTGCAGACCGACGCCGGTGCCGTCGAACACAGTGATCTCATCGTCTGACGCACGGCCCGCGTGGGTGCCGTTGATGACCGCACCAATCTGATAAACATCACTTTCTTTGATAAGCCCTGCGGCCACCGCGTGCTGCGCTTCGCCAATGGAAACCGACTGGGCAACTTCATCGGTAAAGACTGTCGCACGGGACAGCAATGCGGCCTCGACCTCTTGCTTGCCCTTGGTGTCAGTGCCCATGCAGGCGATATGCGTGCCAGGGCTGACGTGATCAGCCATCAATGAGGGTGTAAAGGCGGATGTGATCGAAATGATGACGTCTGCGTCTTTCATTCCAGGCAGATCGACAGCTTCAAACGGAACACCAGCGTCTGCCGCAACCTTTTCGATGTTGGACAGCATATCGGGGTGGTAGTTCCACCCGATGACCTTCTCATATGCGCGCGTTTCCAGTGCCGCACCCAACTGGAACGTGGCCTGGTGACCTGCGCCAATCATGCCCAGAACCTTGACGTCCTTGCGGGCCAGATGTTTGATAGACACAGACGACGCCGCAGCCGTCCGCAAGGCCGTCAACAGGTTACCCCCCACCATGGCCTTGGCCTTGCCGGTGTCAGGATCAAACAGAAAGACAGTGGACTGGTGATTGATCTCACCCCGTTTTTCAAGGTTGTGGGGCCAATACCCGCCTGCCTTCAATCCCAACGTCAGCCCCGCCTGATCAAAGCCGCCCTTGAACCCATAAAGCGCATCCTCATGGCCGATCGCTTCACGAACAACGGGAAAGTTATAGGCGTCTTTAGACGCCATGGCCGCAAAGACCTTTTCCACCGCCTCAAACGCCGCTTCAGGGGTCATTAGGTTTGCAATCTCACGTTCAGGGACGATCAACATCAGGCAGCTCCTTTGGGTGCGACGCGCGCGGCGCCCCATTTTCATCTTGGCGTTACAACTCTCAGGGGGTCTGGGGGCAGACTGCCCCCAGCGGATCGGATTGGCGAAGCCAATTCGAAATCAATAGGCACGACCACGCGCGCTGACGGGCCAGACAACCTCAACCTTGCCGCCACGAACCCCAACATACCAGTCGTGGACGTTTGCGGTCGGGTCACAGTGGCCCGGCACCAGCTTCAGCTTTTCGTTGATCGCCAGAACGCCGCCTGCATCCATGACCACACCGTGTTCATCCGAACATTTGACGTATTCCACATCGTCGCGTCCAAAGATCACGGGCAAACCGCTATCAACCGACTGCGCCTTCAGGCCTGCATCCACGATCGCTTTGTCCGCCTTGGCGTGGGACATCACCGACGTCAGCAGGAACATTGCGTTTTCCCATTCGCCGCGATCAATACGGTTGCCGTTTTCATCAAGGATCCGACCATAGTCGGCGTCCATAAACGCGTAAGATCCACATTGAAGTTCGTTGTAAACGCCTGAGTTGCTTTCGAAATAATACGACCCGGTCCCGCCGCCGCCCACGATGTCACATTCCAGTCCATGGGCTTTAAGCGTATCAACCGCATCTTTGACCTGTGCCACGGCCACTTCGATTTTCGCCTTGCGGTCGTCATAGCTGTCAAGGTGTTGCATCGCGCCCTGATAGGCTTGAATGCCCGCAAACTTGAGGCCCTCTGCCGCGTCGATCGCTTTCGCAATCTCAATCACGGCGGGGGTGGTCGTTACACCGCACCGGCCAGCGCCGCAGTCGATCTCGACCAGGCATTCAATCTGCGTGCCGTGCTTTTGGGCCGCGGCAGACAGGTCAGCCACGTTGTCCACGTCATCCACACAGCAAATGGTGCGCGCGCCCAACTTGGGCAGGCGGGCCAGACGGTCGATCTTGGCAGGCTCGCGGACTTGGTTGGACACCAGCACGTCAGTGACGCCGCCACGGGCGAACACCTCAGCCTCGGACACCTTCTGACAGCACACACCACAGGCACCGCCCAACTCTTGTTGCAGCAGCTGCACATCGACAGATTTGTGCATCTTGCCGTGGGTGCGGTGCCGCATCCCGTGCGCCTTGGCATAGTCGCCCATCTTCTTGATGTTCCGCTCAAGCGCATCAAGGTCAAGCACCAGCGCAGGGGTTTGAATTTCGCTCTCGTCCATGCCGGGCTTTGCGGGGATGTCGTAGCCCACTTCATAGTCGTCGAATGATGTTACGTCTTTCATCTCAAGTCTCCGTTCATTTGATCCACGGCAGTGTGTCGAGGTCGACATTTCCGCCCGTTACGATGACGCCCACACGCTTGCCGGCGAAAAAGTCTCTGTTCTTGAGGATGATCGCCAAAGGCACGGCACAGCTGGCCTCCATGACGATGCGCAAGTGTTTCCATGTCAGTTTCATCGCATCGATGATCTCTGCGTCCGATGCCGTCTGGATGTCGGTGACGTGGTTTGACACAAAATGCCACGTGCGGTCTTTCAATGGTACCAGCAGCCCATCGGCAATCGTCTTGGGCGCATCGTCTGCGATGATGTGGCCCGCCTTGAAACTGCGATAGGCGTCGTCGGCCTGTTCCGGCTCGGCCGCGATGATCTGCACCTCGGGCGCCAGGGTGGACAACGTCAGGCAGGTGCCTGAAATCATGCCGCCGCCGCCGATGGGGGCCACCATCATGTCCAGCCCGTCGGTCTGTTCCATGAACTCTTTGGAACAGGTGCCTTGCCCTGCAATCACACGCGGGTCGTTGTAGGGATGCACGAAATCGCCCCCCGTTTCGGCCTGCACCCGTGCGAAGGTCTCCTCGCGGGATGATGTGGACGGCTCACATTCGGTGATCTTGCCACCATAGCGCCGCACGGTTTCCTTCTTCGCCTGCGGTGCCGTTTTGGGCATCACCACATTGCACGGAATGCTGCGAAGCATGGCCGCATAAGACAGACACGAGGCGTGGTTCCCGCTGGAATGCGTCGCCACACCTGCTTTGGCCTGTTCATCATCCAGCCCGAACACCGCGTTCGTCGCACCGCGCACCTTGAAGGCCCCGGGGGTCTGGAAGTTTTCGCACTTAAAGAACAGCTCAGCCCCCGTCAGTTCATTGAGATAGGCCGAGGTCATCACCGGCGTGCGTACGATGTGCGGCGCGATCCGCGCATGGGCGTCCAGCATGTCTTGATAGGTGGGGATATACATGTCCTCTCCTTATGATCCGTGACGGTAGAAATCCTGAGCGGCCGCCACGCCAGAGCCCAGTTTGATATCAAGGCCAAGGTCCACCATGACCATTTCAGCCACGCCCAGACCGGACAGCATCATCGCATCCGTCAGCATACCCAGGTGGCCGATGCGGAAGACTTTGCCCGCGACCTCACCCAGACCGACGCCGAAGGCCATGCCGTATTGTTCGGCCGCGACAGTCACGATGTCTGTGGCGTTGAACCCGTCAGGCGTGCGGATGGCGGAGACACTATCAGAATAGACGTCAGGTGAATTGGCGCAGAGCGTCAGGCCCCAAGCGTCAACCGCATGACGCACGCCTGTGGCGATGCGGGTGTGGCGGGCGAAGACGTTCTCAAGCCCCTCGTCCTCGATCATGTTCAGCGACGCCAGCAACCCGCGCAGCAGGCCGACGGGCGGCGTGTAGGGGAACGCATTGGCGTCATAGCCCTTTTGCATGTCGTTTACGTCAAAGAAGGTGCGGGGCAGGGTCGCAGTTTGGGTCGCAGCCAGTGCCTTGTCCGAAAACCCCACGATAGCGAGGCCCGCAGGCAACATGAACCCTTTTTGCGACCCCGTTACGGCAACATCCACGCCCCAGTCGTCCATGCGAAAATCCATCGACCCGATGGAGGACACCCCATCCACAAACAGCATCGCAGGGTGGCCCGCGGCATCCAAGGCGGCGCGCACAGCAGCGATGTCGGATTTAACACCGGTCGCGGTCTCGTTGTGGGTGGCCAATACGACCTTGATGTCGTGGTTTTTGTCGGCCTTCAGGATCTTTTCGTACTTGGCCGCAGGCAGGCCATCGCCCCATGGTGTTTCGACGACCTGCACATCCAGCTTGTGACGTTCGCACATATCGATCCAGCGGTGCGAAAACATGCCATTGCGCGCGGCCAGAATTTTGTCGCCCTCAGACAGGCAATTGGACAGCGCCGTTTCCCAGCCGCCGGTGCCCGTGGAGGGGAAGATAAAGATATGCGCGTTTGTCGATTTCAACACGCGGCGCACACCGTCCAACACGGGGTGCAGGATATCGCCAAACAAAGACGAGCGGTGATCAATCGTCGGCATGGCGCACGCCTGAAGGAGGTGTTCGGGCATATTGGTCGGGCCAGGGATGAAGACCGGGTTTTGGAAGCTCATAACGAAATCCTCTGCAGTTTCCGATGGTATATCGGGGCGAATGCTGTCGTGCTATTTTTTTGAAATCATTTTTCACAAACGGAGAATCTCGATTTTTGACGTATTGTCAGTGGGTTGTATTTTTCATATTGTGAAAATGATTTTCTAATCTCAAAAAGGTGCACCATGGACTCCCCTGAAAACGCCCCCGCGGCAGGCCGTCGCGCACGCGGTCGTCCCCGTGGTTGGGATGACAAGACCGAACAAAACACCATCAAATCGCTGGACCGCGCGATGGAGGTGTTTGAGTTCCTGAGCGAAGCACAGGGTAAGGCCCTCACCAGCATCGCATCTGAGATGGGGCAATCACCCGCCACCGTGTACCGTATCTTGGTCACGCTGGAGGGGCGGGGCCTGGTGGAGTTCGATACAGATGATCAAAGCTGGCACATCGGGGCCAAGGCGTTTGTCATCGGAGCGCGGTTTTTGCGACGAACGTCACTGGTGGAGCGCGCGCGCCCGATCCTGCGCCGCCTCATGGAGGCCACAGGAGAGACAGCGAACCTTGGCGCCGAACGGGACGGGTCTGTTTTGTTCCTCAGTCAGGTTGAAACCCATTCCAACATCCGTGCCTTCTTTCCACCTGGGTCCCTGTCTCCGATGCATTCCTCGGGGATCGGCAAGGCACTGCTGGCACAAATGGACGAGGGTCAGATCGGCCAGATCATCGGGGATGGCCCGCTTGACACGTTCACCTCGCACACTCTCACGACACGCCGTGACTTGTTGGAGGATTTGGCCCGCATCAAGGTGCGCGGTTATTCGATTGATGCAGAGGAAAAGAACCTTGGCATGCGGTGCATCGCGGCACCTGTGTTTGACGTGAACGCAGAGGCCGTCGCGGGGCTGTCCGTTTCGGGCCCCACCAGCCGCATCCGCGAGGTGGATATAGACCACCTCAGCCGCGCCGTGATGGAGGCCGCGTCAGACCTCACAGCGGCCATCGGTGGCGTCGCACGTTAGCCTTTTGGCGTGATCCGCAGGTTCATGTGGCGGTTCACGTCTTTATACAGCAGATACCGGAACTTGCCCGGCCCACCGGCGTAACAGGCCTGCGGGCAAAAGGCGCGTAGCCACATGTAATCGCCGGCCTCAACCTCAACCCAATCGTTGTTCAGGTTGTAGACGGCCTTGCCCTCAAGCACATAAAGTCCGTGTTCCATGACGTGGGTTTCCAGGAACGGAATGACCGCGCCGGCCTCGAAGGTGACGATGGTGACGTGCATGTCGTGGCGCAAATCGGTCGGATCCACAAAACGCGTTGTCGCCCATTTGCCCTCGGTGTCCGGCATGACCGTGGGCGCAATATCCTGTTCGTTGGTGATGATGACATCTGGGGCATCAAGGCCCGGCACGACCTCATAGGATTTGCGCAGCCAATGGAACCGCGCGACCGCAGAGGAGGTGTTGCGCAAGGTCCAGCCGCAATCGGGTGGCAAATAGGCATAACCGCCTGCCGTCAGCGTGTGGGTTTCGCCGTTCACTGTCACATCGACTGATCCTTCAACGACGAACAAAACGCCTTCGGCCTGATCGTCGAGTTCGGGCCGGTTAGAGCCGCCCCCGGTCTGCACTTCCATGATATAGTGGGAAAATGTCTCGGCAAAGCCGGTCATCGGGCGGGCAATCACCCAAAGGCGGGTGTCGTCCCAGAACGGCAGAAAGCTGGTCACGATATCGCGCATCGTGCCTTTGGGGATCACCGCATAAGCGGCCTTAAAGATCGCCCGATCTGTCAGCAGTTGCGTCTGAGGGGGGTGGCCGCCCGTGGGCGCAAAATAGGTGTTTGACATGACAGATCCACGCTGCGGTTACTGTGTCATGATGCGCGGTTTCACCGCCCGCGACCACAGGCCCTCATCGCAAAAGACCTTTCATGAACTTTTGAAAATAGGTCGGATCATCAGCCTCACCCAACAGATAGAACGGTCGCTTTTGGCCAAGGGCCCGTCCAATGAATGAAGCAGGGCGGCCCCATTTGAAACATCGCTGCGCGGTGTTCCAAGGACGGCTATTATGGGCAAAGCCACGCGTTCAAGTAAACCATCAGTCTGCTTTGCACGTCTTGATCCGTGTGCAATGCGCAAAAGCTCAACGCGACGGCATTGATGCAAAAGGACTGCACCCCTTCGGCTTGAAGGTCCGTGGTTATATCGGTTCGAAACGGACTGTCCTTCAGCTGGCCCGCCAAGATCCGGTGGTGGCGGTAAATGGCTGTGGCAATGTCCCCGATGTCCTCAATGGCGAGGGCCCCTGACATGCGCAGGAAGACATCAAAGACAAAGCGATCACGCGAGAGGAATTGCAGAAGTGGGGTTGAATGCGCGACGAGGTCATCCACCGTATCGAACCGCGGGATGGCTTCCATATCATCAAGAAGGACGTTCAGCCTTTCCCCGATAAGGACGTCCATGAGGGCGTCTTTGTCTTTGAAATGAGAAAAGAATGTTCCCTTGGCGACCTGGGCGCGTCTGACCACATCCTGGGTGCGGAGGGCCTCAAACCCAGCGTCGGTCACGATCTGTCGCGCAGACTCCATGAGCAGTTCTCGGGTTCTCAAGGTTCTTTGCTGTACCGTGCGTTTCATGCTTTTTTCTAGGAAAATAATTGACCGCGGTCAATATTGCTGCAATGAAATGACCGCGGTCAATTTAAGGGTCTGTCTTATGGCGCAAAAACGCATCTTCGTTCTAAATGGTCATCCGGCCGCATCGTCCTTATCCAGGCTCTTTGCGGAAAAATATGTCCACGCTGCACAAAAGGCAGGTCATGATCTGCGCATCACACATCTGCACGATCTGGACTTCGATATCGATTTTGAAAATGGCGGATATGACAATGCGAAACCATTGGAACCGAGCCTGCAGACGGTTTTTCATGATCTTGAATGGAGCGAGCATTTCGTCCTTTTGACCCCGATGTGGTGGGGCGGGCTGCCTGCCAAGCTCAAAGGATTGATCGACCGCGCCTTCTTACCTGGGGCTGCCTTTGATACGCGCAAGTCAACGCTGCTCGGGTTGCCGATGCCATTGTTGTTAGGTCGCACGGCACGGGTGATTATGACGTCAGACACACCAAACTGGTTTTTCCGCTTTGTTTATAGATACGCGATGGTGCGACAGCTGCGGTCGCAGATACTGGGGTTCGTCGGTTTCAAGCCGACACGCGTCACGCACTTCTCAGGCGCAAGCCATCCCGATGTGGCAACTGTTGAAGCTTGGTCCAAAATCGTCACCAAGCTTGGACTGCATGCTGCATGAACGTTGGGCGTTATGGCGACGACACTGTCCCATGCAGGCTTGAAAACCGGCCTCTGCCCGCGGATCATTCGCTTACACCGAGAGGGAAGCCTGTCCTAAAATTATATAATTTTAGGGCCTCCGGCGGAGGTATTTTTCACCCAAAGAAGGCAGGGCGCAGCGCCATGGATTTTGAATCCTCGTGGTCCAACGGGCGGTCAATTGGCATGCTGTGACAAGGTGTCTTCAAGTGCCGTGACCGTATCCACCATCGTGATGAAGTCCAACAGCGAAGCATCGGCGAAGCCTTGGTTGACCACGTGATGCATGAGATCCAACAGTGGGGCCCAATAGTCGTTGATGTTCAGCACCACAATGGGTTTTGCGTGCAGGTCAAGTTGGCGCCATGTCAGGGCCTCGAACATCTCATCGAGTGAGCCTGCGCCTCCGGGCAACAGGACAATCGCATCCGCGTTCATCAACATCACCTTTTTGCGTTCGTGCATGGTTTCGGTGACGATAAATGTCGACAGGTCTGTTTTGCCGACCTCCCAATCCATCAAATGTTGCGGGATGACGCCAAACGTCGTGCCGCCTGCCGTTTGCGTGGCGCGGGCCACGCGGCCCATCAATCCGACGTCGCCCGCACCGTAAACCAGCCGCCAGTCTTGACGAGCCAGCATCTTGCCTGTGTCTTCGGCAGCCCCAGCATAGGCGGGGTCAGACCCGTCGCGGGATCCGCAATAGACGCAGACAGAAAAGGGCCGCTGGGACATGATGACTTCCGATCACAGGTTCGAGGGAGATGTAAAGGTTGTTTTGACCCCTGATACCGCCGTTGTTAAGGTCTGCCAAGGCTGCGTGACAGCTAGGGCTGTCCGCAGGGGCGGCACATGTCGGGGAGGACAGGCGTGCAGACATCAACACTTGCCTTATTGGGCGGAGGGGTCGTGGCTGCGGCTGTGACAGCGGCGGTCGTTTTTCGGCCCGTGCCACCGGCCGATGCGCCCACCGAGGATGCCGTCACCGCAGCGGTATCGACGGGTGCGGCACCTTCCGCGACGGAAGGGGGTTCTGTCGAGGTTGCGGACATCGCCGGTGAGGAGCCTGCCGAGGCTGCGAACATCGCCGTGGTGGAACCTGCCGAAGTGCCTGTTGCAGTGGAAGACGATGTGGCGGATACAGCCGCAGCTATGCCGCAAGAGGTGGACGAGCCCGTCAGCCAAGCGGACGTTCCCGATGAGATCACGGAGCCCGCGCCCGCCCCCCTTGAGCCCCCTGTGCTGACGGATATGCGGTTTGAGGCTGATGGCGGGTTGGTTCTTGCAGGGACCACTCAGCCAGGGGCAGATGTTTCTATCCGTGTTGACGGCCAAGAGGTGGCGCGTCTGACGGCGGATGGGCAGGGGGGCTTTTTCCACGTGGACCTCTTGGGGTTTTCGGATGTGCCGCGGGTGGTGTCTGTTGTTGCGGATCCTGATGGGGCGGCGATTGACGCGGACAGGACATTCGTTTTGCAGGCCAACCCCGCGCCCGTTGTGGTGGCGGCGGCGGAGCCTGTCGTGACACAAACCACCGCGTCTGAGGAGGAGGCCGTGGCCCCCACCCAAGACCCAGCCTCGGCTGAGGTGCCGGTCAATTCGCAGACCGCCACGGAGGTTGCGGAGACTGGGGTTGATACAGAGACACCGCAAGAGGCAGCACCGGAACCTCAGCCTGCGGACGTAACCGAAGACACCCCACCTGAGGCGCCGCCGGTTGAAACCACAGTGGCGCAAGCCCCAACTGTGGCCCCGGTGGAACCGGTTGAGGCTGCCCAACCCACAGCGCCTGCCATCCTTGCCATCACAAACGAGGGGGTTGAGGTGGTGCAGCCCGATCTTTCCGATGTGTCACCAGCCGTGATGTCGAGTGTGGCACTGGATACGATTACCTATGATCCGGATGGGGATGTGGTGCTGGGGGGGCGTGCCTTGGGTGATGGGTTCGTGCAGGTTTACGTGGACAACGCCCCCGTCAGCCGGTTGCCCGTTGACCCAGATGGCACATGGCGTGGTGACCTGCCGGATGTGGACACAGGTGTCTATACGTTGCGGATTGATGAGGTGGACGCGCGCGGCGATGTGGTCAGCCGCATCGAAACCCCCTTTCTGCGCGAAGACCCAGAGACGGTTGCGGATGTTCTGGCCGAGGAGGTGGATGATCCGTCGTTCACGGTTGCCACGCGCACGGTTCAGCCGGGGGCGACCCTGTGGGCCATTGCCGAAGAACGTTATGGGGCGGGAGTCCTTTATGTCACTGTGTTTGAGGCCAACCGCGACCGTATCCGCGATCCTAACCTGATTTACCCCGGACAGGTGTTTGTGCTGCCTGAGGGCGATCATTGACCGAAACAGACGCGATTCCAGAGACAGCTTTGGCATGGCATCGCGCGGGCGCGCCTGTGGCCGTTGCAACCGTGGTTGAAACCTGGGGGTCGGCCCCGCGGCCTGTGGGCAGCCAGTTGGTGATGGATGGCAACGCGCGGATGGAAGGGTCTGTTTCGGGCGGGTGCGTGGAAGGCGCTGTGATCGTCGAGGCACTCGAGGCGATGGAGGACGGTGGGCCGCGTCTGTTGGAGTTTGGCGTGACTGACGATGAGGCCTTTGCCGTCGGTCTGGCCTGCGGCGGGCGCATCCGCGTTCTGGTGGAACCCGTGGGGCAGGCGATGCCTGTCGATCTGTTGGAAACCTTGGTGGCCAGAAGGGCCACGATGACGCCGGTGGCCTATGTGGCCGACCTTGAGGGGGATGCGCGGCATTTGTCGGATCTGGCGGCCTACCCTGATCGGTTTCGTTTGGATCGGTCGGGGATTGAGGCGGATGGGCGCACCTTTGTGGCCATTCACAACCCGCCGTTGCGGATGGTCGTGGTGGGGGGCGTTCACATCGCGCAACATCTAATTCCGATGGCGCGCGCTTGTGGGTATGCGGTCACGCTGGTCGATCCACGGCCCGCCTTTGCCTCACCTGACAGGTTCCCGGACACCACGATGTGTGACGATTGGCCGGATGAGGCTTTGGCCGGTTTGGGTCTTGATGCGCGCACGGCGGTCGTGACCTTGACCCATGATCCCAAACTGGACGATCCGGCGATCCGTTCGGCCTTGGGCGCGCCGGTGTTCTATCTTGGCTGTCTCGGCTCAACCCGGACCCATGCCAAACGCGTGGCGCGACTGCAGGAGGCAGGCTTTGCCGCCGAGGATATCGCCCGCATCGCGGCCCCTGTGGGCCTTGATATCGGCGGGCGGTCCCCGGCTGAGATCGCGGTGAGCATCATGGCCGAGGTGACCGCACGTCTGCGTCAGGGGGCTGATGCGTGAACTTTCACCGTGTTCCGGTCTTGGCGGCGGAGGGGGCTATTTTGGCTCATGCAACGGTTTGTGCGGGGAAAAGCTCGCGTTCAAACGTGATTGCCAAGGGGACAAAGCTGACGTCGGACCACGTCACCGCTTTGCTGGCGGCGGGGGTCGAAACCGTGCAAGTGGCACAGCTTGACGCAGGCGACATCGTCGAGAATGAGGCCGCGACCTATGTGGCGCGCAAGCTGATCGAGGGGCAGCCCTGCGTGCACATGAGCACGGCCCTTGGCGGGCGGGTGAACATTCAGGCCGATTGTGCTGGGGTTGCAGCGTTGGAGGTGGACGCAATCCACCGCATGAATGCCGTCGATCCGGGCATCACCGTGGCCACCGTGCAGCCATGGATGCGGATGGGCGCGGGTGGCCTCATGGCGACGATTAAGATCATCCCGTTTGCGGTGCCTCAGCGGGCGCTGCATGACGCAGGTGCGGTTGCATGCGGTGCGATTGGCCTTCGACCGCCGGTGTTGGATACAGCCACGTTGATTGAAACCCGCGTCCGTCCGCAGGCCCCGCCGGACAAGGGGCGTCGTGCGATGCAAACACGGTTGGACAGGTTCGGGGTGTCGCTGACGGACCGTCTTGTCGTCCCCCATGAGGAAAGATCCATCTGTGAGGCCATCGAAACCGCGCGGTCCGATCTGATTTTGATCCTGACAGACACCGCCACGTCCGATCTGTACGATACCGCACCTGCGGCTTTGCGTCTCGCGGGCGGGGACGTCATCCACTACGGCATGCCCGTCGATCCCGGCAATCTGTTGTTTTTGGGTAAGATCGGGTCACGGCCCGTGATTGGCCTTCCGGGATGTGCGCGATCGCCCGCGTTGAATGGGGCCGATTGGGTCATGGAACGTGTGATCTGCGGCGTGGATGTCACGGCGGCGGACATCATGGGCATGGGGGTGGGCGGACTGCTCAAGGATATTCCGGAACGGGGCAAGCCACGCAGGTAACACTCTGTTGATCGCCGAACCCCGCCCCATGCGGCACTGCAGCGGAAAAAGAGGTTCTCAGATCAACCGATGCGTGCTTAACTCTAGGGAAATACAAAACAACGGGAGGACGCCATGGCACAGGTCTCAATGACTGTGAATGGAAAAACTGTCAGCGGTGAGGTCGAAGGCCGCACCTTGCTGGCTGAATTTTTGCGCGAAGGATTGAATTTGACCGGCACGCATATTGGCTGTGACACCAGTCAGTGCGGAGCCTGCGTCGTTCATGTGAACGGGGAGGCCGTGAAGTCCTGCACCATGTTCGCTATGGAAGCAGACGGTGCCGATGTGGGCACGATCGAAGGTCAGGCCAATGCGGACGGGTCGTTGAACGTGATCCAGCAGGCGTTTCAGGACCACCATGGGTTGCAGTGCGGATTTTGTACGCCGGGCATGGTCATGTCCGCGGCGGCGCTGCTGAAAGAGAACCCCAAACCCAGCGAGGCAGAGGTGCGGACCTATCTTGAAGGCAACATCTGCCGCTGCACGGGCTACCACAACATCGTCAAGGCGATCATGGCCGCATCTGGTCAGGACGTAAGCGCCATCGCGGCTGAGTAAGTACACAGCTTATCGCGGCCTTACGGCTCTCTTCGCAGGAGGAGGCGAAGAGACGACCGATAGGGCGCGTTGAGCCATTTTTTGGGAGGATTTTGAATGCCAAAGGACAATGGAATTGGAGCCGCGACCACGCGGCGCGAGGACATCCGGTTTTTGACCGGCGAAGGACAGTACACCGACGATATTAATCTGACAGGTCAGGCCCACGCCGTATTTGCCCGCTCGGACGTGGCGAATGGTGTGATCAAAAGCATCGACACCACTGCCGCGATGGACATGCCGGGCGTTCTGGCGGTTTTCACCGGTGAGGACTTTACCGAAGTGGGCGGCAACCCCGCAGGTTGGCTGATCAATTCACGCGACGGGGAGCCCATGAAGGAACCCAAGCGGCCCGTGCTGGCACACGGCAAGGTCCGCCACGTGGGTGACGCCTATGCCGCTGTCATTGCGGAAACCAAACAGCAGGCCCGCGACGCCGTTGAGGCCCTTGAGGTTGAGATCGAGGAATTGCCCGCCGTCATCGACATGGCGTCAGCCATTGGGGGCGGTGAACTGGTCCACGACGAGATTGAAACCAACGTCTGTTTCGATTGGGGTTGGATCGAAGACAACCGTGCGGCAACAGACGAGGCGATCAAAAACGCGCCTCATGTCACCACATTGGAACTGGTGAACAACCGTCTGGTGCCCAACGCGATGGAGCCACGGGCCTCCACTGCCGATTACAATCCCGGCACCGATGAATACACGCTTTATACCACGTCGCAGAACCCGCATCTGACGCGGCTGCTGATATCGGCCTTTGTGCTGGGCATTCCCGAAAACAAGCTGCGGGTTGTGGCCCCTGATGTGGGCGGCGGTTTTGGGTCAAAGATTTACCATTACGGCGAAGAAGCCTTGGTGCTGGCGGCGGCGAAAAAGCTGAAACGTCCAGTCAAGTGGACGGCCTCCCGGACAGAGGCGTTTTTGACAGACGCGCACGGGCGCGATCACGTCACGAAAATCGAACTGGCCTGCGAAAAAGACGGCACGTTCATCGCCTTCCGCACGGAAACGATGGCCAATGTGGGCGCCTATCTGTCGAACTTTTCGACCGCAACACCGACCTTCCTGCATGGCACCTTGATGGCCGGAAATTACACGGTACCCAATGTCTATGTGAACGTGAAGGCGGTGTTCACGAACACGGCCCCCGTGGATGCCTACCGCGGGGCAGGGCGGCCCGAGGCCACCTATTCCATCGAACGGGTCATCGATATGGCGGCACGTGAGTTGGGGATGGACCCGATTGAGCTCCGCCGCAAAAACTTCATCAAGCCGGATCAATACCCCTTCGCCAGCGCCGCCGGTCTGGAGTACGACAGCGGCAATTACGACGCGCAGATGGACAAACTTGAGGCGATGATTGACCGCGACGGCTTTGCCGCGCGGCGCGCCGAGAGTGAGAAAAACGGCAAGCTGCGGGGGCTTGGCGTGAACGCCTATATCGAGGCATGTGGCATCGCGCCGTCCAATCTGGTGGGTGTGCTTGGGTCCCGCGTGGGTCTTTACGATGCAGCGACCGTGCGGGTGAACGCCACCGGCAACCTGTCCGTCATGGTCGGCGCACACAGCCACGGGCAAGGCCATGAAACCGCCTTTCCGCAGGTGGTGGCCGATATGCTGGGCATCGAGGCGGAAAGCATCGATATCGTGCATGGCGACACAGCGAAAATTCCGTTCGGCATGGGCACCTACGGGTCGCGCAGTTTGGCCGTCTGTGGGTCCGCTGTGGTCCGCGCCACAGAAAAGATCATCGCCAAGGCCAAGAAGATCGCGGCACATATGCTCGAAGCCTCTGACGGGGATATTGAGCTGAAAGACGGCCAATTCAGCGTCGCAGGCACCGACAAATCTGTCAGCTTCGGAGAGGTGGCGCTGAAGGCCTACATCCCTCATCAGTTTCCCATCGAAGATATCGAGCCGGGGCTGGAGGAAACGGCGTTCTATGACCCCGCAAACTTCACCTATCCGTCCGGCGCCTATGCCTGTGAGGTTGAGGTCGATCCTCAGACCGGCAAAGTCACCGTGGACCGTTTTGCCGCGGCCGATGATTTTGGCAACATTATCAATCCGATGATCGTGACGGGGCAGGTCCATGGCGGCCTTGCCCAAGGCATCGGGCAGGCTTTGGTTGAAAACACGACCTATGATGAGAACGGTCAACTCCTCAGCGCGTCTTACATGGATTACTGCATGCCGCGCGCAGATGATCTGCCGTTCTATCAGGTGGATCATTCGGATGGTACGCCGTGCACGCACAACCCACTGGGTGTGAAGGGCTGTGGTGAGGCGGGGGCCATCGGATCGCCGCCGACGATCATCAATGCCGTGGTAGATGCCTTGCAATCGGGCGGGCATGACGTGGCACATGTGGATATGCCGCTGACCCCGTCACGGGTCTGGACTGCGATGCAGGGGTAGGGGGCAAGGGGGCTGTCTGCCCCCGGCCTTCGGCCTCCCCCGAGGATATTTGAGAAACAAAGACAGGCAGGACGACCCATAGGTCCCGAGTGTCTGGAAAGAGAGACGAAATGTATGAATTTGAAATGACACGGCCCACCACGATTGCCGATGCGGCCAAGGCCTTGGGTGATGAAGACGCGCAGGCTTTGGGTGGCGGGCAGACGTTGATCCCGACGTTGAAACAACGGTTGGCGATGCCGTCTGCGCTGGTGAGCCTTGGGGCCATCCCTGAGATGAAGGGCGTGTGCATGTCGGACGCCGGCGAGGTTTGCGTTGGCGGGGCGACACCCCATGCGGTCGTCGCGGCTGAGGCCACCGCCTATCCTGGGTTGGCGGGGCTGGCGGCCCATATTGGCGATCCGGCTGTGCGCAATCGTGGCACGGTTGGCGGATCCCTGGCCAACAACGACCCATCGGCCTGTTATCCAGCGGCGGCCTTGGCGTCTGGTGCCACCATCGTGACCAACACCCGTGAGATTGCAGCGGATGACTATTTTCAAGGCATGTTCTCGACGGCGCTTGAGGACGGCGAGATCATCACAGAGGTCCGTTTTCCGGTCCCTGAGGTCTCGCATTACGAAAAGTTCGTTCAGCCTGCGTCGCGCTTTGCCTTGGTGGGTGTGATGGTGGCCAAATTCGCAGACGGTGTGCGTGTGGCTGTGACGGGCGCATCGGAAGACGGTGTCTATCGCTGGACTGAGGCGGAGGCGGCACTGTCGGCATCCTTTAGCGCGGATGCCCTGGCCGATCTGGCTGTCAGCGGTGATGGTATGATTTCCGATTTGCACGGGTCGGGCGACTACCGCGCCCATTTGGTCAAGGTCATGACAGGACGTGCCGTGGCCAAAGCGGCCTGATCTATCGTCAATTGGACAAAAAAGAACCGCCGCCTCAATCATCGAGACGGCGGTTTTGATGCAATCGCGGAATGCACGAGGCGTTCAGCGCCGTGACCGTTTCAGCCCTTTTGTGGCAAAGGCCCGATCATCATGACCATTTGACGGCCTTCCATCTTAGGGAAGTTCTCGACCTTGCCGTGTTCTTTGGTGTCTTCGGCCACACGTTCAAGCAGTTCACGGCCCAGGTTCTGGTGGGCCATTTCACGGCCGCGGAACCGCAAGGTCACCTTTACCTTGTCGCCGTTCTCCAAAAACTTGAAGACGTTGCGCATTTTCACGTCGTAGTCGTTGGTGTCGGTGTTAGGCCGGAATTTAACCTCTTTAACCTCAATGACTTTTTGCTTCTTGCGGGCCTCGCTCTCGCGTTTTTGCTGTTCGTATTTGAACTTGCCAAAATCCATGATTTTGCACACGGGAGGGGTGGCATTGGGTGAAATTTCGACCAGATCGAGACCGGCGTCTTCCGCCATCATCAAAGCGCGTTCTGGTTTGACGACGCCGACGTTTTCACCCTCAGCGCCAATCAGGCGGATTTCAGGGGCGCGGATACGGTCGTTGACGCGCGGGCCGGTTTCACGTTGGGGCGGCGCGTTGTGGGGTCTGCGGGCTATGGGTCTTGTCCTTTGATTGTTTGTCTATGAATGCTGTAAGGTAAACCTGACGCAAGGCTACTTCAAGGCGCAAATGCAGTTCGCACGACGGCAATTTCAGGGGAATGGTGCCCCCCGCTTCCCGCTTTTCATTGCCAGGACCGCATGTCATATAGCCGTCCAAGGTCCAGTTTGGGGGCCATGTTTGTTTGAAGGACAATGATCATGAGAGGGACGATCTCAATTCTCGTCATCGCAGTGCTGGGCTTTTTTGGCTACCAGTGGGGCGTAAACGGTAAAGCACCGGCTGAAGTTTTTGCAGGCGCAACTGAGGCTGCATCCGACGCCGCAGAGGGCGCTGTTGAGGCCGCATCGGACGCCGCTGAGGGCGCCGCAGACATGGCGTCTGATGCCGCGGATGCTGTGACTGAAACAGCAGGTGACGCAGTGGACGCCGCCGGTGAGATGGCCTCTGACGCGGCGGATGCCGTTGAAGGCGCTGTGGAAGGTGCTGTTGAGGCCGCAGAAGGCGCAGCGGATGCTGTTGCAGACGCAGCCGAAGGCGCTGTGGATGCCGCAGGTGAGGCGCTTGAGGGGGCCGCCGATGCGGTCGAGGGGGCTGTTGAAGACGTCTCTGACGCGGTTGAGGGTGCTGTCGAAGGCGCAACCGACGAAGCCGCAGAAGCCGCCGCTGCCGCTGAGGAAGAGGCCGCTGCTGCTGCCGCCGCTGCTGAGGAAGAGGCTGCTGCCGCCGCGGCTGCCGCTGAAGAAGAGGCAGCTGCCGCTGCCGCCGCTGCTGAAGAAGCCGCCGCCGCCGAGGCCGCTGCTGCCGAAGAAGAGGCTGCCGCCGCCGCCGAAGCTGCCGCCGCCGAAGCTGCCGCCGCTGCCGCCGTCGAAGACGCCACAGCCGCCACTGAAGACACCGCAGCCGCCCTTGAGGATGCCGCCGCTGCAGAAGCAGCCGACGCTGTCGCCGAGGGGGCCGAAACAGTGTCTGAGGCCGCTGATGTCGCCACGGAACTGGCAACAGAAGCCGTGGAAGCTGGTGAGGCCGCACAGGAGGCAATCAGCGATGTGGCCGAGGCTGCCGATGGCATGGATCTCAGCACTCTTTTGACAACCGACGGCTTCGATTTTGACGCTGTGGCACAGTTGATCGAAAACTCCTCGCTGGACGATCAGACCAAAGCCGTGTCCCGCGCAGCCCTGATCGGCGCGCAGCGCAATCCCGATCTTCTGGAAGGGACATTGCAGCGTCTGGGCGAACGCCTGGGTCAGTAAGACTGGGTCAGTAACGCACTGGCCGAAAATGAAAGGGCCGCTCGATTGAGCGGCCCTTTTTGCATTCAAGTGTGCGTTCCTTAATCGAGGAACGCTTTCTCAACCACGTAATGGGCGGGTTTGGAATTGGCGCCTTCCTCCAGCCCGTACCCCTCGAACATCTCTTTGAGTTCAAGATTAAAGGCCAGGTTGCCGCAGATCATCGCGCGGTCTGTCTCTGCATTCAAAGGCTCTACACCGAGATCGGCAAAGGCCTCGCCCGATTTCATCAGATCGGTGATCCGGCCCATTTTTGGGCTCTCTTCGCGGGTTGTGGTGGGGTAGTATTTGATCTTTTTCCAGAAACCGTCCCCGATGACGTCATTCAGAAGCTCATCCTGTTTCAGGCTCTCGATCAGATCGCGGCCATAGGTCAGCTCCCCCACCTCTCGGCAGGTGTGGGTGATGATAACCTCATCATAATCCTCATAGGTCTGCGGTTCGCGCAATAACGAGGCAAAGGGGGCAAATCCGGTGCCGGTGGCAAAGAACCACAACCGCTGACCTGGCAACAGCGCATCATGCACCAGCGTGCCCACAGGTTTGGGGCGCAAGATCACCTCGTCCCCCACCTTGATGTGCTGCAATTTACTGGTCAGCGGCCCGTCTGGCACCTTGATGGAATAGAACTCCATCTCTTCATCCCAGCTGGGGGAGGCGATGGAATAGGCGCGCAAAAGCGGCTTTTGCTTGCCGGTCTCAGGGTGCGGGTCGCCCATCAGGCCGATCATCACAAACTCGCCCGACCGGAATCGCAACGATGCGGGCCGCGTGCAGCGGAAGCTGAACAAACGGTCGGTGTAGTGTTTGACGTCGGTCACCGTCTGCGCGTCAGGCAGGGCGGGGACAGCTTTGGTTTTCTCTTGGGTCACGGGTGTCATTTCTGTCATGTGCATCTGGCGCAGGGTACAGCCTGCGTTCCTTTAGTTACGCTGTGATCTTGGTCAGGGAAAGGGGGCGCGTCAGCCGCGCAGGCGGGCCTGATAGCTATGGGCCTGCCAATCGGCGCGCCGCAGCCACTGATCTTGTGGCTGCCGTGCAGCCAGATCAGCGTTGATCTCAACCTCGTCAAAACCTGACCGGCGGGCCATGGCATACTGATCCGCGATCACATGACCCCGGGCCCGCAACCGCCCCTGAAACCCCATCCGGCGCAGCTGGGCCGCAATGGTAAACCCGCGCCCGTCCGAAAAACTGGGGAAATCCACACGGATCAGATCAATCGCGTCCAACCGGCCTCGCAACGCGGCAGGCTCCGCATCCGAGGCCAGATCCACCCCGATGGCCACCCCATCATTGGCGGCAAGCTCCTCCAATGGCACGATCTGGGCGCCCCAGTCATCCGCAGAAAACCCGCTATCATTCACAATCACAGACATCATCTGTCCTTTCTCATACGGCCGAGAGAGACGCGCGGCCCCCCTTCATCTGACCAGAAAAACTCACTTCAAACGGTGCGTTCCGCGCCGTCCTTGCCGAAATGGATCCCACATTCCGTCTTGCTCTGATCACGCCACCGACCCGCGCGCGCCGCTTCCCCGTGGCCAACTGGCGACGTGCAGGGCGCACAGCCGATGCTGGGATAGCCCTTGGCGACCAGCGGATGACGCGGCAAATTGTGTGTCTCAATGTAGTCGCGCAGATCTTCGGTGTCCCAATGGGCCAGCGGATTAACCTTGATGCGGGGCAATTCGCCCAAGGGGCGGTCGACGTCAAACAAATCCAACGCCGCACGGGCCCCGCCTTGATGCCGTTTGCGCCCCGTGATCCAGGCATCCACTCCACGCAGGGTCTTTTGCAAAGGCTCGGTCTTGCGCAGGTGGCAACAGGCATCGGGATCGTGCAAGTGCAACAGGTTTTCGTTGTCGTGCTCAAACACCGCGGACCGTGGGGCACGGATCACTTCGACATTCGTCAGGCCCAAGGCATCTGCCACATCCTGTTGATACTGCAACGTTTCCTCAAACAGCATCTCGGTGTCGATAAAGACCACGCGCGCCGCCGGGTTCACCTGTGCGGCCATGTGCAACAGAACCACCGACTCCGCCCCGAAGGAGCTGACGAGTGCGGTTTCCCCCAGCATTGTCAACGCATGGACCACGACATCCTGTGCCGGTTTGTCGGCGAACAGGCGGTTTAGGGTTTGTGTACGTCCGTCAAGCGGCATGGGATTTGGCCTCCTGTGGGTAAAGGATTGCCTTGAAAGGGGCCGCACCCAGACGACGATAGGTCTGAATAAAGGTCTCGCCTTCGTCCACCCGCAGATCAAGATAACCAAGCATCAGGCGCTCAATCGCGGGCACGATTTCGTCGTAGGCAAAGCCGGGGCCCGCGCGCTCTCCGATGGCGGCGTCTTGCGTGGCGTCCCCGCCCAGCGTGATCTGGTAGTTTTCGACGCCCGCGCGATCAAGGCCGAGGATCCCGATATGGCCCACGTGGTGGTGCCCACAGGCGTTGATGCAGCCTGAGATCTTGATCTTCATCTCGCCCACGTCATGTTCGATTTTCAACGCATCGACCCGTTCTGCGATCTGCTGCGCGATGGGGATTGATCGCGCTGTGGCGAGAGCACAGTAATCCATGCCCGGACAGGCAATGATGTCAGAGGCCAGGCCAATATTGGCGGTGGCCAGATCATTTGCCCGCAGGATCTTGTAAATCGCAGGCAGGTCCGATTTGTGGACATGGGGCAGGATGACGTTCTGTTCATGGCTGATGCGCAATTCATCATGGCCAAACTGACGCGCAAGGTCTGCCATCACGCGCATCTGATCTGCTGTGGCATCGCCAGGGGTGGCCCCATGTTTTTTCAGCGAGATGCTGACGATGGCGTAGCCGTCGGCCTTGTGGTCCGTCAGGTTCGTGTCCGCCCAGGAACGGAATAAGGGGTCTGCGGCGTAAGCTCTGTCAAAGAGGTCCGTTTCAGCATTGCGGAACGCAGGGGCTGCGAACTGGGCTTCGATATCGCGCAACATGTCTTGGTCCACGCCCGAGAATGACGGCTTGATGGCCGCAAAACGGTCTTCCACGCGTTTGGAAATCTCATCGATGCCATGCTCATGCACGGTGATCTTGATGCGCGCCTTATATTTGTTGTCGCGGCGGCCCAAGCGGTTCCAGACGGAGACGACGGCCTCGGTGTAGGGCAGCAGGTCTTCCAAGGGCAGGAAATCGCGCAGCACCTTGCCAATCATCGGGGTGCGGCCAAGGCCACCGCCGACGATGACGCGCACGCCAGGCTGGCCGTCTTGGTCCAACAGCTGCAGGCCGATGTCGTGGGCGCGGATCACGGCGCGGTCGTTGTCCGCACCGGTCACGGCAATCTTGAACTTGCGGGGCAGGAACTGAAATTCAGGGTGATCCGTGGACCACTGACGCAGCAATTCCGCGATGGGGCGGGGGTCTGCGACCTCATCCTTGGCGGCACCTGCGAAGTGGTCGGCAGTGACATTTCTTATTGTGTTTCCAGAGGTTTGGATGGCGTGCATGCCGACGTCGGCCAGGTCGGACAGCATGTCGGGCACGTCTTTCAGGGCAGGCCAGTTGTACTGGATGTTCTGGCGCGTGGTGAAATGGCCGTAGCCTTTGTCATAGGTCTCTGCCAGATGGGCCAAGCGGTCCATCTGCGCGCTGTTTAATGTGCCATATGGAATGGCCACGCGCAGCATGTAGGCGTGCAGTTGCAGGTACAGACCGTTCATCAAACGCAGGGGTTTGAATTCATCCTCGGTCAGGGAGCCATCGATCCGGCGTTCCACCTGACCGCGGAATTGGGCCACACGTTCACGCACGAAAGCCTCATCGAAGTCATTGTAATTATACATGATTTTGCTCCTGCTTGCCGTGCGCATAATTGGACGGGCCGCGGGTGCGGAAGGCCTCGCGGAAGTGGGTGGGCTCGGGTCCGTTGTCGCCCTCTTTGGCATCGGCCAGATAAGCGCCGGCGATGACGTCTGCTTGACCCTGCGCCTGAAGCAGACGCAGATCGGCGTGGGCCTCATCTGTCATCAATTCCGCATCGGCGATGTCGGTGGACCATGTGTCCTGGGCCGTGAACCAGACCGCGTCGCCTTCGAGCAGACGGTTCGCAGTCACGACTTTGGGGGTGAATTGACGGGGCATCAGAGGGCCTCCTGCGGGGCAAAATTGGCGGTATGGTTTGCGTATGGCTGGCGTATGGCAGGCGTATGGCTGGCCGCCAGCGCATCACGGGGGGCGAGGCCGAGGAACGTGAGGGCGGGGCCGGTCAATCTGGCCTCGGTCATCGTGGGTTCGAGCGCGCCCAATGTGGTCGGGATGACCCGCTGATCCGTGCGGGAGACGTTTTCGATGATCGTCACAGATGTCATCGGGTCGGCCCCGTGCATCAACAACCGGCCTTGGATGAAACGTGCGGATTTTTTGCCCATGTAGATGGCGGCCACCTGACCGTCCTCGGCCAGTGCGCGCCAATCGTGATCGGCGTAGCCCTTGGTGTCGTGGCCGGTGATGAAGCGCACCGCAGAATTGCGGCCACGTTTCGTCAGGCTTTGCCCGATGCCCGCTACAGCGGCGGAGGCGGCGGTGATCCCCGGCACGATGGCATAGGAGATGTCGGCGGCGGTGATCGCGTCAATTTCTTCGTCCAGACGGCCAAAGACCGTCGGGTCGCCTGCCTTGAGACGCACTACGTGGTGGCCGTCCTGGGCGTGCTGCACGATCAGGTCGTTGATGTCGTCTTGCGCCATGGCGCGTCCGAAGCCTTCTTTGCCCGCGTCGATCATCACGGCCTCACGGCGGGCCAGTTCAAGGATTTCGGGGGTGACCAGACGGTCGTAGATGACCACATCGGCCTTATCGAGGGCCTTGCGGGCTTTGAGGGTCAACAGATCCGGATCGCCCGGCCCTGCGCCGACCAGATCCACATGACCCGGCTTGGCGTCGGTGTTGAGGTGGTCTTGAAGCAGGGCATGAAGGGCAGGTTCAACGGCGTCTTCGCCTTGCGCAACCGCGCGCGGACCTGCGTTGAAGTAATAGTCGGACCAGAAATTGCGGCGGGCCACGCCGAAGGGCAGGGCCTCGGCCATTTTGCGAAAGCCTTTGCCGATGCGGGCCAGCGTGCCCAAAGAGGCGGGCAGTTTTTCTTCGAGGTCTTTTTTGATCGCGCGAGCCAGAACGGGGGCCGCACCCTCGGTGCCGATGGCGATGGTGACGGGGTCACGATCCACGATGGCGGGGGTGATGAACTGGCTGTCGCCCAGATTGTCGACGATGTTGACCAGCGCGCCGTCGCGGTGGGCGAGGGCCGCGGTGCGGGCGTCTTCGACCGCATCCTCATGGGCGGCATAGAAGAGGGCGGCACACATGGCGTCGCCCGGCTCCATCGTGCGTGGGATCAAGGTGAGTTTGCCCGCGTCTGCCCAGCCGTGAATTTCGGGGGCGGCGTCGGCGGCAATGACTGTGATATTGGCTTGCGTTTTCAGGATCAGACGCAGTTTGGCCAAGGCGGCATCGCCCCCGCCCGCAAGGACGATGCGGCGGCCTTCGACGGCCAGAAAGATTGGAAAGTGCTTCATGGATCACCTCTTCGCTTCTGCAGAATATAGAATATTGTTCTGCGAATTGCGCCCCTGAGGGGGTTGAAAGGGATGATTGTTCTGTCTAACGCTAAGGTCAGTCAGGTTGTTTTCCAATAAGGGCAAAAAGCGAATGGATGTTCGGATAGACGAGTTGGACCGGAAAATCCTCAAGGCGTTGCAATCGGATGCATCGCGGTCACTGGACGATATCGCCAAAGAGGTCGGGTCGTCGAAAACGCCTGTGTGGAACCGGATTCGGAAACTGCGTGAGGCCGGTGTGGTCGGCCAGCATACTGTCATGCTGGACGCTGAAGCCTTAGGGTTTGAGGCCTGTTTTTTCGTGCTGATCCGCACGTCCGAGCATGAGGCCGAATGGCAGGCCAAGTTCTTGAAAGCATTGATGGATCACGACGAGGTGCAAGAGGCGCACCGGTTGGCAGGTGACATCGATTACATCCTGAAAGTGCGGGTGAAAAACGCGCGGGCCTATGATGAATTCTATCAGGCGCTGATCTCAGAGGTGCGGGTTTACAATGTGACCGCTCTCTTGAGTATGGAAGAGATCAAATCGACGGTGGCGTTGCCGTTGTGATCCAAAGTCTCGCGAGACCTTGGCTGCAGACTTTCGAGGAAAGTCTGGTCACCCGAAGATGCGGGACACTTCGCGCAGGATCTTTTCACGAATGGCGCGGGGGTAGTCACGGTGCCGCTGGGCTGTGATGACGAACCCGTCGCGGGTGATGACGTGGCGGGTGAAAAAGTTCGTGATGGCCAACCCCATGCTTTCGATCGCGATGCCGTTGATGGTGACACCGCGGCGTTCGGCCTCGCGGCTGGCCGTGCGGGTGTCGGAGCCTGCGTTGGGCGTGCCATCCCCTGAGATATCAATGACTTGGCGGGTGCAGCTGGGGGCCTGTTCCATATAGTCCAGCGCGAACATGATGGCCTCACCGGGGGCGGTGTCGGACATCACGAAGGCGCGCTGCATCAGACGCGCGTCGGCGGAAAATGTCTGGACATCGGCCAGTGTTCGGATCTGGCGCCACGGAATTGAAATTTCCTGCCGGTCAACGCCGGACCATTGCATGACAGCGACGGCCACCTGGCCTTGGATGAGTGCTTCGGACACCTCTTCATCCAAAACGGCGTCGGCCATACCGTCGGTCTGGAGGCGATATTCGGCCACGTCGATGGAGTTGGAGACATCGATGGTCAGTAACAACGCCGTGTCGCAGGCGATTGCGGGGGAGGCAAAGAGGGTGAGGACCGTGATCAAGCGTTTCATGTCTTTGAATGTAACCTGATTTTGCGCATCGAAAAGAGGGGTGTTTCGTCCCTTGCGGTCCTCAACCCGTTGGACGTGCGCGGGCTGATGTAGAACAGTCTTGGTGGCTGGGGGCAATGACAGGGAACGGGAGAGGTCATCAAACGAAGGGGGAGTAAGTGCAGGCTTCTGTTGCCGCAGGGGTCCAGGCAGGGGGCACCAACGACAGGCATGGGTGGCGGGAGAGGTCATCAAACGCAGGGGGGGGGAAGTGCAGGCTTCTGTTGCCAGGTGCCTGCGAACCCCGCCTAGACCTGCTAGGGCCTAGGGCTTAATTTTCGGTATTCCGCACAGCTTACGCTGCGAGTGCAACCGGAGCATTGTTGTCATTTGCAACTAGCTTAGATGAACCGATAACGGTGGTATCTCACCGAAACAAAGCTAACCCCTTTAGACGTTCGTCGATCCTGTTTCGTCCCCGCACACCCCAAATGAAGGTTTTTGGTGGAGACGCCGGGTACCGCCCCCGGGTCCGATCCGCTTATTACGAGCGCGTTTATGTTCATAGTCCCGAAGGACAATCCCTATATAGGGAGCGTGGCGCGGGGTTGCAAAGGGGGGATTTGCATATTTTTGAAACAGCGAAACGGGGCGGTGTGCCCGATCATGGGCGTTGGCCTGCGGGTCAGGCGGGCCAGTTGGCCCACATCAGATAGGCCGCGGGGGGCCATTCGAAGGCCAGAAAGACGAGGGCTTTTTTAAAGGGGGGCTTGTCGGTGACGATGGAGAGCGCGCGGCCTGCGCCTGCGCCAAGATAGGCCACACCGAGGGCGAAATACGCCACCGGGTCCAGTGTGATGAGGCACCAGAGGCCCATGGCGACAAACAGGCCGCCTGAGCCTGCGCGCAGTTCACTCAGCCCCATGGTGGAGCCTGTGGGTTCCAAATCCAGAGCGCCCGCCGTGTAGCGGGGGGCCAGAAAGCCGAATGCACCGAAGGCAATGGTGAGAAGGGCGATGGCGATGTTGATGTAATCCATGGGATCCTCTGCGGCGATATGGGGGGATACGTGAGACGGGGCGGATCAGTTCCCTTTTTGTGGTGTTTTCTGTTTTGCCGCGACGGTGGCACCGAGATCTGCGGTGTAATGCGCCAGCGTGTCGAGGCCCGTGACCAAGGCGTCTGTATCGCGGGCCTCAAGCGCGTCGGCAAGACCTTGATGCAGGGCTACGATCTGGTCGCGCGAGCGCGCGGTGAAGGTGATCATGTTCATCAGCGGTTCAATCGCCTCAACCGCGCCGGCAAGTTGGTAGCTGAGCACCGGATTGCCCGCCCCATCCACCAGCGCGCGGTGAAAGGCCACGTCGGAGGCGCAGAAGGCCTCATCCGTAAGACCCGGCTGGGCCTGGCGGGTGATTTCGGCGCGCATTGTGGCCAGATGATCCGCGGTGCGACGTTGGGCGGACAGGGGCGCGCAGGCACGTTCAAGGGCAAAGCGCGCCTCACATGCGGTGGTGAAATCAACTGCATTCATGCTCAGCAGCAGGGCGGAGGTGGTGATTTGCTGGCCGTAGGCGTCCTCAAACCGCAGTTTGTTCACAAAGGCGCCGCCCGTGGCGCCCCGCTGGGTGCGAATGAGCGATTGGGCCGCGAGGCGTTTGAGCGCCTCACGTACGGTGGAGCGGGAGACGTTGAATTGGTCGCTGAGCTCAGCCTCGCTTGGGAGGCGGTCGCCGACGTCCAGGTCACCGGAGACAATGGCATCACGGATGGATTTTGCGATTTGGGCGGAGAGGTCAGGTGCATTTTTCATTTGTCAGACATTTAAACGTCTGACATTTAGTTGGCAAATGATTTGGCACTGATTCAGGCCGCTTGGGAGGGCGCTGGAGCATGACAACCAGAGTGACATCCTTGTTGAACGCACGTTCGGTCCTTTGGCTTGCGTTTTTTGCGGCAATCGTGCTGGCATGGGCGGTGATGTACATGATGGCCATTATGTCCGGCCTTGATCTGATCGGGCGGCCCGTGGGCGAGAACATGATGCCGATGGTGACGTTTGGGGTCTTGTTTCCCATGTGGGCCATCATGATGGCGGCGATGATGTTGCCGACCTTGGTGCCCACGTTGCGCAGCTACGAAGACCTGATGGTGAGCGCCAATGGCACCCGTGCCGGCTGGACGGGCGTGCTGCTGGGCTATTTCATCGTGTGGGTCGGCTTTGCGGCGTTGATTTCTGTCGTGCAGGTGGGGCTGATCGCGGCGGGTGCGATTGATGCGCTTGGCATTGCGCATTCAGCGCTGTTGGCGGGGGCTTTGCTGATCGCGGTGGGGGCGTATCAGTTCACACGGGCGAAGGAGATTTGCCATGGGGTTTGCCACAGCCCGATGATGTATTTTGTGGGCCATTGGCGCACCGGGTTCGGGGGCGGGCTGCGCATGGGGCTTGGGCTGGGCGCGTTTTGCGTGGGCTGCTGTTGGGGCTTTATGGCGCTGGGGTTTGTCGGCGGTGTGATGTCGCTCCTTTGGATGGGGCTGGCCACTGTGTTTATGATTTTGGAAAAAGTGCCGAGCATCGGCCATGTTATCACAAAGCCTGCTGGGGTCGTTTTGATCGCGGCTGGCATCGTTTTGCCCGTTTGGGCGTATCTGTGAAGGAGAGGCCCATGGCCACGAAGGACCGCGCACCGTCTGATAAGTTGCCTGTGTCGCAGCGCATCGACAGCAAAATGGAAAGCAATCCGTTGCGTCGCAAGATGAAGCCCACGGAATGGGCCATCAAGGGCGAGCTGTTTTTGAACTGCTCTTGCACGGTGTTTTGCCCTTGCGTTGTGTCTCTTGGCGCGCATCCACCCACCGAAGGGCACTGCCATGCGTGGATGGCCATTGCCATTGATGAGGGGCATTTTGAGGGCGAGGATCTGGCCGGGCTGAACGTGGGCCTGCTGGTCGATATTCCGGGCCGTATGGGCGAAGGCAACTGGCGCGTGGCGGCTTACGTGGATGAACGGTCCACGCAGAAGGCGTATAACGGCTTGCTCAAGATCTTTTCGGGGCAGGCAGGTGGGACGACAGGGCTGTTCACCTTCCTTGTGTCCGAGATCATCGGGGCGGAGCGGGAGAAGGTCGAAATCGTGCGGGACGGCAAAAAGCGCGGCCTTTACATCGGGCGCAAGATTGCCGGTGAGATTGAGATGATCGATGGGGGCAATCCCGATCATCCGGTCATGATCACAAATTCCAAATACTGGATGGGGCCGGACATCATTGCGGCCAAGGGTTTGAAATCCAAGGTGCGTGATTACGGACGTGTTTGGGACTTTGGCGGTATGTCGGCAGAGATTTGCCCGATTGACTGGAAAGGCCCCAAGCCATGATCACAGGCCAGTACTGCCGGACGATGGCGCAGTATAACCAGTGGCAAAACAATGGCTTGCGCAACCTTATTAAGGCGATGGATGAAGAAGAGTTGCGGCTGGATCGCGGCGCTTTTTTCGGGTCGATCTTTGGCACGCTGAACCACGTTCTGTGGGCGGATATCTTGTGGCTGAGCCGGTTTGGGGCCGGTGACCCGCCGGACGTGCCCGCCGCACAACACCGCGACATGACGCCCAACAAAGCAGAGTGGGACCGTTTGCGGTTTATCACGGACGGGCGGATCAACACTTGGGCGGCAGGGCTGAAAGAGGTCGATTTGACGGGCGATCTGGAGTGGTATTCCACGATGCTGGACAAAACCATGCGGGACCCCAAGACGCTGTGTGCAGTTCATTTTTTCAATCATCAGACCCATCACCGTGGCCAGATCCACGCGATGATGACGGCGGCGGGCCAGACGCCCATCGACACTGATCTTTCTTTGATGGCGGAGTAGGGAAATATGGCAACGATTGCAGGTTCGCGCCGCGTGCGTCGCACGGCGTTCTCTGAGGGTGTCGAGGCGGCTGGGGTCAAGGGCTATACGGTGTACAACCGGATGCTTCTGCCCACGGTGTTTCGGTCGGTGGTTGAGGATTACCGGCATTTGAAGACCGCTGTGCAGGTCTGGGATGTCGCTGTCGAGAGACAGGTGGAAATTCGCGGGCCGGACGCGGGCCGTTTGATGCAAATGCTGACGCCGCGTGATCTGCGGGGCATGTTGCCGGGCATGTGTTATTATGTGCCGATGGTGGATGAAACCGGTGGGATGCTCAATGATCCGGTGGCGGTCAAGCTGGCGGAGGATCGCTATTGGGTGTCGATTGCGGACAGTGATTTGTTGTTGTGGATCAAGGGTTTGGCCTACGGTCTTCGCATGGATGTTCTGGTCGATGAACCGGATGTGTCGCCCTTGGCCATTCAGGGGCCTCTGGCCGATGAGCTGGCCGCACGGGTCTTTGGCGACAAGGTCCGCGACATCAAGTTTTTCCGCTACGGGATGTTTGAATTTGGTGGCAAAGACCATGTCGTGGCGCGGTCTGGCTATTCGAAACAGGGCGGATTTGAGGTCTATGTCGAAGGGTCCGAGAACGGGATGCCGTTGTGGAATGCCTTGATGGAGGCCGGGCGTGATCTTGACGTGCATGCCGGTTGCCCCAACCTGATTGAGCGCATCGAGGGCGGTTTGCTGTCTTATGGCAACGACATGACCCGCGAAAACACCCCGCATGAGGCGGGACTGGGGCGGTTTTGTTCGACCCAGACGGCGATTGGATGCGTGGGCCGCGATGCGCTGTTGCGCGTCAGTAAGGAAGGCCCCGTCAAACAGATCCGCGCAATCCGGATTGAGGGCGATTTGCCGCCCTGTGATCGGGCTTGGCCGCTGATGGACGGGCAACGCCAGGTGGGGCAGGTGACCTCTGCGGCCTACAGCCCTGATTTCGAACAGAATGTCGGGATTGGCATGGTCCGGTTGACCCACTGGGATCAGGGGACGGATTTGGATGTGGTCACGCAGGCCGGCGTTTTTCCGGCCATTGTACACGAAACATTCTGGATTTAGCGCGGGTCTAAAATTCCGGAATTTTAGACAGGCCCGCAAACACAGGAGAACGATATGTTTAACGCTTTGGTGGTTGAAAAGAACGACGAGGGGAAGACCTCTGCATCCGTGCAACAGATCGGTGAGGACGTCTTGCCCGCCGGTGAGGTCACGGTCGCGGTCGAGTATTCCACGGTCAATTACAAGGACGGTCTGTGCATCGGCCCCGGGGGGGGATTGGTGCGCAATTATCCCCATGTGCCGGGCATTGATTTTGCGGGCACCGTAGAGACGTCGGACGATGACCGTTACAAGCCCGGTGACAAGGTTGTGCTGACAGGCTGGCGCGTGGGCGAGGCCCATTGGGGCGGATATTCCCAAAAAGCGCGGGTGAAGGCCGATTGGTTGGTGCCTTTGCCCGAAGGGTTGGACACGCGTCAGGCGATGGCGGTGGGCACGGCTGGTTTCACTGCCATGCTCGCCGTGATGGCGCTTGAGGATCACGGTATCAAGGACGGGCCAGTTTTGGTGACGGGCGCCGCTGGCGGTGTTGGGTCCGTGGCAACGGCCATCTTGGCCAATCTTGGGCATGAGGTCGCGGGTGTGACGGGCCGCCCTGAGACGGCGGATTATCTGACCTCGCTGGGTGCCACCCAGATCGTGGCCCGTGAGGAGTTGAACGAAACGACCAAGCGTCCGCTTGAAGGGGAGACCTGGGGCGGCTGCGTGGACGCTGTGGGCGGTGAGATGTTGGCGCGTTTGCTGGGGCAGATGAAATACGGGGCCTCTGTTGCGGCTGTGGGTCTGGCCGGTGGGGCGGCTTTGCCTGCCACCGTCATTCCGTTTTTGCTGCGCGGCGTGAACCTGTTGGGCATCGACAGCGTCATGCAGCCCTATGACAATCGTGTGCGGGCCTGGGCACGGATTGCGCAGGATCTGCCGATGGAGAAGCTGGAGGCGATGGTTCAGCCTGCCACCTTGTCTGATCTGCCTGGCTTGGGGCGCGATATCCTGAAGGGTCAGGTCAAGGGGCGTGTTGTCGTTGACGTGAACGCCTGATTTGGCAAACGGGTGCGGTGCCGTCAGGTGCCGCGCCTGATCGCTGGCCGGCGGATTTGAGTTTTTTGGTCAGATGAAGGGTTGGCGCATCGTTTTGGCGGGTTAGGTTCCGGCCAAAGCGAAGGAGCCCCCGACATGACATCCGCGACACCTGTGATTTATTGGGTCCGCCGTGATTTGCGGCTGAGCGACAATGGGGCGTTGACGGCGGCTGTCGACACCGGGCGGCCTGTGATACCGCTGTTTATCTGCGATGAGGTGGTGGAAGGCCACGGGGCCGCGCCGAAGTTTCGTCTTGGCGAAGGGGTTCGTGTTTTTGGGGGGGCTTTGGCCGAAACAGGGTCGCGTTTGATCTTGCGGCGCGGCGCGGCTTTGGACGTGTTGCGGGAGGTCATCGCGCAAACGGGAGCTGAGGCCGTGTATTGGAACCGTTTGTATGATCCTGAGGCCAAGGCGCGCGACACCAAGGTTAAGGCGGCTTTGAAGGACGACGGGGTTGAGGCGAAATCCTTCGCGGGTCATTTGCTGTTTGAACCTTGGACAGTGGAGACAAAAACCGGCGGGTTTTACAAGGTCTTTACGCCCATGTGGAAGATGGTGCGCGACCGCGATGTGGCGGCCCCAGTGCCCGCCCCCGATGATATTCCCGCCCCTGCGGATTGGCCCGAAAGCGATGATCTGGATGATTGGGGGTTGGGTGACGCGATGCGGCGGGGGGCGGCCGTTTTGGCCCCCCATATGTGTGTGGGTGAGGAGGCCGCGCGAGGGCGGCTCGGCGCGTTTATGGCCCATAAGGTGGAGGGCTATGACACCAACCGTGATTTGCCGTCCGTGGATGGCACATCGCGACTGTCCGAAAACCTGACCTACGGAGAGATCAGCCCCGCCACTTGTTGGCATGCAGGCCGGCGTGGGATGGCCGAAGGCAAAAAGGGGGCGGAGACCTTTTGCAAAGAGCTGGTCTGGCGTGAATTTGCCTATCATCTGGCCCATCATACCCCGCGCATCACAACGGATAACTGGAAAGAAGATTGGGATGCCTTCCCGTGGAACGAGGATGAACGCAAGGCGGAGGTGAAGGCGTGGAAACAGGGGCGCACGGGGCTGCCCTTTGTCGATGCGGCCATGCGTGAGATGTATGTCACCGGCACGATGCACAACCGCGGCCGCATGATTGTGGCGTCCTATCTGACAAAGCACCTTTTATGTCACTGGAAGATCGGGATGAAGTGGTTTGAGGACTGCCTGATTGACTGGGACCCTGCCAGCAACGCCATGGGGTGGCAGTGGTCGGCGGGGTCTGGTCCGGATGCAACGCCGTATTTCCGCGTGTTCAATCCAGACACTCAGGTGGAGAAATTCGACCGGGACGGACAGTATCGCAAGACATGGATCGCGGAGCGGTATGGCAGCCCCAGCGACACGGCGTTGTCTTATTTTAACGCCATCCCCGAAAGCTGGCCCATGTCACCGGATGATGACTATCCCAAGCCGATCGTTGAGGCGTCAGAGGGGCGCAAACGGGCGCTTGAGGCCTATGAAAACCGCGACTTTTGAGTTGTCAATTTAATGTGACACGTAACGCGTGACAGTTTTCTGCGGTTTCGTTAACAATTGCGAAACCGATCTCGCGCGTCTTGCGTATCTCAATAAAGAAAACAACAACTTGGAATTCTGATGATCCTTACCACGACGGACGGGCAGGCCAATTTGCCCCGCTATTTCCCACAGGTCTTTGCCATGTCCAAAGGTCTTAAGCGCGGGCGGGTAGATTTTATTTTGCCAGACGGGCGGACCTTTCGCGCCGAAGCGCCTGAGCCAGGCTATGTGGCGGTGATTGAGGTTCACAACCCCGATCTGTTCGCGCGCCTGATCCGTGAGGGCGATTTGGGCTTTTCGGAGGCCTACATGGACGGGTGGTGGTCCACGCCGGATTTGATGGCCTTTATGGATTTGGTCAGCGACGACGCGGAAGACATCTACGATGGGTTCCCGGGCCAGGGCCTTGTGCGGACGTATGAAAAACTGCGGTTCTGGTTGCAGAGCAATTCAAAGCGGCAGGCCAAAAAGAACATCAGTTACCATTACGATCTGGGCAATGATTTCTACGGGCTGTGGCTGGACGACACGATGACCTATTCGTCGGCCAAATATGAGACGGGCCAAGAGGATCTGGAAAAGGCGCAGACGCAGAAATATGCCTCTATGGTGGATGAGATGGGCGCACAGCCCGGGGATCATGTGCTTGAGATCGGCTGCGGTTGGGGTGGGTTTGCGGAATACGCCGCAGGCCAGCGGGGGCTGCGCGTTACCTGCCTGACGATTTCCCAAGAACAGTATAACTACGCCGTGGATCGCATTGAAAAGGCTGGGCTTTCCGACATGGTGGAGTTCAAGCTGCAGGACTACCGCGATGAGACCGGCACCTATGACGGCATCGCCAGCATCGAGATGTTCGAGGCCGTGGGTGAGAAATATTGGCCCACCTATTTTGACACTGTCCGCGACCGGCTGAAGCCCGGCGCACGGGGCACGTTCCAGATCATTTTGGTGCAGGACCGCCGGTGGCACGTCTATAAACGCGGCGTCGATTTCATTCAGAAATACATCTTCCCGGGTGGCATGTTGCCTGCGCCCACGATCCTGCGCGATGTGATCCGCACATCGGGGCTTGAGGTCACGCAGAGTGTGGAATTCGGGCAAAGTTATTCGGAAACGCTGCGCCGTTGGTATGAGACCTTTAACGAAAAGTGGGATCATGTGGCTGATCTGGGCTTTGATGAGCGGTTCAAGCGGATGTGGAACTTTTACCTTACATCTTGCGCGGGGGCCTTCCGCGGGGGTATTTGCGATGTAACGCAAATTACGGTGACAAAGCCCACCAACTAGGCACCCGAGAGAGGTGCGGGGCCGCGCCACATAAAAATCGGGAGCAGGGATATGCCAACATTTGGACGTTTGGTCGGCGCGATCTGTTTCGGGGCGCTGGCGTGGTATGTCTCTTTGTTGATCATGCCGCTGTTTCCCGAAGGCACGAATTTGGGCTGGTTTCAGGAATTGAACACCGCGATTGGCTTGTTTGTGGGATGGAAGGTGGCGGGGCCACGGGCAGGCACGGGCTATGTGTCGGCGATCAGTTACGGTTTGACCACTTTGGTGGCGTTGGTCGTGATGGGGCTTTTCTTCAACTCGTTCTTTGTGATGATCGAGCTGTCGTTGCGCAAACGCTATGACGGCGCGGGGGAGGCTGTGACGGATGTGTTTGCGCTGTTCATCGAACACGGGATGATGATGGCCACGCCTGAAATCATCTCAACCCTGTTGGTGGGCGGCCTTGTGGGTGGCCTGGTGACTGAGTTTTTTGGGCGCAGGTTTACCTGATGGATCTGTTTATTTTCGGCACGTTGCTGCATCTTCCTTTGCTAGAGGTGGTCAGCGGGGACGCGGCGGTGGCGCAGAAGTGTACCCCCGCCACCAGAGACGGGCACGGGGTGGACCGTGTGGCCGGACAGGTGTTTCCTATGATGTCTGCGCAGGTGGATGCGGTGGCGTCTGGGATTATCCTGTCGGGGCTGGACGATGAGGCGCTTATGCGCCTCGATTTTTATGAAAAGGCTTTCGGGTATGATCGGGTTGCTTTTACGGTCACCGATCAGACCGGAGCCCAGCGCGATGTCACAGCCTATATGCCCGAAGAGGGCCGGTGGGAGCCAGCCAAGCCGTGGGATTTCGGCGGGTGGGCTGCCGCCTACGGGGAGGTGACAACGCTGACCGCGCGCGAAGCCATGGGCCTTTATGGCGAATTCACCCCGCGTGAGATGGGCGTGCAGTATCCGCAAATGATGGCGCGGGCAGCGTCGCGTCAGCGTGCCATGCGTGAGGCCGCAAAGGGCGATTTGGGCCGCGATGATGTTCAGGTGATTGAGGCACGCAAGGCGTATTCAGGCTTTTTCACTGTTCAGGAGATGGATTTGGCGTTCCGCCGTTTTGACGGGTCCATGTCGGAGCCGGTCAGCCGGTCGGTTTTTGTGGGTGTCGATTGCGCCATCGTGCTGCCCTATGATCCGGTGCGCGACCGTGTGATGGTTGTCGAACAGTTCCGGCCTGGCGCCTATATGCGCGGTGATCCGAACCCTTGGACGGTGGAACCCATCGCGGGCCGGATTGATCCCGGTGAGGGGCCGGAGGAGGCCGCCCGCCGTGAGGCCCGCGAAGAGGCGGGCGTGGACGTGCGGGCGCTGCATACGGTGTCTGCGGCCTACCCAAGCCCCGGCACCACGACGGAACATTTCTTTGTTTACGTGGGCGAATGCGATCTGCCCGATGTGGCCGCGCACATCGGCGGGCTTGAGGATGAGGCCGAAGACATCCGGTCGCACGTCATGGAGTGGGACGAATTTGATCAGGGCCTGTCGTCCGGTCGGTTCAACCTGCTGCCCTTGTTGGTGGCGGGGCACTGGTTGGCGCGCAACCGTGAACGCCTGAAGGCTGAGGCCGCCTAGCGTGCTGCCCTCGCAAGGGGGCGCGTTCTGCTTGAAGCCATGGGTTGCGTCCAATACACCGGACCCAATGCAATGAAAGGCGCGCCCATGACCATCCGTTCCGATCTCGCCGAGACTGTCGGCAACACGCCCCTGATCCGTCTCAATGCTGTGTCCGAGGCCACGGGATGTGAGATTTTGGGCAAGGCGGAGTTTTTGAACCCTGGCCAGTCTGTCAAGGACCGCGCGGCGCTGTTTATCATCCGCGACGCGATTGAACGCGGCGCGTTGCGCCCCGGTGGTACGATCGTTGAGGGCACGGCAGGCAACACCGGTATCGGGCTGGCGTTGGTTGGTGCGTCCATGGGGTTCAAGACCGTCATCGTCATCCCTGAGACGCAATCAGAAGAAAAGAAAGAGATGTTGCGCCTTGCTGGGGCTGAGTTGGTGCAAGTGCCTGCCGCCCCCTATCGCAACCCCAACAATTTCGTGCGCTATTCGGAACGGCTGGCCAAGGAACTGGCCCGCACCAGCAATGAAGGTGTCATCTGGGCCAACCAGTTTGATAACGTGGCCAACCGTCAGGCGCATGTTGAAACCACAGGGCCTGAAATCTGGGATCAGACCGGCGGCAAGGTCGACGGGTTCATTTGCGCTGTTGGGTCCGGCGGGACATTGGCGGGCGTGGCTGAGGTGTTGCAGCCCAAGGGGGTCAAGATCGGGCTGGCGGATCCAGATGGGGCCGCTCTTTACAATTACTACACCAAGGGTGAGCTGACGATGACCGAAGGCGGGTCGATCAACGAAGGCATCGGGCAGGTGCGCATCACCAAGAACCTTGAGAACCTGAAACCGGATTTCGCCTACAACATTCACGACACCGAGGCGTTGCCTTACGTGTTTGATCTGCTGGCGGACGAGGGGTTGTGTCTGGGCGGGTCCAGCGGTGTGAATATCGCAGGCGCTGTGCGCATGGCGCGCGACATGGGGCCGGGCCATCGGGTTGTGACCATCCTGTGTGACTATGGCACGCGGTATCAATCCAAGCTCTATAATCCGGAATTTTTGCGCGAAAAGGGCCTGCCTGTTCCCGAATGGTTGGACCGGCCCGCCCGCGATATCCCGTCGGTGATGGAAGACGTATGATCTTACGGATTGCCATATGTGTGGCGATGATCCTTGGGGTGGCGTTGGCTGTGGTGCCGCCGCAGGCCGTGGCACAGTCCACGGGCGTATTGGACGATCTGACCGGATCCGCAGAGCAGGAGGCCACCACAGACGAAACGCCCACCGATCAAGGCGCGGTTGAGCTGACGGACGAACAAGCCGCCGCAGCGGCCGCTTTGCCAGCCGTCTTTGAAGACCTGCCAGAGTGGGAGGCGTTCAGCCAAGAGGCTGGCGAAACCATTCAGGCGGGTCAAACGACCTCCGCTGCGTTGGCTGATCTGCGCGTTGAATTGGTGGACTGGCGCGATATCTTTCTGGCGCGGCAATCCACAAATTCCGCCCGCATCGCCACGGTGCAAGACCAGATCGACGCCTTGGGCACAGCGCCGGACATAGGCGAAGAAGACCCGCGGGTGATTGCCCGCCGCGCCGCCCTAACCGAACGTCTGCAAGAATTGCGCGCCCCCGCACGGCTGGCGGATGAGGCCTACACCCGCGCCAACGGGCTGATCGGGGAGATCGATGCCATCGTGCGCGACAGGCAGGCGCAGCAATTTACGGAACGGCTGACCTCTCCCTTGGTGCCCACCACATGGGGGCCTGCGATCAGCGCCTTTGTCAGCGGCGTGACCTCGACCGCGTTTGAGGTCACGACCCGACAAAGCACCCCCAGTCGCCGTGAGGATTTCACCCGCAACCTGCCTGCCATTCTTGCCTTGTTGGGGGTGGCCTTGGTGTTGGTCATGCGGGGGCGGGCGTGGTTTGGCCAGCTTGAGGGCGTGTTGGTGGCCCGCACACGGCGCGGTCAGGGGGTCGTGCGGTTTGTGCTGTCCCTGGGCCAGATTATCATCCCGTTTTTGGGGCTTGTTGCGCTCTCCGAGGCGCTGGAGCTGTCCAATATGCTGGGCCGCCGCACGTCTGATCTGGTGGCGGCGTTGCCCCAATACGGGTTGTTCCCGATCCTGGCCCATTGGTTGTCGGGCCTTTTGTTGCCCAGCGGGCGGACGGCGGATGACCATCCTCTCAAGCTTGATGAAGATCGGTCCGCCCGGGCCAGTCGTCGGTTTGTTCTCACGGGCTATGCGTTGATGGCGTTTGCATATCTCGATCTGTTTGTGTCGCTGAATACGCTGGGCGGGCAGGCGGCCTCGGTTGTTATGCTGCCGATGGGTGCGCTTCTGAGTTGGTCGGTCTTCTGGTTGGGGCATACATTGCGCCGCGACCGTGTTGACGAAGACGCAGACGCGGCACGGTCGTTTCGGCAATCCTTGCGCGGGATGGCCAGCCGAGGGCTGAAAGGCGCGGCCATTGTGGCGGTTCTGCTGGCCTGTTTGGGCTATCCGCTGGCGTTCAGCGCCATCGTGTTTCCGGCGGGGGTGACGCTTTATGTGCTGGGCATCTTGTTGATTCTGCAGCGGCTGTCGGTCGATGGGTATACATTGCTGTCGTCCAATGAAAACGCCGCCCAAGATGCGTTGATCCCCGTGCTGATCGGCTTTGCGCTGATCCTTGTGTCCCTGCCGATCCTTGCGGTGATCTGGGGCGCGCAAGTCACTGACTTGACCGAATTGTGGGCGCGGTTCCGCGAGGGCTTTGCCATTGGTGCGACGCGCATTTCGCCCACGTCGTTCCTCACGTTCCTGATTATCTTTATCATCGGCTATACCGTGACGCGGCTTATTCAGGCCGCCCTGCGGTCGACGGTTCTGCCGCGCACGAAACTGGATATCGGCGGGCAAAACGCGATTGTGGCGGGCATGGGGTATGTGGGGATTTTCCTTGCCGCGCTGATCGCCATCACGACGGCTGGTATTGATCTTAGCGGGCTGGCCATTGTGGCCGGTGCCTTGTCTGTGGGCATCGGGTTTGGCCTGCAAACCATCGTCAGCAACTTTGTGGCGGGCATTATTTTGTTGATCGAACGGCCCATCAGCGAAGGCGACTGGATCGAGGTCGGCGACCGCATGGGCTATGTGCGCGATATCTCCGTGCGCTCCACCCGGATTGAAACCTTCGACAAGACCGACGTCATCGTGCCTAACGCCGATCTGGTCAGCGGGCAGGTCACGAACTGGACCCGTGGCAACAATGTGGGCCGTGTGATCGTGCCCGTGGGCGTGGCTTACGGCACCGACACGGACAAAGTGCATAAGATCCTGTCGGACATTGCGCAAAATCACCCCATGGTGCTGGCGCGTCCAGAGCCGTCCGTGCTGTTTCGCGGGTTCGGGGCGGATAGTCTTGATTTTGAGATCCGCGCGTTTCTGCGGGATGTGAACTGGGTCATGGCGGTGCATTCCGATATGAACCACGCGATCAACGCGCGCTTTGCCGAGGCAGGGATTGAAATCCCGTTTGCCCAGCGGGATGTCTGGCTGCGAAATCCTGAGACGTTGACCTACAGCAACGGGGCCCCGCAGACACCGACCAACGCTGCGCAAAAAGACAACGACGGAGCCGACACGCCAGAGGGGGACGGCGAGGCATGACCAAACAGACCTTCATCGAAGACGCTTATCTGCGCGACGCCTCGGCTGAGGTTTTTGCCGTCACCGATGAGGGCGGGATCATTCTCGACGCCACGATTTTCTATGCCACCAGCGGTGGACAACCGGGCGACAGCGGGACGCTGAGTTGGCAGGGCGGTCAGATAGACATCGCAACGACCGTGAAGGGCGAGGGGGGGAGCATCATCCTGGTGCCCGCCGAACCCAACCCGCTGCCGCCTGTTGGCGCGCGGGTCATGCAAATGCTCAACTGGGAACGACGCCACCGGCATATGCGGGTGCACACGGCGCTGCATTTGTTGTCAGTGGTCGTGCCGCTGCCTGTGACGGGCGGGTCCATCAGCGCCGAAAAGGGGCGTCTGGATTTCGATATGGTCGACCCGCCCGAGGACAAGGCCGCGCTGGAAGACACGTTGAACAAGCTGATCGCCTGCGATTTCGTGGTCCGTGATGAATGGATCACGCAAAGCGAGCTTGAGGCCAACCCCGGCCTCGTGAAAACCATGTCCGTCGCCCCGCCCAAAGGTGCGGGACACATCAGGCTGGTCCGCATTGGGGAAGGCGAGAACACCGCCGATCTGCAGCCCTGCGGCGGCACCCACGTGCGCTACACATCCGAGATCGGGCCGATCCGCATTGGCAAAATCGAAAAGAAGGGCAAACAGAACCGCCGTGTTTATGTGCATTTGACGACATGATGTATCTTTGGGTGTTCCGCATCACCGGTGTCTTCGCCCTTGCCTTGGGCGTGCTGCTGTTGGTGGCACCCCATGTCTATCTGTCGCTCTATGTGCCCCTCTATGACCCGATCAACATGCCCTTTGCCGCCCAACGTCTGTCGCCCGCAATCATAGGGTTAGGCGCGCTTTTGCTGCTGGCGAGCTCTCTGCCCCAAGGGGCCTTCGCGGCCCGCTTTGCTATGCTCGCGGCATTGGTGTGGTTTGGGGTCGCGGGCACTGGCGTCTTTCACTATCTAACAGGGACGGCCACTTGGAATATACTGGTGGCCGCTGGCACAGAGGTGATCCTCGGCGTCCTGTTTCTGACCGCAGCGCGCAGCCATCGTACGCCCTGACTTCATCTGACCCGAAAAACTCGCCCCGCAGGGCCGGGTCGCGGCTTAAAATCCCTCGCCTTCGATGAGCGATGGTGTGGGAAATCAGGGCCTTTGAACATTTCGCACCCGAGTTCAGAAAAATCCTGATTTAGCCCTTGCCCCCATCCCCCATTCTTGGCTACACCCCGCCTCGGACAGGTGGCCGAGTGGTCGAAGGCGCGCGCCTGGAAAGTGCGTAGGCGGGAGACCGTCTCGAGGGTTCGAATCCCTTCCTGTCCGCCACTTCCCCCCTTTGAATTTGACGCAAAAGTTCGCCAACGCGGCCTCTAAATTTCCGGAAGTTTAGAGTGGGTCTAGCGGTGCGCGGTGTGCCAATCTTCGAACATTTGCGCCCGTTTGCGGCGCAGTTTGGCGGCGGTTTTGTCGCTGAGGGTCAGATCACCTGTGGGCGAGACATTGCGGCGCTCAAGCGACAGACTGACGCCAAGCCGCCCTTCGAAAAAGCCCACGGCCTTGTCCATCTGTTCATATTGAAACAGGTGATCAATAATCATGTCACCGCTGCGTCTGCGAATGAATTTCGGCGGATAGCCCAATTTATCCGCATAAATTGCGGGCGATCCTTTGGCGTATTCATTGCAAAAGTCGTCGAATGAAATGCCTTTGGTGCTGTTGGGCGCGCCATCCTTATCTGCGCGACCGCGGTATCTGTACCAGCTGCCCAACCAGCTGATGGGTTCGCGCAAGATGCACACCAGTTCGAGATCTTTCAGCCCGGAGCCCGCTAAGTACGGCTTCAATTGGTGGTGATAGCGATAGGCCGGTGTGTGTTTTAGATTCGGTGGATTGCGCATGACGACATCTGCGTGGGGTGCCAAAGCGGCCTCAAGTGCAGTTGTTCCGGTTTTGGGCACCGCCAAAAAGACCAGCTTTTCTTTTGCAAAAACAAGCACCTGAACTGCAATCCTTCCTGCTTCTGCTGTGTAAACTACTCTTTAACCTTTGGGCGGGGAAGATGGGACATGAACGATTTTAATTGCAATGTTCCTATTTTGATCTCATAAGAATGAGAACAAGAGGTGAACGAAGCAATCAATTGCAGCCCCTCAGCGGGCGTGGGATAAGGACGCAAATCATGGCAACGGCAGAGCTTTTCAACATGGCAGACAAGAAATCCGCGGACAAACAAAAGGCGCTGGATTCAGCCCTGGCGCAAATCGAACGACAGTTCGGTAAGGGATCCATCATGACGCTGGGCGGCAATGCCGTGCAGGAGATTGAATCGACCTCCACCGGGTCGTTGGGCCTTGATATTGCGCTTGGCATTGGCGGCATCCCTAAGGGGCGTATTGTTGAGATTTACGGGCCGGAATCCTCAGGTAAGACCACGCTTACGCTTCATTGTGTGGCCGAGGAGCAAAAAAAGGGCGGTGTTTGTGCCTTTGTGGACGCCGAACATGCGCTGGACCCGACCTATGCCAAAAAGCTGGGTGTTAACCTTGATGAGCTGCTGATTTCCCAGCCTGACACAGGCGAACAGGCGTTGGAGATTGTGGACACGCTGGTGCGGTCTGGTGCTGTATCTATGATCATCGTCGATTCCGTTGCGGCGCTGACGCCCAAGTCCGAGCTTGAAGGCGATATGGGCGACAGCTCTGTCGGGGTGCATGCGCGACTGATGTCTCAGGCGATGCGCAAGCTGACAGGGTCGATCAACCGCACGAACTGCACGGTGATCTTCATCAATCAGATCCGTATGAAGATTGGTGTGATGTTTGGCTCACCCGAGACGACAACGGGCGGCAATGCGTTGAAATTCTACTCCTCCGTCCGGATGGATATCCGTCGCATTGGGGCGTTGAAGGACCGCGATGAGGTCGTGGGCAATGCGACGCGGGTGAAGGTCGTCAAGAACAAGGTGGCGCCTCCGTTCAAGCAGGTGGAATTCGACATCATGTATGGCGAAGGCATCTCCAAGATGGGTGAGCTGTTGGATTTGGGTGTAAAGGCCGGTGTGGTCGAGAAGTCGGGGTCGTGGTTCAGCTACGGGGACGAACGGATCGGGCAGGGGCGTGAGAACGCCAAGACCTATTTGAAAGAGAACGCCAACACCGCGCTGCAGATTGAGGACAAGATCCGTGCGGCCCATGGGCTGGAGTTCGATTTCCAACCCAACGCCGAAGAAAAAGACGACGGCGCACTGCTGGAGGACTAAGGTCCAGTTCGTTATGTTCGACAATGGTCGGCCCCTGCGGGGCCGGCTTTGTTGTTTTTGGGGGGCGCTGCCCCCGTCCTGCGGACTCCCCCGGGATATTTGTGAAACAAAGACAGGGGGTCTGGTGTGCTGTGGACAGTGCGCCACAGCAGGGCTATTTGAAACGCAACAGTTTTGAAGGACGCCCCACATGACCAGCCTGAGTGACATTCGTTCCACGTTTCTTGAGTATTTCAAGCGTCAGGGACATGAGGTTGTGGCCTCCAGCCCGTTGGTGCCGCGCAATGATCCCACGTTGATGTTCACCAACTCCGGCATGGTTCAGTTCAAGAACCGCTTTACCGGCGTTGAAAGCGGGCCTTATCAACGGGCCACCACCAGCCAGAAATGTGTGCGGGCGGGGGGCAAGCACAACGATCTGGACAACGTCGGCTATACGGCGCGGCATCATACGTTCTTTGAGATGCTGGGGAATTTCTCATTCGGGGATTACTTCAAGGCGGAGGCCATTCCCTTTGCATGGGAGCTTTTGACCAAAGACTTCGGCATCGATAAATCCAAGCTTCTGACGACCGTCTACCACACGGACGACGAGGCGTTTGAAATGTGGAAGAAGATTGGTGTGTCTGAGGACCGGATCATCCGCATCGCGACGGATGATAATTTCTGGCGCATGGGCCCAACGGGCCCCTGTGGGCCTTGCACGGAAGTGTTTTACGACCACGGCGATCACATCTGGGGCGGGCCCCCTGGATCGGCTGAGGAAGATGGCGACCGGTTTATTGAAATTTGGAACGTCGTGTTCATGCAGAACGAACAATTCGAAGACGGCACCCTGAAGCCTCTTGATATGCAATCCATCGACACCGGCATGGGGTTGGAACGCATTGGCGCGCTGCTGCAGGGGGGGCACGACAATTACGAGACCGATCTGTTCCGTGCCCTGATTGAGGCGTCGGCCCATGCGACGTCGACGGATCCCTTTGGTGATCAGAACGTGCATCACCGTGTGATTGCCGACCACCTGCGGTCTACGTCGTTTCTGATTGCCGAAGGCGTGCTGCCATCAAACGAAGGGCGAGGTTATGTGCTGCGCCGGATCATGCGCCGCGCTATGCGTCATGCACATCTGTTGGGCGCGCAGGACCCTGTGATGCATCGTTTGGTGCCCGCATTGGTGCGCGAAATGGGCGCGGCCTATCCCGAATTGGGACAGGAGCAAAAGCTGATCGAGGATACGCTTCTCAATGAAGAAATCCGGTTCAAGACGACATTGGATCGCGGGCTGAAATTGTTGGATGATGCCCTGGTCGATGTGGCTGATGGCGCTGATTTGCCCGGTGAGACGGCGTTTAAACTTTATGATACATACGGCTTCCCGTTGGATTTGACGCAGGATGCCTTGCGCGAAAAGGGCCGCGGTGTCGACACCGATGGGTTTGATGCGGCCATGGCAGAGCAAAAGGCAAAGGCCCGCGCGGCCTGGTCGGGCACAGGAGCCGCGGCGGATGCGGCCATTTGGTTCGATCTGGCCGACACTCACGGCGCGACCGAGTTTCTGGGATATGAGACCGAAACGGCCGAGGGGCAGCTGGTCGCCCTTGTCAGCGGCACTGAGGCGGCTGAGGCCGCGGGCGAGGGGGAGGAGGTCACCCTCATCTTCAACCAAACGCCGTTTTACGCTGAATCCGGGGGGCAGGTCGGCGATACCGGCACCATCCGCACCGAAACCGGTGAGGCGCGGATCACCGATACGAAGAAAGCGGCTGGTCTGTTTTTGCACATCGCAACCGTGACCTCTGGCACCATCACACGCGGTCAAGGGGCTGAACTTGTGGTTGATCCTGCGCGGCGCGGGGCGATCCGTGCCAACCATTCGGCCACGCACCTTTTGCATGAGGCCCTGCGCGAGGCTTTGGGCGATCACGTGGCGCAACGCGGCTCTCTCAATGCGCCGGATCGGTTGCGGTTTGATTTCAGCCATACGGCAGCGATGGACACGTCAGAGTTGGAACAGGTTGAGCGGGATGTGAACCGGTTCATCCAGCAGAACACGGCTGTCACCACGCGCATCATGACACCCGATGACGCACGTGCGATGGGCGCGCAGGCGCTCTTTGGTGAAAAGTACGGGGATGAAGTCCGCGTGGTGTCCATGGGCGATGCGCCGACGGGCAAGGGGCCCGACGGGCAGACCTATTCGATTGAGCTGTGCGGCGGCACCCATGTGGCGCGCACTGGCGACATTGGCGTGTTTGCGCTTTTGTCTGAAGGGGCGTCCTCGTCTGGCGTGCGCCGGATAGAGGCCCTGACAGGTCAGGCCGCGTTGGACCATTTGCGCGACCGCGACGGGACGTTGACGCGGGTCGAAGGTTTGCTGAAATCGAAGGGGTCTGAGACGGCCGACCGTGTCAAAGCGCTGATGGACGAACGCAAGGCGCTGACGAATGAGGTGGCCCAGCTGCGCCGCGAGTTGGCCATGTCGGGTGGCGGTGCTGCGGCCCCTGAGGCGAAGGACGTGAACGGTGTGTCCTTCATGGCGCAGGTGATGCAAGGCGTCACTGGTAAGGATTTGCCCGGTATGATCGACGACATGAAAGGGGCGATGGGCAGCGGTGCTGTTCTGCTGATCGCGGACGCTGATGGCAAAGTTGCGGTGGCCGCTGGCGTCACACAGGATTTGACGGATCAGGTCAGCGCTGTGGATCTTGTACGCGCCGCGGTGGCTGAGTTGGGCGGCAAGGGCGGCGGTGGCCGTCCTGATATGGCCCAAGGTGGTGCGAAAGATGTGACCAACGCCGAAAGCGCAATCGCTGCGGCCGAGGCCGTGATCGCAGGGTGAGCGAACCCTACAGCTTTGCTGACATGTTGGCCCGCCACGCACAGGCGGGCCGCATAGAGTGGATTGGACTGCGGCCCGCGCGGCTGGAAAACCTCGTGTCGGTGCAAAGTGCGGCCCTGACAGACAGCGGACTGGAGGGGGACCATGCCCGCGCAGGCAAACGCGCGCTCAGCCTCATTCAGGCAGAACACCTTCCCGTCATCGCAAGCCTCGCAGGTCTTGATAAGGTCGCACCCGAAACCCTGCGTCGCAACGTGGTCATCTCAGGGATCAACCTCACGGCTTTGCGCAATCACCCGGTGCGCATTGGAGAGGCGATCGTCGAATTCACCACCGTCTGCGCGCCGTGTTCCCGCATGGAAAAGACGATGGGCTACGGTGCCTACTCTGCCATGCGCGGCCACGGCGGATGGTGTGCCACAGTTCTACAGCCAGGGCTCATCACCGTCGGAGACATGGTCACACGCGCGGCTTGACGCCCCGTTTGGTTTCGCTGTTTCAAAAATATGCCGGGGGACCGGGGGCTGGCCCCCGGCGGATCGGACAGGCAAAGCCTGTCCGAGACCTGATCAGTCTTTCTTGGCCATCCGCTTGCGTTCATGCGGGTCCAGATAGCGCTTGCGCAGACGCACAACGTTGGGTGTGACTTCAACCAGTTCGTCGTTGTCGATATAGGCGATGGCCTCTTCCAAAGACATCTTGACCGGCGTCGTCAAACGCACGGCTTCGTCGTTGCCTGACGCGCGCACGTTGGTCAGTTTTTTGCCCTTGAGGGGGTTCACTTCCAAATCGTTCTCACGGCTGTGTTCACCAATGATCATGCCCTGATAGACGGCTTCCTGCGCGCCGATGAAGAACTTGCCGCGATCCTCGAGGTTCCAGATGGCATAGGCCACGGATGTGCCGTTCTCCATTGAAATCAGAACACCCGCCCGTCGACCAGGAATAGCGCCCTTGTGCGGGGCCCATTCGTGGAACACACGGTTCATGACGCCCGTGCCACGCGTGTCGGTCAGGAATTCACCGTGATAGCCGATCAACCCGCGCGACGGCACATGGGCGATGATGCGGGTCTTGCCGCCGTTTTGTTTCATCTCGACCAGATCGCCTTTGCGCGCGCCGGTCAGCTTTTCGATCACTGCGCCAGAGTATTCGTCATCCACGTCAATGGTGACTTCCTCAACCGGCTCATGCTTGGCGCCGTCGATGTCTTGGAACAGCACCTGAGGGCGGGAGATTGACAGCTCAAACCCTTCGCGGCGCATGTTTTCGATCAACACGCCCATCTGCAATTCGCCGCGGCCTGCGACCTCAAACGCTTCCCCACCGGGTGTGTCAGAGATTTTGATGGCGACGTTGGATTCGGCTTCTTTCATCAGACGGTCACGGATGACGCGGGACTGCACCTTTTTGCCGTCACGGCCCGCCAGCGGGCTGTCGTTGATGCCGAAGGTCACGGTGATGGTGGGCGGGTCAATCGGTTGCGCGGGCAGGGGATCGGCCACGGAGGTGGCGACGATGCTGTCGGCCACGGTGGCCTTCGTCATGCCTGCAAGGGTCACAATGTCGCCCGCTTCGGCCAAATCGATGGGCTGTTGGCCCAAGCCGCGAAACGCCAGGATTTTGGTGCAGCGGAAGTTTTCAATGAGATCGCCCTCACGGCTCAGCGCCTTGACGGTTTCACCGGCTTTCAGCGTGCCGCTTTCCACACGGCCCGTCAGGATGCGCCCGATGAATGGGTCGGAGCCCAGCGTGGTGGCCAACATGCGGAAGGGTTCATCACGGGCGGCGACCTGTGCAGGTGCGGGCACGTGATCAAGGATAAGATCGAACAGCGCGTCGAGATTTTCGCGCGGGCCGTCGAGATCGGCATCACACCAGCCAGAGCGGCCAGAGGCATAAAGATGTGGGAAATCAAGCTGTTCTTCGGTGGCATCCAGCGAGGCAAAGAGGTCAAAACATTCATCCAGCGCGCGGTCAGGTTCCGCGTCGGGCTTGTCGACCTTGTTGAGAACCACGATGGGACGCAGGCCCAGCGCCAGCGCCTTGGAGGTCACGAATTTGGTCTGTGGCATCGGGCCTTCGGCGGCATCTACCAGCAGGACCACACCGTCCACCATGGACAGGATGCGTTCCACCTCACCGCCGAAATCGGCGTGGCCGGGGGTGTCGACGATGTTGATGCGGTGGTCTTTCCATTCCACCGAGGTGGCTTTGGCCAGAATCGTGATGCCGCGTTCACGTTCCAGATCGTTGCTGTCCATGGCCCGTTCTGTCGTGGCCTGATTGTCGCGGTAGGTGCCGGACTGTTTCAGCAGCTCATCCACCAGTGTGGTTTTGCCGTGGTCAACGTGGGCGATGATGGCGATATTGCGGAGTTCCATGGAAACGAGATCCTTTCGGGCGGTCCGGTGCAGACGATACAGACCGGACAGATAAAGCGTTGCGCGCGCCATATCGTGCCTTGCTGCAAAAGCAAAGGGGCCGTGATCTGATTGTGCGCTGCGCGCCCGTGATATTTTGATTTGGCGTCAGGTGGCCTGCATTGCGGCGAAATCGATTAGGGTGCGCATGGCTGTGGCGTAGCTGTCGTCATCGATCGTCATGGCGACCCGCACGTGGCCCGCGCCGGCCTGCCCAAAACTTTCGCCGGGCATGGTGGCGATCAGGTGCGCATCGAGCAGGGCATTGGCGAAATCATTGCCGGTCATCCCAGTGCTGCGGATGTCGAGCATCGCATACATCGCGCCTTGGGTGGGGCTGGCTTTGACTGTGTTTTGGCCTGAGAGAAGGGCCTCGGTGACCGCACGGCGGCGGCGGAAGGGGGCTGCGACCTCATCCTCAAGGACGGGGCCTTGGTTCAGCGCAAAGAGGGCGGCGTCCTGGATATAGCCCGGCACGCCGTAGGTCGTGTGGGTGGCCAGATTGATCATGTGCGAAATGGCCTCCGCCGGACCGCAGACCCAGCCCACGCGGCTGCCTGTCATGGCGTGGCTTTTGGACATTGAGCCTACGACGAGTGTGCGGTCGGCCATGCCGGGCAAGGCGCGGGGGCTGATGTGCGTGCCATCCCAGACTTGGGTGTCGTAGACTTCGTCCGAGATCAGGGTGATGTCGTGATCGATGCAGACCTGAGCGATCCCGTCCAAGGTGTCGCGGGCATAGACCGCGCCTGTGGGGTTGTTTGGTGTGTTGATCAGCAGGCTTTTGGCGCCTTCGGCATTGGCGGCGATGTCCGCTGCTTTGGGCTGAAACCCGGTGTCGGCCCGGGCGGGCACGGCGACAGGATCACCTCCCACACCGCGGATCGTTCCGGGGTAGGTGGCGTAATAGGGATCGATGTAGAGCGCGCGGTCGCCCTGATCGAGGACGGCATGGTGTGCGGCAAAGAGGGCCGCCTGACCGCCGGGGGTGATCAGGATGTTGTCACGGGTTGTGGGCACAGCCGTGCGGGCCGCGATGCGGTCGGCCACAGCGTCGCGCAGCGCATCGGTGCCCGGCACCATCGCATAGCCGGTGTGGCCTGATTTGGCGGCTGCATGCATGGCGTCCAGGATGGGGGCAGCGGTGCGGATGTCATGTTCACCGATGGTGAGTTCGGTCACGGGCTGACCTTCAGCTTTCATCCGACGCGCTTTGTAGAAAACCTCCCATCCGTCGGAGCCGGAAGGGGTGAGATGGGTTATGCGATGCGAGAGTTTCATGGCGCGACTTGACCCGTCTGATTGAGGGGTGTCAATCGTCGATCAGCATGCGTGGGCCCGTGCCGTCGGACGCGCGGGTGTCGTCGGGATTGTACAGCGCGCATGCCTCAAGCGAGAGGCAGCCACAGCCGATGCAGCCGTCCAGATTGTCGCGCAGGCGTTCCAGCGCCGTGATGCGTGCGTCGAGGTCGGCGCGCATGGCGGTGGAGATGCGTGTCCAGTCGGTTTTGGAGGGTGCTTTGTGGATGGGCAGGCCGGTCATATGAGCGGCGATGTCTGACAGCGGCAGGCCAAGTTTCTGGGCGATCATGGCAAAGGACAAACGCCGCAGATCATGGGCGCCGTACCGGCGGTGACCGCCCGCATTCCGCACGGGATGGACGATGCCGTGGGTTTCGTAGAACCGGATGGCCGATACAGCAAGGCCGGTCCGTCGGGCCAGATCGCCGATCGTGAGACCGGTTTGGGGCATGAAATGCGCCTTTCGATAATTCCGCTTGATCTAAAGTGAACTTGAGAAATGAGAATGGGTGTCGTCAAGGTATAAAGGAGTTGACGATGAAATGGATTTTCACAGTGCGCCGCGATTGTTTGCCGCGTGAGGTGACCGAGCATCTGGAGCGTCAGGGGCTTGGCTGGGGCCATGAACTGGATGCAGGATGTTTCAGGAGTGTAGAGGAGACGCGTCGTGGCTGAGTTGGAACATGTGAACATTATGGTTGCCGACGGCGCAGGGTTTGCCGCCATGTTGTGCGAGGTGTTTGACTGGCACGTCCGGTGGGAAGGCCCATCGACGGACGGCGCGGGTTACACCCGCCATGTGGGCAGCGAGACAAGCTATGTGGCGGTGTATGAGACAGACGAGGACATCGCCGCCGGAGGGCCATTGGGCCATATTGCCATGGTCGTGGACGATTTGGACGTCACCGAAGCGCGCATTGTCGCCCGCGGGCTGATCGCGCATCATCATGCGGAGTATGAGCCGGGGCGTCGGTTTTACTTTTTGGCGCCCGAGGGGATTGAGGTGGAGGTTGTGCAGTACGATTGACGACTGGTTTTGATTTATCGGTTGGAGGGGCTGTCTGCCCCTCTGGCCTGCGGCCATTCACCCCGAGAGTTTTTCTGGCCAGATGAAGAAAGGGCGTGAGACTAGGGCGGGTGGTTTAGTCCACCGGTGGCAGGTCGGCCTGGGCCTTTTTGGTGAGGCTTTTGCGGATGATGTCGTAGGAGATTGCGAGGCGGTGGGCCAATTCGCCTTCGCCGGCATCCAAAGGGACGTGCACCCATGAGCGGTGAAAGTAGGGGGCTTTGGGCCAGCCGAACAGATCTTGGAGGTGTTGTGCGTCCTCAACCGAGGCGCATTTGACGGACAGGCCGTCCCCTTTGGCGCCGATGGCGGCGAAAACCTTGCCGCCAACCTTCCAGACATCATGGCCCGGACCGAAGGGCTGATCGTGAGTGGCCCCTGCGCATTTGGCGGCCAAAGTATTGGCGAGATCACGTGACATGGGGAGATGCTGCGCGCTGATGGGCAGATTGGCAAGGGGCTTTGGACGTTGGGGTTTGGACGGGGGCCTTGGACGGGGGGCCTTGGACGGGGGGCCTTGGACGGGGGGCATGAGGCGTTGATTTTGCGCAGGCGGGACGTTATCAACGCAGGCATGAAGAGTATTTGCATCATCTGCTGCATTATTTCCTGCTGACATCTGTCGCGGGCTGCTCTTTCACGTTTCATCACAGATCGTAAGTTGCTAAGCCCGCGCGGGGGACCCCGTGAGAGGCGCTATGACGATTAAATTGTACAACACCCGCGTTCGTCAGAAGGTGGACTTTACGCCGATTGATGCGGCGAACGTGCGGATGTATGTCTGCGGGCCGACGGTGTACGACCGCGCCCATCTGGGCAATGCGCGGCCCGTGATTGTGTTCGATACGCTGTATCGGCTGTTGCGTCATACCTATGGGGCAGAGGCCGTGACCTATGTGCGCAATTTCACGGACGTGGACGACAAGATCAATGCGCGCGCTGCCGAGAGTGGGCGTGCTATCGGTGAGATCACGGCGGAGACGACCCAGTGGTATCTGGACGATATGGCGGCTGTGGGCGCGCTTGAGCCTGATGAGATGCCGCGTGCGACGGCGTATATTCCGCAGATGGTCAAGATGATCGAAGGGCTGATTGCTAAGGGGCATGCTTATGCTGCCGAAGGGCATGTGCTGTTTGCGGTGGACAGTTGGAAGGACAGCTATGGCGCGCTGTCGGGGCGGAGCGTGGATGATATGATTGCAGGTGCGCGGGTTGAGGTCGCCCCGTACAAACGCAACCCGATGGATTTTGTGCTGTGGAAGCCGTCTGATGAGGGGACGCCAGGGTGGGACAGTCCGTGGGGACGCGGGCGGCCGGGCTGGCATATTGAGTGCTCCGCGATGTCAAAGGCGCTGTTGGGGGAGACTTTCGATATTCACGGCGGCGGCAATGATCTGATGTTCCCGCACCACGAAAACGAGATCGCCCAAAGCTGCTGCGCCAATGATACGGACGTCATGGCCAATGTCTGGATGCACAACGAGATGCTGCAGGTGGAGGGCAAGAAGATGTCCAAGTCCTTGGGCAACTTTTTTACCGTTCGGGATCTGTTGGATCAGGGCGTGCCGGGCGAGGTAATCCGGTTCGTGATGTTGTCCACGCATTACCGCAAGCCGATGGATTGGACGGAGAAGAAGCGGATTGAGGCGGAGAAGACGCTTTGGACGTGGCGCGAGTTGTCGGACGGTGTTGAGCCGAGCTCCCCTACGCAAGAGATTGTTCGGGCATTGAGCGATGATTTGAACACGCACGAAGCGTTGAAAGAATTGCACCGTCAGGCGAATGTTTTGCTTGCATGGGACGCTGGTGCTGAGATCGACGAGCTTGATATAGACAAAGCCTATGCTGAATTTGCGGCCTCGGCGCAGCTTCTTGGTTTGCTAACTGAAGAGATAGGGGGCTGGGCCATCAATGCGTATGATTTGAGTGGATTTGAAATGCTGCTCAGTGCCAAACGGTATCATGCCATGCAGACCAAGGATTTTTCGGACGTGGACATCTTGAAGTCATCGCTCATCGATGCAGGTGTTGAGGTACGGATGACCAAGGAGGGCGTGGAGCTTACACCGACGCCTCAGTTTGATCCCTCGAAGCTGGAGGGCATCTTATGATCTGCGATCATCGCCTGCGGCGGGCGGGGGGCGACATGCTGTGCATGTCGCCACGCTTCGCGGAAGGTATTTTTGACCCAAAGAAACGGAAGGGTGCGCTGTGACCAAGGAGCGTTTGTACCTTTACGACACCACGTTGAGGGATGGGCAACAGACCCAAGGGGTCCAGTTTTCCACAGAGGAAAAGCATGCCGTGGCGACCTTGCTGGATGATCTGGGCGTTGATTACATCGAAGGGGGATGGCCCGGCGCCAACCCCACAGATAGCGCGTTTTTTGATGTCGCGCCCAAGACGCGGGCCGTGATGACCGCCTTTGGGATGACCAAGCGGGCGGGGCGGTCGGCTGAGAATGACGATGTACTGGCGGCGGTGATGAATGCAGGCACGCCGGCGGTCTGTTTGGTGGGCAAGACCCATGATTTTCATGTCAAGACCGCCCTTGGCATTTCGCTGGACGAGAATGTCGAGACGATCACCTCATCTGTTGCACACATTGTGGCGCAGGGACGTGAGGCGCTTTTTGATGCCGAACATTATTTTGACGGGCTGAAATCCAATCCCGACTACACCCTTCGTGCGGCCAAGGCAGCGTATGACGCCGGCGCACGCTGGGTGGTGCTGTGCGACACCAATGGCGGCGCGTTGCCCCATGATGTGCGCGCGGGCGTCAAGGCGCTGATTGAGGCGGGCGTGCCCGGCGACCACATCGGCATTCATACGCACAACGACACAGAGAACGCAGTGGCCAATTCACTGGTCGCCGTGGCGGCCGGTGCGCGTCAGATCCAAGGCACGTTGAATGGCCTGGGCGAGCGATGCGGCAACGCAAACCTGACCACACTGATCCCTACGTTGTTGTTGAAAGAGCCCTACGCCAGCCAATTCGAAACCGGCGTCACGGCTGAGGCTTTGCGGGGGCTCAAGGCCGCGTCGCGCCGGTTGGACGAAATCCTCAACCGTGTGCCGCACAAGCAGGCGGCTTTTGTAGGCGCATCGGCCTTTGCCCACAAGGCAGGGCTGCATGCCAGTGCCATTGCCAAAGACCCCAGCACCTATGAACACATCGACCCGGCAGCGGTGGGCAACACGCGGATCATTCCGATGTCCAATCAGGCGGGGCAGTCCAACCTGCGCGAACGGTTGGCGGGCATGGGGGTTACGGTCGCCAAGGGCGATCCCGCCTTGCAACGCATCCTCGACCGTGTCAAGGACCGCGAGGCGCAGGGCTTTTCCTACGATACCGCGCAGGCATCGTTTGAGGTGTTGGCCCGCGAAGAGCTTGGCCTTATGCCGCAGTTTTTCGAGGTCAAACGCTACCGCGTCACGGTGGAACGTCGCCGCAACAAGCGCAATGAGGTTGTGTCGCTGTCTGAGGCCGTGGTTGTGGTCAAGGTGGACGGTGAGAAGAAGCTCAGCGTGAGTGAAAGCCTTGGGCCGGATGGATCAGACCGCGGCCCGGTCAACGCGCTGAGCCGGGCATTGATGAAGGACCTCGGGCGTTATGCGGACCATGTGGACGACATCCGTTTGACAGACTTCAAGGTGCGCATCACCAATGGCGGCACAGAGGCTGTCACGCGGGTCATTATCGACAGTGAAGACGGGCAGGGCCGCACGTGGTCCACCGTGGGGGTCAGCGCCAACATCGTGGATGCGTCCTTTGATGCGTTGGTGGATGCGATCCGCTGGAAACTTGTCCGCGATGGGGCCGCGCAAGAGGGCAGGGGATGAGTTTTGAGGCCTGCGCGGGCATCGTTGAAAGGGGCGATCCGGACCGGTTCATGGCCGCAATGGCTGCACCACCAATGGCGCGCCAGATCCTGTTCCCGCTTTACGCCTTCAACGTCGAAGTCAGCCGGGCCCCTTGGGTGACAGAAGAGCCGATGATCGCGGAAATGCGCCTGCAATGGTGGCGCGATGCGCTGGAAGAAATCGCCGAAGGCCGGCCCGTGCGGTCGCATGAGGTCACAACGCCTCTGGCGGAGATATTGGACCCCGCGGGCGCCCAAGCCTTGGACAGATTGATCGCAGCGCGTCGATGGGATGTCTACAAGGATGCCTTCGAGGACGAAGGCCATTTGGCAGACTATCTTGAAGCGACAGGTGGGGAGCTGATGTGGCAAGCCGCGCGGGCCATGGGCACACCAGAAGACGCGCGCAACCCTGTGATACAGTTCGGCAAAGCCACGGCCACCGCGCGCTTTCTACAAGCGGTGCCAAAGCTGGAGGCCGCAGGGCGTGTGCCCTTGCTCGATGGTCGAGCCGAAGGCGTGGCCGACGTGGCGCGGCAGGCGTTACCCCACGCCCGCAGGCCCAAACTGACCCAAGTCCAGAATGCTGCAACGCTCGAAGGCTGGCAAACGGCCCCGATTCTGAACCAAATCGCCAAGACACCACTGCGCGTGGCCGCAGGCGCCGTTGGGCTTTCCCCGTTTCGCAGCAAAATCAGGCTGTTGATGTGGTCGTAACGCGCCGCTTCATCTGACCCAAAAACTCTCCCCGAAGGGCCGGTCTGCCAAGATCGATCAGATCGCAGCTGTGCGCGGCTTCAATGCCAACCAGATGAGCGCGCCGCCAGCGAGGGCCAAAAACGGCGCCATGGCGATATTGACGGCAGACCAGCCTTCGATCGGGACACCGCCGGAACAATTCATCAACCCACCAGACGCCAGAGAGGCCATGGTCACGGATCCGAAGACAACCATGTCATTCAGGCCCTGCACCACGCCGCGCTCACCGGCGGTGTGGGATGCGGTCAGGAGGGTCGTGGCGCCGATGAAGCCAAAGTTCCAGCCGAGGCCCAACAGGATCAATGCGGCGTAAAAGCTGATCAAAGACGGCTGATCGGCCTCAGCCAGATTGACACCAGCAAGGGCCGCAAGGCCTGCTGCGGCCAGAATGGCAAGGCCCGTCGCCATGATCGTTTTCACACCGAACCGGACAATCAGGTGACCTGTGAAAAAGCTGGGCGCAAACATGGCCAGCACATGGGCCGACACGATGTCATTGGCATCATCCAACGCATATCCGCAGCCAACCACGGCCAGCGGTGTCGATGTCATCACAAGGTTCATCAGCGAATAGGCCACAAGGGCGACGATCATCGCGACGATGATATTCGGGTCGCGCAGCAATTGGCTGCGGGTGCGGGCGGCGACGGGGGTGGCGGTTTGCGCCGTTCCGCGTGTGCCTTTGGGCAGATCCAACGCCAAGAACAACGCCATGCCGATCAGGTTCAGGACAATAATCGCTAAATAGGTCCCAAGGAACGGAACAACAAAGCTGCCTTCGACGATCTTGTTGAGTTGCGGGCCAAGGATCGCAGAGAGGAGGCCACCGGCCATCACATAAGAAATCGCCTTTGGCTTAAAGCTGTCGGAGGCGGTATCTGTCGCCGCAAAACGGTAAAAACCTTGAGCGGACATGTAGATACCAGTGAAATAGGATCCGACCAAAAGCACCGTAAATGAACCAATATAAAGACCATAGGCGGCAATCGCCGCACCCAGCGCACCGGCTAGCGCGCCGATGTAGAACCCAGCGCGACGCCCATAGCTTTGCATGAACGGCGACAGCCACGGCGCGGTGGTCATGGACCCGAAGATGATCAGCGAAATCGGCAGCGTGGCCCAGCAGATGTTTGACGCCAGCTGTTTACCCGCCAGCCCGCCGACCACAAAAATCATCGGCATCTGCGCGCCCAAAATGGCTTGCGCTGCGACAAGGACAGCGACATTGCGCTTGGCGCGGCTGTCATCGGGGTGGTGTGTTGCGTCAGTCATGGGGCCTCGCTACGCCTGCCGCAGGAGGCTGGCAAATGAATTATTGTGGGGATCACACTCAATTTTGTGCATGAAGGATCCGCAAACGCGCCCTTCGGACAGGCCGGTGGTGCCCAGATCGGCGCCCGTTGCGTCCTGCGCGTGGAACAAAGGCGGGCCGTCAGCGGACAGGGTCGTTGCGTAGTGGAACTCGTGTGCGGTGATCACCATGGGGGGTTTGGCATCCCCAAACGGTCGCAGGGTCCGGTAGCCAAGGTGCAGTTTCCGTGTCTCAAAACTTGTCGTGAGACCCAGCAGGCCCGCCATTTTATGGCGGGTTCCATCGGCATCAATCAGACCCTCGCCCAAAGTCATGTATCCGCCGCATTCTCCGTATATAACAGATGTTTGCGCGGCATGTTTAAGGCTTTGCATGAAGATCTGGTTTCGCGCAAGACGGGCCGCGTAGAGTTCTGGGTAGCCCCCCGGAAGAAACACCTCATCGGCTTGCGGGACAGGATCGTCCGCCAGCGGTGAAAAGAACGTGATCTGAGTGCCCGCGGCGGTCCAGTCAGCGATCTGGTGAGGGTAGACGAAAGAGAACGCTGCATCGCGGGCAATGGCAAGGGTTCGGGTTCGGGGCCGGGGGGGAGAGAAGGCCAAGGGCGGCACCGTTGGGATGGATCCCGCGAGCGTGTCCATTACGGCCTCAAGATCGAGGCAGGCATCCATCTGATCTGCGGCGGCCGTCAGAAAGCCCTCAAGATCCGGCATTTCACCGGCCTGAACCAGCCCAAGGTGACGTGAGGGGCGGCTGAGGGCGCCTGTTCGTGGAACGGCGCCCAAAACCCGCATGCCCAAAGGGGCCAACGCCGCACGAAGCATGTCGGTGTGACGCGGCGAGCCGATGTTGTTCAGGATCACGCCCGCGATGCGGACCTTTGCGTCATGAGACGCAAAACCCCGCACAAGGGCCGCGACCGAATGGGACATTGCGGCTGCGTTGACGACAAGCACCACGGGCATGTCGAACTGGCGGGCCAGATCCGCAACAGCACCTTTGCCGTCCGGGGGCGCGCCGTCAAAAAGGCCCATCGCGCCTTCGATGATCAAGGGTGTGTCGCCTGAGGCCAGTTGGGCGATGCGCTGTGGCGTCATCGCCCAGGCGTCGAGGTTCACGCAAGGGCTGCCGGTGGCCGCGGCATGAAAGGCCGGATCGATATAATCGGGGCCTGATTTGGCGGACCGAATGGCAATGCCTTTGCGCGTCAAGGCGCGCAGGAGGCCCAACGTAACCGTGGTCTTGCCCGCGCCTGAGGAGGGGGCTGCGATGATCAAACCGTGCATGGATGTTTGGCCAACCGGCCCTCCGGGGGGAGTTTTGTCGGGTCAGATGAAGCGAGGGCGCGCGGAGTGTTGGATGGGCGGAGCATGCTGCTTGGCGATCAGGCGGATTCCGCGGGGCGGCCGCGCGCCAATGGATCGAGGTTCACGGGCGGGATGCCTGCCGCTTGGGCCTGCCAATCCAGGACATCGCGCATGCGCACAGCCTGACCGATGCAGATGATTGCGGGCGGTTCGAGGTTCGCTGCCTTGATGTCCGCATCCAACGCACCCAGCGTCGTTTCCATGACGGCCTGATTGTCGGTGGTGGCCGTTGTCACGACGGCCACGGGTTCGGTCACGCTGCGGCCTGCCGCGATCAGCTGGGCGGAGATTTGGGCGGCGTGTTTCATGCCCATGTAGATTACGATCACCTGAGAGCCGCGCGCGATGCCCGCCCAATCCAGAGAGCTGGGCGTGTTGCCGGATTGATCGTGCCCTGTCACGAAGGTCACGGATTGGTTCACATCACGGTGGGTGACCGGAATGCCTGCGTAGGCCAGACCGCCGATGCCCGCGGAGATGCCAGGAATGATGCGGATGGGCACGCCGTGTTGCACCAGCGTCTGCGCCTCTTCACCGCCGCGGCCAAAGACGAAGGGGTCGCCCCCTTTCAGCCGCAGCACTCGCTTGCCTGCTTGGGCCAGATCGACAAGGCGCAGGGAAATGTCGCGTTGTTTCGCGCTGGGTTTGCCGCCGCGCTTGCCGGCATAGATGTGGTCGGCCTGCGGGGCCCAATCGAGGATCGCCTCTTGCACCAGCGCGTCGTAGATTACCACGTCGGCCTGCCGCAGCGCGTTCAGAGCATGAAGCGTCAGCAAGCCCGGATCGCCCGGACCCGCGCCACACAGCCAAACCCATCCGGGCTGCAGGGTGGGCCAATCTGTGGCGGGAAGAGTGGTATCAGTCATGCCCCCGTTATGACCCGCTTTCTGCCGTTGGGAAAGGTGCAAGACGACGCCTGTTTGTGCATTGGCGTCACGGCACCGCGCGGCTAAGGTCGGCCCATGACGCGAACGCCCGCCAAACCCATTTCTGACCTGCGCCGCGGCTGGACCACGGGGGCCTGTGCGACGGCTGCGGTTCAGGCCGCGCTTGGCGGGCTTTGGGGGGAGGGTATTCCTGCGCGCGTGGGCATCACCTTGCCCAAGGGGGAGACGCCGGAGTTTGACGTGGTGCGCGCCGAAACGGGCGATGGCTGGGCGCAGGCCGGAATCGTCAAGGATGCGGGCGATGATCCGGATGTGACCCATGGGGCTGTCGTTTTGGCGCGGGTTGAGGCCTCCTCCGGTGGGGTGGTGTTTCGGGCCGGTGAGGGCGTTGGCACGGTGACCAAGGCGGGGTTGCCCATTGCCGTGGGAGAGGCCGCGATCAATCCCGTGCCCCGGGCCATGATGGATGAGGAGGTCGCCGCAGCGGCCATTGCGCACGGGCGTTCGCCTGATGTGATGATCACCATCAGTGTTCCGAACGGGGCAGAGATTGCGAAAAAGACGTGGAACCCTCGGCTGGGGATCAAGGGCGGGCTGTCGATCCTGGGGACCACGGGCATTGTGCGTCCGTTCTCTTGTGCGGCGTGGATCGCATCCATTCACCGCGGTATCGACGTGGCGCGGGCGGATGGGCTGACCCATGTGGCGGGCTGCACGGGAAATACATCGGAGAGGGTGGTGCAGAGCCTGTTGGGTTTGCCGGATCACGCGATGCTGGATATGGGCGATTTCGCGGGGGGCTTGCTGAAATACCTTGCGCGCGCGCCTGAGGGGCAAAGCATTCAGCATGTCACGATTGGGGGTGGGATTGGCAAGTTGACCAAGCTGGCGCAGGGGGCGATTGATTTGCACTCTGGCCGGTCGCAGGTGGATTTTGAGGAGCTTGCCACGCGGTTTGCGCGCCCTGATGTGGCGCGGGCCAATACGGCGCTTGCCGTCTATGAAACGCTGGGTGCGGCCTTTGCGCAAGATACGGCTGCGCGGGCAAAAACAGCCGCTGAGAGGCTGTTGGAGGGGGCTGGCGTCGCGGCTTCTGTTGTTGTGATTGACCGGGCTGGCAAGGTGATTGGGCAGGCATGACGGTTTTGGTTTTGGCCGGCACCGCCGAGGCCCGGCGCAGTGTTGAGGTATTGGCCATGGACGGCGTGCCCGTTCTGGCCTCATTGGCGGGGGCCACACGGCAGCCTTTGGCAATGCCTGTGCCCACGCGGGTGGGGGGCTTTGGCGGCGAGGCCGGGTTTCGCGCCGTGCTGCGAGACCATGGCATCCGCGCAGTTCTGGACGCCACGCATCCTTTTGCCAGCCGGATCACGGACCGCACCGCGATGATCTGTGACCAGATGGGTCTGCCCTATGCGCAGATCCTGCGGCCCCCGTGGACGCCTGAGGCGGGGGACGACTGGACCCATGTTGCCCGTGCCGAAGATGTGAGCGCGCGGGTCCCCATGTCCGCCGTCGTCTTTTTGGCCACAGGGCGTCAAACGGCGGCGTCCTTTCGCGGGCTTGAGGGGCGGCGGGTGCTGCTGCGAGTTATTGATCCTCCCCGTGCGCCGTTGCCCTTTGAAGGGGGCGAGTTTGTGATCGGACGCCCCCCGTTCACGGTCGCATCTGAGCGGGATTTGTTTCGCGACCTTGGCGTGACCCATCTGGTCGCCAAAAATGCAGGCGGGCAGGGCGGACGGGCAAAGCTGGACGCAGCGCGCGCCCTCGGCCTGCCGGTTATCATGATCAACCGTCCTGCCATGCCAAAGGCCATGCGGTTTGAACGGGTGGCCGATGCGGTGGCATGGGCGCGGTCGCACAGTGGGATAAAAACATGACCGTAGGTCGCATCATCACCTGCGATGCGGACGTGTCAGAGGGCATGGACTGGCTGGCGGCGCGCTGCCCGCGGATGAAATCCGCCTATGCCCAGACGGGCCCGTTGCCCCTCAGGCGGAAACCCGATGGCTTTGCGCAGCTGTTGTCGGCCATCGTGGGGCAGCAAGTCAGCATCGCCAGTGCAGCCGCGATTTGGGGCCGGATGGCGACCGCGGGATTTGATGCGCCTCAGGCATGTTTGTCGGCCACGGATGAAGACCTGCGCGCTGTGGGGCTGAGCCGACAGAAAATACGCTACACCCGCGAACTGGCCCGCGCGGACATTGATTATATCGCGTTGCGCGATGCCCCGACGGATGAGGTTGTTAAAACGTTGGTCGCGGTGCCCGGCATCGGGCCATGGACGGCGGAGGTCTATGCGATGTTTTCGCTGGGCCGTGCCGATGTGTTCGCGCCAGGAGATTTGGCCCTGCAGGAGGCCGCAAAGGTGCTTTATGATTTGCCCGAGCGCCCGAAGGAGGCCGCGTTTCGAAAAATGGCACTGGACTGGTCGCCTTGGCGGTCGGTTGCAGCGCGGCTTTTGTGGGCGTACTACCGCGTGGTACAAGACAGGGAAGGCATCAGATGACACGGGTTTTGAATTCACAGCGGCGCGATGCGGCGTCCGGCGAAATGCGGTCCGCCGTGGTGTTTTTGCACGGATACGGCGCCAACGCCGCTGATCTGATGGGCTTGGCCGACCCGCTGGCCGAACATTTGCCTGACACCGCGTTTTTTGCCCCCGACGCACCAGAGGCCTGTGCAGGTGCGCCCATGGGGTTCCAGTGGTTTCCGATCCCATGGATTGATGGATCATCCGAGGAGGAATCGCGCGCGGGCCTTGAACGGGCCGCCGCCGATCTGAACGCATATCTGGACGGTATCATGGTGGATGAGGATCTGTTGCCCGAACAGGTCATGGTGTTGGGGTTTTCACAAGGCACAATGATGTCGCTGCATGTGCTGCCCCGACGTGAGGATGAGGTCGCAGGCCTGTGCGCCTTTTCCGGTCGCCTGCTTGAGCCTGAATTGCTCAAAGATGAGGTCGTTTGCCGCCCGCCAGTGCTGTTGATCCATGGAGATCAGGATGACGTGGTGCCGGTGCAATCGCTGCCCGATGCCGCGCAAGCCCTCCAAGAGGCCGGATGGAAAGAGGTCTACGCCCATATCCAGAAAGGCACGGGCCATGGGATTGCGCCCGATGGCCTTAGCGTGGCCCTTGCTTTTATGCGCGAACGGCTTGGCGTCAGCTAAAATGCGCGATTGCGTTACATTTTGGCCATGCTGGTTGAATTAACTTTCAAATTTTAGGCGTTTTCTGAGGCGCGTTAACTTTTTAGTCCCGCGGTTTGCCTAACGTAGACGGCAGGATGGTTGTGCGTTTTAGTATATTGACCGCTCTTAAGGTCTTCGCCCCGCGAACTGCACGGCAAGTTGTGCTGGCATTCGCGTTTTGGCAGGTCTTGTTCGGGATCGTTTATCTGCTGTTGCTGGCTGTGTTCGGCCAGCTTGGACGTGCGCCTTTGGCGGTGCATCTCACCATTTCTTTTCTGCTGTGCACGCCGTTTTTGTCGATTACGATGATGTTGGTGAGACAGCACCTTCAACGGTCACTCAAATTCAAGAATTTGGCGGGGGTGGATGCGCTGACCGGATTGCGCAACCGACGGGCCTTTGTGGATCAGGCCAATGCCCGCCATGACCCAGATGGGCGCGATTTGATCATTTTGCTTGATATCGACCATTTCAAAGCGGTCAACGATACTTATGGCCACGCCAAAGGCGACAGATGCCTCAGAGAGGTGGCCCGATTTCTGCAAGGGTGGCTGCGCCCCGAAGAAGATATTTTGTGCCGCTACGGGGGGGAGGAGTTTGCCGTGATGTTGCAAAATACTTCGGCGCGATTTGCAATGCAGATTGCGCGAACTGTCGCCGCCGGACACCGGTTTGATCTGGGCGACGGGCGCCAGATCAACGTCACGTTTTCCATGGGGCTGGCGGAATGGAACAGGGGCCAAACCCTCGAAGAGGTGTTGAAAGAGGCGGACGTGGCCCTTTATTGCTGCAAACAGGACGGACGGGCGCAGGCGCAGGTTTTCCAACCGTCGACCGAGGACGCCTTTGAGTTGGACAAAGGGGCGGCCTGACCGTTGGCCCTCATCGCGTGGGCAGGCGTCCGCAGCCCCGTTCGGCTGAGACTAAATGTAGCGGTCACAAAAAGCTTGGCAGGCTGATCTTGCAATATATAGTCAAACCAAAGGCAGGAGCGGGGCTCCCGCTCTGATGCCAAAGCTGCGGCAGACAGGGTGGGATTGGTTTTGCAAATTGGCACGCAACAGACGGCAGATTTTCGTACAGATTTCGTAAGGCAACCGTCGGGGCTGAAACAGCATCCTGCACTGGTGTTAAATGCGGACTACCGGCCTTTGTCCTACTATCCCTTGTCGTTATGGCCATGGCAGGATGCGGTGAAGGCCGCGTGGCTGGACCGTGTTGATATTATTGCCGAATATGATGAGGTTGCGCGGTCCCCGTCGATGGAAATCCGCATCCCGTCGGTGGTTGTTCTCAAGGATTTTGTCAAACCACAACGCAAGGTGGCGTTCACGCGGTTCAACCTGTTTTTGCGCGATGAGTTCACGTGCCAGTATTGCGGCGCCACGGGCGATCTGACGTTTGATCATGTCGTGCCGCGCGCGGCGGGGGGCGTGACATCGTGGGAAAATGTTGTGGCGGCCTGTTCGAAATGCAACCTGTCCAAGGGGTCAAAATCGTTGAAGCGGTCGGGCATGTCTTTGCGCAAACCACCGCGCCAACCTGCGGCTGAGCAGTTGATGAACATGGGACGGAAATTTCCGCCCCATTATCTGCACGAAAGCTGGCTTGATTTTCTGTATTGGGATGCCGAGTTGGAGGCATAAGGATCGCCAAGCACCGGATCTCGGTTTAGGTGCCGCGCCCCTGATGGGGTTTGCCCAAATCCAAGTCAAAGACGATATCAATGTGATCGGCGCTAGACTTGCCAAAGGTGTGCGGGTAAGAGGGCGGCGTTAGCGCTAACCCCGAGAGACCAACGGGGCAAAAGTCGGAGGTTCACATGGTATCCCGCGTCATCCCTGTTGAGGATTTTGATCTCGTCATTTTTGGTGGCACAGGGGATCTGGCCCGCCGCAAAATCCTGCCCGGATTGTTCCGGCGGTATCTGTCCGGTCAAATGCCTGACACGTCGCGCATCATCGGGGCCGCGCGGTCTGATCTTGATGACGCAGGCTATCGCGACATGGTGCGCGAGGCGATTGCCGAATTCGGCGGTGAGGAAGCAAAAAACACACAAGAGCTTTCCGCGTTTATCGCGCAGTTGCATTACGTCACCGTGGACGCCAAGGGCGACGGCGGCTGGTCAGAATTGCATGAGATGATCCGGTTTGAGGCGGTGAACGCCTTTTACTTTTCGGTCGCGCCGAGCCTGTTCGGGGATCTTGCCGAACGGCTGCACACTTACAAGATCGCTGATAAAGACAGCCGTGTGGTGGTGGAAAAACCGTTCGGCCGTGATTTGGACACCGCGCGAGAGTTGAACGCTACATTGGCGCAACATTTCGACGAAAAACAGATTTACCGCATCGATCACTATCTGGGCAAAGAAACGGTTCAAAACCTCATGGCTGTGCGGTTTGGCAACATCCTGTTTGAGCCGCTTTGGAACAACCACTACGTCGATCATATCGAAATTACGGTGGCAGAGACGGTGGGCGTCGGCGGGCGCGGGGCCTATTACGACAAATCCGGTGCGATGCGCGATATGGTGCAAAACCACCTGATGCAGCTTCTGTGTCTGATCGCGATGGAGGCCCCGTCGGTCTTTGACGCGGACGCTGTGCGCGACGAAAAGCTAAAGGTGATCCGTGCGTTGCAACCGGTGGAACCCCACCACATCGTGCGCGGCCAATATGACCGCGCGGGCGACGAGCCCAGCTACCGTGAGGATGCGGGCAATGAGCGGTCGTTCACCGAAAGCTTTATCGCCATGCGCACCGAGATTGCCAATTGGCGGTGGGCGGGCGTGCCGTTCTATCTGCGCACGGGCAAAAAGCTTAAGGCGCGCGCGTCCGAGATTGTTGTGGTGTTCAAGGACCTTGGACATTCGATCTTCCCCGGGGATCAGGAACGCCACCGCAATATCCTGTCCATTCAGCTGCAACCCAATGAGGGCATGCAGCTGCGTGTGACGATCAAGGAACCGGGGCCGGGGGGCATGCGTCTGGTCGACGTGCCGCTGGACATGACCTTTGCTGAGGCCTTGGAAGGCGACAATGACACGGTCGATGCCTATGAGCGGCTGATCATGGATGTCATCCGCGGCAACCAGACGCTGTTCATGCGCGGCGATGAGGTTGAGGCCGCGTGGGAGTGGACGGATCCCATCATCCAAGGCTGGGAAGCGCGCGGTGATGTGCCAAAGCTTTATGATCAGGGATCCGCAGGACCAGATGATGCGTTGCTTTTGATGCACCGCGAAGGGCGCCGTTGGAGCCAGATTAAGGCCTGATACGGTCACAAGACCATTGGGCCAATACAGACAAAGGATCCCCCATGAAGCTGATCGAATATCCAGACGCTGAGATGATGATGATTGATCTGGCCAATGTTTTGGCCGGTGAATTGGAGCAATGCTTGTTGAGCCACGATCGCGCGTCGTTTGCCGTGCCTGGAGGCACAACGCCTGGGCCGATTTTCGATGTGCTGTGCGGGGCGAAACACATTGATTGGGCGCGCGTTGATGTGATGCTGACGGACGAACGCCGCGTGCCCGAGGATCATGAACGGTCCAACACGCGACTGATCCGCGAACGTCTGCTGGTCGATGCGGCGGCCGCGGCCCATTATGTGAATTACATCCCTGAGGACGACGCAGGTCTTGCCACCAAGGCCGACGCGTTGCGCCCGCATCTTCCTGTGTCGGTCATGTTGCTTGGCATGGGGGCGGACATGCACACGGCGAGCATCTTCCCCAATTCGCCTGATTTGGATCACGCGTTGACCACGGATCAGCCGCTGGCCTTTGTGCAACCGCCCGATGGGTTGGAACCACGTGTGACGCTGTCGGCCAATGTTCTCAAGGGCGCGATGTCGCGGCATATCGTGATCAAGGGCGCGGACAAGCGTGCGGCGTTGGAAGCGGCGCAAAAAGTGTCCCCACAAGAGGCGCCGATCGCCGCTGTGTTGGCAGGATCTACCGTTCACTGGGCAGAGGGTTGAGCGATGTGGAATAAACTTCGCGCGCATTATGAGACGGTCAAAACCCGTCGGTTTGAAACCATGCTGGACGCCGCCCGCGCAGAGGATTTTGCCGCCACCGCAGGCGACATGCGGTTCGATTATTCAAAGACAAACATCGACGCCGACGGGCGGGCTGTGCTGATTGATCTGCTGGACCAAACGGACGTGGCCGCAAAACGCGATGCCATGTTTACGGGGGCCAAGATCAACGAGACCGAAGGCCGCGCCGTGCTTCATACTGCGCTGCGCAATCTCGATGGTGGACCGGTGCATGTGGACGGGCAAGACGTCATGCCGGAGGTGCTGGAGACGTTGGCCCGGATGGAAGGCTTTGCCGCCGACGTGCGCTCTGGCGCGTTTGCTGGGCAGGGCGGGGCGATTACGGATGTGGTGAACATCGGCATCGGTGGGTCCGATCTTGGCCCTGCCATGGGGGCGCTGGCCTTGCGGCCCTATCACGACGGGCCGCGCTGCCATTTCGTGTCCAACGTGGATCCTGCGGACATTGCGGATGTGCTGCGGTCATGTGATCCGGCGACAACGCTGGTGATTGTGGCGTCCAAGACCTTCACCACGATTGAAACGATGACAAACGCGAAGACCGCGAAGGCGTGGATGAGCGAGACCGTCGCTGATCCCGCGGCGCAGTTCGCGGCGCTGAGCACCGCTGCCGACAAGACTTCTGATTTCGGGATCCCTGCATCGCGGGTTTTCGGGTTCGAAGACTGGGTCGGCGGGCGCTATTCCATGTGGGGGCCTATCGGGCTGTCGCTGATGATCGCCATCGGGTCGGAGGCCTTTCGTGCCTTTTTACGCGGCGGGCAAGCCATGGACACCCATTTCCGCAATGCGCCTTGGGCGGACAACATGCCCGCAATGCTGGCACTGGTGGGGATCTGGCACAACCAGATTTGCGGCCATGCAACCCGCGCGGTGCTGCCCTATGACAACAACCTCAGCCGGTTGCCCGCCTATCTGCAACAGCTAGAGATGGAGAGTAACGGCAAGGGCGTGACGATGGACGGCGAAGACCTGTCCGTGAACTCCGGCCCTGTGGTCTGGGGGGAGCCGGGCACGAATGGCCAACACGCCTTTTACCAGCTGATCCACCAAGGCACGCGGGTGATCCCGTGCGAGTTTCTGGTCGCCGCACGGGGCCACGAGGACGATCTGCACCATCAGCATCAATTGCTGGTCGCCAATTGTCTGGCCCAGTCCGAGGCGCTGATGAAAGGTCGCGATCTGGAGGAGGCGCGCGCCAAGGTCGCGGATAAGTTCGAAGGGGCGGAGCTGGACCGCCAGGCCAAGCACCGCGTTTTTCCGGGCAACCGGCCGTCCACCACGCTGGCCTATCCGCAACTGGACCCGTTCACCCTGGGCCAGATCATCGCCCTTTATGAACATCGCGTGTTTGTCGAAGGTGTGATCCTGGGCGTCAATTCATACGACCAATGGGGCGTTGAGTTGGGCAAAGAGCTGGCCACGGCCCTGCAGCCCATCGTTGAGGGGGCGGATGCGTCGGACAAGGATGGATCGACTGCGGGCCTGGTGTCGTTCCTGCGCAAAAACGGGCTGTAGCGGCTAAAGCTGTTCGGCCCCGTCGCGGTCAATGAACAGCTGGCGCAGCCCATCCGTCAGCGGGCGTTTGCTGTTGTCCTGGTTCAGCACCACGCAGACACAATGTCCTGTCGTGGTGATCTGACCATCCACAAACGTGGCATATTCTTGTGTGAAACTGGTGGTGCGCATCTGTGTGGTGCGGGCGACATTGATGTAGGTTGACGCCCGTTTGACCTCAGCCCGGAAATCAAGGCCCACGGTTTTGACGACGAATTTCGGATCCGGCCCTGCCAGATCGTAAATGTCGTAGTCTTCCAAATACTGGACACGTAGGGTTTCATACCACCGCAGATAAACGACGTTGTTGACGTGGTTGAGAACGTCGAGTTCCCCGAACCGCACCCTGTCCGCGATCCCGTAGGACCACGGCGCGGGGACGCCGGCCGCGCGCAGGGCGGGGCCAGTCAGGGGGGTCAGATAGGGTGTCACGCTGGGTTTCACACTGCGGCCGTGACGATGATTTCGACCTTGAAGCCGGGCGTGGCCAGTTTCGCCTCTCCGGTCCAGCGAGCAGGGGCGCAGCCCTCGGGGACCCATGCGTCCCACACCGCGTTCATGTCGGCGAACTGTGTTGCGATGTCGGCCACCCAGATTTGCGCTGTTAGCAGTTTGGTTTTGTCGGTGCCGGCCTTGGCCAGAACCTCATCCACTGCGGCAAGGACGGCTTGGGTTTGTTCTGTCACGGTGCCGCCCTCGGCCCCGACCTGTCCCGCAAGATAGGCGATGCCGTTGTGAACAACCGCTTGTGACATACGGGCGGAGGTGTCGATGCGGGTGATGTCGGACATGGAATTTCCTTTGATAGACAGTGTTTTTGGTCCACAAATGAAACGCGCAAAACGTCCGAGTTTCAACCGCAGATCGGTATAAAGTTTGATCTAGACCCAAATCAGGCAAAGGCTGTGCGTCATATATTTTTGGGGCGGCGGCAGCAATCAGTCGGGCGGGGGTGTCCAGTTTGTGGTCGATGCAAACGACGTGGTCCAGCGCGTGAAAAGTTTTACAGTCGTCGGCCGTGAATGGGTTGAGGACACACAAGGTCCAACCGCCACGATCATTCAGCCCGCCTCGCAGGCCCCTGCCGCTGAAGCCCCATCAAATGGCGGCGGCGGACTGGGCATTGAACTGGAATGCCCGATCTTTTGCATCTCGCCGCGCGGGATCAATCGGGTGCGGCAATTTCCAATTCCGACACCACGGCTGAGACCGTGGTGTTCAGGTCGTCCGGGTCGATATCGGTCCAATACCTGATCCCGATTTTTTCAGGGCCGGGGACAAAGCAGGGTCGGTTGATCCCGAAACCAGACATCATCCGTGCGCACGTTAAGGTATTCGTCGTCGATCGGTCGAGACCGCTTCGCCGGAAGGGTCGCATAAAGGATATTGAGGGATTTTCCGGGCCGCCTGTGACGGCGATATGCCTCTGCTGACACAGCAATCAAAAGCGCCGGTTGGCTTAGGCCCAGTCGTTGCAGATCTCTTTGATGCGGCTGCGGGCGATAAAGAAGCGGTGGTAGGCGAAAGTACGAACGTCATGTTTTTCAGTCCAGGCCATCCCCAGATGCAAGCACCACATCAACGGCACCACCACAGAGGATCCGATGCGGATGCCAAGGGATGGGCCCGCATCATCCACGGGCCGTTGGCTGCGCGTGGTCAAGCGGCCTCGCAGGATATTGGCGACGTCGCCGCCTTCCATTGTGCCGTGGGTGGTGTGAAAGATCAGCCGTGAAAACCCGGCCCCGTCGTCTGGTTCAATGGTCCGACAGGTTGCACGAAACGCCGCCTTGCCGGTGTCTGAAAATGGTGTGGACAGCATCTTATCCATGGCGGTGTCGGCGGCGCCTTGCGTCGCGAACGTTTCAAACCTGCAGTCGGCCAGACGGTTCGCAGCACTTTGACTGGGCCGATAACAGCCGGCCACGGTGCCTTCTTCCCACAGCAATTGGGGTGCATTTTCCAGAATGATCAAAACCGTCTGTTCGAAGGCCTCTTGCAACATGACATGATCAAGCGTGGTGATTGCGGTGCTTGGCATTCCGATTGATCCCCTCTTGATGCTGATCCCGACCCATCTGTTGGTCTTGGGAGTGGCGGACGCGATGCATTTCACCTTCGCCACAGGGGCAGTCCCTGAACCGACGCGGACGACCGAAACGATCCTGGCTGGCTTTCGCGCGACGTTGCCCGCCGCTGTCGTGTCCTCTGTGACGACGATTTTTGCCTTCTTGGCCATGGTCGTGGCGGGGGGCAGGCTTTGCAGAACCTTGCTGTTTTCGGGACGATCGGCCTGTTGGTGCAGTTGGGCGCGATGTCTGTCGGGGTGCCGGTTCTGTTCTGTGTGTGTCGGCCCTCATTTTGATGGCGGCGGTGTTTGCGCCCCACGCAAAGACAGGACATGATCCGGCTGAACAGTTCCCTGCATCGTCTGGGATCAAAGCGGAAATTGAGGAAATGGATGCCGATCCTCAAGGCGCCGACCGAGTGTTTGTCGTTTTTGACGCCGCCGATCCTGTTCACCACCCTCATCGTGGCCAGTGGCTGTGCCACTTTGATGGTGTCGGACATCCCTGCCTTGTCGCAGGCAGGGGTGGTTTTGGCCGTCGCGGCGGTGACTGCTTTGGTCTGTGATCTGTTTCTCTTGCCCAGCTTTCTGGTGCGTCAGGGCATCAGCGGCGCACGTAGATGACCTGCAACGTGTCGCGACCGCTGTCGGCTGTGCGTTGAACAGCAAAGGCAAAACGGTCTGCGGAAACCTCGTCAAACTGCACCACGACCCGGCCTTGACGTGTGCCACCGCTCAGCAAGATGAAGTCGTTTTGCCATTGGCCTGACAGGGTTTCTGTCTGTGCTTGGGGGGCTGACGGATCAATCTCTTGGGTGACAGCGCGCCCGTCAGGGGTGAGCGTGAGGAGAAATGCGAAACGTTCCGTGCCCAATGCATTGCCGCAGCGGTGTTCAAAGAGGTGTTCCGTGCTTGACAGCTGTTCGACAGACAATGGGCAGCGGATCCGAACGGGATCGCCCATTTGCCACGCGGTGCCTTGCCCGCGCCAATCGCCTTGAAACGCGAAATCCGCCGGTTGGGCGGAAAGGGGGGACACCCCCATCATAAACAGGCAGAGGGCGAATGGGATGACACGGTTTCGCACCACGCGCTGTCCTTTGCGGTTGGGTCGGGGCATCTGACGTCTTTCATAGGTGCAGCCAAACCCGAACGCCTCAAGCGCAACGATAGATCTGTCGAAGGATCGAAAAGGTTGGAGCGGGTAACGGGAATCGAACCCGTAACTGAAGCTTGGGAAGCTTTCGTGATACCTTTTCACCATACCCGCCGCCGTGCGATCTAGGTAGGCGGGGCGACTGGTAAGGTCAATGTGAAAGTTCGAAAAAGCCGGTCAGATCGGCGTATGGACCGCAAGACACGACCGCGCAAAAAAAAGGCCGCCCAGCGGGTGCTGGACGACCTTTCTTGAATGCAAACACCAGTGTTTAGCTGGAGGGCAGGATGACCTGATCGATCACATGGATCACGCCATTGGACGTCATGATGTCACCGTTGATGACCTCAATATTCTCGTCCACGCCGATATCATTGTTGATGTAGAACGAACCGCCCACACGTTCGACCAGAATATCGGTCAGTGCCAGTGTGTCGAAGCTGAGCATGTTTTCGTCTTTCATCAACTCAAAGTCTTCCGCGAGCACTTCGTCCTGCAGCAGGGCCACTTCCATGTCACCGCGGGTGTATTCACCGGGGATCACGTGGGCGCTGAGGATATTGATCAGTTGGTCCTGATTCTCGGGCAACAGCAGATTTTCCACCGTGCCTTCGGGCAGGGCTGCAAATGCTGCATCGGTTGGCGCGAAGATGGTGAAGGGGCCTTCACCCATCAGATCGTCTGCCAGACCGGCGGCCTCAACGGCGGCCACGAGGGTTGAGAAGTTCTGCACCTTGGCAGCGTTCTCAACGATCGTTGCATTTTCGTCCAGAAGTTCACCGTTCAGGATGCCGTCTTCTTCGGCATTCGCTGCGGCTGCGGCCAGACCGAGTACGGAGGCGCTCAGGAGGGCTGCTTTGATTGTCGTTTTCATAACATAGTCCTTTCAGTGCGGCTCATGTGCCACTTGGGTAAACAACACGACCCCCCCGTCTGATGTTCCGATTTTTTCCAAATTTTTTGCCCAATGTCCGGTGCGCCCTTGCTGGACGGGGCCGCGCGCAATTGCGGCAAAAGGTCAGGGAACCCTGACTGTCACGGTTGACCTAGGGGACGTATTTAGGGGGAAGGGGCGCGATATTTTCCCCGTTCTTTATACCATCACGCATTTCGGGCAGTGATCCAATGATTGACGCTTTTCTAAACGGCCTTTGGGCCGACAGGTTTCTTGTGGCCGGTGTTCTGGCAGGGCTTTTGGGGCTCATGGCCTTTGCGCCCTATATTCGTGACATTTTGAGTGGTCAGACCCAGCCCGACCGCGCCTGTTGGTTGATCTGGGCCGTCTTGGCCAGCATTTCGGGCGCCAGCAATCTTTATGAAGGGGCTAGCACGTCCATGGTGTTCGTGGGGGTACAGGTCTTGGGGACTTTGGCGGTCTTTGGTTTGTCCGTGCGGTACGGCAGCGGCCATTTGTTGGGCCGGTCGAACATTGCGATCCTCACTGTTGCAGGGATCGGGTTGATTGTTTGGGCGGTGATGGAAACGGCTGCCGTGGCCTTGGCGATTTCCATCGCGGTGTCCGCCTTGGGTGGGGCTGCGACCGCGTATAAGGCGTATCACGCCCCGCACAGCGAAACGGTATCGGCGTGGATGATCCTGCTGGTCAGTTCTGTTCTTGGGGTGGCGTCCGTTGGGACCATGGATCTATTGTTGCTGGCCTATCCTGTATATCTGGCACTTCTTTATGCGGGTATTCTGATGGCGCAGATGTGCGGGCAGGCGGCCCAGAATGTGGCACAGGCAGAGGCTGCGCATGCGGACCGTCGCTTGACCGTTCCACCCGTCACCCGCGCGGGCCAACCACGCCTGGGCCGACGCCATGCCCCTACGTCCGAAGCCCACGGGGCACATATGAACCCTGATGGTGTGGCAGGGACATCTGTGGCGGCCTAAAGCGGCGATGCGCCAAGGGCCATCATTGACGTTTCAGAATGACATCGATGGCTTGGATGCTGCCCGTTGTGGTCAGAACGCTTGCCGCACTGAGCGTGACGGGGCCGTTAGAGTAAAACACATCGCGTCCGTCTTGGCGGCCCGTTTGGGTGAACCCTGCTGCCGCCAGTGTGTCGCGCAACGCAGCCGTTGTTGACCGGGGCGAGACGCTGCCCAACCATGTCATCCGGCAAAGCCCTCGGTTTTCCTGCACCACCACGAACAGATCAGGGGCGCGAAAGGACACGCCAGACAGCGCGCCACTTGGGCCGGTAAAACCAGCTTGCTGCAACCTTGCGACATCCAACGGCGCGCCGCTGGCATAGCCCACGCAGGCCCGGATCGCGGGGCGCGCTTGGGTCTGCAAGATGTCCGCCCGCGCGGCCATTGCATCCGCCTGAAGCGCAGAGCGTTCGGCCGGGGTTGGGGCGTCGCAGGCCGCGAGAAGCGCGAAGGCGACCGCACAAATATGGATCCGTTTCATTGGGTTCGTCTCTCTGGGTTCGTCAGCTGGCGCGGCGTCTGCGTCTGCGCCCGCCTGTGGTATCCCCACCGCTGCCGGTGTTGAAGCTGACATCGGGCAGGGGGGTCACGCTGCGCAGGGTTGTGAAGGGATCGGTTGCGTGGGGGATCGCATTTGCATTGACGAAATGTTCTTGGAATTTTGGCTCAATCGCTGTTTCGACCTTGGTGATTTCACGCACAGTCTTTTCAATCGACGCCCGCGCGGCGACAGAACACAGCGCCATACGCGCGCCGGTGCCTGCGGCATTGCCCGCTGAGGTGACCCTGTCCAGCGGGACATCCGGGATCATGCCCAGCACCATCGCATGTTTGGGCGAGATATGCGCGCCAAAGGCCCCCGCCAGCACAACGCGGTCTACGGTGTCGGTGCCCATTTCGTCCATCAGCAAACGTGCGCCCGCGTAGAGGGCGGATTTGGCCAGTTGGATGGCGCGAATGTCACCTTGGGTCACTGTCACCAGCGGGCCGCCGTCGGCTGTGCCGTCATAGATGACATAGGAATGGGTGCGCCCGTCTTCGATGCAGCGGGTCGTGCCGGTTTGTGCGGGGGAGCCGATCAGGCCTTTGGGGTCCAGAAGGCCCGCCATACGCATTTCGGCCACGGCCTCAATGATGCCGGAGCCGCAGATGCCGGTCACGCCGGTGGTGGCGATCGCGGCCTCGAACCCGTCTTCATCAGACCACAGCCCGCAGCCGATGACCTGAAAGCGGGGCTCTTTGGTGTCGGGATTGATCTCGATGCGTTCGATGGCACCGGGGGCGGCGCGTTGGCCGGATGAGATTTGTGCGCCCTCGAACGCGGGGCCGGTGGGCGAGGAACAGGCCAAAACTTGTGTTTTGTTGCCCAGCAGGATTTCTGCATTGGTGCCCACGTCTACAATCAGGGTCAGATCGTCCTGATCGCCCGGGGCCTCAGACAGGGCAACCGCTGCGGCGTCGGCGCCCACGTGCCCGGCGATGCAGGGCAGAACGAAGACGCGGGCGGCGTCATTGGTGGAATTGATGTCCAGATCGGCCACATGGAGCGCCACAGATTTGGAGGTGGCCAGTGCAAACGGCGCCTGACCCAGCTCAACCGGATCAATGCCCAGCAGAAGGTGGTGCATGACGGGGTTGCAGACGAACACAAGTTCCATGATCTGCTGGGGCACGATCCCGGCCTCGGCCGTCAGGGTGCCGATGAGCGCATTGATGGCCGTGCGCACCGCATCCGTCATTTCCACGGCGCCACCTGGGTTCATCATGGAGTAGCTGACACGGGACATCAGGTCTTCGCCGAAGCGGATTTGCGGATTCATGATGCCTGAGGAGGTCGCGACCTCACCCGTGCGCAGATCAGTCAGATGCGCGGCGATGGTGGTCGAGCCCAGATCAATCGCCACGCCGTAGATAGGACGGTCGTAATAGCCCGGTGCGATGCCAAGAATGCGGTGGGTGTCTTCGTCGTGATTTTTGTGCAGCACGACGGTGCAGGTCCATTTCCCTTTGCGCAGCATGTGCTGGAGGCGGCGCAACACGGAAATCCCCGCCTCGACCTTTTCAATGCCCCATTGGTCCTTGAGGGCTTCGGCCAGACGTTCCAGATCGCCGGTGGGCGTGTGCATGTCCGGCTCCGCCACCTCAACATAATAGGGGCGCACGGCGGGATCCATGACCATAGCGCGGGCGGAGGCCGCTTTGCGTACGACCTGTCGGTGGACCTGGCTTTCGGGCGGGACGTCGATGACAATGTCGTTTTGGACGGTGGCCTGACAGCCCAGTCGGCGGCCAGAGGCCAGCCCGCGTTTGTCGTCGTAGCGTTGTTCCACGCTGTTCCAATCCGACAACGCGCCTTTGCGAGCGGTCAGCCCATGTTTGGGAAATTCGCCATAGCTGGGCGTGATTTGACACTTTGAGCAGATGCCCCGCCCGCCACAGACAGAATCCAGATCGACCCCCAATTGACGTGCCGCCGTGAGGACGGGGGTGCCCACGGGGAAGCGCCCGCGTTTGCCGGAGGGGGTGAAGACGACGAGTGGGTCGGTGCTCATGCCAAATGCATCCTGTTGTTTGACGTCACAGTAGCGGGGTTCGGGGCAGGGTGCAGCCGTCTTGCGTCGTCTTTTTGTTCAAGACCGTCATGAGACGGGTTTGGGTGGGACGATCTGACGATCGGATCCTGCGGACGGCGGGGCGCGCGCCTGCGGCGCGGTATGGGCCTGTGCGAGGTGGCGCATGAAGCGCCCAAAGGAGGCGAGGACGGTGCGTTGGGGCATGGGTTGATTAGGTATTTTTGACCCAAAGAAGCGGGGGCGACGGGCACGTCGCGTGCGCGAGAAGCGGGCGGTGTGTTCGGTTTATGGGACGCTTTGGTGTGAATTGGGGCCTTTCGCGTCTGCGGCATCCGTGCAATAGGACCATGCCAAACGCATCCATGCTCAGGAGAGAATAATGGAGATTCGTGAGGCCCTCACTTTTGATGATGTTTTGCTGGTGCCCGGGGCATCGTCCGTGTTGCCCAGTACGGCTGACACGCGGACACGGGTGACGCGCAGCATTGATTTGAATATTCCGGTGTTGTCGTCGGCGATGGACACGGTGACTGAGAGCCGGATGGCTATCGCTATGGCGCAGGCGGGGGGCATGGGGGTCATCCACAAGAACCTGAGTGTCGAGGAGCAGGCCCGTGAGGTGCGCCGCGTAAAACGCTTTGAGAGCGGCATTGTTTATAACCCGGTGACGTTGACGGCAGATCAGACCTTGGCGGAGGCCAAGGCTTTGATTGAGCGATACAATTTTACGGGGTTCCCGGTGGTTGATGCGGCGGGGCGTGTCATGGGGATTGTGACCAATCGGGACATGCGGTTTGCGACCGCAGACGACCAGCCCATTTCGACACTGATGACATCCGATGATCTGGCCATCCTGCGGGAGCCTGCCGACCGCCAGGAGGCGATTTCGCTGATGAAGGCGCGTCGGATCGAGAAGCTGCTTGTGACCGATGAGGCGGGCAAGCTGACCGGTTTGCTGACCCTTAAAGACACCGAGCAAGCGGTGTTGAACCCGACGGCCTGCAAGGATGATCTGGGCCGTTTGCGGGTGGCGGCGGCCACGTCTGTCGGGGATGCGGGCTTTGAGCGAACGGAGGCTTTGGTCGATGCGGGCGTCGATATTGTCGTGATTGATACCGCCCATGGCCATTCCGAGGGCGTGATGGAGGCCGTGCGGCGGGCCAAGACGCTGTCCAATGAGGTTCAGGTGATCGCGGGCAACGTGGCCACGGGCGACGCCACCCGTGCGTTGATTGATGCGGGGGCGGATGCGGTCAAGGTCGGCATCGGGCCCGGGTCTATTTGTACCACACGGATGGTTGCGGGCGTTGGGGTGCCTCAATTGACGGCCATTTCCGACTGCGCCGAGGCGGCCGCGGATGTGCCGGTCATCGCGGACGGAGGGATCAAGTTCTCGGGCGATTTTGCCAAGGCGATTGCGGCGGGGGCCTCCTGTGCGATGGTTGGATCCATGATCGCAGGCACAGATGAAAGCCCAGGCGAAGTGATCCTGTATCAAGGGCGGTCGTTCAAGTCTTATCGCGGGATGGGCAGCCTTGGCGCGATGGCGCGCGGATCAGCGGACCGGTATTTCCAGAAGGATGCGGCCAGTGACAAGCTGGTGCCCGAGGGCATCGAGGGGCAGGTGCCGTATAAGGGGTCCGCTGGTGCGGTTGTGCACCAATTGGTGGGCGGTCTGCGCGCGGCCATGGGCTATACTGGGTGTGCCACGATTGATGAGATGCGGCGCAACTGCAAATTCGTGAAGATCACCGGTGCAGGCCTGAAGGAAAGCCATGTGCACGATGTTCAGATCACGCGCGAAAGCCCCAACTACCGGATCATGTGATGACCCCTGCGGCGCGGGTTGCAGCCGCGATTGAGATCCTGGATGACGTCTTGTCGGGGCAGAGCGCCGAAGCGGCCCTCAAGACCTGGGGACGGTCCAACCGTTATGCCGGATCCAAGGACCGCGCCGCGGTGCGCGATCATGTGTTTCAGGCCATCCGGCGCCGCGCGTCCTTTGCGTGGCTGGGCGGGGCCGACACGGGGCGCGGGCTTATGCTGGGGGCGGCGCGATTTACCGGCGACGTTGATGCGTGGTTTTCGGGGCAGGGCTATGCGCCGCCCCCGCCCGATGTGTCCGAAATCGGCCGCGATTTGGCCGATGCTCCGCGATCAGTGCGTTTGGACATGCCGGACTGGATGCTTCCCTATTTTGAGGACGCATTGGACGAAGGGGCGGATCATGCGATGGCCGCGTTGCAGGACCGCGCCGGGGTGTTTTTGCGCGTCAATCGTTTGGCCTCCGATGTGGACGCTGTGATTGCGTCACTGCAGGGGGACGGTATTGGGGCGGTGCCTGTAACAGAGGTCGACGGGGCGCTTCATGTGACATCAAACGAACGCCGGATTGCGCAATCGTCTGCCTATGTGTCTGGCTTGGTCGAGGTGCAGGACCCATCGTCGCAACGGGCGATCAATATGCTGTCGATCGACGCCAAATCCAAATGGCTGGACTATTGCGCGGGAGGCGGGGGGAAGGGCTTGGCGCTGGCGGCGCGGGGGGCCTCTGTCGTGGCGTACGATATTGATGCCCGCCGGATGGTCGATGTGCCGTCACGTGCAGCACGGGCAGGCGTGACAATTCCAACGTTGGCGACCGATGAATTGGCCCGCAACGCGCCGTTTGACGGTGTGTTCTGCGATGCCCCCTGTTCAGGCTGCGGGACATGGCGGCGCACGCCTGAGGCGAAGTGGGCCTTGACGCCAGAGCGCTTGATGACACTCACACAGATGCAGGATGATGTGTTGACCAATGCGGCCCCTTTGGTGGCGCGCGGTGGGCAGCTGATTTATGCGACGTGTTCGGTGTTCACCATTGAAAATGATGCGCGGGTCGCCGCGTTTCTTGACCGCTCGCCGGAGTTTACGAAGGTGAGCCACCAGCACATCGCGCCACACAGCGGCGGCGACGGCTTCTTTGTTGCGGTTCTCAAGCGGCACTAAACTATCGCTATAGTTGAGTTATTTTGAAATTCAGCTACTGTTTAAGCAGGCTTAATCGGTAATAAACCTTTTTCGGTTTGTTTGGCGACGTTGAGCATTGAGGATAATAACGTGTCGGACCAATTAGATCAGTCGCATATGACGGATAAGCCCAATGTGTTGGGCGGCTTGCGTGCGCCGGATCGGCGGGGCTTTTTGTTCGTGGGCGTCGGCGTCATGGGGGCGGCCTCTCTGGCCGCGTCGATGTTTGTATCGCCTGCTGAATTGTCCTTGGGGTTCTTGGGCTTTGGGTGCGTGGCCGTCCTTTTCGCGGTCTTTGGTGGTGTTTCATCTTTAACCCGATTGAGACGGCGTTCAATCGCAACCAATGCATTGATTTCATTGGTTGATAACGATGCCTCAGCCTGTTTTCTGGCTGATTTCGATGGTGAGATCACATTCGCAAATGATGCCGCGACCGAAAAATTTCGCGATCGAAAGCCGATCACCCTAGGGCAGGCATTTACGGATTTGTTCGCCAATCCCGGTGCGGTTTTATACAGGCTTCAAAGTAAATCGCAGGCCCTTGGCAGCGCCCGCGAGGATATTGTCACCCGCAAGGGTCACGTTCGGTTGTCGGTCAACACCGTGGATGAAAGCACGTTTTTGTGGCGGCTTGAGGATCTGTCTGATCGGGGCGGCGGGGCACGGGCCGTCGACGCGCTCTCCTTGCCGATGTTGACGGCAGGTCCGACGGGGACCGTTTTGTATATGAACGAAGCGTTCCGCAGGCTTTTGGGCGGACGGGCCAAGAACCTTGAAGGTGTCTTTGAAGAATTGCCGATTGTTTCAGGGCAAGTGCATCAGGTGATGACGGAAAGCGGCAAGATCGACAGCCTTGTTGCTGAGGTGCCCAGTCACGGCGGACGACGAGAGATTTACCTTCTGCCAGGCGAAAGCCTGAAAGACGCGGCCACTGTTGCTCCGGAATGGGATGCCATCGAAGAGTTGCCGGTGCCGTTGATCAAAATCGCCCCTACGGGTGAGATTTTGGCCTCCAATCATGAGGCCCGCGCTTTGCTGGACAACCGGATCAAACTGGGCACGCGTGTGTCCGATCTGTTGACCGGTCTGGGGCGACCATTGGTGGACTGGTTGACTGAAACGATTGAGGGCAAGGGCGAGGCAAAGCCCCAATTCCTTGAGGCCGTCCATGATACCCGTGAAATCCATGTTCAGGTGTCGTTGCATCCTGCAGGCCCCAGCGACAAACCCCATATTATTGGGGTACTGAACGATGTTACTGAATTCAAAAGCCTTCAGTTGCAGTTTGTTCAAAGCCAGAAGATGCAGGCCATCGGGCAGCTGGCGGGCGGCGTGGCCCATGATTTCAATAACCTGCTGACAGCCATTTCCGGCCACTGCGATCTGCTGTTGTTGCGCCATGATCAAGGTGACGGCGATTACGCCGATCTGGTGCAGATCCATCAAAACGCAAATCGTGCGGCCGCCCTTGTGGGTCAATTGCTAGCCTATTCGCGCAAGCAAAATCTGCAGCCAGAGGTCCTTGATCTGCGCAACACGCTGTCCGACAGCACCCATTTGTTGAACCGTTTGGTCGGCGAACGCATTTCGCTGACGCTCGACCATGATCCCGGCCTCAGCCCGATCCGCGCGGATAAACGTCAGCTTGAACAGGTGCTGATGAACCTTGTTGTCAACGCCCGTGACGCGATGCAAGGGGGCGGCAACATCCGGATCGAGACGGAAAACCTGACGCTGAACGAAGGGTTGTCACGGGACCGCGTGACTGTGCCGCCAGGGCCCTATGTGGCCTTGCGTGTGCACGATACCGGCAGCGGCATCCCTGAAGACAAACGGACCAAGATATTTGAACCGTTCTATACCACCAAAAAGACCGGCGATGGCACGGGGCTCGGTCTGTCTACGGCCTATGGGATCGTCAAACAGACGGGTGGCTACATCTTTGTGGATTCGACAGTTGGCATCGGAACCACATTCACCATTTTGATCCCCGTACACGACGCACCTTTGGAGATTGAACAGCCGGCGCTTGTGGCAGATCCTGTTGTGCCCACCAAGGGAGATGGTGTTGTGCTGTTGGTAGAGGACGAGGCCCCCGTGCGGGCTTTCGCGTCTCGCGCGCTTCGGCTCAGAGGGTTTACCGTGCTGGAGGCCGATTGTGCCGAAGCGGCGTTGGAAATGCTCAATGATCCCGATCTGGATGTCGATCTCTTTTTGACCGATGTCATCATGCCGGGAAAAGACGGGCCCACGTGGGTCAGGGAAGCTTTGGTGAACCGTCCGGACACAAAGGTCGTGTTTGTGTCAGGTTATGCTGAAGAGGCCTTCGGAGAAGAGCAAAAGGCGATCCCGAATTCCGTTTTCCTGCCCAAGCCGTTCTCACTCAATGAGCTTACAACCACGGTGCACAGCCAGCTGCATTAGTCGGGCGTCGACATCACCGCATGGATATGCGCGGCGGAGCCGATCAATGCAGCGTAGTCGTCTTCGACCACCGACACTGCGAAATTCGACATGAAGCCCGCAAAGCGTCCCTTGTCCCGAAACGCTTCGGCGAAACCAAATTGGGCGAGGTAGGGCGCAAAGGCCTGACTGACACCGCCCACCAGATACACGCCGCCGAAGGGCAGCTGGATCAAGGAAAGGTTGCCGCAGACCGTGCCCAAAATGCGCGCAAAGAGGGTTGCGGCCTCTGCGGCGCGCGGGTCGGACCCTTCGGCACAGGCCGCCATGATCTCTTTGCCCGATTTTGAGCGCGGATCGCCTGCGTCCTGACCCAAGAAGGCGTAGACCCGTTCCAAACCTCGTCCCGACAAAACGTCCTCAACGGCGGGGAACCCATGGGCGTTGGAGACATATTGGCACAACCGCAATTCTTGATCATTGCGGATCGGCAAGTTGGCATGCCCACTTTCGGACGGCGGGACAAACCGCCCCCCTTCGGTTTCAAAAACAGGGGCTGCATTGAACCCCGTGCCCACGCCGACCACGAGACGCACAGCTTTGGGGCTGGGCGGTGTGTCGGGCCCCGATACGATTGGCCGGATGGATCCATCCTTGAGATCCCCGATCGCATGGCCCTGGGCCTGTAGATCATTCAGGATGGCAACCGTCTCGGCCTTGGTGGCCCGCGCCAAAGTGTCTTTGTCGATTTGCCAATCCAGATTGGTCATGGTCGCAGCACCGTCGCGCACCGGACCGGCCACCGCAACACAGGCGGCGATGGGATCTACATCCCCTTCGTCGGATAAATATTGCCGCAAGACGACCTCAAGCCCCGAAAAATTGGCATTGGTGTAACGACGTACGGTGTCCGGCAGCACCGTTCGCCCATCCGCCAAAGCGCACCGGGTGTTGGTGCCGCCGATGTCGGCGACAAGGGACAGAGTGTTCGCAGGGTGGGACATATGGGGTTCCGTTTTAGCGCGCGAGCGCGTCTTTGAGGGCGTAGTACGAAGCTTTGGGGGTGCGTTTCAAGGTGTCAAAATCCATATGGATCAGGCCAAACCGTTTTTCGTAGCCAAGGGCCCATTCGTAGTTGTCCAACAAGGACCACAAGAAATAACCGGACACGGGCGCGCCGTCGGCAATGGCCCGTTTCACGGCATCAAGATGTGCACTGACGTAGGCGATCCGTTCGGGGTCATCGACCACGCCGTCCTTGATGACATCGGCGTTGGCCATCCCGTTTTCGGTGATGAACAAGGGCGTGTCGCCTGTGTAGTCCTGCGCGGTGCGGGTCAGGAAATTGTAAAGGCCGTCTGGATAAATTTCCCATCCCATCTGGGTGAGGGGCAGGCGGGTTGGTGCCTCTGCGTGGCTTGGCCATGCGTCATCCGTCGGTTTGACGATTTTGCGGGTGTAGTAGTTCAGGCCGACCCAATCGAGAGGCTGGCCAATAAGGTCGAAATCATCCTGCCAGCCGTCGGGCAGGTGGGGGGCGAAGCCTTCCATGACACTGTCGGGGTAGCGGCCCTTGTAAATTCCATCGAGAAAGAAGCGATTGTAATAGCCGTCGTAAAGGTCGGCTGCCTTGCGGGCCTCGGCGCTGTCATCGACAGGATGCGCCCATTCGAAATTAAAGACACCGCCAAGGTTTTTCACCCCAAGGCCGCGCATGACCTGAATGGCCGTGCCGTGGGATTTCAGGACGTGATGCATCGCGCGGGCCGTGGCCCGGATGTCGCGCAGGCCAGGTGCATGGTGGCCCAGAAAATGCGACAGCCAGCCCACGCACCACGGTTCATTGATGGGGGCGGCCGTGGCGACACGGTCCCCGATGCGGCCCATGATGCAGGCGGTGTAATCACCGAACCAATGGGGCATGTCTGCGCTGCGCCAGCCCCCCATATCGGCCAGAGGCGACGGCAATTCCCAGTGGTAGAGCGTCACATATGGATCGAGCCCCCGTTCCAGCATCGCATCCACCAAGCGATCATAGAAGTCCAAGCCTTCCGGATTGGGCGTTCGACCATCGGGCATGACCCGAGCCCATGAGGTGGAAAACCGGTAGGCGTCAAATCCCGCGGCTCGCATAAGGTCGAGATCTTCTTCGAACCGGTTGTAGTGATCGCAGGCCAGATCACCGTTTTCTTGGCGCACCACGTTGCCAGGCGTGGCCGCAAAGGTATCCCAATGGGTCGACCCCGCGCCGCCTGTCGCGTGGCCTTCGATCTGATAGGCAGATGTGGCGGCCCCGAATGTAAAGCCTTCGGGAAAGTCGGATCGGTTGAAATTCATAATATACCTTAGGGTTAAGCCGTTTGTTTCACGGCAGGGGCAGGCCCTGTGGACTGCCCCACGGTCAATTCGACCTCAAGCAATGTGCTTTGGGGGTTCGATGTGGGGTTCTGGATTTGCGACAACAACATTTGCGACAACGCGCGGCCTGCATCGCGCACCGATGACCGTGTGGCGGTGAAAATCGGAACATCTGCGCCATTGGTCAGATATGACAGGCTGTCGTCGTGGGTGATGATGGACACATCGCGCCCCATCACAAGGCCCGCCTCTTCGATCGCGCGGCGCACGCCCAAGGCAGAGATGATCGACGACACGAGGAACGCCGTTGGCGGGTTCGGCACCGTGAGCATGTCGCGCGTGGCGGTGTAGCCAAAGGTTTCTGTCATTTCTTCCGACCGCATGAGGCTTGCATCAATGGGCAGATGACGCGCGGTCAGGGCCTCTTCGTAGCCAAGGCGGCGCCGGTGGGCAAAATCCATAAACTCCAACCCGTTCAACAGGGCGATGCGACGGTGACCCAGATCCAGCAGAAAGTCGGTGGCGCGGGCGAAGGCGCTGCGGTTGTTCACATCGAGCCAGCTGTAAGGGGTCGAGATGCCCGAGGCACGGCCATGCACCACAAAAGGCAAGCCGATTTCTGTCAGCAAGTCGATTCGCGAATCGTTCATCTTCGGGCCGTGCAGAATCACCCCATCGACAGTGCTGCGGGTCTTGAACCCGCGGTAGACGTTTTCCTCCCCGCCATCCTGGACGATGGACAGAAGCATTTCGTAATTGTTGGCCGCATAGACTTCACCCGCACCGGAGATGAAATCGCCAAAAATCGGGTTCACCATTTCATGGCTGCTGGCCATGGGAATAACGTGTCCGATGGCATTTGAACGGCCTGTGGCAAGACTTTGGGCCCGCAAATTCGGGCTGTAGTTATGCGCCTTTGCGGCGGCCAGAACCTTTATGCGTGTGGCCTCGTTCACCTCAGGATAGCCGTTCAGCGCGCGGCTGACCGTGGTCTGTGACAAGCCCAGAATTTTGGAGAGTTCTTTGAGGTTCATGGGGTTGTTCAAACCGCTTTGAAGAGATGCAATCGATTTGATTCATGTCGAAACGTGATTGAGAAATCAACAGAATATAGCTGTTTTTATTGTGCGACTGCAGCATTTCGCACCGCTGAGACGATCTGATTGACAGTCGCGCGGGGATGCATCAAGGTTGCGGCACTCAAACCGCTTTGGACGAGGCGGGAGTAAGACAAACAATGATTGATGGGGCGTGCCCCATTGGGAGGAACACTATGAAAAAATCTTTGTATGCCGGTGTGGCAGCAGTCGCACTGACAGCAAGCATGGCCCATGCGGACGGTCACAAGCTGTTTGCGGACGGCGAAGGCCCGTTCAGCTGGGACAGCTTCAACGAATGGGCCGCCGGTGCGCCTGATCTGTCCGGTGAGACTGTCACCGTGTTTGGCCCCTGGCTGAGCCCAGAGGACGAGTACCTCGACAACATGTTCGTGTACTTCGAAGAAGCGACAGGCGCCGATGTGGTTTACACAGGGTCCGACGGGTTCGAGCAGCAGATCGTGATCGACGCGCAAGCTGGGTCCGCTCCGAACATTGCAGTGTTCCCACAGCCAGGTCTGGCCGCAAACTTGGCTGAACAGGGCCTTTTGACACCATTGGGTGACGACGCTGGTGCTTGGGTTGCTGAAAACTATGCTGCTGGCTCGTCCTGGGTTGACCTGGGCACCTACGCCGACGCCGAAGGCGCCGATCAGTTCTACGGCTTCTTCTTCAACGTCAACGTGAAGTCGCTGGTGTGGTATGTTCCAGAGAACTTCGAAGATGCTGGCTACGAAGTGCCTGAGACCATGGAAGAGCTGATCGCTCTGTCCGAGCAGATGATCGCCGATGGTGAGACACCATGGTGCATCGGTCTGGGATCCGGCCCTGCAACAGGTTGGCCCGCGACGGACTGGGTTGAAGACATCATGCTGCGCACACAGTCCCCTGCGGACTATGACGCATGGGTGTCCAACGAACTGCCCTTCAACGATCCTAAAGTGATCGAAGCCATCGAAACCTTCGGGATGTTCGCCAAGAATGATGACATGGTTGCAGGCGGCGCTGGCGCCGTGGGCACCACAGACTTCCGCGACAGCCCTGCGGGTCTCTTCTCGTCTCCTGCGCAGTGCTACATGCACCGTCAGGCGTCCTTTGCACCCGCGTTCTTCCCAGAAGGCACAGAAGTGGGTGAAGACGCAGACTTCTTCTACTTCCCATCCTTTGCTGAAAAAGACCTCGGCAACCCGGTTCTGGGTGGCGGTACGTTGATGGCGGTCACTGATCCGTCCGATGCGACCTTCGCCTTCATGGAATTCCTGCAGCAGCCCTTCGCCCACGAAGCGATGATGGCCCAGACAGGCTTCCTGACACCCCACACCGGTGTGAACCTGGACGCCTATGCTTCCGCTTCTTTGCGCGGTCAGGGCGAAATCCTGCAGAACGCCACCACCTTCCGCTTTGACGCATCTGACCTGATGCCAGGCGCGATCGGTGCAGGCACATTCTGGACAGGCATGGTGGATTATGTGGGTGGTGCATCCGCAGAAGACACAGCCAACGCGATCCAGGACAGCTGGGACGCAATCAAGTAAGACTTGAGACCCAAACGGGCGGCGCGGAACACCACCGCGCCGCCTGACGTTCCGGTATAGGGACAACCGGCGACTTTTAGTCAGATTTCTGATAAAACCAAACGCACGTCATTACACGCGCAAGCCAGATGCCGACCTGAGGAGGCCGGCATCGAAACAGGGACCGAATTTGGGCCATCGATCAGGCCAGGTGTTCGGCGATCATTTGGGGGAGGGGACCAATGCATCCAGCATTGCTCGGACTAATGACCATCATCGTCGGGGTCGGCGGATGCGTCGGCTATTTTTACGGGGCGAACCTGTTTTTGGACAAGGTTCTGTTTCCGGCAAAAGGGCCAAACGCAGGGCGCAACATCAACCGCGCCAATATCATCCGCCCTTGGATTTTCCTGTTTCCCGCTCTGTTCGCGCTTGGTCTGTATCTGGCCTATCCCGTGTTTGCGACACTGCGCCTGTCCTTTCTTGAGAGGCTGCCGGGCAATGAATACGCATTCGTGGGCTTTGAGAACTACACCAAGATGTTCGCTGAGCCGAAGTTCGTAGAAGCCATGAAAAACAACGTCTTGTGGTTGTTGGTGGTGCCTGCGGCGTCGACCGCCTTGGGCCTTTTGGTGGCGCAGCTGACGGATCGGTTGAAATGGGGCAGCATCGCCAAATCGATCATCTTCATGCCCATGGCGATTTCGTTCGTTGGTGCAGCGGTGATCTTCAAGTTGGTCTATGAGGCCCGCCCTGAGGACGTGGCGCAGATCGGTGTGTTGAACCATCTGTACTTGCTGTTTGGCGGTGACTCCCCGCAACAGTGGCTGACCATTCCGTTCTGGAACAACTTTTTCCTGATGATCGTGCTGATCTGGATCCAGACCGGTTTTGCCATGGTGATCCTGTCGGCCGCGCTGCGGGGCATTCCTGAAGAAACGGTTGAAGCAGCCGTGGTCGATGGGGCCAACCCGTTCCAGATCTTTTTCCGGATCAAAATTCCACAGATCATGGGCACGATCGTGGTGGTCTGGACGACAATCACAATCGCCACGCTCAAGGTCTTTGACATCGTGTTCGCGATGACAAACGGGCAGTGGGAAACGCAGGTTTTGGCCAATTACATGTACGATAAGCTGTTCCGCGCCAACGATTGGGGTATGGGGTCGGCTGCTGCGATGATCATCATGTTGCTGGTGACGCCGATCCTCGTTTGGAACGTGTACAACGCCCGCAAGGAGATGCGCTGATGGAAACCGCAGGTCAAAAGCCACTCGTTGTATGGGCACTCAACATTTCTGTCGTCGTGTTGGTGCTGTTGTGGATTTTCCCAACTTTGGGGCTGTTTGTCTCGTCGTTCCGCACCGGTGAACAGATCACTGCGTCGGGCTGGTGGTCGTCCATGTTCCCCGCCGAACAAACCGTGCAGTTGCGCGCGGCCGATCCTGATGACAACCGCATCGAAACCTCCGCCGGTGTGTTCATTGTGGAAGGCAATATCTTTGAAGGCGGCGATACGCTGACGATTGACGCCTGGGCCACATCGTCGCGCGATTTGGGCGCGTTTGCAGCTGGTGAGACAGCGGATTTGGGCGATGGGGAGACCCTGACGCTTGAGGCCGACGGATCCTACGTCTGGCAGGGCGATGAGGACCAGTTGTCGGGCCGTGGGCAACGTATTTTCGTCGATGCGACCGTGCCGCCGGAATTCACGACCAATAACTACGGCTTTGTCTTGTTTGATGAGGGCAATTCCGAAGGGATGGCGAAGGCGTTCTTCAACACGTTGACCGTTGTGATCCCCGCCACGATTATCCCCATCCTGATCGCGGCCTTTGCGGCCTATGCCTTGGCGTGGATGGATTTTCCGGGGCGCGCGTTGTTGATTGCCGCCGTGGTGGGCCTGTTGGTTGTACCGTTGCAGCTGGCGCTGATCCCGCTGTTGTCGCTGCACAATGCCATTGGCATCGGTAAGGGGTATTTGGGTGTCTGGCTCGCCCATACGGGATTTGGCCTGCCCTTGGCGATATATCTGTTGCGCAACTATATGGTCGGCCTGCCGCGGGACATTATTGAAAACGCCCGTGTGGACGGAGCGACAGAGTTCCAGATCTTCACCAAGATCATTCTGCCGCTGTCGTTTCCTGCCTTGGCCTCATTCGCGATTTTCCAGTTCTTGTGGACGTGGAATGACCTGCTGGTGGCCCTGGTGTTCCTCATTGACAGCTCCGGTCAGACGACCGTGATGACCAAGCAGATTGTTGAGCTGCTGGGCACACGCGGCGGCGATTGGGAGATCCTTGCGACCTCGGCTTTCGTGTCGATCGCGGTGCCGCTGGCTGTCTTCTTCATGATGCAACGATATCTGGTGCGCGGCCTTTTGGCTGGCTCCGTCAAGTAAAAGAAAGGGTCTTGGGCAATGACCAAGATGGAAACCATGGGGGACACAGCGTCCTTCGAAAAAGATGCGGATTGGTGGCGCGGGGCGGTGATCTATCAGATCTATCCGCGCAGCTATCAAGACAGCAACGGCGACGGGATCGGTGATCTTGGGGGCATCGTCGAACGGCTGCCCTATATCGCCAGCCTTGGCGTGGACGCGATCTGGATTTCGCCGTTCTTCACCAGCCCAATGAAGGATTTCGGCTACGACGTCAGCGATTATTGCGACGTGGACCCGATGTTCGGCACGCTCAGCGATTTTGACGCCGTGGTCAGCACGGCCCACGCGTTGGGTGTGAAGGTGATGATCGATCTGGTGTTGTCGCACACGTCAGATCAGCACCCGTGGTTTGCCGAAAGCAAGGCCGACAAGACCAACGACAAGGCCGATTGGTACGTTTGGGCCGACGCAAAGCCTGACGGGACGCCGCCCAACAACTGGCTGTCGATCTTTGGCGGATCGGCGTGGCAATGGCATGGTGAGAGGGAGCAGTACTATCTGCACAACTTCCTTGTCTCCCAGCCGGATTTGAATTTCTGGGAACCCGCCGTGCAGGAGGCGCTGTTGGATGTGGCGCGGTTCTGGTTGCACCGTGGGGTTGATGGGTTCCGGTTGGACACCATCAATTTTTACATGCACGACCGCGAGTTGCGGGATAATCCGGCCCTGCCGCCCGAACAGCGCAACAGCACCATCGCGCCGTCCGTGAACCCGTATAATCACCAAGAACACCTGTATTCCAAGAACCAGCCGGAAAACCTCGATTTCCTGCGCAAGCTGCGCGCGGTGATGGAACCGTTCAACGCCGCGGCCGTAGGAGAAGTGGGCGATGCCCAACGGGGGCTTGAGATCATGGGCGAATACACCGCTGGCGATGATCTGATGCAGATGTGCTATGCGTTTGAATTCCTCAGCGGGGCACAGCCCACAGCAAAGACAATCGCGGATGTGATGAAACGCGTCGATGAAAATGCGGCTGATGGTTGGGCCTGCTGGGCCTATTCCAACCATGACGTGGTGCGCCATGCGACGCGGTGGGATTTGCCGCCAGCCGCCCTGAGGGCCTTTGTATCCTTGATGATGTGCCTGCGCGGGTCTGCGTGCATCTATCAGGGCGAAGAGTTGGGCCTGCCCGAGGCGGACGTGGCGTTTGAGGATTTGCAGGATCCTTACGGCATCCAGTTCTGGCCCAAGTTCAAGGGCCGTGATGGCTGCCGCACGCCGATGGTTTGGGCCAGCGACAACCAGCATGGCGGGTTTTCGGACGCGCCGCGCACGTGGTTGCCCGTCAGCCATGAACATATGCATATGTCCGTGGCCGATCAGGAAGACGATCCCGGCGCGCTGCTGCACCATTACCGCCGCGCGATTGCCTTTCGGCATGCCCACGCAGCCCTGGCCAAGGGCGACCATGACGGCGTCAAACATGACGGCGACATCGTTTATTTCACCCGCACACACGACAGCGAGACCATCTTTTGCGCCTTCAACATGAGCGAGACACCGTCCGATTTCCCCGCGCCAAAGGGAACCTGGCGCACCATCGGGACCGAGATCGGATCGGCCCAGGTGTCAGACGATGGACACTTACACCTTGGACCGTGGCAGCCGTATTTTGCGGCAGCGATCTGAATTTGAATTAGGGGAGAGGGACAGATGGCAGATTTGAAACTGACGGATGTGGCCAAGGTTTATGGCGGCTCGGTTGAGGTGCTGAAAGACATCAACCTGGACATCAAACAGGGCGAGTTGATCGTCTTTGTTGGCCCATCGGGCTGCGGAAAATCCACACTTTTGCGCATGATTGCAGGGCTTGAAACGATCACCGGCGGTGAGTTGCAGATCGACGGGCAGGTGGTCAACAACATGCCACCGGCGCAACGGGGCATTGCGATGGTGTTTCAGTCCTATGCTCTCTACCCGCATATGACCGTGCGCGAAAACATGAGCTTCGCGATGAAGCTGGCCAAAAAGCCAAAGGCAGAGATTGAGGCCGCGGTGAACAAAGCGGCCAAGATCCTCCAGCTTGAGGAATATCTGGATCGTTTGCCCAAAGCGCTGTCGGGCGGGCAACGTCAACGTGTGGCCATCGGACGGTCCATCGTGCGCGACCCGAAGGTGTATTTGTTTGACGAACCTTTGTCGAACCTCGATGCGGCGCTTCGTGTCGCCACGCGGATCGAGATTGCACAGCTGAAGGAATCCATGCCGGATTCCACCATGATCTACGTGACCCACGATCAGGTTGAGGCGATGACGTTGGCCAGCCGGATTGTCGTTCTCGATGCACTCAAAGACAATAACTACAGCCATTCGATCGCGCAGGTCGGCACCCCGCTTGAGCTTTATGAGACGCCCGAGAATGAATTTGTGGCGCAGTTTATCGGATCTCCGGCGATGAACCTGATGGCTGGTGAAATTGTGGAAACAGGGGACCGCACAGGCGTGACTGTCAATGACGGGTCTGGCGTGATCTATTCCGACATCAAGACGCAGGCCGCCGACAAGGGGCTAAAGGTCAACGTCGGCATCCGGCCAGAGGATTTTGTGCCCGCCGAGGGGGGCGCCTATGCGTTTTCGGGCACGGTACAGATCGCCGAAGCCTTGGGTGAAGTGACCTTGCTGTATTTTGAGCCCCCCAAAGCAGACGACGACACCAAAACAGTGATCGCAAAAATGCCGGGCATTCACAAATCCATGCGCGGGCAGGAGGTTCATCTGACGGCCGATCCGGCCAAGGTGCATCTCTTCTCGAACGGCAAGTCGCTTTACTACCGTTAAGCTGCGGGATACGTCGGGGCATGGCTAAGAAACCAACCTCGGGGCCCAAATCACGGGCAGGCAAGAATTCATCAGGTCGCGGGCAACGCGACCTGACGGTGAAGGTAAAGACCGCCCGCGGGCGTAAAATGTCGTCAACCAAGTGGTTGCAGCGGCAGTTGAATGACCCCTACGTGCAGCGTGCAAAGGCCGATGGATATCGGGGGCGCGCGGCGTATAAAATCCTGGAACTTAACGAGAAATTCCATTTCTTTACGCCCGGAAAACGGGTGGTGGATCTGGGCGCGGCCCCCGGTGGGTGGTGTCAGGTTGCCGTGCCACGCATCAATGCGTTGGGCGAAAAGGCGGGCAAGCCTGTGGGCACGATCTTGGGCGTGGACCTGCAAGAGATGGAGCCTATCGCCGGTGCCACTCTGCATCAGCTTGATTTCATGGAAGACGACGCGGACGTGAAGGTCAAAGAATGGCTCGGCGGGCGCGCGGATGTTGTGATGAGCGATATGGCGGCTTCTGCCTCGGGGCACAAACAGACAGATCACTTGCGTATCATCGCGCTGTGTGAGGCCGCGGCCTATTTCGCGTTTGACGTTCTGGAAGAAGGCGGCGTGTTTATCGCCAAGGTTCTGGCGGGCGGGGCCGAGGGGGATTTGCAAAAGATCCTCAAGCAGAAATTCAACAAGGTTCTGAACGTCAAACCGCCCAGTTCGCGGTCGGACAGTTCAGAGAAATTTGTGGTGGCCATTGGCTATCGGGGCAACGGTGAGGACGAAGACGAATGACCCATATTCTTGCGATTGATCAGGGCACGACATCCAGCCGTGCGATCTTGTTCGATGACACTATGGCCGTCGCCCATGTGGCCCAGCAAGAGTTTACGCAGATTTACCCCCAATCGGGCTGGGTTGAACATGACGTAGAAGAGATTTGGGCAAGTGTTGTCGCGGTGTGCAAAGAGGTCGTGGCCAAGGCGGATGACATCGCCGCGATCGGCATCACCAACCAGCGCGAAACCACAATCGTGTGGGACCGTGAGACGGGCAAGCCCATCCACAACGCCATCGTCTGGCAGGACCGGCGCACCGCTAAGTTCTGCGAAGAGCTGCGCGCAGAAGGGTTCGAAGAGACAATCACCCATAAGACGGGGCTGTTGGCCGATCCGTATTTCAGCGCGACCAAGGTGCGCTATATCCTGCAAACCGTCGAAGGCGCGCAGGAAAAGGCCGAGGCCGGCAAGCTGGCCTTCGGCACTGTCGACAGCTTTTTGATCTGGCGTCTGACGGGCGGCAAACGGCATGTGACGGACGCCACCAATGCGGCGCGCACCATGCTGTATGACATTCGTGAGGGGCGCTGGTCTTCGACCATGTGTGATCGTCTGGGCATCCCCATGTCCATGTTGCCCGAGGTGCTGGATTGCGCGGCTGATTTTGGCACCACAGATCTTTTTGGCCCCCAGCTGCCGATTTTGGGTGTGGCGGGTGACCAGCAGGCAGCCACAATCGGACAGGCCTGTTTTGAGCCGGGCATGTTGAAATCCACCTATGGCACGGGGTGTTTTGCGCTGTTGAATACGGGCGAGGATTTGGTCCAAAGCCAAAACCGCCTGCTTGGGACAATTGCCTATCAGTTGGACGGCAAGACGACTTACGCGCTTGAGGGGTCGATCTTTATCGCGGGTGCGGTGGTGCAATGGCTGCGCGATGGCTTGGGCATTATTGCCAAGGCCGCCGACACGCATCCGCTCGCGGAAAAGGCGGACCCGTCGGTCGAATTGTATCTGGTGCCGGCCTTTACCGGGCTTGGTGCGCCCTATTGGGACGCCGACGCACGGGGTGCGATCTTTGGCCTGACCCGCAACGCAGGGCCCGAGGAGTTTGCGAAAGCGGCACTGGAAAGCGTCGGGTTCCAAACACGCGATCTGCTGGAGGCCATGCACGCGGATTGGTCGGGCGCGGCAGAGGGCACACTTCGAGTGGACGGCGGCATGTCGGCATCCGATTGGGCCATGCAGTTTCTTAGCGACATCATCGGCGCGCCCGTCGACAGACCAAAAGTGTTAGAGACAACGGCGCTTGGTGCGGCGTGGCTGGCGGGGATGCGGGCAGGGGTCTATCCCGCGCAGCAGGACTTTGCAGCCACCTGGGCACTGGATCAGCAGTTCACGCCCAAGATGGACGCAGCCGACAAGGACCGCCGGTATGCGGGCTGGACGGATGCAATCGCCCGCACCAAAAGCGCATAAACCGCGACGCTCACCTTGCCACTTTTCGTCATGAGGAGGGTGGGCAAGGTCGCGCGGCTTTGCGCAGGGCGGGATCAGTCCAGGGTGCAGACGTCGACGCCATGGGGCAATGTGCTGACCACATGGCCTTGTTCTGTTTTGCGGACATCATAGCCGTAGCCGCGCAGTCGGAACTTCCATTCGCGGTCGGACAGGGCGCTTGCGCGTTCGTTCATCACGAAGGTGCGGACTTCGGACACGATGGTCGCTGTGTTGCTAGTGAAATGCATTGTTCATTCTCCGATACCAATACTCATCTATTGGAGATGATTGTTTCCACCAATCGTGTTCGGAATTGGGCAACGTAAAGGGCATTTGAAGACGTTTGTGGGGCGCGCAGACGGGCGCGTTCGACGTTCGATGCAAGAGGGTGATGTGGCAGAGAGACGGGGATTCGAACCCCGGGTACCCGTGAAGGTACAACGGATTTCGAATCCGCCCCGTTCGACCACTCCGGCACCTCTCCGCGCTGATCTGGTGTGATCGGGGGCGTGATACTGGCGGGGCGGGCTGCGTGCAAGAGGGCAGATGACTTATCTGTCAATCAAGCCAGCCGCCCCTTGGAAAGCCCTGCTGCGACACATATTGATATGTATGACCAGCAAAAGGATCACAGGCATGTTTCGCACCACATTGACGGCCGCCGCCATGGGCGCAGTTCTGGCCATTGGCACCCCGGTTTTGGCCCAGGACGCCGAAATTGATGCGCTGTTCGAAGATCTGATGCTGGAAGACATCCTTTCGATCATGCGCGAAGAGGGCCTGAGCTACGGGGCCACGATCGGGCAGGATCTGTTTGCAGGACAACCCAGCGCCGAGTGGACGGCCACCGTTGAGAGGATATACGACTATGACGTCATGGTCGGCATGGTCCGAGAGGATTTTGGCGCCGCGTTGGAGGACGTGGATTTGGCCCCGATCATCGCCTTTTTTGGATCCGACCAGGGCCAGACTATCGTCAGCCTTGAGGTTGGCGCACGCCGTGCGTTTCTGGATGAGGCCGTGGAGGCGGCCAGCGAAGAGGCCGCCGCCGCCGCGATGGCCAGCGAAGACCCCCGCATGGGGCTGGTTGAGGATTTTGTGACGATCAACAACCTGATCGAAACCAACGTCGCGGCCTCGCTGAACTCAAACCTCGCGTTTTATGGCGGGTTGGTCGATGGCGGTGCCTTTGGCGGGTCGTTGACAGAAGAGCAGATTTTGATAGACGTTTGGGGCCAAGAGGCTGAAATCCGCGCCAACACCACGCAATGGATCCATTCTTTCTTGTTCTTGGCCTATGCCCCCTTGGATGAGGCGGATTTGCTGGCCTACATCGCGTTTTCTGAAACCGACGCGGGGGAAGAGATCAACCGCGCCATGTTTGTCAGCTTCGAGAGGTTGTTCAACGGGATCAGCCGGTCATTGGGCCGCGCTGCGGCCAATGAGATGACAAGCCAGGATCTGTAAATCTACACGTTAGAGACCACCATGATCGCCGTGATCAGGGCGGCGTAATTGGTCTGATACAATGCGGCGTCCGATTGCATCTGCAGGGTGTGGGGCGCACGGACGGAGGCCGGGACGTTTGCCAGATCAAACGCCGCTGTCAGGGTCGGGCCGCCGCCTGCGCGCAAATCCGACATGAGTGCGGGGTGGTTGGTTTTCACGAAGACCTCAACCTTGGCGCGCCGGTTGGCGTAAGCGGCGTTGCCCACGGCATTTGACACCGCGTTGAACGGCAAAAGAAGCGGATTGCCAAGGTGGTTGGCCTTATCGCTGCAGGCGGCTAGAAAACACAGACAAAGAAGGGCCGATTTGCGCATGAAGATCGCCTCATATGGGTTGACTTGCAGGCGATTTGGCCAGATAAGCCGCCATCCGAGCAAGGCTTTGTTCGGGACATAAGCGAAAATTCGCCCCAGACGGGCGCGCTGTCCACGGGTTGCAGATGCGATGAACGCCTTGGAAACAAGGGGCCCCAGAGACGCGATGGAAAAGGAAAAGACAATGTTTGCGGTTCTTAAAACCGGTGGCAAGCAGTACCGAGTCGCCTCTGGCGACGTTCTGCGTATCGAGAAAATCGCAGCCGAGGCTGGCGATAAAGTTCAATTCAACGACGTTTTGATGGTCGGCAACACCGTGGGTGCTCCGCTGGTCGAAGACGCTGGCGTTCAGGCCGAGGTCATTGACCAGATCAAAGGCGAAAAGACGATCAACTTCGTCAAGCGTCGCCGGAAGCACTCCTCCAAGCGCACCAAGGGCCACCGTCAGCAGCTGACGCTGGTTCGCATCACCGACATCCTTGAAAAGGGTGCTGGGAAATCCGGTGTCATGGCGGCTGTTGCCGGTGCGGGCTTTATGTCTGCGGCGATGATGGAACGCGCAAACGCCAAAGGCGCGCCGACGTCTGAAAAGGCTGCAGCTGCGGCTGAACGTGCGTCCGCCCCCAAGAAAGCGGCACCTGCCAAGAAAGCAGCCCCCGCCAAGACGGCCGAGCCCGCAAAGGCGGCTGAAGCCCCCGCAGCGGCAGGCGCAGATGACCTCAAGGAGCTGAGCGGCGTTGGCCCAGCCCTGGAGAAAAAGCTGCACGCATCCGGCATCACAACATTCGCCCAGATCGCAGCCTGGACAGAGGCCGACGTTGAGGAGTTCGGCGAAAAGCTGTCCTTCAAAGGCCGGATCGAGCGTGAAGGCTGGATTGAGCAAGCCAAGAAACTGGCGAAGTAAGTTCGAGATTTAGGAGATCCCCAATGGCACATAAAAAAGCAGGCGGTTCATCCCGTAACGGTCGCGACTCAGCCGGTCGCCGCCTTGGCATCAAGAAGTTCGGTGGCGAAGCCGTCATCCCAGGCAACATCATTGCACGTCAGCGTGGCAACAAGTGGTGGCCAGGTGAGGGCGTCGGCGAAGGCAAGGATCACACGATCTTTGCAACCGTCGAAGGCGCCGTGTCCTTCCGCAAGGGTTTCAAGGGCCGCACGTATATTTCCGTGATGCCGGTGGCCGAGGCCGCTGAATAACCGAACCCATAGGTTTTGAAAAATAAAAGGGGTCGGTGCAAACCGGCCCCTTTTTCGTTGCCGCTGCAAGGGAAGGAGGGCGTCATGACACGAAACACTGCACAGCCCGTCCTGACGTCGGGGGATGTGTCCTTGCGCAGGGTGACACACGACGACGTCGCAGACCGGTTTGCCCTGGGTCGATCGGCTGAGATCCTGAAGGGCTATGGCGTCGATGCCGCAGAGATGGGGCCCTACACCCACGACGATGCGAAGGCGTGGGTGGCCGCCCATGTGGATAAGGATCATGCTTTTGCCATTGATCACCGTGGCGCGCTGACCGGTGTTGTGTTTTTGCATTCCCTCGATGAGACCGACAAACGTGCGATATTGGCCGTGGGACTGTTGGATGAGGCCAAACTTGATCAGGGCATCGGGGAGGCTGCGATCCGGCTGATCCTGGGTTACGCGTTTGATACATTGGGTCTGCACCGCGTGGCGTTGCGGGTGCTGGATGACAACGCCCGCGCCATCGCCTGTTACCGCAAGTTGGGATTTGTGGAGGAAGGCCGTCTTCGTGAAAACGCCCTCGTGGCGGGCCGGTGGCAGGACGACATCATGATGGGCCTGTTGGCGTCGGAGTTTCCCGCATGAGCGTTGCGATCTTGCCATTTCTGACCTTCGCGGCCAGCCAAGTGGGCACGCCGGGCCCTGCCAATATGGTGCTGCTGACAACGGGCGCGCGGTTCGGGCTGCGTCGTGCGTTGCCTTTCGTGGTGGGTGTGGCATTCGGCAAACAGTTGATCATCTGGCCGTTGGGCTTTGGCCTGATGGCGGTGCAGGAAGACTATCCGCTGGTGTTTGATATCCTGAAATGGGTGTCGGTGGCCTACATCCTTTATCTGGCGTGGCGTGTGGCTGGGATGCGACTAACCGTCGGCCAAGCCGACGACCAGCCGCCCGGCTTTCTGGCCGGACTGATCGTGCATCCGCTGAACCCCAAAGCCTGGGGCATGATCACGACCGGGTTCACAACCTTCGTGAGCGCGGGCACCCCCCCCTTGCAGGCCACCGCCACCATCGCCATCTGTTTGTTGGGTCTACAAATCCTGCTGCACCCGATCTGGACCTTCGCGGGGCAGACCATTGCAGCGGGCGTGGCTGGCAAACCGGCGGAGCGGTATTTGATGTGGACACTGGCGGCCCTGACGGTGGCGTCGGTGATCTATGCGCTATTCGGAGGAGGACGCGCACCATGACAGCACAACTTCAAATCCAGACGGATGATGCATGCCCGCAAATGACGATGACAGCGGACAGGTTCAATCTGCGGGCCTTGCGGGCCTCTGATGCGGGGCTTTTGGGGATGTATCTGGGTGACGTGCGCGTGGCAGACATGACCCGCCAGATCCCCAATCCGCTGCCACCGGATTATGTGACGAATATGATCACGCGCGCCAACGCGCCCGATCGGTCTGAGGATTTTTGGGCCATCGACGGCAGCGCTCAGGGCCATGCCGAGGTGATGGGCCTATTGAAACTCAACCGTCTGGACCGCAACCAATCCGAAATCCGCTATTGGGTGGCGCCAGCCTTTTGGAACAGCGGCATCGCATCGGAGGCTGTGGCCTGTGTGTTGGCCGCCAACCCGCAAGGTGCTTGCGATATTTATGCGGAAGTTTTTCAGGACAACCCCACATCGGCCCGCGTGCTGACCAATGCGGGCTTTGCCTATCTGGGTGACGCGGAAACCTTTAGCGTGGCGCGCGGCGCGGTGATCCCCACGTGGACCTATGTGCGCAAGATGGGCACGGCTTGAGACACGCAGCGGTTTCGCGTATCGCGTGGCCTGAGACATAAGAAAGACCGAACCCATGAAATTCCTCGACCTGTGCAAAGTCTACATCCGCTCCGGCAGCGGCGGGGGCGGGTGCATTTCGTTCCGACGTGAGAAGTATATCGAATACGGCGGGCCCAATGGCGGTGACGGCGGCAAGGGCGGTGATGTGATTATTGAGGCGGTTGATAACCTCAACACGCTTATCGATTTCCGGTATCAGCAGCATTTCTTTGCCAAGAACGGTGAGGCTGGGAAGGGCCAGCAGCGCACCGGCGCGGATGGGGCTGACATCGTCCTCAAGGTGCCAACGGGCACAGAGATCATGGACGAAGATCAGGAAACCGTCATCAAGGATATGGACACCACGGGCGAACGCTTTGTGCTGGCCAAGGGGGGCAACGGCGGCTGGGGCAACCTGCACTTCAAATCCGCCACGAACCAAGCGCCACGCCGCGCCAACCCGGGGCAAGACGGGATCGACCGCACGATCTGGCTGCGACTGAAACTGATTGCGGATGCGGGTCTGTTGGGGCTGCCCAATGCGGGCAAATCCACGTTTCTGGCCGCCACATCCAACGCACGCCCCAAGATTGCCGATTATCCGTTCACCACGTTGGTGCCCAACCTGGGCGTTGTGGGCGTGGATGGCGCAGAGTTCGTGATCGCGGATATTCCCGGCCTGATTGAGGGCGCGTCTGAGGGAAAGGGCCTGGGCGATTTGTTCCTTGGACATGTTGAGCGGTGTTCGGTGCTCTTGCATCTGATCGACGGCACCTCAGGCGATCCGGTGGGCGATTACAAAACCATCATTGGTGAGCTTGAGAATTACGACGGGCCGCTGGCCGACAAGCCGCGGGTGACGGTGTTGAATAAGGTCGACACGCTTGATGACGAGGAACGTCAGTTCATCATGGATGAGATCAAGGCGGGCACAGGCGTTGACGTGACGATGATGTCGGGGGCCACGGGCGAGGGCACGGTTGAGGTGTTGCGCGCGTTGAAAGACGAGATCGCGGAGGACAAGCTGCGGCAGAAAACTGAAAGCCAAGAGGTCGCACCTTGGCAGCCATAGCAAAGGCCAAACGGCTGGTCGTCAAGATCGGATCAGCCCTGTTGGTGGATCAAGACACAGGATTGCGGGACGATTGGCTGCGCGCTTTGGCCGAGGACGTGGCAAGGATCCGTACGCGGGGGACGGATGTAATTTTGGTGTCGTCTGGGTCCATCGCGTTAGGGCGCGGGGTGCTGGGCCTTGGGGTCGGGGATTTGCCATTGGAACAGGCGCAGGCCTCTGCCGCAGTCGGCCAGATTCGACTGGCGCGCGCCTATGAGGAGGCTTTGGCGCCCCACGGGATCACGACGGCGCAGGTGCTGGTCACGCTGGAGGACAGCGAAGATCGGCGGCGCTACCTCAATTCCCGTGCGACGATGGAGACCTTGTTGTCGCTGGGCGTGACACCCATCGTGAACGAGAATGACACGGTTGCAACGGATGAAATCCGCTATGGTGACAATGACAGGTTGGCGGCCCAAGTGGCGGTGACGGTTGGGGCGGATTGTCTGGTGTTGTTGTCTGATGTGGATGGTCTGTATACAGACAATCCAAATATGAACAAAGACGCGCAACACTATGATATCGTATCAGAAATCACGCCAGAGATTGAGGCGCAGGCGGGCGACGCGGGATCGGGCCTCAGCAAAGGTGGCATGAAGACCAAGATCATGGCGGCAAAGCTGGCCACCGATGCGGGTTGTGCCATGGCGATTACATTAGGTTTGCCCCTTAACCCCTTGAAAGCCATGGAAGACGGCGCGCGCGCCACATGGTTCACGGCGCAAACCAACCCCACAGCCGCCCGCAAACGCTGGATCGCGGCAATGAAACCGCACGGCGAGGTATTCGTCGATGCAGGGGCCGAGGCCGCGTTGAAACAAGGCAAATCACTGCTGCCCATTGGCATTACGAACGTAACGGGGGATTTTGGCCGCGGGGATGCCGTGGCCATCCTGTCACCGGCGGGGGCCCAACTTGGCTTGGGGTTGTCCCGCTATGCGGCCGCAGAGGCGCGCGCGGTGCAGGGCAAACGCAGCCAAGACATCGCAACGGCGTTGGGCTATGAAGGGCGCAGCGTATTGATCCACCGCGACGACATGGTGATTTGAATGAAAGACGACATGAATATCAACGCCCTGATGGCCGACATCGGCGCACGGGCAAAAGCGGCGAGTGCCATTCTGGCCACCGCCACCGCCGACCGCAAACATGCCGCCCTTATTGGCGCGGCTGAGGCCGTTTGGGCCAACCGGCAGGACATAATCGATGCCAACGCCGAGGATTTGGTGTTTGGTGAGGAAAAGGGCCTGTCCGCGGCCATGATGGACCGGCTAATGCTGGATGAAGACCGCATTCGCGGCATTGTGGACGCCCTGCGCGCGGTGGCGGAACAGGCAGATCCTGTGGGTGCAGTGCTTGAGGAATGGGAGCAGCCCACGGGCCTGAAAATCCGACGTGTGCGCACACCCCTTGGCGTTATTGGCGTCATTTACGAAAGCCGTCCAAATGTGACGGCAGACGCCGGCGCGCTGTGTTTGAAGGCCGGCAATGCGGTGATCCTGCGCGGCGGGTCGGAGAGCTTCCATTCCTCCCGCGCGATCCACGCCTGCCTGCAACAGGGCCTTCGCGAGGCGGGATTGCCTGAGGATTCGGTACAGCTGGTGCCCACACGTGACCGCGCGGCGGTGCAGCAAATGTTGACCATGACGGACACGATTGATGTGATCGTGCCCCGTGGTGGCGAGGGCCTTGTGGGGCTTGTCCAACGTGAGGCGCGGGTGCCGGTGTTCGCCCACCTAGAGGGGATTTGCCATATCTATGTGGGCAAAACGGCCGATAAGAACATGGCGGAACGCATTGTTTTGAATGCCAAAACCCGCCGGACGGGTATTTGTGGCGCGATGGAATGTCTGCTGATGGACTGGCAGTATTACACCCAACACGGCGCCCATCTGATTGAGGCGCTGATGGCCAAGGGTGTTGAGGTCCGTACGACTGGCAAGCTGCTGGAGACCCCAGGCACGGTTGAGGCGGCCCCGGATGATTTCGGACGTGAGTTTCTGGATATGATCGTGGCGGTGAAACTGGTCGATGGGTTGGACGAGGCCATTGATCACATCCAGACCTATGGGTCCAACCACACGGACGCCATCATCAGCGAAGATCCGGTCGCGGTAGAGACGTTCTTTAACCGTCTCGACAGTGCGATCCTGATGCATAATGCATCCACCCAGTTTGCCGATGGCGGTGAATTCGGCATGGGGGGCGAAATCGGCATTGCGACGGGCAAAATGCACGCCCGCGGGCCGGTTGGGGCGGCGCAACTGACCAGTTTCAAGTATCTGGTGTCCGGCGGCGGGGCTGTGCGCGCCTAAGTCAGAACTGGATCTTGACCCAATCGGCCCCATGGCTGAGGGACAAGATCCGGCTTGCCTCTGCCGACATTTCCGGCAGCACACCGAAATGCACCTGCGCGGGGGTCAGCTCCTCTGGGCAGATGTTCTTGCTCAGCGGGACCCAAAGAGCGGGATCAAGGTTCAAACGGTCGTGCTGGGTTTGGATCGTCCACGTGTCGCCATCGTAATCGACCGTGATATCGCCCCCCATGGGCAGGGCGGTTTCCACGCACATCATCGACAGCAAAGCCACTCGCGCATCGCGGCGACTGGTGCTGCCACTGACATTCCACGAATAACTAAGGCGGCCACCACGGGCGATGGCCTCAAGCGTGCCCAGAATTTCAGTCCGTGACACAAGCTGATCGGCTGAGGCCGCACCAAAGGCCAAGCGCAGGAATTTCAGACGTGCGGTTGCGTTTTCGACACTGTCGCCCACCAGGTTCATCTCAGGGCCTTCGGCCACACCCGCAAGGCCCAGCAGTTCAAACCCATTGCTGATCGCGCCCAATGGGTTAATGAGGTCGTGGCAAATACGAGAGCCAATGAGGGCGTTTAGGTTTGGCACAGGAGGCTCCGTCTCAGATATGCAACACTCATTATTCCAGCCCGGTATGATCGTAAGACATCCACAGAAGTCAGACTGGGGTGAAGGACAGGTACAATCGTCCGTTGGTGGTAAAGTTACGATCAATTTTCAAAATGTAGGAAAAGTCGTCATTAACGAGGCCGAAGTCTTGCTGACGATTGTCTCTTTTCCCTAACACTTCCAACAGAGTATGTAAGTCATGATTAACAATCAAGTGGTCGTGAAAGAATATTGCGCCCAAAGTGAAAGATGATGGAACGCCGTCCCAGATTCTCTGCCCGTCTTGCGTCCTGCCCAGACGAAGTGGCAGCGGCGCAAAGGCTGCGATACTCCGTTTTTGTTGAGGAAATGGGGGCAGATGGCCCCATGGTGGATCATCCGAACAGGCGAGAGATTGACGCCTTCGACGCTCATTGTGAGCAGTTGATTTTGGTGGACCAGTCGCGGGCCGCAGATGATCAGGTGGTCGGCGTTTACCGCCTTATGGATAACGCCGCCGCGAGGGCCGCTGGTGGGTTTTATTCTGAGGAGGAGTTTGATTTGACGCGGCTTCACGCCTCGGGGCGGGCGATGTTGGAATTGGGCCGCACCTGTCTGCATCCGGACTATCGGGGGGGCACCGCGATGCTTGTAATGTGGCAGGCGTTGGCCCGACAAATCGACGCCAGAGGGGTTGAGGTGTTGTTCGGCGCGGCCAGTTTTCATGGCACCGATCTGCACAGCTTGGCCCCTGCGTTGCATCGGTTGTGGCAAGACCACATGGCGCCTGAAGCATTGCGCGTCACTGCCCGCGGCGGGGCGGTGGTGCCGGATGTGAAAGACATCGACCGGATCGCCGCCATGAAACAGGTCCCCGCCTTGATCAAAGCCTATTTGCGTCTTGGCGGGGTCGTGGGGCAGGGTGTTTTCGTGGATCAGCCGTTCAACACAACGGATGTCTGTTTGATTTTGGACCTTGCCGCCATGTCTGCGCGGCAAAAGGCTATTTATGGGGCGCGGGCATGACGTGGACATCGGATGATTTGCCGCCAAGCCATAAGGTGTCCGGCCTAGGTTGGCTGCGCCTTGCGGTGCGGGGCGGCGCGGTGGCGTTTGTGACGTTTGGCTGTTTGCTGATCTTGCTTGTCGTGCGGCTGATTGAACGGCCGTTGTTTGGACAAGGGCGCCCTGTTACGCCCTTCATTACGCAGTTTGTGTGCCGCACGGCTTTTGTCCTGATGGGCATCCGCTACCGACGAGTGGGGACGCCGATGGAGGGGGCCGGTGCGGTGGTGGCAAACCATTCCTCATGGCTTGATATCTTTGCCCTCAATGCGGCCAAGCGGATCTATTTTGTGTCCAAGGCCGAGGTCGCAAAATGGCCGGGCATCGGCTGGCTGGCGCGGGCCACGGGCACGGTGTTTATTGCACGCGACCGACGAGAAGCGGCGGCGCAAGTCCAGGTTTTCAAAGACCGGTTGCGCCATGGGCACAAGCTGTTGTTTTTCCCCGAAGGCACCAGCACCGATGGCAGGCAGGTCCTGACGTTCAAACCCACTTTGTTTGCGGCGTTTTTTGATGACAGTCTGCGCGATCATATGTCGGTGCAGGCCGTGTCGGTGATCTACACGGCCCCCGAAGGCACCGATGCGCGTCATTATGGTTGGTGGGGCGATATGGAATTTGCGACGCATTTGTTTGCCACGCTGGCCACGTCGCCACAGGGCAGCGTGACGGTTGTGTATCATCCGCCCGTTCAGGTTGCAGATTTTGCCAATCGAAAAGCCCTGGCCGCGCATTTGGAAGATCAGGTGCGGGCGGGCCATGCGCGGCTGTCGCAGGTGGCGAACGATTAGATCATCGCAGCGGCGAGGGCCTTGAGCGTGTCTTGCGGCGCGTCGGTGGACCAGACTTCATCGCCCAGCCCGAAGAAATCGGTGTGGGGGGCAAACTGGCGGATCAGGTCCGCGTCAAGCACGCCTTCAGCGACGACGGGCACTTCGATCATCATCGACCACCATTCGAACAACTCAAGTTCGGCCTGACGGCCATCGCCCAAGGGGGATTGCCCGATGGGACCGAAGGAGACGTAGTCGGCGCCAAGTTCACCCGCTGTCATACCGTCATGGCGGGAGTTGTGGCAAAACGCGCCCACAATCGCATCCTCACCCAGATCCTTGCGGACCTTTTTCACGGACCGTGCCGCATCCGTCAGGTGCACGCCATCAAGGCCAAGACGTTCGACCAACAGCATATGGGTGTCCATCACCAGGGCCACATCGCGGTCATGGGTGACCATGCGAAGCGCGTCTGCGGCGCGGGCAATGCGGTCTTCGTCTTTGGTTCCAAGGCTAAGGCGGACGCAGGCGACTTCGGTTGTATCCAGACAGGCCGCCAGTTGGTCAGGAAAACTGGAGAGCTCGAAATCGCTGGGCGTTATCAGATAGATCTGCGGATGATCGGGGGCGTTGATATCGTCAGTCATGGCGGTCATCCTTGGTCGTGTCGCGCGTCTATAGCGCCCAAATTGCCCTTTGGATAGGGGGCTGCTAAGGGGGGCGCGCAATTCCTATGACGGAGCCTGACCATGCCCACCGACCGCGCCCAACCGGCCTTTGTGTTGATCCGCCCGCAGATGGGTGAAAACATCGGGGCGGCGGCCCGTGCGATGTGGAATTTCGGGCTGGACCGCATGCGCATCGTCGCCCCGCGCGACGGCTGGCCAAACCCGTCCGCTGTGGCCATGGCGTCAGGCGCGGGACGCCTATTGGATGAGGCGGAGGTTGCTGGCGACGTGGCCGAGGGGCTGGCCGACCGCACCTATGTCTATGCCACCACGGCCCGCCCGCGTGAATTGACCAAGCCCGTGTTTTCGCCTGAAGCCGCCATGCGCGACGCCGCCGCACGTATCGCACGCGGAGAGAAGGTCGCGGTGATGTTCGGGCCCGAAAGATCAGGTATGGAGAACGCCGATATTGCCCATGCGCAGGCCATTATCACCGTGCCCGTGAACCCTGATTTTCCGTCACTGAACCTTGCGCAATGTGTGTTGCTTGTCGGCTATGAATGGCGCCGCGCCTGCGAAGAGGTGACGGACGTTGTCGTGCAGGGCCAACGCACGGATGTGGCGGAGCACCGTGATATCGAAGCCCTTGCACGTCATTATGAGGACCGGTTGGAGGAGGCGGGATTCTTTTATCCTGACCACAAGGCCGAGAACATGAAGGTGAACCTGCGCAACCTTTGGGCGCGGATGCCGCTGACACGGGCGGATGTGCAGATGCTGCATGGGGCGCTGCGTCAATTGTTGCGCGGAAAAACGAAGTAGGGATGATCTGGTCCTGCGGACACGATCTGGTCCTGCGGACGGCGGGGGGGGCGCCGCTGGCGCGGCGGATAGAGGCTTGGATGTTTGGCTCGGGTTGGAGCCTCCGGCGGGAGTTTTTTGGGGTCAGATGAAGGGGGGGTGCGGCGCTTTGGCGGCGCCCTCGTGCGCGGGTTGCCCATGGGGGGCACGCGGCATAGATTGCGCCCAACAAGCCAAGAGGTGAGACATGGCAATCAAGCCGCGCAGTATTTTCGAAGAGGTCAGCGAGACGCAAAAGCCGGTGGCCGCCCCAGGTGGGATTGACGCCAAGGGGCGGGGTGCGCGTGGGGCGATCCGTGTCTGGTTGATGATGCTTTTCGCGCTGGTTGTGGTGATGATCACCGTGGGTGGTTTGACGCGTCTGACGGACAGCGGCCTATCGATCACCGAATGGGCACCGCTGTCCGGGTCTGTGCCGCCCCTGAATGCGGCCCAGTGGGAGGCCGAGTTTGAGGCCTATAAGCAAATCCCAGAATACACCGAGCAAAACGCAGGTATGTCCATGGCCGAGTTCAAGGTGATTTACTGGTGGGAATGGGGGCACCGGCAGTTGGGGCGGTTTATTGGCCTCGTCTGGGGGCTTGGCTTTGCTTATTTTCTTGTGCGGCGACAGATCCCCACGGGATGGACCGGACGGCTGGTGTTTATTGGTGCCTTGGGCGGTTTGCAGGGGGCGATAGGATGGTGGATGGTGCATTCGGGCCTGCAAGAGGGCATGCTGGACGTGGCATCGTACCGGTTGGCCACCCATTTGGGGCTGGCCTTTGTGATCCTTGGGTTCATCGCATGGTACACGTTTTCGCTGGGCCGGCGAGAGGCTGATTTGATGCAGGCGCGGCGTGCGGGGGATGCAGGGCTGGTGACGCTCTCGGGCGTCCTTGTGGGGTTTGCCTTGGTGCAGATTTTGTTGGGCGCGCTTGTGGCGGGCATTGATGCGGGACGAAATTTCCCCAACTGGCCGTTGATGACCACGGGCACAGGGGCGTCGTTCTTTCCACCTGACCCATTTTCGTTAACGCCAATTTGGCGCAATTTCTTTGAGGACGCAGGATTGGTGCAGTTTGTGCACCGGATGTCCGGTTATCTGTTGATGGCCTTTGCCGTTTTCGTGTGGTGGCGGGCGCGACGGTCGCCCAACACGCAGACGCGGTTCGGCTTTAATGCTATGCTTGCCTTGATGGTGGTTCAGATGGTGATTGGGATCCTCACAGTTCTTTATTCGGCACCGGTGCAGATTGCGATTGTACACCAGCTCACAGCCGTTGTGCTGTGGATCGCAATTTTGCGGGCGCGTTTTCTGGCACGGTATCCGATCGCTCAATCCATAAGGGGATAAGACATGGCAGCCTATGAAGATTTGATGGCGTTTGAGCGCGAGACACAGGCGTTGGCGCAAGTGGCGGGCCGATTGGGTTGGGATCAGGAAACGATGATGCCCCGCGACGCGGGCCCTCAGCGCGGCGAAGAGATGGCCGCGATGGAGGGCGTTTTGCATGCGCGCAGGACGGATCCGCGTGTGGCCGACTGGCTTGAAGCGGCAGAGCCTGTAGGTGAGGTTGAGGCCGCTCAGCTTCACCACATCAAGCGATCCTATACGCGCGCCAGCAAAGTGCCCGCGAAGCTTGCCGCACAGATCGCGCGGGTGACCTCAGAGGCGCAGGGAACGTGGGCTGCGGCACGGGAGGTCGACGATTTTGCAACCTTTGCGCCTGTTCTTCGCGAGGTTGTGGCGCTGAAACGCGAGGAGGGGGCAGCGCTTTCGGCGGGGGGCGATGTCTATGATGCCATGCTCGACGATTATGAGCCCGGCGCCACGGCGGCAGAGCTTGCGGCGATGTTTGATGCGTTGCGGCCGGGGTTGGTGGCGTTGCGGTCCGCTGTTCTGGATGCGCCCGCGCCACCTGAATTGCAGGGTGAGTTTGATGAAGGCGCGCAGATGAAGCTGTCGCGCCAAATCGCCAAGGTCTTTGGCTATGACATGGCGATGGGGCGTGTGGACAAGGCGGTTCATCCGTTTTCCAGCGGGTCGGGCCTTGATGTGCGGATTACCACGCGCACGTCACAGAGTGACCCGTTCAATTGCATTTTTTCGACCATTCATGAGGTGGGTCATGCGGCCTATGAACAAGGGATCGACCGGCGCTATTTGCTAACGCCCCTGGGGGGCGGTGTGTCCATGGGGGTGCATGAAAGCCAAAGCCGGATTTACGAAAACCAGATCGGGCGCAGCCGTGCGTTTACGGGATGGCTTTATGGACAGATGCGCGATGCCTTTGGCGATTTCGGGATCGCGGATGAGGATACGTTTTATGCCTGCGTGAACCGTGTGCAGAATGGCTACATCCGCACGGAAGCTGATGAGGTGCAGTATAATCTGCATGTGCTGTTGCGGTTCGACCTGGAACGCGCGTTGATTGCTCGGGATCTTGAGGTTGAGGACCTTGAAGGGGCTTGGAACGAGCGGTTTGAGGCGGATTTCGGGGTTGCCGTGGATCGTGCCAGCAATGGTGTTCTTCAGGATGTGCATTGGTCTGTCGGGTTGTTTGGGTATTTCCCGACGTATTCGTTGGGCAATGTCTATGCAGGGTGTCTGAACGAAGCGATGCGGGCCGCGGTGCCGGATTTGGACAGCGCATTGGCCGAGGGCAATACTGCGCCTGCAACCGATTGGTTGCGCGAGAATGTGCAACGTCACGGGGGGCTTTATGCGCCACGTGATTTGATTGGGCAGGCGAATGGGGCCACCCCGAGCGAGGCACCGTTGTTGCGATATCTGGATAAGAAATTTCGTGGGATTTACGGCATCTGATCTTAAATTCGCTTTGGCTTTGCCAATCTGATCGCTTGGCGGTTTCGAATGAGCTTTGCTCATCCGACGGGTGCCCCTGACGGGGCGCAATAGGGGCGCTGCCCCGCAGACCTGCGGTCTGCCCCCCGAGGTATTTATGACCCAAAGAAGCAGGGGCGTTTGGGCGGGGGCGTGGTTAGGTCCAGTTTGGGGGACGTTTTTCCAAGAAGGCCGTGATGCCTTCGTTGGTTTGGACGTCAGCCATGTTTTGCACCATTACATCGCCGGTGTAGGCGTAGGCGTCGGCGGTTGTCATCTGTGCCTGAGCGTAGAACGCTTCTTTGCCATAGGTGACAGCGGCGGGGAGCTTTTGGGCCACTGTCAGGGCCAGATCGCGCGTGTGTTGGGCCAGTTCACTGTCGGGGACGGTGCGGTTGATCAGCCCGATCTCGCGCGCCTCGGAGGCGAGGAGAAAACGACCGGTTGTGAGCATTTCAAAGGCCTGCTTGCGCGGGACGTTGCGGGTCAGCGCGACCATGGGCGTCGAGCAAAACAGGCCAATATTGACGCCGTTGACCCCAAAGCGGGTGGTGTCGGCGGCCACAGCCATGTCGCAGGTGGCAACCAATTGGCAGCCTGCGGCGGTGGCAATGCCATGCACCTGTGCGATGACGGGTTGGGGCAGGGACTGCACGGTCTGCATCATCGTAGCACACCGATCAAAAAGATCGCGCCATGCGACTGTGCCGCCATCCGCATTTTGTCGCGCGGCCTGCATTTCTTTCAGATCATGCCCCGCGCAGAAGGCCTTGCCCGCCCCGGACAAGATCACCGCGCGGATGGTTTTGTCGGTTTTCAGTGCATCCAGTTCTGTTTGCAGCGCGACCAACATCGCATCGCTGAGCGCATTGAGGTTGTCGGGGCTGTTCAACGTCAGATGCGCGATATGGTCGGCGTCGGTGCGGGTCAGCAAGGTCATGTCTTGTCCTTTGGCAAAAGTTGACGGAACCTTAGGCAGGCACGAAAGGAAACGCCATGGAAATGAAGATGGATCAGGCCGCATTGCAGGCCTTTCTGGACCGCGATTTTCCGCAAGTCGCCGGTATGTTTGCCTTCGTCGAGGTTGCACCGCCGGTCGTGTCCATGGCGTTGATCGCCTCTGATCAGCATTTGCGGCCAGGGGGTACGGTGTCTGGCCCATCAATGTTTGGGCTGGCTGATGTCTGCGCCTATTTCTGCATCCTGAGTGTGCTTGGCCCGGTGGGCTTGGCGGTGACGACGAATTGTTCGATTGATTTCATGCGCAAACCTCCGCCCGGTCGGCTGATTTGCCGGATGGAGCTGTTGAAACTGGGGCGGGCCTTGGCCGTCTGCGAAGGGCGCATTTTCAGCGAGGGGGCACAGGACAAGCCCGTTGCGCGGGCGTCTTTGACGTACTCCATTCCACCAACGGGCTGAGCCAAAAAGGCCGGTTTGAAAACCGGCCCAGTCTCGACGTGGCCAAGATCGCGGGTCAGTCGCGCCAGAACGGTTTGGCGGCCTCACGGGCGGCGGTGACCGGATCGAGGCCGACGTCCGACAGCAGATGGTGTGGCATTTTCGACAGATGTTTGCGCGTGCGGTGGCGGGCATCCCATTTCGTCACCGCAACCGCGACGACCACCGCCCAATTGGCGAGCGCGGGGAGGCGGTCGGCATTGGACAGAACGGACAGGCGGATATCGGTGAGAGCGTGTGACATGGGATGTTCCTTTTCGGTCACGGGTTGATTGTATGGATACAAATTGGCATTGTGCCTGATATAGAGATACAAAGCCGCAAAGCGTGGGTAAACGAAATGATTGTACCTGATACAAAATGGCTCCCGAAGATCGAAGGCACTGGCCGATCCAAGTATAAGGCGCTGGCTGAAACCATCCGTGCGGGCATTGTATCGGGACAATTGCAACCCGGTGTAAAACTGCCCCCGGTGCGAGAGTTGGCCTATCAGATCGGCGTGACCCCGGGCACGGTCGCGCGGGCCTATCAACTTATGACAGATGAGGGCCGATTGACGGCTGGCGTCGGGCGCGGCACGTTTGTGGCGGATCGCACGGCGCCGCCCCATCACGCCCCTGACGTGCCGCTGATCAACACCGTTGACGAAACGATCGCAGATTTCAGGTCAAGTCGCGTGCCGGATGTTGGGCAGGGGCGGGCCATTGATGCGGTGATGATGGAGGTCGCGGCGTCTCATCGACGGCGGCACATCAACTACCCCACGCAAGAAACGGATCTTGAGGCGCGAGAGGCCGTGATCGATTGGATGGCCGGAACGGATTTAGGGGCCGTGGATGCCGATCATATCGTTCTGGCCAATGGCGCGCAGAACGCGGTTGTCTTGTCTCTTCTGAATATCCTCAGCGGGCCTGCGCCTGTGATCCTCACCGAAGAGTTGGCCTATCCCGGCGTGCGCCATGCCGCCCGTTTGCTCCGCGCCAAGGTCGTTGGTGTGGCAATGGATGAGGATGGCATTATACCGGAGGCTCTGGCCGCGGCTTACCGTGAGCACGGCGGGCAGGTCCTGATTACCTCGCCGTCGGTGCATAGCCCTACGGTGATCCGGACGCCTTTGGCCCGTAAGCTCGAAATTGCAGAGGTTGCGCGGTCCTTGAACCTGTCGATCATTGACGATGATTGCCATGCCTCGCCCAAGGCAGACGTGCCCAGCTACCGCGCCATTTTGCCGGAACAGACCTATTACGTGTCGTCGCTTACGAAATCGGTCAGCGGCGCATTGCGGTTCGGATTTGCGGTGGCCCCGCTGGGGCAGGGGGTGGCCCTGCGGCAAGTGGCGCAAAGTGCCCATTACGGCGTGTCACAGCCCATCACCGATATTTGCGCGGCCCTGATCCAGAACGGGCAAGCGGCGCGCATCCGAGGCCAGGTGGCACAGGCCATCGCCAAACGGGTGCGCATCGCTGTCAATATATTGGGCCGTTGGGACATCCGTTGGCGCGAAGACGCGCCGTTCATCTGGCTGAGCCTGCCAGTGGGGTGGCGTGCCTCGCGGTTTATGTCGGCGTGTGAGGCCCAAGGGATCGAAGTGAAACCTGCGGATGAATTCGCTTTGCCAGACGATCGCGCGCCCAATGCGGTGCGGCTTGCCATTGGCACCTGCGTGTCGGATGCTCTTTACACCCAAGCCTTGCGCCAAATGGACACTTTGCTGGCAAACCCGCAAGGGGGGATGGAAAGTTGATGGGGTAAAATAATACCTTTTTTATAACCCTTTGAAATTGCAGTATTCTTTCATGTTCGGTCCTGTTGACCACGCCCCCGCAGCCCCCTAAAAGCAGCCCATCGCATGCGGGCCCCTTTTGGGGTCCTTACTCCACTAGGACAGATACATGAAAACTTTCTCTGCTACTCCGGCGGATATTGACAAGAAATGGATCCTGATCGACGCCGAGGGTGTCGTGCTGGGCCGTCTTGCCTCTATCATCGCCATGCGGCTGCGCGGCAAGCACAAGCCGTCCTTCACGCCCCATATGGACATGGGCGACAACGTCATCGTCATCAACGCCGACAAGGTACAGCTGACTGGCAACAAGCGCGAAAAGCCAAACTACTGGCACACGGGCACTGTGGGCGGCATCAAGTCGCGCACCACAGGTGAGATCCTTGAGGGTGACCACCCTGAGCGCGTCGTCATGCAGGCCGTCAAGCGCATGCTGCCTGGCAACCGTCTCTCCCGTAAGCAGATGACGCACCTGCGCGTCTTCGCGGGCACCGAGCATGGCATGGACGCCCAGAAGCCAGAAGTTCTCGACGTCAAAGCGATGAACAAAAAGAATACGAGGACCGCATAATGGCCGATCAAGTGAACTCCCTCGAAGAATTGGGCGCGGTCGCTGAAGGCGCTGCCCCAGAGGCCGTGACCATCAACCGTGAGCCCGTCAAGGACGATCTCGGCCGGTCCTACGCCACCGGCAAACGCAAAGACGCTGTGGCCCGTGTCTGGATCAAGCCGGGCTCCGGCAAAGTGACCGTGAACGGCAAGGATCAGGACGCGTATTTCGCACGTCCCGTTCTGCAGATGATCCTGCGTCAACCGTTTGACGTTGCAGGTGTGTCTGGTCAGTTTGACGTGGTTGCCACCGTCAAAGGCGGCGGCCTGTCCGGTCAGGCCGGTGCGGTCAAGCACGGCATCTCCAAGGCGCTGCAGCTGTTCGATCCGTCCTTGCGCGCAGCCCTGAAGGCCGCAGGCTTCCTGACCCGCGACAGCCGTGTGGTTGAACGTAAGAAGTACGGTAAAGCCAAAGCCCGTAAGAGCTTCCAGTTCTCCAAGCGTTAATCCGCTGGACATCAGAATTGCGAAAGGGCGGCCCACCCGGGTCGCCCTTTTTGGTTGGCGGAACAGGGATGGGGTGCTGGGCGTTGGATGATCAAAGGAGACAAGAATGCCCTATGACATCATCCTGCGCCACGTCGAACAGGTGACGCCCGACACCCGTAAGTTGACATTTTCCAAACCAGATGGCTTCACCTTCACTCCAGGCCAGGCCACAGACATGGCTGTCCTGCGCGAGGGGTGGGAAAACGAACAACGCCCCTTCACCATGACGTCCTTCCCCGACGATGATCACCTTGAATTCGTCATCAAAAGCTATCCTGACCACAACGGTGTCACCGAACAGATCGGCGCGTTGCAGGTGGGCGAACATGTACGCATCACGGATCCATGGGGCGCGATCAAGGACAAAGGCAATGGTGTTTTCTTTGCGGGGGGCACCGGCATCACACCGTTCATTCCCATCCTGCGTCAACGCGCGAGAGAGGGCACACTGAAAGGGTGTACCTTGGTGCTTGCGGCCAAAACCGAAGACGGCCTGATCCTCAAAGACGAATGGGACGCCATGACGGACCTCGATACGGTCTACGTGCTGAGCGATGAAAACAAACACCCCTTCGACCATGGACGGATCTGTCTCGAGGTCGCCAACGAATTCGTCGCCGGCCATGGTGAGGGCACCCACATGTTCTACATCTGCGGCCCATCTGGAATGGTGTCGAACGTCAAAGACAATTTGACCTTCATGCGCGTCGCCCCGGAGCGGATCGTCACCGAAGGATAAAGTGCCCCGTTTCTTTGGGTCACAAATACCTCGGGGGGCAGACCGCAGGTCTGCGGGGCAGCGCCCCCACTGCGCCCCGACAGGGGCGCGGATCGGATGAGCAAAGCTCATTCGAACTCATTTATCCGGCGGCACCAGCCCCAGCCCGCGCAAATACACCCCGATCCCCGTTTCCAGCAAATCTTCCGGCGGGAAGGGGGACTTTGTGCCAGGGGATCCACGGGCAAACAATTCTACCACACCATGGGACATGGCCCAAATATGCGCACTGAACATCTGGGGCGGCGGGCGTTTTTCTTCGGGAATATGCTCTGACAACTCGACCGCCGCCCGTTCAAGCACCCCCATGGCGCGGGTCGCCACATCGTTCAGTTCGGGCGTGCGTTGGATGGAAATGCCACTTTCAAACATCGCCACATAGTGGCCTGGATATTTGCGGGCAAAGGCCAGATAAGCGCGGCCCGTCGCCTCGAACGACGCCAACGCCGAAGGTTGCCCCTTGTCATAGGCGTATTCCATCAGATCGGCGAAAATCTCATACCCCTGACGGGCGGCTTCCGCGATCAGATCGTCGCGTCCGTCGAAATGGCGGTACACGGCGGCGGGGGTCACGCCGGCCTCCCGGGCGGCCTCGGACAAAGTGAACCCAGTCGGGCCCTTGTCCTCGATCAGGCGCAGGGCGCCGTCGACCAAGGCCCGTTTCAGGTCGCCGTGATGATAGCCGCGTTTAGCCACCCAGCATCTCCGGCCCGCCCAAAATGGCCCGATCAATCTTGCCTAGGGCGTCCGCGTCCTTGCCGGTGTAATCCAGTTGCGACAGCACGCAGCGGATCGCATTCACGCGGGCGCGGCGTTTGTCGGCGCTGCGGATCACATGCCACGGGGCGGCGGTGGTATGGGTACGATCAAGGGTTTCGGTGATGGCGGCTGTGTAATCGTCCCACTTTTTCAGGCCCTCAACATCAATCCAAGAGAGCTTCCACTGTTTCAGCGGATCCCCCTCACGGTCCAGAAACCGCGACAGCTGCGCTGCCCGGTCCACGTTCAGCCAGACTTTGAACAGCTTGATCCCTTCATCCACCAACATCTGTTCAAAGGGGTTCACCTGTTCGAACCACTTGGCCCGCTGCCGATCGTCGCAAAAACCAAAAACCTTTTCCACGACACCGCGATTGTACCAACTGCGGTCAAAAAAAGTGATCTCACCCGCTGTGGGAAAATGCTGGATGTAGCGTTGAAAATACCACTGGCCTTGTTCCGTCTCCGTGGGTTTGGACAGGGCGACAACCCGTGCGCCGCGCGGGTTCAGGTTTTCGCGAAACCGCTTGATCGTTCCGCCTTTGCCAGCAGCATCGCGGCCCTCGAACACGATTGCCACGCGTTGACCGGTGTCTTTCACCCAAGCCTGCATTTTGACCAATTCGATCTGCAGCCCGTCCAGCGCGGCCTCATACGCGCTGCGTTTCCAGCGTTTGTCGTAAGGAAAGCCTGAGGCCGAGAGGATTTCACCCTTCTTTGCTGTTTCAATCTCTTTGCGGACGGCATCGGGCGCGTCTTCGCGAAAATAGCGGGTGATTTCACCGTCAAAGGGCAGGTTGGGCATAGGGCTCTCCTTTTGGGCTGCCGCGTCAGCCTAGGTCGGCTGCGACGGCAATGCGATCAATCGCTTGTTCGACCAAGTCAGGGGCTGCGTGGTGTGGCATATGCCCCACGCCCTCCAGGACAGTCAAAGTCGCATTGGGTGCCACCCGTTCCAGCGGGATGGAGTGGATGTCGAGGGGGACGGTTGTGTCCTTGTCGCCGTGTAAAATTTCAATCGGCATCGTCAGCTCCTCCGCGTAGCGGCGGGACATTTCCACAATATGGGGCCGCAGGGTGTTCACCTGCCGTGTGTTGGCGCGGAAGCTGTCAGGGCGGATCGTGAGCGTCGCCCCGATGTGATCAATATACCCCTCAGGCACCGGCTGCGGGGCGAAGATGCCTGCCACGGCGTCCTCAATTCGCGCGTCCGACGCAAAGGCCGCGATCAAGGGGGGCACGACCGCGCCCCCGACGGCAGAGCCGTTGACCGTATAATAGGCCCCCAAATCCCCCGGCCAGGGGTGGGAGACACCGGCCAGATTGACGACGCCCGCGGTTTGCTCGGGGTGGTTCAATGCCCACGCCAGCGCAACGGCGCCACCGTAGGAATGGCCGACCACAATCGCGCGTTCTATGCCCAGCTGACGCGACGCTGCGTGCAGCATGGCGGCCTGTTCTGCAGGGCTTTCGGCGGCGGCGGTGAACGCGCCTTCGTAGTCGGCCGATGCCCGGTCGGTGTAGCCCATGCCAGGCCGGTCAAAGACGGTGACACGGTATCGGTCTGTCAAACGGTCCATGAAACTAAAGGTAAATTCACGTGTGTTGCCGCCCGCACCGTGGATCAAAATGACATCCGGGCCGCGGCCAGCAACCACCGCATGGACCTGTCGACCGTCCACATTGATGAACTGGCCTTCGGGCGGGAATTCAGTTTCAGCCGCTTGCGTGCGGGACGAGGCCTGACGGTCCGTCAGAACCGCACAGCCCGCAAGGGCAGCAACAGAGAGTGTAGCAATAAGTTTCAGGGCCAATGTGCGCACCTTCATGATGTGTCACCTTTTAACATAAGGGTGGAAGGAAAGAACGCAAAGGGCCCGCCACAAGTTTCACTTATTCCGCTACGGCACCCGTTTTTCGCAGATCCGTGCTGCTGAGGCCGATCTGGTCGATGTCATAGGGCGTCGTCAGATAAATTTCGCTGATCCAGTTGCCGTACAGAAGGTGCGCATGGCTGCGCCACCGGTTGGGCGGCGTTTGAGACGGATCATTGTTCGGGAAATAATCCACAGGCAGTTGAATTTCAGCGCCCTCAATCTGGTTTGAAGCCAGATCACGTTCGTATTCCTGCGCCAGCGTGTCACTGTCGTATTCGAAGTGGTTGAAGACATAGATCGCGCGGTGGGCTGGGTCTTCAACCAAGGCGGGACCGACATCGCCGGAATGCAGAAGGATCGGAAGGCCCGCAGCCTCAATCTCGTCTCGGCGCATTTCCGTCCAGCGACTGACGGGCATGGCCAATTCATCAGAAAACCCCCGCAAATAAGGGCTTTGCGGCGCAAAGTTCATGTGGCGGTAACAGCCGAACAACTTATGATCGAGGACGTATTTCTTGACACCGTGGAAGTGGTTGATCATCGCCATGCCGCCCCAGCAGACGCCGAAGGTGGAATGCACGTTGGTCTGGGTCCAGTCCATGACCTCGGTCAATTCATCCCAGTAGGTCACATCCTCAAAATCCAGATGTTCGATGGGGGCACCTGTGATGATCAGCCCGTCAAATTTCTGATCCTTCACCTCTTGAAAGGTGCGGTAGAATTCTTCCATGTGCGACGCTGCGGTGTTGCGGCTTTCGTGTTCAGACATGCGGATCAACGTCAGTTCAATCTGCAATGGCGTGGCCCCGATCAGCCGCGCAAATTGGTTCTCCGTCTGGATCTTTTTGGGCATCAGGTTCAGCAGGCCAATGCGCAGCGGACGGATGTCTTGTTGATCCGCCGCAGACTGGCCCATCACCATCACACCTTCATCCGACAGGACGTTATAGGCGGGCAGGGATCGGGGCAGGCGGATGGGCATTGATTTGGGTCCTGTGACTGACGTGAGAGAGAGGGATGTAGGCCTTTGCGCGCTACCCCTCAAGGGCTGCGGCGATGACTTGGGTAAAGTCTGCTTGATCGCGCACAGTGGCCATATCGGCGGCCTCAACAGTGATGCCCCAGTTTTGGGCGATGGCAGCATACAAGGGGTCGCGATGGGCAAGCGCGCGCGCATAGGTCCAGCGGACGAAGGCATCAGGATCGACATCCGCCTCGGCCTGTCCGGTCTCGTCCAGATAGGTTATCCAGCCGGTTTCCAGAAAGTCTGGGCGGTAGGCCATGGGTTTCGGGGCCTTGTCAAAGCGGCGGATCAGGTCGGCGGTATGGGCGTCGGACCCTTTGATCCAGACCATCAGGCAACGGTCGGACAGATGGGTCAACACCGGATCCTTAGGGTCGGCAGGATCCACCCATTCGCACAGGGACCCGCCGGTGTCGCAAACAAAATGCGGATAGCCATAAAGCGCCTGCGCGCGGTCGATGAAATAGCCGGTGTCCATCAACGCGTTGATTTCGGCCTGTTCGAACTGCTGTTGGCGGCGTGTATATTCCTGCATCGGAAGCCCGCCCAGATCCGGATTGCCCGGCTTGCCCAGATAGGTGCTGACAGGCGTCAGGTTGTCGAAGCTGATGTTGGATTTGATGTCGATACTGTCCGACATCAGCAAATCGCGCAGGAACGGGTTCTTCATCGCCTCACGCTTGGCATTGTCGGCGATGTATTCGCCCATGTAACGCGTGCCGATGCGGTAATCGACGGAGTAGTGAAACCAGTCGCCCGTGTCGCGCAACATGTTGGACACATGGGTTTTCCCAAGGCCCGACATGGCGAAAATCACGACACGTTTTTGTGCGGCTGCGGTCCAGTCAGAGGCGGAAGAATACAACATATCCCCTGCTACGGCGGCGCGAAGGTGAGGGCAATAAAAAACCCCGAACGCAATGTTCGGGGTTCTTTAAGTGTGGATTTTCGGGCGACGACTTAGAAGTTGTAGCCGATGCGGAAGCCTGCGCCGATGGCGGAGTTGTCTTCGAAGTCAAAGGCCAGCGTCTCGCTTGCGTTCACGACCTGATCGCCCAGCTCAACGTAGGAGATACCGCCGGTCAGTTCCAGCTGGCCCATGGTGTAGGTTGCGCCGATGCCCACGCTGCGCGTCCCTGTGGTGGGGGCCAAGGCTGTGGTGGACGGGCGCACGCCCGCATCTTCAAAACCGATGGTCGCAAAGACAGACAGGCTGTCGGACAGGCGACGGCCAACGCCCACGGAATACGCTGTGGTGTCGTCCGCAAAGCTAACGAATTCAGCATTGTCCGTCGTCAGGTTATAGCCGTCATACATCGCGTGACGGATAGAGCCGAACAACAGCGTGTCTGCGGCGATACCTGTCTGGAATTCCAGATTGATGCTTTCCGGTGAGGTCACCGTGAACGCTGTCCCGACCGTCGCTGTTGGATCCGCTGGCGTGTTGTTTTCGATCCCGGTCAGGTCGTTGTCGATTTCGCTGTTGTAGGTCACAGCGATGCGCAGCGCGATGTCGGGACGCTCATAGGCGGCACCGACCAAATACCCGAAATCAAAATCGGATTCAGCGCGCAGGAAACCAGCGCCCGCCAGGATTTCACCACCAATTTCCTGGGCACGAACACCGCCGTGCACCGAGAAGCCGTTGTTCAGTTTATAGCGCAGAACGCCCGTCACAGCGGTTGACCCGATGTTGGCGCGGCCGTTGTCCAGATCGGTCAGCGGGCTACCGCCAAAGGCGCCGTCAGTATATTCGACGTTCACGCCGAAGGGCTCATCGATGATCAAAGCCGCGGACAGCTGATCGCTCAGATCCGTTTTGTACGCAAAGCTCAGCGATGAATAGGACGACAGCGGATCGCTGGGCACAAAAGCGCTCGCTGGACCTGGAATGTCGTTCGCGTTCGCCTCGGGGCTGACGTAACCGAATGAGAATTGGAAATAGCTTCCGGTTTCGCCGCCTTCTTCGAACAATGGGCCCAAGAACTGGCCCGACCGGTCGATCCCGCCGGCAACGGCAGCTGTGGTTGTCAAAAGCAGTGCTGCGCCTGCCGTCATATACGTTTTCATTACCCTATCCCTTATCCATGAGTGTTGGACGTCTCCTGCCCGCACCCTATGAAGGGCGGTCCAAACCGGTCAATTCTTTCCCTACGTCACTTAAGCATCGGGCCGAGTACTGCGTCTCATTTGTGACACAGATCGGGGCGACGCCTGCCTCAGCGGGATCCGAACCGGATGTTCATGTAATTCGCCCCGAAAATCAGCGCAGCGCCAGCAAAAACAAGAGGATCCAGCGGTTCGGCATAAACCTGTGCTGCGACGATGGCAATGACTGGAAGGCGAATGAAATCAATCGGCATCACAATGGAGGCCGGGGCCAAGGACAGGGCCGTCGTCAGACAGAAATGCGCCAACAGCCCCGCGCAGCCGATCAAGACCAGCCATGGAACCGAGGCCGCGGACGGCACCGCGATATCGCCGTCATAGCCCGCAGCGATCAGCCCGAACACCGCCTGCATAGTGGTCAGCCAGAACAGAATGCAGGTGATGGTCTGGGTGCGGGTGAGTTTGCGGGTGAAAATCGCCGTCAGGGCAAAGCCGATGGCGGCAGTCGCAGCAGCGATCGTGCCGCTGGATATCGCGGTGGCGCCCGGCTGGGTCACAATCATAACGCCTGCGAACCCTAAGGCTGCGGCCACCGCGCCAATGGCCGTGATCCGTTCCCCGAGAAGCAGCGGGGACAGCAGGATAACCCAGATGGGTGTGGTGAATTCCAACGCGAAGACCTGCGCCAGTGGAATGACCGTCAGGGCGTAAAACCACAGGTTTTGGCCCGTGAAATGCGCCAGATTGCGGATTCCGTGCAGGCCCAATTGGGCGCTGTTGACTTGGCGCAAGGTGCCCGCAAAGGTCCCCACGGCCAGAACAATGACGATCCCTGTCAGCGACCGGAACAACATAATCTCAAAGGTATCGAGCTCAAAACTCACCGCGCGGCCCGCAATCGCCATGGAGGTGAAGGACACAATCGCCCCGATCATCCAGAACGCCGCACGCAGTGTGTTTGACATGAAATGAAGCCTTTCAATCGCGTGCCGAAGGCTTGGCAGGTTGACACCCGCGCCGCAAGAGGGCTGGGTGGGTGCATGAGGTTGATTTTCGCACTGACATTTTGCGCCACACCTGTTGTGGCAGATCCGTACGCCGTTGTGGACACAGCGCGGGCTATGTTTGACCGCATGCCCGAGGTGCAGATGGCCGATCCGTTGGCGGCGCAATGCGGCGCGGGGGCGCAGACCAACCCGCAGGTGTTTTATTGCACCTCAGACAACACGATCTACCACGGGCCCGACTTCCCGACCCGCCCGCAAGCGGGCTATGAAATGGCGCATCTGTTGGGACATGCGGTTCAGGTCCAACATGGCGTGGCCGATGTGGCGCTGCGGACCATCACCCGCAACCGCGACCGAGAGGCAGAGCTGCGCGGCATGGTGGAACGTCAGGTGAATTGCATTGCGGGCGTTTTGATGGCCCGCGCGGGCCAGCCCGGTTTGGATATTGCGACTGCATTTGACGGTGAGCCGTTCCAGAATGCCCATTGGGGCAGATCCCCCGTAGACGATGGCCCGCATCTGCCCATCGGCGTGGCCGCTGTGCAAGAATGGCTGGACCGTGGCTATCAAGCGCAAGACGTCAGCGTTTGTGCCGTGGGGGAATTTGGGTCGGAGTTGTTGGTTGAGGCGCTGAACGATTAAGACAGACAACAGCCCGTCAGCAAAACGGGTGTTTCGCCGCGCTGCGTCAAAACCATAGCATCATAGCCGCCTGCGTCTGTGCCAAACCGGCAGGCATCTGTCTTTTCCAAAATCAAGATGGCGCTGTCGCCGCGTCCGATGAGTGTCAAGGCGCGCGGTGCAGCCTCGCCCACTGCAGGCGTGTCCAGCATGAGCGTCAGATCGGATGTGCGACGATAGTCAAACTCCACCGTCTCACCGTTCAGTGTCAGGGACCAGTCAGGCGCAGTGCCCGTGCAGGCCAGATCAAGGGTTTGGGCAACGGCAGGTGTGCCAGCAAGGGTCAGCAAGGTGAGGGCGTATTTCATGGGATGAGCCTAGACGCAGACGTCAGTGAAGCCAATTCACATCCGGGTCAGGGGCCACGGAATAGGCCACCGCGCGTCCAAGGTTGAACCAGATCGCAAGGCTTTCGCGGGCCAGGATGCGCCAGTTGGGGGTGCCGCTTACCGGATCACGGCGCACGGGTTCGGACATAACCAATGAGATCGAAGGGCTGGGCAGGCCCACCTCCCACGCGGCCCATTTGTAGGAGGCGTAGCTGCGCGGCAGATGGAAGGCTTCGGTGACCAGAACGATCCGGCGTGGCGCAGGGATCATGTCAAAGGTGAACAGCGCGTTTTGTAAGGTGGATTGCGCACGTCCTTCGACGACTGCGGCGTCTGTTGGCAGACCAAGGGTCGCGGCGAAGCGTGCCATTTGCGTGCCAGCATCGGGCCCGTTTTCAGCCGCCGTGCCCCCCGTGAAGACAACAAAGGGCGCGATGCCGGCCTCATGCAGTTGGACGCAACGCTCAATTCGGGTCAGAACCGCCTGAGCTAGCGTGCCATCAGGGGACATTCCGCCGCCCAGACAGACAATGGCATCCGCAGGCTGGACCGCATCGGGATCGGGGTCAGGCCACAGAAATGTCCACGCCAACAAGGCCGCCGACATGAGTAAGTAAGCGCGGAGGCCATACCGGATCACACGAGAGAGAAGACGGATCATGGATCAATCAACGTACTTTGCTGGCATTTGCCATGGCCTGGGACATGGTTTCGGCCTGCGCGCTTGAGCGCAGAAACCGAAGCCAAACAGCCGGGGCTCCGCACGTGATCTGTTCAGAAGATCCACTGGACCGTTTGTCGGCTTTGCCGAACCGCTGGGCTCCGCCCATGATCCGCCCAAAAGGTCCCCCGGACCTTTTGTCGGCATAGCCGAACCGCAGATCATTCCCACTCAATCGTTCCGGGGGGTTTTGACGTGATATCGTAGGTCACTCGGTTGATGCCGGGCACTTCGTTGATGATCCGCGTGGCGGTTTCGCCAAGAAATTCATGGCTGTAGGGGTAGTAATCCGCCGTCATCCCATCGACAGATGTGACCGCGCGCAGCGCACAGGCGTAATCATACGTCCGCCCGTCGCCCATGACGCCGACCGTGCGTACGGGCAGGATCGCCACAAAGGCCTGCCAAATCTCATCATAAAGGCCATGCTTGCGGATCTGGTCGATGTAGACTGCATCCGCTTGGCGCAGGATGTCCAGCTTTTCGCGGGTGATCTCGCCCGGACAACGGATGGCAAGGCCAGGCCCGGGGAAAGGGTGACGGCCGATAAAGGAGGCGGGCAGGCCAAGTTCACGACCCAAGGCGCGCACTTCGTCTTTGAACAGCTCTCGCAGGGGTTCGACCAGCTTTAGGCCCATCTTTTCGGGCAAGCCGCCCACGTTGTGGTGGGATTTGATGGTAACAGACGGGCCGCCCGAAAAGCTGACGCTTTCGATCACGTCCGGATACAGCGTGCCTTGGGCCAGAAACTCAGCACCCTCAATCTCATTGGCGTATTTCTGGAACACGTCGATAAAGAGGCGCCCGATGATCTTGCGCTTGGTTTCGGGGTCGGATTGGCCTTCGAGCTCACCCAAAAACAGCTCCGTCTCGTCGGCGTGGATGACCTTCAGGTTCATGTGGTCGCGGAACATGGTCACGACCTCCTCCGCCTCATTGAGGCGGAGCAACCCGTGATCCACGAACACACAGGTCAGTTGATCGCCAATCGCCTCATGCAGCAGGGCGGCAGCAACGGAGCTGTCCACGCCACCAGACAGGCCACAGATGACCTGTTTGTCGCCCACCTGCTGCCGGATTTTCTCAATCGCGATGTCTTTATAGGCGCCCATGGTCCAGTCACCGGAAAAGCCGGCCAGACGCACGAAATTTTCAAAGAAGGTGGCGCCGTTGGGGGTGTGGTGGACCTCAGGGTGGAATTGCACCGCGTAGAATTGACGGCTGAGATCGGCGGTGATGGCATAAGGCGCATTTGGGGAGGTGCCGTAAACCTCAAACCCTGGGGCGAGTTTTGCCACGTGGTCGCCATGGGACATCCAGACCTGTTCTTTTTCTTCCAGGAACCAACCGGCGAGGGCGTCGATCCGGTCTTTGGTGGGTGTCACGTATGCGCGGCCGAATTCAGCCGTGCCACCGCCGCCGGTGATCTTGCCGCCGTGTACCTCACCGCCCAGCTGTGTCATCATCACCTGCTGGCCGTAGCAAATGCCCAAAATCGGCACGCCCATCGTCCACAGGCTGTCGGGCGCGCGCGGCGAGCCTTCGCGGGTCACACTGTCCGGGCCACCAGACAGGATCACGGCCTTGGGCGCGATTTCGGCCAGCTTGGCGTCGGTGACGTTCTGGTAGGGGTGGATTTCACAATAGACGTTCAATTCCCGCAGGCGGCGCGCAATCAGCTGCGTGACCTGGGATCCGAAGTCGATGATGAGGAGGCGGTCGTGATCAACAATATCCATGATGCTCGTTAAATCGCGAGGGCACGGAGGGCAAGGATTCGCAGGTGGGGGCCATGGTGGAGAGCGACCCTGCGGGACGAGTTTTTCCGGTCAGATGAAGCGGGGCGTCAGAGAAGATCTAGAAGGCCTGAGGGGAACAGTCGGGTTTTGCCAGTGCGAATGACCGTCAAGGGAATCCAAGCGGCGCGGTGGTTGGACCCGTCGTCTTCGGTCAGAATGAAGCTGTCGGCGGATGCTTGGCCGGGGTCGGTGAGGGTGACGGCATAGAGCAAAGACGACCTCATGTCCGGTTTCGCCGTGGTGGGTGTAGATGTTTTCGAGCACACCGCGCAGGCCGATGATCTCTGCTGTGGCGGAGATTTCTTCGCGTATTTCGCGCAGCACGGTGTCCGCCGCCCGTTCGCCAAATTCGACAGTGCCGCCCAAGGGGCGCCAGCCTTTGACGCTGCCATCGTCGTTTCGAATGGCGCAGGCCAAAAGGCAATCGTCGCGCCATGCCACCGCCAGCGCTTTGATGCTCACACCAGGAGCGGGTCGGCAGTGGGTTTGAATAGGGGTGCTGTGATCGGCCATGGCCTTGGCTAACGTCGCGCAGGGGGTATGGCAATGTCGCTTTCGCACGTCAGAGGGCGGAAACCATCCTAGGCGTGCCACGCCCGCGGTGTAGCACAGGACCAACGGGATTCTATGAGGTGAGCCATGACGGATGCAGCAGCAACACCAGCACGCGGACGCAGAGGCCGGGGCGGCGGCGGGGCCGCGCGGCGGGCCGAACGGTCCGCGGTGTCGTTTGAAACTGCGCCCACAATCACACGCAACATCCCCAACCTTGAGATGTTGTCCGAGCGGACGCTGGAGATCATCGAAGCTAACGCAGAGCAGGTGTTGGAAGAGATCGGCGTGGCCTTTGTGGACAATCCGGCCGCGTTGGAGCGGTGGAAAGAAGCGGGGGCCAATGTCGATGGTGAACGCGTGCGTATCCCCAAGGGACTGGCGCGGAAACTGTGCAGCACCGCGCCGTCGCAGTTTACACAACACGCACGCAACCCTGCCAAATCCGTCATCGTGGGCGGTGACAATCTGGTGCTGGCCCCCGTCTATGGCCCGCCCTTTGTGCGCGATGCGGACGGCGGGCGGCGCTATGCGACGTTGGATGACTTCCATAAATTCGTGAAGCTGGCCTATATGTCGAAGTGGCTGCATCATTCGGGCGGCACGGTGTGCGAGCCCACGGATGTGCCCGTCAACAAGCGCCACCTTGATATGTTGATGGCCCATATGACGCTGAGCGATAAGCCGTTTATGGGATCAGTCACCGATCCTGTACGTGCACAGGACAGCATTGAGATGTGTGAGATCCTGTTCGGTGCGGATTTTGTGCGCGACAACACGGTGATGACATCCCTGATCAACATCAACAGCCCGTTGACCTTTGATGAAACAATGATGGGCGCGCTGGAGGTGTACGCGGCGCACAATCAAGCATCGATCATTTCGCCCTTTATTGTCGGCGGGGCGATGGCGCCGGTGTCGGTGGTAGGCACGCTGACCCAAGTTTTGGCCGAGGTAATGGCAGGCGTGGCCTATAGCCAGATCATCCGCCCGGGGTCCCCCGCGATCTTTGGAACGTTCGTGACATCCATAGATATGAACAGCGGCGCGCCGACCTTTGGCACACCCGAAGCGGCGAAGATCACAAACGGGGCGGGCCAACTGGCGCGCCGCATGGGTCTGCCGTATCGCTCCGCCGGGTCGTTCTGCGGATCGAAGTTGCCGGATGCGCAGGCAGCTTATGAAACGGCGAACAGCCTAAATATGGGGCTGCTGTCCGGCGTGAACTTTATGTTGCATTCCTGCGGGTGGCTCGAAGGGGGGCTGGTGGCCGATTTCGAGAAATTCGTGCTGGACGCCGATCAACTGGGCACCCTGCATTCCATGGCAGCCGGGGTTGAGGACGACGAGAACGCCCAAGCGATGGATGCCATCCGTGAGGTCGGCCCGGGCGGTCACTATCTTGGCTGCGCCCACACGCAGGCCAACTTCAAGACAGCCTTCTGGCGGTCGGAGGTGTTCGATTACAAACCCTTCGAGACCTGGGAAGAGGAGGGCGCCCGCGACAGCCAGGCCCTTGCGGCGGCCCGCGTTGCAAAACTCTTGTCAGACTATCAGCCGCCCGCCCTTGATCCTGAGATCAAGGCGAAGCTGGAGGCCTATGTGGCCGACAAAAAAGCGTCCATGCCGGACAGCTTTATGTAGGCCGCAATCGGGGTGGCCCTGCGTGGGGCCGCCCGACTTAGCCTTCGGCCATGGCCGCGGACCTCGCTGATTTTTGCGACTTCAGGATCCGCGCCTCACACATCAAGGCCACCAGAATTTCAACGTGATGGGCCACCGAATACTCGGCGCGTTTGGTTTTGCGTTGCTGATCGACAACAGCCTCGATCTCCATCAGTTTGATGATCGCCTGGCCCGGGCCGGGCAAAGTTTCGGCCTTCAGCGCGCGGCGCAGATGCACCACACGGTTGTAATCGGCAATGCCGTGGCGGGCCGTGCGCACCAGTAAAGTTGGGCGTTTTAGGCTTGAGATCAGTGTCAGAACGTCTTGCATGTGCAGTCTCCCATGAACGAAGTGCCACAAAGATGACACAACCATTAAGGGTGTTGCGTGTGGATAACTTGTAGCGAACGCAGCGTTTACAATTATTTACACTTTGGAAACAATTTTGGTGTCTGTGGATAATGTTAACATTTCGGAAACAATTACACGCAAGGGTTGTGTCACCCCGAAATGCTGGGTTGGGGCAAATGGGAAGATGGTGCGGACATGAGAGATGCAAAAAGAGTATCGCTGGCGGTGCCTGCGTGGGTGCCGGCGGACGTCAGGAATTATGTATTTCACACAGAGATGGGTCAGCCGATCCGGGCGCTGGCGCGGTCACAGTCGTGCCATGCGTCCACAATCATGCGTCAGATCCGCAAGGTGGAGACACGCCGCGATGACCCTCTTGTTGACAGTGCCATCAAAGCGCTGGCCGAGGCGGACGGTGCAGACGCAACCCCGTCAGATATAGAGCTGATGCAGGCGTTGCGCCGTCTGGCAGCTCCCAAAGCCATGCTGGCGATTGCAATTGGCATGGATCAGGGTGTCATTCTCCAAGACACCGCCACGCAGGAGCCTGATCACGCAAGTAAGCTGGCCTCACAGACGGCAATGACCCTTGCGTTGCAGGGGTGGATCAGCTGCGGCAATACCATCGGGCGGGTGCTGCGATACCGGATCACATCTGCTGGGCGGGTGGCCTTGCGTGAACTGGTCGCGCGTACGGAAAATCAGGCGCGCGCCATGGCCGAAGCACCAGAGGCCTTCGTGGGGGCGCCCGCAGGTGTGGGAACATGGCAGGCCGGTGCAATGACACGGATGCCCCAGCAAGACAGCCCCGTGGTTTGCCTGTCGCGCCGAAAAGACAAGGACGGCAATCTGTTTTTGACCCGTGCCATGGTGCGCGCGTCCGAGCGCCTGCGCGAAGATTACGAACTCGCACGTGTTGACGCCCAACGTGACGGCAAAACGCCCCCAGACTGGCAACAGCTGTTGCAGGCGATCGACCGCCATGCGGGCGTCGACACCGAAGGCGCATCCGCTGGGGCACAGGTGCGTGCCGCGCTGTCGTTTCTGGGGCCAGGTCTGGCGGAGGTCGCATTGCGGTGCTGTTGTTTGCTCGAAGGGTTGGAGACCACGGAAAAGCAAATGGGATGGGCGGCACGGTCGGGTAAAGTGGTGTTGCGCATCGCGTTGCAACGGCTGGTCCTGCACTATGAACAGACCGGCGAATTAGGCCCGCGCATCGGATAAGACATGCATCTGGCGCAACCCTGATGCCTGCGCCAGCATGACCCTTGGACAAAAAGGATACGCTTGCCTACATAGGGGACCAAGAGGAGTGCACCATGTCCCCAAGTGATACAAACACGCGTGATCTCAAAACACGGGATCTGAAAATTCCAGCGCAGCGTCATCCTGAAAAGCAACGGCGCCCGGATGCACCTCAGCCCAAAAAACCGGACTGGATCAGGGTGAAAGCCCCCACATCCGAAGGCTACCGCGAGACCCGCGACATCATGCGGGAAAACAAACTCACCACCGTGTGTGAAGAGGCCGGTTGTCCCAACGTGGGCGAATGCTGGAGCCAGGGCCACGCAACCATGATGATCATGGGGGAGGTTTGCACACGGGCCTGTACCTTCTGCAATATCGCAACGGGCAAACCGCCTGAGGCGTTGGACGTGTTTGAGCCGGGCCGTGTGGCCGATGCGGTCAAGAAACTGGGGCTAAACCATGTGGTGATCACCTCCGTTGACCGCGATGACGTGGAAGACGGCGGGGCGGAGCATTTCGCCCAAACCATTCGCGCCGTGCGCCGCCAATCCCCGGGCACCACCATCGAGATTTTGACACCTGACTTTATCCGTTGCGATGACAGCGCGCTGGAGATTGTCGTGGCGGCCAAACCCGACGTGTTCAACCACAACCTTGAAACGGTGCCGGGCCTGTATCCGGAAGTCCGCCCCGGCGCGCGGTATTTCCATTCCTTGCGTCTGCTGCAGCGGGTGAAAGAACTGGACCCCACGATGTTCACCAAATCGGGCATCATGGTCGGATTGGGTGAAGACAAACAGGCGGTGGTGCAGGTCATGGACGACATGCGCGCCGCCGACATCGATTTTCTGACCATCGGGCAATACCTACAGCCCACACCAAAGCACCACGCGGTGGACCGATTTGTGACGCCCGAGGAATTTGCGGTTTATGAAAAGACCGCCTTCAACAAGGGGTTCTTGATGGTGTCGGCCACGCCATTGACGCGGTCAAGCTATCACGCAGGCGATGACTTTGCGAAATTGCAAGCGGCACGGATTGCAAAACTAGGATCGTAGGGCGCCTGCGGCGGGCGGGGCCAAAATCTGATCAGATTTTGGGTACAAAGTCTCTTTGAGACTTTGTTTTTAGGTATTTTTGACCCAAAGAAACGGGGCGGCGGCGCATTGGACGGCTAGGGGCGGCCCTGTAACTTTTCGACGGTGGCCCAGTCTGGCCAGCCGATGAATTTTTCGATCCCGACCAGGATCAGGCAAACCACGACGACACCGATAACCAGTTTGACGCGGCCTTCTGATGGTGGGTTGCGGGCCCACTGGCTCATCTTCAAGAACATGCGGGTGACGTTCATGTGAAACGGACCTTACCGATAAAGGGCAGGTTGCGATTGCGTTGGGCGTAGTCGATGCCGTAGCCCACCACGAATTCGTCGGGGATTTCAAAACCTGTCCAGGTGGCTTTCATGTCGACTTCCCGGCGGCTTGGTTTATCCAAGAGGGCGATGGAGTTCAGCTTGGCGGGGTGGCGCGTGTTCAGCATGTCTATGACCTGATGTAACGTATGGCCTGTGTCGACAATGTCTTCGACCACAAGGACATCGCGGCCTTCAATCTGGCCGCGCAGATCTTTGAGGATGCGGACCTCTCGGCTGCTTTCCATGCCATCCCCGTAGGAGCTGGCCTCCAGAAAATCGACTTCGACGGGCAAATCCAATTCACGCACCAGATCGGCGATGAACACAAAGGAGCCGCGCAGAAGACCCACGACGATCAGTTTGTTTGTGTCTTTGTATTCGGCCTCAATCTCAGTGGCGAGGTCTTCGATGCGCGCGGCGATCGATTTGGCTGAGATCATTTGATCGATCACATAAGGCTTTTGCGTCATTGGGTCACGACCCCGTTCGAGTGGCTTGTAATTTTGCCCTGACCATACGACATGAATTTTAGAAGTCACGACTGAAAGCCACCTATGCCCGCCCATTCCGAGACCAAGCGCCTGCCGTACACACCGGACCAGATGTATGATCTGGTGGCGGATGTTGCGAATTATCCGAAGTTTTTGCCGTGGACAGCGGCCGCACGGATCCGGTCCACCACCGACAAGGGCGATCATGTTGAGATGTTGGCCGATCTGGTGATCAGTTTTAAGGTGTTTCGGGAACGGTTTGGAAGCCGTGTGACCCTCTGGCCCGAGACCAAACGCATCGACACGGAATACATCGACGGTCCGTTCAAATATCTGGAATCCACATGGACATTCACCGAGGCCGAGGGCGGCTGTGATGTGCATTTCGAAGTGGATTTTGAGTTTCGCAACAAGTTGCTTCAGGGGGCTGCGGGCATGTTTTTCAATGAGGCCATGCAGCGGATCGTGCGCGCTTTTGAACGTCGCGCAACAGAGCTTTACGGCTAGCGCGCACTGGGGCAGGGTGGCGCTATGTTAGGCCCTTTGACCCCCATCCCTTCATTTGTGCATGCGTCTTTGGCAGGGGACATCCCCGACACGGCGCTTGAAACGATGCGGCTGTGTGCCTTGGATTGGGCCTATTGCGGATTGGCTGTCGCAGATGAGGACAGCGGCATCCCCGTGGCCATGGCCGATTATGCCCGCCATTGCGGAGCAGGGCCAGCGTCCGTGTTCTGGACATCGAATGTCATTCAGCACGGCGGGGCGCATCGTTTGGCAGCGCGTGATGCGGCGTTGATCAATGGGACACTCGGGCATGCGCTGGATGTGGATGACACGCATTTTGCCCATATCGGCCACGTCAGCACTGTGGTTCTTCCTGCCGCGATGGCAGTAGCCGAAATGAAGGGGCGCAGCTTTGACGACGTGATCATGGCCGCGCGGATCGGGGCCGAGGTTGCGGTGCGGGTTGGGCTGTGGCTTGGCCGATCCCATTATCAGGCGGGCTGGCATCAGACGGCCACGTCTGGGGCTTATGGGGCAGCGGTCGCCGCGACCTGTTTGCTGGCCGAGGACGCCGTCGAGCCCAAGGTCACATCCGCCATCTTGAATGTCGCGGGAATGGCTGGGGGGCTGAAAGCACAATTCGGGAGCCCCATGAAACCGGTCAATGCGGGCCTTGCTGCGTCCCAAGGGGTTGAGGCCGCCTTTTTGGCCCACTCAGGTCAGGGTCTGTCTGGTTCGACTGATGTTCTGGACGCGGTGTTGGCCACCCAAGCGGGGGAAGGCAACGCGGACGCGTTCGACACTTTGGGGCAGGCCTGGTTGTTTGATACGGTCAGCCACAAATATCACGCCTGCTGCCATGGCACCCACGCCATGTTGGAGGCCTTGACGGCGCTTAACTTGCCTCGATCGGCGCAAGTGGACCGGATCGACATCACGACCCATCCCCGTTGGATGACTGTCTGCAATAAGCCCGCACCGACCACCTGGCTTGAGGGCAAGTTCAGCTATAGATTTTTGGCGGCCATGTATCTGGATGGGCAGGACAGCTTTGGTGCGGGGCCGACACTTTATTTCCCGATCCCGCCGCATGTCCAAAGCACGATGGATCGCACCAATGTCGCAGCGGACGAAACCATGGCAGAAACCAGTTGCGCCGTGGCGGTGACGCTGCGCGATGGAACGCGGCATGACGGATTTTACGATCTGCAGCGGCCTGAGACATTGGATCAGCGGCGCGATAGGCTCGTGCAAAAAGGGCGGGCGCTGCTGCACCCAACCCTTGCCCAAGAGGTCGCCGCTGCGGTGTCGGCGCGTGATATGGCGGCGTTTACCCGTGCCATCCGACAGACCGCTTAAAGGGCACCATAAAAAACGGGCGCCCTTGGGCGCCCGCTTTCGGTGTCCGTGATGACGGCCTTAGCTTGACATATCGTAGGCGCGTTCGCCGTGCGATGTCAGATCAAGTCCGGTGTGTTCGTCTTCTTCGCTGACGCGGATCGGGAAGACCGCCTTGGCGACCAGAACGATCACGGTGGTGGTTACGATCGTCCAGATGCCAACCACGGCCAGACCACCCAGCTGGGCTGTCCAATCGGCATAGCCGAAGACGGCCAGCATGATGATGCCGAACATCCCGCCCACGCCGTGCACCGCGAACACATCCAATGTGTCGTCGATATTCAGGGTGTTTTTGACAATCCCGCACAGCTCTTGGCACAGAATACCGGCCACACCGCCGATGATCAGCGCCTCCACCGGGCCGACAGACCCGGAGGCCGGGGTGATCGAGGCGAGGCCCGCAATGGTACCCGTCACCAAGCCCACAAGGGAGGTTTTGCCGTAGCGGATGCGTTCCCACAAAATCCACGTGAGCGATGCGGTCGCAGCCGACAGGTGCGTCACGGTCAACGCCATCGCAGCCGAGCCATTGGCCGCCAGTTCAGACCCGCCGTTAAAGCCGAACCAACCGACCCAAAGCATCGCCGCACCGATCATAACCATGCCGGGATTATGGGGCGGTTTGCCCTTGTCCCGACGCCCACCCAGGAACGCGGCCACGATCAACGCCGCGATCCCTGCGGTCTGGTGCACCACGATGCCACCGGCAAAGTCATTCACACCTTCGGCAAACAGCGCACCTTCGCCACCTGCCAATAGACCGCCGCCCCAAACCCAGTGGGCCACGGGCGCGTAGCAGATCAACATCCACAACGCAGAGAACAGCATGACAAACCCAAACCGGATGCGTTCCACATAGGCGCCCACGATCAAGGCCGGCGTGATGATCGCAAAGGTCATCTGAAACGCGAAGAACAGCACTTCGGGGATGTTGCCCGCCATGGTTTCTTCGTCCACGCCACTCAGGAACGCTTTGCCAAGGCCGCCCCAGTAGGCGTTGCCGTCCCCGAAGGCGATGGAATAGCCCGCAACAAGCCACAAAATACTCATCAGACAGGCGATGCCGAAGCACTGCATAAACACGCTGAGCACGTTGCGTGCGCGCACAAGGCCGCCATAAAACAGTGCCAGACCCGGCAGGGTCATAAACAGCACAAGGGCTGTGGCGACGATAATCCAAGCGGTATCCGCTGCATTCATGTGAGTATCCCCCTCATTAATATTCAAGTGGCGTCAAACACGGATTCGCCGCGCTTGAAAAAGAGGCCATGGCGCACAAAGGCGCACAACAGACGGGCACATCGCAAAGTGATTAAATTTTAGGCTAAAATATCAGCGATTGCACAGAAATGCGCCATCAATAGGTTGAGGCCCGAAGAAGGATCGACAGGGCATGATCAACAGTGGCTTGCCGCACCTCGGCGCGCCCCAGGGGACCAAATTCGACGGTCTGCGCTGTCACACCCTGCGCTGTGGCCAGACCAAAGCACACGCGCCCTTCGGGTTTATGGTCTGACCCGCCAGGGCCTGCGATACCCGTCACTGAAACGGCGATCTGGGCATCAGAACGCGCGAGAGCACCCGCAGCCATGGCCCGCGCCACAGGCTCAGACACCGCCCCGTGAGAGATCAGCAGGCCCTGCGAAACGCCAACCATGTGCATCTTGGCCTCGTTGGAATAGGTGATGAACCCGCGATCAAACACCGCAGACGATCCTGCGACATCCGTAACAGCGGCCGCAATCAGGCCGCCTGTGCAACTTTCGGCGGTGGCCATCATCCAGCCGCGCGCCTTGAGCGCCTCAATCAGCGCCGCCGCGCTCACCCGACCGCACCGTGGAACAGGCCCGCCAGCGCGCCCACGCAAATTGCGGCCAAAACGCCGGCGATCACATCATCAAGCATGACGCCCGTTGCATTGTCCTTGCGGTCGGCCCAGCCCACGGGCCCGGGTTTGGTGATGTCGAACAGCCGGAACAGCACAAACGCCGCGACCCAGCCGGGCCAAAGGGCAAGAACATCCACACCTGCATGGGCCGCACCGACGAAAACGGGCAACAGGGCAATCCACTGACCCACGACTTCATCAATGACGATCTCGGACGGGTCGTGGTTGTCTTGCCCTTGGGTCATCCAAAGGGTGGCGTAGTAGCCTTTGATATAGGCCGCTGGAATTGCCAGAACGAACAGCCATAGCCCGCCCAGCGTGTAGATCAGCCACGCCATAGGCAGGGCCGCCAAGGACCCCCACGTGCCAGGTGCCGGCTTCAGGTAGCCTACGTAAAACACTGTGGCCGTGATCTTGGCCCACGCGTCTTTCATGATTTCACCAATGTGACCGTCGCCAAAGCCGCGATACCTTCGCCGCGCCCGGTGAAGCCCAGACGTTCGGAGGTCGTGGCCTTCACGCTGACGCGGTCCACATCCAACTGCATGATCCGCGCCATTTCCGCACGCATAGCCGCAGCAACTGGGCCGATTTTGGGGAATTCGCAAATCAGCGTGCAATCAACATGGGTGAGGGTGAACCCCATGTCACGGGCCATCTGGCAGGCATGTTCAAGGAAAATATAGCTGGCCGCACCTTTCCACTGCGGATCACTTGGCGGAAAATGCTGCCCAATATCGCCCCGCGCCAAAGCGCCGTAAATGGCGTCTGTCACGGTGTGCATGCCCACATCCGCGTCCGAGTGGCCCTGCAACCCGCGCTCATACGGCACCTTCACACCGCACAGCACCACGTGATCCCCGGGACCAAAGCGGTGCACATCAAAACCGTTGCCTGTGCGAATATCCATGGGGACCTCCAGATGGTGGGCGGCGCGGGCGAAATCGCCGGGCGTCGTGATTTTCAGATTGCGTTCGTCGCCTCCTACGATGGCCACGTCAAGGCCTGCACTGCGGGCGATTTCCACGTCGTCGGCCGCGTCTTGCGCGCAGGCGCCGTGGGCCGCCAGAATGGCTGTCCGGTGAAACCCTTGTGGGGTTTGTGCGCGGAACAATCCAGTGCGGTCCCGCACGCCGGACACCAGCCCCTGCGCGCCTGTCCACAACGCATCCGTCACCGCAAGGGCAGGGGCCGCGCCGTCGTGCGTTTGCAGGGCATCGATGACACGGTCAATGACATCCGCAGGAACAGCGCAGCGCGCGGCGTCGTGGATCAGTACGTAATCGGCGTTGGTTCTGGCCAGCCCTGACAGCACTGATGCGGCCCGTGTTGACCCGCCATGGGCGATCGTCGCGCGCGCCTCAAGGCCAAGGGCGTCCACAAAGTCGAGGTCTTCGGCGGCAACAACCAAAACGATGTCATCGACGTGGGGGTGGGCCGCGAACCTGTCCAAGGTGTGCTCCACAACCGTTTGACCTGCAATCACCTGCCATTGTTTGGGCACATCACCGCCCGCACGCGTGCCGCGCCCTGCGGCGACGATGATGGCGGCGGTTGTCATGGGGCATTCCTTTGGTGGTTCTGGTGTTTTGTAGTCCTTGCCGCAAAGCGGGGGAAGGGGTCGCGGACGAACGCTGAAATTTTAGGCACAACATGTTTTGCGCCTATATTTTCAACGCTCGCGCATTGCGAAGCGCGCCACAGCAGTTTAATTATTGGGCATGCGGCGCGATATTCCTCTTCCAGACCCGGACAGCCCAGTGGCCTTGGCCCCCCTTGCGGGGATTACAGACTTGCCGTTTCGCAAGCTGGTGTCGTCTTTTGGCGCCGGATGGGTTGTCAGCGAAATGGTGGCCTCACAGGAAATGGTGCAGGCCAAACCGGGGGTGCGGGAAAAAGCAGAACTTGGGTTCGATCAGGCGAACACAGCGGTGCAACTTGCAGGCCGCGACGCCTATTGGATGGCCGAGGCCGCGCGCACGGTTGAGGGCAATGGCGCGGCCATGATTGACATCAACATGGGCTGCCCGGCCAAGAAGGTCACCAACGGCTATTCAGGCTCCGCGCTGCTGCGCGATCTGGATCACGCGTTGACATTGATTGAGGCTGTGATCGACGCGGTTGATATCCCCGTGACACTCAAAACGCGGCTCGGGTGGGATGATACTTTGCACAACGCGCCCGATCTGGCGCGGCGGGCCGAAGCTGCGGGCATTCAGCGCATCGTGATCCACGGGCGCACGCGGTGTCAGTTTTACAAGGGCCATGCGGATTGGGCGGCGATTGGCGCAGTGAAACGCACCGTGGACATACCGGTGATCGCCAATGGTGATATCGTGGACACGCAGACAGCCAAGGCCGCACTCGATCAATCGGGCGCGGACGGTGTGATGATCGGGCGCGGCGCGCAGGGGCGGCCTTGGGTTTTGGCGCAGGTAGCGGCCGAACTTCAGGGCAGGGCCGCGCCGCCCGCCCCGACGGGGCGCGCCTTGGTGGACATGGTCTGCGCCCATTACGAGGACATGTTGTCGTTCTATGGCAACGAGCTGGGCGGCAAAGTCGCCCGCAAACATCTGGGCTGGTACATGGATCAATCGGACCCGGCCCCTCAGCTGCGCAAAGAGGTCCTGACAACCCGTGATCCGTCACGTGTGATGTCTTTGCTGCCCGATGCTTTGACAGAAAGGGCTGCCGCATGAATGCGCTTTGGAATTCGCTGCCCGTGCCTGCGCTGCTGTTGAACGCCGATGACACCATCGCCGAAAGCAATTCCGCAGCCGAAAGTTTTCTCAACCTGTCGGCCAAATCCCTGAAGGGCGGGCTGGTCTGGGATAAGGTCATGATTGACGCACCGATCGAAAAGGCCTTTGCCCGCGCCACCGCGAACCGGTCGTCCCTGTTTGTGAATGACGTGGATGTGGGCAGCGGCGAAAGGGCCCCGTTGCAATGCAACATCCAGTTCGCACCGCTGATTGATGAAAGCCAGGCAGGTGGCGGCGACCAGATGCTGATGATCTTTGAGCCGCGAGAGATGGCCACGCGGATGACCAAATCCGCCCAATCCGTGCGCGCCGCGAAATCCGCCATTGGTATGGCCGAAATGCTGGCCCATGAAATCAAGAACCCCTTGGCGGGCATCACGGGGGCGGCACAGCTGCTGTCGATGACGCTGTCCAATGGGGACCGTGAATTGACGGATCTGATCGTCGAGGAATCGCGCCGCATCGTCAAACTTCTGGAACAGGTCGAACAATTCGGCAATGTGCAGCCCCCCAACCGCGCGCCTGTGAACATTCACGATGTGCTCGACCGCGCACGGCAATCTGCCTCTGTGGGGTTTGGGGCGCATATGATGATGATCGAGGATTATGACCCGTCCTTGCCGCCGACCTATGCGGACGGTGACCAGTTGTTGCAGGTGTTTCTGAACCTTTTGAAAAACGCGTCCGAGGCGGGCAGCGCAGGCGGGTCCATCCGGATACGGACGTTTTATGAACCCTCGTTGCGGGTGCAGCGCGTTGATGGCAGCGGCGCGCGGTTGCCTTTGCAGGTCGAAATCATCGACGACGGTCCCGGCCTGCCGCCAGACATCGCCAGCGACGTGTTTGAACCCTTTGTGTCGGGCAAGGAAAACGGCACAGGGCTAGGCCTTGCATTGGTCAGCAAGCTGATCGCGGACTTGGGGGGCTGGATTTCGGTCGACAGTGTGCCGGGCAAAACCGTGTTCCGCATCTCATTGCCGACGGTGCCGAAAGAAGCTGAATACATGATGACGGATGGAGAAACCTAATGGACGGAACTGTACTTGTTGCCGATGACGACCGCACCATTCGCACGGTCCTGACCCAAGCTCTCACGCGGGCGGGGTGTAAGGTGCATGCGACCTCTTCGCTTGTGACGCTGATGCGCTGGGTCGAAGAGGGCAAGGGCGATCTGGTCATTTCCGATGTGGTCATGCCGGACGGAAACGGGCTGGAACAGCTGCCCAAAATCGCTGAGGCCCGCCCCGGGTTGCCTGTCATCGTGATCTCTGCCCAAAACACCATCATGACAGCTATTCAAGCGGCTGAGGCGGATGCCTATGATTATCTGCCCAAACCGTTTGACCTGCCCGATCTGATGAAACGGTCTGCCCGTGCGTTGGACATCAAACAACGCGCCCGTGTCCCGCGCACGGATGACGCCGAGCCTGATGACCTGCCGTTGGTGGGGCGCACGGCGGCCATGCAGGCGCTTTATCGGCTTGTGGCGCGGGTGATGAACACGCCGCTTTCGGTGCTTGTCACCGGCGAAAGCGGCACCGGCAAAAGCCTGATCGCACGCGCCATTCACGACTTTTCCGACCGCCGGTCGCTGCCCTTTGTTGTGGCTTCTGCCGCTGATCTGGAGGGGATGGACGGCCCGTCTGCGCTGCTGTCACGGGCCAAGGGTGGCAGCCTTGTGTTTGATGAGGTGGGCGATCTGCCCATGGACACGCAGGCCCGTATTGTGCGCATGCTGGATGCCTTGGGTGACACCGCCCCTCGGATCATGGCGACGTCGCGGTCGGATTTGCTGGAATCACTGGACGAAGGACGGGTGCGCGAAGATCTGTATTACCGTCTGGCAGGGGTCACCGTCACAGTGCCCGCTCTGCGCGACCGCGTGGATGACATCCCGCTGTTGGCCGAACACTTTTTGCTGCGCGCCGAACGTGACGGCGCGCCACAGCGTGTGCTTGGAAGCTCCGCTCAGGATCTGATGCGCGCCTATACGTGGCCTGGCAACGTGCGACAGCTTGAAAACGTGGTGCGCCGTCTTGTGGTCACCGCCACCAGTGATGAGATCGGGCGGACGGAAGTCGAACAGGTTTTGGGGTCCCAACCCGCCGTTGAACCTTTGCAGACCGGCAATTCGGACAAGCTGTCCGGGTCTGTGGCGCAGCATCTGAAACGGTATTTTGATTTGCACGGGGGCATGTTGCCACCGCCCGGTCTGTACCAACGTATCCTACGCGAGGTGGAGGCCCCGCTGATCGAAATCGCCCTAGATGCGACCTCCGGCAATCAGGCTAAATGTGCGGACCTTCTCGGCATCAACCGCAATACCTTGCGCAAAAAGATCACTGATCTGGATATTCACGTGACACGCCGCCGCAAATTGATGTAAAACGGCAACATAACCGTGGCCCATCGGACGCAGCCGTCCGATGCAGGACCATATCAACAGGCGGTGGGGGCGTACATCAGGCGTTTCCCTTAAATGAGTGGGGCGTTTCGCGTGCAGCGATCCCTCTTGGGTATCAACATGCTGGCGTTTTCGCGCTGGCGCAGGTTGCGTCGCGTGCGCAATGCCGCGACGGTGATGCTTGTTGTGCTGGCGCCGGTTCTGGTTGTTCTGACCATTTCCGCCCTCAGGCCTCTCGATCAAACGGGGCGCACGGATACCCTGCGGCTGATCTTGCTGGCCGATATCACCTATGTCCTGATTATTGCCGCACTGGTGTTCAGCCGCGTGTTTGCCATGGTTGCGGCACGACGGGCCAAATCGGCAGGGTCGCGCCTGCACCTGCGTCTGACGGGCGTCTTTGGCCTTTTGGCCCTGATCCCGACCGTGGCTGTGGCCGTCTTTGCGGTTCTGACCATCAACATCGGGCTTGAGGGGTGGTTTTCCGAACGGGTGCGGGATGTGGTCGGCAATTCACTGGCCGCGGCTGAGGCCTATGAAGAAGAACACCGCCAAGAGGTCGCCCGCGATGGTAGGGCCCTCGCTGGATACCTGAACACCGAACGCCTGCAGACGTTTTTCATGGAACGCGGCGAAGTGCGGCAAGCCCTCGAACGGGTCCAGGGCCAGATTGAACGGGGCCTGACAGAGGTGTTTGTGCTGGATGGCACCGGCGAGATTTGGGCCCGCGGAGAGCAATCTTACGAATTCTACTTCGAACGCCCCACGGCCCTTCAGATGGCCGAGGCCCGCGAAACCGGGCTCTTGGTGATCGAGGACTGGGAAAACAACGAATTTCGCGCGTTGATCCCGCTGGAGGCCTTCAGCGACAATTACCTTTATGTCACCCGTGAGGTCGATGGCGAAATTCTGTCCCTGTTGGATGACACCCAGGCCACCGTGGCTCTCTATGATCAGTTGGAAAACGATCGGGGGCGGGTGCTGTTTGATTTCGGCCTGTTTTATCTGGGTTTTGCGCTGATCCTGATCATCGCCGCTGTTTGGGTGGGCCTGTGGTTTGCCGAACGGCTGTCGCGCCCCATCGGGCGGCTGGTGGGGGCCTCCCAACGTGTGGGCGCAGGTGATTTGAACGTGCGCGTACGCGAGGAAGAGGGCGAGGACGAGATCGCACAGCTTGGCCGCTACTTTAACCAGATGACCGCCCAATTGCGGGGCCAACGAGAAGAGCTGTTGGACAACACCCGCCAGATCGAACGCCGCCGCAGATTGTTTGACAGTGTCTTGTCGTCTGTCCCGTCCGGCGTGGTCGGCGTTGATCCCGAAGGGCGCGTGACGTTTGTGAACCGCTCTGCGGATCGGCTGTTGCAGACGGATGGCGGCGATCATGCGGCCCTCGCCGTGATGGTGCCAGAATTCGCGCCCCTGTTTGAAGAAGTCCAGACCGGCGCAAAACGTGTGGCACAGGGTCAGGTGAACCTTGTGCGCGGTGGCCAGCAAGAAAGCCTGCTTGTGCGCATGTCCCCCCGAAAACGCGAAGACGACACGTTGGAAGGCTACGTTGTCGCGTTTGAGGACGTGACCGATCTGGTGTCGGCCCAACGCATGGCCGCATGGGGCGATGTGGCGCGCCGGATTGCCCATGAAATCAAGAACCCGCTGACCCCCATTCAGCTGTCCGCAGAACGCATCAAACGCAAGTACCGCACCGTGAACGAAAGCGAAACGTTGACCCAGTTGACCGACGTTATTGTGCGGCAAACCAATGACTTACGGCGCATTGTTGATGAATTTTCCAAGTTCGCCCGCATGCCGGAACCAGACCGCCACACCCATGATGTGACCATGATTTTGCGCGACGCGGTGGAATTGCAGATTTCCGGCCAGCCCGAGGTGTCGTTCGACATTGATATTCCGGATCGCGTGGTCTGGGCCAATCTTGACAGCACAATGATCACGCAGGCCCTGACAAACTTGATTAAGAACGCAGGCGAAGCCATTGAAACCTTACAACAAAAGCAGCCTGACATTGCTGTTTCGCCGCAGATCCGCATTACCATGACCGTGGTTGAGGACACCGCAGAAATCCGCATCGCCGACAATGGCATCGGACTGCCAGAGGACCGCGCGAAGCTGTTTGAACCCTACGTGACGACACGCGACAAGGGCACGGGGCTCGGCCTGCCCATTGTCAAAAAGATCATCGACGAACATGGCGGCACGCTGACCCTTGCGGATGCGCCTGCCTTCGACGACAGCGACCGCCGTGGGGCGATGGCGGTCATTTCCCTTCCAATCGACGCCGCTGCAAGCGCGTTGCAACAAGAAACTGCATGAGGTTCCTATGGGCGATATTCTGATCACTGACGACGAACGTGACATCCGCGAATTGATTTCCGACATCCTCAAGGATGAAGGGTTCACCACACGGCTGGCGGGCACATCCGACGAATGCATGTCCCAGATCGAGGCCGAGACACCAGCGCTGATGATCCTGGACATCTGGCTGAAAGACAGCCGGATGGACGGCATTGATATCCTCAAACACGTCAAACGCGACCACCCTGAGGTGCCGGTGGTCATCATTTCCGGCCATGGCAACATTGAAATCGCCGTCGCGGCGATCAAACAGGGGGCTTATGATTTCATCGAAAAGCCCTTCAATATTGACCAGTTGATGGTGGTGATCCGCCGCGCGATGGAAACCAGTCGACTGCGGCGCGAAAACATCGCGCTGAAACGGTCTGACACGGCGCCCACCGATATGATTGGCGAAAGTGCGGCGTTCAAAACCTTGATCGGGCAGCTGGACAAGGTGACGAAATCCAACGGTCGCGTGATGCTGACTGGCGAAGGCGGCGCGGGCAAGGAAACCGCCGCGCGCTTTATTCACGCCAATTCCGACCGCTCCGATATGCCCTTTGTGTCGGTCAATTGTGCGACGATCGAACCCGATGGCATGGAAGAGGTTCTGTTTGGCCGTGAAACCGATGGCCGCGGGGTGGAACGGGGCCTGCTCGAAGAAGCCAACGGCGGGGTGATCTACTTTGACGGTGTGGCCGATCTGCCGCTTGGCACGCAATCCAAACTCTTGCGCGTCTTGGTGGATCAAAAGTTCCAAAGGGTGGGCGGCGTCGATAAAATTCAGGTTGATGTGCGCGTTATTTCCAGCACGAACAGTGATTTACAGGCCGCAATTGAAGCAGGCGTCTTCCGGCAGGAGTTGTATCACCGCCTGAATGTTGTGCCGATCCATGTGCCGAGCCTTGAAGAACGCCGCGAGGATATTCCCCTGCTGGCCAGCCATTTCATTGCCGAGTTACACACCACACAAGGGTTGAGCTCCCGCACGTTAAGCGAAGAGGCGGGCGCCTTGTTGCAGACCATGCGCTGGCCGGGCAACGCCCGTCAGCTGCGCAATGTGATGGAACGGGTGCTGATCCTTGGCGACGACAACGGCCCGATTGAGGCAAAGGAGCTGCCGGATCAGGCAGACGCCGGGGGGGACGACGGACGGGTCATGCTGTCGGGCAGCCTTGCGACCTTGCCGCTGCGCGAAGCGCGGGAGCTGTTTGAACGTGAATACCTGCTGACGCAAATCAACCGATTTGGCGGCAACATCAGCCGCACGGCCAGTTTTGTTGGCATGGAACGCTCGGCGCTTCATCGCAAACTCAAGACCCTCGGCGTGGTCACCTCCAACAAGGCGGGGGCACGCGTGGCCCATGTTGAGGATGACGTCGAAGCCACGTAAGGCGAACAGATCGTTGACCTGACTGCGCGCATCTGTCACCACGGCTGAACCGATACGATCAGGGATGTCTCTATGAAGGTCATCATTTGCGGCGCAGGGCAGGTGGGGTGGCAGATTGCCCGTCACCTCGCGTCAGAGCGCAACGACGTCACGGTTGTCGACAACAACCCCGATCTGGTGCGCCGCGCTACCGATACCTTGGATGTGCAGGGCATTGCGGGCTTTGCGAGTTATCCTGATGTGCTGGAAAAAGCCGGTGCGAACGATGCCGATATGATCATCGCCGCGACCCATTCCGATGAGGTGAACATGGTCACCTGTCAGGTGGCCCATTCGGTCTTTGCCATCCAGCGCAAAATCGCGCGTCTGCGGGGGCAAAGCTATCTGAACGCGATTTATTCCGACCTGTATCGGCGGGATCATTTGCCGATTGACGTCGTGATCTCCCCCGAGGTTGAGGTGGCAGAGGCCGCGTTGCAGCGCCTTGCGGCCCCCGCAGCATTCGACACTGAGAGTTTTCTGGAAGGCAACGCCCAGCTTTTGGGGATCTCCATCGACGAAGACTGCCCGGTCATCAACACGCCACTGCGCCAGCTGAGCGATCTGTTTTCAACCCTCAAGGCGGTCGTGGTGGGCATCCGGCGCAAAGGCACTCTCTTTGCGCCGTCCCCCGGCGATCAGATTTTCCCTGACGACGATTGCTACGTCATGACGGAAAACACCGACATGGCCCGCACGTTGGAAATTTTCGGCAAAACCCAAGGGAAGTTGGAACGGGTTGTGGTCATCGGTGGCGGCAATGTCGGGCTGGCAGTTGCACGCGCGTTGGAGACCCGCACCGACCGCGTCCGCGTCCGCGTCATCGAACGGGACCGCGCCATTGCTGAGGCCACGGCCGACCAATTGGAACGCACTATTGTTCTCAACGGCGATGGGCTTGATGCTGGGCTTTTGGACGAGGCCAACATTGCCAATGCCGACGCTGTTCTGGCCGTGACGGACGACGATAAAACCAACCTGCTGGCCGCTGTGCGCGCCAAGGGCATGGGCTGCCCGATGGCGATCTGTCTGGCCAATGATCCGACGCTTGTGTCGCTGATGGCCCCCTTGGATATTGACGCCTACATCAACCCGCGCGCCACCACCGTCAGCTCAATCCTGCGCCATATCCGTCACGGGCGCGTGCGATCCGTTTACTCCATTGGCGATGCCGAGGCTGAGATGATCGAGGCGCAAGTGCTGACCACCAGCCCCATCGCGGGCAAAAAGCTGCGCGATATCGACTTTCCCGAAGGCGTGCTCGTGGGCGGTGTTCTGAAAGCCGGACGCATGCACAAACCGCGTGGCGACATGCGCATTGAAGAAGGCGATATCGTCGCGATTTTCGCCATGGCCGATCAGGTGTCTGCGGTTGAGGCACTTCTGCAAGTCACGATCGATTTCTTTTGATCCGATGATCGCGCGCCTTTCAAAACGGCCCTTCTTTGTCATCCTGATGGGTCTGGCCTGTGTGGCGATGATCATCCCGTCAGTCCATGCGCTGATGTTGGAGGACTTCGCCGTCAGCCGTGCGTTTTTGTATTCGGCGTTGTTGTTCTTTGTCCTGACGTTGTTTGTCGGGTTCGCCACGGCCAATTACCAGGTGGGCGCGTTGCGGGGCTATCTTGTGTCGCTGGTGGCCGCGTTTCTGGTGTTGCCGCTGTTGATGGCTGTGCCGATGTACGAATCCGTGGCGCGGATGAGCTTCGTTGAGGCCTGGTTTGAGGCCGTAAGCTCATTCACCACCACAGGGGCCACACTTTACGACAACCCGCGCCAATTGCCGCCGTCTGTCCATTTGTGGCGGGCCTTGATGGGATGGCTGGGCGGGCTGTTGATGTGGGTTGCAGCGATTTCGATCTTTGCGCCTCTCAACATCGGCGGGTTTGAGGTCCGCGCCCTGCGGGGGGGATCCGCCAGCAGCCAAAGCCTGACCCAGATCGGGCGTGTCACCGACCCCTCTGCACGCCTGGTCCGGTTCGGCGCGAAACTTATCCCGCTCTATACCGCCCTGACGGCGCTGTTGTGGTTGGGCCTTATTGCCGTGGGGGAGGTTCCCTTTGTGGCGCTTTGCCATGCGATGTCGGTGCTCTCCACCTCTGGTATCTCGCCGGTGGGCGGGATCGTTTTCTCCTCCGGCGGGTTTCTGGGGGAATTGATCATCGCAGGCTTTTTCGTCTTCGCCTTGTCGCGTGTCGCCTTTTCGCGTGGTCTTGCGGGACAAGAATTGAACCCCCTTCACAAGGACAGCGAATTCCAGATGGGCCTTGCCCTGATCGGGATTTTGGCGATGGTGCTGTTCTTGCGGCACGGATTGTTTGCCTTTGATGAGGGGGCCAACAATGACATTACGATTGGCCTTCGCGCCATGTGGGGGGCGCTGTTCACCATTGCCAGCTTTCTGACCACCACAGGGTTTGAATCCGCCGATTGGACCGCCACCCGCCAATGGTCCGGCCTTGGCACACCGGGGCTGATGTTGGTTGGCCTGTCCCTCATCGGGGGCGGCGTGGCAACGACGGCGGGCGGTATCAAACTGCTCCGCGTCTACGCACTGTGGAAACATGGCCAGCGCGAGGTTGAACGGTTGGTGCATCCGTCGTCCGTGGGCGGGGCCGGGGCCGCGGCCCGCCAGATCCGCCGGCAAGGCGCGCAGATTGCCTGGATTTTCTTCATGCTGTTCGTGATTTCGATTGCCGCGGTCATGGTGCTTTTGGCGCTGACGGGTGTGCAATTTGAAACGGCGCTGGTGCTGTCTGTGGCGGCGCTTTCCACCACAGGGCCCTTGGCGGCTTTGGGCGCCGAAACACCCATTTCCTATGCGGGCATTCCCGATTTGGCCAAGATCGTTTTGGTCTTCACCATGGCGCTGGGACGACTTGAGGCGCTGGCGATTATTGCCCTTTTGAACCCCGAATTTTGGCGCAGGTAGCACCGTTTTTACGCAGTCTGGACAAGCTGTTGTTTTTGGGGTGGAATTGGGCAGCGTGTCACGACATAGTATCGCGTGATGGGAACGATTGGCCGGGATTGCGGTCACAAGAAGAATAAGGATGGGACAACCAATGGCCTCAGACAAACAGAACTTGCAGGACGCGTTTCTGAACAACGTCCGCAAAGCCAAGGTTCCGGTAACGATTTTTCTGATCAATGGTGTGAAACTTCAGGGCGTGATCACGTGGTTTGACAGCTTTTGTGTGCTGCTGCGCCGCGATGGTCAAAGCCAGCTGGTGTATAAATCCGCCATCAGCACCATCATGCCGGCCCAGCCCATCAGCCTGTACGACGGCGAAGAATAAACCATGGGTGACGAACGGCCCGTGACGCGGGCGTTTGTCCTGCATCCCGAAATCAAATCGGATCTGAACCGCCGCGATGCGCAGGCGGGTCTCGAAGAAGGGGTGTCTTTGGCCCGCGCGTTGCCCGAATTGGATGTGGTGGGCGCGCAGATTGTTGGCCTGCGCGACGTGCATCCCGGCATGCTCTTCGGCTCCGGCAAAATTGCCGAGATCAAAGAGTGGCTGATTGAGGCCGACGCCGGTCTGGTTCTGATCGACGGCCCCGTGAGCCCCGTACAACAGCGCAATCTGGAAAAGGAATGGAAGGTCAAACTTCTGGACCGCACCGGCCTGATTTTGGAGATCTTCAGCGACCGCGCACGCACCCGCGAAGGGGTCCTTCAGGTTGAGATGGCAGCGCTGAGCTATCAGCGCACGCGGCTGGTGCGCGCCTGGACGCACCTCGAACGTCAACGCGGCGGTTTGGGGTTTGTGGGCGGTCCTGGTGAAACTCAGATCGAGGCCGACCGCCGTGCCATCGACGGGCAATTGAACCGGCTGCGCAAACAGCTAGAGAAGGTCGTCAAAACACGCGAGTTGCACCGCAAGGCACGCGCCAAAGTGCCGTTTCCGATTGTGGCGTTGGTGGGCTACACCAATGCGGGCAAATCAACGATGTTCAACCGCCTCACGGGGGCGGAAGTCTTCGCCAAAGACATGTTGTTCGCAACACTGGATCCGACCATGCGCAAGGTCGAATTGCCCACCGGCGATGATGTGATCCTCAGCGATACGGTGGGGTTCATCTCCGAATTGCCGACCCAACTTGTCGCCGCCTTCCGCGCCACGCTGGAAGAAGTCCTGGAGGCGGACGTGATTTTGCACGTCCGCGACATCAGCCATCCCAATTCCGAAGATCAAAAGGCCGCCGTTCTCGACACCTTGCGCGCGCTGGATGTGCGGCCCGACGTGCCCATGCTCGAAGTGCTGAACAAAATTGACCTTCTTGGCCCAGAGGATGCGGCCCTCTACGACAACATCCACCTTCGTGACGAGGGCACTTTTGCCATGTCGGCGGTCACAGGGCAGGGGATCGACACCCTGCTCAGCCATGTCAGCGATCTTTTGCGCGGCCAAACCCGTGTCCAGACCCTCACATTGACATGGGCGCAAGGGGCCGCGCACAGCTGGCTGCAACGTGAAGGCGTGATCGAAGACGAACGACAGACAGAGACGGGCTGGGGCCTTGATGTGCGATGGTCCCCGCGCCAGCAGGCGAAATTCGAAAAATCATATCCGGACGTCGTGTCCGGCGACTAGGTCGCGCACGGCCTCTGCCCCTCTGTCTTTGTTTCACAAATATCCCGGGGGAGGCGCGCCTCGCGCCGGGGGCAGCGCCCCCAATATAATTTCCACATTGACGCCTGACCGCGACCCGGCCCCATAGACGTTCCTAGTCTCAAGCGCCCGTCAGGGCGCGCGGGTCGGATGGGCAAAGCCCATTCGATCACAGGGTCAATTGGCAGGCAGCAACGTCATTTCCCCCACCGCCCCACCGCGGGCCAACGCGGGATCAAGGGACATGGGAATGTATTCCCCACGCCGCCACAAATCGCCCAGATCATCGTAATAACGCGACAGGAAATGCCCGGACTGACCGGTGGATGTGATGAACACCGAACTGTCCGGATCGGCGAAATCATAGACCCCGCGGAAGGCTGCCGCATGGACATTCAAAAACGGGTCCGGTCCGGTGCCCAAGGTCCGCCCGCGCATCAAGGTGTTGTCCCCGCCAGAGGTCGATTGGCGGATATTCACAAACCATTTCAACACAGGTGCTTCGCCCAAAACAGGATGATCATGGGTGGCCTCATGGGCGTCGCCCCACCGTAAGGATTCAAGGGCCGTCCCGTGGGTCTCCGCCACCCAAACGAGGGCATCATCCAAGGCCAGCCGCGCAATATCGCTGCACGTCTCGGTTGGCGCGGATTGCAGGACATCGCACCAGACGGACGCCCCATCGGTATCGCGGTACACCCGTTCGATAAACAACGGCTCCACATGGGTAAATTCGCGCGCCAACGGCCCCAGTTCATCGCGGATCAGACGATCCTGCAGCGCCCGCAGCCATGCTGCATAGATCAAGGGTTCGGGCAGATGTTCATTCATCTCCCCGTTCCATTCAGCCAGCAGGGACAGCGCACCTTGGCGCAGGCGTTCGGGTGTGCCTTCAGGTGCGGCTTCGCCGGTGAACCACAGGTCCGCACCGATGAGGGGCAAGATCGACCGCGCGGTGTAGCTGACGGTATCGAGCTGGGCTTCGATGAAACTCTCACGGGTGTGAACCTCACGCGCTTGCATCAACAACCGCCAACGGTTCACCCGTTGGCTGTCGCCCCATGAATGGCTGACATGGGCCGGAAAGGGCGCTTCGATCACCTTGTTGTTGGTGTTGCCAACGATCCCACCGATGGGGTCGATCCATTCGGGGTTCGTGTCATAGGGGCGGCGCCCATCCCACCGGTTTTGCGGCAGATAGCCGAAATGCGGCAGGCGGCCTTGGGTGACATGATCGGCGCTGCGGTTCGGCACATGTCCCACCAGTTTCAGCGCCACCGAATTGCGATCGGCCAGTGTGACCATCTGGGCAGGCGCTACGTAATCCTCCAGCGCTGCGATGCCCGCCTCGACGTTCGTCGCCCGCATCAGCTTCATGGCTGCCTGCAACGTCGTGTCCTGACCTGAAAGGGCGGTCCATCCCAGGGCGGTCACATGCCCCGGCGGGCGGATCGTGGCCAGATCGTATTGATCGGGCGGCAGCACGGGCCCATTTGTTGTCCACTGCATCTGGATGGTCACGGGGGCCGCATCGGCCACGCGGATGATGCTTTCGCGGGTCTCAAAGGTGGCCCAACCCTCAGGGGTGCGGTATTGGCTCGCGTCGGTGGGGTTCACCTCTTCGATAAAGACATCCTGATCATCGAGGTAGGACGACGTCAGACCCCACCCCAGATCAGCGGACCGACCGACCATGATGACAGGGATCCCCGGAATGGTTCCGCCAATGACGCCACCGTTTTCCAACTCCAACCGTGCAAGATACCAGATCGACGGGGCCGTCAGCCCAAGATGCGGATCATTGGCCAGAAGCGTCGATCCCGTAGCAGACCGCGAAATGGCCGCAGCCCAGGCATTTGACGCCCCCGCCAAGGCCCGCGGCACGACGGGAGAGACCGGATCAAACGCCATCCGACGGTTTGGTGTATAAAGCGGCACATCCGGCACCAGATCGGCGTATTGGGGCAGGGCGGCCAGACCGGTGCCTGGAAAATCGGGCAGAATGTCCGCCAGACGATCATCATTGTTCAGAAGCAGAGAGGTGCGCGCGCGCAGCACCTCTTCCTCAAGATGACCGCTCAGTTGCAGCGCCATGACCTTGACCACCGCCACGCTGTCGGCGGGCTGCCAAGGGGCGATGGCGTGATTGAACACCCACATCTCGGGCGCGCCACGGCCCCGCGCGCCTTCGTTCACCTGATTGATCCACGCGTTTACTCCGGCCGAATAGGCCTCCAGGGCGGCCTGCGTGTCGTCATCCAACGCCCCAACAGAGGTCCGGGACAAGGGATACAGATCAAGCCTGCGGATCAGGCTGTCGATGGGCAACGTGCGTGCGCCAAAAAGCTCTGACAGGCGGCCTTGGGCGGTACGGCGCAGCATCGTCATTTGCCACAGCCGGTCCTGGGCATGTGCCAGACCAAGGGCAAAAAAGACATCCTCGTCGGTTTGCCCAAAGATGTGAGGCACATTGGCGTTGTCACGCACGATTTCGACCGGCGCGGTCAGTCCCGCGACCTGCAAGGTCTCATCATAATCCGGCAACGATCTGGAGGCGAAATAATAGGCCAAACACATCACGGCGACGGTCAAAGCAATCAGGCCCGATGCAATCCGGACAAGCCAGCGAAACGCAAATGCCATGGGGCGATCCTTTGTTCTGTCGTCGAGCCCACAAAGCCCCCCATTGACGGCGGGCCGCGGTTGGTTACCTATCACGCAACACGATTAATGATGCAAGCATGAGGGGTCGCACATGGCAAAGGTCGCATTTCTGGGGTTGGGCGTGATGGGATACCCGATGGCGGGGCATTTGGCCAAGGCAGGCCATGAGGTGACGGTCTACAACCGCACCGCTGCCAAGGCGGAGGCTTGGGTGGCCGAACATGGCGGTGCCATGGGCACGACCCCGGCCAAGGCCGCTCAGGACGCCGATTTTGTTATGGCCTGCGTCGGCAATGACGATGATCTGCGGTCTGTTTGTCTGGGGGACGACGGCGCATTTGCCGCCATGAAGGCCGGTGCGGTTTTCGTGGATCACACCACCGTGTCGGCCAAAGTCACGACCGAGCTTTATGCCGAAGCGGCCAGCCGTGACGTGTCGTTTGTGGATGCGCCCATCTCAGGCGGTCAGGCAGGGGCCGAGAATGGGGTGCTGTCGGTGATGTGCGGTGGGGATCAGGCAGCCTATGACGCGGCCCTGCCGGTGATTGACGTCTATGCCCGCATTTGTCGCCGCATCGGGGACAGCGGTGCGGGCCAGATGACCAAGATGTGCAACCAGATCGCCATTGCGGGCCTTGTGCAGGGCCTGTCCGAGGCGTTGCATTTTGCCACCAAGGCCGGTCTGGACGGGCGCGCGGTGGTCGAGGTGATCAGCCAGGGCGCTGCGGGGTCATGGCAAATGCAAAACCGCTACGAGACGATGTTGGACGATCATTTCGATCACGGCTTTGCCGTGGATTGGATGCGCAAGGATCTTGGGATTTGCCTGGACACCGCCGATGAAACGGGGGCCTCGTTGCCGGTTACGGCTTTGGTCGATCAGTTTTACAAAGACGTGCAAAAGATGGGCGGCGGGCGCTGGGACACCTCAAGCCTGATCAAACGGCTCAGCGATGACTAATCCGATTTGACGCACTGACCTGTCCATTCCGTATTCTGGGGGCGCAGCGTTAATCGCGCTGTGCCGTCAGGACGCACGATCATCAACCGGCTGCCAAGCGCACCAGCGTCCTCGTGAAACCCCTCAACGCCGCCGGCCATCAAAATGGCTTGGGCCACAAACGTCGCGTCGTCCATGGTCACGGTCGTGACCTGTCGGCGCGGGGGATCATTAGGGTTTTGGGGATTTACGAATTGGTTGCGATCCACCTCAAATGCGACCTGCATGTCAGGGCAGATCAGATCGCAGCCCACTTGGGTCAGGCGGCACGTCCAGTCTGCCTGCCCCGTTGTGGCGGGCAGGGCTAGACAGACGGCTAAGGTTCGACCAAGCGGTCGCATTGGCCTGAGGCGTAGTGTTCAATAGGATCGTCTTCCGGTGTCGGCTGCGACGTTGCGACGAAATCCAACGCGCGGTCACGGTAGATGGTCAATGTGCCCTTGATGTTGCCGGTGGTGGAGGCATAGATCAGCGCCTCATCCGTTCGGGTCAGGTCCGTCAACGTACTCATCCCCGGAACCTCAAGCCGTGGGCGGCCATCGACATAATTCATGTAGGCGATCACATAGATCGGCGTTGAGGTGCAGACCGCACCCGCGCAGTAGCGATCAAAGGTGCAGACATGGTGGGGGTAATCAGGATTGCCCGCGATGGGTGGTGCATTCGTGCGGCCCGACAAGGCGATAAAGCCGACAACAAGCGTGATCATCAGCACCACAAGGACGGGCAATAAGGTCGAAGACTTTTTCTTGCGCATAAGGCCCCTGCGTTCCGTTGCTGCCCCGTCAGACCGACAGCCGCGCGGCATGGGCGCCACGCTCTCGGTAGGGGGTCGTGTCGTAGTGTGACCTGTAACACTTAGAAAAATGTGAAGGCGAGGCAAATCCGCAGGCCAAGGCCACATTAATCACGGACATATCCGTCTGCATCAACAGGTTGCGCGCCTTTTGCAGGCGCAATTCCATGTAATACCGCTTGGGGCTCCGGTTCAGATAGCGACGAAACAGACGTTCCAGCTGCCGTGTGGACATGCCCACGTCTTTGGCCAGAATGCTGGGGCTGATCGGCTCTTCGATGTTTTGTTCCATCGCTTGGATCACGCGGCTCAGCTTGGGATGACGCACCCCGATGCGTGTCGGGATCGACAGACGTTGCGTGTCCTGATCGGTGCGGATCGCAGAATAGATTTGCTGATCGGCCACGGAATTGGCCAAAGCCTCCCCCTGATCGTCAGCAATGATCTGCAAGAACAGATCAATAGACGACGTGCCACCGGCGGTCGTCCAGCGGTTTCCATCTTTAACAAACACCGATTTCGTCAGCTCAACCTCAAGAAATTCCTCGGTAAAGCTGTCGTGGTTTTCCCAGTGGATCGTGGCGCGTTTGCCATCCAGCAGACCGGCCTTGGCCAAGGTATAGGCGGCCGTACACAGACCACCGATCACCAATCCGCGCCGCGCCTCACGGCGGACCCAGCTGACAACGCGTTTGGTCGTCGCGGCCTGCACGTCGCGCCCCCCGCAAATGATAACGCAGTCGTCTCGGTGCAAGTCTTCCAGATCACCATCAAGCGCAAAGGACGTGCCCGTCGAACACGACACGCTTTCCCCACCTTCGCCAATCAACCGCCAAGAATACAGCTCCTGCCCACTCATCTGGTTGGCCAGCCGCAGACAATCCAGCGCAGCCGCAAAGGACAGCAACGTAAACTGATCAAGCAACACAAAAACGAACCGGCGCGTCTTGGCGTCGGGATCGGCGATATCAACTGAAAACTGTGTCTGCATGGACTTCACTGGCGTTGGTTGCCGAACAGGCTGATCACTTTTGTGCCCCTTGATCAAGGCAAATAGATGTCAAAAGCGGCCCATCTGTCCGGATTTGCCGTTGGACCTTATCCACAACCACGTTATAAGCGGCTCTGGTATCGCTAACCTCTCGTCTGAGGGGTGCGACCACAACCTTTTCAATCGGAGCAAGAACAATGACGGACTGGAACAAATCTGACTGGCGCAGCAAGCCCCGGGTGCAGATGCCGGACTATACCGACGCGGAGGCTTTGGCCGCTGTAGAAGGTAAGCTGTCTTCCTATCCACCACTGGTTTTTGCAGGCGAAGCCCGCCGTTTGCGCGAAGAGCTGGCCGCCGTTAGCCGCGGTGAGGCGTTCTTGTTGCAGGGCGGCGATTGCGCCGAAAGCTTTGCCGCGTTCAATGCCGATGCGATCCGTGACACATTCAAGGTGATGTTGCAGATGGCCATGGTGCTGACCTACGGTGCCAAGGTGCCTGTGGTCAAAGTGGGCCGTATGGCGGGCCAGTTTGCCAAGCCGCGGTCTGCCCCAACAGAGACCGTGAACGGGGTGGAGTTGCCCAGCTACCGTGGTGACATCATCAATGATCTGGATTTCACGCCAGAGGCCCGGATCCCGAACCCCGAAAAGATGCTGCAGGCCTACACGCAGGCAGCCGGCACGCTGAACCTTCTGCGCGCGTTTTCCACGGGCGGCTATGCCGACGTGCATCAGGTCCACGGCTGGACGCTGGGCTTCACCGGCGCACCCGAGGCCGAGAAATACCGCGCCATGGCGGAACGTATTTCCGACACGCTGGATTTCATGCAGGCCGCCGGTCTGACAACAGAAACCAACCATGAGCTTCAGACGGTGGATTTCTACACCTCACACGAGGCGCTGTTGCTGGAATATGAAGAGGCGCTGACGCGCATCGATTCCACGTCCGGCAAATGGCTGGCAGGCTCTGGCCATATGGTCTGGATTGGCGACCGCACCCGTCAACCTGACGGTGCGCATGTGGAATTCTGTTCCGGCGTTCAAAACCCCATCGGTCTGAAGGCAGGCCCGACGATGACGTCCGGCCACCTCAAGGCGCTGATGGCAAAGTTGAACCCCAACAACGAAGCAGGCCGTCTGACACTGATCGCGCGCTTTGGTGCGGGCTCAGTGGGCGAACACCTGCCACGCCTGATCAAAGCGGTTGAGGAAGAGGGCGCCAAAGTGACTTGGGTGTGTGATCCCATGCACGGCAACACGATCAAATCCTCAACGGGCTACAAGACACGGCCCTTCGATTCAGTGCTGCGCGAGGTGAAAGAGTTCTTCGCCGTCCACAACGCCGAAGGCACCATCCCAGGCGGTGTGCATTTTGAAATGACAGGCGCGGACGTGACCGAATGTACCGGTGGTGTACGGGCTGTGACCGATGAAGATCTGTCTGATCGGTATCACACGGCGTGTGATCCACGTTTGAACGCGTCGCAGTCTCTGGAACTGGCGTTCTTGGTGGCGGAAGAACTCTCCGCACGTCGCGAAACCATGCTGGCGCAGCAAAGCGCGTAAGACAATCGGTCAGGCCAGAGTGATCCGGCCCGACCAGAACCAGCCCCTTTAGGGGTTTGACACGACAAGGCGAAGGGCAGGGGTGTCTTTCGCCTTTTGTGTGTCTCCATCCACAGCAGCAACGCGCAACGAGGGGCGGCGTCCACCGTTGACCGCGCGCAGATTTGACAAAGCCTCAACACGGGGCGGGGACAGGTCGGAAATCTCAAACCGGCGACCGCCCATGCCGCGCCGGCCCGACATCACCAAAATACCCAACATCCGCGTCACATCACCGTCCTCATCGCGCAAGGGAAGCAGCAAAAGCTTGCCCTGCAACGGCGGTTGCCCCACCGCACGTGGCGATTTCAGCGGCAGTTCCACCACCGATGGGGTGTTGAACGCACGTTCGATGTACTCCGACAAGGTGGCGCGTGAATTGGGCGTCATCACCGTTGTCAGGGGCAGGCCTCGCGGTTCGAGCCCGATCAGTTTCCCGATGTTGCGCCCTGCAACACGGATGCGCGCCACCCCGGGGGCCACACGTTCGAGGATTAGACTGTCCTCCAACTGTCGGCCCATGGCCACTGGGTCAAGATCGGCACGGGCAGGGACACCACGGCTGCGGGGCAGGCTGCGCCAATAGGTTTCCAGCTCCGTCAGAGCGGTGGGGTTGGTCAGCAGGACATCTTCGGCTGACGTGACGTCTTTGGTTCCCAGCTTGTAGGGATCAAATGTCATGCTCATGGCTCTTCGTCCTTTCTCATTAAAACGGTTGGTCTTAGGTCTGTCGACTTTCTGACACATTTGCGTCGTATTTTCTCTAAACAAAGTGTTAATGGGTTAACGGGGCTGACGTATTCGATCTTTCGGCGGGATCTTGCGTATGGTGGCAACCCTTGCCTCACCCCCGTGATTGCCTTTAGACCGCAGGCATACCCTATCGAAAGGCATGCCCGTGATCCGTTCCATGACAGCTTTCGCAACCGCGCAAGGGACAGCCGATGCCACCACTTGGGTGTGGGACATTCGGTCCGTCAACGGGCGGGGCCTTGATGTAAAGGTCCGCCTGCCAGACGGGTTCAGCACGCTTGAGGGCGAGGTCCGGCGCAAAATCAGTGCTGTCTGCGCGCGGGGCAATATTACGGTTGGATTACGTCTGAACCGCGCGGCCTCTGACGGGGTGCCCGAGATGGATCAGGACCGCCTCGATATCATTCTGGGTGCTTTGGACCAGATCCAGGACCGCGCCTTTGAAAAAGGCGTGACATTGGGCCAACCCACAGCAGCGGATGTGCTGGCGCAACGCGGCGTGCTGGTCACACGCCCAACCGATGACACGGACGCGTTGATTGAACCGCTGACCACGGACTTTGATGCAGCCCTCTCAGCCTTCATCGACATGCGCACCGCAGAAGGCGCCACACTGCATGACCTGCTGACTGGCCAGCTAAATGAGATCGAGACGTTGACAGCGCAGGCCGCCGAGGCGGCCAAAACCCGCACCACTGCGCAGAAATCCCAGATTGATGCGGCGCTGGCGCGGATTGCAGACCAAACGCTGGTTGAGCCCGACCGCATCGCACAAGAACTGGCGCTGATTGCAGTCAAATCCGACATCACCGAGGAAATCGACCGTTTGGGCGCCCATGTCGCCGCCGCCCGCGATCTGATTGCGACGGGGGGCGTGGTGGGGCGGAAACTCGATTTTCTCGCGCAGGAATTTAACCGAGAGGCAAACACTTTGTGTTCCAAGGCCCAGGATAAAACGCTCACCCAAATCGGGCTTGCCCTGAAGGCGGTGATCGATCAGATGCGTGAACAAGTCCAAAATACGGAGTAAGAGATGGCGCGCCGCGGCCTTTTGATCATCCTGTCGTCCCCGTCGGGGGCGGGCAAATCCACCCACACCAAACGTCTGCGCGCGTGGGATCCGTCGATCCGCTTTTCCGTCTCCGCGACCACCCGCGCCCCGCGCGAAGGTGAAGTGGACGGGGTGGATTACCATTTCAAGGCCGAGGATGAGTTCAAACGTCTGGTGGCCGACGACAAGATGCTGGAACACGCCCATGTGTTCGGGAATTTCTACGGCTCCCCGATGGAGCCTGTGCAAACGGCGATCAACGAAGGGGTCGATGTGCTGTTTGATGTGGATTGGCAGGGCGCCGAACAGATCAAGGACAGCCCACTTGGCCAACATGTCCTCAGCGTGTTTTTCCTGCCGCCCTCAATTGCTGAGCTGCGCCGCCGCCTTGAGGGACGCGGACAGGACAGCGCCCAGGTGATCGACAAACGCATGGCGCAAAGCTGGGATGAGATCAGCCACTGGCGGTCCTATGATTACGTGCTGGTCAACGATGATCTGGACGCAACCGAGGCGCAGCTGCGCACGATTGTAGAGGCCGAACGCCAACGCCGTGATCAGCAACCCGATCTGGCGCACCACGTGCGCGGCCTTCAGGATGAATTCGCAAAGGGCAGTGATGTTGTATAGCTTGGGGGCCGCGCGGCCCGTGATTGACGACAGCGCATGGATCGCGCCGGGCTGTCATGTGATGGGCCACGTGACGGTCCGCGCAAAGGCGTCCGTGTGGTTTGGCACAACGATCCGCGGCGACAATGAGATGATCACCGTGGGCGCGGGCAGCAATGTGCAGGAAAACTGCGTGCTGCACACCGATATGGGGTTTGCGCTGACCATCGGTGAAAACTGCACCATCGGGCACAAGGCCATGCTGCATGGCTGCACCATTGGCACCAACAGCCTGATTGGCATGGGGGCAACTGTGCTCAACGGGGCTGTGATTGGCGACAACTGTCTGATCGGGGCTGGGGCCTTGATCACCGAAGGCAAAGTCATTCCTGACGGATCGCTGGTCATGGGGATTGGCAAAATCGTGCGGCAGCTGGACGCAGCCGCCATTCAGGGCCTGACGGCGTCGGCCCTTCACTATCAAGAAAACGCGGCGCGTTTCGCGGCCGAGTTAAAGGAAATCCAGAATGTCTGACGCCCCGAAATCCACCGCGCCCAAGTCTTTGGCCCGCCGGCCTGCGTGGCCCACATCCGTGTCGCGCCCGGTGGTGACGCCTTTGCAGCCGTCTGTCGTCTACAGCTCCCCCGATCCGGACGGGCTGGACCAACAGTATGAAGACGGCTCTGGCTTTACCTATGCCCGCGAAGGGCACCCGAACGCCACCGTCTTGGCCCAAAAGATAGACAGCCTCGAAGGTGTTGATGGCGGGATCATCACAGGGTCCGGCATGTCGGCCGTGGGCGCCGTGTTCTTGGGTGTGCTGCAAGCGGGGGATCATATCATCGGGGCAGATCAGCTCTATGGTCGCACCTTGCGGCTGATGACCGAAGACCTGCCAAAGTTCGGGGTGGACACCACGCTGGCCGATCCAACAGACGCAGACGCCATCGCCGCAGCCATCCAACCCAACACGAAAATGGTGGTGGTTGAGGTCGTGTCAAACCCGACCATTCGTGTGGCCGACATGGAGGGGATTGCGAAACTCTGCCACGATCGCGGGCTTCTTTTGATGGTCGACAACACCTTTACCACGCCGCGCAGCTATCTGCCGTTTGAAAACGGCGCCGATATTGTAATTCATTCCGTCACCAAATTGCTGGCCGGTCACTCGGACGCGACGCTGGGCTATGCCGTCGCCAAAGACCCCGCGTTGATGGACAAAATCAACGTGGCCAACGTCACATGGGGCCTGACGCCCAGCCCCTTTGACTGCTGGCTGGCCGAACGTGGCCTGCAATCGTTTGATCTGCGCTATGACCGCGCCGAGGCCACAGCCACGGCCCTGTCCGAGGCGTTGTCAGGATTGGACGGTGTGACCAAGGTTCTGCATCCCAGCCGCCCCGATCACCCAGACCACAACCGTGTGGCACAGGTTTTGGGACATCGCCCCGGCAACATGATGTCGTTTGAGGTTGCAGGTGGGCGAGCCGCGGCCAATGCGCTGACCAATGCCGCACGTGATCTGCCCTTTGCGCCCACGTTGGGCGATGTGGGCACCACCCTCAGCCATCCGGCCTCGTCCTCGCACCGTGCGCTGACGGAAGAGGGGCGCGCGGCCTTGGGCATTTCCGAAGGCTTCTTCCGTGTCTCTGTCGGATTGGAAGACCCACAGCTTTTGATTGATGAGCTGACGCACGCCATCGCGGAAAGCCAAAAGGCCTAAGCGATGTCTGATGTCCGGTCCTTGATTGCAAGCCTGCCCAATCCGGTGATTGTGGTGGGAGGCGATCACCGGATCAGGGCGATCAACAGCCCCGCACAACGGCTGGTCGGCACCGATTGCAACGGCTGGCATTATGTAACGGCCCTGCGACAGCCAGCCTTGCTTGATGCGGTGGAACAGGGCCTGTCGACGGGGGGCCAACAAACCACGCGGTATCTGGGCAATGACGGCGCGCGTCCGACCACTTGGGACGTCTCCGTGCGGCCCGTGATGCTGAATGAGGGCCAAGTGGTGGTGCTGTCGTTTCAAGACATCACCGCCCTGGAAGACGCAGGCGAGATGCGGCGCGGTTTTGTGGCCAACGTGAGCCATGAGATGCGCACGCCGCTGACGTCCCTGTTGGGGTTCATCGAAACCCTGCGCGGCCCCGCCCGCAACGATCCCGAAGCCCAACAGCGTTTTCTGGGCATCATGGAGCAAGAGGCCGGGCGCATGCACAATCTGGTCGAAGACCTGTTGTCGCTCAGCCGTGTTGAGGATCAAGAACGCATGCGACCCACAGGCGCTGTGGCGCTGGACCGCTTGATTGGCGAAGTGGGCGAAGCCTTGGCCCCGGTCGCAGCCGCAGCCCAGGTCGACCTGATCTATGATCTGCCACAAACAAAAGTGGAGGTCTTGGGCGATTGGGGCCAGCTGTGGCAAGTCGTCAGCAATCTGGTTGAAAATGCCATCAAATACGGAGGTGACGGGGCACAGGTGACGGTGGCCCTCACGCAGCCCGCCCATGATCCGGTTTTGCGCGCCTCAGGCGTCAGGCTTATTGTGCGCGACGAGGGCGAAGGAATCGCAGCCCATCACATTGCCCGCCTGACGGACCGATTCTACCGTGTCGATACCCACCGCAGCCGCGAAATTGGGGGCACGGGGCTGGGATTGGCCATCGTCAAACACATCATCAACCGCCATCGGGGACGCTTGCGCATCGAAAGTCAGCTGGGGCAAGGCTCTGTTTTTACGGTGATTTTGCCAACCGGGGCGGCCGCACCTGCGGAATAAATCGCCCCCCAACGCGGGCTGTCACATAACTTTTACAATAGTGTCACAAAAGCGTTTTGCGCGAGGCTTAGCACCCACCTCAAGGACGCACGGTTCGCGGGCGTCCACACCCCGAAAGATCGGGGGGATGAACACGACGTACAGGAGCATTCAAATGTCCTTCATCAAAACCGCCGCCTCGACATTGGCGATCACCGCAGTCACAGCAACAGCCGCCGCCGCACGCGACAATGTGCAGGTGGCCGGATCGTCTACCGTGCTGCCCTACGCCTCTATTGTGGCCGAAGCCTTTGGCGACAACACCGACTTTCCAACACCTGTCGTTGAATCCGGTGGGTCCTCCGCCGGTCTGGCCCGTTTTTGTGAGGGCATCGGCGAAAACACCATCGACATCGCCAACGCCTCTCGCGGCATCCGCGCCGGTGAGATCGAAGAATGTGCCGCCAATGGCGTGACCGACATCATCGAAGTGCGCATCGGCTATGACGGCATCGTGTTTGCCAGCCAGATTGATGGCCCTGATTTTTCCGCCTTCACCCCCTCCGACATCTTCAACGCATTGGCCCCACAGGTCATGGTGGACGGTGAACTGGTCGACAATCCGCACACACAGTGGTCTGATTTCAACGCGGATCTTCCGGCGGCCGACATCTTGGCCTTCATCCCGGGCACCAAGCACGGCACACGCGAAGTCTTCGAAGAAAAAGTGATCGCCGTGGGCTGCGAAGAAACCGGCGCACATGATGCCATGATCGCCGCCGGCATGTCCGAAGACGACGCAGAAGACGCCTGCCTCGCTGTGCGCACCGATGGTCTGTCCGTGGACATCGACGGTGACTACACCGAAACGCTGGCCTCCATCGACGCGAACCCGAACGCCGTCGGCGTCTTCGGTCTGGCCTTCTATGAGAACAACACCGACACGCTCAAAGTGGCGACAATGTCCGGTGTTGAGCCGACAACAGAAACCATCGCCGCTGGCGACTACCCTGTGTCCCGTCCGCTGTATTTTTACATCAAAGGCGCACACATCGGTGTCATCCCCGGCCTGAAGGAGTACGCACAGTTCTTCATGGCCGATGAACTGGCTGGCCCAGACGGCCCATTGGCCCAATACGGTCTGGTGTCCGACCCGGAACTTGCCGCAACTCAAGCCATGATCGAAGCCGAAGAGGCGATGTAAGACCAAACGGAGGGCGCGGCACCGGCCGCGCCTTCCCCCTTTGAAGACCTGACCTCCTGCCGTACACAGAGGGTCCAATACAAAGACGAGCGGAGCTGCCATGCCGATCCTAACCCTCCTGATTGCCCTCGCTGTGATTGCAGTGGTGGGCTTTGTGCTTGGCCGCAGGCGCGCGCTGGCCTCTGCGTCGGGGGACTCGCGTAAGCTGCATTCGCTGCCCAGCTACTATGGATACAACGCGGCGCTGACGGGGCTGGTGCCGGCACTGTTGGTGCTGGCGGTTTGGTCCGTGGCCCAGCCCATGGTGCTGGAAAACCGCGCGCAATCGCTCATCACGCAAGAGGTTGCGGACGATGGCGCGATGAACCTGATCATGGCCGATGTGCGCCGTCTGGCCGATGGGCTCAGCACCGCCGTGGCCCAAGGCGCGCTGGCGCCGGGTGAGGCCGCGACATTGACCACCGACAGCACGGATGTGCGCGCCATTCTGGCCGACGTGGGCGTCGCCCTTGGGTCTGACGTGGGCCCTGACACCTTGCAAGCCGCGCAGGCCTACCGCGCGGGCGCCCTGTCGGGGGCGTTGTGGAAATCTGCACTGGTGCTGCTGATCGCCATTGCAGGCACGGCCTTCGCCCTGATGAAGACCAACGCCGCCTTCCGCGCCCGCAACACCGTGGAACGGGGTGTCATGGCCGTGCTGATCGCTGCGGCCTCCATCGCGATCCTGACAACCATCGGGATCGTGTTGTCCCTCATCTTCAACACCGTCGAATTCTTCAAGATGTATCCGGCGGCCGACTTTTTCTTTGGCACCGTCTGGCAGCCCAGCTTTTCAGGGCGCGGCGGGGCGTCTGAATTGGGGCTTCTGCCGCTTTTGTGGGGCACGCTTTATATTTCGTTCGTGGCGCTTTTGGTGGCCGTGCCCATTGGCCTCTTCGCGGCCATTTATCTCAGCGAATATGCAGGCCCCCGTGTTCGCGCCTTTGCCAAACCCCTGTTGGAGGTCTTGGCGGGCATCCCTACCATCGTCTACGGCCTCTTTGCGTTGCTCATCGTGGGTCCAATGCTCAAGGACGTGTTCGGGGCCGACGGGGCCTTGGGTGTCGCTTGGATGACCGGCGACCGCGCGGTGATCACCGCAGGCCTTGTCATGGGCATCATGTTGATCCCGTTTGTGTCGTCGCTGTCGGACGACATCATCAACGCAGTCCCCCAAGCCATGCGCGATGGTTCACTGGGCCTTGGCGCCACCCCGTCGGAAACCATCCGCCAGGTCGTTCTGCCTGCCGCCTTGCCGGGCATCGTGGGGGCGATCCTCTTGGCCGCGTCCCGCGCGATTGGTGAGACCATGATCGTGGTGCTGGGGGCAGGGGCCGCGGGTCGCCTTGACCTCAACCCGTTTGAGGCGATGACCACCGTCACCGCCAAGATCGTCAGTCAGCTGACCGGCGACAGCGACTTTTCTTCGCCGGAGGCTCTGGTGGCCTTCGCCCTTGGCATGTCGCTCTTTGTGATCACGCTGGGGCTGAACGTCTTCGCCCTCTATATCGTCCGCAAATACCGTGAGCAGTACGAATGACCGATACCCCCAAAACATCCCTGCTGACCGTCGATGCGCGCACACGCAAACGCAACGCGGCTGAGAAGCGGTTCAAGGCCTACGGCATTGTGGCCATCGCCATTGGCCTGCTGTTTCTGGTCGTGCTGCTGACGTCCATCCTGCGCTCCGGCCTGCCCGCGTTCACCACAACCGTGGTCGCATTGGAGGCCACAATCACCCAAGAGGACGTGGACGCCGCCGAAGGGCAATTGCTTAAAACCGCAGCCTATGAGGCGTTGCTGGTCGCCAAAGTGAACGAGTTTCTGGTGGAACGCGGATCGACCATCGAGGTGGACGAAGATTTCATCACGGACCGTCTGGTGCCCAAAACCGGGGCCACGATCCGTGAATTCTACAAGGAAAATCCCGACCAAATCGGTCAGACGGTGACGTTTGATCTGCCCGCGTCCACCCGCATCAGCCGCTATTTCGAGGGCGATCTGTTGCGCGAAGACGTGACCGACAGCCGCTTTCTTGAGGTGGCCGATCTGGACGTTGTCGATGTGATGATTGACGCAGGGCTGATCACCACGGCCTTTGACTGGAACTTCATCACCGGCACGGACACCGCCGTGGACAATCCCGGTGGTGCGGGTATCGGGGCCTCCGTGATCGGGTCGTTCTTCATGATGATTGTCGTGCTGCTTCTGGCGCTGCCCATTGGTGTCGCGGCCTCAATCTACCTTGAGGAATTCGCGCCCAAGAACCGGCTGACAGATCTGATTGAGGTGAACATTTCAAACCTCGCTGCTGTGCCGTCCATTGTCTTCGGCATCCTTGGCCTGGCTGTCTTCATCCAGTTTGCCCATCTGCCCCAATCGGCGCCTTTGGTGGGGGGCCTTGTGCTGACCCTGATGACGCTGCCGACCATCATCATCTCCACCCGTGCCTCGCTGAAATCCGTGCCGCCCAGCATCCGCGATGCGGCCCTTGGGGTGGGGGCGTCGAAAATGCAGGCGGTGTTCCACCATGTGCTCCCGCTGGCCATGCCCGGCATTCTGACCGGCACGATCATCGGCCTTGCGCAGGCCTTGGGGGAAACGGCCCCTCTGCTGTTGATCGGCATGGTGGGCTATGTGGCGCGGGAATATCCTGATGGGATCATCTCCGGCTTTGTGGACAGCAACTCCGCCATGCCTGCGCAGATCTACACCTGGGCCGCACGCGCCGACACGGGCTTTTACGAAAAAGCATGGGGCGGCATCATCGTGCTGCTGGTCTTCCTGCTGACGATGAACCTGATTGCAATCCTGCTGCGCCGCCGGTTTGAGCGCCGCTGGTAGGAGACCCGACATGAAAGAGACGAATATGACAAACGCCAAAATCTCCGCCCGCGCTGTGCAGGTGTATTACGGCGACAACCACGCCATCAAAGACGTGAATGTCGACATCGAAGACAAAACCGTGACGGCCTTCATCGGCCCGTCGGGCTGTGGCAAATCCACGTTCCTGCGGACCATCAACCGCATGAACGACACCATTGATATCTGCCGCGTTGAGGGCGACATCCTGATCGACGGCGAAGACATCTACGACGCCAAGGTTGATCCCGTTCAGCTGCGCGCCAAGGTCGGCATGGTCTTCCAGAAACCCAACCCGTTTCCGAAATCCATCTATGACAACGTGGCCTATGGCCCCAAAATCCACGGGCTGGCCCGCAACAAGGCCGAACTGGACCAGATCGTCGAAAGCTCCCTGCGCAAGGCCGCCCTTTGGAACGAAGCCAAGGACCGCCTGAATGCACCGGGCACGGGCCTGTCTGGCGGCCAACAGCAACGTCTGTGCATTGCGCGGGCCATCGCAACCTCACCTGAGGTCCTGCTGATGGATGAACCGTGTTCCGCGCTGGACCCGATTGCAACCGCGCAAGTGGAAGAACTCATCGATGAGTTGCGCCAGTCGTTCAGCGTCGTCATCGTCACCCACTCCATGCAGCAGGCCGCCCGCGTCAGCCAAAAGACCGCCTTCTTCCACCTCGGCAATCTGGTGGAATTTGGCGAGACCGACAAGATTTTCACCAACCCCGAAGACCCGCGCACGGAAAGCTATATTTCCGGCCGCATCGGGTAAGGAGACTGATATGACACAGCACATTTCCTCCGCTTTTGATCGTGACCTAGAGACGTTGCAGGCGCTGGTCGTCAAGATGGGCGGCCTTGTCGAAAACGCGATCCTTGAAGGCGCCAAAAGCCTAGAGGCCCGCGACATCGACGGTGCCAATGCCGTGCGCAAAGGCGACAAGGTCATCGATGCCCTTGAGGAACAGATCAACGAAGAGGCCGCGCGTGTCATCGCCCTGCGCGCGCCCGTGTCCAAGGATTTGCGGACACTGCTGTCGGTTCTGAAACTGGCCTCCAACCTTGAACGCATGGGCGATTACGCCAAAAACATGGCCAAACGCACGCCCATTCTGGCCGAGATGCAGCCCATCAATGGCACCGACGCTGCCCTGCGCCGCATGTCAAAAGAGGTGCAGTCAATGCTGTCTGACGCATTGGACGCCTATGTGCGGCTTGATGCGGATCTGGCCGAGGCCGTGCGCCAGCGCGACATGGATGTGGACCAGATGTATAACGCGCTGTTCCGCGAATTCCTGACCTTCATGATGGAAGACCCGCGCAACATCACTGCCTGCATGCACATGCATTTTATCGCCAAAAACGTGGAACGCATGGGCGATCTGGTGACGAACATGGCCGAACAGGTGATCTATATGGTGACCGGTGAAATGCCCGATGAGGACCGCCCAAAGATGGACAGCACCGCCGCCGCACGCACAGGACAGTAAGATGTCAGACCAACCCCACGTCTTGATTGTTGAAGATGAACCCGCCCAACGCGAAGTCCTCAGCTACAACCTTGAGGCCGAAGGGTTCCGCACCACCAAGGCAGAAGACGGCGAACAGGGCCTCTTGATGGTCGAAGAAGACGCGCCGGACGTGATTGTGCTGGATTGGATGTTGCCCAATGTGTCGGGGATTGAGGTCTGCCGCCAACTGAAAAACCGCCCCGATACGCGCACCATCCCGATCATCATGCTGTCTGCACGTTCAGAGGAGGTCGACAAAGTCCGCGGCCTTGAAACGGGCGCCGATGATTACGTGGTCAAACCCTATGCCGTGGCCGAACTGATGGCCCGCGTGCGCACACAGCTGCGCCGCGTGCGGCCCAGCACGGTGGGGCAGGTGCTGTCCTACGACGATATTCAGCTGGATTCCGAAACCCACCGCGTCACCCGCGCAGACACCGAATTGAAACTGGGCCCGACCGAATTCCGCCTGCTGACGACGTTCATGGAAAAACCTGGCCGGGTCTGGAGCCGTGAACAGCTTCTCGACCGTGTGTGGGGCCGTGATATTTACGTGGACACGCGCACGGTTGACGTCCACATCGGACGGCTGCGCAAAGTGCTGACCAGCACAGGTGGCGAAGACCCGGTACGGACGGTGCGCGGGGCGGGCTATGCCTTGGGGTAGCAAAAATTCACAGAATTTTTGTGCTCAAAGTCTCGATGAGACTTTGTCCGGCTCACCCACCCATCGCCTTTCTTTCATCCTCACGCGCCTTCAGAGCGCTGCGTCGTGAGATCAGCGAGGCGGTGATCACGCCAAGCGTCACCAGAAGGATCATGATCGTCGACAGGGCGTTGATCTCAGGCGTGACGCCAAGGCGCACGGCTGAAAAGATCTTGATCGGCAAAGTCGTGGACGATGGGCCCGAGGTGAAAGATGCAATCACCAGATCATCAAGGGACAACGTGAATGCCAACAGCCAGCCCGATATCACCGCAGGCAGGATGATCGGCAACGTCACGGAACGGAACGCATCAAACGGCGTGCAGCCCAGATCCAGCGCGGCCTCCTCCAACGATTGATCAAAGCTCACAAGGCGAGACGTCACGACCACACTGACGTAACACATGGCAAAGGTCGTATGGGCCAGAACAATCGTCACCACGCCGCGATCCAACCCGATGGCGATAAAGAACAACAACAGTGACAGACCAGTGATCACCTCAGGCATGACCAGCGGCGCGTAGATCATCCCCGAAAACAACCCACGCCCGCGAAACCGCCCCGCGCGCACCATGATATAGGCCGCCATGGTGCCCAATACCGTGGCCAGCGTCGACGACCAGAAGGCCACCTTGATCGTGACCCAAGCGGCGTCCAGAAACGCCTCATTCTGCCACAACTCACCATACCACTTCGTGGAAAAGCCCGCCCAGACGGTCACCAGACGACTTTCGTTGAAGCTGTAGATGATCAAGATCAGCATCGGCAGATACAGAAACGCGAACCCAAAGGTCAGCGCCGTTGCGTTGAACCACGAAAACCGCCTCATCTGTCCGCCTCCCTCTCGATCTGTTGGTTGCGTTGGAACAACACGATGGGAACGATCAGGATCAACAACAGCATCACCGCCACAGCGGAGGCGACAGGCCAGTCGCGGTTGTTAAAGAACTCTTCCCACAGCACTTTGCCGATCATCACCGTGTCCGACCCGCCCAATAGCGACGGGATCACAAATTCGCCCAAGGTGGGGATGAACACCAGAAAACAGCCCGCGATCACACCCGGTTTGCTAAGGGGGGCGGTGATCAGCCAGAAGGCAGACAGGGCCGTACAACCCAGATCTTCGGCGGCCTCAACCAAGCTGTCATCCATCTTTTCCAATGCTGCATAGATCGGCAGCACCATGAACGGCAGGTACGTATAGACGATGCCCACATAGACAGCGGCATTGGTGTTGAGGATCGTCAAAGGCTCAGAGATCACACCAAGGCCCAACAGAAACTGGTTCAGGTAGCCTTCGGTGCTCAGAATGCCGATCCAAGCGTAAACGCGGATCAGAAAGGACGTCCAGAACGGCAGGATGACCAACATCAGCAACGTGGGCCGCCAATGTTCCGGCGCGCGCGCCATACCGTAGGCAATGGGATACCCGATCAGCAGGGTGAAAAAGGTCGAAATAATCGCGATTTTCAGGGACGACAGGTAGGCTGCGAAATACAGGAAATCAGGGATGTCCACGAAGGCGCGCAGCTGCGGCAACAGCAGCGCCAGAACACCCACAATCACCGCCACATTCACCAAAGCCACCGCCAGCGCGGTCAATGCCGCCGCCGCCGTGTCAAAGAACCCGTTCGGCGTGTCCGGCACCAGCGCGCGGCGCACGCGGGGGTAGACGATGTTGAACATCACCACACACAGCGCGACAGCGGCAAAGGCCGCAACCACAGCACCGGCCCCGATGAACGCATAGTTCTCCAGATCGAGGCCGGACAGCATCGTCCAGAACCCGTCCTTCATCGTCGGCACATAAGGCGGGATCGCCAGCGCGATATCGCTGAGAGAGATTTTCAGAACGATGCCAAAGGGCACCAAAAAGAAAATCAGCAGCCACGCATAGGGCAGGGCAATCAGCAGGCGGCGTTTCATTCCGTCAACACCACGCCTGCGGTGTCCGTCCAGCTGAGGTAGACGTGATCCTCCCACGTCAGGTTCCGGCGGGAGATGCGGCGCGTGTTCGTCGCCTGCGCCTTTACAATCAGGCCGGGCGCGACCTCAACATGATAGGTGGAGATGTTGCCGAGGTACGCAATGTCGAGGATCTTACCCTCCATCACATTCGCGGCGTCTGGTTTTTCGGACGAAATCGCCACCTTTTCAGGGCGGATCGCAAATTGGACAGTGCTGGCCGCAGGGGGTGGCGTGTCCGAGGTGGCCTTGATCGGCTCTTCGGTCGCGGACCACTTGATCGCGACGTCCGTACCAGTACTGCCAGCCTCAACCGCGCCTTCGATCAGGTTCACGTCACCAATGAAGTCCGCGACGTAAGCACTTGTTGGGGCTTCATAAATCTGATCCGGCGTGGCAACTTGGGCAAGGTTGCCATCGACCATGACGGCAACGCGGGACGCCACGGTCATCGCCTCTTCCTGATCGTGGGTGACGATCACAAAGGTCGTGCCTGTGGATTCTTGAATATCCATCAATTCAAACTGCGTCTCATGGCGCAGTTTTTTGTCCAGCGCGCCCAAAGGTTCGTCTAACAACAACAACTTAGGCGCCTTTGCTAAACTACGGGCAAGGGCCACACGTTGGCGTTGCCCGCCCGAGATCTGATGGGGTTTGCGTTTTGCAAACTTGCCCAGCTGCGTCAGCTTCAGCATCCGCTCCACACGATCGCCAATCTGGTCTTTGGGCATGTCGGACCGCTTGAGGCCAAAGGCGATGTTTTCCCAAACCGTCAAATGCGGAAACAGCGCGTAGGACTGAAACATCATATTCACGGGCCGCTCATTTGGGGGCACCGGCCCAATATCGACACCATCAAGCAGGATTGTGCCCTCGGTCGGGGTTTCGAACCCCGCCAGCATGCGCATCAACGTGGTTTTGCCACAGCCCGAGGGGCCCAAAAGCGCAAAGAACTCCCGCGCGTAAATATCAAGGGTCAGATCATCAATGGCGGTGAAGTCGCCAAACCGTTTGGTAACGTTTTTGAACTGGATCAGGGGTGTTTCGCTGGGGTCATCCCACGGGGCAAACACCGCGTCAGGTCTGGGCTGCGCCATACGCATTCTTTCTGAAAAGTGCCCCGCGCCAATCAGGGAAAGGCGCGGGGGATCAAAGCCTTACTGGCCGGACTTAATGCGTGTCCACAACCGTGTCACATCACGCTGAACACGGGCCGGATAGGGGCGCGTGATATAGAGGTTTTCCAACGTGGCCTCATCTGGATAGACGGCAGGATACTCAAGGATCTCAGGATCAATGAACTCCTGTGCGGCCTCGTTGCCGCTGGCGTACCAAACATAGTTGGTGGCTGCGGCCGCATTCTGGGCGTCCAGAATGAAGTTGATGAAGGTGTGCGCAGCTTCAGGGTTTGGGGCATCCGCAGGGATTGCCATCTGGTCAAACCACATCTGGGCGCCTTGAACGGGGATCGAATAGTCGATCTCGTGGCCGTTCTCGGCCTCAGCCGCGCGCAGCTGTGCCAGGAACACATCACCGGACCAGCCGACGGCCACACAGATATCCCCATTGGCCAGCGCGTTGATGTATTCCGAGCTGTGGAATTTCTGGATGTAGGGGCGCACGGCCGCGAACACGCCTTCGGCTTTGGCGATCACCTCAGGGTCATGGCTGTCGGGATCCTCACCGATGTAATTCAGCGCAGCGGGAATCATCTCGGTCGGTGCATCAAGGAAATAGACACCGCACTCCGCCAGCTTTTCCATATTCGCCGGATCAAACACCAGATCCCAGTTGTCGAAGGGCGCATCTTCGCCAAGGATTTCGGTCACTTTACCGATGTTATAGCCGATGCCTGTGGTCCCCCACATGTAGTTCACCGAATACTCACCGTTCGGGTCATACTGATCGGTGCGGCCCTGGATCACGTCCCACAGGTTGTCGTGGTTGGGCAGCTGCGCAAGGTCCAGCGGCTGGAACGCGCCCGCAGTGATCTGGCGCTGCAGGAAGGTGGCAGACGGGACAACCACGTCATAGCCCGACCCGCCGGCCAGCAGTTTGGTTTCCAGCACTTCGTTGCTGTCGAACACGTCGTAGATCAGATCGATACCGGTTTCTTCCTCGAACTGTGTCAGCAGGTCTTCGTCGATATAATCGGACCAGTTATAAACGCGGACTTCGTCGGCAGACGCCATACCGGCCAGAAGGGCGGCGGCGGCAATGCCGGATGCAAAATGTTTGGTGGTCATAGTGTTTCCCTGTTTTCGAACGCGCGGTTTACCCCGCTTGATAACTTTGACTATGAAACCCACGCCGGTGATTTGCAATATCGCGGCGATCACACCTGCACGTTGCGGCTTTCGTTTTGTTTGACACTGCGGCCCGCCCCAATAAGCTGCCGCAAACTTAGGCGCTTTGCGTCTGACCTCTCGCCAAGGAGTCCCCGATGAACGTGATTTCCAACCACATGCCCACGGCTGACCTGCAACGCCTGGATGCCGCCCACCACATGCACCCGTTCACCGCTGGGTCAGAACTGGCCGAAAAGGGCGCGCGGGTGATCACATCGGCCAAAGGCGTTATGCTGACGGACAGCGACGGGCACCAGATTCTGGACGCCATGTCAGGGCTGTGGTGTGTCAACATCGGCTATGGCCGCGAAGAGCTGGCCGAGGCCGCCGCCCGCCAAATGCGAGAGCTGCCCTACTACAACACGTTTTTCCAGACCACCCACGTCCCCGCGATTGCGCTGTCCGCCAAACTTGCCGAAATCGCCCCACGGGATCTCAATCACGTATTCTACGCAGGCTCAGGGTCCGAGGCGAACGACACCAACATCCGCCTCGTGCGCCATTATTGGGCGCAAAAAGGCCAGCCGGACCGCAACATCATCATCAGCCGCACCAACGCCTATCACGGCTCCACCTTGGGGGGCGGGTCTTTGGGCGGCATGTCGGGCATGCAAAATCAGGGCGTGCCAGTGATCCCCGGCATCCATCACATCGACCAGCCCGATTGGTGGTCCGAGGGCGGGGACATGTCGCCCCATGACTTCGGCCTTGCCTGCGCCCGCCAACTGGAAGACGCGATCAAACAGCACGGCCCCGACCGCGTCGCCGCCTTTATCGGCGAGCCTGTGCAGGGTGCGGGCGGTGTCATCGTGCCGCCCGACAGCTATTGGCCTGAAATTCAGCGCATCTGCGACGACTATGGCATTCTGCTGATCGCGGATGAGGTGATCTGCGGGTTCGGACGCACGGGCCATTGGTTCGGATCAGACTATATGGGCATCCGTCCGGACATTATGACCATCGCCAAGGGCCTGTCGTCAGGCTACGCGCCCATTGGTGGGTCGCTGGTCTGCGATGAGGTCGCTCAGGTCGTGAATGATGCGGGTGATTTCAACCACGGCTACACCTATTCGGGCCATCCGGTGGCCTGTGCTGTGGCGTTGGAAAACCTGCGCATTTTGCAAGAAGAACGCATCGTTGAGAATGTGTGCAATAAGATCGCCCCGTATCTGGCTGATAAATGGACACAATTGACCGATCATCCCTTGGTGGGGGAAGCCAAGATCGTGGGCATGATGGGGTCCATCGCGCTGACGCCAGACAAGGCCGCCCGCGCCAAATTCAAGGCGGACGCGGGCACCGTGGGGCTGCATTGTCGGGGTCGGTGTTTCGACAATGGCCTTGTGATGCGCCATGTGGGCGACCGGATGATCATCGCCCCGCCGTTGGTCATAACGGAAAGCGAGATTGATACGCTGATCGATCGGGCCGTTCAATCGCTTGATGAGACCTACGATCTGATCCGCGCCGAAGGACTTTATCAGGCCGCCTGATGGATCTGTTGACCGCCAATGACCGCCAGGGCGCCTATCCTGCGTCCTATTATGCGGCCACGGCCACGCCGCTTGACCCGTTTCCCACGGCCAAGGGCGCGATCGCGTGCGATGTCTGCGTTGTGGGCGGCGGCTATTCGGGCCTGTCCGCCGCGCTGCATCTGGCGCAGGCGGGCATGGACGTGGTGCTGCTGGACGCACAGCGGGTGGGCTTTGGCGCATCGGGACGCAACGGGGGCCAGGTGGGCACGGGCCAACGGATCGGACAGGACGATCTGGAAAAGATCGCAGGGTTGGAACACGCCCGCGCACTTTGGGGTTTATCTTTGGAAAGCGTGCACTTAGTGCGCGATCTTATCGCAAAACATGACATGGCATGCGGCTGGTCTGATGGCATCATCGAGGCGGATCACCGCGCCAAATTCGTCCCCCACAGCCATGCCTACGCCGACAAATTGCGCACAGAGTATGACTACGACCTCATCCGTCCGATTGACCGTGAGGAAATGCGCAGCCTTGTCGGATCACCGGCCTATCACGGGGGCACTTTGGACATGGGGGGCGGGCATCTGCACCCGCTGCGCTATGCGCTGGGGCTGGCGCGGGCGGCACAGGATGCGGGCGTGCGGATCTTCGAAAACTCCAAAGTGATCGAAGTTAAGAACAACGCGAACGTCACCACGCAAGCTTCTGAAATAAATGCGCAATATGTGGTTATGGGCTGCAATGGCTATCTTGGTGCCCTCAACGATACGGTCGCCACCCGTGTCATGCCAATCAACAACTTTATCGCGGCCACAGCACCCTTGGATGACCCCCGCGCCATCATTCGCGGCAACCACGCCGTGGCCGACAGCAAATTCGTCATCAATTATTTCCGCCTGTCCGACGACGACCGCCTGCTGTTTGGCGGCGGCGAAAGCTATGGCTACCGTTTCCCGCGCGACATCGCGGCGACGGTGCGCAAACCGATGTCCGAAATTTTCCCCCAACTCAAAGAGGTGCAAATCGATTACGCGTGGGGCGGCACGTTGGGCATCACGATGAACCGGCTGCCGCATTTCGCCCGGCTTTCGGACCGCGTGCTGTCCATCTCTGGATATTCGGGGCACGGGGTCGCGATGGCGACCTTGGGCGGCAAACTGGCCGCGGAGGCGGTGCAGGGCCAGGCAGAGAGGTTCGATCTGTTCTCAACGCTGCCCTCGCCGCGCTTTCCCGGGGGGCCGCGCCTGCGCACGCCGCTTCTGGCGCTGGCCATGATCTGGTACAGCCTGCGCGACCGGCTTTAGACCAAGTCAGCAATAGGGGCTGACGTCCCGTCATCTGATCAGGTGCCGACCGCCGCCGATGCGGACCAAAAGGCGCTGACTGACTTTGTGGTCGCTTGGCTCAAAGTGAAGCCGCTGGCCCCCCTCGACCTGAAGACATCCAAATCTGCAGAACAAAAGACCGCGCATCACGACATCGGCGCGCCGTTTTGCCTTTTATCGCGACGTTTCCCCCGTCATTCGTCAATTTGCCATGGAAACAGGCCCCAACCCTTGCTAGCAAGCCGCATCCTGACTCACGCCACCGAAGAGGGCGGTCAGGTGCGGACCTTTGGGAGAGGGACAAACATGGCTATGGACACGGTTCTCAGCGTCGCTGGGTTGACCAAAAGCTTCGGCGGCCTGCAGGCCGTCCGTGGTGTCGATTTTGAGGTCGAACGCGGCGCAATTGTGGGGCTGATTGGCCCCAACGGCGCGGGCAAAACCACCACGTTCAACATGATCGCCGGTGAACTGCCGCCCACCACGGGCAAGATCACACTGCTGGGTGAGGACATCACCGGCCAGCGCACCGACACACTGTATCACAAGGGGCTGATGCGGACGTTCCAGCTGTCCCATGAATACGCGCGCATGACATCGCTGGAAAACCTGATGGTGGCCGCCCCCGATCAAACGGGCGAAAGCATCTGGTCCAGCTGGTTCGCCAATGGTCGCGTGAAACAACGCGAAGCCGAGGTGATTGAACTGGCCCGCGACACGCTGGACTTCCTCGGGCTGACCCATGTGGGCGAAGAGCTGGCGGGCAATTTGTCCGGCGGACAAAAGAAGCTGCTTGAGATCGGCCGCACCATGATGAACGACGCCAAGGTCGTTTTGCTGGATGAACCGGGCGCTGGGGTGAACCCCACGTTGATGCGCAAAGTGGGCGATATGATCCTGCAGCTGAACGAAGAACGCGGCTACACCTTTTGCATCATCGAACACGACATGGATATGATCGCACGTCTGGCGGACAAGGTCGTCGTGCTGGCCGAAGGACAGGTCTTGATGGAAGGCACGATGGACGAAGTGCGCAGCGACGAACGCGTCATCGACGCCTATTTCGGGGGGGAAGTGGTATGACGCAGCCCGTTCTTTCCCTCAACCACCTGAACGCAGGCTACGGCCAGACCGAAATCCTGCATGATCTGTCGTTGCACGTGATGCCCAATGAAATCGTGGCCATCATCGGCCCCAACGGCGCGGGCAAATCCACTGCGATGAAATCTGTGTTGGGCTTGCTGAACATCCGCGAAGGCTCGGTTGAGCTGAACGGTGAAAACATCACCGACACGCCCGCGCAAAAGGTCATCGAACGGGGCATTTCCTATGTGCCCCAAACCAACAACGTCTTTGTGAACCTCAGCGTGCAGGAAAACCTTGAGATGGGCGCCTGGACGCGGCCAAACGGCATCGAAGACCGCTTACAAGAGATGTATGAGCTGTTCCCCGATCTGGCCGAAAAGCGCACTCAGGCGGCTGGATCGCTGTCCGGCGGGCAACGTCAGATGGTGGCCATGGCCAAGGCGCTGATGGTGGATGCGAAGATCCTCCTGCTGGATGAACCCACAGCGGGTCTGTCGCCCAAATATCGCGGTGAGATTTTCAGCACCATCCAAAAAATCAAAGGCACCGGCGTGCCGATCCTGATCGTCGAACAAAACGCCAAACAGGCGCTTGGAGTGTCTGATCGCGGCTACGTTCTGGTTGATGGCGCAAACCGGCACGAAGGGACGGGGCAGGGCCTTGCCAATGACCCCGAAATCGCACGCATGTTCTTGGGCGGGGGGCACTGATATGTGGGACGCATTTGGCTTTGAATTCGTTAACTTTTACCTGATCCCCGGCCTTGTTCTGGGCTGTATCTATGCACTTGGGGCCATCGGCATCACGCTGACATTCGGCATCCTGCGGTTCGCCAATTTCGCCCACGGTGAGGTGATGATGTCGGGCGCCTATATCGCCTGGACCATCATGGCGCTGGTCGGTGCGGCGGGCATTGCCTTGCATCCGCTGGTGGCGCTGCCCTTTGCGGCGATATTCGTGATCGGGCTGTTTTTGCTGTGTGATCGGTGGTTCTACAAACCGTTCCGCAAGGCCGACACGATCAAGATCGTGATTGCATCCTTTGGTGTGATGCTCATCATCCGCTCCGCCGTGCAGGCGCTGTGGGGGCCGAACCAGATCACCTTCGTGCCCGGCATCGCGCGGCCCAATGCGTGGCTGCAATCGGTGACGGGGGATGCGGGCATGATGATCCTGATGCCCAACAAACACCTATGGATTTTCGCGGGCACCATCCTGTTGGTTGTGGCCCTGTCCTACCTTTTGAACCGCACCCGCACCGGCAAAGCCATGCGCGCTGTGTCCGACAGTCCTGATCTGGCCCATGTGACCGGCATCAACGTGGAAACCGTGATCAAAGCCACATGGATCGTGGGCGGCATCTGCGCCACCGCCGCCGGTGTGTTTTTGGTGATGGACACCCAGACGTTGGAGACAACAATGGGCTTCCGGATGTTGCTGCCCATGTTCGCCGCGGCCATTCTCGGCGGCATCGGCAAGCCGTACGGCGCGGTCTTCGGCGGGCTGGTGATTGGCCTTGCCGAAGAGCTGTCGGCCTATCCTTGGATCGGGGACACGCCGCTGCTGTCGCCTGGATACAAAACCGGCGTCGCCTTTGCGATTATGGTTGTCATGCTCATCGTGCGCCCACAGGGCCTGTTCAAGGGGAGGTCGTTCTAACATGGAAGCCTATCTGGGATATTTCCTTTACCTTCTGTCCTTGCTGACCGTTGGCGGCATCTACGCCATCTTCGCCTTGGGCCTGAACGTGCAATGGGGCTTTGCGGGGCTGTTCAACGCAGGCATCGTGGGCTTTGTGGCCGTCGGCGCCTATGTGTACGCCCTGCTGACGACGGCAGAATCGACCTTCCACATCGGGGGCTTTGGCCTGCCGCTGCCGGTGGGCATGGCGATTGCCATGGCGATGGCTGCACTGATTGCCGGGCTGATCGGTCTGGTCTGTATCAGGCTCAGGTCAGACTATCTGGCGATTGCCACCATCGGCATCGCAGAGATCATCAAACTGATCTTCAAGAACGAGACCGACATCACCAACGGCCCGCGCGGCATCAACAAAATCCCCCGCGCCTGGGAACACTTCAGCGAAGAACGGTTCTATTCCAGCGCGCCCATGTCGTGGATCGCCACCCCAGAACAATGGGTCGCCTTCTTTGACAGCCTGCCCAACTGGTACTGGCAGCCGCTCTTTGCAGGCACCATCCTGCTGGTTGTCTTCATCATCTACAAAATGCTGGAACGGGCACGCACGTCTCCTTGGGGCCGCATGATGACCGCCATTCGCGAAAACGAACCGGCCAGCCGCGCCGCCGGTAAAGACGTGACCAAACGCCGGATTGAGGCGTTCGTGATTGGCGCTGCGATCATGGGGCTGGGCGGCGCGCTCTTTGCCCAGCACCTGCGTCTGATTGAACCGACCAACACCTTCGACCCCTCCAAAGTGACCTTCCTTGTCTGGGTCATGCTGATCGCGGGCGGGTCCGGCAACAACCGCGGCGCCATCCTTGGCGCATTTCTGATCTGGACAATCTGGTCCGCATCAGAGCTACTCATTGCAGGCATGATCGACGTGATTTCAGCGGTGTTCAGCACCCTTGATCCGTCCATCCTTGCAACACGGGCAGGGTTCTTGCGCATGATGCTGATCGGCATCCTGATGCAAGTGATCCTGCAACGCTATCCCGGTGGGATACTACCTGAGGTGAGGCCCGCATCACCGAAGGCCGAAAAGACAGTCGCGGGTGCAACGGGAGAAACCAAATGAAAAAGACACTTCTGGCCACTGCGGCCACCTTCATGGCGACATCCGCCATGGCTGATGTGAACATCGGCAACCCAATGGCCATGACCGGCCCCATTCCTGACCTGAACGCCCCCATCGCGGCGGCCGTTGATCTGGCCGCGCAGAACGTCAACGACCAGGGCGGCATGTTCGCCGATGGTGAGACGTTGAACATCGTGCGCGCAGATTCTGCGTGTGATCCAACCGCCGCCGTGGACGCTGTGACCAAGCTGATCAACGTGAACTCCGTCTCTGCGATCGTGGGTCCGGTCTGCTCCGGTGCGACCATCGCGCAGGCTGAATCCGTGTCGATCCCTGCGGGCGTCGTGACACTGTCCGTGTCCGCATCCTCGCCTGCGATCACCAACATGGAAGACGGCACGGACCTGGTCTTCCGTGCGGCTGCCTCTGACGCCTATCAGGGTGTGGCGCTGGCCGAACTGGCGCTGGCCAACGGCTTTGACGAAATCGCCGTCAGCTACGCCAACGACGACTACAACGCCGCCATCGCGGAAGTCTTCGTTCAGGCCTACACAGACCTCGGCGGCACCGTGACCGCGAACGAAGCACACGAGCCGAACAAAGCGTCCTACCGCTCTGAGGTTGCCACCATCGGTGCGACCTCCGACAACCTCGCTCTGTTCTCCTACTACGGCTCCGGCGGCATCACGCTGATGCGCAACGCTCTGGAAACCGGTGCTTTCACCAACTTCATCGGTGCCGACGGCATGCTGTCCGATGAGCTGATCGAACAGATCGGTGCGGAAAACCTGATGACGTCGACCTTCACGACCTCCGCGTCTGACGACAGCACACCCTCCTTTGCCGCTTGGAAAGCCATCGCCGATGAGGCTGGCGTGCCGGCCTCTGACCCGTTCGTGGCCAACGGCTATGACGCGACCTTCATGATGGCTCTGGCGATTGAGGCCGCTGGCTCCGACGACCGCGCTGTCATCGCCGAATCCTTGCGTGCCATCGCAACCGCACCGGGCGAAGTCATCCTTCCGGGTGAGTGGGCCAAAGCGAAAGAGATCCTCGCCGCAGGTGGTGAGATCAACTACGAAGGTGCCGCTGGCAATCAGGACTTTGACGAGAACGGCGATGTCGCCGGCAACTTCTCCAAGTCCACCATCGTGGACGGCGCATGGGCAGCTGAGCTGATCCAGTAACCGCGTTTTCAGTCGAACCAAGAAACCGGCGTCCTTCGGGGCGCCGGTTTTTTCGTGTCGCAAACAGTTTAGGGCAGGGGCCATTTCTACTTTGCCGAACATGCGATTGCCCGTACCCTCTGTCCAAAGCATGGGGGGGAGACACAAAAATGCGCGCAGCCGTCGTCAGAGACTTCAATCAAGACCTGTCCCTTGAAACCGTCGATGATCCATCCTGCCCGGACAACGGCGTTGTTCTGAAGGTCGATGCCTGTGGCGTGTGCCGGTCCGATTATCACGGCTGGACAGGCGGCCACCCCAAGGTGGGCGATGGATCCATCATGGGCCACGAATACTGCGGCACCGTGGTTGAGGCTGGCAGCCGCGCCAAGTACCGCGTGGGCGACCGTCTGATTGCGCCGTTTATCTTGGGCTGTGGCGATTGTCCCGCCTGTGCCACCGGCGCGTCCAACACCTGTGAAGCCTCGATCGTGCCGGGCTTTGGCACCCCCGGTGCCTACGCGGAATATGTCGCCGTGCCGTTCGATCACAACCTTGTCCATCTCCCCGAAAGCCTGTCACCGGCGCTGGCCGCGGGCCTTGGGTGCCGGGTGACGACCGCGTGGCACGCATTGACGGATCGGGCAGGGGTTCAGGCAGGCGAATGGGTCGCCGTGCACGGCACGGGCGGCATCGGTCTGTCCGCGCTTTTGCTGGCAAAAATGCTGGGCGCGCGCGTCGTCGTTGTCGATATCGTCGACGAAAAACTCACCCACGCGCTGTCGCTTGGCGCAGATGCGGCTGTCAACGCGGCCACCACCAACGCCGCCGAAGCGATCCGCGACATCACCGGTGGCGGCGCGCAAGTCTCGATTGAGGCGTTGGGCATCGCGCAAACGACCAACGCCTCTGTGGAATGTCTGGCGACTTTGGGCCGTCATGTGCACGTGGGCATGCCGTCCGGTGACGGCATGATGACGATCAACATGCGCGCGATTTATGCCAAACAGCTGGCGTTCTACGGCACGCGTGGGATGCCGTCGTGGAAATATCCGAAACTTCTCGACATGATCGAACGCGGCGATGTTGATCTCGCGCCCATGCTGGATCGCACCATCGGGCTGTCACAGGCCAGCGCAGAACTGCGCGCCATGTCGGGTCCGACACCGCCGGGGACCGCCGTCATCACCGATTTCACCGCATAGGGGCGTCTGATGTGGATGGGGGCGCACACTGACCATTGATGGCTGCTCTCCTAATGCGATTTATAAAATTCTCATAATCAGTATTATGTAAAATTAATAATAAGTTACATATTACAAATACCTAGCCTGAAACCTTTCAGTGATTTTCAAAAGTTTACCAAACGTAAAAATTCTTTTGCGAAGTGCTGAAGAATGCTACCCATAGCGCATGACTTCTTTGACCTCATATCTTGATGCGCTGACCAATGCTCCCACGACACAGGCGTTGTGGGCCCTGCACACTGAAACGATGGCAGACTATGGGTTTGACCGTCTGATCTACGGCTTCACCCGCTACCGCAGCGGCGCGTCCCTCGGCGATCCGCAGGATTGGGTTCTGCTGACCAATCACGGCGACGCCTACATGGAACGATTCCTAAGCCACGGTCACGTCTACCGCGCCCCGATGATCCGGTGGGCCCTGAACAACACGGGCCCCTGCAGCTGGCGCTGGATGGCCGACCCGGACAATCTGACCGATGACGAAAAAACAGCTGTCGCGTTCAATGTCAGCCAGAACGTCACCGCAGGATACACGATCAGTTTCCTCAGCGTGTCCGAGCGCACCAAGGGCGCGATTGCGCTGACAGCCAAGTCGGGCATGACACAGGACGAGGTCGAGGCGATCTGGGAGGAACATGGTGCAGACATCACCGTGATGAACAACGTGATGCATCTGAAAATTCAGACCTTGCCCTATTCTCAACGCAACCTGACCAGCCGCCAACGTGAGGTGCTGCAGTGGGTCGGCGATGGAAAAACAACGCAAGACATTGCGATTTTGCTGAATCTGACGCCCGCGACGATTGAAAAACATCTGCGACTGGCCCGTGAGGCGCTGGACGTGGAAACCACGGCGCAGGCTGTCTTGAAGGCCGCGTTCTATAACCAGATGTTTGTGCTGGATTCGGCGGCGGCCTAGCCTGCAGCGCAGTCAGTTCGCACCACAAATTCAAAGACCTACGCGACAGGTACGGAATTCCAGACTGTCGCTTACGTAAGGTAAATGACACCCTATCCTTGTTCCGTGAGTGGTGGCCTTAGGCCTGGGAACAGCGACCTTGACCCCTTGAGATTACGAGGCAAGCAGGGCCGTGCCGGGTAACCGGATTGCTGGTCTGTGTGGGCTAAGCCCTCTTCAGGCCGGCACCTACTTCTATCGTGCTCAATCCTATCCCTGAGATGCACGATACTGTGGCCTCGACCGTCTGGTCGGGGCCACCTCCTCCCTCAAACACATAAAAAGCCGCCCAAAATGAGCGGCTTTTCAATGTTTTATACGTCGAAGTTAACCCAGGTTAGCCCTGCGCTGCCTTGGCAACCTCAGCGGCGAAGTCTTCTTTTTCGACTTCGATGCCTTCGCCAACTTCAAGACGGGCGAACCCTGTGATTTCGGCGCCTGCGTCTGCCGCGGCCTGACCAACGGTCACGTCAGGATTGACGACGAACGACTGGTTCAGAAGCGTGGCTTCGGCCACGAACTTCTTCATGCGGCCAACGATCATTTTCTCGATCACAGCTTCTGGCTTGCCGGACTCGCGGGCGATGTCCATCTGAACCTGCTTTTCTTTTTCGACCACATCCGCGTCCATGTCGGCCTCAGACAGTGCGGCAGGGTTTACAGCGGCGATGTGCATCGCAATCTGTTTGCCCAATGCTTCGTCGCCGCCATTCAGGGCGACAAGAACACCGATTTTGCCCATGCCAGTTGCAGCCGCGTTGTGCACGTATGTCACAACGGTCTCACCTTCGAGGGCGGCCATGCGGCGCACGGACATGTTTTCGCCGATCACAGCGACAGCGTCTGTCACGGTCTGCTCAACGGTCTTGCCGTCCATGTCAGCCGCTTTCAGCGCCTCAACGTCGGCCACTGTCAGTGCGACGTCTGCAATGCCTGCGACCATCTTCTGGAAGTCCGCGTTCTTACCGACGAAGTCCGTTTCAGAGTTCACTTCAACGGCGATGCCTTTGCCGTTCTGGACGGCCACAGCCACCAGACCTTCAGCCGCGGTGCGGCCGGATTTTTTGGCGGCTTTCGCCAGGCCTTTGGTGCGCAGCCAATCCACGGCGGCTTCCATGTCGCCGTCGGTTTCGGTCAACGCTTTTTTCGCGTCCATCATGCCTGCGCCTGTGCTGTCGCGCAGTTCTTTCACCAATGCAGCAGTGATTGCCATCTTTGGTCTCCTTGAAAGTAGAGGTGGTCCGGACGCGAAGGCCGCGCCCGGTCAGGAAAAGTCGGTCAGAGGCAGGCTTACGCCTTCGCCTCTTCTGCCGTTTTCATCTCGTCCAACAGGGCTGCGCCATCTTTGGCAGCCGCGTCGTCATGGGCGGTCTCTGCGCTGACGGCTCCGGTGTCGACACCGCCCGACAGTTCTTCTTCAACAGAGGCTTCCATCTCACCGATGTCGATGCCAGCCGCGCCCATCTGGGCCGACATACCATCCAGTGCCGCACGGGCGGCCAAATCGGTGTAGAGAGCGATGGCGCGGGCTGCGTCATCGTTGCCGGGGATGATGTAATCCACGCCCGCGGGGGAGCAGTTGGTATCGACCACGGCCACAACCGGAATGCCCAGTTTCTTGGCTTCGGCGATGGCCAGATCTTCTTTGTTGACGTCGATGACGAACAGCAGGTCAGGCACGCCGCCCATTTCGCGGATACCGCCCAAGGACGCCTGCAGTTTGCCCTGCTCACGTTCCATGCCAAGACGTTCTTTCTTGGTCAGACCTTCAAAGCCACGTTCGGCTGCTTCGTCGATGGCCTTCAGACGGTTGATGGACTGGGACACAGTCTGCCAGTTGGTCAACGTACCGCCAAGCCAACGGTGGTTCATATAGAACTGTGCGGATTTCTCAGCGGCGTCCTTGATGGGGCCCTGCGCCTGACGCTTTGTGCCGACGAACAAAACGCGGCCACCTTTGGCCACAGTCTCACGGACAACATTCAGGGCAGCGTCCAGCATTGGGACCGTCTGCGTAAGGTCCATGATGTGGATGCCGTTGCGGGCGCCGTAGATGAATTCTTGCATCTTCGGGTTCCAGCGCTGTGTCTGGTGTCCGAAGTGAACGCCTGCCTCAAGCAGCTGGCGCATGGTAAACTCTGGAAGAGCCATGGTCGTTTCCTTTCCGGTTTCAGCCTCGACGGGGGTATCAGACGCCCTGCCCCAAAGATCCAATCGCTTTGGGTCTGCTTGTCCAACCGGTGGATGTCTTGGGATGTCTCCCCAATGCACCCGCCCCCGTCTGGGGATTTCGTGGTCGCGCGTATAGGGCGGTTACAGCTGCTGTGCAAGCCCCTTTTGATCTTGCGCATCCCCCCTTGCGGGGTGGATCGGTAACACCAGATGCAACGGACCGATACTCTGTCTCTTGGACGATCAAAACAAATGCTCTTCGCGCGCAGCCGGATCCTCCCAAACGCGGCACTCCAAATCACCGACCGCTTTGTTATGCCGCCTTATGGATCAGATCGACCCGACGCAACCCGGACAGGAAGACAACGGCGTTGCGTCCTTTTGCTTTGGCCTGATAGAGGGCGCGGTCCGCCGCATCGAGCATTTTGTCGACCTCTGTTGGGGCCCGCATCCAAACGGCACCAACACTGATAGAGACAGGCAGGATATGGCCCGCGACATCAAAGTTTGCCGCGCTGACAACCTCGCGGCACCTCTCCGCGATTTTTTCAGCCTCGGGCGCGTCGATATCGGGCAAGATCACCACAAATTCGTCCCCACCAAGCCGCACAAAGATGTCGTCCATCCGCAGATTGCGAGAAATCATGGACACGATATGTTTCAACAAATCATCCCCAACCGCATGACCATATGTATCGTTCGTCGTCTTGAAACGATCGACATCGAAATACAGCAAGGCCTGCCCTGCCCGTCGGCCCTCTCGTTGGGTCATCTGGTCATAGGCCAGATCCAAACCTCGCCGGTTCAACAAACCCGTCAAATGGTCCGTATTCGCATGGATCAACGAGGCCTGCGCTTCGGAAATATAGGTAAACTCACCCGTCAACAAAGAGTGGATCAAGACCGCACCCGCCAGACTGGACACCAACATGTACGGGAACAACGACGGGAACAGAACCTGTGTCACCGCGGGGGGTGTCAGAAGAAATGCGGCTGCCTGACTGCTCAGCAATAGGCCCAGGATGATTGACTTGCGAATCTTCGCGATGTCCAGATCCTTGACAAACCGGCGCCAGATCCATCCGCTTACAAAAACGGCACACATGCCAAGAATGCCGGGGGCGACGCCCGCCCCCCCAATGTACATGCGGTAGGTGACGCCTGTCACCAAGGTCATCGCCCCGACCACCGGGCCAAGGATGGCCGTCGCCGTGCCCACCAAAAGCGCGCGCATGTCAAAAATGCCAGCGTCGTTGGGCAGGTGGATCGGATCGCTCATGGACATGACCAAGGCAAAGGAAAAAAGCAGGCCCATAAACGTCGTGTTGTGCAAGGCATCGCCACCTTTGCGCTGCAACAATGAGACAGCAAAGATCAACGCCATCAGCAAAGCCATTGAATCGACGAACGACATCAGCATTTCTTTAAAAATCAAGGACATCATCAGGGCACCTCTTATCAACTGCGTCCTGACTAAGCAGTTGCCCCTAACGTTTGGTTACTTCCGCAGCCTAACTGACGCGCTGGTAAAGAAAGTCATAAGAACACGCGTTCCACGACCCAATAGGCCCCGATCAGTGCAATGGAGACACTGGCGGGCATGGCAACCACGGCGCGGTAGCTGTCTTTGCCCCCGACAACACAGCATGCCGCGCTCAACCCGGCCAGGGCCGCAGCCATAAACACCAAGGGCACGTAAGCCTCAACCGCGCGGACCCCCAGCGCTGAAATGGGCACCAGAAGCAGCGGAAGCAAAATTACAGCAACCCCTATGTACATCAGGCCATAACGGCGGCTCGTCCCACCTGACTGCGTCAGCCGGAGTGCGGCGACGACAATGACAAAGGCCACGGCAATACACAGCAGCTGGCCCAATTCCACCCCGATGTTGAACCCCAACAGCGCAGGCAAAACAGCGCCATCCGGCAAACCATACGCCCCAAGCACGGAGGCAAACCCCAGCCCGTGCAAAAGCCCGAACCCAAAGATGATCGCAGGCCGCCATGGGTTCAGACCATCAGTAAAGATGTTTTCCACCGCGATATAGACGATAGAGGCCGCGATAATGGCCTCAACAATCCACATGTTGTCTTCGGGGATGTTGACGTAACCCAAGGTCGCCAGCGCCAGTGTGACCGTATGGGCGGCCGTAAAGGCCGTCACCTGCCAAACCAGCGGGCGCACACGGGTGCTGAGGAAAAACAGGCCCAGGACAAACAGAATGTGATCAAGACCAAGGGGCACGATGTGTTCCACACCGACGGGAATGAACCGCGCGAACGCCTGCAGTGCGGTCATCTGCGCGCCCACGTTCAAATCAACCTCTTCGGACAAGCCACCGGTCAGATACCCGTCCCATCCCTCCTCAACGCCCATCTGCCGCAGGACCAGCACGCCAAATTCCGCAGGCCAGTCGATCTGCATGGATTGCGCATCCTCGGGCAAGGCGGCCGAAAACATCAGGGTGGACTGGCGCACCAGATCGATGTTGCCGACCTCTGGGACGATTATATCGTCCAAGGTAAGGGCCGCGGGCGCACCATCCACCAAAACCGCCATCGTGTCTGTCATCGTCGGCCAAAAGGCGCGAACAGCGCCTGCAAAGGCCGCAGGCTCCATGGCGCGCAACACGTCATAGCGGTCCGCCCCGGGGGCGGTTTCGGTGTCTTGCAGACCCTCAAGGTCGATCCCGGCCACGATGCTCTCAAAATTACCCTCAAGGCTGAAGGTCAAACGTCCATCGACCACTTCCATATCGCCGATGGTCGGAAAAACCTCATGGGCGGCGGCGAGTGACGCGAACGTGATCCAAACCACGGCAGCCATTGACACCAGCCTCGCCAATGTCAGTTTAAGCCTAACCTGATCGGAGTTCATCATGCGCATTTTTGCTGCCCTTATCGCTTTCAACGCGGGTCTGGCCCTCGCCTCACCCGCCGTGTCCCATGAATTCTGGATCGAGCCAGAGGCCTACCAGATTTCGGCGGACGGTACGGTTCAGGGCATTCTTGTCAATGGCGAAGACTTCGAAGGCACGACGCTGGCCTATCTGCCTTTGCGGTTTGATCGCTTCACCATCGCGTCCGGCATGCGGCAAGCCAATGTCGAAAACCGCATCGGTGCGACCCCTGCGTTGGATGTGGCCCCCTTTGCCGAAGGGCTGCATGTGGCCAGCTATCAATCCCGGATGTCCGTGATCGGATATGCGGAATGGGAGAAATTCCTGAAATTCGCAAATCACAAGGATTTTGAGGACATCGAGGCACGCCACGATGCCCGCGGCCTGCCCCGCGAAGACTTCCGTGAGGGATACTGGCGGTTTGCCAAAACACTGGTGGGGGTCGGCACATCTGCGGGGCGTGATTTCCGCACGGGGTTGGCGGTAGAGTTTGTGGCCCTCGACAATCCCTACACCGATGACCTGGCCGAGGGCCTGCGGGTGCAGCTTTATGTGCTGGATGATCTAAAAGCCGACGGTCAGGTGGAGCTGTTTGAGAAAGCCCCGGATGGCACCGTAGAGGTCACGTTGCACCGCACAGACGCCGACGGCATCGCCACCCTGCCCGTCAAAGCCGGCCACAGCTATCTGGTGGACCACGTCTATTTGCGCGAACCCCGTGCGGAATTGGCCGAAGAGGCTGACATTGCTTGGGAAACCCTATGGGCTGCGTTGACGTTTGGTGTGCCTGAATAGGCCTTGAGTGTGCCGCAACCCGACCCTCCGGGGGGAGTTTTTCGGGTCAGATGAAGGTGGGTCGCATGAGGCCCGCCCAGGGTCGTTCAGACGGCGTTTAGGCGGCGTTCCAGATCAGCGTTGAACGTGGCGAGATCTTGGGACGGGTCAAGGTCAGTGACGGGGGTCAAGGTGATCTGAACATGACGACGGCCTTTTTGGCGGCCGATAAAGCTCCAGAATTTGTCATAGGTGGCGTTTTGAAACGGCCCGAGGCCGTCGATGTGCAGCAGCATGACAGGTTGGTCAGGATGGGCTGCGATGATATCGCGGGCACCTGACAAAGCGGGGGCTATGATTTCCTCAGGCTGGCGGCGGATGTGGCCAGCGGGAAACAGCAGGACCGAATTGTCATTGCGCAGCACCTTGCCGATCACGTCCAGGGTGAACTGTTTGCGGGCTTTGCGGCGGGTCGGGTCCCATGTTTTGGGCGACGACATAGGGATCGCGCCAGAGACATACATCGGAAACCACTGGGCCTTGTTGTGGTATTCGTCCCAATGCACCGTGGGGCGCACCCGTGCGGTGGAATACAACATCGCCGCAATGAGCGGGCCATCGTGGCGGCTGACATGGGTGGCCAGGATCAATGTGCCGGGCTGCGCGCCCAACAGGTGTTTGCCAGAGACGCTGACATTATAGAACAGCGCATAATAGCTGCGCACCAGTATGAAAAAGAGGTGTCGCGTCCAGCGCCCTGCGGTTTTGTCTATAAAGCGTTTCATGATCCCTCGTTCCTTGCCTGCAGCATGATCGTCATTGCCGTTCAAATCAATTATGAACAATGTTCAATTATGGAGTAGCGACGTCCTTTGCAACCCTGGCCGCGCCGCAGGTCAGGGAATCCGGACCTCAGAGGTGTCCACGTAATCCCGGTTGACGCTGGCAGGCTTCCCCGCCATCACGGGATCCATGACGAAACCGGATATTCTTTGCATCGGCTCTGTGCTGTGGGACATCATCGGGCGGTCCACATTGCATATGCGGGCCGGATCGGACGTGCCTGGCCATATCACGCGGCTGCCCGGCGGGGTGGCCATGAACATCGCCATGACGCTCGTGAACTTCGGCCTCACGCCCGCCTTGCTGTCGGCAGTGGGGCGCGATCCGGAGGGCGATGAACTGGTGGGCGAAGCAGATCGCATGGGGCTGATCACAGAGCATCTTTACCGCTCTGAAGATTTGCCCACGGACGCTTATATGGCCATTGAGGGCGCCAACGGGCTGACGGCGGCGATTGCCGACGCCCATTCGCTGGAACGGGCCGGCACCAAGATTTTGCGTGCTTTGGAAGACGGCCCCTTGGGCTCGGCTATTGCGCCATGGGACGGGCTTGTGGCGCTGGACGGCAATCTGACCCGCGATCTGCTGTCGAATATCTCAGCATCGCCGCTCTTTGCCCGTTCAGATCTGCGCGTGGCCCCCGCATCGCCTGGGAAGGCGGACCGCTTACTGGCGCTTGTCGGGCATCCGTCCGCGACGCTTTATGTCAATCTCGAAGAGGCGGGCCTGCTGTGCCAGACCGCCTTTGACACCGCACCCGATGGCGCGCGCGCCCTGATTGCCCGCGGTGTGCACCGTGTGCTGGTCACCGACGGCGGCAATCTGGCCGCCGAATGCGAGGGCGCGGTGTTGCGCACGGCACAACCGCCAGAGGTCTTAGTGACCCGCGTCACCGGCGCAGGTGACACCTTTATGGCCGCCCACATCGCGTCCGAAGTGCAAGGCATGGATGCCCAATCTGCGCTGACCCGTGCTCTCAACGCCGCTGCCACCTATGTTTCGGGAGGAACCCCCTCATGATCCCCCTCACCTATTCCCCCGAAGTGGAGGCCGCCCGCGCCGAAGGCCTGCCCCTTGTGGCGCTGGAATCCACTATCATCACCCATGGCATGCCCTATCCGCAAAACGTGGAAACCGCCCGTCTGGTGGAACAGGACATCCGCGACGCAGGCGCCGTTCCCGCGACCATCGCCGTGATGAACGGCACATTGCACATCGGGCTGACCTCGGATCAGCTGGATGCACTGGGTCAGGCGACGGATGTCGCAAAACTCAGCCGCGCGGATATGGCGGCCTGTCTCGCCACGGGCGGCACGGGGGCCACGACAGTGGCCGCGACGATGATTGCGGCACATCTTGCGGGCATTCATGTCTTCGCAACCGGCGGCATCGGTGGCGTGCACAAGGGCGCGGAGACATCCTTCGACATTTCCGCCGACCTGCACGAATTGGCCCAGACCCCCGTGACCGTCGTGGCGGCGGGCGCCAAGGCGATCCTTGATCTTGAGAAAACATACGAAGTGCTTGAGACATTGGGCGTGCCGGTCATCGCCTTTGGTCAGAACACCCTGCCCGCCTTCTGGTCTGCAACCTCGCCTCTTGCGGCCCCGCTGCGGATGGACAGTGCGGCGGATATGGCCCGCGCCCATCAGATGCGGGCTGCCATGGGCCTGCCCGGCGGGCAACTGATCGCCAACCCGATCCCGGCTGACGCCGAAATCCCCGCAGACACTCTGGCCCCGATCATCGCACAAGCCCTCAATGAGGCGGACGCGCAAGGCATTCACGCCAAATCCGTGACGCCCTTCTTGCTGGGCCGGATATTTGAGCTGACAGAGGGCGCATCGCTGACCGCAAATATTGCCTTAGTGCGCAACAATGCCCGGCTCGCTGCCCAAATTGCAGGCAATTTCTGAAACGGTGCCCCCGCAACAGGCGAACCTTCATTGTGAAGCACGCGGGAAGCCCCTACATAGCATCGACACCATTACCTAAGGCCCTGCCCCCGTGACCAACACGCCTGACCCACAGCCCCGCCGCAGCTTGATCACCGGATTGCGGAACAATTTTATCGCGGGTCTGGTGGTGATTGCCCCCATCGGGCTGACACTTTGGCTGATCTGGACGGTGGTCGGCTGGGTCGACAGTTTTGTGTGGCCCTTTGTGCCCAACGCCTATCAACCCGAAGAATTGATCAACCGTCTGATGGGCAACGCCAGCCCGGCAGACGAAAACTGGATCACCGTGAACGTGCGCGGGATCGGGGTGATCATCTTCCTGATCTTCACAATGCTTGTCGGCTGGATGGCCAAGGGCCTGATCGGACGCAGTTTTCTGCGCTGGGGCGAAGGCCTTGTCAGTCGGATGCCCGTTGTGCGGTCCATCTACAATGGCGTCAAACAGATCGCCGAGACGATCTTTGCCCAGACAGAAACCAGTTTCGACAAGGCCTGTTTGATCGAATACCCGCGCAAAGGCATCTGGGCCATTGGCTTTATTTCAACCTCCACCAAGGGGGAATTGGTTGAAAAGGTCGATGTTGGCCCCATGACGTCGGTGTTTGTGCCCACCACACCAAACCCCACATCCGGCTTTTTGCTGTTCTTTCCCACGGCCGATATCATCGAACTGGATATGTCGGTTGAAGATGCGGCGAAACTGGTGATCTCTGCCGGGTTGGTCTATCCAGGTGAAAAAGACACCGATATGCCCCCCGCGTTGGATGAGTTGGCCGAAAAGATCAAAGGCGGCAAGACCGGCGACATCTAACGTTATCTGGAACGGGGTCGGCAGATTTTCGTCATCCGCCCTGTTGCCGAATCCCAAAAGACTGCGCATCAAAGAGATGCAGCCACGTATGGGCACCTGTCGACGGAACAAATATAGCTGTTCACAGCGCCCTGCGTGACCCCGCATTCAAAACTACATGTTTTTTCATCGGAGAATATTATGAAAACATTCACAAAAACACTCGCATTCGCAGCTGTTGCTGCCGTTGCTGCCACTTCGGCCTTTGCCGGTGGTTTGGTGGAACCCGTCATGGAAATGGAACCCGTCATCGTGATGGAAGAAACAGCCGGTTCAAGCTCCAGCGCGGGCATCCTGATCCCGCTGATCCTGATCGCATTGATCGCAGCTGCCATGTCCTCCTCCTCCTCAGGCAGCGACGTCGTCGGTCTCGAATAAACGACGCGACACAGCTTCAACAAACCTGCGCCGCTCCGCATTCGGGGCGGCGTTCGTCGTTTACGGCCAATGGGTTTTCGGCCACACCCAAAGTGTTGCCGCTTCAACACAATACAGTGCCTCAGACAGCATCACGCGCGACGATCAACTTTGACGGGCACGGTGCGCGCGCCTACGGTGTGGCCAGTCGAAACCAAAAACCTGAGGGACTAATGACTACATTCACAAAAACACTCGCACTGGCTGCGACGTTGGGCGTCGCTGCATCCGCTACATTTGCTGGCGGTTTGGCTGAACCCGTCATGGAAATGGCACCGGTCGTTGTAATGGAAGAGACAGCCGGCTCAAGCTCCAGCGCGGGCATCCTGATCCCACTGATCCTGATCGCGCTGATTGCCGCTGCGATGTCTTCCTCCTCCGGCGGTGGTGCTGATTTAGAGCCCTTATAAGCCGCGAAACATTTGACCTGCAAACTATGCCACCCTCGCTGCCATGGGGGTGGCATTGTCATTTAGGGCTGAAACATCTGCTCCAGATCGACAGTGTCGCGTTGACCGATGTCGTTGAAATGGTCTTCCAGGAAACGGTTGGCCGCCGTCCGCCCCGCTGATTTCAACCGCGCCAGAACCACCGGGTTCGGGATCGATTTTGTGGCAACACTCAAATCGTTCATCAAGGCGTCGTCCGCAATCATGTGCACCAGCACATTCTTCATCGCCCCTTCGGGCAGTGTGCCCTGCACCAACAACCGTTTCACAAAATTGATCGCGCGAAGTTCTCGCAGCAACGATGTATTGAACGAGATTTCGTTGATGCGATTGGCGATGGCTTGGGCGTCCGTGGGCACTGCATCACGTTCAAGCGGGTTGATGTTGATGACCACAATATCATCGGGCAGATGGCCTTCAAACAACGGAAACAACGCGGGGTTGCCGGTGTATCCACCGTCCCAATAGGCCTCTCCACCGATCTCAATGGCCTGAAACAAAGTGGGCAAGCAGGCCGATGCCATCAGGGCCTCACCGGTGATGTCATCGCCTTGAAACACCTTGATCTTACCGGTGCGCACATTGGTCGCCCCCACGAAAAGGTCAGGCCCCTGCGCCGAACACACATCTGCAAATTCGAATTTTTCAACGATCGTTTTCAACGGGTTACGATAAAGAGGCCCCGACATGTAAGGCGACATCATCCGTGTCGTGATGTCGAAGGCCGCATAGGCGGGCGAATAGGACATCGCTTGCGCCAACAGCGGGGCCGCAGGTGCGACGGCGTCCATCCACTGCGCAATCCCGTCGTCTGTGACCGCCCCGATCTGCGCCCAAAACCAATCAAGGTTCTCGCGCGCCCCCTCGCGGCCACCGCAGGCCCACCCCGCCTTGAGGGCCGCACCGTTCATCGCCCCCGCAGAGGTCCCCGACATGGCTGCAATTTCGATCCGTTCGTCTTCAAGCAAACGGTCCAACACGCCCCAGGTGAACGCGCCGTGCGCACCGCCCCCCTGAAGGGCCAGATTGATCCGTTTCACCATGCGCCCAAATCCTTACAAAGGATTTGACACCAAAATTTTTGTAAAATTTTGGCTCCCCTCACAACGCAGTCCAACCGCCATCGACGCTAATCGTGGTGCCCGTAATTTGCGCCGCCGCATCAGACGCAAGAAACACGGCCGTCCCGCCCAATTGTTCCACTGTGGCAAATTCCTTGGACGGCTGACGTTTCAACAAGACGTCGCGCACGACCGTTTCGCGGTCCATACCATATTCCTTCATCGTGTCGGGGATCTGTTCTTCGACCAGCGGTGTCAGAACATAGCCCGGGCAAATGGCGTTGCAGGTGATCGGATCCTCAGCCGTTTCCAGCGCAACCGTCTTGGACAGGCCGACAATCCCGTGTTTGGCCGCGATATAGGCCGATTTGTAAGGTGACGCCGTCAACCCATGGGCGCTGGCGATGTTGATCACGCGGCCCCAGCCCCGTTCGCGCATGCCCGTGACAGCCGCCGCTGTGGTGTGGAATGCGGAACTGAGGTTGATGGCAATGATGGCGTCCCATTTGGCCGTCGGAAACTCTTCAATCGGGGCCACGTGCTGAATGCCGGCATTGTTGATCAGGATATCGCACCCCCCCGCCGCCACGACCAACCGACGGCAATCGTCCGCCTTGGACATGTCAGCGGCCACGTATTTGGCCTCCACCCCGAAATTCTCGGCAATCTCGGCGGCCAGCGCGTGGTCTTCGTCACGATCGGTAAAGGAGTTGAGCACAACATTGGCCCCCGCCTTCGCCATCTCCCGCGCAATGCCAAGGCCGATCCCTGAATTTGATCCTGTGATGACAGCGGTTTTTCCCGTCAGGGGTCCAGTCAGGCTCATGGTGCATTCTCCTTTATGTTGCACTGCAGCATAACGACGAAACACAGCGCCACAAGGATGGGTTCCGCACTCCCTGATCACAATCCCGGGCGCCGCCCTGCCATCTTCCCATTTGTGCCCCAATCTGTGCGCAATCCGCCCCTACCTTGGCAGGACCCAAACCCAATTAAACGGCAGGCAAGCACCATGGGGCACACCCCCCTGATCATGACCAACGCAACGCGCACACGTTTTCTGTATGGGGCCTTTGCCCTTGAAGACGGCGTGCCCGTGTTTGTGGGCAGCGTGGTCGAAGGATCAGGCTTTACCTATGATCGCGCCACCGGCTGGCCCGTCGCAGGCACAGTGGCCCGCGTTTCGCTTCAGATCCGGTCAGAGACCGAGGTGATCGACGTGCTGGCAGTGCGGTCCCATCCGGACACGGACGTGGCTCTTCTCAACCACGTGTTCGAAGGCGCCGCGATCGATTGGTTCAATCCTGACGTCGCCTTTCAGCGCAATTTCAAGGCCCCGCCTGCGCGCCCTGCCCCCAAGACAGGGCTGTGTGGCAAGATTGAACTGGCCACTGGCGATATCCTGACCCACGAAGACGTGGATGACATCTTTGGGGGGCGCATCCGTAAGGTGCAACGCCTCGCCAAACGCATCCCGCCCGCTGACCTCGATTTTTGGGACATCGACCCCGATCTGGAGGTCACGCCGCGCGCCGCAGGCTGACCCCAAGGGCTGACAACCCAGGCAACAGGCGGCGAACATTCCGCGGACCACCCCCCAATTTCGACACCGATTCTCAGCCTGTCCTGACGCAGGCCCGGCCATGGGCGCAGTGCGTCATCGCCCCCTATGCACAGGCGGGAATTAACCAATAAAATATAGGCAGAAAAAAACCCTGGCCGAAGCCAGGGTTAAGTCATTGAGGCAGGTTTCATACAGGCAAGAAACCTATCGAGCAGTGCCCTCGTTATAAGCAATCGCGCGCCTGCATCCAAGCTAAAAGTTTGAAAAGGTTTGTTTCCCCATCTAGGCTAAAGCCAAGAGCAACCAAAAAGATCAGGGGACACACCAATCATGTCATTCGGAATATGGGCCCACATGGGCCGGAAATTGCACACCGCGGGACTTGCGGCGTCGGTCAGTCTTATCGCGACATTGGCCGCAGCCGAACCCCAACATGGCATAGCTATGTATGGCGACCCCGCCTTGCCCCCAGATTTTGCGCATCTGCCCTATGCCAACCCTGACGCGCCCACAGGCGGCGCGATGGTGACAAACACCGTGGGCAGCTACGACAGCCTCAACCCGTTTATCACCAAAGGCACCAGTTTCTGGCAGCTGCGGTTCTTGATGGGCGAAAGCCTGATGGCGCGGTCTTTGGATGAACCGTTCTCGCTTTACGGCCTGTTGGCCGAATCGATTGAGACCGCAGACGACCGTTCTTGGGTCGAATTCACCCTGCGGCCCGAGGCCCGATTCTCTGACGGCAGCCCCGTCACCGTCGAAGACGTGATCTGGTCTTATGAAACTTTGGGCACCGTGGGCCACCCGCGCTACGCCGGGTTTTATGCCAAGGTCGACACGATTGAACAAACCGGCGACCGCTCCGTCCGCTTCACCTTCAATGTCGAAGACCGCGAATTGGCCCTGCTGGCCGGTCTGCGCCCCATCCTGCAAAAGGCCCAGTGGGAGGGCATCGATTTCGCCGAAAGCGGCATCGACAACATCCCCATCGTGTCCTCGCCCTACGTGATCACTGATTTTGAACCGAACCGGTTCATCGAATTCACCCGCAACGAAGACTATTGGGCCGAAGACGTCGTGCCCTTCGTCAACGGCCTCTATAACCTCGACACCCTTCGGATCGAATTTTTCGGCGACGAAGTCGCAGCCTTTGAGGCCTTCAAAGTCGGTGAGATCAATTCGAACCGCGAATTCAACGTGGTGCGCTGGGACAGCCAGTACAACTTCGACCTGATCGAAAGTGGGGAATTCGTCAAATCCGTGCTGCCGCATTCCCGCCCGTCGGGCATGACCGGGTTCGTGATGAACACGCGGACGGATCAGTTTGACGACATCCGCGTGCGCGATGCGATGATGCACGCGTTCAACTTCGAATTCATCAACGACACGATCACAGGCGGCGCACAGCCGCGGATCACGTCGTATTTCTCCAACTCGCCGCTGGCCATGCAGGACGGTCCGGCCACGGGCCGCGTGCTTGAATTCCTCGAACCCTTCGCAGACAGTATCCCGCAGGACGCAATCACAGGGTACGCCCTGCCCGTCTCCGACAGGTCCGAACGCAACCGCGCGGGCATCGCCGCGGCGCTGTCGCTGATGGAAGAGGCCGGATACACCATCCAAGACGGTGTGATGGCAGACGAAGACGGCACGCCCTTCACGTTTGAGATCCTGTTGCAAAGCAACTCAACCGAGAATACGGCGATCATCGACATTTATACCGAAAGCCTCACCCGACTGGGCATCACCCCCACAATCACCCTTGTGGACGGGGCCCAGTACAAAGAACGTACCGATGTCTATGATTTCGACATGACCTACTACCGCCGGGGTCTGTCGCTGTCGCCCGGCAATGAACAGTACCTTTATTGGGGGTCCGACAGTGTGGACACCACCGGCGGGCGCAACCTGATGGGCGTGGAATCGGAAGCCATCGACGCCATGATCAACCGTCTTCTGACCTCCGAAAGCCAAGACGATTTCCTCGCCGCAACCCGCGCCATGGACCGTCTGCTGACGTCAGGCCGCTATGTGATCCCGATCTATCAGTGGAACATCAGCCGCATCGCCCATGATGCCGACCTGAAATTCCCCGACACCATGCCCATCTTCGGCGACTGGCCCGGCTGGCAGCCCGATGTGTGGTGGTTCGAGGAAGGCTGATCGACCGGCAGACCGCCAATCCAGGTCAGACAAAAAGGGCCACGCACACCGCGTGGCCCTCTTTGTTTACAAAAGACGTCTTTAGAAGGTGTAAGACGCGCACAGGCTGTTTTCATCAACCACCTCCGATGACCGACCAGCGGAAAATGCAAACGTCTCGTTGGACGCCTGAACACCTGCATAAAAAACCGGTCCAGCCTTGATCCTCAGGAACAGCCATGATGACGCGCGCGACCACTGGCTCAACACTCGGCTCAAAAATGGAACTTGGTGAACACGATCTGAACGTCCCTGCCCCGCACGGCAGATCGGAAACTTGAACCCCATGCGGTCATCGCTTACGCCGGACGCATGAACCAGCCCCTAACGACGCGACAGATCAATGCAAGACGACTGGTGGCGGAAACCATTGGCACCGCGCTGCTTTTGGTGGGCGTCGTCGGGTCGGGCATCATGGCGCAGTCGCTGACCGATGACATCGCGCTGGCGCTTTTGGCCAATGCGATTGCCACGGGGTGTACGCTCTATGTCATCATCACCATTTTGGGGCCGCTGTCCGGTGCACATTTCAATCCGGTCGTGACGTTGGCCTTTGCCCTGCGCGGGGATCATCCGTGGCCCCTGACCGCGGCCTACATCCCGCTGCAGGTCCTTGGTGGCATCGGCGGGGTTCTGTTGTGTCACCTGATGTTTGATCTGCCGGTCTGGCAGGCCTCGACCACCGCGCGCACGGGCGCGTCCCAATGGCTGTCCGAAGTCTTTGCGACCCTCGGTTTGCTCTTCGTCATCTTCGGGGGCCTGCGCAGCAAACCTGATGCGGTGCCCACGCTCGTGGCGCTCTATATCACAGGTGCCTACTGGTTCACCTCATCCACCAGTTTTGCCAACCCCGCCGTGACGATCGCACGTGGGTTTTCAGACACCTTTGCGGGCATAGATCCGTCGCATATTGCCGGATTCATCGCATCTCAGCTGGTGGGGCTTGCCGTGGCATTGCCCCTAACACGTTGGCTTTTCACACCAAATGGCGATTAACTAATAATCAAGACTGTGCTGCTTTCCTATTGTCGAACAAATGTCGGAACCCCATGGGCTGTTTGACGTTTATCTTTCGAACTAATGGAGGTTATTCGATGTCTTGGACCACAGCACTGACCCATTGGCCGCAACTTCTTGAACAGCTGGCTGCGGATTTTCCACAGCTTGAGGCAGCGGCCCTCAAACGGTTCCGCGGCGACCGCGACAAAATGGAAATCTATCTGGCCGATGCCCATCATCTGACCCGTGCCGAGGCGCGTGAGACGCTGAATGATTGGTTGATGTACCGCGCGCCCGTGGCTGCCAGCCAAATCGCCGCATAATCGGCACTGGATCAGGGCCCATTACGCCAGCGATGTGACCCACAAAATAGTCGCATCTTCTGCCGAGACAGAGATGACGTTGTGCCCCATTGAGGCATCATAATAGGCGCTGTCGCCGCGTTTCATCTCAATCGGTTCGTAGAATTCGGTGTACAGACGGATCACGCCCGTCAACACATACAAAAACTCTTCGCCATCATGGCGCACCCAGCCGTCGAATTCCTCGGGCGATCGCGCCCGCACCTGCGCACGGTAGGGCAGCATCTGCTTTTTCGTCAGGCTTTCCGCCAACAGTTCATGTTCATAGGTCGCTGTCGCGTGGCCGGTGCCCTCGCCGGACCGCGTGATGGCCATTCGCCCGTTCACCTGATCGCGCTGCGGCGGGGTGAACAACTGCGGCACAGAAATCTGCAAACCGACAGCAAGCTTTTTCAACGCATCATAGGTGGGCGACATCTGCCCGTTCTCGATCTTGCTCAGCGTTGATCGCGCAAGCCCTGCCTGCGTGGCCGCTTGCTCCAGCGTCCAGCCTTGCGCCTTGCGCAGATCACGCACCCGTGCCCCCAAATCCAACGGCTGCGCTTGCGCCGCATCACCGCTTTCGCGCGCGATCGAAATCAACTGTCGAGGGTCTGTGCTGGTCATGGACACCCTATAGGGCAGCGAGGGCCCCAGTTGCAATGGCGCGGCTTGCATTCCCACGCGGCCCTGATGTAGCCCGATCCTATGTTCCTGTCCCCCGTCCCTGCCCCCTTCAATATGGCCGCCCATGTGCTGGCGCGCGCGGGCGCACAGCCCGACAAAGTGGCGCTCGCCATTCTGGGGCCTGCCCGGGCGGAACGCTGGTCCTATGCGCGGCTTGAGGCCGCTGTGCGCGGGGCGGCGACAGGGCTTTTGCAAACAGGGCTCTGCGCAGGGGACCGCGTGCTTTTGCGTCTGGGCAATACCCCTGATTTTCCAATCGCCTTTCTGGCCTGTCTTGCGGTGGATCTGATCCCCGTGCCCACGTCCGCACAATTGACATCCCCCGAAACCACAGCCCTGGCCGCGACCCTCGCCCCCGCCGCAATCATCGGGGGCGCCGACATCGCCCTGCCCGATCATCCAGCCCCTGTGATCAACACCGACACCCTGCGCGGCTTTCATGCCCTCGCGCCCGCGCCCTACACGATGGGTGATCCCAATCGGGCGGGGTACATCATCTTCACCTCCGGCACCTCTGGGCGGCCCCGCGGCGTGGTGCATGCCCACCGTGCCATCTGGGCGCGCGGGTCCATGTTCGACGGCTGGTACGGGCTGACAGACACCGACCGCGTCTTGCACGCAGGCGCGTTCAATTGGACGTACACCTTGGGCACCGGCCTGATGGACCCATGGACGCAAGGTGCGACGGCGCTGATCCCTGCCGCAGACACCAAGCCCGCAATGCTGCCTTTGTTGATGAAACGCCACGACGCGACGATCTTTGCCGCAGCCCCCGGGGTGTACCGGCACCTCCTTAAATCCCCCATGCCGCCGTTGCCCAAACTACGCCACGGCCTGTCGGCAGGGGAAAAACTGCCCCAAACCACACGCGACGCCTGGGAGGCCGCCACCGGCACCCCGATCTATGAGGCATACGGCATGTCCGAATGTTCCACCTTCCTCTCCGGCAGCCCCAGCACCCCCGCCGAGGCGGGAACACTGGGTCAGCCGCAACCTGGCCGGCGGGTCGCCCTCGTTGAGGGCGGGTCGCTGGCCGACACGGGCGAGATCGCGGTGCACCGCGATGACCCAGGCCTGATGTTGCACTACCTGGACGCCCCCGAAGAAACCGCCCAACGCTTTGCCGGCGATTGGTTTCTGACAGGCGATCGCGCCACCCGCACGGCAGGGGGCCACATCCGCTATGACGGCCGCATTGACGATATGATGAACGCGGGCGGCTACCGCGTCTCCCCGATCGAAGTGGAGGCCGCCCTCGCCCAGCACCCCGCCATATCAGAGGTCGCGGCCGTTGAACTCCGCGTGAAATCGGATGCCTCGGTCATTGCGGCCTTTTACGTTAGCGACGATGTGATAGGTGAAGACGAACTGGCGGCCTTCTCCGCCCGATATCTGGCCCGCTACAAAGCCCCGCGCCTGTTTACCCGCGTGGACGCACTGCCCCGCGGGGCCAACAACAAACTGCTGCGCCGTCAGCTTCGCCAAGATTGGAACGCCCGCCATGGTCAAACTTGATATCCTGTCCGATCCGATTTGCCCGTGGTGCTACATTGGCAAAACAAATCTGGACCGCGCGTTGGAACAGATCGGGGATCACCCGTTCACCATCGAATGGCATCCCTTTCAGCTGAACCCCGATATGCCCGCCGGTGGCATGGGCCGTCGTGACTACCTCGAGGCCAAGTTCGGCGGCAAGGAGGGCGCCGTGCGCGCCTATGCGCCCGTGGTCGAAATGGCGGAAAAGGTCGGGCTATCGATTGATTTCGAAGGCATGCAGCGCACCCCAAACACCCTTGATGCGCACCGTTTGATCCACTGGGCGGGCGTCGAAGGGCGCCAGTCCTTTGTGGTGCAACGTCTGTTTGAGGCCTATTTCCGCGATGCTCGCGACATCGGGGACCGCGAGGTGCTGCTGGATATCGCCGATGGCTGTGAAATGGATGCGGCTGTCATCGGCAAATTGCTGGCCTCTGACGCGGACAAGGACGACATCCAAAACCGCGATGCCCACAGCCGCAAAATGGGGATCCAATCGGTGCCTACGTTTGTCGTCGCCAACCAGCATGCCGTCCCCGGTGCGCAGCCGACCGAGATGTGGGTCAAGGTGATTGGCGAAATCATGGACCAGCTTGAAGGTGACGAAAGCGGATCCGCGTGACACGGTCCGCACTCGGGACGGTGCGCAAAACGGGCGCCCGCCCACGTCAACCGTTGCAGCCCTTGAGCCAAGCGGAATTTGTGGCTCTCGTGGCGATGCTTATGGCGTCGGTCGCCTTTTCGATTGATGCGATGTTGCCCGCACTTCCCGACATCGGGGCAGAATTGACGCCAGACAACCTCAATCGGGCGCAGCTGATCATCACCAGTTTCGTATTGGGCATGGGGATTGGCACGTTTCTCACCGGCCCGTTGGCCGATCTGTTCGGGCGAAAGGCGGTCATTGTCACGGGGGCAGCCTTGTATGTCATGGCCGCCCTTTGGGCATTTGTGGCCCCCACATTGGAAACCATACTGGCCGCCCGCATCGCCATGGGGCTGGCCGCCGCGGCCCCGCGCGTGGCGGCTGTTGCTATGGTGCGCGATCTGTTCTCGGGGCGCGACATGGCGCGGATCATGTCCTTTGTGATGTTGATCTTTTCGCTGGTGCCGGCACTGGCACCGTCTTTGGGCGCGCTGATCATCGCGGTGTCGGATTGGCGCGGGATTTTCCTGGCGTTTGCGGCGTTTTCAACACTCACATCCCTGTGGTTGATGCTGCGCCAGCCTGAAACCCTACCGGCCAAGGCCCGTCGCCCCATCAGCCTTATGTCCCTCTGGTCCGCCGCCAAAGAAACAGCGGCCCACCCGACCGTCCGTCTGGCGACCTTGGTCCAAACCCTCAGCATGGCGATGTTGTTTTCTGTCCTGTCCTCCACCCAGCAAGTGTTCGACGAAACCTACGGACAAGGCCACAGCTTTCATCTGTGGTTCGGCGGCATCGCTGTTCTGGCGTCCTCGGCCTCACTGGTGAATGCGCGGCTGGTGGGCCGATTGGGTATGCGGCCGATCATCAAGGCGATGTTTTCGGCACAAATCGCCCTGTCCGCCGGTATGATCCTGACGGCGCTTGCAGGGCTTCCTCCGCAGGTCGAGCTGTTGATCTACGCCTTCTGGGTCACCTCCGTTTTCTTTCAGGCGGGCCTGACGTTGGGCAACCTGAATGCATTGGCGATGGAACCCTTGGGCCACATCGCGGGCACCGCCGCGTCCCTGATCACGGCAACAGCGACCGTAGGGGCTGTTCTGATCGCCGTCCCCATCGGACTGAGCTTTGACGGAACGCCCCTGCCTTTGGCCGCTGGCTCATTCGCTTGTGCCCTTTTGGCGTTCTGGCTCACGACCAAAATACGACGGGACAGCGACTAAATTTCCGGAAATTTAGACGTCCGCCAGATTTCAGGACACAGGCTCACCCCTGCAACAGACGTGCAGCCGTCGGTGCGAAATACGTCAGCACGCCGTCGCAGCCTGCCCGTTTGAAACACATCAGCGATTCCAGCATCACCTTGTCCCCATCAAGCCAGCCATTTTGCGCAGCCGCCTGCATCATCGCGTATTCACCGGACACCTGATAGGCAAAGGTCGGCACGCCAAATTCGCGTTTCACGCGGCCCACAATGTCCAGATAGGGCATGCCCGGCTTGACCATGACCATATCTGCCCCCTCCCCCAAATCACGTTCGACCAGTCGCATGGCCTCATCCGAATTGGCCGGATCCATCTGATAGGTGTTTTTGTCCCCCACCAAAGCAGAGGACGCCCCAACCGCATCCCGGAATGGGCCGTAAAAGGCGCTCGCATATTTGGCGGTATAGCTCAGGATCGTGACGTGGCTGTGGCCCGCGCTCTCAAGTGCGGCGCGCATCGCACCGATGCGTCCGTCCATCATGTCGGACGGGCCAAGAATGTCCGCGCCGCAGTCCGCCTGCACCAGCGCCATTTTCACCAGCGCCTCAACCGTGCGGTCATTCACAATCTCACCGTTTTCAACAAACCCGTCGTGCCCGTTGATGTTGTATGGGTCGAGGGCGATATCCGTCATCACCGCAATTTCCGGGCAGGCCTCTTTGATGGCGCGGATGGCACGGTTGGCGATGTTGTCAGGCGACCAAGCCAGCGCGCAATCCTCTGTCCGCGCCTCCATCCCCGTGTAGGGAAAGATGCAAATCGCGGGGATGCCCAAGGCCCAAGCCTCACGCGCCGCTGCCCCCACACGGTCCACCGTGCGGCGCACCACACCGGGCATGGAGGCCACGGGTTCCTCTGCATCCGTCCCCTCCATCACGAAAATCGGCCAAATGAAATCCGCAGGCGACAGTGCGCTTTCGCGGACCATGGATCGCAGGGCGGGCGTGCGGCGCAAACGGCGCAGACGGGTGGCGGGATACGGGGGCAAAGTCATTAATCGGGCCTTTCAAGTCACACATTTTGGGTCGCACGAATTGCCGCCCATCACAAGGCTGGGCATCACAACGCCCACCCGCTAGGTTGCCGAAAAACAACCACCACGGGGCTGCCGCGCGTGAACTGGACGTCTACCCTTTTCGAAGTCATCGACATGCGAAGCTTTTCGAACCTGTGGTTCTGGATCGCTTTGGCCGTGATGTGGTCGTCGGTCAGCCACTGGGTGCTGGGCGTGCCCTATGACATGATCCAACGGGCCAAGAAACTGGGCGGTCAGGCTGAACTTGACCTGCAGGACATGGTGCGCATCAACGTCAACCGGCTGCTTTACATCGCAAACGTCTCCGGCCTTGTTCTGCTGACCGTGGTCTCGTTCATCCTCACCTCACTTGTGATTCTCGCGTTTCTGTATGACGTGGAAATCGCACAAGCCGTGTTTTTGCTGGCCTTTCCCATGACCCTTGTAGGCGCGCTCAGCCTGAACACCGCCAAGATCATCGCCCGCGATGACCCTCAGGGGGAGGCTTTGCACAAACGGCTCAGCTCTCACCGCGTGGCGACGCAGTTCATCGGCATGATCTCGATTTTTGTCACGGCGATGTACGGAATGTATAAAAACCTCGCCGTGGGGGTCTGGCTTTGATGTCAACTGGTTGACATGGGGCACGCGCGGGGTAACTCCCACCCCATGGTCAACAGCAAACACATCACCGTTTCGGGCGCGCCCGAAGGCTTCGACGCCCGCCTGATTTTGGCCGAGGCTGCAGCAGGCCCCGTCGTGCACATCGCCCGCGATGACAAACGGCTGGAGGCCACGCGCGCAGCCCTTGCGTTCTTTGCCCCCGACATGCCTGTCGTCGTCTTTCCCGGCTGGGATTGTTTGCCCTACGATCGCGTGTCACCCAACGCCGACATTTCCGCTGCGCGCATGGCGGTGCTGGCCGCATTGACCCACGGGATGCCGGACCGTTTCGTGCTCTTGACCACGCTGAACGCGGCGACCCAGAAAATACCCGCCCGTGATGTCCTGCGCGAGGCCGCCTTCACCGCCCGTGTGGGCGGGCGCATCGACGAAAAAGCCTTGCGCGCGTTTCTGGTGCGCATGGGCTTTACCCAGGCACCCACCGTGACCGAGCCGGGCGATTATGCCGTGCGCGGCGGTATCATCGACATCTTCCCCCCCGGCCAATCTGGCCCCGTGCGGCTGGATCTGTTCGGCGATGATCTTGACGGCGCGCGCCGCTTTGATCCGGCCACGCAACGCACGACCGAAAAGCTCGATGTCGTTGAACTGGCACCTGTGTCCGAGGTGATCCTGGATGAGGCCGCCATCACCCGTTTCCGTCAGACCTACCGTTTGGAATTTGGCGCCGCGGGCACCGATGACCCCCTGTATGAGGCCGTCTCCGCTGGCAAAAAACATGCGGGCGTCGAACATTGGCTGGGCTTTTTCCATGACCGGCTGGAAACCCTGTTTGATTACCTGCCCGCCGCGACAATCACCCTTGATGACCAGAACGCGGCCCAGCGTCAGGCCCGGTGGGACACGATCGCGGACCAATATGATGCCCGCCAAGAGGCGATGAAGGCCAAGGGCCGGATGGACAGCGTGTATAAACCGGCCCCACCGGAGACGCTTTACCTTGATCCCAAGGCATGGAACGCGGCCACCGCGGCGCACCGCGTGTTGCAATTTGCCGCCCTGCCACAGGCCACTGGCCCCGGTGTTACAGACGCAGGCGGCCGCATCGGGCGCGATTTCGCACCTGAACGTCAGCAGGAATCTATCAGCCTTTTCGGTGCCTTGGCCACGCATCTTAAAGCGAAAATGCAAAACGGGCCCGTTGTCGTCGCCTCCTATTCCGAAGGTGCGCGTGAACGTCTGATGGGTCTTATCGAAGACGAAGGCGTGGGCGAAGCGATCCCCGTGACCGATTTCACCCGCGTCGGCAAAACCGGCCTGCATCTGGCCGTCTTGGCGCTGGAACACGGCTTCGAAGGCCCGCTGGCCAAAGGTGCTGACCAGACGTTGACGGTGGTGTCTGAACAAGACGTGCTGGGCGACCGACTGATCCGCCAAACCAAACGCAAAAAGCGGGCTGATAATTTTCTGACGGAAACCCAATCCCTCAGCCCCGGCGATCTGGTGGTGCATGTGGATCACGGCGTGGGCCGCTATCTGGGGCTTGAGGTTGTGACAGCCGCAGGGGCTGCCCATGAATGTCTGCTGCTCGAATATGCCGAACAATCAAAGCTTTACCTGCCGGTAGAAAACATCGAACTTCTGTCGCGGTTCGGGCATGAGGTCGGCCTGCTGGACAAACTTGGCGGTGGCGCGTGGCAGGCGAAAAAGGCCAAGCTGAAAGAACGCATCCGCGAAATGGCCGAACGTCTTATTCGCGTGGCCGCCGAACGCGCCTTGCGCACAGCCCCGGCCCTGACCCCGCCCGATGGCATGTGGGATCAGTTCCTCGCCCGCTTTCCCTACGCGGAAACGGACGATCAGCTGCAGGCGATTTCGGACGTCCTCGAAGACCTCGGCTCTGGCGCGCCGATGGATCGTCTTGTCTGCGGCGATGTGGGCTTCGGCAAGACCGAGGTCGCGATCCGCGCCGCCTTTGTGGCCGCCATGTCCGGCGTGCAGGTCGCCATTATCGCGCCCACGACCCTGCTGGCGCGCCAACACTACAAGAACTTCGCAGAACGCTTCCGTGGTTTTCCCATTAATGTCAGACCCTTATCGCGCTTTGTTGGCACGAAAGAGGCCGCCGACACCCGCGAAGGCATCGCCAAAGGCATCGTTGACATCGTCATCGGCACCCATGCGCTCTTGGCCAAATCCATTCGCTTCAAAAACCTTGGCTTCATCGTCATCGACGAAGAACAGCATTTCGGCGTCCAACACAAAGAACGTCTGAAACAGATGCGCACGGACATCCACGTTCTGACATTAACAGCGACGCCTATCCCACGGACATTGCAGCTTTCTTTGTCCGGCGTGCGGGAGCTTTCCATAATCGGCACGCCCCCCGTCGACCGCCTCGCGATCCGCACCTATGTCAGCGAATTTGACACGGTGACCATCCGCGAGGCGCTCCTGCGGGAACATTATCGCGGCGGGCAATCCTTCTTTGTCGTGCCGCGCGTGTCCGACCTGCCCGACATCGAAGAGTTCCTAAAAACCGAAGTCCCCGAAGTCACCTATGTGACCGCCAATGGCCAAATGGCCGCAGGCGAACTCGATGACCGGATGAACGCCTTTTACGACGGCAAATATGACGTGCTGCTGGCGACCACCATCGTTGAATCCGGCCTCGACATCCCCACGGCCAACACCATGATCGTGCACCGCGCCGATATGTTTGGCCTTGCGCAACTCTATCAAATTCGGGGTCGCGTCGGGCGCTCCAAAACCCGCGCATATGCCTATCTGACATATAAGCCGCGTCAAAAACTCACCCCGCAGGCGGAAAAACGCCTGAAGGTTTTGGGGTCCATCGACACGCTGGGCGCGGGTTTCACGCTTGCGTCCCAAGACCTCGACATTCGCGGTGCGGGCAACCTGCTGGGCGAAGAACAATCGGGCCAAATGCGCGAAGTGGGCTATGAACTCTATCAATCCATGCTCGAAGAACAGATCGCCAAGATCAAATCGGGTGAGGTTACCCTTGTCGATGATGGCCAATGGGCGCCACAGATCAACCTTGGCGTGCCCGTGTTGATCCCCGAAGATTACGTGCCCGATCTGGATGTGCGCCTTGGCCTCTACCGCCGTCTCAGCGATCTGACGACCAAGGTGGAACTTGAAGGGTTCGCCGCAGAACTCATTGATCGCTTTGGAAAATTGCCGCGTGAGGTGAACACCCTCATGCTCGTTGTGCGCATCAAAGCCATGTGCAAACGGGCCGGCATTAGCCAGCTGGATGGTGGGCCAAAGGGCGCGACGATCCGGTTTCACAACGACAAATTCGCCTCCCCCGAGGGTCTTGTGGAATTCATCGAAGACCAACGCGGGCTGGCCAAGGTCAAGGACAACAAAATCGTTGTGCGCCGCGATTGGGGCAGCGATCGCGACAAAATCCAAGGGGCCTTCGCCATCGCCAAGGACCTCGCCGCCAAGGTCAAGGCCGCCAAGAAAAAGACAGAGACAGCAACGCCCTCACCCGCCAAGCCGTGACCTCACGGACTCACTTGGGCGGTTGATGCATCTTCCTGCTGACAGATTGGGATTTGCCGCCTATAGTTTGCCCATAACGGGGACAAACCCCGATCCATAGGCACGAGGCAGTTATGACCCTTCTTTCAAGACGCAGCTTTGCGCTTTCTGCGCTGGCAACCACAACCCTCTCCGCATGCGGAAATGGCATCGGCGGAAATGGTGCCGCTGAAATTGACGCGCGCGTCGATAGCACCCTGTCATTCATGTATAACAATTTCCCCGGCACACGGGATCTGTCGACCAAAGCCAGCGGCATGTTGGTCATGCCCGTCGTGACAGAGGCCGGCTTGGGCCTTGGGGCGTCTTTCGGGCGCGGCGCGCTGAAAGTCGGCCCGACAACCGTGGACTATTATTCAGCCACAGCGGGCAGCGCCGGGTTGCAGATCGGTGCACAGCAATATTCCACCGTCCTGTTCTTCATGACACAGGATGCGTTGATGGATTTTCGCCGTGCAAACGGCTGGGCTGCTGGTGCTGACATCGAATATGCGCTGAATGACACGGGTGAGACGTTGCGGGCTGAGACGACAACCTCCCTCGCGCCGGTGATTGCCGTTGTGTTCGCGCAGGCCGGGTTTCGCGCTGGGGCCACGATCGAGGGCACCAAATACACGCGCATCATTCCGTAGAAACGCGATGATATGGCAACCGCTGCCATACGGTTGCCATACGCCAGCCATACGCAAACCATACGCCTGAATCAGCCCCTCAAACGGCGTCCCTCAGGATCAAACGGTGGTTTGTTCAACACCACACCCCGGTGCGGTTTCCCCAAAATCATGACCTCCACCGCCGTTCCTGCGGGCACGTCTTTCAGGTATCCCAGCGCCAGCGACATATCGACAGAATAACCGTATGCGCCGGACGTCACGCGGCCAACAGGCGTGCCGTCAGGCAGAAAAATAGGCTCACCGCCCGTCGCATCGGCGGTCTTTACATCCGTGATATGGATCAACGACAGAACTTCACGTGGCGCATTATCTTTGACCTTTAAGTAGCTGTCTTTATGAAGGAAATCCTTATCTGCCTTTACTAAGCGATCTAACCCAACCTCCTGTGGCCAATACTCGGGACTGTATTCGCGGCCCCATGAGCCATAGCCCTTTTCCACCCGCAAAGACATCAACGCGCGCGACCCAACAGGCCCTCCGCCCAAGGACGCAGCCGCGTCCATAAGGGCCTTGTAGACAGTAATTTGATCGGCCTCTGGGCAATAGACCTCCCACCCCAGATCGCCGGTAAAGGACACGCGAAGGGCGGTGCAGGACACGCCCGCAATCTCAATTTCGCCCGACCGCATGAATGGCCACTCCGCGGCCTGCAATGACGTATTCGTCAACGATTGCAAAAGCTTACGCGACCAAGGTCCAGCAATGTTGAACCCGCACAGCGCCTCTGTTCGGCTTTCAAACGTGGTGTCCTTCGGCAAGGGGACCATCGCCCAAAAACGTTGATGATACCGCTCCGCCATGCCGGACCCGATGACCCAAAATTCATCCTCGGCGCGACGGGTGACTGTGAAATCCCCCGCGATGCCACCGTTCACCCCAATCAAGGGTGTGAGGCAGGATCTTCCAACGACATCTGGCATACGGTTGGCGAAGACCGCAGTCAGCCAATCCTTCGCCCCGGGGCCTTTACAGACGTATTTGGCAAAGTTGGAAATATCAATGATCCCAACAGCTTGCCGCAGCATCTTCGCCTCACGACCGACGCTGTCAAACCAGGGCTGGCGGGTGAAACCGGCGCTATCGGGCACGTCTTTGTCAAAATACGCAGGATGTTCCCAGCCGTAGTTAAGCCCAAAGACGCCCCCCAAATCGCGCTGCATCGCGTAAATAGGACGCGTGCGCACAGGCCGCCCAGCGTCGCGTTCTTCCCCGGGGAAATGGATCTTGAAACGGTGTGCATATTGATCACCCACACGCGCCTTGGTGAAGGCCGCGTCGGCCCAAGCGCCAAAGCGCGCCACGTCCCACGCGAACATGTCATAGGTGGATTCGCCCTTCGTGATCCATTCGGCCGCCATCAGTCCCATGCCCCCCGACTGGCTGAACCCAGGAATGATACCGTTGCAGCAAAAGTAATTCCGCAAATCGGGGTGCGGCCCAAACAGCACGTTGCTGTCCGGAGACCAGATCATCGGGCCATTGATCACACGCTTGATCCCCGCCTCACCCACGACAGGCACACGGTCGATGGCGCGCATCATGTTGTCCTCGATCCGTTCCAGATCGTCGGCAAACAGCTCATGCCCGAAGCCCTGCGGCGTGCCGCCTTCGGCCCAAAACCGCACGTCTTTTTCGTAGGCTCCAACAAGCAGCCCCTGCCCTTCCTGGCGCAGATAATATTCCCCGTCGCGGTCCGCGACCGACGGCAAACGCCGGTCCATCGCGGTAATCTCAGCTATGGTTTCAGTGACAAAATACTGGTGTTCCGTCGGCAGCAATGGCAGCTCAATTCCAGCGAGTTTGGCAACCTCTCGCCCCCAAAGCCCCGCTGCATTGATGACCCATTCGGTGTGAATGTTGCCCTTTGGTGTTTCGACGATCCATGTCCCGTCGGGCTGCTGAAGTGTCGCGGTGACAGGGCAAAACCGCATAATCTCCGCACCGCGCTGGCGCGCACCCACCGCGTAGGCGTTTGTGACGCCGCTGGGGTCCACGTTGCCGCCATCGGGTTCAAACATAATGCACCGGATGCCGTCATAATTGACCAACGGGTGGAGGCGTTCAGCCTCGGCACGGTCAACCTCATGAAAATTCATCCCGTAAAACTTCGCCTTGGCGGCCTGCAAACGCAGCTGATGTTCGCGGTCTTCGGTCTGGGCCAGATACAGGCTGCCGGGCTGGAAAACGCCACACGACTGGCCTGTCTCGGCCTCCAACTCAGTATAAAGGTTCATCGTATAGTGCTGAATTCGTGAGATATTCGTGCTGTCATGCAGCCCGTGAATATTGGCGGCAGCATGCCATGTGGACCCTGACGTCAACTCATCGCGTTCCAGCAAGACAACATCTGTCCAGCCCAGCTTGGCCAGGTGATACAGGATGGAGCAACCGATAACGCCGCCCCCGATGACGACAGCTTGGGCATGGGTACGCATGAAAACCTCTTGGTGTGATCTGCGTCCAGCCTGCCCGCAGCGCCCCCGTCAGAATGTCCCGTTCCCGACATCTTTCGTCGCGCTGTGACCGCTATTCCCGTCCCCCGACTGGGTCTGTGTCTGGGTCTGTCGTCGGATGATCCGCATTTTCGCTGTCCAGACTGTCCAACACCCGGGACGAGGTGGATTTGCGCAACCTGTCCATGTCAGGCGCAAAGTTCAGCGCCTGCTGGGCGCGCTGGAATTCGATACAAGCAGCCTTGAATGCGGCATCCCGCATTTGCGGGTCATCATGGTCGATCAAACGGCGAAAACTGGACTGAAGTCGCTGTTGGACCTCAATCAAAGCGGCACCGTCGCGGGCCAAAGCCCCAAAGGCGTCCTCAATCAGATCGTAGGGGCTCAGCGGCTTGATCCAAAGTCGGGCGTGCGCGGGGGGGCCGTCAATGTCCGTCTCATCACGGTAGTACGTCAAAATGCGCGACAGCCGCGTGATGACATCAATGGCCGTGCCTGGGTCATTGATGCCTGGCGACAGGGCCTTGGATGCAATTTCCCCCATGGCCATCAGCCCAAATCTGGGATCCTGTTCGTAGGTCCGCACGTCGCCCATTTTGATATGCGCATCCAAGACCTTGTCGAAGGACTTGGTGTCATTCGCGGTGTCGGGGGGATCGGTTTGCACCCAATAGGCCAAAACCTCCCCCCGCATCACGAAGGCGCCTGGGCTTTCGATCAGATAGACATCGCAGCCATAGGCCTCCGCCCGGTCATTGAGGGATTCCTGATAGATATGCTGCACGTAACCGCTTTCGTCCGCACGAAAGGCTGTGGCGTTTTGGGGAACCTCAACGCTGTCATCCCATGGATGCGCGCCCAGACACGGGGTTTTCAATCGGTCCTGAAATTGGGTCGATGTGATGTCTTCTATCTGGCGGGTGGTGTCCATCAAACTGCCAAAGGTCTGCAAGTGCACGACCCAGCGGATCAGGGACCAGACCACATAACACAGCACCAACACTGTCATGCCGAACAGCACCAAGGCCCGTTCATCAGCAAAGATGTTCAACTCACGCAGGATAATTGCGGTCAACGCGTACACATAGGCCCCGATGAACCCCGCCAATGTGTTCTGCGTGGTCGGATCCTGAATAATCAGGCGGTGCGTGCGCGGCGTGAACTGGGACGAGGAATTGCGATACACCGTCACCATAACGGTCAGGGAAAAGGTCGTAACCGCCAACATGGCGTTGGCGATAATCGACAAGAGCCTGTCCGCCGCCTTGCCGCTGACAACGCCAGAGACGTCGTCCGGCAACAGCGGCCCGATCACTGTTGCGACCCCAAGGGCCACCAAAGCCATCGCGCCCAGAATGATCACCCGCGCCACCAAGGTGCGCGACACCTCCCGCAGAATGCGCAGGATCAGTTTTGGCCATGCGACAAGTTTGCTTGTGATCGCCTTTATCATTCCACCATCCGCCCTGGCTGCGACATCCGGTGTCGTTTTCGATCTTGCGCAAAACAGACAGGACGATAGCGTTTCCGAAGATCAGTCAAAGGACCACCCCTATGAAAAACACCAGCCAAGTGGTTGTCATCGGCGGCGGCGTCGTGGGCGCATCCGTGCTGTATCATCTTACGAAACTGGGGTGGTCTGATGTCATGCTTGTAGAACGCAGCGAATTGACGTCAGGTTCCACGTGGCATGCCGCGGGCGGGTTTCACACCCTCAACGGCGACACCAATATGGCGGCTCTACAGGGCTACACCATCAAGCTGTATAAAGAGCTGGAGGAGATCACCGGCATGTCCTGCGGACTGCACCATGTGGGCGGCGTGACCTTGGCCGACAACAAAGACCGCTTCGACATGCTGGTCGCCGAACGGGCCAAACACCGCTACATGGGGCTTGAGACTGAGATCATCGGCCCTGATGAGATCCGCAAAATTGCCCCCATTGCCAACACCGACGGCATCTTGGGCGCGCTTTATGATCCGCTGGACGGGCATCTTGACCCATCTGGCACAACACATGCCTACGCCAAGGCCGCCCGCATGGGCGGTGCCACGATTGAAACCCACTGCATGGTCACGGCCACCACCCAGCGACCCGATGGCACATGGGATGTTGTCACAGACAAAGGCACCATTCACACCGAACACGTGGTCAATGCCGGCGGTCTCTGGGCCCGTGAGGTCGCCGCCATGGCCGGCATTTACGCCCCCCTGCACCCGATGGAACACCAGTATATCGTCACAGACGATGTGCCCGAGATTTATGAGCGCGACAGCGAACACCCCCATGTCATGGACCCCGCTGGCGAAAGCTATCTCCGCCAGGAAGGGCGCGGATTGTGCATCGGGTTTTACGAACAACCCTGCCGCCCCTGGGCCGTCGATGGCACGCCATGGTCCTTCGGGCATGAACTGCTGCCCGATGATTTCGACAAAATCGAAGACAGCATTGCCTTTGCTTACAAACGCTTTCCCGCCCTTGAACGTGCGGGCGTCAAATCCGTGGTCCATGGCCCCTTCACCTTTGCCCCTGACGGCAATCCGCTGGTCGGACCTGTTCCGGGGATGCGCGGCTATTGGTCAGCCTGTGGGGTGATGGCGGGGTTCTCTCAGGGGGGCGGCGTGGGGCTCATGCTCGCCCAATGGATGGTCACAGGCGAATGCGAACGCGATGTGTCCGCCATGGATGTGGCCCGTTTCGGGGATTGGATCACGCCGGGCTATACGCGGCCCAAGGTGATCGAGAATTACCAGAAACGATTTTCAATCGCCTATCCCAACGAAGAACTGCCCGCCGCGCGGCCCCACCGCACAACGCCGATGTATGATGTCTTCGAAGACATGGGCGCGGTCTTTGGCCACCAATACGGACTAGAGGTCGTGAACTACTTCGCCCAGGACGGGGACCCGACCTATGAAACCCCGTCCTTCCGCCGCTCGGACGCTTGGGACGCAATTGCACGTGAAGTGCGCGGTGTGCGTGAAGGCGTCGGGATCACCGAAGTGCATAACTTTGGGAAATACCGCATCAAAGGCCCCCGCGCACGGGCCTGGTTGGACCATATAATGGCCGGTCGCATCCCCAAGCCGGGTCGCCTTTCCTTGACACCAATGCTGTCTGAAAAAGGTAAGCTTTTGGGGGACTTTACCGTCTCCTGTCAGGATGAATTTACATTCCATTTAACGGCATCCTATGGCGCCCAGGCACAGCATATGCGTTGGTTCATGCAACATGAAGAAGATGGCGTAAGCATCGAAAACATAAGCGATAAATTGACAGGGTTCTCCATTGCAGGCCCCCAGGCCAAGACCCTCCTTGCAGCTTGCACCCGCGACACCGCCGACCTGCGCTTTTTGGACGTCCGCCCCATGACCATCGGACAGACCGCCTGCATTGTGCAGCGGGTCAGTTATACCGGCGATCTGGGGTATGAAATCTACTGTGATCCCATGGACCAACGCGCCCTGTGGACAACTTTGTGGACGCAAGGCGCCGCCATGGGCGTCACGCCCTTCGGCATGCGCGCCATCATGTCCCTCAGACTGGATCGTCACTTCGGCTCATGGATGCGGGAATTCAGCCCCGATTACACCGCCAAAGAGGTCGGAATGGACCGCTTTATCGACTGGTTCAAAGACTTTATCGGCAAAGAGGCAACCATGGCTGACGACCCGGACCGCACCTTGGCGACCTTCCTCGTGGATGCCACGGATACCGATGTCACCGCCTATGAACCGATCTTCGAGGACGACACCGTCATCGGCTTTTGCACCTCAGGCGGCTACTCGCACCACTTGGGCAAATCCATCGCCTTTGGGCTCATTCCCAAGGATCGCGCCACCGAAGGCCTCAAGGTTGATATCGAACTTCTGGGCGACCGCCGCCCCGCCACGCTCATCACGACCCCATTGTTTGATCCGGACGGCACGCGGATGCGCGGCTGACCTTCATCTGACCCAATAAACTCCCGCCGGAGGCCCTAAAATTCTGGAATTTTAGGCATTCCTGCCGGACAGTGGCACCATGATCGCAATACTTTATCTTGCCGCGGGCCTGTCCAGCCGCATGCGCGGGGGGGACAAACTTCTCGAAGTTCTGAACGGCACGCCGCTCCTGCGTCTGCAACTGATGCGCGGGGCCTCAGTCGCGCGGACCTTCGTGACCCTCCCCCCGGCCCCGCACCCTCGCCACGACGTGGTTCCAGATACGATCACCAAGGTGCCCGTCGAAGGTCAGATGTCGGACAGCATTCGCGCGGGGCTCGCAGCCCTGCCCAGTCAAGCAAGGGGCGTGATCATTTTGCCCGCTGATATGCCGGACATCACAGCTGAGGATCTGAAAATCCTTCACGCCGCCGCCCAAGAAAATGCGGCCCCCATAGTGCGGGCAACGACAGACGACGGAATACCCGGCCATCCCGTTTATTTCGCCCGTCGGATCTGGAAAGATTTCGAAATCTTGACAGGGGATCGCGGCGCAGTCCGTATTTGCACCACCTACGAGGCAGAAACCGCCTTTATCCCCCTCGCTGGACAAAAAGCGCGGCTCGACCTCGACACACCAGAAGACTGGAAGACCTACCGCAAAAACTCTAAGCGGTGAAAACCTGCACCTCATGACGCTTCAAAATGCGGCGAGCGGCCGCCCAGTCTGCGTTCATGTCTTCATTTGCCAATTCAGGGAACAGGGTGAAAACTTCACGGCGTTGATCGCCATCAAGACTGGACATGCCATAGGCACCCGCCTGAAAACTCTCTGTCCAGGCGCCATTCGACAAAATGACCTCATGACGCTCAAACATCACGTGAATATAGCGCACCTCAGGCAAAGTTATCCGCTCAATCCCTGGGGTACCGACGAGATATTTCGCCGACGACAAAACCTCGTTCTCTTCAAAATACAGCGCAGCGCGCTCGCCCATCAGTAGAACGCGGTGATTGGGCGAGACCATGAGGTCTTGTTCCGGCAGACCTTGTCCCAATGCCCCAGCCCGGATCAAAATGGGATGGAAGTTCGGCTGCGCCATAAGCTCGGTCCTGGTCATAGTCCGGGCACCCGTCCACTGCACAGTTTGTAGGCCGTTGTCACGGGTGAAGACCATATCGCCTGGTACAAGGTCTTCGACACGTCGTTGGCCATTTGGTGTGGCAATCCACGTGCCAGGAACGAAGCAGATGGGATCGGTCCGGATTTCTTCGATGTCCCGAAAAGTGATCCGGCCGAATTCGCGCCCGTCAGAGCCGCGCAGCAGAATGCGCCCGTTCTCTTCGCCGGGTCCACCGTCTTCAAATATGATTTGCGTATCGGGATCTTGCGCGAAGAATTCGGACAGATCGAGAATGTCCAAATCCCCCCCGTTTTCACCGCCATCGACAAGGATATTATTGAAATTCGTCCCATCGTTGGAAACGATAAATTGATCGTTTCCAGATCCGCCGAACAACTGATCCTGATTGCCATCCCCGATAATCGTGTCGTCTCCAGCCCCCCCGAAGATCCGATCGCTCTGTTCGTTGCCACCGGGGCCGTCACCGTCGATAAAATCGTTTCCTGCCCCACCGAAAATCAGGTCCTGGCCAACCCCACCAAAGATCGTGTCATCCCCATCGCCGGCGTCGATCCGGTCGCTGCCTTCACCGCCGTCAATACTGTCATTGCCACTGCCACCAAAAAGCCTATCGCCGCCGCGATCGCCTTCAAGTGTATCGTCACCTGAGCCACCAAACAGCCGGTCACTGTTGTTGCCGCCACGTAGGGTGTCATCTCCATCGCCGCCAAACAATTGATCGGCGTCATTTCCACCTGTGAGCGTATCGTCTCCGTTCGTTCCAAATTCGCGTGCCATGTTTCTTGACCTTTTTTTCGCGATTGCGGGGGGCAATCCTTGGGGGGCTTTGTTTACGTTGACGTCTATCTAGTCGGCTGACCGCACAGCAGAAGAGGTCAGAGCAACACGATCCGTCACAGATATGTTTTCAAAAAAGACAACATTTCAGCGAATAGTTTTTATGGACATTAATTTCTGACAAATTGTCGCACTGACACATTCGCAGGGCCCAACCTTGGCCCCAAAATTAAGGCCGAGGCGCGGTGTTGCGTCTCGGCCTTGCAGTGTTACACCCGATCACGGACGCAATCTGGACGTGGGAGTAGGTGTTAAACCAATAGACAGGCTTCGTGCTTTTTCAGGGCCCGACGCGCGGACTGATAGTTGCCAAGGCCCGCCGTCGTGGACAATTCGGGGAAAAGGTCAAACAACTCCGCGCGTTGGCTTTCACCGATCCCTTTGAGGCTATAGTCAGCGGGCTGAAAACTTTCAGTCCAGGCGCCATTGGACAGAATCACCTCATGACGGTCGAACATGATGTGAAAATACGCCACATCTCCTGGTGCCTCTCGCGATACATCGTGCATTGCCAACAAGTGTTTGGCGGCGACCAACACCTCGTTCTCACCGAAATATAATGCAGCCTGTTCGCCCGTGATTAAGACCCGATGGTTGGGTGACAAAACTAAATCTGTCTCAGGCACGGCCCCTGAAAATGCACCAGCGGCAAATCGAACAGGTGCCCAATCGGGTTTGATGGACACCTCTTTTTTCGTCAGATCACGCCTGCCGATCCACCGGATCGATTGCAATCCATTGTCGCGGGTCATCACACGGTCATCGACTTTAAGAGCCTCGACCGGGATTTCACCCCGATCTGTCGCGATCATTGTCCCTAAGGTGAAACACGGGACCAGATCCGCGGCCTGTCTGTCGGCGACAAGGTTGTAGCCTTGCCCGGGGTTGCCGTTGGCGTAAACGGGCGAAATCAATTGGATCGACTGAATGGGAGCCGCCTCAATTGCGGCTTGGTCAGCATTCGCGCTGAATTCGGGCATCAAATAGACATCACCATTTGTAGCCTGGGTCACAACCGCAGTGATATTGGCTGTCGTCCCATCAAAATAGGTGATCGTCGCATTGAAGATCATTGTGGAGTCGTGGGTTTGCGTTACGCCATCAACGGTAAAGGTGTCATTCGACGCAGTGTTATCAATATCGTAAGAGTTGGCTTCGATCCCGCCAGAAAAACTATCGGCTTCCCAGTCTTTGACGTTATCCGTTGACGCCAAAGGATCTGACGCACTCCCATACGTCCCGAGCCAGCTATTGACCGCAGTCTGGCTTACAAACTGGTTGCCTTCACCCGCGTCGATGTCGGGCAAATTTCCAAGAAACAGAACTTCAAAAGATGTCGGCACAATACCCCCCGGTAACAGTTGTACGATGGACCTATGCAATACGACATTATCTTTAACGGGGAAAAGCGCCGCATCAAAATCATTAAGTGAAAATTAGGTAACCTGCGCAATGTTGGCCCGTTGCCGACGACAATGGAAGCTTGGTGCCATAATTGTCGCCAAAATAGAAACACGGGCCTTTGACTAAAAAAGCCGAGGCACCTCAGGTGCCTCGGCTCTTGTACCACACCCGACCACTTACACAGTCGGGGGCAGCTGCATATTACTTCACCAACAGGCGGGCTTCGTGCTTCTTCAGGGCGCGACGCGCGGACTGATAGTTGCCAAGGCCTGTCTTGGTGGCCAGTTCTGGGAACAGCTCAAAGATTTCATTGCGCTGGCTGTTGCCAATGCCTTTGAGGCTGTAATCACCCGGCTGGAAGCTTTCGGTCCAGGCCCCGTTCGACAAAACCACTTCGTGGCGGTCGAACATGAAGTGGATATAGGCAGTGCCCATCACGTCCACTTCGTGGATGCCTTCCGCGCCCACCAGATGCTTGGCTGCGGCGAGGACTTCACGCTCTTCGAAGTAGAGCTGTGTTTTCTCGCTTGCGACCAGGCAGCGGTGGTTCGGGCTGACCAGCATGTCCCGTTCAGGCAGACCGTTGCCCAAGGCACCGGCCTTGATCAGGATCGGCTTGAGGTGCGGATTCTGCACCAGTTGCGTACCGGACATCTCCTTGCGGCCCACCCAACGGATCTCTTGGATGCCATTGTCGCGGGTGATGATGCGGTCGCCTTCGCGCAGCTCCTCGACCAGACGTTCGCCTTTCGGTGTCGCGATCGTGGTGCCCGGCGTAAAGCATGGGATCACGTTCTCGATTTCCGAGAAGGTCAGCGTTGACCCGTCTTGGAACGTCACCGTACCGGCCTCTGGGTCGCCATCAACGTAGGTGATGAAGTCAACGTTGGACCCTGTCAGGTCAAGAACGTCCACATCGTCACTTTCGCCGTCGCCGTCCAGATCGGGGTCTTCGCCCCCGACGATCACGTCGCCTGCACCTTCGCCGGGCTCATCGACGATGAACAGGTCATCGCCCAGACCACCGAACTGGCTGTCAGCGCCCTGACCACCGGTGATGACGTCTTCGCCTTCGTCACCGTTGATCACATCGTCGTCCACGCCACCAAACAGCGTATCCTGACCGGTGCCACCAAACAGCGTATCGTCGTCGTCTTCACCGAAGATGGTGTCGTTGCCAGCGCCGCCAAACAACGTGTCGTTGTTGTTGTCGGTGACAAGGTCTTCGCCTGGGTCGTTGCTGTCGCCGTCGCCATCCAGATCGTCCGGCAGGTTGGCAAAGCCGCCCTGACCGTTGGCCAGACCGCCGAAGATCAGGTCATTGCCCTCTTCGCCGATGATAACGTCGTTGCCCTCGGAGCCGATGATCGTGTCATCGCCCGAGCCACCTTCGACGCTGTCGTCATCAAAGCCGGCGTCGATCGTGTCGTCGCCCGATCCACCAAAGATAGTGTCATCGTCATCACCGGTGACAATGCTGTCGTTGCCAGCCCCGCCAAAGACGGTATCGAGGTCATCGTTGGGATCGGTGTCCGCAGGATACAGACCTGGGTACCCGACATCCGGCAGGTTCTCTGGGCTGAACGGGTTCTCGAACGGAGGCTCATCGTTGGCGGTGTCGATGATGTCATCACCGTCCCCACCTTCGACGATATCGTTGCCTTCGGCGGTTGCGATCGTGTCATCGCCCTCGCCCCCGTCAACACTGTCGTCACCGGATGCGCCCCAAAGATCGTCGTTGCCCAAGCCACCGATGAGCGTGTCATCGCCGGAGCCGCCTTCGATCTTGTCGTCGCCGTCACCCCCATCAAGGGTGTCATCGTTTGCGCCGCCGAACAACATGTCCATGCCGTCGCCGCCAGCCAAGGTGTCGTCGTCGGTGCCGCCGCGGATAATATCATTACCCTCATCGCCGGACAGATCGTCGTCACCTGCATTGCCGGTGATGCTGTCATCATCCGCGCCGCCGAAGACAACGTCATCGCCCTCGCCCGCTTGAATGGTGTCATCCCCCTCAAAGCCAAGGATCAGGTCGTTGTCTGTGCCTTCGTCGCCCGGCAAGATGCCGTCGCCAGCATCCACGATATCACCGTCGGCATCCACATATGGGATGTCGGGGTTGATGATGTCGTCACCCGCGGTGCCCTGAACCGTGCCGTCGTTGATGCCGGTGACAGTGAACGTGACCGTGGCCGTGTCCTCTGCGCCGTTCTCATCGACGATGGTGTAGGTGATAGACGTCGTGTCGGTGTCGTTCAGACCAAGGTCATCGAAATCACCATTGGCGTCGAAATCGACTGTGCCATCGGGGTTGATGGTGAACAGGCCACCATTGTCGCCCGCCACAGGTTCACCCACATTGGCCGGATCACCGTCAACAGCCACAACCGTCAGATCATCGTCCTCTGGGTCGCTGTCCACACCGTCTCCGGTGTCATCCGTGATGACATTGCCATCCACATCGCCCGCATCTTCGGTCAGCGTGACTGTGTATGCGTTGTCTGTGGCATCCGGCCCGTCATTTTCACCAGTTACAGTGATCGTAACAGTCGTCGTCGACGTTTCGCCCGAAGGATCCGTGACCGTATAGGTCACAGTTGTCTCGGACGTCTCACCTGGTGACAACTCCTCGAAGTCGCCGTTGGGGTCGAAGGTGATGGTGCCGTCGGGGTTGATTGTGACAAGGCCACCCTGGTCGCCTGGGACAGGTTCACCCACGTTGGCGGGGTCGCCGTTGACTGCTGCGACCGTCAGGTCGTCGCCGTCGGGGTCGTCGTCGTTGTCCAGGACGTTGCCCAGCTCAGCCGCTGGATCGTCTTCGCCTGCATCAAACGTATCCTCGACCGCAACAGGGCCGTCGTTGGATCCGGTCACCGTGAAGGTCACCGTCGCCGTGTCTTCCAGACCGTCCTCATCCGCGATCGTGTAGGTCACAGACGTCGAAGCCGTCTCGCCCTCACCCAGATCGTCAAAGTCGCCGTCCGCGCTGAAGTCAACAGAGCCGTCCGCATTGATCACGAACTGACCACCATTGTCCCCGGCAACAGGCTGACCAACATTGCCATCAACACCGTCCACAGACACAACCGTCAGGTCATCCCCCTCAGGATCGCTGTCCACGCCATCGCCGGTATCTTCGGTGATCGCATTGCCGTCTTCGTCGCCGAAGGCTTCGTCCTGCGTGACGACATAGGTGTTGTTGGTCGCCTCTGGTGCGTCGTTGGTGCCGGTCACGGTGACTGTCACAGTCGTCGTGTCCTCACCGCCGTTGCCGTCGGTGACCGTGTAGGTGACCGTGGTCTCCGCGGTCTCACCTTCGCCCAGATCGTCGAAGTCGCCGTTGGGGTCGAAGCTGGCTGTGCCGTCTTCGTTGATGGTGATCAGGCCGCCGTTGTCGCCCGCCACAGGTTCGCCCACGTTGGCAGGGTCGCCGTTCACGTCAGCCACCGTCAGGTCGTCGCCGTCCGGATCGCTGTCGTTGCCCAGCACGTTGTCCAGATCAAGAACCGTGTCCTGATCCGTCTCGCCGGTGTCTTCCACAGCTACAGGGCCGTCGTTGCCACCGGTGACCGTGACTGTGACAGTCGTCGTGTCGGTCGCGCCGTCTTCGTCGGTGATTGTGTAGGTGACCGTGGTCTGCTCCGTCTCGCCGTCGGCCAGATCGTCGAAGTCGCCATCCGGGTTGAACGTCGCCGTGCCATCCGCGTTGATCACGAATGTACCGCCGTTGTCGCCCTCGACAGGCTCACCCACATTCAAAGGCGCACCGTTCACCTCAGACACCGTCAGAGGATCATTCTCAGGGTCTTCGTCGTTGCCCAGAACGTTGTCCAGAACAATCGCCGTATCCTGATCGGTCGCGTCTTCGTCCAGAACCGCAACAGGCGCGTCGTTGGTGCCGGTGATGGTGACGGTCACCGTTTCGGTGTCCTCACCGCCATTGCCGTCGGTGACCGTGTAGGTGACCGTGGTCGTGGCTGTCTCGCCCTCGCCCAGCTCCTCGAAGTCGCCGTTGGGGTCGAAGGTGATGGTGCCGTCGGGGTTGATTGTGACAAGGCCACCCTGGTCGCCTGGGACAGGTTCGCCCACGTTGGCGGGGTCGCCGTTCACCTCGGATACGCTCAGGTCGTCGCCGTCGGGGTCGTCGTCGTTGTCCAGGACGTTGCCCAGCTCAGCCGCTGGATCGTCTTCGCCTGCATCGAACGTATCCTCGACCGCAACAGGGCCGTCGTTGGATCCGGTCACCGTGAACGTCACCGTCGCCGTGTCTTCCAGACCGTCCTCATCGGCGATCGTGTAGGTCACAGACGTCGAAGCCGTCTCGCCCTCACCCAGATCGTCAAAGTCGCCGTCCGCGCTGAAGTCAACAGAGCCGTCCGCATTGATCACGAACTGACCACCATTGTCCCCGGCAACAGGCTGACCAACATTGCCATCAACACCGTCCACAGACACAACCGTCAGGTCATCCCCCTCAGGGTCGCTGTCTGCACCGTTGCCTGTGTCATCCGTGATGGCGTTGGCGTCCAGATCGCCAAAAGCCTCATCCTGATCGACCACGTAAGCGCTGTCTTCGGCGTTCGGCGCATCATTGATGCCCTGAACTGTAATGGTCAGCGTGGCCGTACCAGTGCCGCCGTTGCCGTCGGATACCGTGTACGTGATGACGGTATCAGCCGTCTCACCTGGGGCCAATTCTTCGAATTCGCCGTTGGCCGTGAAATCGAACGACCCGTCCGGGTTCAGCGTGAAGAGACCACCGTTGGACCCTTCGACCGAGGACCCCACCAACGTGTCGTCGCCATTGATGGCCACAACTGTCAGCGTGTCTCCATCGGGGTCGGTGTCGAGGCCCGCATTGTTGTCGGATGGATTGGTGATGACGTTGCCGTCAACATCACCCGCGCCTTCGTCTTCGGTAACGAAATAGAGGTCGGGGCACACAATCGGATCGTCATTCACGCCGTTGACAGTGACGTCGACGGTCGCTGTGTCGGTGCCACCATTGCCATCGTCGATCGTGTAGGTGATCGTCGTGGGCCCGTTGAAGCCATCGTCGGGTGTGAAGGTAATTGTGCCGTCGTCGTTGATCACAACGTCACCGTCAGGCGATGTCGCCTCGGTCACGGTCAGCGGGTCACCGTCTGGGTCGCTGTCGTTGCCCAGAACCGTGATTTCAACGGGAGTATCTTCGTCCGTTTCAGCCGTGTCGTCTCGAGCGATCGGCGCATCGTTTACCGGGTTCACAGTCACTGTCACTGTCGCCGTGTCAGTGCCGCCGTTTCCGTCATCGATGGTGTAAGTGATTGTCGTATCGCCGTTGAAATCATCGTCCGGCGTGAAGGTGATTGTACCGTCGTCGTTGATGACAACATCACCGTCAGGCGATGTCGCCTCGGTCACGGTCAGCGGGTCACCCTCAGGGTCGCTGTCGTTGCCCAGAACCGTGATCTCAACGGGCGTGTCTTCGTCCGTTGTCGCAGTGTCGTCCTTGGCGTCAGGGCCACGGTTCACTTCGTCGCCGCGGATCTCTTCGATCTCGGTGAAGGTCAGGGTCTCGCCAGTTGGGTTGCCGTCGCCATCGACGAATACGACCGTACCGTTGATGCCGTTGCCATTGCTGTCAGGCGTCACATCTTCAAGGACGAACGGGCCTTCGCCAGTCAGATCGAGGATGTCGTGGTCGTTGCCGCCTGCGCCCCCGTCAACCACATCGCCCGCGCCGCCAAAGATCCGGTCTGCATCGTCGCCACCGAAGATTTCGTCGTCGCCCGCGCCGCCGGTCAGAACATCATTGCCGTCGTTGCCTTCGATGACATCATCGCCTGCGCCACCATCAATGACATCGCCGCCATCGAAGACATCCTCATTGATGCTGTAGGACAGGTTGTCGATCGCACCGGAGCCATTCAGGATGACTTCGATCTGGCCGACATAGTTAATGTTGGAATGCACAACATGCTGGCCGTTGTCGGCCGTTGTCACGTTTACAGACTGCAGGAAGTTCCCGTGCGAGTCGTAGTAGTTCACCGTGGCGCCTGCTTCGACATCCAAAAGTGTCAGTGACGACACATAGGCTGGATTTTCGAAATTGATCAGGAAGGTCCCGCCGTTTGCATTGTCGTCAGGATCCGTGGCGTCACGATCTTCGGACAGGATCAAAACGTTGCCCAGGTTGCCCGTAGCAAGGTCGTTGTCGTCGCCTGTGGGGTTCGACGAGTCGAAGACCATAACAGGTGTCGTCGGATCAGCAGAGGTGATGGACACGCCATCGGCCACGAACTGGCCTTCGATCAGGTCGCCTGCGGACAGGTCGTTGAAGTCCTGCGTGCCGTGGAAGGACTGACTGCCACCGATCAGCGTGTCGTTGCCCTCTCCGCCCGTGATGGAGTCCGATCCCGCACCACCGAACACCAGATCGTTGCCGGAGCCACCGTTCAGCTGATCGTTGCTTTTGCCCCCCGAGAGGGTGTCGTCGCCATCTCCGCCGTCAATGCTATCCGCACCGAGGCTGCCGGACAGCACATCGTTGTTCTTGCCGCCCCAGATGTCATCGTTGCCGAAGCCACCAAAGACCACATCGTCACCGGCACTCGCCTCAACCTTGTCGTTGCCAGAGCCGCCGAAGACGACATCATCGCCACCGCCCGAGAAGAGCATGTCGTTGCCCGAGCCGCCGAACACTTCGTCATTGCCTGAACCGCTGCGCACCACGTCGTCACCGGCCCCTGCCAGCACAACGTCGTCCTGGCCTTGTTCGCCTGGCAAAATCGCATCATTCGCGTTGATGCGGTCGCCATCTGGATCGCCGTCATAATTGACATCGATCACATCATTGCCGTCCGTGCCTTCGACATAGCCATCCAGCGCAGGGTCATCTGCCACGGCATCGAAGTGAATGTCGCCCAAACCGACGGTGCCGGAATGTGCAGCGCCCGACCCGTTGTCGAGGATGATCTCAAGCGAGGCCACTTCGCCGTGAATTGTGACACCGACAACAGAGCCCGCATCACCCTGTTCGATTGGGTTGTCGGTCGCGTCAAGTTGTCCGTTGTTGGCGAACTGCGTGTGGTTCAGTCCTGTGAAGGTAACTGGCAGAATGTTACCGTGGATATCCTTTGCGACGACTGTGATCCGGTCATCAAAGACGTGCTCTTCACTGTCGACGTCCAGCAGATCGAACGAGACATTTGTGACAGGCTCATTAAAGTTGATTGTGACCTTGGTCGGATCATCCACATCCCATGCCTTCAGACCGTCAACACCGTTAACGGACCCTTTCATCCACTGATCGTGATCTACGTTCTCAGGGGTGGAGACCGTGAAGCCAACAGAGCCGTCAGGCCCGTTGGCGCTGTTAGCACCGTCAATATTCGTGTTTGACCAGTCAATTTTATAATCGGACATCGTCTGTTCCTACTTCTCAAGCGGGCGCCTCTGCCAAAGCACCACAAATACACACACCGACGCCGCCGAATTCCCGACAACGCAACAGTGCGGGCCGCAAAGCGACCACACATTAATCCGCAATTTGGAAGGGTAGATTCAGACCCGATCCCGCAGACACCAACATTTAACCAAAACACTTCTGTTCTGGCCGGCTTCCCCAGTCAGCCGGTAATGCCCCCCAGTCAGGCTCGACCTATATACATGCCCACAAATGTTCGAAAAAGAGAAAAATTGTAGATTTTACATCGTGGAGCGTCTGCATATGCCGTGTCGTCCCCCTAACACACGCTTCAGGCGATCCCCTAGGATAAGTCTTCGACATATTCAGTAAAATTAAAGCTAAATAACTGATTAACAGTACTTTTCCGAGCTACCAAAAGGCTGCGGTTTCACTTGCGAAATGTTACTCAAGCGCGGATTTTCGGAACAAGCCCAAGGGTCAATTTTCACCCATAGATTGTGGCAAATTTTCCACATTACCTAAAGTCACAATGGATGGTTCATAAACAATGAACGCGCAAAGCCATCTTTGTTCCTGAAACGCATTTAATCTGCGATTCGAAAATCAGCGCCTTCCCCAAGGCGTGATCGCTTTAACCTTCGAATTCATTGAATTTTGGTACCGGTGGCCGGACTCGAACCGGCACGATGTCACCATCGGGGGATTTTGAATCCCCTGCGTCTACCATTCCGCCACACCGGCACGTGAAAGCAGCATGGGGCCGCCTTGGAATGCGCTTGCAATAGCCCTCCGCCACGGCAAGGTCAACGCCCCAAATCGCACGCGGTGTGGTTCACCCGCAAGATGGTCGGCGGATGCGCGTTTAGACCTCATTCTGACGGCCGCGACCGCCCTGCGACTTGACCCCACACGCACTCTCTGGCCTAACCGACAAAACAACAGAGCAGACCAATGATCAGACGTCTTTACGATTGGACCCTCTCCCTCGCAGACCATCCAAGGGCGCTGTGGGCACTGGCCTTTGTGGCCTTTATCGAAAGCTCGGTCTTTCCCATCCCGCCTGATTTGCTGATGATCCCGATGATCATCGCGGCCCCGCACCGCGCCTTCATCATTGCGGGTGTGGCCACGATTTCTTCGGTTCTGGGTGGCATGTTGGGCTATGCCATCGGCATGTTTGCCTTCGAAAGTGTAGGCGAACCCATCCTTGCCTCGCTGGGCAAAGCGGACGCGATGGAAGACTTCAACACGCGTTTCAATGGCGTGGGCTTCTGGGCGGTGTTGATCGCGGGCCTCACACCCTTTCCCTATAAGGTCATCACGATCATGTCGGGGTGGACCGCCATGCCCCTCGCGACCTTTGTTGTGACCTCGGTGCTGGCACGCGCCTTACGCTTCTTCATCATCGCGACCCTGCTGTATAAGTTCGGGGCGCCGATCCGCGACTTCATTGAAAAACGTCTCGGCCTGATGTTTACCTTGTTTTGTGTGCTGCTGATCGGCGGCTTTGCCCTGGTGCGCTACCTATGACCCGTTTGCCCCTTATCGTTTTGGCCGCCTCGGGCAGCGCTGCGCTGCTTGCTGGGGCGTTCCTGTTTCAGGTCTTGGGCTATGCTCCCTGTCAGATGTGTCTGTGGCAACGCTGGCCCCACGCGGTGGCCATCGCCATCGGCCTGATCGCCTTGGCTACCCCCCGCATCCGCGCCCTTTTGGCCTGGGCGGGCGCCGCGGCTGCGGCCATCACTGCGGGTCTTGGCTTTTTTCACACCGGCGTTGAAAAAGGATGGTGGGAAGGCCCCAGCAGTTGCTCAGGCGGCGGTTTGGAGGCTGTCGATGGCGCTGACCTTCTGAGCACCGACATCGCACCAATTGTCATGTGCTCTGATGTGGTCTGGTCTCTTTTTGGGCTCAGCATGGCCAGCTACAACGGCCTGATCTCCCTGGCCCTCGCCCTGATCTGGATCATCGCCGCGCGCCGTCCGGACTAAGACCCGCCCCAGATGCGCGCGCCCTGCCCGTTTCGCTGTTTCAAAAATATGCAAATCCACCCTCAGCGCCCGGCGCGGCGGGTGGACAGCAAAAGACTGGTCTCAGACCGCGTCACACCATCAAGCCGCCGAATGCGAAACAGACATTCATCCAACGCATCCAATGTGTCCGTCCCGATTTCGATGATCAAATCCCAGGTGCCGTTGGTCGAATGGACCGCCTGCACATCGATCATACCGGCCAAAGCCCGCATCACCCGTTCTGTGCCGCGCCCTTCGATCCCCAACATCATCAAGCCCCGCACCGCATGATCTGCCACGTCGGACCGCGTCAACACTGTGAAGCCTGCAATCTCACCGCTTTTGCGCAGACGGTCCATCCGCGCTTTGACAGTGGCCCGCGTGACCTTCAGGTCCACCGCCAGTTCTGACACGGACGCGCGGCCATCGCGCCGCAGCGCTTGCACCAGCCTTCCATCCAATTCGTCCATTTCGACGCCTCATTTTGCGCAATTTGCAATCACTTTGCACAATGCGCCGCCTTTCTAAAACACGCAAGGGGTTCCAGTCTGACGGAAACGAACGGAGTTCACAGATGACACCAAAATCCTTCTTCCTCGTTGGCGCGCCTGTCGACAGCGGCAAAGACCGCAAAGGCTGCATCATGGGGCCCGATGCCTATCGCACCGCGCGGTTGGCTGAAACTTTGGTCGACCTTGGGCATACCGTGACCGATTTGGGCAATGTTACCGCCGACCGCAACGATCTGCCGGACCATGACCACCTGATCGCCCTGCCCCAGACTGTGGGTTGGACAACGGCCCTGCACCGCGCCGGACGGGACGCGGCCAAACGTGGAATGCCTCTGTTTTTGGGCGGTGATCACGCCCTTGCGCTTGGCACGGTTCCAGCGATGGCGGATCATGCCGCCGATGAAGGCCGGCCCCTGTTCGTTCTCTGGCTGGACGCCCACAGCGATTTTCACACGCCATTGACCACCACAAGCGGCAACCTGCACGGAACACCTGCGGCTTATTTCACCGGACAAAGCGGCTTTGACGCTTTCCCGCCCATTCAAACCCCCGTGCCCACCGAACAGGTCTGCATGATCGGCCTGCGTTCTGTCGATCCGGCGGAACACGCAGCCCTTGCGAAAACCGACATGTTGCTGGCCGACATGCGGGCCATTGACGAAGGCGGTATCCGCGCACCTTTGGTTGAATTTCTGGACAAGGTTCGGGCGGCCAACGGCATGCTGCATGTCTCGCTTGATGTGGACTTTCTTGATCCGGACATCGCACCAGCAGTGGGCACCACAGTGCCCGGTGGCGCGACCCTGCGGGAGGCCCATCTGGTGATGGAGATGCTCTGCGACAGCGATCTTGTGACCTCCTTGGATCTAGTGGAACTGAACCCGTTTCTTGATGACCGCGGCCGTACGGCGTCACTGATGGTAGATTTGACGGCCTCTCTTATGGGGCGCCGCGTGTTTGACCGCCCCACCCGTCCCTTTGCCTGAATTCGATAGGAAACCTGATATGCTGAGCCCTTCTGACAAAGCCCTTGTCCCGTTTGTGTCCGTCGACAACATGATGCGTCTGGTCCATCACGTGGGTCTTGAGACCATGATCACCCGCATCGCCGACGCGATCGAAGCGGATTTTCTGCGCTGGGACGCTTTTGACAAGACCCCACGCGTGGCGTCCCATTCGGATGTGGGTGTGATTGAACTGATGCCCACGTCCGACGGGGAGATGTACGGGTTCAAATACGTCAACGGCCACCCAAAAAACACCGCCGAAGGGCTGCAAACCGTGACGGCCTTTGGCCTGCTGGCGGACGTGCAATCCGGCTATCCGGTGCTGTTGTCCGAAATGACTTTGCTCACCGCGCTGCGGACGGCGGCCATGTCAGCACTGGCGGCCAAGCATCTTGCGCCTGAGGGCGCGCGCACCATGGCGATGATTGGCAACGGCGCGCAATCTGAATTCCAATGCCGCGCGTTCAAAGCGATCTGCGGCGTGGACACCGTACGTTTGTACGACATCGACCCTGCTGCGACCGCGAAATGTGCACGCAATCTGGAAGGCTCCGGCCTGACGGTTGTGTCCTGCACCTCCGCGCAAGAGGCGACCGTGGGCGCGGACATCATCACCACCTGCACCGCAGACAAGCAATATGCGACGATCCTGACCGACAACATGGTGGGTGCCGGCGTGCACATCAACGCCATTGGCGGGGATTGCCCGGGCAAAACCGAATTGCACAAAGACATCTTGCACCGGTCTGATATCTTTGTGGAATATCCGCCCCAGACGCGGATAGAAGGAGAAATACAGGCACTGGCTGATGACCACCCTGTGATTGAGTTGCATGATGTCTTCGCAGGCCGCGTGACGGGGCGAACGTCGGACAAGCAAATCACGTTGTTTGACAGCGTAGGTTTTGCGATTGAAGATTTTTCTGCCCTGCGCACGGTCAAGACATTGATCGACGGCACCGCGTTTTATGACGATCTGGACATGCTGGCCGACCCTGATGATCCGCGAGATTTGTACGGGATGCTACATCGCGCCAAATAGGATTTCGAACAGGCTGCGCCTGTCCGATCCGCGCGCGCCGTGCGGCGCGCGCGGATCGCTTGGACGCGTGAACCTGCAAACGATCGTGGATGGCGCCCCCCGTGGATTTGCATATTTTTGAAACAGCGAAACGAAAGGGCATGCACAACGGGGGCGTCACTGCCATTGCACCCTATCCCTTGCCTCTGTTAGGTTGAGGCCAACAAAATATAGCGGTTGGGCGAGTCACCCAGACGCAAACGATGGGACAGCTGAGACATCACATGAGCGACGACACGCAACCCCCTGAAACAAAAGGCGAAACGCCGCCTGAGCGCACCCCCTATGAGGGACCTTCGATTTCCATCACGTCGGAGATGAAGACGTCCTATCTGGACTATGCCATGTCGGTGATCGTCAGCCGCGCCATTCCAGACCTGCGCGATGGGTTGAAGCCTGTGCACCGGCGCATCCTTTATGCGATGCACGAGACCGGCAATGGTCACGACAAAAGCTACCGTAAATCGGCCCGTCCGGTGGGCGATGTGATGGGTAAGTATCACCCCCACGGCGACAGCGCGATTTATGATGCCTTGGTGCGGATGGCGCAGGATTTTTCGATGTCGTTGCCGCTGCTGGATGGTCAGGGCAATTTCGGGTCCATGGACGGCGATAACCCTGCCGCCATGCGCTATACCGAAGTTCGGATGGACAAGCCGGCCGCCTATTTGCTGGCCGATATCGACAAGGATACCGTCGATTTTCAGGACAATTACGATGGCAAGGACCGCGAGCCGACGGTTCTGCCGGCGCGGTTCCCCAATATGCTGGTCAATGGTGCGGGCGGCATCGCTGTCGGTATGGCCACCAACATTCCACCCCATAATCTGGGTGAAGTGGTCGATGCGACACTTGCCTTGATCGAGGACCCCGATCTGACCTCTGAGGACCTGATCGACTACGTGCCAGGGCCTGATTTTCCCACGGGAGGCATCATGCTAGGCCGGTCCGGTGCGAGAAAGGCCTATCTGGAGGGCCGTGGCAGTGTCATCACCCGCGCAAAGACCCGTGTGGAGGAGCTGCGCAAAGACCGTTGGGCGATCATCATCGAAGAGATCCCCTATCAGGTGAACAAAGCCGCGATGATCGACAAAATCGCTGAGGCGGCGCGGGACAAAAAGATCGAAGGCATCGCCCACGTCCAAGACGAATCTGACCGCAACGGTGTCCGCGTGGTGGTGGAGTTGAAACGTGATGCTACGGCTGAGGTCGTGTTGAACCAATTGTTCCGCTTTACCCCCATGCAGACGTCGTTTGGATGCAACATGCTGGCGTTGAACGGGGGACGGCCTGAGACATTGACCCTGCGTCGGTTCCTGACGTCGTTCCTAGATTTCCGCGAAGATGTCGTCATCCGCCGGACGGCGTTTGAGTTGCGCAAGGCCCGTGACCGGTCCCATGTGCTTTGCGGTTTGGCTGTGGCGGTGTCGAATGTGGACGAGGTTGTGGCGACGATCCGTGCCTCTGCCGATGCGCCCGCGGCCCGTGAGGCCTTGATGACACGCGCCTGGCCTGCCGAAGAAATCCTGCCGTTCATTAAGTTGATTGACGACCCAACCCATACGGCCAACCCGGATGGGACCTATAACCTCAGCGAAATTCAGGCGCGTGCAATCCTGGAATTGCGCCTGCAACGTCTGACCCAGCTGGGCGTCAAGGAAGTCACGGACGAGCTGGAGGAGCTGGCCGCCAAGATCAAGGACTACCTTGCCATCCTCGCCTCACGCGAGCGGATCATGGACATCATCCGCAGCGAGTTGCAGGAAACCCGCGATCTGTTTGCTGTGCCCCGTCGCACCGAAATCGTCGACTGGTCCGGCGATATGGAAGACGAGGACCTGATTGAACGTGAAGACATGGTCGTGACCGTAACCGCCGGTGGCTATATCAAACGCACCGCCTTGGCCGACTTCCGCGCGCAAAAACGTGGCGGTAAGGGGATTTCGGGCGGCAGCCTTAAGGAAGATGATGTTGTGACCACGCTGTTTGTGGCCAACACCCACACGCAGTTGTTGTTCTTTACGACCGACGGCATGGTCTACAAGCTGAAAACATGGCGTTTGCCGCAGGGGTCGCGCACATCCAAGGGCAAGGCGATCGTAAATATCCTGCCGATCCCAACGGGTGTATCGATTGCTGCCATCATGCCTGTCGACCGGGATGAAAAGGACTGGGATGATCTGCAGATCATCTTTGCGACCTCCGCCGGTGGCGTGCGCCGCAACAAGCTGTCCGACTTCACCAATGTCATGCGCAACGGCAAGATTGCGATGAAGTTTGAGGACGGCGAAGACACGACCCTGATCAACGCGCGCATCTGTTCGGAAGATGACGATGTGATGTTGGTCACAAATTCGGGCCGTGCGATCCGTTTCCCAAGCACCGACGTGCGGGTGTTCAATTCCCGCGCCAGCCAAGGCGTACGGGGCATCAAGCTGTCGGGCGATGATAAGGTCGTGTCCATGTCCGTCATCCGCCACTTCGACGCGGAGGCCGACGAACGGGCCGCCTATCTGAAAATGCGTCGCGCCATGGCCGGTGTGACCGAGGATGAAGGCGGCGATGAGGACGACGGCAACGCCGACGGCCCCTTGGCACAAGAGCGGTACGCCGAAATGTCTGCCGCCGAAAACCTGATCCTCACCATCACGTCCGGTGGCGCGGGCAAACTGTCCAGCAGCCACGACTACCCTGTACGCGGACGTGGCGGCATGGGCGTCACAGCCATGGACAAGGCCATGCGCGGCGGGCAAATCGTGGCCTCCTTCCCGGTGGAGATGGATGACCAGATCATGCTTGCGACATCAAAGGGTCAGTCGATTCGCGTGCCCGTGGATGGAATTTCCTTCCGGTCCCGCTCCGCGGGTGGTGTGCGGGTCTTCAACACCGGCAAGGGCGAAGAAGTCGTCAGCGTGGCGTGGATCGCCGATCAAGGTGAAGACGAAACCGACGGTGAAGCAGGCGAAGATTAAGTCCGCTGCTTTGAACACAAAAACATGGGCGTCACATAGATGCGACGCTCATTAACTTTCTCACACCATCCACTCAATCGGGCGTTGTGAATGTCATAAGTTAACGCTACGCAATCCCCACAAAGACCGAATTTAACCTGAGGAACCTAGAAAATGATTTTGAAAACAACTGCTTTTGCATTGCCCGTGATCGCAATGGCTGGATTCGCCTCCGCGCAGGAAGTGAACTACACCAGCATCGACGGCAACTACACCAACCTGTCCGTTTCTGGCGAAGACGCCAACATTTTCGGCCTTGCCGGTTCTATTGACTACACAAACAGCGGTTTCGTCTTTAACGGCGGCCTGTCGTACACCGATTTTGACGGTGACATCGACGTGACAGTGTTGTCCTTCCGCGCGGGCTACGAAGTATCCCCCGACATCATCATCTTCGGTGGGGCAAATTTCCTTGACACCGAAGGTTTTGACGAAACGATCTACACCCTTGGTGCCGAAGCCAGCTTTGGCCAATTCACCGCGGGCTTGAGCTTTTTTCAGGTGGATGAAGACGACGCTGATACATTCACAGCCGTCTACGGCAGCTACCGCGTATCGGATGAGTTGGAAGTAGCGGCGCTGATCGAAACGGATGGTGACGACACGATCACTGTTTTGGGCGCAGACTTTGACATGGGCGGCACAACCGTGGACGCCACATACACAGTTGACGAAGACATCTATATCTTCGGCGTCAGCGGACACTATGACTTTGGCAACGGGTTCCGTGCAGGCGGCGATTACGCAACCTTTGACGGCGAAGTCGACTTCATTGCGGTTTCTGGTGGCTACGAAGTGTCCGAAAACATGTGGGTCGACCTGTCCGTCGGTCGGTTTGACCTGGATGGTGAAGAGGTCGACACCCTTGGTCTTGAGTTCACGTTCGAAACCGGTGGCCAGACGCTGCTGATCGATCGTGCCGAAACAGTTCAGGCGCGGTCGCTTGGTGTTGCGGGTGCGTTGCTCAATACTGGGCTGGCCTTCCGCCGCTAAACGAATGCGATGCTAGAAATTTGGCGCGGCTTCCTTCGGGGGGCCGCGTTTTCTTTTGCGGCGGGCCGAGACCCAAGTAGTCCCTGTATGTTTGTCAGGCGTGGCAAAATCGCCCCTTTTCACCGGCGCACCCCTCGCCTAAACGCGTGTCATGACACAAAAACTCCATATCATCGGTGGCGGAATGGCCGGATCAGAGGCAGCTTGGCAGGCCGCCCAACAGGGCATCAACGTGGTCATCCATGAAATGCGCCCAAAGGTTGAAACCTTCGCCCACCGCACTGGCAATCTGGCCGAAATGGTGTGTTCCAATTCGTTCCGATCCGATGACGACGAACAAAACGCAGTCGGTCTTCTGCACTGGGAAATGCGCGCCGCTGGCGGCGTGATCATGACCACCGCAGATGCGCACAAACTGCCCGCTGGTGGTGCCCTTGCAGTGGACCGAGATCCTTTTGCAGAAGCCGTGACGGCGAAGTTAACATCGCACCCTAACATTCAGATTTCATACGAAGAAATCGACACGCTGCCCACAGACGGAAACTGGATTATCGCCACAGGGCCTCTCACATCCGGCAAGCTGGCCGATGCCATCGCAGGCGCCACCGGCGCCGAGGCGCTGGCCTTTTTCGACGCCATCGCCCCCATTGTTTACGCAGAAAGCATCGATATGGGCCAAGCTTGGCGGCAGTCACGCTATGACAAGGGTGAGACTGAGGAGGAACGCACCGCCTACATCAACTGCCCCATGTCCAAAGATCAGTATGACGCGTTCATCAACGCGCTTCTGGCCGCTGACAAAACCGAATTCAAGGAAGGTGAAACCGCGGGTTATTTCGATGGCTGCCTGCCGATTGAGGTGATGGCCGAACGTGGCCGCGAAACCCTGCGCCATGGTCCGATGAAACCTGTGGGCCTCACCAACCCCCATGCCCCCGACGTCAAACCCTGGGCCGTCGTGCAGTTGCGCCGCGACAATGCATTGGGCACGCTTTACAATATCGTAGGCTTCCAAACCAAGATGAAGTACGGCGCACAAACAGATGTTTTCAAACAGATTCCTGGGCTGCAGGACGCAAGCTTTGCTCGGCTTGGCGGGATTCATCGCAATACATTCCTGAACTCTCCGACCCTTCTTGACGATCAGATGCGCCTGAAATCGCATCCCCATATTCGCTTTGCAGGCCAGATCACGGGCGTCGAGGGCTATGTGGAAAGCGCCGCGATGGGCCTTCTGGCCGGTCGTTTGGCCGCAGCCGAGATGCAAGGACACACCCTTGCGCCCGTGCCCCACACCACCGCCACAGGCGCGCTCGTCACCCACATCACCGGCGGAGCCGAGGCCAAGACGTTCCAGCCGATGAATGTTAACTTCGGCCTCTTTCCCCCGGTCGAAGGCCTCAAGGGCGGACGACGCGGACGCAAAGACCGGTACAAGGCCTACACCGACCGCGCCAAGGCAGATTGGACCGGCTGGCTGTCGCAATCGTCACTGGACGCCGCCTGATCCAGCCCTTTAGGCTGATCCCATGACAGACAAAGACACGCCGCCTTCTCTCTGGTCGCCCCGCTCGGTGGATGACACCAAAAAGATCTATGCCGATTGGGCAGACACTTACGACCGCGATGTGACAGATATGGCCTATGCAACGCCCTCTCGCGTTGCGGCCGCCCTGCGCGGGCTAAAGGTTGATGTTACGACGCCGGTTCTTGATTTCGGATGCGGCACGGGTCTGTCAGGCGTCGCCCTGCGGCAGGCGGGGTTTGAAACGGTCGATGGCACTGACATTTCCTCTCAGATGCTGGCCCATGCCGACGTGAAAACCCTCCCCGACGGCCCGGTCTACCGCAACACGTGGCTGGGCGATCCAGACACCATCGACATCGCCAAAGGTGCATACGATACAATTGTCGCTACGGGCGTGATCTCTCTGGGCGCGGCACCGGCCAGCCTGTTGGCCACTCTGGTGGGTTTGCTGCCGCGCGGCGGGCATATTGCCTTCAGCTTCAATGACCCGACCCTAAAGGATCAAAGCTATATCAATGCCTTGGATGACGTTCTTCACTCACAGTTGGCGGATTTGAAGTTCCGCGAACATGGCCCCCACCTGAATGAAAAAGTTACCGGATCCGACGTCATCGTCCTGAAACGCAAATGATCACCCGTTTCGCGCCGTCACCCACTGGCCCCTTGCATCTTGGACATGCCTATTCCGCGATATTGGCCCACGATATGGCCCAAGCGGCGGGCGGCACATTCCTGTTGCGGATCGAAGACATCGATCAAACCCGCGCGCGGCCCGAATGGGAGGATCAGATCTACAATGATCTGGAGTGGCTCGGCCTGAGCTGGGACACACCCGTTCTACGCCAATCGGACCGATTGGAGGCCTACCAGGCGCGCCTTGACGCCCTGTGGAATGATGGCCTCGCCTTCGCCTGTACCTGCACCCGCCGTGATGTGATGGCCGCGCTGGCCGCCCCGCAAGAAGGAATGCTGGTGCTGGCGGGGCCCGATGGCCCCATCTATCCTGGCACCTGTCGCGACAACGACAAAACAGGGGGCACAGGTCACCGGCCCGACGACGCTGCCATTCGGCTTGCCATGCACCACGTTGCGGACAGAATGCCGGACCAGTTGATTTTCACAGAAACCGGCACAGGCCCTCAGGGCGAAACCGGCCCGATTACAGTAACACGAAGAGAGGCACAGGACACCATCGGCGATTTCGTCCTGTCACGACGCGATATGGGCACATCCTATCATTTGTCCGTCGTTCTGGATGACGCGGCACAAGGCGTCACCCATGTGGTCCGCGGCCAGGATTTGTTCGAGGCAACCAAGATCCACATCATCTTGCAGTCCCTCTTGGGCCTGCCGACACCGATCTATCATCACCACACCCTCATTCGGGACGACGCAGGCAAACGGTTGGCCAAACGCGATGACGCACGCGCCCTGCGCACCTACCGAGCTGAGGGGCTTTCCCCTGCAGACATCAGGCAGATGGTCGGCCTGCCCCTTTCATCTGACCCCAAAAAATCCCGCCGGAGGCCCTAAAATTCCGGAATTTTAGGCCCCGCCTCGCGTCAGGTGTCCGACATCGGCGACATCAACTCCACCTCATCGCCCGAAATGACCGAAGTATAAAAACACACCCGTCGGTTTGTGTGGCAGGCCGCCCCTGTCTGATCCACAATCGCCAACAAACAATCGCGGTCACAATCCACACGCAAATCAATCAAGTCCTGTATGTGTCCGGACGTGTCGCCCTTGATCCAGAACGCCTGACGGGACCGCGACCAATAGGTGACGCGTTTGGTGTCCAGCGTCTTGGCCACAGCCTCGGCGTTCATCCACGCCATCATCAACACCTCACCCGTGCCCTCTTGCTGTGCAATGCACGGGATCAGGCCGTTCGCATCATATTTCAGGCTAGCGGGATCGAACGTCATGACTGCTTTTCCTTTGGCACTTTGGATCGAAACGCCTATCTATGACCCGAGCGACGCAAAGGCAACGAGATGAGCACGGACGCAGATCTGATCAAACTCTATTCCACCCGCATTCTGGGGCTGGCCTCGGATATTCCGCACCGCACCCGTCTGGACGCGCCAGATGCGACGGCAAAACGGCGGTCTCCGTTGTGTGGTTCCACCGTGACTGTGGACATCACGCTGTCGCAGGGGGCGATCACGGGGTACGGGCAAGATGTGAAGGCCTGCGCTTTGGGTCAGGCGGCTGCGGCGGTGGTGGGCCACAACATCATCGGGCGCACCGAAGGAGAGGTGCAGACCGCCCGCGACCAACTGCACGCCATGCTGACCGCAGACGGCCCTGCCCCCGATACGCCGTTTGATGGGTTGGAAGTACTGGGCCCCGCGTCCGGATACAAAAACCGTCATGCGTCCATCATGCTCGCCCTTGATGCCACCCTCGACGCTTTGGCCGAGGCCCGCAAGAAGCACTCCGCCTAAGGCGTCAGACAAGAAAAAACCGCCGCTTTCCGGGACAGTGGAAAGCGGCGGCAGATAAGCGTTTCGTGTTGGGACCGGTGAAATGTCGGGAAAGGCAGGATCCCGGTTCAGGTCAAGACAGGCAGTGTCGGACAAAAACAGATCAAAGTTTGGGACAGAAGATCTGGATCACCGCACGAAACGCGTAAGGCAGACAGTTAAAACAGGTGGGGCAAAGACAGCGCCCCAAAGAGCATGACAATCAGGCTCACCATGCCCAAAGCATCGGCAAGGATCGTATCGTGGGATCGTGCGATCACGCGTTTGATGTCTTGTGCCATGGTGATGTTCCTCAATGTCGTGTTCTCTTTGTTGCACCTTTGTTCTCATTAACCAGATCTTAAAGCAAGAACTTTTTAAGAACAAAAGTGAACAAAATGTTCACATCATCGCTAACCCACTGATATCAAACGAATTGCTTTATCCTGTTCCATCAACCAAAGAAGAACACGTGCGGCCTGCCCCCTTTGGCTGTCCAGGGTCGGGTCATCCAGCAACAACTTGCGCGCGTCCGTCTGCGCCAGCGACATCAACGCCGTCTGGCGTTCCAGATCGGCGATGCGGAACCGTGGCAACCCCGACTGCGCTGTGCCAATCACATCTCCAGCACCGCGCATCGCCAGATCTTCTTCAGAGATGCGGAACCCGTCCTCCGTCTCACGCATAATCTCAAGCCGTCGGCGGCCCGTCTCGGACAAGGGCGCCTGATACATCAGCAAACAGGTCGATTTGGCCGACCCGCGCCCCACGCGTCCGCGCAACTGGTGCAACTGGGCCAGGCCAAAACTCTCCGCCCGTTCAATCACCATGATCGATGCATTGGGCACGTTTACGCCCACCTCAATCACTGTGGTGGCAACGAGAACCTTTGTCTCACCGGCCACAAAACGGGCCATCGCGGCATCCTTTTCGGCAGGCGGCATCTGGCCGTGCACCAGCCCCACGACCCCCTCGCCCAAGATCGCGCGCAGCCGTTTGAACCTTTCTTCGGCGGCGGTCATGTCGCTGACCTCGGATTCTTCAACCAACGGGCAGACCCAATAACACTGCCGCCCTTCGGCCACCGCGGCGCGCAACCGATCGACGACCTGATCCATTTTCGAGGTCGCCACCAAAGCCGTGGTCACAGGCGTCCGCCCGGGCGGCTTTTCATCCAGGATCGACACATCCATGTCGCCGTATTGCGCCAACGCCAAGGATCGCGGGATGGGCGTTGCCGTCATCACCAACACGTCCACTGCCTCCCCCTTGGCGCCAAGCTCCATCCGTTGGGCCACACCAAAGCGGTGTTGTTCATCAATGATTGCCAACCTAAGATCATGGAAAATAACGTCTTTTTGGAACACCGCGTGGGTGCCGACGAGGATGTGAATGTCGCCCCGTTCCAACGCCTCCAGCTTGGAACGACGTTCGCGGCCCTTGTCGCGCCCCGTCAAAAGCTCCAACACCACGCCAGCCTCTTCGGCCAAGGGGCGCAACCCATCGAGGTGTTGACGCGCCAAAATTTCCGTGGGCGCCATCATCACGCCCTGCCCGCCCGCCTCGACGGCATTCAGCAATGCCATCAGCGCCACCAGCGTTTTGCCCGCGCCCACATCACCCTGCAACAATCGGTTCATGCGGTGCGGCTGCGCCATGTCTTCGGCGATTTCGGCCACCGCCCGTGTCTGCGCGCCCGTGGGTTCAAACCCCAAGGCGGCCAGAACACGGGCCTGTCGCGCACCATCCCCCGCCGTTGCGCGGCCCTTGCCCCGTCGTTGATCCGCCCGCGCCAAAGCCAACGTCAACTGATGGGCCAGGACCTCATCATAGGCCAGACGTTGGCGCGCTATGGCATCAGGTGCAACCTCAGCCGAGGACAGCGGCCGATGCGCCTGCGCCAAAGCCTCCGCCCATGTGGGCCAACCCTGTTGATCGAACAGCGCCGGATCAATCCATTCGTGCAAAACAGGCAACGACGACAACAGATCCGACGTCGCCTTGAACATCGCCTTTTGCGTCATCGTTCCCGTCAGGGGATAGACGGGTTCAAATGGCGGAATCGCTTCTGCCTCATCAGGGGTAAGGATATGATCGGGGTGCACCATCTGCCCCAATCCGTCAAACAGCTCAATCTTGCCAGACACCACGCGGCGCTGACCCGTCGGCAACTGACGCCGCAAATATTCGGAATGGCTGCGAAAAAACACCAACTGAAATGTCGTCTGGGCGTCCTCAACCATCACACGGTAAGGCCGCCCCCGACTGGAGGGTGCATTATGCTGACCGACAGTCACCTCAACCGTGCAAACAGCCGGCGCCTGAACCTCAAGGATCGACGCGCGGCGGCTTCGATCAATGCCCGAATGGGGCAGCGTGAACAACAGATCGCGGGGCTTTTCGATGTGCGCATTGGCCAGGGCTTGCGCCGATTTCGGCCCGATCCCCTCAAGCGCATCAAGCGCACCAAACAGAGGCCACAGAACCTCAGGCCTGCCTTTTTCCCCGCTCATGCGTCGCCGATCAGCGACAACCAGCCGTCTTCATCGATGGTTTCAACCCCCAGATCCGCCGCCTTTTTGGCCTTTGACCCCGCCCCCGGACCCGCGACCAAAAGATCGGTTTTGGCGCTGACCGACCCACTGACTTTGGCGCCCAAGGCCTCGGCCCGTGCCTTTGCTTCAGCCCGCGTCATCTTTTCCAAGGTGCCTGTGAAGACAACCGTTTTGCCCGCAACAGGGCTGCCAGTCTCCTGCTGTTCGGGCGGGACAATTTGTGTCAACTGGTCGATCAATCGATCAATCGCGCCCCGTTCATCGGGGTTCGACAGGGCATCCGACAGCGACAAGGCCACCGTCGCGCCGATCCCGTCTGCGTCAATCAGATGGGTCCAGGCCTGCTGGGCCTCCGCCGGCACCTCCGCTTCGGCCAGCGCAGCAGCGCGGGCGTCTGACACGCGCGCACGACGCGCTTCTGACGCTGCCTGCTGGCGCTCTGCGTCTTCGGCCAGATCGGCGGCACGGTGGGCCAGCGCCGCCGGGCGGGCCGTCGTGACATTCTTCGCCAGGGCCTCCCATGATCCAAAATGACGGGCCAGGTCGGCGGCTGTCACTTCCCCCACGTGGCGGATACCCAGTGCAAAAATCAGGCGGGGCAGCGCGATTTCCCGTTTTGCATCAATCGCTTGCCAAAGGTTCGCAACACTCGTGCTGCCCCAGCCGTCGCGGTTCGACAGCTTCGCCAGGCTGGCCTCATCCCGCGCGCGCAGGGTGAAAATCTCGCTCGGCTCTTTGACGGGCAACTGTCTGTCGTCATAGAAGGCCTCAACCTGTTTTGCACCCAGCCCTTCGATGTCAAAGGCCGCGCGCGACACGAAATGTTTCAGCTTTTCAACGGCTTGGGCGGGACAAATCAAACCACCTGTGCAGCGGCGCACCGCATCACCTTCTTCACGAACCGCAGGTGAGCCGCATCGCGGACAGCTGTCCGGCATTATATATGGCATCGCGTCATCGGGACGCTTTGACAGGTCAACATCCGCGACCTTTGGGATCACATCACCCGCGCGGTAAACCTGAACCCAATCGCCCGCACGGATGTCCTTGCCGCCGCGGATTTCTTCGCCCTTGTTGCCCAGGCCTGCGATGTAATCTTCGTTGTGCAATGTCGCATTGGACACGACCACCCCGCCCACCGTCACGGGTTTGAGGCGCGCCACAGGGCTCAGCGCGCCGGTGCGCCCCACCTGAATGTCGATCGCCTCAAGCGTGGTCCACGCCAATTCAGCGGGGAATTTATGGGCAATGGCCCAACGCGGCGTGGTCGACCGAAACCCCAGCCGCGCCTGCAACGCCAGATCATCGACCTTATAAACGACCCCGTCGATGTCATAGCCCAAGGTCGCGCGTTGGTCTTCGATTTTGCGGTAATGGTCGATCAAGTCCTGCGGGGTCGCACAGATTTGAGTCAACGGATTGGTCTGAAACCCCAAGATTTTTAGCCGATCAATCGCGGCGGATTGGGTCTTTGCCAGCGGCGCAGACACATCGCCCCACGCATAGGCAAAGAACCGCAGCGGGCGCGACTTGGTGATCTGGGGGTTCAATTGACGCAGTGAGCCTGCCGCCGCGTTACGGGGATTGGCGAAGACTTTGTCCCCCTTATCGCTTTGACGGGTGTTCAAAGCCTCAAAATCCGCATGTGACATGTAAACTTCGCCGCGCACTTCTATGACGTCAGGGGCATCCGTCAGGGTCTGCGGGATATCAGCGATTGTGCGGGCATTTGCCGTCACATCCTCACCCACGGCCCCGTCCCCGCGGGTCGCGGCATAGACCAAGGCCCCGTCCTCATAGCGCAAGGACAATGACAGCCCGTCGATTTTGGGTTCAGACGTGTAGCCCACCAGTTCGGAAAGGCCCAGAAACTTGCGGATGGATTGATCAAAATCGAATACGTCATCTTCCGTGAACGCATTGCCCAATGACAGCATCCGGACCTTGTGTTCGATCTTCCCAAAGACGTCAGACGGTGCAGCCCCCACCATATCGGACGGGCTGTCTGCCCGTTTCAATTCTGGAAACTTGGCTTCGATGGCCGCGTTGCGCCGTTTCAGCGCGTCATAGTCCGCATCCGAGAGAGCTGGCGCATCTTTCTGGTGGTAGTCGGCATTGGCCTTTTGCAGAACGCCGGCCAGACGTTCGAGTTCTGCTTTTGCTGTCTGTGCTGAAAGGTCTTCAACTGGGATGTCTTGCGTCACCGAACGGCCCACCTTGCCACGTTTATTTGGGGCTAAGTGATAGGTCTGTCCGGGGGGGACGTCCAGTCAGTGGATGTCATGCAAGCAACGCCTGCATGACATTTGACGGTTTGACCTCAGGCCCCAACCGCCAATTTCTCATCGTCTTTCATCGCCGCGGGATCAGGATCACGCAACACATATCCGCGTCCCCAAACCGTTTCGATCTGGTTTTCACCGCCTGCCGCTTCACTGAGTTTTTTGCGCAGCTTGCAGATAAATACATCGATGATCTTGAGCTCAGGCTCATCCATACCGCCATAAAGATGGTTCAAGAACATCTCTTTGGTCAGCGTTGTTCCTTTGCGCAGGCTCAACAGTTCAAGCATCTGATACTCTTTACCGGTGAGATGAACAGGTGCGCCATCGACCTCCACCGTCTTGGCATCAAGATTGACCGAAATCGCACCGGTCTTAATGATGGATTGGGCATGGCCCTTTGACCGCCGGATGATCGCGTGAATGCGGGCGACCAGTTCTTCACGGTGGAAAGGTTTGGTCATGTAATCGTCGGCGCCAAAGCCAAAGCCTTTCAGCTTGCTCTCAGTCCCGTCCTCGCCCGACAGGATCAGAATCGGTGTATCAATCCGGCTCAACCGCAATTGACGCAACACCTCATGGCCATTCATGTCCGGCAAATTGATATCAAGCAGAATAAGATCGTAATCATAAAGCTTGGCCAGATCGATGCCTTCTTCACCCAGATCAGTCGTATAAACATTCAGGTTCGCATGGCTGAGCATCAATTCGATGCTTTTGGCCGTGGAGGGATCGTCTTCTACCAGCAATACACGCATTTCACTTCTCCGCTCATGTGTCTGATCCGACCATAAAGTAACAATGGTTAACCACACGTTACCGGAACGAAATTTGTTTACAACTCCCGTTATGGTTGTCGGTACTTTTGAACGGACGTCGCCTTAAGCGCCGCCTCCCCATGATTGCGCACTGCGTTTTCCCATTCCGACAATTCATCTTCGGACAAAAAGTAGGTCTGCTTGGCCTCATCGCGCGACAGCAAACCATAAGCTACAGCTTTGACAACACACGCTTTTCGGGATGCAACCCACCGCCTCGTGTCGGAACTGGGAAGATCTGCCCGCGTCAAAACCGATCCATCCGGCAACTTGACCGACCGCGGCCCGTCAATCTTTTTCAAGTACATCGAACTGCACCTATCTTGTGAAACTTTCGCCCGTTGTGACGAAATGTACCTAAGAACAGGTAAAGCTGCCCCTTGAGAGTAGTTACACTTTTCATATATTCCGACGAAGTTCCGCCCAAAGGACCTCCCATGCCCCTCGACCCGAGCCTCAACTCTCTTGGTTTCGCCAAGCCCCCGTCAGAAACGCGTGTCGTTGTCGCCATGTCAGGCGGCGTCGACAGCTCTGTTGTGGCGGCGATGCTGGCCGAACAGGGATACGATGTGGTGGGCGTGACCTTGCAGCTTTATGACCATGGCGCGGCATTGGCCAAGAAAGGTGCGTGTTGCGCAGGGCGAGACATCCATGACGCGCGCCGTGTGGCCGAAGACATGGGCTTTCCACACTATGTTCTCGATTACGAGAACACCTTCAAAGAAGCGGTGATGGATGAATTCGCAGACAGTTATCTTGCAGGCGCCACCCCCGTGCCGTGCATCCGCTGCAATGAACGGGTAAAATTCAAGGACCTTCTGGAAACGGCCAAAGACCTGGACGCCGATTGCATGGCGACAGGCCACTACATCCAGCGCATGGTGGGCGATCACGGTGCAGAGCTCCATTGTGCCGCGGATCCGACCAAAGACCAAAGCTATTTCCTGTTCTCAACCACGCCCGAACAACTCGATTATCTGCGCTTTCCCTTGGGACATCACGTGTCCAAAGAGGAAACCCGCGCACTGGCCCGCAAATACGGGCTGTCGCTGGCCGACAAGCCCGACAGCCAGGACATCTGTTTTGTACCCAACGGCAACTATGCCTCCGTGATTGAAAAACTCCGCCCAGGGGCGGCGGAGCCGGGGGATATTGTAGATGTGAACGGGAGAGTTCTGGCGCAACACAGGGGTGTCATTCACTACACCATTGGGCAACGTCGCGGGCTTGGGATCGGGGGGCTGGCGGATCCATTGTATGTGGTGAAACTGGACGTCGATAAACGCCATGTCATCGTTGGCCCCAAAAACATGCTGACCACGCGCACGGTCCCTGTCCGTGAAATCAACTGGCTTGGCGATGATGCCTTTGATGCCGTGCAGGAACGTCACATCAGCGTCAAAGTCCGCTCGACAAAACCTCCCGTAGAGGCCGTCGTGCGACCGCTTTCCTCCACCACAGCCGAGGTCGACTTGTTAACACCCGAAGAAGGCGTCTCTCCCGGGCAGGCCTGCGTCTTCTACGACAATGACAGCTCTCGCATCTTCGGCGGCGGCTGGATCTGGCGCGGATATTGACCATCCTGCGAGGCGCTGCGTCGCGGCCATTCGGGTTCAACACAAATAAAGCGGACCAGCTTTCACCAAAATCCAGCCCGCTCTCATACCGGATGACCCAACATACCGTCCACCAAACGGTTCCACACGTGTCGGCTTCTTTGGGTCAAAAATACCTTTCAGGGGGTGTGGGGGATGAAAAATCCCCCACCGGATCCGACCGGCAACGCCGGTCGGAAACGCCTTAGCTTGCGCGCCGACGACGCCCACCGGACCGCCCGGCGCGGCCCCGGCCCTCTTCACCGGCTTTGGGTGGCACACGGTTGAATCTGATCCACTCGCCGCCGCCTTCGTCATTGTTGGTGAGGAAGTTGGCCGCTCGAATCGCTTCCATCTCTTTGCCGGCCTTCGGTTTGGTGGATCCCATACCAAACAATTGAACAAACGCTTCATCATCCATGCCGTCGGGCAGGATGACGCCAGCGGCTTCTACCTCTGCCCGCTTTTCGGCCAGCTTCTTTGGCCCAATGGGCAGCGCCACGGGGTTCATAATTGCGGATGTCATGCCCGCCCCCATGGCCATGGGCAAAAACGCATTGTTGATGCCATGGCGGTTGGGCAGGCCGAACGAAATATTTGACGCCCCGCAGGTCGTGTTGACCCCCAATTCCTCGCGCAAGCGTCGCACCAGGGTGAACACCTGCAGCCCAGCGGTGCCCATAGCACCAATGGGCATGACCAACGGATCAACAACGATGTCATGGGCCGGAATGCCAAAATCTGCCGCCCGCTCAACGATCTTCTTGGCCACGGCAAACCGCACCTCCGGATCCTCTGAAATGCCTGTGTCGTCGTTGGAAATTGCCACCACGGGGACGTTGTATTTCTTGACCAGCGGCAACACCATCTCAAGGCGCTCTTCCTCACCGGTAACCGAATTCAGCAACGGTCGTCCCTCGGCAGCAGCCAGCCCGTTTTCCAATGCCCCCGGCACCGAACTGTCGATGCACAAAGGCGTGTCGCACACCGCCTGCACTTTTTCGACCAGCTGGCGCATCAACTCAGGCTCGACGAAATTATTGTCCGCATAGCGCGGATCCTCGGCCATCTTGTTGGAAAACACAGCGCCAGAGTTGATGTCGAGAACCGTGGCACCCGCCATGGTCTGGGCAATGGCATCGGCCTCTACCCGGCTGAAATCGCCGCGCTCCAACTCCTCGTTCAGGATCTTGCGTCCTGTGGGGTTGATACGCTCCCCGATCACGCAAAATGGCTCATCAAAGCCCATCACAGCGGTCTTGGTTTTGGATTCGATAACGGTGCGGGTCATGATTGTTCCTTAGGCGCAATGGCGGTGTTTCCACAAACTCTAGGGCGGTTTCGTGAGATCATCCGGTTACAAACGACATAGGCAGATACAGGCGCGACGTCAGCCCGTATTGTTTTCATAAAGATAGTGAGGGCGTCCCCGTCACACCTGCCCGGCAACCGAACCGACACAGCGAATGGCCTCTGCTCGGCTCAAGGTCTGCCGTGCGGGCGGGCCATAGTCTTGGCACGACCCCAATCCATAAGCCTTCAAGACCACATCCAATCGCCGCCGGTCTTGGACAGCCAAGGTCCGAAGGGCCATGTCCCCTGGATAGAAACTTTCAGCATAGGCGCCGTCCGCGATCACAACGGCATGCTTTGGCAACAAAAGCGCAAAAAACACAGCGCGCTTGCAGCCCCGCATTTGGGAAACACCCGGCATCTTCTCCAGCCCCGTCACAGGGACAAGCACGTCCCCCTCATCCCGCGTCATCAACAACCGATGCTGGCGCGAGACCTTGAGCGGGCGTCGCGGCCGCCCCGGACCCATTGTGTTGGGTTGGACCCGGTAGGGTTTGTATTTTGACGCATCAGATGAAAAATGCATCTCTCGGCGATTGATCCACAACAGCTGTTGTGGCCCGTCATCAAGGGTCATGACCATATCACCGACACGCAAATCCTCCACGGGGACTTCGCCACTCGGGGTCAGAATACGCGTGCCCTCCAAAAAGCAGATCGTCGGCCCCGCAGAGGTGCTTGCAAAGGAATTGCCATCATAATTGCCTTGCGACAATGATCCGCGATCGTCGCTGGTGACCGCTTGGACTTCGATGGACTCGATCGGCTGACTGAAGGTCTGAGGAATGAAATCCCCGATAAATTCATCAATGACCAGAAAGAGATTTCCATTGGTGTCTTGAAGAATGCTTGCACCACTGTTGATCTGAATCTCTCCCCCGTCTGCGAGCGTGATCAAGATCCGCACGTCATAAAGCGAATCCACCGACGTCGTTGTCGTCGGCCCAGAAGGGGATGTCGGATACGTGATTGTGTCCGTCGACCCGATGTTGTCGCGCTCGATGGACCCGTTGTCGGAGCTGTCCGTGGTCAAGGTGACAACATTGTCGCTCAGCGGATCAGCCGCCGATCCGTAGGTGCCGACAAGGGCTGCGGCCCCCTCCCCCGCAAGGGTCGCCTCATCCGTGTCCAAATCCGCAATCGTTCCCAAATAGAGTGTCGACCAATCTACGCTTGCCATTCAACTGACCTCAGACCTGTTGTGATCTGAGCGACCTAACCGCGACGCATTAGAAAATGGTAAAGACGCCCTTCACCACATTCGGAAACGATAAAATAATTGTCTATCGATCTGGAAAGACCGTCGAATTACGATGTCTGCGCCGCGGGCACAGCAGATGTGCCACCGTTTTCAATCGCCCAGTTGGCATTCGTCTTGATGCCGCCCAGCGGGAAAAAATGAACCCGTTCGATGTTGCTGTCGGGGTTTGCGGCCTTATGGGCCGCAAGGTCCGTCAGCACCTCTGTCGGTTCAAACGGCAACAGCAGCTTTGTGACATCCTTGGCGCGGCGTTGCAGCACGCGCAGCGATGGGCCAACGCCGCAGGCAATCGCAAACTTAATCATCGTCTGAAGCTTTGCGGGGCCTGCGATACCGATGTGAATGGGGATTGTGATACCCGCTGCCTTCAGGCTGTCGGCCCATTCAATAATTGGCCCTGCCTCAAACGCAAATTGCGTGGCCAGCGCCATATCGGCGTCCGTCGTCTCGGAGAACTTTTGCTTCCAGCGCAAGGCATCGTCCACATTGGCTGTCCCGCCGCTCGGATCGATGTCCTTGTTCCCCTCAGGGTGACCTGCCACGTGCAAACGTTTGAAGTCCCCGAAGGCGCCGCTTTCCATCAGCTGCATAGAAGAATGAAAATCACCGTGAGGCTGATCAACGCCACCGGCCAGCAACAGCGCCTGATCGACGCCCGCCTCACCACGGTACATCGCAATCCAGTTGTCCAACGTGGCGCGGTCTTTGATGATGCGTGCAGGGAAATGCGGCATGACCGGATAGCCGTCCTCGGCCAGCCGTTTGGCAGTGCGCACCATGTCCTCAATGGGGGTGCCTTCGATGTGGGCAATATAGACACGGGTGCCTTTGGGCAGCAGCGCTTTGAAATCCTCAACCTTTTCGGCGGTGCGCGGCATCACCTCGATGGAATAGCCGTCCAGAAACGTCTCAAGCTCCGGGTTCACGCCCGTGGCTGGGGCGTTGTCTTTTTTGCGGAAATTCAACAGGGCCATGACAGCGTCCCTCCATGTGGTGCGGTCGCTCACGCGTGACCGTTGTTGTTGATCAGCGCCATAAGGCGGTCTTTGTCGTATTCGGCTTCAATCTGGGCGGCCACGGCCTCGGCGGCCTCGGCGTCCGTGCCGTCATGGGGCACCGGCGGCGCCTTGCGCCATTCGGCAAGATAATCATCGGTTTCTGCCGCACCGGATTTCATCGCGGCCCGGTCGATGGCCTGTTCAAACCGTTCGCTGAGTTGTTTTTTCACCCCGCGACGGCCTTTGCCCACGATTACCTGCGCCGGAATATCGCGCCAGTACACGATGGTAACGTCTGCCATATGATTCTCGGCCTCCCTGCTCTTCGCCCCCACCTAATCACGATGGGCCAAAATTCAGCACCCATTTTCGACATCAAGCGCCCCAATGGCGACCCCCAAAACAAACGAGGGCCACATCATATTTCACATCATGAAAATGAAGTGACTTCGAAAGCTTGCGCGAAAGGGACCGCAAGCCTACGTTAAAGGTAACTCGATATGGAGGGCGTGACTATGGCGCCCAAGCGTCCCAAAGGTGCGGGCGCGTTCCCACAGCCGGTAGAGCACCCCGTGCCGACACCGCCCAGCTCAGACGCGCTTTATGCCGCGCTTGATTTGGGTACAAACAGTTGCCGCATGTTGATCGCCCAACCAAAGGGCAGTCAGTTTCATGTGGTCGACAGCTTTTCCAAATCTGTCCAGCTTGGGCAGGGTCTGGAACAGACTGGCAAGCTCAGCCGCGCCTCGATGGCGCGAACCGTTAATGCTATGCGTGTGTGCCGCCAAAAGTTGCAGCGTCACAAGGTAGAAAGAATGCGCCTCGTCGCAACCGAGGCCTGCAGGCGGGCGCGCAACGCCCAGCATTTCATCAACACCGTCAAACGTGAAACCGGTCTGTCACTTGAGATTATACAGCCCGAGGAAGAGGCACGGCTGGCCGTCATTTCATGTGCGCCGCTGGTCAGCACCAAATCCGAACAGCTGTTGGTTGTCGATATCGGCGGCGGGTCGACGGAACTTGTCTGGATCGACCTGACAAACGTCCCCGCGCGCGAACGTCCCCGCGCGATCATGCGCCTGCATTCGGGCTTTCGCCAAGATCCGGGGCCCTTTGCAGCGGCCAAAGTCGTTGACTGGATCTCGGTTCCATTGGGCGTGGCCACTTTGCGTGATCAGTTTGCAGACGTGGAAGACGACAGCGCGCGGTTTGCGTTGATGTCCTGGTTCTTCGAGGAAAACCTAGAAAAGTTCGCGCCCAGTGCCACCGAACAGGACCGCGCCGGGTTCCAGATCGTGGGCACCTCAGGGACCGTGACGACGGTGGCCGCCAGCCATTTGGGGCTGCGGCGGTATGACCGCACAAAGGTCGACGGGCTGCGGATGACCTCCGACCAGATCGACACGGTGATCCAGGGCTATCTGAAAATGGGTGTGGCCGGCCGCCGTGCGGATCCGCGCATCGGCAAGGACCGTCAGGCGCTGATCATGTCGGGGGCTGCGATTTTGCAGACGTTGATGCGGCTCTGGCCGACGGACCGCTTGTCTGTGGCTGACCGCGGTTTGCGCGAAGGGCTGTTGTACCAGCAGATGTCAGCAGATGGGGTGCTGGAGGACGCGCCCTATTAGGGCGCCCTAAAATTCCGGAATTTTAGGGGTGCCTCCTGCGAAAGGTTTGCGCCGGACACACATTGGTCCAGTGGACCAATTTGGGTGCAAACGGGCGGAGCCCCAACCCAAAGACGTCAGGGGGCTTTTTTCGCAAGGTCGCGCAACGCTGTGCCCAGGCTGATCGCATCACCGCCAAGACCCAGACACTGAACGCCTTTTTGGATCTGTGCCGGAAAGGCCGCTGGGTCGAAGGCGATGGTTCCAATGACTTTCCCAGCCGCTTTCGTGCGCGCATAGACGTGATCAATCGCGACCACGACCTCCGCCGCATCCGGTTGTCCAACGTACCCCATATCGGCGCTAAGATCTGCCGGGCCGACAAAGATGCCGTCAACACCGTCTGTCGCCGCAATGGCGTCGATATTGTCCACCGCTTGCGCACTTTCGATTTGAACGAACAAGAAGATCTGATCGTTGGCGGAGGAGACATAGTCCACAATCTCACCATAGCGGGACGCACGCGCCAGAGCGGCCCCCATGCCCCGTGTGCCTTGACCCGGATACCGCACCGCAGCCGCCACCTGGACCGCCTGCTCACCAGTGTTGACCATGGGAACAACAACCGTTTGCACCCCCAGATCCAGCACCTGTTTCAGCATCCAGTCTTCGCCCATGGGCACGCGCACGATGGGGTGCGACGGTGTGCCTGCAAGGGCCTGCAACTGTGCCGCAATCGTTTGCAGGGTATTTGGCCCGTGTTCGCCATCAATCAAACACCAATCAAAGCCCGCATGGCCCGCGATTTCAGCAACGGTCGGCGATGCAAGGGTCAGCCATAACCCAAACAGGGTGTCGCCGTTTTGCAGCTTTGATTTCAGGATGTTGGTGGGTGCGGGCATGTGGGGTTTTCTCCTATGGCATACGGGCAAGAATGGCACGCGCGGCGCGCAGCCCGGGTGCATCCCCCCCCTGCCCCAAACGCTCCATCGTCAGGTTAAGGGCCGCCAACTGATCCTCAGGGGCAGCCATCACACCTTTAAGCGCACGGGCAATGGGGCCAGCTTCACAGTTTTGGCCGATAAATTCAGGGACAATGCGGGTTTCACTGACCAGATTCACCAAGGTGACCGTATCGGTCAGCAACATTCGGCTGATGATCTGACGGCTGAGCCAATTCATATCATAGGCGATCACCATCGGAGTGCGGGCAAAGGCCAATTCAAGCGAGACGGTGCCAGAGGCAGCCAAGGCCAAGTCACCTGCCGCCATCGCCACCAACCGGTCACGCGCGGCATGTTCAGGTGTCTCCCCGTCGCCTGAGACAACCACGCCATAGGCGGCCCCCTTCAGGACAGGCGCGAACATCGCCTCAACGGTGTCACGCAGATGGGTCAACGTGGGAATGACGATCTGAACCTCGCCCAGGTCCGCCTGAGCAATCGCATCGCTAAAACGTGCGCTCAGCCGTTCAACCTCCCCCCGTCGTGAGCCGGGCAAGACCACAAGCGTCCCCCGATCTTCGGTCAGCCCAACCTTGGTGCGAAAAGCGGCCAATTCATCTGGCGTTATCGCAGGCTCGGCCGTGACAGGGTGACCCACGAAATCACAGTCCATGCCGGCCTCTTGCATATACGGCGGCTCAAACGGGAACAGCGCCAGCACATGGTCAATCACCTGCGCCATTTTGGCAGCACGCCCCGCGCGCCAGGCCCAAACGGTGGGGGCCACATAATGCACCGTTCGGATGTCTGACGCCGCTTTCACCAGCCGCGCGACACGCAGACAAAAATCCGGGCTATCGATGGTGATCAGGACGTCCGGCTTGGCCGCGATCACCGCCTCTGCGGTTTCGCGAATGCGTCGTTTCAGGTGCCGGTACTTGGGCAGAATTTCTGCGATCCCCATCAAGGACAGCTCTTGCATGGGGAAAAGACTGCGCAGGCCCTGCCCCTCCATCAAGGGGCCGCCGATGCCATCAAAGTGGACCTGCATCACCTCAGCGCGCATTCCCGCCATCACTGCTGCGCCCAACTTGTCGCCCGACGGCTCACCGGCGATCACGAAGGCCTTCATGGGCTGACCCAAAGATACAGACCCGCCGCATTGAGCGTCGCAATCACCGCTGGCGCATCGACGATCATCACGCCGCCCTCTTGAATGACGATCCCTGCAAGCCCCGCCTCCCGCGCGCGTGCGGCGGTTGAAGGGCCAATCGTTGGCATATCGACGCGCAGGTCCTGATCGGGTTTGGGCCCTTTGAACAAGAACCCGCCAACAGCCTCAGTCTGGGGGGCATGCCCATCGCGCCCAGACAGCCAATCCGCAGCCCCGCCCAGAAGGTCAGATGCCGTGTCCATAACGGTCGAGAACGGGTCGCTGGTCTGATGGGGGGCCTGATGGGGGGCCTCATGGGGTGCGGGGCGGTCCGCGCAGAAGTCTTGCAGCAACGCATCCGTCCCTCGTGCATCTTCGCGGGCGATCACGTGACCTTTGTTCACGATCATGGCTTGCCCCAGATCTGCCTGCCCCATTTCAGCCAGGGCCCGCGTTGCCACGGACACATCCACCGTCAAATCCGGCGGCAGGGTTTGGGTGAGAACACCCGCTGCTGGCAACAGCTGCGGGGCGATTTGGTGGGCGCCGACAACGGTCATGCCGCGCTCCTCAAACAGGGCAACAATCGCCCGCAACGTCCCATCATCGCCCTGCGCCATGGCGGCCACGAGCGTTTCAATCAAAGGGGCTGTGGCGGCATCCACCGCCGTGGGATCAATGTTGGGGCGCTGCATGGCGCCGACCATGCAAACCTCGGTCACATCCAACGCCTGAAGGCGGTTTAGGAAGGTGCCCAATGTCTCGATCCGGAACGGCACGCGCATGTACTCGCCTGTCACGCCGGACGCAAATCCAGACATTTCGCAAACGATGGGCGGGCGACCTTGGGCGTCCAGCGCGCGCGCCACAATCGGGGGCACGCCGCCCGTGCCCGCAATCAACGCGACCGTCATCGCGGCGTCAGGAATTGGCGATCACTGTCGCCCAGGATGAAATCGACCATCTGGCTGACGTAGGCGCTGTCGGTCTCATCCCCCAACCGGCGGGCGCGTTCCATAAACGATCCTTCCCCGTCTTTGAGCGTTTGAAACGCCACGCGCAGTGCCGTGATATCCGCACGGGCCACGCCGCGCCGTTTCAAGCCAACAAGGTTCAGACCGTCCAACTCCCCCCGTGGGCCTTGCACGAGGCCGTAGGGAATGACGTCATTCGTGACCATGGACAGCGCGCCGATGATCGCCCCGCGTCCAATGCGCACAAACTGGTGGATGCCGCACAGACCGCCGATAATCACGTCGTCCTCGATCACACAGTGTCCTGCCACTGCGGATTGGTTCACGATAATCACGCGGTTGCCCACTTGGGCGTCATGGGCCACGTGGGATCCAGCCAAAAAGAACCCATCGTCACCGACACGCGTCACACCGCCACCGCCTTGGGTGCCGGTGTTCATCGTCACATGTTCACGAATGCGGTTGCGCGCCCCGATGATCAACTGCGCCGCTTCGCCCTTGAATTTGACGTCCTGGGGCACTTCACCCAGCACACAGAACGGGTAGACAACCGTCTCTTCGCCGATGGTGGTATGGCCTGTCACCACCACATGGGATTTCAACTCAACCCGGTCCGCCAGCCGGACCTGAGAGCCCACAACGCAGAACGGGCCAACCGTGACATCCGCCCCGATCTGGGCCCCGTCTTCGACAATGGCGGAGGGGTGAATGGACATGGGTCAGCCCTGCAGATCCATCATGGCGGTAAATTCGCCTTCGGCCGCCATCTCGCCGTCAACGGTGGCCACACCTTTGAATTTCCAGACCTTGCCGCCGGGCTTGCCACGGGTGGTTTCCACGCGCATCTCAAGCACATCACCGGGCACCACCTTACGGCGGAATTTGCAGCCATCGATGCCCATGAAATAGATCAACATGTTCTTGTCCATCAGCCCCATGGTGGTGCCCACCATAACAGCCGCCGTCTGGGCCATCGCCTCAATGATGGTCACACCAGGCATGATCGGCGTGCCTGGGAAGTGTCCCTGAAAATGGGGCTCATTCATGGTGACGTTCTTGATGCCCACAGCGGACGCGGTGCCATCAATATCAACGACCTTGTCGACCAGCAAAAACGGATAGCGGTGCGGGATAATCCGCTGGATCAATTGGATATCGGCGGTGGTGATGGGGTCAGACATGAAAGCTCCGTTCGATCAGGGCCACCATGTAACCCTTTTTGTGTTCTGACGGGCCTAGCAAGCCCGCAGCGGTTGGGCAAGTGCGGGCGCATTTTGCAGGTCCCCTCACCGCCGCCGATCACTGGCCCGTGTCAGGCAAATCCGCACCATCGCCCAACGTCTCGTTGATCCGCGCAATGGCCGCATCTGTGATGTCCACGCTGGGCAGCCACAAAAGGGCAGACCGACGTTCCACCAACACCGTCGCAGAATTTTCGATCAGCAGCTGTTCCAGGATCGGGCGGCTTGCTTCAAGAAACTGGGTACGGGCCTCGCCCAGACTGGCCTCCAACGCATCGACCTTGGCGTCTTGCGCGCGCCGGATCGCGCGGGCCTTTTCGTCAAAGGCCTCCGCCTCTTGTCGAAACACGTCCGGTGCCATGGTTGAGCGCTGCGCGGCCAGATCCAACTCTTCCTCACGCAGGGCTTCGGCCAGACGGCGCTGCTCTGCGGCCAAAGCCTCCCCCGCGGACCGGTAATCATCGATGACCCGTTGCCCAAACAGCGATTGACCGAACAGCCGATCAAAATCAATCACCAGAAGTGAGGATTGCGCCGAGGACACGACCGGTGCGCCCCCCTGCACCTGAACCTGTCCCTGCACCAAAACGGGCGCGGCCCCTTCGTCCTGCGCCACAGCCCCAAGGGCCGCGACACAGGCGCATGTGGTCACCGCAACGCGTCTCAGGCGCATCAGAACGACGTCGAAATCGTCACGTCAAAGTTCTTGGTTCGGTCGTTGGGCTGCACGTCCAACGGCTCTGTGAAGTTAAAGCGCAATGGACCAATTGGCGTGTCCCAAAAGATAGAGACACCGGCAATCGCGCGGGGGGTGAAATCATCGTATTCGATATCCATGCTGTCGATCCCCGTTTCCCAGACCGACCCGTAATCAAGGAACACGCCGCCGGAAATGCCGTATTCTTCGGGCAGGCCCAGCGGGAATTCCGCCTCAAGCCGTGCGACCGCAAAGGCATTCCCGCCCAAGGCGTCGCCGGTGTTGATGTCACGCGGACCAATGCCTGAGGGCTCAAAACCGCGGAACGTCCGGCTGCCCAAGAAATACCGGTCCGTGATCCGGCTGTTGCCGTCTTGATAGGACAGATAGCCGCCTTCCAGCGTGGCCCGCAAAACGACTTCTTCGTTCAGCACCCGGGTCTGTGCGGTGATCTCAGCGGAGGTTTCGATGTACGTCGCATCGCCCGTCCCGAACTCTTGCCCAAAGCGGAACAGCACACCCGCATTTGGGTTCAGACCGGTGCGACGGGTGTCATAGCTATAGCTGTAGCCCAAGGCATTCGTGCCCACAGCGCCTTCGTCTGCTTGAATGAAAGGCGATGCAGTGTCAGCGACGTCTTGGATGTCCGTATAGTCATACGAATAAAACAGCGTCAAACGTCCGTTTTCAGACACAGGAAACCCGATGCGAGGGCGGAACTGGCCGCTTTCCGTGTCGAATTGTGCGTTCTGATTGTCCGTCGTCGAATAGCCAAGATCCAGACCGAACGACAGATCGCGGCCCAGCAAACGCGGCTCCGTAAAGCTGAAATCAAGACTGCGGCTTTCAGCGCCGGCCTGCAAATCAAAGCTCAGCGCCTGACCACGGCCCAGGAAATTACGCTGGTTGAACCGCGCCAAAAGGCTGAACCCATTGTCTGTTGAGAAGTTGCCCCCAAACGAAAGGGACCCTGTCGGCGCCTCGGTCACGTCCACATCAATCACAACCTGATCGGGGCTGGACCCCTCACGGGCGTCCACATCGGCGTTGCCAAAAAAGCCCAGCGACCGAATGCGTTCCGCGCTTTCGCGGATTTGGCGCGGGTTGAACGGATCCCCTTCGACCACATCAAACCGGGATCGGATCACGCGATCCAGCGTTGTGTTGTTGCCTTCGATGTCGATGCGTTCCACGAAAATTCGTGGACCATTTACAAGGGCGAATTCCACGTCCAACGTCAGGGTCCGGTCATTGCGCGTCACGCGCGGATCGACGCGAACAAAATTCAGCCCCTGCTGCAGGGCCACCCGTTCGAGGCGCGCGATGTCCTGATCAATCAGCGACGGCGAATAGGTGACGCCTGTGCGCAAGCGCAACGCATCTTCAAACACCTGCGGATCGGCGCCCGTCACTTCGGATGTGACAGACACGTTGCCAAATTCGAATTTCTGGCCTTCCTGCACGTTGAATGTGATCAGATAGGCGTCGCGTTCGCGTGTCAGCGACACATCGACGTTTTGAACCTGAAAATCCACGTAGCCGCGCGACTGATAGAAATCGGTCAGCACCTGCTGGTCAAAGGCCACGCGGTCCGCAATGAAGGTATCGCGCCCGATGAGGGCGCGCAAAAGACCCGCCTGTTTGGTTTCCAGAACACGGCGCAAACGGCGTTCGCCGAAGGACCGGTTGCCTACAAAGCTGATGCGTTCCACTTCCGTCAGGCCGCCTTCGAAGACTTCGAACACCAGATCGACGCGGTTGTCGGACCGTTCAATGATGCGCGGGGTGACGGTGGCGTTGACGCGGCCTTGGTCTGCGTAAACTTGGGTGATCGCTGCGGTGTCCGCCTCTGCCTGCGCGGGGCTGTAAACGCGGCGCGGCTGGCTGCGGATCACGGCGCCCAATTCGGCGTCGCGTACACGGCTGTTGCCTTCAAAGGTGATGCGGTTGACCGTTGGGAATTCTTCGACCTGAATGACAAGAGTGCCGCCACGGGGCACGACGTTGACGTTTTCAAAAAGCCCCGTCTGACGGATCGTCTGGGCGGCATCATTCACCTGGCCCGCTGTCACCGTCTCCCCCCGGCCAAAGCCAAGGTAGGTCAGGATCGTTGCGGTCTCGATCCGTTGATTGCCTTCAACCACCACATTCGAAAAGGTGAAATTTTGCGCATGGGCAGCAGGTGCCCCCAGCGTCACGCCCCCAAGCCCGACAAGGGCGACTACGGCCCCCATTCGAACCTGTGTTGCACCCCAGTTCACAGCCCGTGCGATCTTTTTCATTTTTTCATGCTCGTTTCGACATCCCAAGTGCCATTGGTCTACCCGTGGGGCGCAGGGTTGTCAAAAACTCAAAACGCGCCGCCACAGTCTCTCTGCAGGGCGCGCTGAAATTTGCTTACGAAGGGGTGCGGCGTCAGTTCAGTTGAACGGACCCGATCCATGCCCCAAGGCACAAAGCAATGCCGATTGTTGCAAGGTACAACAGACGATCCCAATTCAGGTTCACCAGTAGGGAAACACCCCGATATCCTGCTGTCAGCGTCTGCATTACTTAATCCTCACTCTCGTTATCAAACCCGTTTGCCCGTCAAATGTGTCAACATCTGGGCAGGGTTTGGGTAACTTACGGGCAGAAGATCAGATCGTTGAAAATCGCAAACAACATCAGGGTGCCAATCACCGCCAGCCCCATCGCCATAAAAATGTTCAGCGCCTTATCGCTGGGCATTTTGCCCGTCACGGCCTCATAGGCGTGAAAGACCAGATGCCCGCCGTCCAGAATCGGGATGGGGAACAGGTTCAACAGGCCCACGGCGGTGGACAGGACGGCGATAAAGCTGATGAAGCTCATCGCGCCTTGTGCGGCCAACGAACCTGATGTTTCGGCGATGCCCACAGGTCCGCTCAGGTTGCAGGTGTTGATGTTGCCGATGATCATCTGTTTGAGACCATTGAGGGACTGCTTGATGATGAACCACACCTGCTGGATCGCAAGGCGCAGCGCCTCGCCAAAGCCCACGGCGGTGGTGGCGGGCTCAAAGAACAACCCGCCATTGCCGATCCCCAACTTGGGTTCATCGCGCATCGATCCATCGGGTTGCGGCAGGGCGACCAGACGCGGCGTCAGGGTTTCGACAAACGTCTCCCCCTCGCGCCAGATCTCAAGCTCAATCGGGTTGGCGCCGATGGCCTCAACCACGTCGACCATATCCCCGAACTGATAGATCGGGGTGTCATTCATGCGCACGATCACGTCGCCGATCTTTAGCCCTGCGTCATCCGCCGCAGACCGAGGGGTCAGCGATTGCACCAAAGCTGGCTGTGGCTGCGGGCCAAGCACTGTGATGCGGTCCCCGTCACGGTCCACCAGATAGCTGACAGAGGGTTGCGACGGCAGATCGGCCACAGCGGCGGCGAACCCCTCGGGGTAATTCAGGGCCGTGCCCTCAACGCGCAGCACACGGTCACCGGGCTGCAACTCTTGCGTGATTGTCTGAGGGAAATCAGGCACCTGCGACACGGTCAGCGGCGATAACGGCTGGCCTTGGGCCAGCAAAACGCCCGCGAAAACGATAAACGACAGGATGAAGTTGAAGATCGGCCCCGCCGCGACAGTGGCAGACCGCGCCCAAAGCGGCGCACCCAACATGGTGTCACGCGCATAACGCGCCTGGGTCAAGGCATCCTCATCGCCCGAAATCGCGGGCCTCGCGGGATCATCGGCCACAGGCATGGATGCCGCATTGGCGTCACCCTTGAATTTCACATAACCGCCAAAGGGCAAGGCCGCGATTTGCCAGACTGTGCCACGGCGGTCTGTGCGCGCAAAAATCACCTTACCGAAGCCAATGGAAAAGACATCCGCATGGATGCCGCACCACCGGCCCACGATGTAATGGCCGTATTCGTGGATCGCCACGATGATCGACAGGGCAATCACAAAGAACACCAATGTGAAGGCCAAATTCCCAAAAGACGGGATCAAATTCGTGAGAAAATCCAAGGCTTAACCCTTTATCGAGGCAACATCATTCGTCGTCAGCGCACGCGCCATCGCGTCCGCCTCTTGCACGCTATCTAGGGTGATCGTGGCATTTTGCAGCCCCTCGCGGGACAACATCACGTCAACGCAGGACGCAACCTTGCGCGCCATATCCGTAAAGCTGCACCGTCCGGCGATAAAATCATCCAGCGCCTGTTCTTTAGACGCATTGAACACAGCACCGGTCAGCCCGCCTGCCTGCATCACCGTGCGCGCGATGTCCAAGGCGGGGTAGCGCACCGGATCAGGCGCGCGGAAATTCAGCTGGCCGATTTGTGCCAGATCCAGACGGTCCACCGGAAGGTGGCGACGGTCCGGCCAATGCAGGGCAAACCCGATGGCATGGCGCATGTCGTGCGGACCTACATGGGCCATGATCGCGCCGTCGTTGAACCCTACCATGGCATGGATCAGACTTTCGGGATGGACAATCGCCTCAATCTTGTCAGGGCCGACGCCAAAAAACTCTTTGGTTTCAATCAGCTCCATCGCTTTGTTGAACATGGACGCACTGTCGATGGTGATGCGCTGACCCATATCCCAATTCGGATGGCTTGAGGCCTCGGCCACGGTCACATGGTCCAAGTCGTCCAAGGGCCGATCGCGGAAGGCCCCGCCGCTTGCGGTAATGATGATCCGTTCCACCGCGTCCATGTCTTCGCCAATCAAGGCCTGAAAAACGGCGGAATGTTCGCTGTCCACGGGCAGGATGGTGGCCCCATGACGCGCGGCCTCGGCCATCAGAAGCGGCCCCGCACAGACCAGCGATTCCTTGTTGGCCAGCGCCAGGGTCGTTCCGTGCTTCAGCGCCTCGATCCCGGGGGCCAGGCCGGCCGCCCCCACAATCGCAGACATGACCCAATCGGCAGGGCGGGCTGCGGCCTCGATCAAGGCGCCCTCGCCCGCTGCGGCTTCAACCCCGCTGCCCGACAATGCCGCACGCAGATCAGCCAACCGCGCGGGATCGGATGTCACCGCCACATCTGCGTTGAATTCAATGGCGTCACGGGCCAACTGCGCAATGTTGCTGGCCCCCGTCAGCGCCACCACATCATAGGCGTCCGGCGCACGGCGCACCAAATCCAGCGTGTTCTGCCCGATCGAGCCTGTCGCCCCAAAAACGGTGATCCGCCTCAATGTGCCACCCTCAAAACGCGACACCGGGCACGTTGAACAGGCTGGCCACCGCCAGCATGAACAACGACGCCCCAAGCAAGGCATCAAAGCGATCAAACAGCCCGCCATGCCCCGGAATAAGGGCCGAGCTGTCTTTGACACCCTGCCTGCGTTTCAGCGCGCTTTCCGCGATGTCGCCCATCTGTCCGGCAAAGCTGATCACGACAGACAAAACAACGATCGACCATCCGGCATTCGTCATCTGCATGAACAAAATGCCCACAAGCGCGGCCCCGATCCAGCCGCCGATCGTGCCACTCCATGTCTTTTTGGGGCTGATCGCAGGCCAGAACTTCGGCCCGCCCAAGGATTTACCTGCAAAATATCCCGCAATGTCCGTCACGACCACGATGCTCACCAACCAGATCAGCCACGTAAACCCGTAATCAATGCGAAAATGCACAAGCCCATAGCCTGCAATTTGAATGGCCAGCGCGAAGATAAAGAACGTGATGCGTTCGCGGTCCAGAACCACCGCGCCAATGATGGGAACCGCCAAAAACAATGCGTAGAAGTTGTTCGACTGCGTGCCCCCAAAGACCTGCGCCGACAGGATCGACGCCACGGCCGCGGCCAACAACATGCCCGATGTGGGCGACGCCCCGCGGATCATGATCCAACATTCCCAAACCATCACGGCAGTGACAAAAACCGCCAGCATCTGAAACCACACGCCACCGGCCAAAATGGCGGCAACCCCAATGGCGGCCATTACGGCACCTGACGCCACGCGAACCTTCAGGTCGTCCCAATTGCCGCCCTTCGTCTCCAGCGCCACGAACTTAGACCTTTACCGCGCCAAACCGGCGGTCCCGCGTTTGGAAACCGGCCAGCACGTCCGCAAACACCTGACGCGTGAAATCAGGCCAAAGCGTCTCGATAAATTCGTATTCCGCATAGGCCGACTGCCACAAAAGAAAATTCGAAATCCGCGCTTCTCCACTGGTACGTATGACCAGATCAGGATCAGGCAGAAAGTAAGTGTCGAGGTATTTGGGCAGCGTTTCGTCGCCCACGTCCTTGGGCGCCAATTTGCCCGCAGCAACATCTTGGGCCAGGCGTTTCGTCGCGCGGGCCACCTCATCGCGGCCACCGTAATTGATTGCGACGGTCAGATGCACGCGATCATTGTCGGCGGTCATCAGCTCAAGCTCATCCATCAGGCGGACGAGTTTGTCGTCCAGCCGCACGCGGTCCCCGATGAACCGCACACGCACGCCATTGGCCATCAAATCGCGCGCCTCACGTTGGATGTAGCGCCGAAACAGCTTCATCAGACCGGCCACTTCGGCCTGTGTCCGTTTCCAGTTTTCCGTCGAGAAGGCAAAAATCGTGAGGTATTTCACCCCCTCATCGGGGCAGGCCTCAACAATCTCCCGCACCCGTTTGGCGCCGGCATGGTGGCCCATCAGACGGGGGCGCCCGCGCATCTGCGCCCAACGGCCATTGCCATCCATGATGATGGCGACATGATTTGGCCCGTTATGTGTTCCCTCGGCCATGGTGGCCCCCGCTCGTCTATGCCCGCTTGGGCCATTCTTCACGCCGGACATCCGGGGCTGGCGCCCTTTGATCCGGCGAAAGGTCCACTGGACCTTTCTTTAATGCCGGACATCCGGGGCTGGCGCCCTTTGATCCGGCGAAAGGTCCACTGGACCTTTCTTTTATGCCGGACATCCGGGGCTGACGCCCTTTGATCCGGCGAAAGGTCCACTGGACCTTTCTTTAATGCCGGATCAAACCTGCATGATTTCTTCTTGCTTGGTCTCAAGCGCGTCATCAACACGTTTGATGTAGGTGTTGGTAAGGTCCTGCACCTCGCCCTCCCACAGCTTTTGGTCGTCTTCGGAAATCCCGTCAGCCTTGGCTTTCTTGATCTGGTCCATCCCGTCGCGGCGCACGTTGCGGATCGACACCCGCGCGTTTTCCGCGTAGGTGCCCGCAACCTTGCCCAGCTCACGACGGCGTTCTTCGTTCAGTTCAGGAATGGGCAGCATGATGATCGTGCCATTCAGCTGCGGGTTGATCCCCAGCCCGCTTTCACGGATCGCCTTCTCAACTTTGCCCACAAGGCCCTTGTCCCAGACATTCACCGTCACCATCCGAGGCTCCGGCACGTTGACGGTGCCCACTTGGTTGATCGGCGTCATGGATCCATAGGCGTCCACCATCACGGGCTCCAACATCGAAGCGGAGGCCCGGCCGGTGCGCAAAGACGCAAATTCCGTGCGCAGATTGGCAATCGCCCCATCCATACGGCGGGTCAGGTCATCGGTGTCTAGCATAAAGTCGTCGGACATGGTCTGTGCTCTCTTATTCGGCTTTGGCCCCCGTATATCGTCAATATGCGGGGTTTGTATAGAAGTGGTGTTCAGGAGATGTGCAGACCTTCGCTAAAATGGCCAAAGATCAACTTGCGGGGGGCGCAACACAAAATCAGGGCACAAAACATCGCCAAGATTGAAGCCTGCCGCGAACAACGCACAGGCCGCCAGACCAAGTGTCAGATAGGCCTTGTCCGTCACGGCTGTCGCTTGGATCAAAACGATCCCGATCACAATCAAGGCGACACTCACCATCGAATTGCTGAACGCAAAACAGTCTACAACAAAACCGGATCGATCCCGTGTGCGCACTTCGATCTGGCTGAATGTCACGCCGCCCAAAATCAAAAGCCAGCCGAAAATCAGCCAGCCTTGCCGCCCGATCAATCGCGCACTGTCGTTGACGTGCCCGACCCGTCCAGAATGCCACGGAACCCGCCCTCATCATCCAGGCTGAACACCACAATCGGCAGGGAGTTTTCCCGCGCCAAAGCAATGGCGCTGGCGTCCATCACGCCCAGATGCTGGGCCAACACCTCATCATAGGTGATCGTGTCGTAGCGCGTGGCATCGTTATGTTTGGCGGGATCCTTGTCATAGACGCCGTCCACTTTGGTGCCTTTGAAGATCGCCTCACATGCCATTTCAGAGGCCCGAAGCGTGGCCGCCGTATCGGTCGTGAAATAGGGGTTGCCCGTTCCGGCGGCAAAAATGCAAATACGTTTCTTTTCAAGGTGACGCACGGCACGACGGCGAATGTAGGGCTCGGCCACCTCGTTCATGGTGATCGCGGAAATCACGCGGGTGTGGATGCCAAGCCCTTCCAATGCAGATTGCATCGCCAGCGCGTTCATGACCGTGGCCAGCATGCCCATATAATCGGCCGTGGTGCGCTCCATCCCCTGGGCGCTGCCCGACAGGCCGCGAAAAATGTTGCCGCCGCCGATGACCATGCAAATTTCAACCCCCATCTCGTGGACGGTTTGCACCTCTTTGGCGATCCTTTCCACCGTGGGGGGATGCAGGCCAAACCCCTGATCGCCCATCAACGCCTCGCCTGAAATCTTCAACATGACCCTGTTGTATTTGGTCGTTTCGTTGCCCGTTCCGGTGTCAGACATGCGTGCCCCTCGGCTGTTGCTTTCTATTCGGGCCAAAATGTCGCAAAAGCCCCACAGGCGCAATGGGACTTCGCATGATTGACCTTTCCGAAATTGAAGCTGACAAGCCCGTGCTGATCTTTGGACCGACCGCTTCGGGCAAGTCAGGACTGGCCTTGCACATCGCAAAGGCCCAAGGGGGTGTGATCCTCAATGCCGATACGCTCCAAGCCTATGAAGGCTGGCCCATCCTAACAGCGCAGCCCCCTGCGGAAGACCTGGCCCAAGCGCCCCATCATTTGTACGGCCACCTGACCTTTGACGCGCCGACCTCTGTGGGCGATTGGCTGCGCGATGTCGCCCCGTTTTTGGCGGACCACGCCGCGGGCGGGCCGCGCCCCATCATCGTTGGGGGCACGGGGCTGTATTTTACGGCGCTGACCGAAGGGCTGGCCGATATCCCGCCCACACCGGACGGCGTGCGCGCCCGCGCCAACGCCATCCCCCTGCCCGATCTGATTGCCGATCTGGACGCAGACACCGCCGCCCACATCGATCTGGCAAACCGCGCCCGCGTGCAGCGCGCGTGGGAGGTTCAATCAGCCACCGGCCAGTCCATCCGACACTGGCAGGCCCAGACCCCGCCTGCCCTCTTGCCGCTCAAGGCCTGCACCCCGCTGGCTCTGCTGCCCGATGTGGACTGGCTGGGCGATCGGATCACCCGACGTTTTGACCAGATGATGGACATGGGGGCGGCCGAAGAGGCCCGCGCAATGCTGCCCCGCTGGGACCCCAAAGCCCCGTCGTCCAAAGCCATCGGTGCGGCTGAGATGATCGAATTTGTGCAAGGCCGCCGCGATGCCGATTCGCTGAAATCCGCCGTCGTGGTCGCCACACGCCAGTACGCCAAACGCCAGCGCACTTGGTTAAGGTCCCGTATGAAGCGGTGGCGGCAGTTGGCCCTACCAGATGTGGCGGACAACAGATTGTCCACATAAGCGGCGTTGATTTGTTGGGGTTGGGCGGCAATCCTTGTCCTAATCCAACCTGACGAAAGCCGCCCGCCCATGTTTGCAGATCCCCAAGACCGTCTCTCTCTGACGGCCATCGCCCAGAATGCAGCCCACGGCAAATGGCGCACCGAAGCCATGCGGTCCCATCAGACACCGCGTCTGATCTTCGTGGCCAAGGGTCAGGGCCGGATCACCGTGGCGGGGCTGACGCGCGGGTTCGGCGCTAACAACCTGATCTTTTTGCCGCCCAAAACCATGTACGGGTTTGAATGCGGCCCCACCGTGTATGGACAGATGTTGACCATCCCGCAGGCCATGGCCAGCGAATGGCCACTTGAACCTGTCCACTTGCGCCTGCGCGACGTGGTGGCCCAAAAAGACCTTGCCGTGCATCTGGACGCCCTGGAGAGGGAGCTGAAATCGACCCAACCCGGATCGGACCGCGCGGCACATTATCAGCTGGGCCTGCTGGCGATCTATTTTGAACGACAGCTTGATGCGCACGAAGACGATGGGCCCGACACGCGGCACGAAACCGCCTCTGCACGACTGGTGGCGGCCTACACGGACCTGATTGAACACCATTTTCGCGAAAGTCGCGGTGTGTCGGACTATGCGGCCATGTTGGGCGTAACGCCCACGCATCTGACACGGTGCTGCAAACAAACCAGCGGCAAATCCGCGCTCGACCTTCTAAAGGACCGTGTTTTGTTTGAGGCCCGTTTGATGCTGCGCGACAGTTCATTGCCCGTGCGGCAGGTCGCTGATGATCTCGGCTTTGGGTCGGCCGCTTATTTCACCCGTGCGTTTCAGGCGAAAACAGGTCAGACACCGACCAGTTTCCGCAAAAAGGGGCCGCTTTCCGTAGCGTAAGCCGGAAATCTTCGCAAATTCATGCCGCATCGCAGCAATTCCAGCTTTCGGGTTGCATGTCGCAGACAGGACATGCGAACGTCGCAAACGTGATCTAATATGCCGATTGCAACCGTTGACGGCAGCGCAAAAAGCCTGCCCAATGCGAAACCGGAGGGGAGTGTCCGTGACAACCGCGCGTCAGCGCATCGTCCCAAGCTGCCCGACCGACAAAAAACAAAAACGTGTATCAGGGAGAACACGCATGACAAAAAAAACACTGACAGGCGCGCCGCTGCACCCCGCAGTCGATGTGTACGTGAAAGACGTCGAGGCCGGCAAACTCAGCCGCCGCGAATTCATCACGCGCACAACGGCACTGGGCGTGACAGCGTCCGCCGCTTATGGGCTGATGGGCATGACCCAGCCTGCACAAGCAGCAGGCCACGCCCAGCAAGGCGGCACGATGCGCATGCAGATGGAAGTCCGCGCCCTCAAAGACCCACGCGCCTTTGACTGGACGCAGATGGCCTTTGTGACCGCTGGCTGGCTGGAATACCTCGTTGAGTACAACTCCGACGGTTCGTTTGAGCCAATGCTGCTGGAAAGCTGGGAAGTGAACGAAGACGCCACCGTCTACACGCTGAATGTCCGTCAGGGCGTCAAGTGGAACAACGGCGACGATTTCACCGCCGAAGACGTGGCACGCGTCATCACCGACTGGTGTGACAGCTCCGCCGAAGGCAACTCCATGGCCGGTCGGATGTCCGCGCTTGTAGATGCCGACAGCGGCATGGCCATCGAAGGTGGCATTGAGGTCACTGGGTCCCATCAGGTGACATTGAACCTGCCCAAGTCCGACATCACGCTGATCGCGGGCATGGCCGATTACCCAGCTGCGGTCTATCACAGCTCCATCGACCGTGAAGACCCAAGCCGCACACCCGTTGGCACCGGTCCTTACACGATCGAAAGCAACGAAGTCGGCGTCAAAGCCGTTCTCGTGCGCAACGAAGGCCACGACTGGTGGGGCTATGAGGCTGGCAAAGGCGCATTCCTCGACCGCATCGAATACATTGACTACGGCACAGACCCCTCTGCTTGGGTTGCCGCTGCAGCCGCGGACGAAGTGGACATGACCTATGAAACCGTTGGCGACTTCGTCGAAGTCTTCGAAGGCATCGGGTTTGAACGTTCCGAAGTGGCCTCTGCTGCGACGATCGTGATCCGTCCAAACCAGGAAGCCGAAGTGGACGGCATGAAGCCTTACGCAGACGTCCGCGTCCGCAAAGCGATCCAGATGGCTGTCGACAACGCTGTCTGTCTTGAGTTGGGCTACGCGGATCAGGGTATCCCTGCGCGCAACCAGCACGTGGGCCCAATGCACCCAGAATGGGCTGACGTCGCCAAAGTGGATTACGATCCCGCAGGTGCCATGGCCCTTCTGGAAGAAGCTGGCATGGCTGATTTCGAATTCGAAATCTTCTCCATCGACGACGACTGGCGCAAGAACACCACGGACGCCGTGGCGGCCCAGATGCGTGACGCTGGCATGAACGTGAAACGCACGATCATCCCCGGCTCCACCTTCTGGAACGACTGGACCGACTACTCCTTCTCGTCCACCAACTGGAACCACCGCCCACTGGGCACGCAGGTTCTGGGTCTGGCCTATCGCTCCGGCGAAGCCTGGAACGAGTTTGCGTACAACAACCCAGAGTTCGACGCCCTTCTGGACGAAGCCAACTCCATCGCGGACGCCGATGCGCGCTCCGAGGTGATGGCGAAGATCCAGCAGATCCTGACGGACGATGCTGTGACGATCCAGCCCTACTGGCGCACCGTGTATCGTCACGCCAAGCCAGGGTTTGTGGGCTGGGATATGCACATCGCGTATCTGCCACAGATCTACAAGATCGCTGTCGCAGCCTAATCGGCTGACACAGTTCGGGCCGCCCAGTTTGTGCTGGGCGGCCTTTTCATACGACCCACACCGATCGATTGCGGGGCCATGCACCCACGCAACATAGCCAACAGGGGCTTTTATGGGACTGTTCATACTGCGACGCCTTGGGGTGATGATCCTCACGGCGCTCTGCCTGACATTTATCGTGTTCTGGCTCACCAATCTTTATCCGAACCTCGAAAAGCTCGCCAAAACCCAAGGCAACTTTCGGATGTCGGACGAACAGGTCCAAACCTATCTGGGCAACCGTGGCTATACACAGTCCCTCCCCGTAAAGTACGGCCAATGGCTGGGCGTGTTGCCGGGCTACGTTATTGAGGGCACCGACGGAGAAACCCGCGCCCGGTGTGAGGCCAACGGCGCGCCCACCGAAGACACCGCCACCTTCTGTGGCATCCTGCAGGGCGAATGGGGGCAATCCACCGTCTTCAAGGACGACGTCAGCGAAATCGTCAGCACACGTCTGGGCCTGACCGGCAAGCTGATGTTCTGGGTCATGATGGTCATGGTGCCCGGCGCGCTGATCATTGGCGTTCTGGCCGGTATGCGCGAAGGGTCGCGCACGGATCGGTCGCTGTCTACTGTGTCGATCGTCTCCACCGCGACACCTGAATATGTATCTGGTGTGATCCTGATCGCAGTGTTCGCAACGCCTCTGTTCGGGATGCAGTATTTCAAAGGTACGGCCACATCCGCCATGGATGACGCCACCTTCAACAACTTCTTCTTGCCGGTGATCACCATCGCGCTTTACGGCATGGGCTACATTGCCCGTATGACCCGCGCGTCGATGACCGAAGTGATGACCGCGCAATACATCCGCACCGCCCGCCTCAAAGGCGTGAGCTTTCCAAATATCGTGATCAAGCACGCCCTACGCAATGCGCTCATCGCGCCATTCACTGTGATCATGTTGCAGTTCCCGTGGCTGCTGAACGGTGTGGTGATCGTCGAGACCCTGTTCAACTACAAGGGCTTCGGCTGGACGCTGGTACAGGCGGCCTCAAACAACGACATTGAACTGCTGCTTGGCGTCTCTGTTGTGTCTGTTTTCGTGGTTCTGGTCACACAGCTGATTTCTGACATCGGCTATGTGTTCCTCAACCCACGTATCCGTATTTCCTGATAGGAGCCTGAGCTATGGAAGAACTCACTTGGACAGGCTCAATGGGAGCCATTCTCGTCCCGCTGATCACCCTCACCGCAGCCGTGTTTCTGACAGGCGTGGTGGTCCAACTTGTCATGGGGGCCTTCGCGCCCGAGGTGAAATTGCAATCGAACCCCGATGGCACCCTTCAAGGCCGCGGCGGTCTTTTGGGCCGGTTGGAAAACTACACCGGTTGGCTGTTTATGCTGTTGGTCGCACTGATCGTGGCCTTCATCGTGATTGCATGGTTCATGCCTTACGGCGACGCAGGCATCCTGGGCGAAGTCTCAAAACGGTTCCTGCCCACATGGATTGCGTTGATCATCACCTTTGTTCTGTCGATCACCTTCAAACGTAGGCTGGGCCTTTACGGCAAGTTGTTTGACAGCACGATCGGCATGATCGGGTTTGGCCTTGTCATGTTCTGGGTGTTTACCTCCATTTTCGTGGGGCTGTTCGACATGATCGGCACCCACGATCCGCTGCAGCAAATCTCCGGCCTGAAGAACAAAACACCCGGTGTCGTGGTCCCCGAAGGCCAGGACGAGGGCTTCTTTCCGCACTACCTGCTGGGCGGCGACAACCTTGCGCGTGATATCTTTACACGGATGGTGCACGGGTCAGTCATCGTGATGGTCATTGCGCCGCTGGCGACGATCTTTGCCTTTATGGTGGGCATTACGCTGGGCCTGCCTGCGGGCTACTACGGTGGGCGGCTGGACACCGTGCTGTCGTTTCTGGCGAACCTGATCCTCGCCTTCCCGGTGATCTTGCTGTTCTACCTGCTGGTCACACCTGAGATCGTGGCGACAGGCCTGCCGAACTTCCTCGCGGCGTTCCTGTTTGTCTTCCCGTTGGTTTTCTTCGGCGTGCTGATCAACTCGCGCTACAAAAATCAGGCGGGCAAGAACGGGCTGTTGCTGGCCCTGGTTTTGGCCCCCTTGGCCGTTCTCTATTTCAGCACGATCAGCGACGCGGGCTCTCCGCTTTATATCTGGCCTGAGGCGCTGGACCTCTTCGATATCCCCGGGGGTATTCTGGTGGTCTTCGTGTCTGTGGTCTTTGTGAACTCCCCCACCGTGTTCCGCATCGTGCGCGGGCTGGCGCTGGACATCAAAACCCGCGACTACGTGGCCGCCGCCCAAACCCGTGGTGAGGGCCCGTGGTACATCATGCTGTGGGAAATTCTGCCCAACGCACGCGGGCCGCTGATTGTCGATTTCTGCCTGCGGATCGGCTACACCACGATCCTTTTGGGGACATTGGGCTTCTTCGGGCTGGGCCTGCCGCCCGAAAGCCCCGACTGGGGGTCCACGATCAACGAAGGCCGCAAACTGCTGCTGATCTTCGCCCACCCTGCCCTGCCACCGGCCATTGCGCTGTTGTCACTGGTGCTGGGCCTCAACCTGCTGGCCGACGGCCTGCGCGAAGAAAGCCTCAAGGATTAAGGGCGGGCAGAGTTTCATCGAAACTCTGCTGCCAAATTCTCCATGAGAATTTGCGCCCCAGAAAGGAACGTTATGAAAGATACCACATACGACGGCCCGATCCTTGAGATCGACAAACTCTCCATCAGCTTTTTCACGCGTCTGCGTGAAATCCCCGCCGTGATGGACTTCTCCGCCTCCATCATGCCCGGTGAGGCGCTGGGCATCGTGGGCGAAAGTGGCTGCGGCAAATCCACAGTGGCGCTGGGTGTCATGCAGGATTTGGGCGTCAACGGCCGCATCGTCGGCGGGTCGATCAAGTTCAAGGGCCAGGACCTGAACACAATGACCACGGAAGAGCTGCGCGACATCCGCGGCTCCCAAATCGCCATGATCTATCAGGAACCCATGGCGTCCCTGAACCCCGCCATGCGCATCGGCAAGCAGCTGATGGAAGTGCCGATGATCCACGAAGGCGTTTCCGAAAAGGAAGCCTATGAACGTGCGCTTGAGGTCGTCACCGACGTCAAACTCCCCGATCCCAAACGCATGCTCAATTCCTTCCCGCACCAGCTGTCTGGCGGCCAACAACAGCGCATCGTTATCGCCATGGCGTTGATGTCCAAACCCTCGCTGCTGATCCTCGATGAACCCACAACCGCCCTCGATGTGACAGTTGAGGCCGCCGTGGTCGAACTGGTCAAAGACCTCGGCAAAAAATACGGCACCTCGATGCTGTTCATCTCGCACAACCTCGGTCTGGTGCTGGAAACCTGCGACCGCATTTGCGTGATGTATTCCGGTGAGGCGGTGGAACGCGGCTCCATCGAAGATGTCTTTGACGAAATGCAGCACCCCTACACGCAGGCGCTGTTCCGCTCGATCCCTCTGCCGGGTGCCGACAAGAACGCACGACCCCTCGTGGCGATCCCCGGCAACTTCCCCCTGCCCCATGAACGCCCTCAGGGCTGCAACTTCGGCCCCCGCTGCGATTATTTCGAAGACGGCCTGTGCAATGAGGCCAAACCCATCCCGATGTATCCGGTCACAGGCAACGAACGGCACGAAACCCGCTGCCTGAAGTTTCAGGAAATCGACTGGAACGCCCCCATCGACGTGGGCCCGCAAACCGAAAAGCCGGAACCGGGCCGCGTTGTCCTCAAGATGGACAACCTCAAGAAATACTACGAGGTCGCGGCCTCTGCCCTCTTTGGGGGTGGCAACAAGAAGGTCGTCAAAGCCAACGAAACCTTGTCGTTTGAGGCCCGCGAGGCTGAAACGCTGGCCATTGTGGGCGAATCCGGCTGCGGCAAATCCACCTTTGCGAAGGTGCTGATGGGGTTGGAAACAGCCACAGACGGCCAGATCCTGCTGGACAATCAAAACATCGAAGGCACCCCGATTGAGGCCCGCGACACCAAAACCGTGTCCGACGTGCAGATGGTGTTCCAAAACCCCTTCGATACGCTGAACCCCTCCATGACCGTGGGCCGCCAGATCATCCGCGCGCTTGAAATCTTCAAGATCGGCAAAACCGACGAAGACCGCCGCCAACGGATGCTCGAACTGCTTGATCTGGTGAAACTGCCCCGCGCCTTCGCCGACCGGATGCCGCGTCAGCTGTCGGGGGGGCAAAAGCAACGTGTGGGCATCGCGCGGGCCTTTGCGGGTGACGCGCGGATCGTGGTGGCCGATGAACCTGTGTCCGCGTTGGACGTCTCGGTTCAGGCCGCCGTCACCGACTTGCTGATGGAAATTCAACGCGAACAGAAAACGACCCTGCTGTTCATCTCTCACGACCTGTCCATCGTGCGCTACCTCAGCGACCGCGTGATGGTCATGTATCTGGGCCATGTCGTGGAACTGGGCACTACCGAACAGGTCTTCGCTCCGCCCTATCATCCCTATACAGAAGCGTTGCTGTCCGCCGTGCCCATCGCAGACACCAGCGTGAAGAAAAAACACATCGTGCTGGACGGAGACATCCCCTCGGCCATGAACCCGCCCAGCGGCTGCCCGTTCCAAACACGCTGCCGCTGGAAGGACAAGGCGGGCAAGGAAAAGTGTGAAACCGAAGTGCCGCCCGTGCGCGTGCTGGCCGAAGGTCATCAGGTCAAATGTCACCTGCCCGATGCCGAACTGGCCAATATGGAACCGGTGATCGAAATCCCCGCCACCGCTGCTGAATAACCGCCCTCAGCAGCACACCGAACAGAGGCGGGGGCACACCATCCTCCGCTTCTTTGGGTCAAAAATACCTAAATCCTACGGCGACCTCGCCGAACAACGACGCAAATCAAACGCTTCAGTTGCCCCAGATCACGCGCACATAATTCTGCGTCTCGCGAAAGGGCGGCACCCCGCCGTGCTGCTGCACCGCACCGGGCCCCGCGTTATAGGCCGCCAAGGCCAAACGCCAGGACCCGAAGGTGTCGTATTGCTCGCGCAGATACCGCGCCCCACCTTCAAGGTTCTGCACGGGGTCATGGGGGTTCACACGCAAATACTGCGCGGTGGTCGGCATCAGCTGCGCCAAACCAAGCGCCCCGGCGGAGGACACGGCATTGGGATTCCACGCGCTTTCCTGCTGAACCAACCGCAAAAACAAATCTTCCGGCACATTGTTGCGACGCGCCGCAGCCTTTGCAACGTTCAGAAACTGCCCGCGATAGGTGCCCGTATATGCAGGCCCCGTGTTTACGGCTGACGGAATCTCCACCCGCGGCGGCTGAAGACGCACCGAATTGGCATATTGCGACGACGCACGCCCATCCAAAACATTGGTCTGCGACTGAAACAGAGACGTCCGGTTCCGCGTGGATACCGTATCCGCCACCACCGGCACCGATGTGGCAACCGTTGCCAACGCCGCGATTATCCCCAAGACACGCATGATCGCCCCCGTCCTCTTGCCGTATACATAGTCGGCTGGGGGTGACCTTTCCATAAAATTTTCGCAAAAGCCAACGCATCCCGCGCGGTCAGGGTTCCCTTACCCCCTTTGTGATGATGTAAACGAACCAAGCAATGACAAAGATTCGAAGGGGGCGCCGCTATGGCTGGATCACTGAACAAGGTTATGATTATCGGCAATCTGGGCCGTGATCCAGAAGTGCGCAGCTTTCAAAACGGCGGCAAGGTCTGCAACCTCCGCATCGCCACGTCCGAGACGTGGAAAGACAAAAACACCGGCGAACGCCGCGAGAAAACAGAATGGCACTCGGTTGCGATCTTCCAGGAAGGTCTTGTCCGCGTGGCCGAGCAGTACCTGCGCAAAGGGTCCAAGGTCTACATCGAAGGCAAGCTGCAAACCCGTAAATGGCAGGACCAATCAGGTCAGGACCGGTACTCCACCGAAGTGGTTCTTCAGGGGTATGACGGCGTCATGACAATGCTCGACGGCCGCGATGGCGGTGGCGGCGGCATGGGCGGCGGCGGTGGCGGCGGCTATATGTCCGATCAATCCGGCGGCGGATACGGCGGCGGCAACCAGGGCGGCGGCTATGACCAAGGCGGCGGCTACGGCGGCGGTGGCGGCAGCGACATGGATGACGAAATCCCGTTCTAAATTTATCTTTCTCAACATAAAAACGCCCGCCTTTCACCCAAGGTGGGCGTTTTTTGTTTGGCATGCGCGGTCGAATTCTTGGGGTCAAAAATACCTCTGCCAGAGGCCCCTAAAATTATATAATTTTAGGCCGGATCGGAGGGGCGCAGCCCCTTCGATCCAAAGTCAGACACGCGACCGGCGCGCGGACAAGGCATCGTCCAGAACCGACAACACAACATCGGCAGGAACGTCGCCTGTTACGAAGGCCTCGCCAATGCCGCGCGCCAGAATGAACCTCAGCTGGCCGTCGACGACCTTCTTGTCCTGCCCCATCAGCGCCAACAGGCCCGCCGCATCCGGCAATTCCCCCGCAATATCGGCAATATCCGTCTTCATCCCCATATCCTTGAGATGCGCACGCACGCGGCTTGGGGCCTCTTGCGCGCACAGCCCCAACCGCGCGGAGACCTCAAACGCCAGCGCGCAGCCGATCGCCACGCCTTCGCCATGCAACAACCGGTCCGAATAGCCCGTGGCAGCCTCCAACGCGTGACAGAACGTATGGCCCAGGTTCAACAAGGCGCGGTCGCCCTGCTCGGTCTCATCCCGCTCGACGATATCGGCCTTCATCTGCACCGACCGGGTAACAGCCCAAACCCGAGCGGCCAGCGGATCACTGGTTGAATCTTTCAAACCTGGTCCTGCGTCCTCCAGCCAGTCAAAGAAATCCTCGTCGCCCAACAATCCGTATTTCACGACCTCGCCGTAGCCGGACAGAAAATCCCGTTCGGTCAACGTGCCCAGCAAATCCACATCCGCCAAGACCAACGTCGGCTGATGAAACGCCCCGATCAGGTTTTTGCCACTGGGCGAATTGATCCCCGTCTTCCCCCCGACCGAGCTGTCGACCTGCGCCAACAAAGACGTGGGCAGCTGCACAAACCGCACCCCGCGCCGCACGGTCGCCGCAGCAAATCCCACCAGATCGCCAATGACCCCGCCCCCAAAGGCCACAACGACATCGCCGCGTTCCACCTTTTGCGCCAACAACCACTCAACGGTTTGTTCAAGAAACGGCCAGCTTTTCGTGGCCTCCCCCGCAGGCAGCACCAAGGCCTCGGACGCGATGCCCGCCGCCTCAAACCCCTGTTTCAGCGCGGCCAGATGCAATGCGGCCACGTTTTCCTCGGTCACAATGGACACCCGCGGCCTGCGCAAAAACGGCGTGATCCGTGTGCCGGCCTCTGCCAGCAATCCAGGCCCAATGACCACATCATAGGCCCGTCCGGGCAGGTTCACATGGACGGTTTCAATCATCACTCAGTCTCCAACACATCCGGACGCGTCAGCAAAACCTGAACAACTTCATCCGTCATCTCATCAATGGAAAAGGCTGGGTCTGCCTTGGCCTTCAGGTCCGCCAGCGCGTAGATCGGCGCGCGGGCGTCAAACAGGGCTGTCAACGTGGCCTTTGGATCCGGCGTGCGCAACAGCGGCCGTGTGTCCTTGTGGCGCACGCGCTCCCACAACAAATCAAGGTCCGCGTCCAATAACACGGCCACGCCGTTCTGGGATATGGCATCGCGGTTGCGCGCGGCCAGATAAGCGCCGCCGCCCGTCGACAACACGCACGGGGCGGCCATCAGCAACCGCGCGATGACCTCCGCCTCCCGGTCACGAAAGAACGCCTCACCGGACCGTTCGAAAATCTCGGCAATCGTGGCATTTGCCGCCGTTTCGATTTCTTCGTCAGAATCAACGTAGTCGACACCCAACCGCGCGGCCAGCGCCCGCCCGATGGCTGTTTTACCAGACCCCATCATGCCCACCAGAACCACCGTCCGGTGCAATCTGAACACCCTGTGCGGTGCGTCTGACGTGTCGCTGTCGGTCATCGAGACGGAGCCTTTCTATACAACCACGCCTGCCCTGCATCGGCTGTGCACCGCCAATGCGGAAAAAATCCCCAAACGGTGGCGTGATCTTGCCTGAAAGGACATATATAACCAAAGTCAAAGCGGCAACTGAGGCCGCTCACATTGGGGCATAAAGATGAGGCAAAAAGTATGTGGCGGCTGATCAAATTTCTATTTTTGTTGATCGTCCTCGCGGCGATTGCCTTTGTAGCCTACGCGTATTTGGGGCCGATCTTTGTGCCCGCTGACTTTGCCCCCCCTGTGGAAGAGATCATACAGCCTGTCACCTTGGGGGGCAGCTGATGCGGCGTGGGGCGACTCTCGCGGCTGTGGCCTTGATCGCGTCTGCCCCGCTTGCCGCACAAGAGGCCGCCGATCCGAACGCCCCCCTGTCCGCCATTGACTGGCTGTCGCAAAGTGTTGAACAGCCCGAAACCCTTGCCGTGGCCCCCCGCGTCACCGGCACCGAGGCCACCCGCGGCAGCCGCCCCACCCGCGTGCCACCGCGCGATGAAGCCCCCGTATCCGGCAGCGCCGCCCCCCCCACCGTCACCGTGCAACCCTTGGGCGTACCCGCCCCCCGTGCCGTTGGTCTTTTGGCCCCTGAAACCACAGGGTTGCCGGCCAATCTGTGGTCAGGCAGCGATGCAGATCTTTTGGGCACGCTCCTTATGGCGCAGGACATCGATACCCTGCCCGCCCTGCAAGAGTTGGTCATCACCCTCGCCATCGCCAAAGCCGATCCAGCCTTGGGCGATCCCTCCAACCTGACTCTGTTGCGGGCACGGGTGGATATCTTGCTCAAGACGGGGGCCTTGGAACAGGCGCTTGCCCTATTATCAGCCGCCCCCACGGAGGACGCCGCCCTCTTCCGGCGCTATTTTGATGTCGCCCTTTTGACAGGGGATGAAAACGACGCTTGCCGTGCATTGAAATCCACCCCCGATGTGGCGCCAACCCCGTCCGCACGGGTGTTCTGTCTCGCACGGTTGGGCGATTGGTCGGCGGCGGCCCTGACGCTGAACACCGGTCAGGCCTTGGGCGACATCGATGCCGAGACCGGTGCTTTGCTGTCGCGCTTTCTGGACCCTGAATTGTTTGAGGGTGAGGCCGCCCTGACGCCCCCCGCCCCAGTTACCCCCTTGGCGTTCCGAATGTTTGAGGCCATCGGTGAACCGCTGACGACCCGCAATCTGCCCCGCGCCTTCAGCCACGCGGACCTGCGCCCCAACGTTGGCTGGAAAGCCCAGCTTGAGGCCGCCGAACGGCTGGCCCGCAGCACCGCCATTTCGCCCAACGCCCTTGTGGGGCTGTATTCTGACCGCGTGCCGTCGGCCTCTGGCGGGGTGTTTGAACGGGCCAAGGCGGTGATTTCTTTGCAAAACGCCCTGGCCGAAGGCGACGCAGACCGCATCGGCGCGGCTGCGTCCGATCTTTGGGATCAGGCGACCCCCGTGGGCGTGGCTGTGCCCTTGGCCCAACACTTCGCCCCCGCGCTTGAGGCCGCCGAGGTCAGCGCCGATCATCACGACGTCCTGTTTAAGTGGCTGCTCTTGTCGGACCGCTATGATACCGCGGCCCTCAGGCCGGACCTCGCCGCGACTGACCCGTTCCTTGCGGCCCTTGCCACAGGCGATCCGTCTGGGGCCCTGCCCCTCAAACCCGCATACCCTGTCCTGCAAGAGGCCTTCCGCGCCGACGCCAGCCCCGACCTCACCGACCTTGCCGCCAGCGGCAAACCCGGCGAGGCGATCCTGCGCACCCTCGCCACGGTGCAACAGGGCCTTGAGGGCGACCGGATCGCCCTGCGCGAAGGTCTGGCAACGCTGCGCGCCTTGGGCCTTGAAGACGTGGCCCGCCGCAGCGCCCTGCAATACGCGATCCTACCATGACGGCAGCAGAACGTCCCAACGTCCACTGGATCCAGGCCTTTCTTGAGGCGCAGGCCGCTGAGTTGGATGCCGCGACGAACACCCAACTGGCCTACGCCCGCGACCTTCAGGACTTCGACGCTTGGCTGACCCACAAGGCGCATTTTGCCCAAGCCACCAAGGCCCATATCGAACGCTACCTGATCTGGTGCGACGCCCAAGGCCTGTCCAAAGCCACCCGCGCGCGGCGACTGTCCGCGATCAAACAGCTGTACCGGTTCGCTTTTGAGGAAGGCTGGCGCGACGACAATCCCGCCATTCAAATTTCAGGCCCCGGGCGCGACAAACGGCTGCCCAAGACCCTGACCCATGACGAAGTCGATGCCCTGCTGGAGGCCGCAAAGGCCGCGCCGCGCGACACATCCCGCACCCATGCGATGATGGAGCTTCTTTACGCCACCGGTATGCGCGTGACCGAACTGGTGTCCTTGCCCGTGTCGGCGGCGCGCGGCGATCCACCTATGCTGTTGGTGCGCGGCAAGGGCGGCAAGGAACGGCTGGTGCCGCTGTCCCCCCCTGCGCGGGCGGCCTTATCCACTTGGCTGGCCGACCGTGATGCGGCCGAGGACGCTGCCGTCAAAAACGGCACCGCCAAATCGCCATTCCTCTTTCCGTCGCGCGGTAAACTGGGTCACATCACGCGGCAAAGCTTCTTTAACCTGATCAAGGGCCTCGCCCAGACATCCGGTGTCGACCCTGCCAAAGTCACGCCCCACACCCTGCGACATGCCTTCGCCACCCACCTTTTGGCGGGCGGCGCGGATCTGCGGTCGATCCAGACGTTGCTGGGCCACGCAGATGTCGCCACCACCGAGATTTACACACACGTGCTGGACGAACGTCTGAAAGATTTGGTGTTGGACCATCATCCATTGGCCCAGAAACGCGATGACTAAACGCGGACCATTGCCCCGTATCGTGACAAAGGCGTCTTGATTACGCCCCCCAGAACCTCATATGACAGGCCATGATGATTGACACCTCCGCCCATGCTTGACGCCGTTTTCTGGACCACCGCCGGTGCTGTCCTGTTCCTTCTTGTTCTGTCTGGCTTCTTTTCAGGCTCTGAAACCGCCCTGACAGCCGCGTCCCGCGGTAAACTGCGATCCAACGCGGACAAAGGCGACAAAGGTGCGGAACGGGCGTTTCGCATCACCGAAGACCGTGAACGCCTGATCGGGTCCGTGCTGCTGGGCAACAACCTTGTCAACATTCTGGCCACCGCACTGACCACCGCGATGTTCACACGGGCCTTGGGCGAAAGCGGTGTGGCCGTAGCCACCGCGATCATGACCATCCTCATCCTGATCTTCGCGGAAGTCTTGCCGAAAACCTACGCCATCACCAACCCCGAACGTGCGGCGGGCTTTGCATCGCTGCCCATTTCAGTGGTCGTGACGGTCTTTGCCCCTGTCGTCTCTGCCGTGCGCATTCTTGTGCGCGGGGTGTTGCGGATTTTTGGGGTCCAAACGGACCCTGACAACAACATCCTTGCCGTGCGTGAGGAAATCACCGGCGCGCTGCAGATGGGCCAAGCCGAAGGTGTGGTCGAAAAAGAGGACCGCGACCGCATCCTGGGCGCGCTTGATCTGGCGGACCGCACGGTGGAAGAAATCATGCTCCACCGCACAGAGATTGAGATGATTGATGCCGCCCTGCCCGTGGCTGAGATCCTCAAACTGTGTCTGGACAGCAACCACACCCGCCTGCCGCTGTTTCGCGATGAACGTGAGAATATTGTAGGTGTTCTGCACGCCAAAGACCTGTTGCGCGCGATGCATAAAATGTTGGCCGATGGGCGGATCGAACCCCATGAGATGGCAGAATTCGACATTCTGACCGTCGCCATGACGCCTTATTTTGTGCCCGAAACCACGACGCTGGATGATCAGATGCGCCAGTTTCTCGCCCGCCATACGCATTTTGCGTTGGTTGTCGACGAATACGGCACCTTGCAGGGCCTCATCACGCTTGAGGATATTCTGGAAGAAATCGTGGGTGAGATCACCGATGAATTTGACACCGATGGCGAAAACGATCTGCAGGCCGACGACATGGGCCGCTATATCATCGACGGCGCCATGACGATCCGCGACCTCAACCGCGCAACCGATTGGAACCTGCCGGATGACGAGGCCAACACCGTCGCCGGTCTTGTGATCCATGAGGCGCAGATGATCCCGACCGTGGGTCAGGTGTTCAGCTTTCATGGCTTCCGGTTTGAGGTTCTGGCCAAGGAAGAGAACCGTCTTTCTGAGTTGCGGATTACGTCGCTGTCCTGACGGTCTATAAAATTGTTTGCATTTGATGGGGGATAAGCAGTGGGGCGTTAAGCCACTGGTAAGGCTGCGGACGCAAAGTGCTGTCAGTTGACCTTGAGCGAGGATACCCCATGACCCTACGTGCCCTGACCCTGATGACAGCCTGTCTTGTGACGCTGGCCGCCTGTTCTGGCAGCAACGGCGATTCGACCGAAGGCATCATCACCATCACCCACACTGAGCGTGGAACGCTCTACTGGGAATAACCAAGATCCAAACTTAGGGGCCGATACCGACCGGCCCCTAAGGGCTGCCACCTATCTGCCTTTGAACAACCCACCCAATATGCCACGCACAATGCGGCGGCCCGTGGTGCCTTTGAGTTCTTTGGCAACCACTGTCGCAATGGCTTCGCCGAACCCTCCGCCTGATCGGCGGCGACCTCGGCTGGAAGACCGTTCCACCTCGCGTCCGGTGTAGCGGCGCCCTTTGCGGTGTTCGCGGGCCTCCTCTTCCAGCTTTTCTTCCTCGGCCTCGGCGGCTTCCGCCGCTTTAGCGGCCTCCTCAGCCCGCTTGGCCAACATCTCCGCCGCGCTGTCACGGTCAAGGCGTGCATCATATTTCCCGGACATGGGCGATGCGGCCATGATACCCGCGCGTTCGGCTTTTGTAATCGGACCCAGCTGGGATGACGGTGGCCGGATCAACGTGCGTTCCACAATGCCGGGCACGCCTTTGTCCACAAGCATCGAGGTCACAGCCTCCCCCGTGCCGACCTCTCGGATCGCCTCGGCGGTGTCAAACGCGGGGTTAGGGCGATAGGTGTCTGCGGCCTGTTTCAACTCCTTTTGGTCCTTGGCCGTAAACGCACGCAACGCATGTTGCACGCGGTTGCCCAACTGGCCCAAGATATCTTCCGGCACATCGCCGGGGTTTTGGGTGATGAAATACACGCCCACGCCTTTGGACCGGATCAGGCGTGCCACCTGTTCGACCTTGTCCACCAAGGCCTTTGGCGCGTCCTCAAACAGCAAATGCGCCTCGTCAAAGAAGAACACCAACTTGGGTTTGTCAGGGTTGCCGACCTCCGGCAGTTCCTCGAACAGTTCCGAGAGCAGCCACAACAGGAACGTGGCATAAAGCTTCGGGCTCGCCATCAGTTTGTCGGACGCCAGAATGTTGATACGCCCGCGGCCGTCGGCCTCCGTGTGCATCATATCCTCGAGCGCCAATGCCGGCTCTCCGAACAACTTCGCGCCGCCTTGGTTTTCCAGCACCAAAAGACTGCGTTGAATGGCCCCGACGGAAGACGTTGACACATTGCCATACCGCAGCGACAGATCCTTGGCATTCTGACCCACCCAGACCAACAACGCCTGCAGATCCTCAAGATCCAGCAGCGGCAGGCCCTCTTCATCCGCCACGCGGAAGGCCACGTTCAGCACCCCCTCTTGTGCCTCCGTCAGGCCCATCAGCGTGGACAACAAAAGCGGGCCCATCTCCGCCACGGTTGTCCTGACGGGGTGACCCTGTTCGCCCAAAAGATCCCAAAACGTCACCGGAAAGGCATCATACTGCAGATCCAGCCCGATGGTCTCGGCGCGTTTCATGAACGGCTCATGCAGTTTGAACTCCGCCGTGCCCGATTTGGCCAACCCCGACAAATCGCCTTTCACGTCAGACAAAAACACCGGCACACCTGCCGCCGAAAACCCTTCGGCCAGAATTTGCAACGTCACGGTTTTTCCGGTCCCCGTGGCCCCCGCGATCAACCCGTGGCGGTTGGCGTATTCCAACAGCAATGTCTGGGCATCGCCGTAGCCGTCACCGCCGCCCCCAATAAAGATCCCGTCACCCATGCTGTTGCCTCCCGCATGATAAATATTGTGGGTCAAAATACATTCTTAACCATTTTGGGCCAGTATATTCGTATCGAGGCGCGCACATGTCCTTTCTTGGCGCTTCGATATCCTCCCTGTCAGACTTGCCGCGCCCTCGGGCGCGGTTTTTTTATACTTTTGGTCAAAAAAATTACATCAACACGGCACCTGAACCCATTGGTTTAGTTGGAAAATAGATAGATTTCATTTTGTGGCGAAAACCATGTTGACGCCTGCGGATCGGTTTCGTAGCGTGTCGCCAATAAGTCGGCTAAGTCCGACAGGGAGAAAACGGTAAAAGGGTCCTTTCGGGGCCCTTTTTCCAATTTTGAGGGGCCCATAAAGCGGGCAATCGGGTGTCGTCGGCGGGGTCTTGCCTTGGTGATGATTTGCCCTGACACCGCCCTAGCCCCATGTTAAGCCTTGCGTAAATTATGAAGAAACACATTGGACAACACATGACGATGACACATCGACCCTTCGCAACACTTACAGCGCTTTTGGCAACAGTGGCTCTGTTGGCGGGTCCAGCCGCCGCGCAAGAGGCCGAAACCTCAAACGACCAACCCGAAAGCGTCTTTAATCTCGGCGAGCCTGTGGACGAAAACGGCAACCCGATCGCCCCAGAGCCGCAAGAGCCGCAACCCGGCCAGCAGTATCTGCAAGAGGTGTTCAACGATTGGGCCCTGCGGTGTCTGAAGGTCGAGGAGGGCGAGGACCCCTGCCAGATGTATCAGTTGATGCAGGATCAAGACGGCAACGACGTGGCGGAAATCGCGATCGTGTCCTTGCCCAACAGCGGTCAAGCCGTGGCGGGCGCGACGATTGTTGTCCCGCTTGAGACATTGTTGACAGAACAGATGACCCTGCGTGTCGATGGTGGGCAGGCCCGTCGGTTCCCGTTCAACTTTTGCAACCTGGGTGGCTGCGTGACGCGGCTGGGCCTGACGGCAGAGGACGTCGCCTTGTTCAAGCGCGGTGCAGAGGCGACGCTGTCGATGGTGCCTGCTGCGGCCCCGGACCAGCAGGTGACGGTCACAATGTCACTATCCGGCTTCACCGCCGCCTTTGACGCGGTTGCCGCACAATAGACGCGTTCAGGCGTGTTGAAGCGCCGGGTTTCAGGTATTTTTGACCCAAAGAAACAGAAGGTCGCGCCCCTCAGGTGCGGCCTTTTTCAATGGCGGCGGGGTTTAGATGGACCGTAGGGCGATTACGGCGTTGAGGCCACCAAAGGCAAAGGCGTTGGACAAGGTGGCTGTCACTTTTGCGTCGCGTGCAATGTTGGGGACCACGTCTAGCGCGCATTCGGGGTCCGGTTCTTCGTAGCCGATGGTGGGCGCAATGACACCGTCGCGCAGTGCCATGAGACAGGCCAAAAGTTCGACCGCGCCGGTCCCGCCGATCAGGTGGCCATGCATGGATTTCGTGGATGAGATCATCAGATCGTCGGCGTGCGCCCCAAAAACATCCGCAACTGCGGCGCATTCGGTCTTGTCGTTGGCCGCTGTCCCTGTTCCGTGGGCGTTGATATACCCCACATCCCAAGCGTTCAGTTTGGCGTCGTGCAACGCGCCCGCGATGGCACGGCCTGCGCCTTGTTTGCTGGGCGTCACAATGTCGGAGGCATCAGAGGTCATGGCAAAGCCCGCGACCTCTGCCAGAATATCCGCGCCACGCGCGCGGGCGTGGTCATACTCTTCAAACACGAAAACGCCGGCACCTTCACCCTGCACCATGCCGTTGCGGGTCGCGGAAAACGGGCGGCAGGCGTCCTTGGACATCACCCGCAGCCCTTCCCAGGCTTTGACCCCGCCAAAGCACAACATGGATTCCGACCCGCCCGTGATCATCACATCCGCCATGCCGCCGCGGATCATCGCAAAGGCCTGTCCCATGGCGTGATTGGACGAGGCACAGGCCGTGGCCACCGTAAAGGACGGCCCCCGCAGGTTGTGTTGCATCGACACATGAGACGCGGCGGCGTTGTTCATCAGTTTGGGGACGATAAATGGATGGACGCGGTTCTTCCCGTCTTCATAGACCGCGCGGTAGTTTTCATCCTGCGTGTTCAGCCCCCCACCTGAGGTTCCCAACACAACGCCCGACCGATCAGACAGCGCGCCCGAAAACGACAGCCCCGCCTGCGCCAACGCCTGGTCAGCGGCCAGCAGCGTGAATTGCGTAAACCGGTCGTAAAGGCTGATCTGCTGGCGGTTGAAGTGGGCGTGTTCGTCATACCCCGTCACCTGTCCGCCGATCTTGACCGCCAAGCGGTCCACATCTCGGATGTCCAGCCGCCCGATGCCACAGCGCCCTTCGCGCATGGCCTCAAGGGTTGAGGCCACGTCATGCCCCAGCGCGTTGATCGTTCCCGCACCGGTGATGACAACCCGTCTCACCCGCGTTGATCCTGAATAAGCTTTTCCACCGCCTTGACGATGGCACCGACGGACGAGATGTCAAAGTCGCTGGCCTGTGGATCATTGGCATTGAAGGGCACATTGATATCGAAGGCTTCTTCGATGGCAAAAATGCTCTCGACGAGGCCTAGGCTGTCAATCCCCAGATCTTCGAGCGATTTTTCAGCGGTCACGTCGCTGATATCCAGCAACGCCTGCTCTGCGATAATTTGTCTGACTTCGGTGTCGATGGTCATGGGCACGGATCCAGGTCTTGAGGTCTTGGGGATGATGTAGTGCGCGCGCAGGAAATTTGAAACCCAATTGCGGCGCTACCCTGTCGTCAACCGGCGCAACGCCTTTAGCCCTGCGCGGTAAAGGTGGGTGGGCTGCGCGGGATGGCCCGACACAAACACGCCGTCCGCCACGTCCGACAGGATCACCGCCCCGCCGCCTGCAACCACATCGCGGCCCAGCGTCAGGTTGTCGGCCACACCCGCCTTACCGCCCAGGATCACCCGCGCGCCCAGCACGGAGGAGCCCGCCACCGCGGCCTGCGCGCACAACAAACAGTCCTCGCCCAGCACCACGTTGTGGCCAACCTGCACAAGGTTGTCGATTTTCACGCCATGGCCCACGCGCGTGGCACGGATCGTGCCGGCATCAATCGTAGCATTCGCGCCGACCTCAACATCATCGCCAATCTCAACCGCGCCCAGCGAATGAATGCGGTGCCAGGTCCCGTCTGTGGGTTCAAGCGGCACACCGGGCCGCGCCCGCACGGCGCGTTCCACGTTGGACGGCCCTTGCGTGGTAAAGGAGAACCCGTCGCCGCCAATCGCAGCCCCCGCTTGCGCGATGAACCTGTCACCGATGGTCACGCGCGCACCGATTTTTACGCCTGCAAAAAGGGTCGCCGCTGCGCCAATCTGTGCCTCAGGCCCGATGGAGACGTGGGACGCAATCCGCGCGCCCGCCCCCACCACAGCGCCCGCACCGATGACCACGAAGGGACCGATCTGTGCGCCCTCCCCGACAACCGCCGCAGGATCAATCACCGCAGATGGGTGTACGCTAGCCCCGGCCGCAAAGGTCGGATCATCATCCATCGCTTGGGTCAGGCCTGCCATGGCAAGCCGCCCGCGCGGGGCCACGATAGCGCCCTTTAGCCCCAGCGCGTCCAAATCGGCCCCCGCCCAGACCACCGCCGCCCGCGCCCTGGAGGCGGCCAGTTGGTCTGCGAATTTCGGGGCCACGGCCAGCGCCAGATCGGCCTCGCGCGCCTCAGCCGGTTCCGCCAAACGGTCCACAATCAAAGACGCATCGCCAAGGGTGTCAGCCCCCAGAGATGCGGCAAGATCTTTCAAACGATGTGGCATGATGGCCCCTTCCATGCGGTTCGGGGGCCAGATTTAGCCTTCAAACGCGCGGACAACCACCCCTTCGTTGGCCAAGGCGTTCCAGATGCGACTGTCCCGGCTGTAGACGTCGCGGCGGAAGTTCAGCAGACCGGTCGTATGCGTGAACGCGGTCCGGTAGACCAAATGCACAGGCACGGGGGCGTCCAGATTGACGCGGCGTTCGCGGCCCGTGTTCAGGATCCCCTGAAAGACCCCGACGGGGTCGGCTTCCTGCACCGCCAACAACGCATAGGCGAAATCAAACGGGTCATTGAGACGGATACAGCCGTGGGAAAACGCCCGCACCTCACGTCCGAACAGGGATTTGGCCGGCGTGTCGTGCAGATAAATGTTGTACTGATTGGGGAACATAAACTTCACCAGACCCAGCGCATTGCGGCTGCTGGGGGGCTGGCGCATGGCAAACGGGAAAGTCCGCGCATTGTACTGGCTGAAGTTCACGGCGCCACGGTTGACGACCCGCCCGTTGCGATCCGTAATCTCGATGTGACCAACCGCATTGCGGTTGCGCTGCAACGCCGGAAGGTATTCGCCCACGATGATGGACCGTGGAACGTACCAGCTGGGGTTGATGACCATATGGCTCATCACGTCAGAAAATTCGGGGCTCTGACGATCCTCATCCAGCGCACCAATCACAGACCGTGTGGAAAACGTGACCGACCCGTGGTCAACAATCGCCGCACTGAAATCGGTCATGTTGACCCAGATATGGCGGTCGCCCCGTTCGAAATTGGTCCAGCGTTCCCGCTCCATCGCGACAATCACCTGTTCCAACCGGCGCGATGCGGGGATGTTGAGTTCTTGCAAGGTGCCCTCACCCGCGATGCCATCCGCGGTCAGACCATGGGCCGTCTGAAAATCCATCACGGCAACCTGCAGTGCCGCGTCATAGCTGCGCGTCACCGACCGATCCATGAACCCCATGGCGACCAGCCGATCCCGTAAGGCCACGACCCGCGCGCCCGTGTCACCCGGTTCCAGCTTCCCGCCGGGCACCGTGGGGCCCCAGCCGCCATTGGCCAACAAGACCTCCATCCGTAACTTTTCACGCAACAGCCGCGCATATTCGGGGGAGCTTGGCGGCAAGCTTGCAAGATAGGCCTGCGGATTGCCCGCCATAATGCCATCAAGGTAGCCGGATCGATCCCGCAACGGGACCTCTCGTTTGATGTCGGACACAACACGACCCGGTGTCAAAATGCCGGTCTGAATATCGCGGGCATAGGACAGGTACAGCTGTGTCAGCTCAACCTCCACCGCGCCTTGATCGGCTGCCGTTGTGGCCGCCTGCATCCGCGCCATCAGCGCCTGTGGGTCATACAGATCCTCAGGCAGGCCGTGATCGGACGCATTGGCAAAGGCCGTCAGCAGCGCATTGCGGCGCGCCTGTGCGGCCTCAGACGTGCCCGTCCAGATGCCTTCAAACGTGCGGGCACGGTAAAATTCCGCGACAACATCGTCCCGCGCGGCCCCTTCGGCCACGGCCTGACGAAAGGCTGTCGTTTGGGCGACCGCAAAATTCGGCGCCACAGCCGTCATCGAAACAGCCAAAGCGATCGCCGCAGCAGCGCGGCTTGCAAAATGCATAAACATAAATCATCCCCCGAGGACTTATCTTAAAATGTCGTGCAAAAACACGGACATGTCTATTGGCAGACAGCAGACTTCGCTTGTCTACTCACAAACCTGTCACAGGGCGATTTGTTTCGAAATCGTTGCGCCAGAGGGCCGATTTAGAGCGACACAAATGCCACAAATCACCTATTGCACACAAATTGCGCAAAATTTCGCCTATTTCCCCCTTGAGGATGGAACCAAATCCAAAGGGGCTTTTTCGAAGATTCGTTTTGTGCAATACAGCACGGGCATCTGGGGATAGATCGCAAAAACGTCCGGACAACGGGCACACAGGTAGACGACGGGACAGCGTTTATATGACAAGTTTGACAGCATCGAGCATTTCTCGACGTGGCCTTCTGGGCGCGTTTGCCGCAACAGCAGTCGTTGCAGCCCCAACGTATTCAAATGCCGCTGGGTTCCTGCGTGGCGGTGGCGACATCCGCCGCATCAAAATGTACAACGGCCGCACCGGCGAAAACATTGACACCATCTACTGGATCGAAGGCCAGTATGTGGGCGACGCAATGTCGGAAGTGTATCGGTTCTTCCGCGATTGGCGGAACGGTCAGACCCATGAAATCGACAGCCGGACGATCGACATCATCGCGGCGACACAGAACCTGCTGGACAGCGATCAGCCCTACACATTGATCTCCGGCTACCGCTCCCCGCAGACAAATTCCATGCTCCGGTCAAATTCGTCCGGCGTGGCGCGCACATCGTTGCACCTGCGCGGTCAGGCCGCTGATTTGCGCATGCAGGGCCGGTCAGTTGCCCAGATGGCCCGCGCCGCGGCCGCATGTCGTGCGGGCGGCGTTGGCCGCTACTCCGGATCCAACTTTGTGCACATGGATTGCGGCCCTGTTCGCAGCTGGGGCAGCTAAGACAGCACCATCGTTACCATAACGTCAACAATCCGAAAGACCGGCCAGAATTGTCCGGTCTTCTCTATATTATATACCCTTTTTTCACCTTAAATTTGCCTCCTCCGTCAGGCCCTATATCACCCTGCTTGGGGGGGACCAAAGGGTGAGTGTGTTGTGGTAAAGAGTTGTCCCTTCCTTGCAGACCTTGAAGAACAAGACCGTCTGACGGACGCGCGATACGACGACGGCGTGTCAGAGACCTTCTCGGGCGGCGCCGATCCGGTCACCGTGTCCATGGTCGTGTTCGATCAAGACGGCGACATGCCCAACAGCGCGGGGCTCAGCACGCTGTTCACCACATTCGGCCAGTTTCTGGATCACGACATGGTCCTCTCCCCCGAGGACCACGACGCGGGCGTTCTGGATCTGGTCGGCATGCCCCACGACATCGCGCGCTCCGCCGTGGCCGACGGCATCGAAGACGGCGAAACCATAGCCCCCACCAACGTTGTCACATGGCAGCTGGACGGAAGCCAGATTTACGGCTCAACCGAAGGCCGCGCCGACGATCTGCGCAGTTTCGAAGGCGGCCGCCTGCGCGTGCAAGAGGATGACACCTCAACCCAAGGCCTTCTGCCCGATGCGGACGCAGACAGCTTCATGGCGGGCGACGTGACCGGCGACGATCCCGTGCATCTGGCCGGTGACGTGCGCGCCAACGAAAACCCCAACCTGTTGTCCATGCACACGATGTTCGTGCGCGAACACAACTATTGGGCCGAACGTCTGGCAGAGGAAAACCCCGATTGGGATGATCAACAGCTGTATGCCGCCGCGCGTTCAATCGTCGAAGTCGAACTTCAACAGATCACCTATGATGAATGGCTGCCCCATCTGATCGGGGACGCGGTGCCCGAAGACGCAGACCATGACCCGGACGCCAACGGTCAGGTCTCGGTGGAATTTTCCACCGCCGCATTCCGGTTCGGCCACACGCTGGTCTCTGAGACCATCGACATTCTGAATGACGCAGGCATCGACATCGGCACCATGGGCCTGATGGACGCGTTCTTTAACCACACCCCGGTTGAGGATTTCGGCATCGACGCCATCCTGCGCGGCCAACTGACCGCCAGCGCCCAGGAACTTGATGCGCACATCGTGGATGACCTGAATTTCTTTCTGGAAACACCCGATGGCATTTCCGGCTTTTCACTGGCGGCCTTGAACCTTGCGCGGGGCCTCGATCACGGGCTGGAAAGCTACATCAACGTCCGCGCCGAACTTCTGGGCGACATTGATCCCGCCACTTTGGACCCCTTGGATTTTTCGATCATCACCAGCGATGCAGACCTGCAGGCCCGCCTCGCTGAGGCCTATGACGATGTGTTTCAGGTCGATCTTTGGGTTGGTGGCTTGGCCGAAGACGCAGCCGAGGGCACCCAGCTGGGCGCCCTTTTCACCCACATCATTGCCGATCAGTTTATCCGCACGATGATCGCGGATGAGACCTTCGGCGCGTTCCACCCCGGCCTCAGCGACGCCATCATTGCCGAGGTCCACGACACCACCTTCGCGGACATCATCGACCGCGTCACCGACATTGATATGATCCAAGAGGACGTCTTCCTCGCCATGGATCGCACCCTGACGGAGCAAACCAACGTCACCGTCTCGTGGAATGCCGACGACGTTCAACTGGCCGCCAAGATCGTCGCGTTTGACATCAACACCTTCGCTGGCGATGACATCCTGACCCTTTCGGGCGGCACCCAAATCGACGGGACCGTCACCATGGGCCGTGGGGATGATACCTATATCGCCACCTCCGGTGAGGTGTCCGGCGATGTCGTTCTGGGCCGTGGCCATGATACGGCGGACCTGTCGGGCACCGCACGCATCCTGGGCGATCTGGAAACCGGACGGGGCCGCGATGCCGTTTCGCTGTCCGATCAGGCCCGCGTCGGCGGCGACGTGGAAACCGGGCGCGGCGATGACGCCGTGACGGTGACAGGGGGCGGCATCATCGACGGACGGCTGCGAACGGGACGCGGCGATGATGACGTCACTCTTGGCGACGGCGTCACTGTGGCAGGCGAAATCCACCTTGGGCGCGGGGATGACGTGATCACCGTTGAGGCCGGTGCCGACATCTCGCTGATCCAGGGGGGCGCGGGCTTTGACACCCTGAAGCTTGGCCCCAACACGCGCGTTGAACTGGGCGACGACCCGACCGACGGGACCGTTTTTTATCTGGACGAGGACGGCAATGAGACAGGTGAGAGTTTCGATTTTCATTCAATCGAACACATCACCTGTTTCACCAAAGGCACCCGTCTGATCACGGCCCGCGGCCTGCAGGCCATCGAAACCCTGACCGTCGAAGACCGCGTCTGGACGCTGGATGCCGGCCTGCAACCGATCACATGGATCGGCACCGCCACTGTTGCGGCACAGGGTGATCTGGCCCCCATCCATATTGCCAAAGGGGCTTTAGGCAATACCCGCGATTTGCTGGTATCGCCCCTACACCGTATGATGTTGGACGACTGGCGCGTGGCCCTTCATTGCGGCGTGGATGAGGTTTTGGCCCCTGCCAAGGGCCTCATCAACGACACCACGATCCGGCCCCAAACGGGCGGCTTGGTCACCTATGTCCATATAGCGTTTGACAGCCACCAGATCGTCATGTCCGAAGGCATCCCGTCTGAGAGTTTTTATCCCGGCGCTGCTGCCCTGAACGCGCTGGACGCCGCGGCGCGCGCGGAAATCCTGACGCTTTTCCCCGAATGGGCCTGCCCGCATCTGCGCCCTGAAACCGCGCGCCCGACCCTCACCAAAGGTGAGACCCGAGCGCTGCAATCGTGCCCTTATGGCCACGACTGACGGTTAGACAAATCCGATGTGATTGCGCATCGGCATCTCACGGATGCGCTGACCGGTGGCCGCAAAGATCGCGTTTGCGAGGGCTGCGGCGGCGGGTGGCACTGGGGGTTCGCCAATGCCGCGCACAGCATCGCCTAACTCAAGCCCCCGCACCTCGATCTGTGGGGCCTGATAATTCCGCATCGCCTCAAACCCATCATAATTCAGCTGATCCGTCATCCCATCGCTGTGCGTGATCTCAGCCGAAATGGCATGGCCCAGGGCCCAGATCACCGCCCCGCTGACGTGATGTTCAAAATTGATCGGATCGACAATGCGGCCCACGTTGGCGGCCGCATAGACCTTATCAATGCGGATGCCGCGGTCGGTGTTCGTCACCTCAACCACTTCGGCGCAGGGCACCCCGAAGGACAGACAAAACGCCACCCCGCGTCCGCGCCCCTGCCCCATCTGCGGGCCATCCCAGCCTGACATCTCGGCCACGGCCTCTAGCGTGGCGCGGGAATTGTCGTCCCACATCAGACGCAAACGTTCCTCCATCGGGTCGGCCCCTGCCGCATGGATCAACTCATCCAGCGCACTTTCATGAAAGAACCCGTTGCTGGACGCGCCGACGCTGCGCCAGCTGGAAATCGGCGCCAGCGGTTCCGCGCGATACCCCGACACGCGGTAATTGGGCACACCGTAGGGCTGATCCCACGCGCCTTGCACAATCGACGCATCGGGCCCGGGCACAGATTGCCCCAACCGGCCCATCTGGCTGCTGATCACCGAGGGCATCGAAATCCCAAGATCAAGGCTTTGCACCTGCCCACCCGACACCGTGCCCTTGACGCGGGCCATGGCGATCTGGCGCAGGTAGTCGTGCGCGGTGTCCTCTTCGCGGCTGTAGGTCAACTTCACCGGCGTGCCCTTGATGGCCATGCCGACCTCGGCCGCCTGTTTCACCACATCAAGTTCCAGCCGGTGCCCAAAAGATCCCCCCATCATCAACACATGGATATGCACATCTTCGACCGGCAAACCGGTGATCTCTGCCACGGCCTCTTGCGCGAAACGGGGCACTTGGGTGCCTGTCCAGATGTCGGCGCGGGTGTCGGTGATCAGGGCTGTCGCGTTGATCGGCTCCAGCGGGGCGTGGGCCAGATAAGGCGCGCGGTATTCGGCCTCCACGGTCGCACCGCCTGCCAAAGCCGCCTCAACATCGCCCTCATCACGGTATTGACTGTCAAGCTGGTCATCATTGAATGCCGCCTCAAGTGCGGCCCAATGATCGGCCTGCTCCGCGGGATAGGGCGCAGGGCCCCAGTCAAACGACACCATGCGGGCGGCCTCAAACGCGCGCCAGGTGTTGTCCGCGATCACGCCAACACCGTTGGTGATTGGCACAACCGCTTGCACACCGCGCATCGCGTCCGCCTCAGAGGCATCAAACGACAGCATTTCGCCCCCCTTGCGCGGGTTCGTCACAACGGTCGCATGCACCATGCCGTCCATCTCAAAATCGATACCGTAGCTTTGCGTGCCTGTGGATTTCGCCAGCACATCCAGCCGCATCATATCCTTGCCGATGTAGCGCCAGTCGCCCGGCTCTTTCAGGGTGACCTCCGTCACCGGATCGATGTCCGCCGCAGCCTCCGCCAACGCCGTATACTCCAGCCGCGCCCCATCGGGCAGCACAACCGCGCCGCGGTCTGTGGTCATATCGGCCACCGATACGCCCGTTTGCGCCGCAGCGGCCGCCTTCAGTGTCTCACGCGCGACAGCCCCTGCCACGCGCAACTTGTCCCAGCCGTCCGCCACAGTGGTCGACCCGCCGGTGATCTGAACGCCCATGATTTTCATGGCCGCATCCATGACCGTGCGCATGGCGTTGGCGCCGAAACTGTCATCTGTGACCATGAAACCGGGCGCTTCGCCTGACAGGGCCGTATTATAATAGGCCGCCGACGGCGGGCCGGGATCGACGGTCACCTGATCGAGGTCAATGTCCAACTCTTCCGCAATCAGCGCGGCCTGCACGTGGTACGCACCCTGCCCCTTGTCCGCGCGCGGCGTGATCAGCGTCACCCCCTCAGGCGTGATGCGCACGTATTCGGTCAGCGATGCCTCCCCCTCAGCCAAATCCGCCAAAAGCGGGTTCTCGACGGGGCGTTTGTACAAATAAACCCCAAAAGCCACGCCGCCCAGAATGGCCGCTGACCCGATCAGAAAGCTCCGCCGTGCGATTGTTTTGACACGTCCCATGATTACGCCTCCCGCAGTTTGGCCGCGGCGGTCACGATGGCCGCGCGGATTTGAGGATAGGTGCCGCACCGGCACAGATTGCCGGACATTTCGGCGTCAATGTCGTCATCGGTGGGGTTCGGGATTGCCGCCAACATGGACGCCGCCTGCATGATCTGGCCCGACTGACAATAGCCGCATTGGGCCACCTGATGTTCGGCCCAGGCCTCTTGCACCGCGTGCATGGCGTCCGGCGTGCCCAGACCGTTGATCGTCGTCACCTCCGCCCCTTCGGCGTCAGCAGCCCAGGTTTGACACGACCGCACCGCGACCCCGTCCAGATGCACCGTGCAGGCCCCGCATTGCGCAATGCCGCAGCCGTATTTCACGCCTTTGATGCCAATCTCGTCCCGCAAGACCCACAACAAGGGCATGTTTTCTTCTACATCGACCTCATGGGTCTGTCCGTCTACAGTCAGTTTCATGGTGACCTCCGCCTTGGGGTTAACTTGACATTCCGTCAAAATTTGTCAAGGTGTCAGTGATGAAAGATGAAACGTCCCCCATTCTCGATGCCGCGTTGGAGGTGTTTGGCCGCTACGGGTACAAACGCGCCACCATGGGGGATATCGCCAAGGCCGCGGGCCTGTCGCGGCAAAGCCTTTATGCGCGGTTTGCTGGCAAAGATGACGTCTACGCCGCGGGCCTTGTTCTTTACGCCACCCGCATGACTGACGCGTTGACGGCGGCCTGGGCTGGCCGAACGGCGCTGTCTGATCAAATGAACGATCTGATGACCCTCGGCACCGTTCCGTCGTTTGAGATGTTGCGGGCCATGCCCGATGCCGCGGATATTCTGAACGCGGCCGAGACGGAGGCGGGCCAGCAGGCCATGACACAGGTCAAGGCGTTGAAGGTCGCACTTTTTGCAGACCTTCTCGCCCCTTATGAGGCCGCCTTGGCAGGTCACGGCCAGACCCCCGCCAGCCTTGCGACGTTCATGGAAACGGCCCTTCATGCCATGTTGATCACCTGCACGACCCGCGCAGACCTCGACGCTCAATTCGCATCCCTCAAGGCAAGTGTCCTGGCCCTGACCGATCAAACCTGATCCCTGCCGCACGCGCGGCGCGGGGATGTTACCATGTTCAAACTCCAGTGTTCAGGCCCCGGCCCGCAATGCGCTTGCGGGCAGACTTGCCGCAAACTCATCCGCAGGAACTGGACGTCCCAACAAAAAGCCCTGCACCGCTTCGCATCCAAGATCGACCGCCGCTTGCAGCTGCGTCTGCGTCTCGATCCCTTCGATCAGGACACCACAGCCCTGCAAAGACGCCACGCACGTCAGGGCCTCAAGGATATGGAATTGCGCGGGGTTTGTCTCCAAAGGGGCCACCAGCTGACGATCGACCTTAACCCGATGAGGTTTGATGGCCTGCAGCGCAACGACCGAGGAATGACCCGACCCGAAATCATCCAGATCAAACGGGATCCCCGCCGCCCGCATCTGCGCCAAAACAGCTGCGATGTCCTCGGTGATATCATCCAGAAACGCCGTCTCCAGCAATTCGAACGAAATGGCATGATGGGGCTGCAATTTCGACTGGACCTGATCCACAAATCCCGGCTGCATCAGATGATCGAACGAGATGTTCAGGGCCACCGTCGGGATCTCCAGCCCCGCATTGGCCCACCGCGTTTGATCCTTCAAAACAACATTCATGACGTATTCATCGAACCGTGACGCCAGGCCGGAGGTTTTGACAATCGGTAAAAAGTCCCCCGGCAAGATCAATCCGTTCTGGGGACAGTTCCAACGGACCAAAGCCTCCGCCCCGATGATCTCAAGGGTGCGGGTGTCGAACTGTGGCTGGTAATAACACTCAATCTCGCAGTCTTCCAACGCGCGCACCAGATCGACATACATCGACACATCCGAATGGGACGTGGTCTGCACATCCGGCTGAAACACCTTGTAGCACGACCGTCCCGCGGACTTGGCCGCATAAAGCGCCAGATCGGCATTTATGAAAACTTCGGACGGATCGGTGCTGTCCCCTTTAGCCAAGGCGACGCCGATACTGATGCCCACATGGCAGCGATGCCCTTGCAGGATCAGCGGCTCCTTCATTTGGTCGATCATACGTTGGCACAGCCGCGCGATGTCCGCTTCATCGGTGACCTTTTCAAGAAGGACCACAAATTCGTCCCCCCCGTTGCGGCACACCAGCCCATCATCCCCCACAAGGGTCCGCAAGGTTTCAGCAACGCGCACCAGCAGTTGATCCCCAACCGCATGCCCCATGGTGTCATTGATCTGCTTGAAGTGGTCCAGATCAATGTGCATCGCGGCAAAGCTGTCTTCGTCCCCCAACCGCGTCAGCAAATCTTCGACAGTTTCATCCAGCAGGCGTCTGTTCGCCAGCCCCGTCAATGCATCGTGGCGGCTGTCATGTTCCAGCCGTTGGCGCGCGGCCTCAAGCTCTTGCGTGCGTTTATGATCCTCGGTGACATCCAAATTCACCCCGACAAGCTTCCCTGCCCCCTCACCATCCGCCAAAAATCGCGCCATGGACCGGATATACCGAATGTCACCATCGCGCCGCACGATACGGTATTCGCCAAGATAATCGCGCCCTTCTTCAAGGGATTTATCCGCCTCTTGGGTGTTCTTTTCGCGATCGTCGGGGTGGAGATAGGTCTCCCACAAATTGTCAGACTGGTCGTTCTCTTGCCCCTCAAGCCCATAAATCGACAGCATCGTGTCATCCCAATTCACACGGGCCGTCGCACTGTCAAATTCCCAAATGCCAATCCCTGCAACATCGAGGGCCAGCTGAAATTTATTGGCCAATTCTTCCTGGGCGACCTGACGATCCTTGAGCAGGGTAATGTCCGTGTCCAGCCCGACCAATTCCAAAGGCGCACCGGTGTCATCCCAACTCATGACTTTGGCGCGGGACAGGATCCAGATCCAATCCCCCTCCATGGTCTGATAACGATATTCCAGCTCGAACGTCTCAGACGCGCCTGACACCAGATCTGCCGCCATTTTCTCGACCGCGGCGCGGTCCTGCGGGTGCACCCGACCATGCAACCAGGGGGCGGATTTCGGATCAATATAGGCGGATATATCCGGTTGGATTTTGCGCATCCGCCGCCAAGCATCGGTCACGCGCAACTTGTCTGAGGGGACGTTGAAACTCCAAACACCTTGATTGAGATGCTCAAGAAGAAAGCGCAGCCGCGTGCTGTCCGTGGCCAAATCCGGTATGATCTGACACAGGACGTGCGCGCCCAGATCATCATCTTCCATCACGTCCAGATTCAGAATGAAGGGACCGGGCCCCATCTCAACCGAAACAGGCTCAAATCCTTCGCCGGCCAGCACCTGACGAAGGGCCTCCGTCCCGTCGATCTTCGCTACCCGTGACAGGACCGCACAGAAATCCGCGCCGACACACTGCATTTTGTGCAGGCCAGTCAGGCCCTTAAAATCAAGGTTTGCAGCCAGGATTCTGCCATCTGCGTCCACCACAGCAGCAGGATGCACGATAACGGATACCAACTGCGACGCGCGTTGGTCACATTTGCGCTGCACCATCGAACCTTGTCCCTTGCCGTTACACTCGGTCTTCGAACGACGTTAGCACTGTGACTGCTCGAAAAAGTTAACGACCGCAGAAAACCCAGGGTTTTTGACAACAAAATTCGCGTTAAATGCAACAAAAACGGCAGATTGGCGGACCCTAGAGGATTCGAACCTCTGGCCTCTGCCTTCGGAGGGCAGCGCTCTATCCAGCTGAGCTAAGGGTCCACTTATGTCGCTATAGCTGCCCCTGCGAAGGGGTGCAACAGATCACGCAAAGAGTTTGTGACAAAGCTCCAGCGCATCCACAAGGCTGTCGACCTCATCGGTGGTGTTGTACATGCCGAACGACGCACGACACGACGCGGTGACCCCCATATGATCCATCAAAGGCCCGCAACAATGCTGCCCCGCACGCACGGCGACACCTTTTTTGTCCAGCACGGTTGAGATGTCATGGGCATGGGCCGCACCCTCCAACGTGAACGAGAATATGGCCCCCTTGCCTGCCGAATGGCCTTGCACGTTCAACCAATTCAGACCGTCCAACCGTTCGCGGGCATAATCGCGCAAATGACGTTCGTGGGCGGCGATGTTGTCCATGCCAAGGCCCATCATATAGTCCAACGCAACCCCCAGACCGATGGTCTGCACGATCCCCGGCGTGCCCGCCTCAAACTTGAACGGGGCATCGTTGTAGATCACCTCGTCCTTGTGGACCTCACGGATCATATCCCCGCCCCCGATAAAGGGCCGCATCTCAGCCATCCGGTCGGGGTGAATATAGATCGCGCCGGACCCAGACGGCCCGTAGAGTTTGTGCCCCGTCACGGGGTAAAAATCGCATCCCAGATCGGTAACATTCACCGGCATATGCACCGACGCCTGCGATCCATCGATCATCGTGGCAATGGCACGCGCGCGGGCGGCCTGACAAATGGTTTTGACATCGACGACAGTGCCCAACACGTTGGACATATGGGTCACCGCGATCAGCTTGGTGCGGTCCGTGCAGGCCTCCATCACCGCTTGCGGGTCCAGATCCCCGTTCACGTCCACATCGACCCAAACCAGCTTCACGCCCATCCGCTCGCGCAGAAAATGCCAAGGCACGATATTGGCGTGGTGTTCCATCACGCTGAGGACAATTTCATCCCCCTCGCGCAAATTCTCCATCGCCCAGCCGTAGGCCACCAGATTGATGCCTTCGGTGGTGCCTGAGGTGAAGATGATCGACGTCTCATCCTCAGCCCCCAAAAACCGCGCCACGATCCCGCGCACGCCTTCATACTTCTCGGTGGCAAGGTTGCTCAGATAATGCAGCCCGCGGTGCACATTCGAATATTCCTGCGTATAGGCCTTGGTGATCGCATCAATCACCACCTGCGGCTTTTGCGCCGAGGCCCCATTGTCCAGATACACCAACGGCTTGCCGTTCACCTCACGGCTGAGAATTGGAAAATCTGCGCGGACAGCCTCTACATCAAACCCCATCAGACAAGACCTCCAAACAACAGCGCAAAGACCGGCAGGGCAAACATCAACCCAAGGAACAGCACGAAAATCGACGCCAGAATGATCATCACCGATTTGCCCACACCGTCCAAAAGATGCGCTTCCTTCACCGAAAAGATCAAACCGCGCACGGTGACCACAACCACGAAAATGACCACCAGAAAGGCAATGAACGGAAAGGCAATGTTAATCACCGACGTCAGGACACTTAGAACCGTCATCGCAATTTGAAAGGCCGCCAACACCGCCAGAACCTGCGGCAACTCCCCCTGCCCGCCACTGCGCCGGCCGACCCAATGGATCAGATAGGCAATGATAACACCCAGCAGCGCCGACACCGCGCCCGTCGTCAGCGGCGACGCCTGTTCAATGACCTGCACCGACCCGTCGGGCATGTTCAATTCAAACGTCTGCACCCCGTAAAGTGCCACCGTCACCGCCGCCATGACGCCAGACATCACCCCCGACAGCACGATCATCAGGATCGACACATTCATCGGCAAATGCGCCGCCATGACAATCCGCGCCGCCTGCGCAGGGTCCCGGATATAAAGCTTGGTCAACGTCCAGACCGAGGTTGCAGAAAAATCCATCACGTCCCCTTCGACGTCTCAATCAGGCCCGACACCCAAAACCAAATCAGGGCCACAAACCAAAGCGCGCCCACCAATGTGGTGCCCGGATGATCCAACCCGTTGAACCCCACCAACAGCCCATAAAACAACGCCAAGGGCGATGCGGCCAACCAGCCCCAAAAGATCGCCAGTCGCGCCCCATAGGCGGTCGCATGGGGTCGCACGATGCGGGTGACGATATAGAACACCAGCGCAATCGCGTAAAACAGCAGCGGCGCAATCATCATCATCGCAAAGAACGCATAAATCGCATCGCGCTGAAAATCAGACCCGGTCTGAATGGCCGCCCGCTGCAAGGCGGGCAAACGCGACAAAAAGACCAACAAACAGCCGATCATCAGCCACGCAATTGCACGATCTTCCCGCACGCCCATGGCGTACAGGTCGCGCACCACGGCGCGCGGACCACGGTAGGTCCGCGCAATATCACGGCTGACCGGCATCAGCCCGCCCGACGTCCCAGCCAGCCTTCAAGGCGCGCATAAATCTCCTCGGCCAGCGTGTCGTCTGCGATCTCTTCCAGGGCTTCCGCCAAAAACGCCAACACCAGCAAATCCGTGGCCTGCGCATGGGGCACGCCCCGCGACCGAAGGTAATACAGCGCCTCCTCATCAATCGCACCAGAGGTCGAACCATGGGAACACGCCACATCATCGGCGTAAATCTCAAGTTCCGGCTTGGCGAGGAACTGGCTGTCCTCGTCCAGCAACAAAGACTGGCTGATCTGGTAGCCATCGGTCTTCTGGGCGCCCTCTTTCACCAGAATCTTGCCCTGAAACACACCCGTGGCCCCGTTGCGCAGCACCTTTTTGAACACCTGACGGCTTTCGCAATTCAGCGCATCATGGGTGATGAACACCGTGTCATCGTGGTGGAAATCATCCCCATCCCCCACACAGGCGCCCGCCACATGGGCCTGGGCATCGTCGCCCGTCAGCTCAATCACGCATTCGTTGCGCGTCAGCGTGCCGTTCATGGTCAATGTGAAAGACTTGAACACTGATTCCGTACCCAGCCGCGCAAAAATGCCCGTCACCGCACGGCGTTCGTGGTCACGCCCCTGCACGCGCACATGATGAAATGCGGCTTTGTCGGCCACATCGACCTCCATCACCTTGTTGAACCGCGCCGCGGCGGGTCCGGTCTCAAGAAGGGTCATCTCGGCCCCCTCTTCGACCTTCACAACATGGTGCAACATCGCATCCGAGGTTTCCGATTGGTGCAGATAAATCAGGTTCACCGGCTTGCTGACCTTGCCCGTGACGCGGATCACCACACCGTCGCTGGCGAAGGCTGTGTTCAACGCAGCAAGCGGGCGCGGCGTGTAGCCGTGTTCGTTTGCCTCCAGCTGACCATACAGGTCCTTCGCCCAGTGAATGTCCTTGCTCGCCGCATCGGCCAGACGTTCGATCTCAAGCCCCTCAAGAGCCAGATCGTCAGACGCCTCTGCATCAAACACACCGTCCACGAAAACGACCTTCAACCGGTCCACGTCCGCCCACAAAGGCCCCTCGTCGTTGTCAAACACCGCAGCCGGTGTGACATCGGCGACCACAAGGGACGCAGGCTTGGTGAATTTCCAATACTCATCGCGCGCATGGGGCAACCCCATGTCACGCACACGGGCCAGCGCCGCAGACCGCGCCTCAGCGGCCCAGGTGCCGCCCTCAGGCACGGTCAGGTCCGCCAAACGGGCCTCCGTCGCATCCGCCTTGATCTGTGGAAGCGCCATTACGCCACCTCCGCCAGAATGTCGGCATAGCCATTGTTTTCGACTTCCAAAGCCAGCTCAGGCCCGCCGGTTTTCACAATGCGACCGTCGGCCATAATGTGCACCACGTCGGGTTTGATGTGATCCAGCAGACGTTGGTAATGGGTGATCACCAGGAACCCACGGCCCGCATCACGCAGCGCATTGACGCCCTCGGACACCAGTTTCATCGCATCCACGTCAAGACCGGAATCCGTCTCGTCCAGGATGCACATCTTGGGCTCCAGCATGGCCATCTGCAAAATCTCGTTGCGCTTTTTCTCACCGCCGGAAAAGCCCACGTTGACGGGACGTTTCAGCATGTCGGCGTCAATCTTCAACGTCTTGGCCTTGGCGCGCACCTCTTTCAGGAAATCGCCTGCCGAAATTTCATCCTCACCGCGCGCTTTGCGCTGTGCGTTCACGGCAGTGCGCAGGAACGTCATGTTGCCCACACCGGGGATTTCAACCGGATACTGGAACGCCAGAAACAGGCCCGCCGCCGCGCGCTCTTCGGTTTCCATCTCCAACAGGTCTTCACCGTCCAGCGACGCGCTGCCGCCCGTGACTTCATAACCCTCTTTGCCGGACAACACGTAAGACAACGTGGATTTGCCCGACCCGTTGGGCCCCATGATCGCGTGCACCTTTCCAGGCTCAACGGTCAGGTTCACACCCTTGAGGATTTTCTTTTCCTCTTCTTCAAGTTCGACGTGCAAGTCTTTGATTTCCAGCATTTTATGCCCTTTCCAAATGCGACAGGAGGGCCCGCGCACGCGCGGCCCTCTGACATGAGTTTTCAGTTGTTGGTATGTGGTTTAGGTAACCAGCGCGGCGCTGGCCATCATATCGGCCACCCAGTTGGGCGGATAGAACTTCGCGTAAACCTCGGGTGCCAGTGCGACCAGATCGCCCTCGAACACCAGCGCGCCGAGAAAGCCCGCCGTTTGGACGGGGATCGCCGTTTTGCGCAGGCCCAGCACCAGCATCAACACAAGGCTGAGAACCAGCGCCAAAATGAACGACGTCGGCACATCCGCGATCATGGACGCCAGATCGACACCCTTGTCCGCTGCCAACGCCAAGGCGTCGTCCAGAAACCGAAAGTCCAGCCAGCGGCCCAGAATGACCGAAGCCACCCCGGACACGAGGGCTGCGACATACAAGACCATCCCCGCCTTTTTCTGCGTGGATTTCTGGCGCATCTTCACGCCTGCCTTGGCCAGAAAACGCCGTTCGTCGCGCACCTCGGCCAGGCCCTCTCCGGGCACTGTCCATGATGTCGTGTTGCCGCTTTCGATCTTGGCCATGCGTTCTGCAAAGGTTGTCTTGCTCACCGCCATAAAGGTCTCTCCCACGTCTGTCCGACGAAAGGGGTAGATAACCTATTGGGCCGAAATGTGGCGCAGGGTTGGCTGTGCTGCGGCGGGTGTCCGCAATTTGCACAAAATGAGGGCAGAGATCACGCATCATCACGTCCCCCCTGCTGCTTCAGACCCTGCGGGAAGGACGCATAAAGCGCCTCTTTGGACGCCGCGATCCCGTCCGCATAGCCCAACGGCCCCGTGGGCGCGCGTTTGGCCACAGCCTCAATTTCCATGGTCTCAATGGGCGTGCCCAGCGCACGGTGAATGCCCGCGGCGTAGTCGTGGAATTTCAACAGCGCGCCGCCGTGAATGCCCGCAGGGTTCAGCCAGGTGTTTGGAATGCCGAAGGCATCGGCCGTCACCAACCCGTGCAGGGATTGGCTGATCACATGGGCGCACGACGCAATGTCACGCACCACACGCAGGGGCACCTCATCGCGCACATCAATCAGCTTGATGCGCGGGTTGTCCGCGGCAATCTGGCGCAAACGCGGGTCATCGGCGTAATGCATATGCGGGACCAAACCCACGATATCCTGACGTGCAGGGGCCTCCCCCAGCACATCGGCAATCAACAGCCCCGGATCGCCAAACACACGGTCATCGCGGTTCATCAAAGCGGCCGTGATCGGCCCGCGCAACAAAGCCACGCGGGTGTGGTGCCGGAAGGCGCGGTTTGGCAGACCGGCCATTGTGCCCGTGCCCCACAAAAACGGTTTGCGTCCGCTGTCCCGCGGGGCCGTCTGGTGGCTGGCCACGGATTTCATCAGGCTGCCCAGCGCATACATCTCGCAATTGCCATGGTGCGCCCATTTCACATCGCGTTTGGACACATGGGACACGATATTGGCCGAAATGGCATCGCCGAAATTGGGTTCATCGCGATACCAATACAGACGCAGCGGCGCCGTATAGGGCGTGTCCCGAACGGGGGTCACAGCTGGATCAGAATGGGCAGGCACTTGCGTCATGCGGCCGCCTGTCTGTCTGTCTTCGGGGCCGCCAGAACATCCTGCGGCAGATGGGCTACAAACTGTTTGGCCGCCTTGGGGTCACAGGCCCCACGGCGGCCGAGTTCATCCAGACAATGCAACGTCAGATCATAGCTTTCGAACACCACCGCCGCAGCAATCGCCAGCTGTTTCAATTGATGTTCCGTCACCGTGCCGATGTCTTCGATGTTGCGAATATAAACCGCATCCCCATCCAACAGCTGCGATCCCACCGATTTGCGATCCAACTGCCGCCATTGGCTGTGTTTGACCGGCAAAGCCTTTTGCGTCAGGAACTTATGCAACTGGAACCCTTGGGCGCGCAGCTCTGCATCCAAATCGCCCCACAGCGGCTCATCCTCATACATGCGGATAAACCGCACCTCGGGGATGACAACCATGGCCTCCGACAAGGTGGTCCGCCCGCCTTGCATCACCGACAACTCCCCGCCCTGCAGATCCATCTTCAACAGATCGACCTTGGGCATATCGGGGATGCTATCGACCGTGACCATATCCATCTCAATCTCGGTGATCTCTTTTTGATACCACCTCTCACGGCCCAGAAAATCAGCCGTGGGTTTGTAGATCTTGAACAGCGACGACAGCACCGCGAATTCATGGGCGTAATAAATGCCCTTGCCCTCGGGCCCCACGGCCTGCGGAAAATAGGTGGCATTGTCGCGCGGCTGTTTTTGCAGTTCCGCAAAGGCACGCGGGTTGGGCTCAAACCCCCAGACGTGGCACATCCCTTCCTCGATCAACAGCTGATAATCTGGCACGTTGATCGGGTTGGCCCCCACATCAAGGATCTTCATATCCTCAGGCGCCAAAGTCTCTTTCAGGAACATCAGCCGATCACGGTTCGTGCGTGCCATATCCAACCACCTCACGTCAGGGAAAGGGCGCACCTGTAATGCGCCCCCAACAGCCCAAAGGCCGCCTAGCCCACCGACCCTTCCAAAGAGATCGCAACCAAGGCCTGTGCTTCCATGGCAAACTCCATCGGCAAAGCCTGCAACACTTCCTTGCAGAACCCGTTGACGACCAAGGCCACGGCCTCTTCCTCGTCCATGCCACGGCTGCGGCAATAAAACAGCTGATCGTCATCCACCTTCGATGTGGTCGCCTCATGCTCGACGCGAGACGAATTGTTCTTAACCTCGATATACGGCACCGTATGCGCCCCGCATTTGTCGCCAATCAGCAGGCTGTCACACTGGGTATAATTGCGGCTCTCCTTGGCCTTGGGATGCATGGACACAAGGCCACGATAGGTGTTCTGCGCCTTACCGGCACTGATCCCCTTGGACACAATGCGTGACTTGGTGTTCTTGCCCAAATGCACCATCTTTGTGCCCGTGTCGGCCTGCTGCATGTTATTGGCAATGGCGATGGAATAGAACTCACCCTGGCTGTCGTCCCCACGCAGGATGCAGCTTGGATATTTCCACGTCACCGCAGACCCGGTTTCCACTTGCGTCCACATCACCTTGGACCGGTCACCCCGACAATCGGCACGTTTCGTCACAAAGTTATAGATCCCGCCCTTGCCGTTCTCATCGCCCGGATACCAGTTCTGCACGGTGGAATATTTCACCTCTGCATCGTCCAGAATGACAATCTCAACCACCGCCGCATGCAGCTGTGCGATGTCACGCTGGGGCGCCGTGCAGCCCTCCAGATAGGACACGTAGGATCCTTCCTCAGCGATGATCAGCGTGCGTTCAAACTGACCGGTGTTTTCAGCATTGATGCGGAAATACGTGGACAGCTCCATCGGGCATTTCGTGCCCTTGGGGATGTACACAAACGACCCGTCCGAGAACACGGCTGAATTCAACGTCGCATAGAAATTGTCCTGCACCGGCACAACGGAGCCCAAATATTTCTTCACCAGCTCAGGATGCTCTTTGATCGCCTCGGAGATCGAACAGAAAATCACGCCCGCCTTCTTCAACTCATCCTGAAAGGTCGTGCCCACGGACACAGAATCAAACACCGCATCCACAGCCACCTTGCGCGGGGCGTCGGACATCTCTTCGGCGCCCTCAACACCGGCCAGAATGGCCTGCTCTTTCAACGGAATGCCCAGCTTTTCGTAGGTCGCCAGCAACTTGGGGTCGACCTCATCCAACGACTTGGGCTTCACCTCCATGCTTTTGGGGCGCGCATAGTAATACTGATCCTGAAAATCGATCTCAGGATAATCCACCATCGCCCACTCAGGCTCTTTCATTTCCAGCCAGCGGGCATAGGCAGCCAAACGCCACTCCAGCATCCACTCCGGCTCTTCATTCTTTTGGGAAATCAGCCGTACGATGTCCTCGGTCAGCCCCTTGGGGGCATAGTCCATCTCAATGTCAGTGTTCCAGCCGTACTTGTAGTCACCGCCCAGCTTCTTGACGGCATCCACCGTCTCCTGCTCGACACCTTCTTTGACCTCAACGTGATCTACGACGTTCATGTGGCTCTCCTCATGTCACACCGACCGCTGCCGGTGGCGCTTTTGCTTCTGTGTCCAGACGTCGACAAACCGCATGACGTCCTCTTGTGTTGTTTCAGGTCCCAGCGACACGCGAATGGCGCTCGCCGCAAGGTCCTCGTCAAATCCCATGGCCTGCAGAACGGTGCTGGCCTTGACCTTCCCGCTTGAACAGGCCGATCCCGCCGAAATCGCGATGCCCGCCAGATCCATCGCCATCACCTGCGTCTCTCCCTTCCAGCCGGGTGTGATCATGCAAGTGGTGTTGGGCAAACGGGCCGCGCCTTTCCCGACTAAAATAGTCTCCTTACTGGCAGCCTCAACCCCACTTTCTAGAATATTTCTAAGTTTCTCGACACGGCTCCACACCCCGTCCTCAAGATCGCGCAAAGCCGCCCCGATCGCAGCCCCCATACCCGCAATCCCGATCACGTTCTCGGTGCCCGACCGGCGCCCCATTTCCTGGCCCCCACCGGTGATCTGGGCCGCCACATCCGTGCCTTGGGGAAAGACCAAAGCGCCCACACCCTTGGGCCCGCCAAACTTGTGCGCCGATAAAAACCCCATTCCAATGCCGGCCCAGGAAAACGCAAACGGCAGCCGCCCGACCCCTTGGGTCAAATCCGACACGGCAAGGCCCTGCGGCAACGCCTGCACCACCCCCGTTTCCGAATTGGCCCATTGCAAAACGGATCGCGCAGGCTCCTCCACCGTCACGCGGCCCTGCCCATCCACCGGCAAAACCGGATCAATCCAGCCCGCAACGGCATCATGTTCCACCGCAGCCCCCAGCAAATCACGGCCCTTGCACGCCAAAGCCGCAGCCTCTGTGGCCCCCGACACAAACACAACATCCGCACCAGACGCCCCAATGGCATCGGCCACCTGCACCCGCGCCGCCTCAACCAGCCCCTTGGCCGCTCGGCCCTCGGCATGCACGGACGACGGATTACCGGCCACATCCATGGCCGCAACCATCGCCTCCCGTGCCTCAGCCCGCACAGGCGTCGTGGCGTTATAGTCCAGATAAACACGGCTCATGGCGCGCGACCGCCCTGCCCCAAACCCGTCTTCGCTGTTTCAAAAATATGCAAACCGCCGACATATCCAAAAGCACGATCGAGCAACCGCCCGCAGGGCGCCACCCGCCCGCCGCAGGCGCCGATCGTCAGATCGTCCCAAGCCCTCATTCGTCGACCACCTCAAACAGGCTTGGCACCGCAGGGCACGGCGCCAACCCGTTGCCCACCACATCCGACAACCGCGTCTGGTGCAAAAACACGTAGACATGCGCGCTCAGCCCCTCCCACAACCGGTTCGTCATCGATTGCGCCCGGCTGCCCGACACAGCACCAGATGCGCCCGCACCGGTGTGCATCGCCGAAACGGTCTCATCCACCGCCGACAAAATCTCCACCACACGGATCTCGGACGCGGGCTTGGCCAGCTGATACCCGCCCCCCGGGCCGCGCACCGACGACACAAGCCCCCCACGCCGTAGCTTCACAAACAACTGCTCCAGATAAGGCAGCGATACACCTTGACGCTTGCTCAACTCCCCAAGGCTCACCAACTCGCCCTCGGGCTGCAGCGCAATATCCGCAAGTGCCACCATGGCATACCGCCCCTTGGTGCTTAGTTTCATGGCTCATCCCCCGCACAATCCAGTGCCAAACCGCCTCAGGCGTTGACGACACCCCAGCGCCCCGATACTTCATGACAACCCCTAAGGGCACACACCGCCCCCAAGGAAATTAGAATCTTTCTAAAGTGCCTGAGTGTTTCCGTCAACAATCAAGCCAAACCAAGAACGGACCAAAATGCCCGAAGTCATCTTCCCTGGCCCAGAAGGCCGCCTCGAAGGCCGCTACCACCCCCAAAAAGAACGCGACGCGCCGATTGCAATCGTGCTGCACCCGCACCCCCAGTTCGGCGGGACGATGAACAACAAGGTCGTCTATAACCTGCACTACGCGTTCTACAACATGGGCTTTACGGTGCTGCGGTTCAACTTCCGCGGCGTGGGACGCAGCCAAGGCGAATATGATCAGGGCGTGGGTGAGCTGTCGGACGCCGCCTCTGCCCTCGACTACCTGCAATCCATGAACACCAACTCCAAACACTGCTGGGTCGCAGGCTTTTCCTTTGGCGCCTGGATCGGCATGCAACTGCTGATGCGCCGGCCTGAGATCACGGGCTTCATCTCCGTCAGCCCGCCCGCCAATATGTACGACTTCAGCTTCCTCGCCCCCTGCCCCTCATCAGGTCTGATCATCAACGGGGCCGCAGACCGCGTGGCGCCCCCCGCCGATACCGTCAGCCTTGTGAACAAACTGCACGAACAAAAAGGCATCACGATCACCCACGAAGAGGTCGAGGGCGCGGGCCACTTCTTTGAGGACCCCCACATGGATCCGATGATCGACAGCGTGCAATCCTACGTCAAACGTCGCCTGACGGAGAACACCCGCTGATGTCCGACAGCGTAAACAAACTGGCGGCCAAAATGGCCGAGGATTGCCTCGAACTTCAGGACGCACTGGATGAACCGCGGCTTTTCGTGGAACTGGGAGAGGCCCTGGGCGCGGCCTCCCAAACCCTGGAAGAGGCCTTTCTGACCGAAATCCGCATTCGTCTCGCGGAACGGTCGGGTCGCAAATTCCTTGAGACCCGCGTGGCCCAGCTGCGTGCCGAAAAGGGGATCTAACATCCAGCAGGCCGATCACATCGCGATCCCACTGCTCAACGGCAGCGCAGGCCTCGCCCAAGTGGCCCTGGCGACAGAACGCGCGGTCTTGCTCTTCCTCACGGCCAAACCCGCCCCCCATAAGGGCCAGATCGCCCCCCTGCGCGCGGCCGACGTGGTCTCCATCCTGCCGGTCACCCGCGCGGGCCTGGGCGACACCCAATGGCCGATCCTTGGATACGATGCCCTGCCCCGCGCGGTCCCGATTGACCCCGCCGCCCTGGATCAAGACCTTCATGATCCAGCACTGGTCGAAGCCTTCGTAAATGCGCTGCACGGCCTTTATCCGTGGGATGCTTTCCCCGACCCCAAGATCTTCAACGCGTTGCTGCGCCCCGATCAGGACGGGGGGCAATTGACCCCCAGCACAGCGCGTCTCACATCTCAAATGTAAAAACTCGGACAACAAAAGCCGTCATCTGGCACAAAACCGCATCCCGCTGACACCAAAATTCCGGAATTTTGGTCCCACCCCTAAAATTACATAATTTTAGGCGCCTCCCAAAGAAACGTTCCCGCATGCCCATCCCCACACCAGCTGACCGCATCGCCCCCCAACTGGCCTTCCTGGCTGAGGCCGACAAACTGAAAACCATCACCCGCGCCAATCCTCTGGCCGATGGCTCCCGCCTTGAAAATTCCGCCGAACACTCGTGGCATCTGTGTCTCTGGGCGTTGGTGTTTGAAGATCAGTCCAGAGGCGCAAATCTCGCCCGGGTCTGGTCCATGCTGCTGCTTCATGACCTCGTTGAAATCGATGCAGGCGATCATCCGATCCACCTGCCCCACGATGCCGATGCCGTCCACGCCGCCGAACGGGCCGCCGCCGACCGCCTTTTCGGCCTGCTGCCCCCCGATCAAACCATCGCCTTCCGCACCCTGTGGGATGAGTTTGAGGACGGCTCCACCACCGATGCCGCCTTCGCCCGCATGCTCGACAAAGCGCAACCGATGTTTCTGGCCCTGTCCAATCCCCACATGACGCCCACCGACCGCGATGTGCTCCACCAGATCCAGACAACCGGACGCTTCGGCCACCTGCACGACGACTGGCCTGAGGTCTTCGACCTTGCCAGCGCATTGCTCAACCGCCGCCAACCGGTGGTGTCCGAAACCCTTGCCGCCCGCATGCGCTTCGTGATGGAGGCCGACCGCCTCAAATCCGTGACGCGAGGCACCACGATCCACGACGGCTCCCGCCGCGAAAACTCGGCTGAGCACAGCTGGCACATCATGCTCTGGGCGCTGACCTTGCAAGAACACAGCACGCAGCCCGTGCGGATCGAAAGGGTGCTGCAAATGCTTCTGTTGCATGACCTGGTTGAGGTCGACGCAGGCGACAATCCGATCCACGGCACCTTCGACGCCGCCGCAGTCGCGGCCCAGGAACAGGCCGCCGCAACCCGCATCTTTGGCCTGCTGCCCGCGGTCCAATCCGCCCCCCTGCGCGCCATCTGGGATGAGTTTGAGGCCGCGGCCAGCCCCGATGCGATCTTCGCCAAATCCCTCGACCGTGCGCAACCGCTGACCTGCAACCTGGCCACCGACGGGGGCAGCTGGCGCGATTACAACGTCACCCGCGACCAGATCGAGACCCGCGTGGGCGTCAAAGTCAAACGGGGTGCCGCAGCCGTCTGGGACGCACTTTGTCCCGAAATCGACGCATGGTTTGCGGCCAATACCTGACCGCCGGGTGAACAGCTGTGCCACCCTGCAGCCATACGCATGCCATACGCCAGCCATACGCCAGCCATACGACGAATTTTTGACAAAGCCTTCACCGCGTGACACGCACATCTATATGTATACATTTGCATACGACCCCTTTTCTTGACAGCAGCAATGGTCTATCCGACCCTCAAATCACAGCCAGATGAAGGGGACCGAACCCATGGACAAGATCAAAGTCACAGGCCAAATCGTTGAGATGGACGGCGATGAAATGACCCGCATCATGTGGGCCTTCATCAAGGACAAACTGATCCTGCCCTATTTGGACATCGATCTGCTCTACTACGATCTCGGGATGGAAAACCGCGACGCCACAGACGACCAAGTCACCGTGCAAGCCGCTGAAAAAACGAAAGAAGTCGGCTGCGCCGTCAAATGCGCCACCATCACCCCCGACGAAGGCCGCGTCGAGGAATTCGGCCTCAAAAAGATGTGGAAATCCCCCAACGGCACGATCCGCAACATCCTGGGCGGCGTCGTCTTCCGCGCGCCCATCATTTGCAAGAACGTCCCCCGTCTGGTGCCAGGCTGGACAAACCCCATCGTCATCGGGCGCCACGCCTTTGGCGACCAGTACAAAGCCACGGACATGAAATTCCCCGGGCCCGGCAAACTGACCATGAAATTCGTCGGCGAAGACGGCGAGGTCATCGAACATGAAGTCTACGACGCCCCCTCCTCCGGCGTCTACATGGGCATGTACAACCTCGACAAATCCATCGAGGATTTCGCACGTGCGTCCTTCAATTACGGCCTCAACCTTGGTTGGCCCGTGTATCTCAGCACCAAAAACACCATTCTAAAACAATACGATGGCCAGTTCATGCTGATCTTCCAACAGATCTTTGACGCAGAATTCAAAGACAAATTCGAAGAGGCCGGCATCTGGTACGAACACCGCCTGATCGACGACATGGTGGCCTCTGCCATGAAATGGTCCGGCAAATTCGTCTGGGCCTGCAAAAACTACGACGGCGACGTCCAATCCGACACCGTCGCACAGGGCTTTGGCTCGCTCGGCCTCATGACCTCGCAACTCATGACCCCCGACGGCAAAATCGTCGAGGCCGAGGCCGCCCACGGTACCGTCACCCGCCACTACCGCCAACATCAGGCGGGCGAAGCGACCTCAACCAACTCCATCGCCTCGATCTATGCGTGGACCGGCGCCCTGAAACACCGCGCCAAACTCGATGAGAACGCGGCGTTAACGAATTTTGCAGAAACTCTTGAGAGAGTAATCGTCGAAACAGTCGAATCCGGTTTCATGACCAAGGACCTTGCCCTCCTCGTGGGTCCCGATCAAAGCTGGCTGACGACAACGGGGTTCCTCGAAAAGATCGATGAGAACCTCCAAAAGGCTTTGGGGTAAAATACCTAATCGGCCCTCCTGATCAGGCCACCCGCCAAAGCCGCGGGTGGCCTTTTCGCTGGACAGCCCACCGTCTGCCCCCTACGCGTAAAACCCATGGCCGACGACACCCGCATCCCACCCAAAAACCGCCCCCGCCGTCATACCCTGCTTGAGGATGTGCAAGGCCTGCTCACGGGCACGACCATGGCGGCAACAGGCCTTGTTTTCCTGACGCATTTGGGGCTTATCACAGGCCAGACTGCAGGCCTTGCGCTGCTGATCAGCTATGCCACAGGCTACAGCTTTGCGCTCACCTTTTTCGTCGTGAACCTGCCGTTCTACTGGCTTGGCCTTCAACGCATCGGCACGCGCTTCGTCCTGAAAACGCTGATCTCCGTGGCGCTTGTTTCCGGCTTTTCTATCCTGTTCCCCGCGCTGATCACCTTCGACACCCTCAACCCCGTCTTCGGGGTCATCGTCTTCGGCCTGCTCACAGGTGCGGGCCTTCTGGCCATCTTCCGCCACGGCGCAAGCCTCGGCGGTGTCGGCATTCTGGCCCTCTATGTTCAAGAAAAAACCGGCTTTCGCGCAGGCTTGGTGCAACTGGCCTTTGATGCCTGCATCTTTCTGGCCGCCTTCGCCCTCCTCAACGTCTCCGCCGTCTTGCTCTCGCTGCTCGGCGCGCTGATCGTCAACCTGATCATCACCTTCAATCACCGCAAAGATTGGTACGTCGCCACCTGAGGTCCCCCATGCCCACCCATCTCATCACCCTCCTCGTCGCCGTGATCTTTGAAACCATCGGCACCACCGCGCTGCAGGCCAGCCAGCAGTTTACCAAACCTCTACCTTCCGTGATCGTGGTGATCAGCTATGCGGCGGCCTTCTACTTGCTGGCGCTCACCCTCAAACACATGCCCGTGGGCATCATGTATGCGATCTGGTCGGGCTCCGGCATCGTGCTCATCGCCCTCATCGGCTGGGTCGTCTTTCGCCAAACCCTTGATCTGCCTGCCATTATCGGAATGACACTGATCCTGACCGGCATCGTTATCATTCAAGTGTTCAGCAAAACCGCAACGCACTAACACCGCCCCTTGCTCCCCCGCTTCTTTGGGTCAAAAATACCTCAGGGGTGAGGGCCGCCAAAGCGGCCCGAGGGGACAGCGTCCCCCAAACCCCCGCCGCGCGCCCGCGCGCGCGGGTCGGATTTGCCCCGCAAATTCGAAACGGACAAAGGACAGACCATGACGTCATTTCGCGACCTTCACCAACCGGGCAACCCTTTCATCCTCGCCAACGTCTGGGATGCAGGCTCCGCGCGCATGTTGGCGGCCATGGGCGCACAGGCTTTGGCGACAAGCTCGGCAGCCCATGCCTTTACGCTGGGCCGCCCCGATGGCCTCGGCGTCACCCGCGATGAGGCGCTGGCCCATGCCCAAGACATCGTGGCCGCCACCCGCCTTCCGGTGCAGGGCGATTTTGAAAACGGCTGGGGCGATGACCCCGACACCGTGGCCGAAACCGTGCGCCTCGCCGCCGAAGTGGGCCTTGCAGGCATCTGCATCGAAGACATCGCCCTGCCCTCACCGGATGCCTACGACATGGACCTCGCCACCGACCGCATTCGCGCCGCGGCCTCCGCCGCCCGCGCCTTGCCCCGCGATTTTGTCCTGACCGCACGGGCGGACGGCATCATGACGGGCGCCTACGATATCGAACAGGCGATCCAACGTCTGCAGGCGTTTGAGGCCGCAGGCGCGGATTGTCTTTACGCGCCTCTTCCCAAATCAATGGCCGACGTGGCGCGCATTTGCTCAAGCGTCTCAGCGCCCGTCAATGTCTTGGTGGCAGGCCCGACCTATACCGCCCAAACCCGCGACGCCTTTGCCCGCGCGGGGGCCGCGCGTCTGTCGCTGGGGTCTGCCATGGCACGGGCCGCCCACAGGGTCATCCACGACGCGGCCGAGGCCATGCTGGGGCGCGGGGATTTCTCGGCGCTTGGCACCTCAATCTCTGGCGACACCGTTGATGGCCTCCTGAGACACGGCACACCCCCCCCCTGAACGCAAAAGCGCGGCGGAAAATCCGCCGCGCCTACGTTACTCGTACTCAAACGAACGGATTAGAACTGGAAGGACACACGCAGCGACGCAGTCGTAGCATCTAGATTCACAGCATCTTCAAAATCATCGAAGTCGTGCTGCAGGATCTCACCACCCACGCGGATGCTGTCGGACATCATGTAATCCATACCAACACCGTAAAAGCTGCCGGTGTCGTCGCCGTCAAGAGCGCCACCGGTGTTCAATTGGGCTGCACCGACAGTCAGATAGGGCAGGAATGCGCCTGCGTCATACCCGGCGCGCAGCTTTGCGCGGGCCACGCTGTCCACATCGATGTCGTTGTCGCTCACATCAAATGCGGAAATCTCAAGCTCACCGCCCAACACGAAGCTGCCGAAGTCGTAATCGTAGCCTGCGTGCACGCCGTAGGTGGCGCCGTCACCGTCAAAGACGGTCTCATCATCTTCGCTCGCCTCGGCGTAGCCCAACGATGCACCTGCATAAAAACCGGTCCAGTCGTTGCCCATCGGAACGGGGGCCACGACCACAGGGGCCGGCGCCATTTCGACAACAGGCTCAGAAATGTTGCCAGCGGTTGCAGCGGTTGCACCGGCTGTCAGCGCGGTTGCGGATGTCAGTGCGATAATCATGCGTTTCATGGGTCATGTCCTTTTTATTTGTCCATGTGGGGCACACCACCGGCGCGCCCCATCTGCTGACACTCAAACGACAAGAGGGACCAAGGGTTCCACGGTATTTCAAACAAATTCAAAAAACGGCGCAGACCTGCGCATCGCGCCCTTATTTGCAGGCGAAACAACGCGCAAGCCCGCAAAACACATCATCGTGAATGATCCAAGTTTCAGGGTCATTCGTCCGGAAGGACAAAAAATCAGACAGGTCGCAAACAGGCAAGATCGCCCCCCGTATACGGCCGCATACTGATCTTATGACGACCGTGGTTTTTACCCAGGCAACCGGATTGCGCGTTTTGCGCACAACAGGCGCGCGGCGTGGCCGTGCCGCGCGGGGCCGCCCCCTTTTGTGAATTCACCCAATTCTTGTGACTTTGCCAAAGGAGACCACCGATGTCCCTCGATACCCCAAACGCTTCACCCGACCCTCAAACAGGCCGCCGCGCCGCGCGCTCCGGCGGACGCGCCGCCCGTCATGCCGCCCGTGCTGCTAAACTCTCCGATGACATGCGCCCAATCCGCCCCGGCATGTCGGGGGGCACCTATAAACCAATGTCCGAGACCGATGTGGCCAAAATCCATGAGGCCGCGCTGACCGCCCTTGAGACCATCGGCCTTGCCGATGCGCCCCCGTCAGGGGTTGAAATCATGGTCGGCGCGGGCGCGCTCCTCGGCGACGATGGACGGCTGCGGTTCCCCCGCGCCCTGGTCGAGGACATGTTGGCGCTGGCATGCAAAGACGTCACGCTGAGGGGGCGCCATCCGCGCCATGACCTCGACCTCAGCGGCACCCGTGTGCACTACGGGACCGCCGGTGCTGCGGTGAATATGGTCGACGTGATGGGCAATGACTACCGCGACAGCACCTTGCAGGATCTGCACGATGCGGCACGGATCACGGACGTTCTGGACAACATCCACTTTCTGCAACGTCCCATGGTCGCCCGCGACATCACCGACAACCTCGAGATGGATTTGAACACCATCTATGCCTGTGCTGCAGGGACAACGAAACACATCGGCACCTCGTTCAGCGACCCGTCGCACATGCCCGACTGTCTTGAGATGCTCTATATGATTGCAGGCGGGGAAGACGTCTTTCGCGCGCGGCCCTTCATGTCGAATTCCAACTGTTTCGTGGTCCCCCCCATGAAGTTCGCGACTGAATCCTGCGAAACAATGGAGATGTGCATCCGTGGCGGGATGCCCGTGCTGCTGTTGTCCGCGGGCATGTCAGGGGCCACCGCGCCGTCGACCACGGCAGGGGCGATCGTTCAGTCGGTGGCCGAATGTCTGGCCGGTGTGGTCTATGTGAACGCCATGGCGCCCGGCCATCCGGCCATCTTTGGCACATGGCCCTTCGGGTTGGATCTGCGGACAGGGGCCATGACTGTGGGCAGCGGCGAACAGGCGCTTTTGACCGCCGGTTGCGCGCAAATGCACGCGTTTTATGGCCTGCCCGGCGGGGCCGCTGGCGGGGCATCGGACAGCAAAATGCCCGATATGCAGGCGGGCTGGGAACAGATGTGTTCCAATGTCATGGCGGGTCTTAGCGGTCTTAACATGGTGTATGAGGCCGCGGGGATGCATGCGTCCCTTCTGGGCTTTTGCCACGAAAGCCTGATCTTGGGTGATGACCTGATCGGCCAGGCCCTGCGCTGCGTGCGCGGGATCGAGGTTGACGACGAAACGATGGCCTTGGATCAAATGGCGCAGGTCTGTCTGGGGACAGCCGACGCCCCAGCGCCGGGTCATTATCTGGGCACGGACCGCACGCTCAGCCATATGGAACGTGATTGCGTGTATCCCGCCTTGGGCAACCGGATGAGCCCGAAGGAATGGGCCGAAAACGACCGCCCCAATCTGGTGCAAAACGCCATCGCACGCAAAGAGGCGATTTTGGCCACACGGTCCGAGGCACGGTTCGACGCTGGCTTGGACGCCCAACTGCGGGCCCGGTTCAACATCCACCTGCCCGCCTGAACGATTGCGCCCGGCAGGCGGGCGGGCGCAAAATCTTGAAAAGATTTTGAGGGCAAAGTCTTTGCAAGACTTTGCTCCTTTTAGGTATTTTTGACCCAAAGAAGCAGAGGTTGTTTTACGACGCAGGCCCGGAGACTGTGCCGCCGCCGATGGCCGCGGCGACCCCTGTTGTGCCGGGGGCCGACGTGGGCAGCCCCTTAAGGACGCGGGCGGCCAGATAGGCAAAGGCCTGTGCCTCAAGCTGGTCACCGTCAAACCCGACATCTTCGATCGCAGAGACGGTCATGGGAACCTGCTGGGCGATCATGGACATCATCGTCGGGTTCAACCGCCCGCCCCCAGCAACCAAAATATGTGAAGGGGGCGTTGGACAGAACGTTACAGCTTGGGAGATGGCAGTGGCCGCGGCAGCCGTCAGTGTGGCGCAGGCGTCTTGCAGGGTCAGATCAGCCACATCCGTCAACAGGTCAGCAAAGGCGTCGCGATCAAGTGATTTGGGCGGCACTTTGTAAAAATACGCATGGTGCATAAACCGCTCGACCATGTCTTGATCCACTGTACCGCTGGCGGCCAGCGCGCCTTGTGCATCGAAAGCCGCGCCTGTGCGGGTTGAGACCAGATCGTTGATCGGGGCATTGGCGGGACCTGTATCGAACGCCAACAAAGCGCCGTCCATTTCGGGCGCGCTGGCCGCCGGGTCAATCCACGTGAGGTTACCCACTCCGCCCAGGTTCAGCATCGCCAATGGGGCATCCGCGCCCAGATGTCTGGCCAGGTGTTGTGCAAGGGCAAAGTGATAAAATGGCGCAAGTGGTGCGCCCTGCCCGCCCATCATCACATCAGCGCTGCGAAAATCCCACACCACCGGTTTGCCCAGGGCCCGCGCCAGTTCCGCGCCATCGCCGGCCTGATGGGTGCCGCGCCCGCCAGGATCATGGGCCAGCGTTTGTCCGTGAAACCCCACGAGGTCCGCATCCGCAAACTCCGCTGCCACCTCGGCGTGCAGGTCTTCGACCATCGTTGCAACCTCGGCCACATCGTCGTCTTGCCAGCGCCCCATCGCCCCTTTGAGAAGCGCGCGTTCGGCATCGGTGTAGGGCCTGTAGGCCACCGGCCCAAACTCCAGCACACGGTGCCCATCGGTCACAATCTCAGCCGCATCAATCCCGTCCAGCGATGTGCCCGACATCAGCCCGACCACGCGCACCACATCCTGTTTCAACATACCCTTCCCCTTTTCCCGCGCGGCCCCTATAGACACATGCAAACTAGCAGGACGAGACCATGACCTACCATCCCAAATCCGATTTCATCCGCATCATGATGGAGCGTGGCTTTCTGGCCGATTGCACGGATTATCAGGGCCTGGATGAGGCGTTCTCGAAGGGCACGGTGCCCGCCTACATCGGCTATGACGCCACCGCGCAGTCGCTACACGTGGGGCATCTGATGAACATCATGGTGCTGCGCTGGCTGCAAAAGACGGGGCACAAGCCGATCACCTTGATGGGCGGCGGCACCACGAAGGTGGGCGATCCGTCGTTCCGCTCAGATGAGCGCCCGCTTCTGGGACCAGAACAGATCGACGCCAATATCGCAGGCATGCAGAAGGTCTTTGCGAAGTACCTCGACTATGGCGATAACCCCACGCCCTCAAGCAGCGAAGCGGTAGGGCATGATAATCGCGCCCTGATGCTCAACAACGCGGAATGGCTGGATCACCTCAACTACCTCGATTTTCTGCGCGACATCGGGCGGCATTTCTCGGTCAACCGGATGCTGTCGTTTGAAAGCGTGAAATCACGGCTGGATCGCGAACAATCCTTAAGCTTTCTGGAATTCAACTACATGATCCTGCAGGCCTATGATTTTCTGGAGCTGAACCGCCGCTACGGCTGTCTGCTGCAGATGGGCGGGTCCGATCAATGGGGCAACATCGTCAACGGGATCGACCTGACGCGCCGTGTGCTCGACAATGAGATTTACGGGCTGACCACGCCGCTTCTCACCACCTCAGACGGGCGCAAGATGGGCAAAAGCCAAGGCGGGGCGGTCTGGCTCAATGGCGACATGCTATCCCCTTATGAATTCTGGCAGTTCTGGCGCAATACCACGGACGCGGACACCGGCAAATTCCTGAAACTCTTTACTGAATTGCCGGTTGAGGAATGTGACCGTTTGGGCCGCCTTGAAGGGTCTGAGATCAACGAGGCCAAGATCATCCTCGCCAACGAGGTCACAACCTTGCTGCACGGGGCCGACGCGGCCGATGCGGCGGCGCAGACCGCCAAAGAGGTGTTTGAAAAGGGCGGCGTGGGCGATGACCTGCCCACCCTGACCCTGACAGCCGAGGACGTGGGCGACGGCATTTCCATCGTTCAGCTGATCGTCAAATCCGGCCTTGCCGGCAGCGGCAAAGAGGCCAAACGCCTGATCGCCGAAGGCGGCGCCAAGATGAACGATGCGGCCCTGACGGACGCGGGCACCTTGATCACCGCCGCCGATCTGGGCACACCAATCAAGCTCAGCGCGGGCAAAAAACGTCACGCGCTGGTGCAACTGGGCTAGAACAGCACCCCCAACAGGGTGCCTACGGGCACGGCGATGATCACCGCAATCAGGGCGGCGGCAAGGGGTGTCAGGCGGGGGCTGGGCAGCGGGGGCAGATGTTTCATGCCCCCATTAACCCTGTCTTAGGTAAAGGTGGGGTTAATGCCCGCCATGACCGCCTTGCCGCCCACTCCTTTGCAGCAATCCCCTGAATTTCTGGCCGCACTGCGCGCCTATGGCGCCTTTGTGGCCTCCGACGCGCCTGTGGTTCTCAAACGCTATCTGGGCCGCGCCCATGTCACCTTTGCCTCACGGGTGCGGGCGGACCAGCTGGGCAGCCGCCCCCGTATCGTCAACGCGGAAACCGACACGCCCCGCGCTTATCGCCGTTTGGGCTATCGCCAAATCCTCACCCCCGCCCATGTGGCCGAATGGGACCTGACACAGCCTGATCTGCGGCGCGCCATGTCCGGCAAATGGCGCAACCGGTTGGTCAAAGGGGAGGCCGCGGGCCTGCGCATCCGCCATCACATCTGGGACGGCCGCCCCCACTGGGTGCTGACCCAAGGCGCCGCACAGGCCCGCGCCCGCAAATACCGCACCTACCCTTCGGCACTCCTGTCGCGCTACGCCGCCCTCTCCCCCGGTGCGGCGCATCTGTTTGAGGCCTACGCCAAGGGCCACCCGGTCGCAGGCTGCCTGATCCTGACCCATGGCATCACCGCCACCTACCAGATCGCGGTCAGCACCCCCTTGGGGCACCACCTCCAGGCCCCACGCGTGCTGCTGACCCATGCCGCTGAAACACTGGCCAGGTCGGGCATCACACGGCTGGATCTGGGCCTTGTCGACACGGACACCGACAGCGGGCGCGGCCTTGCACGGTTCAAACTTGGCACCGGTGCGCAGGCGCGGCCCTTGGGCGGCACATGGCTGCGGCTGTCCTGATCCCTATTTCGCATTCTGGGCTGGCCCCGCCCCAGCCTTTCACTTACACCGCCCCTATGACCGACACGATCCTGTCCCGCTGTGAGGCCCGCGGCCTGCGCATGACCGACCAACGCCGCACGATCGCAGGCGTCCTTGAAGACGCCCAAGACCACCCCGACGTCGAAGAACTCTACGCCCGCGCCTCCGCCAAGGATCCGCGCATCTCTCTGGCGACCGTCTACCGCACGGTCAAATTGTTCGAAGAATCCGGCATCCTCGAAAAGCACGATTTCGGCGATGGCCGCGCGCGCTATGAAACCGCAGGGGGCGAACATCACGACCACCTGATTGATCTGCAAACCGGCGACGTGATCGAATTCATTGATCCAGACATCGAAGCCCTGCAGGAAAAAATTGCCGAAAAGCTGGGCTATACCCTCAAGGGGCACCGTCTGGAACTCTACGGCGTCAAGAAAGGCAAACCCGATGGCAGATGAACGCCCCCTTCTGGCCGTGTTGATTGATGCGGACAATGTGCCCGCCAAACACGCCGAAGCAATCCTCAAAGAGGTGTCGCGCATAGGTGAGCCCGCCCTGCGCCGCGTCTACGGCGATTGGTCGTCGGACATGTTGCGCGGCTGGTCCAAGATCATCCCCTCGCTGGGCCTTGTCGCCCGTCAGGAAACCGCCAACACCCGTCAAAAGAACGCCTCCGACATTGGGCTTGTGATTGACGCCATGGACATCCTGCACACGTCAAAATTCGACGGCTTTGTGCTGGTGTCCTCAGACAGTGACTTCACCGCGCTGGCCAACCGGCTGCGCGAAGACGGTCTGACCGTGATCGGCATCGGAGAGGCCAAGACCCCCGATTCCTTGCGCAATGTCTGCAACCGCTTCATCCTCATCGAAAACCTCACCGGCGATGCAACACCCGCGGCCAAGCCCAAAGCCCAGACCACCGAATTGGCCCAAGCCTACGATTTGTTTGTCGAGGCCATGAACCGCATCGACATCGAAGACGATTGGTACAATCTGGGCGGCGTCGGCTCGATGATCCTGGCCGCCCACCCCGATTTTGATCCGCGCAGCTATGGCCATGCGAAACTGTCCGGTCTGGCGCGGGCGCTCACAGGGATTGAAACCAAGAAAAGCGGCAATAACCTGTTGATCCGGCTCAAGGATTAAACCGATGGAAAACCTGCGGGGCGCGGCCCTGATGACGGCCTCAATGTTTGGCTTCGCAGTCGAAGACGCGCTGATCAAAGGCTTGTCCGGCACTGTCCCCACCGGCCAAATCGTGGCCTTTATCGGGTTGGGCGGCATCATTGCCTTCGCTGTTGGCCTTGTGGCACGGGGCCAGCCGGCGTTCGTGGCCAGCCAACGGGCCCCCAAGGTGGTGCTGCGCTCCGCGCTTGAGGCCGTGGGCTCCATGTTTTTCGTCTCGTCCCTCGCCCTGATTGACCTGACGCTCGCCTCGGCCATCATTCAGGCCACCCCGCTGGTCGTGGCCATGGGGGCGGCGCTGTTCTTGGGCCAAACCGTGGGCTGGCGGCGCTGGTTGGCCATCCTCATCGGCTTTGCAGGCGTCCTGTTGATCGTCAAACCGGGGGCCGCAAGCTTTGACCCACTGGTGATCTTGGCAATCATCGGCATGTTGGGCCTGGCCTCCCGCGATCTGGTCACACGCAGCCTGAACTCCGACATCAGCGGCCCGCATTTGTCCATCGCCGCCTTCATGGGCCTTGTCCCTGCAGGCCTGCTGTTGTGCGTGATCTGGGGGCAACCCCTCGTCTGGCCCACGCTATACGAATGGGCCATCCTGATCCTGTGCGTCTTCGTGGGCATGGTCGCCTATTTGTGCATCATTGCGGCCACCCGTGCAGGTGATGCGGCCTTCATTTCCTCGTTCCGCTACTCCCGCATGCTCTTTGCGCTGGTGCTGGGCGCGCTGTTCTTTTCCGAAGTCCCCGATGCGCTGACCCTGCTGGGCGTCACTATCGTCATCGCCGCCGGTCTTTTCACCCTGCTGCGCGAAGCCCGCCTGAACCGCACTTCCCAAGCGTCAACGGACCCGTTATAGGGGCCGTGTCACCTGCGCTGTTTGCGCTAACACCTCACCATTAGGAGACCTTCTCATGGCCACCATCATCGACATCCACGCCCGCGAAATCCTCGACAGCCGCGGCAACCCAACGGTTGAGGTTGATGTGACCCTTGAAGACGGCACACTGGGCCGCGCCGCTGTGCCCTCCGGCGCCTCCACCGGCGTGCACGAAGCCGTGGAAAAGCGCGACGGCGACAAGGCCCGCTACAAAGGCAAAGGCGTGCTTGAGGCCGTGGCCGCCGTGAACGGCGAAATCGCCGAGGCCATCGTGGGCTTTGACGCCACCGAACAGGTCGCCATCGACATGACGATGATCGAATTGGACGGCACCGACAACAAGGGCCGACTGGGGGCCAATGCCATTCTGGGTGTCTCCATGGCCGTGGCCAAAGCCGCCGCCGAGTTCACCGCCCAGCCGCTGTATCGCTACATCGGTGGCACCGCCGCGCGCACCCTGCCCGTTCCCATGATGAACATCATCAACGGCGGCGAACATGCCGACAACCCGATCGACATTCAGGAATTCATGATCATGCCGGTCAGCGCCACCTCGATCCGCGAGGCCGTGCGCATGGGCTCCGAGGTCTTCCACACCCTCAAGGGGGAGCTGTCCGCCGCTGGCCTCAGCACCGGCATCGGCGACGAAGGCGGCTTTGCCCCCAACCTCAGCTCCACCCGCGACGCGCTTGATTTCATTCTGAAATCCATCGAAAAAGCAGGATATAAGCCCGGTGAAGACATCTATCTGGCCCTCGATTGCGCGGCGACCGAATACTACAAGGACGGCAAATATGAACTGGCCGGCGAAGGCAAATCGCTGACCAGCGCCGAAAACGTCGACTACCTCGCAGCACTGTGCGACGACTACCCCATCATCTCCATCGAAGACGGCATGTCCGAAGACGATTGGGACGGCTGGAAGGCCCTGACAGACCGTCTGGGCGACAACATCCAGCTGGTGGGCGATGACCTCTTCGTCACCAACCCCGCGCGCCTGTCCATGGGCATCGAACGCGGGTCGGCCAACTCCATGCTGGTGAAGGTCAACCAGATCGGGACGTTAACAGAAACCCTGACCGCCGTCGATATGGCCCACCGCGCGCGCTTCACCAACGTGATGTCACACCGCTCTGGCGAGACCGAAGACGCCACCATCGCCGACCTCGCCGTCGCCACCAACTGCGGCCAGATCAAAACCGGCTCTCTGGCCCGCTCCGACCGGCTGGCGAAATACAACCAGCTGATCCGGATTGAGGAAATGCTGGAAGACACCGCCGTTTATGCGGGCCGGTCTATCCTGAAATAAATATCGCTGATCCAGCAAAGGCCCCTGTCTCACGCAGGGGCCTTTTTGCGGCGTCACTGATCCACCGACAAGGCTCAAAACCGTCCCGCGTCAAAGGGCGCGACCAAATGGGCCTGGGCGTTCGTGGCCTGCCCTGTGATCTGCGCGGCCAGAATCTCCCCCACCACGGCGGCCAGCGTCACACCAGAATGCATCACAGCAACGTGCAGGCCCTTTGGCCCCGCAGCCCCAATCACCGGCAAACCGTCAGCGGGCATGGGGCGGTATCCCAAACGCACCTGATCCCACCCAGACACACCGCCGCGCACCAACGGAGACAACCACTCCAAAACGCGGGTGGCAATCTCATCGGGTGTCTCAACCACCGTGTCTGCCTCATCCCCTTGATGATTGGCCACAGCGGACGCCAGCAACCGGCCGCACGGCAACTGTCGCACCTCCCCATGATCGGTGACCAAAATCCGCCCGATCCGCGCCTCCACGGGCGTGGTGCGCACCAACACACCGGGGCGCGTCAGCATCGGCAGACGCACCCCGCAGGTCGCCAAAACCGCCTCAGCGCCTGTGCCCGCCGCGACCACCACATGATCCGCTGCGATGCGACCCAAGGACGTGTCCACGCCGGTCACCGCGTCTGCGCCCAAAATACCAAGGGCCCGCACCCCACGCACCACACGCGCGCCTGACGCTTCCAACACTGCGCGCGCCACACCGGCAGAATCCGCGGCCATCTCTTGTGGAAAAACCAACGTCCGTTCAGGATCGGCCAGCACATCGGGCTCAGCGGCCCGTAGCATCTTGCCCCCCCACACCTCATGGTCATAACCCAAATCGGTCAAGTCCGCCGCCATCTGGTCCAACGCGGCCCCCTGTGCCTCCCATGACACCGCACCGCAAACCTTTATCGGCACATTCGGCACAGCGTCCCGCAACCGCCCCCACGCCGCAAGGCCCTCGGCCCGCAGCGCATGATGGGCCGGATTTGCGAAGAAACTGGCATTGATCCACCCAAATGACGCGGCAGAGGCCGACGCGCCACCCGCATCCAGAACCGTGACATCAATCCCCTTGCGCGCCAAATGCCTTGCCACGCAGGCCCCAATGATCCCCGCACCGATGATACACACACGCATAACGCCATCCCCGTTCACGCCGACACTCTACCCACGCGCGCGGCCCAAACAAGGTGCCGCTCCGTTTCTTTGGGTCAAAAATACCTCCGCCGGAGGCCCCTAAAATTATATAATTTTAGGGCCGGATCGAAGGGGCGGCAGCCCCTTCGAAACACCCCCATCAATCCAACAAAAAACGGCGCCCCCAAGGACGCCGTTCTCAAATGCAGATCGCAATGGTCTCACAGACGCGACGCGACGTTCTCCCAGTTCACCAGATTGTCGAGGAAGTTCGACAGATAATCAGGACGTTTGTTGCGGAAATCGATGTAGTAGGAATGCTCCCACACATCGCAGCCCAACAGCGCCGTCTGGCCGAAACACACAGGGTTCACACCGTTTTCGGTCTTGGTCACCTTCAGGCCACCGTCAGTGTCCTTCACCAGCCACGCCCAACCGGACCCGAACTGACCTGCGCCAGCGGCCTTGAACTCATCCTTCATCTTGTCGACAGACCCGAAGCTTTCAACGATGGCCGTCTCCAACTCTCCGGGCATCGCGCTGTCGCCCGGCCCCATCATTTCCCAGAACTGGTTGTGGTTCCACAGCTGGCTGATGTTGTTGAAGATGCCGTTTTGCGCCACGGCATTGGGATCATAAGTACCCTTGATGATCTCCTCCATGGATTTGTCGGCCCACTCGGTGCCTTCAATCGCCTTGTTGCCGTTGGTCACATAGGCGTTGTGGTGCAGGTCGTGGTGGTATTCCAGCGTCTCCGCGGACATGCCTTTGGCGGCAAGCGCATCATGGGCATAGGGAAGATCAGGAAGTTCGAAAGCCATCAGGGCACTCCTTTAGGTATTGGTAATCTCTGCCACCTAACAAAGCCCTCAGACGGGCGGCGTCAAGGCGATTGGTTCATTTAGACCGCAATTCCCATTGTTTCCCCCTTGGCAACAGTGGACTTGGGGCCTCAGGTCGCTATGCTGTCGCCACAGAAAGCGTCCGGCCAACGGGCCGATCCAATACGCGCACCGCGCGAGAACAGGCAGACCACACGTGACAGGTTTCACACCCCCGCGCCGCAGACCCCTGACATCGGGCCAGAACTGATGGCGAAACACCAATACACCATCCTGTCGATGATGAAGGACGAAGGCCATTCCCTTGTGGAATGGGTCGCCTATCACACCCACATCGGCTTTGATAACATCTGCGTCTACACCAACAACTGTGGCGACGGGACCGATGACATGCTGATCCGCCTTGAAGAACTCGGCTGGGTCAAACATTTCCGCAATGACGTGCCTGAAGGCAAAAAACCCCAGCCCAACGCGCTGATGCTGGCCACCAAAAACCCCGACGTGACGGACAGTGAATGGATCCTCACGATGGACGCGGATGAATTTCTGTCCATCAAATGCGGCCGCGGACATATCGATCATCTGGTCGAACGGATGGACCCCGCGGCTGACGCCATCGCCATCACATGGCGGTTCTTTGGCTCCAACGGGATCACCGACTGGAACCCCGGGCTGGTGACGGAAAACTACACCTCCGCCGCGCCTGACATGTTCAAGAAAGGCTGGGGCGTGAAAACCATGTTCAAGCCCTACCGCGACATGAAACTGGGCATCCACCGGCCCCACATCAAAAAGGCCAAACAGGAACCGGCAAACGCGAAACTGCTGTTTGATCAACTCTGGCTCAACGGCTCCGGCAAACCCATGCCCGATGAATTTTCGCTGTCGGGCTGGCGGTCCACCAAACCCACACTGGGCTACAAATGGGTGGAACTGAACCACTACGCCGTCAAATCGTATGAGGCGTATCTGCTGCGCCGTGTGCGCGGCAACGTGAACAACAAGGAAGACAAATACAACGCCGCCTACTTCGCCCTCTTTGACCGCAACGAAGAGGAACACATGAACGCCGTGCGTCACGCCAAGGGCGTGAAAAAGAAGATGGCAAAGATCCTCAGCGATCCCATCATGCGTGACTTGCAGGACAAAGCGTTGGAGTTTCACGCCAAACGGGTTGAGATGCTGCGCACCTCTGGCGAATACGACACATGGGTGGCTGAACTGAAAGAGGCCTCGCAGATTCCGCTGGATAAACTGGATGAGGTCCTCTTCATTCAGCACCTGCCCAAGGAATGGCAGCAAAAGGTCAAGGAACTGCAGGCCGCAGGCATCCCGGACAAGAAAATCGCCAAAATGATCGCCCAGACGCAAACCGCCAAAAAGGGCGAAACCCGTCAGGCGCTTTTGGCGGCTGCCGGTGAAAATGCGGAAGAAAAGCTTGATGCGCACCAGTTGCGGGGCCGCGAAAGCAAGGGCGACACCTTGGACAATCCGTTTATGAACACGGAGGCCGCCGCAGGGCTGGGCGTGCCCTTGATGAACGAACGCACCCAGAAAATCGCGCTCGCCGCGCAGGCCGCGGACCCCAAGGACGCCAGTGCGGCCAAACTGCTGGCCAAAGCAGAAAACGCCCGCAAGGTCTTGAAAGCACAGGCTAAAACCGCCGCTCAGACGGACCAGCCCCCGCAAGCGGTCGTCGATCTCAACGAACCCGCCCCCTCCCTCGATGCCATTGTCGAAAACGTCACGGTTGAGGCGTCGACCACCATCGAAAGCCCGGACGGCACCGTTCCGGCGGTGGACGCCGCCCCCAAAGCCACATCAACCCGGGCCAAATCAACTGGGGCCAAATCAACCCCGGCCAAATCAACCCCGGCCAAATCAACCCCGGCCAAATCAACCAAGGTCGCCCCCAAAAAGGCCGCCCCCAAGACAACAGCGCGAAAAACCAGCACCAAAAAGACCACGGCAAAGGCGACATCTCGCAAAACCAGCACCAAAAAGGCCGCCTCAAAATGACCAAAGCCCCCAACGCGGGCCGCAAGGTCCTTGTCACCACAATGAAAAACGAAGGCCCCTACCTGCTGGAATGGTTGGCCTATCACAAAAAGATCGGGATCGACGAATTCTGTATCTTTTCAAATGATTGCACCGACGGCACCAACCTGATGCTGAACCGGCTGGACCAGTTGGGCGTCGTCAAACACTACGACAACCCGCAAGGCCCGAATATGGACCCGCAGCGCTCTGCCTATAGCCGCGCCAACCGTCTCAAATGGGTCAAATCCGCCGATTGGGTGCTGATTGTGGACGCGGACGAATTTCTCAACATCCATGTGGGCGACGGCACGCTGGATGATCTGATCCACGCCTGCGGCGATCCTGATGCGATTTCCATCAACTGGCGGCTCATGGGCTCTGTCGGGCAATCCAAGATGTCGATTGACCCGATGAACGGCGAACTGGTCACCGACCGGTTCACCCGTGGGTCCAGCTTCGAAGACCCGGAAAATGGCCTTGTCTGGGGCTTCAAAACCCTCTTTCGGCCCGGCAAGTTTGATTTCTTCGGCGTGCACCGTCCCAAATGGCGCAAGGAAACCGACGTCGAACCCGGCAAAGTCACCTGGACGAACGCCGCCGGCAAACCCATGGGGGACGCCTACCTGCGCAAAGGCTGGCGCGGCAGCAAAGAAAACGTCACCAACGAATTTGCGCAAGTGAACCACTACGCCATCAAATCGCGTGAGGATTTCTTGCTCAAACGTCTGCGCGGCACGGCCAATTCCAAGAACAAGGGCCGCATCGACATGGACTATTGGGACAAATACGACATCAACACACATGAGGATTCGACCATCCGCAATGACGGTGTGCGCGACCAGATGAACACGTGGCTTGAGGACGCGGATCTGGCCGCCCTCGCCCGCGCCTGTGCCGATTGTTCGCAGCGCGTGCTGGACTACCAGCTGACCGTGCCCGAATTCCGCACCTTCATCGACACCGGCATATTTGAGCCTATGAAGAAGCCCGAAGACGTCCCATGAGCCAACCGCGTTTCCTCTGCATCGGCACCCACCACAAAACCGGCACCGTCTGGATGCGGCGCACGTTTCACCGCTTTGCGACATCGCGCGATATTCCCGTGGTGCGCGTGAATGGCAAATCGACGCCTGCCGATCTGCCCGAACGCGGGCCCGCGCTGGTGGTGAACTGGTCCTCCGACATCCCCACCGCGATCCTTGATCTGCCCGAAACCCGCGCCCTGCACATGATCCGCGACCCCCGCGATGTGCTGATTTCCGGCGCGCGCTATCATCTGACGGCCAAAACCGGCAATGAAAAATGGCTGGCCCGCCCGCGTGATCAATGGGGCGGCATGAACTATCAGGAAAAGATCAATTCCCTGACCCGCCCGCTGGATCAGATGCGGTTTGAAATGCACCACAAACACAAGGCCACCTTGCGCGAAATGCTGCGCTGGCCCGCGGGTCACCCCCATGTGGCCGACGTCAAATACGAAGACATGATTGAAGATGCGGACATGGCGCGCATGCGCCAGATCATCACCGATTTCGACGTCGAGGGCTTCGACGTGGACGGCGTGCTGCAGTCCTATTGGGAACAATCGCTGTTCGGTGGCCAAAAAGACGGCCGCAAAGGCAACGTCAAAGACCACGTCAAATCCGGCAAAGCCGCCCAATGGATGCGCAAACTGCCCCTGGAAATCGCGGTGGAATATCACGCGGCCTACGGCGATGCCCTGATCAAACTGGGCTATGCCACAGACGGCACATGGATCGACCAATGCCGCCCCGCCGCACAGGTTTATGCGGACGATGCCGCCAACGTGTGATTTTCGCGGTAACGTTTGATCTTACTCAGCAGGGATTGCATCTCGGGCTGCTTCTTGAACGCCGCAATGCGCCGCTGCGCCACATCCACCGCCGCTGTGTGTAGGCTTTTCAGCTCCGCATCCTTCAGCAACTCATCGCGGGCCGTGTCAATGTCATCGGTCATGCGCTGGATGTTGGTGTCGTGCAGGTCGTTGTTGTCGTAGCGCCGCCAATAGGCCATCGCGTCCTTTGCGTCCGCATGGTTCGCATTCCCGCGATCGACCTTCAGCATATAGGTCTCAACCGCGCGCAGGGCGTAATGGTTCAACTGCACCAGATCGAACCCGAAATGCGGATGCAGTAAGCTTTTGATGTCTTTGGTGAAATCCTGCTCCGTCTGTCGGATGCCTGAACCGTTGACGCAATGCACTTTGTCCAGCTTGTCGCCATGAAACACCGGCGAATGGTTGTGCCACGCCTTCGCTTCCGCCGATTGGTGGGTCAGCGTTTTCGTCCCCCGCCGGTTCAACCGCGCGTGATAGGCCTTTTCCTTGTCCCAGGCGTATTGAAACTGCCGCGTCAGCAACGCGTCCTCAAAGGGCACAATGTCTGAACAGCCAAAATTGTGCTGGTTCATCACGATCATGTTTGCGTCGGGCACGGCGTTGAACAGATCCTCCAGATGGCCCTTACCGGTGTTCACACAAATGAATTCATCGACGTCAAAACTCACCACCCAGTCAGACCGCGGCAGCCGTTCGGAGGTGTTGATGTAGCGGATGACCTGCAGATGGTGTTTGTCGCGCGCCAGATACATGGACGGGTTGGGGTAGTGCCGCAGCACGCCCATTTCATCCAGACGTTCCAACATCAGGTTGGTGCCATCCGTGCAATCGTTGGAAAAAACCAACATATCGTTGACGCCGATCATGCGGTGATAGGCCACCCATTCCAACAGAAACGGCGCCTCGTTTTTCATCGGCGTGACGGATGTGATGCGCATGGTGCGGACTGCCCTTGTTTGTTTGTCGCACCATACCAAAGCGATGCCGCCGCGTCATGACAAAGCGTAGCCGGACACAAAGGTGTCGCGCCAGAGAGACACAGAGGGCGACACCACGCGGCGTCAGCCCAAGGCCCCCGTTGGGGCCGCCGCCGCCGCGTTGCGCAACAGCCCTTCGGCATAATCCCCGACAGAGCGGAAACAGATCACGTCAAACCCTGCCTCATGCCGCCAGATCGCCGCCGCCACCTGCGCCATCCGCGTGCGCCGAAACGCGCCAACGGCAAAACTGTCTGCATGCAAATCCACAGGGCAAACCCGCGCCAAAACCTCATGGGCCTGCGCGCCTTCAACCGTAAAAACAGCCCGCGCATCCGACACGTCAACCGCCAAATAATGCTTACCCAACAGGGTCTTATCCAGCGCAGCTAATGTCGCCTCGACCTCCCCATAAGGCACCATCACCAACAGCTCATCCGGTGACATCCAGATTACACCCTTGGTGTCATCCCCCGCGATGTGGCCCGCCTTGGGCACCGTATATCCGGTCGCGGCCTTGACGGCCTTCTTCAACGGGGACGACGTCAGATCGCCCCGCAGCGTGATCATCCCGCGCGCGCTATGGCGGATCACTTTGGCCAGATCAGACATTCTGTTTCTCCCCGTCCACATCATAAAACACCGGCGACACGATCTTGGCATGCACAACCGTGCCATCCACCCGCGGAAACTGGATCACCTCGCCCATGCGGTCCGGCCCATGCCGCACCAACCCCATGGCAATCCCGCGCCCCAAATTGGCGCTGTAATAGGTTGAGGTCACACGCCCTTGCACATTGCGTTGCCCATTCGCATTCTCGCCCTCATCCGTCGCATAGGCCCCGTCCGGCAGGACAGATCCGTCCACCGTCTCAAGCCCCACCAAGGTCCAACGATCCGGGTCTTGCATCGCCGTGCGCTGCTGGCCGCGCTTACCCAGATAATCATCCTTCTTCTTGGACAGCGCCCAATTCAGCCCCAGATCCTGCGGGATCACGGTGCCATCCGTCTCATCCCCGATCATGATGAAGCCCTTCTCGGCCCGCAAGATGTGCAAGGCTTCGGTGCCGTAAGGCATAACGCCAAGCTCCGCCCCCGCCTCCATCAAGGCATCCCAAAACGCCGCCCCGTCTGAGGCTTTGACCGCAATCTCATATGACAATTCGCCCGAGAATGAGATCCGGTAAGCCCGGCAGTCAAACCCGCCAATCACCCCGTCGCGCCACTGCATAAACGGCAGCGCCTCTTTCGACACATCCATCCCGCCGAGCTTTTCCAGAACCTTGCGCGCCTTGGGCCCAACCACAGCCACCTGCGCATATTGTTCGGTGACATTGGCGACGTAGACCTTCCAATCCCACCACTCGGTCTGCAACCATTCTTCCATGTGCCCATGGATATGGTCCGCCCCGCCGGTGGTGGTGTGACACAGCCACGTGTCCTCATCGATGCGGGCGACCACGCCGTCATCCATCAAGAACCCCTGTTCGTTGCACATCAATCCGTACCGGCATTTGCCCACCGGCAAGGTCGACATCAGATTGGTGTACATCATGTCCAGAAAGCGCCCCGCATCGGGGCCCTTGACGATCAACTTGCCAAGTGTCGAAGCATCGAGCAGGCCCAAATTCTCACGCGTGTTTTTCACCTCACGGTTCACGGCGTCCTCAACACTCTCACCGGTCTGCTGATAGGCATAGACACGGCGCCACTGGCCCACAGGCTCCCAATCGGCCCCATGGGCGTCGGACCAGTCATGGATCGGCGTTTTGCGCAGCGGCTGGAACAATGCCCCCGACGCCTCACCGCCGATAGATCCAAGCGAAATCGGCGTATAGGGCGGGCGGAACGTCGTTGTGCCCGTCGCGGGAATGGGCTGGCCCAAAGCGTCCGACAAAATCGCCAAACCATTGATGTTGCTCAACTTCCCCTGATCTGTTGCCATCCCGAGGGTGGTATAACGTTTGGTGTGCTCGACGCTCTCATACCCCTCTTGCGCGGCCAGCTGCACATCAGACACTTTGACGTCGTTCTGATAATCCAGCCACATCTTGGACCGGAGTTTATAAGACGCACCCTGCGGCATCATCCACACGGCCTCCATCGGGGCCTCATCGGGCGCATCTGCGGCAGGCGCGGTGCCGGGCGCGTTGAACTGCCCTGCCGCCTTCGCCGCATCGGCGCCCGCACGGTGGGCGGTCACGACGCAGTCGTGGGTGCTCAGTGCGCCCGTGGCGGCCCCTGCGGGCAGAACAAAGCCAGCACCATCCGCGCCCAGTGGCGGGCGGTCCGGATCGGGACGGAAATGGCTCTGGCCCGCGTCCCACAACAATTTGCCCCCGCAATGGGACCACAGATGCACCACGGGTGACCAGCCGCCGGACATGGCCACCGAATCACAGGCGATCTCTTCCAGCGGCGCGCCCTCACCCGCTTGGGCGCAAATCTCAACACCGGTCACGCGCTTGCCGCCCTTTACGGACGCTATGGCTTTGCCAAACATCACCTTGATACCCAGGCCTTCGGCCTCACGGGCCAACGGCCCAGCACCGCTGCGCGCGTCAATCACCGCAGGCACCTCCAGCCCTGCCTTTTTCAGCGCAATCGCCGTGCGGTAGGCGTCGTCGTTGTTCGTCACAACCACCGTCCGGTCGCCCACAGATGCGCCGTAATTTACCACGTAATCGCGCACGGCAGAGGCCAGCATGACCCCGGGCACATCGTTGCCCGCAAAACTCAAGGGGCGTTCAATCGCGCCCGTTGCGGTCACAATCTGCGCCGCCCGCACCCGCCACAGCCGATGCCGTGGCCCGGATTTGTCGCCCAAATGATCGGTCAGACGTTCATACGCCAGCACATAGCCATGATCATAAACGCCAGCCCCCATGCACCGGGACACGACCGTGACATTGGGCATCTTTTCAAGGACTTGCAGGGCATTCTGCACCCAAGCGTCCGCATCCAGCCCGTCAATCTGCACTCCATCCACCGGCGCACGCCCGCCCCAATGGGCGGTCTGTTCCACCAGCAACACCCGCGCGCCCGCGCGTCCTGCGGCCAGGGCAGCGGTCAAACCCGCCACACCGCCCCCCACGACCATCACGTCGCAGTGGAAATAGAAATGTTCATACACATCCGCATCACGGTCCTTGGGCGCGCGGCCCAGACCGGCGGCCTTGCGGATAAACGGCTCATACACATGTTTCCACAACGGGCGCGGATGAATGAACATCTTGTAGTAAAAGCCCGCAGGCATGAACTTCGACAGCTTCGCGTTCACCGCGCCCACGTCAAATTCAAGACTGGGGAAGTGGTTCTGCGACGTGGCCTCCAGCCCCTCAAACACCTCTTGCGTGGTGACCCTTTGGTTGGGCTCAAACCGGCCATCCGCACCAAGGTTCACCAGCCCATTGGGCTCCTCCGCGCCAGACGCCACGATCCCTCTGGGGCGGTGATATTTGAACGACCGCCCCACCAGCATCTGGTCATTGGCCAACAAGGCCGAGGCCAGCGTATCGCCCGCAAACCCGCGCATCTGGCTGCCGTTGAACGTAAATTTCACCTGTTGGGACCGGTCAATCAGCCGCCCCTCATTGGCCAGACGTGTGCTCATGCGAAATCCCTCCAGCGCCAGCCCGGTCGTTTGGCGCTGATCTTGTCTTTGATGTCTTTGGGCGGCTCTGTCGTTTGGGCAGGATATGTCCCAAAGACCTCGAGCGTGGTGGTGCAACGGGCCGCGTGAAACCACTTGCCGCAGCCATAGGCATGCCGCCAGCGTTCAAAATGCACGCCCTTGGGGTTTTCGCGCACGAACAAATACCCCTCAAACTCGTCCTCGGACGAGCCTGGGCCAAACCGCTTCAGATGCGCCTCACCTCCGGGGCTCAGCTCCGTTTCTTCGGCATGGACCCCACAATAGGGGCATTCAAGGATCAGCATGGTCGAGCCTCCAGTCCGGAGGCGCGCGCCCCCTTAAAAGTTGGGGTAAACCACCGTGCGATCCGAATCGAGGCGTTCGCCCCCATAGGGCACGCCGGTGATCGCAACGGTAAGGAACGTCGTGACGACAAACAGCCCCACCGTGCCAGCGAAAAGCCCCGCAAACTTGCCCCGATGGCGCGTGGCCCAGTCAGACAGGTCGGTTGGGGAAGGCAGGCGGGAAAGGATGGCGTCCATGGGTCTCTCGTCAGGTTGCAGATGCGGGTTGCACTGCCACCTATGTGCGAATGACCTGTGGTCAAGGGGGCAAGGGCCGCGCCCTGCCCGCCTTGTGCGCTTCGTAAGGGCTCGTGGGCGTTATTGCGCCGGTGCCGCAGGGGCCCCGTCCGCCACTGGGGCCGCAGGGGCCGTGACCTCTGCGGGCGTCTGGTCAACAGGCACCGCAGCCCCGCCGAAGACGGCATACAACACGACCAGAATGATCGCGAGGCCCGCAAGAATAAACCCCACGCCGCCCGCACCCGATCCCCCGTCAATGGGGATGCGATGGGACCGGTCCGGTGCCGGCTTTGAGAAATCGTAGTCAGCCATTTCAAGTCCTCCTTTTTATGGCGTTTGGGAAACACCAGGATGGAAGACGCCGACAAAATGTCCCGAGAGCGCGAAGCGCGGCAGGGTATTTTGGCGACATTCAATTCCCAGAACGCCTTAGGTGGGACTAGAATGAAGCTTGGGCGCTGAAAGCCCATATAAGCGGAAATCGCCGGACGGTTTGGGCGACAGGTGGCCGTTTGGGTTGTCGCGCATCGGCAATCGGTTGCGCAAAGGCGCGAAGGCGCGCGGCCCGACCTCGGGTGGGCCCATGAAGCATAAGGTGCCCTGTGATCTTGATCCACCAGTGATGGCACGCGCGGCACAAGCTGCGCAATCGGCCCTCCCGTGGGGGAGGTCGGGCCGGGCGCGTTCGCGCCGGGGTGTACGGAGCCGAGGCGCGTCAACACTTGAGGACACCCAAAATAACTAAATCCCCAAACCCCCATACCAGCGTACCAACTAGGATAAGTATTCCTTGAGCCTCGAGCGCAGACTCCGCCTTTTTTATATTGTCTCTATGTTTTTGGCCTCGCTCTCTAAGTATCGGGGTCACGGCTACTCGTGCGTCTCTAATTGCAGCCTCAATCTCGTCATATTCCGCACCTCGATTTTTCATCCATGTGGCGATTTCTTCAGCGTCTTTGACAGGCCGTTTGGCGACCTCCCTATCTTGCTCGTATCGATATTGCAGGCTCCGCCACCAACTGGTGTGCTGCCGTTGATCATGGAAATATAGGAAAGCCGTCACCGCGACCAAAACAGCACCGCTGCGCGCGAACATATTGCTCTCTGGCCAAAGCATGCTGACAATCAATCCAACCGCCAATATTGCGGTCATCAATAAATAATATTGGTGGCCAGCCCAGCGAAGCGTTGCTTCTTTCATCCTCTGAATGACGCGATCCATTTTCATCAATGCGCGACCCCCGCCGCCACACTCTCATCAATGAACTTCCCTTCCCTGAACCGGAACATCGAAAACTCATCCGTCAGGGGCGACTGGCCCTTCGCCATCAGCTCTGCCATGGCGAAGCCCGACCCCGGGATCGCCTTGAACCCGCCGGTGCCCCAGCCGCAATTCACGAACACGCCTTCGACCGGCGTCTTTGACAGGATCGGAGACCGGTCGCCCGTCACATCCACGATCCCGCCCCACTGACGCAGCATCTTCAGCCGCGACAGGATCGGGAACGTCTCATTCAGCGCCCGCACCGTCTCCTCAATATGATGGAACGACCCGCGCTGGGTGTAGTTGTTGAACCCGTCGGTGCCGCCGCCGATCACCATCTCGCCCTTGTCGGATTGCGACAGATAGCCATGCACCGTGTTGGCCATCACCACGATATCCATGCACGGCTTGATCGGCTCCGACACCAGCGCCTGCAACGCCACGCTCTCGATCGGCAACCGGAAGCCCGCCATATCCGCCAGATGGGACGCATGCCCCGCCACGACCATGCCCAGCTTGTCGCAGTCGATGGGCCCCTTGGTGGTGTCAACGCCTACAACGCGGCCAGCTTCCGTGCGCACGCCTGTGACTTCGCACTGCTGAATGATGTCCATCCCCATGTCCGAACACGCCCGCGCATAGCCCCAGGCCACCGCATCATGGCGCGCCGTGCCGCCGCGGGCCTGCCACAACCCGCCCAACACCGGATAGCGCGGCCCTTCGATGTTCATGATCGGGCACAGCTCCTTGACGCGCTGCGGGCCAATCCACTCCGTCTTCACCCCTTGCAAGGCATTGGCATGGGCCGTGCGCTGATAGCCGCGCACCTCATGATGGGTCTGCGCCAGCATGATCACGCCACGGGGGCTGAACATGACGTTGTAGTTCAGATCCTGGCTCATCGTCTCATACAGGCTGCGCGACTTTTCATAAATCGCCGCCGACGGATCCTGCAGGTAGTTGCTGCGAATAATGGTGGTGTTGCGGCCCGTATTGCCGCCGCCCAGCCAGCCCTTTTCGATCACCGCCACATTGGTGATCCCGTAGTGCTTGCCCAAATGCCAGGCCGTGGCCAACCCGTGCCCGCCAGCCCCCACAATGATCACATCGTATTTCTTTTTTGGCGCAGGGGACCGCCAGTGACGCTCCCACCCCATATGATGGCGGACGGCTTCGCGTGCGATGGCAAAGGCAGAAAAACGGCGCATGTCAGGTCCCCAGACAGGTGAAGTCTCTTACAGGCCGTTTTGCCCTGATCGGGCGCCAAATGTGACCCCTCAGGGCGGCACTTGGATGCACTTTTCCGACAAGCCGCCGCCCGCGCGCAAAATTCCGCGCGATTGCGCCTTTTGCCGCCCCGCATTTAACCCTACATCTGGGGCATGACAGGTTTCATTCTTATCGCCGCCCTTCTGGCGGGCCTTTCCGCACTGGCGATTGCTGCCCCGCTGTGGCGCACCCGTGGGCGCGTGGACAACACCGACACTGACATTGACATCTACCGCGATCAGCTGGCCGAAGTGGACCGTGACCTGGACCGCGGCACCCTCGACCCTACGGAGGCCGAGCGCACGCGCACCGAAATCTCCCGCCGTCTGCTGGCCGCCGATGCGGCCAGTCGGACTGCGGCCATCGACGCCCCCAAAGCGGTGAACCGCGGGGCGGCCGTGGTCATGGGCGTGGCCCTGCTGGCCGCCGCCGGTTGGCTTTACGCGACACTGGGCGCGCCGGGCTACGGCGATGTCCCGCGTGAGTTGCGCCTTGCAGTGGGCGAAGAGAGGCGCGCGAACCGCCCCGGCCAGCTTGAGGCCGAGGCCGCAACCCAGATCCCCGACGTGCTGGATCAGTTCGATGAGGCGACGCAGGACCTGATCCGAACCCGCCGCGCCGCAACCTTTGAACGACCCGAGGATCTGACCGCCTGGACCGTGCTGGCCCAAACCGAGGCCGCCATCGGCCAATACCACCGCGCCACCCGGGCCCAGGAACGCATCATTGCCCTCAAAGGGTCCACAGTCGAAACCGAAGATTACGAACGCCTCCTCGATATCATGATCGCAGGCACACAAGGTTATGTCTCGCCCGAGGCCGAGGCCGTGGCCCTGCGGGTCTTGCAAGACGCCCCCGACAGCCAGACAGCCCTCTACTACGCAGGGCTGATGTATGCCCAAAACGACCGCCCCGACCGCGCCTTCGATCTGTGGCGCCGCGTGATTGAAAACGGGCCCGTGGGCACCCTGCACTATGAATTTGCCACCGGACAGATTGGCGAAGTCGCAGCCCAGCTTGGCGTGGATTACGCCCTGCCCGAAACCCGCGGGCCGTCGGCGCAGGATCTGGACGCGGCGCAAGACATGTCCCCCGAAGACCGGCGCGCCATGATCGAAGGCATGGTGGGCGGGCTGGCCGACAGGCTCGCCACCGAAGGCGGGCCACCGCAGGATTGGGCCCGTCTGATCACATCACTGATGATCATCGAACAGACCGAGGCCGCCGCCCGCGTGCTGGCCGAAGCCGAATTGATCTTCGGCGGCGACGTGCAGGCGGTGACCCTGATCCGCCGCGCAGCCGCAGAGGCAGGATTGACCGAATGATCTTTGATGACGTGGCAGACTTCGCCGCCACCCTGCCCCGCAATGCACCGCTCGCCGGTCTTGATCTGGGCACCAAAACCATCGGCGTGGCCGTCAGCGATGCGGGCCATCTGATTGCCACGCCCCTTGAGACGATCAGACGCAAGAAATTCGGGCTCGATGCCGCCGCCCTGCTTGAGATCACGTCGAAACGTGAAATCGCAGGGCTGGTCCTTGGCCTGCCCCGCAACATGGACGGCACGGAAGGCCCGCGTGCGCAGGCCACCCGCGCCTTTGCGCGCAATCTGACCCGCCTGACCGACCTGCCCATTACCTATTGGGACGAACGTCTGTCCACCGTGGCCGCCGAACGCGCCCTGCTTGAGGCGGATACGTCCCGAAAACGTCGCGCAGAGGTCATCGACCACGTGGCCGCTGGCGTTATCCTCCAAGGACTGCTTGACCGTTTGCGCAACCTGAAGGCCAGCTGAATGACCACTCCTGAACACTCCGACGCGATCTGGAAACGGGCCGAAATCGAAAGCCCCTGTATCAAGATTTGCGTGATCCACCCCGAAACGCGTCTGTGCACGGGGTGTCTGCGGTCCATTGATGAAATCGGCGGTTGGTCGCAAATGACACCGGACGCACGCCGCAGCGTGATGGACGATCTGCCAAACCGTGCGCCCTTGCTCAAGAAACGACGTGGCGGGCGGGCCGCGCGGCTGAATGGCGGGACCAACTAAAACCGATCCTGCCCTGTCTTCGGCGGTGGATTGAGTTTTTCTGGTCAGATGAAGCCAGAAGGCCCGCGCACTGCAGACGTGCGATCTGTGCCGCTAAGATCTTACAACATTCGCCGTGCGTGTGGGCGACAACTGCCCAGGCGCATTAACCTTAATGGGCCTGCATCCAAGATCGAACGAACGCAGGGGCGATTAACCTTAACGCGTCATGCGAGGTCAGGTGGGGCGTCCTGCCCGCCAAACTGTCGCCCCTCATACATGACCAAGCTTACCCCGGTGCCGCAGAGAGTTCCCCGTCCTGTTTTGGTGCATCTTCAAAACAAGCGGGGCGCAGCACATGCGGCCCGGGGCTTCACCTGACACATGGAGTCGCGCTCCCGCTATCCATGCACCGCCACGATGACGCGTTAAGGTTGACATCAGGTAAAGACGGAGCCGGATCTTCATCTGACCCAAAAAACTCATCCCCCCTTACGGCAAAAGCCAATGGTGTGGATCCGCGCACTCCGGCCGGAAATAGGCCATCATCCGACCCTCTGTGGGCACAGGGACCGCCGGATCGTGGGGGGCGATGCCATGGACACTGTGGCGGTGCACAACGATCGTTTGTCCAACTGCGGCAACGACTGGCACAGGCGTGATTTGGTCCAGCACCTGCTGACGTGCCGCCTGGTACGTCTCCGTCACGTCCACCTGACGCGGATCACGATCACCGATCACCGCACGCAGCGCGGCCCCGATGATCACATGACTGCCAGGCCAGACCATAAGCGGGCACGCGCGCGTCTCGTTCAGTGCAAACCCCACGATGAACGCATGGGGTTCACGGGCGAACCGCCGCCCCCCCTCCAGGTGCAGCCCGTCCACATGGGCCGACGCCCGATTGAGACGCCACCGGTGCGCGGCGTCACTGTCGCCCGGCCCCTGACGCGGATAGCCCGCATAGGTGACCGAAAGCTGCGCGGGGTGCCAGACTGCCGGAACCGGCACATCGTCCAACCAAGGGCCTGCCAATGGCACACCATCGATTGACCCATCCTCGCCCGTCGGCAAGGCGTCAACGCCGACAAACCAAGTGCCATCATGGCGCAGCCACTTGGCCCGCAAATCGGCATCTTGCGCCACATCTCGCCCAATCCGGTGCGCCGTTTCAGCCCAGTGGAGTACGCCATCCTCATGCGGATAAACCCGAAACCCGGCAGGTCCGATCATGCGGCGGCCTGCTCCATCGCCGCCAGGGCGTCCTCCACCACCGACCACCCCGCACCCGGCTTATGCGCCTGTTCCGACAACAGCCTGCGCCACTGGCGCGCGCCCGGACGGCCCGCAAAAAGCCCCAACATATGTTTGGTCACATGGGCAAGCTTTCCCCCGCCACGGCTGTCATCGGCCAAATGCGCCTCGATATAGGGGCGCATGGCCAGAACCACGTCGACCGGATCGGGGCCAGCCCCCCCGCCGTAGATCACGTCGTCCGCGCGCTGCAAAATATCCGTGGGGTTGTGATAAGCGGCCCGCCCGATCATCACACCGTCCATGCCAGCGTCGAGCAATTCACGGGCCTGATCCAACGACGCAACACCCCCATTGATCGAGATATGCAGGTTCGGGAACAGCTGTTTCATCTCAAAGACCAGATCATAATCCAATGGCGGGATATCGCGGTTTTCCTTGGGGCTCAGCCCCTGCAACCACGCCTTGCGCGCGTGAATCGTGACGCGATTGACGCCTGCGGCCACAATTTGGCTGAGGAACTCCGGCAACACTTCGGAAGGATCCTGATCATCCACTCCGATGCGACATTTCACCGTGACTTCAGCGGGTTGCGCGGCGATCATTGCGCGGCAACACAAGGCGACCAAGGCCGCATCTTCCATCAGCACAGCCCCAAACGACCCAGATTGCACACGGTCTGACGGGCAGCCGCAATTCAGATTAATCTCAGGATAGCCTTCCTCGGCCCCCATCGCTGCAGCCTCGGCCAACTCAATCGGATCAGACCCGCCCAGCTGCAACGCCACGGGCTGTTCGGCGGGATCAAACCGCAACAAATGCCGCGCCTGCCCCCGCACCAAGGCGGGCGCTGTCACCATCTCAGTATACAACAACGTGTGTTTGGACAGCAGACGGTGCAGATACCGGCAATGACGATCCGTCCAATCCATCATTGGGGCAACAGACAGGCGGGCGGCTTTGTGCAAAACGAGGGACATGGCGGGCATATACTGCGCAACTTGGGCCGTGTCATCACCCTCTCCCGCCCTGTTTGACCCAAACCGCGGGCGGAACACGAACACCCGATCTGTCCCGTCTACGAACGTCGGCCTTTGGGCGCAGGTTTAACCGTCAAAGGTCCAGCCGAAATAGTCGATTTCTTGGGCCCGCAAATCCGCCACATGCGCTTGCGTCGGCGCATCAAAATACGCGCGGTAGTCCACTTTCTTCCCGCGGTGTTCGTTCTTGGTGAAGGGAAGCTCGGGCATGACAGCCCCGATCCGGTCACAAAGGGCCTGAAAATCCTGCGCCAGATGTTCATACCGAATGTGGACATCCGCGACGGACCGGCCGTCCACAAAATAGTTCGGTTGGCCCCATTTTCCGTTGTCTTGCATCGCCCATTCCCGAAACATCGGAATAAACGTCTCAGGCCCGAGGGTCTTTGCGGCAGGGTTTCTGAAGTGAAAGTAAGAGACAAAGATCTCCCACGGATTTCGAATATTGCAGACTTTCAAATAGTCGTCCCAAGTCTCTTTAGAGACCTTCTCTTTGATCTGCCGAGCAGGCTGGTGATTGTACCATTCCGCTTCGTGTGCGCCGGGTCCGCGCGCTCCAACCACCCCAAATTCAGAGACGCGAGCGGGCGTATTTTATGTAATCGGCGAACCGGCCGGAACGCAAAATTTCTGCAATGCCAGTTCAGTCGACGTACCCGCAGTTTTCTCCGTTTTGATGAAAATAAACTTGTGTGCATGAGATATCAGCATTCGGGTCTCAATATGGATTTCTGTCGTAGTCTAAATCTTCGGGGGCCATCCATCCAGCAGCCTGGTGTTCTGCAGACGCTCTGGACGGGACATCACCCCCATATGAACCTGATCGATACAGTCACAAGGACATGAAAGCCAACCCTCAATCAAACCCCGACAGGTGGGCACTCACGAAAGCTCAAGATTTTTATCAGGCCTTCGGGGAAGGTATTTTTGACCCAAAGAAGCCGGGCGTTCGTCTCAGATCTCGACTGTTGCATTTGTTGGGGCCCCGCGCATTCTCAAAGAGTAACCACTTGACCTGTTGCCGCGCTTTGCTGTGCAGCCAGTCCCATCTGCACCGCTTTGGCCCCGTCCGACAGCGTGACCTCCACCCCACCTTGGCCGCGCACCACGGCGTTGAACCGTTGGTGTTGATAAAAGGTGGATCCATTGTGATCGCCCGCATCCAGCAACGTCGGATCGACTGGGATGTCCATCTCAATGGGGCCTTTGGGCGCGCGTGGGCTCAGGATCAGTTTGGGGACCGGCGCGGGGCCCAGCTTGGCGGGCCAGAACCGGCCCGGCCCCGGCACCAGACATTCGATCTTGCCCTTGGGGCCCACCGCGCTGATCTCTTCTTGATACTGGCTGCCTTCCGCGAACATGCACAGCTCCAACATGGCCCGCCTATTGCCGTCAAATTCGACGATGACATAGCCATTGTCCCAAATATCCGGCACCCGCCCGTCGTAGCGTTCCTCCACGTGGTTAAAATTCTGCCCTGCGCTGGCCATAATGCGTTGGGGCTCCGCCTTCAGGATGACCCGCATCAAATCAAAGAAGTGACAGCATTTTTCCACCAAAGTGCCGCCCGTGTTCTCGTTAAAGCGGTTCCAGTCGCCAATCTTGGGCAGAAACGGAAAGCGGTGTTCGCGGATCGTCAGCATGGAAATGCCGCCCGTGGCCTGTTCGGCCTGCTCAATCAGGGCGGCGACGGGGGGCATGTAGCGGTATTCCATCGCCACCCAGACCGGATGGGCGTAGCCCTTGAACAGCGTGTCCAACTCCGCCTTGTCCGCAGGCGCGGTATACAATGGTTTTTCGCACAAGATCGGCAGGGGCCGCGTCTGCACGATCTGGCGCAGCTGCTGGACGTGGATGTTGTTGGGGCTGACAATCACCACCGCGTCCAGATCCTTGAACGCCAACAGATCCTCCAACGTGTCGGCCACCATCGCCGGGGCCGACACCCCGCCCTCACCGGCCAGCACGGCGGCACTTTCGGCCAGATCGCGCACCGGATCGTAGACCACGCTGACGCGGCCCTGAGGCAGCAGATTGATATTCTGGATGTGCTCTCGCCCCATCATACCACAGCCAATAAGGCCGTAATTCACCATATCCATGGGTTAGCTCTTTCCTAGTCTTGAGACATAGTTGATTTGGCTCGGATCGAACCAAGTTCTTGAAAATTCTACAATATCGCCTGCCTGTGACCGGCCCGTCCTCTCGATATATCCCGCCAGTTCGCCCGCGCGCAGCCCAAATCGCCCATCGACCCACAGGGGCACCGCTGCAACATTCACGCGGTCCTCGGCCGAGGTGATCGTCAGGCCAAGGCTCTCGGAATAATAGAGGTAAAGCGAATCCGACACCGCCCCCTCATCCACCGCATCCGTCACCGCCCCGTCCAGCCAGATTTCTTCCATCGCGGCGGGTACATCATCCATGAACCGCAAGCGCCGAAACCGGAACCCGTTGGGGCTGGAAAACCGCGCATCATGCGGCGCGGCCATGTGATCAATCGACAGCACTTCGGCTGTGGGCAACCCGCCGCCCTGCACCCGCTCAATGCGCAAAAACGAATAAACCGACGACACATCGGCCCGCGCACGGATGTAATTGCCCGACCCCTGAACGCGCTCCAACAGATCCTTGTCCACCAGAATTTCAAGGGCATGGCGCAATGTGCCGACGGAAATTCCAAGGGCCTCTGCCATCTCCCGCTCGGGCGGCAACCGCGCCCCGTCCGCCAACCGCCCCGCCGCAATATCCCGGATCAGCCCTTCGGCAATCTGCACATATTTGGGCAGTGCCGAGGCGCGTGCGCTGTTGGTCATCCCGCCCTCCTCCCCAAAGTGCGAAAAAATTGATACAGGATTGATGCACCAGTTTTTGGATGCTACGCAAGAGGCAATACACCGATCAGGGAGGGGAGAATCATGACCATCGTTCCAGTCACATCACACGACCTTGATGCGTCTGAGGTCAGCTGGTTTTCGGCCCTGTGCTCGGATGACTACCAGTTCCTTGGCGTGCCGGACGGCGCGCTGCGCTCGTCGTGGGAACATTGCCGCGACATCGTGCTTGAGGCTGAAAAACAGGGCTTTCGCAACGTCTTGGCCCCTTCATCCTATCAGGTCGGGCAAGACACGTTGTCCTTTGTGGCGGGCATGGCGCCCCTGACCGAACGCATCAACATGCTGGCCGCGATCCGCTGCGGTGAAATGCAGCCCATCATGCTGGCCCGCACGGTCGCCACACTCGATCACATGATGAAGGGGCGTCTGACGCTGAACGTCATTTCCTCCGATTTTCCGGGCGAAGTCGCAGACAGCGCCTTCCGCTACCAACGCTCCCGCGAGGTCGTTGAGATCCTCAAACAAGCGTGGAGCCGCGACGAAATCAATTACGACGGGGACGTCTACCAGTTCTCCGGCGTGCCCACGGACCCCGCCCGCCCCTACCAAACCGGCGGCCCGCTGCTGTACTTCGGCGGCTACTCCCCCGCAGCACTTGAGCTGTGCGGCCAACACTGCGACGTCTACCTCATGTGGCCCGAGCCTGAAGAAAACCTCGCAGGGCGCATGCGCGACGTGAACGCCGTGGCCGAAAAATACGACCGCACGCTGGATTACGGCCTGCGCGTGCACATGATCGTCCGCGACACGGAGGCCGAGGCCCGCGAATACGCCGATTACATCGTCTCCAAGCTCGACGATGAGTATGGCAAACTGATCCGTGACCGCGCCCACGATTCCATCTCTTTGGGCGTCGCCCATCAGGCCAAAGCACGCGAATTGGCCGACAAATTCGGCTACGTCGAACCCAACCTGTGGACAGGGGTTGGCCGTGCGCGCTCCGGCTGCGGTGCGGCACTTGTGGGCTCTGCCGATCAGGTCCTCAGCAAGATTGAAACCTACCGCAAAATGGGCATCCGCGCCTTCATCTTCTCCGGCTATCCGCACATCGACGAGGCACAGCACTTCGGCAAACTGGTCATGCCAGAGCTAAAGACCTGTTCATTGCCCCACGCCTATGGTCGAGTACCAGACAGCACCCCGAATACACCGCTGGGCAACGGCCCTCGCGTCTAACTTCCGCTCATAAAGGCCCCAATATGGACCGCGTTCACCTTACATCCGATCTTTCCCTCAGCCGTATCGTCTATGGCATGTGGCGTCTGGCCGAGGCCGACGACACCTCCCCCGCCCACGTCCAAGCCAAGATCGAGGCCTGCCTGGAACAAGGCATCACCACCATGGACCAGGCCGACATTTACGGCGGTTACATGGCCGAAGAGGTGATGGGCGCCGCCCTCACCCAATCCATCAAAGACCAAATCGAAGTCGTCACCAAATGCGACATCATGGTACCCGCCGGCCGCTATTCGGACGCCTCGGGCAAGTATTACGACACAAGTCGTGACCATATCGTTAAATCCGTAGATCATTCTTTGCGCCTCATGGGCCTCGACAAGATCGACGTGCTGCTGATCCACCGCCCCGACCCGCTGATGGACCACCATGAAACCGGTGCGGCCCTGGATGAAGTCGTGGCCTCCGGCAAGGTGCGCACCGTCGGCGTGTCCAACTTCAAACTGCACGATTGGACGTTGCTGCAATCGGCCATGAAGAACCATCTGGTCACCAATCAGATCGAAATGTCGCTGGGCCACGTCGCCCCCTTCACCAACGGCGATCTGGCCTATCTGCAGGAACGTGGCATCCCGCCCATGGCGTGGTCCCCCCTTGGGGGTGGCGCGCTGATGACTGAAAACAGCGCGGCCTCCGCAGCGTTGGATGAGGTCGCGGCAAACTTCGGCGTTGACCGCGCCGCCGTCGCCGTGGCGTTCCTGCTGGCGCATCCCGCGAATATCATGCCCGTCATGGGCACGAATAACCTCAACCGGATCAAGGGTTTCTCGGATTCTCTTAAAGTGAAACTCGACCGCCCCACATGGTTCAAACTCTACGAGGCCGCCCTCGGCCATGAGGTGCCATAACGTGAACGCGTTTGACCCCATAGACGACCCGCGCCGCTTCCGCGACGCACTCGGCGCCTACGCCACGGGCGTTACCATCGTGACGGTCCCCACAGACGACGGCCCCGTTGGCATCACCGCCAACAGCTTTGCCTCCGTTTCGCTGGACCCGCCGCTTGTGCTCTGGTCGCCTGCGAAATCATCCAAGCGTTTCAATTACTTCTCAGGCGCGCCTCATTTTGCGATCCACATTCTGGATGCCCACCAGCAGGAAATCTGCAACGGGTTCACGAAGAACAAACATGCCTTCGACGGTCTTGATTGGGTGACAGGCGCACATGACGTGCCCCACATCCGCGGCTGTCTGGCGCGGTTTGAATGCAGCCTCGCGGCGGAACACGACGCCGGCGATCACACCATTATCGTCGGTCGCGTCACCGGCGCATCCGTGCGCGACGGTCTGCCATTGATGTTTCAAGGGGGGCGTTTCGTATCGCTCAAAGGATGAAGAACAGGGCGTAAGTGCCTGATAGATAAGGGAGGGCAAGGCCGTTGGGAGGACGACTTGCAACCATCACCGTCAGCATCGCCTATGTGGCGCTTTTGTTGATCGGTGCATTCGAAGACCGGCGGGAGGCTTTGGCCGACCTGATCGGCATGAACGACATGACGTTCATCGCGGCCCTCGCCGGTCTTCTTTGGCTCACCTGTCTGGTCTTGCCGAAATCCGGCGCCAAGGCCCACTCCGACATCAACGACGTGCTGCACCCCATCGGCAAATGGGTCTCCGTCACCGCGCTGATCCTCATGGTCTGTTTCATCCTGCTGCAGGTCGTCATGCGCTATGTCTTCAACGACGCCCCCAACTGGACAGAGGAAGGCGCGCGCTTTGGCATGCTATGGCTCGTGGGCCTGATGGCCCCCATCGCCTACCGTCACGGCGGGTTTGTCGCGATTGATATGCTCGAACGCGCGCTGAGCGAACGGCTCGCCGCGATCCTCTCCCTCCTCTTGTTCGCCATGTCTTTCGCCGTGCTATTGGTTATGTGGGACAAAGGGTTGAACAACCATGTCGACAGCCTGTCGGGGCGCGGGTGTTCGTCGACCTTGCGTTGGCCGCTGGGGTTTGAGATCGGCAAATGCGGTAACAAATTCAGCAATTATTACCAGTATCTGGCCCTCTGGGTCGGAGTGAACCTGCTTGTTCTTGTGTGCGTGGAATTGATCCTGCGGCAGGTGTTGAAATTGACAGGCCGCAATGCGGGTCTGCCTGCCTTGGGTGATGAAGATGTGGGGGGTGCGTCCTGATGTTGATTTGGTTCCTGCCCCTCTTCCTCGCGATCCTGATGATCGGCACACCGGTCGTCTTCGCGCTGCTGTTTGCGCCCGGCTTCATGACCTGGGTCACCGGCAACGAACGTGACCTCGCGATCCTCTACCGCAACGTCTACACCGGCATCGACAGCTTCCCGCTGATGGCGCTGCCGTTCTTCATGCTCGCCGGTGAAATCATGAACCGCGGCGGGATCACCACGCGTCTGGTCGAATTTTCGCAGGCCTTCATGGGGCATCTGCGCGGGGGCCTCGCACAGGTCAACATCCTCAGCTCGATCCTGTTCGCGGGCCTCTCAGGCTCCGCCGTGGCCGACACATCCGCCCTCGGGTCCACCCTGATCCCCGCGATGGAGAAAAACGGCTACACCCGCAAATTCGCCGCCGCCATCACCGCCGCCTCCTCCGTCATCGGCCCGATCATCCCGCCCTCGGGCATCATGATCATCTACGCCTATGTCATGGGCGAAAGCGTGGCGGCCCTGTTTCTGGCGGGCATCGTGCCGGGTGTGCTGGTGGGCGTGGGTTTGATGGTCATGGTCCGCCTCATGGCCGACCGCTACGACCTGCCGAAAGCCGAACGCATCGTCACCAAAAACCAATCCATCAGCACCGTCGAATCCGTCCTCAGCTTCATCCTGCTGCGCATCAACCTCATGGGTGTGTTCTGGGCCGTGTTCCGGCTCGGCTCCTCCGTCGCGGGTGTTGCGCGGCCTGAGGGCACGATGCTCTGGGGCACACTGGCCATCTTGCTTGTGCTGGCCCATTTTTTCCTGATCTGGATGCGCGGTCAGGTCTCCTCGGATTTCCGCATCGTGTGCAAAAAGGCTGTGGCCCCGCTGCAAACCCCCATCATCATTCTGGGCGGCATCCTCATCGGCGTCATGACCCCGACAGAGGCGTCCACCATCGCCGTGGCCTATGCCCTGCTGATCTCGGTCTTTGTGCTCAAATCCCTGACCTGGGCGGATTTCTTTGACGTGCTGCAACGCTCGGCGCTGGCCTCTGCGGCTGTGCTGCTGCTGGTGGGCGCCGCCGTGGCCTTCAAAACCATCGTCGCCACGTCTGGTGCCGCCACCACCATGGCCGACATCATCCTTGGCCTGTCGGAAAACCCGCTGATCCTGCTGTTCCTGATCAACATCCTGCTGTTCATCGTCGGCATGTTTCTGGACGCAGGCCCCGCGATCATCATCCTCGGCCCCATCCTTGGCCCCATCTTCACCGACCTTGGTGTGCATCCCGTGCATTTCGCCATCATCATGTCCGTGAACCTGACCGTGGGGCTGGCAACGCCCCCCATGGGCCTTGTCCTCTTCGTGGCCTCCACCGTGGCGCGCGAAAAGGTTGAAACCATCGCCCGTGCCATCCTGCCGTTTCTGGCTGTGGAAATCCTCGTGATCTTCCTGATCACCTATTTCCCCCAGATCTCCATGACGGTCCCCTATCTCGCGGATTTCTTGGGATGTCCGCCTGACACTGGCTACATGGCTTGCATTAGCCCTGCGCCACCCGCAAACTGACTTCATATAAAGGGAGGAAACCAAAATGATGAAGTATCTCGCAACCGCCGGCATGATCGCCGCCTACACGATGACAAGCACGCCGGTCTTTGCCGACGGCCACGTCATGACACTGCGCGCCACCGCAAACTCCAACGAGAACGACGAAGACTATGACGGTCTGGTCGTCTTCAAAAACTACGTCGAAGCGGCGTCCAACGGCGCGATCGAGGTGGAATTGTTCATCGGCACGCAGCTGTGCTCCACCGGTGCGGAATGCCTTGAGGGCGTCTCTGAAGGCTCCATCGACATCTACATCTCCACCTCGGGTGGTGCTGCTGGCATCTTCCCATACGTTCAGGTTCTCGACCTGCCGTATCTGATGGCCGATGACCGCGTGGCCGAATCCGTGCTGCAGGGCGATTTCGTCCGCACCATGCGCGACATGGCGCTGGAAACCTCCGACGACACCATCCGTTTGATGACCATCGGCAACACCGGCGGCTGGCGCAACTTTGCGAACACGCAGCGTACGGTTCAGACCCCTGCCGACATGGAAGGCCTGAAAATCCGTACGGTTGTGGCCGACCTCCCGCAGGAACTGGTCCGCGCCCTTGGCGCCTCCCCCACGCCGATCCCATGGCCTGAGCTGTTCACATCCTTCCAGACCGGCGTCGTGGATGGATCCAAGAACGGCATCACCGACATCATGGGCATGAAATTCCCAGATGCGGGCCTGCAGTACGTCACACTCGACGGCCACGCCTACATGGGTGCCCTGTGGTGGATGAACAACGAAACCTTCCTCGGGATGGACGAAGCCAACCGCCGCGTGATCGTGGATGGGTTCTACGCCCTGCAGCAGGCAACCTTCGCCAGCCCCAAGCGTAAATCCATCCAGGCCTACGAAGACTTCGTCGCTGGGGGTGGTGAACTTTACGTCCCAACCCCCGAAGAAAAAGCCATGTTCGCCGAAGCCGCCGCGCCCGTCCAAGACTGGTTCCGCGCCAACGTGGACGGCGGCGACCAGATCCTTGATGCGCTGATCGAAGCCGTGGATGAGGTCGAGGCCGACATGGAGGCAGCTTACGCCGCTGACCTGAACTAAGCCTCACTGGCGTATCAACCCTCGGGGCCGTCCTGTCATGCAGGGCGGCCCTTCTCTTTGTGGCGCACGCCGATGGAACCTCGGGCGGTATCGCGGTGTTAATCCCGCTAAAGGGGACACATCGCAAATGTTCGAAACCATTGATGCGCGCGACATCGTCTACACAGTTGTGGGCCTCGCGCTCTTTGGTCTGACGCTGCAACCTGCCCTGGCGCGGTATCGCATCTTCAATCTGCCCCTGATTTACGTCCTCTTCGGCATCGGCCTGGCCGCCACCGGCTTTGCGGGGGTGGACCCCACGCAGGGCGGTTGGCGATCCATGGTGGTCGAACATGCGGCAGAACTGATCGTCATCATCTCGCTGGCGGGCGCGGGCCTTGCGATTGACACACGCGGGTCGTGGTCGAACTGGAAACCCACGTGGATGCTGCTGCTGGTCGCCATGCCCCTGACCATCGCCAGCGTCGCGGCCTTTGGATACGGCCTGCTGGGCCTGTCGATTCCCGGCGCGCTATTGCTGGCCGCAGCGCTTGCGCCCACCGATCCCGTCCTCGCCCGGTCCGTCCAAGTCTCCCCCCCCGGTCAAGACGAACGCCCGATGGAGGTCGCCCTGACGGCTGAGGCGGGCCTGAACGACGGCCTCGCATTTCCGTTTGTGTACCTCGCAATTTACGCGGCCTCCCTCGGGGTGGGGTCCATGTTCAGCGGTGAGGCTTGGATCTGGGACTGGTTGACCTTCGATTTTGCCTACCGCGTCGGCGCGGGCATCATTGTCGGCTACGTGGTGGGCCTTGGCATTTCAAAGGTGGTGTTCAGCCCCATCGGGGACGGGCAACAGGGCGCGTGGAATGCCATTTTGGTGATTCTCTCGGCCACATTGCTCAGCTACGGGATCACCGAAGCGGTCGACGGATACGGCTTTCTGGCGGTGTTTGTCGCCACCCGTGCAGGCCGGTCCAACACCCGCGGCACCGAACACGAAGGATATGAAAAATTCGTCCACCACGGCGCCGAACAGCTTGAGGCGATCCTGCTTGCCGTTTTGCTGCTCTGGCTGGGCGTGTTCATCGGCGCAGGCGCGCTGTCCGGCCTCACATGGGCCGAGGTCGCCTTTGCCCTCGCCCTCATCTTCGTCATCCGGCCCTTGGGCGGCTTGTTGTCCCTCATCACCCTCAACTGTGGTGAGATGAGCCGCCGCTCCGTCGCGTTTTTTGGCATTCGCGGCATGGGGTCGGTGTTTTACATCGCCTACGCCCAGAACCACGCCGATTTTGCCGACATCGACGCCGTCTGGCGCATCGCCGCCGTGACGATCCTGCTGTCGATCATCATTCACGGCTATGCAGCCAATTTCTTTTTGGGCAAAGACAGTGACATTGGCGATCTGCACCCCCACAAAGCCAGCGAGGGTCAGGACAGCGCACAGGGCTAACGAAACGGATACATCCAAGGACGATAATCGTCGATAAGCACCTGCGCGCGCGCTCTCTCCTCCGCCGTCATGCGCGGCGTCAACTCCTCCAGACTGTCGGGCGCATCCACGTCCCCGCCAATGGCCGACAGCGCGTACCACAAATAGGCGCGCACCAGATCCGGCTCCGGCAGGCCACGGCCCAATTCATAATACCACCCCAACCCCGATTGCGCGCCGGGGTGCCCCTTTAGGGACGAGCGCAGATACCATTCAAACGCCCGTTCATCGTCCTGCTCCACGCCCAGACCCAACGCATACATCACGCCAATCAGCTCTTCGGCATCGGCATTGCCTGACCGCGCCAGAACCTCGAACATCTCACGGGCTGCGACAAATTCGCCCGCCTCCATCAAATCGCGCGCCTCTTCCAGATCGGCGGCGAAAACAGGACTTGTCAGCGTCAGCCCAACTGCCAAAGTGAGGCCATGAGCCATACGCCAGCCATACGCTTGCCATACGCAAACCATACTGCGATTTTCCTCTGTTTCATGGGGGTCAGCGCGGCGGTGGCCGACCCGATCACCCTCGATGATTTCGTGGATGCCGACCCTGCGCAAGCGCGAATCGGCCAGCTGCTGTTCTATGACAAAATCTTGTCCGGCAACCGTAACATTTCCTGTGGCACCTGCCACCATCACGACCACGCAGGCGGCGACGGTCTGTCGCTCGGCATTGGCGAAGGCGGCATTGGTCTCGGCCCCGATCGCCAGATCGGAGACATCCGCAAACGCGTGCCCCGAAATGCGCCAGCCCTTTGGAATCTGGGGCATATTTCCGTTGACGTGATGTTCCACGATGGCCGGTTGGAGGTCTCGGATCAGTTCGGAAACGGTTTCGATTCCCCCGCGGAAGAATGGCTGCCTGAGGGGCTTGATAACATCGTCGCGGCCCAGGCCCTGTTCCCGCTGACCGCCCAGTTTGAGATGGCCGGAAACCCCGGCGAGAACGACATCGCAGGCGCCACCCATGACCGCATTGATGCCGCCTGGCCCATCCTCGCCGCCCGTGTCCGCGCCAATGAAACTTACGCGAATATGTTCGTAGAAGCCTTTGAAAACGTTGACGAACCCTTGGAAATTTCCATCGTCGAAATTGGCAATGCGCTGGGGGCTTTCATCACCACCGAATGGCAAAGCTATGACAGCCCCTATGATGCTTGGTTGACTGGAACGCCTCTGCCTGACGACGCCGAACGGGGCCGTGCGTTGTTTTTTGGCGAAGCCCGCTGCGCCTCTTGCCACTCTGGCCCCTTGTTTACCGACCAAGACTTTCACGCATTGGGCCTGCCCGCCTTTGGTCCGGGCCGCACACGCACCTTTGACAAGATGCCGCGAGACGTGGGCCGGATGGGTGAAACCGACCTGTTATCAGACGCTTACCGCTTCCGCACCCCGTCACTGCGCAACGTGGCACTGACCGCCCCGTATGGCCATAACGGCGCCTACCCAACCCTGCGCCACATGATCCGACATCATTCCGATCCGGTCACCGCGCGCGCCGCCTGGACGCCAGAACTGGCGGCCTTGCCCCATGCGCCACGTTTCGGCGGGGTTGATTTCGCCATCCAGCAGGACCGGTTCGAAATGGCCCGTCAATCGGCGGTCCTCGACATCAATCCCGTGATGCTGACCGAGGCGGAAATCACTGATATCGAAGCATTTTTACACGCCCTCACCGGTGCCACTGCCCACACCCGCCCCATGGGTCGCCCTGATGCGGTGCCCAGCGGGCTGCCGGTCGATTAACGCACAACCTCTGCCAAGGGACGCCGTGCCCGTGGGGGGGCGTCGCCCGTGGGGACACCAAACCGGATTGCTTGGATAAACCGGCGATCGGAGCCGATCCCAAACGCCTCACACAGCCGCGCGTTTGTTGTCATGTTGTCTGACAAAGCCGCCATGGGCCAGCCCGCAAACCCCAGCGATGCAGCCTCCAGGCACAGCCGCAGATAGGCGCGGCCACTGACCACTGGATTTTCTGAAATATCACGGTGAAACAATGCGATGACGGGCGCTGTTAACGTCATCTCGGCCTCAGCCGTCAGCCCCTTCGTCAGCCCAAAACGGTTCAACATTGGCCACAAATGTCGCAAGACCAGCGGTGCCATCCGCGCGTCAAATTTGCTCATCCGCATGACCGCACGGTCCATCCCGTCACGGCCCGCGCGCGGGTGCCGATCCGACAGGCGCATCCAGCCCACCAATTCATCCCGAAAGGCCGCATCTTGCATGATCTGCAGGCTGGCCCAATCGTTTTGTCCCGCAATCCACGCACGGTCTTTCCGGGGCAAGATGAGACGCGTGTCGGCGCGGGTCCATCCGAACAGGTTCGCCGTCTCCTGCTTGAATGAACCACGCCATGTAAACCGTTGTTCAAGCTGGGTGTTTAACCCATCCACCGGCGCCTCTCGGCAGGTCAGATGGGCCACTGCGACAAGGCCCTCGCCGGGGGATGTCTCGGCGTTTGTGTACGCCACATCTGCTCCGATCCCAAAGACCGACAGCGCCAGCACCATCCCCTCCAACACTGCGCCGCAAGACAGCGCCGCATCGAAGCCCGAAGGGTCGCCAATGGCCAGGCCGACGTTCGTATCGCAAAACAGAGACAGCACATCCCCCTCACGCGTCCAGCGGGCGGGCTGGGTGTTATGAACGGTGGGCGCAAGGCCCGCGCGGCCAACACACATATGGAAAATATCGTCTGTGATCATGGGCTTGCCGACATCATTCGGGCCATGCGCTGCACAGCGGCCAGTTCCAGTTCCAGCCGCGGAGACGAGGCCAGCGCAGGCATTGACAGCGCCACCAAGGTCAGCGGTGCATCGTCTGCCAGCAACACGTGGCTTGCATCGAACAGATCAAACAGATGGGTGATGTGATCCCCCTCCGCCCCGTCGCTGAAGGGCGGATCGGCGCGGCGCAACACAGGACGGACCTTGAAAATATGACGCAACACAGCCTCATCAAAATCTTGCAGCTGCGCCACGTCGATCAAGGCTGCCCCTTCAACCAAAGGATGCGCCTGCAGTCCGCGCAAAAACCCCAGCGCATCGCCGGACCGGTCATCGGCCAGATGGCGCAACAGGGTCTGGGATCTTTCCTCCGCCCGCAGGGTTTGCGCCTCGATGAACAGCACAGCGACCAACACGGCGGCCAGGATCACTGCCAGCGTCAGAATGGTTGCGTCCTTGTCCATCTGGGCCAGGGTCGCCACCACAAGGCCCGACGCGCCCGCGCCAAACACCACCGCCAGAAACGACACCAAAGGCGCGCTGTGCTGCGCCTGCGTGCGCCCCAAAGACACCGCCAACCAGCACAAAAACAACACCCCCAAGGGTGAGATTTGCGCCGGAAGCCCCAGAAATATCATCAAAAAATCGGCGGCGGCCAGCGGAATGAGTAGCACGAGCGACAGCGCCAACCGTTCAACCGTTTGGTTTTCCGCCACGCTGAGGCTGCTGCGGTCGCGGGTCAGGACAAGCCAGCCCGCAATGGCAAATCCGCTCAGTTGAAACACCAAAAGACCGGCAAGGCGCGCAGGATCAATCGTATCGCGCCACCACAGGGACAGGATCACGAACACCACAGTGCCCGCTGCGACCCAGAGTTTCGCCCAAGCCGGCGCATGGCGGCGCAGCAACCCTTCTGCCAAAAGCAGCACGCACAACGGCACAAGAGAGGCGGCTAACACTATGAAAAATCTGAAAAATTGCACATCCGTCAAGACGAACAGCGCCCGTCCTGCAAAAAGCACCATGATCACGCGCAACCCGAACAAAAACCGCCGGTTCAGCGGCTCCTGCGCGCCACGCGATGCGATCACATAGGACAGGATCATAACACCGGCGAGGGCCGCGACAGACAGAAACAGATTGCCAATATCACCGGGCGACATGTTCACGTCATCAAACCCTTGAGGAACCGGCGCACCAGGGGCGCCATCAAGGCCGCCAGCCATGCCGGTTTGGGGCGTTCGACGCGGGCCGCATAGGGGTTGAAGAAATAGCCGCGATTGTCAGTGCCATGGGGGCGGCCAAGGGCTGCGTTGATCGCCTCGTAGCACATCAACTGGCCCGTGCTGATGACCATCGGCGCAAAGGACATGCGTGACCGTTTGCCCGCAACGACGTCGCCTACAATCTCAAGATCAATGTATTTTCGGGATGAGGAATGGATCACAACCCATTCAGATTCCTTGAGAAACGCAGCTGACCGCTGATCATTCGTGATCGCATCCCACGCGGTGTCCTGCGTCGGGTATCCCAACCGTGCCTCATGGGGCTGCGCCTTTGGGCCTGTCACATAAACCGATGGCAAGGGGGAGGCATAGGCGTCAATCACCGCCTTCCCCAACGCCCGCGCGCGGCGGTAGAGCAGCAGCGACGCCCCCAGATCATCGGTGCCATTCACCACGACCACAGACCGGCCCACCAGATCGTCCACATGGGTGGTCCAATCGCCGCGATGCACCTCCACCTCAATCTCAGGGTTGATGGTGCGCAGGATCCTAGCCGTGGCCGCCGCCTTGTGTTGGCCGACGGTGTGATCGAAACAAAAGACCTGCCGGTTCAGGTTGCTCACCTCAAACTCATCCAGATCCGCGATGATCAGCTTGCCCACTCCCGCCCGCGCCAGCCCAAGGATCGCCGCCCCGCCCATGCCGCCGGTGCCGCAGACAAACACGCACGCCTTGCGCAATGTGTCCTGCTCCTGGGGCGTGACAAACCCGATGTTGCGGGTGGTGAATTCGGCATAATCAAACATCACCCGTGTCCTTTGCGGTGCGCAGAATGGAAAAGGGCCGCGTGGTGTCTGACCAATAGAGAACCGGCAGGATCAACCGCCGTAGCGCCACAAACCCTGCCGCCATCAGCACGCCGAAAATGGCAGTGCGCGGCACCTCTCGTGTCAGGTAGCGGCGGATCGCGGGCAGATCCATGCGCCCCAGCTGGATCACGTCATCGCCGCGATCGTAATCCAGCGCCTCACGGCAAAAGTCGTTGTAGAGGGCGTCGCGGTGTTTGGGGGCGGCCTCCCACGTCTTTTTCAGGTCATCGGACCCGCCGGTGTAGGCGTTGGTGATGACAAAACGGTCCTCATCAAAGTCGGCGTCCTCGCCCACGCCAAACACATGGCGGTGCTGATCCATGATGCGCCGCGCCAGCATCACATGGGTCAGCGTGCGCCGGTCAGGTTCCGGCTGGGGCCAGACATCGGAAAACATCTGCGACACCATGCCGACAACGGCGGGCACCTGCGTGACGTTGGACATCCAGATGGGGCGAAACTGGTTGCGGGTGAAAAACAAAAAACACGTCAGACCATAAAGGACCCAAGACAATCCGGCAGAGCGCGCGTCCGGGTCCACCATGACCAACCCAAGATGCAGCACATCCACAGGCATGGGCTGCGTCTCAACGGTCATCACCGCCAGTGCATTGAAGGCCACAGGGGTGCCATCGCGGGTTGTCACCAGTGTGACAATCGTTTCGGACATGCGGCTGCGATCATCGGCAAACACACCGTAGGTCAGGCTGCCCGCATCCAGTGTCGTGGCCGCAACAGCCCGCAGATCAGCACCCAGACGCGCCAGCTGCGCATCCGTCATCCACAAACCGGGCCGTTCCAGAATGCGCACCACATGCCCCCGCCCGTGGCGCAACGTCACATCCATATGGGGGCTACGCAGGGAAGTAAGGATGGATCTGATCATTCGTGCCTCAGTTGTTAACCTTATCCTATGTGGGCCAATACAGGCGAACAAGCGGGGAAACCCTGACCTTTGTTGGGCACGCCCCCTGCCCTAAACGCTTGACCGTGCAGGGTGCACGCACTAGAACAAAAGAAGAACAAATATCAGCCCCCAAACCAAGAGGACCCGATGCGCAGCGCCTTGCCCCCGCCCAAATCCGCCACCGACCTGTTGATGGAACGGGCGGACACCGCTGGCCGCAAGGGCGAGGCCGACAGCCAACCCACCTTGCGCGAAATCTTTGCCACCAAGGCCACCGATGCCGCAGCCCTGGGGTTCATGCTGGCCCAAATCGATATCTCCCGCGGGCCGGTGCTGTGGATCTCGGACAGGGTGTCGCGAAAAGAGGCGGGCGTGATCTGCATGGCGGGCCTGCCCCACGGCATCGACATTCTGCGTGTCGATGTGTCCAAACCCGTCGATGTGCTCTGGGCAATGGAACAGGGTCTGGGCTGCCCCACCCTCGGCGCTGTCGTGGCTGAGGTTTGGGGCGATCCGCCTGCGCTGGATTTCACCGCCTCCAAACGGCTCGCCCTGCGGGCTGAGGCGCATGCGGTGCCCGCCTGGCTCATCCGCCGCGCAGCCCACCCCAACCTCAGTGCAGCGCGCGCCCGCTGGCACGTGTCGTCGATGGCGTCCCTGCCCAACCCGGACGATCTGCACGCGCTGGGGCAACCGCTGTGGCACGCCAACCTGTTCCGCTCGCGCTGGGGCACACCGGGCGATTGGGTGGCACGGTCTGAGAACGGCCGCCTGCGTCTCGATCACCGGGTGGAAGGCCAACAAACCCACCTCTCAGACCAGGCGGCCCACCATGCGTGATGCACCACGCCCCCCCTTCATCTGGCCAAAAAAACTCAAAATCCCACACCTCAGGCACGCGCTGCGATGAGGGGGGAGGACAAGCTGCCCGTCCTGCCCTTTCCCCCCCAGCCCGCGACGCGCGACACACAGCCCAAACAGGCGGCCCCCACCGGTCCCGCCGCTGATCCCCAAACGAAGGATCCCCGTCCCCAGCAGACCGCCGATCTGCTGACCCATGCCATCGCGGCCCTGCAGCACGCCATGGCCCCACCTGCGGTGGATCTGTCTGTAACGGATCTGCCCGCCCCCGATGCCGTCCCAGAAGAGGCATTTACCCCCGTGGGGGAGCCGCGCTGGCGCATGGGGTCCGCCAAAATTCCATCAAACACACATTCCCCATCGGGGTCCGCATCGACAGATGCGGGGTCCGATGCGCCCGCACCAAACCCCAAAGACCCGCTGGCCCGCCGCATCACGGCCCTGCACTTCCCGCGCTTTTCCATGAACCGCTGGCAATGGCACATGGACCGCATGGGCCACGCCCCCCCGCCCGAGGTGCCGGTTGCGCTGGCGGTCGAGGGCCCCCACGGCCCCGTCATCCACGCCACCAACCGCGCCGCCGATCAGATGGGCATCCAGATCGGCGCGCGGGTTGTGGACATGCGCGCGCTGGTGCCCGATCTGCGGGTGGAATTTGCCGACACGGGCGGCGATCGGGCGGCCTTGCACCGTCTGATGCTTTGGGTGCGGCGCTGGTGCCCGTGGTCGGCCACGGACGGGCCTGCAGGGCTGGTCATGGACACCACCGGATCGGACCATCTGTGGGGCGGCGAGGCCGCGATGCTGCGTGAAATCGAAGGCAAGCTGTCGACCTTGGGTCTGGAAACCGACCTGGCCTGCGCCCCAACCCATGGGGCGGCCTGGGCGTTGTCGCGGTTTGGCGGCGTGCGAGAGGTCTGCACCCCGGATGAGCTGTGCGCGAAGACGGCCCCCCTGCCCGTGCGCGCCCTGCGCCTGCACGGGGATGCAGCACTCTTGCTGAAACGTCTTGGCCTCAAAACCATCGGTGCGCTGGCCGATGTGCCGCGCTTGTCGCTGGCGCGCCGGTTCCAGAAAGCCGAACTGACGCACAATCCCCTGTTGCGGCTGGATCAGCTGATGGGGCGGCTGGCCGAACCTCTGCAAAGCCCCGATGACCCGCCGGAATTCAGCGTCCAATCCAGCCTGGCGGAACCTGTGATGGATCCTGAACCGCACCTGCCTGACATGGCGCAGGAACTGTGCGCCGGTCTGCACGCCGCAGGGCTTGGCGCACGGCGGGTGACGTTGACGGTCTACCGCACCGATGGGGAGGTGGACCGCATCGGCGTCGCCACATCCCAAGCCAGCCGCGACGCGGCGCATATCCTGCGGCTTTTTGAGGGCAAGCTGGAGCGTTTGAACCCCGGATTTGGTTTCGATCTGATCACGCTTGAGGCCAGTGTGGTGGAACACGTCGAGGTCATCCAGACCCGCATCGAAGGCGGCAGCGACGAGGGCACGGAGCTGGCCCGCCTGATCGACCGGCTGTCCGCCAAATTTGGGGCTGACAGCATCCGGCGCCCCGCCCCCCGCGACAGCCACATCCCCGAACGCCGCGAGGGCTGGCAGGTGGCCATGGCGCAGGGCACGGACACTCTGCCCACCCACGCCCAGCCCCGCCCCCTGCGCCTGTTGCAGCCCCCCGAAGACATCCGCGTGCTTTACGCCGTCCCCGAAGGCCCGCCCGCGCAATTCATGTGGCGCAGGCAAACCCACAAGGTTGTGCGGTTCGAAGGGCCCGAACGCATCGCGCCGGAATGGTGGGCCGACCGCCCCGGCACGCGGCTGCGCGATTATTACCGGATCGAGGATCAGCATGGACAACGGTACTGGCTGTTCCGTGAAGGTGTGGTGGGGGACGGGCGTGGCGGCGCGCCGCGCTGGTGCATGCAGGGGCTGTTTGCGTGATTTGGTGTGATGTCGGGGCTGTTGCACATGCGCCTTTGGCGCGGGTCCTGCGGACGGCGGGGGGGCGCCGCTGCGCGGCGCCGGTCAAGAGAAAAGGTATTTTTGACCCAAAGAAGCGAGGCCTGCGCGCCGTAAGGGCCGGGAAGTTTAGGGGGCCTGAGGATGCCTGAAAATGATCATGCCCATCCCCGCAGAACCTTGCCTGAAGATGGAGCCTTTACCCCCAATCCGCGTGCTTCTTACGTGGAACTTGGCGTTTTTAGCTGTTTTTCCTTTCTGCGCGGGGCGTCCGATGCGGTAGATCTGGCGGCGGAGGCGTGGGCGCTAGGTTATGACGTCTTGGCGGTGGCGGATTTGAACACCCTGGCCGGTGTCGTGCGGATCTGGGCGGAGGCGCGCAAAGCCCAGCTGCGCCCACTGATTGGCGCGCGGGTCGCATTGATCAGCGGCGAGGTATTTTTGGCCTACCCCAAAGACCGCACCGCCTATGGCCGCCTGTCACGCCTGATTTCAAAAGGTCGGATGCAGGACGTGGACGGACAGTGGCAAGTCAAAGGCGTCTGTGATCTGACGTTGAATGATCTGGCGGCCCACGCTGAAGGCCTGATCCTGATTGCCGTACCGGATGAAGATGTAATGGCCTATGGGCGACGCTTGGGGCGGCTGTGCAAACGTCTGCCACAGCTGCGCTATCTGGCGGCGTCCTACCTTTACCGCGGCGATGATGCGTTGCGCATCAACCGTCTGGACGCCATGGCGCGCCATCATGGGCTGCGTCTTCTGGCGACCAATGATGTCCTGTATCATGCGCCCGACCGGCGCCCCCTGCAGGACGTGATGACCTGCATCCGCGAACACTGCAGCCTAACCGACGCCGGCAGCCGCTTGGAACCCAACGCCGAACGCCACCTCAAATCCCCCGCAGAGATGGAACGCCTGTTCCGCCAGTGGCCCCATGCCATCAAGGCCACCCGGGCTGTGGCCGATGCCATCACCTTCGATCTGGGGGAGCTCGCCTACGAATACCCCCGCGAAGTCATCCCCGCCGACATGTCCCCCCAGGCCTATCTGGAAAAGCTGACCTGGGAGGGCGCCGCCTGGCGCTATCCAGAAGGGGTGAGCAAGGCCACAAAGGCGGTGCTGGCCAAGGAACTGGCCATGATCCAAAAGCTTGATATTGCGCGTTATTTTCTGACCATCCACGACATCATCCACTTTGCCCGCCATGAGGCCCAGCCCGAAATTCTGTGCCAGGGGCGCGGGTCTGCCGCCAATTCCGCCGTGTGCTATGTGCTGGGCATTACGGCGGTGGATCCTGCCCAACACCAGCTGTTGTTTGAACGTTTCATCAGTGAGGAACGCAAGGAACCGCCCGACATTGACGTCGATTTCGAACACGAACGACGTGAGGAGGTCATCCAGCACATCTACACCAAATATGGCCGTGACCGTGCGGGGCTGTGCGCAACTGTGATCCACTACCGCCCGCGCTCTGCCATTCGTGAGGTGGGCAAGGTCATGGGGCTGTCTGAGGATGTGACCGGTGCGCTGGCCAAAACCATCTGGGGGTCCTGGGGCAAGGATGTGGACGGCGAACATGCGCGTGAGGCGGGGCTGGATATGTCCGACCCGCTGCTGCGACGCACCATTGTGCTCGCGGGTCAACTGATCGGGATGCCGCGCCACCTCAGCCAGCATGTGGGGGGATTCATCCTGACCGAACGGCCGCTGACGGAAACGGTGCCGATTGGAAATGGCGCCATGGCAGACCGGACGTTCATCGAATGGGACAAAGACGACATCGACGCGCTTGGCATCCTCAAGGTCGACATTCTGGCATTGGGCATGCTGACCTGCATCCGCAAATGTTTTGACATGATATCAAAGCAATACGGGCGCGACCTGACCCTGGCCACCACCCCGGCTGAGGATCCTCGCGTCTACGATATGCTGTGCAAAGGCGACAGCATCGGCGTTTTTCAAGTGGAAAGCCGCGCCCAGATCAACATGCTGCCCCGCATGCGCCCGCGCCGGTTCTATGATCTGGTGATTGAGGTCGCCATCGTGCGCCCCGGCCCCATCCAAGGCGACATGGTCCACCCCTATCTGCGACGGCGAAACGGCGAGGAACAGGTGATCTATCCCGCCCCCGGTGCCCCGCATGACCCGTCCGAGCTGAAAAACATCCTGGGGCGCACCTTGGGCGTGCCGATCTTTCAGGAACAAGCTATGAAGATCGCGATTGAGGCGGCCGAGTTCTCCCCCGCAGAGGCGAATGAGCTGCGCAAGGCCATGGCCACCTTCCGCTCCCGCGGCACGATTGAGCTGTTGCAGGACAAAATGGTGGGCCGGATGGTCAAACGCGGCTACGAGGAAGACTTCGCGCGGCGCTGTTTTGACCAGATCAAGGGTTTCGGTGAATACGGCTTTCCCGAAAGCCACGCGGCCAGCTTTGCGCTGCTGGTCTATGTGTCCAGCTGGCTGAAATGCCACTACCCGGATGCCTTTTGCGCGGCCCTGCTGAACTCCCAACCCATGGGGTTCTACGCGCCCGCCCAACTTGTCCGCGATGCGCGCGAACACGGGGTCGAGGTCCGCCCGCCGGATGTGAATTATTCCCACTGGGACAGCACGCTGGAACCGTTGACAGGGTATCACCGTCCCCCCCCTTCATCTGACCAGAAAAACTCAAACCCCACAGCCCGCGACAAACGCTACGCCATCCGGTTGGGCCTCCGCCAGATCACGGGCTTTCGCGAAGACGCTGCCGCGCGTCTGATCGCCGCCCGCGATATGCCCTACCGTGATCTGAAAGACCTGCAGACACGCGCAGGGCTCAGTGCCGCCCACGTGCGCCGTCTGGCTGAGGCGGACGCGCTGCGGTCGTTGTTTCTGGATCGCCGTCAGGCCCTGTGGGACGCCAAAGCCCTGCGCGACGCGCCCGATTTGCCGCTGTTCCAAGACACCCGCGACGAAGGAACAGAGGCGCCCGTGGCCCTGCCCGAAATGCCGGTCAGTGAACAGGTGGTGGCCGATTACCAGACCCTGCGGTTGAGCCTGAAAAAACACCCCATGGCGTTCTTGCGCGGGTCGTTGCGGCAACAAGGTTACAGCGATTGCGCCCAGCTAAAAGACATGCGCGGCTGGCAAAAGGTGTCTCTGGCGGGGCTGGTGCTGATCCGCCAGCGGCCCGGATCGGCCAAGGGCGTGTGTTTCATCACGATTGAGGATGAATGCGGCGTGGCCAATCTGGTGATCTGGCCCAAGGTGATGGAGGCCTATCGCAAGATTATCATGCAATCGCGGCTCATTGTCATTCACGGCTATGTGCAGCGCGACGTGGATGTCATCCATGTGGTGGCGGAGAGGTTGGAGGACCGCTCCGACGCGTTGTTGCGTCTATCCCCTGATGCGATGCCCACGGCCATGGCCCACGCGGATGAGGTGAACCGCCCGCTGCCTGCGCCATCCTCACGTCATCCCCGCGATGTGCGGATCATTCCCAAGAGCCGCGACTTTCATTGATGTGACTGGGAGAGAGCGCTGCCCTTTTGAGGGTTGAATGGGGGCGCTGCCCCCGGCCCAAAGGGCCTCCCCCGGCATATTTTTGAAACAGCGAAGACGCGCGCGCGGGTCAGGCCGTGGCGCGGATGGCCCCGTCTTTGGCCAAAGGGCTGAGACCATCGCCGCCTGCATTCAGATGTTCGGCCAATTGGCTGAGCATGCGGGGCTCCCAGAATTCGGTCAGATGCGCGGCCACACGGCCTGCCTTGTCATCATCGGGCTGGGTTTCGAAAAAGGTGGCGATCTGGTTGGCCATGCGGGTCATTTTTTCAGGCGACATCAGGGGCGTCCTTGGCTGGGGTCGTTAGGGTCTCTATCCGGCTTGGATGGGTGAAAAGTTCAAACGTGTGGTCGCGGGCCAGGGCCGCGAGGGTGATATTGGCTGCCTCGGCAGTCTTGACAGCAAGCGTTGTGGGCGCGGACACGGCCAGGATCACAGGGATGTCGGCCATGGCGCATTTCTGGACCATCTCCACCGACACCCGTGAGGTCAGGACAGCAGCACCCGCATCCGCCACCCCCACAGCACCGATCATCTTGTCGAGAGCGTTGTGCCGCCCCACATCTTCGCGCACGGTCCCAAGGCCCACGCCGGGCTGGTAGAACCCTGCCCCATGAACGGCCCGGGTCCGGTCATGCAAATGCTGACCTGCACGCAAAGCGGTCATGGCCTCGGCCACCTGGGCCGCTGTCAGGACAACATCACGCGTCACGCGTGGCAGATCCCTCTCCGCCTGCTCAAGGCTGTCGATCCCGCACAGCCCGCACCCCACAGGCCCGGCCATCGCCCGTCTGCGCGCGGCCAGGGCTTCGGCGCGATCATCCGGCAGCCACATTTGCACTTCGATCCCTTTGGGGTGGGTGACAACCTCAAGACTGTCCACTTCGCCCAGCCCTTCGGTGCGGGTGAAGCCGCGCCCAAAGTCTTCGAGATCACAGGGGGTGGCCATCATCACCGCCTGCGTCGTGCCGTTGTAGACCAGCGCCACGGGCACCTCTTCGGGCAAGGCGCGGCTGGCCTCGCGCGCGCGCCCGTTGCTCACCACATGAGCCGGGGTTGCGCGCGCGCCGTTCATTCGGCCGCCGGGAGGATACGGCGCGATTGCTCGGCCTGCTCGGCGTAGTCTTCCTGCCACTCGGACGGGCCGTTGGACAGCGCCACCTGCACCGCCGTCACCTTATATTCGGGGCAGTTTGTGGCCCAGTCGGAGAAGTCGGTGGTGATGACGTTGGCCTGCGTGTCGGGATGGTGGAAGGTTGTGTAGACCACACCGGGCGACACACGATCGGTGATCGTCGCACGCAGCGATGTTTCACCCGCGCGGGACGCCAGGCGCACATATTGGCCATCACTGATCCCGCGCACTTCGGCGTCGTGGGGGTGAATCTCCAGCAGGTCTTCTTCATGCCAGACAGTATTCTCCGTCCGCCGCGTCTGCGCGCCCACGTTGTACTGGGACAGGATGCGCCCCGTGGTCAGCAGCAGAGGGAAACGCGGGCCGGTTTTCTCATCCGTCGCAACGTATTCCGTGATGATGAACTGGCCTTTGCCACGGGCAAACCCGTCAATGTGCATGATGGGCGAGCCATCGGGCTTGTCGTCGTTGCAGGGCCACTGGACGGACCCGCGGACCTCCAACATCTCGTAGTTCACATTGGCGAAGCCTGGCGTAGTGGCCGCGATCTCGTCCATGATTTGGCTGGGGTGCGTGTAGGTCCAACCGCTGTCCATGGCATTGGCGAGCATCATGGTGATTTCCCAATCCGCATAGCCGTTCTTGGGCGCCATGACCTTGCGCACGCGGTTGATGCGGCGTTCGGCGTTGGTGAACGTGCCGTCCTTCTCAAGGAAGGTGGAGCCCGGCAGGAACACATGGGCGTAGTTGGCAGTTTCATTCAAGAACAGGTCATGGACGATGACGCACTCCATCGCCTCAAGACCCGCCTTGACGTGTTTGGTGTCGGGGTCAGATTGCAGGATGTCCTCGCCCTGAATGTAGATGCCTTTGAAGGTCCCATCGACGGCGGCATCAAGCATGTTGGGGATGCGCAGGCCCGGTTCCGGATCAACCTTGGTGCCCCAGATCGCCTCAAACACCTCACGCGTGGCATCGTCGGAGACATGGCGGTAGCCGGGCAGCTCATGGGGGAAGGACCCCATATCGCAGGCCCCTTGCACGTTGTTTTGCCCACGCAGCGGGTTCACGCCCACGCCGTTGCGGCCCAGATTGCCGGTCATCATCGCAAGGTTCGCGATGGCCATCACAGTGGTGGACCCTTGGGAATGTTCGGTGACGCCAAGACCGTAGTAGATCGACCCATTTCCGCCCGTAGCAAACAGCCGTGCAGCCGCCCGCAACTCGCCAGCGTCCACCCCGGTGAGCATCGCGGTCGCCTCCGGGGAATGCCGTGGATCGGAGATGAATTCGGCATAATGCGCAAACTCGTCCCAATCGCAACGCTCACGAATAAACGCCTCATCCATCAGGCCTTCTGTCACGATCACATGGGCGATTGAGGACAAAACAGCCACGTTGGTGCCCGGCAACAGCGGCAGATGGTGCTGCGCCTCGATATGCGCCGAGCGCACGATATCCGTGCGGCGCGGATCAATGACGATCAGCTTCGCGCCCTGACGCAGACGTTTTTTCAGACGGGATGCGAACACCGGATGACCATCGGTGGGGTTCGCGCCAATGATGATGACAACATCGGTTTCCTCAACGGAATCAAAGTTTTGCGTCCCAGCTGAGGTTCCGAACGTCGTCTTCAGCCCGTAACCCGTAGGCGAATGACAGACCCGCGCGCAGGTGTCGGTATTGTTGTTGCCAAAGGTGGAGCGGATCATCTTTTGCACCAGATAGGTTTCTTCGTTGGTGCAGCGGCTCGATGTGATGCCGCCGATGGATTTCACGCCATGTTTGGCCTGCAAATCGCGCAGCTTTTTGGCGGTGTAGCTGATCGCCTCCTCCCAGCTGACTTCCTGCCACGGGTCCGTCACCTTCTCGCGGATCATCGGGTTCAGGATGCGGTCGGAATGGTTGGCATAGCCCCATGCAAAGCGGCCCTTGACGCAGGAGTGGCCGCGGTTCGCCTCGCCGTGCTTATAGGGCACCATGCGCACCAATTCGTCGCCATTCAGCTCCGCCTTGAACGAACAGCCCACCCCGCAATAGGCGCAGGTGGTCACGACAGACCGTTCCGGCGTGCCCATCTCAATCACGGATTTTTCCTGCAAGGTTGCTGTCGGGCAGGCCTGCACGCAGGCGCCGCAAGACACGCAATCGGACGACAGAAAATCATCACCTACCGCACCGGCAGACACGCGGCTGTTGAACCCGCTGCCCTCGATGGTCAGCGCAAAGGTCCCCTGCACTTCCTCGCACGCCCGAACGCAGCGCGAACACACGATGCACTTAGCCGGATCGTAGGTGAAATATGGGTTGCTGTCGTCTTTGGGGATGAACTGCGCATTGGGCGCACCCGCGTCGCTACGGGCCTCAAAGTGGTTGGCCAAACCGCCCGCCTTGGGCGCCTCATACCGCACATCGCGCAGGCCAACCATGCCGGCCATATCCTGCAACTCACAATCGCCATTGGCCGCACAGGTCAGACAATCCAACGGGTGATCAGAGATATACAGCTCCATCACACCCTTGCGGATTTTCTTCACCTTGGCGCTTTGCGTCGTCACAACCATGCCGTCCGCCACAGGTGTGGTGCAGGACGCGGGCGTGCCGCGGCGGCCCTCAATCTCCACCACACACAAGCGGCACGACCCAAAGGCCTCCAGATTGTCGGATGCACACAGCTTGGGCACTTGAATGCCCGCCTCAGCGGACGCCCGCATCACGCTCGTCCCTTCGGGCACGGTCACATCAAAACCATCAATCGTCAGCGTCACCATCACATCGGATTTTGACGCAGGCGTCCCCATATCAATGTCACCATTGGGCCGCCGTGTTGGCAGAATAAAATCTTTCATTGAAACGCTCCATTCTTCGCTGTTTCAAAAATATGCTGGGGTCTGGGGTGAAACCCCAGCGGATCGGAGGGGCGCAGCCCATTCGATACGAACATCATTCCGCGGCCTCCTTGATCGCCGCAAAGTCTTCTGGAAACGCCTGCAACGCCGACAAGACCGGATAGGGTGTAAATCCGCCCAGCGCACATAGGCTGCCGTCCTTCATGGTTTCACACAGATCCTCCAACAGCGGGATGGCAGAGGCATCCCCCTCCCCGATCCGGTCGATCGTTTCAACCCCGCGCACAGCGCCAATCCGACATGGCGTGCACTTGCCGCAGCTTTCGACCGCGCAGAATTCCATCGCAAAGCGTGCCATAGCCCGCATGTCGGCGCTTTCGTCAAAAACCACCAGACCGGCATGACCAATCAGCCCGCCTTGCCCGTCAAACTCTTCATACCCGAACGGCGTGTCGAACTTTCCACGCGGCATGTAGGCGCCCAAGGGACCACCCACCTGCACAGCCTTCACCGGCCGCCCAGAGAGCGTGCCACCCGCGATCTCATCCACAAGCTGGCCCAGCGGCATGCCGAATGCCGTCTCGAACAAGCCACCGTATTTGACGTTGCCCGCAATCTGTATGGGGATCGTGCCTTTCGACCGACCAAGGCCGAAATCCGCATAATACTGCGCGCCCTTTTCAAGGATGACAGGCACCGTAGCCAATGAGATCACGTTGTTCACAACCGTGGGTTTGCCCAGAAACCCTTCCAACGCAGGCAGCGGCGGCTTGGCGCGCACCACGCCGCGCTTGCCTTCAAGCGAATTCAAAAGCGACGTTTCTTCGCCACAAACATAGGCGCCCGCACCCACGCGAATTTCCATGTCGAACGCGCGACCAGACCCCAGAACATCCGCGCCCAACACACCAGCGGCCCGCGCGATGCGCACCGCCTCTTCCATCACCGCAATCGCATCAGGGTATTCGGACCGCAGGTAGACATAGCCACGCGTGGCCTCGACCGCCAAACCGGCAATCGCCATGCCCTCGATCAGGGTGAAGGGATCGCCCTCCATGATCATGCGGTCCGCAAAGGTGCCGCTGTCACCTTCATCGGCGTTGCAGACGATATATTTCTGGTCCGCTTGCGCGCCAAGAACCGTGTTCCACTTGATGCCCGTCGGGAACCCAGCGCCACCACGGCCACGCAGGCCGGACGTGGTGACCTCTTCCACCACCTCGGCCGGTGTCATCGCAATCGCACGGCGCAAACCGGCCAGACCACCATGGGCCTCAAAATCCTGCAACGACAGCGGGTCGATCACGCCGCAGCGCTGAAACGTCAGGCGCGTCTGGGCCTTCATCCAGTCCAGCTCGTCCACCAACCCCAGAGAGGCCAGCTTCCCATCAAGCAATGCGCCCGCGTCGGCCGCGTCCACCGCGCCGTAGCCCAGGCGCCCCTGATCCGTTTCAATCTCCACCAGCGGCTCAAGCCATATCATGCCGCGCGTGCCGTTGCGGATGATCTCAACATCAAGGCCACGGGTCGCAGCCTCGGTGCGGATCGTGGCCGCCACGTCATCCGAGCCCAACGCCTTTGCAGCACTGTCCATTGGAACATAAATCTTCATGCCCCCGCCTCCGCCAGCAGTTTGTCCAGTTTGTCCGCATCCACACGACCCACGACGGTGTCATCCACCATCGCGGCAGGCGCGCAGGCGCACAGGCCGAGGCAATAGACAGGCTCTAACGTCACGGCCCCATTGGCCGTGGTGCCGTGCCAGCCCACGCCAAGCTTTTCAAACGCGCGTTCGGAAATCGCAGCCCCACCCACGGCCTGACAGGCCTCAGCGCGGCAAATCTTGACGATATGTTTGCCCGCGGGCGCGTCGCGAAAATCGTGATAAAACGTAATGACACCATGCACTTCGGCACGGGTGATGTTCAGATCATCGGCAATGATCTGCACCACATCGCCCGGAATGAACCCAAACTCGGCCTGCACCGAATGCAGGATCGGCAAAAGCGGCCCCTCTTGCCCTTTGTGACGCGCAAGAATGGTGCGCATCGTCTCGTGTGTCTGGGTGTCGGCCATCGGCGCGCGCTCCTTGATATATCTCCGACCTCATTCGCCCGTTTTACACGTCATTTCAATATCGATTTTTCGTCTATTGATAGGCAACTCCTATCAAGCGATCCCGATCTCAGACAGGCCCCGCGCCCGTGCCAAAAGGGCCGCTAAGACAGGCGTGAACGGCTCTCGGTGGGGGGCGACAAGCCCCACGGTATGGCTCGCATCCGGTTTGATCAGCGGCACGGACCCCAATTCAGACCCCGCCAGAAAAATCTCAGCCGCGCGAACAGGCAGGATCGTGGCCCAGTTGGACCGCAACACATGGGACACCAGCACAACCACGGAGGTTGATTCAATCTGCGGGTCTACATCAACCCCCGCTTCGGCCAGGTGCTGGTTGATGATCCTCCGGTTCTGCATATCCGGCGTCAGCAAGCACAGCGGCACATCGCCCAGATCGCCCCAGCGCACCGGCCCCGACAGCAACGGATGATCCGCCCGCGCCACCAACACATAGCGTTCATCGTAAATGGGCACCGTCGTCACGCGGCCCAGCGGCTCATTGTCCAGATAGGTCAGACCAGCGTCAATCTCGAGGTTTTCCAGCATGTCCAAAATCTCAGCGGAGGTTTTGGACTGGACCGAGAATCGCACATTGGGGTGCTTTTCGGTGAACCCTGCGGTCAGATCAGACACCACAGTCAGCGCCGTGGGGATCACCGCCAACCGGATATCGCCCGACAGGCCTTCGCGGGCGGCGCGCATTTCCTGACGCAGCGACCGTGTATCGCCCACGATGCGGCGCGCCCAATCCAGCGCGCGCTGGCCTTCTGGTGTGAGCCCGCGATAGCGCGACCCGCGCCAGACGAGCATGACACCCAACTGATCCTCAAGCTGTTTGATCGCCGCCGACAAGGTGGGCTGCGTCACCCCTTGAGCGGCAGCCGCGCGGCCAAAGTGTTCTTCGCGCGCCAACGCAATGAACATTTCAAGTTTGTCGATCATATCTGCGCCCCTACATAGACAGCGTCTATCAAACCCTGCTGCGGCTGCCGTCGCAACCCGCACCTGTTCCCCCCTCACGCAATGCGCTATCAACCCTTATGACTGATGTCTCAACAGACCACCTGATCGGCTGTCCGCAATGCGATGCGGTCTATTCGGTGACGCAAACGCAGGCTGGCCAGCAGGCCAATTGCACCCGCTGTGGCCACCGCCTGATTGCGCCGCGCAGCAAGGCGGGGATGCAGATCATCATGCTCAATATCACCATCGCGGTGCTGGTTGTGGCCGCCGCGGTCTTTCCGTTTCTGACGATTTCCGCCGCCGGTCTCTCCAATTCGGTGTCGATCCTGCAGGCCGCCCTTGCGTTCTCAGACGGCATCCTGGTGTTGCTGGCCCTGGCCACCGCTGCCCTGATCATCTTTATTCCGCTGCTGCGTGTGCTGCTGTCTCTCTATGTGCTGATCCCCGTGGTCTTTGATCGCCCGCCTGCACGGGGCGCCGCCCGCGCCTTCCGCCTGTCAGAGGCCTTGCGCCCGTGGTCCATGGCGGAAATCTTTGCCATCGGCTGTGCGGTGGCGCTGGTGAAAGTCACCGATCTGGCCGATGTGCAATTCGGCCCCGCGTTCTGGATGTTCACCGTTCTCGTCTTTCTCGTTGTCCTTCAGGACACATTCCTATGTAGATGGTCCGTATGGAACTCTCTGGACAAATCGAAGGCATAAAATCCGCCCGCCAGATGGGTCTGGTGACCTGTCAGCGGTGCAGCCGCGTCTGGCCGGCCGAGGCACAGGCCTGCGGGCGCTGTGGCCACAGCCTGCAATCGCGTGATCTGACCAGCCTGCAACGGGTCTGGGCGCTGTGGATCGTGGGGTTCATGTGCTACATCCCTGCCAACCTGTTTCCCATGCTCAGCACCCGCACCCTTCTGACGGTGCAGGAAGACACGATCATCGGCGGCGCGGTTGAGCTGTTTCACTACGGCTCGCCGGGCATTGCCGCCATCATCCTGTTTGCCAGCGTCGTCATTCCGGTGGCCAAGTTCATGGCCATCGCCTTTCTGGCCTTGTCCGTCCAACGCCCCAGCCGCGTGTCGCCCCATCAGCGCACCGTGCTGTATGAGGTCGTAGAATACATCGGGCGCTGGTCCATGATCGATATCTTTGTGGTCGCAATCATGTCATCGCTGGTGCAGCTCAACACCTTGGCCGCCGTGAACCCCGGTATCGCCAGCCTGTTCTTCGCCCTGTCCGTGATTTTCACCATGCTGTCCGCCCAGGCCTTTGACAGCCGTCTGATCTGGGATGTACAGGCCGCGGAGACATCTGACGATGCAGAGCCTCACGCCCAAACGATCCCCGAAACGATCCCCGAAACGATCATTGAGACCCCCGCACGATGAATGACACCCCGCCCCCTCTGCAGGTCACCGAGGCCCGCCGCTCGTGGTATCAACGGGTTTCCGTGATCTGGATCATTCCCCTGATTGCGATTGTGATTTCGCTGGGGGTCGCATGGCAAACCTACGCCAACCGCGGCCCGCTGATCACGATCACCTTCGAAGACGGCGCAGGCATTGCCAAACGCGAAACCGAACTGCGTTACCGCGATGTGACCGTTGGCGTGGTCGAAGATGTCAAATTCACGCCCGACCTGAGCGCGGTGGAGGCCATGGTGCGTGTTGACACAACCGTGGCGCCGTACCTGGACAGCTCCGCCAGCTTCTGGATCGTGCAGCCGGAACTGACTGCCCAAGGGGTCACCGGCCTCGATACGGTCCTGTCAGGCGTCTACATCGAAGGGACGTGGGACAATGAACCGGGCTTGCCGGTGTACCGCTTTTCCGGTCTGCCCACAGCACCGCTGTTCCGGTCTGACGAAGGCGGCCTTGAGATCGTGTTGCGCACGCCACCCGGCGGCTCCATGACCGACAACAGCCCGATCACCTTTCGCGGCATCGAAGTGGGCCGCATCGGTCAGGCGCGTATCTCCGCCGATGGCAATTTCGCCCTGGCCGAGGCCCTGATCTACGAACCCCACGACCGCCTCATCTCATCCGCCACACGGTTCTGGGACATCAGCGGCTTCAGCTTTTCGGTGGGTCCCAGCGGGGCCGAGATTGATTTCTCCTCCGTGGCGACCCTTTTGGGCGGTGGCGTCACCTTTGACACCTTCGTCTCTGGCGGCGATCCGATCAACGACGGTCAAGTGTTTGAGGTCCACCCCGGCGAAAACGAAGCCCGCAACAGCCTGTTTACCGAAGCAGAGGTCGAAACCTTGCAGGTGCGGGTGATCTTTGAACAAAACGTCTCTGGTTTGACCGTTGACGCCCCCGTGGAAATCAACGGGCTGAACATCGGTAAGGTCCAGTCGGTGTTGGGCACCATCAACCGCGAAGAATTTGGCGACGACCGTGTGCGCCTTAACGTGCTTTTGGCCATTCAACCCGCGCGCCTCGGCCTGCCCGATGAAGTCACGCCCGAGGCCGCGAAAAACTTTCTGGAACGTCGCATTCAGAACGGATTGCGCGCGCAGCTGGCCAATGCCTCTTTGCTGACGGGCGGGCTGAAAATCGTTCTGGTGCAGGTGGATGACGCGGATCCCGCCGAAATGGAGATGTCCATCGGTGGTCTGCCTATCCTGCCCACCATCGAAAGCGATGTATCGGATGCCGCGGCCTCCATCGAAGGGGTGCTGAACCGCGTCAATGAGTTGCCGATCGAAGAACTGCTGACCAGTGCCATCGATTTTCTTAACAGCGCCGAGGCCCTTGTCGGCAACGAAGACTTGCAACAAACACCCGCCGACATCCGCGCGCTGGTGGGCAACATCAATGGTGTCGTCGGCTCGGATGAGGCGCAGACGCTGCTCGTCACACTGAATTCCGCCGTCACACAATTCGAACAGCTGCTGGTGGATGTGGAAACCGCAGAACTGGCCGCGCGACTGGCGGACGCATTGGACGCCACCAGCACCGCCGCCACCACGCTCACCACCCAGACAAACGGGCTGCCGGACCTGATTGATCAGATCACGGCCCTTGCCACCAAGGCCGAGGCCCTCCCGCTTGAGGCGTTGACCGCCGAGATTACGGATGTCGCGACAGCCACCGCCACCCTGCTTGAGGGGGACGGCGCGCAGGAACTGCCCGGCATCCTTGGCGGCGCCTTGGGTGAGGTTGAGGCAGCGCTGCGCGATCTGCGCGCCGGCGGCACCGTCGAGAACCTCAATGCAGCCCTCGTATCCACGCAAGAGGCCGCCGCGACCGTCACGGCCTCCGCCGAAGGGCTGCCCGCACTTGTCGAACAGCTTGAGGCCGTGGCAACCAAGGCGCGGAACCTCCCGCTTGAGGACCTGACCCTGGAACTGACCGAATTGGCCGAGGCGACAACCGCGCTGGTGGACAGCGACGCTGCCCGCGCCCTGCCCGCCGACCTCTCCGCCGCTTTGGCTGAGGTCAACGCCACACTGCAGGAGCTGCGCCAAGGCGGGGCCGTCGCCAACCTGAACGCAACCCTGGGGTCCGCGCGCGATGCCGCCGGTGCCGTGGAACAGGCCACCGCCGATCTGCCTGCTCTGGCGGCGCGGATGCGCGCTGTCCTTGATCAGGCCGGTCGGACCATCGCGGGCTACGATCAGGGCCAGACCCTCAGCCGCGATGTCGAGTCAACGTTGCGCGACATCCAAAATGCCGCCAACGCCTTGGAATCGCTGGCCCGTACGATAGAACGAAACCCAAGCGCACTCATTCGGGGACGATAATCATGCTGCGATCTGCTCTCTTGTCTTTGGCCGTGCTGGCGGGCTGTGGTGGCACACCTGACCTCTATTCGGTGCCCACGGCGGCTGTCACGGACCGCATCAACATCGCCTACGCCACGGTTGAGGTGCGCGATGTCTCCCTGCCCAGCTACGCTGCCGATGATGTCATCGCTGTTGAGGCCCCAAACGGTGTGCTGCTGACCGATGCCGATATCCGCTGGGCGGACAGCCCCGAACGTGCCGTGGGTCTGGAACTGACCCGCCACCTGTCACAGCTATCCCGCGCCCGTGTCGCGTCTGAACCCTGGCCCTTCGAAGGCTTTGCCGAAGCCATCCTTGAGGTCCGGTTCGAAAGCTTTCTGGCCCGCGCCAACGGTACATTTACGGCCCAAGGCCAGTATTTCGTCAGCACCGAACGTGAGGTCCGCGACCGATCAGGCCTGTTTGATCTGGCCGTACCCTACGATCCGGCCGGTGGCCCCGCAGCCATCGCCGCGGCCCGTGGCCAGTTGGTGCTGGATCTGGCCGAACTGATCGCCAAAGACGGTCTGCGATAAACCTGCGCGGGTCGCCCGGCGACAGCGGGCGGGTCGCGCAGCGTCGTGACTGATCCGATCCGTCAGATGTCGTTTTTGCCCTTTTGGATCGCGCCGCCAGCAGCTACCAACATGTCAACGTGTTACTGCAAAGGCCACCGTTTTCATGTTCAAACCAATTCTTGCTGGTGCCCTCAGCACCCTCGCCCTCACCTCTGCCGCCCACGCGCAGGAGTTCACCTTCTCGATCCACCACTTCCTCAGCCCGCAATCGCTGACCCATACGGATATGATCGAACCCTGGGCGGCCGCCATCGAAGAGGCCTCGGACGGGCGCATTGCCTTTGAAATCTTCCCCGCCATGTCGCTTGGCGGCGCCCCGCCAGAACTGTACAGCCAGGTCCGCGATGGGGTGGCTGATGTGATCTGGACAGTGCCGGGCTACACCCCCGGCACCTTCCCGCGCACCGAAGTCTTTGAACTGCCCTCCGTCCATCAGGGCGATGCGCGGGCCACAAACCTGGCCATCCAGGATGTGATGGACACGCTGGCCCCCGATTTTGAGGACATCCACCCGCTGCTGGTTCACGTCCACACAGGCAACGCCGTGCACCTGAATGGCGCCGATATCACCAGCGTTGATGATTTCGCGGGCCTCAAACTCCGCTCCCCCTCGCGCACCGGCGCTTGGATGGTTGAGGCGTTGGGCGCAGAGCCCGTGGGCATGCCCGTGCCCGCTCTCCCGCAGGCCCTGTCCCGTGGCACAGTTGATGCAGGCCTCGTGCCTTTTGAAATCGCCATCCCCCTGGGATTGGCCGACCTGACAACGGCTTCGGTGGAACTGCACGATGGCGCGCGTTTCGGCACGGCCACCTTCCTCTTTGCGATGAACCAAAACAGCTACGACAGCCTGCCTGCCGATCTGCAAAAGATCGTCGATGACGCCTCAGATGAAGCCTTTGCCATCGCCATGGGTGAGGCTTGGAATGCCATCGAACCTGTGGGCATCCAGCGTGCGATTGATGCAGGCAACAGCGTGACCCAACTGTCCACAGAGGCCACGGCCGCCTTCGCCGCCCCCTTTGCCGAAGTCGAAGCGCGCTGGACCGCCGAGGCGACAGAAGCCGGTATCGATGCCGAGGCCCTTTTGGCCGAAGCCCGCGCCGCCATTGCCGCCAACGCGGGCGAATAGCACAGCGCAATGACGGTCAGGGCCGCCCTCACCACAGCCATCACCGGCTGGGCCTTGATGGGCGGCGTGCTGCTGGCCCTGATCGTGGCGGCCACCGCACTGAACGCTGCCGGTTTTACCGCCAACGCCGTGGCGCGCAGTTGGGACGGTACGGTGTCTGGCGTGCCGGGCTATGAGGACGCGGTGACCATGTTTGTGGGCGTGGCAGGGCTGGCCATGTTTCCTTACGCCCAGCTGAACCATGCCCATGCGGCCATTGATGTGGTCATGCAATATGCCCCGCCTTGGGCCAGCCGCGCGGTGGCTGTGCTGTCCGCGCTGCTGATCGCGGCCATAGCGCTTGCCATGGCCTACATGCTGACCCTCGGGACGTTCGAAGTCCGCGCAGACCGCGTTGAAACAACCGTTCTGGGGTGGCCTGTCTGGGTGTTCATTCCGTTTGCCGTGGTGTCTTGCGTGCTTTGGGCGCTGGCCGCGCTGGTGTCCTTGGGGCGCAGCGATGGAACGTGAGCTGATCGGCGTCTGGGGTCTGGCCGCCCTGTTTGTGCTGATCATGCTGCGCATCCCCGTGGCGTTGGCGATGCTGCTGACGGGCGTTGTGGGCACCTTTGCCCTTAGCCTTGCGTCGCCCTTCATCAAATTCGGCCCCTACCTGCTGCAATTCAAAACCGCCCTGTGGAATTCGGTGGCCAATTATGACCTGTCTGTCATTCCACTGTTTATTCTGATGGGATTTTTGGCCGCTGAAACCGGCCTCAGCCGGGATCTGTTCCAAGGCATCAGCGCGCTGACACGGCGCATTCGTGGCGGGGTCGCCATGGCCACGATCCTGGCCTGTGGTGGCTTCGGCGCCGTAAGTGGCAGCTCTATCGCCACGGCCTCCACTATGTCACGCGTCGCCCTGCCCGAGTTGCGGCGGCTGAACTACAACGAAGGCCTCAGCACCGGCGTGCTGGCCGCAGGCGGCACCTTGGGCATCCTGATCCCGCCCTCCGTCGCTCTGGTGATCTATGCCATCGTGGTTGAGGCGCCCATCATCGACATGTTTCAGGCCGCCGTGATCCCCGGCATCCTTGCCGTGGCCCTGTTCCTGATTGTCATCCGCATCCGCGTGTCCCGCGCCCCGGCGCTGGCCCCCGCAGCCCCCCCAATGACCCGCGCAGAGGTCCGCACGGCCACCCGCCGTCTGATCCCTGTGGGCCTGATCTTTGGCAGCATCATCGCGGGTCTCGGCCTTGGCCTGTTCACCCCCACCCCTGCCGCCGCCATCGGTGTCTTTCTGATCGCGGTCTATGGCGTTGTTCTGCGCCTGATCGGGGCCGATGGCGCGCTGACGTGGCCACGCCTGAAACGCGCTGTGCTTGCCACGGCAAACACGGCCTCGATGATCTACTTCATCCTGTTTTCCGCTGACATCCTCAAAGGGTTCTTTGCGCGCACGGGCCTGCCCGCGGCCCTGTCCGATTGGGCCGCAGCCTCGACCCTCGATCCGTTCCTGATCTTGATGGCGATGCTGGTGATCCTGATCATCCTGGGCTGTTTTCTGGAAAGCCTGTCGATGATCCTTGTGGTCGTGCCGTTCTTCTGGCCAGTTCTTGTGGCCCTGAACGGCGGCGAATTTGTCCCCGCCGACAGCGCGGCCTTCGGGATGAGCACCGATGATCTTCGGATCTGGTTCGGCATATTGGCCCTTGTGGTGGTGGAACTTGGGCTGATCACACCGCCCGTGGGCCTCAATGTCTTTGTCATCAAATCCTTCTCACCGCACACCCCGCTGGGCGTGATCTTCAAAGGCGTCGCACCCTTCTTCGCGATTGAGCTGGCGCGCGTGGCCCTTATCCTCGCCCTGCCCATCCTGTGCCTCGCCCTTCCGCGCCTGCTCTAGCCATCCTTTACGCCACGTCGCAGCACCGCTAGCCTGCCCCGATGACCTTTGCAGAGCAGATCAACGCCGCCCTTTTCGCAGACCCCGCGTTGCCCGAAACACCGCCCGTCGCTGTAACGGGCACGGGCGAATTGCCCTCCTGCTTTGCCACGTCCGATTTTGCAGTGGCCACGGTCAGCGCAGCGGCTGGCGAACTTGCTGCCCTCAGGGGCGATGACGCAGCATCCGTCAACCGCCGCCACGCGCTGATGTGGTTTGATATGACGCTCCGCCCGCAAGGCTGGACGCTTCCCAACCTGTGGGATCCGATCGCGGGCGATTATGCCACCGCAGACGGCTGGATCCGCCTGCACACCAACGCCCCCCACCACTGCGCCGCCGCGCTGTCCGTGCTGGGCTGCGACCTTGACCGTGCAGCGGTGGCGAAAATCGTCGCAAACTGGACGGCAGAGGACCTTGAAACCGCAGTGGTGGCGGCCAAAGGCTGTGCTGCGGCCATGCGTCCCGCCGAAGACTGGGCGCACCATCCCCAAGGCAAGGCCGTCGCAGCAGAGCCCTTGATGGATTGGACCGTCACTGCCACCGACGCAGCCCCGGTCGCGCTTCATGGCGTCAAGATCCTCGATCTGACCCGTGTGCTGGCGGGCCCCGTTGCGACGCGCCTTCTGGCGGGGTTCGGCGCGGATGTGCTGCGGATTGATCCGCCCAGCTGGGACGAACCAGGCGTCGTGCCTGAGGTAACATTGGGCAAACGCTGTGCTGGTCTTGACCTGACACAGCCTGACGACCGCGCCACATTTGAGGCGCTGGTACGTGGCGCTGACGTCATGGTCCACGGCTACCGCCGCGACGCGCTGGCAGGCATGGGCTACAACCGCGACGCCCTGCGCCGCCTCAACCCACATTTGATAGACGTGAGCCTGAATGCCTACGGCAACACCGGCCCTTGGGCCAACCGGCGCGGGTTCGACAGCCTGGTGCAGATGAGCAGCGGGATCGCCCACACCGGCATGATCACCGCCGGCGCGAACACCCCCCGCCCCCTGCCCGTGCAGGCCTTGGATCACGGCACGGGGTATCTGATCGCGGCGTGCGTGCTGCGGGCCCTGAGGTTGCGGGGCGCCACTGGCACCTGCACCTCTGCGCGGCTGTCCTTGGCGCGGGTGGCGCATCTGCTGGCCTCAGGCGGCACGCGACCTTACGCAGGTGAGGCGCTGGAAGAGACCGCACAGGACCTTTCGCCCACGATCGAAACCACCGTTTGGGGCACGGCGCAACGCATTCACTTTCCCATCGTGACAGGTGTCACGCAGGCCCATTGGCCGCATCCCGCAGGCCCGCTGCGCCGACATCGCGCCACTTGGGCCCCCTGACACCGGCCCTCCCCCCAAAACGCAAAACGCCCGGGCCAAAGGCCCAGGCGTTCCGCAAGTCGTTGTGCCAGATCAAATGTCTTCGAGGATCACATCGAAATCAACGCGGCTGTTGCTTTTGCCTGCGACGGGGCGCGGCTCGGACGGGGCGCCGATGATCAGCTGATCCGCCGGGAAGCCCTCATTGACCAGACGGGTCATCAGCACGACAGCCCGCAGACGGCCGACCGATGTGTCTTCAGCCGCGCGTGGGTCGTCGTTGAACAGACCCACGATGCGCAAACGCGCCTCGGGGCAGTTGGATGCGATGGACGCCAGACGGGTGGCCAAGGCCAGATCGCCATTGCCGATTGTCAACGCGCGCGGTGCATATTCAATCGACGTGCCCTGCACAGCGGCCTGCAGTTGCGACACGCAGGCGGCCACACGGAAATTGGTGCCCGGCGTGGTGAAGGACGGCGTGGTAAAGCTGGCCTGCTGCACGGTCTCGATCACCGAGAATTCCACGCGGCGATCATAATAGGACCGCGGCTGCGGCCCGCTGACCAACGACGGCGTCCCGTCCCCACGACCCACAGCGGTGAACAGCGCCGGATCAATGCCCGCGCTGGCGATGCGGGCGACAACAACCTCGGCCCGTTCCAGGCTCAGACGTTGGTTGACCGCGGGATTGCCCGACGGATCGGAGTGGCCCTCGACCTGGATGGTCACGCCAGGGCACTGCTGGGCCAAAACCCCCAGCAAACGGGCCTGTTCGATGCCGCCTGCCTCTGCCGTGATCCCACCGGAGGGGAAATAGACGCGCATTTGCGAAGAGAGCGATTTCAAATCATCAATGCACTGCCTGTCGCGGGCCAGATTGGCCTGTGCTGAATTGAAGAAATCCGCGCCCAGTGGCTGGGCCTGAGGCTGGGCTTGGGGTGCCGCAGCGGGGGCCGCAACCTCTGGCACCGCCTGCGTTTCCTGCCCTGTGTTCACCGCAAAGCCAATGTTGCGCGACACAGACACCTCTTCGGTTCCCTCCAGCCCTGCATTGCTTTGATCCAAAAGCGCGGCCAGCTGTTGGGCCACGTTTTCCGGCGCAGTTACAGGTTGGGCCAAGGGCTGCGCGGCAGGTTGGACCGCCGGTGTCGTTTCAACAGCGGCCAAAGCGGCAGCAGCCGAGTTTTCAGTCGGTGCGACAGGCGCCACTTGCGCGGCTGTGTCCTGATCCCCGTCAAATGAAATGTTGATCCGGTCCAGAAAACCGGACCCGACGGCAAGAATCGCCACGGTCGGTGCGACCCATGGCAAATGCTTCATAAAAGTGCTCATTTTTCCCCCAAAGTTCTGTCTCGGGCCGCTTACGCGGCTTTTCGGCCACGGTGCAGCTTATGCGGCCTATATCTGGACTTTGGCATGATATCTTGTGTTCAGGCTAGTCTGAACATCAAGATTTTCGAAGTTATCCACAGATTTGTCCCATATTTACACACATGGTCCTGCACGGCGGATCGGCAGATTGTTGCAAAACCGCAGCGACTTTGGCCCCGCCATATTTGCGCCACATTTGCGCCCGCTTTTGACCACACAGCGCTGTTTGCCTGTCCATAAGGCCCAAAAAACAGGGCCAAGGCAGTGTACTGGCAGCAACAAAGGAGCGGTGAAATGCCGACCCAACCGACCCCATCCACGCCCGCAAAACCAGCCCCCCCCAAAGGTGGCACCAAGCGCGCGCCAACCACGCCCAAACCGGTGGTCTTCAAAGATTTCGCCAGCATTTAGGCGCCACCCCCGTTAACGCCCCCGCCGCCTTCCCCTCCCCCTCAAGGCGGCGGGACCTACCGCTGGGGGACGCGGCGTCGCGCACCCTGCTCGCCCGTCCTCTGGCGCTTTTTTCGAGATCTTAGTACCCTTGGGGCATGAGTGAGATTTCGACCATCCGCAACCTCGGCCCTGCCATGCAGGAGGCGTTCAATGCCGTGGGCATCATGACCGCCGAACACCTGGCTGAAATGGGCGCGGACGCCGCCTATGCCCGCCTTCTGGAAAATGGCCACCGTCCCCATTTCATAGGCTATTATGTGATCCACATGGGGTTGCAGGGACGTCCGTGGAATGACTGCAAGGGGGAGGAAAAGAAGGCCCTGCGCCGCAGTTTTGATGCCCTGAAAGCCCGCCACTTCAACACCGAAAAATCCGAACTTGATGCGTTCATGGATGAAATCGGGCTGGTTCAGAAATGACATCGCACGGAACCCGCTGGCGCGCCGCAGGTTGGGCCATATGACCGAAAACGACATCGACATTGAACAACTGGAACGGTTGGCCACCCGCATGGACGCGCTGTTTCGCGTGCCGGGCACCACCATCGATGTGGGGCTTGATGCGGTCCTTGGTCTGGTGCCGGTGGTGGGCGATGCGCTGGCGCTGGCCCCGTCGATCTATATCTACCAACAAGGCCACCGCGCCGGCGTGCCCAGCACCACCAAGGGGCGGATGTTGGCCAATATCGGCATCGACTGGCTGATCGGGTCCATCCCTCTGGTCGGTGACATCTTCGACATCGGCTATAAAAGCAAACTGCGCAATGTGGCCTTGATCCGTCAGCATCTTGAAGCGACAGGCAGGCTTCCGCCCAACGCGGCCCCCGCCCTTCCGAAAGACCCAAGCCCCCGTTAGACGTATCGGCGCCCCCCTGTCGTCTCGGATCGCCCATGCGCCTCGCCCAGCCCCTTATCCTGCCCCTCATCCTGACACTCGCCGCCTGTGCCACAGCGCCTCAGGCCCCGCCCGCGCCTGCGCCGGTCGCCCTTTATCCCGGCGAGACACCGCAAATGCGCGCGCTGATCGTGAAATACGCCGCCATCCACGACATCCCCGAAGACCTGCTGCATGCGGTCATCCAACGCGAAAGCGACTACCGCGCGGACGCGCGCAACGGCCCCTATTGGGGGGTGATGCAGATCCTGCCCGAAACCGCGCGCGGCATGGGTTTTACAGGTCAGCCTGCGGACCTTTTGGATGCCGAAACCAGCCTGATCTACGCGGGCCGCTATTTGCGGGGCGCGTGGCTGCTGTCAGATGGCGACATCCAGACGGCTGTCATGTGGTACGCCCGCGGCTATTATTATGAGGCCCGCGACCGCTGCATGTTGATTGAGACCGGCCTGCGCACCCGCGAAGTCCGCCGCGACTGCTAGCGAGCAGTGCGACTGCTAGCGGGCACTGCAACTGCCAGCATGGTGTTCGGTGCCTAGCGTTTCAGCACCGCAACCGCGATCCCGCCCAGCACCACGGCCCCCGCGATGACAATCTGCACTGTGATAACCTCCCCCAGAACCAAGGCACCTGCGACCAAGGCGATGACCGGCACGCTTAACTGTGCGACGGCGCCGGTGGTGGCCGCGATCTGTGGCAGCACACGGTACCACAGCGCATAGCCCAGCCCACTGGTCACCGCGCCGCAGACCACCGCAACCCCCACGCCCCACAGGGACCATCCGGCCCCCAAGACCATCAACAGGGCCGCGACGGGGGCCAATAAAACAAAGCTCCACGCCATATCGCCAAGGGGGTCCCGCGATCCGCGTCCGCGCAGGGAAAACACGCCCCAGCCTATGCCCGACAGCACCATGAACGCGCAGCCGACAGGGTCCAGCGCCAGCGCCTCGGACGGCCACAACACCCACGCCAGCCCTGCCATTGCCAGCGCCATGCCAACCAGCTGACGCGGCGTCGGGGCCACCCCAGACAAGGCCGATCCCGCAAACATCGTCACCTGCACGACCCCAAACAAAATGAGAGCTCCCACCCCCGACGGCAATGTCAGATACGCCACCGAGAACGGCACCAGATAGACCAACAGCGCCCCCGCTGACGTCATCCGCGCGCGGTCCAGCACCGGCCAGACAGCCCCGCGCAGGCTGACCAAAAGCGCCAGCATCGCCGCACCGCTGGCCAACCGCAGCCCCGAAAACAACACCGGATCCATGCCAAAGACGTCAATGCCCGCACGGCTCAGCACCGAATTGGCCGCGAAATTGACCATCACCAACGTAATCAGCAAAAACAGGGTCATCGGGGTGGCCTTTCAAAACAAAGGCCCCGCCGGATCTCTCCGACGGGGCCCTGACTTCAAACGCTAATGCGCTTAGCCGACCAGCTCAAGACCGGAGAAGAAGAACGCGATTTCTTCCGCAGCCGTCTCAGGCGCGTCGGACCCGTGAACGGAGTTTTCGCCGATGGACAGAGCGAATTCTTTGCGGATCGTGCCGTCAGCGGCGTCGGCTGGGTTCGTGGCCCCCATCACTTCACGGTTCTTTGCGATGGCGTCTTCGCCTTCCAGAACCTGCACGACGATCGGCTCGGAGATCATGAACTCACACAGCTCATCAAAGAACGGGCGCTCAGAGTGCACACCGTAGAACTGCTGCGCCTGTGCCAGCGTCAGCTGGATGCGCTTGGAGGCGACGATGCGCAGACCGGCCTCTTCGAACTTGGCCACGATCTGGCCAGTCAGGTTGCGCTTGGTGGCGTCGGGTTTGATGATGGAGAACGTACGCTGAATAGCCATGATAAGACCTCATTGGTTGAATTTGGCGCCTGCTAACATGGGGTGCCGCCGTTGAAAAGCGGCGTTTTGGGACAAGACGGGGCCGCGGCCACCATTGTGGGGCCAGCCCCCCTTTTCTGTCGTCACCACAACAGGCGCAATTGGCTTATTAATGCAACGCTTGGCCATGTCCTTGCGCGAATGTCTCCAACGTCTGAAGGACGCCAACCTCATTGAGAGAGGCAACGGCCTGTGCAAACGCCCGCGCGAACCGGTCGTCATCCGCAATCGAACCATAAAACTGGCGCTGTTCCAGCCACAGCTGCGGGTCGGATTGGGCCTGAATGGCGGTCGCATGCAGATCGTCCCACACCGGATCATTGGCCGCAATGTCGCTGCCATCCTCGCGCGTACCGGCGCACATTTTCGCCCACAGCGCCTGACTGAGGGCCAGCCCCTCCAGATCTGCGCCCGCAGCAATGGCGTCGCGAATAACGGGGATCACAGCGCCGGTGTGGCGCGAAGACCCGTCAAACGCCACACGGCGCACCGTGTCATGGATCGCGCGGTTGCGGAACCGATCCGCGACCAGATCAATATAGGTCTCAGCCGGCACGCCTGGCACAACATCCACATGGGGCGCAATTTCGGTCAGCGACACGACGCGCAAGAACTGGGCGATGGCGGGCGTCGCCATGGCCTCTGCGATGGTGTCCAGCCCCAAAAGATCTGCGGGCGCCGCGATGATCTGATGTCCGCCATTCAACAGACGCAGTTTCATCGCCTCATAGGCATGCACCTGATCCGTCAGCGTCACATCGACCTGTTCCCAAGGGGGACGGCCCGCGCAAAAACGATCCTCCATCACCCATTGGCGAAAGTTCTCATGGGTGACGGGGGCGCGGTCATTCACGCCCAGATCCGTTACCAAAGCGCGTTCTTTTGGCCCCGTGGCGGGCACGATGCAATCGACCATGGAATTGGGGAACATCACTTCCTGTGCGACCCAATCGCCCAGATCAGGGTCGGCCAGTGTGGCCAGACCGATCACAACATCCGCCAAAATCGCGCCATTGCCCGGCAGGTTGTCGCAGCTTTGACACGTGAACGGCACATCCCCCGCCGCGCGGCGCGCCTTGAGGGCGGCGACCATGGCCCCGAACACAGTGCGCGGGCTGTTCAGGTTCGCGGCGTCATGCTGCATGTCCGCGTGGGACGGGTCGAATTTCTTCGTGGCGGGATCAAGAAAATACCCCCCTTCGGTCACGGTCAGGGACACGATCCGAATGGCCGGATCGGTCATTTGCCCGATCAATGGCCCGTGGCCGTCCTCAATCGGCAGATAGTCAATCATTGATCCCACGACCTCAGCCGAGGTGCCGGACGGATCAAGTTCAATCAACGTCGTCAGGCAGTCCTGCGCCAGCAGGCGGTCGCGCTGATCTGCGTCCTCAACGCGGACACTCGCACCGATGATCGCCCAATCATGGGCCAGCCCCTGTTCCATCAGACGGTGCAGATACCACGCCTGATGGGCGCGGTGAAAATTGCCCAAACCCACATGAACAATACCGGGCGTCAGCGCGGCACGGTCATAGGTGGGGCGTTTGATCTGCGCGGGCAGTTGGTCAAGCGTTGCATTGCCCAAAGGGGTTGGCAGCGTTTTCGGTTTTGTCATCAGCTCATCCATTGGCCACCATCCACGTTGTAGGTTTGCGCGACGATATAATCGGCCTCATCGCTGGCCAGGAAAACGGCCATGCCCGTCAAATCTTCGGCCAGCCCCATCCTCCCAAATGGGACGGCCGCGCCCACTTCGGCCTTTTTCTGGCCGGGGGACTTGTTCTCATATTTGGCAAAGAAGGCATCAACGCCGTCCCAATGTTCGCCATCAACCACCCCGGGCGAAATGGCATTCACGTTGATGCCGTGTTCGATCAGGTTCAGCCCCGCCGATTGCGTCAGACTGATGACGGCCGCCTTGGTGGCGCAATAAACCGCCACCAAAGGCTCGCCCCGGCGTCCGGCCTGGCTGGCCATGTTGATGATCTTGCCGCGTGTGCCGTTTGCAATCATGTGCCCCGCGGCAGCCTGCATCGTGAACAAGGTGCCTTTGACGTTGATGTCAAAAGTCCGGGCATAGTCTGCCTCGGCGATTTCAGTGATCGGGGCGGCGGTGAACACGGCAGCGTTGTTGATCACAATGTCGATGGGGCCAAAGCCACCAAGCGTCGCAGCCTCGATCGCGGCCTCGATGCTTTGGATGTCCGCCACATCCATTTTGACGGCCAGACAGGCATCTGTGTCGATGTCAGCTGCGGTTTGCGCCGCACGGTCCACATCAAGGTCGGCAATGACCACCCGCGCGCCTTCCGCCACATAGCGGGCAGCAAAGGCGCGCCCGATGCCGCGGGCGGCACCGGTGATCAGGGCTGTCTTGCCGGCCAAACGTGTCATGACATCCGCAGCCCCTCTGCATCAAAGCGGTGCATTTCGGCCTCACGCGGCCGCAGATGGATGGCGTCCCCATGGCGCAACGCCACATTGCCAACGGCCCGAACCGTCATCGTCTCCGCCAGACCGGTTTCATGGATGTGGAAGAACGTGTCAGAGCCCAGATGCTCGGCCACGCCGACGGTCCCGCTCCAGATGCCCTCACCCGGCCCTTCGACCACATCGATGTGCTCGGGACGGATGCCGACGGTCGTGGCCCCCCGCTGATCGGCCTCTGGACCTTCGATAAAGTTCATCTTGGGGGAGCCGATGAAGCCCGCCACAAACAGGTTGCGCGGCGTGTGATACAGATCCAGCGGAGAGCCGACCTGTTCGATCACACCCGCCTGCAGCACGACAATTTTGTCGGCCATGGTCATCGCCTCAACCTGATCGTGGGTCACGTAGATCATGGTCGTTTTCATCCGCGCATGCATCTCTGTGATCTCGATCCGCATGCCCACCCGCAGGGCGGCGTCGAGGTTGGACAGCGGCTCATCGAACAGAAACGCCGACGGGTCGCGGACAATCGCACGGCCAATGGCCACACGCTGACGTTGCCCCCCTGACAGTTGTCCGGGCTTGCGGTCCAGATAATCCGTCAGGTTCAGGCTTTCGGCGGCGGCCATGATCCGCTTTTCCTGCTCCGCCTCGCTCATCCCTGCCATCCGCATGGGGAAGGCGATGTTCTTGCGCACGGTCATGTGGGGGTACAGCGCGTAGGTTTGAAAGACCATCGACAGGCCCCGTTTTGACGGCGACACCTCGGTCATGTCTGCGCCGTCGATCAGGACGCGGCCCGATGTGGTGTCCTCCAGCCCTGCGATCAATCGCAGAAGGGTGGATTTACCGCAGCCCGACGGGCCGACAAAGACCGCAAATTCGCCGTCTTCGATGGTGAGGTCCAGAGGGGGGATCACTTGCGTTTCCCCAAAGCTCTTGGTGACTTGTTCGAGAACAATGCTTCCCATTCTTCTATTCCTTTGAGGTCTATTTGACGGCGCCGAAGGTCAAGCCTTGGACGAGTTGTTTCTGGCAGAACCAACCGAGAACCACGATGGGCCCCACGGCGGCGGTTGAGACGGCCGATAATCGGCCAAAGAAAAGCCCTTCCGGTGCGCGGTTGCCTTCGATCAACTTCGATAAGGTCGCAGCATCGGTGGTTGTCAGTCGCACGGTCCAGTAGGCTTCGTTCCAGCAAAAGATGAAACACAGCAGCGCGGTTGAGACGATCCCGCCCCAGGCCAGCGGAATAAGGATCTCACGGACCTCACCCCAGGTGTTCACACCGTCCATCTGCCCCGCTTCGATGATCTCTTTGGGGATCTCTTTGAAGTAGGTGAACAGCATCCAGATCACGATGGGCAGGTTGATCAGCATCAAAACCACGATGATCAGGAACTTGGTGTCAAACAGCCCAAGGCTCTTGGTCAAAAACGTCATCGGATAGAGCACCGCAGCGGCGGGCAACATCTTGGTGGACAGCATCCACATCAAAATATCCTTGGTGCCGCGCGCGGGGTTGAACGCCATGGCGTAGGCGCAGGGGATCCCCACGGCGAGGGCGAAGATCGTGGCGAAAACAGCCGTGATGATGGAGTTCTGGGCAAAGCGCCAGTAGTCATAATTCTCCGTCATATTGAGGTAGTTTTCCAACGTCGGGGTGAAGAAAAACAGATGTTCCGGCTTCACCGCGTCCGCGTCCGTCTTAAAGCTGGTCAGAACCATCCAGAAGATTGGGAAGAAGAACAGCAGCCCGACGATCCAGGCGAAGGTCGCCCGTGAAATTCGGCCCCGGCGGGTAGATTGTGCAACGATAGCCATTAGGAGTGTCCCCCATGATTCAGACAGCACCAGCGCGTGTCGAAAAGCGTTTCTGACGAGGAGTTCGAGGCGCCGCGTTCTGGTTGATCGCAAGGCGCGAAGGACGACGGCAGAGACGCTTTTCGCCGCGCCCCGTAGGGGTTTCGCAAGTCTTCGCAGATCCCGCGTCTTTGCCGTTTGAAAGGGGGCCACCCTGTCTGCACGTCAAATCCTTGGCTCTGCGAAGATTTGACTGAAACTGGTGTTGTCTGGATCATGGGGGACACTCCTCCTACTCCATCAATGTCTTGCCGACCATCCGCAAAAGGAAGATGGCGACGATGTTGGCGAGGATGACGGCGAAGATACCTGTGGCCGAAGCCGCGCCAATGTTGTTGTTTGCGAATTCACCGATCAGATAGGGCAAGTTCTTGTTGCCATTGCCGCGGCTGACGATCTCGATTTCAGCATAAAGCGACAGATGAAAGATCGCCTGGATCATCACCACAATCGCAATCGGTCGGCCCAGATGCGGCAACGTCAGAAAGCGGAACATGGACCAGGTGCTTGCGCCATCCAGAATGGCCGCTTCTTTCTGCTGCTGGTCCTCGGACTGCAGCGACGTCATGAAAATCAGCACCGCGAAGGGCGTCCACTGCCATGTCACCATAATGATAACCGCAATGGCAGACGTCTGGGTGGCACGGAACGAAATCGGCTCAATCTGGGGCCAAAGGTTGAAAAAGCCCCCCACCACGGGCGCTGTGCGCAGCCCGTCAATCACGTCGTTGATGCTTTCCACCGCGATGCCCTGAAGGCCCAGCACCGGATCAAGGATCATGTTGATCCACAGCACCGCATTCACAGCGGGCATCACAAAGAAGGGCGAGATCAACAGCACACGGACGATCCCGCGGCCCGGAAAGGCCTTGTTGATCAGCACGGCAATCAGAATACCAAAGATCACCGTCAAAAACAGGATCGAACAGACAATCACCAGGCTGTTCTGGATGGCCAGAAGGAAGTCTTTGTTATTGAGAACAAAGTTGTAATTCCCGAAACCGCGCCAGTTGCTCAGGGACGGTGATGTCCATTCCGGACGGCTCAGAGAGTTCAGCACATAGCGGATGAACGAGAAATACAGCGTCATGCTGAGCGGGACGAGCATCCAGATCAAAAGCAAGATCACTGCCGGGGTCTGAAGCAAACGTGGAAGGCGTCGATTTGACATAGCTTTATCCCTCATGGCGAAACGGTTTTGCCGTTATGCCCTGTGTCGCGTGACGTGAATATTGTAAAATTTCGGACCCGTTTAAGCGCAGGGGGGGCGCAGGATGGACACGCCCGGTGATGTCACCGGGCGTGTCCGAGAGGGGCTTAGTAGCCAGCCTCGGTCATGATTGCTTCAGCAGCAGCCTGTGCGTCGGCCAGTGCGTCTTCAACAGACTTGGCACCGGACAGGGCAGCAGCCATTTCCTGTGCAACTGCGGAACCCACTTCTGGGAACTCAGGGATAGCAGCGAACTGAACGCCAACGTATGGCTTCAGATCTGTTGCTTCTGGTGCAGCGGATTCGATGGCGGCCAGCTCGGCGTCAGCGAATGCAGCAGCTTCCTGGAACTCAGGGATCGCGTAGGTGGATGTACGTGTGCCTGTTGGAACGGAGCCCCAACCGAACTCAGGGTGGTTGCCCACAGCCTGGATGTACTCTTTGGATGTTGCCCACTCGATGAAGTCAGCAGCAGCTTCGGCATTTGGGGAACCGGCAGGAATTGCCATGGCCCATGCCCACAGCCAGTTCGCGCCCACTGGGTTACCAGCGTTTGGCGACTGTGCGTAAGCAACACCGTCTACTTCCAGGAAGGACGCAGCGATTGTCGCGTCGATCCACATGCCGCACTTGCCTTCGTTGTACAGCGCCAGGATCTCGTTGAAGGAGTTGCCTTCGGATCCGGGAGGGCCATATGTGCCCAGCAGGTCAACGTAGAAGTTGATCGCAGCATTCCACTCGTCGCTGTCCAGCGTCGGCTTCAGGTCTGCGTCAAACCATGCGCCACCAAAGGAGTTCACAACAGTTGTGATGAACGCCATGTTGTCGCCCCAGCCTGGCTTGCCGCGCAGGCAAACACCATAGACGCCGTTGTCGGGGTCATGGATGGCTTCAGCGGCAGCGCGGATGTTGTCCCAGCTGTCGTTGTCAGCAATGGTGACACCAGCGGCGTCTGTCAGGTCCTTGCGGTACATGACCATCGAAGATTCGCCGTAGAACGGTGCAGCATAAAGCGTGCCGTCAGCGGACAGACCGTTGCGGATCGCTGGCAGCATGTCGTCGACGTCATAGTCAGCACCGAATTCCAGTGCTTCGATCCAGCCTGCCTGACCCCAGATTGGGGCTTCCTGCATGCCGATGTTGATGATGTCGTACTGACCGCCACCGGTGGCTGTGTCGGACGTGACCTGCTCACGCAGAACGCCTTCTTCCAGTGCAACCCAGTTCAGGGCAACGCCGGTTTCTTCGGTGTAGGCTTCGGCCACGGTCTGCATGTTGATCATGTGACCGTTGTTCACGATAGCAATGGTGAGTTCTGTGTGACCGTCGGCCTGTGCGCCAAGGGTCGAGGCGAGCGTCAGCGCTGTTGCGCCAACAAGTGCTTTCTTAAGCGACATCCTGTTCCTCCCTAGATTGGATGATGTCTAACGGTAGTGGCAGTTTGTACGCGGCGTCAACAAAAAGTTTTCACGCGTAAAGTTTTTATTAAAAACTATATAGAATCAGATTCTTAGGCAGATCCGCGCATCACCAAACGCCCCTCAAACAGGGCATTTTCTGGCGGCAGGTTGTCATCAGGCGCATCCGCCATCGCAAGAATCGCGGCCACGCTGCGCGCACCAATCGATGTGTAGTCCTGCGAAATCGTCGTCAGGCTCGGGCAGGTGTATTTCGCAAAGGGATGATCATCATGCCCCGCAATCCGCAACGGGCTATCCGCGCCCAGACCCACCTTAATGTCCGCTTCAAACGCCGCAGACAACAAACCAATGGCCAATCGATCATTGGAACACAGGATCGTATTGGTCTGCCGCGTCTTGGACGCCAGCATCTTCGCCCCCTCACGAGACCCGATCTCCTCGAAATCCCATCCCTCCCCCGGAACGCGGACAAACGCAGGCTCAAACCCCAGCCGCTCCATCGACGTCTGATAGGCATGTCTGCGGCGCAGCGCGTTCGGGTTGATCGGTGTTTCCATTTCGAAAAACACCGGCGGCTCCCCGGTTCGGCACAGGTAATCCACAATCAAGCCGATACTTTGGGTGTTGTCTGACCCGAAGAACGCCGCCTCCACCCCCTCAAGGTTTGCGTCAAACAGAACCGTCGGGATTTCCTCCGCAAAGGCCGCGACCGCATCCGCATTGGACGCGCGCCCCAAGGGCGCCAGCAAAACGCCCGCCGGTTTGATCGACCGCAAACTGTCCAGATTGGAAATCTCCTGCTCCGGCCCGCCATGCGAACTCAGCAACAGCGGATTGTAGCCCGCCTCAAGGATCAGCCCCTCAATCGTGCGCGCAATGGCCGCAAAAAACGGGTCTGTCAGGTTTGGCACAACCAGACCGATATTGCGCGTGCGCCGCCGGTTTTGGTTGATGGCATAGATGTTGGGCCGGTAATCGTGCTGCTCCAGCGCCGCCTCGATCTTGCTGCGCGTAGAGGGCCGAACACTCTCAGCGTCATTGAAATACTTCGACAAGGTCGGACGAGAGATGCCACTGACCGCCGCAAAGTCGACCATGTTTTTGATTTTTGAGGTCGTCATAGTCCATCTTTCCACGCGTCGGCGTAACGAAAATAAGCAAAGCCGCCACCGCTTACTTTACGCGCGAAAAGAATTTGAGCAAGAATGTAAATGATGAACCTGCGTGCGCCCAACGCGCGCCCAAAGGATACCAACGCCCCGCAGTGCTGATTTTCATAGGGACGACCCCGCTCTACCACGCATCGACCCCGCCCTACCCCGCATCGACCCCGCCCCACCACACATTGACCCCGCCCCCGCCCCGTGGCACTGCCCCCTCATGTTACGCATCTCAGACATCACCTATTCCGTCGAAGGCCGCACGCTGCTGGAAAACACCTCGGTCGTCATCCCGACAGGTCACAAAGTGGGCCTCGTGGGCCGCAACGGCACCGGCAAAACCACGCTCTTTCGCATCATCCGCGGTGAAATGGTGCTCGATACCGGCGACATTTCCCTGCCCAAGGGTTGGAAAATCGGTGGCGTCAGCCAAGAGGTGCCGGGCAACGAAGTCTCCCTGATCGACACGGTTCTGGCCGCCGACACCGAACGCGTGGCCCTTCTGGCCGAGGCAGAAACCGCCACCGATCCGGGCCGCATCGCCGACATCCAGACCCGCCTTGCCGATATCGACGCTTGGTCGGCTGAGGCCCGCGCCTCCGCCATCCTCAAGGGGCTCGGATTTACCGCCGACGAACAGCTACAGCCCTGCTCTGCGTTCTCAGGCGGCTGGCGGATGCGCGTGGCATTGGCCGCGGTCCTGTTTTCTGAGCCTGACCTGCTGCTGCTGGACGAGCCGACAAACTACCTCGACCTCGAAGGCGCCCTCTGGCTTGAGGCGTATCTCGTCAAATATCCACACACCGTGCTGATCGTCAGCCACGACCGCGAACTGCTCAACCGCTCGGTGGGCGGCATTCTGCATCTCGAAGACAAAACGTTGACCTATTACACCGGCAACTACGATTTCTTCGTCAAACAGCGGGCCGAAAAACGCGCTCTGCTGACCGCCGCCGCCAAAAAGCAAGAGGCCAAACGCGCCCACCTTGAGGCCTTCGTCACCCGCTTTAAGGCCAAGGCCTCAAAGGCCAAACAGGCACAATCGCGTGTGAAAATGCTCGAGAAAATGGAAACCATTCGCGCGCCAGAAGACGCCGCGCGGACCGTCTTCACCTTTCCCAAACCCGAAGAACTCAGCCCGCCGATCATCGCCACCGAAGGCGTCGCGGTGGGCTATGATGACACGATTGTTCTCGATAAACTCGATCTGCGCATTGATCAGGACGACCGCATCGCCCTGCTGGGGCGCAACGGCGAAGGCAAATCAACACTCTCCAAGCTGCTGTCGGGCCGTCTGGACAAAAAGGGCGGAAAATTCGCCGCGTCGTCCAAACTGCGCATCGGGTTTTTCGCCCAGCATCAGGTGGATGAGCTGCGCGTGGACGAAACCCCACTTGACCATCTCTTCCGCGAACGCGCCCATGAGGGCGGCCCTAAACTGCGCGCGCGACTGGCGGGCTTCGGCCTCGGCGTCGATCAGGCCGAAACCCCTGTGGGCCGTCTCTCCGGCGGCCAAAAAGCGCGCCTGTCTCTGCTACTGGCCACCCTCGACGCGCCGCACCTTTTGATCCTCGATGAACCGACAAACCACCTCGACATCGAATCCCGTGAGGCCCTGGTCGAGGCATTGACCCGCTATTCCGGCGCCGTGATCCTCGTCTCCCACGACATGCACCTCCTGAGCCTCGTGGCCGACAGGCTCTGGCTTGTGAAAGACGGCCGCGTCAAACCCTACGATGACGACTTGCAGGCCTACCGCCGCATGCTCCTGACGCCCGACACCCGCAAACAGGACAAAACCAAGGCCGCAAAACCCAAACCCGAAAAACCCAAAATCACCCGCGACCAACGCCTCGCGCTGAAGGCCGAGGTCCGCAAATGCGAAGACCGCGTCAATAAAATCAACGACATGGCCGACAAGCTTAGCAAAAAGCTGGCCGACCCCGCGCTCTATGAAGACAACCGCGTGGGAGAGCTCGAAACCTGGAACCGCAAATACGCCGAAGTCCGCGAGGCGATGGAAAAAGCCGAAAGCCTCTGGATGGCCGCCCTCGAAAAACTCGAAAAAGCGGACTCGCCCTGACAGCCAGCCGAGGAGGGCGCAGTCCTGCCCCCCGTTTCGCTGTTTCAAAAATATGCACATCCACGTCTGACCTCAAGAAGCCCCCTCCATGGATCCAAACTTCCTCATCACCGCCTTCGTCGCCCTGTTTGTGGTCATCGACCCCATCGGCCTTGCGCCCTTGTTCGTGGCGCTGACCGCAGGCATGTCACCGGAAAAACGTCGCCGGATCGCAGTCCGCGCGACAGCCGTGGCCGTGGGCGTGTTGCTGGTGTTTTCGATCTTCGGCGAAGGCATCCTCAACTTCATTGGCATCTCCATGCCCGCGTTCCGTATTGCGGGCGGCATCCTGCTGTTCCTGACCGCCCTCGATATGCTCTTCGAACGCCGCCAAAAACGGCGCGAGGATCAGGCCACGGATGACGATGACGAGCCCGACGATGACCCGTCCGTCTTCCCCCTCGCCATCCCCCTGATTGCAGGGCCCGGTGCCATTGCGACGGTCATTCTGCTGATCGGCCAAACCGAAGATGCCGCAGGCTATGCTTCGGTCATGGCTGTCCTCGCGGCCGTTCTGGCCCTGGTGTTCTTGATGTTTCTGATCGCCAGCCAGTTGGAACGTCTGCTGGGCAAAACAGGCATCACCGTGGTCACACGACTGCTGGGCATGCTTTTGGCAGCCCTGTCGGTGCAATTCGTCCTGGATGGTTTGCGCGGTTTCGGGATCGGCGGCTAAAATTATATAATTTTAGCGTTCCGCCTTCATCTCCCAGCGTCCACTTTCCTGGCTCCAGTATTGGGCCTTGCAGCCCGCATCGGTCAGCGCCTTCCACTGCACCCGCGCGCGCGCCACAGCATCCCCGTCGTGCCCGTCAAAAATCACACAGGCCCGTTCAGACGCCCGAACTTCATCCGGCGTCACATCGGCCCCATCCACAGACATCACACAGGTCGGCGCATTGGCCGCCCCCTGCCCCGTCGTCAATAAAATCGGCTGATCCGCGTCGTGATCACCGCCCGCCAGACCGTGGGGCAAAAACCCCTCCGGCGGGCCTGCCCACAACGCCTGATCCAACCGCGCCATTGCGGCCGGATCCGTCCCACGCACCTCAATCACCCAGCCCGCCTGGCGCGATTTGTCCAGCAACATGGCCAAGGTCTGCGCGACGCTGGCTTGGGTCAGGTGATAAAAGTAAACCGCCCCCATCTGCTAGCCTTTCGCGCAGACGGCCGGCAAGACTGGATAAGCGTCACGTTTCATAATCATCCGCAATCAATCGGTTCAGCGCCATAACACCCCAGCCCGTGGCCCCCGCAGGCGCCAGCGCTGTCTCCGCCTTGACGGACGCGACACCGGCAATATCCAGATGGATCCACGGCGTGCCCTCTTTGATGAACCGTTGCAGGAACTGCGCCGCCGTGATGGATCCCGCATCGCGCCCGCCCACGTTCTTCATATCCGCAATCCGCGACTTCAGCTTGGCATCATAAGCCGCGCCCATGGGCATGCGCCACGCGCCTTCATGTTCGGACGCCGCCGCCTTCAGGAACCGGTTGCACAGCGCGTCATCATTGGAAAACACGCCTGCGTTCTCATGGCCCAAGCCAATGATGATGGCCCCCGTCAGGGTCGCCAGGTTGATCACGCCCGTGGGCTTGAACCGCTCTTGCGCGTACCACAGCACATCGGCCAGCACCAAACGTCCCTCGGCGTCGGTGTTGATCACCTCAATCGTGTCCCCTTTCATGGAGGTCACCACATCGCCGGGCCGCGTGGCGCGGTCGCTGGGCATGTTTTCCACCAACCCCACAAGCCCCACGACGTTGGCGCGGGCCTTGCGCAACGCCAGCGTTTTCATCACGCCAGACACCACGCCCGCGCCACCCATATCCATGGTCATATCTTCCATGCCGCCCGCAGGTTTCAGCGAAATGCCGCCCGTGTCAAAGACAACGCCCTTGCCGACCAAGGCAAACGGGGCCTCATCGCCGCCGCCATTCCACTGCATCACCACCACCTTGGACGGGGACGCAGACCCAAGGCCCACACACAACAGCGACCCCATGCCAAGCTCTTCCAGCTTGTCTTCCTCCAGCACCTCAACCGTCAGGCCAATCGCCTCCATCTCCTTGAGACGATTGGCGAATTCCGTGGTGGTCAGGTGGTTGGCGGGCTCATTGGTCAGATCGCGGGTGAAGACCACGCCTTCCGCCACGGCCATCATCACATCGGCCGCCGCGCGCACCTCATCGGGCTGATTGGCCATCACGTCAATCGCCCCCACAGGGTCTGCATCTGCCGTCTTGTGCGCGGTAAACGTATAGCCGCGCAACGCACAGCCATAGGCCACGTCTGCCATCCGCCCGATGCTGCCGCCCAGGATCAACACATCATCGGTGCCGCGCGACTTGGCAATGGCGGCACCGGCTTTGCGGGCCACCTCAACCGATGGGCGGCGACCCATCTTGATCAGAATGACCTTGGAGGCCGCAATGCCCACCGGATAGGCCATGGTCAGGGCCTCACCCTCTTTGGCCTTCTCGAACGCCTCGCTTTCGACAACCCGCACAAGGGACTTTTTCGTCAGCGTGCTGACCTTGCGCGTCCCCTGATCCAGCTTGCCGTCCGGCGTGGCGAACACCACGATGGCACCGGTCCGGTCGGCCAGCACAGCAAGGTCGGTTTCGTGGATCGTGACAGTCGGCAAAGGGCTGGACAATTCGGTCATAAGACACCTGTGTTTTCATGTGAATTTCATCTGCTTGAGCAATAGCTAGCCTGCCTCCCGCCCCTTGACCAGACAGCACTTGGGTTGGGACGGCAAATGGGATAACATTGACGTCAATGAGCGCCCGACTTTACGGGCCACAACGCGAGGGGTAGGATCAGTGGCACGTTTTGACCGCTATATGCTGTCGCAATTGCTGATCCTGTTTGGCTTTTTCTCTCTGATCCTTGTGCTGATCTATTGGATCAACCGCGCTGTGCGCTTGTTTGACCAACTGATCGCGGACGGCCAATCGGCATGGGTGTTTTTGGAACTGACGTCGCTGTCGCTGCCCTCCATCATCCGCATCGTTCTGCCGCTCTCGGCCTTTGTGGCGGCCGTTTACGTCACCAACCGCATGAGCCAGGAATCAGAGCTGACGGTCGTGCAGGCCACCGGCTATTCGCCCGCGCGCCTCGCCCGCCCGGTGATCTACTTCGGCGCCATCGTTGCCCTTTTGCTGTCCGCGCTGGTGCATGTCCTTGTGCCCCTGTCCACGACCCAACTCAGCGAACGACAAGAGGAGATCTCCCAAAACCTCACGGCGCGATTGCTGACGCCGGGGCAGTTCCTGACGCCCTCAGACGGGGTGACCTTCTACATCCGCGACATCAGCTCGAACGGCGAGATGCTGGATATCTTCATCTCCGAGGCCACAGATCCCGCCCGCCGTGTCACCTACACCGCGTCGCGCGCTTATCTGATCCGCACCGACAACGGCCCACAGCTGGTGATGGTGGACGGGTTGAGCCAAACCTATGACGTGGCCACCAACCGTCTCGCCACCACAGGGTTTGAGGATTTCGCCTATGACGTCAGCACCCTGATGTCCGAAGACAACGCCCGAGCCCGGTCAGCCAGCGGCCTGTGGACGTGGGAGCTGTTGAACCCCACCCCCGCCATTCTGGAAGAAACCGGCGCAGAGGCCGACGCCTTGCGTCTGCGCGGCCATGACCGTTTTGCGCAGACCGCCTTGGGGTTTGTCGCAGGCCTTGTGGGCTTTTCGGCCCTGGTCGCCGGTGGGTTCAGCCGCTTTGGCCTCTGGCGGTCGATCATGTTTGCCGTCGGCCTTGTGGTGGTGCTGAAAATCCTTGAAAGCACAGGCGCCAGCATTGCGCGGGGCAATCCGCAAACCTTGTGGCCGTTCGTGTATCTGGCCGGCGTCGGCGGCATCGCCATCTCGGGACTGTTGCTGCACATCGCCGCCCGCCCCTATTTCTTCAAACGCAAACCGCGCGGGATCACCCCATGATCCTGCACCGTTACTTCGCCCGCCGGTTCGCCATCACCTTTGCCGCAACCTTCGGCGGGTTCTTTCTGCTGATGTTGCTGATTGATCTGGTCGAACAGCTGCGGCGCTTTGGCGGCGATGCCTCCTTCGCAGAGGTCTTGCAGCTCAGCCTGCTGAACCTGCCCGACGGGCTGTATGGCATTATGCCCCTGATCATGGTGCTGGCAACGATTGCCATGTTTCTGGGCCTCGCGCGGTCCTCTGAAATGGTCGTGACGCGGGCGGCGGGGCGCTCTGCGCTCAAGGCGCTGATCGCGCCCATCATCGTGACCTTGTTGATCGGGGCTGTGGCCGTGGCCGTGTTCAACCCACTGGTCGCCGCCACATCCAAAGAATTCGAAGCGCGCGAAGCGGCGCTGAAATCCGGCGGCCCGTCGGTGCTGTCCATTTCGTCTGGCGGGCTGTGGCTGCGTCAGGGCAGCGACACCAGCCAAACGGTCATTCGCGCCGCGCGCACAAATCTGGACGGCACCGAACTGCAGGACGTCACCTTCCTGACATTCACCCCCACCGGCGGCCCCACCCGCCGGATCGAGGCCGCAACCGCCACCCTGACCCCCGGCGCATGGACACTGATCGACGCCAAAGTCTGGCCGCTGGACCGCGCCCGCGTGGCCGAACAATGGGCCACCACCCACGCCGAATTGCGCATCCCCTCAACCCTGACAGCGGATGAGATCCGCGACAGCTTCGGCGCGCCCTCCTCTATCCCGATCTGGGAACTGCCCGCCTTTATCGATCGGCTGGAGGTCGCGGGGTTTTCCGCCACCCGCCACGCCGTCTGGATGCACATGGAACTGGCGCTGCCCCTGTTTTTGCTGGCGATGGTGCTGATCGGGTCGGCCTTTACCATGCGCCACCAACGGGGCGGACGCACGGGCGTCATGGTCCTTACAGCCGTGCTCATTTGTTTTGCCCTGTTCTTTTTGCGCAACTTCGCGCAAATCTTAGGAGAGAACGGGCAAATCCCCCCCATTCTGGCGGCCTGGGCCCCGCCCATCGCCGCCATCGGGGCAGCCTTGGGCCTGCTGTTGCACACGGAGGACGGCTGATGCATCTGCGTCTGCTGCTGGCACTTTTGCTGGGCCTTTTCGCCCTGAAGGCCCCCACCGGGGTGGCCGCCCAGTCCGCCGCTACGCTTGTGGCCGACAGTGTGTTCATTCCCGCAGGGGGCCAGACCCTCGTGGCCGATGGCAATGTTGAGGTGTTCTTTGACGGCACGCGGCTCAGCGCGCGGCGGATCACCTTTGATCAAACCGCCGACCGGCTGACCATCGACGGGCCCATTTTTATCGTCACACCCGATGGAACGATCCTGAACGCCGATCAGGCGTCGCTTGATCCACGGCTGGAAAACGGCATCCTGCAAGGCGCGCGGCTGGTGCTGAACCAACAGCTGCAACTGGCGGCCAACCAGATCGACCGTGTGGGCGGGCGGTACACGCAACTTTACCAAGTGGCCGCCACGTCGTGCCACATCTGCGCCACCGGTGAAACGCCGCTGTGGGAAATCCGCGCCCGCCGCGTCGTCCATGACCAAGAGGAACGTCAGCTTTATTTTGATGACGCCACCTTTCGTGTGGCAGGTGTGCCGATTTTCTACATTCCGCAAATGCGCCTGCCCGATCCCACGTTGACCCGCGCCACGGGCCTTTTGATCCCGCGCCTGCGCACCACGGATAACCTTGGGACGGGGATCAAACTGCCGTATTTCATCCGGCTGGGCGACCACCGTGACCTGACGCTGACGCCCTATCTGTCGACCTCGACCACCACGCTTGAAGCCGCCTACAGACAGGCGTTTTTGCGCGGTAATCTGGCGATCGAAGGGGCCGTCACACGCGATGACCTGACCGACAACACCCGCGCCTATCTGTTTGCGGACGGCATTTTTGATCTGGGCCGCGATGTGATCCTGCGGTTTGACGTCGAATATACCTCAGACGATGATTACCTGCTGGAATACGACTATTCCGACAAGGACCGACTCGACAGTGAAATCTCTGTCGAACGGGTCCGCGACCGCGACATGTTCCGCGGCTCCCTCACCTATTTTTCGTCCCTGCGCGACGGGGAACCCTCCGAGACGTTGCCGCCCCTGCTGGCCGACGCCCAATGGGAACGGCGCGTGACACCCCGTTGGGGCGGCACCTTTACCTTCACCTCGGACTTTCAAGCGCACTACCGCGAAACAACGGCGCAGGCGACCGCCACCGATCTGGGCGGGCGTGATGTGGCGCGGCTGGGCTTTGGCACCGCCTACCGGCGCGATCTGGTCACAGACTTCGGCCTCGTCGCGGATGCGAGCCTCGGCTTCGACATCGATTTTTACAACGTGGCCGACGACACCGTGACCGGCGATACCCTGCGCAGCACCGGCTTTGCCCAAACCACGCTGCGCTATCCGTTGGTGCGGCGCACAAGCGGCGCGGTGCATGTTCTTGAACCGACGGTGCAGCTGGCCTGGTCTGCCGTCAATGGCGATGCTGTTGTCAATGAAGACAGCACCGCCACCGAATTTGATCAGGCCAACCTGTTTGCGCTGTCGCGCTTTGCAGGGGAGGATGCGGTTGAAACAGGGCTGCGCGGGGCTGCGGGCCTGACATGGACACGCAGAGGCAACGGCGGATGGGACAGCACCATGACCATGGGCCGCGTGTTCCGCGACACCGGGGCGGCCAATTTCTCGCGCAGTTCCGGGCTGGCGCAAGCCACATCTGATTGGCTCGTGGCAGGCCAGTTGCGCGTTCCGATGGGGCTGGCCCTGGACGCGCGCCTGATCCTTGATGACGCATTCGAAGTCACCAAATCCGAAGTGCGCGGCAGCTGGTCAGGTGGCAAACTGGACCTTGAGGCCAGCTATATCTTCCTGCCCGCCGACACCTTCGAAAGCCGATCCGACAAAGTGTCCGAATGGACCATCGACGCCGATTACCGGTTCGATTCCACATGGTCTGCGGGCCTCAACGCACGCTACGATGTCATCTCAAACAGCCCCAGCCGCACAGGGCTTGAGGTCGGCTGGCAAAACGAATGCGTGACGGTGGATTTTTCGGTGTCGCGCCGCTTTACAACTTCGACTACACTTTCGCCAAGCACGGACTTCGGTTTGTCCATCGGGCTGAACGGCTTTAGCGCCGGACGCAGCGCGGACGTACCGGCACACCAGTGCACGCAATAAGGAATACCTCTTCGATGACCGCACATTTTCGCCCCCTCCTGCGCGCCCTGACAGTGGCAACAGCCGTGGCCACAGCCGCCCTCGCGCCCAGCCTTGCCCCGACGATGGCAACCGCCCAATTCGGCCCCGCGATCACCGTCAATGGTGACGTGATCAGCCAATACGAACTGTCCCAGCGCGAAGCCATGCTGCAGGTCTTCCGCACGCCGGGCAATCTGGCAGATGTGGCCCGCGAACAGCTGATCGAAGACCGCCTGAAACTGTCTGAATTGCGCCGCGCAGGCCTCAGCATCACCGACGAAGGTCTGCGCACCGCCATGGCGGAATTTGCAGGCCGCGCCAATCTTGAGTTGGACCAATTTATCACGCTGCTCGGCCAGCAAGGCGTGTCCGAGGAAACCTTCCGCGACTTCGTGCTGATCAACGTCAGCTGGCGCGACTACATCCGCAGCCGCTACGGCGACCGGGCCCAAGTCTCCGAGGCCGAGATCGATCAGGCGTTGGGGCAAGCCGACGCCTCCTCGGGCATCGAAGTGCTGTTGTCGGAAATCATCATCCCAGCCCCCCCGCCGCAGGCCGCCCAGGCCCGCGCCACCGCAGACCGCATCAGCCGCCTGACCTCCACAGCCGCGTTTGAGGCCGAGGCCCGCCGCGTCTCGGCCCTGCCCTCGCGCACCCGCGGTGGGCGTCTTGACTGGCTGCCTATCACCAATTATCCGCCCGCATTGCGCGGCCTTTTGCTCGATCTTGCCCCCGGTGAGGTCACGGCCCCCATCCCGATCACCAACGGCGTGGCCCTGTTCCAGATGCGCGGCGTCCGCGAAGTGCCCCGCGCGGCACAAGAACCCGCCGCCATTGAATACGCCGCCTTCTACATTCCCGGCGGTCTCAGCGATCGCGGCCTGCGCGAAGCGGCCCGCGTCGACGCCAATGTGGACACGTGCGATGACCTGTATGGCATCGCCCGCAATCTGCCCCCCGAACAGCTGGAACGGGATGTGTTGCCGCCCTCTGACATCCCGCAAGACGTGGCGATTGAACTGGCCAAGCTGGACCCGGGCGAGACCTCTTATGTGCTGACCCGCGCCAACGGTGAAACGCTGGTGTTTTTGATGATGTGTGGCCGCACGCCCGCCTTGGGCGAAGGACAAGACCGCGACGCGATCCGCAATCAGCTGCGCTCGCAGCGGTTGGGCACCTTCGCGGATGCCCTGCTTGCCGATCTGCGCGCCGCGTCGACGATCACCTTCAACTGATGCAACCCATCGCAATTTCCTGCGGGGAACCGGCGGGCATCGGGCCCGAAATCGCCGTGGCGGCCTGGACGGCCTGCCGGGGTGAGGTTCCGATGGTCTGGCTGGGCGATCCCAGCCACCTGCCCGCAGGGACCGAATGGCAGGCCGTAGCAACGCCCGCTGAAGCGGCCACCGCCACGGCCTTCCCCGTCCTTCCCCGCGATTTCGGGGCACCACGGGTGCCGGGCCACCCCACCCCCGCCCACGCCCAAGGCGTCATCGATGCGATCGCAGACGGCGTGTCGCTGGTGCAGACGGGACAATGTTCCGCCCTGTGCACCGCCCCCATCCACAAAGAGGCCTTGATCGACGGCGCAGACTTCGCCTACCCCGGCCACACCGAATTTCTGGCAGCCCTCGCAGGGCGCGACAGCGTGGTGATGATGCTGGCCTGCGACATGCTGCGTGTGGTCCCTGCGACCATCCATATCCCATTGACTGAGGTGCCCAGCCAGCTTTCAGCGGCCAGTCTGACCGATACCATCCTGATCACCCATGCGGCTCTGATCCGCGACTTCGGCATCCCCAAACCCCGTTTGGCGGTGGCCGGCCTGAACCCGCATGCAGGCGAGGGTGGCAAAATGGGGATGGAGGAGATTGACCTGATCGCCCCAACCCTCGACGCCCTGCGCGCCGAAGGTCTGGACATCACCGGCCCCCTGTCCGCCGATACGATGTTCCACCCCGCCGCCCGCGCGACCTATGATGCGGCGATCTGCATGTATCACGATCAGGCCCTGATCCCGATCAAAACGCTGGATTTTTCGTCCGGCGTCAACGTGACCCTTGGCCTGCCCTTCGTTCGCACGTCGCCCGACCACGGCACCGCATTTGATATCGCGGGCACCGGCACTGCCGACGCGACCTCCATGATTGCTGCCCTGCGCATGGCCGCCCAGATGGCATCGGCGCGCCAGACGGAAAGCGGCCCTCCGGGGGGAGTTTTGTTGGGTCAGATGAAGACATGAGCATCGACACCCTCCCGCCCCTCAGACAGGTTATCGACACCCATGGGCTGGCCGCGAAGAAATCCCTTGGGCAGAACTTTCTGCTGGATCTGAACCTGACAGCCAAAATCGCGCGGCTGTCGGGCGACAACACAGGCCATGATGTGCTGGAGATCGGCCCCGGCCCGGGCGGGCTGACACGCGGCCTGTTGGCCGAAGGCGCGCGGTGCGTGCTTGCCATTGAAAAAGACGAGCGCTGCCTGCCTGCCTTGGCTGAGATCGCCGCGGCCTATCCCGAAAGGCTTGAGGTGATGTGCGGGGACGCCCTTGACGTCAATCCCCTCGACCATTTGACACCGCCGATCCGTGTGGCGGCCAACCTGCCCTATAATGTGGGGACGGAACTTCTTGTACGTTGGCTTACCCCGCCTGCCTGGCCGCCCTTTTGGGAAACATTAACCTTAATGTTTCAACGGGAGGTCGCCCAAAGGATCACGGCCGAACCTGGGTCCAAAGCCTACGGACGTCTTGCCATCCTCGCCCAATGGCGGGCCGACGCGCGCATCGTACTAAACCTTCCGCCTGAGGCTTTCTCGCCGCCGCCCAAAGTCTCGAGTGCTGTCGTCCACCTCACCGCCCTGCCCGCGCCGCGCTATCCTGCGGACGCAAAGATGTTGCAGCACGTCACCGCCACCGCCTTCAACCAACGTCGCAAAATGCTGCGCGCTTCTCTCAAAGGCCTCTCCCCCGCAATCGAAGACCATCTGGGGGCCGCCGATATCAAACCGACAGACCGCGCCGAACAGATCGATCTGGAACGTTTTTGCGCGCTGGCCCGCTCCCTCAAATCTGAAAATTAAGCACGCAGATCTCGGATCATTCTGCACCTGGCTGGCCACACTGGGACGGCTCTGAGACGGATGTGGGGCGGCTTTGCTTCTTTGGGTCAAAAATACCTCCGCCGGAGGCATCCAACAGCCCAACACACGCCCCCCCAAGACGGGACGCGTCGCCTCGTCACACCAAAAAATAATGACGCGCGGCAGCGCACATTTTGGTTGGTCCAACGAAAAAGCCCCCGACCTATGTGGGGGCTTTTCGCAATCTGCTGACTTACTCGGCGGCCTCTGGCGCATCGGGCGCCTCGCTGGCCTCCGCGTTGGCGTCAGCCGGTGGTTGCTCCGCCTTTGGTTTCGGCTTACGGCTGCGCCGCTTTTTGGGCTGCTCTTCGGGAGTTTCGACCAAGCCGGCCTCCCCCTCATTCTCACCGCCCGCAGACGCCTCTTCCTGCGCCTTGAGGCGTTCCGCACGTTCGCGGTCACGCTCCGCCTGACGTTCGCGGTTTTGCTTTTCCTGCTCTTCGCGCTTGGCGTCGATCTCTTTTTGCGCCTCGGCCAGCATCCGCAAATAGTGCTCTGCGTGCTGGGCGAAGTTTTCAGCATTCACACGGTCGCCAGCCAGGACCGCATCGCGGTGCAGCTGGTTGTATTTCTCGATGATCTGCTGCGGCGTGCCGCGCACCTTTCCTTCGGGGCCAGAGCTGTCAAACACACGGTTGACGATATTCCCACCAGAGGGGCGGTTGTTGCGGTTCTTGTTCCGCGAACGGGACCGAGAAGATTTCATAAGAGGGTTCCAGTTAACTTTTCTGTCGCGGCCCGGCCTCACCTCATGTGAAACCCAAATCCATGTGCCTGCGATGTTCTGGCTATGTCAGTCTGAGGCGATGCCTGCCAACCGACATGGATGAATATGCCTCCAAAACCGTTAATCGCAAGCGGTTTTTACACTTTGGGTGTAAATTTCATCCCCTAAAGCGGCTTTTGGCCCATCACAACGCGGTGTCGCCCGTCCAGATCAGGGCGAATCTCCACGGACACCAGCCCTGCCGCCGACATCATCGCAGCCACGGCCTCCCCTTGGGTGGGGCCAATCTCAACCATCAGCCAGCCACCAGCGACCAGCCGCGACGGCGCGCCTGCGCAAATGATGCGGTAACACGACAGCCCGTCGTCCTCATCGGTCAGCGCCATGCGCGGCTCATGGGAGACCTCAGGCGCCAGATCCGGCATCTCATCCAACGCAATATAGGGCGGGTTGGACACGATCAGGTCATACTGCCCGCCCACATCGTCATACCAATCGGACAGCGGCAAGATCAGCCGATCCACCACGCCAATCGCCGCCGCATTGGCACCGGCAACAAGGATCCCGCGTTCGGATATATCCGTGCCGACGCCGCGTGCCTCTGATCGCTCTGCCAACAAAGATATGATAATCGCGCCAGATCCCGTTCCCAAATCCAGCACTTTGCGAAAGGGAACTTCCAACGCGGCCTCAACCAGAGTTTCCGTTTCGGGGCGGGGGTCCAACACATCTGAGGTCACCGTGAACCGATGCTTCCAAAAATCGCGGTATCCCAGTACATGCGACATCGGCACACGTGCCGCACGCCGGGTCACTGCGGCCTCAAACCTGTCATCCTCGCCCACATTGCGCCACAGCAGGCGCGCCTCCCGCACCGGGTCCGCGAGACCACCAGCTTGCAGCGTGTCCACAGCCCAGGCCAGACGTTGGGCCTCGCTCACCCCTCCATCTCCGCCAAGGCCGCCGCCTGGGCGTCTTGGATCAGGGCATCCATCACCTCATCCAGATCTCCGGCAATAACTTGATCCAATTTGTATAAGGTCAGGTTAATGCGATGATCCGTCATCCGGCCTTGGGGGAAATTATACGTCCGGATGCGTTCCGACCGGTCGCCCGATCCCACCTGCGACGCGCGATCGGCGGATCGTTCGTCATGCAGCTTTTGACGTTCCATATCGAACAGACGCGTTTTCAACACCTGCATCGCGATCTCACGGTTGCGGTGCTGGGATTTCTCTGAACTTGTCACAACAATCCCCGACGGAATATGCGTGATCCGCACCGCGGAATCGGTGGTGTTCACGTGCTGTCCACCTGACCCGGACGCCCGCATGGTATCGATGCGGATGTCATTGGCGTTGATCTGGATATCGACGTCTTCGGCCTCTGGCAGCACCGCGACCGTCGCCGCCGACGTGTGAATCCGCCCGCCGCTTTCGGTTTCGGGCACGCGCTGAACACGGTGCACGCCTGATTCGTATTTCATCCGCGCAAACACATCCGTGCCAGCGACCCGCGCGGTGACCTCTTTGATCCCGCCCAGTTCTGATTCCGACATCTCAAGGATTTCAAATTTCCAACCGCGCGCCTCAGAATAGCGTTGATACATCCGCAACAAATCGCCCGCGAATAGCGCGGCCTCATCGCCCCCTGTGCCGGGGCGGATTTCCACCAGGGCGGGCTTGCTGTCAGCGGCATCGCGCGGGATCAACGCCAGTTTGACCGCCTGTTCCGCCTCGGGCAGACGGGCGCGCAGATCGGGCAATTCCATCTCCGCCAGCTCTTTCATCTCGGGATCAGCCAGCATCGCCTCCGCGCCCTCAATCTCCGCTGTCAGCGCCTGATAGCTGCGCACAACCTCGACCACGGGGCGCAGTTCCGCATATTCGCGGCTGACGGCGACAAATTCTTCGCCACCCAGTCCCTCGCCCATCCGCGCTTCAAGAAACTCAAAGCGTTCGGTGATCTGCTGCATGCGTTCTGTTGGTATCATGGCGTCGGTGTAGCGGCTCCACCCATGGCGTCAAGCTGCGCCATCCAGCCGTCAATCCGTTTGCGGTTCACCCCAAGATCCGATTGGCCGAACCGCAGACGTCCATAGACCTGCAACATGCAATCGTCGCTGTCGGGCACCGTCATCAGCCGCACGGTGGTGAAATCGGGAAATCCGCAGATCTTCGTGCGGGTCATGTAAGTAGTCTTATTGTCCTCAACCGTTCCTGCCACAACACTGGTGCGCGCCGTGGCGCAAATGATCTGGTCCAGCTGGGCCATCATCTGCACCCCATCACCCTGCACCACACGTTGGATCAGATGCCCGCCCGCGCTGGGATAGGCCCCCGGCGCCATCAATGGCACCTCAACCTCATGCCAGTGTGATGGTTTGGTGGGGGCAACACGGACATAGATGAGGGCGACCAAAATGGCCCCCAACAGCCCAATCAACGCATAAGCAATATAGATCAATGTCTTACCTCTAATAAGGGATCAAACTGGCACCCCTGCCATACGCAAGCCATACGCGAACCATACGCAAACCATATCCAGTTTTTGCGAAAGTTCAGCGATAGGCAACACCGGGCAGAATACTCAACATCTCAAACATGATATTCGCCCCGACCAGCGCGGTGTTACCGGTCGTATCATAGGGGGGCGAAACCTCTACCAGATCGCAGCCGACCACATTTAACCCTTTGAGATTGCGGATCAATTCCATCGCCTGCATCGTCGTCAGCCCCCCAATTTCCGGCGTGCCCGTCCCCGGCGCAAAGCTGGGATCAAGGCTGTCGATGTCATAGGTGATATAGCACGGCTGATCGCCGATGCTCTCAACAATCTCTTTTCCAAGCGAAATCAGTGATTTATGCCACAACTCAGGGGCCAACCGCTGATTAAATCCCCAGCCTGCGGCCTCTGTGAAATCTTCCGCCGTGTACCCAGTGCCCCGCAAGCCAATTTGCCATACTTTTGAGGGGGTTATAAGGCCTTCTTCATAGGCCCGCCGGAACACCGTGCCATGGGTTTCCCGCTCCCCGAACATCTCATCGTTTACATCGGCATGGGCGTCCACATGCACCAGTGCAACGGGCCCGTGTTTCTTTGCCATGGCCCGCAGGATCGGCAAGGTCAAGGAATGGTCCCCCCCTAGCCCCATGGGGATCACCGGATGGGTTAAGATATCCTCGTAAGTCTTTTGAATAATTGACAAACTATCCGCCAATGAAAACGTGTTAATCGCGATATCGCCCAGATCCGCACATTGCAAACTGTCAAACGGTGCCGCCCCTGTCTGGATATTATAGGGCCGGATCATCGCGCTTTCCTGCCGCAGCTGTTTGGGTCCAAACCGCGTGCCTGACCGCCAACTTGTGCCGATGTCCATCGGGATGCCAATAAACCCAACATCAAGGCCCGCTGCGGTGTCCATGCTGGGCAGGCGCATAAACGTCTGCAGCCCGGAAAACCGCGCCAAATCATTGCCAGAGACAGGTTGATTGAAATCCATCATTTTCTTTTATTCCAAAGGCTTAAACAACACAATTCATACGCCACATGGGCCCCTGCGATGGCTGTGGCGCCTGTGGTATCATAGGGCGGCGACACTTCGACAACATCGCCGCCGACCATATTGATGCCCGCCAAATCGCGCAGCATGGCCGCCGCTTGCCAGCTGGCCAGCCCTCCCCAGACGGGCGTGCCGGTGCCTGGGGCAAAGGCCGGGTCCAAGGCGTCGATGTCAAAGGTCACATAGGTGGGGCCGCTGCCCACAATCTCACGCGTGCGGGATACGACCCAATCGGCGCCTTTTTCGTGGCACGTTCGTGCGTCAAGATATTGAATTCCCAAATAATCCCCACACTCGGTGCGGATACCGATCTGGACGGATCGTGCCGGATCCACCAACCCCAATTTCACCGCCTTATACATGAACGTGCCGTGATCGACGCGGTCCATATCATCGTCGGCCCACAGGTCAGAATGCGCATCAAACTGGATCACGCCAAGGGGGCCATACTTGGCGGCATAGGCACGCAAGATCGGCAGTGTGATAAAGTGATCACCCCCCAGTGTGACGGTGCCGGGGCCCTGTTCCAAAATACCCGCAATATGTCCCGTAATCGCCGCGGGCGTTGCCGGAACATTCGCATAATCAAACGCCAGATCGCCGTAATCCGCGATGGCGAACTCTTCCAGCGGATCAAAGCCCCAACCGTACGGCGGATCGTACGGTTGCAGGCTGCTTGCCTCACGGATGGCGCGGGGGCCGAAACGGGTGCCCGGCCGGTTCGTCACCGCCTGATCGAACGGCACGCCAGTGACCACCAGATCCACCCCGCGCAAATCCTTGGTGTATTTGCGCCGCAAAAACGACGTGGCCCCGCCGAACGTGTTTTCAAACGCGGCCCCCTTCAGATCGGCCCGCGTGAAGGCCAGATCAATCTGTCCTTTTGCATCCTCAAGTGCCATTAACCATCCCCCAACGGCAGCGCCCGTTCGGCCACGCGCGCAAAGAACGACGCCCCGTAAGGCGCTGTATTGTCATCGAAATCATAGTTCGGCTGATGCAGGCCCGCCGTATCGCCATTGCCGACGAACAAATAACATCCGGGCCGTTCATTCAGAAAATAGGCGAAATCCTCTGCCCCCATTTCGGGTGCGACGTCGGGGGTGACAGTGCCCTGTGCCGCCACCTCTCGGGCGACCTCGACGGCGAAAGACGTCTCTTGGGGGGTGTTGATGGTGGGCGGAAACCCCTCCTCATAGCGCAACGTGGCCTCCACGTTGAACGCGCGCGCGTGGCCCTCGACAATCTCTGCCATGCGGCGTTTGACCATGGCTTGAACGTCTTTGTCGAAGGTCCGCACCGTGCCGCCCAGGTAGGCATCCTCGGGGATGATATTGTCCGCCGTGCCCGCATGAAACATCGTCACCGACACCACCAATTCGTCCAGCGCACGGTGGTTGCGGCTGACGATGGTGCCCATGGCCTGCGCGATGGACAGGGCCGGCGGGATCGGGTCGCGGGTCTCTTGCGGATAGGCTCCGTGGCCGCCCTCGCCTTTGATGTCGACGTGAAAGGTATCAACGGCGGCCATGATCGGCCCGGGCGTGGTGTAAAACTCACCCACGGGCGTGCCCGGCGCGTTGTGTAAGGCATAGACGTCACGAATGCCGAACCGATCCAATACGCCTTCCTCAACCATCAGTTCCGCCCCGCCGCCGGTTTCCTCTGCCGGTTGGAAAATCAGCACCACGCGACCTGCGAAATTGCGCGTCTCTGCCAGATACTTGGCCGCCCCCAGCAACATCGTCGTATGCCCGTCATGCCCGCAAGCGTGCATTTTTCCTGGGTTTTTCGAGGCCCAGTCGGCCCCCGTCGTCTCGGCAATGGGCAGCGCATCCATATCAGCGCGCAGACCGATGGTCGGCCCCTCGCCTTGCCCCTCAATCACGGCGATGACACCGGACACGGCCACGTTTTGATGGATCTCCGTGATCCCGAAGTCGCGCAGACGCTCCACCACATAGGCAGCTGTCTGGTGGCAGTCCTGCCCCAATTCAGGGTGCTGGTGCAAATGTCGCCGCCATTCGGTCATGTCATCGGCAAAACCCGCAATGCGGTTGATAATGGGCATGTCTGGACCTTCCTTCACTGCCGGATTACCGTCACTGTGACACCAACAGGGGCCTGCCACAATATGTCCGAGACCCAAATCCACGCCACCGAAGACGCCGAGCAGATGGACCGCCTTTTGGCCATCATGTCAGCCCTGCGGGACCCCCAAACAGGCTGCCCGTGGGACGTGGAACAAACGTTCAAAACCATCGCCCCCTACACGATTGAGGAAGCCTATGAGGTCGCCGATGCCATCGACCGCGGCGACATGGACGACCTGAAGGGGGAGCTGGGCGATCTGCTGTTCCAATCCGTCTTTCATGCGCAAATGGCGCAAGAAGCCGGCGCCTTCACCTTCGCAGACGTGGCGCGCACAATGTCCGACAAGATGGTCGCACGCCACCCCCATGTCTTTGGCGACGAAAGCAACGCCAAAACGCCCGATCAGCAATCTGCCGACTGGGAGGCGATCAAGGCCGAAGAGCGCGCAAGCCGCGATGAGGCCCGCACCCTCGACGGTGTCGCCATCGGCCTGCCCGCCTTGCTGCGCGCGTTGAAATTGCAAAAACGCGCCGCCCGCGTGGGCTTTGACTGGCCCGACGTGGGCCATGTGATCGACAAAATCGCCGAAGAAGCCGCCGAAGTGGTCGAGGCCCGTGATACCCTTTCCCACGACGCCGTCACTGACGAAATGGGCGATCTGCTGTTCGTCATGGCCAATCTCGCCCGACATCTCAATGTCGACCCAGAGGACGCCCTGCGCCGCGCAAACGCCAAATTCCAACGCCGGTTCGAAGGCGTCGAAGACGCGCTGGCCGCACGCGGAAAAACGCCCGCCGACAGTGATCTGGCAGAAATGGACGCCCTGTGGGATGCGGTCAAACGGGCGGAAAAATCATCCACCCGCTGACCGCGCTAAAGCGCGCGGCCGTCAGTCCAAAAAGCTGCACATATATCCATCGTGCGCCCAGCCGGAGACAGGCAAAGGTTTGAAATCCTGAACGGCCCCGTCCTTGGTGTGGGTGCGGTGCGCATCCACAACACGCACCCAATTGCCGCGCCGCTGTGTGGTGTCGACCTCAAGGATGGCAAGGCGGTTGAACGCCCGTTCTTGGGCAAAATCCGTGCCCGGCCCAGATCGCACTGTCAAAAACCCATCCGGCCCGTTCACGTTGCACACCATGACATAGGACAATCCGGCCGCGTTGTAAGGCCATGAGGTGTCACGCGACAAACCGGTCAGATCAACGCGCCCATAGGTGCGGGTTTCGGCCAAAACAGGAGCGGCCATTGTCATCGCCAAAAGGGCGAAAATCACAGATTTCATCAAAATATCCAATCAATTCAGCAGGTCTTCGGACACAATCTGCCCTCATCCCAACCTATCCGGCCAAGAGATCACGCGTCCACCTCTGATCGGCAAAGGTCAGGAAAAGCTGACCTGTCGCGGCCTAGCCTGCCTTGTCTTCCAATGTCAGCCATTCTTCCTCGGCGGCGGCCAATTTGTCTTGCCGCTCCACCAAAGCCTCCGTGGCTTTCTGGAACTTAACCGGCTCACGCGTGAACAGGTCCGGGTCCGCCATCAACATCTCAAGCTTGCCGATCTCCGCTTCAAGCCGCGCAATAATGTCGGGCAAGGCCTCAAGCCGGTGCTTTTCCGTAAAGCTCAAGCCCGATTTCTGCGCCTGAGATTTCGTCGCCTCCGTCTTGACCGTCTTAGGCTTTGCCTTTTCCTCGATCGGGGCATCCGCGGCGCGCTGGCTTTGATAATCCGACCAACCGCCCGCGTAGGTCACGGCACGGCCCTGCCCCTCCATCGCGATGGTCGTCGTGGCAACTCGGTCGATGAAATCACGGTCGTGGCTGACCAGCATGACGGTTCCGGGGTAGTCGCCCAACAGGTCCTGCAACAAGTCCAACGTCTCGATGTCCAGATCATTTGTTGGCTCATCCAGAATCAGCACGTTCGATTCCCGCGCCATCAGCCGCGCCAACAAAAGCCGCGCCTTTTCGCCCCCTGACAGCGACCGCACCGGCGCGCGGGCCTGCCGTTCGTCGAACAGAAATTCCTTCAGATATCCGACAACGTGTTTGGGTTGCCCGCGCACCATGATCTGATCGGCTTTGCCGCTGACGGCCATGCTGGGGTCCGTCGTCAGGTTGTCCCACAGCGTTGCGTCGGGGTTCAGCTGCGCGCGCGCCTGATCGAAGACCGCAATCTCAAGGTTGGTGCCCAATTTGACCGATCCTGCATCGGGCTCAACCTCCCCCAGCAACATCTTGATCAACGTGGTCTTGCCCACGCCATTTGGCCCGACAAAGGCCACACGGTCCCCGCGCTGCACCTCCAGATCAAAGCCGCGTACGATGGTTTTATCGCCAAAGGCCTTTTTCAACCCCACCGCCTCAATCACCCGTTTGCCGGTGGATTTACCTGCCTCAAACGCCATCGCAGCGGTGCCCTGACGTTTGATCTGGCCCGCCCGCTCTGCCCGCAAATCCTGCAAGGCCCGCACGCGGCCCATATTGCGTTTGCGACGTGCCGAAATCCCTTCGACGGCCCAACGAGCCTCCGCCTTGATTTTGCGGTTTAGCTTGTGGCGCTGCATGTCCTCGTCGGCCCAGGTCTTGTCGCGCCAGGCCTCAAAGGCGGCAAAACCCTCTTCCTGACGGCGCACCTCCCCGCGATCAATCCAAAAGGTCGCCCGTGTCAAAGCGTTCAAAAAGGCGCGGTCGTGGGAAATCAGGACAAAACCCGCTTTGGTCTGGCCCAATTCACGCTCCAGCCAGCGGATGGCTTCAATATCCAGATGGTTCGTCGGCTCATCCAGCAACATCAACCCCGGCGCTTCGGCCATCAGCTTGGCCAAAGCCGCCCTCCTGCGCTCCCCGCCTGAGGCCACGGTGACATCGCGCGCGGGATCGAATTTCAACCCTTCGGCCACGGCCTCAACCCGCCACGCCTCGGACACATCCAACCCGCTGGCGGCATAATCGCCCAATGTCGCACAGCCCTCCATGGTCGGGTCCTGCTCCATATAGCCAACGCTCAGGCCGGGGGCTGCCACGACAGCACCGTGGTCCGGCTCTACCAAACCTGCCATCACCTTAAGCAAGGTCGATTTGCCCGACCCGTTGCGCCCCACCAGCGCCACGCGGTCGCCGGGCTGAACCACAAGGGACAGATCATCAAAAACGGGCTCCCCGCCAAAGGTCAGGGAAATCTCGGTTGCTTGTAACAAAGGTGCGCGTGCCATGGGCGTCAGCTAGCCCCGTGATCTGATCACTTCAACCGCAAAAGGCGCACCCTCTCCTTCATCTGACCCAAAAACTCCCGCCGGAGGCCCAACAAAATTCCGGAATTTTGTTGCCCGCCCGCCGCAGGCGCATCAGGCATCAGTGGCCACCGACCGCAGTGCCGCGGCCCGTGCAGGCGGAATATCCGCAATGGAAACACCGGTGAAAACATGCAAGGTCCGCATCGCACGGTCCACGACCGCATGATCACTGACCCAGCCCCCCATGCTCAGATAGGTCCGCAACAAAGGTGGCACCATCGACAAAGCCGCCCGTCTGTCCTGCACAGTATCCGGCAGTGGGCCCGCTGCTTCGGCAAAACGCACGACCTCTGCCGCGCCCACCCCAACGTCACACCGCACATGACGGGCCGCCAGAAGGTTAAAACAGGGCCGATACGCCAGCGCATCCGTGCCCGCAAAAGACGAACAGCCAAACAAAAATGTCACCATATGGGCATCGACGATCCGCGCCAGCATCCCCCACGCCAACCGCATGACATCCGGATCAAACACGTTGGGCGCGATGCAAAACCGGCCAAGCTCAAGAAACGGGCCAAGGACGCCTTCCAACCCGGTCAAATCATATGACGCGCCTGTGTATCCCGCCTGCGCCGCTGCGGCATCTGCATGAACCTGCACGCGGCATGCGGCCACCAATCGGCCTTGGGCGTCCTCCACCAAAACGTGGTCGCACAGCGGATCAAAGGCATCGCGGTCCAGCCCACCGTGCTCCACGGGCAACCCTGCGGCCTCAAAGAAACACAAATGACGCAACCGCTGGGCCGCCTCGACATCCGCCACACCCGTGGCCAATCGCGCGACGTAGCCTCCGCGCGCCAAAGGTGCGACAGGCTGTGCCCCATTCAATTGCCCCGAAACTGCGGTCGCGCGCGCAGCCAAAGTGCAAGCCTACCCGTCGCCGAGGAAATCAGCGGGGTTAAACCGCCCGATCGACCCAAACAGCTGCCGCAAGAACGTGGTGTCGCGCACATTGTCCTGCGTCACGCGGCGCGACAGCGGCACCACATTGCCGTTCTCCAGCCCGAACCGCTCCACATTGCTGACAACACCGTCCGCGTCGAACCGGATCGCGACGACCTGACGGTCAATTTCCTTGGGCTCAAGCGGGCCATACAGACGGAACCGGCTTTCCACGTAGAAAAAATCACCACCATCAGTCACACCGGACGCCGTAGGGGGGCCAACCACATCGGCCACCGTGTCGCGCGTGTCGACGCCCACCAGCACCTCGGCCAACTGATCATCGCTGGGCGCGTAGCCGTGATTGCGGAACATCGTTGTGCAGCCCACGGCCATAAACAGCGCTGTGCCCACCAAGGTGGCGCGTGCGGCGCGCCCGATCCATGACACACGGGTCGAACCCTTTGCTGATCCGGCCCCGAATGCGACCTGTGTCGTGCTGTTGTCGTGGCTCATGCTCACTCACCCCTGTTGCGCCGCCTGTTGTGCCTGCATGCTGCACCGGACGTGGCGCTTTTGCATTGGCTTTTCGCGGCGTTTGACGCATTTACAGCCATCAGGCGACGTTATTCAAGGGTGCCCGCACATGACCGCAATTCCAAGCCATATCCTCCGTCTGGCTGACCTGCCCAACCGCAAACGCAGTGCGTTCACTATCGAACCCGATGCCGCAGGGCGTGCGGCCTTGGCCGAGACCCTCGATGTGCTGACGATCCGCAAACTGCGGCTGACGGGTGCTATGATCCCCATGGGCAAATCTGACTGGCGGCTTGAGGCCAGCTTGGGTGCCACGGTGCAACAGGCCTGCGTCATTACACTTGAACCCGTGACCACGCGGATCGATGAAGACATCATGCGGACCTATACGGCACATTTTGACGTCCCCGACGCGGCTGAAGTCGAAATGCCCGAGGACGACACCACCGAACCGCTGCCCGAAACCCTTGATCTGGTGGCCGTAATGGCCGAAGCCCTCGCACTGTCCCTGCCCCCCTTCCCCCGCAAAGACGGCGCCGAAATCGGGCAGGCTGTGTTCACCGAACCGGGCAAAGCGGCCATGACGGACGAAGACGCGCGCCCCTTTGCAGGTCTTGCAGCCCTGCGGGCGGGCCTTGAAAACAAAGACGACGGCGACGCATAGCGCCCGCCTTTTGCCCTCCCACAACGGGGCGCAAATCCCACTTGCCAAATAAAGGAATCGCAGTATGTTCGCGGCTTCTTTCAGATCACGTCTCGACAGGCTGGCGGATATGTCCTAAAGCCCCCCGAACGGATCACGCCACGGCCTTTGGCCACTGGTTTGAAACACGATATTCACACGGGCCCCCAACGAATATGGGCCGCCCCTAACCCGAGGTTGAGACATGGCTGTCCCACAGAATAAAATCTCCAAATCCCGTCGGAACAACCGCCGGTCCCACCACGCTCTGGACGGTGCAAACCCAAACGAATGCCCCTCCTGCGGTGAGCTGAAGCGCCCCCACCACATCTGCCCGTCCTGCGGTCACTATGCAGACCGTGAAGTGATTGCTCAGGCCGACGAGATCGATCTGGACGACGACGCAGCCTAAGCTTTAGGGTCAGTCAGACAGGGGAACCCAATGACTGATCATGCTGCCAGCACACTTGTATTATCGGTCGACGCCATGGGCGGCGACCAAGGGCCTGCACCTGTGGTTGCGGGCCTTGCGCTGTTTTTGGACCGCGCGGACAGCGATGTGCACATTTTGCTGCACGGTGACCAGGATCAGCTTACCCCCCTTTTGGCAAAACGGAAAATTGCATCCCGCGTGACTGTCGTGCATGCGAGTGATGTAGTCTCCATGACCGACAAACCCAGTCATGTGATGCGCCACGGCAAAGCCACATCCATGTGGTCCGCGGTTGAAGCGGTGCGCAGCAAAGACGCCGCCGTTTGCGTGTCGTGCGGCAATACGGGTGCCCTGATGGCCGTGTCCATGATCCGCCTGCGCAAAGCGGAAGGTGTGAACCGGCCCGCAATCGCCTGCCTTTGGCCGTCTCGCAATAAAACAGGCTTCAATGTGATGCTTGATGCGGGGGCAGACATCCGCGCCGACGAAGAAGACCTGTTGACCTATGCCTTGATGGGCACGTCCTACGCCCGCAATGGGCTGGGGCTTGCACGCCCACGGGTCGGACTGTTGAACGTCGGCACGGAAGAACATAAAGGCCGCGCCGAACTCAAGGTCGCGGGCGAAATGATCGCCAAGGCCGCCCCGCACGGCGATTTCGACTATATCGGATTCGTGGAAGGCGGCGATCTCCCCTCCGACCGGGTTGATGTGGTGGTCACCGACGGGTTCACAGGCAATGTGGCGCTCAAAACCGGCGAAGGCACGGCGAATTTCATCTCCGACAGCCTGCGTGCCGCGTTCAAAGCCACGCCGTTCAGCATGATCGCAGCCTTGCTGGCCGCAACCTCCCTGCGGCGGTTGCGCCGCAAAATCGACCCGCGCCGTGTCAACGGTGGCGTGTTTTTGGGCCTGAACGGAACGGTCATCAAATCACATGGCTCTGCCGATGCCACCGGCGTCGCGGCTGCCCTCGATCTGGCCGCCCAGCTTGGCCGGTCCTCCTTTGCCGATAAGCTGGCCGCACGGGTTGCATCCGCCGCCGTCCATGCGCAAGATGACGCAACGGAAGAGGCCGCCAAAACCAGCGGCGCGAGCAAGGACACCTAAACAGACATGACCATTCGCGCCACTGTCACCGGCGTCGGCCACCACCTGCCCGACCGCGTGGTCCCCAATTCCGAGTTTGAGTCCACGCTCGATACCTCAGACGAATGGATCCGCACACGGTCCGGTATCGAGCGCAGGCATTTTGCCGCCGATGATGAATACACCTCCGATCTCGGCACCAAAGCCGCGCAAAACGCGCTCTCCATGGCCGGGCTTGTGCCCGATGACATCGACGCGGTCATTGTCGCGACGTCGACCCCCGATCTGACATTTCCGTCCGCGGCTACGATGATCCAACAAAAACTAGGGATGACCCGCGGCTTTGCCTTTGATGTGCAGGCCGTTTGCGCCGGATTCGTTTTTGCGCTGGCCAATGCCAATGGCATGATCCTGTCAGGCCAAGCCCGCCGTGTTCTGGTGATCGGCGCCGAAACCTTCAGCCGCATCCTCGACATGACCGACCGCGCCACCTGCGTTTTGTTCGGCGACGGCGCAGGCGCGCTGGTGCTTGAGGCGTCGGAAGGCACAGGCACCGCCGCCGATCGCGGCATCCTTGGAACCGACCTCAATTCTGATGGGCGACACCGCGACATGCTCTATGTCGACGGCGGCATGGTCAGCCAACAAACCGGTTTCATCAAAATGCAAGGCAACGCACTTTTCCGCCAAGCCGTTGAAAAGCTTGCCTCAACTGCCAATACTGCCCTTGAAAAGGCGGGGCTGGGCCATGACGATGTTGATTGGATCGTGCCCCATCAGGCCAACATCCGCATCATTCAGGGCACGGCCAAAAAGCTGGGCGTGCCCATGGATAAGGTCGTCGTGACTGTGGCGGATCATGGCAACACCTCCGCCGCGTCGATCCCGTTGGCCCTGTCTGTCGGGGTGGCCCGCGGGCAGATCAAACAGGGCGACCTGCTGGTGACCGAGGCCATCGGTGGGGGCCTTGCATGGGGTTCTGTGGTTTTGCGGTGGTAGGTGTCAACAAAGGCTGACAAGTCGTTGTTATTGACTCTCTTTTTCGGGTCTGCCTAAGGTTGTTCAATTCACTAGGGGGCCAAAATGACCGACAAGACATTGACTCGCATGGACCTTGCCGACGCCGTTCATCAAGAAGTCGGGCTGTCGCGCAACGAAAGCGCGGACCTCGTTGAAAGCGTTTTGACCCATATGTCCGATGCTTTGACCAACGGCGAAAGCGTGAAGATCTCCTCTTTCGGGACATTTTCCATCCGCGACAAGGCCGCCCGCGTCGGCCGTAACCCCAAGACCGGCGAAGAAGTGCCCATCACGCCGCGCCGTGTCCTCAGCTTTCGGCCCAGTCATCTGATGAAAGACCGCGTGGCCGACGGCAACAAACGTTAACGCCTGCACGACTACGCTTGGGGGCCAGAGCATGTCCAAATCCCGCGACGCCTTTCGAACCATCTCAGAAGTCAGCGACGCGCTGGATACCCCCGCCCATGTGCTGCGCTTTTGGGAAAGCAAATTCAGTCAGGTCAAGCCTGTGAAACGCGCAGGCGGACGCCGCTATTACCGTCCCGCTGACGTGGATTTGTTGTCCGGAATCAAGAGGTTGCTGCACGAAGACGGCATGACCATCAAAGGCGCACAAAAGTTGTTGCGCGAACAGGGGGTCAAACACATAGCCTCCATGGGTGCCGACGCCTTGGCAGCCCCTGATCCCGCGCCCTCAGCCCCTGCTGCAATCCCCGTGGCAGACGTCGGGATCACAAATGTGGTCGCCATGCCGCATCCCGCAAAAGGCCCGGCGTTGTCCCTAAACCTGTCGGCCTCCAATGCCGAGGCGTCCCCCACCGCGCCCGAAAATCAAGATGTTGCTGAAGACACAAAACCGGATGAGCCCCCGATGAAAGACGCGTTGGATGATCGTACCCTCGATATGTTTGCTGACGATCCGACCGAAGACGCGGTGATTGAAGACGCGGCCGAAACGACACCCCCGACGGAAGCTGCGTCAGACGTGGAGGACGCGGTAGAAACCTCAGCGGATGAGGATGCACCTGCGCCTGAAATTGCGGCGTCCACAGAAGCGGCTGAGCCAGCGCCTACGCCCACGTTTACCTTTCCGGACGATCCGTCGGACAACGACAGCAAAGCGCCCGCCCGTCTGTTCCATCTTCTGCAGAAAACCGATCCTGAAGCGCTTGGCGCACATGCGGCCCAGATCGCCCCCCTTTTGGCGCGCATCGAGGATGTGCGCAGCCGGATTCAAACCCGTTAGGTTCTGACCAAAACATGCGTTTTACGCCTTGCCCCAGCGGATCAATCGGGTATGAAGCCCCAGAAGTCGGGCTATGGCGCAGCCTGGTAGCGCGTCCGTCTGGGGGACGGAAGGTCGCAGGTTCGAGTCCTGCTAGCCCGACCATTCAAAACCGCCCGTCCCGTTCCTGCGGTGACGGGCGTTTTTGCATGTGTAACTTGCCCACCATTTGGGGACTGCGATGAAAAACGGCGTTCTGTCAGACACCCAAATCACCGAACTGGTCAATGCTGGCGGCATCACCGCCCCTGCACCTTTACAGGATGGCCAAGTGCAACCCGCCTCGCTGGATTTGCGTTTGGGTGACCGCGCGTTTCGGGTTCGTGCATCCTTTCTTGCGGGCAAAGACATGCGCGTGGCGGACCGGCTGGCCCAGTTCACCATGCATGAAATCGACCTGACCGGCGGGGCTGTTCTGGAAAAAGGGTGCGTTTACGTCGTGCCTTTGATGGAAGCTTTGTCCCTGCCGGCCGGGATGGCAGGGGCGGCCAGCGCCAAATCCTCAACAGGTCGATTGGATCTGTTGACGCGGATCATCACGGACAATGGGACCGAATTTGACCGCGTGCCTGACGGCTATCGCGGACCGCTTTATGTTGAGATTTGTCCAAGATCCTTCTCGGTCCTGGTTCAGCCTGGTCTGATGTTGAATCAGATCATTTTTCGGCAAGGTCACACCTTACTGGACGATGCGGCGCTGCGCACATTGCATGGAACCAGCCCGATTGTGGATGGCGAGGCCGAAATTTCCGACGGGCTGGGCTTCTCCGTGGATCTGCGTCCAGCGTCGGGGGATTTGGTCGGCTACCGTGCCAAACCCCACACCGGTGTGATTGATCTGACCAAGATCGACCACTACGCGGTTGAAGAGTTCTGGGAAGAAATCCGGACCACTGAAGGGCGCATCATTTTGGACCCAGGCGCGTTCTACATTCTTGTCAGCCGCGAGGCGATCGCGATCCCGCCAGATTACGCGGCCGAAATGGCCCCCTATATCGCCATGGTCGGCGAATTTCGCGTCCACTACGCGGGCTTCTTCGACCCTGGGTTCGGATGGGACAGCGCAGGCGGCCAAGGATCGCGCGGCGTCTTGGAAGTTCGATGTCATGAAGCCCCCTTTGTGCTGGAACATGGCCAAAGCGTGGGGCGGCTTGTCTACGAATATATGTCGCAAACGCCGAAGGCGCTTTATGGCCGAGACATTAAATCCAACTACCAGGGACAGGGCCTTAAGCTGTCCAAGCATTTTAAAACAACCGGCTAGGCCGCCCTTCGGCCTGCGACCTTTTTCGGCATCTCAATGTCGTCGTCAGAGGCCTCTACGCTGTCAGCGGCAGCATCGGCGTCAAACGCCGCGACCGTGTCACCTGCGAAGATGAACATATCCTCTTGTTCGACTGACAAGACCGGTACGGTAGAAGCCTCATCCGCTTTTGCCGTATGAAGGTTGACGTCGGCCCGCACGATTGCATCGGTGGGCGCGTCATCCTTGTCGGTCATTGCGCTGATCCCCAAAGGGACCTCCATCGTCGCGGGCATCATTGCAAAGCCCTCACACAATGGGTTCTCGGGGTTCGCGAGGGCCGCCCGCAAGCGTGTCGCAACAATTTCCAAATGACGAACATCACCAACGGGCAAAACCAGCAGAAACTCGTTGCTGCCCCAACGCCCGAAGGCGTCACTGTCCCGCAGATGGATATCCAGGGTCTGCGCAACACGCGCAAGCACCCCTTCCCCTTCGCCCGCACCAAAGGTGGCGTCCAACCTGCGGAAATAGTCCAAATCCATCATGATGACGCCGAACTGCGCAGCGGTGGTGCGAAAATCAAGCCAAGCGGCCTCAACCCGTTCAGTCACACCAAAACGGTTCAGGGCACCGGTAGCCGCGTCAATGCGGCTCATCATGGCAAGTTCAAGTTCGGCGCGGCGTTTGGCGGTCGTTGCATTTTCATGATACGCGATTGTGCACATCAAAACTGCCGCCATGATCAAAGTCACACTTGCAATGACCGTTGCCATGACAACGCCATCCGCAACGGACCCCGACACCAACAAAACGATGCCGGCCGCCCAGGGCACAAAAACAATTGTCGTCAACATGATCCGCGTTTGGGCCCCTGCCCCCCCCTTGGCGAAGGCGATCCGAACGAAGGGCCTGTTCAAGTAAACTGACACCATTGCCACGGATACCGCGGCCAGCCCCAAAAAGGTGAATGAACCAACATCACCGCCAAAAAACACCACACCATAGCTGAGCTGGAGGATTGTGCTATGGACAATCACCACCCCTAAAACCATGAAAAGCGCCCCGAGGCGGGCGCTGGTCTGACGCAAAAGCATCGCCATGGCAAAGCCGCCGATCGCACCCGCCGCTTCGACACTGAAACGTCCCGAAAACCCGTCCACCGCTCCCAGAATGCCGATTGAGGTTGTGCCCGTCGATCCAGTGAGGACCGCATCCATCAGCCGTGCGGCACAAATCGCCACAATCGTTCCCAACACGGCAACCTGCCAAAACGGAGCAGCCCCATACCGCTGTGCCTTGAGAATGCACACCCCCAGTGCGATCAGACACACCGCGGTCAACGGATGGGTCGCCGCACCACCTTCTAGCGGCTGTAGGGCGATATTGATGCCAAGAAAACTCGCCCAGAGGCCAACCCCAGCACATCCAATCATCGCCGCAGCAGCGATGAAGCGCGCGCGAATTGCCAAACGGATATAGTTTAGCGGCTGACGGGGCGCATTGTTCAGGATGGAAAACGTCATGGGGCACAAACCTTTACGCAAGAGGATTGCGCGACTTATGCCCCGTGCCGTCCTAAAATTTCGCTAAGTCGAAATTCAGAACCTGTTAATGCGTTTTATGACACGGGAGGCCTGGCGCAAATTCTTCGAATTCTGGCGCCCTCTGCGTTCCAATTCGCGATCCTGCTCGGTGTCCTCACCGGTTTTTCCACGGCGCGCCATGGCCTTGATCCCGCTGTCGACACCCTTGTTCACAAGGCGCCGCATAATCATTCTCAAAATTCTGTCCATCTGACGTCTCCGCTCTGCGACAATCGTTATTTAAGCATTCGTTCCTGTTTCGCCACCCTAGTGGGAAACTTTGGCAAAACTAAGGGAGCTTCAGGCCTCGTCAAACATCTCGGCCTGGTCGTCGTCGTCGTCCTCATCGTCATCGGGTTCACCGGTGGCGGGCGCGGGCCTGCTTTCCAGCAAACCAGCGGAGCGCAATTCTTTCAACCCGGGCAGATCACGCGCGGATTCCAGACCGAAATGATCCAAAAACGTCTGCGTCACGACAAACGTGACAGGCCGCCCGGGGGTCATGCGGCGCCGGCCAAACCGAATCCATTCCAACTCAATCAACTGATCGATCGTGCCGCGGCTCACACTCACGCCGCGGATCTCTTCGATTTCGGCGCGGGTGACAGGCTGGTGATACGATACGATCGCCAGAGTCTCGACCGCTGCACGGCTCAATTTTCGGGTCTCAACCGTCTCTTTTTGCATCAAAAATCCAAGATCCGGGGCCGTGCGAAAAGCATAAGCGTCGCCCACCTTCATCAAGGCCACGCCACGCCCTTCATAGCGTTTGCGCAGATGGACCAAAGCCTCAGCAGGGTCGCATCCGTGGGGCATCCGGCCCGACAATTCCTTGACGGTCACGGGCTCCGCCGTGGCGAACAAAATCGCCTCCACCATGCGTTCCTGTTCCCCCATCGGCGGGGCCTCGAACAGGCTTTCTTCCTGCTCGGGGCTTGGGTCGCGCGGGATGGGATCCGTCACATCATCCGTCATCGGATTTCCTTCTGATCTGAATGGGCGCGAACGTGTCGCTTTGGCGGATTTCGACACGGCCTTCCTTGGCCAATTCTAACGATGCAGCAAAGGTCGACGCCGTGGCAGACCGCCGCTTCGCGGGGTCCATTTCCCAGCCGTCGGGCAGATAAGACAGGATGTCGGTCCACTCGCCCGCAAAACCGATCAAACCGCGCATCCGGCCCAAGGCCTCTTCCATGGTAAAGACGCTCTCGCGGTCCATCACGAAGGGGCGGAATTCGTCTTTGGTGCGGATGCGGGCATAGCCCTGCATCAGGTCCAGCAACGTGGCGGTATATGTCACCCGACGGGTCCGCGTCACGTCTTCGGTGATGCCTCGTGCGAAAAAATCACGCCCCAATTGATCACGTGCCATCAATTTCGCCGCCGCATCGCGCATGGCGGCCAACCGTTCCAATTGAAACGCCAGATGCGCGGCAAGTTCTTCCCCCGATGGCCCCTCTTCGGTGGGGTCAGGGGGCAGCAACAAACGGGATTTCAGAAAGGCGAGCCATGCGGCCATCACCAGATAATCCGCCGCCAGTTCCAGCCGCAAATCCCGCGCCTTTTCAATAAAGCTGAGGTATTGTTCAGCCAGGGCCAGCACCGAAATCTGCCGCAAATCCACCTTTTGCGTCCGGCTGAGCGACAGCAGAAGATCCAAAGGCCCCTCAAACCCATCCACGTCCACAATCAGCGCCTCGGCGGCAAGCCGATCGCTGACGTCGATCACTGGATCGGTATTGGTGTCTGACATCCCTGCCCTCTCAAGCGCGCGCACGCGCCCCGCCGCCCTAATTCATCAGGTCGTCAAGTTCCTCTGCGAGGGCCGCAATGTCAACGCTGGTGGGCGTTTTGCGCGCACAGAGTGCCGCCTGACCACGGGCCTGCGCCGCTGGTGTCATCGGGCCTGCGGCCTCGGCCACGGCGCGCAATTCGTCCGCTTTGCCGTTGCAATGCAGCACCACATCACAGCCCGCCGCAATCGACGCCCGCGCGCGGGCCGCCACGTCGCCTGTCAGCGCCTCCATAGAGATATCGTCAGTCATCAAGAGCCCGCCAAACCCGATATCGTTGCGGATCAGGTCCATCATGGCACGGGACGTGGTGGAGGGCGATTGGTCGTCGATGTCCTCAAACACGATATGCGCAGTCATGCCCAGCGGCATATCCGCCAGCGCACGGAACGGGGCAAAATCCTGATCCTCAAGATAGGCGCGGCTGGCGGTGACACGGGGCAAATCCTTGTGACTGTCGACCGACGCCAGCCCGTGACCGGGAATGTGTTTGACCACTGGCAAAACCCCGCCGTGCAGATGTGCATCCGCCACCGCGCGGGCGGCATCCATGACCGTCGCCACATCATCGCCATAACAGCGGTTGCGCAAAAACGGATGGGTCACGCGGCCGGCGATATCGGCGCAGGGCGCGCAGTTGCCGTCGATCCCCACGGCCCGCAGCTCCTCCGCGATCAGCCGGTACCGCACCCACATGGACCGCACAGGGTCCGCCGCACGCGCCATCTGATCCATGGGCGGCAACCATTCGCGCCAATGGGGACTGCGCAGCCGCTGCACGCGCCCGCCCTCTTGATCGACAAAAATCGGCGCATCATGGCCTGCAGCGGCCCGCAGATCGGCGCACAGGCGCCTCACCTGATCGGGCGCGTCCACATTGCGGGCAAACAGAATGAAGCCAAAGGGCCGAACATCACGAAAAAATGCGGCCTCCCAGTCGGTTATCTCCAATCCTGCGGGCGCAAGGATCGTCGCGTTCAGCGTCATCAGCGGACGACAACGGGAATGCAGGGCGCCCCTTCGGCGGACATCGCCGCACAGAACCGGCGCGCATCGCTGAGGTCTGCAAAATTCATCGCGCGCAGCCGGAAGAACGTGCGCCCGCCGGATGTGGCCTGCTGAATGACTTGATCTTTGCCGTTGAAGAAATCCGGATAGGTGCCTGTCAGACGCAGCCATTCCGACGCTGCAATTTCAGGGCTGTCGAAGGCACCCAGCTGCACCAGTTTGGTCCCTACGGGCAGCGCCTCTGACGTGACCGAGGCATCGATTGGGGTGCTGGCGGCGGTGGTTGTCTGCGCGGGGGCTGCAGAGGCCGCGACCGGCACAACGGCACTGGCAGGGCGCACTGTGGGGCGCAACGAGCGCCGCACGCCGGGCACGGCATCAGGGATCACGTTGGGATCGACGGTGACGCCGTTGACAGCCACTTCAATCGGCGCAGTCTCGCCGTCTTGCAAATCTGTCAGTCGATCCGCGCCTGCAGCGATCTGATCGGCCAAGGCCAGAACATCCTCCGCCGTCAGCGGCCCATCTGTAGCAACAGGTGTGGTTGCCGCCATAGGCTCAGGCGCGGCCTCGACCTCATCCGTCAGAGTGGCCTGCACGGCGGCGGCAATCTCGGGCGCGGGGGTCACGACAGGCTCGGCGGCCTCAGCCGTGGGGGTCACCTCAAGGTCTTCGGCCTCAAGCCCGACCCCACTTGGGGCCAGCACCAACCGGTCCTGAGGTTCTGCCGCCCCCCCATCAGCGGGCACGGAATTGACCGACAGCCCGATGTTGGATGCAATCTCACCGCCCGGATTCTCCGGTGCCACCCGCATGTCACCTTCCATGGCGCGCACCACGGGGATGCCCGTCACATCGCGCATCAACAGCTTATAGCCCCAAACGCCGACCCCGCCGATCAGCGCCACGGACACCGCCGCTGCTGCAATATTCACGTATTTGCCTGCCGGAATCGCGGAGCCTGACCCCTGCGGGCCTGCGGTAAAATCTGCCATAACTGCCTCATATCGGGGAACGTGTGCGCCCCCCTGCTGCCTTGCCTACGTCAAACCGGCGGCGTGCGCTTTAGCGCATCTCTTCAGCCGGTGTGACGCCAAGAATACCCAATCCGTGTGCAATTACAACGGAAACGGCACGGATCAGGGCGATTTTCGCCTGTGACGCGGCCACGTCATCCTGAATAAACCGCAAGGACAGATCGTCATTGCCGCGGTTCCACAGCCCGTGAAGCTCAGAGGCGAGGTCATAAAGGTAGAGGGCCACGCGGTGCGGCTCATTCGTGCGCGCGGCAATTTCCACCACGCGGGGCCACTCGGCGGCTTTGGCGGCCAGCGCCAATTCGGCCTCATGGGCGGCCAGCGTCAGGTCGGCGGCGGCCAGATCAGACGTGTTGATGCCCGCATCGGCAGCCTTGCGCAGCACGGAGTGCACGCGCGCATGGGCGTATTGCACGTAGAACACAGGGTTGTCCTTGGACTGTTCCACCGCCTTGTCGAAATCAAAATCAAACGGCGTGTCGTTCTTGCGCGTCAGCATGATGAACCGCGCGACATCCTTGCCCACCTCGTCCACCAGATCGCTGACGGTGATGAAGGTGCCCGCCCGTTTGGACATCTTGAACTCTTGGCCGTTTTTGAACAGCCGCACGATCTGCGCCAGCTTGATATCCAGCGGCACCGCATCATCCGACAACGCCGCCACAGCCGCCTTCATCCGTTTGACGTAGCCCGTGTGATCGGCGCCAAACACATCAACAAGGGCGTCGAAGCCCCTGGAAACCTTATCATAATGATACGCAATGTCGGGGGCGAAATAGGTCCAGGCCCCATCGCCTTTCTGCACGGCGCGGTCTTCGTCGTCGCCAAAATCGGTGGATTTGAACAACCACTGCTCTCGGGCTTCCCAGTTGTCGGGCATCTTGCCCTTAGGCGGCTTCAGCGCCCCCCAATAGATCAGATCCTTCGCCTTGAGGCTCTCGATCGCCTCTTCGATCCGGCCGGTGCCGTACAAAGATTTCTCCGAGAAAAACACATCCATTTCGATGCCCAAAGACGCCAGATCCGCCCGAATGAGATCCATCATCGCCTCAGTCGCAAACTCCCGCACGGGGGCGAGCCATACGTCTTCGCTGTTTCCCAAATATGCATCACCGACCTTCGCCTTCAGCGCTTCGCCCGCGTCAATCAGGTAATCGCCCGGATAGGTGCCATCCTCAAACGTCACCTCTTGGCCGTGAGCCTCCAAGTAGCGCAGGTAAACTGACCGCGCGAGGACATCGACCTGCCCGCCGCCGTCATTAATATAGTATTCCCGCGTGACGTCGAAACCCGCGTAATCCAGCAAGGACGCCAGCGCGTCGCCAAAAATGGCGCCCCGCGTGTGGCCCACATGCAACGGCCCCGTGGGGTTGGCCGAGACATATTCGACGTTGATCCGCTTGCCTTGCCCCATGGTAGAGCGGCCAAAATCAGCGTTCGTCAGCACCGCCCGCACCACGTCTGCCCAGACGCTCGGCGCCAGCCGCAGGTTCAAAAACCCCGGTCCCGCCACATCGGCGCTGACAATCCGGTCGTCGCCCGCCAGTTTGGCAGCAAGCGCTTCGGCAATATCGCGCGGTTTGGATTTCGCGGGTTTGGCCAACACCATCGCCGCATTCGTCGCCATGTCGCCGTGCGCTGCATCGCGCGGCGGCTCAACCGTGACGTTGTCGAACGACAGCCCCTCCGGCAACGCGCCCTCGCGCACCATCGCCTCAAGACACTCAACAACATGGGCGCGGATATCGGCAAACAGGTTCATGGCACTTCCTTTCGATCAAAGGTCCGTTTAGCACTGTCACACCAGACGTCAACGAGCCTCTCTTATGACCCGCACCCTGTTCTTTCTGACGGCCCTTTCGGCGATGCTTTTTGCACTGACCGCTGTCCTCATCCGGATTGAGCTTTTTGCACCCGGTGTCTCGCCCCTGTTTCAAGCCGCTGATGCGATACCGGACAGCGCGAAATTCAACCGTGTGACGCAGTTTCATGCGCTGATGGGCTATCTGACCACGCTTTTGCTTGGCACCACTTTGGCTGCAGCGGGCCGCGAAAAGGGGGGGCTGTTTGCTGTGCCTGTGATGGGTCTTGGGATGATGTTGAGTGCGCTGGCCTTCGTCGCGACGGTTCTCATCACCTGGCCCGTGCCGGACGGAGGCGGCGGTCTGGCGGGATGGTCTCTCTATCCCTCAGATGCGCAACGCCCCACGTCACTTTTTGAGGCTGTCACACTGATGGTCAACATTGATCCGTTCTTCACAGATGTGCCGATGGTGGCTTTGATCCAGACGCTGACCCTGCCAGCCTCGGGCCTTCTGACCCTGAGCTTCTACGTCCTGCTGTCGACCCAACCCAAGCTGCGTTGGGTCGCCGTGCCCGGGGTGGTCCTGACCCTTGTGATGGTCTTTGTGTCTACCACTTGGGTCCTTTATGCCGATCCGGTGAACACCAATGCCTTGCTTTTGTTGCCGCTGTTCCCGTTTCTGGCCGCCGCCTGCGTGCGTATGACAGACGACCCGCCCGCGTGGCTGGTGACGCTGACACTGGGCGTTTTGTGCGTGATCGTGCTTGGGGTGGGCTTGTTTGCCTGGGCGGACACATTGCCGGTTGAGGGCACACAGGTCGGCGTTGCGGCACTTTATCTTTATCCTCTCGGGCTGGGATGGTTTGCCCTGCCTGCGTTGATCCAGGTCCGCTGGGGCACGCGATTGCCTGCGCCTCTGATCTGGACGCTGCCTGCGGCCATCTTGACCTTGCTGCTTTTGTGGACAGCGCCGCTGTTCCGCACGGGCCTGAACGGGCAGCCGCGGGGCTACATCGACTATCCGGACGGGTTGGCAGCCGACAATATGGGCGCAACGCTGGCCACTGGTGTGTTCGTTGTGGGGTATCTGGCGATCATCACACTGGTCCGCCGATCGCGGACCTAGCCTGAGATACGCCCCTACCCCATAAGTCGTGCATGCGTGTCCAACGCAAAACGGTCGGTCATCCCCGAAATGTAATCTGACACAATCCGCGCCAGCCCGACCTCATCCGCGGCGGCCGCCACGTCGTCGCGCCAGGCCTGCGGCAAGTGTTCCGGTTGGGCCATGAACAACGGAAACAAATCCTCGACCACTTGGGTCACCTCTGCCCGCATCTTCACCACTGACGGCGCGCGGTACATCTGGGTGAACAAAAACCGCCGCACGACCTTTAGATCCGCCCATAAGGCGGGTGAAAACTGCACCATCATGCGTCCGGCCCCGCGCACATCCGAACACGTCTGCGCGTCTATTTCGCGTAGGTTCGCCCGGCTCACCGCGATGACATCCTCAACCAACACTCCGAAAAAGCGCCGCAACGCCTCATGTCTGCGGCGGTCCTCATCCAAGTTGGGATAGGTCGCATCCACTTCGGCAAAACAAGGGCCAACAATCGGCAGGCCCATCAGGTCCTGAGTTGTAAACAGGCCCGCCCGCAATCCATCGTGTATGTCATGATGGTTGTAGGCAATATCATCAGACAGCGCCGCCACTTGCGCCTCAGCCGAAGCATGGGTGTGCAATTCCAGATCGTGCCGCGCGTTATAATCCTCCAACGCATAAGGCACCGGTTCGCCACCGTCCGTCACCACAGGACCGTTGTGCTTGGCGATCCCCTCCAAGGTTTCCCACGTCAGGTTCAGCCCATCCCACTGGGCATAATGCCTTTCAAGAGAGGTCACGATGCGGATCGCCTGCGCATTGTGATCGAACCCGCCATAGGGTGCCATCAGCGCGGCCAGCGCGTCCTCTCCGGTATGGCCGAAGGGCGTGTGACCCAGATCATGGGCCAGCGCCACAGCCTCCGTCAGCTCACCATTCAATCCCAAAGCGCCCGCAATGGTTCGCGCCACCTGCGCCACCTCAATGGAATGGGTCAGCCGCGTGCGGAAATAGTCGCCTTCATGTTCCACAAACACTTGGGTCTTGTGTTTCAGCCGCCGAAACGCGCTGGAATGAATGATCCTGTCCCGATCCCGCTGAAATGGGGACCGAAATTCGCTCTCGTCCTCCGAATACAGGCGCCCACGGGCCGCCATCGGGTTGCACGCATAAGGTGCCGCCATCGCCTTTTGTCCCTTATTATCTGGCAACAAAACCGGCCATCCCTGTCCTTATGGCCCCGTCTTGTCGCCTCTGCCTCAGCCTCCTATATTGTGTCATGGCCCCAGCGGCCAGTCTGACCATGAAAAGGTGGCCAAAATGTTGACCCTGCCCCCCAAAGTGACCCCTCGCGCCTTCGAACGCCTGTCCGAGATCGGTGCCAATGCCTCGGGCAAGGCCCTTCGCATTGCTGTCGAAGGGGGCGGCTGTTCCGGCTTCCAGTACGAAATTGATCTGGATGAGGCCAAGGAGGATGATCTTGTCCTCGAAGGTTCCGGCGAACGGGTGGTCATCGACAGCATCTCGCTGCCGTTTCTGGCCGACGCGACCATCGATTTCACGGAAGAGCTGATCGGCGCGCGCTTCGTGATCGAAAACCCCAACGCCTCCAGCTCCTGCGGATGTGGCGTCAGCTTTTCGATGTAGTACATGTGCATTCGCTGAACACGCGCGGTCTGCACAGCATGTGTGCGGGTTGTGCCCCCCGCATTTGACGGGCAAAACAAGGCCGAACAGCCGAGGGCTCAGACATGAAAATTGCAACGTTCAACATCAACGGTATCAAGGCCCGCATCGGTGCGCTAACGGACTGGTTGGAGGCCTCAAAACCAGACGTTGCCATTTTGCAGGAAATCAAATCCGTCGACGAAGGGTTCCCCCGTCAACACTTTGAAGACATGGGATTTATTGTCGAAACCCATGGACAAAAGGGGTTCAACGGCGTGGCCATTCTGTCCAAACTGCCGCTTGAAGATGTCACACGTGGCCTGCCGGGCGGGACTGGCACCGGCCGCGACGGTGAAGACGATATTGAGGCGCGCTATATCGAAGCTACAGTGATGGGTGAAAAACCTATTAAAATCTGTGGCTTATATCTGCCCAATGGCAACCCTGCCCCAGGGCCAAAGTACGATTACAAACTGCGCTGGATGGATCGGCTGCGCCAACGGGCGGAGGCCCTATTGACCACAGAAGAGCCGTTTTTGATGGCGGGCGATTACAACATCATCCCCCAACCTGAGGACGCCAAACGCCCCGAGGCCTGGACCGACGATGCCCTGTTTCGTCCCGACAGTCGCGCGGCGTTTCGGCGGCTGCTGAACCTTGGCCTGACAGAAGCCTTCCGTGCCCGCCATCAAGGCGCAGGCCACTATTCATTCTGGGACTATCAAGCCGGTGCATGGGACCGTAATGACGGCATTCGGATTGACCATTTTTTGCTGTCTTCTCAATGCGCTGACCTCATGCGCGACTGCTGGATCGAGGCCGACGTCAGAGGCCGGGAAAAGCCATCCGACCACGTCCCCGTCTGGGTCGATCTCGACGCATAGCACCGGCCAATCTGGGACGGAGGGCGGGGCGCATTTGGGCGCATATGCGCCTCAAACAGCGTCGTTCTGCGTCACGTCATAGCCATAGAGCCAGTCCAGGCGGTTCAGAAACGCCTGGGGTGCAACAGCCCCCAACGTCTTCAACCCCAGATGCGCAACCCGCCGCTGGATGCCAGACAAATGGTAATTGCGCGCATTGGCGTTGGCCGCCGCAATCGCCCGTGTCACGCGCGGTTTCCGCAAAGCCTCATAACGCGCCAAGCCCGCCTGCACATCCGTGCTGACATCACAACACCGCGCCATTACAAAAGCGTCCTCAATCGCCAGATTCGCCCCCTGCGCCAGAAACGGCAACGTTGGATGCGCCGCGTCGCCCAGGATGGCCACGCTTTTGGTGTGCCACACATCTGCCACAGGATGCCGGAACAGCCCCCAGATCAAGGGCGCCTCAACCTTTGACAACACGTCCTGCAAGCCAGACGCGCAATCGGCGAAGGCTGCTTGCAAATGGGCAGGATCATCAGCGTGGTGCCACCCCTCTGCCGCCCAAGTCTTTCGTTCCTGCACGGCCACGATGTTCAGCAGACCCTCCATCAGCGGATACATCACGACATGGCGCCTTGGTGCCATCCAAACCTGCGCGCCCACCATCGGCTTGCGCAGTGGCACAACCGCGCGCCACGCCACCTGTCCTGTAAATGTGGGCTCGGCCGCACCATTCGTCAGCACGCGAGAAATGGAATGAATACCGTCCGCCCCCACGATCAGATCCGCCTTGATCGGCCCCTCAGACGTCGACGCACCACCGTCCGGCCCGAAACTGACCGCGCGGACACCCAGATAGATCTTTGCCCCAGCATCCTGTGCCGCCCGCGCCAAAAGGCCAATCAGGCTGGCGCGGTGAAAAAACCGATAGGGCGGCATCTGATCTTGCAGGTTGAACAGCGTCACTTTGCGCCCCGTCAGCGCATCCACCGGCATCACGTGGGCGGCCTTCAGGCTCGCCGCCTCCATTGCAGGGCCACAGCCCAGCGCGATCAGGGTCCGCGCGCCGTTGGGGGAAATTTGGATGCCCGCGCCAACCTCTTTGATCTCGGCGGCCTGTTCAAACACCTCGACCACAGCACCCGCCCTGGCAAAGGCAAGGGCCGCCGTCAGCCCGCCGATCCCTGCCCCGATAACAGCCACACGTTTGCCGCGCATCTGCCTGCCCGTGAACTCAAACTCTGTCATGTGGTGTTGCATCCTGCCCCTCAAACAAAAACGGCGACCCGCTTTGGATCGCCGCCCGTTGTCTCTTGTCCGTCCTCACCCCTACAGGATCAATCGTCGCGGTGGACTTTTTCACGGCGCTCATGGCGCTCCTGCGCCTCAAGGCTCATCGTGGCGATAGGGCGTGCATCCAGACGTTTGAGGGAAATCGGCTCCCCCGTGACATCACAATAGCCGTATTCACCCTCATCGATCCGGCGCAGGGCGGCGTCGATTTTGGCAACCAGTTTGCGTTCGCGGTCACGGGTGCGCAATTCCAACGCACGATCGGTTTCCTCTGACGCGCGATCTGCGATATCGGGGATGTTGCGGGTCGCGCCCTTCATAGCCTCAATCGTGTCGCGGCTGTCTTCAAGGATGTCAGAGCGCCAGGCGAGCAATTTGCGCCGGAAATATTCCAGCTGATTGTCATTCATAAACGGTTCGTCTTCGGCCGGTCTGTAGTCATCCGGCAGGAATGTCTCGGCTTTCATGGTCGCTCCCTCGACAATGGGTGGCTGGGCGTGTCGGCTGTCGCGACGGCGCCTCCCCAGTTCGCTGCGTGTGCATTACTATCATCATCCGCCCGTGTCACCCCCCCATTGAGGTCAATTTTTCATGGCTTGATGGTCATGTTTGAGGTGATACGGTCCGTCCGATACCGCAGACCAAAGGGGACGATCACATGCGCTTTACCGGAACAGACGATTATGTCGCAACAGACGACCTGACCGTTGCAGTGAACGCCGCCGTAACCCTTGAACGTCCGCTGCTGGTCAAGGGGGAGCCCGGCACCGGCAAAACCGAATTGGCCCGACAGGTCAGCGCCGCGCTGGGTCTGCCGATGTATGAATGGAACATCAAATCGACCACCAAGGCCCAGCAGGGCCTCTATGAATATGACGCCGTCAGCCGTCTGCGCGACAGCCAGCTGGGCGACGAAAAGGTGCATGACGTCGGCAATTACATCAAGAAAGGCAAGCTGTGGCAGGCGTTTGAGGCCGAGGGCCGCGTGGTGCTGTTGATCGACGAGATTGACAAGGCGGACATCGAATTTCCCAACGATCTTTTGCAAGAACTCGACCGGATGGAATTTCACGTCTATGAGACCGGCGAGACGATCAAGGCCCGCCAGCGCCCTATCGTGATCATCACGTCCAACAACGAAAAGGAACTGCCCGACGCCTTTCTACGGCGGTGCTTTTTCCACTACATCCGGTTTCCTGACATGGACACGATGCGCAAGATTGTTGAGGTTCACCACCCGCGAATCAAGGACAACCTTCTGGCCACCGCGCTGACCCAATTCTATGAGGTCCGTGAACAGCAAGGCCTGAAGAAAAAGCCATCCACCTCCGAGGTTCTGGATTGGCTAAAGCTGCTTTTGGCGGAAGATCTGGACGCAGAGGATCTCAAACGCGACGGCGCATCCGCCCTGCCAAAGTTGCATGGCGCATTGCTGAAGAACGAACAGGATGTGCATCTGTTTGAACGGCTGGCGTTCATGGCGCGCAGCGGTCGCTGATACAGATCCACGCCCAAGACATCCTGTGGCAACGGTCTGAGGGGGCGATCCTCTTGGCGATGGCTTTGGCCGCCCTCTTCACCTTTGGCACCCCCAGCCCATGGTGGGTGTTGGTCTTGCTGTTCTTTGCCCCTGATCTGAGCTTTATTGCCTATGGGATCGGCCTACGCGTAGGCGCATGGGCCTATAATATATAGTGCACGTCTAGGGGTTCGGCGTAGCTATGGCGGCCTTGGGCATGGCCATGCAATCCGAACGTGCGGTGTCATGCGGCCTTTTGTGGTTTGGATACTCAGGTTTTAATTGGATGTTGGGCTATGGCTTAAAACGTCCCAAAGGGTTCGAATCCACCCATTTGGGCGACCTTTAAGCCGCACCCAGGAGAACAATCGCAAATGTTGTGGTCCGCTGCCCTTGTTCCACAAGCCGGCTGAGTCTTTTGAATCACACCCCTTTTCCAAATGCGACGTTCCCTCAATTTGTGCGTGATTGCGCAGGGTTCGTATCGCTTAATCCTCCTTGTCCAAAGGAAGGGCCGCGGAATTGCCCAATTCTGCCCCCACTTGGGCCTCAGTCGACTGGCAGGTTTCCGACTGAGACATAAGGAGAGCAGAGTTGACCAAGGCAAAAATGCCGGTCGCCATGCACCACAAGGCCCGTGCAACACCAGCGCGGGTGGGACAGGTGTGGACCGAAGAACTGACCTTTCACAAGGCCAGCGCGGACTGCGTTGACCCGTCTGGTATGGACCCCTACGCGCCCTCAGGTCGCCGTCCTGCGCATTCATGCGGAGGACACGTCACATGAGCCGTACGTTCCGCCGCCTTCTTGCCCTGTCGATCATGTTCATGACCGCCTGTACGCCTGTGCCGCAGGCGAATATGGCCCCGACATTGCCCACACGGACGATGGGGTTGCAGGACGCCCTGCCCCCGATGAACCGCTTTGCGGGCAGCCATGTGGCAACGCCCACGCGGTCCAATCGCGAAATCGGCAAAGACTTTATGGATCTCGCGTTTCGGATGGAAAGCGGCCGCGTTGTCTCGCGTCTTACCCGGTTCGAGGCCCCCATTTCCGTCCGCGTCACAGGTGATATCCCCGCCAGCCTGACACCTGACCTGCGGGCCCTTTTGGCGCGTTTGCGCAGTGAGGCGGGCATCGACATTTTTATGACCGGTTCTGAAACCGCTTCGATCACGGTTGAGGCGATCCCGCGCAGCGTGTTGAACGCCGCGGTGCCCCGTGCGGCGTGTTTTGTGGTGCCGCGCGTGTCGTCATGGGACGAATTCAAGACCGCACGGCGCACGCCCACCGTCGACTGGACAACCCTGGAACGCCGCGACCGCGCCGCTGTCTTTGTGCCCTCTGACGTGGCCCCACAAGAAATCCGCGATTGCCTGCATGAAGAACTGGCGCAGGCCCTTGGCCCCCTGAATGACCTGTACCGTTTGTCAGATTCTGTGTTCAACGATGACAACATCCATGCGGTGCTGACCTCATTCGATATGCTGATTTTGCGGGCCTATTATGATCCAGCCTTGCAAAACGGCATGACCCGCGGCCAGGTCGCAGCCCGTCTTGGCCCGGTTCTGGCCCGCCACAACCCCGCAGGCGAAGGCCGCGCGGCCCGCCCGCAAAACGACACCACCCGTGACTGGATCGACAATATCGAAATCGCACTGACCGCCGGGTCTTCGGCAACACGGCGCCGCAATGCCGCCCTGCAAGCGGTCAGCATGGCCGGTGCGCTGAATTGGGCCGGACCGCGCGACGGCTTTGCCCACTATGCCTTTGGCCGTCTGAATGTTGGCCATGACAGCGACATCGCGCTGGCCTCGTTCAATCAGGCGCTCACCATTTACAATCGGTCCCCCGAAACACGTCTGCATGCGGCCCATGTGGCCGTGCAACTGGCGGCCTTTGCCCTGTCCTCGGGGGACGGCGCACGGGTGCTTGATCTGGTGAATGGCGCCATGCCCGTCGCCGCAGCCCACGAAAACGCGGCCCTCTTGGCGACGCTGATGATGTTCAAGGCCGAGGCCTTGGAAATGACCGGACAAACGGCCGCAGCCACAGCCGTACGGATGGACTCTTTGGGATGGGCGCGCTACGGCTTCGGCGCAGACAGAAACGTACGGGCTCGCCTGCGGGAAATCGCATCGCTCAACCCACTCAAAGGGACCTGACCCATGATCTACCCCCTCGGCGGCCTTGTGATCGGAGCACTGCTGGGGGCGTTCCGCGCCAAGCAGCGCGGGGGCAAAGCGGCTGATATGGCCCAGTGGGCCGCGGTCTTTGCGATGATTTTTGGCGTGATCGGCATGTTCATCGCCGTCATCATCACCCGACAGTACGTCTAGGGCGCGGGGCGGTGTTTCTGCCCTTTTTCGACCAACTGCGGCGCGGCGGTGTGCCGGTGTCATTGCGCGAGTACCTGTCATTTCTGGACGCAATGCAGGCCGGATTGGCCACCTATGACATAGATGCCTTCTACTTTCTGGCCCGCACCTGCATGGTCAAAGATGAACGCAACCTTGATAAATTCGACCGCGCCTTTGCCGCCACATTTGAAGGGCTGGAGGCGATCAGCCCTGAGGATGTGCTCAACGCTGTCGACATTCCGCAAGACTGGCTTGAGAAAATGGCCGAAAAGCATCTGACGCCCGAAGAAAAGGCGGAAATCGACGCCTTGGGCGGCTTCGATGCGCTGATGAAGACACTGAAGGAGCGGCTGAAAGATCAAAAAGGCCGCCATCAGGGGGGCAACAAATGGATCGGCACCGCCGGCACCTCCCCCTTTGGCGCCTATGGATATAACCCTGAAGGCGTGCGCATCGGTCAAGACGAAAGCCGGCATCAGCGCGCTGTCAAAGTCTGGGACAAACGCGAATTTCGAAACCTGGATGACACGGTTGAGATCGGAACCCGCAACATCAAAGTGGCCCTGAAACGTTTGCGCCGCTGGGCCCGCGATGGGGCCACCGATGAACTGGACCTAGACGGCACAATCCGCGCCACCGCTGAGAATGGCTATCTGGATGTGCAGACACGGCCCGAACGGCGCAACGCGGTCAAAGTTTTGTTGTTTCTCGATGTGGGCGGCTCCATGGATCCGCACATCAAGCTGGTGGAGGAGCTGTTTTCAGCCGCCAAATCCGAATTCAAACACCTTGAGCATTACTACTTTCACAATTGCCTTTATGAAGGGGTCTGGCGCGACAACCGCCGCCGATGGAACGCCCAAGTCCCAACGTGGGAGGTGCTGCGCACCTATGGTCCGGACTACAAATGTATTTTCGTGGGCGACGCCTCTATGTCGCCCTATGAGGTCGCATACCCGGGCGGCGCAAACGAACACTGGAACGCCGAAAGTGGGGACGTCTGGCTGCGCCGCGCCCGCGATCAATGGCCCTCACACCTTTGGATCAATCCTCTCGACGAAAGATACTGGCGCTACACGCAATCCGTGCAGATGATCCAATCCATCTTCGGAGAAGACCGCATGGTGCCCATGACCCTCAGCGGGATTGAGCGTGGGATGAAAGTGCTGACCTAATTCTACCGCCCGACGTTTCCGCCTCGCGATCAAGCAGGCCTTCGTCGGCCCCGCTGAAGGCGCAGCAACGCACGTTCAAATCCTCGATTGTCTGGCAAATCCCGATACACCACCCGCCATGGTGCTTCAGCATCCAAGATATCGCGTCTCCAAGCCAGCATGTTCCTTCCTTTCGTGCTCTTTAACGGGTTTTATTGCAATAGAGTTAAGGAACCCTTATGCCGCACCCGCTTGCCTGATTGGCCTCAAGCCCCCATATCTGACCCATGTTAAAGTTCGCCCCCATCCTGCTTGCCATCGGATATGGCATCATCATGTACCGGCTGTCGGCCTGGCGTCTTGCCCGCGAACTTGACGAGAAATCCACCGAATTGGCCGATCCAAAACTCAAAGCCCTGACCGACGACATGGCCCGCGTCGTCGATATCCCGCGCATCAAGGTCCACATTTATGAAATTGAACCCGTCAACGGCCTCGCCGCACCAGATGGGCGCATCTTCATCACCCGCGGGTTCTTTCAAAAATACCGTCAAGGCGAGGTCACGGCCGAAGAAATGGCCAGCGTGATCGCTCATGAATTGGGTCACGTCGCCTTGGGCCACTCCCGCCGCCGGATGATCGATTTTTCGGGTCAGAATGCGCTGCGCACGGCCCTTGCTATGGTGTTGTCGCGGTTCATTCCCGGTCTTGGACCCTTGATTGCCAATGCGGCCATGTCCTTGCTCATGGCCCGCCTGTCGCGCTCCGACGAATATGAGGCGGATGCCTACGCCTCCGCTTTGATGATTAAGGCTGGCTTGGGCACCGATCCACAAAAATCCCTGTTCAAAAAGCTCGAAACGCTCACGGGGGCACGGGGTGCAGCCCAACCCGCCTGGCTCCTCAGCCACCCCAAAACACCCGAACGGATTGCGGCCATCGAAAAGAACGAAGCGAAATGGTCCGTGAACTAGGTGCGCGCCCTGTTTCTTTGGGTCAAAAATACCTAAATCCAACGCCTACCCACATATCTCCGCCCAAATGATGCCACCCGCGCGCCCATCGGGCGCGCGCGGATCGGATTTGCAACGCAAATTCGAATTCAGCCAAACCTCTTACCAAGGCGAGGCAGCCGCGCTTTGCGCATCAACGCGCGCATCGTCCATGCCTCGCCCGACAGACGCCGCGCTTCCGCCAGAACGGAATGCGCCACCCCCTCAATAGGTTCAGGCGCCCATGCCGCGACCCCGATCAGAAACCCGTCAGGCTCCACACGGTCCAGTCCCTCTTCGGCCAATATATTCTTGGGAAAATCCTTGGTGTTCACGGTCATGATTGCGTCGCACGACGCCCCGATCGCCGCCGCCAACACGTGGATGTCGTTCTCATCCGGCAACCACAAGCGCGCCTCAGCCCCCAACGGCACCTCGACCAGAGCCTTTGGGAACCGTGCCGACAGGGCCGCAATCTCTCCGCGCGCAATGGTTTCACCTTCAGGGCCGATCTTACGGGCGGCGCGGGCCCATTCTTCCAAAACACGTGGGCTCCACCGTGGCTCAAAAAGGCCCTGCTCCGCCACGCCTAGAACAACCTCGCGCATCACGGTTGGGTATAGAACGCAGGCGTCAATCAGAACACGCATACCGCGCCCCTACACCCGAAACGCCAGCGCCTTGAGGTAGCCGCTTTCGGCCAGTTGCGGCATCAGCGGATGATCTGGCCCCGCAAACCCCGTGTAGACCAGCTGACCCCGCTTGCCGCCTTTGCCAATCCCGCGCGCACAGGCATCGCGGAACCGTTTCAAGTCAGCCGCGTGCGAACAGGAACACAGCACCAAATAGCCGCCCTCCTTGACCAGTGGCGTTGCCAGTCGCGCCACCCGCTCGTAGGCACGCATGCCCTTTTCAAGGGCCGCTTTTGAGGGCGCGAAGGCGGGCGGATCGCACACGACCACGTCAAACCGCTCTTTCGCCTTGCCCAACGCCTCCAGCGCATCAAAGGCGTCTGATGTGCGGGTCTCAAATCGGTCGGCCACGCCCGTGGCCACAGCCCCCCGCTGGGCAAGGTCCAACGCGGCCGCAGACCCGTCCACAGCCAGCGCAGCCTCAGCGCCAGCAGCCAAAGCGGCCAAAGAAAACCCGCCCACGTGGCTGAACACATCCAAAACGCGCCCGCCTTTCGACAGCTGGGCGGCAAACGCGTGGTTGGGGCGCTGATCAAAGAACAGCCCCGTTTTTTGCCCGCCCATGACATCGGCCATATAGGTGGCGCCGTTCATGGGCACCGCAATGGGGCCGTCGGGGGCTTGGCCTTGGGCCACCGTCAACTCTTCTTCCAACCCTTCAAGGCTGCGCGCCCGACCAGTGCCGTTCTTGATGATGGTTGTGCATCCCGTGACATCGGCCAAAGCCGCCGCCAAGGTGTCAAACTGACGTTCCGCCCAAGCCGCATTGGGTTGGACCACAGCCACATCGCCAAACCGGTCAATCACCACACCGGGCAGCCCGTCAGCCTCTGCGTGGATCAACCGGTAGAACGGCGCATCATACAGCCGGGCGCGATGATCCAAGGCCCGCTGAAACCGGGTGGCAAACCACGCGGCATCAACCTGCGCCTCCGGGTCTTTGTCCAGCAGACGCACGGCAATTTTTGACGTGGGATTGATGGTGCCAAGGCCCAGCGGTCTACGCTCTGCGTCTTCCAGCACGACCAGCCCACCGTGGCTCAGGCCTTTGGTGCGCCGGTCCATGACCAATTCATTGGCAAAGACCCACGGAAACCCGTGACGGATGACTTGCGGTTTTGCGTTGGGACGCAGGCGGACAATTGGCAAAGGGAGCTGTTTCATAACAGCCCCCTTACCGTGTTCATCTCACTTAGGAAAGCGACCTTAGGACGCCGGACCACCCACAGGCGCGCCGTTTGTCATCCCCGTCAGTTCAGCCGCGAATAGGCTGGCCAGGTGGGCTGTGATGCGCACCTTTTGGGTCTGACCTGCATTGTCTGCGGCCAAGGCAGCGTAACCACCCAGCGCAGCGAAATCACCGTCAATACGGCGCGTGGGTTCGATCACGTTGCCTGTCAGCGCATCCCGCACCGTCAGGTCAAACTTGATGGAATGCACGCCGCCCACGGAATACCGTGTGCGTTCGGTCAGCGAATGAAAGCGGACCAGGTCCACATCGACCGTAACAGGGCGCGCGCCGGTCATGGACCCACCGGCTTGGCGGATGGCTGTCTGGAAGATCGCAGAGATCTGTTCAGCACGGTTGCCCAATGGGTCACCCCGCCACACGATGTCGGCAATCGGGTAATAGGAATTCGCCTCAGACACAGTCATGTCTTCAGGCACAGCAAAACGGATCGAGTGCAACGCGTAATCGCGCAGCACCTGCGGGGCTTGTTCGGCGCCAAGACGCGGCGTTTCAAGCGGAGCATTCCGCGAAACAACATCAACGCCAGAACATGCGGACATAACAGCGCATACGGTACCAAGTGCAACAAGTTTCAGAATATTCATGTCTTCCCTCCGGGGCTTTTGCCCAGTTTTCAGTCCACTCTCGGAACATTCTGAATAGAGCGGCACATCGGGGCAGAAATGTGGTAAACAAAAGGTTAATGCGGGACGATTTGGGGGTAATTGGGCGTCCCCTGCGGCAATTTGAACGGCTGGAGACATTCCAGACATCGCCCATTGTTAGCGCAAACATGATCTGCTAGGAGGGCAGAGATCTGTGACCCACCATCAGTTAACAAGGTGCCCCCGTGACGTTAAATTCGACCGTTGACCGCGTAACAGACCGTATTCGCGCCCGTTCAGAAGAAGCCCGCAAGACCTATCTGGCCCGCATGGCCGCTGCGGCCGCCGAAGGCCCGCGCCGCGCCCACCTGACCTGTGGCAACCAAGCCCACGCCTATGCCGCGATGGGCGGTGACAAGGACACATTGGTGGCCGACCGTGCGCCCAACATTGGTATCATCACGGCCTACAACGATATGCTGTCGGCCCATCAACCCTTTGAAACCTACCCCGCCAAAATCCGCGAGGCCGCCCGCGCCGCAGGCGGCACGGCGCAAGTGGCCGGTGGGGTTCCGGCCATGTGCGACGGTGTCACCCAGGGCCAAACGGGGATGGAGCTGTCGCTGTTTTCACGCGATGTCATCGCATTGGCCGCAGGCGTCGGCCTGTCGCACAACGTCTTTGATGCCGCGTTGTATTTGGGCGTGTGCGACAAGATCGTGCCTGGCCTGATCATGGCCGCTGCGACCTTTGGCTATATCCCAGGGCTGTTTGTGCCCGCGGGGCCCATGACGTCTGGCCTGCCCAACGACGAAAAGGCCCGCGTTCGTCAGGAATTCGCCAAGGGCAACATCGACCGGTCCGAGCTGATGAAGGCCGAGATGGCGTCCTATCACGGGCCGGGGACCTGTACCTTTTACGGCACCGCCAACACCAATCAGATGTTGATGGAATTCATGGGGCTGCACCTGCCTGGCGCGTCCTTTGTGAACCCGCATACGGATCTGCGAGAGGCGCTGACCACGGCGGCCACCACTCGCGCGCTTGAGATCACGGCGCTGGGCAACGAGTATACGCCGGTGAGCGATATTCTCGACGAAAAGGCCTTTGTGAACGGTCTGGTCGGGCTGATGGCCACGGGCGGGTCCACCAATCTGGTGCTGCATTTGCCCGCCATGGCACGGGCGGCGGGTGTGATTTTGGACCTGGAGGATTTTTCCGATCTGTCGGATGCGACCCCGTTGATGGCCAAGGTCTATCCCAACGGTCTGGCGGATGTGAACCACTTCCACGCTGCGGGCGGGTTGCAGTTCATGATTGGCAACCTGCTGGAGGCGGGATTGCTGCATGAGGACGTCAAAACCGTCGCCGGTGGCGGGTTGAGCGACTATGCCAAGGACCCGAAATTCACGGACGGACGCATCAGCTACAGCGATGGCCCGAAAGAGACGTTGAACGACAAAATTTTGCGCCCCGCCGCGGATCCCTTTGCGCCGCAGGGCGGGTTGGTTCAGCTGAGTGGGAACATCGGACGGGGGGTGATCAAGGTCAGCGCCGTCGCCCCGGAACGTCACATCATCGAAGCACCCGTGCGCATTTTCCACGAACAGCACGATTGCAAAGCCGCGTTTCAGGCTGGAGAGCTGACGGAAGACACGATTGTGGTTGTCCGGTTCCAAGGCCCCAAATCCAACGGGATGCCGGAACTGCATTCGCTGACACCCACATTGGCGGTCTTGCAGGACCGCGGGTTGAAGGTGGCACTGGTCACGGATGGCCGTATGTCCGGCGCGTCGGGCAAAGTGCCTGCCGCGATCCACATGGCACCCGAGGCTGCGGATGGTGGGCCGATTGCGCTTTTGCGGGATGGCGATATCGTCCGGCTGGATGCAACAAAGGGCACGTTGGAATGCTTGACGGATCTGACAGGGCGCGAGCCTGCGGTGGCAGATTTGACAGGAAATGGCACCGGCGTGGGACGTGAGATTTTCGAGCAGTTCCGCCGCACGGTTGGCCCATCCACAGACGGGGCTGCGGTTATTTTGTAATCCGGTCTAAAATTCCGGAATTTTAGAAGACGGCCAAAATTTGAAATTTTGGCTGCGCGAAAGGAAAGATATGACACCTGAAAACGCATCCGAACTGGCCGCAAAGGTCTGTGCCCTTGCCCCTGTGGTTCCTGTGTTGGTCGTCGATGACGCCGCCGATGCGGCCCCATTGGCCACGGCCCTGATCGCGGGCGGATTGCCCGCGCTGGAGGTCACGCTCCGCACGCCTGCCGCACTCGAGGTCATTGCCGAGATGGCAAAGGTTGAGGGCGGTGTCGTTGGGGCGGGCACGCTGTTGACCCCTGAGGACGTTGAGGCCGCAAAGGCCGCTGGGGCCACGTTCGGCGTCTCACCGGGTGCGACAGACCGGTTGCTGGACGCCTGCGAGGCCAACGATTTGCCGCTCCTGCCGGGTGCTGCAACCGCGACAGAGGCCATGTGGCTTTTGGAGCGCGGCTACACAACGCAAAAGTTCTTTCCGGCCGAGGCCAATGGGGGGGCGCCTGCCTTGAAAGGCATCGGCGCCCCGATCCCGCAGGTCAAATTTTGCCCCACAGGCGGTGTGTCTCTGTCCAACGCGCGGGAGTATCTGTCGCTGAGCAATACTCTGTGCGTCGGCGGATCGTGGGTGGCCCCCAAGGACAAAGTGTCGGCCGGTGACTGGACGGGCATCACCGCTTTGGCTGCTGAGGCGGCGGCGCTGCCTCGGTAACGGGAAGTCATTTCGCCAGCGTCGGTTTTTAGGTATTTTTGACCCAAAGAAACAGGGCGTGGCGCGTATCCGACAAATGCGCCCTTCCCATTTTTGGGCGGGCTATTGCAGGACGCGGGCCGCGCGACCGCCGCGACGTTTCGGGGCTTGTGGCGTATCGAGGCCCTGCTGCAATGTTTGGGTCATCGGGTGATCGCCCGGCTGTGATGCGTGGCGCGTCAATAGGGCTTCGATCGCGGGCTGAGGGGTATCCGCGTAGCTGAGCGCCCAATCCAGAAAGATGGATCGGCATTCCGCCGATGTGATCCCCTCAATGCGGTATGCATCCGCGATGAGACCTTTGGGATCGAGGGGGTCGCCCTTTTTCATCTGTCATCCTTTCATAATGCGCTGTGTGACCGCCGCCGCAGCACGTGACACCGCAGCCAGTGCATCTGACAGCGCATCCAAAGACGGTTGGCCGGTTTCGCGCAAGATAAATCTGCGCGCGCCTTCGCCAAGGGTGCTGACATCCAGCGTGCCCCCCTGGAGCAATTGGGCCGAGGCCTGCATGGACCAACACAGCGCCGCTGCGGCCTGAAGATCCGCTTTGTCCGTCTGTGCTATGGAACTTTGGCTGATTTGGTCTGCGGTTCTTCGCACAGCTGCCCCAGACACCAACGCCAAGGTCTGACCGGTCAATTCGATATCCTGCAAACGCCCCTGCCCGATCTTTGCGTCATAAGGGCCGCTGGGGGTTTTTGCGGCCGCAATGCGGGCGCGCATGTCTTGCACATCCGTGCGGATCGTCGAGCCGCCTGATTTGGCCGCGAGAACGCGAGCGCGGACCTGTTCCACGTCTTGCGCAAGCCCCGTTGGGCCCGCCACCACACGCGCGCGGGTCAGGGCCAGATGTTCCCACGTCCACGCCTCCTCCATCTGATAGGGTTCGAAACGTGCAAAGGACGTGGCCACTGGCCCCTGCCCGCCAGAGGGCCTGAGCCGCATATCGACTTCGTATAACCTGCCTTCGGCCATGGGGGCAGACAGGGCTGTCACAAGGGCTTGTGTAAGGCGCGCGTAGTAGGTGCGGGTGGCTAAGGGGCGCGGGCCGTCGGAGGCGTCCTGATCCTGCCCGTCATAAATCACGATAAGGTCCAGATCGGAAGCTGCATGCAAACGCCCTGCCCCCAAAGACCCCATGCCAAGAACGACGGCGCCTCGACCGGGGGCCCGCCCATGTTTGTGGGCAAAATGATCCCCGACCACGGGCAAGAGCGCGCCCAAAACCGCGCCAGCGAGATCGGCATATTGGCAACCGGCCTGTTCCGCTGTGACCAGCCCCCGCAGGTGATGCACGCCAATCCGGAAATGCCATTCCTTCATCCAGCGGCGCGCGGCATCAAGGCGGGCCTCATAGTCTGGGGCGGCGTGCAGGTTTGATGTTAGATCCTCACGCAAGGCGGCCTCCCCCGGCCAATCGGCAAAGAAATCTCCACCGATGACGGCATCAAACACGGCGGCGTTGCGGCCCAGATATTCGGCCAGCGCGGGCGCGGTTGAGGCGATATCGACAATCAGCTGCGTGAGTTGCGGGTTTGCCTCAAACAGGGAAAACACCTGCACACCCGCAGGCAGGCGCGAGAGAAATCCATCAAGCGCCAGCAAAGCTTCTTGCGGTTTGGCGGCCTGTTGAAGGGCGGCCATCAGCCCTGGTTTGACGCGGTTGAAAATCTCGACTGCGCGGTCACTGCGCAACGCCGGATAGGCGGGCCAGCGGTCCGTGACGTCAGCCCCGAAATCAGGCGTCGCAGAAGCGCCTGACTGGGAGGGGGCAAAGAACCCTTCCGAGATCGCGTGGACCTCCTCCAAGGCGTCCCTCAACTCCGTTTTGAGGGCCTTGGACGAGGTGCCCATAAACGCGGCCAACCTGTCGAACCCCTCATCTGTGTTGGGCAGATCATGGGTTTGGGCGTCATTCAACATTTGCAAGCGATGTTCGACCTCTCGGTGGGTGCGGTAACGGGCGGTCAGCGCGTCCGAGACATCGGCCTCATCCCAGCCTGCTTTGGTCAGCGCAGCGAGGCCATCCAGCGTACCACGGCACCGCAGGGACGGATCGCGGCCACCGGCAATCAACTGACGGGTCTGGGTGAAAAATTCGATCTCCCTGATGCCGCCGCGACCCAGCTTCATATTGTGGCCATGCAAAGAGATCGGCCCGCCGAGGCCTTTGTGGTCGCGGATCCGTAGCCGCATATCATGGGCGTCCTGAATGGCGACGAAATCAAGATGTTTGCGCCAGACAAACGGGATGAGGGTCTTCAAGAACCTTTCCCCCGCTGCGATGTCACCGGCTGCCGCGCGGGCTTTGATGTAAGCCGCGCGTTCCCATGTGCGGCCGACGCTTTCGTAATACCTCTCCGCCGCTTCCATGGACAAACAGACCGGTGTAACGGACGGATCGGGGCGCAGGCGCAGATCGGTCCGGAACACGTAGCCGTCGCCGGTCATATCGCTGAGGATGCTGGCCATCTTGCGGGTGACACGCACAAACGACGCGCGAGCATCGTGGTAGGCGTCGGGGTCAAAGCGGGTTTCATCGAACAGGCAAATCAGGTCAATGTCGCTGGAATAATTCAATTCCCCTGCGCCGCCTTTGCCCATGGACAGGCTGACCATGCCGCCAGCGGTCGCCGCGTCACCCAGCGTCAGACCTGGCAGTTTGCCGCGCGCTATCTCAGCCTCAACCAGACGTTTGAGGGTTGCGTCCACAGCCGCGTCGGCCAGATCGGACAGCGTTTGCGTCACCCCTTCGAGGGAGAGGACACCGGCCAGATCACACACGCCCAAAAGCAAAGCGACGCGCCGTTTGGCAATCCGCAGCCCAATGTTCAGATCAGACAGCGGCAGATGGGCAATCTGGTCAATTTCCGCCTGCAGCGCCTGTTCGGGAATATCGATGGCATCCATGAGCCATGTGCCTTCCTTATGCATCAGCCCTGCCAGAAACGGGCTGCACCCCGCAGCACCTTTGATGGCGGCCTGCACCTCGGGCGCAAAATCCGCAAATGCGGCGGCTGCGTCTTGCCCCAGATCGGCATCATAGGCATCGGGGCTGCGGGTCATGCGGGCGGCAAAAGTCATTCCGCTTTGTGCGCCTGCGACCCTGTGGGGTCAATGCATGGGGCCGCAAAACCGCCCCCATAGCCAAAATGTAACGACTTTTAACATATGACTTTCAACCACTTAAGGGCAATCATGTAAAAACCCTTCACATTGCACTTGCCGCGGGCCAAAAGACATCCCATCTTCAGTGATGTGAAAGGCATTCACATACAACACGAACCCAACCGAACGGAGCATCACATGACCACCTCGTCCACCAATATCGACTATCAGGCCCCCTACGCCCGAACAGTGCGCGAGGGCAATTGGCTGCAGCGCAGCGAACGCTGGCTTGACGACAAAGGCAAAGGCGCCTGGATCGCGGCCATGGTGCTGGGGTTCATCTTCGTGTGGCCCGTTGGCCTCGCCCTTCTTGCATATATGATCTGGAGCAAACGCATGTTTTCCTCAAATTGCGCATCCAAGCGCACCCGTCATTCATCCATGCGCGCCGCGATGCGCCCCTCTGGCAACAGCGCCTTCGACGCCTACAAGGCCGACACGCTGCGCCGCCTTGAGGACGAACAGCACAACTTCGAAGAGTTCCTGAAGCGTCTGCGCGAGGCAAAAGACAAAGCCGAGTTCGACCAGTTCATGGACGACCGCGCCAATCGCACCGCAGAGGACGCGGACGCCGGCGACGAAAAGCCCAGCCAAGCCTGACACGAAGTGCCCCGCGGGTCGGAACCTGCGGGGCGCACATTTCGTTGAACACAAGAAGGGACATGAGAATGACATATTACGACAGCACCCCCGACCCGCAGACCCAGCCGGATTTCTACACATCTGTGCAATCCAAACGGCTCATCGCGTGGTTTATTGATCTTGCTGCGACGGCGGCCCTTGCAGCGGTGCTGACGATCCCGTTCCTGATCTTTGGGCTGGTCCTGATCGTGCCGTTGTTGTTCATCCCGCTGATTTGGGCCTGCACCGGATTTGTCTATCGGTGGATGACGATCTCATCTGGGTCGGCCACCTGGGGGATGCGCATGATGGCGATTGAGCTGCGCGACCGTGAGGGTCGGACGCTCGACAGTCAAACGGCCCTGCTTCATACCGCTGGCACCTATCTGAGCTTTGCGGTGGCTCCATTACAGCTGGTTTCCATCGCGTCGATGATTTTGACAGATCGCGGCCAGGGCCTGACCGATATGATACTGGGCACAACGATGTTGAACCGCGGTCTTTAGACCGACTTGAAAAACGCAGCCTGAAAATCGCGGGTTGTGAGACAGGGCAGGCTGTTGGTAGGGTTCGCCCAAGCCTAACAGAGGTTGACCAATGCGTCACAGCCTGCCCATTGCACCGCAGTTTTATGTCACTGCACCGCAGCCCTGCCCTTACCTTGAGGGCCGGATGGAACGAAAGCTGTTCACGGCACTGCAGGGTGAAACCGCCGAGAAGCTGAACAATTCCTTGTCAAAACAGGGCTTTCGTCGGTCACAAAACGTTCTTTACCGCCCGTCCTGTGCGGAATGTTCTGCCTGTTTAAGCGCGCGGATCAGGGTGGCGGATTTTGCCCCCAGCAAAAGTCAAAAACGGGTGATGAAGCGCAACCGCACCCTACAAAGGGGCGCCTCTTCCCCATGGGCGACCGAGGCACAATATGCTCTCTTTCGGGATTATCTGGACAGTCGGCACGCCGCGGGCGGCATGGCAGATATGGATTTGTTCGAATTTGCCGCGATGGTTGAGGAAACCCCAATCCGCACGCGTCTGATCGAATACCGAGAGGGCGATGAATACCCCAAGGGAGATCCTTACGAAGGTCTGCGGGCGGTCAGTTTGACGGATGTCCTCGATGATGGGGTGTCGATGGTCTACTCGTTCTTTACGCCCGAATTGATGCGCAATTCCTTGGGCACCTATTTGATCCTGGACCACATCGAAATCGCGCGGCATCTGGGCCTGCCTTACGTCTATCTGGGCTATTGGGTGCCGGGGTCCGACAAAATGGGCTATAAGGCCAAGTTCAAAGGGGTCGAGATTTTCCGTCACGGCCATTGGGAAGACCTGACCCATCCTGATGACTACTCTGCCGATATCAACCCTCTGTCCGTGGACCCCATCGCAGAGCAGGTGGCCCGCATTACCCTGCCCGACAGCGGCCCCTAAAATTCCGGAATTTTAGGACAGATCGCCTTAGGGTTCCCGCAGCGCTTCCTGCGACCGGTAGAGCGGCTTGGTCAGATACTGCAGTACTGTTTTCGATCCGGTGTGCAACTCCACATCCGCCTGCATGCCCGGCCGAATTTCGATGCGCTGCTGACGTTCTCCCAAATTGGTTGTGTCCACACGTAATGTCACGCGGTAATGGGGCGGCGCGTTAGGGTCACGTTCGTCCTCGAACGTATCGGCAGAAATCAGATGAACCTCCCCACTGAGCGATCCGTAAATCGTGTAGTCATAGGCGCTTAGCTTGATCGTCGCGGTTTGTCCCGGCACCACATTGGCAATGTTGGACGGGGCGACCTCGGCTTCCACGAACAACTCATCATCAAGCGGAATGATCTGGAAAATCTCTTCGCCCGGTCGGATCACACCGCCGATGGTGGTCACACCCAGATTGTTGACGATCCCGCGCATGGGGCTGGTGATGACTGTCCGTTCCAGCCGGTCTTCGGCCACGCGCAAATCCTGTTTCAGGGTCGCCATCATCGACAACACTTCGGAATATTCGGAGGCGCGTTGCAACTCGGCCTGTGTCACGATTTCGTTGTAGGCATTGGTGGCGTCTGAATTGGCCTTACGGGCGCGGGTGACCTCAATCAAGGCCGCGATCTCTCGGTTGTACAAATCCTCCATCACCGCCAATTCGCGCGAGGTTTCGGTGATAATCGCCTGTGCGCCTTCGGTCCGGCTGACGTAATCAGATTGCCTTGCGCCCAACAGCGCACGTTCAGAGGCGACCATCTCGGGACTGAACTGTTCAATCGCGTCCGGCACATCAAAATTGAACATCCCTTCGATTTCGGCCTCAAGTCGCAGGCGCCGGATTTCGGCGGCAATCACTTGTTCCCGCAAATCGGTCACGGAGGTTTCAAACTGGGTGCCCCGCAGGCGGGCCAGCACATCGCCCGGTTCGACCTGATCCCCCTCAGACACCAGAAGTTCGGCCAAAATACCGCCCTCAAGGTTCTGAATGATCTGCGGGCGCGAGGACGAGACCACCGACCCTTTGGCGCGCACAATCTCATCGATCGCGGCGAACTTTGCCCAGATCAGGAAAATCACAACGGTGGCGCCAATAAGCCAGATCAGCAGGCTGGGGCCTTTGACGCGGGCCTCGAATTCGTCTGCGATGGTGACCATTAGACTGCCTTTTTGTTCTTGTTTTGCAGGTGGGCCAGAACCTCTTGGCGGGGGCCATCGACCGCAAGTCGGCCGTTTTGCAAGATGATCGTGCGGGTTGTCAGCTCAAGAATGGGCACACGGTGGGTGGCGATGATGGCGGTGCGCCCGTTCAGCCAAGTCTCAAGGCGACTGACGAGAGTGTTTTCCAACGTCTGGTCAAGGGCGGCTGTGGGTTCATCGAGCAGGCAAACTTTGGGGTCCTGCAGCCACAGACGCGCCCAACCGATGGACTGACGTTGCCCGATGGAAAGGCCCTCGCCTCCGTCGGAGATTTCCAGATCCAGCCCCTTGGGGTGGTTGCGCACAAAGGGGCCCAGCCCTGCAAAATCCAGCGCAGCAAGCAAGCGATCATCGTCGCGTTCCAGCAAGGTCAGGTTCAGGTTTTCGCGCAAGGTGCCCGAAAACAGACGCACTTCCTGGCTCAGATACCCGATGGAGCGGCGCAGATCGCGCGGCATCACCTGCCCCATGTCGACCCCGTCGATCAGCACGCGGCCCTTGGTGGGACGATAGATGCCCGACAGCATTTTTAGCAATGTCGACTTGCCCGATCCATTGGACCCCAGAACGGCCAATCGTTGGCCCGCCTCGATCTTGAGGCCGGGGATATCCACGGTCTGACCGCTGTCTTCGTTGTAGCAAAAGGCGATGTCGCGCAGCTCAAACTCCCCGCGCATATCTTCGCGGCGCAAATAGGTGCGGTCACTTTGCTGGTCTTGTTCGGCGTTGGCGATTTCGTCCAAGGCCTCCAGCGCGGCCTTGACGTTGGACCAGCGCGCCAATGTTGCGGCCAGCTGCGTCAGCGGCCCCAAGGTACGCGACGTCAGGATGCCCACGGCGATGATTGTGCCGACAGTGAATTGCCCGGTGAAGACCATGAACGTGCCCGCCACCACGGCTGCCACATAGGTCGCCTGCTGCACGCCTTGTGCCCAGAAGGTCAGCGTGCTGGCCAGTTTGCGCTGCTCAGACGTGGCGATGGAGGACACCGCCGACAGCTCGGACCACAGACGTTTGAACCGGTCTTCGCCGCGCTGCGCCTTGATCGTGTCGGCCTCATAGATGACCTCATGCAAAAGACGATTGGACTTGGCCGATGCGCCTTGGGTCTGTTGTGTCAGCGCGATCATCTTCTTTTGCAAAAAGAAGCTCGGCAGAACCATAAGCAGACCGCCCACAAACAACACCCACACCACGTTGCCGCCGATTGATGCCACCAGCGCAAGAAACAACACAATGAACGGCAGATCGGTCAGCGTGCCGATGGTCGAGGCGGTGAAGAATTCCCGCACAGATCCGAATTCACGCACGGCTGAGAACAGCCCCGATGGCGATTGTCCTTCCTTGCCGCGGCGCATACCCAGCAAGCGGTCCATCAACAGCGCCTGAACCTTCAGTTCAATCTTGCGCCCTGCCCCGTCCATCAGCCGCGCGCGTGCAATGCGAAGGCCTGCCTCAAGCAACATGGCCAGACCTGCTCCGATCGCCAGCACCCACAAGGTGGCAGTGGATTGATGCGGGATCACGCGGTCATAGACCTGCAAGGAAAACAGCGCCACAGCCACGGCCAACAGGTTGGCGACAAACGAGCCCAACGCGACCTCAAGCATGTGACGGCGGAACTGCAGCATTTCGCCCCAGAACCAATGGGCAGATTTGCCTTTGCGGGCATGCTTTTTCGCCAGATCGGCCACGGCGATATCCGCGCGCAGCACAAGGCCGGAAAAGTAGGGCAGAAAATCGGACAGCGGCACCTCGGCGCGATTGTCGCGGCAGGTGGTATCAAAGACGATCACGCAGTCGTCTGTCTGATCGAGGATCAGCAGGATATGACCGCTCGTCATTTCAACGATTGCAGGCCATTGATCGGGCGTGGGTTTACGGATGGTCGTGACCTGGCTGACAAGCCCTGCGTCGTTCATAGCCTTGGCCATGGCCTGCGGGGTGATGTCATCACCTGCGTCGGCGGTCATCCCCTCCAACAGGTCAGAGCGCACGATGTCCACGCCCAACAGGCCCGCATAGGTCGCAGCCAGATCGGCGCGGGCCTTGGCCTTGTCGGAATAGCGGTCATCGGCGGCGGGTGTCAGAACCTCTGCTGCGTTGGCCGCAGGCGGCGTTTCGTTGGTCACGCGGGTGATTTTGCCACCGCGCGTGGCGTTCATATCAAATGCAAGGACAGGTCCGGTCAAATGTCTTCTCCGTCCACAAGGGTGCCGTAAAGGCGGGCCAACTTCAGCTCCATCCGTGCCAGATCATAGCGGATGCCGACGGCGTCGCGTTCGGCGTCCAGTTTGGTGCGGAACACGCCCACGACCTCGGGCACGGTGCGTTGACCGCCGCGCAGCTGCTGTTCGAACAAGGTGTAATTGTCGTTTGCCTGCGCAATGATCGTGTCGATGTTGGACTGCTGGCGCCGCAGCGATGCAATCTGCCCTTCAAGGGCTGCAACCTCACGGGCGCTGTCTTCGCGTTGTTCGGCCACAGCCAATTCGGCCGCCTGCCCCAGTGCCTCAATCGCCGCTATATCGGCACCCCGGCCAAAGCCAAACCCATTGGGGATCGCGATGCCAAGGCCAAAGCTGTCGGAATTCGTCACATCGCCAGAGGCGGTGACATTGGGGGTGTATCCGGCCTGCAGCGCGCGGGCTTCGGCCACGCCGCGTGTGCCTTGCGCCTCTACCTTCATCACGTCGAGGGGTTGGCCCACACCGGCAGGATTGGACAGGGTGGCGATACCCCGCACGCCGTCCAGCGAGGTGGATGACATCGCGGCCAACTCAGCCCGGGCGGCGGCGGCCTCTTCGCGGTCCTCCAGCACGTCAGAGCGCATCTGCGTTAGCCGTTGCTGCACCAACTGCAGATCAGCGCGGTCGTTGATGCCAGCGCGCACCCGTTCGGACATGACGTATTCAAACCGTTCCATCCGCGCCATGCCGCCTTCGTGCACGGCGGCGCGGGCCTCGGCGGCTTGGGCCGTCAAATACAGATCAAGCGCCTGATAAACGCGGTCATTCGTATCTTGGGCCAGCGCCACGGCGGCGACCTCAACATCGGCGCGGGCAAATTCGCGTTCGGCGCGGTTTGCGCCACCGTCGAACAAGGTTTGTTCCACAATCAGGCCGCCCACCACAGCGCCCAAGGAATTCAGGGAGACCGAAGGGCCGAGGGACGGCAGCCAGTTCATCTCACGCGCTTCAGAGCGCAGCATCGCGGCGCGCAATTCCGCCTCTGCCGCGCGGGAGTTGGCGGCCAAAACGGACGAAGCCACCTGAGCGTAGGGCCCAGATGGCAAGACAGATCTGCGATTAAGAAGGGCGTCGATCAACTCTGAGCGTTCGCCGTTCGACAGCTCCCCGTTCAAGGCGGGCGGCGTTGCCGCGGCGCTGTCGGTGCTGGCCGCCGTTGGATCATGCGCGATGCGCGCGTCCCCGCCAAAGACGTTGCCCGCCCGTGTCACGATGTCTTCGCCCATGCATCCGCCCAAAAGGGTGCAGCACATCATGGCTGTTATGGATGTCCGGAATTGTCCTGCCTGTCCCACTCTGTACCCCATATGCGCTTATTTTGGCGCTTATACTTTGCGTGGTGGGGGCCGGTTTGTCCGGCCCTCCGCCGTTCTGTATCGCCCGGAGGGTGCGCTGTTGCGCAGCCCCACCGGTGCAGGGTGCCTTAGTGCAAGACGGTGATGTCTTCCTCGATGTAGATCTGGGCATCGTCGCCCATCGTGTAGACGTCGTATGTCTTGCCGTTGATCGTTTCGCTGGTGCCGCTGTTTTGGGCCCCTGCGATGTTGACGGTGTCGTCACGACCCCCATGAATGATGAGGTTGTTGTCGTTGTCAGACAGCCCTTCAAGCGCGCTGAGGTCCAGCGTCAGATCCGCATCGGTGGCGTAGCTGAGGTCGATCGCGCCGATCTCGAACCCGTCCAGCCCGTCAAGGGAAACGACATCCGTACGGCTTTCTTCCATCACCACATAGGTCGCGCTAGCGTTGCCGGCGTCGTCGGTCTCATTGACGACAAGGTGGGTGCCGTTGGGCAGCTCTGGCGTGAACTGGTAGAGGGACGAACCGCCCAGATCCAGCCCCGTGCCTTCGCCGTGCTGAAGGTTGGCGACACCATCATCAGAGATGGAATGCACTTCGATGTCCTCATCCCCGCCGGTCACTTCGATGCGGCGAATGCCGTCATCGGTGATGGTGACACTTTCGATGCCGGGGGCATCAGGCGCCACTGTGTCGACGCGGAAGGTGTCGGTGATGCTGTCGGTGTTGCCATGGGCATCCGTCGCATTGATCGTGATGTTGGCGTCATATTCACCGCCCGGGATCTCGGCGCCTGTGTAGGTGACGGACCAATTGCCGCCCGCGTCCACTGTCGCCTCACGGGTGATCGTGCCTGCGGATGTCTGGAAGGACACCATTACAGTCGATCCGGCTTCGACCGTGCCTGTCAAGGTCACACCATCGGCGGCCTCTGCCCCGTTGACCACGTTGTTGCCCTCAACCGGATCGGAGGAGGTCAGACGGTTCACGTAGGTGTCAATCTCAACCGTGTCCGAGATGACCGAGACGTTGCCCGCAGCATCCGTTGCGGTGGCTGTCATCGTCGCGAAGGTCTCTGTTGAGGCGAAGGAGGCAGCGTTGAAATCCGCGCTCCAGGTGCCGTCAGCGCCAACGGTCGCGGTGACGGTTTCGCCGCCAAATTCCACGACCACGGTGCTGCCTGCTTCGACCTGACCTGTCAGCGTCACCCCGTCCGAGGCCTCAGCGGCATTGATCACGTCATCGCCCTCGACCGCATCCGCGGAGAAGTTGAACGGAACGACTTCGGTGTCGATCTGAACGGTGTCACTGACTTCTTTGTAGTTGCCAGCCGCATCGGTGATGGAGGCTGTGATGTCAGCCTCGTAGGTGCCTTCCGGGATCACGCCAGCAGGGAAGTTCACCGACCATGTGCCATCTGTGCCGGACTGCACGTTCAACGTCGCATCCCCCAGACCAACAGTCACGATCAGCCCAGGCGTCGCGGTGCCGCTGATGATCACGCCATCGGAATGTTCAACCGCATTGACCACATCGTCAATTTCGATGGGCTGGGTGGACAGCGCCAGATCACCGGCAACCGTATCGACAGTCACCGCCTCACTGATCGAGGACGTGTTGCCAGCGGCATCTGTGGCCGTCACGGTGATTGAGGTGTCGTATTCACCGCCAGGCAGCGTGCCGCCCGGATAGGTGACCGACCAGTTGCCAGCCGCGTCCACCGTGGCCGCCATGACGACGCCGTGCAGATTGACCGAAACAGAAGAACCTGCCTCAACCGTGCCGGACATGGTGATTGCTTCACCGCTTTCGTCGAAGTTGACTACACCATCAGACCCGCCGGCGGTGTTTGTTGTCATCTCAAGCTCATTGACGAAGGTGTCGACGGTCACACTGCCTGTCGCCGTGGCCGTATTGCCTGCAGCATCGGTGGCCACCACGGAGACAGGCACATCCTGCTCACCACTTGGCACGTCGCTTGCGCTGTAGCTTGCGGACCATGTGCCACCAGCGGTTGCCGTAACGGTTTGAACAACGCCGCCGAATGTCACCTCAACAGAGGCGCCCGCCTGCGCTGTACCGGTCAGGGTCACGCCGCCGGATTGTTCAACCCCGTTGACCACGTTGTCGGACCCGCCAACAGCCGTCGTATCAAGGGACACACTGGTGACCGTATCAACCACGATCGTCGCACTTGAGGAGGACGCGTTGCCAGCGGCGTCCGTGGTCGTGATGGTGACGGTTTCGCTGTATTCGCCGCCCGCCAAAACAGATGTGCTGACATCAAGGGACCACGTACCCCCATCCACAGTTGCTGCATACTCCACGCCGCCAATGGTGACGACAACGGCATCGCCGCCCGTCACCGTGCCGGTCAGCGTGACACCGCCATCGTATTCAGCCGCGTTGATGACGCCATCGGCACCACCCGTTGCATCCATTTCCGCGCCAATGACCGTATCCACGACCAATGTGCCCGTTGTGGTGCTGGTGCCCCCTTCGGTGGTGATTTCAACGACAACTTCTGTCGTGTACTCACCGGTATCTACATCTTCAGGGGCAAAGGTCACGGTCCATTCGCCGTCTTCGTTGACGGTGGTTGTCTCCGTGACATCGCCGACCGTGACCGTCACATCACCGCCCGGCGTGCCGGTGCCCGTGATGTCAACGCCGTCGGCGTGATCTTCTTCGTTCACTACGTCGTCGCCGGTTTCCGCCGTGCCGCCCGTAATATCAACGGAAGGGGCGTCATCACCGCCACCACCGCCACCAATAACAGCCGCACCCACACCGGCCGCCGCAGCGCCGCCCCAGCCAAACAACGGAGCAATACCGCCAAGCGCGCCAGCAAGCATGCCTACTTCATCGTCCGCCGCCGTAACATCCGCACGCAACACGTCGGAACTGCGCATGAAATACAGGTCGTCGTTCTCGGCGTATTTTCCGACACCGTCGTCGATGATGTAATTGGCGTAGTAATCAACACCCGCCCCTTGGGTCAGGTTTACTTCGGTCAAAAACCCGTCGGAGGAGATATAAAGCTCATTGTCGCCAGCGAAATACCCCTCGATGGTGATCACCTGACCATCGATCAACGTGATCTGCAGCGCGGACCCTTGCCGTGTGTAGGATACAATTTGACCCTGCGACAGGTTGAGGGAGATTTCAGCCCCCGACCCCACAACAAGTGATGACGCACCAGCGTCACCGGCCACAGACCCTCTGGAAATGTTGCCCGCACCATCACGGACAACGAAATTAATCGCTGACATGCTACTCACTCCGCCTCATGTTCACGGCTTCTTTGAGCCGCATTTTTAATTACGACTACCATATGTAGGTTGATTTTCAATTTCTAGGGGGAAAATCGCGCAACACGAATCACTGTGGCGAAATTACATTTCAGTATGTTTCACAGTGGCTTACGCCGATCCAGCGTCACGTTGAGGGCCGCCCCCACCATGATCAGGAAAGAACTGAGGTAAAACCAGAAGAGGAGAGCGACCACAGCCCCCAACGATCCATAGACCTCATTATAGTTGCCAAAATTGGACACATAGATCGAAAACAGAACAGACATTCCGATCCACAAGACAACGACAACAAAGGCACCAGGCGTCAGCCAGCTCAGCCGGTGACGTCGGCGGTTCGGGCCATATCGGTAAATGATGCCCAGCCCCGCCAACAAGACGAGAACAACAAGTCCCCAACGCGAAGCCTCAAGCAGAAGTTCGATATCGGTGTTAAACGGCACCAAAGCAATGACCACGGGCGCGATCACAACCATGATCAACGCAACAATCGCAACCCCGACCAAGGACGCCGACATCAGCAATGCAACAAGAACACCCCGTGCCAAACCGCGGTTGGGGGTTTCAAAAATCGCGTTAAGGCCCTGTATCAATGCGGCAACCCCTGCCCGTACGGACCACAGCGCAACCCCCACCGAGATGATCGTGGTCACGCCCAAGGTTTCCGGCCGGGCATTCAGAATGCTGTCGAGTTGCCCCTCAAACAGGGTGAAAACCTCCGGTGGCATCAAACCTTTGACCAGTTGTAACTGTTCATTGACGATGGCGGGGTCAGCCATCAAACCAAACACCGCAATTGTCGCCGCAAGCCCCGGAAAAATGGCAAAGAGCCCATAAAACGCGACCCCGGCCGAGATAAGGCCCGCGTTCTTTTCCCCAAGATCATCGACGACTTGCCGGATGACGTCGTAAGCCTCGCGCATCATCAGACTGAATATTTCTTAATTGGCATAAACGGTGACCTCAGGCAGGCCTGTCAATGGCGCCTCAATCAGGCGCATCGCCGCCAATGAAATTTGGCTGCCCGATCCAGCAGCCCCGCCCGACGGGCGCAATTCAACCGCCACAGAGTTGCCGTTGTATTCAATGCGCCCTTGCGTCACTGCCGTGACCAGTGGCGTTTTGAACCAGATGCCGGGATCGGTCGGGCTGCCCAATGTGGCAATGGTTGTGCCCAATGCACGTTCCCCCGACGACACCGGAGCCGCCACAGCCTCTGCCCGATCTTCAGCAGAGGTGGTATCGAAATCCTCAACCGTGCGGGCGTTGGGCGGGGGCGGAGGTGGAAAATCGGGCCGCGTCTGGTTCAGATCCAACGTCGGACGAATGGGCGGAGCAAACGCAGGCCCCCTTGATGGCGAAAGATCAGGCGCGGCTGGCGCTGTAACGGCCACAGGACCCGATGGCGCGCCCTGTCCGCCCAAGCCAGGCATTGACCCTGGCATTGATCCGGGCGCGCAAGCCGCCAGAAACCCAGCCGCGCAACATGCTATGTGTCGTCTCATGGTGCGAAACTAGGGCTGTCACAATGAGGTGTCGAGGGGGAATTCACGGCGCGAATGCGCTTGCGCGGCGCCCCGCGCGCGCCTACGTTCTGGCCATGACACACCCATTGACCGACCCCTTTGCACGCGCCATCACCTACCTTCGGGTTTCGGTGACGGATCGTTGTGATTTCCGTTGTGTCTATTGCATGTCCGAAAACATGACTTTCCTGCCCAAAAAGGATCTTCTGACGCTCGAAGAACTCGACAGATTGTGCTCGAACTTCATCCGCTTAGGCGTTGAAAAGCTTCGCATAACCGGGGGTGAACCATTGGTCCGACGCGGCATTATGACGTTTTTTGACGCCATGTCGCGCCATTTGGACAATGGCACCCTGAAAGAGCTGACGTTAACAACGAACGGATCACAGCTCGAAAAATATGCGGATGATCTGTATGCCGCCGGCGTCCGGCGCATCAATGTGTCCCTCGATACGCTGGACGACGACAAGTTTACTCAAATCACCCGTTGGGGCCGCCTGCCCCAAGTCCTGCGCGGCATTGACGCCGCCCAACGCGCGGGCCTTCGGGTCAAGATCAACACGGTCGCCTTGGCGGAGTTCAACGACGTCGAGTTGTTCACCCTGCAGTCCTGGTGCGCAGAACGCGATATGGATCTGACCTTCATCGAGGTGATGCCCATGGGCGATATCGGCAATGAGGACCGGATCACGCAATATTGGTCCCTCAAAGACCTGCGGCGCCAGTTGGAAGACCGCTTTACGGTCACCGATTTGGCCGAACGGACAGGCGGCCCCGCCCGCTATGTCCGCCTTGAAGAAACGGGTCAAAAAATCGGCCTGATCACCCCGTTAAGCCATAATTTCTGCGAAAGCTGCAACCGCGTTCGGATCACTTGCACAGGCGAAATCTATACTTGCCTTGGACAGGAAGGTCATTCCGATCTGCGCGCGCCCCTGCGATCAAGTGAGGCTGATACAGCCTTGGAGGCCGCAATCCGCGCGGCCATTGGTCTAAAGCCGAAAGGCCATGACTTTGATTACTCCCGCCAAACCGTGGACGGGCAAGTCAGCCGCCACATGAGCCACACGGGTGGCTGATTTCAAAATAAGTTCAAAGGATTAAAAGGCGGCCTTCACCTAAAGGATGAAAATCAGGTCGCGGTGAAGGCCCGCGTGTTCCGGTCCCACATCAGTCCTGCCCGCCGCCCCAATCTATCCATGCGCTTATGGAGGGCCGCCCTGTTGGCCCGGCGCGACAGGCTCCGGATCGGGATCGCGTGGGTGTCGCCAAACCCGTCGACCAAAACGGCTTCATAGGGGCCCGGCACCCCGTGAAACGTCCGATGCCCGAGAACCACATTTTTTGCTGTCAGATCACTCGCTCGGACATTGAATTGCATCATCCGGCGGGCAAAATCGGTCATGGCTGCGATCTGATCCGGACCAACCTGCCCCGCGTCGATCAATTCGCGCCACGTACCTGCCGCGCCGCCATCGGGACCGGCCACCTTCTGTGTGGCACACCCCAATCCGATATCGGTCAAGACAAAGCCGTACATATGGGTGATCGGCAAGCGGCTGGCGCCCGACAGGTCCTGTAGTGACACGTGCAGATACTCACGATACTCCTGACGCAACAGGAACCTGCGGTAGCCGGAAAACGATCGCGCAAAAACCGCGCGGATCCGTCCGCCCTGAACCTGCGCCGCATCAGGCACAAGAACTTTGATCAACCGGTCCGGATCGTGCGGGTCTTGATACACAGCCCTCTCGAACCCCCGTGCAATGGGCACCGCGTCCGAGAGAACAATGAGATCCGGGCGCTCGCCCTGCATCGTCACCCCATCGGCATCCGCTGTTCAACAATCTCGGCCCACCAGCTGCAGCCCGCTGGAATGGCCTCATCGTTGAAATTGTATTCAGGGTGATGCACCATCGCGGTGTCTCCGTTGCCCACCAAAATATAGGCGCCAGGGCGTTCCTCTAGCATAAAGGCGAAATCCTCTCCGCCCATAACCAAGGGCGCGTCCGCGCACTCCCCCGCAACCGAGGCCGCAACACGTGCCGCAAAATCTGTCTGCTCGTCCGAGTTGATCATCACCGGATAGCCGCGCACATAATTTACGCGCGCAACAGCGCCCAGTGCCGTCGCGGTGCCTTCGGCAATTTCTGTCAGGCGCTTTTCGGCCAAGTCGCGCACCTCGGGTGACAATGTGCGGACGGTGCCGCGCAGATGAACCCTCTGTGGGATCACGTTGTGCGCCTTGGAGGAGGTTTCAAACGACGTCACAGACACGACCACCTGTTCGACCGGATCAACATTGCGGCTGGCAATGGTCTGCAGCGCAATCACCACATGAGACGCGACAACCGTGCTGTCCACGGTCTCTTGCGGTTTGGCCGCGTGGCCACCAAGACCTTCGATCTCAATATCAAACTGATCGGCTGCCGCGAAAAACGCGCCCGGACGGATCGCGAAAGAGCCCACCGGTTTGCCGGGCCAGTTGTGCATCCCGTAGACCTCCTGAATGCCGAATTGGTCCATCATGCCATCGTCGCACATTTCCTTGCCGCCGCCGCCGCCTTCTTCTGCAGGTTGGAAAATAACGACCACCGTGCCGTCAAAATTTCGCGTCTCGGACAGATACTTGGCCGCCCCCAACAACATCGCCGTGTGACCGTCGTGGCCGCAGGCGTGCATGGCCCCATCGGTTTTGGACGCATAATCCAACCCCGTTTGTTCATGGATGGGCAAAGCATCCATATCCGCGCGCAAGCCAATAACCTTGCCGGACCCAGACGATTTACCTTTGATCACACCAACAACACCCGTCCGTCCGATCCCTGTCACCACCTCATCACAGCCAAACGCCGCCAGTTTCTCGGCCACCATCGCGCTGGTGCGGTGGGTTTCGAACAAAATCTCGGGGTTTTCATGCAGATCACGGCGCCATTCGGTGATCTCCGGCAGAAGTTCGGCAAATCGGTTCTTCACAGGCATTGCAAGTCTCCTTTTTAAACTACACTCAAGGTGGCGCGTCCGTGGATCAGGTACAACCCCCCGCGACCGCGCGCACCGGCTACGCTTCTTTGGGTCAAAAATACCTAATTCCGAAGCTGCGCAATTCAGCACCCCGCATCAGGTTGACTGCAAATCTCAGACGGCCAGACGATCCAGCAGACGTTCCATGAACACCTGCCCCGCCTTGAACTGCTCAACGGAGATGAACTCGTTGGGCTGATGGGCTTGTGCAATATCACCAGGGCCACAGATCACCGAAGAATAGCCCCGTTCTTGAAATTGCCCCGCTTCGGTGCCGTAGCTGACGACATTCACAGCGTTGTCGCCGGTCAGTTGGCGCACCAGTCGTTCAGCCGAACCGTCCGCCTCGGGCTTGAGGCCGGGGACAAAGAAAGCAGGCGACAGATCTATGCCGGTCTCGGGGCGGATCGACTGCATCTCAGCTTCGACCTGCCGAACTTTTTCGTGAAACCGCTCCGTCCAGTCTTCAATCGTCTCGCCAGGGACGATGCGGAATGTCAGCATGAAATCACAATCTTTGGCGGTGATGTTGTGGGCCGTGCCGCCCGACACCATCCCGACATGCAACGTCGTATAGGGCGGCACGAAACCGGCATCCATGTCCGCTGGCGCTTTGGCTGCGTTTTCGGCATTTACCTGATTGCACCATTCAATCAGCTTGGCCCCGAACATGATGGCGCTGACGCCTTCATGGATCAATGAGGAATGCACCTCAAACCCGCGCATGTGCACCCCAAAGCCCAAACCTCCTTTGTGGCCCGTCACGACCTTCATCATCGACGGCTCCCCGATGATCGCAGCCGACGCGCGCGGCAGGCCCGAGGCCACCATGGCGTCAATCATCGGGGGCGCCCCCACGCAGCCGACCTCTTCATCATAGCTCAATGCCAGTTGCAAAGGCCGCGCGACGCCGCGCTTGTGGGCCTGGACCGTGGCCCAGATGGCCAGCGCGTCAAACCCCTTCATGTCGCAGGTCCCGCGCCCATAAAGTCGCCCGTCTTTTTCAACAACCGTAAACGGATCCGTATCCCAGGCCTGCCCGTCAACGGGCACCACATCCGTATGGCCTGACAAAACGACACCGCCCGCGACGTCAGCCCCCGCATGGGCATACAACGCGGCCTTTTGGCCCGTGGCATCAGGCACGCGCGCGGACGAAATTCCATGGCTCGCCAAATAGTCTTCGACCCAGTCAATCAGCGGCAGGTTGCTGTCGCGACTGACCGTGGGAAAGCTGATCAGTTTCTCCATCAGTGCACGTGGGCTAAGATCGTCAGCCATCAGGGCCTCCAGTGTTCGTCCAAAGTGTGAGGGTGAAACGGGCACCCCCCCGCGTCAATAGCCCAAAGGGCGGGCAGTGAAAAATTTACCAGACAGTAAAATGCCATCAGGGGTTGCGGGATGGCGTATTGCTGTTAACGTCGGGTTCGCAAGGATGGCAAAAGACCGGTCCTGCAACAAAAACAAGTCGTTAGACCACTTATGACAGGGGGGTCGCCTATGCCCGATGGGGCGCAGCCTGTGCTTGAGGTACAGGATCTGAAAACTGTTTTCAAAGTCCGCGGGGGCGAAGTCCACGCGGTCAATAACGTCAGCTTTGACCTCAAAGCCGGTGAATTGCTGGGCGTCGTGGGGGAAAGTGGCTCCGGCAAATCGGTGACGATGATGTCCCTTTTGGGCCTGCTGCCCTCACCGCCTGCCGATGTGCGCGGGGGGACTGTGACGTTTGAGGGGCAGGACCTGCTGCAGATCAAACCAGATAAGCTGCGCGCGGTGCGGGGCGGACAGATCGGGTTCGTGTTTCAGGACCCAATGACCTCACTTAACCCGGTTTACAACGTCGGCATGCAAATCATGGAGCCTTTGCGCAAACACATGGGGTTGGGCAAACGCGATGCGGTGCGACGCGCCACAGAGCTGTTGGAGCTGGTGGGCATCCCCGATGCGGAACGCCGTCTGAAAGACTACCCGCATCAATTTTCCGGCGGCATGCGCCAACGTGTGATGATCGCCATAGCCTTGGCCTGTGACCCAAAGGTCCTGATTGCAGATGAACCAACCACGGCGTTGGACGTCACCATTCAGGCCCAGATTCTTGAACTGATGAAAGATCTGCAAGAGCGTCTGGGCATGGCCGTGATCTGGATCACCCATGATCTGGGTGTGGTCGCAGGGATCGCGGACCGTGTGCTGGTGATGTACGGGGGGCAGATCGTCGAACAGGCCCCGACGCGGGAATTGTTCAAGAACCCACAACACCCCTACACCCGCGCGCTTTTAAAAACGGTGCCGTCGGTGCGCGGCGCGCGCGAAGACAGGCTTGCCATCATCGAAGGCCAGCCGCCAATCCTTGGCGCCCAGCCCTCCGCCTGCCCCTTCCGTGACCGGTGCGATGTGGCGTTTGACCGGTGTGCCGCCGAAAACCCGCCCCGTTTTGACGTGGGCGCGGGCCATGATGCCGCCTGTTTCTATGATGCAAACACAGGGGCACCGCGCAATGTTTGATGCACCCAAGACAGACACAAAACTGGTCGAAGTCCGTGACCTCAAGATGCACTTTCCGATCTACACCGGCGTTTTTCGTCGCCATACGGGCGATGTGAAGGCTGTCGATGGGGTCAGCTTTGACATCTATGAAGGCGAAACACTGGGCCTTGTGGGCGAAAGTGGATGCGGCAAATCCACTTGCGGCCGTGCGGTCCTGCGTCTGTATGACATCACCGACGGGTCCGTCAAAATTGACGGGACCGAGATTGGCCGCACGCCCCAGGGCGCTTTGCGCGGCAAACGTCCGACAATGCAGATGGTTTTTCAGGATCCGCAGGCGTCACTGAACCCGCGTATGACGGTGCAGGCGATCATTCAGGAACCGCTGGACGAACACACCTCGCTGTCCAAGGAGGAAAAACGAGAAAAGGTGCTGGCCCTGATGGATCAGGTCGGGCTGAACCGTAAATTCGCGGGCCGCTATCCCCATGCGTTCTCTGGCGGGCAGCGTCAGCGGATCGGGATCGCCCGCGCGCTGGCCTTGAACCCCAAGTTTATTGTCTGTGACGAACCGATCGCAGCCCTTGATGTGTCCATTCAGGCGCAGGTCGTGAACCTGCTTGAGGATTTGCAGCAGGAATTCGGGCTGACCTATCTCTTTATCTCTCACGACCTCAGCATGGTGCGCCATATCGCGACCCGTGTGGCGGTGATGTATCTGGGCAAGATCGTTGAGCTTGCCCCACGTGAGGCGCTTTATGCCGCCCCGCTGCACCCCTACACCAAGGCGCTGTTGTCGGCAGTGCCCGAACCGGACCCTGACCTGCATGACACGATGGAGCGCACGATCCTGACCGGTGACGTGCCCTCCCCGTCCAATCCGCCCAAAGGGTGCAATTTCTGCACCCGGTGTCCGGCGGTCATGGACATCTGCAAACGACAAGAACCCGAATATCGAGAAGTGCTGCCAGGCCAATTTGTGGCCTGTCATCATTACAACGATATCACCGATGCGGACGCCATTCGTGCCGCATCCGAGGCCCAGTAACATCTGGATACCTGAGCAATAACAACACGATACCAACTAGGAGAGTGACAATGAAACTAAGAACAGCCCTTTTGGGAGCAACCGCCGCAGTGGCCTTTGCCCCCATGGCAATGGCCGACGGCCACGAAGGTGAGCGTGGCCGCGACGGCCAGGTCAACATCATCTACTGGCAGGCGCCATCCACGTTGAACCCTTATCTGTCAGGCGGCACCAAAGAGGTGGAATCCGCGTCGCTGGTGTTGGAATCCCTGGGCCGGTTTGACAACAACGGGGAGCTGATCCCATGGCTCGCCGCTGACATCCCCACCGTTGAGAACGGCGGCGTGGCCGAGGACCTGACCTCGATCACTTGGACCTTGAAAGAGGGCGTGATGTGGTCCGATGGCACGCCATTGACCGCCAATGATGCAGTGTTCACCTGGCAGTATTGCACCGCGGAAGGCGGCGGCTGTGCACAGGCGTCTTATTTTGACGGTGTTGAGAACGTCGAAGCTGTTGATGATCTGACCATCAAAATCACCTTCGATGCCCCGAAGCCGTTCCCCTACACGGCGCTTGTTGGATCTGAGAGCCCGATCATTCAGGCCGCCCAGTTCGCAGACTGCCTCGGCGCTGCGGCACCGACATGTGTGGACGCCAACTTTGGCCCCATCGGCACAGGCCCCTTCGTGGTTGACGATTTCAAAGCCAACGACGTGATCCAGTTCTCCGCCAACGAGAACTTCCGCGAAGCTGGCAAGCCTGCCTTTGCGACGGTTCTGTTCAAAGGCGGCGGCGATGCAGCGGCTGCGGCACGTTCCGTGCTGGAAACAGCCGAATTTGACTATGCCTGGAACCTTCAGATTGACCCAACGGTCCTGGCTGACATGGAATCCGCGGGCAACGGTATGGTTGTGACGGCCTTCGGTACATCTGTGGAACGTCTGCACCTCAATCAGACGAACCCCTCCGCTGATCTGGGCGATCTGCGTGCCACTGCCGAAGGCGGGCCACACCCCTTCCTGACGAACCCGGTGATCGGTCAAGCCATGTCCATGGCCATCGACCGCAGCCTGCTGGTTGAAATCGGCTATGGTGCGGGTGGTCAGCCCACCTGTAACGTCCTGCCAGCGCCTGCCATCTATGCCTCAACAGCAAATGACGCCTGCCTGACACAGGACATCGCTGGTGCGAACGCCCTGCTGGACGAAAACGGCATCGTCGATAGTGACGGCGACGGCATTCGTGAATACGAAGGCACGCCGCTGACAGTTCTGTACCAGACCTCCACCAACGCGGTCCGTCAGGACACGCAAGCGCTGGTGAAGCAGTGGTGGTCCGAAATCGGCATCAACGCTGAGCTGCGAAACATCGACGCGTCTGTCTTCTTTGGTGGTGATCCGGCCTCGCCCGATACCTTCCAGAAGTTCTTTGCCGACGTTGAAATGTACACCAACAACTTCGCTGGTGTGGACCCGGAAGCCTACATGGCAAACTGGGCCTGTAAGGAATGGCCATCGCCTGAATCGCAGTGGCAAGGGTCCAACATGCAGCGTTTCTGCGATCCGGCTTATGACGCCCTGATCGACGAGCTGGCGACAACCGCCGGCATCGAGGCCCGCGCCGAGATCGTCAAGCAGATGAACGACATGCTGATGCAGTCCTACACGATTATCCCGCTGATCCACCGTGGTGGCGTGTCTGCACATGCCAACTCCTTGGGTGGCGTTCAGATTTCTGACTGGGATTCTGAGCTGTGGAACATCAAAGACTGGTACCGCATCGGCGAATAAGCCGCGTGTGCCAACGGGGTGGGCCATACGGCCCGCCCCTCCCCCGCCTTTCCTCATGATCCACGGATTTTGGTCGTTATGCTGTTCAGAACTTGTCTGTTTGTGACTGCCCTTGCCCCCGCGCTGCCCATTGTGCTGGCCGCCGGGCCTGCAGCGGCCTTTGGCAATCTGGACTGTATTACCACCCAAAGCTGCGGCGCAGGCGGCTGCCTGCCTGTGACCACACCTTTTGCGGTCACCTTTGATTGGGCGGCTGATGCTGTGACCGTCGATGTAGACGGTCGGACACAGTCGTTGCCGTGGAGTGCCACCGGCGAAAGCGACGATGGATTGGCCTCTATTCTGGACTACGGCGATATCGACGAAGGTGCCGCGTTGCGGATTGCGGCCTCCGGTCTTGATATCACGGCACTCTATTCGTTCCGCGAAGTGGGCGTTGTGACGTGGGATGCCACCTGCAATCTGCGGACGGCCACGTGATGCGGTCGGCCTTGACCCTGCCTTTGATTGGCGCTGCAGCACTCTTGCCAAATGGTGCGGCGGCCCATGCAACCACCTATTTTTGCGACACCCGCCGCGATGTTTGTGCGGCCGAAGGGGCGTGTGAACGGATTGCATTCGATATGTCTTTTGTTGTGGATGACCTGACCAACAGTGCCGCCATGATCAAAGACGACCAGTTCACGGTCCTGACCCCCACCGGCCCTGCGACAAACCCGCTGACGTTCGATCTGTTCGGCCAGACGTTTCGCTTTCGCGAAGGCCTGTTCGGAAATCTGAGCGTCAGCATCGACATGATGATCAATGATCAACCCGCCGTGGCGGATTTCACCTGTCAGGCAGCGCGCTGATGCCGTTGCTTGTCCCGCCCCCTTTTCTGACCAAGGCCCGCCCCAGAGGTAGACCATGCTGACCTATACCATCCGCCGGTTGCTCACCGCGATCCCCACGTTGATCTTCATCTCGTTGATCATCTTCTTGCTTTTGGACATGGCGCCGGGCGATCCGACGGCCCAGCTGCCTCTGACGATCCCGCCAGAGGTGCGCGAACAGATCCGGCAATCCTTGGGGCTGGGGGAGCCTGTCCACATCCGCTACCTGCTGTGGCTCAAGCAAATGATGTGGTCGGAGCCGATGTTCTACCTCAGCCAGGCCACCGGTTGGTTTGACCCGCCGGAAACCGCCCGCCTGATTTCGTGGCAGACGCGCGCGCCGGTGATGGACACGATCTTTGAACGTCTGCCACAGACGATCATGGTTGTGGGACTGTCCTATGTGGTGGGCGTGCTGATCGCGCTGCCCATCGGCATCATCTCTGCCTACAAACAATATTCGGTTTTTGACCAGACCGGTACGTTTGTATCTATGATCGGCTTTTCGATCCCACCGTTCTTTTCCGGTGTTTTGATGATTATCATTTTTTCGGTCTCGATGGACCGCGACAGCTTTTGGTGGTTCCCGTCGATCTACGACACCACCTTGGTTGTGGACAGTTGGGAGACGTTCAAGACCCAAGTGCGCCAGATGGTCCTGCCGGTGATGGTGCTGGCCTTGCAGACGACAGCCCAGATCAGCCGCTTCATGCGGGCCTCGATGCTCGATAACCTCAATCAGGATTACGTGCGCACGGCGCGCGCCAAGGGGATGACGGAAAGCGTTGTTGTCCTGAAACACGTGCTGCGCAATTCCATGATCCCCGTTGTGACGGTCATCGCCCTTGGCATTCCGGCCATCTTTGGCGGTGCGATCATCACTGAACAGATCTTCAAGGTGAACGGGATCGGTCAGTTCCTGATCGTGTCGATCCAGGCCTCTGACGTCCCGTCGGTACAGACGTTGACGTTTATCTTCGCGGTGCTGATCGTTTTCTTTAACCTGATCGCTGACATTCTTTACGGCATTCTTGATCCGAGGATTCGCTATGACTGATCCTGTCGAACCCGCAGCCGCAGGCGCCGCAAATCCCGCGCCGCCCGCCCTCTCTGAAGACACCCGCGCCGACGCGCCCGCCCGCAACCAGTGGTGGGACGTGTGGGACCAGTTCAAGACCCACAAGGGCGCTGTCATGGGGGCCTCGTTCTTTATCTTCGTGGTCGCCGCTGTCTACATCGGGCCGTATATCTGGACGATCGATCCCACCTACATCGACATCCGCGCCCGCAACCAAGGCCCGACGTGGGCGCATCCCTTTGGCACGGATCAGCTGGGGCGCGATATGCTGGCCCGTATGATGGCTGGCGGTCAGACCTCCATCTCGGTTGGGCTGACCGCCATGGCGCTGGCGCTGTTTCTGGGCACGCTTGTGGGCGTGCTTGCGGGCTATTTCAAACGGATCGACGGGCTGCTGATGCGCCTGACCGATCTGTTTCTAGCGCTGCCCTTGTTGCCGTTGCTTTTGGTGATGGTGATGTTGTTCCGCCAACCGCTTTCGGCGTCGTTCGGGCCCGAGACAGGGATCTTTATTCTCATCGTGGTGGCCATCGGCATCACGTCATGGATGCCCACTGCGCGGATCGTGCGCGGCGATGTACTGGCCCTGAAAGAACGTGAATTTGTGCTGGCCGCGCGGTCCATCGGCACGCGGCCCGGTCGCATGATCCTGCGGCATGTGCTGCCCAACGTGATGTCGCCCATCATGGTCTCGGCCACCTTGGGCATTGCGACGGCCATCATCACCGAAAGTGCGTTGTCATTTCTGGGCCTTGGCTTCCCACCGGATTTCCCAACATGGGGCCGCCTGCTGTTTGATGCGACCGACTTTATGCAACAGCATCCCGAACGGGTAATGTGGCCCGGTCTTGCGATCTCCCTGACAGTGCTCAGCGTGAATTACATGGGTGACGGACTGCGCGACGCGCTCGACCCGCGTATTCGCGGCCTCTAACGGCGGAACCTTTGCCCGCCCGCATCGTTGGTGGGCATGTCTGCAAGCCGTGACCTCACCCAAGGCCCCGTCTGGCGCGGCCTTGCGGCGGTGTCAGCGCCCATGTCCTTGGGTATTTTGGGTGTGCTGAGCGTCGGGCTGGCAGATGCCTATTTCCTTGGCCAATTGGGCGAGGAACCACTGGCTGCCGTGGGCTACATCTATCCCGTCACCGCCGCGATCACATCCTTGTCGATTGGCCTGTCTGCAGGTGCCAACGCCGCCATTTCTCAGGCCATCGGCCGCAAGGACGGCGAAGACGCCGAACAGCGTCTTGCCCTGCATGCCATCGCGATTGGCGTCACCTTGGCCACACTCCTTGCTGCGGTCTTCTACGTAGCCTCCTCCCCTCTGTTTCGGTTGATCGGTGCAGGCGACGCGGTGATGGAGGAAATTGAGAAATACATCCCCTTCTGGACCCTCAGCTTTCCGGTTCTGGTGCTGATGATGCTGTCCCAAGCCACCTTTCGCGCCCACGGTGATGGGGCGACGGCGGCCATCGTCATGGTGGCCTCAGCCGTGATCAACATCGCCCTGACGCCAGTGTTTATCTACGGCACCTCTGTCGCGCCTGAATTGGGCACCGGCGGGGCTGCCCTTGCGACATTGATAGCGCGTATTCTGGGGGCCGCTGCGGCGCTTTATTGGGCCCTGCACACCGGTAAACTGAAATGGTGTTCCAACATCCTGAAAGGATTTATGGGATCGGTCAAAACGATCATCAAGGTGGGCGGACCGGCTGCCCTCTCGAACGCCATTAACCCGGCGGGCATGGCCGCCGTCACCGCCGCCGTCGCCACATTGGGTGAAACCGCCGTTGCGGCCTTTGGTGCGGCAACCCGTGTGCAATCCTTGGCAATGGTCCCGATGATGGCTCTGTCAGCAGGTATCGGCCCTGTTGTCGGGCAAAACTGGGGCGCCGACAAACACGAACGCGCCGCCCGAGGCCTGCACTGGGCCTTGTGGTTCTGTCTGGTCTATGGATTGGCGATTGCGGCGCTTCTGAGCATCTTTGCAACGCCCATTGCGACCCTTCTCACCGATGGCGGCAACGCTGCCGAACAAACCGCCCTCTACCTGCGGATCGTGGGCTGGTCGTTCTTTGGCTATGGTTTTGTGGTGGTGACAAATGCTGCGATGAACGCCCGCGACAAAGCTGTGTGGTCCATGTCCTTGTCGCTGGGCCGCATCTTCGCGGTTTATCTGCCGGGGGCATGGCTGGGGGTCACAGTGTTTGACTACACCGGTGTGCTGATCGCTGCGGTGGCGGCCAATATTTTGGCCGCCCTGGCGGCCCTCTGGATGGGAAGGCGCACCGGTTTGATCACACCGCACCCCCTCCCCCAAACCACAAAAGACGCGAAGGCCGCTTAATCAATCGCCTTGCGGATTTGACGCACCATGAGCCACACAAGAAAGATCACCAAAGGCGTCAACAGCGCCTTCATGGCCAACGAGCTGAGCCCCAAACCGTCCGCAAAGGGCAACGCCATATTGGCCGCCAAATTGACGGCGTAATAGCTGATGGCGACAATCGACAGCCCCTCGACCGTCTTCTGCAGCCGCAACTGCAAATCCGCGCGCCGGTCCATGCTCTCCAACAACGCTTTGTTCTCGGCAGACCGCTCAACATCAACCCGCGTCCGCAGCAGATCCGACGCACGGATCGCGCGGTTCGACATCGCATCGAGCCTCTCCTTGGTGCTGGCCACCGTACGCATCGCCGGATCAAACCGCCGCATCATGAACTCACCAAAGGTCTGTCGGCCTTCAAACCGAACCTCCCGCAACACAGAAATCCGCTGGTTTACGATCTTTTCATAAGCCCGCGTCGCCCCGAACCGAAAGGTGTTCTGGGCTGTCATGGCCTCCAGTTCACCAGAGACCCCCAACAGGGAATTCAATGTCGTCTCCGTGTCTTGCGGCGCCCCGCTCAACGCATCTGTCAGGCCAGACAACCGTTGATCCAGATCACCCATGGCCTTGCCCAACATCCGTGACCGGGAAAACCCAAGCATCGCCATCGCCTTGTAGGTCTCGATCTCACACAACCGCTGCACGATCCGACCTGTGCGCCGTTCTCCCGTCGACGGTCGTGCAAACACCGCAAACCGCATGTGACCCGCCGGATCAATGCGGAAATCCGCGGCAATCACGGCGTCATCATCCAAAACACGGCTCACGGCCACGCTTTCGGGCACAAACCAATCGCGCACTTTATCCGTGATCCCATCATCGCCCGCCTGTTCCTCAACACGGATCAAGGCAGACGTCACCCGGGTGCCGGGCGCGGACGCCAACCAATCCTCAGGAAACATCGCAAATGTCTTGGCATCAAACGGCACTTCGGCCGGTCCCTCACCAAAAATGGTGTAGGTCACAAACTCCGTATGGCTTTCCCACTTCAACACATGCTGGCCAATCTGACCAAAATAATGCGTCGCCCCGTCTTCGGGATGCGGCGCCGCATAATGGTCCAGCAAAGCCTTCAAGTGGGCGATATCCGCCGCGCGATCCCGCCCAGCTGCATTTTCTGCAGGCTTTACCGCCAGATAGGCGGCGCGACATGGCGCATCAAGTGTGGGAAACGGCCGCGCGTGCAGCTCATTGGCAAGCGCATATCGCAACGGGTGATCTTTGATCGGGCTCATAACATTGGCCCCTTCTTGACTGGTCAGGCCTTACAGGTAGCGAAATTGGCGCTACAGTAAAGAAAAATCATCGCAATCTCAGCATGTTAGCGGGGTACAACGGTATACACAGGGCGACATATCATCGTCCAAGGTCCATAGGGCCGTGTCAAACAAAGCACCGTCCTTGTCTTCTTTGGGTCAAAAATACCTCATAAATCAACACCTCCCAAGCGCGCCACAGCGCAGGTCACATCGCGCCGCGCAGCGGCGCCCCCGCCGTCCGCAGGACCGGATCGCAGATCCTTTTCAACGCCGTCCATCCGCGTTACCAGCGCTGCATGACCACAATCCTGTTCAATAAGCCCTTCGGCGTTCTCAGCCAATTCACCGATGCCAAATCTCCAACGGAACGGCCGACTTTGTCAGGCTTCGATCTGCCCAAAGGCGTTTATGCCGCGGGCCGCTTGGATCGTGACAGCGAAGGGCTGTTGGTGCTGACGGACAACGGCAAACTGCAAGCGCGGCTGTCCAGCCCCAAGTTCAAAACCCCAAAAACCTATCTCGTTCAGGTCGAAGGCGCACCGCAGGAGGACGACATTGCGCCCCTGCGCCAGGGGCTCACGCTCAAGGACGGGCCGACCCTGCCCGCAAAGGCCCGACTGATCGACCCGCCCGATCTATGGCACCGCGATCCGCCCGTCCGGTTTCGCAAATCCGTGCCAGACACTTGGATTGAGGTGACGATCACCGAAGGTCGAAACCGGCAGGTGCGTCGAATGTGTGCCGCCGCAGGCTTTCCCTGCCTGCGTCTTGTGCGCTGGTCCGTGGGCGCTTGGACGCTTGACGGGCTTGGCCAAGGCAAATGGCGCGCGGTCTAGACTAGGCGTCGCAGGGGGGCATATCGATCAGCGCCTGCCCCTCCTGATCGAACGTGGCCTCAAACACCGTGGACTGCGTCCGCGCCAAAGCACGGCCCCCTTGAATTTCTGCGCCCGATACCGTGATTTCGCGCCCGCCGCCTGTGTCATCCAGATCAAGCGTAAAGATCACCAGAGCAAAGGCAGGCAGGTCGGTCAGCTGAACGGTCAGCATCTGGTCTCCGTCGGTGATGGGGCTGATATCAACAATTAGCTCTTCACCTGTAACGACTTCAACCGGTTGAAAAACCTCAACGCCAGCCCCGTCCGCCGTCACGTCAAAAATCAACCCAGCCGATGTGGTGACCAGATCGAACGTCAATGCAAACGGGCCCGTTCTACAGGTCGCAGCATTCGAAATCGTAATGCGGTCTTTCGGCGCCCCGTCTCGAAATGACACAGCCACTTCGGCGACGGCCGCCGTCCCTTGCGCACAGCAGATCATTGCTGCGGCCATATAGAGGGCTTTTGAACGATACATCGCGATATCCTTTTATAGGGTGCATCACGATATGGGGCCAAACGCACGTCCGGCAAAGAAAAAGGGGCCCCACCGATATTGGCAGAGCCCCCACAACATCCGGAAAGTCCGGTTGGTTTAGTCGATTTTGGTCAACAGGCTGTCCAAAGAGGCCTTGGCATCGCCATAGAACATCCGCGTATTTTCTTTGAAGAAAAGCGGATTTTCGATGCCGGAATAGCCTGTGCCCTGCCCGCGTTTGGACACGAAAACCTGCTTGGCCTTCCAGCATTCCAGCACCGGCATGCCGGCGATGGGGCTGTTGGGGTCGTCTTGGGCCGCCGGGTTCACGATGTCGTTGGACCCGATCACGATGGCAACGTCTGTCTCCGGGAAGTCGTCGTTGATCTCGTCCATTTCCATCACGATGTCATAAGGCACCTTCGCCTCCGCCAACAGCACGTTCATATGGCCCGGCAAACGGCCCGCCACGGGATGGATCGCAAAGCGCACCGTCTTGCCCTTGGCCCGCAGACGACGGGTCAGCTCAGCCACGTTTTGTTGGGCCTGCGCCACGGCCATGCCATAGCCCGGGATGATGATGATGCTGTCGGCCTCGTCGAGGGACTGGGCCACACCGTCCACGTCAATGGCGATCTGTTCGCCCTCCACGGCCATCTGTTCGCCCGCAGGGCCGCCAAAGCCACCGAGGATCACGGACACAAACGACCGGTTCATCGCCTTACACATGATGTAGGACAAGATCGCACCAGAGGAGCCCACCAGCGCACCAACCACGATCAGCAGGTCATTGCCGAGCGAGAAACCAATCGCCGCCGCGGCCCAACCGGAATAGCTGTTCAGCATCGAGACCACGACAGGCATGTCCGCGCCCCCGATCCCCATGATCAGGTGATAGCCGATGAACAGCCCCAGCAGCGTCAGCAAGATCAATGTGAACGTGCCACCGTTGCTCAGATAAACGATTGCCAGCAGCACAGACAAGGCCGCAGCGCCTGCGTTCAGAAAGTGACCGCCGGGCAGCTTTTTGGCGCCTGTGTCAATCTCGAACGGCAGCTTGGACGATCCGCCCGCCAGCTTGGCATAGGCAATGACAGAGCCCGTGAACGTCACGGCGCCGATCCAGATGCCCAGTACCAGCTCAACCCGCAGAATGCCGATTTCGACACCGGATTTCTTGGCAATCAGCTGACCAAAGGACGACAGCCCGTCATAGGCCTCTTTCGGCAGGCCCACCGCGGTGATGCCATCAGCCCCCACGGTGCCCAGCACCAGACCTGCGTTTTCATAAATGCCGCCGATGTAGTTGATCATCAAATCGGCGTTGAAGCCCACAAAGACAGCCGCCAGCCCCACAAGGCTGTGCATGATTGCGACAAGCTCTGGCATCTGGGTCATTTCGACCTTGGTGGCCAGCTGATAGCCTACAGCCGCGCCACCTGCGATCAGGATCAGTGACAGCAGCCACAGCCCCGCACCGGGGCCAACAAGCGTGGCAAACACGGCCAGCGCCATGCCCGCAATGCCGTACCACACCGCACGTTTTGCGCTTTCCTGGCCGGACAGGCCGCCAAGGCTCAGGATGAAAAGAATGCCTGCAACCACATAGGCCGCGATGGTGAATGCGTTTTCCATAAGTCCCGCTCCTTTAGGATTTCTGGAACATGGCGAGCATTCGCCGTGTCACGAGGAAGCCGCCGAAAATATTGACGGAGGCCATGAAGATACCGAGAGCGGCCAAGATCGTGATCAGCCAGCTGGTCGATCCGATCTGGATCAACGCACCCAGAATGATGATGGAAGAAATCGCGTTCGTGACCGCCATCAAAGGCGTGTGCAGCGAATGGGCGACGTTCCAGATGACTTGGAAGCCGATGAAGACAGACAGCACAAAAACGATGAAGTGCTGCATGAACGATGCGGGCATACCGGGGATCAGGCCGATGCCCAGAACCACAGCCGCACCTACGGCCAGCAATGTCACTTGCGTTTTGGTCTGCGCCTTGAAGGCTGCGACTTCAGCCGCGCGTTTTTCCTCTGGCGTCAGTTCCTTCACCTCGGCTTTGGGTTGGGCCGCAATGGCCTGCACCTTGGGCGGAGGGGGCGGGAAAGTGACGTCTTGGGCGTAGGCGATGGTCGCCCCGCGGATCACGTCATCTTCCATATTGTGATCAATCACACCGTCTTTTTCCGGCGTCAGATCCGCCATCAGATGACGGATGTTGGTGGCGTAAAGCGTGGAGGCCTGCGTCGCCATACGGCTCGGGAAGTCCGTGTAGCCGATGATTGTGACACCGTTGTCGGTGACGATTTTCTCGTCCCGAACGGTCAGCTTGCAGTTGCCGCCCTTTTCAGCGGCCAAGTCCACGATAACAGAACCCGGCTTCATGGATTTCACCATGTCTTCGGTCCAAAGCTCAGGCGCTTCGCGATTGGGGATCAACGCCGTGGTGATAACGATGTCGATGTCGGGGGCAAGTTCACGGAATTTGGCCAGCTGGGCTGCGGCAAACTCGGGCGACGACACGGAGGCGTAGCCCCCAGAGGAGGCCCCGTCGGCCTGTTCCTCTTCAAAGTCCAGATAGACGAATTCCGCGCCCATGGATTCGACCTGTTCCGCCACCTCGGGCCGCACGTCAAAAGCGTAAGTGATGGCACCCAGCGACGTGGACGTCCCGATCGCGGCCAAACCTGCCACACCTGCGCCGACAACCAAAACCTTGGCAGGGGGCACCTTACCGGCGGCGGTGATTTGGCCAGTGAAGAAGCGGCCAAAGTTGTTGCCCGCCTCGATCACAGCGCGGTAGCCTGCGATGTTGGCCATGGAGGACAGCGCATCCATCTTCTGGGCGCGGCTGATGCGGGGGATCATTTCCATGGCAATGACGGTGGCGCCTTTCTTGGCGGCCGCTTGCATCTTGGCCTCGTCCGCGACGGGGCTGAAGAAGGAAATCAGTGTTTGCTCCGCGCGCAGGCGCTTCATTTCACCGTCATCGGGCACGCGGACCTTGGCGACCACATCGGCGGCCTTCCAAAGGGCTGCGGCTGTTTTCACCACCTCAACCCCTGCGTCTTTGTAATCCTTATCGGAGAACCCAGCCGCAACACCGGCCTTCGTTTCGATGACACATTCATGTCCGAGCTTTTGCAGTTCCTTGGCAGACGCCGGCGTCATCGCAACGCGGTTCTCCCCCTCAAACAGTTCTTTTGGCGTGCCGATTTTCATCGAAACTCCCCCATAGATTGTCGCAATTACCTGTTCGTTATCGTCCAGCACGGGGAGACACAAGGCGTCTGGACAGTATGCATTTGTATTCAACGCATGACGTGGCGAAATTATATTACAACCAACGTCGTGTTTTCTGCATGTATATGTCGGCCTCGCGCCCGAATGCTGCACGCAGGCAGGCCTCTTCAGGGCGAATAAAACGGGACGTCAAAACCCAGAACAGCCCCCCCACCAAGGGCAGTGCCAGCCATGTCTGCGTCCAGATGATGTAGGCCAACAGAACCAGAATATCGCCCAGATAGATCGGGTTCCGGCTGATCGAAAAGACCCCGCTTTGGACAAGGGTTTGCGCCGTAAGGTGCGGAATGAATGTAGTTTTATGGCGCCGCATCTCAAAAACCGCGGCCCCCATCAAGCCAAACCCAACCACGGCCAATACCCCCGCAAGGGTCTGTGACACGCCAGTGGGACCAGCCCCCTGCCCTGCCCCCGCACCACCGATCCAATAGGTGGCAACAAGACAGCCCAAGAGCCAAAACGGGGGAAGATCGAGCCATTTCATACCCCTTTATCCTTAACATCGTGCAGCAAGGCAATCGGCACTCAGGCGACATTCATCACGGTCTTGCGATGAGGCTGACCCGCGCGCGCTTGGATGGGCTGAGAGGCCGGTTCAGCGCCTGAAAAGCGGCACCAATGTGGCACGTCATGGTTAATTGTGTCCGACTTCGGCGGCTTGTGCCGCGAAATGACCTCCATTTGGGATGATTGTTGCTGATCTGTCCTCAATCTGGCCCGATTGGCCCGCTATCCCCAACCTCAAGATGGGTTCGAACAATATCGGACAGGGCCTTTGTGCCCAAGTATATGAGGTAAGAGATGCCAACAGGTTATTTGGTTACATTGGGCAACGGCACGCTGGACGATGGCGACGTCATCAGCGGTGGCGCAATTGATTTTACAACCGATGAAATCATCGGCAACGGCAGCTGGGTCTGGAGTGGGACAGCAGGCGGCCAGACGTTTACCAACACCGAAGAACCAGGTGAGTATATTCTGGGCACCGACGGCAATGTCTATTTTGTCCCTCAGTTCGGCCCCGTAGATACGCTGACCTCTGCGTCCGCCTTAAATCCTCCAAATTATCCGGTCATTCCAACGAACGGGACAGTCGACGGCACCAGCGGCGATGACGTTATCGACAGCTCGTATCTGGACGAATCCAACGAAGGCCCGACAGCGGGCAACGACATCATCGACGCAGGCGATGGCAACGACCGGATTGATGCAGGCGATGGCAATGACACCATCTTTGGCGGGTCTGGCAATGACACCGCTTTGGGTGAACGCGGCGACGATGCCATGTTCGGCGGCACAGGCAACGATGCGCTTTATGGGGGCGGTGGAGCGGATACGCTCGACGGTGGAAGCGGTGCCGATGATCTGTATGCAGGATCGGGTGACGACAGTGTGTCGGGCGGCAACGGGTTTGATGAAATCTTCGGCGGATCCGGTGCGGACACCATCGACGGGGGCGGCAGCTCTGACACGATTCGAGGTGGGTCCGGCGATGATGTGATCACCGATACGGGCGGCAACGCGAGCAACGATATCATCTTCGGGGAAGCCGGCAACGACAGTATCGATGCGGGCGCAGGCAGTGACACGGTCACAGGTGGCGCAGGGACAGACACCATCGACGGTGGAACCGGAGCCGACACAATCGAAGGGAATGCAGGCGACGACAGCATTCTTGGCGGCGACGGCAATGACGTTCTGATTGGCGACACCGATGACGTCGCGGTGACAGGCAGTGAGTCGCTGAACTGGTCCGCCGAAGGGCCCGCTGGGACCGACCTGAACGGCGCGTTCACCCAAGACACCGGCACCATGACGGTGTCCGTTGAAACGACCAACACCGGCAACGCCGACAACATGGCCGTCAGCGACACAACGCAATACACCGAAACAGGTGAGCCGTTTGACCCGAACTCTGCCCTGAACCTGACAGGCGGGGCAGGGCCAACATCCAGCACCAGCATCACGTTCAATCCCAACCTTGATACCGGGCTGTCTGACGAAGCGGCCAATGTTATTTTCCGCATCAACGACATCGATACAGCCGGATGGCAGGATGTGATCACGGTCCGCGCCTATGATGCTGACGGCAATGCTGTCATCGTCACGCTCACACCTGCGCAGATCACGGGCACGGCGTCGGACGATACCGTATCGAATGGTGTTATTACGGCGGGCAACACGTCTGAATCAGCGGCAGATGCCGCGGGCTCGGTCCTCGTGGAAATTCCCGGCCCCGTGCATGAGATCGAGATCATTTATGACAACGCCGGCACGGTCGGACAGGCCCTTTGGGTCACCGACATTCACTTCGACACCGTTGCACTTGACGATATCGACGCGGGCAACGACACCCTGGACGGCGGAGACGGCGATGACCTGATCCAAGGCAACGCAGGCGATGACAGCCTGATCGGTGGCACCGGCAACGACACCCTATTTGGGGGCGATGGCAACGACACGATCGGTGATTTCGGCACGGATGATGGCAACGACACCCTCTTTGGTGGCGCAGGCGCCGACGACCTGAACGGCGGCAATGGCGACGACATCGTTTATGGTGGTGACGGCAATGACACCCTGACAGGTGGCAGCGACAACGACACGTTGTACGGCGACGACGGCAGCGATCAGTTCAACGTCACCGATGACCATGAACAAACGATTGTCTTTGGCGGCGAAGACGCTGATGGCAGTGATATTGACGCGCTGTCGTTCTTCAACTTCGAGACCACCCAAGGCGTCTCTGTTACGGCGACGGGCGACGAAGCAGGCACATATGATTTCGACGGAACTGTCGGCACAGGCACCTTTGCTGAGATCGAAGAGCTTAACGGCACCTCTTTTGACGACACCTTTGATATGTCTGCGGATGGGTCCGGTGTTTCTCTTGATGCCAATGGCGGCGATGACAGCATCATTGGCGGCAGCGGCGATGATGTGATCGAAGCCGGTTCAGGTGCGGATACCATCAATGCGGGCGCAGGCAACGACACCATCACCCTCTCCTCGGGGGGAACATCGGGCGACGGAGACGCGGATCTGGTGATCCTCGAAGATGGGTTCGGTGACGACATCATCAGCGAATTTGATGCGCCGACCCCAGATGGCGATGGCACCTTTACCGGCACGGACATGTTTGACGTCACGGGCCTGACCAACGCGGCGGGTGATCCCGTCACGACGGATGATGTGACCGTGACCGATGACGGATCCGGCAATGCGGTTCTCACCTTCCCCAACGGCGAAAGCGTGACCCTGATCGGCATCAGCCCAACCGACGCTGATGACCCCTTTTACCTCAACGCCATTGGCATCCCGAGCAGGGATGGCACCGTTGAGGGCACGGCCGGCGACGACCTGATCGACGCAGGGTACACCGGTGATCCCGACGGTGATCTTGTGGACGCAGGCGATGCCATCCTGCCTGGTGACACCGGCGACGATGACCTGATCTTCGGGTTCGGCGGCAATGACAGCATTGAGGCCGGAAATGGCAATGATGAGGTCTACGGCGGCACCGGGGCCGACACCATTGACGGTGGCGACGGTCAGGATGACATTTTTGGCGGAGATGGCAGCGACAGCATCACAGGCGGCGGCGGCAACGACAGTATTGATGGCGGCCTAGGCGGCGACACCCTTCTGGGCGAAGGTGGCGATGACGTCATCGAAGGCGGCGACGGCGACGACACTATTGATGGCGGTGACAATGTAGACACCCTGTTCGGCGGGGCTGGCAATGACACGCTTGAGGCGGGCGAAGACCTGAACATCGGCGACGACGATGTATTGTTCGGCGGCATCGGCAACGACACGCTCACCTCGATCGAGACGGACGCCGGATCAAATGACAGCATGTTCGGCGGTACGGGCAATGACACCATCACCACGACCGGCGGCAGTCTGAACCTGCTGGACGGTGGCACTGGCAACGACACGCTGACCAGCGGCACGGGCGACGACACCCTATTGGGCGGCGATGACCGTGACGAAATTTATGCAGGCTCCAACGACACCGTGGACGGTGGCGAAGGTGGTGACGACTTTGACGTTCTCTATGTCTCCGATGTGGCCACCATCGACTATGACCCCAACAACTCCGAGAACGGCACGGTCACCTTCAACGACGGCACGACGCTGACCTTCACCAATATCGAAGACGTCATCATCGAAGACCAGGACGGCACCGTCGAAGGCACCGCTGGCGATGACGTCATCGATGGCGGCTATACCGGCGATCCCGATGGCGACATGGTCGACGCAGGCGATGCCATTCTGGCTGGCGACGTGGACGACGACGATCTGATCTTCGGCTTTGACGGCGAGGACGTGATCAACGCGGGCAATGGCGACGACGAAGCCTATGGCGGTGCGGACGCGGACAGCGTCTTTGGCGGCGCGGGCGACGACACGTTGTTTGGCGACGGTGGCAACGACCTTCTTGAAGGCGGCACCGGCGACGACACCGTGTTCGCAGGCACCGGCACCGACCAGATCAACGTGTCCGAAGACCAAGGAACCGACACGATCACGGGCGGCGAAAACGTAGCCGACAACGATGTTTTGAACCTCGTGGCCACCGGACCCGACGGTGTCACCGTCGATATGACGGGCAATGAAGCTGGCGATTTCAACTTCGACAGTGGCAACGGCAACGGGACGTTCACAGAGATCGAAACCGTCACCATGACGGGCAATGACGACACCTATGACGGGTCTGCAACGACATCAGGCATGGGTGTTGTGGCCGGTGCGGGCGATGACAGCCTTTTGGGTGGTTCGGGCGGCGACACGCTGCAAGGCGACGCAGGCGACGACACGATTGCGGGTGCGGGCGGCGATGACCAGATTTCTGCCGGTACAGGCAACGACACCATACAGGTCTCTGACACCGATGGCACCGATACGATCTTCGGCGGCGAAGATGCAGACGGGTCCGACATCGACATTCTCGATCTGGATGAGGCCGGGTCGGGCCAAGGCGTCACCGTCACCTTCGATGGTGATGAACAGGGCACCTATGCGTTTGATGGCAGCCCCGCAGGCGGCACCTTTGACGAGATCGAACAGATCGACGGCACGGGCGAAGATGACACCCTGAACGCAGGTGCCGACACATCCGGCGTGACGCTGATCGGCAACGATGGCGATGATGTCATCACCGGCGGGCAAGGCGACGACAGCCTGTCCGGCGGCGCGGATGCCGACACATTCGTGGTGCAGGACAACTTCGGCGACGACACGATCGTGGGCGGCCAGACCGGCAACAACTACGACACACTTGATCTGTCAGGGCTGAGCAATCCCGTTACCGTGACCTTCAGCGGCCCCGGTGCAGGCACCGTCATCGATACCGTGACAGGCGACACGATTGTCTTTTCCGAGATCGAACAGCTGATCCTGACGGAACAATCCGACGTCGTGGATGCCACCAATGATGACGGATACACCTATATCCAGACTTTGGGCGGCGACGACAGCTATGTCGGTTCGGACGGCGATGATGTGGTCGATGAAGAAATCGGCACGCCTGACGGGCAAGGCAACGACACTTTCTTTGGTGGCGCCGGCAACGATGAAATCTGGGCCGGGACCGAAGACGATACCGTCTTTGGCGGCACAGGGTCCGACACACTGAACGGCCAGGACGGCAATGACAGCGTCTTTGGCGGCCAGGGCGGCGATACGCTGACCGGTGAAGACGGCGATGACCTGCTGTCGGGCGGCACGGGCAATGACACCGTCACCGGCGGCAGCGGCGATGACACGATTGTCCTTGAGGATGATTTCGCCGACGACGGTGCCCCTGGCTCCGAAACCATCACAGGCGGCGAAACCGGCGAGACGAATGGCGACACCCTCGACGGGTCAGACCTGACGCAAGATGTCACCGTCACCATGACCGGTGATGAGGCAGGCACGGTGACCAACGGCACCGGAACCGCCACGTTCTCCGAGATCGAACAGATCGAAACAGGGTCCGGCGACGACACGTTCTTTGGTGGTGCGGGTGCGGACAGCATCTCGACCAACGAAGGCGATGACCAGATCACCATTTCCGATGGCGATACGGCCGATGCGGGCTCTGGCGATGACGTCATCACCCTTGCGGATACGGTCGGCGGGCCTGGTGACACCATCACCATCACGGGTGGCGCTGGCGATGAGACCACAGGCGACACGCTGGCCTTGGGCAATCTGGCCGACCTGCAAGACGTGCTGGACAACGCCACGGATGACGGCACCGGCAGCTTCTCCGGTTCAATCACGCTGGACGATGGCACGATCCTCAACTTCTCCGAGATTGAGAACATCATTTGTTTCACCCCCGGCACCCGCATCGCAACCCCCAAAGGCCTGCGCAATATCGAGGACCTGAAGGTGGGCGATATGATCGTCACCCGTGACCACGGGTTGCAGCCGATCCGCTGGATCGAAGCCCGCACCGTCCCCGGTGTTGACCGCTTCGCCCCCGTCCGCATCCGGCCAAATGTGCTGGCCGGACAAACGACAGACCTGTTGGTCTCCCCCCAGCACCGCGTGTTGTTCCAAGGATACCAAGCGGAACTTCTGTTTGGTGAAAGCGAAGTCCTCGTGTCCGCCAAACACCTCGTGGATGGCATGGATGTCACCCAAGACGACACCGGTGCCGTGACCTACATTCACATGATGTTTGACCAACATGAGATCATCTATGCGGAAGGCGCCGCCACAGAAAGCTTCCACCCTGGCGATATCGGTTTCTCCGCCGTGGGGGACGCCGCGCGGGAAGAGCTGTTCGCGCTCTTTCCTGAACTCCGCGCTGATCAGAACCACTATGGGTCCACCGCGCGCCGGTGCCTCAAACGCCATGAGGCGAAACTGATCCGCATATGATCGGCCTTGATCCCAAAGCCCCGTCGCGTCAGTCTGCATCCTATGGACTGACGCGACAGGGGATCCTTATGAAGATTTATGTGATGGGTGCGGCAACACTGGCGTTGGCCGCTTGTGGGGCGGCCCCTGCCCCGCAATCCACGGCGACGAATACCACCGCCCTTGCGGCGCCGTTTACTGTGCCGATGGATCCAGGTCAGATCAGGTGTTCGGATTTGTCCAACCCCGCCGCCGCAACCGCCGCCACAGATTGGGCACTGGGGCGCGCCCGGGCCGCCGTTTTATCTGGCACGTCGGCTGCAGCGCCGACTGATGTGGATATGCGCGCAGAATTGATGGCCGCTTGCGCAAATGCCGCGTCGTCAACCGTGCGGCAGGCCACCACAGGATAGACCCGTCAGGCCGATTTGCGCGCCATTTGACAACCCGCAGCCCAAAGCTGCGCCGCGCGCCCGAAAGCCTCAAACAAAGGACGCGAGACGGGATCAATGCCCGCTTGCCATTCGGGGTGCCATTGCACCGACAAGGTAAAGCCGGGCGCATCCTTGACATAAATCGCCTCGGGCGTGCCATCAGGCGCAACCCCGTCCACGACGATGCGGTCGCTTGCCTCAAGAATCCCCTGTCCATGGAGGGAATTCGTCAAAACCTGCGTCTTGCCCCACAACTGCTGAAAGGGCCCACCTTCCGTCAACGTCACGATGTGGCGCATCTCAAATTTTTCTTCCAAGGTCCCATCAGGTGGCATGCGGTGATTGTCACGTCCCGGCAAATCGCGAATTTCGGGATGCAAGCTGCAGCCCATCGCAACTGCGACCTCTTGAAAGCCGCGGCAGATCCCCAGGATCGGCTGTCCACGCTCAACGCAAGCGCGGATCAGCGGCAGTGCCACGCGATCGCGGCCCCGGTCAAACGCGCCGTGGGCCTCGGTTGCATCGTGCCCGTACTCTTCAGGGTGCACATTGGGCCGAGCACCGGTGAAGACAAATCCGTCGCAGATCTCAACCAGGTCTTCGGTCTGAACAAAATCCGGATCCGTGGGAACGATCAATGGCACCCCACCTGCCACATGTGCAACAGCCGCCGAATTCATCGTCCCTGCAACATGCACAGGATACTCTTCATTCAGAAGATAATGATTGCCAATAATACCGATAACAGGTTTGCGCATAGGTGCTCCTTTGGGGCTACATGTAGCAACCCTAAGCTGAACATCCTACCCCCAGCACCGCAGAGGGTTGGCCAAAATGTGCAAAGGATTAGATTTCTGCCACCAGATTGGCCTGTTCGATCCCAAAAGCAGCACAAATCGCGTCATTGTCAGAAGTATCCCCGGTCACGCCAACAGCGCCAATGACCACACCACGTTTGTCGCGGACCAAGACGCCGCCAGGAACCGGAATCACCTGGCCACCGTAGACGCCGTTGACCGCATTCATGAAATAGCCCTGCTGCTCGGCCCGTTGCATCTGCGCAGTGCCCGCCATACCCAGCATCACCGCGCCGTAAGCCTTGCCCTGCGCAATCGCGAACCGACCCGGCGCGGCTCCGTCTTCGCGCTCAAACGCTTTGACGTGCCCACCGGCGTCCAAAACCACAACACTCAGCGGCTTCAGTTCCAGCTCACGGCCCTTTTGCAGCGCCTTGCGGATCATGACCCGCGCTTTGTTCATAGAAATATCTGCCATTGTAAAAGGCTCCCGTTTCGTTTCTTTGGGTCAAAAATACCTCCGCCGGAGGCGCTAAAATTATATAATTTTGGCAGCCCCCAAACGCAGGCGGATCAGTGGTTCTGTTGGGCTTTCAGCTCCAACCGGCGCTGGTGCAAGACCGGTTCGGTGTAACCTGATGGCTGCTCACGTCCCTTGAACACCAGATCACAAGCCGCCTGAAAGGCGATCCCGTCAAATTCTGGCGCCATCGGACGATAGGCCGGATCGCCCGCGTTCTGTCCATCCACCACAGCCGCCATTTTGCGCATGGCCGCCATCACCTCATCTGCGCTGACAACCTCGTGGTGCAGCCAGTTGGCAAGCGCCTGAGAGCTGATCCGGCAGGTCGCGCGGTCCTCCATAAGACCCACATCGTTGACGTCCGGCACCTTGGAACAGCCCACACCCTGATCGACCCACCGCACGACATAGCCCAAAATGCCTTGGGCGTTGTTTTCGACTTCTCGCATGATCTCCGCGCGGTCCCAGCTCGTCTCTGTGGCCACGGGCACCGTCAGCAAATCCTGCAGGCTGGACCGTGCCCCACCTGCGGCCAGCTCTGCCTGAACGGCGAAGACATCGACCTGATGGTAGTGCATCGCATGCAATGTGGCGGCCGTCGGAGACGGAACCCACGCACAATTGGCGCCAGCCTTTGGATGTCCGATCTTTTGCTCGACCATATCGGCCATGGCGTCAGGGGCCGCCCACATGCCTTTGCCAATCTGGGCCTTACCGCTCAGCCCGCAGGCAAGTCCGATATCGACATTGCGGTTTTCATAGGCTGCGATCCATGTGGCCTGTTTGATCTCATCCTTGCGCAGGAACGCCCCCGCCTCCATCGAGGTGTGGATTTCATCGCCCGTCCGGTCCAAAAAGCCGGTGTTGATAAAAGCCACCCGCGATTTGGCGGCATGGATGCAGGATTTGAGGTTGGACGATGTCCGGCGCTCTTCATCCATAATCCCGATTTTGACCGTGTTCGCAGGCAGGCCTAGCGCCCGTTCAACGTGATCAAAAATGCTGTTGGTAAAGGCCACTTCTTCTGGACCATGCATCTTGGGCTTCACGATATAAACCGATCCATGCACCGAATTGCCGCTGGCACGGGACAGGTCGTGCTTGGCGATCAATGTGGTGATCATGGCATCCATCAGACCCTCAAACGCCTCATTCCCATCGCGGTCCAGAATGGCGGGGTTTGTCATCAGATGGCCCACGTTGCGGATCCACAAAAGCGCCCGTCCTTTGAGGGTCAACTCGCCGCCCGCAGCGGCTGTGTAGGTTTGATCGGGGTTCAGTTTGCGGGTGAAGGTCCGGTCCCCCTTGGTGACCTGTTCCTCCAGATCGCCCTTCATCAGACCCAGCCAGTTGGAATAGGCCGTCACTTTGTCTTCGGCATCCACGCAGGCCACCGAATCCTCGCAATCCATGATCGTGGACAACGCGCTTTCAAGGCGGACATCAGCGATGCCCGCAGTGTCCGTCGCGCCGATCTGGTGGGATGCGTCAATGATCACTTCGATGTGCAGGCCATTCTTTTGCAAAAGAATTTTGCGCACCTTGCCGTCTTCGGCGTGGCCCACAAACTGGCCAGGCTCAGCCAGTGCCGGGTCTAACATCCCGTCTTTGACGGACAACTCCGTGACCTCGGCCCAAGTGCCGTTTGCCAAAGGCACGGCCTGATCCAAATGCGCCTTCGCATAGGCCACCACGCGCGCCCCACGGTCTGCGTCATACCCCTTGGCCTGCGGCAAATCCCCCATGGCGTCCGTGCCGTAAAGCGCGTCATACAGGCTGCCCCACCGCGCATTGGCGGCGTTCAGCGCGAAACGTGCGTTGGTGATCGGCACCACCAATTGCGGGCCTGCAACCTGCGCAATTTCAGGGTCGACGTTTGCTGTATCGATTTTGAAATCCTCAACCTCGGGCTGCAAATATCCGATATCGCTCAGAAAATCGCGGTAGGCTGCAGGTTCACCCAAGCCGCCTCGCTTGATGTACCAATCGTCCACTTGCCCCTGCAGGTCTTCCCGTTTGTCCAGCAACGCACGGTTCTTGGGGCCGAAGTCATGGATCAACGCGGAAAAACCTGTCCAAAAGGCATCGGCCTCGACCCCCGTTCCTTGCAGGGCGCGCGTTTCGATGAAATCTGCAAGTTCGGCAGCCACTTGAAGCCCTGCGCGATCCACTCTGTCCGTCATAATCTTTCCCTCACTGATGCCCCAAATCGCGGGGCAATTTTCTTGGGTTTAAGACAGAAGTTTCCTATAGGCAACACGCCGGTAAAGTAATTTTACCAATTTAACGCAAAGCTATTTCAAAGCAGATTTGAAGGTGCGCTCTCGCTTGCAGCGTTCGGAACAATAGCGGACCTCATCCCAGACCTTTGCCCATTTCTTGCGCCATGTGAACGGGCGCCCGCAGGTCGCGCAATCCTTTTGTGGCAGGTCTGATTTCTTTTTGGTTTTGGCCATGTCACAGATCGAAGCTCAACTGGGTGGTGTCAGGTTTGGCGACCCCTTTGCGGGGTTTGCGTTTGCGCGGTGTCCGGTCGTTGACAAACCGCCCCTTGCCGTCCTTGCGCGACGCATGTTTGCGGATGATGTCTGCCGCTTCCCCGCGAAAATCCTCTCCAGTGCGGACAGCCCAGATGCGGGCGCGGGCTTCGCGGGCGGCCTCCATCACGTCGATGAGGGGCGGCGGATAGGCCAACGTCGGGGCGCCATCCCACAGCCAGGGTTCCTGCACATACGCGTCCGGCACAGTGGCGAGTTCCGGCAGCCAGCGGCGCGTGAAGACACCTGTCGGGTCCTGATCCTTGCCCTGTTTGACGGGGTTATAAATACGCACGGTGTTCATGCCTGTCGTGCCCGATTGCATCTGGGCCTGGCTCCAGTGAATGCCGGGTTCATAATCGGTGAACATGCGCGCCAGATGCGGCGCGCTGGCCCGCCAATCGAGCCACAGGTGATAAGACGCCACCGCCTGAACCATGGACCGCATCCGAAAGTTGAGCCAGCCAGTGGCGTTCAGCGACCGCATGCAGGCGTCAACAAACGGCAGCCCTGTTTCGCCTTTCTCCCACGCGGCCCGGCGCACTGGATGATCGCCGCGCATGTTTTCATAGGCCGAATGCAGACAATGGGTTTCAATGCGCGGCTGATCTTCAAGCTTTTGCATGAAATGATCCCGCCACGCCAAGCGAGACTGAAAGGATTTCAGCGACTTTTTCCACTGACTGTCGATATCTTCGCGCTGGCGCGCCGCTGTGGCCTGCGCAATTTCGCGGATCGACAGTGTGCCCGCCGCAATGTGGGGCGACAGACGCGAACAAGCTGTGGCGCCCTCAAGAGGGGAGGACATGGCCGCGCGGTAGGTGTGCCCGCGCTCCGTCAGGAACCCACCCAACAGCGACAGGCCCTGGTCTCGCCCGCCCTTTTGGCGGTCTTTGATCGGGTCGAAGGGCCCTTCGGGCAACGGGTCAGACGGCACCGCCGGGCCGGACAGGGCCTTTGGGGCATTCACCTGCTCTGCGAAAATCCGCCCATCGCGCTGTTTGGCCCAGCCATCGCGCGATCTAAGCCTGCGGGCGACGCCGGAATTCGGGGCCTCACGAAACCGCACCCCCTGCCCGCGCGCCCAATCTTGCACACGCCGGTCGCGGGCAAAGGTCCAGCCGTTGCCCGTTTCCTCATGCGCCAAAAGTGTTGTGACGCCGAAGGTGCGTCGCAGGTCCTCCAGCACCTGCACCGCGTCGCCGCGGCGCACCACCAAAGGCGCGCCAAGGTGGGCCAGATCCTTTGCCAGCCCGTCAAGACAGTCCCGAATAAAGGCCCATTGCCGGCCGGAGGTGTCAGGCAACGCCCAGTAGTCAGGCTCATATATATAAAGGGGGATCACGGGCCCCAAGGCGGCCGCCGCCGCCAGCGGCGCGTGATCCTGCACCCGCAGATCGCGTTTGAACCAGACAATAATCATCGGCTGACAAATAGGACCTTCACGCTTGTTCGCCAGCCCCCTGCGACGTAGGTTCGCGCCAAACCGCAGCAAAGGACCGACATGACAAACGCCGCCCCACAGACGATCTACCTCAAGGATTATCGCCCCTTCGGCTATCATATCGACGCGGTCCATCTGACGTTCAAACTGGCCCCCACGGCCACCCGCGTGATTGCCCGCATGCAAGTCCGGCCCAACGCAGATTATCCCGGTGCGTTTTTCCTGCATGGCCAGGAATTGACCTTGATCTGGGCCAAGATCGACGGCGTGCCCGTCACGCCCGATGTCACGGCTGAGGGCCTAACCTGCGACGCCCCCGACGCGCCCTTCGTGTGGGAGGCCGAGGTAGAGATTTCGCCCGACACCAACACCGCGCTTGAGGGGCTTTACACGTCAAACGGGATGTACTGCACCCAATGTGAGGCGGAAGGGTTTCGCAAGATCACCTATTACCCCGATCGCCCCGATGTGATGTCGGTGTTCACCGTGCGGATCGAAGGTGATTTTCCGGTGCTTTTGTCCAACGGCAACCCCGTGGGTCAAGACGAAGGCTGGGCTGAATGGCACGACCCTTGGCCCAAACCGGCCTATTTGTTCGCACTCGTGGCGGGTGATCTGGTCAACCATCCTGGCACCTTTACCACCAAGTCCGGCAAAGATGTGGAGCTGAACATCTGGGTCCGCCCCGGCCCCGATGAAGCCAAATGCGCCTTCGGGATGGAGGCCTTGAAACGGTCCATGACATGGGACGAGAACGTCTACGGACGCGAATATGATCTGGATATTTTCAACATCGTTGCCGTGGATGATTTCAACATGGGGGCGATGGAAAACAAGGGTCTGAATGTGTTCAATTCGTCTTGCGTCTTGGCGTCGCCCGAAACCTCAACAGACGCCAATTTTGAACGCATCGACGCGATCATTGCCCATGAATACTTCCACAACTGGACCGGCAACCGCATCACCTGCCGCGATTGGTTTCAGCTGTGCCTGAAAGAGGGACTGACCGTCTTTCGCGATCAGCAATACACCGGAGATCAAGGCAGCCATGCGGTGAAACGGATCGAAGACGCGAGCCTGATGCGGTCCGCGCAGTTCCAAGAAGATGCGGGGCCTTTGGCCCACCCCGTCCGGCCCGCCAGCTTTGTCGAGATCAACAATTTCTACACGATCACGGTCTATGAAAAAGGCGCCGAGCTGATCGGGATGCTGAAACGGCTGGTGGGCGATGCGGCCTACGCGCAAGCGCTCGATCTCTATTTTGAACGCCACGATGGCGATGCCGCCACAATCGAAGACTGGTTGGCGGTGTTTGAGGATGTGACAGGCCGCGATCTGGGCCAGTTCAAACGCTGGTACGAACAGGCGGGCACCCCGCGCGTCGCCGTCAGCGATGATTTCACGAACGGCACCTACAGCCTCACCCTGCGCCAGCACACCCGCCCGACACCGGGCCAGCCGGACAAAGCGCCGCTTGTCATTCCGTTTGCCGTAGGCCTCATCGCGCCCTCGGGCGCCGAAGTCGTGCCCACCCAGCTGTTGGAGTTGACGGAAGAGGAACAGACGTTCACCTTTGGCGGCCTGAGCGAAAAGCCCGTGCCGTCCCTGCTGCGCGATTTCTCGGCCCCTGTGATCCTTGAACGGGACACAACAAACGCCGAACGTGCCTTCTTGATGGCCAATGACACGGACCCCTACAACCGCTGGCAGGCCGGTGACGCGCTGGCCAGTGCCGTGTTGATGGACATGATCACCGAAGACGCAGCACCCGATGCCGCATACCTTGATGGGCTGGCGGCCATTTTGCGTGACGACAGCCTTGATCCTGCGTTTCGCGCCGTCATGCTCGATCTGCCGAGCGAGGATGAATTGGCCCGCGACATCGCAGAGACCGGTGGCGTGCCGGATCCGATGGCGATCTATCACGGGCTTGAGGCGTTGCGCGTGGCCCGTGCCCAGCATTTGCAAGACATCTCCCCGCGCATTTATGCGGACATGCAGGTCGCGGGCCCCTATTCGCCAGATGCAAAATCTGCAGGCAAACGGCGGCTGGCCAACAGCGCCCTGTCGATGATCACTCGGCTGGATGGGGGCGTTGCCGCCGCACGCCAGTTTGAGGCAGCAGACAATATGACCAACAAGATCAGCGCTTTGGCCCAGCTGATGAACATCGGCAAAGGGGAAGCCCAATCCGCAGCCTTCCGCGCCGACTGGAAGGCGGACCGTCTGGTGACAGACAAATGGTTTGGCCTGACCGTGGCCCGCGCCGCCCCCGAGGACGCGGTGGGCACCGCCGCGCGACTGACCGATGAACCTGACTTCGATATGGGCAACCCCAACCGCTTCCGCTCCGTTTTTGGGGCGCTGGCGAACCACCATGCAGGCTTTCATGACGCCTCGGGTGCGGGATATCGCCTGATGGGCGACTGGCTGGGCAAATTGGACGCCAAAAACCCGCAAGCCGCCGCCCGCATGTCCACCGCATTCGAGACATGGCGCCGCTATGATCCAGACCGGCAGGCCATCGTGCGTGAGGTTCTGGAGGCGCTCGCAGGTCAGGACGGGCTGTCGCGGGATACCTCTGAAATGGTGGGCCGCATGCTTGCAGATCCGGCCTGATCACGCATGGACACAGACCCCATCTATCGCTGGACCAAAAACGGCCGCCGCCCGCTGACCTATGCGTCGGTGGCGGCCGCGTGGACCTCGGCGCTGATGTTGTGGGTGGGCCTTGGGGCGAGCTGGATCATCATCGGGCTTATCATTGCGGCGTCCCTGCCCGCCGTGTGGGAGATCGTGACCAACAAAACCGTCTGTCTTGACGTCTACGAAAACCGCATCCGTTGGGTATCCACGCTTGGCGCGGATGCACGCGAGGGGATCGACAGCGTCCGGTTGGGGCGCAGGTTTGATGGCGGAATGCGGCTGACCTTGATTCATGGGGACACCCACACCCGTTTGCCGCCCGATATCTCCCCGCCCACGAAGGAGCTGGAGACCGCCCTGGCCGCCGCAAAAATCCCGACAGAACGGCACCCGTTTTCACCATTCTAGGCTGCGGTGACGTTACCCTTCGGTCCGTGTGGACAAACGGGCCTCAGGCGTGTCCGGCCGTGCGACGGGCCGCAAACTGATCGCCATATTCAAGTTCGGACGGCAATAGTCCTGCGCCCGCGTCCAGGCCGACATCTCAGCGATTTTGGACCGGTTTGTCATCGGCCCCCAATCGGCCGCAACACCACGCCAACGGCTATCACGGACGGCGATGGCATTGTCGCGGGGCACGGTGACATTCATGATGCGAATGGCACAGCTGAGGTTGTCTTCGGGATCCTTCAACGCCTCACCGGTGGTGGCGCGGCAGCCATAGCGGCGGGCGGTGTCGGGGTAGATCTGCGTCAACCCGAACCACAGGTTGCCGCCCCCCACAGCGCGCGGGCGATAGGTGCTTTCGTGTTTGACCAGGGCCGAGATCATGCCGACCCAAAAGGCGCGCCGCAGCGCGGGCGGGTTGTTGGGATAGGCCGGACACCAATTGGCGATATCGCGCGGCACGGTCTCCTCAAGTCGGGACCCGTGGGTGCGCAAGGCCGACAGCGACGCCCGCGTCCAGCTGGCGCTGTCACTGCGAAAATCCCAGCGCGCGTCAGGAATGAAATTTACACGTGCCACAGGACGCATCGTCGGGTTTTCACTGATCACGACAGGGTAGCGGACCATATAATCAGGACGCACGGGCGGCTTGATCGCGGCCAAGGCCGCACGGGCCGCGTCGGCGCGCAGCTGGGTCGCGTCTTCACGCGACAGGGGGCGGGTGTCCGTCTGCGGGCCCATGGCCAAGCTGGCCGTGCCCATCGCAATGGCAAGAATCCCCCCAGGAGTGCCGTTTTTGCAAACATGACGACAGTGATGGCCGCAGGTCTGACCGATTGCAAGAAAATCGCACAATTTCAGAACGCTTTGGGTGATTTCTCGCGCGAATCCGCAAGATATTGCGCCCGGTCTTGCGGCAGACGCAACGCCCCGTCTTGAAGCCCGCAGCACACACCGCTATTCAGCGCGGGTATTCCAAGCCGCGGAGCGCAGAGATGCTGGACCTCACCTATGAGACCCCTACCCCCAAAACCATCGCCGGTGCGACGGGCGATTGGGAACTTGTGATCGGCCTTGAAGTCCACGCGCAGGTGGCCACGGCAGCTAAGTTGTTCTCTGGTGCCTCCACCCAATTCGGGGCGGAACCCAACAGCAACGTGGCCTTCGTGGACAGCGGCATGCCCGGCATGTTGCCCGTGATCAACGAGGGCTGTGTGGCGCAGGCGGTGAAGACAGGTCTTGGCCTGAAGGCGGAGATTCATCTGCGCAGCGCGTTTGACCGCAAAAACTACTTCTACCCCGATTTGCCGCAGGGCTATCAGATTTCGCAGCTGTACCACCCCATCGTGGGCGAAGGCGAAGTGCTCGTTGAAATGGGCAACGGACAGGCACGCACCGTGCGCATCGAACGTATCCATCTGGAACAGGATGCCGGCAAATCCATTCACGACATGGATCCGGCCATGTCCTTCGTCGATCTGAACCGCACGGGCGTCGCCCTGATGGAGATCGTCAGCCGCCCCGACATTCGCGGCCCAGAGGAGGCCGCAGCCTATGTGGGTAAACTGCGCCAGATCATGCGTTACTTGGGCACCTGCGATGGCAACATGCAAAACGGCAACCTGCGCGCGGACGTGAATGTGTCTGTCTGTCGCCCGGGCGATTATGAAAAATATCAGGCGAGCCAAGATTTTGCCCATCTGGGCACGCGCTGCGAGATCAAGAACATGAACTCCATGCGCTTTATCCAGGCGGCCATTGATCACGAGGCCCGCCGCCAGATCGCCATTCTGGAAGACGGCGGTGAAATCGTTCAGGAAACCCGCCTTTATGATCCCGACAAGAACGAAACGCGGTCCATGCGATCCAAGGAAGAGGCGCATGATTACCGCTATTTCCCCGATCCCGACCTGTTGCCGCTTGAGATTGAACAGGCGTGGGTGGATGATATCGAAGCCTCCCTGCCTGAATTGCCCGACGCCAAAAAGGCACGGTTCATCACGGATTTCGGGTTGAGTGATTATGACGCCAGCGTGCTCACCGCAGATGTCACCAACGCGGCCTATTTCGAGGCTGTGGCCGAGGGCAACGACGGCAAGCTTGCCGCAAACTGGGTCATCAACGAGCTGTTCGGCCGTCTCAAGAAAGACGACCGCGACATCGCCGACAGCCCAATTTCGGCGACCCGTCTGGGACAGATCGTGGGTCTGATCAAATCCGACAAGATCAGCGGCAAGATTGCCAAAGATGTGTTCGAGATCGCTTACACGCAGGACCGCGACCCAGAAGAGATCGTAAAGACCGAGGGCATGGAACAGGTCACGGACACAGGCGCGATTGAGGCGGCTGTGGACGAGATTATCGCCGCCAACCCCGCACAGGTGGAAAAGGCGCAGGCCAACCCCAAACTGGCGGGCTGGTTTGTTGGACAGGTGATGAAGGCCACCGGCGGCAAGGCGAATCCTGCGGCGGTCAACAAGCTGGTCAGCGCAAAACTGGGGCTTTGAGGGCGAAGGGGGCGCTGCCCCCGGCCTGCGGCCTCCCCCGAGGTATTTTTGACCCAAAGAAGATGTGGGGGGTCGTGAAGCCTGCGCCCACTATGGGTGGTGTGGCGCTGATTTTCTTTGTTTTTCTTGGCGTTGCAGGACGAAGTTGATAGAACACGTCCGGTGAGAGCGAGGGACATTATGACAGGTTTCGAATACAAAGTGGTGCCGGCGCCCACGCGCGGATTGAAGGCCAAGGGGATCAAGGGGACGCAGGCGCGCTTTGCCAATGCCCTCGAGGTCTTGATGAACGAGTTGGGGGCCTACGGCTGGGATTACCAACGCACCGACACCCTGCCCGTCGAAGAACGTCAGGGCCTGACCGGTAAGACGACCACGTTTCAGACCATGCTTGTGTTTCGCCGCGCACTTTCCGACAGGGAGGCGCTGCGCGCAGAGGAGCCTGTCACGGCGCTGATCGAGGACCAGACCGAAGAGGCAGCGGGCGAGGAAATCGCGGCAGAGGGCAACACCGAAGACGATATCGCCGCACCATCTGACGTCGCGCCCGAGACCGAGACCGCGGATGAGGCAGTCCCATCTGCCCAAACACGGGTCAGCGAGACGTTGAAGGCTGAGTCCTTCACCTTTCCTTGGAACAAGCGCGACAAAGCCCCAAGAGACACGGTCGACCCCCAACGTCCCGCTGAATAATCCGCCGCGAATTACCCGATCTGAATGGACAGGGCGTGGATCCGGGCGATGATATCATCGCCCAATGCCGCGTGAATGGCGCGGTGGCGGGCCACGCGGGATTGGCCCTCAAAGGCCGTGGATGAGATTTCAAGACGCCAATGGCTCTCGCCAGACCCGTCATCGCCCGCGTGACCGGCGTGCAAATGGCTTTCATTGATGACCTCAAGCGATGACGGCTGAAATGCCGCATCAAGTTTGGCGTGAATTTCGTCCTTTAAGGCCATTTATTTTTCTCCTGCCCCTTCTATCCGTTGCGTGATGGTTTAGTATCTCACGTCCGAACAAGAAAGGTGATGTGATGCCTAAAGAAGATCCTTTTGGTTTTGATATGTCCGTGTCGTCTTCGAAGAAGAAGAATCCACGGGGCCGTCGTGGCATGTCTGGGGCGTCCGAAACGTCGACCCGGGTGTGCGAAAAGCCGGGCTGTGAGGAAGCAGGCAAGTATCGCGCGCCGAAAAACCCCGATGTGCTGGATGACTATTACTGGTTCTGCAAAGACCACGTGCGTGAATATAACCTGGGCTGGAACTTCTTTGAGAACACCACCGAGGCGGAGTTGAACGCGCAGGCCAGCAAGGATCGTGTTTGGGAACGTGAGACGAAGCCTTTCGGCCGCAAGTCGGACGAACAGCGCGCTTGGGCGCGGCTGGGGGTGGACGACCCGCATCAGGTGCTGGGCGCCAATGCGACGCAGAACCCAGGCAAATCCACCACGGGATCGACCCGTCGTCTGCCTGCCACCGAACGCCGTGCGATCGAAATTCTGGAGGCGAAAGATCACTGGACCAAGCCAGAGATCCGCAAGGCCTACAAAAAACTGATCAAAGTGTTGCACCCGGATATGAACGGCGGTGACCGGTCCCAAGAGGAACAACTGTCTGAAGTGGTCTGGGCCTGGGATCAGATCAAATCAAGCCGCAGTTTCAAGGACTGATCAGCTGAAATTTCCTCTTACCCGCAGGGTCAGGCCGTCGGGGTGATCTGGAATCGTCATGCGTTCGGGCGTGAAAATCGAATCCCGTTCCCTTTGGTACGTGCCCATCAACATGTGAATGCCCGCGATGTTGAACATCCACAGCATCAACAGCACCGGTGTGCCCGCAAGTGTCACCGACACGATAAAGGGGCCGAACATCGTCCCATAAAGTGGCAGGCCAAGGGTGCCACCGATCAATGCCCCCACAAATGTGATCCAGATACCGCCTGCCGCGGCGCGGGCTGCACCGATCCATCCAGGCTGGCCTAATTTGTCGCCCGACAGAAACAACGCGGCCCCGCCCCCGATGGCGGAAGAGGCCACGATCCACCATTGGTATGGCGTCAGTTGGTCGAACAAAGCCGCCTGATCAAGATGGAGCACCGCAAGGAATCCCAAAGCGCCGCTGCTGACAATCACCAGCAGGTAGGCCAACACGCGGGCCCGCGCGCCTTCGGTCAATTTCCACGTTCCACGCCTGATGCTTGGCATGCGTCCTCCAACGGTTGTGTGAGGCAATAGTGGTGCTTTGCGGCAGGTCTGTGGCGGGGGGGCGCTATCTTAGAAATGGAATGTTTCCGCAAAGGCGACAATGGTCCTGCGGCTTACGCCTAACGCTTTGGAATAAGGTTAAAATCTGAAACCAGCCGCGACACGGTCCAATCGGCCATCCCGCAGCTTTGCGCGTTTAGGTGGCGCGAAACACCAACGAGGCCCCATTCAGGCAATGACGCTGTCCGGTGGGTCTGGGACCATCATCGAAAATGTGGCCCAAATGGCTTCCGCAGCGGTCACAATGACATTCGGTCCGGGTCATGAAAAACCGTGTGTCAGTCTGCGTTCCGATCGCATCGGGTAGCACGTCAAAAAAGGACGGCCAGCCCGTTCCGCTGTCATATTTATGGTCCGACAGGTACAGCGCCTGATCACAGCCGCGACAATGATACACCCCAGACGCGTAAGTTTTGTCCAAAGGAGACGAAAACGGCCTCTCTGTGCCCTCTTCGCGCATCACACGGTACTGCAACGGCGTAAGCATGGCGCGCCATTCCGCGTCGGTACGGGTCACCTCAAACTGGCCTTCAGCCGATTGCGCCCCACGAGGCGCGAAGAAAGCGGTGACACCAGCCAGCAAGGCAAACGATCTGCGATTCATTGTGAGCTTTCCGGTTCTTCTTGGATTTAATCATAGTCTAGCGAAGGATATGCCTCGTTGAAAACGCTTTAGATCGTTCACAAAAGGACGGCCAGCCCCCCGAAGAAAGGGGCTGGCCGAACCACAAATCGCTTTGCGGTTTATTGCTGTGGCAGGACCACACGGTCGATGACATGGATGACACCGTTGGACTGATCAACATCCGCAATTGTGACGTTGGCAACGCGGCCGTTTTCGTCGGTCAAGGTGATGCCGTCACCGGCCATCTCGGCGGTCAGAACGCAGCCACCCAGGGTTTCGACAGCGGCGCTGCCTTCCCCATCTGCGATCATGCCAGCCAGTGCATCAGAAAACACCTCTGCGCCGACAACATGGCACGTCAGGATCTGTGTCAGCTGCCCCTTGGCGGACGGCTCAAGCAGAGCTGCCAGGCTCTCGTCAGCGATAAGGCCGAACGCCTCATCGGTTGGGGCAAACACGGTGAACGGGCCAGGGCCAGACAGCGTGTCAACCAGATCGGCGGCTTGTACGGCGGCAACAAGGGTCGTGTGAATTGGGGAATTCACTGCATTCTCGATAATGTTCTGTTCAGCCAGCATTTCAGCGCCGCCCACCATGGGGTTTTCAGCATGGGCGTCGGCAATGGCAAACGTGGCAGTGACAGTCAGGGTGGCGGCAGTTGCGAAGGTCTTAAGTGTCATCAAGGTCTCCTTTAAAGACATCCAGCCACGCTGTGTGGCTGGTATGTCAAAGGCACGGATGAGGACTTCCCCCAGTTTCAAGAAAACTTGAGAATGCTTTCAATATCACAGCGTTGTGATCTGCCCCACGGCCAACACAGCACCCGTTGGCGCGCCGGTGGGCGAGCCGCCCTGAGGTTCGTCAGAGATCGCCAGTGTGGCCCCTGCAAGGCTGTCTTGCAATTCGGCCGGTACCTCGATTTCATTCAAGGTCTGATCTGCGGCCAAAACGCCCAGCGAAACGGGCGCCGCATCCCCTGCGATCAACCACAATTCAAGAGACCTATCAGGGGCCGAGGCCCCGATCCGGCGATCCACGAACAAGCGGCCATCACTGGTGAAGGCCGCCGCCACGACAAGCGTGTCATCCTCTGCGACCATTTCCGCGATCATTGTCGGGGTGGGCTCTTGTCCGGTGTTGAAGACATCAAATTGCACGGTCACGTACAAAATCAGAGCGGCCGCCGCCGCGCCCACAAAGGCGGGGATCAGCCCGATTTGCCGGATATACCCCCACAGGGTTTCCTCAAACGCTTGCCGCCGGATTTTGCGAAACAGCCCGCGCGGCGGGGTCACAGGGTCCACGGCCTCAGCAATGGCGGCAAAATGGTTTTGCCAGGCGTTGACCTTCAGCGCGAAGGCGATATCTGTGCGCGCTCTTTTGCTGGCGTCGGCATGTGCATCACCTGTCAAAAGTCCCAGTGCATATTCACCGGCCAAGGCGTCGTCGCCTAGATCATCGGGTTGGATTGTATCGTCCGTCATTGGCTCAAACAGTCTTTCAATCGCATCAGGCTGCGGCGCAGCCATGTGCGCATGGTATTCAGGGGCACATCAAACCGCGCCGCCAAATCGGCGTAGGTGTCCCCATTCAGGTATGCGCCCTGAACGGCGGCGGATTTATCCGGGTCCAGCTCATCAAGACACGCAAAGATCCGCGTGCGTTCTGATGCGGCCTCGGCCAGATCAGCAGGCCCCAGCGCGGGATCGGCGACCTCGGGTGCGTCCTCCAAGGGGCGCGTGGGGCGGATCTGGCGCAGCTTGTCGATGGACCGATTGCGCGCAATGGTCGCAAGCCATGTGATCGGGCTGGCCTTGCCTGCTGTGTAGGTCGCAGCCCCGCCGCGCCAAAGCCTAAGGTATATATCCTGCAAAACGTCCTCCGCGGTGGTCCTGTCTTTAAGAACACGCAGACAAATCCCGAAAAGTTTCGCAGAGGTCGCAGAATAAAGCGCTTCAAACGCGTCACGTTCCCCAAGGCCGACCCTGAGGATCATGTGTTCAATATCGTCAGGCGTCGTCATTGCATTTTTCCCCTCCCAAGGTGCGCGTCACCATGGCAGAACCGGACACAAACGCAAGCAACAGCAACATCCCCCTTTCCCTTGCGGTGCCTTGCGATATGTTGCATTTCGACACGCAACGATGTTGCGCAATTCTCAAAAGTGAAGGCACTCCACATGGCCGACGGCACCCTTGATCCGATGATGAAACCCACCGAAGAAATCTCTGTCCGTGAGGTTTTTGGCATCGACACTGACATGAAGGTCAAAGCCTTCGCCGCAGGCAGCGACCGCGTGCCCGAGGTGGACCCCACCTATAAGTTCGACCCAGACACCACATTGGCGATTTTGGCGGGCTTCGGCTACAACCGCCGTGTCATGGTGCAAGGCTATCACGGCACGGGTAAATCCACGCACATCGAACAGGTCGCCGCCCGTCTGAACTGGCCTTGTGTGCGTGTGAACCTCGACAGTCACATCAGCCGGATCGATCTGATCGGCAAGGACGCGATCAAACTGCGCGACGGGGTGCAGGTGACCGAATTCCATGAAGGCATCTTGCCATGGGCGCTGCGCAACCCCGTTGCGATCGTCTTTGATGAATATGACGCAGGCCGCGCCGATGTGATGTTCGTGATCCAGCGTGTGCTGGAAACCGACGGCAAATTGACGTTGATGGACCAGAACGAAATCATCACGCCCAATCCCAACTTCCGCCTGTTCGCCACGGCCAATACCGTGGGCCTTGGCGATACGACAGGCCTCTATCACGGCACCCAGCAGATCAACCAGGCACAGATGGACCGCTGGTCGTTGGTCGCCACATTGAACTACCTCAGCCACGATGCCGAAACCAATATCGTCCTGTCTAAGGCGCCGACGTTCAACACCGAAGCCGGTCGCAAACAGATCAGCCAGATGGTCACCGTCGCGGACCTGACGCGCACGGCGTTTATGAACGGCGACCTCAGCACCGTGATGTCGCCCCGCTCTGTCATCGCATGGGCTGAAAATGCACGCATTTTCCAGGACGTGGGCTATGCCTTCCGTCTGTCGTTCCTCAACAAATGTGATGAGTTGGAACGCCAGACCGTGGCCGAATTCTATCAGCGATGCTTTGACGAAGAACTGCCCGAGAGTGCGGCCAGCACGTCGTTGGGCTAGCCCGAGATGAACAAACCCTCCGACAATCCAGCTGATCCGTTCAAAAAGGCATTGGCCGAGGCCACGAAGGTCTTGGCCGATGATCCTGACCTGGCCGTCAGCTTTACCGTGGACCCGCCCGGGGCCACGCGGGAAACGGTGCGTCTGCCGCAGGTCAGCCGCCGGATGACCCGTGAGGAGGTTTTGATCGCGCGCGGCACCGCCGACGCCTATGCGCTGCGTCACAAATTCCACGATTCCGGCGTGGCCGCGAAATACATGCCCCAGGGCCAAATGGCCCAAGACCTGTACAACGCGATGGAAAATGCGCGGGTTGAGGCCGTGGGCGCGCGCCACATGCCGGGCACCGCAGGCAATATCGATGCCAAGATCGGCAATGAGGCGATCCGCAAAGGTTATGACCAGATCCGCGAGGCGTCAGAGGCCCCACTGGCCACCGCGGCGGGCTACCTGATCCGCCATCTGGCGACTGGCCGCGACATGCCGCGCGGGGCTGAGAATGTCATGGACCTGTGGCGCGGGTTCATCGAGGACAATTGCGGCGGCACACTTGAAGCGCTGGAAGACAGCCTCGAAGATCAGGCCGCATTTGCCAAATTCGCGCGCCAGATCATTCAGGACATGGGCTATGGCGACCAGCTGGGCGACGATCCCGATGATCTGGGGGACGACGAGGAAGACGCCGGACAGGACGATGAGGCCCAGGACGAGCCCGAAAGCACCGGTCAGGACGACGGCGACGAAGAAGAGACCGAAGGCACGCCAGAGCAATCCCAAGAAGACCAGCAAGACGCCGCCGAAGCGCAGGTGTCCATGGAAGACAGCGCTGAATCGGAGATGGCCGAAGAGGCGGAGATGCCAGAGGGCGAAGCCCCGATGGAGCCCCCCGCCCCGCAGCCGATCTCGGACGCGGATCCAAACTATGTAGTCTATTCCACCGATCATGACGAAGAAATCGGGGCCGAGGATCTGGCCGAACCCGCAGAGTTGGAACGTCTGCGGGCCTATCTGGATCAACAGTTGGAACCGCTGAAGGGGGCAGTGTCGCGTTTGGCCAACAAATTGCAACGGCGGTTGCAGGCACAACAAAACCGCAGTTGGTCGTTCGATCAGGAAGAAGGCATTCTGGACGCGGGCCGTTTGGCGCGGGTTGTGGCCAATCCCACGACGCCCCTGTCGTTCAAGGTCGAACAGGACACCGAATTCCGCGACACATGCGTGACATTGTTGTTGGACAATTCCGGGTCCATGCGGGGACGTCCCATCTCCATTGCTGCCATTTGTGCAGACGTTCTGGCGCGCACCTTGGAGCGCTGCCAGGTCAAGGTCGAGATCCTCGGGTTCACCACAAAGGCGTGGAAAGGCGGGCTGAGCCGTGAAGGTTGGCTGGCCGAGGGCCGCCCGCAACAGCCCGGACGTCTGAACGACCTGCGTCATATCGTATATAAAGGGGCGGACGCGCCCTGGCGGCGGTCACGCGACAATCTGGGCCTGATGATGAAAGAGGGCCTGCTGAAGGAAAACATCGACGGGGAGGCCCTGGAATGGGCCCACCGCCGGATGCTGGGCCGCCCAGAGGCGCGTAAAGTGCTGATGGTGATTTCCGACGGCGCGCCGGTGGATGACAGCACGTTGTCTGTGAACCCTGCCAACTATCTGGAAAAGCATCTGCGGGATGTGATCGCGATGGTTGAAAAGCGCCGTGCCGTAGAACTCATTGCGATCGGGATTGGTCATGATGTCACGCGCTATTATGACCGTGCCGTCACGATTACGGATGTGGAACAGTTGGCGGGGGCAATGACTGAACAATTGGCCAGCCTGTTTGACAGTGATCCACGCAAACGGGCACGGGTGCTGGGACTGCGCAACGCAGGCTAATCTTGCGCGGGTGCTAAAATTCCCGAATTTTAGCAGGGGCAAATTTCGCGAAATTTGCCGGCCCCTTCGGGGAAGGTATTTTTGACCCAAAGAAACAAAGGACGCGCCATGTTTCAGACGTTTGATGTCACCTCCTCAGCCGACGCCGGGCCAGCCCGGTTGGACGCTTTGCGGTCCGTGATGGCCGAACGAGGGGTCGACGGGTTTGTCGTCCCGCGTGAGGATCGGTTCCAAGGCGAATATGTGGCCCCTGCCGATGAACGGCTGTCGTGGTTGACGGGGTTTACGGGAAGTGCGGGCTTTGCTGTTGTCGCTCAGGACAAGGCCGGGGTGTTTGTCGACGGACGCTACCGCGTGCAGGTCAAACAACAGGTGGCCGATGTCTTTGAGCCTGTTCACTGGCCGGAAACCACCCTGTCTGATTGGGTCAAATCCATTGGTGGGTTGGACGTTTTGGCCTTTGATCCGTGGTTGCATACCGTGGCGCAGATCGAGGGGTTTGAGGCCGCGTTTGTGGGTACTCAGGTAAGTTTGACGCCGACAGAAAACCTTGTTGATTTGTGTTGGGCGGACCGCCCACTGCCCCCTTTGGCGCCGATGATGATGTATCCGGACGATCTGGCGGGTGAAACCTCATCCTCAAAACGTGCCCGTTTGGCCGAAGACTTGCGCGGCGCAGGCCATCGCGCGGCCTTTATTGCGTTGCCCGACAGCATCGCATGGTTGTTGAATGTCCGTGGATCCGATATTGCGCGAAATCCGGTTCCCCATGCGATGGCGCTTTTGAAAGATGACGGAACGGTGATCCTGTTTTGCGACCCTCGTCAGATAGGCGATATTGAGCTGGAGGGGGTGACAGTGTCCTCCCCCGACACCATTCTTGACGCACTTGCCGCCACTGAAGGCCCCATTCGGCTAGACCGCGCACGCACGCCCTATGCGGTGGCACAGGCCCTGACCGAAAACGCGATTGCGTGGGGCCAAGACCCTTGTGTTCTGCCCAAGGCCCGCAAGACGGACGCGGAAATCGCGGGCGCGCGTGAGGCGCATCTGCGCGATGGGGCGGCGATGGTGCGCTTTCTGGCGTGGTTGGACCGTGAGGCCCCCAAAGGGGCATTAACGGAAATTGATGTGGTGACCGCACTCGAAGGCTTTCGGCGGGACACAAATGTGCTGCGCGATATTTCGTTTGAGACGATCTGCGGTGCGGGCCCCAATGGTGCGATCGTCCATTACCGTGTGTCCGAAGACAGCAACCGCCGCGTCACACCGGGGGAGCTTTTGTTGGTGGACAGCGGGGGGCAATATCTGGACGGCACGACCGACATCACCCGCACCATCGCCATTGGCCCCGCAGGTGACACAGAGCGCACGTGTTATACCCGCGTGTTGCAAGGCATGATCGCCATCAGCCGCGTGCGGTTTCCCAAAGGCGTGCGCGGGTCTGATCTGGACGCTTTGGCCCGCTATCCACTGTGGTTGGCCGGACAGGATTATGACCACGGCACGGGTCATGGCGTTGGGGCCTATCTGTGCGTCCATGAGGGGCCGCAAGGCCTGTCACGTCGCGCAACCACAGCATTGGAGCCGGGCATGATCCTGTCGAATGAGCCGGGATATTACCGCGAAGGGGCTTTTGGCATTCGCATCGAGAACCTGATTGTCGTGCAAGACGCCCCCGCTGTGCCGGGTGGTGATGCGCGCGCCATGCTTGATTTCGAAACGCTGACCTATGTACCGTTCGATAGACACCTGATTGATGTGACCCTGTTGTCGGGCGACGAACGGGCATGGATTGACCAATATCATTCTGATACACTGCAAAAAATTGGGCTACGCGTGGATGGGGATGCCCTTGATTGGCTCAAATCGGCCTGCGCCCCATTGTCATCTTAACGTGACACACGTCTGACAAGCATAGGTTCAACCAATTCGCGTCTTGGGCGGACAAACCATATGAAGGGGGATCACTTTGAGTGATTATATCAAAATCAGGCCAGCAGCTGGCACATGGGTTGTTCGGGCCGCGGGCGCTGTGCTGGGCGAGACAAGCAACGCGTTGGAATTGACCGAAGGCGATTATCCTGAGGTGATCTATTTCCCGCGCGACGATATCTCCATGGCGTTCTTTGACACCTCCGACACTGTGTCGACCTGCCCGCACAAAGGTCAGGCGACGCATTATCACCTTGTCGCCAAAAGCGGCACGTTCAAGGATGCCGCGTGGTCCTATGAAGATCCCAAAGACGATGTGGCCGCGATCAAGGGCTATATGGCGTTCTACACCAGCAAAGTCGCGGTTGAGCAGCTTTAGGAGTGTTCTTCGGCCGCCGTCGCGGCCAAAGCGCGGTTGAACGCCCGCAAGGCATCCACCTGAAACAACGCGCCGCGCAGTTCGGGCGGGCCGTCACCGGTGGCTGGGGCGACGACGGGGATGAAATTTGATCCCGTGGCCTCTATGATGGGCATCGCCTGATCGAGGGTCTTGTCCTCAAACACATAAGTCCCTTCGAGGATCAGCGCGGCACAGGTCTCCGGATCGGCCGCGCGGGGGTGATCCATACCGCGCATGACCGAGGACACCTGAAACGTGCCCAGCAGATAGGCCTGCGGGCCCGCGGCCAGATGCACGCCACGCCGTTCCAGCTGTGTCAGAAAGAAGCTGCGATCCACCAGTCGGGACGCCAGCGCCGACGACAAGGACACCGACACCATCACCGCGATCCCCGTTTGCCAGTCGCCGGTCAACTCAAACACAATCAGCGTGGTCGATATGGGGGCGCCCAAAACGGCGGCAGAGACGGCGCCCATTCCGGCCAGGGCATAAAGCGTCCCTTCCCCCGACACGTCAGGAAAGATCGCGGTGGCGACGATGCCAAAGGCCAATCCCGTAAGGGCCCCCACCATCAACGACGGGGAAAACACGCCGCCGCCCATGCGGCCTGCCATCGTGATGCCCACGGCGAAGATTTTGATAATCACAAAGACCACAGCCTCATGAAACAACAGCCGCCCCGTTAACGCGTCCGAGGTCGTCTCATAGCCGACGCCGATGATATGCGGATAAAAGATGGCGATGGCCCCCAGCATCGTACCCGCCACAAGGGGACGGTACATGCGAGGCAACCCGATGCGCGCCTGCATGGACGACGCCATATTGTCCATCCAGAAAATCGTACGCATCAAGATCACAGCGATTAGACCACACAGCAGCCCAAGGATCAAAAACGCGGGCAATTCCACGTAGAAGGCCAGTATGTTCTGGTTCGGGATCATGAATTCCGTCACATCGCCGTAGACCAGCCGGTTGATCACAGTGCCAGCGACAGATGCGATGACAATGGGCGCGAAGGCATGGACGGCAAAGTGCCTTAGGACCACCTCAAGCGCGAAAAGAGCGCCCGCAATGGGCGCGTTGAAACTGGCCGAAACGGCGGCGGCCACAGCACAGCCAAGCAAATCACGGCCCGTAATGCCATCGGCGCGGATCAGGCGGCTTACGTAAGTGGACAAGATCGCCGCCAGATGCACCACCGGCCCTTCGCGGCCCGTTGATCCGCCCGTCGATAGGGTAATGAACGAGGCAGCCCCCGAGGCCAGACCTTTGCGGCGTTCCACACGGCCCTCGTAAAGTGCTGCCCCCTCAATGACATCCGCCACAGACCGCACACGCCCGTCATCGGTAAACCGATCCAGAATAAGACCCACGGCCAGACCACCCGCCATCGGGATGAGCAGGATCCACCACCAATCAAGCGATGCAATCGTGGTGTGCAAATCCGCGACATCATCCGTGCCATACAGACGGGTTTGCACCGTCTCGATCCCGAACCGAAAGACAATGGCAATCAGGCTCGCGCCGATGCCGACCAAAAGGGCGATAAACCAAAACTGCACCTGAGACGGGCCGCGGGTGCGAATGACGCCCCACGCCTCACGGCATGCGCACAGCGCGTCGTCCACGCCCTGCCCGATCACCGACTTTTGCGGCTTGCCCATGTCAGCCCCATTTGTTTTGGTCTGCGCAGGCGGCATTAGGACCAATATCATGACCATCACAACCGCGCTCGATGCGCTTGAACAAGTGTTAGGCGATCGGCTGTCGCGGTCCAAGCCCGATTTGACAGCCCATGGCCAATCTGAAAGCCACTTTCCCGTGACCCCGCCCGATGCCGTCGCCTATCCGCGCACAACAAAAGAGGTGTCGCAGATCTTGTCTGTCTGCGCGCAACACAGCTGCCCCGTCATCGGCTACGGCGCGGGCACATCGCTTGAGGGGCACACAGCCGCCATTTCCGGTGGGGTCAGCGTGGATTTTCGCGACATGGCAGCGGTGATTGAAGTGCGCGCCGAAGACATGACCGTGCGTGTGCAGCCCGGCATCACGCGGGAGGCCCTGAATGAGGAGTTGCGCGCGACGGGGCTGTTTTTCCCTGTCGATCCAGGCGCCAATGCCACGATCGGCGGCATGGCCGCCACCCGCGCCAGTGGCACCACCGCCGTGCGTTACGGCACCATGCGCGACAACGTCATGGCGCTTGAGGTCGTGATGGCGGACGGGCGCATTATTCGCACGGGCTCTGCCGCGCGAAAGACCAGCGCAGGATATGATCTAACGGCGCTGATGGTCGGATCTGAGGGGACGTTGGGCTTGATCACCGAATTAACGTTGAAACTGCAAGGCCAGCCAGAGGCGATCGGGGCCGCCACCTGTGCGTTTGGCGACATCGAAGCCGCGATTGCGGCCGTCACCGCGACCATCGCCATGGGCATCCCCATGGCGCGTATCGAATTTCTCGATGCGGCCAGCGTGGCCGCGGTGAATGCCCATTCCAAAGCCAGCTTTCCGGAAATGCCCCATCTGATGGTCGAATTTCACGGCTCCGACAGTGCCGTGGCCGAACAGGCAGAACGTTTCGGCGAGATCGTCGCGGACTTTGGTGGCTCAGATTTTGATTGGGCAACGCGGGCGGAAGACCGAAGCCGTCTTTGGCAGATGCGTCACACGGCCTATTGGGCAATTCTGGGATGGAAACAAGGCGCCAAAGCAATTGTCACAGATGTGTGCGTGCCCATCAGCACGTTGGCGCAAGCGGTGTCCGAAACGCAAGCCGATATCGCGGCCTCCCCCATACCGGCGCCGATTTTGGGTCATGTGGGCGATGGCAATTTTCATGCGATCTTGTTGATTGATCCGGACAGTGCGACCGAACGCGCCGCGGCCAAAGATCTGGCCGCGCGTATGGCCGAACGGGCCTTGGCCCTTGGCGGCACCGTCACGGGGGAACACGGCGTTGGAATGGGCAAGTTAGACTATATGACAGCCGAACACGGTGCGGGCTGGGATGTCATGGCGGGCATCAAACGGGCCTTGGACCCTCAGAACATCATGAACCCCGGAAAGGTCGTTCGAACCAACGGTTAGGCTTGTCCAAATCCAACATTTTTCAGTCTGTTCTATGCCGCGAGCGCCGTGAAACCTTCAAAATGCAATCTTGCGCGATTAAGCAACAATCAGTGATTTTGCGGCGGCGCGGGCCTCTTCGGTAATCCGATCCCCGGAAATCATACGTGCGATTTCATCCACACGGGCCTCATCCGTAAGGCCAACCACAGTGGACAAAGTACTGTCTTTCGTCTGCCTCTTCTCCACCCGCCAGTGATGATCCCCAAGGGCGGCCACCTGTGGGCTATGCGTGACAACCAACACCTGGCCCTGTCCCGCAAGTTGCGACAAACGTCGTCCCACGGCATCTGCCGTGGCCCCTCCGACACCGCGGTCAATCTCATCGAAAATCAACGTCAGGCCAGATTCGGTGCCGGTCAAACACACCTTCAGCGCCAACAAGAACCGGCTCAATTCCCCGCCTGATGCGATCTTTCCGATCGGCCCCGCCGGGGCGCCGGGGTTTGTGGCGACAGTAAAGGCCACCTGATCGACACCCTCAGGGCCCGCGTCCCCGGCTGTCACGTCCGTGGCAAAAACCGCGCGGTCCATTTTCAGGGGGGCGAGCTCTTTTGACATCGCGCGGTCCAGTTTGGCGGCCGCTTTTTTGCGGGCTTCCGTCAGGGTTGCTGCGGCCTGTGCATAATCCACCTCAGCCTTGGCGACAGCCGCTTGAAGCTCAGCCAGATCGGACGCCCCTTGGTCAAGTGCGGTCAGGCGGGTCCGCAACTCTTCTGCGAAGGTGCCGAGGTCATCGGGCAGCACTTCGTGCTTGCGCGCGAGCCCGCGAATGGCGAACAGACGTTCTTCGATGTGCTCCAACTCAAGCGGGTTGAAGGCCAACGCATCCATCGCCGCCTCAACCCCTGATTGGGCCTCCGACAGCTCAGCCATGGCGCGGTCAAGGGCGGCCACGGCCTCCTCCAACGTGCCGTCGGCCTGACCCGCCGCATCGGACAGCCAGCGGGCCGCATCGCCCATCATCCCCTCGGCTCCTTGCAGGCCAAGCGCCTGATATGCCTTGGAAATATCATCACCGATCTTTTCCGCGGCCTGCATCCGTCGCCGCTGCTGGTCCAGGCTCGCGTCCTCACCGGCTTGAGGCGCCAAGGTGTCCAGTTCGGCCACCGCGTGACGCAAAAAGTCCTCTTCTTCTTTCAACGCGGCGATCCGCGCCTCGGCCTCTTTCAACGCTTTGCGGGCCTGCGACAGGGCGCGCCACGTCTTGCGCGTCCTGTCGATTTTCGCGCCAAGCCCCCCGAAATCATCCAGCAGCATCCGGTGCCCTCGCGGGTTCAGCAACCCGCGGTCATCATGCTGGCCGTGCAGTTCAACCAAGGTTTCCGACACCGCCCGCAGAATTTCACCGCTGACGCGCCGGTCGTTGATCCAAGCGGTCTTGCGCCCGTCGCGCGTGTTCACGCGGCGCAGGATCAGGCTGTCGTCAAAGACAAACCCCGCTTCGCGCAGCACATCCCATGCGGCGTGGTGTTCGGGCAGATCAAATTCCGCAATCACCTCCCCCTGATCCGCGCCTTGGCGCACCAGCTCGGCACGTCCGCGCCAGCCCAGAACGAACCCCAGGGAGTCCAAAAGGATGGACTTCCCCGCCCCCGTCTCACCGGTCAGCACGTTCAAACCCGGCTGGAACGCAAGCTCCAGCCGATCAATGATCAGCATGTCGCGGATATCAAGATGGCGCAGCATGACACATTGGGCAGGGCATGGCCCCGCCGCCCCTTACAGCCATTCGCCGCGCACCATCTGACGATAGATGGCAGCCAGCCAATTGTCGCCCAGCACTTGTGGTTCCAACCCTTGCCCTGTCAGCAAGGCAAAGCTGTCTTCATACCATTCCGTGGATTGGTAATTATAACCCAGGATCGCCCCAGCCGTTTGCGCCTCATTGACCAGGCCCAAGGACAGATAAGCCTCAACCAGACGATGCAGGGCTTCGGGGGTGTGCGATGTGGTCTGAAAATCCTCAACCACGACGCGGAACCGGTTCACCGACGCGGCGAAGTGATCACGTTTCAGATAAAAACGCCCGACCTCCATCTCCTTGGCGGCGAGGTGGTCAAACGCAAGGTCAAATTTCAAGACCGACGATTGCGCATATTCGCTGTCTGGGTAGCGTTCAATGACCACGCGCAAGGCCTGCAGGGCCTGAAACGTCAGGCCTTGATCGCGGCCGACTTCGTCAATCTGGTCGTAATAGGACAGCGCCAAAAGGTATTGCGCATAGGCCGCGTCGTCATCCACGGGATAGAAGTCGATGTAACGTTGCGCAGAGGCGCGGGAATTGGGGTAATCCTGATCGCGGTGATAGGCAAAGGCCTGCATGATCAGCGCACGTTTGGCCCATTCGGAATAGGGATACAGCCGTTCGATTTCGCCAAAGTAGAAGGCGGCATCGTCGGCATCGCCCCGGGCCAGCTCAAACTCACCGCGTTCAAAGATCTCTTGCGCCGTGTAGGCTTCAAGCGCGCCTTCGGCACGGCTGTCAAAGCCCCCGCATCCGGCCAACAGGCCAAGTGCAAAGGTGCCCGCAATCAGGCCAATACGATAAGAAGTGCTGCTGCGGCCTAACATCAAAGGCGCCCCCGCGTCATTGTTCATCCCGAAAATAGCTTTCGGTTGCGATTGGTCTAGCACAGAAAAATGAGAGGAAAAATGCCTTTTGCGCGATCTTGCTTACGCAACCGCAGGAAGGTCGGACATCCGCACGCCGACCCCCGGCAAACGGGCGGCCGTGGCAGCGTCCGCCTCCGCCCAGCCCCATGCATCCGGATCCTCAAATAGCGCGCGCAACAGCGCGTTTGTCACAGCATGACCCGCCTTGTGGCCTGTGTAGCGGCCCACGATCGGGGCTCCGGCTGTGTACAAATCCCCCAATGCATCCAACATCTTATGGCGCACCGCCTCATCCGAATGACGCAGACCACCTGGGCTGAGAACCGCCGATCCATCGACCACAACCGCGTTTTCAAGCGTCCCGCCCAAGGCAAGGCCCCTGGCGCGCATCGCGTCCACATCTGCCGACCGGCAGAACGTGCGGCTGTCGCACAATTCGCGCACGAATGCGCCGTTCGACATGTTCAGTGTCTTTTCTTGATGACCAATGGCGCGATCCGCGAAATCGATCTCAAAATCGATGTGCAACGTGTCGGCGGGTGTCAGTGTCGCGTGGGCGTCGCCCAGCTGAACCGAGACCGGTTTGCGCACTTCGATCACCCGCAAGGGGGACGACAAACGGCGGATGCCCGCCCGTAGAAAACCTAGCACAAATTCTGCCGCGGATCCGTCGAGGATCGGCACTTCCGGTCCGCTGACTTCGACCAATGCGTTGTGAATGCCACAGCCCGCAAGGGCCGCCATGATATGTTCGATGGTGGACACCGTTGTGCCCGCCGCGTTTTCGATCCGTGTGTTCAAAGGAGACACGATGACATGGTTCCACAACGCAGGCACATCAGCCTGAACGGTCACATCGGTGCGGCGAAAGATGATCCCGTGGTCCGCAGGCGCCGGACGCACAACAGCCGAGGCCAAGGCACCTGTGTGCAGGCCCTTTCCTTCGAACGCAACGGTGGTGTCCAGCGTGGTCTGCAACAACTTCATCCTTTTTGGTTGATAAAGACCTAAGGATTGGGGGCCGCACCCTCAACACACAGTTTGCAACGGACTGAAACAGAACTGTCATATTCCGGCGCAAAGCCGCCACGCCTTGCGCAGCATTACACCAAGTCTTGTATTAAAATGAAAAAAGGCCACCCAAAGGCGGCCTTTTACACTCAATCGTGACCTTACGTTAGACCAAATTAGTTCGCCTGACGACGCAGGAACGCAGGAATTTCGATGCGTTCCTGATCTTCGTCGGCCTCTGGCTGAGTCGTCGGATCTTCGCGCAGGGTTGCCACGGGGGGCTGCGGACGCTCTTTGGCGGCCTCGCCCTGCTGGCCGGTCATCCGGCTGATCAGGCTGTTGAGCCCGCCCATACGGGGCTTGGCTGCGTCTTCGCTCTCCACGGGTGCGGCAGCGGGCGCAGCGGCAGGGGCCGAACGGGCGGCGGCGGTGCGCAGACGGTCCAGCGTTTCCTGACTTGGCGTGCCAACGGCGGGACGCTGCGGGGCCACGAAACCATCAACCGGTGCATCAATCGCGGGCTCTGGGCGTGGTTGATAGGCCGCAGGTGGCAGATCAGCCTCAGCTGCCGCAGCCGCGGCGGGGGCGTCGAAGGCCGGTTCGGCCGCTGGGGCCTCGTCGAACAAGGACGGCTCTGGTGCGGGCTCTGGTGCGACTTCGGCGGCGGGTGCTGGTGCGGGCGCAGGCTCTGCTGCGGGGGCCGGGGCCTGGACAACAGCCGCCGGTGCCTCTTCCTTCACCTCAGCAGAGACCTGCTGCGTCAAGGGGGCGGCCATGGGGCGGCGCGGCACAGGAATGTCGTGGGTCTTGGCAACAGCGTCGATGCCGGTGGCCACAACGCTGACGCGCATCTTGCCTTCCATGTCCGTATCCAGCGTGGAACCGACGATGATGTTGGCATCGGGATCGACCTTTTCACGGATCTTGTTCGCCGCTTCGTCAAGTTCGAACAACGTCAGGTCGTAACCGCCGGTGATGTTGATCAGCACGCCGCGTGCGCCTTCGAGGCTGATTTCGTCCAGCAACGGGTTGGCGATGGCCTTCTCGGCGGCCTGAACGGCGCGGTCCTGACCGTCTGCTTCGCCTGTGCCCATCATGGCTTTGCCCATCTCATCCATGACAGCGCGCACGTCGGCGAAGTCGAGGTTGATAAGACCTGGACGCACCATCAGGTCCGTCACGCCTTTGACACCCTGATACAGCACGTCGTCGGCCAGGCTGAAGGCTTCGGTGAAGGTGGTGTTTTCATTGGCCAGACGGAACAGGTTCTGGTTGGGAATGATGATCAGCGTATCAACGACCTTTTGCAGCGCCTCAACGCCGTCTTCGGCCTGCTTCATGCGCTTGCCGCCTTCGAACTGGAACGGCTTGGTCACAACGCCCACGGTCAGAACGCCCAATTCGCGGGCGGCCTGTGCGATAATCGGGGCCGCACCGGTGCCGGTGCCGCCGCCCATACCGGCGGTGATGAAACACATGTGCGCGCCGGCCAGATGATCAACGATCTGTTCGATGCTTTCTTCGGCGGCTGCGGCACCCACGGTTGCGCGGGCCCCTGCCCCGAGGCCCTCGGTGACCTTCACGCCCATCTGGATTTTGGCATCAGACCGGGACTGCTGCAGCGCTTGGGCGTCGGTGTTCGCCACGACAAATTCGACCCCTTCCAGCTGCTGTTCGATCATGTTGTTGACCGCGTTGCCGCCTGCGCCGCCCACACCGAACACGGTGATGCGGGGCTTGAGTTCTTCCTGACCGGGCATGGAAAGGTTCAATGTCATGTGTCTGTCCGCCTGTTTTGTTTTGGCCCGTCCCACCGGGCGATCTGTCCTGAATCTTTCCAAAACCCTAACGGGCTTGGTCCGGATGGTCACGGAAAAAACGCAAAACAACCGCAAAATGTGGGGTTTTGCCCGTGAACTTTCGCCGTATTTGGGGATTTAGGCGAAATCTTGCGTATGGCGGGCCCCAAACCCACCGCCCTACCAGTTCTCGCGGAACCAGCGGACGGCGCGTTTGAGGGACCGCGCTGGATATTTTTCGGCGGGGATGTCGAAATCCCACCATTCATCTTTGGGGTGTGCTGCAAAAAGAGACAGGCCAACGGCGGCGGAAAACGCAGCCCCAGTTGCAGCCTGTGGCAGGCCCTGCACCCGCAGGGGGCGGCCGATGCGCACTTGCTGGCCAAGGATCTTGCTGGCCAGACCGTCGAGCCCTGGGATCTGGCTGCCCCCCCCCGTCAGGACGATCTGCTGGCTGGGCAGATGTTCAAACCCGGCGGCATCCAGACGCACGCGAACCTCTTCCAAAATTTCTTCGACGCGGGGGCGCATGATCCCGATCAGCTCAGCGCGGCTGACGGTGCGACGGTCGTGTTCCCAGTCACCAGTGTCGCTGCCGACCTCAATCATCTCGCGGTCATCCATGCCCGTGGCCAGAACGCCGCCGTAGAAGGTTTTGATCCGTTCAGCCATCGCAGGGGCCACTTGCAGACCCATGGAAATGTCGGACGTCACGTGATCGCCGCCCATGCGCACGGCGTCGGAATAGATCATGTGTTTGCGCATGAAGATCGAAATGCCGGTGGACCCACCGCCCATATCGATGCAGGCCGCACCCAGTTCCTGTTCGTCTTCCACCAACGACGAAATCCCCGCCGCATAGGCCGACGACGCGACGCCCGCCAATTCCAGATCACAGCGTTTGATACAATACAGAAGGTTTTCGATGACGCTGTCTTCGATGGTCATCATGTGCATATCGGTCGTCAGGGTCTGGCCGATCTGCCCGCGCGGGTCGCTCAGGCCGGAGCGGTGATCGAGGGCAAAATTGATCGGTTGCGCATGCAGCACCTCGCGGCCCACGCCAATGTCGGGCACATCACATTCCGCCAGCACGCGGCCAATGTCGCCCTCGCTGACGACAGTGCCTTGCACATCCACCTGCCCGTCCAGGCCGTAAGACCGAGGCCGCCCGCCGCTGAGACAGGCAATCACGTGATCGACGCGCACATTGGCCATCTTCTGGGCCGCCTGCACCGCCGTGCGGATCGCACGTTCGGTTTCGGCCATGGCGTCAATTTCTCCAAAGCGGACCCCGCGCGACCGTGTGGTCGCAGCCCCAATGACGCGAAACGACGATTGGCCCGCCATGGATCCCACACCATCGCCATCCCCAAAGTGTTCCGGCCCGTCAAAACGCAGCACCAGACACGCAATTTTGGAACTGCCCACATCCAAAATAGCAATCACGCCGCGTTGCATCGCAGCTTGCCGCATGGAGCGTTGGGCCCGTTGGGATTGGTAAAGGTCTCTCATAATCGTACTGCCTGCCTGAAATTTTATTGCTCTTGTGTGACGCCTGTCTGACGCAGGTTTGCCACGGCCTGTTGGTTCATGCGGATGGTGGGGCGTGCGGGGTGGCGCATGTCCACAACGGCCACGTCACGCTCCAACAGCTCTTGCGCCTGGGCCATGGCGACGACGCGCTCAAACGCCACAACCGGATCAACGCTGGGCAGCAAAATACGCTGCCCGCTATCAAGGATCACGTCCCACCGACGTTCGCCCATGCGCACCACGCCGCGCATCTTGTCGGCCATTGGCCCCGCGGCGCGGTAAATCGCCAGGCCTTCGGCCAAGGCATCGCGCGCCCCGTCACCGGTAATCAACGGCAAGTCCGCACGGTCCGACCGTGCCACAATAGATTGCACCAGAACGCCTTGCGCATCGAGAAGCTTCAGCCCGTCGGCAGACCGGAACACCGCCACCGGCTGGCGCTGGCTGACATTGACCTGCAAGATGCCGCCCGGGCGCACCCGCAAGGCCGCATCGGCCACCGCAGGCAGGGCCGCAACCGTCAGGCGCATCTCTTCAAGGTCCAGATCAAAGCTGGAGACGGGAAATTCAATCGGCAGAACCGTGCGAATATCGCCCGACAGCGTGTCATCCGCCCCGTCCACCGCCATCAGCTTGACCATGAATTCGTCGCGCTGCTGGATCTGGCTTTTCATATCGCTATAGGCATCCGCCACCATCTGGCGGTTGCTGTCACGCGCGGCCCATCCGGCGATCAACCCGCCGACGATCACAAGTGGCACGCCCACACGCACCATCCGCCGGAACCCCGGCGTCAACATCAGCCGTTGATAACGATAGCCCCAGCGGCTGGGGGCCGGATCATGGCGCGGTGTGGCAGATTTCCTGAGGTTCAGCGATCGCATGAGGCATCCTCCACCATCCATGTCATCAATTCGGGAAATGAAATCCCGCAATGGGCGGCCTGTTCCGGCGCCAGTGACGTGGGCGTCATGCCGGGCTGGGTGTTCGTTTCAAGCAAAATCAGACCCTCCAAACCGCGTGCCTCATCCCAGCGGAAATCGGTCCGGCTCATGCCGCGACAGCCAAGGGCGTTGTGGGCGCGCACGGCGAAATCCATGCAGGCCTCAAAGATATCTTGCGGAATCTCGGCGGGGATCACATGGCGCGATCCGCCGGTTTCGTACTTGGCCGAATAATCATACCAGCCGTCGGTGATGATATCCGTCACCGTCAAAGCACGGCCATCCATCACGGCGGTCGTCAACTCACGCCCTGGCGCATAGGTCTCAACCATCAATGTCTCAGGCAGATCGGGCGCCAAGGTCGGTGTGCCATTGGCGCGGTCGGTGACGATATATACCCCAACGCTGGACCCTTCGTTGAAGGGTTTGACCACGTAAGGCGGCTCCATCACATGGGCCTCTTCGATTTGGTCTCGAGTCGCCAGAACGCTGTCCACAAAGGGCAGATTGTAGGCGCGGTAAATGTCTTTGGTCTTTTGCTTGTCCATGGCCACGGCAGAGGCCATGACGCCCGAATGCGTATAAGGCAGCCGCATCCATTCCAGCAGTCCCTGCACCACGCCGTCTTCGCACCACCGCCCATGCAAGCCATTGAACACCACATCAGGGGCCACGGCGCGCAACCGCTCCGGCAAATCGACACCGGCGTCAATCTCTACCACGTCAAAGCCCGCCACGCGCAGCGCATCCGCGCACTCGCGCCCCGAACTGAGGGAAACCTCACGTTCAGCCGAAGGGCCGCCCAACAGGACAGCAACGGTTTTGGGTGTCCTGCTCGACACGCGTTTGCCTCTTTCGCGGCCCTTTTTGCCGGGCCGTCATTTGTTGTCCGCCGTGCCCCTGCCTGTGGGGCAGATCCGTTACCGGTGGATCACTCCGTCGTGGTGTTGTGCGGGGCCGGTTCGCCGACCCTCATAATTTCCCACTGTAGCGTTATGCCACTGGTGTCGTAAACCTTTTTTCGGACCTCTTCGCCCAAACCCTCAAGGTCGGCCGCTGTGGCGTCCCCTGCATTGGTCAGAAAATTGGAATGCAGGGTGTTCATAACAGCGCCGCCGCGCGTGGCCCCCCGCATGCCCGCGTCATCAATCACCTTCCACGCCTTCAGGTCCATGACGTCATCCGCCCGCCCCGTTGACGAAAACCCTGCGGGATTGCGAAACGTGCTGCCCGCCGTGCGATCTTTGGTGGGTTGCGTTTCGTCGCGCTTGGCCAGCTGCGCGGCCATTCGGTCTTCCAGGATCTGGGGCTCTTCGCGCGGCGCTTTCAGCACCGCTTGCGTGATGACAGCCCCCTCCGGCAAGGTCGATGACCGATACGCCAGATCAAGGTCCGCCGCCTTCAACGTCACCACCTCCCCCGAGCGCAGCACGGCCCGCACCTCAACCAGAACATCCGCCATGTAATCGCCATAGCAGCCCGCGTTCATACGAACAGCGCCACCGATGGATCCGGGAATGGTGCGCAAAAACGTCAGGTTCAGCCCTTCAGCGGCTGCCTTGCGCGCCACATGGGCATCCAGCGCTGCGGCCCCCGCACGCACAACATCACCGTCAAAAGCAATCCCGTTAAACCCACGCCCAAGGCGGATCACGACACCGCGCACCCCCCCATCACGGACAATCAGGTTGGACCCGACGCCCATGGCAAACACCGGCACATCCGCGGGCAATGCAGCCAAAAACGCTGCCAGATCGTCTTCATCCGCTGGCTGAAACAACACATCTGCGGGCCCGCCCACGCGCATCCATGTAAGCGAGGACAGGTCTCGGTTCTCGGTCAGGGTTCCACGAACGGGGGGCAAGCTGTCAAAAGTCATGCCCCCTCCTAACGCCCCGCCCCAGCGGTGCCAAGCGTTAGGCATTCAAACGCAAATAATTCAGCGGACCGGAAATGATGCCGTAAATCACCACCAACGACAGGATAATCCACGCCCATTTCACACGGGCGGCCCAGCCCGGTCGCACATATGACACCGCCGCCGCCAGCCCACTGGCCACAACATAGCCCACAACCAGATTGGCCGACGCCGCATCACCCAAAACCGCAGCAACCCCTACATAACCAAAAGCAGCGGCCAAAACAGCAATCAACAACGCATTCATTTCCGCGCCTCACCGTGTGTAGATCCCGCCACCCGTCGCAGCCAGCGGCCCAAATAAACCACCGGCCAACGCAGCACGCTCATCCCGCCAATGAGGAATGCAAACCCCACAATCACCCCGTTGGAATAGGTAATCCAAGCCAGCAAGGGCAGGCCCACAGCAATCAGAACATAGGCGCGCGTCCAGTGGTTGTCGCGGCTGGGCAGCAACGCCAACACGTTGGCAAGAATGATCCAGCCAAACCCACAGGCGATTGAAATCATCGCAACCGTCATTTTGGCACCTCACCATCATGGCCCCGAAATCGTGCCCAGAAATACCGCAGCGGATTGCGAAACATCGACGCAAACGCCAGCGTTGCAGGCACGACCCAAAGCCAGCCAAAATCAAACCCAAGCCAGACAATCAAAACAGGCGCCGCGATCAACAAGGCCACGCCCGGACCATATTGAAACCGCATCGGCAACAACGCCGTTGCCGTGGCCAACAAGACCCAGATGATGGCCAAAACCGCGGACGGTGTCATGGCACTGCCTCTCGTTTCTTTGGGTCAAAAATACCTAAATCCGACCACGCCACACGCACATCATGCGCATTCAGAACGCCACCGCCCCATCCTAAACATGGCGCGGCGCAGCCGCGCGGATCGGATGGGCGCAGCCCATTCGACATCACAACAAGCCCCCAAGAACGATCCGCCGAACAGGGCGCGCAACCATCAGCCCACTGCCCATGGCCCCCAAGGCCAAGGTGGCCTCGCCAGGGTTGTGCTGCATATGAATTAACATCATCCCAACGAATGCCACACAAAACGCCCAAACCAAACGGCGGAGCCACTTGATCAATGGCAAGACGGACACCACGATAATGGCGCCCAGAACCACCCATTCCCACGTCATAGGGTCCACGTCATCCGGCCCAAGTCATCGCACCCTCATCATGGACGCAAACGCTTGGGCAGGCTGTTGGCCCAGGTGGAAATCGAACCGGCGCCAAGGCAAACAACCATGTCTCCCTGCGTGGCCTGTTCTTTGACCAAACGTACCAGATCATCCTCATCCGTGATGGCCCGTGCGTGACGGTGGCCCGCTCGGATCAGGCCTGCCACCAGATCATCACGGGTGGCCCCCTCGATAACCTCTTCTCCGGCCCCAAAAACCTCGGCGATGGCCACCACATCTGCGTCGTTGAAACAGGCGCAAAAATCGTCGAAGTGGTGGTGCAAACGGGTGTAGCGGTGCGGCTGGTGCACCGCGATGATGCGACCGTCGCAGGCTTGCCGCGCCGCTTTCAACACCGCTGCAATTTCTGTCGGATGATGGCCATAATCATCAATGACCGTCACCCCGTTCACCTCGCCTACGCGGGTGAAACGTCGGTTGACGCCGCCAAAACTGGCCAGAGCGGCGCGGATTTCCTCGCGTTTCATGCCCAAATGGCGCGCGACAGCCACAGCTGACAACGCATTGGACACGTTGTGATCACCGGGCATCGGCAAGACACAGCCTTCGATCACTTGATCTTCGGATTGCAACGCCACATCAAAATGCGCCTGCCCCCCCTCATACCGCAGGTTCACCGCACGCACGTCGGCCTGCGCATTGAACCCATAGGTCACAACGCGGCGGTCGGTGATCTTGCCCACCAAAGTCTGCACGTCGCTGTCATCAGTGCAGCACACGGCCACGCCGTAAAACGGAATGTTCGACACAAAATCATAAAACCCACGGTGCAGGTTTTCTTCGGTGCCCCAATGTTCCATGTGCTCTGGGTCGATGTTTGTGACAATCGCAATGGTCGCAGGCAGACGGTTGAACGTGCCGTCGCTCTCATCGGCCTCAACCACCATCCACTCTCCGTCGCCCACGCGGGCGTTGGACCCGTAGGCGTGGATGATGCCGCCGTTCACCACCGTGGGGTTGAAATTGCCCCCATCAAGCAAAGCGGCCACCATGGTTGTGGTCGTCGTCTTGCCGTGGGTGCCTGCAACCGCGATGTTGGACTTCAGCCGCATCAGCTCGGCCAGCATCTCGGCACGGCGCACAATCGGCAGGCCACGCGCACGGGCCGCGTCCAGTTCTGGATTGCCCGCCTTGATCGCGCTTGAAATCACCACGACCTCGGCGTCGTCGATGTTTTCAGCCCGCTGACCGGTATAAATCAGCGCGCCGAGGTCCTTCAGCCGCTTGGTGATCGGCGTCTCTTTCAAATCCGAACCCTGCACCACATAGCCATGGCTCAGCAGAACCTCCGCGATCCCAGACATACCAATGCCACCGATGCCCACGAAATGAATGGGGCCAACATCAAGGGGGAGTTTGGTTGCTGCATTCATAATCGGGCTTCCGTCCATTTTTCTTTTCCTGTGTCAGGAGGGCGTTTCGGCCAATCCGAGTGTAAGATCAACCAGCGTTTGCGTGGCATCCGGTTTTCCGCAAGCCAGCGCCGATTGGGACATCTGCATAGCGCCTTGCGGATCCTTCAGCACGGTTGCGATTTGCTCCGCCAGACTGTCCACATGCAGCTGACGTTCCGGCACCATGATCGCGGCACCAGCCTCGACCAGTTGTTTTGCGTTTGCCGTCTGCTCATCCCGCACGGCCGCGGCCAGCGGAACAAGGATCGACGGTCGGCCAATGATGCTCAGGTCTGCAATCGTGGATGCGCCTGCGCGGGTAATGACCAGCTGCGCCTCAGACATGCGGGTCGGCACATCGTTGAAAAAAGTCTGCACATCGGCAGGGATGCCTTCGTCCGCGTAATATTGCGCCACACGTTCCAGATCTTCCGCACGGGCCTGATGGCTGACGCGAATGTTGCGGCGGATCTCGGATGGCAGGGCGTTGATCGCGGGCGGCACAACGTCGGACAGAATGCGCGCGCCCTGACTGCCGCCCATCACCAGGATCGACATCGGGTAATCCCCCGGCGCGATATAGCCCGCAGCCGCCCGTTCCAGTATGGCGCCGCGCACCGGATTGCCTACTGGAATGCCCTCAACACCGTCCGGCAAATCCGTGGGCCATGTGCCGCAGGCGACCTTCTGCACCCGTTTTGCAAACAGCTGGTTCACGCGGCCCAGAACGCCGTTTTGTTCGTGGATCATCCGCGGCTTGCGCAACACAAAGGCCGCGGCCATCGCGGGGATCGTAGGATAGCCGCCAAAGCCCACCACAACGCTGGGCTTGTCACGCATCATCCGGCTGATGGCGGCCAAAACGCCGCCTGCAATCTTGAACGGCACGCCCACCTTGGCCAGCGCCCCGCCCCGTGCAAATGTGGCTGATCCCACCTGCTCAATTTCAACCGCATGGGGAAATCCGCCGGTGTAACGCGCACCGCGTGCATCCGTGCTCAGCTTCACGCGCCAGCCGCGCATCAACATCGCCTCCGCCAAAGCCTGTGCCGGAAACATATGTCCGCCCGTGCCACCGGCCGCGATCACCAACAAAGGTTGCGTCATCAGACCCGCCCCCGACGTAGCAAAATATCACCGATCTGCCCTTGTGGCCGCGACCGTGTAAAGGCCAACAACATGCCCACCGCAATGCCCGACGCAATGACCGATGACCCACCGTAGCTCACGAACGGCAAGGTCATGCCCTTGGCGGGCAACAGCCGCACGGCAACGCCCATATTGATCATCGCCTGCACGCCAACGATGCAGGCCAGCCCTGTGCCCGCCAGACGAATGAACGGATCGCGTTCTTTCATCAGCCGCATCAGTGACCGGACAACGATCGTGGCATACAGGGCGATGATCGCCAGCACACAAATCAACCCGTATTCTTCGGCGGCCACAGCGATGATGAAATCCGTATGTGCATCCGGCAGGGACCATTTCACCTGTCCCTCGCCCACGCCCACGCCGAAAAAACCACCCTCGCGGATCGCATTGGTCGCATAGCCCAACTGCGTGGTGGGATCGACATCAGGGTTCAGGAACCCGTCAATCCGGCGCGCAAAGTGCTCCGAATTGGAATAGGCGACCGTGCCGCCAAAAATCACAATCGCACCAAGACCCACCAACAGGATAATCGGCGCACCTGCGACAAAATACATGACACCCCAGCCAAACAGGACCAGCGCGGATTGGCCAAAATCGGGCTGCATGGCTAGCATCAGCACGATCACAACCGTCAGCACAAGGGAATAGGTCTTTCCAGGCGGCCCACCAATCTCTTGGCTTGCGGCCATAAACCACGCGGCCACCACGATAAACCCAGGCTTGAGGAACTCAGACGGCTGCACAGAGGCAAAGCCCAAAGAATACCAGCGCACGGCCCCCTTGCCAAAATCAGTCCCCAAAAACGGCAACCCCGCCAAGGCAATGAAAGCGGCCAGAAACCCCAGCACCGCCAGTCGGCGCACCAAAATAGGCGACATCATCGATGTGATAAACAACACCGCAATGGCGACCGATCCGAAAAAGGCCTGACGTTGCACATAGTGAAAGGGCTCAAACCCGTTCTTGGCCGCCAAAGGGGGCGACGCGGCCAAACCCAAAAGCAATCCAATACCAAAAAGCGCCAGAATGCAGGACAAGGTCCACTTATCGACCGTCCGCCACCAACGTGGAAGAACCGGATCGCCCGACCCAACGGGGATCGTGCCATAGACCATCTCTGTCATGGTGCAACTGCCTTACTGCCTCTGATCGCCCGATTGTTCGGGTCTATCTTTACACCGTACCCAACAAAGCGCCGCGTTTCCAGAAAAAATGCGCACGGCCCCCTTCATCTTGGCCAATACAACTCACTGCGGCACCCTCACCTCTTGCGCAAAGGCCCGATCCAAGGCAACGAACAGCGCATGCATGTAAACACTCTTATCCTTGGCGCAGGCGCCGCGGGCCTTTTCGCAGCCGCCCATGCCGGCCCACGCACCTTGGTCATTGATCACGCCAAAGCCGCAGGCGAAAAAATCCGTATTTCAGGCGGCGGGCGCTGCAACTTTACCAATCTTGGGGCCTCAGCTGCCAATTTTATCAGCCAGAACCCCCATTTCGCGAAATCCGCCCTGGCGCGGTACACGCAATGGGACTTCATCGACCTTGTGGACCGTCACAACATCCCGTGGCACGAAAAAACGCTCGGGCAGCTCTTCTGCGACACCTCAGCCAAAGACATCATCGCCATGTTGCGCGCTGAGATGGAGGCCGCAGGCGCGCAACTGTGGCTGGAGACCACAATCGTCGAGGTCTCCCACACCGGATCGGACTTCACTGTCACGGTTGAGAGGGGCGGCAAACGCGCCACGGTTAAGGCGTCAGCCTTGGTCGTGGCGACGGGCGGCAAATCCATCCCGAAAATGGGTGCCACGGGGTTTGCCTATCAACTGGCAGATCAATTCGGATTGGATGTCACAGACACCCGCGCGGCCCTTGTGCCGTTCACGTTTTCGGACGAACGGTTCAAACCCCTTGCGGGAACAGCCACCCCGGCCCGTGTGACAACGCAGGATGGCACATCATTTGATGAGGCCTTGTTGTTCACCCATCGCGGTCTGTCCGGCCCGGCGGTGTTGCAGGCGTCCAGCTATTGGCAGGAGGGCGAAGACGTCACCGTCGCCATCTCTCCCGAACTTGACCTTGCTTCCCTGCTGAAAGATCAGCGCCGTACCCAGGGCCGCAAGGCCCTGACCACAGCGCTTGCCACGCATCTGCCACAACGGCTGGTGGATCATTTGGCCGATGAGGTTGATCTGTCCGGAAACGTCGGCGACATCTCGGACACGCGCATCGACGCGCTCACGTCGCATCTGTTGAACTGGCCCCTGCGCCCGTCAGGCACCGAGGGCTACCGTACGGCGGAAGTTACCTTGGGGGGGGTGGACACCAAGGGTCTGTCGTCCAAAACGATGGAGGCAAAGGCCGTCCCGAACCTTTATTTCATCGGGGAAGCTGTGGACGTCACCGGTTGGCTTGGGGGGTACAATTTTCAATGGGCCTGGTCATCGGCCTATGCTGCTGGCACCGCCATCGCGGGGCGGTTGGGGTAGCGCTTGGGGCAACCCGGCCCTCCGGGGGGAGTTTTTTCGGGTCAGATGAAGAAGGGCTAAAGGCCGCTGACCTGCGCGATAAAATCATCCCCACGTTTTTCAAAGCTGTCGTATTGATCAAATGAAGCGGCGGCGGGGGCCAGAAGGACGGTATCCCCGCTTTGCGCGTCTTCGGCCGCGCGGGAGACGGCGGTGGCCATATCGGTGCAGACTTCGACGTCCAGCCCTTTGAGCTTCATGGCAAAGGCCGCGGCCTCGCGCCCGATGACATAGGCCTTGCGCACCGAAGGTGCAGGCAGCAGCGCGTCCAGCCCGCCCTCTTTTTCAAGCCCGCCGCAGATCCAGCGGATGTTGTCGAAGGCGGCCAAGGCCTTGGCGGCGCTGTCCACGTTGGTGGCTTTGCTGTCGTTGACGAAGCGCACGCCGTTCTTTTCAGCGATCAACTGACTGCGGTGGGGCAAACCCGCAAAGCTATGGAGCGCGGTTTCAATGACGCGCGGGCCGAGGCCGATGGCGCGACAGGCGGCATAGGCCGCACAGGCGTTCTGGTGATTGTGTGCCCCCGGAAGCCCGGCGATCTTGCGCAAATCGATCGAGGCCACTTGGCGGCCCTTGCGATATTCACTGAGGAACCCTTTGCGCGCAAAGACAGACCACGGCGCGCGATCCAGTTTTTGCCCCGATGAGACGCGGATCACGCGATCATCGCCCGGACCTTCGGTCAGTTGGTTCGCGAAATAGCGCCCTTCGACCTCATCCACCCCGACCACGGCCCGATCCGGTCCGCCCTCCGCAAAGAGGCGGCGTTTGGCGGCAACATATCCGCCGAAGCCTGCATGCCGATCCAGATGGTCGGGGCTGAGGTTGGTCAGCACCGTTACATCCGGTGTCAGCGCGCGGGCAAGCTCTGTTTGGTAGGAGCTGAGTTCGAGAACCACGACCTCGCCGTCGTGGGCAGGATCCAGATCCAGCACGCCACGCCCGATGTTGCCGGCCAGCTGTGCGGGGCGTCCGGCCTCTTCCAGGATGTGGTGGATCAGGGCCGAGGTGGTGGATTTGCCGTTGGACCCCGTGACCGCGATGACCTTTGGCATCGTATCGAAATTGTCCCAGTCTTGCGTCGCAAAGCTGCGAAAGAACAGGCCAATGTCATTGTCGACAGGCACACCAACTCTCAATGCAGCTTCAATCGCGGGGTGCGGTTCGGGATAAAGATGCGGGATACCGGGTGAGGTGATCAGCGCATCGACGCCCTCAAACGCGCCCTCTTTGGTCAGATCGCGCAGGTCAACGCCCGCGCCATTTGCCGTGTCCGCCGCCGTCGGGCTGTCATCCCAGACGATGACATGGGCCCCGCCGTCTTTCAGGGCGGCAACGGTCGCCAAACCAGACCGGCCAAGGCCCAGAACGCCGATGGTTTTGCCTGTCACACCCTGAACTGCAATCATCGCCCTGCCCTACCTGACCTTGAGGGTCGCCAGACCGATCACCGCCAGAATGAGAGAGATGATCCAGAAACGAATGACAATCTGCGGCTCGGCCCAGCCCTTTTTCTCATAGTGGTGGTGGATGGGTGCCATCAGGAACACGCGTTTGCCCGTGCGTTTGTAATAAAGGACCTGAATGATCACGGACAGCGCCTCAACCACGAACACACCGCCCACGATCGCCAGCACGATTTCGTGTTTTGTGGCCACGGCGATGGCCCCCAAGGCCCCCCCGAGGGCGAGAGATCCGGTATCCCCCATGAACACCGCAGCAGGTGGGGCATTGTACCACAAGAACCCCAAACCGCCGCCAATCAGACCGGCGGCGAAAATCGCCAATTCGCCGGTGCCCGGCACGTAGTGCAAGCCCAATTCGGTTGTGAAATCGACGCGGCCCACAAAATAGGCGATCACGCCAAAGGTGCCCGCGGCGATCATCACGGGCATAATTGCAAGACCGTCGAGGCCATCAGTCATGTTCACGGCGTTGGCCGCACCCACGATGACGATCATCGCGAAAGGCACAAACAGGATGCCAAGGTTCAACAACGTGTCCTTGAACACGGGCAGCGCCAGCTGGTTCGACAGCTCCTCAGGGTGGTACTGCGCGGCCCAAAAGGCAGCGGCGGCGGCAATGGCAAAGCCGATGCCAAGACGGACCTTGCCGCTGACCCCGGCGGTGTTCTGCTTGGACACTTTGGCATAGTCGTCGGCAAACCCGATCAGCGCGAAGGCCATGGTCACAAACAGCACCATCCAGATGAACGGGTTGTCCAGCCGCGCCCACAGCAGTGTCGAGGTCAGCAAAGCGCCGACAATCAACAAACCGCCCATCGTCGGCGTGCCCGCTTTGGCCAGATGGCTTTCGGGGCCGTCATCGCGGATGGGCTGGCCTTTGCCCTGTTTCGCCCGCAACACGCGGATCAAGGTGGGCCCAAAGACAAAGCCGAAAATCAACGCCGTCAGAAAGGCCCCGCCCGCGCGGAATGTGATGTAGCGAAACAGGTTAAAGAAATCACCGCCGTCGCTGAGTGCGGTTAGCCAATACAACATCTGCCTGCGCCCTTTGTTTTGATCGCTATATCATGCGGCACCTTGGGGGGCGCCTGATTACCCGTCGGGATGCCCCAGTTTGCGGATCGCGTCAACGACAAGGCTGACTTTCGACCCCTTTGATCCTTTGACCAGCACCACATCGCCCGCATCGACAAGCCGCGTCGCCTGCCCTGCAAGGTCCGATGCGATGTCCGCGTAGGCCCCGCGTTTTTCCTCAGGCAGCGCATCATAAAGCGCACGCATGCGCGGCCCTGCACAATGCACCAGATGGATGTCGGTCATGTGCGGATTGTCCGCGATAGCGGCATGCATGGCCATCTCATCCGCGCCCAACTCCAACATATCGCCCAAGATCGCCACGCGGCGCCCCTTGACGACATGGCCCACGTTATCCACGGGCGTATAGGACGCCAAAACCTCCAACGCCGCGGTCATGGACGTGGGATTGGCGTTGAACGCATCATCAATAAGCGCCACCGTTTCTTCGCGCGCGGGGTCCGTGGTGACATGTTCCAGCGTGCCGCGCCCCGCAGGAGGCTGCCACAACCCCAAATCCAACGCGCCCTGCACCAGATCCCCGCCCAAAGCCCGCGTGGCGGCCAGAATGGCCAGCCCGTTGGCTGCAAAATGACGGCCAGCGGTGTTGAGTTTGAACATCAGCGGACCGATGTCGCGCAAGTCAGCCTCAACAATTGTGGTTCCGTCGGCCAGTTGCACGTTGCCCAGCCTGTATTGCGCGGCCTCATCCGCGCCGACGCGAAAGGCGATTTTGGCAGCCTCCCAGGCTGCGGCCTCGACCACCTCAAGGCAATCGGCGGGGATGTCGGAATTGTAGATGGCTGTGCCCGCGTCTTCTAGCCCCTTGAAAATGGATGCTTTTTCACGGGCAATTCCGGTCAGATCCTCGAACGCCTCCAGGTGTGCGGCGGCCACGGTGGTGACCAGCGCCACATGGGGCCGTGCCAGCCGCGACAAGGGTTCAATTTCACCTGGGTTGGACATGCCAATTTCTATGATGGCAAATTCCGTGTCCTGTGGCATCCGCGCCAGCGTCAGGGGGACGCCCCAGTGGTTGTTATAGCTGGCCTCAGCTGCGTGGGTGCGGCCCTGATGGGACAGCACCACACGGGCCATTTCCTTGGCGGATGTTTTCCCGACGGACCCCGTGATCGCCAGCACCTTGGCCTGCGTGCGCGCCCGTGCGGCGGCGCCCAACGACTCCAATCCCGACAGCACATCGTCCACGATCAAAAGCGGCGCATCCTCGGCCACGCCCTCGGGGCGATGGGTCACAAGGGCGGCAGCGGCCCCCTTGTCCAGCGCCATTTGCACAAAATCATGCCCGTCGCGCGCGGCCTTCAGGGCCACAAACAAATCGCCCGTCTCAATCGTGCGCGTGTCAATGCTGACGCCGGTGGCGGCCCAATCGGTGGTGGCCTGCCCGCCCGTGGCGGCGGCAGCCTCTGCTGAAGTCCAAAGTGTCAAATGAGGTCTCCATCAAGGGCGGAAACGGCCACGCTGGCCTGCTCCACATCGTCAAAAGGCAAAACATCGTCGCCGATGGTCTGTCCGGTCTCATGTCCTTTGCCCGCGATCAACAACGCATCGCCAGGCCCAAGCGCGTCTACCCCGCGCAAGATCGACTCAGCGCGGTCGCCGACCTCCGTAGCCTCCGGCGCGCCTTCCATCACAGCGGCGCGAATGGTGGCCGGATCCTCGGAACGGGGGTTGTCATCGGTCACAAAAACCACATCCGCATGCTCGGCCGCTGCAGCCCCCATAAGGGGCCGTTTGCCCGCATCACGGTCCCCGCCCGCGCCCACAATGGCGACCAGTTTGCCCATCACATGGGGCCGCATCGCCTGCAGGGCGGTCGCCACCGCATCGGGCGTGTGCGCGTAATCCACAAAGACCGATCCGCCATTTTTGCGTGTCGCCGCATGCTGCATCCTGCCGCGCACGGTGGTCAGATACGGCAGGGTGTCGAACACCTCCTCCGCATCCGAACCTGAGGCGATGCACAGCCCTGCGGCCAGCAACACATTGTCCGCCTGAAACCCGCCAATCAGGTTCAGACGCGCGGAAAAACGGCCCCGTTGCCAATCGAACAGGATCTGCTGGCCAGTCGCGTCAAACCGTTGCGCGTGCAAATGCAGCCGCGCATCGGGGTGGCGGCCCACGGTGATGACTTCGATCCCGCGCTCCTCGCACAGGGCCACAACCTCAGCCCCTTTGGGGTCGTCGATGTTGATCACAGCCGCGCCGTCTTCGGGCAGCAACCGTGTAAACAGACCCATTTTTGCGTCAAAATACGCCTCAAACGTCTTGTGATAATCCAGATGATCCTGCGTGAAATTGCTAAACCCCGCCGCCGACAGCATCACCCCGTCCAACCGGCGCTGGTCGAGCCCGTGGGACGAGGCCTCCATCGCCACATGGCTAACCCCTTCGGCGCGGGCCGCGGCCAGCGCACGGTGCAGCGTGATCGGCTCCGGCGTGGTGTGTTTCAGCGGATGGGTCCAGACCCCTTCCACGCCCGTCGTACCAAGATTGACCGCCGCCTGTTCCATCTCAACCCAGATCTGGCGCGCGAAGGTCGATACGGACGTTTTGCCGTTGGTGCCTGTCACGGCGATCACCGTATCAGGGTGTGCGCCAAACCACAGGGACGCCGTCTGCGCCAAGGCCCCACGCGGGTCTTCGGTCAAAATCAACGCCGCATCCGACGCCGCCAGTTCCTCTGCGGCGATCTCGGCCCCTTGGGCGTCGGTCAGCACCGCAGCAGCGCCCATGCGCAAGGCATACTGAATAAACGCGCCCCCATGCACCTGCGCGCCGGGCAAGGCGAAAAACAAGTGGCCGTCCTTCACCTCTCGGCTGTCGACGCTCAGGCCGGTGATGTCAGGATTTCGGCCAGCTTGCGCGGTCAAACCGAGCGCCAAAAGCGACATCTGTTGCGTGGTATTGTCCGTCATGCCCGGCCCCCGGCTTTGGCGGGGTCGCATACCGCCCCGTTAGTTTGAGGTCAGTGTTACACCCGTTGGCGTGGCGGTTTCAACGTCTGGTCGCATGCCAAGGAGAGGCGCCACACGGCGTGTCATTTCGGCGGCCACGGGCACAGCTGTCCAACCGGCGGTGCGGCGCTGTTCGCCCAAAGCCTCGACCGATGGTTCATCCAGCGTCACGATCAGCACATAGCGCGGGTCATCTGCGGGAAACACGGACGCAAAGGTCGCAATCGTGCGGTCGTCATAATAGCCGCCCGTGGGGCGCGGTTTGTCTGCAGTGCCGGTCTTGCCGCCCACCTCGTAGCCCTCAACGTCACCGAAAGATGCGGTGCCTTCGGTGACAACGGCGCGCAACATATCCCGCGACACGGCGCTGACCTGCTCGGACACAATGCGCGGCCCATTTTGCGGCCCGTCTTGGCGCAGCAACGTAGGCTCCACCCGCGTGCCGCCATTCAGCAGGCTGGAATAGGCAGCCGCCAGATGCACCGGGGATGAGCTAAGCCCGTGCCCGTAAGAGATTGTCATCGTTGAAATTTCCGACCAATTTGGCGGCAACAACGGATCACCTGTGGGCGCCTCGACCATCTCAACTTGCGTTTCTTCCAACAGGCCCAGCTGGCCCAGGAAATCCCGCTGACGTTCGCCGCCAATCATCATCGCAATCCGTGCGGTCCCGATGTTGGAGGATTTGACGATCACATCGGTCGCAGACAGCTGCGCGCCGTAATCGTGGAAATCACGGATGCGAAAGCGGCCCCATTGCAACGGCCCTTGCGTGTCGATCATCGTACCCGCGTTGATCAACCCCAGCTCAATTGCTTGCGCCACAGTGAAAATCTTGAACACCGACCCCAGCTCATACACCCCCTGCACGGCGCGGTTGAACAAGGGGCTGTCCGATTGATCGGTGGCGTTGTCGGCGGCGGTCAGAACGCGGGGCCGGTCGTTGGGATCAAAATCAGGCAAGGACACCATGCTGATAATCTCACCGGTGTGCACATCCATCAGAACCGATGACGCGCCTTTGGCCTGCATCAGCATCATCCCGCCGTGCAACACCCGCTCAGAGGCCGCCTGAACGGTCAGATCCAGCGACAATTCCAGCGGCGCGCCCCCCCGGGACGGATCGCGCAACGCGTCGTCAAAGAATTTCTCTACCCCGGCCACGCCGATGACTTCGGCGGAATTCACACCCTCACGGCCATAGGTCGCACCGCCCAAGATATGCGCGGCCACGGACCCATTGGGATACAGCCGCATCTCACGCGGGCCGAACAGCAAACCGGGGTCGCCAATGTCGTGGACCGCTTGCATCTGTTCTGGCGAAATCTCACGCCGGACCCACAGGAACCGCCGCGATCCGGTGAAATCCTCAAGCAGTTCATCCTCTTCCAGCTCAGGGAAAATCGCCGCCAGTTCGCGTGCAGCCTTCGCCGGGTCAATCATGTCGGGGATCTGCGCATACAGGCTGTGCGTGTCCAGATTGGTCGCCAGAACGCGTCCGTTTCTGTCCACGATATCAGCACGTTGCCCGATAATCGGGGATCCTGAGGCCTGCGCCGTCGGCTCCTCCGGCACGGAGCCTGCCAACATGCCCATCCGCGCACCAATCACCAAAAACGCACAAAAGAACGCAACCCCCATGACCAACAAACGGCTTTCGGCCTGCAGACGGGACCGATCGCGGTCGTCCTCATGGCGCAAACGTTTGTTTTCGGCCTCAATCGCGTCAGGGTTTTGCCCCTGTTCGCGTGCCTTGAGAATACGGGCCAGTGGGCGAAGGGGGGTGCGGATCATTGGCTGACCTCTGGTGCATTGTCGGACGAAACCTCGACCGAATTGGTCAAATCAAAAACGATGCCGCCCGGATAGGCGATCTGGTCAATCCGGCCGAACCCATCGGGCATCAGCGGCAACAGGCCCAGACGGTCAAAATTCAACTCTGCCAGATCGCGCAGGCGGTCAGGACGGTTCAGATAGGCCCATTCCGCATTCAAAACGTTCAACCGCTGATGCGACACCCCAATCTGGCGGTGCAGATCACGGACCTCACGCAGGGACGCCTGCGTCTCATAATTCTCATGATAGGCCCAATAGGCCAGACACATCACCATCACACCGGACAAAATGTATAGAAGTGAACGCATTACCTTGTGTCCTTCAACTGCGGCATGCCAAGCTTTCTGCGGTCTGCCGTGCCTGCCGGCGCCTCCGTGCGCCGCGCCACGCGCAGCTTGGCGGACCGCGCGCGGGTGTTGGCGGCAAGTTCATCCGCGTCTGGGCCGATGGCCTTTTTGGTCACAATCTCAAACGCGGGTGTCTCGGTGTCCAACGCGGGCGCGTAGCGGTTGGCGTTGCCCGTGGCCCCGGCGCGCTGCTGGAAGAACCGTTTGACCATCCGGTCTTCCACCGAATGGAACGTCACGACCGCCAGATAACCACCGGGGGCCAGCACACGTTCGGCGGCCTCCAGCCCCTCAACCAGCTGGCCGTATTCGTCATTCACCGCAATCCGGATCGCCTGAAAACTGCGGGTTGCAGGGTGCGACTGGCCGGGTTTGGGCCGTGGCAGACACCCTTCGATCAGCTTTGCAAGCTGGAGGGTTGTCTCGATGGGGGCGCTTTCACGCTGCGCAACAATTTTACGGGCGATGCGCCTGCTGGCGCGCTCTTCCCCATACGTAAATAGAATGTCAGCAATATCGGCTTCGCCCGCGTGATTGATAATGTCAGCTGCACTTTGCCCCTCCTGTCCCATCCGCATATCCAGCGGCCCGTCTTTCATAAAGCTGAACCCCCGTTCAGCCTGATCGATCTGCATCGACGACACCCCAAGATCGAGGACAACGCCCTGCGCGCCCTCGCCCCCAACCGCGTCGAGGTTTGAAAATGTGTCTTGAATCAACATGATAGACGGATCATCGGCCACCCATGTTGCCGCCTTGATCACATCGGGGTCGCGGTCGATCCCGATGACCTGATCCGCCCCCGCCTTGATCAATTCGCGCGTATAGCCGCCCGCCCCGAACGTCCCATCAATCCATGTGCCCCCAATGGGCGAACAGGCCGCAACAAGCGGCCCGATCAGAACGGGAATATGGGGGGATGTGGCGGCAGCGGTCCCCATGGATCAGGCCTGATCCGGTGGGGTGGCTTGATCAAGGTAAAGAAGCGGATCGATGTCATCGTCATCGTCGTCCTCTTCGGCCTCGAACCTCTCATAGGTGCCTGCGTCCCACAGCTCAAAATAATCGCCCATGGCGGTCATTGTTGCCAGCCCCGTGAGGCCGATCTGTTCGCGCAACCGTTGGGGCAACACGATGCGACCGTCTTTGTCGATCTCCGTTTCCCATGATTTGCCAAGGATCTTGCGCGATGCCTTTTTGCGCTGCACCGACCCGCGCGGCAGCCGTTTGATGCCCTCTTCAATCTCGGTCATCGCTTCGATGGTGTAGACATGCAGGCAGCCGTCCAGATGGGCGCCGTGCAACACAACCAAACGGGGGGATGGGTTTTCAGGGCAGCGCGGGTCACCGTCGGCTAGCACAGCGCGAAAGTCAGCCGGGATCGACATGCGCCCCTTGCCGTCCACCTTCTGGTGAAATTCGCCTCTGAAACTCAGACCCACTGTCCCGCGGCTCCTCATCTGTCCCCCGATTAAAATCGCTCCGTTTAAACGGAAAACGGCGGATCAGACTGCTGCCACTGCCTGATCCGCCGACTTCTTCCCGTTGCCGGGAGTGTCCAGCTGCGCGCGCCACCTGGGGGGATGTCTGCTCGCTCGCGCGCCGGATCTCTTCGTTCAAGAAGTTGGGTGCCTGTATGAAACCTGACCTTGGGTTGGTCGGTGGGGTCGTTTGGTGCCCCGTGTTGTCTGCCCGTCTTCTTGCAATCATGTATGCACGGGAATTCGTGGTACGCCAAGGATTTTTTGGCACTTCATGGAACTACATGGTGTTTTAGGGGCCTGCTCAAAACAACATATAGACCAAAAAGGGGGCAATTCGGGACACATTCAGTGCCAATGGGGAAATGAGTCACTAGATATTGTGACCTCTCGACCATCAAAAAAAGTTCCAGATTTTCCCAGAAAATTTCAGATTGTAGTGCCGAGAGGCCGATTTCCGGCCCCAATATGGGGAGATATACGCCGAAATCTGGCCGATTTCCACCGACTCACGGGTGATTCACTGCAATTTGATTCGACCACACCATAAGTGTGCCATGGTTTCCCAAAGCGACCGGAAAATCCCATTCAGACCCTGATGGGCCCCAGCCCTTTGACGTTATGAGAGGTGTTTGTGCATGATATAGGCGTCAACCCGCCCCAAATCGGGGTGGCGGAACACCTGGGGCAGCGTGCCAATGGTCGCAAAGCCCAGCCTGCGCCACAGCGCGACCGCCCGCGTGTTGGACGCCAGCACCAGATTGAATTGCATGGCGTCAAAGCCCAGATCGCGGGCGGCCGTTAGGGAATGGGTGCACATGGCTGTCGCCACCCCCTGCCCTGCCGCCGCAGCCGCGGTGATATAGCCGCAATTGCAGATGTGGTCTGCATGGCCAGAAAAGTTGGCCTTTATATAGTAGGTGCCCAACAGGCCATTTGGCCCATCGGCCACAAAGCACGCCGCTGGCCCGTCAAACCACAGCGCGCGGGCGGCGTCTTCGGTGATATCTGTGGCCACCGCATAGGTGTCGCCTGCACGAAACACCGGTTCGATCATCGCCCAGATCGCAGGCCAATCGGACGGCGCGGCCGGGCGGATGGTGATCCTGCTCACCCCATGCCGCCGTCGATAAGGCGCTTGGCAAGTGTGGCATAGGCCTCGGCCATGGGGCTGTCGCCTGCCGCGATGGGCGTGCCGGCATCCCCCGCCAGCCGGGTGTCCAGATCAATGGGAAGTTGCCCCAAGAACGGAACACCGATCGCCTCAGCCTCAGCGGCGACGCCGCCGTGCCCGAAGATGTGTTCCTCATGCCCGCATTTGGGGCACACATAGGTCGACATATTTTCAATCAGCCCCAGAATTGGCGTTTTCAGGGTGCCGAACATGTCCAGCGCCTTGCGCGCATCCAACAAGGCCACGTCCTGCGGCGTGCTGACCACAATCGATCCCGTCAAATGGGTTTTCTGGCAAAGTGTCAGCTGCACATCACCAGTGCCGGGCGGCAGATCGACCAACAGCACGTCAAGCTCCCCCCATTCCACCTGCGTCAACATCTGCTGCAACGCGCCCATCAACATCGGCCCGCGCCAAACAACGGCCTTGGCCGGATCCACCATCAGACCAATGGACATCATCGTCACGCCGTGGGCCTGCAATGGAATAATCGTCTTTCCGTCAGGCGACCCGGGCCGCGTGTTCACACCCATCATGCGCGGCTGGCTCGGCCCGTAGATATCGGCATCCAGCAAACCAACGCGCCGTCCCTGCCGCGCCAAGGCCACGGCGAGGTTTGACGACACGGTGGATTTGCCAACGCCGCCCTTGCCGGACCCAATCGCAATGATCCTGTCCACTCCCGGCACGCCCTCTGGCCCCGCCTGCGGCGTGGGATGACGACCGATCGTCAGATTTGGCGGTGTTTTGTCGGCGGGCGCGGCAGGCTGCTTGGCCGCCCCGCCTTGGGGCGCGTGGGCCGTCAGCACCACGGACACGGACGCCACACCATCCATCTTTTGCACGATCATCTCAGCCGCTTGGCGAATAGGCTCCATCCGGCTGGCTGTGGCGGCATCGGGCGCTTCGATCACGAATCTGATCTGATCCCCATTCACCGACAAGGCGCGGATCATATCCCGCGAGACCAAATCCCCACCATCGGGCAGCCCAATGGTGCCCAAAGCCGCCAAAATTGTCTCTTTTGTCTGTGTCATATCCCTGTGCCCCGCCGCCGGTGATCTTCCGTCTTTTCGCCTATGGTGTTCATAAACCGCCCAGAAAGCAGACAACAGGCCTCATTGCATGCCAATCAAGTAATCTTCCCTAGGGTCAAGCCAACCCAAGGGACAAAACTCTGGGTTTTCAAGTCATTAACCATGCACTTTCTGCATAGCAGCATTGCCAGACCCGGTATTGTGCATCCGCAGCAAAGCCTTAAATCTTGTCTCGAAGGCGCAATACGGCGCCGCAACCCGAGACCCCAGAATTGGGTCGCAACATGAAAGAGCCCTAGTAATGGCATATGTAACTGACACACGTACCGGTGGTTTTTCCATCTTCGCCCGTATCGCCGAATGGCGCGACACTGCCGCCAAATCCCGTGCGCAGCGCGAAAAGTACCTTGAGACGAAAAAAGAATTGAACCGTTTGTCCCGTCGTGAGTTGGCAGACATCGGTATCACGGTCGGCGACATTGAGCGCATCGCGCTTGAGGCAGCCAAAGGCTGATCCGACCAGCAAGATCGGGGCGTCTCCTCCTCCCTTTGACGTCCCGTGATCGCGCCCCAGCCCTCTCCTCCTCCCTGGGTGACGGGCGCATTGATCAAGACGCGGCGGTGTCTCTCCTCCTCCCTGACACCGCCGCACTTGATCACAGAATACCAAGTCCCCGACCTCCCACGGGGCACAACGTTGAACGGCGAAACCCACCTCCTCCCTTGGGTTTCGCCGTTTTTCGTTTGTGGTGCCGCCTCGATCAGGTCAGGCTGATGCCATGGCCCTTTTGCGCACCAACCGATCCTACCGTCTGCTTTTTTCCGCTTCAGCCGTGTCCAATCTGGGCGATGGCATTTCGGCGCTGGCCTTTCCGTGGCTTGCGACGCTGATCACCCGTGATCCGGTTTTGGTGGCCCTTGTGGCGTTTGCCCAACGTCTGCCGTGGCTGTTGTTTTCGATCCCGGTGGGTGTGGTGACGGACCGATATGACCGTCGCACGCTGATTTGGCGCGCTGATGTGGTGCGCATGGTTTTGAACGTCGGCGTGGTGGGGCTGGTTCTCGGCCTGCCTGATCTGCCGCTGCGGGGCGACCCGATCTGGGCGATTGCGGTGTTGTCGTGTTTTGCCTTCGCATTGGGCACCGCTGAGGTCGTGCGCGACAATGCTGCTCAAACTGTTCTGCCCGCCCTTGTGGCCAAGGCGGATCTGGAACGGGCCAATGGCCAGATGTGGACGATTGAGGAAATCATGGGATCGTTCATCGGGCCCCCATTGGCCGGCGTGCTGATTGCGATGGCCGTGCCGGTGCCCTTCGGCGTCGATGCCCTGGCCTTTGGGCTTTCGGCTGTCTGTGTCTGGATGATCGCCTTGCCCACACGCGCCGCCCCACCTCGGCGTAAAATCACGCAAGAGCTGCGTGAGGGATGGGCCTGGATGCGCAATCACCCGACCATTTTGCGCATCGCAATCATGTTGGGCCTGATCAACGGGCTGGGTCTGATGGTGATGACGATCCTTGTGCTCTTCTCCCAGGATGTGCTGGGCCTGGATGCGGTTGGACATGGTTTTTTGTTAACATGCGGGGCTGTGGGCGCCGTCATCGGGGGGATGATCGGCCCCGCTTGGGTGGCGCGCTTTGGCGGGCAGGTCAGTATCCCGGCGGCCCTGGTTTTGATCACCGCATCTTACGTGGGGATGGCGCTGACATCACAGGCGTGGGTGACGGCGGTCAGCCTTGCGTTGGGCACGATGGGCGGCGTGCTGTGGAATGTCGTAACCGTCTCCTACCGTCAACGGCGCATCCCGGACGCCCTATTGGGCCGCGTGAATGCGATCTACCGTTTCTTTGGCTGGGGGGCGATGCCCATCGGGGCGCTGCTGGGCGGGTGGATCGCTGCAGCGGCGGAGCCTGATCTGGGCCGTGAGGCCGCCCTACGCCTGCCCATCATCCTCTGCGCCATCGGTCACGGCCTGCTGCTGATCTACGCCCGCGCGCGATTGCGCCTTTAGGCGCGTGTAATCGGTCGCGCCTAAAGCACGTGCAGTCTGCGCGCGCTTATATCGTCAATCTCTGTCATGGGTTGCGCGCTTATTTTGTACGTCGCGATGTTCACAATTTCATTGTCACCTCATTGCTGTATCTTTGCGGCATGTCCTACGAAATCTTCATCGCTTTATCCGCATTCGCCTTTGTCAGCTCCATCACGCCAGGACCGAACAACACGATGTTGATGGCCTCCGGCGCCAACTTTGGCGTGTGGCGGACGTTGCCGCATATGCTGGGGGTCGGGATCGGCTTTTCGGTTATGATTATTATGGTCGGCATGGGCCTGATGCAGGTGTTTGAGGCCTACCCCGTGACAGATCGCATCCTCAAAATCGTCTCAGTGGTCTATCTTTTGTGGCTGGCCTTTAAAATTGCGACCGCAGCCCCCAGATTGCCCGATGCCCCCGAAACCGGCGGCACACCCTTGTCTTTCTTTCAGGCGGGCGCGTTTCAATGGGTCAATCCAAAGGCTTGGACAATGGCCGTCTACGCCATCACGAACTATGCGACAGTTGACGGGGCCCGATCATTTGTCGCCGTGGGCATGGTGGCCCTGGCGTTTGGCATCGTAAACATCCCCTGCGTCGCGTCCTGGACCATTCTGGGCCAGCAAATGCGCCGGTTCCTTACGTCGCCCGGACGGCTGCGGACATTCAACTGGGTCATGGCCCTTTTGCTGGTTGCGACCCTCTACCCGATCTTATGGCCGTAACGGTCGCCCACAGATCTAAAATTCCGGAATTTTAGATCCCCACCAAATCTCGCGAATTGCGATCAGGCCTAGAACGGCACATCATCCGCTTGGGCGGACCCCACGACAAACTTGGCAACGACCTTCTTTTCGCCCGCTTTGTCGAACTCGATCACCAGCTTATCGCCTTCAATCTCCATGACCTCGCCATAGCCAAACTTCTGGTGAAACACGCGGTCGCCCACGGTGTGCGATGACGACGCCGTCATATCGATCACCATGTTGCGGCTTTCTTGCGGTTGCGCCACGGGGCGCTGTTGGCTGCGTGATTGCAACCGCCGCCATCCGGGCGAATTGTAGACATCCGCGCTCGCCGCCTTGTCATGCAGATGGGATCCCATGCCAACGGACGCCGGGTTCGCCGCCGCCGACATGCCACCGCCATAAAGACCACTCGCGGTCAGCACCTCTACATGGTCCTCGGGCAACTCATCAATGAACCGGCTCGCCATCTGGCTTTGCCATTGCCCATAAACCAACCGGTTCGCCGCAAAACTGATGCAACAATGCTGTTCGGCCCGCGTGATGCCCACATAGGCCAGCCGGCGCTCTTCTTCGAGGCCCTTAAGCCCGCTTTCATCCATGGACCGCTGCGACGGAAACAACCCATCCTCCCATCCTGGCAAGAATACGGCGGGAAATTCCAAACCCTTAGCCGCATGCAGGGTCATGATGGTGACCTTGTCATCCTGTTCATCCTGCGCGTTGTCCATGATCAGACTGACGTGTTCGAGGAACCCTTGAAGGTTCTCGAAGTTCTCCAACGCCTTGACCAGTTCCTTGAGGTTTTCCAACCGCCCCGGCGCCTCAGGCGTTTTGTCGTTCTGCCAAAAGGTGGTGTAGCCGCTTTCATCAAGGATCATCTCGGCCACTTCGACATGGGTGTCCGCCTCTGCCCGCAGTTGCGCAAACCACCGGTCCAGCCCCTGCACCAACTCGCGCAGCGCCGCGCCCCCTTTGCCCTTGATCAGCCCGCCTTCGACACACAGCCGCGCCCCCTCAACAAGGTTGACGCCATTGGTGCGTGCCGTCGTCTGGATGGTCTGCACCGCCTTGTCGCCAAGGCCCCGCTTGGGCGTGTTGACGATCCTTTCAAAGGCCAAATCGTCGTCCTGGCTCACCGCAAGGCGGAAATAGGCCATGGCATCGCGGATCTCCATCCGCTCATAAAACCGCGGACCGCCGATCACGCGATACGGCAGCCCGATCGTCAAAAACCGGTCTTCAAAGGCGCGCATCTGATGGGACGCCCGCACAAGAATTGCCATGTCGTTCAACGCCATGGGGTCAATGCCGCGCGTGCCCCGCTGCATCGCCTCGATCTCTTCGCCGATCCACCGGGCCTCGGTCTCGCCGTCCCAATGGCCGATCAGGCGAACCTGTTCCCCGTCGTCCCCATCCGTGAACAACGTCTTGCCCAAACGGCCCTTGTTGGCCGCAATAACGCCCGCCGCGGCCCCCAGAATGTGCCCGGTTGAACGATAATTCTGTTCCAGCCGGACCACAGTCGCGCCCGGAAAGTCCTTTTCAAACCGCAGGATGTTGCCCACTTCGGCCCCACGCCATCCATAAATCGACTGATCATCATCCCCCACGCAACAAATGTTCTTGTGCCCCTGCGCCAACAGCCGCAGCCACATATACTGGGCGACGTTCGTGTCCTGATATTCGTCAACAAGGATGTATTTGAACCGCTCTTGATACTCCTTCAGCACGCCATCATGGGTCTGGAAAATCGTCACCATGTGCAGCAACAAATCGCCAAAATCACAGGCGTTAAGATCTTTCAGCCGTTGTTGATAGGCCGCATAAAGCTCAATCCCCTTCCCATCAAACGCGCTGCTTTCAGCCACAGGCACCTGAGACGGCACCCAGGCCTTGTTCTTCCAGCCATCAATAATTCCGGACAGCATCCGCGCAGGCCACCGTTTGTCGTCAATCTCAGCCGCAGCAACCTGCTGTTTCAGCAACCGCAGTTGATCGTCCGTATCCAGAATTGTGAAATTCGTTTTCAGACCGACCAGTTCCGCATGCCGCCTGAGCAGTTTCACACAAATCGCATGAAACGTCCCCAACCATGGCATACCCTCAATATGGCCCGTCAATGCGCCCACCCGCGTCTTCATTTCGCGGGCCGCCTTGTTGGTAAAGGTGACGGCCAAAATCTCGTTCGGTTGCGCTGACCGCGTGGCCAGCAAATGGGCGATGCGCGCGGTCAGCGCCTTGGTCTTGCCCGTGCCCGCCCCCGCCAGCATCAAAACCGGCCCGTTCAAGGCCTCAACAGCCTCCCGTTGGGCGGGGTTCAGCCCTTCCAGATAGGGCTGCGCAAACCCGCCCATGGCCCGTTGTGATAACGGCACACGGGGTGCGGCGGCGGCCTCAAAGGCATCATCGTCTGAAAAACTGCTCATGGGACATATCTAGCGCGCCCCGCCCGCCATGAAAACCCCATGTTCACAGTTCGTTCGCCCCTTCTTTGGGTCAAAAATACCTCAGGGGGGGGACGCGGTACGCGTCGGGGGGACAGCGTCCCCCCTCTGCCATCGCCGCCTAGCGCAATGTCATGCCGCCATCGACCATATATTCGCTTCCCGTGACGAAACTCGCCTCGCTGGACAGAAGAAAACATGCAACGGCGGCCACTTCCTCAGATGTGCCAAAGCGGCCAAGGGGCACGCGGTTGCCCACACCCTCGCGCAACGTGTCCGCCTCTTCTCCCTCTTCGCCCAGCGCATCAAAGAAATTGGTCTCAATCGGACCCGGCGCGATGGAATTCACGCGAATGTTGCGGCCCGCCATATCGCGCGCCCAGGACCGCGCCATCGCCGCACAACTGGCCTTGGTTGCGGCATAAATTGCCCCGTTCGGCCCGCCCATATAGGGGGCGACAGAGGCTGTCAGCAGCACCGCCGCGCTGTCATTCAACAGCGGCTTCAACTGCGCCATTTGCAAGGCAGGGCCGCGCACATTGACGTTCATCATTCCGTCAAACCCCTCTTGGGTCAGATCTTCGGTGGCAAAATTCTCACCGTAGCCTGCGTTCAGGAACGCGCCATCAATGCCGCCCATCTGGTCCTTGATCTTCTGTGCAAGCTCTTTGGCGGCCTGCGGGTCTGATGCATCATTGCGCAGCACCAAAGATCCAGACGGCAAGGTGCGTCCCGCCTCATCCAGATGATCTTGCGTGGTTCCTGTGACAGCGACCTCCCCGCCTTCATCAACGATCCGCTTGGCCGTGGCAAAACCAATGCCCGACGTGCCGCCTGTGATCAAAATACGTTTGCCTTCAAAACGGGACATAAGATGCTCCTTGGTGTGTGTTGCGTTGCCGGACCAACACCACCAAAGCCCCTCCCGTTCCGTCCGCGCCCGCCAAAATTCCGGAATTTTGGCCCGCCCCCGCACATGGGGACAACAGGCCTACCCAGTACTAGCAGTTTACAGTTGCGACATTTTCGACATAAATGCCGCAACTGCACAATCAGGGGGGCCGCATCATGGCTGACTTCACCAAAATCCTCATCGCAAATCGTGGCGAAATCGCCATCCGCATCATGCGGGCCGCCAACGAGATGGGGAAAAAGACAGTCGCCGTGTTCGCAGAGGAAGACAAACTCGGCCTGCACCGTTTCAAAGCGGATGAGGCCTACCGCATCGGCGAAGGCCTCGGCCCCGTCGCCGCCTACCTCAGCATTGATGAAATGATCCGCGTCGCCAAGGACTGCGGCGCTGACGCCATTCACCCAGGGTACGGGCTGCTGTCTGAAAACCCGGATTTCGTCGACGCCTGCGCGGCAAACGGCATCAAATTCATTGGGCCCAAGGCCGAAACCATGCGCGCCTTGGGCGACAAGGCCAGCGCGCGCAAGGTCGCCATCGCAGCCGGCGTGCCCGTCATTCCCGCCACCGAAGTGCTGGGCGATGACATGGCCGCCATCAAGAAAGAGGCCGCAGAGATCGGCTATCCCCTGATGCTCAAGGCGTCGTGGGGCGGTGGTGGTCGCGGCATGCGCCCCATCATGTCCGAGGACGAGCTTGAGGAAAAAGTCCTCGAAGGCCGCCGTGAGGCCGAGGCCGCCTTTGGCAACGGCGAAGGCTATCTGGAAAAGATGATCATGCGCGCCCGCCACGTTGAGGTGCAGATCTTGGGCGACAGCGACGGCCGCATCTATCATCTGTGGGAACGCGATTGCTCAGTCCAGCGCCGCAACCAAAAGGTCATCGAACGCGCCCCTGCGCCCTACCTCAGCGGCACCCAGCGCGAACAGCTTTGCAACTTGGGCAAAAAGATCTGCGAACACGTGAATTACGAATGCGCAGGCACCGTCGAATTCCTGATGGATATGGACAGCGGCGAATTCTACTTCATCGAAGTGAACCCGCGCGTGCAGGTCGAACACACTGTGACGGAAGAAGTCACCGGCATTGACATCGTGCAGGCCCAGATCAAGATTGCTGAGGGCAAATCCCTGATGGAGGCCACGGGCTGCGCATCACAATATGACGTCAAACTCGACGGCCACGCCTTGCAAACCCGCGTGACCACCGAAGACCCCTCCAACAACTTCATCCCTGACTACGGCCGCATCCAGACCTACCGCAGCGCCACCGGCATGGGCATCCGTCTGGACGGCGGCACCGCCTATTCGGGTGCTGTCATCACCCGCTATTACGACAGCCTTCTCAGCAAGGTGACCGCTTGGGCCCCCACGCCTGAAGCCGCGATTGCGCGAATGGACCGCGCCTTGCGCGAATTCCGTATTCGCGGTGTCAGCACCAACATCGCCTTTGTGGAAAACCTGCTGAAACACCCGACGTTTCTGAACTATGAATACCACACCAAGTTCATCGATGAGACGCCGGAGCTGTTTGATTTCAAAAAGCGCCGCGACCGTGCCACGAAAATCCTGACCTATATTGCGGACATCACCGTCAACGGGCACCCCGAAACCCAAGGCCGCGCAAAACCGGGGGCCGAGGCCATCGCCCCGCGTGCCCCCGCCCCGCGCGTGGAAGACCCAAAACCCGGCACCCGTCAGATCCTCGATCAATTCGGGCCGGAGGCCGTGGCAGACTGGATGCGCGACCAGACACAACTTCTGATCACTGACACGACCATGCGCGATGGGCACCAATCCTTGTTGGCCACCCGCATGCGCTCCATCGATATGATCCGCGTGGCGCCGACCTATGCGGCCAATATGGACAAACTGTTCTCCGTGGAATGTTGGGGCGGTGCGACGTTCGATGTGGCCTACCGGTTCTTGCAGGAATGCCCCTGGCAGCGCCTGCGCGATATCCGCGCGAAGATGCCGAACATCATGACGCAAATGCTGCTGCGCGCGTCCAACGGCGTGGGCTATACAAACTATCCCGACAATGTGGTGCAGGAATTTGTCCGTCAGGCCGCTGTGTCCGGCGTTGACGTCTTCCGCGTGTTTGACAGCCTCAACTGGGTGGAAAACATGCGCGTCGCCATGGATGCCGTGATCAAGGCCGAAAAGGTCTGCGAAGGTACGATCTGTTACACGGGCGACATCAACGACCCGGACCGATCCAAGTACAACGTCAAATACTACGTCGGCATGGCAAAAGAGCTTGAGGCCGCAGGCGCCCACGTTCTGGGCCTCAAAGACATGGCCGGCCTGCTAAAACCCGCCGCGGCCACGCAATTGGTCAAAGCGTTGAAAGAAGAAGTCGGCCTGCCCATCCACTTCCACACCCACGACACCTCAGGGGCTGCAATCGCCACTGTGCTGGCGGCGTCCAACGCCGGTGTCGATGTAGTCGATGCGGCCATGGATGCGCTCAGCGGCAACACCTCCCAGCCGACGTTGGGGTCAATTGTTGAGGCCCTCAAACACACCGACCGCGATACGGGCCTTGATGTGGGCGCGATCCGCGAAATCTCCAACTACTGGGAAACGGTACGGGCGCACTACGCAGCGTTTGAAAGCGGCCTGCAGGCGCCTGCGTCCGAGGTGTATTTGCACGAGATGCCAGGCGGCCAGTTCACCAACCTCAAGGCGCAAGCGCGGTCCCTGGGTCTGGAAGAACGCTGGCACGAGGTCGCCCAGACCTATGCCGACGTGAACCAGATGTTTGGCGATATCGTAAAGGTCACGCCGTCCTCCAAGGTGGTGGGTGACATGGCGCTGATGATGGTCAGCCAGAACCTGACACGGGCGGACGTGGAAGACCCCAAGACCGACGTCAGCTTCCCTGATTCAGTGGTCGACATGATGCGCGGCAATCTGGGCCAGCCTCCCGGTGGCTTCCCCAAAGGCATCGTCAAGAAGGTGCTGAAAGGCGAAAAGCCCAACACCGACCGCCCCGGCGCGTCCCTGCCGCCGGTTGATCTGGATGAGGTCCGCGCAGACCTCACCGCAAAGCTGGACGGCGTGGACTTCGACGATGAAGATCTGAACGGCTACCTGATGTACCCCAAGGTGTATCTGGATTACGCCCAGCGCCACGACACCTACGGCCCCGTGCGCACCCTGCCCACACGGACATTCTTTTACGGCATGGAACCGGGCGAAGAGATCACCGCCGAAATTGATCCCGGCAAGACCCTCGAAATCCGGATGCAGGCCGTGGCCGAAACCAACGAAGAAGGCGAAGTCAAAGTCTTCTTTGAACTCAACGGCCAACCCCGCACAATCCGCGTGCCCAACCGCATGGTCACAGCCAACACGGTCCAGCGCCCCAAGGCCGAAGCGGGCAACGACAACCACATCGGCGCGCCGATGCCGGGGGTCGTGGCCTCTGTGGCGGCCACCGTGGGAGCAAAGGTCAAGGAAGGCGATTTGTTGCTGACCATCGAAGCCATGAAAATGGAAACGGGCATCCACGCCGAACGCGACGCGACCGTCAAGGCTGTGCATGTCACGGCCGGTGGCCAAATCGACGCAAAGGATCTGCTGATCGAACTGGACTAACCAAAATTCCGGAATTTTGGTCGCGCCCTCTAAATTTCTAGAAATTTAGATCGTCGCGGCCGTCCCCTCTTGAGGGCCTGCAGGTGTCACTGCGGGCCCTTTTCACACCCAATCAGGTCCGCCGATGCAACGTCTGTCCACGCTCTCGATTCTGGTCCCCTCCTACGAAGACGGCCTTGCGTTTTTCGTAGACACTTTGGGGTTTGATCTGATCGAAGACACGGACCAGGGCCACAAACGGTGGATCAAGGTCGCGCCAAAGGGGGCGGAAACGGCGTTCCTTTTGGCCCGCGCGGACACCCCGGATCAAGTGGCAGCAATCGGCAATCAAGGCGGCGGGCGCGTCTGGCTGATCCTGGAGACCGACGATTTCGCGCGCGATCATGCACGCTACACAGCCAATGGCGTCATCTTCGAAGAGGCCCCGCGCCATGAACCCTACGGCACAGTCGCCGTATTCCGCGATCCATTCGGCAACCGCTGGGACCTAATCGAATTTGCCTGACTTCTATTCGTTCCATCACGTCCTGTGACACTTTGAAATCCGGCTGGAATGCGCCCAAACACAGCCCCGCGATCGGCGATAAACCGCGGGGGTGAAAGGACACCCGTTTTCCCCCTTATAGACCCAAGGATTATCCCTAATTGCTGTGCGCAAGGGCTGCACACGCAGACCAAACACCAACAATAAGGATAACCCATGACACTGAAAACCTTCCTGCTTACAGGCACCGCAACCGCCCTTTTGGCCACCTCCGCCGTCGCCCAAACGGCCCTGACCGCGTCAGGTGCAGAAGACCGCATCGACACATTGAACGAAAGCATCACAGACGATTTTGAACGTGATTTCGAACCCTTCGGCAACGAGGGCCGCGCTTTGGGCTTCACGGGGTCCATGGCCCTGCAGGCCAATGCCACCTCCGGCAACACCGAAACACGCAACTTGGGCATCGGGGCCAACTTCGGCTATTACGACGGCACCAACGGTTATGAGCTGCAGCTGTCTTATCAGTTCAGCGAAGACGAAGGCGACGTGTCCGAAGACAGCCTGCTGTATGAGCTCGAATACACCCGCGATTTCAGCAGCGCCTACTACGGCTTTGCCAAATTGCAGGGCACCGTGGACAGCTTCCCAAGTGACACCTCTGACAACTTTCTGGGCGCAGGTATCGGCTACCGCATCTACAACACCCGCGACATTCAGTGGGACGTGCAGGCCGGTGTTGGCTACCGTGTGGCGGATCTGAACGGCGTGGACGATCTCGACGAAGGCGCACTGGCTCTGTCGTCAAGCTATTACAACCAGATCAATGAATCGCTGGCCCTGACCATGGACACCGACGTCATCGGCTCCGAAAGCGGGACACGTATTTTCAACGACCTTGGCGTGAACGTCTCCATGACGGAAACCCTGGCGCTGCGCACATCGCTGATCACGGAATTTGACACCGATCCCGCACCAGGTGTCGAGGATACAGACAACGCGCTGGGCGTCTCCTTGGTCTACAACTTCAACTAAGCGGTCGCGCTTGGACGGATAAAACATGCGGGGGCGGCTTGCGTTTTGCAGCCGCCCCCGTCACGGTTTGGGCATGATCACACCTGTCTTTGCCGCCCTCCTCACCCTTATCTATCTTGCGCTGTCTGCGCGGGTCATCACCTACCGTCGGGGCAACCAGCTGGGGCTGGGCGATCATGGCGATGCCAGCCTTTTGAAACGGATGCGGGCCCATGCCAATTTCGCGGAATATGTGCCTCTTGGCCTTGTGATGATGCTGATGGTCGAATTGATGGGTGCCCCGGTTTGGTTGCTTGCCATCATCGGCGCGCTGTTGCTGGTGGGCCGTGCCTTTCACGCCTACGGTTTTTCAGCCTCCCCGCCCATCATGCGCTTGCGCGTGAATGGCATGTTGATGACGTTCGGGTCTTTGCTGGTCTCCGTCGGGGCAATTTTTGTGCTGTCCATCTTGTAGGAACGACGGGCCAATTCAGGGCCGCCGACGTCATGAAAAAAATCTCCACTGCCGTGCTTTTTCCTCTTGCGGGGGGCGGCCAGACTTTATAGATCGGCGTCACGAAATGATGCGGGCGTAGCTCAGGGGTAGAGCATAACCTTGCCAAGGTTAGGGTCGGGCGTTCGAATCGCCTCGCCCGCTCCATTTCGATTGAAGGGTCACCCACCCGGATGAGAAAAACCGCCCACCGGCATTGGCCGACGGGCGGTTTTTTCGTTGTTGGGCCAGCTTAGATGATCGGCAGTTGCGGCGCGCTGTCCATGGGAAGAACGCCCGCCTTGCGCGGGTCGTCCGCAACCTCAATCTGCCGTGCATAGGCCTGAAACCCCGACCGCACATAAAACGGCAAGGCCTGCGGGCTGTCCAAGGTGCAGGTGTGCACGTGAAACCGCGAAATCGGCTGTGCCCACGCCAGATCAAGGGCCTGTTCCATCAACCATCGCCCCGCGCCGGTGCCCACCATGGCGGATGTCAGGCCGAAATAGCCCAGCTCGCATTCGCCAGAGACGCGGAAATCAAGCTCCAACATCCCCTCATCGCGGCCATCCTTTTGAACCGAATAAATATGGACGTCGTCGCGGTGCAGGATTGCGGCCAGCTCGGCGTCATTCATGCCAAGGCGCGAAAACCACATCCAGTCCTGCCCGCCGACCCGCATGAACAGATCGCGGTACCAGTCCAGATCGGGTGCCGCGTGGGGGACCAGCGTCGCGTCCACCCGCCCCATGGGGCGCGGTGCGGGCCGTTCAAACATCTGCAAATGGGTGACAACAGCCGCGATTTGGCCCTCTGGCACCTCCCAAAACTCAGACTTCATGGTGTGGCCTTTCTCAATTTTGCCTCAAACTTTCCCCGACACTGCCCCGCGCCCCGCTGAATTCTGCCACGCAAAAACGGTCTGTTGCCCATTAAGAAACAAACAGAAAGCACAGGACATGATCGCGACTGATGCAACACGACCAGAGGGATGCGCAAAGGTAAACCCCGCATCTGTTCAAGGATTGAGCGAGGCCGAAGCCCTTGCCAACCTCACCCAGTACCGCATGCGCCCGCACCGTGGGTTCGAGGCCCTGCGTCACAACACCCAGCTGTGCGCCAACGGCCAAATTGCGGCGGCTTTGGTCGAATGTGCCATCGCCGTGGGCCGTCTGGATGTCGTGGACATCGCCTTGCCCCTTGCCGATGACCGACATGGTTTGCTGGCCGCGATGGCCGCAATGGCCGCAGGCAATCCCGCCCGCGCGCTGGATCATCTGGGCCCCCTGCCCGATCCGGACGCAGGCCTTGACCGGGCGCGCTATCTGGGTGTGTGGCTGCGTGCCTCTCTGGCGGCTGGCACCTACCACGACGCCGTGAAAGTTGTACAAATCTGGGCGCGCGATGCCGCAGGCCCCCGCCAACCCTACCGTGTGATGGCACGCGCCCTGGCCGATATGGGCGATCCCCGTGCCGAACGATGGTTCGAACGGGCCTTCGCCGTCTCTGGCCAAAGCAACGCCGCCCGCCTTGATCTGGCCGAATACCTGATCAGCCAAGGCCGGACAGAGGCCGCCCGCTATCAGTTGACCGCCATGAAAGACGTCCAGGGCCGCACCGCCCGCCGTCAAGAACGGATGCTGCGCAGGATCTGACGCACGCGCTGTGTGGCGTTGCCGCATGGGTCGCGCAGTTTTCGCGCGGCCCCGCTTGGCGCGCCGCGCCTGCCCGTCTATACCGCGCCCAATCGACAGGCATTCAGGACACCCCCATGCGCAGCGCAACGATCACCCGCACAACCGCCGAAACCGACATCTCCGTCACGGTCAATCTGGACGGCACCGGCGCCTATGACAATCAAACCGGCGTGGGCTTTTTCGATCACATGCTGGATCAACTGGCCCGCCACAGCCTGATTGACATGACCGTGCGCGCCACGGGCGATCTGCACATCGACGATCACCACACGGTTGAGGACACAGGCATTGCGCTGGGTCAGGCCCTGGTTCAGGCCTTGGGCGACAAACGTGGAATCAACCGCTACGGCGATTGCCATCTGGCGATGGACGACGCCCAGGTGCGTGCGGCCCTTGATCTGTCGGGCCGGCCCTATCTGATTTGCAACCTCGATCTGCCCACCGCCAAGATCGGCACGTTTGACACCGAATTGGTGCGCGAATTCTTTCAGGCGCTCAGCACCCACGGCGGCATCACCCTGCACATCGACAAACTACACGGCTTCAACAGCCACCACATCGCCGAGGCCGCGTTCAAATCCGTGGCCCGCGCCCTGCGCGTGGCCGTTGAAACCGATCCGCGCAAAGCCGACGCGATCCCGTCAACAAAGGGCGCGCTGTGAGCACCGTTCTGATCGATTACGACAGCGGCAACCTGCACTCCGCGCAAAAGGCGTTTGAACGCATGGCGGCTGAGACAGGCGCAGGCGCCGTGCGGGTGACGTCCGATCCGGACGTTGTTCGTACGGCTGACCGGATCGTGCTGCCCGGCGACGGGGCCTTCCCCCACTGCCGCGCGCAACTGCATGGTGTCTCAGGCATGGCCGACGCCGTGCGCGAGGCGGTTGAGGTTCACGCAAAACCCTTCATGGGCATCTGCGTGGGCATGCAAATGCTGGCCACCCGTGGCTTTGAATACGAAGAAACTCCGGGCTTTGGCTGGATCGACGGCGAAATCCACAAAATAACGCCAGCCGATCCTGCCCTGCCTGTCCCGCACATGGGATGGAATGATCTGGTCATCGAACAGGATCACCCCGTGCTTGCGGGCCTCAAAACCGGCGATCATGCCTATTTCGTGCATTCGTGGCAAATGCGCATGGGCGCGCCAGACCAACGGCTGGCCCATTGCGATTATGCGGGCGATGTCACGGCCATTGTGGCCCGCGACACGATCATCGGCACGCAATTCCACCCTGAGAAAAGTCAGGATGCTGGCCTGCGCATGATTGCCAATTTCCTAAGCTGGACACCCTGACCGCATAGTAAAAGGGCCAAAGCCGATCCCGACTTTGGCCCCAATCCTGTCCGTCAGATACGGTTACTGACGTGTCCACGTCCCGCCATCGCGGCAAATGCCCAGCACACAGCCATTGACCGACAAGGTGTTGCCGCTCAACTGCAAACGGGAATTGTAGGTGCGGTCCCGGTCTGGCGAATAGACCTTGCCGCGGTATTCTCCGCCGCCCTGCGCCACAGTCTGGGAAATGATCTGTCGGCCCACATTGGGGGACGACATCTGGTTGCCGTTGGCGTCAAACGCCTGCACCAATGTCCCGCACAGCGCCGCCCCACACGGCGCCACCTGGATCAGGCCGCTGTTGCCGTTGTCGTCTTTGGCCGTGCGCCACATGCCCTCAAGCGGGTCCGCCGCAGCAGCCCCAGCCAAGCCCACGATTGCGGCCAATGTCAGTGTCAATGTCTTCATTTTGGTCTCCTCCCTGAGATTGCGCCCATCTTGGCCCTGCCCCGCGATTCCAATCAACAGTGACGTTAGGTCCACCGGTGCCGGTTGCACCCGCGTTCTGCCCGTGCATAAGGGGCCAAACGAAAGGAAATGCCATGATCCTCTATCCCGCGATTGACCTCAAAGACGGCCAAGCCGTGCGCCTTGTGCACGGGGATATGGATCAAACGACCGTCTTCAACGACGATCCCGCAGCCCAAGCGAAAGACTTCGTCGCGGCGGGCTGCGAATGGCTGCACCTTGTCGACCTGAACGGCGCCTTCGCCGGTGAACCTGTGAACGCCGCCCCGGTTGAGGCGATCCTCAAGGCCTGCGCCGTGCCTGCACAACTCGGCGGCGGCATCCGCGACATGGCGACCATCGAACGCTGGTTGGACAAAGGCCTCGCCCGTGTGATCCTTGGCACAGTCGCTGTGGAAAACCCCGATCTGGTGCGTGACGCGGCCCGCGCCTTCCCCGGCCAAGTGGCTGTGGGCCTTGATGCACGCAACGGCTTTGTCGCCACCAAAGGCTGGGCCGAGGAAACCGATGTGCAGGTCACAGACCTCGCCAAGTCGTTCGAAGACGCAGGGATTGCCGCAATCATCTACACCGACATCCTGCGCGACGGCGCTATGAAAGGCCCCAATATCGATGCAACCGCCGATCTGGCCCGCGCGGTCGACATTCCTGTTATCGCGTCGGGCGGTGTGTCGTCGTTGGGGGATTTGCAGGCGTTGAAATCCACCGGCGTGATCTCTGGCGCGATTTCAGGCCGCGCGCTTTACGATGGCGCGATTGACTTGGAACAGGCCCTATCGGCCCTGAAATCCTGATCCATCGCGTGTGATCCGCCCGAAAGCTAGTTGAAGGGTGTCATCGGGGTCAGTCCCACAAGGGACGATACATCAACCCCGAACGATCTGCGCGCCGTCCTGTTGGCATCGGCCAATTCAAAAAGACGGGAGCGTTCCGCGTCCAAAACGATCAACGCCTCCGCGTCGAAAACCGTCACCAGGCTATTGGTCCGGGATGTGGGGGAGGACGCTGCCGCTGACGCGAACGGCACATCCTCAACCGAGGTCAGCATGACAGTGTCGGCCTGCGCCTGTGTCAGCCCCAGAAAGGCAGCGGCCAGTGACGCGATGAAGATGTGACGGCGCATGTGGATATTCCTTTTGTTCTGCGTTCAACGTACCACAGCACATAAGGTTCCCCCCCATCACGACCCAGTGTTGTTTCACGCCCTCACACCAACGTGCAACCGACGTGCAAACTGACATATAAGGCGCGCCCGAACGCCGTGCCAACCGCCGACTGCCCGCACACAGGCACCCTGCTTTGCACACCCCACACCGCCCCTTCCCCTCACCCGACTTTACGCCTAAACCTGCCTCATGTTGAAAACCCGCATCATCCCGTGCCTTGATGTCGCCGACGGTCGTGTCGTCAAAGGCGTCAACTTCGTCGACATCGTTGACGCGGGCGACCCCGTGGAATCCGCCATCCGCTACAACGACATGGGCGCGGATGAGCTGTGCTTTCTCGACATCATGGCCACCGAAGAAAACCGCGGCACCATGTACGATCTGGCCACCCGCACGGCTGAGGCGTGTTTTATGCCGCTGACCATCGGCGGCGGCGTGCGCACCCACGAAGACGTGCGCAAATTGCTACTGGCGGGGGCCGACAAGGTGTCGTTCAATTCGGCCGCCGTGGCCAATCCGGATGTCCTGACCGAGGCCGCGTTGCGCTTTGGCTCCCAATGCATCGTCTGCGCCATCGACGCCAAGACAGTGGCACCCGGCCGGTGGGAAATCTTCACCCACGGGGGCCGCCGCCCCACCGGCATCGACGCCGTGGAATTTGCGCTGACAGCTCAGGCCAAGGGCGCTGGGGAAATCCTGCTGACGGCCATGGACAACGACGGCACAAAATCGGGCTTCAACCTGCCGCTCACCCGCGCAGTCACCGATGCCGTGGACATCCCCGTGATTGCCTCAGGCGGCGTCGGCACGCTCGATCATCTCGTCGATGGCGTGACCAAAGGCGGCGCCTCGGCCGTGCTCGCCGCATCGATCTTTCACTTCGGCACCTTCACCATCCCGCAAGCCAAGGCGCATATGCACGCCGCCGGCGTTCCCGTAAGGCTGTGACATGAGCATCCAAAACCTCGCCCAAACCATCGCCGCCCGCAAAGACGCCGATCCCGCCACCAGTTGGACAGCCAAACTGCTGTCCCAGCCCGACAAGGCCGCCGAAAAGTTCGGCGAAGAAGCGGTTGAGGCGATCATCGAGGCCACCAAAGGCAACCGCCGCAAACTCACGGCTGAGGCCGCCGACGCGCTCTACCATCTGCTCGTGATGTGCGCGGCCCATGACGTCACACTGGCCGATATCGAAGCCGAACTCGAAGGCCGCACCGCCCAATCCGGCCTTGCAGAGAAAGCCAGCCGATGATCCGCCACATCGCCTTTTTCTCCGCCATCGACCCCGCAGATCTGGATGAGATTGAGGCCGGCCTCTGGGTTCTCAAAGACAACCCCCACGCCCTGTCCTTTGCCGTGCACCGCAACCTCAAGCTCGACGAAATCCCAGGCCCCCACCCCGATTTCATCGTCATGGCCGACATCAAAGACGAAAACGCGCTCGCCGCCTACAAGGCCCATCCGCTTTATGCCGAAAGCATCCGCCGCGTCCGCCCCCTGCGCGACATCCGCGTCGCCGCCGACATCACGATCGACACATAATCCGCGTCCCACCGAAATCGGGCAGCGCGCTCTGGATCAATGCACCTCGCCGGTTTCGCTGTTTCAAAAACATGCAACCCCCTGACCGCGCGACCATCAACACCATCCGCCGGCATCGTTTCGCTGTTTCAGAAATATGCTGCGGGGGTCTGGGGGTGCAAAACCCCCAGGGTGGATCGCGGGTCTGGGGGTGCAAAACCCCCAGGGTGGATCGCGGGTCTGGGGGTGCAAAACCCCGAAGGCGGATCTGGGGTCCGGGGGTACAAAACCCCGAAGGCGGATAGCGGGTCCGGGGGTACAAAACCCCAAGGGCGGATCGGATGGGGCGCAGCCTCATCCGACCTCGCGCTCACAACTTCGACGACACGACACCAGTGTTGAACCCACCCATCCGCAACTCGCCAAACAACCGTTGATATTCGATCTTCGGGCAGCGGTTCTCGATCACGGTGACACCGCGCGCCTCGGCCTGTGCGGCGGCCTGCGCGTGCTCCACGCCGATCTGCATCCAGATCGTTTGCAGCTGCGGCCAGCGCGCCAACGCCTCCTCCACAATCGCAGGCACAGCCTCGGACCGGCGGAAAATATCGACCATATCCACATCAAACGGAATGTCAGACAAACGTGCGTAAACCGTTTCCCCAAACAACGTCTGCCCCGCCAGGCCAGGGTTCACAGGCACCACCCGGAACCCCTTCAGCGACAAATACCGCGCAACAAAATAACTCGGCCGGACGGGGTTCTTCGACACCCCCACAACCGCCACAACGGACGCACGGGTCAGAACAGATTTCAGCACTTGATCAGAATACATGTCCCCTCCTACCCCAAAATCAGCCCACAAAAAAGCGCCTGAGATGTCGGAACACCTCAGGCGCAAGTGTGGAACGAGGGACAATGAAACAAAGCGGTCAAGGTTCCAATCAACCGCCATCACATAAACCGATGTAGGCAGGCGAAGGCGCGGATAAAACCCGTCCTCGCACACCTGTGATCATCACTCCAGGACCCGCGGCCAGTTGGCATCCCCTTTGGAGATATTGCCAGGAATATCCCGCGCCCAACGTCGCTGAATGCGGCGCGAATAATTGAGGTAAAGCTTACCCTCCACGATCTCCCACGCCTCTGGCACGGTCGACGCGGTGTAGCCCTGCGCCACGGCCCAGGCACAATAGCCGCCGTATTGCGGCGCGTAAGCCTCTGGGTCGGCCAAAAATGTTGCGCGGTTCTCGGCACTGGCAAAATACCACGTGGTGCCGTTCCACTCCGCCGTATGCTCGGCTGTCCCGTAGACCGGCGCGCCTTGGATAAAATAGGCCACCGGATCGGCGCCTCTGATGGCCACGGCATCATCAGAATAGAACGCAGGCTCCTGCGCGCGCGCAGCTGTCGCGAAACTCAAAGCAATGGGGGCCGCAACCACCGCCGTCAAAATCCCTCGGCGGGACACTGTTGGTGTCGACATGACGTACTCCAAGAGGGGGAAACCACCATCGGGATAGGGCTTTGCCCACCCCGATGATCAAATCGTAAGGCTTACGCCAGCACGCCGGGCCAGTTGGCATCGGCCTTGGCAATGTTGCCGGGGATATCTTCAGACCAGACCTGACGGACATTCACAGAATAGTTCAGGTACAGTTTGTCATCCACGATCGACCACGCCTCAGGCACGCTGGTCGCGATTGATCCGCGTGACAAGGCAAAGGCGCAGTAGCCGCCGTATTGCGGGGCATAGGCCGCAGGATTGCCCATGAAGGTCTCCATGTTCTGGGCGCTGGCAAAATTCCAGGTCGCACCCTCCCATTCCAAGGCATGGTCCGCAGACCCGATCACCGGGGCCCCTTCGGTAAAGAACGCCACGGGATCTGCACCGCGAATGGCAACGCCACCATGGATGAAGACGGAAGGCTTGGCCGCCAGTGCAGGGCGTGCAAACAGGGCGGCGGCGGGGGCGGCTGCAGCGGCAGCCAACAAAGTACGACGGTTCAGCATTTTGATAGTCCTTTGGATTGCGTGTTTCGTTGCATCCTATTTGGACCAGCCTGAATTATAAAAATACCCGACCTCTCCGTCTCGTGACCGAATGTGGGGCGGATGTGTGCAGATGTTTCAATCGATAATATCTTCGATCACATCCCAGGCTTCTTCCACAAAATGCCGAAACAACCCTTTGCGTTTCTTATGTTTTTTCGCCTTCCGCGCTTTGGGATGCGGCTGTTTGGGGTGGGTCGGTTTGGGCGCACTCTGGGCCGCAGGGCGGGCGGGTGTCGCGGCACGCGCAGTCGCCCCCCCGGCCCCTTTTCGTAACATTTTCAGATCATGCAGCGGCGCGCCACAGCTTGAACAGGCCAGCTCATGCCGGTCCCGCCCCTGCAACACCAACGCCGCACGGGTGCCGCAGTAACAACAGGTGGCAATTTTCTCTGCGGGCATGGGCGGTCCTTATGCGTCAGGGTTTAACTGCATATAGGGCCACGGCCGCCGCATTTGAGACGTTAAGCGAGCCAAATTCGCCCGCAAAGTCGATTTTCACCAAAGAATCGCACGTTTCTTTAGTTTTGTCCCGCAATCCCGGCCCCTCAGCCCCCAAAACAAGGGCCACCGCACGGTCGCGTTTTCCCGCAACGGCGTCTTCGATGCTCTCATCCGCCTCACCGTCCAGCCCCAACACCAGATAACCCATGTTCTGCAATTCGGTGATCGCATCCGCCAGATTGCGCACGCGAATATAAGGCTGTCGTTCCATTGCCCCACTGGCCGTCTTGGCCAATGCGCCCGTTTCGGGGGCCGCATGGCGCGACATCGCCACCACGGCCTGCGCGCCAAACACCTCAGCGGAGCGCAAGATCGCACCCACATTGTGCGGATCGGTGACGCGGTCCAGCAGCACCACCCGCGGCGGGCGCGTCCCGTCCCCCATGCAGGCCTCAGCCAAGGGCCCCCAATCCAGCGGTTTGACCTCCAACGCCGCCCCCTGATGCACGGATTGTGGATCAATGGGGGCCGCAAACTTGCGCGGATCGCTCATCTCAGGCTCGGGCCCGTGGGCCACCGCATCACCCAAACGGTCCAACGCATTGCGCGTCACCACCAACCGCAGCTTTTGGCGCGCGGGGTTCATCAACGCATCGCGCACCGCATGCAGCCCAAAAAGCCACACGGTCTGCGCCGCCGCTGCCCGCTTGGCCTGCTCTTTTTCGACGACCCACTTGGGCTTTTTCATCGCGTTCTCCGATCCGTTTTGTCCCTCATGCGGGGGATTTGAAAAAACCGCAAGCCAATGCACAGAATTGAGGTTGACGCCCCATAGGCCCACAGCTATTCACGCCGCCAGTGGGCGACAGGCCGCAAGGTGTGGCAGGGGACTGTAACTCCCTCGCGGAGACGCACGCCTGGTTCGATTCCAGGGTCGCCCACCATCGACAAACATCAAGGGTCTCACGGCGACAGGGCCCACCTGAGGTTCCCTCGCGGAGACGCACGCCTGGTTCGATTCCAGGGTCGCCCACCATTTCCTGAGCAATTCAAATGATTACGCAAAACACGCCCAAAGTTTCGGGGGCGAAATCAGTGACTCCACCACCCAGTCATTCCAATCAGGCGCGTTTCGCATCACCCCCGTTCGAGGCTGCCAGAAACGGAACGGCACCTTATCCAATCCGACACCGTGCCGAATTGTGCGGTGAAACACCACGCGATCACCCCCAAGACCACTGCCCTAAGGCCACCGCGATGGCATCAACGACCGACGGACAGACCGACAATTGCCAAGCTGCCCCCAAACGGTCTTAGTTCGGTGCCTCTTTCGCGCCGGTCATGAACGCGACGGCATCGGACATCGTGTAGTCTTTTGGGTCAATCACACAGAGCCGTTTGCCAAGCCGGTGCACATGGATGCGGTCAGCGACTTCGAACACATGCGGCATATTGTGACTGATCAGGATGATCGGGATCCCCCGTGAACGGACATCCAGGATCAACTCCAACACACGGCGGGATTCTTTGACACCAAGGGCCGCTGTCGGTTCGTCCAAGATGATGACCTTTGATCCAAACGCAGCAGCACGGGCAACCGCCACGCCCTGACGTTGACCACCCGATAGCGTTTCAACCGCTTGATTTATGTTCTGGATCGTCATCAGGCCAAGCTCTGACAGCTTGTCACGGGCGATCTGTTCCATCTTCGGGCGATCCAGCTGGCGCAACCATTTGCCGCGAAAGCCAGGTTTGCGGATTTCGCGCCCCATAAACATGTTGTCCGCGATGGACAGTGCAGGCGACATGGCAAGGGTCTGGTAAACCGTCTCGATCCCCTCCTTGCGGGCATCAATGGGCGACGTGAAGTGCACCGGTTTGCCCTCAAGAAACACATCCCCCTCATCCGGGACAACCGCACCCGAGACAGCTTTGATCAGGGATGATTTGCCCGCCCCGTTGTCACCAATCACGGCGAGGATCTCTCCGGGGTAAAGATCGAAGTCACAGTGATCGAGGGCGGTCACCTTGCCATAACGTTTAACCAGTCCACGCCCTTTCAGGATGGGTTCAATCGACCCGTTCGCGATATTTTCCATCAAAGTCATGCTGAGACCTTTCTGATCCACTGATCTACTGCGACGGCCCCGATGATGAGTGCGCCGATAAGAAGGAATGTCCATTGTGCGTCAGCACCTGCAAGGCGAAGACCAAGGGTGAAAACGCCAACGATAAGGGCACCAAACAGCGGCCCCATGATCGACCCGCGCCCCCCGAACAGGGAAATGCCGCCGATCACCACCGCCGTGATGCTTTCAATGTTAAGCAGTTGACCAGAGGTCGGGCTGACAGACCCGATGCGACCGATAAGCGCCCAGCCCGCGATGGCACAGATGAACCCGGTGACAGCGTAGACCGAAATCAGGGTGCGTTTTACATTCACACCGGACAGCTGGGCCGCGTCAGGGTCATCCCCCACAGCGTAAATATGGCGACCCCAAGCGGTGTGTTTGAGGGCATAGGCAAGGAAAGCGAAAATCACCACCATGGCGATCACGCCAAAGGTGAATGTGGCCCCACCCCGCCCGTCCGCATCGGCACCGACTTTGAATGTCGTCCCAAGAAACTGAAGCAAGGGTGCGTTTTCCTCGATGTCCTGCGCACGGATCGTTTCGTTCGCGGAATAAAGGAAGTTTGCAGCCAGAACGATCTGCCACATGCCAAGTGTAACAATGAACGGCGGGAGCTTCATCACCGCCACAAGCCAGCCGTTAATCGATCCCACAACCGTGCCAAACGCCAGACCAAGGGCAACCGCAATTTCCACGGGAACCCCGTATCGGAACGTAAACTGTCCCATGATGACGCTGGACAGAACAGCAATGGCCCCCACGCTCAAATCAATCCCTGCCGTCAGGATCACAAGGCTTTGCGCGGCGGCGACGATCCCCACGATCTGCACCTGCTGCAAGATCAATGTCAGCGCGAAGGGAGACAGGAACCTCGATCCCAACAACAGCGCAAACAGGCAAATTGAAACCACAAGGACGAACAGCGGCACAAGCGCAGGGTTCACATGCAAGGCATGTTGCAACCGTGCGAGAAAACCTTTGCGTTCGCTGAACGACGCCACCTCGTCTGCTGCGGATGGCTTGATGGCGGCTTCATAATCGTCGGCGTTGCCAGACATTGGTGGGTCCCCTCGTGCAAAATTGGAAATCAAGCAGGATCATATCCCACTTTGGAAAAAGGGGCGGGAAAATGACCCGCCCCTTGTGGTGCATCTAAGATGAGATGCAGGAGGTTGGCTTTAGCCCCAGCAAAGCTCCGTGCCTTCGGCAACAGAGATGCTTTCAACACCATCGACGGGCTGATCGGTGACCAAGGCAACGCCGGTGTCAAAGAAGTCTTTGCCAGGGGTGTTCTCAGGCAATGTGCCATCTTCGGCGAAAGCGGCAATCGCTTCGATCCCAAGGGCCGCCATGCGCAGCGGATACTGCTGGGATGTGGCACCAATCACGCCGTCCGCAATGTTCTGAACCCCAGGGCAACCGCCGTCGACAGACACGATCAGAACATCGTTTTCACGCCCAATGGACCGTAGGGCTTCATAGGCGCCCGCAGCAGCCGGTTCGTTGATCGTGTAGACCACGTTGATCTCCGGATCGACGGCAAGAAGGTTTTCCATCGCGGTCCGCCCGCCCTCTTCGTTGCCGGCGGTCACGTCATTGCCAACAATGCGCGGATCGGTTTCATCGCCCCACTTATTTGGATCACCCAGATCGATGCCGAAGCCTTGCAGGAACCCTTGGTCACGCAAAACACCAACGGTTGGCTGGGACACAGCCAGATCGAGCATCGCAATTTTTGCATTGGCAGCGTCATCGCCCAGCGTTGCCGCTGCCCACTGACCGATCAGTTCACCAGCCAGGAAGTTGTCTGTCGCAAACGTGGCATCAGCCGCGTCGATCGGATTAAGCGGTGTGTCGAGGGCGATCACCAAAAGGCCGGCATCACGGGCCTGTGTCACAGCACCAACAATGGAGGATGTGTCGGACGCGGTCAGCAAGATACCGGACGCACCATCAAGGATACATGTTTCAATCGCGGCCACCTGCGTCTCATGGTCGCCATCGACCTGACCGGCAAAAGACCGAAGCGTGATGCCCGCCTCAGCGGCCGCAGCTTCTGCGCCTTCGCGCATTTTGACAAAGAAGGGGTTTGTGTCCGTTTTGGTGATCAAACACGCAGTCACAGCGTGGCCGTCGGCCATAGCGGAACCGGCGGATGTAATGGCAGCAAAAGCGGTGCCGATAAGCAACTTTTTCATGATGTCCTCCCAGACAATTGATTGGTCAGGGCCTTCCCCCGACAGTGATACGGCAGGCCTAAACCCGCCGATTTGCCGTAGAAAACGTGATTCTCAACTGACTGTCAATTAGTTAGTTAACTTTTTTTATTAATCTATTTACCTGTATTATATGGCTGTTATGGTGCAGTCCATGGAAGACGGACTCATCAGATCAATCAGTACAGGCCTCAGCCAGAAGGGTGTTCGCGATCACAACGAACGGCTTTTGTTGTCGCTGTTGCAGCGCAATGGTCCGATGCCAGGAAGCGATCTGGCCAAGCTGGCCGCACTCTCCCCGCCGACGGTCTCAAGCATCCTCAGACGCCTTGAAGGTGAAAGGATCCTTGAACGTGGCGAACCTGTGCGGGGCAAGGTCGGCAAGCCGTCGATCCCGATGCGTTTGGCGTCGAATGGCGTGTTCTCATTTGGCCTCAAGATCGGGCGAAGATCGACGGATCTGGTGCTGATTGATTTGAACGGCGGGTTGCGTGAAGAACGGCAGCTGACCTACCCCGTTCCAGTCCCCGACGACATTTTTGACTTCCTCGAAGACAGTGTCCGGAACATCACCGAGGCGATGGACCCCGATCATGCACAACGCATTTGCGGCATCGGGGTCGCAGCCCCCTTTGAGATGTGGAACTGGCCGGACCCAGCCATGGACATGTCAGCCGCATTCGCACCTTGGAAAGGGATCGATCTGCGGGCAGAAGCGCACGCCCGAACGCAGCTGCCTGTGCTCCTCCTGAACGACGCGACGGCCGCCTGTCAGGCCGAACACACCTACGGTCGCGGCAAGGAATTTCGGGATTACGCCTATTTCTTTATCGGCGCCTTCATCGGCGGTGGAATTGTTCTGAACAATTCGGTCTTCGAAGGACGCCAGGGCAATGCAGGCGCATTGGGCTCACTGCGAAGCATTGGCCCGCACGGTGAAAGCACGCAGTTGGTCGATATGGCATCGATCCATCAGTTGGAATTGCGCCTTCGAGAGGTTGATCTGGATACACAGCAACTGTGGTCTGATCCCGAAAGTTGGCATAATTTGTCACGCTATGTGGACCCATGGCTGGGCCAGACGGCCCAGGAATTGGCCAAAGCCTCACTGTCCACTTGCTCGGTCATCGATTTCGAAGCGATCCTGATTGATGGTGCCTTCCCTGACAGCGTCCGCGACGACCTTGTCAGCCGCGTTCGCCGCTATGTCGTGACCCAAGATACCCGTGGCTTGATCCAACCCCGCATTGAAGGCGGAAGCATCGGCCGCAAGGCCCGTGCGATTGGTGCCGCCACGCGACCGATCGGGGCGCAATTCATGATGCAGTCAAGCGTTGGGAACACGGCCTGAGCGAAGACGTGACCGCCACAGGCGCAATCCCGCCCCGCGCGCCCGGTCAACCGCGAAATCCCCTAGCCCAACAGCCGCAGCCCTGACGGCCCCGCCCGATAATCGACCCCGTCGATCCGCCAAAGATCACGCAGGATCGCCTGATAGACGTGGCGGTAGTCGGTCGTATGGGCCAGATCTCCATCCACCAGTCGTGTCAGATCAGGCCGCGCACCGGACAGCCCGCCGCGCACGGCTCCGCCGCTGACAAAAACGGGCGCCGCTGTGCCGTGATCCGTTCCGGCAGAGGCATTTTCCCGCGCGGTGCGGCCAAATTCCGAATAGGTCACAACCGTCACATTGCCCCACAAACCGGCATCGCGCATGGCGCCTGCGAAGGCCGCAATCGAGGTTCCCAAATCTTCCAGCAAAAAGGCGTGCTCATCGGGTTGGGCATCATGGGTGTCATAGCCCCCTTGAACGACCTTCAGCACCGGCACCTGCACGCCCGCATCCAAAAGCCGCGCCGCGGTGCGCAATTGCGCGCCCAGCTCTGTTTCAGGAAACCACCAGCGTTGCGGCCCCCGCGCAGACAGCTTGCGCAAGATCGCATCGCCTGTGACCTGCGCGCTGTCGTAACTTTTCAGGACATGATCCAGGGGCGAGGTTTGGGCCACGGGCCGCACGGCATGCCCGCCGGTCCCTGCCCCCACGTCGGGCAAATACTCCATCGTTTCGCGAAACAGATCCTCGTCGCGCATGGCCGAAAACCGGCCCGCGCCAGCAAGCGGCCCCATATCGCCGCCCAGCACCAGCCCAGCGGCATCGGTGTCTTCAAACGCAGCCGCCCCCACCGATCCGCGCGACACCCAACCGTCGCGCGCATGGCTGTCCGCCCCCATCCCCGCATTCCAAATCTCGATTGACCGGAAATGGGACCGATTTGGGTCAGGATAGCCCACCCCTTCGATGATCTGCGCCTCGCCCGCCTCCCACAGATCGGCCATGCCGCGCAGGCTGGGATGCAGCCCTGTATCACGGTCCAACATCAAGGCGTCGCGCGTGTTGATCCCGATGGTGGGCCGCAACCCGCGATAGGCGGGATCCGTGATCGGCACGACAGAATTCAGCCCGTCGTTGCCCCCCGCAAGTTCAACCAGAACAAGTGTGTTGCCGCCCGTGGGCGTGGCATTCGCGGCCTGCACAAAACCGGGCAAGGACAGCATCGGAAGGCTGGCCGCACCGACCCCCAAAGCGGACAGAAAGGCACGGCGGTTCATCTTCGAATGGCTCATCTTCATCTCCATCATGGGTTAGTTGACTTGATATTCCGGCAGCAGGATCAGCGTTCGGATCAGCGCCTCAGGCTCGCCCACGATCAGCTCATCCCGCAGGCCTTGGGCCGGGCGCGCAACCGCCAACAGCGCCTGAGCAACCCGCGCGCTTTCCAGCCCCGCCCCCGGCAAGGCATTGATCCAGTCGCGACCCGTCGCATAAGTGACCGGCGGGGCAATCGGCCTGCGGGCCGCTGCCTCCACGCCTTCAATCATGGCGTCCACGTCGGCCTCTCCCTGCCTGTAGCCCGCCAAGCCCAAGACCCGCGCATGGCTCAGCGCCGACACATAGACGCCCCCCGTGCGCCCATAGGCCTCGGCCCCCAATTCGGCAAAAACCTCTGCGCCCTGTAGGACCGCTGACAGATCCGCCGGCGCGTCGCCCTCATCGCTTTGCCTGTAGACGCGCTGGTCTGCGGTCGACGCGATAAGTGCGGGAAAATGCCCCGCAATGGCGGCAGCAAGCGCTCGATCGGCCGCTGTGTCGCCGTCCCAATAGTCGACAATCCCGTCCCAGGGCTCCAAGGCAATAAAATGCGGGTCTTCGGGGTCTCGGGGCAGGCTGACGAAACAGGTGGGTGCGCAATCGCCTGTATGGATGTAGGCCGCCGCCCAGTCTTCTGCGGCGTCATAGTCGAACCACAACGGCAAAGACCGCCAAGTCTGCCCGCCGAAACTGACATCATAAAGCACCAGCGATCCCGCCGCGCCCTCCTGCTGGGCGCGCGGCTCAAAATAGGTGGCAAAAACCTGACCGACGCGCAAATCCTCCGGGCCAAGATCGGTCTGCGACACGGGGGCCTGTGGTGGTGGCATGCGCATATCAGCCGCCTGCGTCTCCGCCGCGTCCCACATCAGATAGGTCAGCGTGGTGGCACGGCCTGCGGCGGTAGCATCGTTGATCCAGCCCACCCCCTCAGGCCAACCGCCGACGTTGGGCGGCATAAACAAGGCCTGCCCCAATTCGCCCGTCATCCAGCCCATGACACGGCCATCGGCCATCTCAAGACCCAGCGTGCGGACCGTGCCCACCATCAGATCCACCGGCGATTTCACCAGCCGCCCGCGATTGCTGGCATCCCAAAACGCATCGCTCATCAGCAGCGCCTCAACCAGCGGCGCAATCTGCCAATCCGCCGCACGCCACACCTCCGCCAGATCAGCCACCACCGCCGCGTCAGGCTGATCGGACACAAACAATCGCCACATCTTTTCAACCACATAAGGCCCGAACGCCGGATGCTCCAAAGTCAACGTCACAAGGTCATCCGCATCATACCGCCCCGTTTGCCCAAACAGGGTTTTCATCCCGCTGTCGTGTGCTGCCGCGTCAAACATAAAGACCGGCGCGCCCTCCTCTGAGACGGTATAGCCCGTCAGCGCGCGGGCGGCGGCGCGCACGTCGCCTTGCGTGTACCCGCGCCCCTCGCCCAACATGAACAGCTCCAGAAACTCGCGCGCCAGATCCTCATTCGGGGCGTCAGCTGTGTTGGTTGTGTTGCTAAGGTAGTCCAACATCGCAGGGTCCAGCAGCATGCCCTGCGCCATCGCCGCGAAATCACCCGCCGCATGGGCCCGCAAATAGGCGTTCTGACGGGCCATCCACTGGGGGTTCTCGTGGACCTCAAACGAATTGGCGAAATGATCGGCCCAAAAAAGCGTCAGCTTCTCGGTCAAGGGAGACGGCGTCGCGACCATCTCGGCCAGCCACCACGCCTGCAATGTCTCAAGCTCAACATAACGGTTGGCGTAAAACAAATCCGTCGCCGTGTCGCCCAGCGCATAAATCGCGTCATAGGGATAGGCCCAATCATCGGCCCATGCCGGCAGCGGTGTGGCGGCAGTGGTGCGCAAATCGCCCATGATCCGCGCGACACCTTCGGCGTAACTGAGACCTGTAAACGCTGTGATCTCGTGGGGTGCCGCCCCAAAGCCGGTGCGCGCCAGCAGATGGCGGGCCTCGGCGGCCGTCATGGCCTGTGGCCCCGCGAGGGCGGGCAACGGCATGAGGGCCGAGACGGTCAGCAGGCTTGCAAGAACCGCGGATTGAAACACTGGGGCTTTGAACACAGGGGCTTTGAACATGGGGATCCTCGGATAGGTCGATGATGCCCCTGACCCTAAACCATCCTTCATGGGGGGACGCGTTACAACTCACCCCTCCAAATCATACAAACCTGTAATCTTGGCCCCTAGCCTTGAAAAACAACGATAAATTCGGCCCCCGCCCCCTGTTCGGCTAGGCGAACCTCCGCCCCGTGCAGCTGCACAATGGCCTGCACCAAAGATAGACCCAGCCCGTTGCCCGGGGTCGACCGGCTCGCATCGGCGCGAAAGAACCTCTCAAAAATGCGGTCGCGGTGCACGGGCGAAATGCCGGGACCATCGTCGCCCACCACCAATGTCACGTGACCTGCGTCCCGCGTCAGACGCACCTGCACCCGCGCCGCATCGCGCGAATGCTCAAGCGCGTTTTCCAGCAGGTTCGACACGGCCTGTTCAATCAACTCTCGGTCGCCATCCAACGTGATGCCACCCGCGATCTGGGCGGTGAACGTCTTGTCCGCGTCTTCAAACGCAGGCGCATAGGCCTCACACAGCTGGTCGATGCTGGCCGACAGATCAAACGGCGCAAAGGCCACGCGGCGCTTGCCCGCCCGCACCTCCCCCAGCCGCAACAAAGCATCAAAGACGCGCATCAACTGGCCCTGTGCCGCCTCCGCCGCGTCCACATGGGCCGCGACGGCCTGCGGGTCGGCGCTGTCACGGCGGATCAATTCCAACCGGCCGCCAATATTGCTCAGCGGTGTGCGCAGATCATGGGCCACGCCGACGCTCACGCCCTCAATATTGGCAGTCAGACGTTCCACCTCATCCAGCATGGTGTTCAATCCGCCCGCCAGACGGTCAAATTCATCGTGTCGTCCAGATTGCGGGGCGCGGACCTCCATCTCACCGGCGGCCACGGCGGCTGTGGTGTCTGAGATATCCTCAATCCGGCGAAACACCCGTTTGCTCACGGCAAAGCCCGTGATCAGCGACAGCGGCAAGACGATCAGCAACATCGCCAAAGTCGCAAAAATCGCAAATGACAGCGTGTTTTCCCGCGCGGGATCCACAAAAGCCCCGATCGACAATCTGTCCCAGCCGCGCAAGACCACCGTGTTGACGCGCACAGGCGTGGTGATCTCTGGGTGCTCCAGGGTGACCACCTCCCAGCCTTCTTCGCCGTGCAGCCCGTCAAAGCCCGCCTTGGGCGTGTAATCATCCGCCCGCAGCACCCACAGCAAATCCCCATTCTCCAACAGCTCAAAAATCAGGTCATCGGACCAAATAACATCTTCGTCGTCCCCAATCGCCTCCTCGATCAGGTCCTCCTCACCTCGGCTGTAGTAGACCTCTTGGGCGTATTCGACCTCCGCCTCAATCCGCGCCACCTGGGCTGCGTCGATGCGCCAGATCATGGCCCAGCAGATGGCCCAGAGGATCGCAAGGCTGACAAGCACAAAGGCCGCGCTGGACCTCAAGATGTGTTGAAACACCGTGGATCCCAGCGTGTTGGTGGCGCGCGGACGATCAGCCAAGGACATATCCTGCCCCCCTGACTGTGCGAATAACCTCTTCGTCGAAGGGCTTGTCGACCTTGGCGCGCAACCGGCTCATGTGGGTCTGGACCAGCGATGTTTTCGGGTCGAACCTGTAGCCCCAAACCTGTTCCAACAGGATGGTGCGCGTCACGACCTCACCTGCGTGGCCCATCAGAAAGTCCAGCAGACGGAATTCAAGCGGCGACAAATCCAGATCGGTCCCCTCGCGGGTCGCGACACGGGTCACGCGGTTGATGTGCAAAGGCCCTACGGTCATCTCCGTCACCTCCGGCGTGCGCGCGGGCCTGCGTGCAATGATCTTGAGCCGCGCCAGAAGTTCGGACATGGCGAACGGTTTCAAAAGGTAATCATCCGCCCCGGCCTCCAACCCTTCAACACGGTCATGAATGGCGGTGCGGGCGGTCAACATCAAAACGGGGGTGGTCACCCCTGCCCCCCGCATCAAACGCAGCGCGTCAACGCCGTCCATGCCCGGCAACATCCGGTCCAACACAACCGCATCAAAATCACGGGTCGAAACCGCCAAGATCCCCTCCTGTGCTGCGGTGCACAGCTGCACGTCCCATCCGGCCTCTTGCAGGCCGCGTGTCAAATAGGCGCCCGTCTCGGCGTCGTCTTCGATGATCAGAATGTTCAAACCGCAGCCACCCGAAAATCGATCTAGGGAATCGCGATGGCGGCACGGTCAAACGTCGCCTCAGCCGCGGTGCCGTCGTCATAGACAATCTCAACCGTAACGGACGTCACGGACCCTGCGGGCCGGATCACATAGGGCAGAAAATTCGCCACATCCGTGATGGCATTGGGGGTTGTGGTCTCTGCATAGCAGGGCTCCATAGCCAGAACATTGTCTGCAGGGGCGCCGTTGAACCCATAGCGGATGTCCCAAAGGCCGCAGCGCCAGGCCAACAGATGGGTGAAATAGACGTAATCCTGCCCGTTGTAATCCCGCACGCCCACCCAATTGGCGCGGGTGACATCAAGGATCGGGCGCACTTCGGTCGCGGTGGTGAACCGGCCCGTGGGCGTCTGGTCTTCGGCGGGGCGGCTGGCGTCCATGTCATCGCCTGTGCCGGTGATGTCCGTGGCAGCGGTGGCACTCGGCACGACGGGTGGGGCCGCGTCTCGGCCAGGCGCGTCAATGCCCAAAGCCAACCCGAAAATATATGGAATAAACAAATCAATCACGGATCGTCCCCTTCACCCAGCCCCCCATATTGATGGGTTTCGTGCGTCTTGTGTCAGCACTATAGTCCCCCCAACAGGTGAACGGGCAAGAAAAATGGCAAAACCGAAAACAGGTGCGGATTTCGACATTGTGGCTGTCGCACAAGCGGGCCGGCTGCAATATGAGGCGATTTTGCTGGCCGCCTCCCTGCGGGCCAATGCGCCTGATTTTGCAGGGACATTGTATATTGCGGAACCACAGCCCGGTCCGCTCTGGTCCAAAAATCCGACCATGCGGGATGAAATCAAGGCGGCGTTGCAGGACTTTGGGGCCGTGATCCTGCCCTTTGAAAACGTAGCCTTCGGGGAAAGCTATCCCCACGGCAACAAGATCGAGGCGCTGTGCGCCATGCCTGCGGGCCGCGATTTTCTGTTTTTGGACACCGATACCTTGATCCTGGGCGATCTGGGCGGGCTTACGACAGATTTCAGCGCGCCATCGGCGTCGATGCGGCGCACGGGCACATGGCCCGAGGAGGAGCTTTATTGGCCAGGCTACGCGGCCACGTGGAAATCGCTTTATGATCGGTTTGGGCTGGAGTTTGAAAGCACCCTCGATCTGGATCAACCGGATGAATACTGGGAACGGTATTTGTATTTCAACGCAGGCTGGGTGACGGGCCATGATGCGCCGACCTTTGGGGCACGCTGGCGCGATTGGGCGGTGGACATCCGCGACAACCGCCCCGAAGAGCTGGTTCTGCAATCGCTGGATCCCTGGCTGGATCAGGTGAGCCTGCCTCTGGTCATCCACAGTTTTGGCGGCGGACGCCCCGGCCCGGACCTGGCGGGGCTGGACGGTGATTTGACCTGCCATTACCGCATGTTGCCGCTGCTTTATGCCCGCGAGGCAGACGCCGTGGTGGCGGCGCTGGAGGCGGTGAGTGCGCCCAACAAGGTCAAAAAATGGCTCAAGCAATACGATCCGTTCAAGCGGATGATCTATCAAGGGCGCGGCGCCAAGGTCCGTGCGCTGTTCGATCAGGATGATCTGCCCCCCCGCGAACGTCAAATCCGCAACACCATCAAGCGGGAAGGGTTCTGGATGCGGTAGTCTGGATCTGACGATCCGGTCCTGCGGACGGCGGGGGCCAAATTTTCTGACGAAAATTTGGGGCGTTTTATCGGTGGTGGACCGCTGTGTGTCATAGGTCGCGTTTGAGGTATTTTTGACCCAAAGAAGCAGGCCGTCCGCGCGCCCACGCAGGTGTGATTTTCGGATGCGCGGGCGGCGGTGTTAGGGGGGGGGATATGAGACAGCTGTTGGTGTGTTTATGGATGGGTCTGCAGGCCCCTGTTGCCCAAGCCTGCACCGGCCAGGACGCTTGTGAGTTGGGGGAGCGCAGCTATCATTTGCGCGTTCCGGACAGTTGGGACGGGGCCAGCCCCCTGCCCGTTTTGTTGCATTTTCACGGGTGGGGCCGCGCGGGTGGATTGATTGTGCGCCATGACCGGATTGCCACGGGCAAGGTGGCGGAGGATGTGCTGCTGGTGGCCCCGACAGGGCTCGGCGGATCGTGGGATTTTCGGCGGGTTGGATCGCGTGACAGTGCCTTTGCACGCGCGGTGTTGGAGGATGTGGCCGCGCGGTATCCGGTGCTGGCCGATGCGATCTTTGTGTCAGGGTATTCGTACGGGGCCTATATGGCGTGGCGATTTGTCTGCGACGATGGCGCAGATATTGCGGGTTTGCTGGCTGTGGCAGGCAGTTTTGCAGACACAGCCCCGTGTGAGGCCGCGCCGCGTGAAGTGCGCCAGGTTTACGGGTTGTCGGATCAGGTGTTGGATTTTCCTTACGGCCCCGCGGGCGAGACAGACACCCCCGTGGCCCTTTGGCGAGACCGGTTTGACTGTAACGAAGCGAACGAAAACCCCACACCGACCGAATGGAACGCGCGGTCGTTTTTGACCTTTGAGCGTCAGATATGGACCTGCGCAGGCGGACGGATTGTGCTCGACCTTCACCCCGGCGGGCATTTCATCCCCCACGACTGGATCCCCATTCAGGTGGATGAGATTTTACAAGACCAGCGGCCCTAGGAACATGTGTCCCAATCGCACCCTTTGCGTGGGTTGCGTGTTCGCACATGGGGCCAATCTTGCGAGAAATGGTCTTGCCCCTGTCCATCACATTGAGGTTATGGCCCGTCCTCGGTACAGTCTGGACCAATTCAACCAAGGATAGACCATGACCGACACACCCACCTATGGCTTTGACACCCTGCAAATCCACGCAGGCGCCCGCCCCGATCCTGCCACCGGCGCACGCAATACACCCATTTACCAATCCACCGCTTACGTGTTTCGCGATGCCGACCACGCAGCCGCTCTCTTCAACCTGCAAGAAGTCGGCTACATCTATTCCCGCCTGACCAACCCCACCGTGGCCGTTTTGCAAGAACGCATCGCCACGCTTGAGGGGGGTGCGGGCGCTGTCTGCTGCTCCTCGGGTCATGCGGCCCAGATCATGGCGCTGTTCCCGATCATGTCACCCGGCAAGAACGTCGTGGTCTCCAACCGCCTTTATGGCGGCACGATCACCCAGTTCAGCCAGACCATCAAACGGTTCGGCTGGGAGGCAAAGTTCGTCGACATGGACGATCTGGATGCGGTCAAAGCCGCCATCGACGACAACACCCGTGCGGTGTTCGGGGAGGCGATCGCCAACCCCGGCGGCTACATCATGGACGTGCGCGCCATTGCGGATATCGCGGATGCGGCTGGCCTGCCGCTGATCATCGACAACACCACCGCCACGCCGTACCTGTGCCGCCCCATCGAACATGGCGCCACCTTGGTCGTGCATTCCACCACCAAATACCTGACTGGCAACGGCTCCGTCACGGGGGGCTGCGTCGTGGACAGTGGCAAGTTTGACTGGACCGCATCCGATAAATTCCCGTCGCTGAGTGAGCCGGAACAGGCCTACCATGGCCTCAAGTTTGCGGAAACCTTTGGCCCGCTGGCCTACACGTTCCACGGCATTGCCATTGGTCTGCGCGATCTTGGCATGACGATGAACCCGCAGGCGGCCCACTATACGTTGATGGGCATCGAAACCCTGTCGTTGCGCATGGACCGTCATGTGGAGAACGCCACCAAGATCGCCAAGTGGCTGGAGGCCGACGACCGGATTGAGTACGTCACCTACGCGGGCCTCGAAAGCTCGCCTTATTTTGAGCGTATCAAAGACGTCTGCCCCCGCGGTGCGTCCTCGCTGTTCACCTTTGCCGTCAAGGGCGGATACGACGCCTGTATCAAACTGGTCGACGCGCTGGAAATTTTCAGCCACGTGGCCAACCTGGGCGATGCGCGGTCGTTGATCATCCATTCGGCGTCCACCACCCACCGTCAGCTGACCGCAGAACAGCAAGAAGCTGCGGGCGCAGGCCCCGGCGTGGTGCGCGTGTCCATCGGATTGGAGGACGCGGATGATCTGATTGCAGATCTCGATCAGGCCTTGTCCAAGGCCGTGTCGTAAGTCAAACGACAAAACGCAGACTGCGGTCCACGCACCTGCGGGATCGTCCTTGATCACAAAAGCCCCCCGCACCCTTGGGCGCGGGGGGCGAACGTTTCTACAGCGCTTTGCGAAAGATCACCTTGTCGTCGCCATGCGCCCAAAAATCGCGAATGCGGGCCTCTTCTTCATAGCCATTCTGGGCATAGAACTGACGCGTCAAGGCGAAGTCATCGGTGCCAGAGGTGTCCACGATCAGGATGCGCTGCCCCTTGTTCTTGAGGTGTTGCTCGGCGGTTTTGACAAGCGCCGCCCCGAGCCGCTTGCCTTGCATGTCCGGACGGACAGCCAGAGCAAGCATGTTCCACGTGCCCTCGGCCAATTCTTCTGGAACCGTGTAGCACAGACCGACCGCCTCGCCGCCCTTGTGGCAGGTCAGCCAGAAGGCTTCCGTGTCACCTGACAAAAATGGTGCCAACATGTCTGGCAGCATCTCGCTTGGGAAAAGCTCGGTCCCATCCAACACGGCCTGTAGCCCCGCAATGTCGTCAGTTGATGTGGGTCTGATAATTGGGTTTGTCATTTTCTTGATGTCCTTTTCGGGTGTCATACTGAGGGATCACGGACCAACTGCCGAGGTTTGTGGCGCGGTCAGGTCGTCCGTTTTCTGATGTGATGAACCGCCGTGTCTTCAGGCGTTCGGTAAGCTTCAGTAGGCAATCAGCCAGAACTTGGCCGTCGCCCGCAAAGCTTGCGACACTGCGCACTTTGCCGTTCGTCATGCGCTCAAAATGGATGGATCCACCTTGCGCCAGAACGTGCAAAACACGTCGCTCGTCTCTTGAGATGTTCAATGGTTTGTCTCTTGATTTTATGTCACGCAAAAAGGCCTCCGGCATCTCGCGCGGAAGTCTCTTGGTTCAATCTGGTCCAATCGGGCGGACCTTAGCGGCGGGCCGCAATCGTAAACATAAAATCTCCATCGCTCTGCATCCTTGCAGGGCATAGCAACAGCTTATTGCAGACAGCGCCTGTCGGCAAGTCGACGTGACGCCCAACCGTCAAGGCGTCCGCCTAATCGTCCATCCCAAACACCATGTTGATGCTGGCCGACACCTCAATCTCACCCGCAGCGACGGGCACATCGAAGGACGGGGCTGAGGCCATGGCCTCCATCATCACCGGCTCCGCACGCAAGGCGCGGTACTGTGGCGCGCCCTGTTCGGCGATCTGCAAAACGTCTCCCACAGCCACGCCCGAGGCTTCGGCATAAAGGGCTGCACGCGCAAGGGCGTCGGCCACGGCACGACGGCGGGCCTCATCCATGGCTGCGGACGGGTCTTGCAATCCAAAGCTCACCCCATCCAGCCGGTTGGCGCCGTCGCCCACAAGTGCCGCCAACAGCCCGCCCAGGTCATCCAAATCGCGCACCTGCACCACGACCGTGTTGGTCGCGTGATAGCCCACAATCTGCTGGCCGCTGCTGATGACACTGTTGGAATAGCGCGGACGCAATTGCACAGCACCTGATTGTACGTCTGCCGCCGCGACGCCCTCGGCATCCAGCCGCCCCAAAATCGCCAAGGTGGCCGCACTTGCCGCATCAAGCGCCTGCGCGGCCGCCTCCCCTTCGGTTTGTACACCCAACCGGATGGTCGCCATATCAGGGGGCAAGGACACCTCGCCCATGCCCGTGACAGAAATCGTGCGCGCGGCCTCATCTGCTTTGGCAGACACACCCGCCAAAACCAAAGTCGCAACAACACACATCAGGGCAACAAAAGACCGCATCATAAAATCCTCACATAATCGAATGCTCTTAGTATGACGTTAAAGCAGCCCCGATCCTTGGGGGAATTCTCAAAAAATCTCCCGCTTGGTTTGGGCGAAACCATGCCTTACAAAGCGCCCCAACTGGAATGGGGAGTTTGCAGCCCCGCGCGGGGATGCTAAATCACGGCCATGACACCAAATTTTGCCCTTTCGCTCTCTTTCGATGGCCTGCGCCTGATGCACCGTGTGGACGGGGGCTGGCTCTTGGTGGGTCAAGTGGCGTTGGACGATCCGGACATGGCGGGGGCGCTGGCGCGGCTGCGCACGGCGGCCCAAACGCTTGATCCTGCGCCGATGGCCACAAAACTGCTGATTCCCAACGATCAGATCAAATACATCGCCCTCGACACCACCCGCGCAGACGAAGACGACGTGCGCGCCGCCCTCGAAGGGGCCACGCCCTACGCCGTGGATGAACTGGTGTATGATTTCGCGAAGGGCGGCGGGCGCACCTACATCGCCGCCGTCGCACGGGAAACCTTGGACGAGGCACAAGCCTTCGCCAGCGAACACGACTTCAATCCGGTCAGTTTTGCGGCTGTCCCCGAACCGTTTACCTATGTGGGTGAGGCGTTTTTGGGGCCGGTGGGCGACCATCCCGCCGAACGAGACAGCGATGCCGTCGTGGTGATTGGTGAGGCAGACGTCACCCTCCCCGATGCGCCGCTCCCGACCCAAGAAACCGCCACAGCGCCAGATACGATGCCTGCTCCGATGCCTGAGGTCGAGGCCGAGGCGGGCGCACACGCTGAGGCAGAAGCGCAAGCCGCGCCCGCCGAACCTGCACCCCCAGCTGAACCGGACACCACCGATCCGACGGACGCCAACCCTGCGCCGGAAGCAGAAGCTCAGCCGGAAGCAGAGGCGCAGCTCGAAGCAGAGGCGCAGCCCGAAGCAGAGGCGCAGCCCGAAGCAGAGGCGCATCCGGAAGCAGAGGCGCAGCCCGAAGACACCGCACCATCCACTGAAGACGCTGCGCCTGATCCAGCCCCAGCGCCCCTTGATCAAGCAGACGACACTGCCACTGCAGTGGCCCCGCCCCCTGCTGATCCATCGCCGGACAGATCCCCGCAAGAGGCCGATCCCGCAGAGGCCCCGATCGTCCCCACACCTGCGGACAGTGAGGCGCCCGAAACTGCGGCAAATGATGACGCCACCCCGACCGAGGGCCAAACGCCCCCCCCTGCGGGACCAAGCACTGAGGCATCCTCTGCCCCCGCGCCTGAGGCCGACACCCCCCCGATGTTTGCGTCCCTTCGGGCGGATCGGTCTGACGGTCTCCCCCCCGCGCCAGCGCCAACCACCCCAGAACCATCAGCCGTCGAACCACTAGCCACAAACACCCGCACAGAGCCGACCTTGGCCCGCCCGACGGGGGCCACCCTCGCCGTGCCCACAGGCCAAGGCACCGACCCGATGCCACCTGTTGCGGCCCCCCCTCGTGACGATATCGCAGCCCCACCCGTTGCAGCGCCCGATCCACAGGTCCCTGGCGGGGCTGTCGATGCCGCACCCGCCATCACCGGTGAGGCCGCAGCAACCGTGACACCAGACGTGACCGCCGCCACCCTGCGTGCGGACGCCGACGCTCAAGTGCCCGCTGAAACAGACAGCAAAAGCACAGGTGCCGCAGCCCTTGGCGCAGCCACGGCAGTCGGCGGCGCGGTCACCGGCGCGGTGGGCGGCATGTTTGCCAGCCGCCGCATGGCCCGCGCGGATCGTCAAGCCAAAGAGGCCGAGGCCGCAGCAGCGGCCGCAAAACCGGATGAAAAATCTCGGCTGACGGTCTTTGGCGCGCGCAAGAAAACGCCTCCGAAGAAAAAGGTGGTGGGCGGCAAACCGCGCTTCCTCGGCCTGATCCTGACGGCGATCTTGTTGCTGTTGCTTCTGGCGGTGGCCGCCTTTGCAGCACTGTCCAACGAAACCGTGGCCCGCTGGCTGGGCCTTGGCGGGGCCGACACGCAAATCGCCGCCACCGACGACACCGCCCCGGTTGACGACACCGCAACGCCAGAAGCGGTAGTCCAGCCCGACGTCACAGAGCCCGAGGTCGCCGCAACAGACACGCCCGCCCCGCCAGCCGCCCCTGCGACGGGCCGCATCCTCACGCCCGAAGAAGCCCAGCGGATTTATGCAGCCACCGGCGTGTGGCAACGCGCCCCGCGCATCGGCCAAACCCCGCGCACCACAACTCTCGCCACCCTTGATCTGGCAGTGTCGCCTCGCCCCGTGCCCCGCGTGCCCGCCAGTCCCTTGGCCGACGCCAACAGCGTGGCGGGCGACGCGGTCATTGCCACGCCGGTCGATCCCCCGCCGCCCTCCGCCACGTTCAATTTCGGCGCCGATGGCCTTGTCGTCGCCACCCCTGAGGGCAGCGTCACACCGGACGGCATTTTGGTGATCGCGGGCACACCACCGCTCAATCCGCCCACGCGGCCCGGGACTGTCGCGCCTGAAATCACACCGCAAGATCAGCTCGCCGCCGTGGTGCCTGACACAGCCGCCCCCCTCTCTGACGCCCCTGATGGCGTCATTGTCATTTCTGGCAGCCCCGCGATCACACCGCCCATCCGGCCCGGCACAGCGGCCCCGGCGCCCACCCCGACGACGCAGGCCCTGGCCGAGGGCACAGCGCCCTTGGTGGCCACCGACGGGCTTGTTGTTCTGGCGGGCGCGCCGCCCGTCCTGCCCCCCGTCCGGCCGGGCACCGTCGCCCCCGTGGTGACACCCCCCGTCACGCCACTCGTCACGCCACCCGCAGCCGAACCTGCACCAACCGCACCCGCCGAAACAGTTGAATCCGCACCGGATCAACCCGAAGGCCTGAACGTGATCGCAGGCTCACCGCCTGTCTTGCCGCCCGTTCGCCCCGGCACCGTGGCCCCGCAAGAGGACGCCAGCGCCCCCGATTTGACCACCGATGCGACCACAGCGCTTGCCACATCAACCGCGCAAACGCCGACCCCTGACACCCTGCGCCCGGCCCCGCGCCCCAACGCCATTGTCGAGGCCGCCGTGGCCCGCGCCAACACCCCCGTGCTGGGCACGCTGACCTTTGCACAGGCCGCAGCCTTCCGCCCGCAAACGCGGCCCGCAGGCCTTGCCCCCGCGCCTGATACAGGGCCTGATACCGAACCTGAACCAGACCCAACTCCCGCCGCCGCCGACCCCACTGGGCTGCAACTGGCGCCAGAAATTGCCGCCGCCGTACAGGCCGCCGCGAACCGGCCCAACCCTATTGTAAACCCGACGCGTCAGGCCATTGCCGTCTCTGAACGCCCCGACAGCCGCCCACGCAACATGGCGCGCATCGTTGAACGCGCGCAGGCCGCACAGGCCCGTGCCGCCCAACAGGTCGCCGCCGTGGCCCCGCGCACCGTGCAACCCAGCGGGCCGACAGGCAGCGCCGTTGCCCAGAACGCCACGTTGGACAACGCGATCAACCTGCGGGATCTCAACCTCATCGGCATCTATGGCGGCTCCGGCGACAGGCGGGCCCTCGTGCGGCTGGCCAATGGCCGCTATCAGCGTGTCACGGTTGGCGACCGTCTGGATGGGGGCCGTGTGACCGCCATCAGCGCCGGCGCTCTCAGCTACACCAAACGCGGCCGTGCCATCACCCTTGAGGTCCCGGGCTAAGCCGCAGGCGCATCTGCGGCCTGCACACCCCCCCCTGCCTCTTGCCAACCGCGCGGCACTGGCCGATAGCTAGGGCATGCAGGACATCCTCCTTCTCGCCACGCTCCTTCTGGGCGCCGCCGTCATCGCGGTGCCACTGGCTTCGCGCCTGGGCCTTGGGTCGGTGCTGGGCTATCTCTTGGCTGGCATCGCCATCGCCCCCCTTATCAGCGCCGAAGCGGCAGAGCTTCAACACGTGGCCGAATTCGGCGTCGTCCTGATGCTCTTTCTCATCGGGCTTGAGCTTGAACCCCGCGTTCTTTGGGGCATGCGCCACCGGCTCATTGGGTTGGGCGGCTTGCAAATAGGCCTCTCTACGATGCTGTTGACGGCGCTGTTCTGGGCCACCGGCCAGCCGCTGATCACAGCCTTCGCGATCGGGCTGATCTTTGCGTTGTCCTCCACCGCGATCGTTCTGCAAACCCTGTCCGAAAAGGGGCTGATGCAGACGTCCGGCGGGCGCAACACCTTCTCGGTGCTGCTGACCCAGGACATCGCCGTGATCCCCATGCTCGCGATCTTGCCCCTTTTGACGCTGCGCCAACCGGTCATCATCCAGCAAGACGGCTCCATGACCCGTGCGGCTGAAGACCACGCCGCCCCCCACGGCTACAGCCTGGTGGAAGGCCTGCCAGGCTGGGGGGTCACCCTTGTGACCATCGGGGCCGTCGCTGCCGTGGTGCTGGTGGGCGTCTACCTCACGCGGCCGGTTTTCCGCTATATTCATCAGGCCAAACTGCGCGAGATGTATACGGCGTTGGCGCTGCTGATTGTGGTCTCCATCGCCGCACTCATGGGCCTCGTCGGTTTGTCCGCCGCCCTTGGCTCCTTTTTGGCGGGGGTTGTTCTGGCGAACTCCGAATTCCGGCACGAATTGGAAAGCGACCTTGAACCGTTCAAGGGCCTGCTCCTTGGCCTCTTTTTCATCACCGTGGGTGCGGGCATCGACTTTGGCCGCCTGCTGTCAAACCCCGCAGGCCTTATCGCACTGACACTCGCCGTCATTGTGATCAAAGGCGTGGTCCTTTATGCCCTCGCCGTGCTCTTCAAAATCAAGGGCCGCGCCCGCTGGCTCTTCACCCTTGGCCTTGCACAGGCGGGCGAATTCGGCTTCGTCCTCATCGCCTTTTCGCTGCAACAAAACGTCCTGTCTGCCGCGTTGGGGGCGGATCTGTTGCTCATCGTGGCGCTCTCCATGCTGGTCACCCCGCTGATGTTCATCGCCTACGACCGGTTCTTTCACGGGATGGACGAAGGCCCCTCCGTCCCGGCCGACGACATCGACGACCAAGGCACCGTCCTCGTCGCAGGCATCGGCCGCTTCGGCCAAGTCATCAACCGTCTGGTGCAAAGCGCGGGCTTCAGCACCGTCGTCCTCGATCACAACTTGGAGACCGTGCAGCTCATGCGGACCTTCGGGTTCAAAGGCTACTTTGGCGATCCCACCCGCCCCGATATCCTGGCCGCAGCGGGCCTCAAAGACGCCAAGGTCCTCGTCGTGGCGCTGGATGGCAAGGCCGAGGCGATCAAGCTGGTCAAATACGCCCGCAAAACCCGCCCCGATCTGCACATCGTGGCCCGCGCCCGTGACCGCGTCCATGTCTACGAACTCTTCGCCGCCGGGGCCGACGACATCGTGCGCGAACTCTTTGACAGCTCCCTGCGCGCGGGCCGATACGTCCTCGAAAACCTCGGGCTCAGCGAATATGAGGCCGCAGAGGCCGAGATGAACTTCTACCACTACGACCGCCACATCCTGCGCGACTTGGCCGAGCTCTGGGATCCAGACATCCCCATCAGCGAAAACACGGCCTACGTGGACCGCGCCCGCGCCGCCAACCGCGACCTTGAAACCGCATTGGCCGAAAAACTCGATCAGTCAGAACGCATGACCCGCCCCCAAACAGGTGGCAACAAAACCGGACGCGGCAGCGCGCCCCGCCGCCCCGGCGGCCGCGCTCCCAAAAACAGCGAATGACCCAAAGCGGCACCAAAATCATCCTGTATCATGGCGCGCGCCTCATCAGCCTGCTGCGCGATGACGTCCCGTCGATCCCCTACCCCAACCACTGGGATCTGCCCGGCGGCGGGATCGAGGCGGACGAAGACGCAAAAGACGCAATTCTACGCGAAACGGCTGAGGAAATCGGCCTGCACATCGCCCCCGCAACCGTCACATGGACGCGCGCCTATTCAAAGGCCAATGGCTTTACCTCCACCTTCTATGCAGCCCCCGTCACTGCAGCTCAAATCGCGGCGATCACATTGGGCAACGAAGGCCAGGCATGGTCCCTCATGCCAATCGCCACCTTTTGCAGCCACCCACAGGCCGTCCCACATTTTCGAACCCGCGTCCGCGACTACCTCACAGACGCCCGCAAAACCAAGACCGAGGCATGACAACGGCCGCGCAACGCGCCCGCCCCTTCATCTGACCAGAAAAACTCAAATCCCGGGCTATCCGTCCGCCACTCCGGCTTCGGCAAAGGTTGCCATGCCCGAATGACAGGCCACAGCGCCCTTCAGCACCCCGATCGCCAGCGCCGCACCGGATCCTTCGCCCAACCGCAGCCCCAAGGACAAAAGCGGCGCTTTTTCAATGCCGTCCAGCAACCGCTGATGCGCGCCCTCGGCTGACAAATGGCCGGCCACGCAGTGATCCAAGGCCCCCGCATGGGCCTTTTCCAAAACAGCCGCCGCCGCCGAACAGATAAACCCATCCAAAATCACCGGAATGGAATGATGGCGCGCCGCCGCAATGGCGCCCGCCATGGCCGCCAACTCGCGCCCGCCCAAACACCGCAACGCCTGCAACGGGTCAGCCACGTCATGCAACGCCAATCCCCGGGCCACCACATCAATCTTGCGTTGCAGACCTGCGTCATCCACGCCCGTGCCGCGCCCAACCCAATCCTCGGCCGCGCCCCCCAAAACAGCGGCGGCCACAGCCGCGGCGGAGGTCGTATTGCCGATCCCCATCTCACCCGTCACCACCAGATCAGAGGCCGGATCGACCGCGTTCCACCCCGTGATCAAGGCCTGAATGACCTCCGCCTCGCTCATGGCAGGGGCCGCTGTGAAATCCTGCGTCGGCATGTCCAGATCCAGGGCATACACATTCATCGTTGCGCCAAACGCCTTCGACAGCTGATTGATCGCGGCCCCTCCGGCCTTGAAATTGGCCACCATCTGCACGGTCACCTCAGAAGGGAAGGCCGACACGCCTTGCGCACAGACCCCGTGATTGCCTGCAAAAATCAACACCTGCGGCGCCGTCAGCTGAGGCTGCGCCTGCCCCCGCCAGCCCGCATACCAAATCGCCAAATCCTCCAGACGGCCCAAAGCCCCCGGCGGCTTGGTCAATTGACCGTTGCGATCATTGGCCGCCGCCAATGTCTCCATATCTGGCCCGGGGGCGTCTTCCAATGTGCGGCGAAACTCGTCCAGCGTGGCGAAAGGGGCAGTCATATCAGGGCCTCATTGCAATCTCTTGGCCCAATCTCTACCGATTGGGACAGGATTGACCAGACAGGAAACGGCCAAGCGATGACAAAGGACGACACCACCCCCCTTGTCACCCTCACAGACATCCCCGCCGCCTTGGGCCTGCTGTCGCGCTTGCCCGTCCCCGTGGATTTTGAGGCCGCAACCGCGCGCGGCCCACGCTCCGCTTGGGCCTACCCCGTCGCGGGCCTCGTCCTTGCCCTCATTGCAGCGCTCTGCGCTCACATCGCCCTCAGCCTCGGCCTGCCGGCGCCGGCCGCAGCGGGCCTTGCCCTCGCCACTCTGGTGATGACCACCGGCGCCATGCACGAAGACGGTCTGGCCGACAGCGCCGATGGCCTTTGGGGGGGCTGGACGTCCGAGCGCCGCCTCGACATCATGAAGGACAGCCACACCGGCGCCTACGGCGTCATCGCCCTGATCCTCGGGCTGGGTCTGCGCTGGGTGGCCCTGACAGCGGTCATCGATGCCGGAGCGCTGTGGGCTGGCCTTATCGCCACAGCAATGCTCAGCCGCGCTGCCATGGTTCCGCTCATGGCCCGCCTGCCCCACGCGCGCAGCACGGGCCTCAGCCACAGCGTCGGCCAGCCCAGCATCACAACCGCACGCCTCGCCGAAGCCTTGGGCGTCGCAGCCTGTGTCATCCTGTTTGGGTGGTGGGGCCTCGCCCTTGTTGCTGTGGCGCTCGTCACAGCCACCGCCTGCGCATGGATCGCCAACGCCAAAATCGCTGGCCAAACAGGCGACATCCTCGGCGCGACACAGCAGATGACGGAAATCATGCTCCTGCTGGCCATGGCCACGCTCACATCCCAGTAACAGGGCACACCGCCCTGCTTCTTTGGGTCAAAAATACCTAAAATCCAACCTCACCACAGCCACACCGCGGGCTGCGGTTCACCCGCACGTCATCGCCCGCGCGACAGCCTCGTGCGAAAAAGGTGCCACCGATCTTGTGACCAACGCGCCGTCCGCCAACACGCTCACCATCACATCCGACCAATCCGCATCTGCGGTCACCAAGGCCCTCACACCGTCACAGGTCCGCAGGCCGCCGGTGATGAAATCCTCTCCAATCCGGTGATTGGTCAAACCGCCCAATTCGGCCTCCAGCTGCAGCGCACTGCCGTCCCACTCAAACACCCGCAGCACTTTTGCCAGATGGGGCCGGTCCACAAACGCAACCTCAACCCGCCCGTCACCGTCCAGATCAGCCGCAGCCACGGGCGCCAACCACCGGTTGGTGCGCCCGATGTGCGGCGTCTCAGCCCGTTTTCCGGTCTGATCATAGACCGCCAAAGATCCACCCAACCCCATGTCCGTCTCAATCACCACAACTTCAGGCGCACCGTCGCCCGTGATATCCCACAGCCGCGGTTCAAGATCTTCGAACACATGATCATCGGGCAGGCTGACCCTGTATTGACGGGCAACACCTGCGTCATCCGTCATGATGACAAGCTGGGTAAACTCGACCGCATCGCCCAAAATGCCATGCCCGTAGCGTGTCGTAGGCCCCTCGAAACGCGCCTCCACGATCGTCTCAGCAGAGGCCCCGCCCGCCACAAGACCCGCCAGCCCCAAACCGAACAGACCCCGCACGCCGCGCAAGGGACCGCGCCACCCGCGCACCGGTCGACGCGGCGCCTCCATCAGATCAAATCTGCTTTTCAGGCATATGGACGACCAAACCGTCCAGCGCATCCGTGACCTTCAACTGACAGGTCAGACGGGACTTCGCCGCATCCGGCTCATAGGCGAAATCCAGCATGTCTTCTTCCATCGGGTCTTTCGCAGGCAGCTTTTCCACCCAATCGTCCGACACATAGACATGGCAGGTCGAACAGGCACACGCGCCCCCGCAATCGGCCTCAATCCCCGGAATGCCGTTGTCACGCGCGCCTTCCATGACCGTCAGACCATTGGCCACGTCCACCACATGTTCCGTGCCGCCGTGTTCGATATATGTGATTTTCGCCATCTCCCGAGGCCCCTTCTTTTCTGGTTTCGACACAATAGATAGGCGCAACATCCGCCCCCCGCCAGTGCGATTTTTCCCAAAACTGCAAAGCTGCGGGTGACGCGCGAAAGACACGGGCGGGGCCTGCAATCCGCGCGAGGGCCACTGCAAGGTTTGTCGCGCGCACAAAAGCGGCTAGACTGCTGTCAAAACAAGGGCAAAGCCCGACCTCCAATGAGGCCCGAGCAGGACCAGACCAAGATGATCAAACCGATCCCCCTTTTGGGCCTTGTGCTGGCCTGCGCGACAGCGACGGGCTGTATGGAAGCCAGCGTGGCGCGCGCGCCAACCGCACCGGCGGCCGATACAATCGCGCCCCTTTCGGCGCCAGAGGTGGTCGATGCGCAAACCGGAACCTGTTTTGCACGTACCACAACACCGGCGTTGATCGAAACCGTGACGGAACAGATCATGGTGCAACCGGCACTCATCCGGTCGGATGGCAGCGTCGAGACCCCTGCCGCCTTTCGCACCGTCACCCGCCAGCGCATCGTGCGCGAACGCCGTGAGGTTGAATTCGAAACGCCTTGCGCACGGGTTTTGACGCCCCCTTTTGTGGCCTCCGTCCAACGTGCGCTTCTTGCGCGTGGATACTACCGCGGCCCGATCACGGGCGTCCAAGACGCCCGCACCCGCGCCGCGATTGGCCGGTTTCAGGCGGATCGTGATGATGTGCTGACGGATATGCTGACATTGCGGACGGCCCGTGATCTGGGCTTGGTGGCCGTTCCACGCGATACGCTTTGATGGGCCCGTCGCACGGGGCTGAGGTGCCGGATTTTAGGTATTTTTGACCCAAAGAAGCGAAGGTCGTGCGCCGCCTCGAACCGGTCAGCTCAACCGGACGTAGAAGGTCATGCGGGCATTTTCGGACAGCGACGCTCGGTGAATGGGATTGCGGCCTCGGGACAGCGCAGGTCTTTGAGGTATTCAAAGCGGCTGCCCGCCTTTGGTTTCTGGATCAAAAGCGTGATGGCAAAGGACGAGTTGTCGAAATGCCAGCCCAGTTCCTGCCCCCGCGCCGCATAGTGGATATTGATAGACGATAACGGGTCGGCATAGGGGAAAAGCCCCTCTTGCCCCGTCACCAACCGGACAAAATCCCGAAAGTCGGCACTGTCATAGAGCTGGCGCAGATCAGAGTCTGCCGCCACATCGTCATTGCAGATGCAGCCCTTGGACGATGTCACTTTGCGATTGGCCGCGTGAACTGCATCAAAGGCCAGATCATCGGGGGTCAAGTAGACCGAGTGGTCCTGAGCGCAGAAAGAGGCCTTTTCCAACCCCGGCCGCCGCCTCTGCCTGCATGCATGCATGCAAGTACTGGGGCTTGGATGAAATCAGCAAGCACCAACACCCCGTCACGGTTCAGTGTCGCGGCAGAGGTTTCTGCATAGGCGGCGGTGCCAATCGGGTGGCGATCCATGTCGACGATGGTGTGAATAATTGGTCCCTTGGTCAGACCCCCATCAAGCCGCGCGGCACCTCGTAGCGCAACACCCCTTATCAACGAAAAAGGCGCCCCCGGGCTTGCGGGGACGCCTTTGTCTTGAACGTGAAAATCTGCGTTATTCGAGGCCAAGGGCCACGAACCGTGGCGCACCATCACGGCGCACCAGCAGCAAAAGCGACTTGCGGCCAGCCTCTTGTGCCTCTTCCACGCGCGTCTCGAAATCCGCAATACTTGCGACCTTTTGCTGACCTGCTTCTGTGATCAGATCGCCGGAGACGAGGCCTTTCTCAGCTGCCTCAGATCCGTCTTCGACCTCAACAATCACAAGACCTGCACCTGCGGTGATGCCCATGGCCTCGGCCATTTCAGGCGTCACTTCGGACAGGGTCATGCCAAGCATGTTGGTCGTCTGGGGCTCCGCCTCTTCGCCGCCCTCTGGGAAGGCCGCAGCCTCAGCCGTTTCACGGCGCCCCAAAGTGACGGTCAGGTCGATCATGTCGCCCGCACGCAGGATTTCGACCGGCACATCTTTGCCCACGGGGCTGTTGCCAACGATCTGCACCAGTTCGCGGGTGTCCTCAATCTCCACCCCGTCGAACGTCAGAATGATGTCGCCCGCTTCCATGCCCGCATCCTCAGCGGGGCCTGCGGGAACATCGGTGACCATCGCGCCGCGCGCCTCGGCCAAGCCATCAATCGCGTCGACCATATCGACCGTCACGTCCTGGATGCGCACGCCCAGCCAGCCGCGGCGGGTTTCCCCGAATTCCTCAAGCTGGTCGACCACATTGGTCACCACAGCGGAGGACATCGCAAAGCCGATCCCGATGGACCCGCCGTTGGGCGACAGGATCGCCGTGTTCACCCCGATCACGTCCCCGTCCATGTTGAACAGCGGCCCGCCAGAGTTGCCGCGGTTGATCGCCGCGTCGGTCTGGATGTAGTCGTCATAGGTGCCTTGCAGCGACCGGTTGCGCGCAGACACAATCCCGGCGGAGACAGAGAACCCCTGCCCCAGCGGGTTGCCCATCGCCATCACCCAATCGCCCACGCGCGCGCCCACGCCGTCGCTGTCGCCAAATTCGACGAACTGCAGCGGGCTGTCATATTCAACCTTCAGCAGTGCAATATCCGTGTTCGGATCCGTACCCACCAGTTCGGCGGGCAACAGCTCAGACGGTTGCCCCTCGCCTGGGAAAAACTCAATCTCGATCTCGTCGGCGCCTTCGATCACGTGGTTGTTCGTGACGATGAAGCCATCGGCGGAAATTACGAAACCGGACCCAAGCGCAGAGGAGCGGCGCGGTTCATCCCCCCCGAAATCGTTGAAGAAATCCTCAAACGGGGAGCCTTCGGGCACCACGCCCTGCGGCCCTGTGCGGCCGGCCACGACCGTGGATGTGGTGATGTTGACCACCGACGGGCTGACCTGTTCGGCCAGATCGGCAAATGTGGCAGGGCGTTCTTGCGCAAAGCCCGGTGCAGCCAGCAGGGCCAGCGCCAAGGCCAAAAGGGCGGCCATCATCCATCCGGCCCGTTGCGAAAGTGTGTCGCGGTGTGTGGCGGCAATGGCCACTGCCTGTGATCTTGATGTGTTCACGTGATGAACCTCCTCACGAATATGGATTGCACGACAGGCACTTTGGCCTGCGGTCTGCCTCAAATGTAGGCGGCTTGCACGGCAGCGCAACGTCAAACACGACGATAAGGCAAAACCGTCACCGGAACGTGAACAGCGAGTGAGGTTAAATTTCCAATGACATCAGTGACTTGGCAAATTTCCGCCGATCTGCAGAACTTGACCACCCCAGACGGACACATGAATTTTGTTGCCAGTCGCCGGATCCTCAGGTGAAGCTGTGCGGGCGCGACCGCCCTGCCCGTATTGAGACCCCACATGACCGAAATCTTCACCCCCGCCGTCTTGATCACCTGTGCAGGCGCGACCTTCGGATTGGGGTATCTGATCATCAATCAGATGGCCCTGCGACTGATGATGTTGATCGGATCAGGGTTCTATCTGGCCTATTACGCAACGGCGGCGGATCTGCCGCTGTGGGGGGCCATTTATACCACCGCCGCGATGATGGTCGCCAATGTGATCGGGATCACAGCCCTCGTGGCACGGCGGTTCCGGCTGTCATTGCCGCGCGCCCATGTGGACATTTATCCGCATTTCGATGTGCTGACGCCCGGCGATTTCAGGCTGGTCATGAAACACGCCGAACGCCTGACCCTCACGGAAGACACCCTTATCACCGAAGAAGGGGCCGCGGTCTCCCACGTGTATTATGTCGTGTCGGGCACCGTGACGGTCACCAAACGCGGGCTGACCTTTCCGCTGCCCGATGGGCTGTTTGTGGGTGAGGTCGCCTACCTTCTGGGCCGTCCCTCCGTGGCGTCAACCCACCTGCGTGCGGGGGCCGAGGTCATTCGCTGGGATCTGGGCCATCTGGCCCAAACCGCCCGCCGCAACCCGCGCTTCAAGCTGGCGATTGATGCGATGTTGTCACGCGATCTGGCGTCCAAAGTGGCCGAGGCCGTCGCCCAGCAAAGCGCGCCCTTCGCAGGGCGCTAACGTCCTACCCCAGCGCGCCCATCAGGTGGGCCAGCCACACCAAAACCGCACCAGTGGCCAAGGTCGCCAACCCCAACAGGCGTCGCGCCTCGATGGACAACGTGCGCAACGCGGCCAACAGATCCTCAATAAGCGAAGGGGCCAGTGCGTACACCAGCCCCTCGACAATCAACACCAACCCGAGGGCCAGAAGAATGATTTCCATTTTAGTTGTCCACAGCAGCTGTGCCGTTTTCGTTGCGCAGATAGTCGAAGAACTCGTGATCCGGGCTCAGCACCAGACGGGCGTTGCCCGTGCCGATCGCTTTGCCGTAGGCCTCAAGTGAGCGGTAAAATTCGAAGAATTCACCGTCTTGACCATACGCCTGCGCAAAGATCGCATTGCGTTCCGCGTCCGCCTCACCCTGAATAACACGGGCTTCGCGGTTGGCGTCAGACACCAGTTCCACCACGGTCCGGTCGGCTTGCGCTTCAATCCGCTGGGCGGCCTCACGGCCACGGGCGCGTTCGTCTTCTGCCTCACGCTCCCGTTCCGCAATCATCCGCGCAAAGGTCGCGTTCAGGTTTTCTGCCGGCAGGTCGGTGCGTTTCAGGCGCACGTCGATCACGCTCAGGCCCAGCGCATTGGCCTCGGCAATTGCCGCATTGCGGATCCGCAACATCAACGCGGCACGGTCGGTGGACAGGATATCGTTCGATGACACAGACCCCAGAACCTCACGCGTTTCCGCGCGCAAAATGCTGTCCAGACGGCGGGCTGCGGCGTCTTCGCCACCTGTACCCACAGCCTGACGGAACCGTTCCACATTGGAAATCCTGTAGCGGGCAAAGGCATCCACGATCAACCGGCGGTCATCCAGCGGTGTGACCTCAAGCGGGTCCACGTCCAGCGCCAGAATGCGGTCGTCATAGCGCACGACCTCTTGGATCAGGGGGATTTTGAACCCGATGCCGGGCTCCTCTTTCACCTGAACAATCTGACCAAATTGCAGAACCAACGCCTTTTCACGTTCGTCCACAATAAAGATCGACGACAGCGCCGCAGCAATCGCAATCACGATCACGGGCAGTGCATAAGCAGAGCGGTTCATCAGTTGGACCCTCCAGTGTTGGTGGCCGGACGGCGCACTTCGTTCAGCGGCAGATAGGGCACAACACCGCCCCCACCCTGTCCGTTGTCATCCAGAAGGATAATATCGGTCGATCCGAACACAGCCTCAACCGTTTCCAGATACAGTCGTTGGCGCGTCACTTCTGGGGCCTTTTGGTATTCCTCCAGAACGGCCAAGAAACGGCTCGCCTCACCTTGGGCTTCGTTCACCACACGGGCGCGATAGGCTTCGGCGTCTTCAAGAACACGGGCCGCGTCACCACGGGCCTGGGCCGTCACGCGGTTGGCGTAGGCATCCGCAAGGTTTTGCAAGCGGTCGCGTTCCTGTTCGGCGTCCTGCACATCGCGGAACGCAGCAAGGGGCGAGGTCTGGCGCGAGTTGCCGTCGATATCGTCCACCGTGATCGTCTGGCTTGGGGGTTCGACCGCCTGAAGGTTCACACGGATGATGTTCACACCCGCATCATAGCTGTCGAGCGTCGCTTGCAGCTGATCCATCACACCATCGGCAATCGCACCACGATCGCGGTTCAGGATCGGGGCCAATTCGGACTGGGCGATGATCTCACGCATGGAGGATTCCGCCACGGCCGCAATGGTCGGCGCCGGATCGGCAAGGTTGAACAAAAAGCGTTCAGGCTCAGTGATGTTCCAAACCACCTGGAAATCGATGTCGACGATGTTTTCGTCACCCGTCAGCATCAGCCCCGCATCGGCGGCGGCCCCACGGCCCACGCCCACGTCGATGGTCTGTTCCTGCGTCACGTTTACAATCTCAGCCGTGACAAAGGGCCACGGTGCGAAATTCAGGCCAGGTTGGCCGATGGACGAAAATTCGCCCAAAAACAATTCCACGGACTGCTGTTCGGGCCGCACCGTGTAAAAGCTTGAGAACGCCCAAAGCGCCACAGCCGCCAGTGCCCCAAGGCCGACCATGCCGCGGGTGATCTGCGGGCCACCGCCGCCACCGGTGCCGCCGCCGTTCATGCCGCGCCGGCCATCGCCGCCGCCGATCAGAACACGCAGTTGGTCCTTGGTTTTATTCACGATCTCATCGAACTCTGGGATCTGTGGTTCATTCTGCCCCCGTTTCCCGTCGTCGCGCCCACCTTGTGGACGAAAGCGGTCGTCGTCGTCACCGCCACCGTTGCCTCCGCCCCCCCAGGGGCCGCCATTGTTTCCAGCCATTAAGCCTGATTTCCCTTGTTGCCGGACCCCGCATCGGGTCCCTTTGTATAAGTGGACTTTGTGCCCCTGAATTCAAGCGCACATTCAATCACCCGCCCTGGGGCATGATGCGCAGACAGCCTATGCCGTGCGCATCGGCTCTCGCATGGTGACCAGTTCTTCGGAGATGGTGGGATGCACCGCACAGGTCGCATCGAATTGTTCCTTGGTGGCCCCCATCTTGATCGCCACACCGGCCAGCTGGATCATCTCTCCCGCATGGGGGCTGACGATATGGCACCCCAGAACCTTGCGGCTGTCCTTGGCCACGATCAGTTTCATCAACACACGGTCGGGCCGTTCTGCAAAGGCCGTCTGCATGGGCCGGAACGAGGTGCAGTAAATCTCCACCGGTTCCTGATCCCGCGCCTCTTCTTCCGTCAGACCGATTGTGCCCATCTCAGGCTGGGTGAAAATGGCCGAGGGGATCAGATCGTGATCCACCTTGGTGGGATTGCCCTTGAACACCGTCTCAACAAAGGCCATGCCCTCGCGGATCGCCACCGGCGTCAGCTCGACCCGTTTGGTCACATCCCCGATGGCATAAATGCTGGGCACCTTGGTCTGGCTGTAGTCATCAACGACAACCTCATCGCGGCGGCCAATCTCAACCCCCGCCTCCTCAAGCCCTAGGCCTTTCGTCGCAGGCGCGCGGCCCGTGGCGAACATGACGTGATCATAGACCGCCTCCTTGCCGTTGGTGGCTTTGACCCAGATCGGTCCCTTGGCGCCTTGGGCCGTGTCGCTCTTGGGGTTGTCGGCGATCCCCCCATCAATGCCCTTGGCATCCTCCGACGGCGCACCCATGGCCGCATCCGATGCCGTGGGAAGGGCGTCCGTATCGGGCCTGTCACACGCCTGCGCCATTTCCACAATGTTGGTGCCCACGTGAATGTCGATGCCCTTTTCACGCATCATGTCAGCGATCAGCCCGCGCGCTTCGTCATCAAAGCCCCGCAGGATCTGCGCGCCGCGATAGTACAACGTCACATCCACACCCAACCCGTTCAGAATACAGGCAAATTCACAGGCGATATACCCACCGCCGATGATCAGGATCGACTTGGGCAGCTCCTCCATCAGGAAAATATCGTTGGACACGATGCCCAGCTCCGCATTGGGCATATCGGGCCGCACAGGGTATCCCCCCGTGGCCACCAAAATATGCTTGGCCGATTTTTCCGTGCCGTCCGACAAGACCACCGTATGCGGGCCCTTGACCGTCGCGCGGGCATCGAAAATCTCAACCTCGGAATTGCCCAGCAACGTGCGATAGACCTGTTCCAGACGGTCCAGCTCCGCATGCAGGCGCTTGCGGAACTTGGGCCAGTTGAAATCGCCGTCCTCCACGTCCCAGCCATAGGCGCGCGCGTCGCTGAACGCTTCGCGGTATTCAGACGCGAAGACCATCAGCTTTTTGGGCACACATCCGCGGATCACACAGGTGCCGCCCATGCGGTATTCCTCGGCCAAGGCCACCTTGGCCCCCGTGGACGATGCCACCCGCGCCGCACGGACGCCGCCGGATCCGCCCCCAATCACAAACAAATCATAGTCAAAGTCGGACATGGTCAGGGCCTTTCATAGGGTCTTTCCTAAAATCGCCCGCGCGACGGCATAGCAGCCTTATGTCACGCGGCGTTGACGACGGGTAAATCACAGCGCCTGCACGAAGACCAGTGACCGCCATCCGCCCCTGCACCCCAAGCCCCCACAATGACGTGAGGCGGCCCGGCATCCCGTGGGCCTCAGTCGTTCAGATCCGCAAACAGATTGTCCGTCTCGATAAAATCGTGCCGCGCCTCTTGCACCATACCTTCGTTGATGTCGCGCATCTCAACCCGCCCGTCGCCGTGGCCAATGACCACAATATCGCAAATGTCGATAAACAACCCGTTTTCAACAACGCCGGGGATCTGGTTCACCACCAAAGACAGCTGCCGCGCGTTGCCGATGCGGTTCAGATGCAAATCCAGAATGTGGTTGCCCTCATCCGTATAAAACGGAGCTTCCCCATTCATGCGCAGGCTCACCTTGCGGCCCAGCACATCCATCCCGATCAACGTCTCCTCGATCAAGGTCTTGGTCGTCTGCCAGCCAAACGGCACGACCTCCAGCGGCAGAGGAAAACCCCCCAACGTCTCAACCGATTTCGACGCATCCGCGATCACAACCATCTGGTCCGACGCGGTCGCCACAATCTTTTCTTGCAACAACGCGCCACCGCCGCCTTTGATCAGGTTCAGGTTGCCGTCGTATTCGTCTGCCCCGTCAATCGTGATGTCCAGCCAGCGGGCCTCATCCAGCGACATGACCTCAATCCCCACCTCACGGGCCAGGGCTGCCGTGCGCGACGACGTAGGCACACCTTTGATCTTCAGGCCGTCGTCCTGCACCCTCTCGCCCAGGCATTTGACCAACCACGCGGCGGTTGATCCGGTGCCAAGGCCCACCTTCATGCCATCCTCAACATAAAGGCTCGCCTGTTTCGCGGCCACGAATTTCGCCTTGTCGATGGGGGACAGGTCAGATGGCATCGGCGGCTCCTTGTGGGTCGTGCGGGTCTGTGGCGGGGCGTCCCGCATGGTCTTGAACACAGGTATAGGCAAGTGTGCGTCCTTGGGCGAGTCCCCTGTTCAGCGCGACCTACAGCACACCCGTTAACAAGTCTCCCAACGGCCCCAGGATGGCTGCGCTGCCATACGCCAGCCATACGCGTGCCATACGCAAACCATACGCCCGATTTAGCCCCAAAACTGCGATTAACCTTTTGCGCAAACCGCCCCTTGAGTGTCGTTTTGAGGTGGGCCGTTTCACCCAGCTGCGCCATGATGCCCCCAATCAATCAGAAAGGCCGCGGCACGTGTTTCTCTCCGTCTTTGATATGTTCAAAGTGGGCATCGGCCCGTCCTCGTCCCATACCATCGGGCCGATGGTTGCGGCCGGCCGGTTTCTGGATCATCTGCGTCAACAACCCTTTGAAATCAGGGGCTTGCGCGCTTCTCTTCATGGGTCTTTGGCCTTTACCGGCGTGGGCCACGCCACCGACCGCGCGACGATCTTGGGCCTCGCAGGGTTTCGCGCAGAGGATTACGACGCAGACAAAGCGGACGCCGAATTGGCCCGCATCATGGCCGAAGGCACAGTGCAGCCCGACGGGTTCCAACCGCTTGTTTTCAAACCAAAAGAACACCTCGAATTCGACTACGGCCCCGCCTTGCCCGGCCATGCCAATGGCATGATCCTGATGGGCACCGACGCCCAGGGAGACGTGGTCACACAGGTGACGTATTACTCCATCGGAGGCGGGTTCGTCCTCACCGAGGACGAGGTCGCCGCCGGGGCCGACAAAGACGACGGCCCACCCGTTCCATACCCGTTCAAGTCTGCCGCAGAAATGCTTGAAATGGCGTCAAAAAACGGTCTCAGCATCGCACAGATGAAACGTCAAAATGAACTCAGCCGGCGTTCCAGCGCCGACCTCAATCACGGCCTAAATCGGCTGTGGCAGGTGATGAATGACTGCATCGATCGCGGGCTTGCGACCAATGGCATCCTGCCCGGCGGGCTCAACGTGAAACGGCGCGCAAAGGGCATCCACGACGCCCTCAAGGCAGAGGCCGGCGTGAACCTGAATGCGCCGCACACCATCAACGACTGGATGTCGACCTACGCCATGGCCGTGAACGAAGAAAACGCCGCCGGGGGTCAGGTCGTCACCGCGCCCACCAATGGCGCGGCAGGCGTGGTGCCCGCCACGATCCGCTACTACCTCGATCATGTGCCGGGGGCATCCGTGTCCAAAGTGCCGGATTTCCTTCTGACGGCAGCGGCAATAGGCGGTCTGGTCAAATTCAACGCCTCCATCTCGGGGGCGGAGGCAGGGTGTCAGGCCGAGGTCGGCAGTGCCGCCGCCATGGCTGCCGCTGGCCTGTGCGCCGTGATGGGCGGCACACCGGAACAGATTGAAAACGCGGCTGAAATCGCCCTGGAACATCACCTCGGCATGACCTGTGATCCCGTGCGCGGGCTGGTGCAGGTGCCCTGTATCGAACGCAACGGCCTTGGCGCGATCAAGGCTGTGTCGGCCGCGTCCCTGTCCATGCGGGGCGATGGCACACATCTGGTGCCGCTGGACGCCGCCATTGAAACCATGCGCCAGACGGGGGCCGATATGTCCGAGAAATACAAGGAAACGGCACTGGGCGGCCTTGCCGTGAATGTCCCCAATTGCTGACCGTCCGGCCCGCCTGCGCCGCAGACGCCCCCGCGATACGGGCCTGCGCCCGTGACGCCTACGCCCAGTACATCCCGCAAATCGGCCCTCATATCCCACCGATGGACGCGGACTTTGAAGGCGACATTGCCACGAAATCCGTTCACGTCGCACACATCGACGGCACCTTTGCAGGCTACATCATTTTCTACCCGCAAGGCCCTGATATGCTGTTGGAAAATGTGGCCGTCACGACCCCTGGTCAGGGCATCGGCCCGCGCCTGATCGCCGTCTGCGAAGACGCCGCCCGGGCGCAAGACATCGCCCGTGTGATCCTCTATACCAACATTCACATGACAGGGCCGAGGGCCCTCTATCCCCGTCTGGGATACGTCGAAACCGACCGCCGGAGCGAGAACGGATTTGACCGCGTCTATTTTGCCAAAACGCTGGCCGATGAGCTGGCCGACTAAAGGGTCAGCACCACGCGCGGGGACGCCACGCGCCCCGCATTCAAATCGTCAAAGGCTGCTGCCGCGTGGGTCACGGGCCGCGCCTCATACCAATCCAGCGCGCCCAACCGCCCTTCAAACACCGCCTCTGCGGTTTGTTCAAAATCCAGGGCGCTGTAGGCGTAGGTGCCGATGATCGTGACCTCATTCATTGTCAGGCGGCGCATGTCAAAACCGCCCGTCACGTCCCCCAGCCCGATGTGGCCAATGATGCCGCCTGCCCGCACCCGAAGAGAGGCCAGCGCCCGCGACGCCACCGACCCGACAGCGTCAATCACGATGTCATACGCATCCTGCACGGGAAGGTCGGACGGGGCTGTGACAGGCATATCCGTCTTCCCCTTTAAATAGTCCGCCCGTATCGCGTTTTCCTCAACCAACCGCGTGTTATCAACGCCTTGGGTTCGCAGGCTGAGGGCCGCCGCAAATCCAAGCGCGCCCCCCCCGATCACAAGCGCCGTGCGCCCTTTCGGAAACGCCCGTCGCGCGAGCCGCGCCACATGCCACCCGCGGGCGAGAGGATCGATCAGGCTGGCCTGCTCAAACCCCAGATGGTCGGGCACCCGCATCAGATTGCGCCTCGGCACATCCACACTGCCCGCAAGACCGCCCGCCACGGAGCCAGAGCCCAGAACCTGACGGTTCTGACAAATATTGGTTTGCCCTACGACACAGGCATCGCATTCCCCGCAATAGATCAGGGGGTTTACGGCGACACACGCGCCGGTGTCATCCACACCGGAAATTTCATGGCCCAACGTCATTGGATAATTCTGGTCTGATATATCGCCACGCCAAGCGTGCACATCAGCGCCGCTTATGCCCACAGCGCGCACCGTCACGCGCACACCCTTGGCCGCATCCACCTGGGTGGCGTCGCGAATCTGCATCTTGCGCGCAGCTTCTAGGATTAGGGCATGTTCCGGCACTCGGGTCTCTTTCTTGGCGGTTATACGTTAAACCTAGCACGTCCGCGGCCCACGCGAAGGGGCGATCTTGTTACAGCCTGTCACCATCGCGTCACCTGAAGGGTCGGTTTTGGGCAGACACAGGCACGAAAAATCGGCCAAGACACACTATGACCACAGCTGCACAAACCTCTGTACGACCGGACCGCATCCCGCTGGGCATGGCGCTGATCGTGGGCTTTTGCCTGGTGGCGCCCTTGCTGGACGTCTGCGCCAAACTGGCCGCGGACCACGTGCCCGTGGGCCAGATCACTGCCGCGCGTTTTTTGGTGCAAACAGCATTGATGCTGCCGGTCTGTCTGATGATGAGGTTGCGGTTGCGTCTGTCGTCACGCTTGTGGCCGCTTATCTTCTGGCGGGCGGTGTTCTTGATTCTCTCGACCTATTTGATCATCGCCGCCTTGCGGTTCATGCCCTTGGCCGATGCGCTGGCGATTGTGTTTGTGGAGCCGTTCATCATCCTTTTGTTTGGAAAGCTGATGTTTGGTGAACAGATCGGCCCGCGCCGGATTATGGCGGCCTGTGTGGGGTTTACGGGCTGTCTTTTGGTGATCCAACCCAGCTTTGTGGCCTTTGGTCTGGTGGCCCTGCTGCCGTTGGGCACGGCCGTCAGCTTTGCGGCCTATGTTCTGGTGACACGCGCGTTGCGCGACCAAATGCACCCGGTTGAGATGCAGTTCCAGACCGGGCTGGCCGCCAGTCTGCTGCTGGTGCCCTTGATGGTGCTGGCCTATGGGCGCGGCTGGGGCGCGCTGGACCTGATTGTGCCACAAGGCATTGATTGGGCCCTGCTCTTTGGTGTGGGCTTCTTTGCGACCGTAGCCCACATGATGATGACCTATGCGCTGTCGGTGGCCCCCGCGGCCACCCTCGCCCCGCTTCATTATCTTGAGATCATTACGGCGGCGATCCTTGGGTATCTGGTCTTTGATGACATCCCCAACGGCCTTGCCCTGTGGGGGATCGTGGTGATCATGGTGTCGGGCCTTTATGTAGTGCACCGCGAACGGGCGACTGCTGCGGCCATCACCCAGCCCCCCGGCCCAATATAGTCCACCTCACAGCACCCCGATATTTCACCGGACGGTCCCCCTCGCCATTCGCAGCCCGGCCCCCTATCGTGCCCCAATGACTGATCGACCATTTCTGGGCGTCCTGCTGATGCTGGGCTTTTGCGTGCTGGCCCCCTTGGGCGACGCCACCGCCAAGGTTCTCGGGGATGAGATGTCGGTGGGCTTCTTGGTCTTCATCCGGTTTAGCGTGCAGGCCCTGCTGTTGCTGCCGCTGGTGTGGTTTGTGGGCTACCCGTTGCCCAAAGGCGCGCGCCTGATCCGCCTGACCGCCCTGCGCACGGCGCTGCACATCTGCGGCATCGGCCTGATGTTTTCGGCCCTGCAATATCTGCCGCTGGCCGATGCCATTGCCATTGCCTTCGTGATGCCCTTTCTCATGTTGCTTCTGGGCCGCGTCTTTCTGGATGAGGAAGTGGGCCCCCAACGGCTGGCCGCCTGCGCCGTGGGCTTCATCGGCACCCTTCTGGTCGTGCAACCCAACTTTGCCACCGTCGGCTGGCCCGCCCTTCTGCCCATGGGCGTGGCCGTTGTCTTTGCCTTGTTCATGTTGGTCACCCGTCAGATCGCCAAGGACGTGGACCCCATTGGCCTACAGGCGTTGTCGGGCCTGATGGCCGTGCCCCTCGTGGGCGCAGCACTGCTTCTGTTCCCACAGGTTCCCATCCTTGCCGTCTCTCCCGTCTCCGGCGGCGATTGGATCCTGTTGGCGTGGCTGGGCACGCTGGGCACCCTCGCCCATCTGCTGATGACGTGGAGCCTGCGATTCGCCCCCTCGGCCACCCTCGCCCCCATGCAATACCTCGAAATTCCCATCGGCACGATCATCGGCTATCTGGTGTTTCGCGATCTGCCCAACGGGCTTGCGGCGCTTGGCATCTGCATCACAATTGCCGCAGGGCTTTACATCATCGTGCGGGAACGCCGCCTGTCAACTCGGCCCAAACCGACCCCAACGCCTCCGGCGGCATAATCACCGCCATGCCGGGCGTCGCGCGAACCTCCACCACCTGCGCCGTTGCTTCATTCGAGGACCCGATGAAATCGCGCATGGACATAGGCGCGTCCGTGACCTCCCATTTCAACCCACGAGAGGTGACGATGCTGTCGGTGACAGGCATCAATGACACGCGTTGGCCCAGGACGGCGTCAAACCGCACCTGATCCGGCACCATAAAGACCAGATCATCCGCCCCCAGCAGCACAATCGGGCGACGATACTTTTGCAGCACATGCAACACAGCCAAGGTGTGATCCACACGGTCGCCCAAAAACCCCACGCCAAGGATTGCAGGCGCTTCGATGTTGCGCAGGCACTTGTCAAAATCTGTGCTGTTCTGTTCTGCGATGGGATGCAGAACCGCACCATACGCCGTTTTTGCGGCGGCACTTGCACTGTCCATGTCGCCGATCACAGCCTCAACCGTCAGCCCTGCGGACAACGCCGTATCGGCGCCCCCATCGGCACAAACCACTTTTGGTGCGTATCTTAACGCTTCTGTAAGAACACTATGGGCAACTTTCGCACCACCGATCAGTGTGATCGGTTCTGTACTTGAAACAATCGGTGGCTTCACGTTTGATTACCCCTGAATTTGGAAACGTGCCCCAATTTGGTCACGAAATAATACCCAAGATAACGCAGGTCTGTTCCGGATTGCGAACCAATTGATGGTAAACAACACCTCAAAGGTTTGAGTAGAAAGCGAGCTATTATGGTTGGAACAAGCAAGATTTTAACCGTCTCCTACGGGACGTTTTCCTGCACGCTGGAGGGATTCGACGATTCCTTCAACACGATGAAGGCAATTGCTGAGTACTTCCGCGGTTTGGCCGCTGATGACCGCTACTTCGGTGCGGAGCCTCCGACGCCGGACGCCGAAATGCTCGCCCGTATTGCCGAGCGTGAGATTTCGCGCCGCGTGGACGCGCGCATGGAAGACGACGGAATCGTGCTGCGTCCGGCCATGCTCGCTTCGGATACGCGGACAGGGGACGAAGGCACAGCTGACGCCGAGACTGAGAATAAGGCCGCGACTGAGGCCGCCGCCGAAGCCGACGCTCAAGCAAAGGCAGAGAATGATCGCCTCGCCGCCGAGGCAGAGGCCCGCGCCGCCCGCAAGGCCGCCCGCGAAGACGCACACCGTGCCAAACTGGCTGCCGAGGCCGAGGAAAAGGCCCGGGCTGAGGCTGAGGCTGAGGCTGAGGCTGAGGCTGAGGCTGAGGCTGAGGCTGAGGCTGAACAAAGCACCGAAGAAAGCGCAAGCGCGCCCTCAAGCACCGTGGAACTTGCAGCGCAAGACGATCAGGCCGAGGACAATGCGGAACCTGCGATGCCCGACGCTGACAACGCACCAAGTGCTGCGGAAGGCGCAGAGGCGGATCTCGACAACGCCCCCCTCGACGCGGCAGACACTCAAGTCGCCTCCTCCACTGCCCCGGCGCATCCTGACGACGACAGTGTCGCCGCCAAGCTGCAGCGCATCCGCGCCGTCGTGGGCCCGGCAGACAGTGACCCCACAAACGACCTGACCGAAGACTTCCTGCCCGCCGCCACAACCCCGGACGTGGCAGACGAGGCGGACACATCCGAAGCAGAGGTGGACACCACCAAAACGCCAGCCGCACCGGATATGATTTCGCGCCTGTTGGCCCGTCAGGCCGCCACAACACAGGACGACGACGCCGATGCCAATGCCCCGGCAGAACCCGACGCCTCGGCTGAACCACCTGCCCAGCCCAATGCCGAACCGGATGCCGAGGCCGCACAGGACGCGCCGGCCGCGACCGAACCGCGCGCCCGCGTTGTCCGCATGAAACGTGCCGACTATGAAAAATCCCAGCACTCTGAAACCGACGCGCCCGCGTCATCAGATGCGACAACACAAGCGGATGATCCAACCGAGCAAGCCCCGACGCCGGACACAGGCCCAAACCTCGGCCTTCTCGACGGGGCAGATGATCTGGACGAATACCTCGAAGACAGCGACTTCAACGACGATGACTTCGACGCAGATCTCGCCGCCGACCTGACATCAATCGCGTCAGAGGCAGCCCCAACAGCCGAGGATACAGCACCCGTGGAGGATGCACCGGCCCCAGCGAACACAGCGCCCGACACTGAAGATCAGGTCGCACAAGGCTTCATCGCGTCCGAAGAAAACGTGGATGATCAGGCGATTGATCGGCTGATGTCCGAAACCGATGTCAAAATGCAGGACCCCGAAAGCAGCCGCCGCCGCGACGCGATTGCGCAGCTCAAGGCCGCGGTGGCCGCAAAAGAGGCCGCACGTCAGGTGGGCGACGATGATACCTCCGCGCAAGAGGTCGAAAACGCCTTTCGCAACGACCTCTCCGAGGTTGTCCGCCCGGAAGGTGCGCCCCGCCCCCGCCCTGTCGTGCGCGGCCCGGCACGCACCGAACGCCCGCGTCCCGCGCCGCTCAAACTGGTGGCAGCCCAACGCGTCGATCTGCCCGCGGGCGACACACCAGCGTCGGACACACCCGTGACCCCTCGTCGCGTGGCCGCACGCACCGGTGCCCCCGCCCAAGATGCCGCCGCCAAATCCTTCGCGGAATTTGCGGAAAACATGGGCGCACGCGACCTGCCCGATCTGCTTGAAGCCGCAGCCGCCTACACCTCCTTCGTCGAAGGCGCAGGCGAATTCTCTCGGCCTCAAATCATCCGGCGCGTCCGCGCGGTGTCTGATCAGGATTTCAACCGAGAAGACGGGCTACGCAGCTTTGCAGACCTGCTGCGCGCCGGCCGGTTCACCAAAATCCGCAACGGGCGGTTCCAAGTGGCCGATGACAGCCGGTTCAACCCCGAACGTCAGGCCAGCTAGGCCCCACTCAAAATCCAAAAACGGCGCGCAGGTCCCCACCCGCGCGCCGTTTTTGCACTTCGTGACCTTGGCTTCTTTGGGTCAAAAATACCTGAAGATCCACAGTCAAACCGCAATGCTCACCTTAGGGATCAGGGCTCACACCGGCCCCAAGCGCCCGTAAATAACGGGCCGCGCAGCGGCTCTACTGGATCACTCTTGCGCGTCTGGGTCGCCTTGCCCAACGCCTTTGAAAATGAATTTGAACGGCATGGCCCACAAAATACCCAAGCCCACGTAAATCCCCAATTCGACCCAAAGGGGCGGACGGTTCAGCGGGTCAGGATACAGCCAATTGAGGATCGACACCGTCAGCACCACGTAAACCGGCAACCCGACCAACAGGATCACCAACGCCCATCTTTTGCGTGCCTTCAATGTCATCGCCTGCAATCCCTCAGTCAGCGAAAGGGTCCGTCACAAGGATCGTGTCCTCGCGTTCCGGTGAGGTGGAAACTAGGGCGACAGGGCAATCAATCAATTCTTCCACACGGCGCACATATTTGATCGCCGCTGCCGGCAAATCCGCCCACGACCGCGCACCTTCTGTGCTTTCAGACCAACCCGGCATCTCTTCGTAGACCGGAACGCAGCGCGCCTGATCCTCGGCAGCGGTGGGCAGATAATCCAACCGCTCCCCATCAAGGTCATAGCCCACACAGATCTTCAATGTCTCGAACCCGTCCAACACGTCCAGTTTGGTCAGGCAAATGCCCGTGATACCCGATGTGGCACAGGTCTGTCGCAACAGTGCGGCATCAAACCAACCGCAGCGACGTTTGCGCCCTGTTGTGGTGCCAAATTCGTGGCCACGCTCCCCCAACCGCTGACCGTCGGCATCTTCCAACTCGGTCGGAAACGGGCCCTCGCCCACGCGGGTGGTATAGGCCTTCACAATGCCCAAGACATAATCAATCGCCGTCGGGCCAAGGCCCACGCCAGTGGCGGCCTGTCCTGCAATCACGTTGGACGACGTCACGAAAGGATAGGTCCCAAAATCAATATCCAACAGCGCACCTTGTGCGCCTTCGAAGAGAATACGTTTGCCCGCTTTGCGCTTTTCGGCCAGCACTTTCCACACTGGGGCGGCATAGGGCAAAATCTTCGGTGCGATCTCTTGGAGTTGAGCGATCAGCGCGTCGCGGTCGATGGGGTCAATCCCAAGCCCCTTGCGCAATGGATCATGGTGCTGCAACGCACGGTCCACACGGGCCTCCAACGTGGCAGGGTCGGCAAGATCTGCGACGCGCACGGCGCGACGGCCCACTTTGTCTTCATAGCATGGCCCGATGCCGCGACCGGTTGTGCCGATCTTGGTCCCTTTGCTCGCCGCTTCTTCACGTGCGCGGTCCAACTCCCCATGGAACGGCAGGATCAGCGGCGTGTTTTCCGCAACCATCAGTGTTTCGGGCGTGATTTCAACGCCTTGTGCCTCGATCGTTTCAATCTCATTCAGCAGGTGCCAAGGGTCCAGCACCACGCCGTTGCCAATGACGCTCAGCTTGCCGCCGCGCACCACGCCGGAGGGCAAGGCATGCAATTTGTAGACGGTCCCATCAATCACCAACGTATGGCCCGCGTTGTGCCCGCCCTGAAACCGCGCGATCACATCGGCGCGTTCCGACAGCCAGTCCACGATCTTGCCTTTGCCTTCGTCGCCCCATTGAGCGCCGACAACCACTACGTTTGCCATCAGATCAGGCCCCTTGCTTGCAGAAATCCGCGCTCCTCATAGGGCATTGCGCGCTGGGGTGAAAGCACGCATTTGAGCCCCCATAGAAACCCGCATCTGGACAGCCCGCGCGCGCGCAGCCATCTTGGCCCCTGATTTGACACAACCAGCTTGGATGGGGCTTCGATATGACCGGTTTTCTTCTGCGGTGGCTCTTTGCGTTTGTTTTGCTGGCGGCGACCTACAACCCCACGCCCTACAACTTCATCCGTTGGGTGCAGCAAAACGGGACAGAGACCTTGTCCATCGCCGTCTTGGGCGGGCTGCTGTTGGTGATCGGATACATCATTTACCTGCGCGCCACCCTGCGGTCCATCGGGCCGCTGGGCATGATCCTGGTGCTGGCCTTGGTGGGCGCTGGCCTTTGGGTGGCGTTTGATCTGGGCTGGATCAACTTTGAAAATCCGACCGTAAACACCTGGATCGCCCTTGTGACGTTGTCGTTGGTGTTGGGCGTGGGCCTCAGCTGGTCGCATGTGCGCCGGCGCCTGTCCGGTCAGGCAGATATGGATGACGTGGACGAATAGTCAGCCCATAATTATCCTGAATTTCGCCATATTGCTTTGCCAAACTGATCGAACGACAAAAAACAATGGCGCACCGCTATGGCGAACTCACACTCAGAACCGCGGATAAATGAACCTGATTTCATGTGGTCGGGCGGGCTCCTTTTGGCGCATGTGTTGTGCTACGTGGGCATGATCGCCTCTGCCGTGGCCGGGGGCGCGATGTTGATCTACATGATCCTTTTGTTGCCCCTATACCTCTCCTGTCTGGGCGCGGGCGCAGGCCTTGCGGCGCGTCAGCTTTATGAATGGCATCTGTCAGGTCTTCCCGCCCATGGGGCACCGACCGGCCCGACTTACGCGGAAATTGAAATCGCCCGTCTGATATTCGGGGCCAAGATTGCCCTTGGGATCAGTGTTGTTTTGGGCCTTGGGTTCTTTGCATTGATGCAGGAGGGGTGGGCCATCGCCATGATCCCCCCCGCCTTCAGCGCGGCAAGCCTGTGGTTTGCCTTTGCCCATATCATCCGCCGCACAGGTGTCAGCCGCACCGAAGCCAAACACCAAGACGCAGTGCACGCCGATCGGCCGGGCGTGCGTCGTGAACGGATGCGCCAGAACACACGTTGGATCATGTTCAAACGGGGGCTGGTCTGCCTTGTCCCCTTCGTCATTGCCAGATGGTGTGTCGACATCATGGCCCCCGGCAGTGATTTGGTGCCGGTCGTGAACCTGTTGTGGATTTGTGTGACCATGGGCGTCGTGCTTTTGCCCATCAAACCCCTGCCCCGATATCACGCGGGCCCTGCTGCTGGACTGCCCGAAGGTCTGCGGATGCCGCGCCGAAGGTTCTAGAAACCGTCCGATCCTCTGCACACCGATCAAAGTCATCGTGCGAAACGCCCGACAGGGGGTTGCGGGCCTTTGCATTCGCTTCTAGATACCGCCTGTCCCATCGCCAAAGGCCTGTCCCATGGAAAACGTCGTTCTTGTTGTTCACTTGCTCCTCGCTCTCGCGCTGATTGGCGTGGTTTTGTTGCAGCGGTCTGAGGGCGGCGGTCTTGGCATTGGTGGCGGCGGGGGCGGTGGCGGTGCCATGACAGGCCGTGCTGCTGCGACGGCTTTGGGCAAAGTCACATGGCTGTTGGCCATCGCGTTCATTTGCACCTCCGTTGCGCTGACCATTTTGTCGGCCAGCCAGGCCAGCGACGCGTCTGTGGTGGACGGCGACAGCCTGCTGCCCCCTCCGGCTGAGGGCGCACCGGCACCCAGCGCAGGCGACAGCCTGCTGCCCCCTTCTGTGACCACTCCGACGGACGAACCCCTGGTTCCTGACGCCAACTAAACTGGCGTAATCCTACGATCTGTTGTGGGCCTATGGCCCACGACGTCACGATATTGCGGTTTTGGCCGCCTGTTTGGTCATGGATTGGTTGCCACGGGACGGCGAATCCGGATAGACTTAAATCCCGTGATACATGCAATCCGGCGGGCGCCAGTAGGCGGCTGAAGGATGCAGTTCAATGAAATTTCTCCGGCAAGGGCCGGATCACGGGGGGCCTTCATCCATGGCGCGTTTTGTTTTTATCACCGGCGGTGTGGTGTCCTCTTTGGGCAAAGGCCTTGCGTCGGCGGCGCTGGGATCGCTGTTGCAGGCCCGCGGCTTTTCGGTGCGCCTGCGCAAATTGGATCCCTACCTCAACGTTGATCCGGGCACGATGTCGCCGTTTGAACATGGCGAAGTGTTCGTAACGGACGACGGCGCCGAAACAGACCTTGATCTGGGGCACTACGAACGGTTCACAGGCGTGCCCGCGCGCATGACGGACAGCGTGTCATCGGGCCGGATCTATTCCAACGTGTTGGAGAAAGAACGGCGCGGCGATTATCTGGGCAAAACCATTCAGGTGGTCCCCCATGTGACCAACGAAATCAAAGACTTCATCTCAATCGGGGAAGACGAGGTTGATTTCATGCTGTGCGAAATCGGCGGCACCGTCGGCGATATCGAAGGCCTGCCGTTCTTTGAGGCGATCCGCCAGTTCAGCCATGACAAACCCCGCGGCGAATGCATTTTCATGCATCTGACGTTGCTGCCTTATCTGGCGGCCTCCGGTGAGTTGAAAACCAAGCCTACCCAACACTCGGTCAAGGAATTGCAGTCCATCGGGATTGCGCCTGACATTCTTGTCTGCCGGTCTGAACAGCCCATCCCCGAAAAGGAACGCGAGAAGATCGCGCTGTTCTGTAACGTTCGCAAGGAAGCCGTTGTTGCAGCCTATGATCTGAAATCTATCTATGAGGCCCCGCTGGCCTACCACGAACAGGGGCTGGATCAGGCGGTGCTGGATGCCTTCAACATCACGCCCGCACCGGCCCCCAATCTGTCCGTCTGGCATGACGTCAAAGACCGCATCCACAACACCGATGGTGAGGTGAACGTGGCCATCGTGGGCAAATACACCCAGCTTGAGGATGCCTATAAGTCGATCAAGGAGGCCCTGACCCATGGCGGCATGGCCAACCGTGTGAAGGTCAATGTGTCTTGGGTCGATGCTGAAGTCTTCGACCGCGAAGACGCCGCCCCGCATCTTGAAGGCTATCACGCGATCCTCGTGCCGGGTGGTTTTGGTGAACGCGGCACCGAAGGTAAAATCAAGGCGGCCGAATTCGCCCGCACCCGCAAAATCCCCTATTTGGGCATCTGTCTGGGCATGCAAATGGCCGTGATTGAGGCCGCGCGCAACGTGGCGGGCATTGGGGCTGCGGGATCGGAGGAATTCGACCATGAGGCGGGGCAGAAACGATTTGAACCGGTTGTCTATCACCTGAAGGAATGGGTGCAGGGCAACGCCAAGGTGCAGCGCAAAGCGGACGACGACAAGGGCGGCACCATGCGGTTGGGCGCCTATGACGCGACGCTGACCAAGGGCACCCGCGTGGCTGAGGTTTATGGCGACACCGCCATCGAAGAACGGCATCGCCACCGCTATGAGGTCGACGTGAAGTACCGCGAAAAGCTTGAGACAGCGGGGCTGTGTTTCTCAGGCATGTCGCCGGATGGCCGCCTGCCCGAGATCGTGGAATGGAAAGATCATCCGTGGTTCATCGGCGTGCAATTCCATCCCGAATTGAAATCCAAACCTTTCGCGCCCCACCCGTTGTTTGCGGATTTCGTGCGCGCTGCCGTCGACACGTCACGTTTGGTTTGACCTAAGGCAACGTCCGGCCAGTGGGGAATACCCGACTGGTTTGACGGCCCCGCACACGGCACCCTTTGCTGACCTAGACGGAGGTCAGCCCATGGGGTTCTATGTCATCGCCCATCGAGTGAACGATGCCACCAAGCTGCGCCGCGCCTTACAGGCGGGGGCCAATGCGCTTGAGATTGACATCACGCGAAAGGCCGACAGGTACAAAGCATGGCATGGGTCCGAGATCATTGACTGGAATTCCGCCAATCTGGAACCGCATCTGGATGCCGTTGCCCGTGCGATTTCTCGTCCTGCGAACTCAAACGTCAGCCTGTTGATTCTTGATCTGAAATACAATCAGAACGCCAAGATTGAAGCGCGCCATATTAACGAAATCCGCCAGATCGTGACCGATCATGTTCTCACCCCGATCAACGGGCCCAATCCGCGCCCCGATCGCGGGCTCTTTGCGCTGTATACGGTGAGCCGTCCTTATCGACGCATCTTTGATGATGCGATGGCGATTGAGGGGCTATCAGATCATGAGGGGGTGAACCTGGATGCCGTGTCCTACAGCAGAACAGACCGGATGTCCCCGCGCTCTGCCCTGCGGTGGCGGGACCGGAGCCGCGCGGTGCCGCTTCGCAATTTCATGTATTCCGCTGGGATTTCGGCCACATCCCACAGCCGTCAGGCCAAGCGCGACCTGCAAGAGGCCCAAAGGATCGGGGCGGCAGGTGGCGACGACCAGATGTCCACCTACGCCTGGACCTTCAACCGCGCCAACAACGCAAGCCATTGGGTTCGTGACTACGCGTTGGACGGCATCATGGGAAACATGGCGCGGAATTTCCGCCATTTGGCAGGGGATCCGGGTTACTATGGGCTGGAGACAAGGCTGCACACACGAGAGATGACCCCGCCTTTTCAACGTCCCTTTTAAAGCATCTGTTTTTTCAGTAGGCCGTTTCGAACGGGCAAGGCCCGTCCGACCCGCGCCCCTGACGGGGCGCAAAAGGGGGCGCTGCCCCCGCCCTTCGGGCCCCCCCGAGGTATTTTTGACCCAAAGAAGAAGGGAACGCTGCTGTGCTGTCCTATCAACACGGATTTCATGCGGGCAATCTGGCGGATGTGCATAAGCATGCAGCCCTTGCGTGGATCCTGTCTTATATGACCCGCAAGGACAAACCGCTGAGTTATGTTGAGACCCACGGGGGGCGCGGGCTTTATGACCTGTCGAGCGCGCAGGCGGTGAAGACGGGTGAGGCTGCGGCAGGCATTGAGGCTGTGGGCGCTTGGGTGCAGGGCACGCCTTATGGTGATGTTGTGGCGGACTGTCGCGCTGAGAATGGAGCGGAGGCCTATCCGGGCAGCCCGTGGATTGCATCACGCTTGTTGCGCGGGGACGATGTGCTGCACATTGCGGAACTTCACCCCCAAGAGAACACCGCCCTGCGCGCGGCTGTGCCTGCAGCGCATATTCACCGCAAAGACGGGTTCGAGATGGCCTACTCTGTTTGCCCGCCGACACCACGGCGGGGGCTGATGGTGGTTGATCCTTCTTATGAAGTGAAAGACGACTATGCAGTGGTGCCGCGTCATTTGGCGAAGCTGGCCAAGGCGTGGCCTGTCGGGGTTTTGCTTTTGTGGTATCCTGTTCTGACGGATCACCGTCATTCTGAGATGCTGGGCGCTTTGGGGCATGCCTTTCCGGACGCCCTGCGCCATGAAGTGGGGTTTGCACCGGCGCGCCCTGGACATCGGATGGTTGGATCGGGGCTGTATGTTGTGAACCCGCCTTGGGGGCTGTCCGAGATGCTGGATGATCTTGGGGCGAAATTTGCCACATTGTGATGATGGATTTTGAGGCTTGCGCGGCCCTGTCATGCGCCTATTCTTGCGGGCATGTTTGATCGAATAATTGCGCGTCTTCGGGCCGCTGCCACCGAAATCACCCCCATGCCCGAAGCGGATGCGCGCCATGCGTTGGGTGCGCTTTTGGTGCGGGTGGCCAAGGCCGACGGGGCCTATCTGTTTCAAGAGATTGAAGAAATCGACCATCTTTTGGCGGATATTTACGCCCTGAATGCGGTCGAGGCGGCCAAAATGCGGGCCGAGTGCGAAAAGCTTGAGGGGGCGATGCCCGACACCCATGAGTTGGCTGATGTCCTGACGACAGCCATTTCAACCGGCGAACGGGATATGTTTGTGCGCGCGCTTTGGAAGGTCGCAGACGCCGATGGGCAGCGCCATGAACGCGAACAGCAAGTCGTGGCCATCGCCACGCAGACGTTCGGCATGGCCCCCGAGGCTGCGGCGGCCCTGCGGGACTGATGGGTTGGCCTTTGGCGCGCGCCTGCCTATATCTCCACCATGTTTGCTGATCTGTTCAAGCGGTTGACCGCGCCCGACCCCGCCCCCCTGTCCCCCTCCGATGCGCGCGTGGCACTGGGTGCCTTACTTGTGCGTCTTGCCAGGTCGGATGGGAATTACGATGCCGACGAAGTGGCCCAGATCGATGCGGTGCTGGCCACGCGGTATGGCCTGTCAGAGGCGGAGGCAGCGTCCCTGCGGGCCGAATGCGAAACCGCCGAGCAAGAGGCGCCGGACACCGTCCGTTTCACCCGTGCCATCAAGGATGCAGTCCCTTTTGAGGACCGCATCGGCGTCATTGAGGGGCTGTGGTCGGTGGTTTTGGCCGATGGCAAACGCGACAAGGCCGAAGACGCCCTGCTGCGGATGGTCGCCCCGATGTTGGGCGTGTCGGATCAAGACAGCCATGCCGCCCGACTGCGTGTCTCATCCGACAGCTGATCCAATGATCGCTGCCCTTCCGATGTATGACCGGCCCGAAACAACGGCCGCGCTGGATGCCTTGTGGGCTGGGGTGCGGGATCATCTTGGATACGGGCCCCGACACTTGACCCGTGATCTGGCCTATGATGCGGCATGGGGGCGCGAGGATCTGCTGTTGGGGCAGATTTGCAACCTGCCTTACCGCGCGCGGCACCGCGATGATGTGACCGTGCTGGGTGCGGGGGATCACCGGCTGCCTGACACCCCCGCGGGCTACTACACTTCGGTGTTCATCGTGCGCGCCGAGGATGCGCCGCGCGGCCTGGCCCCTGCCGCCTTGGGCCGTTTTGCCTATAACGATGCGCTGTCGCAATCGGGCTGGGGCGCGCCTTTGGCCGCCCTGACCGCGCGGGGCCTGCAGTTTCACACCACCCTGCGCACCGGCGCCCACGCCGACAGCATGGCCGCCGTTGCCACAGGCCGTGCAGATCTTGCCGCCATCGATGTGGTGACATGGCGCATGTTGGAACGGTGGGATCCGCTGGCGGCGCAGGTGCGGGTCATCGGACGAACGGGGCTTTCGCCCGCGCAAACCTTTGTCACTGCCAAGACCAACGATCCCACGCCCCTGCGCGCTGCCCTCCAGGCCGCGATTGTCGGCCTGTCGCCTGATCACGCCGAGACGCTACAGCTTTTTGGCTTTGCCACCCTGCCCAAATCGGCCTACGACATTCCGCTGCCGCCCTCCCCCACGGGAACATGTGCAGACACCTTGCAATCAGCCGCGATTTAGGGCCAAGTCCTCAGGCACTTTTACCCACACGACCTGAGGCCCCATTTGACCGATCCCGTCATCGAAATCCGCAATCTGCACAAAGCCTACGGCGATCTGGAGGTGCTGAAAGGCGTCGACATCACGGCCCCCCAGGGCCATGTCATCAGCCTTATCGGCTCATCGGGGTCGGGCAAATCCACGCTGCTGCGCTGTGCCAACCTTCTTGAGGACAGCCAGCAGGGCGACATTCTGTTTTGCGGTGAACCTGTGACGTGGAAAGGAACAGGGGCGGCACGTCATCCGGGCGACCGGGCGCAAATGATCCGCATCCGTACGAACCTCAGCATGGTGTTTCAACAGTTCAACCTGTGGGCGCACATGACAATCCTTGAGAACGTGATGGAGGCGCCCGTCACTGTCCTCAAACGTGACAAGGCCGAGGTTGAGGCCGCCGCCCGCCGGTACCTCGACAAGGTGGGCATCGGCGACAAATGCGATGTCTATCCGGCAATGCTGTCGGGCGGCCAACAGCAGCGCGCCGCCATCGCGCGGGCCCTTTGCATGGAACCCAAGGCGCTCTTGTTTGATGAGCCGACCTCGGCGCTGGATCCGGAATTGGAACAGGAAGTTGTCAAGGTCATCAAAGACTTGGCGGCTGAGGGCCGCACCATGTTGGTCGTTACTCACGATATGCGGATGGCCCATGACATCTCTGACCATGTGGTGTTCCTCCACCAAGGTCGCATCGAAGAACAGGGCCCACCGGCCGAGCTGTTCACCGCCCCGAAATCAGACCGTCTGCGCGGCTTTTTGTCCGTAACCGCCCCCGCATGAGGTCGCTTGCCCTGCTCCTTACGCTGGCGGCAACGGCCCCTGCAGCGGACACCCTGACCATCGCGACGGGCGGCCACTACCCGCCCTATATCTTCGATCCCGGCACCGATGACGTGCGCGGTTTCGACAAAACACTGGTGGATGAGCTGTGCGCGCGCGGTGGCTATACCTGCGAATGGGTCGATCTGCCCATGGGCGATATTTTTCAGGCGCTGGCCCGCGGTGACGTCGATATTGTAACGGGCGGTTTCGGGTATTCCATGGCGCGCGATCGCATCGTCGACTTCACCTGTCCCTATGTCACCTCCGGCAATGAAAGCGGTGAATTCATCGCCACACAGCCCACGGTGGATCTGTCCACAGCAACCATCGGCGTGCTGGATCAATCTTTGTATCACGCCGCCATGGATCAGGCAGGGCGCAAAACGCAGGCCTTCCCAACGGAGGAGGCCGCATTGGCCGCCCTCGCCGCAGGTGAGATCGACGCCCTCTTTGGCTCGCACAACGCCCGCGCCCAGATCACCGATCAATCGGGGTACTACGTGGTGGGTGAATATCCCACGTTTTCCGGCGGCTCCGCCCTTGCCATCGCTGAAGATGCGCAGGATCTGCTGCGCCACTTCGATGATCTGCTGGCCGAGGTCTCCGCCGATGGCACCCTATCGCAGTTTCAACAGCAATGGCTGGGCACCGATCAGGGCGACCTGATCGCACAGTGCCGCACCCTTGATGGTTTGGCCTGATCTGACCACAAAAATTCGCACCTGCCCTTGCGTCTGATTTAGACCGAAACCCCTTGTATCATGGGCCAAAAAACAGCAGGGTGCCGCAGTCAAGACGACAAGACGTGTCACCCAACAGGAGAACTCACATGAAATATTTGGCAACTGCAGCCGTCGCAGCCCTGCTCACGGCAACCACCGCCATGGCCGATGGCCATTCCGTCGTTCGCATGGGCACCGAAGGCGCCTACGCCCCTTGGAACTTCCTCAACGACGCCGGCGAAGTCGACGGTTTTGAACGTGAGCTGGGCGATGAGCTCTGCGCGCGCGCTGAACTGACCTGCGAATGGGTCACCAACGAATGGGACAGCATCATCCCCAACCTGGTGTCCGGCAACTACGACACAATCATTGCAGGCATGTCCATCACAGATGAACGTGACGAAGTCATCGACTTCACACAAGCCTACACTCCAGCTGATCCGTCCTCCTACCTCGCCTTGTCCGCAGACACCGAAGTCGAAGGCGGCGTGATCGCGGCCCAAACCGGGACCATTCAGGCGGCATTCATTGCCGAACAAGGCTGGACCGTGGTTGAATTTGCAACCCCGGAAGAAACCATCGCCGCCGTGCGCAACGGCGAAGCCGACGCTGTGCTGGCCGACAAATCCTTCCTGTTGGGCGCCATGGACGGCTCTGACGAGCTGGTGATGCTGGAACGCGAAGAATCCATTGGCGGCGGCGTCGGCATGGGCGTGCGCGAAAGCGACGCAGATCTGAAGGCCGCATTCGATGCCGCCATCACCTCCATGAAAGAAGACGGCTCCCTCAACGCACTGATCGTGAAGTGGGAAGTGGCGTCCACGTTCGAATAATCGAACCAACGCAGAACGATCCGGTCCGCGCCCCCCGTTTGCGGTGGGGCGCGGACCCTTCCTTCATCTGACCCGAAAAACTCAATTCCAAAGTATCCACAGGCGACCCCATTTTTAGCTATTGCACAGACCCCTCCGCCCTCGAAGGCCTGACATGGTTGTCGTGCTACCTGACCACGGGCAAGCACATGGGGTTCTATTGGTCGTTCCTGACAGTGCTCAGCCTGCTGGCCATCACCGCACCTTTGTCGCTGTCCTTTGGCTTTGGGGGCGCCGTGGCCGCCCGCAGCCGGATTGCCCCATTGGCGTGGTTCGGCAAAGGCTACATCGCCATCGTGCGCGGTGTGCCTGACATCGCCTTTTTCCTCTTTTTCGTGATCGCGCTGGATCAGGGCATCGAATACTTGCGCCATCAGGTGCTGTGCCCCGACTGGCCCGACGCCATCCGCCAGGGCAATGATTTCCTCGTCTGCCCCGAAGCAAAGATGCCTTTGGGCAACGCGCCCCAATGGCTTCATGAGACATATGGGTTCTTCCTCGCCGTCTTCACTTTTGCCATTGTCTTTGGGGCTTTTGCCGCCAACGTCCTGTTCGGCGCCATGCGCGCTGTCCCAAAGGCGCAACTTGAGACGGCAGAGGCCTACGGCATGACCCGTCGCCAAACCTTCTGGCGCATCATCGTTCCGCAAATGTGGGTCTATGCCCTGCCTGGGTTGGGGAACCTGTGGATGGTCCTGATCAAGGCCACACCGCTGTTGTTCCTTTTGGGGGTCGAAGACGTCGTCTATTGGGCGCGTGAACTTGGCGGTACGAAAACCCCTCGCTTTACCGACTACCCCCATGGGGACTGGCGCATGTGGTATTTCCTTGTGCTGCTGATCTTCTACCTCGCCTTCACCCGTGTCTCGGAAATTGTGCTCGATCGGCTGATGCGTCGCCTGACCCGCGGGCAGGCCACAGCCGCCGGTGAGGCCCAACGCAAGGCCGCCGCATGACCAAATTTTTGCAAAAAATTTGGCAGCAGAGTTTTTCCAAAACTCTGGCGCCCCCAGAGAACGGACACGCCTGATGGAAGAGTGCCTGAACACCATCGCCCAATACGGCCTGCGCTCCATCGGGATCGGGGAACGTTTGTTGCCGCGCAGTGATTATACCCTCTGCCAACAGTTCACGCTGATCGGCTCCGGCATGATTTGGAACATCTACTTTGGCACTGTCGCCCTGCTGGCAGGGTTTGTGCTGGCCACGGCCGTGGCCTTGGGCAAAGCGGCGCGCAACCCCGTGATCCGGAAGGCCTCCGAATGGTTCATCTTTCTCTTCCGCGGCTCCCCACTCTTTATCCAATTTTTCTTCGCGTATTTCTTCTTTCTGAGCCTCAAAAGCCAATACGCCTTTTTTGACCCTTTCACCTCTGCGTGGCTGGGCGCGCTGATCGTGCTGTTTCTCAACACCTCCGCCTATACCGGCGAAATTTTTTATGGCGCGCTTCAGTCCATCCCCAAAGGCGATACCGAAGCCGCCGACGCCTATGGACTGGCGGGCTGGTCCCGTTTTCGCCGCGTGATCTGGCCCACGATGCTGCGTCTGGCGTGGCCCGCCTACACGAACGAGGCGATCTTTCTGTTCCACTCCACCACTCTGGTCTTTTTCACCGGCTTTCCCGCCTGGCAACAACGGGGCGACGCTCTCTATTATGCGAATTTCTTTGCCGACAAGACGTTCAATCCCTTCGTGCCCTACCCCATTCTGGCGTTCTATTTCATCCTGCTGACCTTGGTGGTTATCGGCCTGATGGGTCGCATCGGCAAACGTCTGAACGCCCACCTGCCGCAGGATGTCAAACGCCCCCGCGCGCGGTTTTTGCCTCAAATCATCCGGTGACCCCATGACATGGCTGCACGATCATCCGCACATCAAAACCATCCGCGTCGCGGCCTCTGACCTCAACGGGGTGGCGCGCGGCAAACGCATCCCCGCACGGTTCGCCCAGAAAATCGAGGACGACGGCACCCGCTTTCCGCTGTCTGTGCTGAACCTCGACATTTGGGGCGAAGACATCGCCGGATCGCCTCTTGTGTTTGAGGCCGGCGACCCAGACGGCGTGGCCTTGCCCACCGACCGTGGCTTTATACCCATGCCATGGCTCGACAGCCCCACAGCGCTTTTGCCTATGTGGATGTTTCGCGAAGATGGCCGCCCGTTTGACGGCGACCCCCGCCATGCCCTGAACGCCGTCCTCAAACGCTACGCCGATCGCGGCCTGACACCCATCGTGGGGACAGAACTTGAATTCTACCTTGTCGATGACAGCGGCAAAGATCTGCAGGTCGTCCCCTCGCCCCGATCCGGCAAACGCCGTCCAGGCGCTGAGATCCTCAGCCTGCGCGCACTCGATGCCTTTGACGGGTTCTTCACCAAACTTTACGACGGGGCCGAAGCGATGGATATCCCCGCCGAAACCGCCATATCCGAGGCTGGGTTGGGCCAGTTCGAAATCAACCTCTCCCACGGCCCTGCCATGAAGGCCGCCGATGACGCGTGGCTGTTCAAACTGCTGGTTCGGGGCCTCGCACGGCAACATGGGTTCGCGGCCTCGTTCATGGCCAAACCCTATGCCGAGTATTCCGGCAACGGCATGCATGTGCACTTCTCCGTGCTGGACGAAAACGGCACCAACATCTTCGACAACGGTGGGCCAGAAGGCACTTCCGCCCTGCAGCACGCGATTGCGGGCTGTATGAACGCCCTTGCGCCGTCTGCCTTGATCATGGCGCCCCATGGCAATTCCTACGACCGTCTGGTGCCCAATGCCCACGCGCCCACGTCGATCTGCTGGGCCTATGAAAACCGCACCGCGGCGATCCGCGTGCCCGGTGGAACGCCCGCGGCCCGCCGCATCGAACACCGCGTTGCAGGTGGCGATGTGAACCCATACCTGATGCTGGCCGCCATTCTGGGCGCCGCCCTGACGGGCATCGAAGACGCGGCCCCCCCGCCCAGCCCGATCACAGGCAACGCCTACGACCAAGACCTGCCGCAACTGCCCGATCGATGGACCACCGCAATCGACGCCTTTGAGGCAGACCCCACAATCGCGCGCATTTTCCCGTCCGAGCTGATCCGCAACCTTGTTGCCACCAAACGACAAGAGGCACAGGAATACGCTGGCCTGTCAGACGAAGAAAAAATCGACCTCTACCTCGACACTGTCTAACGGCGCCGCAACCCGTGCCTCGGTCCAGATGACAATCCGCTGCGCGCGGCGCATGGATCCGGTGCCCTACGACCGGCCGCCCCAATCATACGCCTCTCCCCACAACTGCGTTAAGGTTAATGCAGGCCCGATCAAAGGCCCTTCGCACACAGACACCACCCAACGCATCACCCTGCCCGCGCCCCACTCTCGCCAGATCCAACGGCCACGCGCCCGACGAAGCCACACGATGAACCTCAGCGCCTCCGTGTCCGATAAAACCCTCTCGGCGGCGTCCCCCCTTCATCTGACCCGAAAAACTCGCCCCGCAGGGCCGGCCCACCATGCGACGCCCCGCTTGCGGGTCCCGCACCATGGGTCTAATCTGGACGCACCCAAACCACAGGTGCTTCATGAAAATCGGTATTCTGCAAACAGGCCACGCCCCGGATGAAGTGCGCGCTGATCTTGGCGACGTGAACGACTTCTTCATGCGCCTTCTGGAGGGACAAGACTTCACCTTCGAAACCTTTGCAGTGGTTGATGGCGACTTTCCCGACGCCGCCGATGTCTGCGACGGTTGGCTGATCACCGGATCCAAACATGGCGCATACGAAGACCACCCGTGGATCCCACCGCTGGAATCGCTGATCCGCGACGCTTATGCCGCCGCCATCCCCATTGTTGGCATCTGCTTTGGCCATCAGATCATCGCGCAGGCCTTGGGCGGCACCGTTGAAAAATTCGATGGGGGCTGGGCCGTGGGACGGCAGACCTATGATTGGCAAGGCACCGAGGTCACCCTCAACGCGTGGCATCAGGATCAGGTCACAAAGGCCCCCGCAGACGCCACCACCTTAGCGTCCAATGCCCATTGCGAGAACGCCGCACTCGTCTATGGCGACCGCGCCTTTACCGTGCAGGCCCACCCTGAATTTGTCGACGACATGGTCCGTGGCCTGATTGAAGCGCGCGCAGGCACCGTCCCGCCGGACCTCATCGACCGGGCCAGATCCAACTTGGGCAAAGGGACAGACAACGCACAACTGGCCGCACAAATCGGCACATTCTTTCGGGAAAAACGGGTATGAGTTGGCTGAACAAAATCCCGCAGGCCGCCCGCGATTACCTTGATCAGAATCGTTTGGATGAGGTCGAGTGCATGATCTCGGATTTGCCCGGCATCGCCCGCGGCAAGGCAGTGCCTGCGGCCAAGTGGGAAAAACAAACCCAATTTCATCTGCCCGAATCCATCTTCTTTCAGACCCTCACAGGCGGCTGGGGGGAGGCTGCAGGCGACGATGGCTTTACCGAACCGGACATGATCCTGAAGCCTGATTATGCCACAGCCACGGCCGCCCCGTGGACCGAGGACGGCACACTTCAGGTCATCCATGACGCCTATTCGCGCAAAGGCAAACCCATTGAATTCAGCCCCCGCAACGTGCTGAAACGCGTGGTCAAACTCTATGAAAAGGAAGGCTGGACACCGGTTGTGGCCCCCGAGATGGAGTTCTTCCTCGTGGCGCCCAACACCGACCCCGCCAAACCGATTGAGCCGATGATCGGCCGCTCTGGCCGCCCTGCTGCCGCCCGCCAAGCGTACTCGATGACGGCCGTGGATGACTACGGACCGGTGATCGACGACATCTATGAATACGCCGAAATTCAAGGGTTTGAGATTGACGGCATCACCCAGGAAGGCGGCGCGGGCCAGTTGGAAATCAACCTCAACCACGGCGATCCGGTAGAGCTGGCAGATCAGGTCTTCTACTTCAAACGTCTGCTGAAGGAGGCCGCGCTCAAACACAATTGCTTTGCCACGTTCATGGCCAAACCGATCGAGGATGAACCCGGCAGTGCGATGCACATCCACCACTCGATCCTCGACAAAGATGGCCACAACATCTTTTCTGGCCCTCAGGGCGGCGAAACGGATGCGTTCTTTCAATTCATCGGCGGGCTGCAAACCCACCTGCCGTCCGTCGTGGCCGTCATGGCGCCCTATGTGAACAGCTACCGACGTTATGTCAAAGATCACGCGGCCCCGATCAATCTGGCGTGGGGCCGCGACAACCGCACCACGGGCATCCGTGTGCCCCTGTCGGATCCAACGGCACGGCGCATCGAAAACCGGCTGGCGGGGATGGATTGCAACCCCTATCTGTGTATCGCGGCCTCATTGGCGTGCGGCTATCTTGGGATGAAACAGGAACTCTGGGCTGAAAAACGCTTCGAAGGCGACGCTTACGATGGGGACGGCGATCTGCCCCAAGGCCTCTATGCCGCGCTAGAGCTGTTTGACGCCAACACCGCAATGCACAAGGTTCTGGGCCCCGATTTCGCCCGCGTTTATTCCATCGTCAAACGCGCCGAATACGAAGAATTCCTGCAGGTCATCAGCCCGTGGGAGCGTGAACACCTCCTTCTTAACGTATGATCCGGCTGGCGTTTTTGGGTGTTGTTCTGGGCGCGGGCCTTCTTGCCTATCTGGGCTTTGCGGTCATGCGCAGCAGCGGAGACGCCCCTGCCCCCACCGCCGAAAGTGCCCCGACCCCCGAAATAACCGAGGCCGCTGACCAACCGTCCGCCGCCCCGCGCAGGGTCTTTTTGCAAGGCGAAGATCTGAGTAACGGTATGCTCGTGCTGGTCTTGCACGGCGCGGGCACAGGTGGCGCTGATCTGGTCGTCACCGACCGTGACGCTTTGATGGCCGCGCAAGACAGCGCTTGGGTGACCGAAGGCGATACACCCATCGCCACGCTTTACCGCGATGACGCCACCGCCCTGACCGTCACGGGCGACGCAGAAAATGCTGATCTTTCCACCCTCACCGCCGCGGCAGATCCGCTGATCCAGATCGACGACGTCTATGACGATTATACCGCCTATTTGGATGCGTTGACGGCCATCGCTGCCGATCCTGACTTTGCCCTTTTGGGTCATGCCGACGTGCACCCTGCCCCGCAACAAACCCCGTCTGCAACCTTGGTCCTGCCCACGATCACCCGACCTGCCACACAATCCCTGAATGTAGAGACCCACACCGCCCTTGTGTCCGCCCTGGTGTCGGATGCGCTGCCTGCGGGGACCACGCTGAAGGCGTTGACCATCACCCCGCTGGGCGCACCCATCGTGATTGATGCAGACAACGGGCGGGCCGCCACAGCAGGCGGTGCCGAAATTCCATTCCCTGAGGTGCAGGTCTACTCCGTGACGGCAACGCTGTCTGGCACAAGCGATTTGTCTGACGAAACGCTGCAATCCCTGACCGACCAAACGACGTTGACGATCGACTACACCGACGAGGCCCGCGCCTTCATCGCCCGTCTTGGCCTGCCCTGCGCCGACTGCTTTGCGATAGCCCCCAAGGGCGACACCTATACCGAAGCGACCATCACGACCCGTCAGGCGGAGGCCTATCCCCTGTCCTATTACGACCTGCGCGAAGCGCCCTGATTCCATGTCGAACCCGCTCTATCGCAACGATCGTCCCGCCACCTTCCCCGACAGCTATTATGCGGCCACGGCACAGATCCCGACCGAACGCGCGGCCCTGCGCGGCCAGATCCCTGCGGACGTCTGTATCGTGGGTGCAGGTTACACCGGCCTTATGGCCGCACTTGAACTGGCCGAGGCTGGAATGGATGTCGTCGTGCTGGACGCTCACCGCGCAGGCTGGGGTGCATCGGGGCGCAACGGCGGACAGGTCGGCAGCGGGTTCAACAAAGATCAACGCTGGCTGTCCGCGAAACTGGGCAGCGGGCCCGCCCGCGCCCTATGGGATCTGACCGAAGAGGCCAAGGCGCTGCTGATCGAACGGGTCGCCCAACACGCCCCCGATGCCAACTTCAAACCCGGCATTGCCCTTGGCGCCTACGACGCGGTTGAGGCGCGCCATCTGCGGGACGAAGGCGAATACCTGCGCCGCACCTACGGTTATGAACACGCCAAACCGCTGACCCGCGACGCCTTTCAGGCCATCGTCAAATCCCCCAACTATCAAGGCGGGCTGTTGGATCTGGGCGCGGGTCACATCCACCCGCTCCGTTATGTTTTGGGGTTGGCCGCCGCCGCCGAACGTGCGGGTGCGCGGATTTTTGAACGGTCCGAGGTCCACCGTATCGACCAAGGCGACCCCGCCACCGTCGCCACAGGCCATGGCCGCGTCACAGCACCCTTCGTGATCTTGGCTGGCAACGGCTATCTGCCGAACCTGAACCGTCATGTGGCTGCGCGGACCATGCCGCTCAATTCCTTCATCGCGGCCACAGAACCTTTGGGCGCGCGCGCACAGGACATCCTGACCCAAGACATCGCCGTGGCTGATGACAAATTCGTCGTCAATTATTTCCGCCTGTCCGAGGACAAACGATTGCTGTTCGGAGGGCGTGAAAATTACACGGTCGCCTTTCCGACCAACATCGAACCGGCGCTCTCCCAACGCATCGGTGCGATGTTTCCGCAGATCAAAGGCGTCAAAATTGACTACGTCTGGGGCGGCACCTTGGGCATCACGCCCACACGATTGCCGCTGATCACCCGTGCGGCCCCCAATATCCTGAGTGCGGGGGGATTTGCCGGCCACGGCGTGGCGCATTCGGGGTTTGCGGGCAAACTGATGGCCGAGGCCGTCCGGGGACAGGCGGAACGCTTCGATGTGTTCGCATCCCTGCCCGTTCCGGCATTTCCGGGCGGCACGATGCTGCGCGCACCGCTGCTGGCGGCTGCGATGACATGGTATAGCCTGCGCGACCGCCTCGGGCTGTGATTTCGGTCACCTGACTGTCCAGATTGCCCTTCGGCGCACAACTCAGGGTGGAGAAAGAAACTTGACGCGGAGGTAAGGCATTTGCTAGCGTCAATCATATGAAATGAAAAACTATTTTTAGTGAAACTGAAATTTGCAGATACCTTTGCCCACCGCATCTTATTGGCGCCGGATATCTCCACGGACTGCGTCATCGGACGTCGCCGCAACGGTGACGTCTTTGCATCAAACGTCACGAAAGATTTGGGCGCCCACCCCTCTTTCACCCCCTAAACGCGAGCACTCCCTGTTCGGATTCGCGTTTTAGCCCCGCATTTGTCGGCGCCAATGTCCCAGTATCCAGTCTTAACAAGTGTAATTGGCCACGGCGAATGCGGGGATCTTGATCCCTCACTTCACGTCACAGAACCCGCATTTTTCCGTCCAACCACGGGGCATCCTCAAGGGCTGGCTTTACCACGCAATCAGTGAGAATGCGGCGCAACTTTAGGGCCATTTGGTCTGGCATGTCGCCCAATGCGCCCCGTCGCGCCGTCAATGAAATGCGACGTGACACCCCCTCGAACGGCAAAGGCACCAGATCAACACTCTCGCGGAACCGCTGCGCGCGAAGCCATCCCAAAGGCGTCAGGATCGACCAGCCAGTCCCCGCGGCCACCATCGCCATAATCGCGTGATAGCTGTCCAGTTCAAACCGCCCCGCCAGACGCACGTTCTGACGTGCCAAGTGATCTGCGATAATGCGGCCCATGTGGTGTCTGGTGGTATATTGTATCAACGGAAGTCGCCGCAACTGACGCGCGACATCCCCTTGGGCCAGCACGCCTTTGGGGACAGCCGCCACAAAGGGCTCTTCGAACAAAGGGTGGATTTCCATCCAATCTGCCGCCACACCGATTTCACTGGTGACAATCACATCCAGACTGCGGGTTTCCAGCAGATCATGCAGCTGATGAGAGGCGCCAGTTTCCAGCAGAAATTGACACGACTTCAAGGCCTCTCCCATTTCGCTCAGCAAACGGGGGGTGACGTTCGCGTCGAAGTCCTCAATCATGCCCAACCGCAGCCGTGTCAGGCGGCTCATGTCTGTCAACGCCAGATCAGAGCGCGCCATCTCGGCCTCATTCAGGATCGCATTGGCACGGCGCAGGAAAATCTCACCCGCGGGGGTCAGGCTGACCGGGCGGGCGGAGCGATTGAGCAAGGCCGTGCCCAGCGCCCCCTCAAGCGAAGTCAACTGCTGGGAGACGGTCGCCGCCGAGGTTTGCAGGCGCTTTGCGGCACCCGAAATCGACGTCTCTTGCGTCGTGGCCACGAAGACTTCGATGTTCCACAACGTGATCCGCCCGTTAGATTGTGACATAACAGACCCTCCTGCCCCTTTAATGGTCAATTAACCAAACTGCGGCAAGGTTTGAGGATGACCTACCAAATCACCGCCCCCAGAACCCGGGTCCATGGCAACATGTGGCTTCACCAGATTTTTCAGTGCCGTGCCGCCGAAACTGGCGGCATCATCAAACGTCAGCTGCATGATGTCGAAAAAGAAGTGGGGCTTGGTGTGCTGATCCACGAAGTGAAACGTCGCAATTTCCGCCTGCTGCGGACAAACGCCCATGTCATCATCATCTGTGACCCCGGCCCGATCCGCGTGCTTGTCTAAAATTCCGGAATTTTAGACCCTGTAACAAAATTCCGGAATTTTGTTATTTCCCCAGCTTCGACAGTTTTTCCTGCAACGCGGCCAGTTCGGCCTTTATATCCGCCAGGTCTTCGCCACTTTCTTTTGGCGCCTCGGCTTTCGGCATCATGCCGCCTGTCATCGCTTTCATGAACGCCTCTTGTTGGGCGCGCATGGCTTCAAATCCGGGCATCTGGGCCATCGGGTTCATGGACCCCATGTTTTCCATCATCTTGGATTGGCCGCTTTGCAACATCTCGAACGATTGAGCCAGAAACTGCGGCACCACGGACATCGACTGCGACGTATAAGACCGCACAAGATCGGTCAGCACGTCCACGGGCAGCACACTTTCGCCACGGCTTTCGTGCTCCGCGATGATCTGCAACAGATATTGCCGTGTCAGGTCATCGCCGGATTTCAGATCAACGATCTGCACCTCACGGCCCTCCCGGATGAAGGTCGCAATGTCTTCCAACGTCACATAATCGCTTGTCTCGGTGTTATACAAACGCCGGCTTGCGTATCTTTTGATCAGCAGGGGTTGTGATGTCTTGGCCAACGGGCGCCCTCCCAAGCGGTGCTGCACTGCAAAGAAGCCTAAGCCGCGTCGCAGCAAAAAGAAACCGCTAAAAGCAAAGACCCCACCGTTGGGAGGAACGGTGGGGTCTTATAAAAACGTCGGCGCCTCAGGTTGGGAGGAGATCGGCGCCTGGCGTTTAAAACCAATTACTTGGCAGTCGCGGCTTTCTTGGCGGCAGCTGTCATGTCGTTGGTGGCTTTCTTGGCGGCAGCGGACATGTCTTCGGACATATCTTTGCCAGCGGCCATCATCAGTTCCAGCGTTTCTGTCTGGACCTTCTTGGCGATCTCGGCAAAGGCGGCCATGTGCTCGGCTGCGGCTTCGGCGGAGGCCGAGGCGAAGTCGGTCATGGATTTGGCGTAGTCAGCTGGCTCTGTCTTGGCTTTGGACAGGTCTGTCATTTTGGACAGTGTGTCCTGGGCCCATTTGGCGCTCAGCTCAGTGGATTTCTGTGCGGCGTCAATGGTCACGGAGGACAGCTTTTCAGTCAGGGTCGCCTGCGTTTTGTACGCATCTTCCATGGCTTTCGTGTCTACGGGGAATGCGCCCATCATGTCTTTCATGACAGCGGTGAAGTCTTGTGTCTTAGCAGCCATTTGATAGCTCCTTAAAATCTCGATACCGGAGTATTCCGGTGTTTCTGCAACTGCATCCTATCTACATGCTGCAGCGCGGCATTTCAAGGTTTTTCTGCAGTGCAGCAAAAAAGGGCTGAAACGCGGGAGATCCCCCATAACCCTTTGCAAAGACTACAAAATAGACAGAATGCTCCGTCCGCCCTACACGTTTGATCAGATTTTTTTCTGTCGAAATACCCGCTATGCGGGCAAAACATAGGTCCCAGGGGCGGGGGAAATGGGGGGAAATGTCTTTGACCCAGGCGCCCGCGCGGGCACCATCTTACCGGATTTGCTAGACAGCCATTTGTCCCACATCGGCCACCATGACCCCTCATGCGCCTGCGCGCTGGCCTGCCAGTCCTCTGGGCTCAAGCTCAGATCATCGTTTGTCCAGTGGCCGTACTTGTTCTTGGCAGGCGGGTTCACGATGCCCGCAATATGCCCGGAACCAGACAGAATAAACGTCTTGTCCTTGGACCCCATCTTTTGCACGCCGCGGTAGGATGATTTCCACGCCGCAATGTGATCGGTTTCACAGGCAATGGCGCACAAGGGCACCTCAACATCGCCGATCTGTGCCAGACAACCCGCCACATCAAACCCGTCCCCGCTGGCAAAACGATCGTCCTGACACAGCCCCCGCAGGTATTCGACCGCCATTTTCGCAGGCAGGTTCGTGCCATCCCCGTTCCAATACAGCAAATCAAACGCCGGTGGGGCCTCGCCCATCATGTAGCTGCGAATGGCAGGTTGATAGATCAGGTCGTTGGATCGCAGATAGGAGAACGTCCGGCTCATGTAGAAACTGTCCAGATAGCCGTCGCGGGTGACCTCTGCCTCGATCCCGTCGACAAAATCTTCCTCCAGGAACACGCCAACCTCCCCTCGGTCGGAAAAGTCCGTCAGCGTCGTAAAGAACGTGGCCGAGTTCACATCATCCAGACCGCGCTGTTTCATCACCGACAACGTCAAAGACAGCGTGGTGCCTGCAATACAGTAGCCCACCGCGTTCACTTTCTTGACGTCGCAAATCTCTTTCACGGTGCTGATCGCGGTCAGATACCCATCCTCGACATAATCAGACATGCCGATGTCGCGATACGTCGCATCCGCATTGACCCAAGACACCACGAACAAAGTGTACCCCTGATCGACGAGCCATTTGATCAGCGAATTCTGAGCCTTCAGGTCGAGGATATAGAACTTGTTGATCCAGGGCGGAAAAATGATCAGCGGTGTCGCATGCACCTTTTCAGTGCTCGGCGCATACTGGATCAGCTCAAACATATGGTTGCGAAAAACGACCTCTCCCGGGGTTGTCGCCAAATTCTCCCCCACGGTGAAGGCGTCTTTATCGGCCAGTGAGACGACCAATTCACCGTCGTTCGCCTCAAGATCGGCGATCATGTTTTCCAGCCCTTTGACAAGGCTTTCGCCCTCGGTCTCAACCGCTTTCGTCAAAGCATCGGGGTTTGTGGCCAAAAAATTGCTGGGCGACAGCATGTCGACAATCTGGTGGCTAAAATATTCCAACCGTCGTTTGTCCGCAGGCTCCAGCCCCTCAATGCCACCCAATGCGCGATCCACGGCCTGCGCGTTCAGCATGTACTGCTGTTTAAGGTAGTTGAAATAGGGATGCGTCTGCCACAACGGGTTCTTAAATCGCTTGTCTGTGGGCGTGGGGTCCTGTGGTGCGGACAAATTGCCCTGCGCCAAGGCCTGTTGCGCGTCAACAAAATGTTGCAACGTGGCGCCCCAATAGCCCACCTGCTGCTCAATCAGCTTGGAGGGGTTTTGCATCATATCCTGCCAATAGGCCGCCCCCGCCTTGGCATAAAGATCAGGGCTGGGCCCTTGCAAATCTTGTGGCACAGATCGTTTCGACGACATCACCGTCATCAACCGCTGGGTCAAGTCTTGGATGCGTTCCATGTTCTGTTCCAGCGCAGGCAGGGCCGCCTGTTCAGCATTTGTTGTGGTTTTGTCGGTCATATCTAAGGTTGCCCTGTAAGGATTCGGGTGTATTGTGCAGTTGCAGCATTGCATTCGTGTGTACAACACTACCGCAAAATGATCACTGCGACCAATGCGTGTGGAACGAGGCCGCTATGTGGCCTGCCCATACCGCCCAATAAATGCGAGGCATACCAGATGCGATACATGGCGACATACGACCTGATGGAGACGCTGCGCAACACCAATGAATGGCTGGGCGCCACCGCCCGCGCCATGGCCTCCTACCCCGCGGTGGCCATGTGGCCCAATCCCGCAATGGAAATGATGCGCGCCTGGGGTGAGGTGACCGAACGCAGCTTTGCCCGCATGGTCGCAAAACCCGATTGGCACATCGACAGCCTGACGGCGGAGGACGGCAAGGACCACCTGGTCACCACCCGCAAGGTCATCGAAAAACCGTTCGGCGATCTGATCCACTTCCGCGTGGCCAGCCGCCACGACCGCCCACGCAAGGTGCTGTTGGTCGCACCGATGTCGGGTCATTACGCGACGCTGCTGCGCAAAACTGTGGTCTCTCTGCTGCCCGATTGCGAAGTCTACATCACCGATTGGCACAACGCCCGCGATATCCCCGTCAGCGCCGGTAAATTCGACGTCGAGGATTACACCCTCTATCTCGCGGAATTCATGCGCGAACTGGGCCCAGACACCCACGTGATCGCCGTATGCCAGCCGGTGCCGCTGACCCTCGCGGCGACGGCCTATCTGGCGGACGATGCGCCAGAGGCGCAACCGCGGTCTCTTACCCTCATCGGCGGCCCCGTGGATCCAGACGCCGCCCCGACAGAGGTCACGGATTTCGGCCACTCCGTCACCATGGGCCAACTGGAAGAAACGATGATCCAACGGGTGGGATTCAAATATGACGGCGTGGGCCGCATGGTCTATCCCGGCCTGTTACAGCTCGCCTCCTTTATTTCCATGAATGGCGAAACCCACGCCAAAGCCTTCCAGAACCAGATCATGGCCGTCGCCAAAGGCGAAGCGACCGAGCACAACAAACACAACATCTTCTACGACGAATACCTCGCCGTGATGGACATGACAGCGGAATTCTACCTCTCTACTGTGGAACGGGTGTTCAAAAACCGCGAAATTGCCCGCAACGAATTCACCATTGAAGGTCGCAAAGTCGATTTCGGGAAAATCACCAATGTGGCGGTGAAAATCGTCGAAGGCGAACAGGACGACATCTCAGCCCCCGGTCAATGTCTGGCCGCCCTTGATCTTCTCACCGGATTGGATGACAGCAAAAAGGCGGCTCACCTTGAACCGGGTGCCGGACACTACGGCATCTTCGCTGGCAAAAGCTGGCGCAACAACATCCGTCCGCTGGTTCTGGATTTCATCGACGCCAACGCCTCGGGCCCAGCAACGTCCAAAGGCCCCGCCACGGTCGCAAAAGCCAAAAAACCCGCCAACAAGAACCGCAAAGCCGGCTAGAACCACGGCCGGCCCTCCCGGCGCGCGGCCTTGGTTTCTTTGGGTCAAAAATACCTAAAACACGCCCCTACAAACAAATCCTTCATCTGCGGCGACGTTGATCTAAAATTCCGGAATTTTAGATCCTACCGCAAAACCAAAGGCTGACGCATCCAGTCAAACAGGGCCTCGGTGACACCTTCAGGCTCTTCCAGCATCGTCATGTGTCCCGTGTTTTCCAAGACCGACAGCTTGGCATAGGGGATCAATTCAGCCACGAACTCTTGCCGTTTCAGCGGCACCACCTGATCTTCGGCCCCTGCCAAAATCAACACAGGCTGCGTGATCTTGCGCAGTGTCGCCTGCTGATCGCGACGCCGCTGCATGGCCCGTTCCTGGCGGGCATAGATGTCCGGCCCAAGGGACAATGCCATTTCCTGCAAATCCGTCATCGCCTGCGCACGGCGCGGCCCTTGGCCCACATATCGGGGCAAAAGATCGGCCTCCAACAGCTGCTCAAACCGGCCTGCTTTGGCACCGATCATCCGTGGCTCACGATCGGCGGCCTCTTGCGGGGTGTCCATCAGCGCATTGGTGCCCAACAGCGCCAAGCGGATCACGCGATCGGGCGCCCGCCGGGCCAGCTCCAGCGCGATACAGCCGCCCATCCCGTGCCCGCACAGTGCGAATTTCGACGGCAAGCTCGACAACAGACCAGAGGCGATCTCCTCCAACCGGTCGCCGGTACACACCGGCGCCACCGTCACCGGCCTCTCATAGCTCATCACCGTCAGTTGCGTCGTCCAGACCCGTGCGTCGCACATCAGACCTGGCAATAAAACAAGGGGTTCAACCATGGTGGCCTTTGTCAGAAATTTTAAATTGCCTGCAGGTTGGATTGTTCATGGCTGGCCCGCAGACGCAACCCTCTTTTGCCCTGACCGCGGATCAAAAAAGATCAGTCGAGCGTACGCGCCCAGCGCAAAATCCGCTCCGCCAGCGGGCTGGTCTGTTCGGGGCTGAACACGTCGCCCGCCATCACATGCCCCATTGCATCGTCATTGCGCCCTTTGACGAGGATATCTTGTGTCACCGACCCGCCCCACCTGCGCATCACGGATTTCGTGCGCGCTGCACTCACGACCTCATCTTCTTCGCAAAAGGCGAAATATGCAGGGGCCGTGATCGCATCCACAGGGGCCGCAACCGCCGCGCGCACCGCATCGGCCATCGTATAGACCGCTTGGATGTCGTATTTCACCGTCCACAAGGCCGCATGGTCGGGCGACACCGGCTCGAACGACCGCTCCCGTCCAGCCACCAGAAAGCCCCACCGCCGGATGCCCGGCAGCTGCAACACCCACTGCACAAGCCCATGCGCCAGCCCGAAGTTGGGGGAGATATGGACAACCCCCGCCACGTCCTCCGCCCGACCCTGCGTGGCCAAATACTGCGTGATCAAAGTGCAGCCCGTGGAACAGCCCATGAGGATGATCTGCTGTCCCAGCGCACGGCCAATGGCCACCGCTTCGGCCACGTCTGCCTCCCAGTCAGGCAAGCGCGCGCGCCCCATCGCAGCGCCGTCCTGCCCATGCCCCGTCAGGCGCGCAAAATAGAGGTTCGCGCCCAGCCCTTCGGCCACCAGATCGGGCAAAGGCCGCACCTCTGCCCCCGTGGCCGAAAACCCATGGACATAAACAATGGCCAAAGGCGTCCGCGCGGCCCCATCGGCCCAGACCACTTGTTTTTCGCATCTAGGTCGCACACCACCTTCCGCGTGTTCGCGCGTCTGCAACCAGCCGTCCAGAGCCTCAAGCGGGGGCAGATCAAGCGCCATGCAACACCCTCCGCGCAACAGGCTGATAAACCGCAATCAGCAAAATCGCAGAGACCGCCAGGATGCCCGCGGGCACCAACGTCACCGCCCAATGCAACGCATCAATTGCCTGTGCGGTCTGCTCCACCCGGCCTTGCGTTGTCTCAACCCAGCCATTGGCGTTCAGGATCAAGCCCAGCACCAATGGGGCCACCGCATTGGCCGCCTTCTGACCGAACAGCCAAATCGCGGAAAACGCACCTTCAATCGCCTCACCGGTCTGTGCACGCGTCACATCCATCAGGTCCGGATAGATTGCCCACGGGATCTGCTGATAGGATCCGTTCGTCATCCCCGCCAGCACAAACATGCCTGCAACGATGGTCACATTCACCGATGGCAGCACGGCGTATAGCCCGTACAAAAGCGCGACATATGCCATCAGCCCCACAAACAGCGCCCCCACCTTGCCCAGTCGGGCAGAGGCAAAGACCCAGCCCGCCTGGCTCAAAATTGACCCCACGGTAAAGGCGGCAAACATCAGGCTCAGCACGGTCAAGGCCGCAGCGGCCCCCGACAACGGCGTGTCGCCCGTGTCAGCGACCAGATAGATCGCCGCAAATGGCAAACCGGCCGTGATCAGCGCGATGGCCAAAGTCATCACACCATAAAGCACCGCCAAAAGAACAAACGCGCGGTTTGACACAACCAGCGACAGCATCCGTACCGGGCTTATCGAAGACGGTGTATCAATGCGCGGCGCACGCCGTGTGGCAAAGACCGACAACCAGATCGCCCCTACGATCAGCGGGCTCACGGTCAAGGCCGCCACGCTGTACCCAGACCCCGCCGCGATGCCAGGGATCAACGCGCCGCCCACCAGAATACCGACACTGGCAAACCCCATGCGCCACGCAGTCATGGCGGATCTCTCCTTGGGGTCCTGCGTCACCTCTCCGGCCATGGCCCCATAGGGAATGGCCACCATGGTAAAGCCCAAAGTGGCAATCATGAAAAAGCCCAAGACCCAAGGCAGGGCTGCGACGCCCACCAGACCCTCGGGCGTGGAAAACAGCCCCACCATACCCGCGACAAGCACCACAGCACCGGCCACCATCCACGGAGCACGCCGTCCCCAGCGGGTTTTCGTTCGGTCGCTCAAATACCCCACAAGGGGGTCCGTGATCATGTCGAAAATCAAAACCGCCGTTGTGGCAAATCCCGCCACGTCCACCGGCACGCCCAAAACGGACGTCAGATAGGCAAACACCAACAGCTGTTTGACCACCACAAAGACGACCACACCCATATCGGCCAGGCCCCAGCCCGCCTTTTGTCCCAAAGATAACGCCATCACCCGCTCCTCCCAAAGCTTTGACAGCACTCTAGGCACCTTCGGCCTGTAGGTCATAGCGAAACGTCAGGTCACGCCCAAAACTGCATCGATGTTCAACGCAGACAAAGGCGCGCCGCACTCACAAGCAACGCCCATGTGCCCGCGCCCGACATCACCTGTCCGCCGCGGCCAACACCTCTGCCAAAGCCTGTTCAATCACCGGCAGGCAGTCGGGTGCAGAAAACGAATGATCCGCCCCCTTCACCAACGTCAGCCGCGCGTCCTCACACCTTAGATGCTCCAACAACCGCGTGCCCCAGGCAACCGGCACCGACGTGTCCGCTGTTCCCTGCACAAGGCGCACAGCACATGGCACCTCCAACGGGTCGCGCAGGACCAACCTGTCCCGCCCGTCCTCAATCAGGCGCTTGGTAATAATGTAAGGCTCGCCATAGTCTGACGGCAGTGCAACACGCCCTTCGCGCATCAACTTGGCGCGCATCACCTCGTCAAATCCGGCCCAAAACCCGTCTTCGGTGAAATCAGGCGCCGCCGCAATACCCACCAGCCCTGCGACCTTGTCGGGCATCGCCCGCGCCACCAGCAGCGAAATCCACCCGCCCATGGACGAGCCAACCAAAACAACCGACCCTTTGATCAGCCCGATGATCGCACAGGCGTCTTCAAACCAATCGCCAATGCAACCGTCAGTAAATTCACCGCCACTGACCCCGTGACCGGAATAGTCGAACCGAATGAAAGCGCGCCCCTGCCCGCGCGCCCATTCTTCCAGAAACAGCGCCTTTGTGCCTTCCATGTCGGACTTGAAACCGCCCAGAAACACCACCGTTGGCCCCGTACCATCTGTGTGGTGATAGGCAATCTCGCGCCCCTGCTCGGTCACCATGCGTTGTTCCATGTCATATCTCCTCGCTCAATTCCCCGCACCCTAGCCCGCAGCCGCTTGGGCGTCTAACCCCCTGAGGCCGGTTTGCGGATCTCCACCGATTCATCCGGCATTAAGATTAACGCCCCCAAAAGACAGACACACCGCCCCCGCTTCTTTGGGTCAAAAATACCTAAATCCAACAGCCGCCACACCGCACTGCGAGATCAGGTTCGACACCACAGCCCAAAGCCCTATACAGCCCCGCATTTTACGCCCTTGACGCAGTGCCCCCCCTCGGCCAAAAGACGCCCCACACATACCCGCAACCGGGCGCTTGGTGGGCGCCAAACCGACGAGGAGCCAACACTATGGCCGACCAAATCTCCCTTACATTTCCTGACGGCAACGCGCGCGATTATGACGCCGGCGTCACCCCCGCTGAGGTCGCCGCCTCCATCGCCACCTCGCTGGCCAAAAAGGCCATTTCGGCCACGGTGAATGGCCAACACTGGGATCTGCAATGGCCGATTGAGGCCGACGCCCAGATTGCCATCAACACCATGAAAGATGAGGCGCCAGCGCTTGAACTGATCCGCCACGACCTAGCCCACATCATGGCCCGTGCGGTGCAGGACATATGGCCCGACACCCAGGTCACCATTGGCCCCGTGATCGACAACGGCTGGTACTACGACTTCGACCGCCAGGATCCCTTCACCCCCGAAGACCTCGGTTTGATCGAAAAAAAGATGAAAGAGATCATCAACAAACGCGACGCCGTCCGCACCGAAGTCTGGGATCGTCAGGTCGCTATCGACTACTACAAAGACCGTGGTGAGCCTTATAAGGTCGAATTGATCGACGCCATTCCGGGCAACGAACCCTTGCGCATGTATTGGCACGGGGACTGGCAAGACCTGTGCCGTGGTCCGCACCTGCAAAATACGGGGCAAGTGCCCGGCGACAGCTGGAAACTGATGTCCGTCGCGGGCGCATATTGGCGCGGTGACAGTGACCGCGCCATGCTGCAACGCATCTATGGCGTGGCCTTCCAGAATAAGGAAAAGCTGCGCGAATACCTGAACTTCCTGGAAGAGGCCGAAAAACGCGACCACCGCAAACTGGGCCGCGAGATGGACCTCTACCACATGCAGGAAGAGGCCCCGGGCCAAGTCTTCTGGCACCCCAACGGCTGGATGATCTACACCCAACTGCAAGACTACATGCGCCGCAAGCAACGCGCCGGTGGCTATGTTGAGGTGAACACCCCCCAGGTCGTGGACCGCAAATTGTGGGAGGCCTCGGGCCACTGGGAAAAATACCAGGAAAACATGTTCATCGTCGAAGTGGACGAAGAACACGCCCGTGAAAAGGCTGTGAACGCGCTCAAGCCCATGAACTGCCCCTGTCACGTGCAGGTCTACAATCAAGGCCTGAAATCCTACCGTGACCTGCCGCTGCGCATGGCGGAATTCGGGTCCTGCAACCGCTACGAACCCTCTGGCGCGCTGCATGGCATCATGCGCGTGCGCGGCTTTACCCAAGACGACGGCCACATCTTTTGCACCGAAGAACAAATCGAATCCGAGACGGCGGAATTCATCCGGTTCCTGTCGGAGGTCTACAAAGACCTCGGGTTTGAGAACTTCAGCGTCAAATTCTCCGACCGGCCCGACACCCGCGCCGGATCGGATGAGGTGTGGGACAAAGCCGAGGCCGCCCTGCTGTCCGCCACCCGTGCGGCCGGAATTGAACCCGAACTGAACCCGGGCGAAGGCGCGTTCTATGGCCCCAAACTGGAATTCGTGCTGACCGACGCCATCGGCCGTGACTGGCAATGCGGCACGCATCAGGTGGATTTCGTTCTGCCCGAACGTCTGGACGCAACCTATATTGGCGCGGACGGCGAAAAGCACCGTCCGGTCATGTTACACCGCGCCACCCTTGGCAGTTTTGAGCGTTTCATCGGTATCCTGATCGAAGAACACGCGGGCAAGCTGCCGTTCTGGCTGGCGCCCCGTCAGGTTGTCGTGGCCTCCATCATCTCGGACGCGGATGATTACGTGCATGAGGTCGTTGCCGCCCTTCAGGCTGCAGGCGTGCGCGCCGAGGCCGACATCCGCAACGAAAAGATCAACTACAAGGTCCGCGAACATTCACTGGGCAAAGTTCCCATTATTCTGGCCTGTGGTGGCCGCGAGGTCGAAGAGCGCACCGTGTCCGTGCGCCGTCTTGGCGAAAAGCAAACCTCTGTAACAGGTCTGTCGGCCATCGTGGATGAGCTGTCAAAATCGGCCACGCCACCCGATCTTTTGTAACAAACCAGCCTTTTGAAATGTTACAGGCCCGCGCTGCGCAGAATGATGCCGCCGCGCGGGCCTTGTTTTTATGGGATGTTTACCAGAACCCGCTTAACTGGACCTAACAGCGCCGTGAAACACGACCCCGTGAATGGCTTGTTAAAGAATGATCAGCCTAATGTAGGTCAGTCGCCAAGTACGGCGCGTTTACTGCAACTGAATAACGGGAACTCACCAATGTCCAAGACAACCACCACCCTCGCCCTTGCTGCATCCGTCGCCACAGCCATCGCTGGTCTGAGCACAACAGCACACGCCCAATCCAACGAGAAATGCTACGGCGTCTCGCTTGCTGGCGAAAACGACTGCGCCGCAGGCCCAGGCACAACCTGTGCAGGGACATCCACCGTGGACTATCAGGGCAACGCCTGGACATTCGTTCCAGCCGGCACCTGTGAAACAACGTCCATCACCGACGCCGCCGACGGTGTTGATCGCATGGGTTCCCTGGAAGAGCTGGACCGCGACATCCCGGCATAAGCCACACCCTTCGTGTTTGTGACAAAAAGCGCCCATCCTGATAGGGTGGGCGCACCCCATAAGGACCTGCCCGATGTTTGACGCAACCAGACCCAACCTTCCCCACCGTCCGGGCGTCGGATACAAGGCGCAGCATTTCAACGATATCATGGCCGATGCGGGCCCTGTGGGCTGGCTGGAAATTCACGCCGAGAATTACATGGGAATGGGCGGACGACCCCTGGCCCAGCTACGGCATCTGTCTGAAAAGTTTCCTTTTTCTGTCCATGGCGTCGGCCTCAGCATCGGCGGCGAAGGCCCGCTGGACGCCGACCATTTGGCACGGCTGAAGCATCTGTGCGACTGGCTGAACCCCGCCAGCTTTTCCGAACATCTGGCGTGGTCGACCCATGACAGCGCCTTTTTGAACGATCTTTTGCCCCTGCCCTACACCCAAGCAACCGTCAAACGCGTGGCCGACCACATCGATCAGGTCCAATCCACGTTGGGCCGTCAGATGTTGCTGGAAAATCCGTCCAGCTATCTGGCGTTTGAAGCCTCCGACATGTCCGAAACCGACTTTCTGGCCGAGGTCGTCGCCCGCACCGGCTGTGGCTTGCTTCTCGACGTGAACAACGTCTTCGTATCGGCGACAAACTTGGGCTATTCCCCGCAAGGCTATATCGACGCCTACCCCCTTGATCATGTTGGTGAAATCCATCTTGGCGGCCACGATGAGGACGAGGATGAGACCGGTGCCCCGCTGCTGATCGACAGCCACGGCGCCGAAGTTGTTGATCCTGTCTGGGCGCTGCTTGACTATACCTTGGCCAAGACCGGACCAAAGCCGCTGCTGATCGAATGGGACACGGATGTCCCCGAATGGTCTGTGCTGGCCGATGAAGCCAAACGCGCCGACGCCGCATTGAACGTAGTGGCATGACCAGCCCGCAAACAGACTTTCGCGCGGCCCTGCTTGACCCGCAGGCGCCCCCTCCGCCCGGTGTTGAAAACCCTGACGGCACCCCCGCAACCAAACGTTTTGATGTCTATCGCAACAACGTGGCCGTCAGCCTGACCGATGCGTTGGAGGCCGCCTTTCCGGTCGTCCACAAACTCGTAGGGACAGATTTTTTTCGCGCCATGGCAGGGGTTTACCTGCGCGCGCATCCGCCCACTTCACCGCTGATGATGTTTTACGGCACCCAGATGCCGGAGTTTCTAGCGGCCTTTGGCCCCGCACAATCGGTGCCTTATTTGCCCGATGTCGCTCGGTTGGAACTGGCCCTGCGCCACAGCTATCACGCCGCCGACGCAGCCCCCGTTGCCCCCGATGCGCTCGGTCAGCTGCCGCCCGACACGCTGCCCCATGTCACCTTTGCCTTTGCGCCTGCTGTGCAGATCGTGCCGTCAGACCACCCCCTGCGGGACATCTGGTGGTCCAACACCCACGATCCGATCCCTCAGATCGTTCAAACCTCGCAGCCCACCCTTATCACCCGTCCGGACTTCGACCCCGTGGTCGATGCCCTGACACCCCCCCAAGCCGCCGTAACCCGCGCCCTGATGCAAGCGGAGCCCTTGGGCGATGCCTTGCGCCATGGCGGGGCCGCATTTGACCTTGGCCCCCTTTTGGGGCTGCTGTTGGCGCGCGGGGCCATAACCTCCCTCAAGACCTGAAAGAAGACCCATGATTGCCCTTTATGACCGCACAGCTCACGCCCTTGACCGGTCCGCCGACACGATCCTGCCCACGCTGGGCCGCTTTGTTTTTGCAGCCACCCTGTTGATTTATTTCTGGAACTCCGCAGGCACCAAATGGGGCGGCACGCCGTTCACCCCCGACATTGGCGGCTACGCCCAGATCTTTCCAAAAGTGATGGAGGCCGTGGGCTATGACATCAGCCAGATGTCCATCTTCCACTGGGCCGTCGTCGTGGCAGGCACCTTGGCCGAATACATCCTGCCCCTGTTGATCGTGATTGGCCTGTTTACACGCCTCTCAGCCCTCGGAATGATCGGCTTCGTCGTTGTGCAATCGCTGACGGATCTTTACGGCCACGGCGGGATTGAACATGCCGAAACCGTTGGCGCGTGGTTCGACAACCTGTCGAATGGTGCGATCTTGGATCAACGGGCGTTCTGGGTGTTCTTGCTCGTGGCCCTTGTGCTCAAAGGGGCCGGGCCACTGTCCGTAGACCGTCTGCTGGCCGGGCGCCGCGCCAGCTAGAAATGCGCCTTGTCCTCGTCGGGGCGGCCCGCAGCGACCGCCAACAGCCCCCCGACCCCAGCAAAGCCAATGGGGAACATCGTGGCCACGTTGAACCCAAAGGCCGCATAAAAGGCAGCCGCCCCCAAAAGCATTGCGATCCCGCCCCACAGCGCGCGGGATTTTGCCATGGCGCCGCCCGCTATGCACAACAGCGGCGCGATAAAGCTGGCAAATTGCACAAACGCCGGATTGTCGAACAACGACAGATCTGCCTCAGGCACGCGGTTGGAAAACTCCACCGCGGCAAAGCCAAACAAGCCCACGAAAATGCCGATCAACCCGCCGATCAGCCCCAAAACACCCGCAGCGTTGCGCATTATTTGACCTCCAACGCGGTCTGAACCTCAGCCGTCCAGCCCTGATGCCAGACCCCATTGTCCTCAATCACAGGGCGTTTCAACAATGTGGGGTGCTTTTTCAACAACGTGTCCAGATCCAGAGATTGTTCCACCTCGCTCAGGCCCCGCCACGTGGTGGACCGCTTGTTGATCACCGCCTCTCCAAAGGCCGCGACCATCGCCGCGCGGTCGGCGTCGCTCACGCCATCGGCGCGCACGTCGATGACCTCAACCTCTCGGTCCGCCAATGCTTTCAGCGCTTTGCGACAGGTATCGCATGTTTTTAAACCAAAGAACCGCATGGTTGCCTCCCGATTAATCGTTGCGTGCATGGGGCGGCGATCACCCAAATGTGCGCGCTTTTGTCATTTGCCTTTTGCACAGTTGCCCTAAGGTTAAGGACAGTACCGGCGTCAGATGTCATGTGACCCCCCTGCCGCCAAAGATCAAGTGAAGGAGACGGATCATGCCAAAGGGCACCGTGAAGTGGTTCAACACAACCAAAGGCTACGGCTTTATTGCACCGGAGGACGGCGGGTCGGACATTTTCGTCCATATCTCAGCTGTAGAACAATCGGGCATGACAGGCCTGGCCGATGACCAACCCGTGGAATTTGACCTGATCGAAGGCCGCGACGGGCGCAAAATGGCCGGAAACCTGAAAGCCGTCTAAGGCACGTTCACGCCGCAGCGTGATCCCGAGACCGTCCCAAAATCTCACGCACCTGCTGAGGCGTCAGCGGGTACAAGGGGTTGTGGGCCGGTTTTTGTGTTTGTGGTGTCATGCGGGGAGTATGCGCATGGGAGTGTGGCAGGATTAGGGGAAAGGTTTGGCGGGGTTCCCCTGAGTCAATCAACGGCGTTTGGTTCGATAGTCTCTTAACCAGCTAAAGTCATCCGCTGAAGAACTTTTCTTCACGCCAACTTCGTATCCTTCACCTTGGACACAGCTTTGCAGAATTTCCGCGAATTCATTAACGTCCATGAAATAATTTGGATAGGCGGCACGCAGATTATCCACTTTGTCCACCGCCACCAGAACAGACGTGATTTCCCCGTCTATTTTTCCGCTTTCATGCTCAAACTTAGTTCCAGAAGAAAGACTCCCGAACGTCTTAATACTTACACTGTTTTGCGTAGCATCATATTGCAACAGATAGAACGGACGACTGGTTTTCGGAATAAACTCCTCGGACATTTTAAAAGTTTGATTATACTTCTTGAGAATATCAACTGCATTTAATTTTGAGTTGAGCGATTTTAGCTCCTCCCATCGTTGAGATTGATCTTCCGATGTTCCTCTTACCTTTGGCGATCCCTCAATATGAGCAACTTCCGAACCCATAAGGGAAAAGAGCCGCAACCAATCTGCGCACCCAAAACCGCCCTTCAAATCTTCTCCGCGAATAAGCCCAACCGCCTCAACTGTTGTTGCCCAAGCATGTTGCAACTGGGTTCTGGCTTGAATTTCGACCTTCATTCCAGAATACTCACCTAGTCGATCGTCGTCCGGTTTGAATTTCATGATCAGATGATGGCCGCGATAACCGCTGACTCTAGGGGCCAGTACATAGTCAGTATGTTTAAAGTCGTGTCTAGACTCTTCGTCATGGTACCTTTGGACTAACCGCGATAGCGCACTCATATCGGGCACGATGGCTCTACAGCCGGCGAGATCTTGGATTTGCGTAAGCTTTAAGTCATTTCGCTCGTCGGATAGTTTCTTTCGAATTGATGCCATCCGTTTCAGCCGCGCAGCAGTCACGGCACGGGCACGCGCGCGCCGCGAAAGACCAATGAGTTCGGCACGAACCTGCTTCAAGGGTAAAGAATGTGCATCTCGCCACCGGTATGCGTGATCAAATGCTAGCGTGGCTTCCGCTATTCCGTCAGAAGTGGCAGGAATTTTTGATCCGAGCAGTTTTCCAGCCAAATTGACGTCTCGGCGCTCGACACCAATCAATTGCCTCACCCCTTCAACACTCCCTCAAACTCCCGCCATTCCCCTTTGCTCATCCCTGACGTCTCCTGCGTCACCTCTTCGCCCTTCAGCATCTTGCGGATGCAGTCCAACTGGCGAGCGCTTAAATTCGCGCCGCCCATGCGGTAATCCTCAAATGCCCCAAAAGCAGCGGGGACCCAGTCTTTGACCATTTCGCAGATCGCGTCGGCGTAGACCCTGATTTCGTACTGGGCGTGGCTGTCCGCGCGCAGGCGCAGGAAGTGGAACAGGTTGTGCAGATCCACCTTCCAGTACCACTGAGTATAAATGTTGGCGGGCAGGTTCATGCGGGCCAGTTCACGGGCGAGGCCCTGCTGCCCCTCATCGGAAATCATCTCTTCATAATGATCATAGGCGCGGCCTGCGTCGTCCTTCAAATAGCGCAGTACGCGCTCGGCCTCTTCGCCCGTCAGCGTCTCCCCCCGACCCTGATTGTTCACGACGGACTGCGCGGCCAGATCTTCGGCGCGGGGGATATAGAATTCACGGTCGAGGATCGAATACCGGGCGGAGTATTCGTTGACGTTGGCGGTGCGGTGGCGGATCCACTGGCGGGCCACGAAGACGGGCAGTTTGACGTGCAACTTGATCTCGCACATCTCAAACGGGGTGGAGTGCCAATGGCGCATCAAATACCGGATCAGACCCGCATCGTTTTGCACCGATTTGGTCCCCTTGCCGTAGCTGACGCGCGCGGCCTGACAGATGGCGGCATCATCGCCCATGTAGTCGATGACGCGGACGAACCCGTGGTCCAGCACCTCACGCGCTTTATACAAATGCGCCTCCATCCCCTCGGACACGGCGCGCAGGGTCTGCCGGGGCTGGGCGCGAAGGGCGTCGATTTCGGCCTGTTGGTCGGGGGTAATGGGCATGGGGCTGTCCTCTGGCGGGGTGGGTGATTCTTGAATGTGGATTAGCGACCACTATATCTGCGCCGCCCCTGCGGTAAAACCGCCATATCAGGTGTGGATAAGCCAAAGCTGCGCGTTGACTTGCCGCGTGCAAATGGCGACTATAGCGGCAACGACGTGAAGACACGCATCCACACGGGACACATCACCATGAGCAGAACGTTCGCCATCGTTGCAGCCACCTTTGCCCTTGCCGCATGTGACGGGGCCAACCCGTTTCAGGCCGAACTTCCGGACGGGACAACCGAAGAGCTGGCCGAAGGTGACCCCAATACGGATGTGAACAACCTGTTTGCTTTTGACAGGCAAGCAAGCCTGACGCTGAATTCCGTTGAATATGACGAAGAGAACGACGAACTGGTCCTCAATAACCTTCCGTTCGATGGCCCCGACGGCCGCTATGACTTCTTTGAAACCCTGCCGAATGGCACCCGTGTCTACGCAAGCCGGCAAACGCCGACCACCGGCCAAATCCAGCACTTTGCGGTGTTCATCCGGACCGACTACTTCGAGGCGACGTCCGCCTCCGGCCGCGATTGGATCGATTTTGGCAATGCCGGTGCAAACATCAACCGCAGCGATTTCAACCTGCCGGGGACGACGGGCGAATACATCTACCGCGGCACTTACGCGGCCACACGAACATTCTCCGAACGGTCCGGCATTGAGATTGTGTACGGCGATGTCGAAATCCTTCTCGATGAATTGGATTTTGACCCCTCTGGCGACTTGCAGGGCGATATCGTCGGCACGGTCTTCAACCGCGAACGTGCGGGCGACGCAGGGGCGCGCGGCCTTGGAGATTTGCCCAATATCGTTCTGGCCGAAGTCAGCTTTGACACCGAAACCGGCACGTGGAGCGACGGGACAGCCTCGACCTTCCTGCCAGACGGCAACGTCCGGTCGCAGGGTGTCCATGAGGGCCTGATTGGCGGGCCGAACGGGGAAGAAATCGGGGGCTATTCCATCATCACCGGCACGGCAGATATCCAGACCGTGCAATACCAGGTGGTGCGCTACCAGATTGTCACCGAAACGCCCGTGATTGATTTCACAACCGGCCTGCCTGCTGTTGATCCAATCACAGGCGATCCGCTCGTCACACAGGTGATCACGCAGGGCGTCTCCAGCGGCCTTGATACTGTGGAAATCGAAGTTTTGCAGAACCAGATCAACGCCGGTCTGAATGTGGTGGATTTCCTGCCCGCAACGGGCGTGCCAGCTGGCGTTGACATCATCAGCGATGAAGTACTCGAGTTTGATCTGGCGACAGAATATGACGCCCGTGAGATTGGCGTCTTTGTCGGTGATATTGTTCCGGAACCCGTCCTGCCATAATGCGGATCCCTGCGCTTGGCCTTTTGACCTTGATTGTCGGGCTGTATGACGCAGCCCCGACCATTGCACAGGTCGACACCACCGCGCCCGTCCGCATTGCCGCATCAGACGGCCCCGATTTTGCGAGGCGATTGTTGCGCGCGGGGGAGGCAGAGGCCGCGCGCCAAGTGGTTCTGGCGCTTTTACAGGCCACGCCCGATGCATCTTCCGTTCATCTGCTCCATGCCCAAACTTTGATGGCGCTTGGCCGCACGGGCGATGCCCGCGATGCCGGGCGCACGGCATGGCGGACAGCCGCATCCGGGCGAGACCGGTTTTCGGCAGCGTTTACGATGGCGGATATTCTCGCCGCCGACGAGGCCTACACGCGCTCCCAGCTGTGGTTGCGGCGCGCTTTGCAGGCCGCACCCGATGATCGCCGTCGGTCCCTGGCTGTCTCCGCCTTTCGCCGCGTCCGACAGGAAAATCCCCTTGCGGTGGAATTGACCTTCGGCGCGGCCCCGTCGAACAACGTCAATTCCGGCAATTCAAACGAAGCGATCACCTTCGCCTATTTGCCCGGCTTTCTGGGCGAGATTGAATGGCTGGTCCCGCCAGATCAACGCCCACTGTCAGGCATTGAACTCAGCCTGCAAACGAATATCAGATACCGCATCGCCCAGACCGAAACCTCCCGCACAGCGTTGGAGTTCGGGGCCTACGGGCGCTCCTATTTCATGTCCGATGAAGCCCGCGACACGGCACCAGACGTCACCGGCGAAAGCCTGTCTTATGTCCAAGTGTCTTTCGGCATCCTGCATCAGTGGACACCCGCATCCACGGGTCAGCCCTTCTCCGCCAATCTGACGTATAGCCACGATTGGGCGGGGGGGCATCCGTTGCGTCAGGATTTGGCCGCCACCTTCGGCGCGCAGCATCACTTTTCCCCCGACACACGGTTGTCGGTGTCGACCACAGCGCGCTTTACGGACAGGCTGGGCAGCAGTGATGATGTGTTCACCGCCTCCCTGCGCGGGCTTTGGTCCACTGAATTCGAAAATGACGACAGCCTCGGCCTCACCGCACAATATGCCGTCGCGGCCTCGTCTTCGACGGATCTGTCCTATGACGCGCTGACCCTTGGGATCAGCTATGATTTTGGCGAGATCGGTGCCGGTCTTGACCTGAAATCCAGCTGGACAGAACAATGGCGGACCTATGAAACCTCCGTTTTCGATCCTGCCGGCCGAGACGACAAAATCAGCACCGTCCGTTTGGATATCGGGCTTCAGGATGTGGAATTTTACGGGTTTGAACCCGTCATGAATGTCACTGGGCGTCGCACGGATTCATCCGTGCCGCGGTTTGACACCGAAGGTGTGCAGCTTGGGTTTGATCTGCGTTCCAGCTTTTGATCACTGGTCAGGCCTGCGCCGCGCCCTACCCTTCTTTTCAGCACCAAATAAGGAACCACACCATGCCTCTCGAATATTTGCACACCATGGTCCGCGTCAAAGACCTTGATGCGTCGATCGCGTTTTACAAACTGCTTGGGATGGTCGAACGCCGCCGCAATGAAAGCGAAGGCGGACGCTTCACGCTCGTGTTCATGTGCCCGCCCGATCAGCAGGACGGCCACAACGATGTTGAGTTGACGTACAACTGGGACGGCGATGACGGCCTGCCGTCCGACAGCCGCCATTTTGGCCACCTCGCCTACACTTGCGACAATATTTACGACTTGTGTCAGCACCTTATGGACAATGGCGTCACCATCAACCGCCCCCCCCGCGACGGTCACATGGCGTTTGTACGCAGCCCCGACAACATCTCGATCGAGTTGTTGCAGAAAGGCGATGCCCTGCCCGCACAAGAACCTTGGGCCAGCATGGAGAACACCGGCCATTGGTAAGGGCCACCCGTCTTGCGTTCTGCGTCGCGGTAGGTTTGACGGTGGCAGCGACGCCCGCGCAGGCCTGCCGATTGGCGCTGGTCCTGGCGATGGATGTGTCCAATTCCGTGGATGCGGATGAGGACGCCCTGCAACGCCAGGGCCTGGCGACGGCGCTGATCGCCCCTGCGGTGCGCGATGCGTTTTTGGCATCGGATCAACCGGTTGCCCTGACGGTCTATGAATGGTCCGGGCGGCACCATCAACGTATGATGCTGGATTGGACGATGATCGACAGTGAGGTCGCGCTGCAGGCAGCCGCCCAGAAAGTCGCCACAACCCCTCGTTTTTATTACGAGTTTCCGACAGCGATCGGCTATGCCTTGGGCCATGCGGCGTCCTTATTGGACACCGCCCCCGTCTGTGATGCCCAAACGATCGACGTGTCAGGTGACGGGGTGAACAACGATGGCTTCAGCGCGCATGAGGCCGTTGCCGTGTTCGGATTGGACGATGTGACGATCAACGGCTTGGTGATTGACGTGCCGGAAGACGCGATCTTGCGTCAGGGGCAACTCGATCTGGTGTCCTATTATGCGCAAAACGTGATTTCAGGGCCCGGTGCGTTCATCGAAGTCGCCGCCGGATTTGAGGATTTTGCCCGCGCGATGGAGATGAAGCTGATCCGTGAATTGGGCGTGATTATGGTGGGCCAAGCCGCGCCTGCTGAGGCGGCGGTCAAGCAATGATGCTTCGGCGGTGTGCCCGCGCGATAGGTGCGGCAAGCCTCATTTTCGCTTTGGCCACCCCAAGTGCGGCCCAAGATCTGTGCCGTCAAGCATTAGCACTGGGGCTGGATGTCTCTGGTTCCGTCGATGCGCGGGAATACCGATTGCAGCTCGATGGGCTGGCCGCAGCACTTGGAGACACGGATGTGCGCGCAGCCCTTTTATCGACGCCTGACATCCCCGTGCGTCTTGCCGTTTACGAATGGGCAGAACCCCGCGAAGAACGACTGATCCTCGGCTGGACGGCCATCAAATCCGAAGCAGACCTTGCCCGCGTTCAGACGACATTGCGGGCAACCCTCCGATCGGACATGGGGGCCAGCACCGGGATTGGGTCAGCGCTGCGCACCGGCTTTAATCTTTTGGCGCAACAAGATCGCTGTTTCACCCGCACCCTCGACATTTCCGGCGACGGCAAAGGCAACACCGGTCAACGGCCGCAAGATGTCGCCAACATGCCGCCAGACGTCACCGTTAATGGGCTTGTCATCGGGGTGGACGAATCGGTTTCGGCGGACAATCGCAACCTGCAAATCGGGGAGCTGACGGCCTACTACGCTGCTTTCGTCATCCGCGGACCTGACGCCTTTGTTGAAACCGCCCTTGGCTTTGACGATTTCGAAGACGCCATGCGCCGCAAGCTGTTGCGGGAATTGCGTGTCATGGTCATCGGCAGGGTCCTTGATCCGCAAACCGATCAATAGATGTAGCGGATCTGATCGGTCCAATAGCGTTCCACACGACGCAGCGCAGTGGCAATTTCATCAAGGCCATTCATATCCAACACGCCCTTTTCCTGAAGACCATTGGCATGGCCTAAGAACAAATCCGACACCACGTCGCGCACCGCACGCCCTTTTTCGGTAAGGCGGACGCGCACGGATCGGCGGTCAATTTCACATCGCTGGTGGTGCATATACCCCATCTCAACCAATTTTTTCAGGTTGTACGACACGTTGCTGCCCTGATAATAACCGCGCGTCTTAAGCTCCCCCGCGGTGACCTCATTGTCGCCAATGTTGAACAACAACAGGGCCTGAACCGCGTTGATTTCCAGCACGCCGACCCGTTCAAATTCGTCTTTGATCACATCAAGCAACAACCGATGCAGCCGTTCCACCAGGGTTAGCGCATCGAGGTACACCGACATATATTCATGTTTCGTCGCAGAGGGTGCACCCCCTTGAACATCGGGCAGCGAATGTAGGCTCATATCGATCTCCGTCACAATTCCTTGGGGGCGAAGTGCCACGCAAAGCGCAAACATTCCGTTAAATCATGAGAAAATTCGACGTGAAAACCGCAGGTTAGGGTTAAGGTTTCGTTACCCCGACCGCGCCCGCACGGATTTTGTCCATCACTGTGACATAGATCTCCGGCTCCGCCGTCTGGCCGCTAACCCATTGATATAGATCGTGATCATTCTCCGACAGCAGCGCGTCATACAGGTCAAGTTCCGCCTCGGACATGGTGGCCAGATGGGCGGTCGCAAAATCGGTCAGTATCAGATCCATCTCCTTGATCCCGCGCCGAATAGACCGCATGTGCAGCCGCTTTCGCTTCGTTTCGATCGTCTCGTCGTTCATTTGCCCAGCGCCTTCAGCCGTTTTTCCAACAAGGCCAGCCGTTCGTTGGCCTGCCCAATCTGGGCCCGCACGACCCGCAAATCGGACAGCACCGCCGTGACGTCCGGTGCCTCCTGCCCAGCCTCTTCTGGCGCCTCAAGCCCCTCCCCCTCGCCGCTCAAAAGCCAGCCCAAGGACACGCCGAGGATACCGCCCAGCATGCTCAACCGGTTGGCGCGCGGCTCGCTCAAATCGTCTTCCCAGTTGCGCAACGTGCCTGCTTTGACACCCAACCGCTGCGCGAGCGCCTTCTGGCTCAGCCCTGCCGCAGACCGGGCCGCCGCCAAACGATCCCCAAAGGTGGCCGTGTCCTCGCTGAACCAATCGGCGTCATCAAACGTCTTGTCCATCATCTTTGCCCTTTCGACATAGGTTGCCACAGGTGTGCCCGCCCCATATGACAGGATCAAACGCAGCTTACCACCAGAGGCCCCCATGTCCTTTCTCTCCGCGACACTGAACCGCGTAAAGCCGTCCCCCACCATCGCGATGAGCACAAAGGCAGGTGAGTTGAAGGCCGCAGGCCAGGACGTCATCAGCCTCAGTGCGGGGGAGCCGGATTTCGACACGCCGCAAAACATCAAAGACGCCGCTGTGGCCGCTATCGCCGCCGGCAAAACCAAATACACAGCACCTGATGGGATTATTGAGCTGAAAGAGGCGATTTGCGCAAAATTCAAGCGCGACAATGATCTGGCCTATACCCCCGCCCAGATCAGCGTCGGCACAGGGGGCAAACAGATCCTCTATAACGCGCTGATGGCGACCCTGAACGAAGGCGATGAGGTCGTGATCCCTGCCCCCTATTGGGTCAGCTACCCCGACATGGTCCTGCTCGCCGGCGGCACGCCCGTGGTGGCCGAGGCGTCGATCCAGACGGGGTTCAAACTCACCCCCGATCAGCTCGAAGCCGCGATCACGGACAAAACCAAATGGCTGATCTTCAACTCGCCGTCCAACCCAACCGGGGCGGGCTATTCGTGGGAGGAACTCAAGGCGCTGACCGATGTGCTGATGCGCCACCCCCATGTGTGGATCATGTCGGACGATATGTACGAACATCTGACCTTTGGTGATTTTGAATTCTGTTCACCGGCGCAGGTCGAACCGGCCCTGTATGACCGCACCTTGACCGTCAATGGTGTCTCCAAAGCCTACGCCATGACAGGCTGGCGCATCGGCTACGCGGGCGGCCCGACAGAGCTGATCTCCGCTATGCGCAAGGTGCAAAGTCAGTCCACGTCGAACCCCTGTTCGATCAGCCAGTGGGCCGCAGTTGAGGCGCTGAACGGCACGCAAGACTACATCGAAGACAACAAAGCTCTGTTTCAGCGCCGCCGCGATCTGGTTGTCGGCCTGCTGAATGACGCGCAAGGGATCGCCTGCCCCACGCCGGATGGCGCCTTCTATGTTTACCCCTCCATTGCGGACTGCATCGGCAAAACCTCCGCGCAAGGCACCAAGATCACCGATGATGAAGCCTTCGCCACAGCCCTGCTTGAGGAAACCGGCATCGCCGTTGTCTTCGGCGCCGCCTTCGGCATGTCGCCCAACTTCCGCATCAGCTACGCCACCTCCGACGCGGAATTGACCGATGCCTGCACACGCATTCAGCAGTTTTGCGCCGGCTTGACCTAAACACTGGCTTGGCCCTTCGCGGCCTGCTAGCCTCCCCCCAAACCAACCGACCCGACCAAGGACAAAAGCAAGGCCATGGGCGCTGATCTTCCAGACTATTACTTCCGCGTCCGCGAAAACGGGGCTGCGGTGTTCCGTGTGGACACCGAAAATCGCCAGCGTCGGATTGAAATGGACCAGATCGCGATCATCAACATCAAAAACGGGGAGGTCAAACCCCACGGGGATCGCTCCCTCTCTGATGCCGATCTGGCCGAGATCGAAACCTGGATGTCAAACCGCATGGCGCTGCTGGCCCAACGGGACATCGACGATATCCACCGTGCGGTGGATTATCTCAACATTACAACGCAATGGGTGCAGTCGAAGGCAACCGATGACCAACTTGAAGACGTCACCGATGCGCTTTTGTTGGCCATGCACGATCTGCGGTCTTTGCTGGTGCGCAAAAAGGCCGATCGGCTTTTGAAAGACGCCGCCGAATAGGTGCGCGCATCTGTCTTTGTTTCAAAAATATCCCGGGTGAGGCGCGTTTCGCGCCGAGGGCGGAGCCCTCAAAAAACACCCCGCTGGGCCACCAGCCCCTTTGTCACACGTGATCCCGTCCCCAAAACCGCGCGCTGAGCAGCACAGCCGCAACCCCAAGACCCACGGTCAGGCCCAGCCATAGCCCTTGCGCGCCCCACCCCAGGGGAAACGCCATTACATAGCTGGCAGGGATGCCGATCACCCAATAGCTCAGACAGGCCAGCCACATGGGCACGCGCGTGTCCTGCACCCCGCGCAGAACAGACAAGGCGACGATCTGCGCGGCGTCCACAAACTGGAACAAGGCAGACAGCATCAACAACACCACACCCAGCGCCAAAACCGCGTCGCGGGCCGGGTCCGTTGGGTCAATAAACCACCCCACCAGTGTGGCGGGTACGGCCAAAAACACAGCCACAACCAACACTCCAAATGACAGCGACACGGCATAGGCCGTTTTGGCCCCACGTCGCAATTCGCCCTCATTGCGCGCACCATAGTGGCGACTGGACCGGATTGTCGCGGCCTCCGCCATGCCGACGTGGAACATGAACATGAACGCCGTCAATTGCAGCGCGATCCCGTGGGCCGCCAACTCGACCTCACCGATCCAGCCCATCATGACAGATGATCCCGCAAAAAGACCACCTTCGGCAAAAGACGTCAGGCCAATGGGCAGACCCAAACGAAAGACCTGGCGCATGGCCTCGTTGTCGCTTTTCCAGATGCGACGGAACAGTTCCGCCTCGGGCTTCTTAAGCTGCACATAGATCATCAATGCGATCATCTGCACCAATTGCACGACGATCGACGCAATCGCAGCCCCAGCAATGCCCAGTTCCGGCGCGCCCAAATTTCCGAATATCAGCGCATAGTTCACCACCGCATTCGCCACCAAAGCGGCAAGCGTGATCCAAAGCTGCACCGCTGTCAGTTCCAACGCCCCCAAATATGACCGCATGACCTGCGCTGCCATGGCCGGAAACATGCCCAAAACGGCGATCTGTAAGTAAAGCCCACCTTGTTGGGCGACGACGGCTTCCTGACCCATCAACAGCAAGATCTGTTCGCCAAACATCAAGACAGGGATCAGCAGCGCCGCATAGATCGCCGACAGCCACAGCGCCATGCGGGTCACGCGCCGGGCGCGTGTTTCGTCTCCCAATTCAATGGCTTCGGCGACCATCGGCGTCACCGCCCGGCCAAATCCCGCGCCAATGATAAACAAGATAAACCAAAGGCTTGTGGCAACCGTGGATGCAGCAAGGGACGTCACCGAATACCATCCCAACATGATCGTGTCCGTCATGTGAATGGAAAAGCCCGCAACATTGGCACCCACCAAAGGCAGACCCAATTTCAGCAGTTTGGACGTATGCAATCGAAAGGATGTGATGGCAGCCATCCCCCCTTGCTAGGCGCAAAGACGGCCAACGTCCACCGCACCAGGCCCTCTAAAATTCCGGAATTTTAGAGACCGCCCTACAACACCTGATCGGCAACATCGGTGAAACGCGCAATCGTCGCATCCACATCGCGCAACTTATCAATACCGAACAGGCCAATCCGGAAGGTCTGAAAATCCGCAGGTTCATCCACCGCAAGCGGTACACCCGCTGCAATCTGCATGCCCTGGGCGCCAAATTTCGACCCATTCTGGATTGCTGCATCATCCGTATAACAGACCACCACGCCAGGCGCCCCAAACCCTTCGGCCGCGACCGAGACTTGCCCCTTGGCCGCCATATAGCGTCGCACACCATCACCCAGCGCCCATTGTGCATCCCGCAGCGCCTCAAACCCGAAGTCTTTGCTTTCCACCATCGTGTCGCGGAAATCGCGCAGCGCATCCGTGGGCATCGTCGCATGATAGGCATGACCCCCATTCAAATATGCTTCCATGATCTGGCGCCATTTCTTCAGATCCACCGCAAAGCTGTCAGACGTGCTGTCAGCCAAACAATCAAGGGCGCGCCCGGACATCATGACCAAACCGGCAGAGGGCGACGAAGACCAGCCCTTCTGCGGGGCAGAAATCAAGACATCCACGCCTGTGGCTTTCATATCCACCCATGCACAGCCCGAAGCGATGCAGTCCAGCACCATCAAGGCCCCCACGTCATGCGCGGCCTCGGCAAGGGAGGTGATATAGGCGTCGGGCAGGATGATGCCCGCACTTGTTTCAACATGCGGTGCAAAAACAACGTCGGGTTTGGCCGCGCGAATGGCGTCTGTCACCTCTTCGATCGGGGCAGGTGCAAAGGGTGCACGGCTGTCGTTGCCGGTCTGCCGAGCTTTGTACACAGTGGTTTCGGCGGTGAAGGAGCCCGCGTCGAAGATCTGGCTCCACCGATAGGAGAACCATCCGTTGCGAACGATCAACGCATGGGCACCAGCGCCGAACTGTCGGGCCACGGCCTCCATCGCAAAGGTGCCGCCCCCTGGGACAATGGCAACGCCGTCCGCTTTGTACACATCACACAACAGCCCATGCAGATCCGTCATCACACCTTGAAAGGCCTTGGACATATGATTGAGGGACCGATCCGTGAAGACGACGGAAAATTCCATCAGGCCGTCCGGGTCAACGGACGATGTAGGTGTGCGGTACGTATCTGCTGACATGATGGCTTCTCCCTTGTCGACTAGCAGGGTTGTAGAAGCCTCTGATCGAAGGATCAAAGTCTATTTCGGTATACCGGATGCGGCACCGGTCGACTGTTCATGCAGCCATTTGTTTATCCCAATCCATCACCGTCCGGTTCCGGCCCAAGGATTTTGCCTGATACAACGCTTCGTCTGCGCGCTGAATGGTCTGTTCGATATTTTCCAACTCTTCCTTCAGCGATCCACCGACCGAGACAGTGACCCGAACGGGGCCCACACCTGTCTGCGTCACCCGAGCGGCGACATCCGCGCGAATGCGTTCAGCGATCTTTGCGCCCGCCGCTTTGTCGGCGCGGTCGAGGAAAACAACGAATTCCTCCCCCCCGAACCGACACACAATATCGTTCTCACGGACAGTGTCCCGCATCACATCAGCAACCGCGACGATCACATCGTCCCCCGCGAGATGTCCATAGGTATCATTCACCGACTTGAAATGATCGATGTCGACCATCAAGGAAACACCGTAACTGTCTGGTCTGCTTTTCAATTTAGAGAAAAAGTAGTCACGTGTTGCAACGTCGGTGAGGCGATCACGTTCGACAAGATTGCGCAACTCCAAACCCAGAAGGATATTATACCGCACCTGGGCCCAGACAAAACAACAAAACGGAAAGGCCGTGATGGAGGTGACAAACGGCGTCATCCGCTGGGTTTCGGCCAAAATCTCCCCATCATAGAAAAATGGCAGAACGGAGTTTGCCAGCAAAACAGCGCCAACTGTCGTGATAAACGCGGCGGCAAACACACCACTCCAGGGGATCAGTAAGAAGGACAACTTGCTCATAGGTTTTCGCATACATAGGCAATCCTTAATATCTGATTAAAGTGGCCCCGGCCGGCGCTCTTCGCTCAAAAGGACATTTGCCTCAACATCGCCGACACCGGGCAACGTCATCACCCGACGCCGCAAAACCCGTTCAAAATCAGACAAATCCCGCGCAACAACGCGCAATCTGTAATCATAAAGGCCCAAAACGTGCTCGACCAATTGCACCTCTGGGATCGCCGTCACAGCACGTTCGAAATCGTCAAGGCTCACACGGCCCTTCGTGGCCAGCTTCACCCCCAAAAACACGGTCACGCCAAATCCCAGCGCCTCGCGGTCCAACACCACGCGACGCCCCGACAACACCCGCGCATCCCGCAGCCGCTTGATGCGCCGCCAGGTGGCGGGCTGGCTTAGCCCGATGCGCCCTGACAAGGCAGACGCCGTCTGTGTGGCGTCCCGTTGCAAGGCGGCCAAAATCGCGCGGTCCATGTCGTCCAAAATCACAGCGGCAGGCTTTCGTCGTCGTGCAACGTGGCGACCGTCATCAGCGCCTCGATATCAGCGATATGGGGCAATCCCATGATGCGGTTGCGGTAGATGGTCTGATAATGCGGCATGTCGCGCGCGATCACACTCAACCGCACATCCACCCGCCCCAAAAACGTTTGAATTTCCGTCACTTCGGGAATATCGCGCGCGGCTTCAATGAAATTGTCAAACGCCCGCGCCTGCGTCTTGTCCAATGTGATGCGCAAGGACACCCCGACCGCATAGCCCAACGCGGCCCAATTTATCAGGGCATGCTGGCCCTTCAGGATGCCCTGTTCCTGCAGACGCCCCAACCGCCGGGTGGCCTTCAACGCGGACACCCCCGCGCGCAGGCCCAAATCGGCCGCCGTCATGGTCGGATCTGCCTGCAATTGACGCAGCAACCGTCGATCAATGTCATCAAGCATAAAAATTACCTTATTTATCAAGACAACGAATAACAAATTCATCTGACCAGATAAACTCAAAAGAACATCCCTCGCACCACGTGCAAACCTCAGCCATAAGGGCGCCAATGCAACCGCAACAAAGGAATTGACCCATGCGCGTTTATTACGACCGTGACTGTGACGTGAACCTGATCAAGGACAAGAAAGTCGCCATTCTGGGCTATGGCTCCCAAGGCCACGCCCATGCGCTGAACCTGCGCGACAGCGGCGCCAAGAACCTCGTCGTTGCCCTGCGCGAAGGCTCCCCCTCTCAGGCCAAAGCCGAAGGCGAAGGCCTGCAGGTGATGGGCATCGCCGAAGCCGCCGCTTGGTGCGACGTCATCATGTTCACCATGCCCGATGAGCTTCAGGCGGAGACCTACAAAAAATACGTCCACGACAACATCAAGCCCGGTGCGGCCATCGCGTTCGCCCACGGCCTCAACGTGCACTTCGGCCTGATTGAGCCCAAAGAAGGCGTGGACGTCATCATGATGGCCCCCAAAGGCCCCGGCCACACCGTGCGCGGCGAATACACCAAAGGCGGCGGCGTGCCCTGCCTGATCGCGGTGCACCATGATGCCTCCGGTAAGGCGCAGGAAATCGGCCTGTCCTATTGCTCCGCCATCGGTGGCGGCCGCTCCGGCATCATCGAAACCAACTTCCGTCAGGAATGCGAAACCGACCTCTTTGGCGAACAGGCCGTTCTGTGCGGTGGCATTGTTGAGCTGATCCGCATGGGCTTTGAAACCTTGGTTGAAGCCGGCTACGAGCCTGAAATGGCCTATTTCGAGTGCTTGCACGAAACCAAGCTGATCGTGGACCTGATCTATGAAGGCGGCATCGCCAACATGAACTACTCGATCTCCAACACCGCGGAATACGGCGAATACGTCTCCGGCCCGCGCGTTCTGCCCTACGACGAGACCAAGAAGCGGATGAAAGACATCCTGACCGACATCCAGACGGGCAAATTCGTGCGTGACTTCATGCAGGAAAACGCTGTGGGTCAGCCCTTCTTCAAAGGCACCCGCCGCATCAACGATGAACACCAGATCGAACAGGTCGGTGAAAAGCTGCGCGCCATGATGCCCTGGATTTCCGACGGCAAAATGGTCGACAAAGCCAAGAACTAAGGTTTGCCGCCCCAAGGGGCACAAATCAAAACATCAAAGGGTGCCCCATCACGGGCGCCCTTTTTTTTGCGGTCAAAGCAGACCAATGGCCCTTATTTATCAGGGCCCACGGGGTTGGGGCCGGGGCCATCTTTGGCCAGCGATGATCTTTGTTCATACCGCGTGTGGTCAAGCTCTTTGGTGCGCCTACGGCTCCAAAGGGCGAACACGATGATGAATGCGAATGTGGCCAATGGCAAAAGCCAAACGAGGGGTAGGGTCTCCATAGTGAATCCTCCTTGAAGGATATGTGTTTCCAGTTAGGTATTGCCCTCTTAACGTCCCGCTCAAGTCTGAGGTTCCACCGTGGCCACGCCCCCGACCCTAGCCAACTGGCTGTCTATTCTCGCGCTTGGCCTGATTTGGGGGGCCACGTTTATGGTCGTTGCCATCGCGCTTGAGGGGTACGGCCCCCTCACCGTGGCCTGCGCGCGGACAACTTTGGGCGCGGTGTCCCTTCTGGTGTTGGTGCGCCTGATGGGACGCGAAATGCCACGCGACCGCCGGGTTTGGACCTACCTTTTGGTGATCGGCGTTTTGAACACCGCCCTTCCGTTTGCCCTGCTGTCATGGGGCCAGCAATATGTGCCGTCCGCCTTTGCGGGCATTTCCATGGCCGCGCTGCCCTTGTTTGTGTTCCCGCTGGCCCATCTGTTCACCGATGAAAAGATGTCCCTGCGCAAATCACTGGGCGTCACCATCGGCTTTTGCGGCGCGGCCGTGTTGATCGGCCCGCGTGCGTTTGATTTTGGCGAGGGCAGCGTGGCATTGGCGCAGCTGGCCTGCGTGGCGGCCTCTTTGTCTTATGCGGTGTCCAGCGTGCTGACCCGCCGCTGCCCGCCCGTCGACAGCATCGCCATGGCCGCGCTGACTTTGGTGGTGGGTGCGGTCTGCCTGATCCCCGCCATGCTGGTGTTTGAGGGCGTGCCCGCCTGGACCACAGACCGTGCTGGAACGGCGATCATCTTTCTTGGCCTAGTGCCCACCGCCCTTGCCGCGCTTCTGCGCGTGCAGGTCATCCGGACCGCCGGGTCCGTGTTCATGACGTTGGTGAACTATCAGGTCCCCGTCTGGTCCATGGTTTTCGGCGCGTGGATCCTGTCAGAGGCCCTGCCCATCCGGTTTTTCGTGGCCCTCGCCCTGATCCTGTGCGGCCTTGCTGTCAGCCAATGGGCCAGCCTCCGTGGCGTTTTGCGCGGTCTGCGCGGCTAGGCCGAAACGGAGGCCGCGGCCTCCACCTCGGCCACAATACCGTCAACCACAGTATGCAACAGCCCGTCGTCCACGCATTCGGCCATGACACGGATCAGCGGCTCAGTTCCCGATTTACGGATCAACAACCGCCCCTTGCCTGTCAAATCCGCCTCGGCCTGCGCAATTGCCGCCTTGACCGATGACGCGCCCAGCGGATCGGCATCCGCCGCGTACCGCACATTTTTCAGCATTTGCGGCACGGTTTCAAAGACTTGCGCCAATGCGGACGCCGATTGGTCCGTCTCAATCATCGCAGACAGAAATTGCAGCCCCGCCAGCAGCCCATCACCCGTGGTGGCATAATCGGTCATCACGATGTGGCCCGATTGTTCGCCGCCCAGATTAAACCCGCCCGCGCGCATGGCCTCAACCACATACCGGTCGCCCACAGCGGTGCGTTTCAGATGCAGCCCCTTGTCCGTCAAGAACCTCTCCAGCCCCAGATTTGACATCACAGTCGCCACCAACGTTCCGTTGCGCAGCCGGTCTGTCAGCGCCCAGCGGTGGGCAAAAAGCCCCATGATCTGGTCGCCATCGGCCACTTTGCCAGTCTCATCAAGGATCATCACGCGGTCGGCGTCACCGTCCAGACAGATGCCCACATCCGCTCCATGGGCCACAATCGCCTCTGCCGCCGTCTGCGGCGCAGTCGATCCGCAGCCTTCGTTGATGTTGCAGCCATTGGGCGCATTGCCCACGGGGATCACTGTCGCGCCAAGCTCCCACAAAACCTCGGGGGCGACACGGTGTGCTGCGCCATTGGCGCAATCAATCACAACCTTCAGACCCGCCAGTGATTTGCCCCCGAGCGTCCCCTTCAGGCGTTCGGCATAGCGGAACCGCCCATCATCGATGCGTTTGGCGCGACCGATGTTCTGGGCCTGCGCGGGGGCAATCTCACCCTCAAGCAACGCCTCAATCTCCGCCTCCGCCTCATCGCTCAGCTTGAACCCATCAGGCCCGAAAAACTTGATTCCGTTGTCCTGCGCGGGGTTGTGGCTGGCCGAAATCATGATGCCCAGATCAGCCCGCATGGAGGTCGTCAACATGCCCACCGCAGGGGTCGGCACCGGCCCCAAAAGCAGCACATTCATCCCCGTAGAGGTCAGCCCCGCCGTCAGCGCGCTTTCGAACATATAACCGGACAAACGCGTGTCCTTGCCAATCACCACGCGGTGCCCATTGCTGCCATCGTTGCGGAAATACCGGCCCGCTGCGGCCCCGATTTTCAATGCCATCTCAGCGGTCATCGGATACTGGTTTGCCGTGCCCCGTACGCCGTCGGTGCCAAAAAACTTACGTGCCATGTGGGTCGCCCTAACTTACTGCCATGTGCAGGCTCAGCGCCTGTCTTGTCTCTTTGGTATCATGGACGCGCAAGATTTGCACACCCTGACGCACCCCATGCAGCGCCACCGCGATGGAACCGGGCGCACGGTCGCGGGCCTCGGGCGCGGCCCCCAAGGTTCCGATGAACCGTTTGCGGGATGCCCCCAGCAAAATCGCACAGCCAAGGCTATGAAAGATTGACAGATTTTTGAGAAGGACAAGGTTGTGATCCAACGTCTTACCAAACCCGATACCCGGATCGACGATGATCTGATCACGGCGAATTCCTGCCGCCTCGGCCACGGCCACGCGGGCCTCAAGAAAGTCATAGACGTCCAGCACCACATCTTCATAGGTCGGATCGTCCTGCATCGTGGCAGGATCGCCCTGCGCATGCATCAAACAGCATGGCGCACCGGCGGCTGCCGTGACCTCTGCCATGGCCGGATCAAAGGTGAAGGCCGCCACGTCATTGACCACATCGGCCCCCGCCGTCAGCGCGGCCTGCGCCACAGGCGCTTTGCGCGTGTCGATGGATATGGGCGTGGTGTCTGCGGCCCGGATCGCGGCAATCACGGGGGCTGTGCGGGCAATCTCGTCGGCCTCGTCCACAAAAGCCGCCCCCGGCCGTGTGCTTTCCCCCCCAATGTCGAGGATATCTGCCCCCTCCGCCACCATTGCCCGCGCTTGCGCCAATGCCGCATCAGGCGCGTTGAACAGCCCCCCATCCGAGAAACTGTCGGGCGTGACGTTCAAGATCCCCATCAGCCGTGGCGTGTCCATCGACAGGCCAGACACAGACGCGCGGCATGCCGTCAATCGCTCGATTACCGCGCTCGGGGTCTCGTGCAGCGGCACGAGGGTCCGGGCGCCACCCCGTTCGATCCGCTCCACATGGCTCACCCACGTCCAGCCACCGGCCAGCCGCTCAGCGCCCTTGGGCCGGTGCCCATCCGTCTGCGGGATCGCACGCCAGTAGGTCATAACACCCGCACCGGAACGTCCGCCGCATGGGCTGTATCGGGGGCCGCCCCGCCTGCAATGACCAATTCACAAGCCTGCATATGGTTCGCGAACCATGCCGCCAGCGCCCGTGCATCCGCAGGCTCGGCACTTGGCCCATCGACGGCATCCAGAACCATCTTGGACGGGGCCCAGACACAGATTTGGCCGTTCTTCATGGCCCAATCCAGTTCGGTCATCGTGCCCACGACGACACACCGTTTGTCACGGCCCGCCAGAACCCAGGCGTTTTGCTCAATCGCCAGCAGATCAATGCGACGTTGGGCTTGCTCCACCGCTGCCTGAGGGGCCGCAATTTCCGCCGCGCCGACACAGAAAATAACCGGCGCGTCGCCTGCGGCCATCTCGTCGATCACACCGGCAACCGCGTCCGACGCCATCACCGCATTCGACAAATACACAACCCGCGGATGCGGATCCTCAACCGTTTCCACCGCAGCCTCAGGGTTGCCGCCCTTTTCGCGTACGATCTCAACCCCAAGCGAATACGGCCCGCGGTCGATCTTTTCGATCCGCACGAAGACCCGCAAGGCTTGAGGTTCCAGCAAAATCCGCTCCGCCACGCGGGCGGCCAGCGTTTCCAAAAGGTTCAGACGTTCTGCGCCCAACTCTATATCAATGGCCTCGGTCACACGGTCATAGCTGAGGATACGGTCCACATCGTCGTCGATCGGGCCCGTCAGCGCCGCGACCTCGACCACCACATTGAACTTGATGCGTTGCAAAGCCCCACGTTCTTGCTGAAATGCACCGATCTCAACCTCAAGAATGTAATCACGCAGGGAAATACGGTCGCGCAGGCCGCCACTGCCCTCGGGCGCCGTGGCCTCGGCCCGTTCCGCAGGGTGGGCGAAGGCCAATTTCGTGTCGCTGCTCATGTCGCGTCCTTACATCCGATCTCGCTCGGATACTAAGAGGAGTGCCCACAAACAAGGGGCAAGCAGCGCCGCCTGCCCCTCCAATCGCGACCTGTTTTAGCCTTGGCGGTAGAAGTGGTGTGCGCCGATGGTGGTGGTGCGCGGAAAGATTCGCGCCCAGCGAGGGTTCACCGCGCGGGTGTGATAATAAAGCGCCCCATCGGTCAGTTCACGAGGGGCGCCATCCATCAGAAGGCGGGCCACCTTTCCGACCCGTTCCCATGAGGCCTGTTCGTGGATCTGTTCGGGCCGCCCATCGCAGGTGTATGTGAACTGGCAGGCGTAGATGCGCCCAGTGCCCTGGTTGATCACACCACACAGCGTGCTTGGAAAGCGGGCGCTGTCCACACGGTTCATGATGACTTCGCCCACCGCAAACAAGCCCCGCGCACTTTCGCCGCGCGCTTCGAAATACAGGGCCTCCGCCAGGCAGCGCCATTGTTCGCCGCCAGATGCTGTCGGCTGGGAGGCAAGGAAAGCGTTGTCATAGGTGATGATGTCAGGTGCCGTCGGGATATTGCGCGCCGATGCGGGGGGCAAGGCCGTCAATGCCGCCACACGGGCCGATGGAACCTCTGCAATCGCTGTGCGTTCCTGACCCAGAAGCGCGCTCAGCCGCGCGGCCAGAACCTCATCCGCCTGTGCTGAAGTCACACTGGCCGCAACAGCCAAACCCGCACCTGCAAGGCGCACCCAGCGCCCGAACATCGCTTTGAACATACCCGTTCCCCAATAACGCGCGGCGGTCCGCGCAATCTTGGGCGTCTTTAAAAGGTTCAACCGGCTTCGTCCACCCACCCCAGCTGCGTCAAAGCTGCGTATCACGCAATTGCGATCTGGCCACCTAGGATCAGGGAGCGTCGGGCCTAGCGCCTTGAAACCAAAGATATCTTTATACGCGCGGCCTGCGGCCCTACCGCCCGATTTTGTCTTTGACGGCCAGCTGGGCGGCGGAAAGCCGCGCAACCGGCACGCGAAACGGCGAACATGAAACATAGTCAAAGCCCTGCGCACGACAAAAAGCGATGGCCGCCGTGTCGCCGCCATGTTCGCCACAAATCGACAAAGTCACATCAGGTCTGCCTGCGCGTCCCCGTTCGGCGCCCAGCTTCAACAACTCCCCCACACCGTCCAGATCAAGGGTGTGGAACGGATCCTCTTCATAGACACGCAGCTTGACATAATCGGACATAAAGCGGCCCGCGTCATCCCGTGAAAGGCCGTATGTCATCTGCGTCAGGTCGTTGGTGCCGAACGACAGGAACGTCGCATGTTCCGCAATATCCTGCGACCGCATCGCGGCACGCGGCGTCTCAACCATCACACCCAGTTTGTAATCAAAATCAACGCCGGTTTCTGTGCGCACCGCCGCCGCCACGGATTCGATGCGGCTTTCGATCAATTCCACCTCACGTTTGGCGCTGACCAGCGGCACCATGATCTCAGGGACGACAACATTGCCCTCATCGGACACGGCCACGGTGGCCTGAAAGATCGCACGCGCCTGCATGTCGTAAATCTCGGGCACCGTCAGGCCCAGCCGGACGCCGCGCATGCCCAACATGGGGTTGTATTCGGTCAAATCCTCAACCCGCGCGGTGACCTCGGCCATGGGCACATCCAACAGCTCCGCCAGATCGCGCAGGCCGGATTTACCCGCGGGCAGGAATTCATGGAGCGGCATGTCAAACAGACGAATGCAAACAGGCTGCCCCTGCATGATCTGAAACAGCTCTTTGAAATCAGACCGTTGCAGCGGCATCAGCCGTTCCAGCACCGCAGCGCGGCCCTGCGCGGTGTCCGCGAAAATCATCTCCCGCATCAGATCCACGCGGTCGCCGTCAAAGAACATATGTTCCGTTCGGCACAGCCCGATGCCTTGCGCCTTGAAATTATGGGCCGTCTTGGCATCTGCAGGCGTGTCAGCATTGGCCCGAATGCCAATATCGCGCACATCATCCGCCCAGGACAGCAGCGTCTGGAACGCATCATCAAGCGCGGCCTCCAACATCCGAGGCTCCCCCGCCAACAGCTGACCGGTCGTGCCATCCACCGTCACAATGTCACCGGCGGCAAACACCCGCCCGTCGGGGGCCGTGATGGTGCGGTGGCGCTCATCCACGTCCAGATCACCCGCCCCCACAATGCACGGCAGACCGATGCCCCGCCCGATCACGGCGGCATGGCTTGTGATGCCCCCGCGCAGGGTGACGACAGCGGCGGCGGCATGCATGCCGCGAATGTCCTCGGGCGTGGTTTCGCGGCGCACCAACACGCAGGCCTCAGCACGGGCGGCACTGGCCTGCGCCTCATTGGCGCTAAAGACAAGCTGGCCGCGCGCCGCACCGGGGCTGGCCGGAATGCCGCGCACGATCACATCGCGGGTGGCATCCCGCGCAATCTGACGGTGCAGCAATTCAGACAGGGCCGCAGGCTGCACCCGCATCACCGCCTCTTGTCGCGGGATCACGCCACTTTCGGCCAGATCAACGGCGATCCGCACGGCGGCCTGCGGGCTGCGCTGCACACGCACCGCGTCCAGAATGGTCAACTGGCCGTCGCGCAAAATGAACTTGATCTCCATTTCCTCGCGCAGACGCAATCGCCCCAAAGCGCCGAATTCAATCAATGTGGCAAAGGCCTCGGGCGCTTGATCCTGCAACGATGGCCCGCGCGGATCACGTGTCAGAAACAGCGCGTCCTTGGCATCGCGCAGCGTTTCGGAATGCAGGGCCTGCGGCACGAAACGGCCGTTGATTTGTTCTGCGCCCGTGGCGCTGTCGACGAACTGGATGACACCAGATCCACACACGCCCTCCCCCACGGCCAGCGCCATGCCCTGCACAACCAGCCCCAGCCCCGCATCCGCAGGCGCGCCCTTGGCTTGCCGCAACAGGCGCGCGGTCGTGCCTTCCCAGGTGCGCGCCATGGACCGCAGCACCTCGGCCAACTGCTCTGCGACGTTTTGCGGGAATTCCGCGTCCATCTCGGCCTCATAGGTGTTCAGCATCGCGCGCAAGGCATCCGCAGACGGATGATCGGGCAGATAAAACTCCTCAGGGTCCAGCCGCGCGACCTCAACCGCGAAAGACTGGATATATCGCATGTAGATGCGCGTGGCCGCCTCTGCCCCCAGCGCCTCAGACAATTCCGCATGTTTGGCGTCGTTCATCCCGATGTTGAGCATGGCCCCAGGCCCGCCCCAATCGGGATCCATGCTGGAGGGGCGCACGGACAGCAACGGCGCCTCCTCAAAATGACGCAGGATTTGCGGCGTATCCACGGCCTGACCACCCGCAATCGCGCGCACCGCATCAAACGACAGCGCCACCGTGGTCGGCACCGGCATATCCAGCCGGATCAGCCGCTGCAGACATTTCGCCCGCCCACCATGAATGTCCGCGGCCATCGGCGCGGTCTTGGTGACAAGGCACAAATCCTTGAGTGTAATTACTTTCTGCACCGCAGCACTCCTCCGCCGCGCACCATAATCAGCTGCGCGGACAGGGCAAGTGTAACATCAAGTTGACGTTAGCCCTCAAGTTTTCGAAGGTCTGCGACACTCAGGCAGATCGTGCGGATACGGTGCAACAGATTCAGACGGTTACGCCGCAAAAGCTCTGTGTCCGCGTTGATCTGAACGGCTTCAAAAAAGGCATCAATCGGCGCACGCAGGTCCGCCATCGCGGACATGGCGGCGGCAAAATCCTCAGACGCCATGGCGGGCGCGATCTTTGCATCCGCAGCATCAAGGGCCGCAAACAGCGCCTTTTCCGCATCCTCTTCGGCAAATTTGATGTCCGCGCCAAAGGAATATTCCACGCCGTCTTTCTCTTCGGCCTGTGACAGGATGTTGTTGGCGCGTTTGAAGCCCTGGATCAGGTTTTCACCGTCATCGGTCTTCAAAAACGCCGCCAGCGCGCGGGCGCGGTTGACCAACAATAGCAAATCATCCGACCCCGGCATCGCCAATGACGCGTCAATCACATCATGGCTGATCCCCTCATCGCGCAAGTAGACCTTGAGGCGGTCGTGGAAGAAGGAGAGGAGGTCGGCGTCCTTCACAAAACCCGACAGCTTCAATGTCAGCGTATTTTCCAACACCAATCGGATCACGCCCAGCGCCGCACGCCGCAGCGCAAACGGGTCCTTCGACCCCGTCGGCTTTTCATCAATCGCCCAAAACCCGGTGAGTTTATCGAGCTTTTCCGCCAACGCCACGGCCACAGACACCGGTGCGGTTGGCACGTCATCGGACGGGCCCAGCGGGGAATAATGTTCCTCAGCCGCAGCGGCCACAGCATCGGACAGGCCCGCTTCTTTGGCGTAATACCGCCCCATAAGCCCTTGAAGATCGGGGAATTCATAGATCATCTCAGACGACAGATCCGCCTTGGCAAACCGCGCCGCCGCCTCGGCCTCATCCGCGTCGGCGCCCACCAGCGGCGCCACTTCAGCTGACAGTTTCGCCATCCGGTCCACCAATTCGGCCACCGTGCCCAGTTTGTTGTGGAACGTGACCTTGCGCAGGGCATCTGTCCATTCCGTGCCGCCCTTTTTGGCGACCCGCAAATCGTTTTCCCAAAAGAATTTCGCGTCCGACAAACGGGCAAACAGCACCTTCTGGTTACCGGCCAAAATCGTGGCCCCGTTGTCCGCCGTTTCGCGGTTGGCGACGGTCACGAACCGCACGACTTGGCCGGTTTTGTCCCGCACGGAAAAGAACTTCTGGTGCTCTTTCATCGAGGCGGTCAAAACCTCGGGCGGCAGGCTGCGGAAGTCTTCCGCGATGGTGCCCATCAGAACGACGGGCCATTCCACCAGCCCGGCCACTTCGGCCAACAGGCCCTTGTCTTCGACCAGCTCCAGCCCTGCGGCAAAGGCCTGATTGGACGCCTCAGACCAGATCATATCCGCCCGTTCATCGGCCCGCAGAACGACCTTGGCGCGCTTCAACTTCGCCTCATAATCATCGAAAGAGACAACAGAAAATGCATCCGGCGCCAGAAAGCGGTGGCCCTTGGTCACGTCGCTAGACACGATCCCGTCCACATCGACAGGCACTACCGTTGCACCGGCCTCATCGGTCAGGATGCACAGGATCGAATGCAGCGGGCGCACCCATTTCAGGCTGCCACTGCCCCACCGCATGGATTTGGGCCAGGGGAAGCTGCGCACCGTCGCCTCAAGCACCTCAGCGATGATATCGTCCGCGGGGCGGCCCGTCTTTTCGATGACCGCAAAATAGACCTCACCCTTGCCGGTGTCGCGCACCTGCAAGTCGTCACGGGACACGCCCGCGCCCCGGCAAAAGCCATCAATTGCGGGATCCGGCGCGCCGACCTTGGGGCCCTTGCGCTCTTCGCGGGTGTTGGGGCTTTCGGCCGTCAGGCCTTCGACCGACAGTGTCAGGCGGCGCGGCGTGGAAAAGGCCCCGGCGCTTGCGTAGGTCAGGCCTGCGTCGACCAAACCGTTGGTCACCAATTGCTGCAAATCCTTGGCCGCCTTGGCCTGCATCCGCGCTGGAATTTCCTCTGAGAAGAGTTCAATCAAAAGATCGGGCATGGGTCAGTCCTCCGCCCCTGTTTGTTCAAATTCTGCAATGTCGGGGCATGTCTCTGGCGGGGTATCGCCAGCAAAAAGCGCCTCACCGCACGCATTCAGCTGATGCCAGACAAAGCCGCGCCCGTCCGGGAACACAGCCGCCATCCGGTCCACCCCGTATGAGATGTTTTCCATGCCGCGAAAGGCCACGGCCTCACCCGTTTCAATCGCTTGGCCCACCTCGCGGGCATCATAGCAATCAAACCAGCCCACCGTGGTCAGCGGCTCGGCGTTGTCCGCAATCACGTAGGTTTCCGTAAGCATCGCAAGGCTTTGCGGCGTGGTAAAGCAGGCGCGAAACGACAGATCACCAGACAGGCGCACACCGTCCTGCACCGTGTCGAGACCCTTTACATTTTCCGCGATAATTGCCTCTAATTCCCCACCCTCAAGCGTCTGAAGTTGTACTTCTCCAACCTCAAGCGATGATAATTCTGCCCAGCCTGCGTAGTTTTGCAGATAGATCATTCCAGCGCCGGCCAGCACGCCCGACCCAATGATCGCGGCGATTGCAAATTGCGTTTTGTTCATGCGGCACCCCCTGCGGCGGTCTGCACAAAGGCATCCGCGCACAGCTTGGCCAGCGCACGCACCCGCCCGATGTAGGCCTGCCGTTCGGTGACAGAAATCACCCCCCGTGCATCCAGCAGATTAAACAGATGCGAGGCCTTGATGCATTGGTCATAGGCAGGTTGAGCCATGACGATTTTCAGGCCCGTCTTGGGGTCAATCTGTTCATTCGCCAAAATCGCCGCACATTCACGCTCCGCATCCTCGAAATGCTTCAGCAGGATGTCCGTGTCGGCAATGTCGAAATTCCAGCGCGAGTATTCCTGTTCGTTCTGCAAAAACACATCGCCATAGGTCAGCGCGATAGGCGCGTCTGGGTCATTGTAGGGCATATCCATCACGTGATCCACGCCCAGAACATACATCGCCAGACGTTCCAGCCCGTAGGTCAGCTCACCGGACACAGGGTGACAGTCGTGTCCACCAACCTGTTGAAAATACGTGAATTGCGACACTTCCATGCCGTCACACCAGACTTCCCAGCCCAGGCCCCAGGCGCCCAGCGTCGGACTTTCCCAATCGTCCTCGACAAAGCGGATGTCGTGCATGTCCATGTCGATGCCGATGGCCTGCAAGGATCCCAGATACAGGTCCTGCAAATCCGGCGGGCTGGGTTTAATCAACACCTGATACTGGTAGTAGTGCTGCAACCGGTTGGGGTTGGCCCCGTAGCGCCCATCAGTGGGACGCCGCGACGGCTGCACATAGGCCGCAGCCCACGGCACAGACCCAAGCGACCGCAGGGTTGTGGCGGGGTGAAAGGTGCCTGCGCCAACCTCCAGGTCATAGGGCTGCATGATCGCGCAGCCCTTCGCGGCCCAGTAGTCCTGAAGCCTAAGGATAATCTCCTGAAAACTGCGCGGTGTGTTGGTCATGGCATGCCTCTTGCGGTTCTGCGCTCCGTTTAGGGGCCTGCGCCCACAGGGTCAATGCGCCCAGAGTGCCGCAAATGCCACGAAACCCGCCCAAATCCTTGTGATCTCTGTCTTTTCGGCGTGCCATTTCGCCTGCCTTTGCGTAAAAACTGGTCTGTCCGCCCTTTATGCGGACGGATCATGTGATCGAAGGACAGTTTTGACGTTATGGCACGCCTTTTTTACGCTCTGATTTTCAGCATTTTTGCCGCTTTTCCGGCGGCTGCCCAACAATCCGTCTGGGTCCAGATCGAAGCCCAGCGCACCCTGACCGGCGCACAAGACGCAGCCCGCGGGTATTCCGCCGCAGGGGTTGAGGACGTCACGGGCTTTGCCTTGCCCGGCGGGTGGTATGGCATCGCCCTTGGCCCCTATTCCGCGGCCAAGGCAAACACCGAACTGCGTCGCTTGCGCGCGGCCCGTTTGATCCCATCCGACAGCTACATTGTGGATGGCGGCCGATTCCGTACGCAATTCTGGCCCGTGGGCGGCGCAACAGCGGCCCCCGAACAGCCCAACAACGCTGAGGCCGCAACACCCCCCCCACAAACCGACGCCGACACACCCGTCGAACCTGACCCCATCCAGATCCCTGATGAAACCCGCGCACAGGCTCAGGCCAGCGAACAGCTGCTGGACCGTGACCAGAAACGTGCGCTTCAGGTCGCTCTGCAATGGGCGGGCGTTTACAACGGCGCGATTGACGGGCTCTATGGGCGCGGGACGCGGGCCTCCATGTCCGCCTGGCAAGAGGCCAACAACCATGAGGTCACGGGCGTTCTGACCACCGCCCAGCGCGCGGAACTTCTGGGCGCTTACAACGCCATTCTGGACGGCATGGGCCTGCAACTGGTGCGCGACGACGCCACCGGGATTGAGATGCAAATCCCCACCGGTGTGGTTGAGTTCATGGAATACGAGCCCCCGTTCGCGCGCTTTGACCCCTCTGGTGAGCTTGACGCACAGGTCCTTCTGATTTCCCAGCCCGGCGACCAGACCCGTCTGTTTGGCCTGTATGAGATCCTTCAAACGCTTGAGATCATCCCCACCGAAGGCCCCCGCAGCCGCCGCGACCGCAGCTTTGAAATCGAAGGCACCGACAGCACGCGTCACACCTACGTCACGGCACGGCTTGAGGGCGGACAGATCAAGGGCTTCATCCTTGTCTGGCCTGCGGGCGATGACGACCGCCGCCGCCGTGTGTTGGCCGAAATGCAAGCCAGCTTTGCCACCGTTGACGGTGTGCTTGATCCTGCCATTGCGCGCCCGGATGAGGCCCAGGCGATCGATCTGATCGCGGGGCTTGAGGTCCGCAAACCCATCCGTGACCGCTCCGGCTTTTTCATCAACGCCGCAGGTGACGTTTTGACCACGACAGAGGCCGTGGGCGACTGCACGCAAATCACCCTCGGCTTGCAGCATGACGCCACCATCGCCCACACCGACGAAAATCGCGGCCTTGTGGTCTTGCGCCCCACCGCCGCGCTGGCGCCCCCTGCCGTTGCGGAATTCCAGACCGGCGTGCCGCGTCTTCAGGCCGAAGTTGCTGTGGCGGGCTTTCCCTATGGCAACGTGCTGACGACCCCTGCCCTGACCTTCGGCACGCTGGCCGACATCCGTGGCCTGAACGGCGAAGAACAGGTCAAACGTCTGTCGATTTTCGCCCAAGCCGGTGACGCGGGCGGCCCTGTCTATGACAACGGCGGAGCTGTGTTGGGCATGCTGCTGCCCAAAATACCTCAAAACGGCCAGACCCTGCCGCCTGAGGTGTCCTTCTCCCTCGATGCGACAGAAATCGTGGCCATGGCGCAGGACGCAGGCATTGAGGTGACAACAACGTCCTCCGTCGCCTACATGACACCGGAGGCCCTGACCGACATGGCCGCAGACATGACCGTTCTGGTCAGCTGCTGGGCGGATTAATCCGCCCCGCCCGTCCCCGATCCGACACACTCAGGCGTCAGGCGGATCACCGTGGGCCGATCCGCCGCAAAGGCGGCCTGCAGCGCGGGTGCAATGTCGTTTAACGTGGCGGGCTGCGTCGCATAAGCGCCGTAAGCTTCCGCCAGCTTGAGGAAATCGGGATTGCGCTGGATCACGGCATTGGGTGCGATCTGGGCGCGGACCATGCTGTCCTCGATCTCCCCCAGTTTGCCATTGTCCCATAGCAAAATGACCAACGGCAGGCCCAGTTCCACGGCCGTGCCAAGTTCAGCAATCGTATATTGCAGCCCGTAATCCCCGATCAGGCAGACAGTGGGCTGGCCCTGTCGTGCCACAGCGCCCCCGATGGCCGCAGGCAGCGCGTAGCCCAGCGTGCCAAAGCCCGAAGGATGGTGCCAATGATGGGGGCGGGGCATGTCCCAAACCTCTTTGGCGCCGTAAGCCAGTTGGCACATGTCCGAATAGATCATCGCGTCGTCAGGCATCCCCGCGCGCAATGCATCGCTCAGCGGCACAATCCCAGGGCGCTCCGCGGCCAGCTCCGCCCGCCAGGTGGCCCGCCGTTTGGCGATCATGTCAGCCGACCAGCGCGACGGTTTGGCCCCCTGCGGCAGGGCCGCCGCCCAGCGCTGCAAAACTGCACCAGCGTCGCCGACAATGCCGTGATCCTCAGGCCCCAACCCTGCGGTGACGGCGGGGTCGATATCCACACGGATCATGGGACAGGTATGCCCCAACGCATCGCGCCAGATGTCGACTTCGGCCAGTTCCGTGCCCAACGCCACCACCACATCGGCCTCAGCCGCGACATCCGCAAAATCAGGCCGCGATATCGCACTGCCCAAAAACAGCGGATCGGCGCTGTCGACCATTCCGCGCCCCGCAAAGGTGACGGCACTGGCCGCCCCTGTCTTGTCCAGAACCGCGCGGATCGCATCAAACCCGGATCGCACCCCGCCTCCAAAGATAAACAGCGGTTTGTCGGCGGCGGCAATCGCCTGTGCTGCCGCCTCAACCGATGCGGCGGGGGCCTGTGGCAGCTGCCCCAAAACAGGTGCTGCGGGTGCATCCACGGCCCGTGCCTCAAGCTGGGCGATGGGCACATGGATGGCCTTGGGGCGGGGACGAGCTGTCGCAAACTCCCCCATGGCGCGGTCGACAAGCGCATAGGCCGCCCTTGTCGTATGGGCCGTCGCTGACCAGTCACACACGGTGCGCCCCGCCTCTTCTTGATTGCGCATCTGGTGCAACTGCCCCTTGCGCGCCGCGACCTCATCCAGACAGGACGCCACGGCCAGCACCGATACGCTATCCGAATACGCCTGCCCCAGCGCCGTCATCGCGTTTACAAACCCTGGCCCCGTGATCAGGTAACACACCCCCGGTTTGCCCGAAGCGCGCGCATAGCCATCGGCCATGAACCCCGCCCCCTGTTCGTGGCGTGCCAGAACGTGGGTAATGCCCGCCTCTTCGATGCCGCGATACATTTCTTGGTTGTGCACCCCGGGGATGCCGAAAATGACATCGACGCCGCGCGCCTTTAACATGTGCGAAATTTGCGCCCCCAAGGGTCGCATGCCTTGCCCTGCCATCAGGCCCTCCAGAATTGCCAGCTGAGGATCGTCAGGACGGCCATAATCTCAAGCCGGCCCACCAACATTGCGATGGCCAAAATCCATTTGGCCGTGTCCGACAGGCCGGCAAAATTGCCCGCAGGCCCGATTTCGGGCCCCAACCCCGGCCCCACATTGGCCAGCGCCGTCGCGGCCCCTGAAATGGCCGTGATAAAATCGAGCCCGGTCAGTGCCAAAGCCACGCCCACCACGCCCACAGACACCATAAAGGCCACAAAGAACGCCATGACCGAGTTCAGGACATCCTCACTCACCGGGCGGCCCTCATAACGGGGGGTGAACATGCCATGCGGGCTGTGGATGCGCCGGATCTGCGCCTTGATCGACGCAAACAGCAACTGATAGCGGAACACCTTGACGCTGCACGCCGTCGATCCCGCGCAGCCGCCAATCAGGCCGATGAAAAAGAACATCACAACCGCGAACGGGCCCCACTGCATGTAGTCGGCGTTGGCGTAGCCCGTGCCCGTCATGATTGAGGTCACGTTGAACAGCGCCTCGCGAAACCCCGCCTCGGAAAAGCCATGGAACGTCCGCCAGACCCACAGCGTCATCAACAGAGTCACCGTGAAGATCAGCACAAAGAACACCCGGATCTGGCTGTCGCGCAACAAGGGCACAGCCCCCCCGCCCGAAATCAGCTGCACATACCGCACAAACGGCAGCGCGGCGAGAAGCATGAACACCACCGCCACGTAATGCGGCCCCGCCCCAAAGGCCCCGAACGAGGCGTCGTAATTGGCCATCCCGCCCGTTGCCACCGTCGTCATCGCATGGGTGATCGCATCGAATGAATTCATGCCAACAATCGAATAACACACCGCACAGGCCAGTGTGATCGCCACATAGACCACTGAAATACGGCTGGCGATCTCGGCGGCGCGGGGCAGGATTTTGCCCATGGTATCAAAGGCCTCAGACCGGAAAATCTGCATGCCCCCTACCTTCAACTCCGGCAGAAACACCATCGCCACAACGATGATACCAATGCCGCCCAACCACTGCATGATTGCCCGCCACAGCTTCAGCCCCTCAGGCAGCCCTTCGATCCCTGTCAGAACCGTGGCTCCTGTCGTGGTCAGCCCCGACATGGCCTCAAAAAATCCGTCCGTGAAGGTCAGGTTCGTCCCGCCCAGCACAAACGGCAGCGACCCAAACAAGGGCAGCGCCAGCCAGACAAGCGTGGTCAGCAAAAACGTCTGCCGAATGCTCAGCCCCGCTGAAACACCATTCTGACAGGCCAAGGCCACAAGGCCCCCCACCAGAATGGTCAGAATTGCACTTTCCAGAAACACCGGCCAATGCCCGTTGCCCGCCATCAGGTCGGCCAGCAAAGGCGCGAACATCGTGACCCCAAGGGCCGCGACCAAAAGGCCGATCACATATCCTACAGGGCGGGCGTCGATCATGGTGAAGGGTTGGCCCTCCGTGCTGCGATAGTCAAGCGGTCACAGATGCAAAAAAAGACGCCGAGGCCCGCCCAACAAGACGCTGGATTTGGCCCACGAATCCGGTAAACCGCCCCCAACGCCTCATCTGAAGGAACATCCCATGCCCCGCGTCGTCCTGTCCTCCGATCATGCCGCCATCGACCTGCGCCGCACCATCGCCGCCCATATCGAAGCCAAAGGGTACGACGTCACCGACATCGGCCCCCAAACGACAGAAAGCACCCATTACCCCAAGCACGGCCAAGCCGCGGCTGAGGCCGTAGTGAACGGTGAGGCCGATCTGGGCATCATCCTGTGTGGCACGGGCCAAGGCATCATGATGGCGGCCAACAAGGTCAAAGGCATCCGCTGCGGTGTCTGTTCCGACACGTTTTCTGCTGCCATGATCCGCGCGCACAACAACGCCAACATGCTGTCCCTTGGGGCGCGCGTAATCGGCGAAGGCCTCGCACTTGAGATTGTCGATGCGTTTCTCGGAACTGAGTTCGAAGGCGGCCGCCACGCCACGCGCGTCGACATGATTGAGGGCTAGCCTCCGCCCGGCCCCCTGCATATGCCGCCAAACGGCCTTTGAGGTTAGATCTCGTCGGTGGGGGTGATGCCCTTGCCGTCCAGCCAGCGATCGAAAGACTGGACGATCTTTCCGTCCATCGCCTCATATTTTGATACAGCCTGCCCCTCCCCCTGGTAGTCCAAAATCTGGGCCAAGGGCGTGTCGGCAAGCGGCGGCGCATCCTGCATCGCTTTTGCGTCGCGATACTGATTTTCGTGAACAGGCACAGTGGGTCGGAACGCTGACCCGCCATAGCTGTCCCACCGGTCCAAGATCAGGCGGCACAGATGGGTGTCGTCGTCAAAGACCCTGGCGTTCGCCCTCACATCCCACAGCCAGTGCCCCATACCCTCGACCAAAAACACCTGCGCCGCAGTGCCCCGATCACAGGCCTGCTGTGTCAATATCCAACGCAGCGGATCGACCCCATAGCCGTAATTCCAACCCGTCGCGACCACATGCCAGGTCTCCGGCCCTTGCTGAGAGAGCCACGGGATAACATCGGACCCTTGCGCGACAACGATATCCGGATCGCCCGAATACATCATCTCTGCCTCCCAACGCGGCATCTCGGTCTTTCGTTTGCCGAATATGCTGGTCCAGACTCCGCTCGCCATGGCTGCCTCTCACTCCTCTACGCGGTCAAGATTGACCGTGCAGACGTTTATAAAGCCCAATTCGGTTTAACCAACATGAAACAGCGACTGGAACAAACGCGGATCAAGGCTTTCGGCGTCAAACGTGGCCCCTTCCGTCAACACGGACACCGCATCATGGGAATGCAGGCTTTCCTGATGGGACGCGATCACACGGTAATCAGCCACACGGGCATCTGCCTGCAACTGCTCTGCGAACAGCCGCGCCGCGTCTTCCACGAAAATCGGGTTCGCTGCGTTCAATTCCGCAAAGGCCTGTTCGTCCTCGCGTTTGACCATCACTTGCGTTTCCGTGGGCACCGCCGCGCGGCACATGTCGATCAGGTCCTCAAACCAAAGCACATCCGCCGTGGGGTCCAACTCCACCGACACCCGCGCCACACTGCGCTGGGAATGGGGCGTGGCCAACTGGCCGCGATACTGGCGGGCGTGTTCTGACAATTCCAAGGAACACGGGCAGGTGCTGGAATACACATAATCCAGATGCACGATCTTCTTGCGCACCCCGTCCGCCTCAATCAGCTCCAGCGCGATGTCGTAATACTGATAGCCCGCAAGACCGGACCGCAGGCTGTCCACCTTCATGGGAAACGACATGCGCATCATGATCCGCGCATCAAAGCTTTCCAGATCGGATTTATAAGCATCCAGCGCCCGCGCGATCACCTCAAACGAAAACACCTCTTCGGCGTGTTTGTAAAAGGTCCGCATGATGCGGGACATGTTGATGCCCTTCTTTTCCGCCTCCAGCGACACGGTGCCCGTCACCGACGTCTCCAACGTCAAATCGCCGTTGTCACGCGTATGAAAACCGATGGGCAGACGGAAATTGGAAATCCCCACGTGCTGGATCGCGCGCTTTGCGCCCCGGATCAGGCTGCTGGGCCCGTTCTGCAAATCCGGCATCGAGGCTTTGTAATCCTCATCAACCGCAAAATCCTCAGGATAAGCCCGCGCCAAGGCCGGATAATTGGACACCTCTTTGCCAGGCACCAGCCGCGACACCAATGGATCAAGGCTCGCCACCTCTTCATCCGTCTTGTCCGCCGCCCATTGGCGCAAAAGGGCCAAGGCCGCCTCTGCCTCCTCCCGGCTCAAATCCCGATCAAGATCTTTGGAATGGATGTTCATACCGGCCCCCTCGGTCGCCCCGCGTGAGACGGCCACAACCGCCGTCTCATTGTCAGTCTCGCGTTTACACATAGGTTGTTACGCCCTTATGACACCCTTGGATCAGTAAAATGACGGTGATTATGACAGAAAACCAGCCCCTTCTTTGGGTCAAAAATACCTGAAAAACGACAGTGGCCTCACCGCGCGACCGTTTTTTTTGGCCCCTCAGACCAGCTGTTTTTCCATCACCCAATTGTCCAGAACGACGCCCCGACGCGCGACCGGATTGGGCCGCACGACAGTCCAGCCCGCGCGTTCAAAAAACCGCCGCGCCATCGGGCTGGCGTGGCACTGCAACCGCCGCAGCCCTGCAGAACGCGCACGCCCTTCGATCACGGCATAAAGGGCCGCGGCCACACCCGTGCCGCGCTCTTCGGGCGCGACAAAGGCCAGATCCAGATCCCCGTCGTCCAGATTGACAGACATAAACCCGATGGGTCCCGTCGCACCGTGGGCCACGACGGTCTCAAGCCGGTCCAATCGTTTGGCCCAGTCTTCTGCGGTGGGTGGGCGCGGCGCCCAGGCGTCGCGCTGCGCTTTCGTGAACACCTCGGCGGCGCCAATTTGCACAGCCGCATAAAACACCTGCGCCAAGGCCCCAGCATCCGCCGCCTCATAGCTGCGAATGTCCATCAAACGGCGTCCAGCGCAGCCTTCAGGTCGTCAATCAAATCGTCCGCATCTTCCAATCCGGCCGACAGCCGCACCATCCCGCCAGAGATGCCCAGAATGTCTTTTTGATCCTGCGGCAACCGCTGATGGGTCGTTGTCGCGGGGTGCGTGATGATCGACTTGGCGTCGGCAAAATTATTCGAAATTGTAAACAATTCCAGCGCGTTGAGGAATTTGAAACAGGCGTCTTTGCCCCCCTTCACCTCCAACGCCAGTACGGTGCCGCCTGTCTCGCCCTGTGCGCGGGCAAGGACGTGTTGCGGGTGCGCGGCATGGGTCGGATAGCGCACATGAACCAGCTTTGGGTGCCCGTCGAGCGCCACTGCAATCGCCTCAGCCGTGGCCGCCTGTTGATTGACGCGCAGCACAAGTGTCTCCAGCGCCTTCAGGTGGGTCCATGCGGTAAACGGGTTCATCGCGCCGCCCGTGTGTTTCATATAGGCCTCAACAGGGCCACGGATCAGGTCGCGCGATCCTGCGATAATGCCGCCCAACATGCGCCCCTGTCCGTCCACATGTTTCGTCGTCGACACAATCGCAATATCCGCGCCGCACTCGGCCGCATAGGAATAGACCGGCGTGGCCATGGCATCATCCACCAGCACCAAGGCCCCCACGCCATGCGCCGCTTTCACCACATGGCGCAGGTCAACGACCTCCAACGTGGGGTTCGAAATACTCTCAAGGAACACCAGCCGCGTGTCGTCGCGGATGGCCGCATCCCATGCGGCGTTGTCCGTGCCATCGACCAAAGTCACCTCAACCCCGAACCGGGCCAGAATGTCCTCCAGCACATACAAACACGACCCAAACAACGCGCGGCTCGACACCACATGATCGCCGGCCTTCAACATCGCCGTCAGCGCGCCTGAGACGGCGGCCATGCCCGATGTGCAGGCGAACGCGTCCTCATAGCCCAAAAGCATCGCCATTCGGTCTTCGAACATGCGCACCGTGGGGTTGCCGTAGCGGGCGTAGATAAACTCGTCCTCGCCCAAGGCCTCAAACCGCGCCTCGGCGGCCTCGGCTGTGGGGTAGACGAAGCCTTGCGTCACGTAGATGGCCTCGCTCACCTCACCATATTGGCTACGGCGGGTGCCTGCGTGCACGGCCTTGGTCCGCTTTGTCCAAGTGCTCTTGTTTGATGTGTCTTTGTTTGATCTGTCCACGATCCGTCCCCTTAGAACAACAAAACCCCGACACCGGCAAAGGCATCGGGGCTGCGCCCGTTCCTCTTTAGCGGCATGTTTAAAGTGGCCCGCAATCCGGTAACAAATCGCCACTGCAGACGGGATACGCCGCGGCGCAGCAGCCGTCAACACCTCTTGGCGGGCGGTCACGCGCCTGTCATGGTGGCTCTACACAGCGGAGGCACACATGACACAAGACCCGATTGATCTCTATTTCTGGCCCACCCCAAACGGCTGGAAAGCCTCTATCGCGCTTGAGGAATTCGGCCTGCCCTACCGCACACATCTTGTGAACATCGGCGCGGGCGATCAGTTCAAACCGGAATTTCTGGCGATCTCCCCCAACAACCGGATGCCCGCGATTGTGGACCCCAACGGCCCGGACGGTGCGCCGATCTCCGTTTTTGAATCCGGCGCGATCCTGCAATACCTCGCGCGCAAGACCGGTCAGTTCGGAGGCCCCACAGAACGGGACAGGATTGCCGTGGATCAATGGCTGATGTGGCAGATGGGCGGGCTTGGCCCCATGGCCGGACAGGCGCATCATTTCCTCAAATACGCCCCCGCGATGGATCCGCCCAATGATCTGCCCTATGCCAAAGACCGCTACCGGTCCGAGGTCGCGCGGCTTTACGGTGTCCTCGATAAGCAATTGGAAAAACACGATTATGTCGCCGGTGATTTCTATTCCATCGCGGATATGGCGATCTGGGGCTGGGCGTCACTGTGGGAAGGCCAGCAGCAAACCCTTGATGACAAACCCAATCTGGCCCGCTGGCTTGCTCAGGTCGGCGCACGTCCGGCGGTCATCGCCGGTCGGGCCCTGCACGCGGAAAAACGCGGGGATTTCCGCAAAGACAAAGACGCGCAAAACACGCTTTTTTCCAAGCGCGACTAACCATTGATTAAGGAATAGGGTGTTATCTGGTGCCGTTCGTATCAGGAGCCACCTCATGTCCGGCCGCGCCCCGCGTTTCCCCGCCAATTTCGATGTCGTCTTGCGCAAGGGGCCTGAAATGTACCCCAGCACCATCTGCAACATCTCTGTCGGGGGGGCCTGTCTGATCGGTGTTGATGACTTCTCTAAAGGGGAAACCATGACAGTCGACTATGCTTTTGGTCAGACCCGGGCGACCGTCACATGGAAGACAGGCAAAATGGCCGGCGTGAAATTCGACGACAAATTGTCAGACAGCGGCCTGCAATTCATCCGCGCCTCACAAAGCTACGCGTCCTAGCCGTCGTTGCCGCCCGAAGCCGCCTTATCCTCTTCGGGATCAATGACGTACCGCTGCAGCATCACAATCTGCGCCCACAGAAACACAAACAGCGCCAGCGGGAAGGCGAAGGTTTCAATCTTCACCCAGGCATCCGTTGACATGGTGCGCCAGACGATTTCGTTGGCAATGGCCAGTGCCGCAAAGGCCAAGGCCAGACGTTTGGTCAGGATCATCCACCCCTCTTGCTGCATGGGGATCATATCCCCCATCACCCATTGCAACAGGCTTTTGCCCCGCAAAAGACCAAGGCCCAAGATCACCGCAAACAGCCCGTTCACGATGCTGGTCTTCATCTTGAAGAACCTCTCATCGTTGAACCAGGCGGTCAGCCCGCCAAAGAATATCACCATAAAGGCCGTGAACACCTGTATCCGGCTGAGTTTGCCTGTCAGCGCCCAAAGGATCCCCATGCACACCAAAAGGATGGGCACAAAGACAATCGTGGCCACAATAAATCCCGTGTACTCTGTCCCGCCAATCGTAAAGACATCATCGCGGATGCGCAGGTACAGCAGGAAAAAAGCAATCGTAGGCCCCAGTTCAAGGACCTGTTTCAAGACGGGATTGACGGTGCGTTCACTCATGCCCCTCACTTAACCCCCCCGTTCCACGATTACAGCCCCCAAAGCGATGCCCGTCATCAAGATCAGGCGGCGCGGGCCCACGGTTTCGCCCATGATGAACCACCCGATCAGGGCCGCAAACACGGTTGAGGTTTCGCGCAGCACCGCTGCCTCGCCCACTTTGTCCAGCCGCGTGGCCATCATCACACCGCCAAAACTGATCCACGCAATCAACGCCCCCGCAAGGCCCCGCCACGCGAGGGACGCAGCCCCACCCGGCACGCCAGATCGCCTGATGCGCCACGCCGCCAGCAGCGGAAAATCAAGCGCGGTTAGAAAGAAGAACCACGCCAAAAACGTAAAAGGATCAGGGCTTTGGCGGATTCCGTACGCGTCCCACACGGTGTAGATCGCAACCAACATGCCCCCCGCACAGGCCCAGATCAGCCCGATCTTCAGCCCGCGTAAATCAATGCGTTCGGCGGCCATATTGCGCCCCGCCAACAGCAACATGGACCCCGACAAAATCGCGACGCCCAGCCATTGCACGGCCGTGAAATGTTCGTTGAAAAACAGGCTCGCCCCCAGCACGGTCACCAACGGCCCCGTGCCGCGGATGACCGGATAGACCACCGTATAGGCCGCCCGTTCATAGGCCAGCGCGACGGTCACTTTATAGGCAAAATGCACCACCATTGCGCCCAGCAGGATCAAAAAGGTCGTCTGGTCCGGCCACGGCACCAAAAACAGCGCCACCGGCGCCGAAATGACGACCAACCACACGTCTATCGACCCGCGCATCAGCCACGGATCATGTCGCCCTTTTTGAAGCGCCCCGAACACCGCATGGGCCAACGCCGACATCAGCGCCAGTGCCGTGGCCAGCCGCGCGCCCTCAGGCGTGCCCGCGATGCCGACCAGCCAGTCGGTCAATCGGCAACCTGTGCGGCAGGCGTCCAGTCGGCGCGCAGGGTGATGCCGTCCAGCAGCACCGCAAGACCCGCACGTTCCTCCGCTTCGGTGACCTCGCCCAGCTGGCCAAGGGTCATGGCCGCACTGGCGCCCAGCTGCATCATCCCCAGTCCTCGGTCGGAGGTCACGATGGCTTCAAACGTGCCGACAGGCCGCGGCAAATCGCCCGCAAAGGCCATCATCTCAGCACGGCTTGCATCATCCACAACGCCGACCGGCAACAGGGAGATTAACCGAAACGCAGCCTCCCGTTGGGCCTGCGCATCCCCCGCCACGGAGACATCGACACCAAACCCGAACGGGTTTTCCACCGTGCCGCCAAAGGTCACCCCGATCAGCCCGCTTTTGAACGCCGCCGATCCAGCAGAGACCTGCATCATCGACGGGGACGACAAAAACAGCCGTTCAAACACCCCCGACACCGTCAAAACATCGCCCGCGTCGTTGTATAAGGCCGCCCGTTCCACGATCACTTGGCCCGCCTCCGGCTGTTGGCGCAGCAGGGCCTCTAGGGTCAGAAAGGGCCTGTCCGGCCCGCCGCCTTGCATCTCACGAGGGTCCAATCCGATGGCGCGAACCTCAAGCCCAAGGGGCGGAATGCCATCCGCCGTCCAGCGCGCCGTGTCGTCCATCCGCCACATAAAGGTGTCAAAATCCACGTCCTCAAACCCCAGATCAGCGCCGTTGATCAGGCACCAGCCGTCGGGCGTGACCGTCACAGATTGCACCATCACAGACGTCAGATCATCGCCCGGCGCGATCATATCTGCGAAGCTCTGATAGACATCCTTGCACATTGGTTTGGTCATCAGATCAAAGGCCGACACCGGCGCGGCCACCATACAGGCAAAGGCAAAAAGTGCGCCCCTCAACGATCAGTCCCCATCAGTGCGGCGGCGAAATCCTCAGGGTCGAACGGGGCCAAATCGTCGATCTGTTCGCCCACCCCGATGGCATGGATCGGCAGGCCGAACTTATCCGCCAGCGCCACCAGCACACCGCCCTTGGCGGTGCCATCAAGTTTGGTCATCACCAAACCCGTCACATCCGCCAACTCCTGAAACGTCTTGACCTGGCTCAGCGCGTTTTGCCCTGTCGTGGCATCCAGCACCAACAACGTATTGTGCGGCGCGTCCGCGTCTTTCTTGCGGATAACACGGACGATCTTTGACAGCTCTTCCATCAAATCAGCACGGTTTTGCAGCCGCCCCGCCGTATCAATCATCAAAAGATCAGCCCCGTCGCGCGCCGCCTGCTCCATCGCATCAAACGCCAGCGACGCAGGGTCGGACCCTTCGGGGGCTGTCAAAACCGGCACGCCCGCGCGCGCGCCCCAGACCTGCAGCTGTTCCACAGCCGCCGCGCGGAACGTATCCCCCGCCGCGATCACAACCTTTTTGCCCGCCGCCTGAAACTGGCTGGCCAATTTGCCGATCGTCGTGGTTTTGCCCGATCCGTTGACCCCCACCACCAAGACCACTTGCGGCTTGGTCGGGTAAAGGGGCATGGGCCGCGCCACGGGTTCCATGATGCGGGTGACTTCGTCGGCCAGTAGCCCCTTGATCTCAGCCGTGGACAGCCGTTTGCCGAACCGTCCTTCGGCCATGTTTGCCGTCACGCGCAGGGCTGTGTCGACGCCCATATCGGCGCTGATCAACAACTCCTCCAGCTGTTCCAGCATGTCGTCGTCCAATTCACGCCGGACAACCGTTTTCTTGTCACCACGTCCAAGAAGGCGGCCCAACAGACCAGGCTTTGCGGCCTCTTGCGCGGCGGCGGCCTCAACCCGCTCAGCCTCTCGCTGGGCGGCGGCGTCTTCGGCGGCTTTGCGGGCGGCCTCTTGTTCGGCGGCCTGTCTGTCGGCTTCGGCGCGGGCCGCGACCTCGGCTTGGCGGGCCGCTTCGGCCGCTTCGGCCTCGGCTGCGGCCCGTTCTGCGGCCACACGTGCGGCTTCGGCGGCGGCCAATGCGTCGGCATCGGCTTGCGCTTGGGCGGCCGCCGCGGCGCGGGCCGCTTCGTCCTCGGCGACTTGACGGGCCGCTTCGGCGCGATCCACCTCCTCTTGGCGGCGCAGGGCGGCGGCTGCGGCCTCCGCCTGACGGGCCGCTTCGGCTTGCGCCGCGGCCTCAGCCGCTGCAGCCGCGTCTGCCTCCAGTTTGTCCCGTTTTGCCTGTTCGGCTGCGGCCTTCTGCGCAGCCTCCGCCGCATCCGTCCCGGCCTGCGCGTCAAACTGGGCCTCTTCCTCAACCCCGCCATCTTCCACAATGGCATCCAACCCCTCCTCAATCTTTGAGGACGATTTGAACAAGCGATCTTTAAGCTTTTTGAAAAAGGCCATTTCGGGCTCCGTACAGTCTTTGGTAACACCTAATCGCGCATTGTGGTGGAAGGAACCCGCAACCACCAAATTTCCCCAATCTGGCCCCAAACACCCGCTAGGTTGAGACCTCGTGCCGCGCGACATGGCGCATATTCTGCTGTAAACGGATCCAATGACACGCATTTTGACCATTGTTCCCTTCGCCATCGTGACCCTCATGGCCCCCACCCTGATCGCCGCAGGTGCGATTTGGGGCGGCGGATGGGCTGTGGCCGGGGTCATCTGGATGACGGCGCTGACGGCGTCCTTGGACGAATTGGTGAGCGTCACCCTGCCCCACACAGACGGGGATGAGTTTCCGTCCGCAGACGGGCTGTCGGTGCTGCTGGCCTTGGCCCATCTTGCGCTGTGGGTGACGGTGATCGCGGCCTTGGGCGGGGCAACAGGGCTGGAAACATGGGAAAAGCTTGTGGTCTTTACGGGGGCCGGGCTGTTCATGGGCCAGGTCAGCAATTCCAACGCCCATGAGCTGATCCACCGGCCCGGGCGGGGGCTGCGTCGTGCGGGCCGCTGGGTCTATATTTCGCTGCTGTTCGGGCACCACACCTCCGCACATCCGCTGGTGCATCATGTGCACGTCGGCACGCCCGCCGATCCCAGCACCGCCCGCCGGGGCGAGAGTTTTTACCGCTTTTTCAAGCGCGCCTGGGTCGGTGGGTTTCGCGAGGGCCTGCGCGCCGAGAACAAGCGGTTCCCGCGTTTGGGACGCCATGCGGTGTTTCATCCATATGTGACTTACGTCGGGGGTGCTGTTCTGGTGTTGATCGCCGCGGCAACCCTTGGCGGATGGAAAGGCCTGTTGGGGGCCGTGTGTCTGGCCGGTTTTGCCCAAACACAGCTGATGATGTCCGACTACGTGCAACATTACGGCCTGTCGCGCAGGCAAGATGCGTCGGGCAAACCGGAACCCGTGGGGGTGCAGCATTCATGGAACGCGCCCCATCTGATGTCTTCGGCGCTGATGCTGAACGCGCCGCGCCATTCCGATCATCACGCCCATCCGGCACGTCCGTTTCCGTCGCTGCGTCTTGAGGGGAGCATGCCGATGTTGCCACGGTCTTTGCCGGTCATGGCCTGCGTTGCGCTTTATCCGCGCCTGTGGCGCCGGGTGATGGATCCCTTGGCGGACGAATGGCAATCCGCCGCCTGATGTGATGATGGCCCTATCCCAATGGGGTATTGTCTGACAGTTTGTCCCCATGAAGTGCATAATTCTGTCCATCGCCATGGCCCTGTTCGCGGCCCCCGCCACAGCCGAAACACCCCTGTCTGCCGAGGCATTTGAGGCGCTGGTCGAAGGAAAAACCCTTTCCTTTTCCGTGGGCGGCGCTCCATATGGGAGCGAGTTTTACGGCCCCAATCGACAGGTCATCTGGTCCTTCGTGAATGGCACCTGCCAATACGGCGAATGGTTTGAACGCCCAACAGATCAAGGCCCCAGCATCTGCTTTGTTTACGAGGGCGACGGGCAAGAACAATGCTGGCAGGTGTTTGAGGACGCAGGGACTTTGCGCGCCGAGTTTTTGAACGCCCCCAACACCACGGTGCTGTACCAACTCGAAGAGGCCGCCCCCTTGGTGTGTGGCGGCGTCGGCACCTGATCTTCAATGTGTTTTTGCGTGTTTGGGTCGAATTTTAGGTATTTTTGACCCAAAGAAACAGGGCGTCGCGTTAGAACAGGTTGCCTTGGTCTGGCGGTGAGGTCTTGGGTTTTGGCTTTGCCTTTGGGGCAACGGGCGACGGTTTCAGGACACCGTCGGCGAATTCAATCTCAATAGACGAGGCCGATTTCGCATCTTTTGCGTTTGTCACAACCGCGCCGTCGCCGCGCACCACAGCATAGCCGCGCTCCAAGGTGGCGCGGTAGCCCAAGGTCTCGCGCATGCGGTCCATCGCCTCAAGCCGCGTGCGGGCGCGTTCCGTTCGGGTGTGCGCCGCTGTGACAAGCCGCGCCAATGTCGCGGTGAAGTCCCGTTCGGCACGGGATTTCGCGGCCGTAACAGCCTCCGGACGCAATCGATTGGCCCGCTGATCCAGATCGCGCCGCGCTTGGGCGGTGGTCCGCGTCAAAGCCGGTGCCAGGCGGGTTTTGAGGCCAGTCAAACGGTCGCGTCCCTGGGCTGTGCGCGTGTTCAGGACCGACGGCCGCAACAAACCAGCCGCATGTCCCAATTGTAGTCGACCATCCGTCACCCGCCGGATCAGGGCCGCATCCAGCTTTTCCGCCCAATAGTCGTACCTTTGCTTGGCGTCATCGGCCAATTGCTGCGGATTGGGGGCCGCGCGCCACAGGTCTTTGACACGTTGCTTGCGTCCTGCAACGCTTTCGGTCACAGCGCGGCTCGCCCGCGCGCCCATCTGGTCCACCGCGGCGACCAATTCCATGCGCACCGGCACAGCCATTTCTGCAGCAGCCGTTGGGGTCGGCGCGCGGCGGTCAGAGACGTAGTCGATCAGGGTTGTATCGGTCTCATGGCCCACCGCCGAGATCAACGGGATGTCCGATCCGGCCGCAGCACGGGCCACGACCTCCTCATTGAACCCCCAAAGGTCTTCGATCGATCCGCCCCCCCGCGCAACGATGATGACATCGGGGCGCGGCAACGCGCCGCCCGGGCTCATCGCGTTGAAGCCTTCGATGGCGCGCGCCACTTGCGGGGCGCAGGCCTGGCCCTGCACCGCGACCGGCCACACCAGCACCTTGCGCGGAAACCTGTCGCGCAGCCGGTGTAAAATATCACGGATGACAGCGCCAGTCGGCGACGTAACCACCCCGATGATGTCCGGCAAAAAGGGCAAGGGCTGTTTGCGCTCCGCCGCGAACAAACCTTCTGCGTCCAACGCTTTCTTGCGCTTTTCCAACATCGCCATCAACGCACCGACACCCGCCACCGAAACCTCGGTTGCGTTCAACTGGTACTTGGATTGGCTGCCAAAGGTCGTCATGCGGCCCTGCACCACGACCTCCATCCCTTCCTCAGGGGTCACGGACAGCTGGGCCACCTGCCCTTTCCACGTGGTACAGGCCAACACATTGCGATCGTCCTTAAGGTCGAAATACAGATGCCCCGACCGCGCGCGCACCACACGCCCGACCTCCGCCTTGACCCGAACCTGGCCAAATTCGCCCTCAATGGTGCGTTTGACCGCCCCTGAAAGCTCACTCACCGTGAATTCAGGGGTGTTGCCAGCGGTTTCGGGATCGTCGATCAGGTCCATCAAGGCGCCTCTTGTGCTGCGTTGGGGGTCACAATAGAACGCGGCCAGGCAGAAGGGAATTGCACATGAACATCCTTATCTTAGGCGGCGGCGGCCGTGAACACAGCCTCGCATGGGCGGTCAAGCAAAACCCGAAATGTGACAGGCTGATCGTGGCGCCTGGGAATGCGGGCATCGCCAAAATCGCGCGATGTGCGTCACTGGACATCGAAGACGGTGATGCAGTGGCCGCCTTCTGCGCCGACAATGCCATTGACTTCGTCATCATTGGGCCAGAGGCGCCTTTGGCCGCCGGGGTGTCTGATGTGCTCCGCCAAAACGGGCTTGTCGTTTTCGGATGTTCTAAGGCTGCAGCACAGCTCGAAAGCTCAAAGTCTTTCACAAAATCAATCTGCGACGCCTGCGCCGCCCCGACCGCAAAATACGCCCACTTCACAGATGCGACAGCGGCAAAAGACTATGCCACAGCCCAAGGCGCGCCCATCGTCATCAAGGCAGATGGATTGGCCGCGGGTAAAGGCGTCGTTGTTGCAATGACCTTGGACGACGCCCACGCCGCCATCGACGATATGTTGGGCGGCAGCTTCGGGGCCGCCGGCGCGGAAGTCGTCATCGAGGAGTTCATGGAGGGCGAGGAAGCCTCCTACTTCCTCCTCTGCGACGGCGAAACAGTCCTCCCCGTCGGCACCGCCCAAGACCACAAACGGGCCTTCGATGGCGACACCGGCCCCAACACCGGCGGCATGGGCGCCTATTCCCCCGCCCCCGTTTTGACCGACACCGTGGCGCAAAAGGCACTCGATGAGATCGTAAAGCCGACCGTGGCCGAAATGGCCCGCCGCGGCACCCCCTTTCAGGGCGTTCTCTATGCCGGATTGATGATCAAGGACGGCCAACCGCGCCTTGTGGAATACAACGTCCGGTTTGGTGATCCTGAATGTCAGGTTTTGATGATGCGGCTCGGCGGTCAGATCCTCGACCTGCTCCATGCCTGTGCCACCGGCACCTTGGCGGACGTCAAACCCAACTGGGCCGATGACCATGCGATGACCATCGTTCTGGCCGCTGACGGATATCCGGGGCATTACGAAAAAGGCAGCACCATCAACGGCTTGGACGCCCTGCCAGAAACCACATCCGAAATGGTCTTTCACGCAGGCACAACCGAAGAAAACGGCACGATCACAGCGACAGGCGGTCGGGTCCTGAACGTCACCGCCCGCGGCGCAACCCTGCAAGAGGCGCACGAAAAAGCCTATGCCATGACCCAGCAAATCGATTGGCCCGAAGGGGTCTACCGCACCGACATCGGCCACCGCGCGCTCTAGTCTTCATCTGACCCGAAATACTCCCGCCGGAGGCGCACATCGCCCCACGCACCGCGTCAGACATTCGGGCTCACACCGCCACATGCGCCCATAAAAACAACAAAGCCGCGCCCGAAGGCGCGGCTTTTCCATTTCTAAACAGCCAGGTCTATGCGGCAGGTGCGCGGCTGGCGAGGGTTTCGGAAATCTCATCTGCCGCATCGCCTTCGTTGCCATTGCCCACGGCGGCAATCTCACGGGTCAACCGCTCAAGTGCTGCTTCATACAGCTGCCGCTCGGAATAACTTTGCTCACGTTGGTCGTCGGCACGGTGCAAATCGCGCACCACCTCTGCAATCGCGATCAAATCGCCAGAGTTGATCTTTTGTTCATACTCCTGCGCCCGCCGCGACCACATGGCCTTTTTGACCTTGGCCTTACCCTTCAACGTTTTCATCGCGTCTGCCACAACATCAGGCGCAGACAGCGACCGCATGCCGACGTCCTCGGCCTTGTTTGTCGGCACCCGCAGGGTCATCTTGTCTTTTTCAAAAGCAATGACGAACATTTCCAACTCGAAACCGGCGACCTCTTGCGACTCAATCGATACGATTTTACCGACCCCGTGGGCTGGATAGACCACAAAGTCGTTCGGGCTAAATTCACTTTTCTTCTTCGCCATGAGTGTTTCCTTTCCTCAAAGCAGCCTCCCCAACACCACAAAAGGACCGGCGGCACCAAAGGTCCCGTCAGTCCGTTTCGTCAAAATTGGGTCAGCAATTACGCGGCATTGACGACAGTATACCACAAAAATAGGGTGATTCCCAGCGCGCCAAAAAACGACGCTCAACCGCCCTCGCCCGGCGCCTCGGAGAACAGATCCATCTTGCCCTCTTTGCCATCCATATCATCGGCATTGGGCAATGGGTCTTTTTTCGTGATGATGACCGGCCACATCTCGGAATACTTGCGGTTGAACTCCACCCACTTTTCCATGTCAGGCTCGGTATCGGGGCGGATCGCGTCAGCGGGGCATTCGGGTTCGCACACGCCGCAGTCGATGCACTCATCCGGATGGATCACCAGCATGTTTTCCCCCTCGTAGAAACAATCCACGGGGCACACTTCGACGCAGTCGGTGTATTTGCAGGCGATGCAGTTGTCGTTGACAATGTAGGTCATGGGTCAAATCCGTTTGGTGTCGCAGGTTCTGTAACGTCCCCCTGACAGGGCTTCAAGGCCTGACGTGGGGCGGCGGCTTATCTGGTGCCGCGAAGGTGATCCAGATCGCGGCGGTCTTTCTTGGTGGGCCGTCCGCCCACCCGTTGCTCAATGGCCGTATCTTTTGGGGGGCTGGGCGGTGTCAGATCGTCGTAAAGCGCCTGCGCCTCTGGCGCGGGCCCGCGCCGTTCGCCCAAGGCCAAAACCTTGATGACGCGCACTTCGTTTTCCTTGGGAAAGGTCAGCACCACACCGGGGCTGATCGTGCGGCTGGGTTTGCTGACGGGGGTGCCATCAACGCGGCACCGACCCGATTTCACCAAACCCGCCGCCAGCCCGCGCGATTTGAAAAACCGCGCGTGCCAGAGCCATTTGTCCAGGCGGAGTGTCTCCCCCTCGCTCAATCCTTTTTGAGCCCCGCAAGGGCGGCCGCAAACGGATTGTCGAGATCAATCTTGTCCTTCTTGGGCGGACGGGCCGAGAACGACTGCGCCTTGCCGCCGCCTTTGCCCTGTGGCTTGCCGCCCTTTTTCCCAGCTCCGCCCTTGCGGCCTTTGTTTTGGGGCCGGTCACCCTGTGGTCTATTGCCTTGGGGCCGATTGCCCTGAGGACGATTGCCACGGGGTTTGGGCGCCCAGGCAAAGGTATAAAACACCTCCATCTCAGGGGCAGCCTCAGCGGGGGCCTCCACGCTTTCACCTTCGGGGATGGGTTGGACAGCGGGCGCCTCGTCCGCCGCAGGTGCGGCCTCTTCGGCGGCGGCGGTCCCGTCCGGGGCGGCCTTCACCTTTTCGCGTTCGCCCTTCTCGGCCTTGTAACCCAGGCCCTCCATCAGGCCCGCGAATTGCTCCAACGTCATGCCGGTGATCGACAGCATATCCGCCGTCGCCTCAAACCCGCCGCGCGTGTCTTGGTCGCGCAGCATATCGGCCAGCCGTTCCAGCATATCAATGCGGATCGCGCGGTCGCCTGCGGCGCGGTATCCCGACATCGCATAGGTGCCGGGCTCCAGTCCCTCAACCGTTGGCACCGTCACCAATCCAGGCGGTGGCGCTTCGGGGAAGTCCTGCAACCCTTTGTCAATGCTCCACAAAACCAGACGCAACCGAGTGGGCGCAGGCTTCAGCAGCAGCGGCATGAAGACCGTAAACTGACCGAACCGCACACCATGTTTGCGCAACGCCCCGCGCGCGTCCTGATCCAGCGCCTTGACCTCCCCAGCCACAGCGCCCCGGGGGATCACACCGAACCCTTCAACCAGACGGAAGGCAAACCCCTTGGCGTCTTGCGGCAGCTCCTCATCGGCGCGCATCTTCATCATCGGCTCAAACGCCGTGGCAATCTTGCGGTCGATGAAATGCTGCAACCGGCGCTGGACTTTCTCGGCCACCTCTGCCCCCGCCTCATCATCGACAAAGGCCTGCGCACGGGGCTTGAGCGGGTCATCGCCCTTGATCAGCTTGCCCACGGCATCGCTGCCCCACATCAGGCCACCTTGTTCGGTGAAATCAATCTCTGTGTCGGGGGCGTTGTAGAACCGATCGGCCCGCAGCACGAACTGCGGCGCCAGCGCCTGCAGCGACGCCGCACGCAGGGTCTTGGCCTCCTCCGGCGTGGCAGACGAATCCTGACGGAACCGGAAGCCTTCGATTTTCCCAACAAACTGCCCTTCGACAGTCACTTCACCTTTGTCGTTTACGTCGGCCACAAGGCCCTCCTTTTGGTTGAGCCGCCGAAGAAGAACACTCGTCCGCCGGTCCACAAATCGTTGGGTCAGACGCTCATGCAAGGCATCTGACAATCGGTCTTCTACAGCGCGCGTCGCCCCGCGCCAATGACTTTCGTCGTGCACCCAGCCTTTGCGCTGCGCCACGTAGGTCCATGTGCGGATGTAGGACAGCCGTTTGGACAGCGCGTCGATGTCCCCATCCGTGCGGTCGATGCGGCGCACACGGGTCGCCAACCAATCATCCGGCACCTTACCGCTTTCATGCAGGAAGTTGTAAATATCCGTCAAAAGCTGGGCGTGCTCGGATTTGCTGATGTCGCGGAAATCGGGGATGCGACACACATCCCACAGCAGCCTGACAGACGGACCGTCGGTCGCCCGTGCGGTCACCTCCGCATCCTGTGACACCGCTTTAAGCGCCTGTAAATCATCACTTTCCCGCACACGGGTCAGCCACGGATCGTCCGTGCGTTCTTCCAATGTGGACAGCAAACGCGCGACGCTTCCAAACTGCAAATTCGCATTGCGCCATTGCAGTTTCTTGACCGGCGCAAACACATTCGACGTGATCGCCTCGGCCACATCGTCATCCAACGCCGGCGCCTCCCCCGTGACCCCGAACGTGCCCTTGTTCATGTGACGCCCTGCACGTCCCGCGATCTGGGCCAGCTCATTGGGCATCAAATGGCGCATCCGCCGTCCGTCAAACTTGGTGATCGACGAAAACGCCACATGATCAATATCAAGGTTCAAGCCCATCCCGATGGCATCGGTCGCCACCAGATAGTCCACATCGCCGTTTTGATACATTTCAACTTGTGCGTTGCGCGTGCGCGGGCTGAGCGCCCCCATGACCACCGCAGCACCGCCCTTTTGACGGCGCAAAAGCTCTGCGATGGCATATACATTTTCAACAGAAAACCCAACAATGGCCGACCGAGGCGGCATCCGACTTATCTTTTTCGAACCTGTGTACGTGAGCGTGCTGAACCGTTCCCGTTTGACGAAATCCGCCTCAGGCACCTTCGATGCAATCGCCCCCCACATCGTCTCTGCACCCATGAACAAGGTCTCATGGGTGCCACGCATCCGCAGCAACCGGTCCGTGAACACATGCCCCCGGTCCGGGTCCGCGCACAGCTGAATTTCGTCAATCGCCACAAAATCCGCACCCATGCCCTCGGGCATGGCCTCAACCGTGCAGACCCAATAGGCCGCACGCGGCGGCACGATCCGTTCTTCGCCCGTGACCAGCGCCACCACACCGGGGCCGCGCACCGCCACCAGCCGGTCATAGACCTCACGCGCCAACAGCCGCAGCGGCAGGCCAATCACACCTGTTCGGTGGGCCAACATCCGTTCAATCGCATAATGGGTTTTGCCCGTGTTCGTCGGGCCCAAAACGGCAGTCACCCGACCAAGGGGCATCACTTAATTCCTTGAAACTATTACAGGGTTTGCCCCGAAAGGGAGGCGTTCAACCGCTCGATCACCTGTTCAACTTCTGCATCTGCAGGGCTCAACTCCGCGACCTTTTGCCAAACCTCAAGTGCCTCTTCAACACGGTCCAGTTCCTCAAGTATCACGGCAACCCCAATCATCGCGCCGAAATGGCGCGGCTCAATCACCAAGGTTTGGCGCAGATCATCAATGGCAGGGCCGTAAAGCCCAAGGTTATAGTAAGCGGTCGCCCGCCCATGATAGCCTTCGGCAAAATCGGGCGCGTGATCCACAAGGGCTGTCAAATGCTCGACCGCCTGACCAAATTCGCCAGCCTCAATCGCGTCTTCGCCCCTGCGCAGCAGCAAATCCATCGCGGCAGAGCCTGATTTGCTCCACTCCGTGATGATCTGCCCTTCAATGCGCTCCACCTCATCGGATTCCGCCTCAAGCAGCTGTTCAAACAACAAATCCAAACGTTCCGATTGCGCCCAGACAGGTGTGGAAAACCCGACTGTGATCAAAAGTGTCGTAGCGATAGAATTGATGTAGTGACGTTCAATGCCCATAGTGGTCAGTGTAGCGCATCACGCGCCCGATACCAGAGGCGCCGCTTCACAATCACGCGGCCCATCACCAAAGGACCAAACCACATGAGCGACACAATCACCGAAGCCGTCACCGCCCTGAACGCCAAAATGGACGGCGGATTCGACGGCACCGCGAAATTCGACATCGAAGGCGAAGGCGCCATCATCATCGACGAAAACGGCGCACGCGCGGGCGACGACGACGCAGATGTCACGCTGTCCGCCTCCGCTGAGACGTTCAAGGCGATTTTGGACGGCGAAGAAAACCCAACAGCCGCCTTCATGACCGGCAAGCTCAGCGTCGATGGCGACATGGGGATGGCCATGAAACTGGCCGGCGTGCTGGGTTAATGATGGATCAGGCCCCCTATCACGCAGACATCGCAGGCAACCCGGACGGGCACTGCCACTGGCTGGTGACGGTGGACGGGGTCCGCATCAGGGTGGGCCACTGGCCCGCCCAAACGTCTGAAAAGATGTCCAAAGGCACCGTGCTGATCTTTCCAGGCCGCACGGAATACATTGAAAAATACGGTCGCACCGCAACCGATCTGACAGCACATGGCTACGCCTGCGTGGCCATCGATTGGCGCGGCCAAGGCATAGCCGATCGTCTGCTGGACAACCGCGCGGTGGGCCACGTCAACGTGTTCGGCGACTATCAGCTGGACGTCAAAGCCGTCTTGGCCCATGTGCGCAAACTTGGCCTGCCGGAACCCTTCCATCTGCTGGGCCACTCCATGGGGGGCTGCATCGGGCTGCGCGCGCTTTATGATGGGTTGCCTGTCGCCTCCGTCGCGTTTTCAGCGCCCATGTGGGGCATCAAAATGTCGCCTGCGTTGCGCCCCATCGCATGGGGTCTCAGCACGGTCAGCAAACCGCTTGGCTTCTCCGGCGTGTTCGCCCCCGGCCAACAGGCCGAAACCTATGTGCTGCGGGCCACGGCAGAGGACAACACCCTCACCTCCGACCCCTCCAGCTTTGAAATTCTGCAGGCCCAGCTGAAGGCGCAGCCTGATCTCGCACTCGGCGGGCCGTCCCTACATTGGTTGAACGAGGCCCTGCGTGAAATGCGCGATCTCTCGCTCAAGCCCTCCCCCGACCTCGCTTGCGTCACCTTTTTGGGCAGCGAAGAGGCCATCGTGGACCCCGCCCGCATCCATGACCGCATGGGCCGTTGGCCGCACGGCGAACTGGTGGTCCTTGATCTGGGCCGCCATGAGGTACTGATGGAAATACCCGCCCTGCGCGATCAGGTCATCGGCGGCGCTGTGGCGCTCTTCGACGCCCACGCCAAACAGCTAGCCTAGGGCGTGAATGCCCTTGGCTGCCATCGCAGCGCCTTGCCGCATCCACGTATGTTCTGACGCAACAACGTATCCGGTCATGCCACAGTCCGACCACTCTGCGGCCTTGGCGGCATCCGGCACCCACGACACATACCCCTTGCCCGCCTGCTGACAGGCCTGCCCGACGCGGACCAAGGCCGCGCGCAAATCGTCGTTGTCTGTGTCGCGATGCCCATACCCAACGGTCAAATCCGCAGGCCCGGCAAACAGCGCATCAATCCCGTCAATGGCCGCAATGCCCTCACAGGCCTCAACACCCTCGGGTTCTTCGATCTGCGCCATCACAATTGTCTGGCCGTCCTGATCCAAAACCTCCCCCATAGGTCGTGTGGCAAACCCGGCCCACCGCGTGGATCCCGCAAACCCACGTCCACCGCGTCCGAAATGGGCCGCCCGCGCCACCGCCTGCGCTTTGGCCACCGAATCAACATGGGGGACCACAACGCCCACCGCACCTGCATCCAGCGCCATCAGAACATTCTCCTCCGATGCGGAGGAAATCCGCACCATTGCCGGAAAATCCAACGCGCGGGCCACAGCCAAACAGGCGTCCAGCCGTCCGCGATCAAAGCCGGAGTGTTCCCCGTCCAGCACAATAAAATCCAGACCAGAGGTCGCCAAAACCTCCACAACCGTGACCTCAGCCGTCTTCACAAACGTGCTCGCCAATCTCTCCCGGCCCAAAACCCGTGCCCTCAATCCAGCAGTGCGCATATCGTCCTCCCTTTTGCGACACGCCACCACATCCACGGCGGCAGAACAACCGCCCTGACTTCATCTGACCAGAAAAACTCACTTCCAACAGGGCGGCCCCGCACTACCTCACCCCATATGACGGACCTTCTGACCTTTACGCCCAACGGCATATATTGCGCTGCGGGTGACTTCTATATCGACCCGTGGCGTCCCGTGGACCGCGCCCTGATCACGCACGGCCATGCCGATCACGCGCGCCCCGATATGGGGCACTATCTGGCGACAGAGGCCGCAGCCCCCGTCATGCGCCACCGATTGGGCGACATCTCCCTCGACACCGTCAAATACGGCGAAACGCTCACCCGCAACGGCGTTTCCATCTCGTACCACCCCGCAGGTCACGTCCCCGGTTCCGCCCAAATCCGCCTGGAACACAAAGGCGAAGTCTGGGTCTGTTCCGGCGATTACAAAACCGTCGACGACGGGTTGTCCGAACCCTTTGAGCCTGTCCCCTGTCACGCCTTCATCACTGAAAGCACCTTCGGCCTGCCCGTCTTCAACTGGACGCCGCAAGAGATGCTGGCCCAGCAAATCAACGACTGGTGGGCTACAAACGCGGCCAACGGCACCTTTTCTTTGCTGGGCTGCTATGCCCTTGGCAAAGCGCAACGCCTCCTGCGCACCGTCGATCCCTCAATCGGCCCGATCCTGACCCATGGTGCGATAGAAAACACCAATCAAATTCTGCGCGGCCAAGGCATCGCCTTGCCTGACACAACCCTCGTGACGCCCGATCTTGACGTCAAAGCCAACGCAGGCGCACTTGTCCTTGCCACGCCTTCAGCCCTCAACTCCTCATGGGCTGGTCGGTTCAAACCGGCCTCGACCGCGTTTGCCTCCGGCTGGATGGCCCTGCGCGGGGTCCGCCGCCGCCGCGCCGCCGACCGTGGGTTCATCGTCTCAGATCACGCCGACTGGGCGGGCCTAAATTCCGCAATCGCCGCCACAGGCGCCGACCGCATTTTCGTCACCCACGGGTACACGTCAGTCTTTTCCAAATGGTTAAACGAACAGGGCTACAACGCAAAAATCGTCGAAACCCAATTTGACGGCGAATCCCTCGATCATACAGAGGCCGACTGATGGCCCGCCTGCCATACGCGTGCCATACGCAAACCATACGCGAGCCAGCCCGCCCATGAAGGACTTCGCCGCCCTCTTCACCCGCGTCGATCAAACGACGAAAACCACCGTCAAAGTCGCGGCCATGGCCGACTATTTCCGCACCGCATCCGATGCGGATAAACTCTGGACGGTTGCGCTCTTTTCAGGTCGCCGCCCCAAACGCGTCATCACCACCACAGCCTTGCGCGAATGGGCCGCCGAACGGGCCGGTCTGCCCCTGTGGCTGTTTGAGGAATGCTACCCAATCGTGGGCGATCTGGCCGAAACCATCAGCCTCTTTCTGCCTCCATCCGAAGGACATGAAGACCGCCCCCTAAGTCACTGGATTAACGAACTGAAACGTCTTTCATCGCTTGATGATACCGCCCGCCGCGCCGGCATCCTTCAGGCGTGGGACAGCCTTCCGCAAATCGAACGTTTCCTTTTCACCAAATTGCTGACCGGTGGGTTCCGGATCGGCGTCAGTCAAAAGCTCATGACCCGCGCGCTCGCCCGCGCCACGGATCAAGATGAGGCCGTTCTAACCCATAAGCTTATGGGAAATTGGACGCCGGACACCACCACATGGGCCGCCTTGATTGAGGCAGACGACCCCACCGCAGACCTCAGCCGCCCTTATCCATTCTACTTGGCCTACGGGCTGGAAAATCTGGATGAACTTGGACCAACAACCAACTGGTTTATCGATAGAAAATGGGATGGCATCCGCGGCCAACTCATCCTACGCGGCGGCGAACATCACCTGTGGTCGCGCGGGGAGGAATTGATGACAGACCGCTTTCCGGAACTCGCCCAACTCAAAGACTATCTGCCCGACGGCACCGTGATCGATGGTGAAATCCTGGCCTTTCAAAACGAAACCCCGCTGTCCTTCAACGCCTTGCAAAAACGCATCGGCCGCAAAACCGTCCCAAAGAAAGTCCTGGCCGAGGCGCCGGTCATCCTGATGGCCTATGACTTACTGGAAACAGGCGGCGTAGACATCCGCGCGCAAGCCTTAGAAACACGCCGCAACCATCTGGAAAACCTCCTTGAATCCACCCCAACGAAAGCCCCCATTCGTCTGTCCCCCGAAGTGACAGGCGACACCTGGGGCGCACTCGCCGCCGAACGTGCCCGATCCCGCGATCTGAACGCTGAAGGCCTCATGCTCAAACGTCGCGACAGCCCCTATTTGGCGGGCCGCAAAAAGGGCGATTGGTGGAAATGGAAGATCGATCCCCTGACGGTCGACGCCGTTATGATCTATGCACAGGCCGGTTCTGGCAGGCGGGCCAACCTCTTCACCGACTTCACCTTCGCGGTCAAAAACGGCAATGATCTTGTGCCCTTCACCAAGGCCTATTCCGGCCTCACAGATGCGGAATTCCGCCAGATCACCCAGTGGGTCAAACGCAACACCCAAGAAAGGTTCGGTCCCGTCCGTCAGGTGCCCGCCGAACACGTGTTCGAAATCGCATTCGAGGGGATACAGGCCTCGCCGCGCCACAAATCGGGCATTGCGCTCCGGTTTCCCCGTATGCTCCGGTGGCGGCAAGACAAACCGGTGGATGAGATCAACACCCTCGATGACCTGCAACAGATGCTGAAGACCTATGGATAAACCAATCGCCCAAATGCCCCCCGTCCCCCGCGCGCCCAAAATCGCGCCCCCCGATGGGGCCTGCGACGCCCATGTCCACCTTGTGGGCGGGCGCTCCGATTTCCCGCTGTGGGACGGCCGTGTCGAAGACCCCGCACGCGACGAAAGTGGCGGCCCCGATTTCCAAGGCTGGCTGGACCTCTACCGCGCCCATCTGGACACCTTGGGCTTCGATAAGGGCTTGATCGTCCACTCCATTCTCTACGGAACCGACAATAAGGTCACCATCGAAACCCTCAAACACCTCGGCCCCAATTTCAAAGGCGTGGGCCTGTTGCCTGACACCGCGACCGATGCCGACCTTGATCGTTTCGCCGATCAAAACCTCGTCGCCGTGCGCCTCAATTACGTGCACGGTGGGGTGCTGACGTGGGACGGCGCGCGCGCCATGGCCCCGCGGCTGGCCGCACGCAACCTGCACATCCAGATGCTGCTGCACAGCCACCTGCACATCGCTGATCTCGCCCCCGACATCCGCGCCCTCCCCGTCCCACTGGTCATCGACCACATCGGCTGGCCTGACTTGAGCCTCGGCACCGATGATCCCGGCTTCCAAACCCTGCTGAAACTGGTGGGCGATGGCCACGCCTATATCAAACTCAGCGCGCTGTATCGCCTCTGCCCCGCCCCCTACGATGACGCCGCTCCCTTCGTAGAGGCCCTCGCCCGCGCCAACCCAGACCGTTGCCTCTGGGGCTCCGACTGGCCACACCTGATGCTGAACGGGGCCGCCATGCCCCATGCCGCCAGCCTCCTTGATGCCTTCCATGACACCGTCACAGACACCGACAGCCACACCCGCATCCTGAAAGGCACCCCCGACGCCCTGTTCTTCGGCTAACCTTCATCTGACCGGAAAAACTCCCGCCGGAGGCGCCCCCCTGTTCAACCCGCGCGGCCGTACATAGGTATGGCATAACAGTACAACCAACGAGGCCCCCATGAACGACCCCCGCACCTTTGACGCCAACGCCACAGGCACGACCCCCTTTGGCGATCTGCCCGAATGGGACCTGACGGATCTCTACCCCGCGCCCGACAGCAAAGAGATCAAGCGAGATCAGGATTGGCTCGAAGACGCCTGCCGCAGCTTTGCCACCGATTACGAAGGCAAACTCGCAGGTCTTGACGCCGATGGCCTGCTTGAGGCCGTCAAACGCTATGAACAGATCGACATTATCGCAGGCCGCATCATGTCCTACGCAGGTCTGCGCTATTACCAACACACCACAGACCCCGAACGCGCCAAGTTCATGTCTGACATGCAAGACAAAATCACCACCTACACCACACCGCTGGTGTTCTACGGGCTGGAATTCAACCGACTTGATGATGCCCACATAGAGGCCCTTTTGGCTGCCAACGCGGATCTTGCCCGCTACAAACCCGTGTTCGACCGCATGCGCGCGATGAAACCCTATCAGCTGTCCGATGAGCTGGAAAAGTTTCTGCACGATCAATCGGTTGTGGGATCTGCCGCGTGGAACAAACTGTTCGATGAAACCATTGCCGGCCTGAAATTCACCGTAAACGGGGACGAGCTTAACATCGAAGGAACGCTCAACCTGTTGTCCGAACAAGATCGCAGCACACGCGAAGCGGCCTCGCGGGAACTGGCCCGCGTGTTTGGCGAAAACGTCGGCCTTTTCGCCCGGGTCCACAACACGCTCGCCAAGGAAAAAGAGGTCGAAGACCGTTGGCGCGGCCTGCCTACGCCTCAAACGGGCCGTCACCTGAGCAACCATGTAGAGCCAGAGGTGGTCGAGGCCCTGCGCAATGCCGTCGTCGACGCCTACCCCCGTCTGTCGCACCGCTACTACGCGCTGAAGGCCAAATGGATGGGCCTTGAGACGATGGAAGTCTGGGACCGCAACGCCCCCCTCCCGATGGAGGCAGACCGCACCGTCCCGTGGGACGAAGCCCAACAAACCGTCATGGACGCCTACGCCGCCTTCGATCCGCGCATGGCCGATCTGGCCAAACCCTTTTTCACCGATGGCTGGATCGACGCGGGCGTCAAAGACGGCAAGGCCCCCGGCGCTTTTGCCCACCCCACGGTCACCACGGTGCACCCTTACGTGATGCTCAACTATCTGGGCAAACCCCGCGATGTGATGACGTTGGCCCATGAATTGGGCCACGGCGTGCATCAGGTTTTGGCCGCTGAACAAGGCGAATTGCTCAGCTCCACCCCGCTGACACTGGCGGAAACGGCTTCGGTGTTTGGGGAAATGCTCACCTTCCGCAAGCTGCTCGATCAGGCCAAAGACGCGACCGAACGCAAGGTGCTGCTGGCTGGCAAGGTCGAGGATATGATCAACACAGTCGTCCGCCAGATCGCGTTCTATGACTTTGAATGCAAACTCCACGCCGCCCGCGCGCAGGGCGAACTCACGCCCGATGACATCAACGCCCTATGGATGTCCGTGCAGGGCGAAAGCCTCGGCCCGGTGTTCAACTTCATGGACGGGTACGAAACCTTCTGGGCCTATATCCCCCACTTCGTTCACTCGCCCTTCTACGTCTACGCCTACGCTTTCGGCGACGGCCTCGTAAACGCGCTCTATGCCGTCTTTGAAGAACAGGGCGAGGCGTTCAAGGACAAGTATTTCGACATGCTCAAAGCCGGCGGGTCCAAACACCACAGCGAATTGCTGGCCCCCTTCGGCCTCGATGCCTCGGACCCTGCCTTCTGGGCCAAGGGTCTCAGCATGATAGAAGGCATGATCGACGAATTGGAAGCGATGGAGTGACATCCCTTGCGGAAAGGGCGGCGCGGCGCAGTCCGATCAAACCCAGCCCCGGTTCATCGTGAACCGATGGGCCAGCCCAACGGCTCATATGAAAAAATCCGATCCTCACTCAGCCCCCTGTTTCGCTGTTTCTCAAATATGCAAAAGCCGCGCCCGCCAGGGCGCGGCTGGTCGGATTTGCGCAGCAAATTCGAAACCAAATTGATCGCCACACCGCAAAGACGTCCCTCGATCGACTTGCGGCCCGTCCAACTCCGCCTTCCGTCATGGGCCCGCGAAACCGGCTTCGCCTCTTCGCTACACCCATAAGTTGGATGACCTGCGGTCAGTCCAACTCCGTCCAGGGCCAGGGTTTCACCTCGGACGCGCCGGTTTGATACCGCGTGGCCTTGGCCACCCAAATGCCCACATCCGTGCCCAAATCCGCAATCCGTTCGTTGGGCTGCTTTTGGTTCACCAACATGATGATGAATTGCAGCAAGGCCAAAAGCCCGATCACTGACCCCGCGAAAGAAATCATGAACGCGATGATGATCATGTAAATCAATCGGGAAAACAGGTTCTCTTCGATGGGCTTTTCAGGCGCACGCCTCGACGTGTTTTCAGGCATCACATCATCAAACTCATTGGGATCCGCCATGGTCCTGTCTCCTCTCTCAGCGCCTTAAGCCGCATAAATCCGGTCAATGACCTCTTGCGTGGTCTTGGCCTGTTCCAACGTCCAGCCAAAGGCCGCCTCACCGCGCATCGCCGCGCCAAAGGCCTCAACTTGCAGGACATACTGGCGCACGGCGGGCCAACGTTCAACACGGGTGCCCCCCCCCGCCTGAACGATCCTGATCTGTGCCTCACCCACTTTGCCCGCGTTGAACGGCGCCAGCACATCAATGCGTCCGTGGCTTCCCACAAATGACATCCATTGGCTGTCATGAATGTTCATCGCCGTCACCCAATGGGCAGTAAACCCGTCAAACCGTACCGACACCCGTGCGCGCACATCGACCCCGTTCAACATATCAATGTCCGCATGTGTGATCTGATCGGGGGTCTGTCCCGTCGCCAAAATGGTAGATCCGATGGTGTACACACCAATGTCCGGCAGGCTGCCGCCCCCCTTGGCCGCGTCATAACGCACATTGGTCAAATCAGGGTTGTTGTAGGTAAAGATCCCGTCCACATGGGCCAGCGTCCCAATCGCGCCATCCGCCAGCAAATGCCGCACACGGTGCCACTGGGGATGATGGGCAATCATATAGGCCTCTGCGGCCTGTAACCCCGTTTCATCGCGTCGTGCCATCAGCGGATCAATCTCCGCCGCCTTCAACCCAACGGGCTTTTCCACCAAAACATGTTTGCCCGCAGCCAAAGCCTTCATCGCCCATTCGATATGCAGATGATTGGGCAACGGGACATACACCGCATCAACGGCGGGATCCGCCAGGACCGCATCATAGGTGTCATGCACCACCAAATCCGGCGCAAAAGCCTGAAAAGGCGCGGCCTTCTCAGCCGAAGACGTCCCCAAAGCAACCAACCGCGCGCCAGAGGCCGCATGGATCGCAGGGCCCATCTCCTCCCGCGCGAACTTGCCCGCGCCCAAAATTCCCCAGTTCACGACCATGCTCCGCCCCCTGTTGCCTCTGCCGTCTGTCTTTGTTTCAAAAATATCCCCGCCGGAGGCATCAACAGCAAGAAAAAAGACGCGAACCCCGTTGGGGGCCCGCGTCTTTCGCATTCAAACCTTTAGGCGCTGGCCAACATGCCGCGTTCGCGGGCCAAGGTCTGCATTTTCTTCTGCAGCTTCTCGAACGCCCGCACTTCAATCTGGCGGATCCGTTCGCGGCTGACGTCATATTGGCCGCTCAGCTCTTCCAAGGTCACCGTCTCGTCGGCCAGACGACGTTGCATCAGAATGTCTTTTTCGCGGTCGTTCAGCACATCCATGGCTTCGGCCATCAATGCGCGGCGGGCCTCCAGCTCATCGCGGGCCTCATAATCGCCCGCCTGGTCCGCATCTTCGTCTTCCAGCCAATCCTGCCACTGCATGGTGCCTTCGCCCTCGGATCCAACCGTGGCATTCAGCGATGCGTCGCCACCGGACATCCGGCGGTTCATCGAAATCACCTCGTCCTCGGTCACGCCCAAATCGTTGGCGATCCGCTTGACGTTCTCGGGGCGCAAATCGCCGTCTTCCAAAGCACCAATGCGGCTTTTGGCCTTACGCAGGTTGAAAAACAGCTTCTTTTGCGCCGACGTCGTGCCCAGCTTCACCATGGACCAGGACCGCAGGACATATTCCTGAATGGAGGCCCTGATCCACCACATGGCATAGGTCGCCAGACGAAAGCCCTTTTCAGGGTCGAACCGTTTGACCGCCTGCATCAGGCCCACGTTCGCTTCAGAGATCACCTCAGCCTGAGGCAGGCCGTAGCCACGATACCCCATCGCGATTTTGGCGGCCAACCGCAGGTGCGACGTCACCATCTTGTGCGCCGCTTCGGTGTCCTCTTCCTCAACCCAGCGTTTGGCCAGCATGTATTCTTCTTCGGGCTCCAGCATCGGAAACTTGCGAATTTCCTGCATATACCGGTTCAGGCCCTGTTCCGGCGATGGCGCCGGTAAATTTGTGTAAGAGCTCATTTTGCCCCTCCCAAAGGTCGTGTTGGCCGTTCTTCGAACTTATATGTTTACGGCCTTAACATGGATATGGGCGCACAATGCGTCCCATTCAAGACTGATCTGTTCAGTTTTCATAAATCCAAACTAAGAATTGGTTAAGTCGGTTCCACAAACATGTCGCGGCCCTCACGCACATGGGACGCACAGAGCGCAATTGTTACAGATTTCACAGTCTGGTGCCCGACGAACGGCCTAACATCCACCCAGCGCCGCCACCAAATCGCGCATATCCTGCGGCATCGGGGCCTCAAACCGGATCATCTCCCCGCTCACGGGGTGTTCAAACCCCAAAGTGGCGGCATGCAGCGCCTGACGCGAAAACGCGCGAACAGCCTCAATTCCGCGGGCCCCAATGGCCTTTTCGGACAATCTGCGTCGGCCGCCATAGGTCGGATCCCCGATCAACCCATGTCCCGCATGGGCCAGATGCACGCGGATCTGATGGGTGCGCCCTGTTTCCAACCAGCAATCCAGCAAGGCAGCGGTGGGCGGTGTGCCGTAACTCTCAACAATGCGCGCGCGCGTCACCGCATGCCGCCCGTTGTGCCACACGACCTGTTGTTTCTGACGGTCATGTTTGTGGCGCGCCAGCTGGGTTTGCAGCTTTAGAATATTGCCCGCCTCAAACGACGCCCCCTTCACGCCGCGCACGCGGGGGTCGGTGCTGTCGGGCACGCCGTAACAGATCGCGCGGTAATGACGCTCCACGGTGTGCGCCTCAAACTGCGCGGCCAGCCCGTGATGGGCGCGGTCCGTCTTGGCCGCCACCAACAACCCCGACGTTTCCTTGTCGATCCGGTGCACAATGCCGGGCCGCTTTTCCCCGCCCACACCCGACAGGCTGTCACCGCAATGGTGCAACAAGGCATTCACCAACGTCCCCCCTGGCGTGCCGGGGGCCGGATGCACCACCATGCCCGTGGGCTTGTTGACGACAATCAGTTCGGCGTCCTCAAACACCACATCCAGCGGAATGTCTTCGGCCGCCACGTGATAGTCATCCGCAACCTCAACACTAATCCGAACGGCATCTCCCTCTGTTGCCCGCGCCCGTGGGTCCGTGACAACCACGCCGTTTACACGCACAGCCCCCTCAGCCAGCAAACGCGCCAGCCGCGACCGGCTGAGCGCCGCCCCCTCAGGCACATCCCGCGCCAACGCCTTGTCCATGCGCGCAGGCGGTGCCTCCCCGATTTGAAATTCTACATTCATGCGCGCCTGATACGCCCCAACCTGCCATATGTCACGACGCCCCCCTTCATCTGGCCCAAAAAACTCCCGCCGGAGGCATCCCAGCCTATCCGCCAAACCAGCGGTCAACCAAAGGCGCCCCAATGATCACAAAGACAATCCGCACCAAATGATGCGCCACCACCACCGCCGCATCCGCCCCCGCGACCAGCGCCACGATCGCCATCTCCGCTTGTCCACCCGGCGCAAACGCCAAGGCCGCCTCGGTCAGCGGCAACCACCCCAACCGCACGATAAGCACCGCGAAAAGCCCCCCGACCCCCAAACTCAAAACCGAAAACACAACCCCCGCCGTCACATCCACCTGCACCTCTTTCCAGGTGATGCCGGAATATTTCACGCCAATCGTGAACCCGATAAAAAACTGCGCCGCCGCGATGGCCTCCGCAGGCGGTCGGTTCTCAATCACACCGGCCAAGGACAGACCGGCGGTCAAAAACAACGGCCCCAGGATCGACGCCCCGAACAGCCCTACCCGTGCGGCGATCTTCCAGCCCGCAATTCCGGCAGCGCCCAAGACAATCAACTCAGCCAACGGCACATTCGTCCAGGGCGCGCCCACAGGCCCGTTCAGCTCCGCCCCATAAAAATAGGCAAACACAAACGGCAAAACCATCACCACAATCAACACCCGCGTGGCATGGATCAGCGACAGCGCCCGCACATCACCGCCTGCCTCTTCGCCAAACAGCAGCATATCCTGCAACCCACCCGGCATCGCGGAATAAAACGCGGTGGGATGATCAAACCCGAACCCGCGCCGAAACAGCGGATAGCCCACAGCGCCGACGCAAATCACCAAGGGCGGCACCAGGGCCAACGTCCAAATCAACGTGCCCAACTGCGCAAACAACGCCGGCGTGATCGTGGCCCCCACCGCCACCCCCAGAATCGTGCGCATCACTTGGCTGGCCCGTGGCGCGCCGCGCAACCGCACACCGCAAAGGGCGGCGATCAAACATCCCAACAACGGCCCCAACAGCCACGGCAGCGGCAACGCCAGCGCCATGAAAACAGCAACGCCCACGCCGGAAATGATAAGGGTGATCAACAAAGCCATTGGAATGTGGTGCCACGCCTCGCCCACAAAGCCCAGCCCCCCGAAACCGGTGTATCAATTGTCGCGGCCTGTCGGGTTCCGGTAGACGATGGTATACAAAGACGTTAAACGGCCTCCAAACCCTCCCATCCACCCTCCGACCACAGGGAACCTGACCCATGACCAAGATCATTTACACCACCGTTGATGAGGCCCCCCAGCTGGCCGCGGCCTCCCTCCTGCCCATCATCAAACGCTTCCTGTCCGAGGCAGGGCTTGAGGTTGAAACCCGCGACATTTCCCTCGCAGGCCGCATCATCGCCGCCTTCCCCGATCATTTGACCGACGCCCAACGTCAGTCCGACGCGCTGGCCGAATTGGGTGAACTGGTCAAAACCGCCGATGCCAACGTCATCAAACTGCCCAACATCTCCGCCTCCGTGCCCCAGCTGACCGCCGCCATCGCGGAGCTGCAGGGCCAAGGCTACGCCCTGCCCGACTACCCCGAAGCCCCCCAAACAGACGATGAAAAAGCCGTGCGCGCCAAATATGACGCCATCAAGGGATCGGCGGTGAACCCCGTGCTGCGCGAAGGCAACTCCGACCGCCGTGCGCCCGCCGCCGTCAAAGCCTTCGCCAAAGCCAACCCGCACCGCATGGGAAAATGGGTCAGCGACAGCAAAACCCGCGTGGCCACAATGGGCGAAGACGACTTCCGCTCAAACGAGGCCTCCGTCACCCTCGCAGACGCCGCAACCCTGCGCATTGAACATGTAGCAGGCGACACCGTGACCGTCATGAAAGACGGCCTCGACATGCCCGCAGGCACCATCGTCGACAGCACGTTCATGTCCGTCAAAGCCCTCAAAGCCTTCTACAACAAAACCATCGAAGACGTAGCCAAAGAAGGCACACTTTACTCCCTGCACATGAAGGCCACGATGATGAAGGTCTCCGACCCGATCATCTTCGGCCACTGCGTGCGTCAATATCTGGCCCCCGTCTTCGCCAAACACGGCGACCTGTTTGACGCCAACGGCATCACCCCCAACGGCGGTCTGGGCACCCTGCTGGACAAAATCGCAGACCTGCCCAACGGGGCTGAGATTGCGGCAGAGATCGACGCGGTCATGGCCGACCGCCCGCCGCTTTACATGGTCAATTCCGACAAGGGCATCACCAACCTGCACGTCCCCTCCGACGTGATCATCGACGCCTCCATGCCTGCCGTGATCCGCGCAGGTGGCAAGGGCTGGGGCCCTGACGGCGAAGAGGCGGACACCACTTGCGTGATCCCCGACAGCTCCTACGCGGGGGTCTATGCCGAAAGCATCGATTACTTCAAAGAAACCGGCGCGCTGGATCCGGCCACCGCAGGCACCGTGCAGAACGTCGGCCTGATGGCGCAAAAGGCTGAAGAATACGGCTCCCACCCCACCACGTTTGAGGTCCCCGCCGCCGGTGAGATGCGCGTGATGAACGGCGACACCGTTCTGATGTCCCATGCGGTTGAGGCAGGCGACATCTGGCGCATGGCTTCCACCCGCAAAGCCCCGATCATGAACTGGATCGAACTGGCCATCGAACGTCAGGCGGCTGAAAACTGCCGCGCGATCTTCTGGCTCGACGAAACCCGCGCCCATGACGCCGAATTGCTGAACTACGTGCGTCCGGCGTTGGCCGAAAAAGGCCTCACCGACACGTTTGAGGTCATGGCCCCCACGCCAGCAACCCGTGCCTCCTGCGAAGAAATCCGCGAGGGCCGAACCACAATCGCCATCACCGGCAACGTGCTGCGCGACTATCTGACGGACCTGTTCCCGATCCTTGAGGTCGGCACGTCGGCCAAAATGCTGTCCGTGGTGAAACTGATGCAGGGCGGCGGGTTGTTTGAAACCGGCGCCGGTGGCTCCGCCCCCAAGCACGTCCAACAGCTGATGGAAGAAAACCACCTGCGCTGGGACAGCCTTGGCGAGTTCTGCGCGCTAGGGGAAAGCTTGCGCTTCGCTGGCGGCGCGAAAGCTAAAGTCATGGGCGACGCCGTGGACACCGCCACCGTCAAACTGCTGGCCGAGGGCAAATCTCCGGGCCGCAAAGTGGGTCAGGACGACAACCGCGCCTCCCACGCGCACTTTGCGCTCTACTGGGCGGAGGCGCTGGCCAACCAGACAGACGACGCCGAACTGGCCACCGCGTTTGAACCCGTGGCCAAGGCCTTGGCGGACGGGATCGATGCGATTCTGGCTGAAATCAAGGCCGGTGCGGGCCAGCCTGTCGATCTGGGCGGCTACTACCACGGCGATGCGGACAAAACCGCAGCTGTCATGCGCCCCTCTGCGACGCTGAACGCGATCATCGGCTAAGCCAGCCCCAAAAAACAGCCAAGGCCCGCCTGTTTCCACAGGCGGGCCTTTTCGTGTCTGATGCGTCCCTCAGCGGATCGAATACACGAAGGACGCGCCATTGCCGCGATCGCGCGTCACCGTCGCCTCATTGCCGCTGACGGCCCAGATCTGGCAATCGAGGTCCAACGTGCGGCTGGTGCCGATGCTGCCCTCGCGGCAGGCTGCGCCCTCTTCCCATGTCCACGTGCCGGAAATGCCCTGCCCGTCCCACGGACCCGAAATCGTGCCATCGGCGTTAAACGCAAAGGTGTTGCCCTGAAAATCCAATGTCCGACCGACAATGGCTTGTTCAAATTGCGCCCGGGTGGTCAATGTCATCGATGCAGCCTCAGCTGCGCCCGTCTCAACCGGTGCTGTTTCCATGCAGGCGGTCAACCCCGCCAATGCCATCGCGCATCCCAAAAGTCTCATATGGTTGTCCTTCCCAATCTGCCCCGCGTCCTGCCCCCCAAATTGCCAAAGGACGCACGCACGCCCTTTGGCAGAGGGACCATTCAGCACCAATACTCACTCAAACTGTGCCGCAGGTCGTTTCAATAGGGGCAATCGGCCATGCCAGCGGGGGGCCACGCAACAGCGATAACCGGCGGGCTACCTCAAACAGGGTATGTGGCGAAGATGTCCGACAGAACCGTGCGCAAAGGTGCGCCCTCGGTCAGATGCCCCATCTGGGGTATGACCTGTGCGGGCTGGCCAGTGACATCATGCGACAAGGCCATCAGCTCATCAAGATCATGCACCCTGTCTTGCGCCCCGTGCCAAAACCGCCGCTCCATTGGCAAAGCCCGCGCCCTGTCCCATTTGAAATGCAGTTGCGACAGATAATCGTGGCGCATGGACCCGATGGACCCGCGGATCACTTGCTGCACCCGCGCGGCCCCCTCGGATGTGGCAAAGGCGGCATCCAGCACGGCCTGATCCACCGCACTGCCCCTGAAAATACGTCTGATGGTGCGTTCCAAGCGCCGCGTGCAGAACGCAGCCCCTCCCAGATGCTGCACCATCACCATCGCCATCCGGCTGTTCTGACGCAGCGCCCGCACCAGAAAATCACCGAAATAGGCGTCCCGCGATGGCCGTCGCCCTGCCGAATAGCAGGTTGAAACGAAATCGATCCGCGCCACCAGATCAGGGCGCGCCTCTGCCAGCGCCGTGGCATACCCGCCCGACGACACCAGCGCGATGACGGGCACCGGCACGGCACAGACAGCCCCCAACACCGTTTCGCAATTCGCAACGACGGCGGCGCAATGATCGTCCCACCGGCCTGACCGCACACCCGATGTGGTCAAACACTGCGGGCGTATGGGCCAGATCGCACGAATGCCCAGATCATGACACAGCGCGACATCCTCGGCGGTGATCGCCGGGAAGATCATCGGATGCAGCACCATCACAACCCGCCCCGTAACCGGCCCGATATCCAGATACCGCACCGCCGCACCGCTGGCATCCAACACCGCCGCGCATCGCACGCCGGCGGGCAAAAACGCCGCATAGCCGCCAAGGTCTTTGCTCTCTGACCGGTATAGCGTGGACAGCTCAGCCGACAATCTGTGCGCGGCACCTGCGGCAAAAGCCACCAGCGCCGCCTGACTTTCAACGCCCAGCTTGCGAAATACCCCCTGCAACTGTTTGCGTCGGGTCGACACGGCAACGCCCGCGGCCTCTGCGCTGCTCTCGACGGTCCGCCCGCAGCCCAAATCCGCAAACAGCTGAAACTCAGCCTCAGACAAGGGCGTATCCAAAGCGCTGTTCACATGGTCGCGCAGATCCCCCCTCCGAAGGGTGAACACCACCTGATGGCCTGCGTCCCATACGCCCAACCGTTCGTCCGACGGGGCCGTCAAAGGCCACATGGGCAAACCGGATGTCTGCGTCTGGGCCCACACCGGTGCATCGCCAAACCAAAAGGTCGGCATGTCTTCAATCACGTTCAGTTTTTCAGAAAAGGCGGCCAACCCGTCGTGGCCCTCATCCAGCGATGCCGCGATGACCGGCAAAGCATCCAATCCCGTCATCTCACCCATGTGCACCCCCCTTACGCCAAACTTACACGTTGGCGCGCGGCTGACAACAAAAGCCCTGTCTTGGCGACGTCTATGGCATGCGGGGGAGAGAATGGTACCACCTCCTGGTCTCGAACCAGGGACCTCTTGATCCACAATCAAGCGCTCTAACCAACTGAGCTAAGGCGGCACGCGAGGGCTGATTTAGCCAGACAGCCGACCGAATGCAAGAGGGTAAGGCGCGTTTTCAAGCGGTCATTTCCCCTGCCCTTGCCATTTCCCCCGCCCCCGCGCTAGATCATCCCAAGATCGGCAAAGGACACCACATCCATGGGCATCAACGACGAACGCGATATTGAGGCAAACCTGCAAATCGGGCCAACCGATCACGGTCAGGTGCGATTGTTCATTGATGCAGGCCAGTTTGAGGTTCCGATGGATTTCACACCCGAAGAGGCCGAAGAAATCGCCGAGGAAATCCTCGCCGCAGCCAAGGCCGCCCGCCTCGTCAAACGCTGAAACGCCCCCCCTTTGGCTGGTTGGTGTCACGGTGTTCGTGGCCATGACCTGCATCGTGATTGGCGACACCGCCGGAAAAATTCTGACCCAACAGGGCGTCAGCCCGCTGTTTGTCGCCTGGACCCGGTTTGCGCTGGCCGGTCTGGTGCTGTTGCCGTTTATGGGCTTGCAGGCAGATGATCTGCGGGCTGTGCGGGATCCTCTGGTCTGGCTGCGCGCGCTGCTGATTGCAGGCGGCATCGTCTGCATCCTGACGTCCCTGCGCACAGAACCTGTCGCCAACGCCTTTGGCGCGATGTTCATCAACCCGATCGTGGCGTTTGGATTGGCGGCGGTTTTTCTCAAGGAACGGGTGACTGTCACGCGGTCCGTGCTGCTCATCGCAGGGTTCATCGGCGTGCTGCTGGTGGTCAAACCGGGATTCGGGTTCACGCCGGGACTTGGCTTCGCGCTCAGCGCAGGGCTGCTCTATGGGGCCTTTCTGACGACCACCCGCGCGGTGGCACAAAAATATCGCCCAAGGTTGCTGCTCATTTCGCAACTCCTGATCGGCTCCGTTCTGTTGGCGCCCATGGGTTTGTCGGTTTTGCCAACCGCGATCAGCCTTCCGATGTTCGGATTCATCCTGCTCAGTGCGCTGGCCTCGGCTGCGGGCAATCTGCTGGTCGTCATGGCCAGCAAAACCAGCCCCAACACGACAATCGCACCGTTGATCTACTTGCAGCTGATTTCGGCCACAGCGATCGGGTATATGGTGTTTGGGGATTGGCCCGACCCCATCAGTTTTTTGGGCCTGTCCGTGATTTTCGCCGCCGGCATGTCATCGCTGGCCCTGTCACGCCGCTAGCCAAAGCCCGCCCCAAACCCTGCGGTCGGATCCCGCAGCGCCTGTAACCGCATCGCCGCCGTGCGGGCAAACTTCTGCACCATCACCTTGCGCCGCGCTGCGGCCAGCTTGTTTTCCGGCCCCATGCGAACGATCTCAGCATCATAAGCGTCAGCCAGGATCAGCCCCGTTTCATTCGGAAGCAAATCCGTCGGAAAATCCCCATCCACCGCCCAAAAGAACCGGTCGCACCACTCCAGATACCCTTGCCACTTGTGATCCGACTGAAAATCCGCGCGGCTGGATTTACATTCAACCACCCAAACCTCGCCCTTCGGGCCCAACGCCATAACGTCCACCCGCAACCCTCGCACAGGCACAAGTTCTTCAACACACACAAAATTCATCGCGCGCAAATGTCGACAGACCCCCCGTGCCAAAAGCTGACCGGGCTGAAGCGTTGCAGAGGTTTGAAGCAAATCATCAGGCATATCTGAAACATGAACAATTCATGAACATCGGTCAAGGTCTGGCACGACCACCCCTTCATCTGACCCGAAAAACTCCCGCCGGAGGCCAAAATCTTGTAAAAGATTTTGCACCCAAAAATTCTACGAATTTTTGACACACCCGCCGCAGGCGCCCTTGTGCAATGGGGACCTACGCACTACCTCAAGTGTCGGCGGGCTTCTGCTCTTCTCGTATACAACGGGTAAATTCCGGTGGCCTTAAGCAAATCCGAGGGAGCTGGCTCTGTCATGGCCCTGGCCACGTTACCTGGCGCCCACCTGTACATACAGGTCCTCGGGAATTCAGACCCCTACGGTCGCTGCGGGGCCCGCCACTTTTGACGTTCGGTCATGTTCGAACGTCCGAATTGGGGGCGCTGCCCCCGGCGCGGTGCGCCTCCCCCGAGGTATTTTTGACCCAAAGAAACAGGGCCTGCTGGGCAAACGGAGGGCGCTAGAATGCCTCGGGTTTTGCTTCGCGGGCCATATGATCGAGGACAGCGTTCACGAATTTCGGCTCATCCCCGCCCTCGAAAAAGGCTTTGGCAACATCGACGTATTCGGTGATGGCCACCTTGGGTGGGGTATCACGGCCCGTCAGTTCTACGCCTGCTGCGCGGAACACAGCCCGCAACGTGGGATCGATGCGGCCCAAGGGCCAGCGGGCAACCAGGGCGCGATCGGTCATCTGGTCGATTTTGGCTTGGTGGTTCACGGCACCTTCGACGAGGGCGCGGAACAGATCCACATCGCCTTCGGCCATTTCATCGCCTTCATACACTGCGCCGAACCGGTGGTTTTCGAATTCGCGGGTCACGTCTTCGATGGTCTGGCCCGTCTGTTCCATTTGAAACAGGGCCTGCACGGCGTAGAGGCGCGACGCGCTGCGCATTTTGCGTTTTTGGTTGTTCGAAAGGGTCATGCGGTTGTGTTGCCGTCCATTTTGCCCGCCATCAGGATCTCGCTGGTGAATCCAACGCCCTCCTTGGCGCGGCCCCACTTACGGCTGAGCGCGATGAGGTGCAAGGCCGCAGCGGCCGCGCCGCCGCCTTTATTCTGATCCGACGGATCCGCCCGCACAGCAGCCTGTTCGTGGGTTTCCACGGTCAGGATGCCGTTGCCGATACACAGCCCTTGCAGGCCCAGCAATTGCAGCGCGCGGGAGCTGTCGTTGCAGACCGTATCGTAATGGGTGGTTTCACCGCGGATCACACAGCCCAATGCCACATAACCGTCAAAGTTGGACATACGTTCTGCAATCCCAATGGCGGTCGGAATTTCCAGTGCGCCGGGCACCTCGACGACCTCATGGGTGGCGCCTGCGGCCTCGATCTCGGCCTTGGCCCCGGCCAGCATATTGTCGGCGATGTCCTTGTAATAAGGGGAGATGACGATGAGGATCTTGGTGTCGCGGTCCACGTCGGCGCGCGGCAGAATGTAATGTGAAGGTCCGGCCATGGGTCTGGTCCTTATCCGAGGTCTGAGATTTTGCGGGTTCCGACAATTTCCAGACCGTAAGCATCGAGGCCCACAATCTTGGGTTGGGGGGAGTTTGTCAGCAACTCAATCTGTCCCAGCCCCAGCGAGCTGAGGATCTGCGCGCCCAGCCCGTATTGGCGCAAGGTCTGGGGGGAGACTTCGTCATGGGCGACGATCTTCATGGATGTATCGCGGAGCAGAACCACAACACCGCGCCCCTCTTCTTCAACCCGCTTCATGGCTTCGCCAAATTCCGCCGTGCGCCCTTTTGGGCCTGCGCCCACCACATCGAGCATGGGATCCATGGAGTGCATGCGCACCAGCACGGGCGCGTCGCCGGTGATGTCGCCTTTGGTCAGCACGATGTGTTCGTCGCCGTGTGTTTCATCGGCGTAGACACGCATGTCCCACTCGCCGCCGAATTCGGAGGTGATCTTTTCTTGCGTTTGTACCCGCACCAGATTGTCGTTGCGGCGACGGTAGGCAATCAAGTCGCTGATGGTGCCGATTTTCAGCCCATGCAGTTGGGCAAAGGCCACCAAATCGGGCAGACGCGCCATTTCCCCGTCGTCCTTCATAATTTCGCAGATCACACCGGAGGGGTTGAGGCCTGCAAGGCGGCTGATGTCCACTGCTGCCTCGGTGTGGCCTGCGCGGACAAGCACCCCACCTGCGCGGGCGCGCAGCGGGAACACATGTCCGGGGGTCGCGATATCCTGAGGGCCTTTGGTCGGGTCGATGGCCACGGACACCGTGCGGGCGCGGTCGGCGGCCGAAATGCCTGTCGTCACCCCTTCGCGAGCCTCGATGGACACTGTAAAGGCGGTCTCGTGGCGCGACGAGTTGTGCGTGGACATGAGGCTGAGCCCCAGCGCATCAAGCCGTTCGGCCGGCAACGTCAGGCAGATCAGCCCGCGCCCGTGGGTCGCCATGAAATTGATCGCATCGGGGGTGGCCATTTGCGCGGGGATCACCAGATCGCCTTCGTTCTCACGGTCTTCGTGGTCGACGAGGATAAACATGCGACCATTGCGGGCATCATCGATGATCTCTTCGATGGGAGAGATCGCATCGCGGTAGTCGGCTTCGACGGGCCCTGGGGTTTCAAACATATCGCTCATGGTTGTCCTTTGGGCTGTGCCTTGGTCTTTGGTGTCAGATAGCTTGGCGGCGGGGATTCGGAAAGGCCACTGACGTGACGACCTTTTGCACCTTTGGTGCGATGAGTTTTTTTGGTCAGATGAAGGGGGGCTTCACTCGATCAGCCATGGCACGGCTTTGAGGGCGGCGGAATAGGCTGCGAATTCGGTTGTGAAGGCGGGGCCATCGGCGGCGGACAGACGGCGCCAGCCGTGGCTGTCTTCGGGGTCACGGCGGCATTCGGCGAAGGTGAAGTGGGTGTCCCCGTGTTTGATGATGTCAACGCAGCGGTCGCCGGTGTCATCTTCCAAGGACGCCACGACCAGGGGTTTCGCCGCAGAAGGTTTTGCAGGCGAGACCGTCATCGGGCAAAGAACACATCAGAGGGCAGCGATCCGGCGAGTTTGGCGGCTGCGACCCATTCGGCCTCAAGTGCGGTGTCGCAGACCAGCACCATGCGGCTGGGTTTGGCCTGGGCTGCTGTCAGGGCGTCCAGCAGCACTGCCCGGGTCTCGCCCCAGCCAGCAAAGGGGCGCGGTGCCTTGCAGGCGCTGTCTGTGGGCGGCGACAGTTGGTCCGGCTGCACGGGCGCGTGGGCCAGGGCCAGTGTGCGCGCCTCTTTCAGGGTCATGAGTTTGGAGACGCGGTCCGAGGGGACGCGTTGACCGGCCCGAAGGACCCGCAGCGCATTTGATGAGAACATAAATCCGATCAGATCATCGCCAGAGGCGGCCCGCAGCCCCGCATATGTTTTGTACGGCAGACCCAATTCTTTGGCGCGGGCCACGCGGCGGCGCACGACCTCGATCGGCAGGGTTGGCATCAGATCGGCCCGGGCTTTGCGCCAGACGTGCGTGCGCCAGCTGCGGCCCGCCATCTCACCGCGGCCAGAGTTGTGTCCGATGCCCGCCATCTAGTCCATATCCCGCAGGCGCGCGACATAGCGGGCCATGGTGTCGACCTCAAGGTTCACAGCGTCGCCCACGGCGGCCTCCCCCCATGTGGTGACCGTTTTGGTATGAGGGATGAAGTTGATGCCAAAGCGCGCGCCGTCGACTTCGTTCACCGTCAGCGATGTCCCGTTGAGTGCAACAGACCCCTTGGGTGCGATGAACCGCGCCAGATCGGCGGGCGCCTCAAGCACAACACGGGTGCTGTCGCCCTCGTCAGTCATGTCGACAATTGTGGCCACACCGTCCACATGGCCAGACACGATATGCCCACCCAGTTCATCCCCCACCTTCAGGGCGCGTTCCAGATTGACCCGTTTGCCCACCTGCCAGCCGTTGCCACGGCCAATGTTCGTCAGGTTCACCGTCTCGGCTGAGATATCAACATCATACCAGCCTTGCGGATCGGTGCCCTTGTCGACCACCGTCAGGCACACGCCGTCCGATGCAATAGACGCCCCGATGTCGATGCCTGCAATGTCGTAGCCGGTGCCGATACGCGCCCGCAGATCGCCGCGATGGTCAAGGGCCAGAACCTCGCCCACGTCTGTGATGATGCCGGTAAACATGATGCCCCTTTCGGTGAATTCCCCGTGATCTGCTTGGGGTAACCTCTTGCATGGGTGGGGGCAAGGTGGTGACCTAAAGATCAACGAGACACCAAACAGCCATATTTATGCCGCGATGCACTGTTAAGCGTCAAAAGACGTACGACGCCCAGAGGACCTGAATGATCCACCCGACGCCGAAATTCCTGTTCCTGCAAGGCCCCCACGGGCCCTTCTTTCACCGGCTGGCCAAGATGCTGCGCCGGGCGGGCGCTGATGTCTGGCGTGTGGGGTTCAATGCAGGCGACCGTGCGTTCTGGTTCGGCGCCAAGGGCTACATCCCCTATCGCGGCACGCCCGAAGACTGGGCCGACACCTTTGTCGCGTTGCTGGACGAACACGCCATCACCGACATCGTGCTTTATGGCGACACGCGCCCGATCCACGCGCAAGCCGCCCAGATTGCAAAGGACCGCGGGCTGACCGTCCATGTCTTCGAAGAAGGCTACATGCGGCCCTATTGGGTCACGTATGAACGGGGCGGATCCAACGGGCATTCGCGCCTGATGGACACCAGCGTGGCAGACATGCGGGGCGCGCTTGCCCAATCCGAACTGGATATTCCAGAGGCCCCGGCCCATTGGGGCGACATGCGCCACCACGTCTTCTACGGCGCGCTGTACCATTGGTTCGTGATGTTCCGAAACAGCGAGTACAAGAACTTCCGCCCGCATCGGGAGCTTCCGCTTGTGACCGAAACGGCGCTGTATACGCGGCGCCTCATGTTGATGCCAGTGATCGCGCTGGACCGTATCCTGTCGACCTTTCGGATCAAACACGGCGGCTATCCCTACCACATTGCCCTGTTGCAGCTGGAACATGACGCCAGCTTCCAGATGCACTCGCCCTTTGACCGGATGGAGGATTTTCTGTCCGTGATCATCGAAGGCTTCGCAAAAGGGGCGCCGAAACACCACCATCTGGTCCTCAAGGCGCATCCGCTGGAAAACGGGCGCAGCCCTGTGCGCCGCATTGCGCGCAAACTGGCCGAACACCACGGCGTGGCAGGCCGCGTGCACTACGTGCGGGGCGGCAAACTGGCGCAACTGCTGGATCATGCGCGCACCGCCGTCACCGTCAATTCCACCGCCGGACAACAGGTGCTGCACCGTGGCATCCCGCTTAAGGTGTTTGGCCAAGCGGTCTATGCCAAGCCTGAATTCGTGTCCGACCAACCGGTTGAGGCGTTCTTTGCCCAGCCCGGGCGCCCCGACAACCGCGCCTTTAAAGACTATCGTCGCTACCTGCTGGAAACCAGTCAGGTGCCGGGCGGTTTTTACAGTGCGCGCGGTCGCCGTCAGCTGATGCGGCAGGTGGTTGATATGATGCTGGACGCGCAAGATCCCTATGATGCGCTGCGCAGCGGCAAGGCCCCGCCGCGCCAGCAGTTGCGTGTCGTCAAATAGAACCCACAAGACCTTGCGGCGGCCCCTGAGGGGCGGTTGCACCACGGCCACACCCGATCCCACCCATAACCTTTATGTGGATTTTGGCACAGGATTCCGGTACCTTGCAGGCAAAAGGTGAGGTGATCATTGAAATCACCCGCATGAGTTTGAGGCAGAAATAATCAGGTCGAGGAGACCGAAAGCAGTGACATCAATCAGATCGCGCCTTGCCAAAGGCGCCGCCCTCATCGCGGCATTGGCCGTTGTTGCATCCTGTGGCCTGCCCCGCTCAGGCCCCAACAAACAGGAAATTTTCGCAGGCTCCGTCATGCGTGACGGCGACGCCTTCGTTCTGCTGGTCGATGACCGCGTGAACCTTGTGGCCGGTGTCACTCCGGCACTTGGGTTCTCTGCTGGCTTTCAAAACGCAAGCGTGCTGGGCAGCGACACGATCCGCGCGGGCGATACATTGGGCCTGACAATCTGGGAAAACGTGCGCGATCCGCTGCTCGTGTCTCAGGGGCAAAACGCCACCGTTCTTGAAGAAGTCCAAGTCGACGGTGCGGGCTTCATCTTTGTGCCCTACGCAGGCCGCATCCGTGCAGCGGGCAACACGCCTGAGGCGATCCGCCGGATCATCACCGAAAAGCTCGAAGAACAAACACCCGATCCGCAGGTGCAGGTCCGCCGTCTGGCCGGTGATGGGGCGACCGTGTCCATCGTGGGGGCCGTCAGCGGCCAGGGTGTCTATCCCATCGAACGGCCCACCCGTACCCTGTCGGCCATGTTGGCCGCCGCCGGTGGCGTCAGCGTGCCGCCTGCCATTGCGCGCGTCACCGTCACACGAGGCGATCATGTTGGCGAAATCTGGTTCGAAGATCTCTATGATCATCCCGGCCACGACATCGCCTTGCGCTCCGGTGACCGCATTTTCGTCGAACAAGACACCCGGTCTTTCACCGCCCTTGGTGCCACAGGGTCCCAGTCGCGTCTGGCCTTCGAAAGCCAGTCGATCTCCGCCATCGAAGCCATCGCGCAGGTCGGCGGCCTGAACACCAACCTCGCCGATCCAACTGGTGTCTTCGTGTTCCGCAATGAACCCGAAGACATCGCAGAACAACTGGTGGGCCGTGACGATCTGACAGGCACGCAACGTGTGATCTACGTGCTGGATCTGACCGAACCCAACGGCATGTTCATGGCCCGCGATTTTGCGATCCGTGATGGCGATACCGTGTACGTCACCGAAGCGCCCTACAGCCAGTTCAACAAAACCATCTCGGCGGTCTTCGGCACGCTGGGTCAGGCAAATTCGGCCGCCAGCCTGGTGCAGTGACGCACAGCGCGCACACCGATCCAGCCGCCGCGCGTCCCCCCGCGCGGCGGCTTTTCGTTTTTAACGGTGGGTTTTTGACGCAAACCCGCATCCGCCGCATCCTGACCCTGTCGGGCTTCGACGTGTCGCTTGGCAAACCAACGCCCAACGATATGATCGGCGTCTGGGGCCAATCCCCCACCGCTTGGCGGGGGGAGGCCGTGGCGGGCCGCACCGATGCGCCGGTGTTGCGCGTCGAAGATGCCTTTCTGCGCTCCGTGCTGCCCGGCCGTGATGGGGAGCCTCCACTGGGCCTGCATCTGGACACCCGTGGCGTGCATTTCGATCCGGCCCAGCCCTCCGATCTTGAGGTTTTGCTGGCCGAACACCCCCTCGACGACACCCACCTGCTGAACCAGGCCCGCGACGGCATGGACCGTTTGCGGCGACTGAACTTAAGCAAATACAACGCCTTCGATCCGGCCACCCCCGCTCTCACGACGTCCCCCGCCCTAGACGCGGGCTATGTGCTGATCATCGACCAGACAAAGGGCGACGCATCGGTCACGGCCTCACGTGCCGATCGCAACACCTTTCTTGAAATGTTGTTCGTCGCCCGCGAAGAACACCCCACCGCCCCCATCGTCATCAAAACCCACCCCGAGACGACCGCAGGCCACCGCGACGGCCACTACCGCGATGCAGACATCGGGCCGAATGTGCACTTGATGAGTGACCCCGTGTCGCCCCACGCACTGCTGGATGGCGCGATTGCCGTTTATACCGTGTCGTCCCAACTGGGGTTCGAGGCGGTGTTGGCTGGCCACAAACCGGTGGTCTTTGGCCAGCCGTTCTACATGGGCTGGGGCCTGACCGATGACCGCATGCCGCTGGACCGCCGCCAACGTCGCCTGACGCGCGCGCAGCTGTTTGCGGCCGCGATGATCCTCTATCCCAAATGGTACGACCCCTACCGCGACCGCCTGTGCAGCCTGTCTGAGGCGATTGACACCCTCGCGGCCCATACCCGCGCATGGCGCGATGACGCGCAAGGCTGGGTGGCCTCGGGCATGCGGCTGTGGAAACGTGGGCCGTTGCAACAGGTCTTCGGGTGCCACCGCAAGGTGGTGTTCGAAGACAACCCCGCCACCGCGGACGCGCTGGCGGCCAAAACCGGTCGGGGCCGTATGGTCTGGGCGGGCAAATCAGACGGTCACGACAGCGCTTACCGCGTCGAAGACGGATTTCTGCGGTCCCGCGGATTGGGGGCAGAGCTGATCCCGCCGCTGTCGTTGGTCCTCGATGACCTTGGCATATACTACGATCCCACCGGCCCCAGCCGTCTTGAAGTCTTGATCGAAGCCGCCACCGCCCTGCCCCCCGCGGCCAGCGACCGCGCCGAACAACTGATCGCGCGGATCACCTCGGCGGGTCTCAGCAAATACAACCTCGACGCCTCGGATGTGCCCGATGATCTGTCCGGCGACGATTACAAAGGTCGCAGGATCCTCGTGCCCGGACAAGTGGAAGACGATGCCTCCATCCGGCTGGGCACCCCCGACGTCGCCACGAACCGCGGCCTGCTGGCCGCGACCCGCGCCGCCAATCCGGCCGCGACGATCCTTTATAAACCGCACCCGGATGTTGAGGCCGGGTTGCGATCCGGCGCCGTGCCGGACGCGGCCGAATTTGCTGATGTGATCCTTGATCGAACTTCGCCCATGGCTGCACTTGAGGCCGTCGATGCAGTCTGGACGATGACCTCGACCTTGGGGTTCGAGGCCCTTTTGCGCGGCAAAGACGTCACCTGTCTGGGGACACCGTTTTATGCCGGTTGGGGCCTGACAGATGATCGTGCCCCGCCCTGCGTGCGGCGCACCGCCCGGCCCACTCTGGCGCAGCTCGTCCATGCCATTTTGATCGACTATCCCCGTTATTATGATCCGGTCACGCAGGCACCGTGCCCTGTCTGGGTTGTCCTGGACCGTTTGGAACAGGGGACCGTCCCGCGGCCGTCGCGGGCCAACCGGCTGTTGGCGAAAATGCAAGGCGCGTTTGCGTCCTATGCGTATCTGTGGCGCTGAAGTCAGATCGGCCCTGCGGGGCGAGTTTTTCTGGTCAGATGAAGGGGGGGCGTTACGCGTGTCGGGCCCAGCGGTGCATCAAATCAGCGCCGATTTGGCGGCTGTCCACAAGTGTGAAACGCGGTGCGGCGTTCAGGCGTTCCAGGCCCATCGCGCCAAGGCCAGGCGTGCCCTCTGCCCCGATCACAAGGCCTGCGGTGTAGCCCACGACCTCATCCACCAGATCGCAATTCAGCAACGACGCGGCAAGTTTGCCGCCCCCCTCGCAATACACACGGGTGAGGCCGGCGTCTGCCAATTTGGTCATCATATCAACAGGATCGATCTGCTGACCTTGGGTTTTGCACGGCACAGACACAGCACCTTGGTCCACAAATGAGTGCACGGGCGCACCGTCTGCGTGGCACAGCCAGACGGGCGCCGCCTCCACACCTGCCATCATCGCAGGTGCATCTAATTTCAATTTGCGCGAGGCCACGACCCGCACCGGTTGGCGCACGGCCCCCAAGTTGCGCACCGTCAGCGTTGGATCATCGGCGCGGACCGTGCCCGCCCCCACCAAGACGGCATCGTGGGTCATCCGCATTGCATGGACATGACGGCGCGCCTGTTGCCCGGTAATCCATTGGCTTTCCCCCGTGGCGGTGGCAATCCGCCCGTCAAAAGATGCCGCAAGTTTCAGCGTCACAAAGGGTCTGTTTCGCGTGATACATGACAAAAACCCCGCCATGTCGCGTTCGGCCTCGGCGCGTCGCACGCCGGTCTCAACCGTGATCCCCGCGGCGCGCAGTTTGGCCACACCGCCACCATCCACCCGCGGATCCGGGTCAGGTGCCGCGATGACGACCCGCGCGACCCCGGCCTTCGCCAATGCATCCGCGCAGGGCGGCGTCTGACCATAGTGCGCGCAGGGCTCCAGCGTGACATAGGCCGTGGCCCCCTGCGCATCGATCCCGTGAAGCGCCTGTGTCTCCGCATGGGGACGCCCGCCGTCGGCCGTCCAGCCGCGCCCGATCACGCGCCCGCCCTGCACGATGACGCAGCCCACGTTCGGGTTGGGCCAAACACGCCCCAAGCCCCGCCGCCCGAGCGACAGGGCTTGTCCCATAAACCTGTGGTCTTCTTGCGTTATCAATCGTCCGGTTTTTCTGGCGGCCGCAATTCGCTGACGAATTTATCGAAGTCATCCGCGGCTTGGAAGTTCTTGTAAACACTGGCAAATCGCACATAAGCAACAGTGTCGATCCGAGCCAACGCCTCCATCACGATCTCACCGATCTGTTTGGAATTGATGTCCGTTTCACCCATGCTTTCCAACCGGCGCACGATGCCGGAAATCATCTGATCCACGCGTTCGGGTTCCACGGGCCGTTTCTGCATGGAAATCCGGACCGATCGTTCCAGCTTATCGCGGTCAAAATCTTCGCGGCGCCCGTTGGATTTGATCACCACCAAATCGCGCAACTGCACCCGTTCATATGTTGTGAAACGTCCGCCACACGCAGGGCAAAACCGCCGCCGCCGGATGGCAACGTGATCTTCCGCAGGGCGGGAATCCTTCACTTGTGTGTCGACGTTTCCGCAAAAGGGGCAACGCATGGCCTGTCCTCGTTTTCTGCCTTTGGGGTCTTATGCCCCATTTATCCACAGCCACTATAGGACTTGGGATAAGTTTTGGGTAGTGGGCAAATCACACCACTAGATCATGAGTCGCATCGGCCACACTTGCGCTGTCAGTACCCGTAGTTGACCGTTGCCGGATCACAGCGCAAATGGGCCAGTTCAGTGCCGTCGAAATCTTCTACAACGATGCCGCCAAAGAAAACCTCTGCAAGGGTTTTGGTGTCGTCTGCCGCAAGAAACCGGTCAAAGCCGGCGTAGACTTCGTAGGTGACATCATTGTTCGTCAGGCGGATCGCCTCCCAAATGGATCGCCCCACGCCAGTCCACGGCACTTTTTCTGCCCCCTCTTGGTACGCCAATGAAATCGCAAGTTCCGGCGACTGACCAGATACGCCAAAGGAATAGTCGACGATGTTGCCGTCAGTGCAAACAGTGATCGTTTTGCCGTTTCCAAAGTCGCACGACATAAACAATTCCGCCGAGGCCCCACAATCGGCCCACGTCGCATTTGCACAAAACAATAGGGGGAAAATCAGTCGCATGGGTCCTCCAATGTTGAAATATGCCAATCATGTCCGGCGGGCGTTTCGACATATCTGGGCCAATTGATCCCGGTGGGCGGGTCGTAATCACACAGTGGCGGACACGGCGCCTCATCGCGGCGGAGTTCAAATTCATCCCTCGCGTCAGACCGTGCCTTACCATCTTCCAACAGACGCAAAGCAGACAGGGCGAGAACCTTTGCGGCCACCTGCACCGTCGGATCAATGGTCTGAGGGATACCGCCCAAGGCATTCATGGCCCACGCCGGATAAGGCCCGCCCCGCAGGGCCGGACGCGCGATATAGAACCGCGCGGTAGGTGCATGCCACGTCATGTCAGTGTAGTCGTCCGATGTTGAATTAAGTTGCGAGGGCGGCAAATCCCGCCGCAATATCGCCTCTGCCTCTTGCGGCGAAATCAATGTCTCACAGGCGGGCAGGATTGGGTCATCCGTCGGATCCATTCCGCAATTCGCCTGCACCTGCCGCATTATTTCTTTTGCCGCATCATCCCAAACAGGCGCGCCAACCTGTTGAATTTGCTCCCAAACCAGTGACGCCATCGTGTGATTTGCCAATCCGGGGCGGGATTTGCAGACCCAGTGTTTTTCCACACGGCAGCCTGTCTGCTGCGCCACAGCTTCTGCCAAAGCATCAAGGCGCGCGGTGATACGTTCGGCCAACGCGACGGTCGGCACCCGCATCATGTACTGCAACTCTGCAAGGCCCGCGGGCAAATTATCCGCTGTGGCCTGCCCCGCCGACAGGATCGCCTCAGAAATGGACCAACCGCCTGCGTGGGACGCCATGCTGTCGCGCAACATTCGGCCTTGGGCGTACATCATGACCAAAGCATCATTTGCGCCCGGCGCGCGGATGTCTGAATGGCTTTGCGGAATGGGGGCACCGTCAGCGGCCCCAAACAGATGCGGCGCATCGCAGATGAACCGGTAAACCATCGAATAAGCCGCACCACAGTGGGTGTCCCAGCGGACCGTATTGCACAGGGGCAGCATATAGAACGGATGAAACGACAGCATGCCCGCAAGACCGTCGTAGTACCCCTTGGCGGCATGGATGGGTTTTGACCCGCGCACCTTCTCGGCAGGCTCACCGGTGAAGCGCAAACCGCCTTTGATACCATGGTGTTCCATTGCCGCCTTGGTGGCCAATAGCCCCCCTAACCCACTGATCCCCAACGCTGAATGGGGATCAGTGTGGCCTGCCGCATAGGGGCTGAACCCTGCGCGCGGGGCCTCGGCAACATCTGCGGCCTGACAATTGCCCGGCACCGCGTCGTACTCTGCGTACAGTCCCACCACGGGGCCGTCCCCGTTGGACCAATCGGCACAAAAGGCCGTGGGCATACCACCGCTGCCCTCTTCCACGGTGAACCCTTCGGCGCGCAATCTCTCAACATACCATGCCGCTGACCGATATTCGCGCCACGCAGGTTCCGCATATTCAAAAATGGTGGCACAGGCCGTCGACAGATCGGCGCGCGCGGCATCGACCCATTTCAACGCGGTGTTTTGCGCGGCAGACGTCATCGCAGCATCCCGACAACCCGCCGCCGATGGGCCATCGCGCGATGTTCGAAAAGATAAATTCCCTGCCAGGTTCCAAGCTGCAATCGCCCGTCAACCACAGGAATAGACAAGCTGACAGGTAGCATCGCGGCCTTGATATGGGCCGGCATATCGTCAGGCCCCTCGTAGGTGTGCCTCAGATAGGACATCGTGGGGTGATCACTCGGCGGCACCAACCGTTCAAAGAACGCCTGCATGTCGTCCCGCACTTCAGGATCCGCGTTTTCCTGGATCAACAGCGAACAAGAGGTATGCTGAACAAACAACGTCAGCACGCCAGTGCCAGACACCCGCGCCCGCACCTCATCCGTGAACTCATAAAGCCCCGGTCCGTTGGTCGAAATCACCCAATCCATAAACCAAATGTCCCCGCACAAGGGCGGGGACACAAGGTATTTTATTGATCAAGGAAGGACCGCAGCCTGCGCGACCGGCTCGGGTGTTTCAGCTTTCGTAGGGCCTTCGCCTCAATCTGGCGGATCCGTTCGCGTGTCACGCTGAACTGCTGACCGACCTCTTCCAGCGTGTGATCGGTGTTCATCCCGATGCCAAAGCGCATCCGCAGCACACGTTCCTCACGGGGGGTCAGCGACGCCAGAACCCGTGTGGTCGTCTCTTTCAGGTTCTCTTGGATCGCAGAATCCAAAGGCAGAACCGCGTTCTTGTCCTCGATGAAATCGCCAAGCTGCGAATCTTCCTCGTCGCCAATCGGTGTTTCCAGTGAAATCGGCTCCTTGGCGATTTTCATCACCTTGCGGACCTTCTCAAGCGGCATTTGCAGCTTGGCGGACAACTCCTCCGGCGTCGGCTCACGACCAATCTCATGTAGCATCTGGCGGCCTGTGCGCACCAGTTTATTGATCGTCTCAATCATGTGCACCGGAATACGGATCGTGCGGGCCTGATCCGCGATGGACCGCGTGATCGCCTGACGAATCCACCATGTCGCGTAGGTCGAAAATTTGTAGCCGCGACGGTATTCAAACTTATCCACCGCCTTCATCAGGCCGATGTTGCCTTCCTGAATAAGATCAAGGAATTGCAGGCCGCGGTTCGTGTATTTCTTCGCGATCGAAATCACCAAACGCAGGTTCGCCTCGACCATTTCTTTCTTGGCCTGACGGGCTTCTTTCTCGCCCTTCTGAACCTGCTGCACGATGCGGCGGAATTCGGAGATATCGACGCCCACATACTGACCCACCTGGGCCATTTCAGCGCGTAAATCCTCGATTTTGGCGGTGGACCGTTCGATCAGCATCTGCCAGCCACGCCCGGACTTTTCGCCCATTTCTTCCAGCCACGTGGGGTCCAATTCACGGCCCTTGTAGGCGTCCACAAATTCACGACGGTTGATGCGGGCTTGATCGGCCAGCTTCACCATATTGCTGTCGATCTGCATGATGCGGCGGTTGATGCCATAAAGCTGGTCAATCAACGCCTCGATGCGGTTGTTGTGCAGGTGAAGCGAATTCACCAGATCAACGATTTCCTGACGCAACTTTTGGTACGTCGTCTCTTCTTTGTCGGAAAACGACCCGTCCTCATTCAACGTGGCCGACATCCGTGCGTCTTGCATCTCGCTCAACTTGGCAAAATCCCGGGCGATCACGTCCAACGTCTCAAGAACTTGGGGCTTCAGCGTTGCCTCCATGGCGGCCAGCGACATGTTGGCGGCGTCGTCCTCGTCATCGTCGTCCTCTTTGGCAATCGGGTTGCCATCGGCGTCAAGCTCTTGCTTTTCTTCCTTTTTCTCACCCTCGCCCGCGCTGGCGGAGACGACATTTTCTTCCTCGTCGTCGTCGCCCAACTGGTTGCCGAACGTCGTCTCAAGGTCGATCACATCGCGCAGCAGGATGTCCTCGGACAGCAATTCGTCGCGCCAGATTGTAATCGCCTGGAAGGTCAGCGGGCTTTCGCACAGCCCCAAAATCATCGTGTTGCGGCCAGCCTCGATGCGTTTCGCAATCGCAATCTCGCCCTCACGGGACAGCAGCTCTACAGATCCCATTTCGCGCAGATACATGCGCACGGGGTCATCGGTCCGGTCCAGCTTTTCCGTCTCGGCGGCACCCAGCGTCACCTCGCGGCTGCCCGAGGTCGTGGTCAGTTCTTTCGACTTGCCGTCGTCCTCAACCTCTTCGGATTCTTCTTCTTCCGTGACCTGAATGCCCATTTCATTAAGCATGCTCATCACGTCTTCGATCTGGTCAGACGACACCTGATCGGGCGGCAACACCTTGTTCAGCTGATCATAGGTGATCGTGCCACGTTCACGCGCTTCCATGATCATCTTTTTGACCGCGGCCTGGCTCATATCAAGGGAGATATCCCCGTCTGCGCCGTCCTGCTGATCCGTGTTGTCCTTAGCGGCCATGTGCATTCCCTTCGTTTCAGGCCCGCATTCGATTCGGGCGCCTGATTCGGTTGATTCGGACTTTGGTCGAATCAAACAAGCATAAGTGTGATTCGCAATGCCCAAACGTCTTGTTTTTTAGGGCTGTTGCGTCTTGGCTATGATGGACTTAGGGCCCCTTGCCGTCTTTGGCAAAGGTGATTCGGTCCAAAAGTGCATCAAACGCACTGCGTTCTTCTTTCTTCATGCGGGCACCGTTGTCTCCGGTGTCGTATTCCGCGCGATCGTCGCCGTCCTGTTGACCCGCGTTGTTCATTGCGGCCAGCGATTGTGCCAACCGTTTTGTCAGGCGTTCGTCGGCCACATCGGACGACAGTTCTTCGATCGCATCTTCGATTTCATGGGCATGACCGCGGCGGGCGGTCAGCTTGGCAAATTCTTCGGCCAGACACATGCGCGCCAGATCGCCGTTGTCGGGCCTTCGCACTGCTGGTGTGATCGCGACGTGGGCTTGGCCAAGCAGTTTTTCAAGGGCCTCGCCGCCGATTTCCTCTGCGACATGTTCGGGCAGTGCTGCGTCCGCGTCGCATTTCAAAATCGCCATGCGCACGCGGTCAATGTCTGGCGTCGAACAGGCCATACGTTCAAGCGCGCCGTAAAATTCGTTCACGATCAGTGGGTTGCGCAGCAAAACAGCGACGATCACAGCCTCCCGCAGGTGGTCTTCAACCATGGCCCCCGCCGCAAGGGCCGATGTTTTCGTGCTGGCCTGCGCCGGTAACTTCGCGCCCTTAGGATGCCACACGCGTCGCGGTCCGCCCGCTTGCGCAGAACCACCGCGCCCCGCGCCAAACAAATCCCACCGCAGGTCCTTGATGGCCTGGCCGTAATGGCTGCGGATGCTGGGGTCTTTGATCAGCATGATCTTTTCACGCAGCGCCTTGTCCAATGCGGCCTTGCGTTCGGGGCTGTCAAACACCTTACCCTCAATCTCACGCTGCCACAGCAGCTGCACCATCGGCTCCGCACCTTCGATCTTTTCGCGCATGGCCCCGGCCCCTTGCGCCTTTAGCAAATCATCGGGGTCCTGCCCCTCTGGCATCATGGCAAAGCGCACCGATTGCCCCGCCTCAAGCAGCGGCAGCGCCAGATCAATCACCCGCATGGCCGCCCGCTGGCCCGCTGTATCCCCATCAAGCGTGATCACAGGCTCGGGCGAGACACGCCACATCATCTGCAACTGCGTTTCCGTCACGGCCGTGCCCAGGGGGGCCACAGCAGCCTGAAACCCCGCCTCGGACAGGGCGATCACATCCATATACCCCTCCGCTACGATCAACGGCTGGCCCTTGCCCGCCGCCTCGCGCGCAGGCTTCAGGTTGAACAGATTGCGCCCCTTATCAAACAATTCCGTTTCAGGAGAGTTAAGATATTTCGCGTTATCAGCCGGATCCATCGCCCGCCCGCCAAAGGCAATCGCGCGGCCCCGTGCATCGCGGATCGGAAACATGATGCGGTTGCGGAACGTGTCATAGGGTTTGCCCCCCTTGGTGCTCGCCTTCGACAGCCCGCACCCAAGGATCAGGTCCTCCGCCACGCCCTTGCCCGTCAGATGATCCCACAGGTTTTGCCAGCCATCAGGGGCAAAACCGATCTCCCATCTCTCCAACGCAGGCCCCGTCAGGCCCCGCCCCGCCAGATAGTCCCGGGCCGCGCCCCCCGCACCCGTCTTCAACTGCAGGCGGAAGAATTGCACCGCCATCTCCATCACCTCGGCCAGTTGGGTGCGTCTGTCCGCCTTTTGCTGGGCCTGCGGATCGCGTTTGGGCATGGTCATGCCCGCCTCCCCGGCAAGGATTTCGACCGCTTCCATGAAGCCCACATTCTCCGTCTCACGGACAAAAGAAATCGCATCACCTTTGGCGTGACAGCCAAAGCAGTAATAATACCCCTTGCGGTCATCCACATGGAACGACGCAGATTTTTCCTGATGGAACGGGCACGGCGCCCACAAATCGCCCTTACCCTGATTGGATTTGCGCTGGTCCCACATGACCTTGCGCCCGACGACCTGCCCAATGGACAGCCGGTTGCGCAGTTCGTCCAAGAATCCCGGTGGCAGCGACATATACCCTATATTGGGGCGCGCGCGGTCGGAGTCTAGCCTTTCGTCTGATGCACAGCAGGCGTTGCCAACTCTCGTCCTTGGGCTTTGGCCACGGCCTCCCGCCAGGTGATGAAACTGACCGACGCCAGAATAACCGTGCCGCCTGTGATCACCCAGACATCCACGCCCTCGTTAAACACGAAATAGCCCAGCAGAACCGCCCAGATCAGCTGTAAAAACGTGACCGGCTGTGTGACGGTCAAGGGCGCCGCCTTGAACGCCAGCGTCATGGAATAATGGCCCGCAGTGGCAAAACAGGCGACCAGAAACAGCCAGCCCAGATCGACCAGCCCCACAGGCACCCAGACCGCATAGGCAAACGGGGCCAGCCCAATCGTCACCGTGATCGACAACATCCCCACGACAACCGCCGCCGACACCTCCCCCGACAGCTGTTTGGCCACCAAATACCCCGCGGCAAAGCCAAGCGCCGTGCCCAACATGGCGATATGGCCCACGTCAACCTCCCGAAAGCCGGGGCGCAAGATGATGACCGCCCCGATCAAAGCAAAGACCACCGCCGCCAAACGACGCGGCGGAAGGCGCTCACCCAACAGCAATGCAGCCCCCAACGTGACGTAAACCGGGGACAGGTAATTCATCGCCGTCACATCCGCGATCGGAATGCGCGCCATGGCAAAGAACCACAAAATCACTGCTAAAGTGTGAACAACACCCCGAGCGGCAAACAGCTTAAGCTGCCGTCCCGTCAGATGGGCCGCCAAAATGGGCCGTATCATGGGGATCAAAAACACCAACCCCAAAAGGTAGCGTAAAAACGCGCCCTGGGCGGCGGGCACATCCCCGCCCACATGTTTCACAATGGCCGTGACGGCGACAAAATTCAGGCCGGTGACGACCATCCAGAACGCACCCAGAACGGGCCGATCTTGTGTTGCTTGGGGATGTGACATGGCCCCACAAAACGCCCCTTAACCGCCGGGCGCAACCTCAAAGCGCGCTCAACACCAAACCTGCAGCGATGACAACCATCACCACACCAATAAGGAATTCCAAAATCTGCCACGCCCGCGGCTTGGCCATGACCGGCGCCAGCAATCGCGCGCCATAGCCCAAGGCCACGAAAAACAACGCCGATCCGGCGCTGGCCCCGGCCCAAAACGCCACCCGTGCGCCGTCAAACTGTGCCGCCACAGAACCCACCAACAAAACCGTGTCCAGATAAACATGCGGGTTCAACCATGTGATCGCGAAACAAAACGCCAAGGCCGCCCGCAACGATCCTTTGCCAGATGTGGCCGGATCCAACGCCTCCCCGCCCGCAAAAGCCCGCCGAAAACTCAGCAATCCGTAAGCGAAGACAAACACCGCCCCCACCCACAACATCAAAGGCGCAACAGCAGGCACCGCCCGCGTCAACGCCCCAAAACCAAACACGCCCAAGCCCATCAGAACCGCGTCAGACGCCGCACAAAACGCCACCAGCGGCCCGACAAACTCACGCCGCAACCCCTGTTTCAAAACAAACGCATTCTGCGCGCCGACTGCCAAAATCAACGACAGCGACAACCCAAACCCGTTCAAAAATGCCCAGATCATGTCACACATGCCCCCGCTTCATCTGGCCCGAAAAACTCCCCCCGGAGGGCCGATCTCACCCCTCCCGAAAGCCCCCGCACAGGGCTCACGCCCGCCACACGCACCAAAAATCATGCGCGCCGCAGGCGCTCAATCGGGTTAGCCGTCGCTCTCGGCAAAGGCCTGCATCACCTCGTCCGAGGCATCCAGATTGGTGGTGACCGTCTGAACATCGTCATCATCTTCCAACGCCTCGACCAGCTTCATCACCTTGGTCAGACCATCCAGATCGACCTCGGATGTGATGTTGGGCTGCCAGATCAGCTTGGTGGACTCAGATTCGCCCAAATCCGCCTCCAGCGCATTGGACACATCATTCAGATCCGTATCCGCACAGATGATAACGTGGTTTTCGTCGTCACTTTGCACATCTTCCGCGCCTGCCATAATCGCAGCCTCCAGCACGGTATCCGCATCGCCCACAGAGGCCGGATAAACCACCTGCCCCTTGCGATCGAACATAAAGCCCACGGATCCGGTCTCGCCCAGATTGCCGCCCGCCTTGGAAAAGGTCGACCGCACGGTGGACGCGGTGCGGTTCTTGTTGTCGGTCATCGTCTCGACGATCACCGCCACCCCGCCCGAGGCATAGCCCTCATAGCGGATTTCATCATAATCCTCAGCATCCCCACCGGTCGCTTTCTTGATGGCCCGTTCGATGTTGTCCTTGGGCATGGATTGGCCCTTGGCTTCCTTCACCGCCAACCGCAACCGAGGGTTCTTGTCCGGGTCCGGGTCGCCCATCTTGGCGGCAATCGTGATCTCCTTGGACAATTTGGAAAACAGCTTGCCGCGGATCTTGTCCTGACGGCCTTTGCGGTGCTGAATATTTGCCCATTTTGAATGGCCTGCCATGTCTCGTCTCCCGCGGGGTCATGTGAAATTGCGTATCAGCGCTTCTATAGGCCAACCCGCCCACCCTCAGCAAGACCAGCCGCAGGGCCTTGGCCACAGCACAGACGTTCCGTTGAAATGAAAGGGAACCATCGCGTCATCTTACCGTTTCCCTTGGCACAGCTTGCAGGCTAGACAGCGACCATGACACCAGACCAGATCATCCTGTTTTCGCTCTTCGGCCTCGTCTTCGGCATGCTCCTGTGGGGGCGGTTCCGCTATGACATCGTGGCCTTCTCCGCCTTGCTGATCGGCGTGGTTCTGGGCGTGGTGCCCTCTGAGGATGCCTTTTCCGGCTTCGGCCATCCGGCCACCATCATTGTGGCGCTGGTGCTTGTGGTGTCTGCGGGTCTCGTGCGTTCAGGCGCCGTCTATCTGATCACCCGAACGCTGGTGGATGCGTCGCGCCAACTGGGCGCGCATATTGCCATTATGGGCGCCATCGGTGGCGTGCTTTCGGCCTTTATGAACAACGTGGCGGCCCTTGCCCTGCTGATGCCCGTGGACATCCAGACCGCGCGCAAAGCAGGCCGCGCCCCCGGCCTCAGCCTCATGCCGCTCAGCTTTGCGACAATCCTCGGCGGCATGGTCACGCTGATCGGCACGCCCCCCAATATCATCATCGCCTCCATCCGCGAAGAAACCCTGGGGGAGCCCTTTGCCATGTTCGATTTCGCCCCCGTGGGTGGCATCACGGCCCTTGCAGGGCTGATCTTTGTGGCGCTCATCGGCTGGCGCCTGATCCCTGCGGCCGATGGCAAAGGTGCCGGCCAAACCATTGACAGCTATACCGATTATCTGGCCGAACTCACCGTTCCCCACGACAGCAAACTCATCGGCACCCGTCTGCGCGAACTCTACGACGATGCCGAAAAAAACGATGTCGCGATCCTTGGCCTGATCCGCGACGGCAAACGTCTTTACGGCACCGCCCAAAACACGGCCCTGCAGGCCCAGGACATCCTTGTGATCGAAGCCGCACCAGAGGCGCTCGATGAATTCCGCACGGCCCTCAAACTCGACTTTTCGGACACAAAACGCGAAGAGCTGTTGCAGGCCACATCCGACGGTCTGACCGTGATCGAGGTCGTGGCGACCGAAACCTCCCGCATCACCGGCAAAACCGCCGAAGCCATCGGGCTGGCATGGCGTCAACGCACCGTCCTGATGGGCCTCAGCCGCAAGGGCAAACCGGTCAAATCCCAGATGCGCAAAACGCAAATCTACCCCGGCGACATTCTGTTGCTGCTGGCCCCACAAGACCGCGCAACGGACGTGACGGAATGGCTCGGCTGCCTGCCCTTGGCCGACCGCGGCGTGGCTGTCACGGCGGACCGCAAAGTCTGGCTGGCCATCGGCCTCTTTGCCGCCGCCGTGGCCGCCGCCAGCTTTGGCCTGATCTATCTGCCGATTGCACTGGGGCTTGTGGTCATGGCCTATGTGTTGGCCAAAATCGTGCCCCTGTCTGAACTCTATACCCACATCGAATGGCCGGTTGTGGTCCTGCTGGGCTCCATGATCCCGCTGGGCGCCGCCTTGGAAACCTCAGGCGGAACCGAATTGATCGCCGGTGCTCTGGTGGGCCTGACCGAAGGCTTGGCCCCATGGATGATCCTGACCGTGCTGATGGTGGTGACAATGACCCTGTCCGATGTCCTCAACAACACCGCGACCACCATCGTGGCCGCCCCCGTGGGCATCCAGATGGCCAACACCTTGGGCGTCTCCGCCGACCCGTTCCTGATGGCCGTGGCCGTGGCGGCCTCCAGCGCGTTCTTGACCCCTATCGGGCACAAGAACAACACGCTCATTCTTGGCCCCGGCGGCTACTCCTTTGGCGACTATTGGCGCATGGGGCTTCCGCTTGAACTCCTCGTCGTCGCCGTCTCGATCCCCGCGATCCTGGTTTTCTGGCCGCTCTGATCTTCATCTGACCGGAAAAACTCCCGCCGGAGGCCCCCATGGCCGCACCGAAACGCCGCGTCCACCAACTGGGCCCGTCGCTTTGCACAAACCGACCACAGACTTTTCACAAAAGTCTGCCCCCAAATTTTTTGCAAAAATTTGGCCCGCGCTACAGCGGCCAGATGTAGGGAATAACGGCAGAGGCCAGCATCCCGATGCTCAGGTTCAAAGGAATCCCGACCTTCATGAAGTCACTAAACCGATATCCCCCCGGCCCATAAACCAACGTGTTGGTCTGATACCCGATGGGTGTGGCAAAACTGGCCGAGGCCGCAACCATCACCGCCACCACCAAGGGCCGCGGATCAAAGCCCAGCGCATCGGCCAGACCAATGGCAATCGGCGTCACCACAACCGCCACCGCATTGTTGCTCACGGTTTCTGTCAACACCGACGTCAGCAGATACACCGCCCAAACAATCAGAAACGGCGGCAACAGCGCCAGCCCCGGCGCCACCGCCTCCACAATCAAGGCCACGGCCCCTGACGCCTGCAACGCGGCCCCCACCGCCAACATCGAGAAAATCAACGCCAACAACCGCCCGTCCACAAAGGAAAAGGCCTCCTCCGCGTCAATGCAGCGCGTGATCAACACGATCGTGACCGCCAGAACGCTCAGCAGGAAAATCGGCGCCACGCCAAAGGCCGCCAGCGCCACGATGCCCACAAGGGCGGCCAGCGCCACCGGCGCATGGGACCGCCGGTAAGCACGGGCCGAGGGTTTGGACACATCCACCAGATCCATATCCACCGCCAACCGCTGGATGTCCTCCGCCGATCCCTCCAACAACAAGGTATCGCCCACGCGCACCACCAGATCATCCAGCTGACGTCCGATGTTCTGGTTGCGCCGGTGCACCGCCAAAACATACACGCCGAACCGCCGCCGCAAACGCAGCGCGCCCAGCGTCCGGCCGACCATCTTGCAGCCCGGCGTGATCAGCACCTCAACCGTCTGGGTCTCCACCGCAGACACCTGATCCACGCGGCGCAGTTCCTTGTTGCGCTGCAAGGACAACAGCTCCGTCATGGCGGTGCGCAGCACCACGCGGTCGCCCACCTGCAAGGTCACGCCAGACAGATTGCGCCGCAACGACAGATCGCCCCGCACCAGATCAATCAACCGCACACCATCGCGTTTGAACAACTGCACCCCCGTCACCTCTCGCCCGATCAGGTTGCTGTCGGGGGGGATCACGGCCTCGGTGAAAAAGCGCATCTTGCTGCGGTCCGACAACAACGTCGCCATGCTGTCGCGGTCGGGCAAGAGCCGTGGCGCAATCACGCCCAGATAGATCATCCCCCAGATGACAAGGATAAGGCCTAAGGGCGTGACCTCAAAAATCGTGAACGGCTCAAGGCCCTCGGCGCGGGCCACACCATCGACCAACAGGTTCGTGGACGTGCCGATCAGGGTCAACGTGCCGCCCAAAATCGCACCATATGACAGCGGGATCAGCAGCTTGGACGCAGACATCCCCAAGGTCTTTGCCAGTTGCACAAAGATCGGGATCATCACAACGACCACAGGGGTGTTCGACACAATGGCCGAGGCCACGACCACAAACCCCATCAAGGCCGCCAGCGACAGCATCGGCTTCTTCTTGGCATTGCGTTCGGCCAGCGACGTCAACGCATCAAGTGACCCAGTGCGCACCAGCGCCCCCATGACAATGAACATCGCCGCAATGGTCCAGGGCGCGGGGTTCGACAGAACCGTCAGCGCCGTATCATAGGGCAGCACGCCAGAGGCCAACAAAAGCGACACGCCAGCCATCGCCACAACCTCCGTCGGGTAGGTTTCGCGCACAAAAAGCACGAACATGATCGCTACCACGCCCAACGTCAAAATCGCCTGACCGGTCTGGGAAAGACCCAACAACTGAACCACCCGCAGTCTCCCTCTTTAATTCGTCCCAGTGTCGCCCGTGGCGCGTGGCCGGACAAGGGACAGCCCCGCCAACATCAACGCCAGGGCCAGCCAGATGGCCAAAGCATAGCGTTCGCCCAACAGCACCATGGACCACAGCACCCCGAACCCCGTCACCAAATAGGCGGTTTGGCTTGCAAACACAGCGCCTGACCGTGCGATCAGCCACAAAAATCCCGCATAAATCAATGTGTGCCCTACCACGCTGCCCGCCACCGCCAGCGACGGCAGATCTGCGCCGAGACCCTTCAGCTGGCCGGTGATCACAGCACCGCCCGTGGCCACCGGCAAAAACAACAGCGCCGATCCCGCAAGCGCCTGCAAGGGGTGCATCCCATACAGGCCCCGCGCCGAGGTCAGCGTGCTGTTGGTGGCATAGCACAAGGGGGCCACCACCGCGACGCCCACCGCCCAAAGCGGGCCTGTCCCGAGGTCGGTGCCCATATCGCCGTGGGTGGCCGCGATCACCGCAATCGCCGCCAGCCCGCAGCCGATGCCCAGCGCCCGGCGCGCCGTCACAGGCTCCAACCCGATGACGCCGCCCATGAGCAGTGCAAAAATCGGGATCAACGCCATGATGATCGCCATCAGGCCCGCAGGCAAATGCGCGATGGCGGTAAAGCTGGCGAAATGGGGGATCAGCGTACCCAGAACGGCCACTTGGGCACAAAAAAGCCATTGCCAGCGCCCCCGTGGTGGCCCGTATCGCGCGGACAAAAGTCCGCCCAACACGAGCGAGGCCACCCCCTGCCACACCATGATCCCGAACGGCTCAAACCCGCCAGACACAGCAATCTTCGTCAGCGGCTGCATGATGCCCCAGCCCGCGCCAAACAAAATCAACGCCACCCACGGCAGGGCGTCGGCGCGGGTCAAGGTGCTAGTCAACCGGTGACGGCCCGTGTTGCGCCAACCGCCCCCCGTGGCGCACAGGCTCAACCCGTGTGGCCTTGCCGGTGCGGTCGTCGGTTTCAACATAAAGCCCGCTGAGCGTGGCCTCGCCCTTCGCAGGTTCAAACCGCGCCTTGGGCATGCCAGTGATAAACCGGCGCAGGGGTTCGTCTTTTTGCATGCCGATGACGGAATTGTAATCGCCGCACATGCCTGCATCGGATTGAAAGGCCGTGCCGCCGGACAGGATCATCGTGTCGGATGTGGGCACATGGGTGTGCGTGCCCACAACAACGGACGCGCGCCCGTCGCAGTAGTGACCCATGGCCATCTTTTCCGACGTCGCCTCACAATGCACATCCACCAGTGACGCCTGCACGGCACCCGCCAAAGGATGGGCCTTCAACACGGTTTCCACGGCAGAGAACGGATCGTCAAAGGCGCGTTTCATAAAGACCTGCCCCAGCACCTGCGTCACCAGAACCTTGCGTCCCCGCGTGGCCTCAAACACCCGCGCGCCTTTGCCGGGGGCCGCTTTGGAGTAGTTGAGGGGGCGGATGATGCGCGGTTCAGCCTCGCAGAATTGCATCATGTCTTTTTGATCAAACGCGTGGTCGCCCAGGGTCAAAACATCGGCCCCTGCGCCCAGCAAGGCTTGTGCATGTTTTGCGGTCAGCCCCGCGCCGTTTGACGCGTTTTCGCCATTCACCACGACGAAATCCAAGGCCCAGGCCGCGCGCAATTTGGGCAGCTCTTCCACGACGGCCGTGCGTCCGGCACGGCCCATGACGTCGCCAAGAAAAAGAATTTTCATCGGGGGGCTCCTGACACATGGATGTGGACGAAATGCATGTCTGTGGGGATTTGGATCGGAGGGCCAAAGGCCCTCCGATCCGCTGGGGCGCTGCCCCAGACCCCGGCATATTTGCGAAACAGCGAAACAGTCCGGAGGACAATTTGAGAGGTCATGGTTCGATGACGCCTTGTTCGGTGACGATCAGATCCAGCGGCTGATCGGTGGGCTCCAGCGGCAGATCCTCCATTTCCTGTGTGGCATAGGCAAAGCCAATGGCCAATGTAGGTTTCACGGCGCGCAGACCTTCGAGGGTGCGATCATAAAAGCCGCCGCCATAGCCCAAACGCCCGCCTTCGCGGGAGAACGCCACAAGGGGCACGATGACAATCTCAGGTGTGATCCAGTCGCCCTCCTTTGGGATCTGTGCGCCAAATGCGCCTGGGATCATGGCGCAGCCAGGGGTCCAGGCGCGGAACGTCAAAGGGGTTGCGGCCGCCTCGATCACCGGCAGGCCCACAGGGCCGTGGGCGGCGGCCTCTTCCATGGCGGGGGTCGGGTCAATTTCTGTGCGCATCTGCGCATACCCCGCCAGTGGTACGCCGCGGTAGCCTGCCAGCACGGCCGACAGGTGGCCCGCGTGGCCCTGCCCCTTGGCATGGGCCGCCTTACGGGCCGCGAAGGCCGCTTTGCGCGCGGCGTCTTTTCGGTCGGACAATGTCTGCGTCATAGCAGCATCACCGCAGCCAACCCCAGGAATGCGAAAAAGCCCACCACATCCGTGACAGTCGTCACAAACGCACCCGACGCAAGCGCGGGGTCAATCCCGACCTTTTCGAGCAACACTGGGATCGCGGTGCCCGCAAGCCCCGCAACCACCAGATTGATCACCATAGCCAGCGCGATCACCACGCCCAACATTGGCTCACCAAACCAGATATATCCCACGATCCCCATGATAACGGCAAAGGCCACGCCGTTCACGAGGCCCACCAAGACTTCCCGCCTGATCACCCGCCAGACGTTGGCGCCTGTCAGGTCTTTCGTCGCCATAGACCGCACCGCCACCGTGAGCGATTGCGTGCCCGCGTTGCCCCCCATGGATGCCACAATCGGCATCAGCACGGCCAGCGCCACCAGCCCTGCAATGGTCTCTTCGAACAGGGAAATGATCATGGAGGCCAGAATGGCCGTGACCAGGTTCACAGCCAACCACGGAAAGCGGCGTTTGGTGGTGGCGATGACCTTGTCTGTCAGGCTCGATTCCCCGTCCACACCGGCCAGACGCAGGATGTCTTCTTCGTGTTCCTCGTCCAGCACGATCATCGCGTCGTCGATTGTGATGACCCCCACAAGGCGGTCGTCTTCATCGACCACAGGGGCCGAGATCAGGTGATACTGATTGAACGCATAGGCCACGTCCTCTTCGTCCTGATCGACGCGGAACGTCCGAAACGACGGCTCCAGCAATTCGGTCAGATGGATGGCACGGGGTGTGCCCAACAGGCGCCCCAGCGTCACATAACCCACGGGTTTCATGCGCGGATCCACCAAGATCAGGTGGTAAAACTGTTCCGGCAGATCGTCCGAGGCGCGCAGATAATCAATCGCCTCCCCCACCGTCCAGTGGGACGGGGCGCGCACGACCTCCATCTGCATCAGCCGGCCTGCGGATTCCTCTGGGTAGGCCAGCGCCTTTTCCACCGCCATACGGTCCACGTCGCCCAGCGCATCCAGAACCTGTTCTTGCTGGTCGTCACCCAGATCCTCCACCAGATCGACGACATCGTCACTTTCCAGATCGCGGATGGCCTCGGCCAATTCACGCGGACCGAGGGCATCGATGACCTCTTCGCGCAGGTCATCGCCCAGCTCTGACAGGATGTCGCCATCCATCCCGCCTTTCCACAGGGCCAACAGCGAAGCGCGGCCCCGTTCGTCGATCTGTTCCAAAAGGTCAGCGATATCAGCGGGATGCAGCGGATCCAGCAGCGCATCCAGCTGCGACTTGTCCCCTGCTGCAACCGCATCCACCACCTGAGCCACCAGGTTGCGCGGCAAGCCCTCATCGTCGTCAAGAAGTGTGTCAGCGGCGTTAGACATGCGGCATCCTTTCGTTGGGGGCACCTTAGACAACTCCGCCATACCCTCAAGCGTTCAAAATGATTTGCCGATTGTCCACGGCAAGTCCGCACAGTAGGAAGTCGGCATGAAAGATACGTTGATATTTGGCCAAACCTTGGCGTTTCAGGCCGATCCCTTTCAGACGCCAATCGCGGACGCGGCACAGACGACGTCCCATGGCGGCGTCCTGATCCGGGGCGGCAAAATCGCAGCCGTGGGGGACGCCGACACCCTGCGCGCCCAAAACCCCACGGCCCGGATCATCGACCATGGCACGCACCTGATCACCGCCGGTTTCGTCGACGCCCATATGCACTATCCGCAGACGGCGATGATCGCGTCCTGGGGCAAGCGGCTGATTGACTGGCTCAACACCTATACCTTCCCCGAAGAGGCGCGCTTTGCCGACCCCGCCTATGCCGCAGACATTTCCGCGCGCACGCTTGATCTGGCGCTGGCCCATGGCACCACGACCCTCACCAGCTTTTGCACCATCCATCCGGCCAGCGTGACCGCCTTTTTCGATGCGGCAGAGGCCCGCCGCATGGCCGTTGTGGCTGGCAAAACCTGCATGGATCGCAACGCCCCAGACGACCTGCGCGATACCGCGCAAACCGCCTACGACGACAGCAAAACACTGATTGCGGCCCACCATGGCAAGGGCCGTGCCACCTATGCAATCACGCCGCGCTTTTCGCCCACCTCCACCCCGGATCAGCTGGCCGCCATGGGGGCGCTTTGGGCCGAACACCCTGAGACGTTGATGCAAACGCATCTCAGCGAACAGCTGGATGAAATCGACTGGGTGCGCGGCCTTTATCCCACCGCGCGCGATTATCTTGATACCTACGAAGCCCACGGCCTGCTGGGCGCACGCGGCCTGTACGGCCACGCGATCCACCTTGAGCCACGCGAAATCGACAGACTGGCAGAGGTCGGCGGCGCCGTGGTGCATTGTCCCACCTCAAACACCTTCATCGGGTCGGGCCTGTTTGACATGACCGGGCTCAAGGCCCGCCAGATCACCGTCGGGCTGGCCACCGACACCGGTGGTGGGTCGTCCTTTTCGATGCTGCGCACCATGGCCGCCGCCTATGAAGTCGCCCAACTGCGCGGTCATGCCCTGCACCCGGCCCAGCTGATGTGGCTGGCCACCGAAGGCTCGGCCCGCGCCCTGCACATGTCCGGTCAGATCGGCAGCCTGACCGTGGGGGCCGCTGCAGACATCGCCGTTCTCGATCTCGCCTCCACCCCCGCGATTGCCCAGCGCAGCGCCCGCGCCGCGGATCTGTGGGAGGCGCTGTTCCCGACCTTGATGATGGGCGATGACCGCGCCATCGCCCAAACCTACGTGGCCGGACAGCCCGTCAAACGCCAAGCTTAACAGCCGCGTCCCAACACCAGCACCCAATTGTTGGCCGTGCGGCCAATCCCAAATTCTGTGACATCGCTGAGAAGAATATTGCGGCGGTGGCCAGACGAAGTCATCCACGCCTCCATCACTTGCGCGGGCGTGCGCTGTCCGCTGGCGATGTTTTCCGCCCGCGCACAGGTATAGCCCGCCGCCCGTGCACGATCCGAAAAGCTGCTGCCGTTTGATCCTGTGTGGCCAAAGAAATCCTGCGTCTGCATGTCTTGCGCATGGCCTTGCGCCGATGCGCTCAACCGGCTGTCTTCACGGACAGGCCCACGTCCGTTTTCAGCCCGCGCCGCATTCAGAAGCGACATGAACGATCCCGATGGCTGCACAGCAACAGGCGTGCCACCGCCTGTCGAGGGGGGCGTCGTCGGTTGCGACGGCGAAGCACACGCCGCCAAAGCGGCCACGGCTGCGATAAGAATGAAACGCATGATGTCTCCTGTTGTTAACTCTGCATGGCTTGGACCAATTGCTGTTGGCGTACAATGGTTCCCCTTAAATCAAAGCTAACAACGCGGCCATCCGCCACCACCGGGCGGCCTTCCACCAAAAGATCGCGCACCTGCGTGGGCCCCGCAAGCAATATGGCCGCCGGATCCCAGGATCCCGCAGATTGCACGCCGGTCACATCCCAAATCGCAATATCGCCCCGTTTTCCAGGGGCTATTTGCCCGCAATCATGGCGCCCCAAAACCTCCGCGCCGCCGCGCGTGGCAATCTCCAACGCCTCACGCGCTGACATGGCATCCGCCCCCAAGGCCACGCGCTGCAATAACATGGTCTGGCGGGCCTCACCAATCAACGACCCTGCGTCATTGGACGCAGACCCGTCGACCCCAAGCCCCACAGGCACCCCCGCATCGCGCATCGCGCGCACAGGTGCGATGCCGGACCCAAGGCGACAGTTGGAACACGGGCAATGGGCCACACCGGTTTTGCTTCGCGCAAAAAGGTCAATCTCCCGTCCATCCAGCTTGACGCAATGGGCATGCCACACATCGTCCCCCGTCCAGCCAAGGTCTTCGGCATATTGACCGGGGCGGCAGCCAAAGGTCTCCAGCGAATAGGCGATGTCTTCGTCGTTTTCCGCCAAATGCGTGTGCAGCATGACACCTTTGTCACGCGCCAGGGCGGCCGCATCCCGCATCAGATCACGGCTGACGGAAAACGGCGAACACGGTGCCACACCCACCCGCACCATCGCCCCCTCCGACGGGTCGTTATGGGCGTCGATGACGCGAATGCAATCCTCCAGAATATCGGCCTCCCGTTCCACGAGGCTGTCGGGCGGAAGCCCCCCGTCGCTTTCGCCAATGCTCATCGCACCGCGTGTGGGATGGAACCGCAATCCCACCTCTTGGGCGGCTGCGATCGTATCATCCAACCGCGCCCCGTTGGGATACAGGTACAGGTGATCCGACGTCAGCGTACAACCCGACAGCGCAAGCTCCGCCAAGCCGATCTGCGCAGACACAAACATCTCCTCAGGCCCAAACCCCGCCCAGATCGGATAAAGCGTCTTCAGCCACCCAAAGAGCAGCGCATCCTGCCCCCCGGGCACCGCCCGCGTCAGCGTCTGATACAGATGATGGTGCGTGTTCACCAAACCGGGTGTGACCACACAGCCCCGCGCGTCAATCACCCCCCGCGGGCCCTGCGCGGGATACGCCCGCTCAAGGTCCACCCCTACGCCAACAATCACCCCGTCGCGGATCAAAACATCCGCCCCACGCAGCTCTTCGCGGGCCTCATTCTGCGTCAGAATATAATCCGCGTTCCGGATCAGTGTCTCGGCCATACGCCCGATCTCCTCTTCCCCGTTCGGTCTACAAAAACGTGTCGCCAGAACGGAAAAAAGGACGCGACAGACCAATCATACGTCACGTCCATTGACGGGCTCAAGCCCCCGCTTCTTTGGGTCAAAAATACCTAAAACCGCGCGCTCTGCGCGCGCGGATCGGATCGGGCGCAGCCCGATCCGATCGCTAATGCCGCGCCAAAATCTCCAAGGCCTGCGCATGGATGGAGGCATTGGCCGCCGCAATGACCTGCCCCCCCTCATGGGCTGGCCCGCCGCCCCAATTGGTCACGATCCCGCCTGCGGCCTGAACCACGCTGATGGGCGCCTGAATGTCATAGGCGCTCAGCCCTGCCTCGATCACCAGCTCCACCTGTCCTGCCGCCAAAAGCGCGTAGCCATAACAATCCATGCCATACCGCGTTAGCTTGCAGCCTCGTGCCACCGCATGAAACGCCGCCCCCTCCCGTGCTGACCCCACTTCGGGAAATGTCGTCAGGATCGTGGCCTCGGCCAGATCCTCAACCCGTGACGTCGCAAGGCCCCGCGCGCCCAGCGGCCCCACCATGTCAGCTTGCCCGAAACCGCCCTCAAACCGCTCCCCGATATAAGGCTGATCAATGATGCCATAAACCGGCCCCCGCGCGTCCCGCAGGGAAATCAACACCCCCCACGTAGGCGTCCCGCTGATAAACCCACGGGTGCCGTCAATCGGGTCCAGCACCCACTGCAACCCACTCGTCCCGTCCGAGATGCCAAACTCTTCGCCAAAGATCCCATCCAGTGGCCTGCGGTCTGCCAGAACGGCGCGCATGGCCTGCTCTGCGGCGCGGTCCGCCTCCGTGACCGGATCAAACCCGTCTGCATCCTTGTTGTCTGACGCAAGGCCCATCCGAAACAGCGGCAAAATGACCGCCCGCGCCGCATCGGCCATGGCATGGGCACAGGCCCGCACCTCGGCCGCAGACGTGGGATCAAGATCAACTTCACGCAAAGACATCAGCGCACCTCACAAAGAAACATCGCCCCGCGGTAGCGGGGCGATGCCATAGACGTCAAGGTGCGATCGTGGCCGTCAGGCAGCGTCGCTCAGCACGCGGGCCAGATCAAACAGGCGGCGGCGCTGGTCTTCAGGGATGGAATAATAGCTGCGCAGCAGCTCCAACGCCTCTTTGTCCGTCATGATATCGCTGGGCATGCCGTTCAGGTCCGCAGGCATGCTGTCTTCGTTCAGACCTTCAAAGAAGAACGCGATATCCACGTTCAGCGCATGGGCGATATCCCACAAACGGGACGCGCTGACGCGGTTCATCCCCGTCTCATATTTCTGGATCTGTTGGAATTTGATGCCAACCTGCTCAGCGAGCTGTTGTTGCGTGGTTCCGCTGACCCAACGGCGATGGCGAATGCGTTTGCCAACATGTACATCTACTGCGTGTTTCATAAGTGTTCCCAAATCTGCTGTCCTCGCACGTTGCCTGTCTGACCCTGAGTGAAGGGGTCGACAACGGGCGCTATCGGCGATTGGTATTCCGCGCGCTCCAGCGACACGCAAGGGTTGTAGGACGGGTCCTGTCCTAAAGTGCAGGTCCAAAACACCTTTGCGTCATTTGGAGCGGCGAAAATTTGTGCATCCGACGCGGCGGCAAACCTGCGATGACCTTGCCAATTCAAATGCCCCCCTGCTATGGCCACCCATATTTTCTCCTTGTCGCCCCTTGCCCAGAAAGCCCTGCCAAATGCGCGCCTTTACGGTCACAGACCACGCCCAAGCCCCCACCCTGACACAGATTGAGGCCCCAACCCCCGGCCCCGGCGATGTGCTGCTTGAGGTTGAGGCCTGCGGTCTGAACTTCGCCGATCTGTTGATGGCAAAGGGCACCTACCAAGACACCCCCACCCCGCCCTTTACACTGGGAATGGAGGTGTGCGGCAAAGTCATCGGCCACGGCGACGGCGTCACAACCCCGCCCCTCGGGGCGCGGGTGGCCGTGTTCGGCGGCCAGGGCGGCCTGGCCGAGGTCGGCACATTTCCCGCAGCCCTTTGCCGTGTGGTGCCCGATGCCATGTCCGCGGCGCAGGCGGCGGGGTTTCAGGTGGCCTATGGCACGTCCCATCTGGCGCTGACGCGGCGGGCGCGGCTTCAGGAAGGGGAGACGTTGTTGGTGCTGGGCGCTGCGGGGGGTGTGGGACTGACCGCCGTTGAAATCGGCAAAGCCATGGGCGCGCGGGTCATTGCCGTGGCGCGCGGGGCCGCCAAGCTCGATATCGCCCGCGCCGCAGGGGCTGATCATGTGCTGGACGCCAGCGCCGACATCACGGCTGAGGTCCGCGCCCTCGGGGGGGCCGATGTGGTCTATGATCCTGTAGGCGGGGACGCCTTCACCGCCGCCTCCCGTGCGACCAACCGCGAGGGCCGGATCATCGTCATCGGCTTTGCCAGCGGCGATCTTCCGCAGGTGCGCCCCAATCATCTGTTGGTCAAAAACATCGACCTGATCGGGTTCTATTGGGGCGGCTATCTTCAGTTCAACCCCGCGGCCCTGACCGACAGCATGGGCGAATTGCTCGATTGGTATGCCGAAGGCCGCCTGAAACCACATGTCAGCCATGTTCTGCCGCTGGATCAGGCCGCCGATGCGTTGGATCTGTTGCGCAGCCGCAAAAGCACCGGCAAGGTTGTCGTCACCCCCTGATTGCGGTGCGCTGAACGGGCCGGATAAGCGGGCCGAGCCGGACAGGCCGCGTCGCGCCCCCTATGCCGTCCGCCGCCGCCCTCCGTTCATCCTCGCGTTCATCCCCGCACTCATCGCCGCCCATTCCGCCATATAAGACTGACGGATCAGGTCCTGCAGCGTGCTCTGCACCGCGTCGTCCCTGTTTTGCATATACAGCACGATCTGCGTCGACCCCGGATCGGGCAGGTTTGCCTCAGGGGGCAGAACGTCGGTCTGTTCGGGCATGGATCCCTTGATGATCGCGTTCACAGCCAAATCCGCGCTGATCACAGCCTCAACCGCCTTGTCGGCGGCCGATTCAATCACCATCGACCAATCCAGATCCGCGTCATCCAGCCGTTTCAGCACGCCAGACCGGAAAATACAGGACGAACAAAACGCCACCGGAAGGGGGCGCTGTTTCCACGCAGTGCCCCCCTTGGCCCCCACCCAGACCAACGGCAAGGTCACCAACGCCTCGCCCCCCTCGCCGGGGCTTTCTTCGGTGGTCAGGATGGCGTCCAGCTCTCCCTTGGCGAATTGGTCGCGCAGGCTGCGGGTCGGCGCGGACATCAGCCTGATCTGCATGCGCGGGAACAATTGCGCAAATTCACGCAGGACCGGCGGTACGTAAGGGTAGATGATGTCATGGGGCACGCCCAAAAGGATCTCCCCCTCATAGTCTTGTGACGTCAGCCGATGCAGGGCCTCATCGTTCAGCGCCAGCATCCGCCGCGCATAACTGAGAAGGTGTTCCCCCTGCGGTGTCACCGCGATCTGGCGGTTGGACCGGTCCAGCAATCCGATGCCCAAGGCCTCCTCCAGCCGTTTCAACTGCATCGACACCGCCGATTGCGTCAGGTTCAGCACCCCCGCCGCCCGCGTCACACCGCCCGCATCGGCCACCGCCACGAACGACCGCAAGGCCGTCAAATCCAGATTTCTCGCCATATCACAAATCCTGATACCAAATCCATCAATCATTCATTTCCATTATGTCATGGGATGGTCGATACATCAAGATATCGAATGCAATCCGCACTGACTATCACGAAAGGAAATACCAATGACCGCCCTGACCTTCGCACGCCCCCGTCCCTCCTCCGCTGGCCGTATGCGGTCTATTGCCTTGATGATCGCCGTCGTCCACGAACGCCGCGCCCTGCGCCGCCTGACGTCCAGGCAGATGGCAGACATGGGGGTTTCGGCCGCTGATATCGCACGGGAAATTCAACGCCCGTTTTGGGATTTTCCCACAAATCGCCCATAAAACAGGCGCTCCCGCAGGCCCCCGTGACATTCGCAACAATTTGACAAAGGCAAACCGGCGCACCTTGCCGGTTTCCCTTGAAAAACGGGGGCAACATGACAATATTCACCCCAAGGGAGTTCCGGCAGCCCACCTTGGGTTGGCCCTGGGGCCCGTGTAAATGACACACCACGCCATACACGATCAACCTTGGAGGGAATTCATTCATGGCTGACTACCGCAACCCGCAGATGACCGCCGCAACAGGCGCGCGGACTGCACACATTGACGAGGGCCTGCGCGCCCACATGAACAAAGTCTACGGGCTGATGTCCGGCGGCCTGTTCCTGACATTTTTGGCCGCCTGGGCCATCGGCACAATGACCGTGTCCGCCACACCCACCGAATACACATTGGGCGGCGGCCGTTACCTGACCGATCTGGGCGCCACACTGTACCTCAGCCCGCTGCGCTGGGTGCTGATGTTCCTGCCGCTGGTGATGGTTTTTGCCTTTGGCGCCATGATCAACCGCATCTCATCCGCCGGCGCGAACCTGTTTTTCTACGTGTTCGCCGCTGCAATGGGCGTTTCGATTTCGTGGATCTTCGTGGCCTTCACAGGCACTTCCATCGCGCAGGTGTTCCTGATCACCTCGATCGCCTTCGCCGGTCTGTCCCTGTGGGGCTACACCACCAAACGTGACATCTCCGGTTGGGGCAGCTTCCTGATCATGGGCGTGATCGGCCTGATCGTGGCCTCCATCGTCAACATCTGGCTGCAGTCTGATGCGCTGGGTTGGGCCGTATCCGTGATTGGCCTGCTGATCTTCGCGGGCCTCACCGCCTACGATACGCAGCGGATCAAGAATGAGTACGTCGCCCACGCGGCACATGGCGATCAGGAGTGGTTGGACAAATCCGCGATCATGGGATCGTTGAGCCTCTATATCAACTTCATCAACATGTTCATGTTCCTGCTGCAGTTCCTCGGCAATCGAGAATAGCCGCTGTTGGAGTGAGACATTTGGGGTCGCCTTCGGGCGGCCCTTTTTCGTTTGCCGTCAGGCCATACGAAAAAGGCGGATCGGATGGGCTTCGCCCATCCGATCCGTTGTCTGTGTTGAGAGGACTGAATGGTGGGGTATCCCTGCACCTGCCCATGTCAGACAAATTGGCTGGGACGGATTTTGCATATTTTTGAAACAGCGAAACGGGATCACAAGGCGCGCGACATTTCCACGGCCGGAAAGTCGATACCGGGTCCAAGGGGGACAGTGACCTTTGTCCCTGTTTCGAACCCCATTGCGGTGTAGAAGGGCTCGGCGGTTCGCGTGGACAGGCACATCATGCGGCGCAGGCCCTGGGCCTGTGCAGTCGCAAGGATATGATCCATCAACGCACGTCCCACACCCTGCCGTGTGGTGTCTGGATCGGTCGCGACGTGGCGGATGTGGCCCACGCCGCGCGTCACCGCCCCGCCCCCAGGTGCGGCGACCGTCCAGCCCCCTGCCCCCAACAGCCGGCCTGCGTGTTCGACACCATAATAGGTGCCACTCGTGATCAGATCAGGCTGGGCGCGACTGATCAGCGGCAGAGCCATCACCAAGATAGACGCCGGATAATCCCCCTTGAGGAGCCGCGGATAGGACCGCGCCAAAAGGGTGTCGACCTGTCCAATATCTTTTGACGTTGTTGGTCTGATCGTGAACATCGCGCCCTCCTTCCCAAACGAAAACGGGCCACCCGATGGGTGACCCGCTGTCTTGTTCAAAGTCAGGCAGACTTACTTGATCTTGCCTTCTTTGTATTCGACATGCTTACGCACCACGGGGTCATACTTCCGGACCACCATCTTTTCGGTCATGGTGCGTGCGTTTTTCTTGGTCACGTAGAAGTGGCCAGTGCCTGCGGTGGAGTTCAGGCGGATCTTGATCGTGGTTGGCTTCGCCATAGGCTCTCTCCGATTGCGCGCAGCCCGCGGCCACGCGTGAATTCATAATGAACCCGCCTTCTACGGGGTTTGTGGCGTGAGTCAACAGCCAAAGGATGGATTTCCGTGGGCGCAGAAAATTGGCCGCAAAAGCGCCCTGCGCACCCGCACGACTGCCCCATTGGGCAAACGTGCGCGGAGGGTCTATAAGCCGGATTTTGTTCCTTTGGGGCCGTGACCCCAAATTCGATGACCATTCATCTCAGACGTCTGTTGCCAGACGCCCTCTAGCTGCCAACCCGGACCTGCTCGGATCAAGGCGATCCTGGGGTTGCCCCCACGCGGTCCCTATTTGGCATTGCTCCCGGTGGGGCTTGCCATACCGTTGGTGTTGCCACCCCCGTGGTGGGCTCTTACCCCACCGTTTCACCTGTGACCGCGCGTGCGCGGCTGACTGTTCTCTGTGGCGCTGTCCGTCGGGTTGCCCCGCCCAGGCGTTACCTGGCACCGTGCCCTGATGGAGTCCGGACTTTCCTCCACGGCGCATTTCGCGAAGCGAATGCGCCGATCGCGGCAGTCGTTTCAAAGAAACGATGAGAGCGAACGTCGTCTACGCCGTGCAAAACAAGCCGCGGCGGTCATCCGACCCTCCGCGCGTCTTCGCCCTACGAGGTGGCGGACATTTGCGCAAGACCAAAGCGCGCGGCCAGATCAGCGGCCAGCGCGCAATCTGTCCCATCCAGCGGGCCAAGATAGCCCGCACGGTGACGCAGGCGGAAGGCGTCCAGCAGGACCTCAAACGCCACATCCGCCGTATATCCAAAGGCCGCCGCATCGCGCCGGAACGCCGCCTCGGTCGCGGCGCAAGGCGCGGTTGGGGCGGCGGTGATGGCAAGGTCTTGCCGCGCCAGTCGGGCCCAATCAAATCGCGGCCCCGGGTCGATCTTGCGCCCGGGCGCCAGATCGGAATGGGCGATAACGCGGTGGGGCGGGATGGTCCAGCGGCCCATGATGCCCCGCATCAGCCCCTCAAGCGCGTCCATCAGGGGCGCGGCAAAAGGGGACGCGCCGTCGTTCGACAGCTCAATCCCGATGGAGCGTGAATTGACGTCCGTGACATCACCCCACCGCCCTGCCCCCGCGTGCCAGGCGCGCATGTCTTCGTCCACCAAAGACACGACGTCCCCTTGGGGGGAGATGATGTAATGCGCCGACACCTCGGCCTCCGGGGCGCACAGCCAGTCGCGCGCGCGGGTCCAATCGGGCATCGCGGTATAGTGCAGCACGATCAGATCAGGCGTCGCCCCATCGCGCCGCGGGCCAAAGTTGGGCGAAAGGCCCATACCGGTTTAGTTGCCGGAGGCCAGCGTGCGGAACGGTTGTGGATCCCAACCGCAGGCGAACCCGTCCCCATCGGGGTCAAGGCCCAGCCGGTCGCGCTGTGGGCCGCCCCGGCTGATGAAATCGCGCTGCGCCTCATCCGGTGTGCGGTACTTGGCGCAATTGCGGGCAAAGCGGTTCGCCGCGTTGAAGCCAGTGCGGTTGAACACAGACTCGCCCAGATTGTTGGGCGCTTGCAGGGCATATTGCACGATGTTGGGGCCAGTGTTGCCATTGCGATCCGGCAGATCCGTGACCTCGATCAACTGATAGGCCGCCGCCTGCCGTTCGCGCCGCTGGGCATCGCTCTCGATGCTTTCGCGGGCTGACACGGCGCCAAAATCCTGCTCGTCCGAGATATCGCCATTAGACCCTGACTGAACGGGCAAAGCGCCGCCGCCTGCCGCCACAGGTCCGCCGCCGATGCCCGCCGCCGCCAGATCAGAGGCATCCACCCCGCCAGTCGCGGCAGGGCCAGTTCCCCCAGTCGGCCCAATTCCGGAAGCGTTTGGCGTTACGATTGCGCCATTAGGGGCCACGGTCGGGCCAACCTGTCCGCGCAACTCAGCCTCACGGCGGGCGCGGTCCAGCTCAAATTCAGCAAAGTCGTTGAAGCCCACGCCCTGCCCGCTGTCAGGCACCTGCGATGCACATCCTGCCAGAACCAATGCAAAGGTTCCAAAAATCACTGTCTTTTTCACGGGCTTGCCTGCCTATCTTGTCATCTGAACCGGTGTCGCTGGGCGGTTTACCACCAGCGACCCGGTTTTGCTACAAATTGCGCGGCCTGTTCCAACGCGTAGGCAGTATTCAGCAAATCGCCTTCTTCCCACGGACGGCCAATCAGCTGCAGACCAAGGGGCAGCCCCGCCGCATCCACACCCGTCGGCACCGCAATCCCGGGCAAGCCCGCCAGATTCACCGTCACGGTGAACACGTCGTTGAGATACATTTGCACCGGATCATCGAACTTTTTGCCAAGTTCAAAGGCCGCGGACGGCGTGGCAGGTGTCAAAATCGCATCCACCCCTTGGGCGAACACGTCGTCAAAATCGCGTTTGATCAGGGCACGGACCTTGCGGGCACGATTGTAATAGGCATCGTAAAAGCCTGCGGACAGCACATAGGTGCCGATCATCACGCGGCGTTTCACTTCGTTACCAAAGCCCTCGGCCCGCGTCTTTTCATACATCTCAGTGATGCCATCGCCCGCGTCCAGTTTGGCGCGGTGGCCGAACCGCACGCCGTCATAGCGCGCCAGGTTCGATGATGCCTCAGCCGGGGCAATCACGTAATAGGCCGGCAGCGCGTATTTGGTGTGCGGCAACGAAATATCGACAATCTTCGCACCTGCGTCGCGCAACATCGCCGTGCCATCTTCCCACAGCTTTTCAATCTCCGCCGGCATGCCGTCCATGCGGTATTCCGATGGAATGCCAATGGTCTTGCCCCGAATGTCGCCCGTCAACGCGGCCTCAAAATCCGGCACAGGCAGATCAGCACTCGTGCTGTCCTTTGGGTCATGGCCACACATGGATTTCAGCATGATGGCCGCATCGCGCACGTCTTTGGTCATCGGCCCCGCCTGATCAAGCGAGGACGCGAAGGCCACGATGCCCCAGCGCGACACACGGCCATAGGTGGGCTTGATGCCCGTAATGCCGGTAAAAGCCGCAGGCTGGCGGATGGACCCGCCGGTGTCGGTGCCCGTGGCCCCCAGACACAAATCCGCCGCCACGGCAGAGGCGGACCCGCCGGAGGACCCACCCGGTGTCAATTCAGCACCGCCCGCTTTCCACGGGTTCACGGCGTTGCCATAAACAGACGTCTCATTGGACGATCCCATGGCGAATTCATCCATGTTGAGCTTGCCCAACATCACCGCGCCGTCGTTGAACAGCTGCGTGGTGACGGTGGATTCGTATTCCGGCTTGAACCCGTCCAGAATGCCCGACGCCGCCTGCGACGCCACACCCTTGGTGCAGAACAAATCCTTGATGCCCAGCGGAATGCCGTTGAGGTCCCCGCCATCCTTGCGCGCGTCTGCGGCCTTCGCCTGCTCCATTGCGATCTCTGGCGTTTTGTGCACAAACGCGCCCAGCGCATCCGCGCCTTCGATCTGGGTCAGACAGGCCTCGGTCAACTCAACAGAGGTCACATCGCCCTTCTTCAGCGCATCGCGTGCGGCGGCGATGGTCAGTTTGTTCAGATCAGTCATTATTCCACCACCTTCGGCACGGCAAAGAACCCTTCGCGGGCATCGGGTGCGTTTTTCAAAACCGCCTCCGCCTGATCGCCGTCGGTCACAACGTCGTCGCGGCGTTTCAGGCGCTGCGGGGTTACGGATGTCATGGGCTCCACGCCCTCCACATCGACCTCATTCAGCTGTTCGATAAAGCCAAGAATGGCGCTGAATTCGCCAGCCAATTCAGGCAAATCAGCCTCTTCCACCTTGATGCGGGCCAATTTGGCCACGCGGCGTGCGGTTTCCGTGTCGATGGACATGGGATTCTCCGTTTGAACGTTTGGCGCTGCTTTACGCGTTTGGGCGGGGCGCTTCAACCGTGTGGCGGCGGTAAACCTCGATCATCCAGGCCAGCATAACCCCATTCAGGATGTGCCAGAAAATATGGGTGCCCACGGGGAAGACGTCACACAGCGGCATATCAAGGCTGCGCAGGGTGATCGACAGCGACAGGATCGCAGCCCCTATCACGAACCCACGCGCCGTGGCAGGCATCTGGCGGCGGTAGATCGCGGCATAGGCCAACAGCAAAATGGGCACCGACCAGTAGAAGTTCGAAATCCCGAAAAAGGGGACAGGGTCCAGTGCAAGGGTGACACCGGCGGCAAAGGGCGCAAAGCCCAACGTCCCAATCAGTGCGGCCCACAACGGCCAGCCCACCATGTGCCGGTTGACCACAAACAAATAGACGAGGATGAAAATGCCAATGGGGGCCACATCCGCCAACGCAGCCCAGGCCGTGGCGTGGGTGTGAAACAGGTAGCTGCCGACCCCGATGGCGAACAGAACGACGCACAGAACGCGGCCCCAAAACAGATGTGACACGCGGGTCCACATCAAAATGGCCGCGATGATGAATGACGCATTGGTCAGCGCGTTCAGCGGCTCCGACCAATAGGTGAAATCGGTGCGTTCGCAGTAGCCGTCGAAGTGTTCAAACCAGTCCATCGTTGGTCCTTTTTCTGTCCTGGCCACATCTTGGTCCCAACCGAGGTTGGCACAGCTGCCATACGCCAGCCATACGCGAGCCATACGCAAACCATACCGCTATTTTCAGCGTTTGGCGGCGAAAAAATCGAGAAGCAAAGCCTGCGCCTCTGCCTCTGCCAGCCCGTCATAGACCTCGGGTTTGTGGTGACATTGGGCATGCGAAAACACCCGCGGCCCCTGTGCCACGCCGCCCGATTTGGGATCGGCCGCGCCGTAATAAAGCCTTTGAATTCGGGCGTTTGAGATGGCAGCGGCACACATGGGACAGGGTTCCAACGTCACGTACAAATCGCACCCCGTCAGCCGTTCCTGGCCCAGTTCTGCACACGCCGCCCGAATGGCCAAAACCTCCGCATGGGCGGTCGGATCCTTGAGTTCCCGCGTCCTATTCCCCGCCGCGGCGATGACCTCGCCCAAGGGCGAAACCACCACCGCACCCACCGGCACCTCACCGCGAAGGGCTGCGGCGCGGGCCTCTGTAAGGGCCTGATCCATATGGGTTTTAAAGGTCATGGGTGTTTTCATGGCGGGCGTGGCGCTGTTTGGCAAGCGCGAGATTTAGGTATTTTTGACCCAAAGAAGCGAGGGCGCGCGCGATTGGATGCCCATTGCAAGCCGCGCGCGCAAGGCTTAGGCGGCATACATGACTGATGAGACCGAAAAAACACCGCCGGGCGACCGGATCGCCAAGGTTCTGGCCCGCGCAGGCGTGGCCAGCCGCCGCGAGGCCGAAAAGATCGTCGAGGCGGGCCGCGTGAGCGTGAACGGCAAGACCGTGCTGACGCCTGCGTTGAATGTGACCCCAAAGGACCGGATCTTACTGGATGGCGCCCCCTTGGCCACGCCTGAGCCGCCGCGCATGTGGTTGTATCACAAGCCCGCAGGTTTGGTCACAACCGAACGGGATGATCAGGGCCGTGAGACGGTGTTTGACGCGCTGCCCAATGACATGCCGCGGGTGATGTCTGTGGGGCGGCTTGATCTGAATTCCGAGGGCCTGTTGGTTCTGGTCAACGATGGCGACCTCAAACGCAAGATGGAGCTGCCCGCCACAGGCTGGCTGCGGCGCTACCGTGTGCGCATCAAGGGCAGCCTGAGCGAGGCCAAGCTTGATGTCTTGCGCAAAGGCATCGAGGTGGACGGGGTCCGTTACGCCCCGATGGAGGTCACATTTGACCGCCAACAGGGGGCCAATGCCTGGCTGACCGTTGGCCTGCGCGAAGGCAAAAACCGCGAGATCCGCCGCGTGATGGAAGCGTCAGGCGTCATCGTGAACCGCCTCATCCGCATTTCGTACGGGCCATTTCAGCTGGGCAATCTGAAGGCCGGGGACGTGGAAGAGGTCAAGCAGCGCATCGTCAAAGACCAGATGGGCCTGCGTGAGCGTCCCAAGCCGCAACGCACCCGCAAAGCGCCTCCCAAGGGCAAGCGTCCGACCCGCGCTGGCAAACCTACGGGGAAAACGCCGCCCAGATGACCCTTGCCCCGCCTTGACAGGTCTTGCATGGTGTTTTGAGCCGAAGATGGGGACCAAATGGCCGAAAGTGTGGGATATTTTGCCTGTTTCATGGCGGTTTTGACCGCTTTGACGGCTGTGGCCCCTAAAAACCGGCCGGCCCTTGGCTTACGTATGAGAGCATCTGAAACAGCGGATGCCCTGCGCAATGGCCCGTTTTATCATCTTTTTGGCCGTTCTGGCCGCTGTGATCGCTGTGATCACCGCCGTTCGCCGCGCGTGGCGAACCGCGTTGACCCACGCTGAGGACCCGAATTTGCCGAAATCCATGCAAACCCTGACCTATATCCTTTTGCTGCTTTTGATGCTGGGCGTTGTCACCGGCTGGCTGGAGGGGCTGTAGCGCATGGCCCAGAAGTTTGGTGGTAAATTCAGCCCCAATGCGACGTCGGGCGCGTCTGCGAACGCATCTGCCCCGGTTGCCCCTGCCCGCACGCCCGATGCCGCGGGCGCCAAGGCCAACATCCTGTTTTTGCCTGGGCTGTTGTTGGCGTTTTTGTCTCTGAATGAGGGGGCAGTTGGTTTGGCGATGGGCCTTGGCGGGGCGGTGTTGCTGGTTTTCGCGGCATGGCTGACGCGGGACGGCATTCGCGCCCAGGCGGCCTATGATGCGCGCAAGGTGGCGCGGCGTCCGGCCATTCCGCGCAAAGCCTTCGGGTCGGTCCTGACGGGCGCGGGGATCACTTTGGCGTCGCTTATGAATGACGGATCGGTTGTGGCGGCGGTGATCTACGGCGTGGTCGCAGGCGCACTGCATCTGACGTCGTTCGGCATGGATCCGCTGCGCGACAAACGCATGGAGGGGATCGACACCTTTCAACAAGACCGTGTCGCCAAGGTTGTGGATGAGGCCGAGGCGCATCTTACCTCCATGCGCGATCACGTCGCCCGCATCAACGACCGTGACCTGACCGCCCGCGTGGACCAGTTTCAGGCCGCTGCCCGCAAGATGATCCGCACGGTCGAAGAAGACCCGCGCGATCTGACCGGCGCACGCAAATTTCTGGGGGTCTACCTGATGGGCGCGCGGGATGCCGCCGCCAAGTTTGCCGATCTTTACAAACGTCAGCGGGACGCGGGCGCGCGCGCTGATTTTGAGGCCTTGTTGGCCGATCTTGAGCAGAACTTCGCCGCCCGCACCGAAAAATTGTTGCTCGATGACCGAAGCGACATGGATATTGAAATCAAAGTGTTGCGGGACAGACTGCAACGAGAAGGCCTGTAAGACAGGCCAAACGAAGGGGACATTATGTCAGATACAGTCGCAAAAAACATGCAAGCCGCGCAAACCCAGCTGGCCGAGGTTGAAAAGGTCACCGCCGTTGTGCTGGCCGAACCCAAGGGCGAACTGGTCACGCTTGAGGCCGCCGATGCGCCCACCAGCGCCGAAATCACCAAACGGATCGCGGAATTGAACATGGAAGACACCAATTCCATCATCTCGTTCGGGTCAGCCGCGCAGGCGGAATTGCAGGAAATCTCTCAATCCATGCTGCAGGGCGTGCGCAACAAGGACGTGGGGCCCGCGGGCGACAGCCTGCGCCAGATCGTGACAACCATTCGCGGCTTTAACGTCAGCGAATTGGACGTGCGTCGCAAACGGTCGTGGTGGGAAAAGCTGCTGGGCCGTGCGGCCCCTGCGGCCAAATTCGCCGCCCGCTTTGAGACGGTGCAGGGCCAGATTGACAAGGTCACCGATGATCTTCTCAAGCATGAACATGTGCTGCTAAAAGACATCGAAAGCCTTGATGTTCTTTATGAAAAGACCCTCGATTTTTATGATGAGCTGGGCCTTTATATCGCCGCAGGTGAGGCCAAGCTGGCCGAGATGGACTCCACCGTCATCCCCGCCAAAGAGGCCGAAGTCGCCGCAGCGCCTGAGGATCAAGGCGTGATGAAAGCGCAAGAATTGCGTGATCTGCGCGCCGCCCGTGACGATCTGGAACGCCGCGTGCATGACCTGAAACTGACCCGTCAGGTCACGATGCAGTCCCTGCCCTCCATCCGTTTGGTGCAGGAAAACGACAAATCACTGGTGACCAAGATCAACTCCACCCTGATCAACACCGTGCCCTTGTGGGAAACGCAGCTGGCGCAGGCCGTCACCATCCAACGCTCCGCCGAGGCGGCAGAGGCCGTGCGCGACGCCAATGACCTTACGAATGAGTTGTTGATGGCCAACGCCGAAAACCTGCGTAACGCCAACAAGGTCATCCGCACTGAAATGGAACGCGGCGTCTTCGACATCGAAGCGATCAAAAAGGCCAATGCCGATCTGATCGGCACGATCGAAGAAAGCCTTCAGATCGCTGACGAAGGCAAGGCCAAGCGCGCCGAGGCCGAGCAAGAGCTGCAAACGATGGAGGCTGAGCTGAAAACCACCCTCGCCGCCGCCAAAGCCCGCAGCACGGGCACCGGTGATGCCATCGGCACGGCCACAGGGGCGTAAGACCTTTTGGACCACACAGGCGGCATTTCGGGGACCCTTCGGTTGTCCAAGGCACTGGGCCTTTGGGCCCTGCTGTCCCTTGCCGCCTGTGACCTCATCCCACAAACGGCGACCTCTCCGGTGCCGCAGGCCCGGCCAGAGGTCGCACCGCCCCCACCGCCGCCTGTGGTCGCCAGCAACGCACAAAGATCTGACGCCAGCCGCGCCTTGTCGGTCCATTATCAGCGGGTGCAAAACGATCTGGTCGCGCGCGGGCTGCTGCGCACCGATGGGGGCGGGCCTGACACGGCCTTCACCGACACGGTTCTTGGGCGCAATTTCGTGCGCATCGCCTTGTTCGATGAATTTGTCGCCACCCCCACAGGGCTAGAGGCCCGGCCAACGATCAGCCGCCTGCGCCGCTGGGAACAGCCCATCCGGTTCACCATCGAACACGGGGCCACAGTGCCCGACGATCAACGCACCCGTGATGCCAATTCCATCACCAGCTATGTGAACCGGCTGGAACGTGTCACAGGCCACCCGATGTCCGTGGGCGCCGCCAACCCCAATTTCCACGTGCTCGTGCTGAACGAAGACGACCGTCTGGACTACGGCCCCCGTCTGCGCGCCCTTGTGCCGGGCATTGATGAAACCTCTCTGCGGGCCTTCCTTGATGTGCCCCGCGATACGCTTTGTCTTGTGCTTGCGTTTTCCGTCGATGGCAGCCCCAACTACAGCCAGGCCGTTGCGCTTATTCGCGGCGAACACCCTGATCTGATGCGGCTGGCCTGCGTGCACGAAGAACTCGCCCAAGGACTGGGGCTGGCCAACGACAGCCCGCGGGCACGGCCCTCCATCTTCAACGATGACGAAGAATTCGCCCTGCTCACCACCCATGATGAGCTACTGCTTCAAATGCTCTACGACAGGCGCCTGCAAACCGGCATGACCGCCGCCGAAGCGGCCCCCATCGCCCGCACCATCGCCACTGAATTGATGAACACGGGGCCAAGCTAGCCCCCCGCACGACTGACCCACCAAAGGAGGACCCCATGGGGATCTTGGATTTTCTCTCCGGCCAATTTATCGACGTCATCCACTGGACAGACGACACCCGCGACACCATGGTCTGGCGGTTCGAACGCGAAGGCCATGAAATCAAATACGGCGCAAAGCTGACCGTGCGCGAGGGTCAGGCAGCAGTATTCGTGCACGAGGGCCAGCTGGCCGATGTCTTCACGCCGGGTCTGTACATGTTGGAAACCAACAACATGCCGATTATGACGACGTTGCAACATTGGGATCACGGGTTCAAATCCCCCTTCAAGTCCGAGATTTACTACGTCAACACCACGCGCTTCACCGACCTCAAATGGGGCACCAAAAACCCCATCATGCTGCGCGATCCCGAATTCGGTCCCACCCGCATCCGCGCCTTTGGCACCTACACGGTCAAGGTCACTGATCCGCGGCTGTTCCTTACTGAAATCGTCGGCACCGACGGCGAATTCACAATGGATGAGATCAGCTTTCAGGTCCGCAACATCATCGTGCAGGAATTCAGCCGCGTGATTGCGGCCTCAGGCATTCCGGTCCTCGACATGGCTGCGAATACACGGGATCTGGGCAAGCTGGTCGCAGGCGCCATTGCCGATACCGTGGCCGCATACGGCATCACGATCCCTGAATTCTATATCGAAAACATCTCGCTCCCCCCCGCGGTAGAGGCCGCCTTGGACACCCGCACCTCACGCGGGCTGACCGGCGATCTGGACGCCCACATGAAATACGCCGCCGCCGAGGCATTGCGCAAAGGTGGCGAAGCCTCAGGCGCTATGGGTGCTGGCCTCGGGGCCGGCATGGGCATGGCCATGGCACAACAGATGGCCAACCCGTGGGGCAGCGCCCCAACGGCTGCCGCGCCCATGGCCCCCCCGCCCCCACCGGTCGAACACGTCTGGCACATCGCCGAAAGCGGCCAAACCAAAGGCCCGTTTTCCAAGGCAGACATGGGCAAAATGGCCGCCGACGGCAGCCTCAGCCGCGACACCCATGTCTGGACGCCCGGCCAAGACGGTTGGAAAACCGCAGATGAGGTCGATGAGCTGGCGCAGCTCTTCACCGTCATGCCCCCACCCCCGCCACCAGCATAACAGGGCGACACTTCCGACATCTCTTTCCACTCAGCAGATGAACACCACCTGAGTGGAAAGCAGCGATCTGCGTGAGATCGACGCTGATTTCACCGAACTCAGACGCGAACTTATCGCCACCTTCACCAAAAATCCGCCCTCCTTGTCCCGCCTTGACGTCCGAACCGACTGGCTTGGGACGCCCAACCTCTCACCCCAAAAACGGTCGCCGAGGACACAGAAAAGGACCTGTTTCTTTGGGTCAAAAATACCTCGGGGGTGAATTGGCGAAGCCAAGAGGGGGCAGCGCCCCCCTATATCTCTGGGGGCAGCGCCCTCGTCATCTCTGGGGGCAGCGCCCCCAGACCCCCCGGGGGCAAAACCTCCCATCACCCGGCGCGCGCAGCGCGCCCCCCCGCCCGCAGCATGCGCCGACCGTAGGTCGTCCCTTGCTCTGACACCCGCGCCACCTACTTCATCATCATGACACGCCGCCGCCTGCACATTGTCCTGCACTGGACCATTTTCATGCTGATACTTGCCATGGTTAAAGGCGGCACTTCCGCTGATTGGGTGCGCTGGGCTTTTGTCATCGCAACCGCCCTCTGGGTTGCGATTGCGATGGTCAAAGGGCTCATCGGCAAACCAGGCCCGAAACTGGGGCCTGCCACGCGCGCGGCCTACCCTTGGATGCACCGCGCGCTTTATCTGGCGCTCGCCATATCAGCGGTCCTCAACGCAGGTGAATTGACAGCCCTCATCGCGCCCGGCCCCGCGTGGACATCCCTTCTCGTGCTCTTGGGCCTTGGCGCCCTGCACGGGCTGTTCCACTTCTGGCGCCACACGGCCCTCTATGACAACGCCCTGCGGCTGATCACACCGCGAGCCTTTCACGGGCTGTTGTGAAACTCTAGGCCCCGCTTTCGCGTTACTCTCATATGCGCCACTTAATCCCCACCCGCCGCACCGCCCTCAAGGCCCTCCATTGGGGCATCATCCCCTTCTTTGTCTGGTTCATCTTCGCGGATCCCGACGCCCTGCGCCGCATGGGGCCACGGGTATTTCAATTCCATTCGATGATGGGGCTGATCTTCGTCACTCTGGCCCTGATCTGGACGGCCTGGATGCTGCGCGCGGGCCTTCTCAGCCGCCCCGGCCCCAAACTGCAAGGCTGGCCGCGCCGCCTCTTTCGCCCGCTGCACCTCACCCTTGTCTGGGGGCTGTTCCTTGTGGCCTTCGGCGGCTTGCTGCTTGGGCTGACAGCCTCGTTTCAGATGAAAGCTGGCGGGATTATCCCTATTGGCGTCCCCCTCAACAAACCCGCCGCCCACCACTGGATCGGGCTCGTGCACACCTATCAATTCTACGCGCTGGCCGCTGTCGTGGCCTTCCACGCGGGCTTTCACATCTGGCGTCACCTGAAATTGCGTGACAATGCCCTTCGCATCATGGCGCCCCGCATCTTTCACCGCTATCTATAGGGCATGACTGACACGACGACTGATCCCGCCCCAACCACAGACGACCACCGCTTCCCCTGTGATGCCTGCGGGGCCGACATGCGGTTTGATCCCGGCGAAAACCGCCTGATCTGTGAGCATTGCGGCAACACCCACGCGGTATCCGAGGATCCTTGGCGCGGCGGTGCATTGAGAGAGCTTGATTTCCGCCGCGCGGTCTCGGGCGATCTGGCCGCAGAAGAGATCGAGGAAACCCGCGTCAGCGCCTGCCCCAACTGCGGCGCACAAGTGGAATTCGACGCGGATCTGCACGCGACCGAATGCCCTTTTTGTGCGACCCCCGTGGTTACCGACACAGGCACCCACCGCCACATTAAACCCAAAGGTCTACTGCCCTTTGCGCTGGACGAAGGCCGCGCGCGCGCCGAGATGACAGACTGGCTCGGCAGCCTGTGGTTTGCGCCAAACGGCCTGCAGGATTACGCCCGCAAGGGCCGCGCCATGTCGGGCATCTATGTCCCCTACTGGACGTTCGACGCCGACACCAAAAGCCAATACACCGGATCGCGCGGCACCCATTACTACGAAACCCGCACTGTTGTGCGCGACGGCAAACTCAAACAAGTCCGCGTGCGCAAAACCCGCTGGCGGCCAGCATCAGGCCGCGTGGCGCGGTTCTTTGACGATGTGCTGGTGCTCGGTTCCAAATCTCTGCCCAAATCCTACACCGACGCGTTGGAACCTTGGGATCTTTCGGAAATGGAACCCTATCAGCCGCAATACCTCGCTGGCTTTCGCGCCGAAGGCTATCAGGTCGAACTTGAAGATGCCTTCGTCGAGGCCCGCGCCTACATGGACCGCATCATCCACCGCGATGTCAAATTCGACATCGGTGGCGATGATCAACGGGTCAACTCCGTCGATACCCAGCTCGGCACGTTGACGTTCAAACACGTGCTGCTGCCCGTCTGGCTTGCTGCTTACAAATACCGCGGCAAGACCTACCGCTTTGTGGTCAACGGCCGCACGGGACGCGTGCAGGGCGAACGCCCCTATTCCGCCATCAAGATCACCATCGCCGTGATCATCGGCCTGATCATCGCCGCCACAATTGGGTTTGTGATGGCCGCAAGCCAGTGATACACCGCCCCCAACTTTACGCGCGTAAACTTATTTGGAGGACACGATGATCTTAACCTGTGGCGAAGCCCTGATTGACATGCTGCCCCGCACAACGGAGGCAGGCGAACAGGCCTTTGTTCCTGTTTCAGGCGGGGCGGCCCTCAACACTGCGATCGGGTTGGGTCGGCTGGGCGTCGACACACAGCTCTTTTGCGGGATGTCCTCGGATTTTCTCGGCGATGTGTTGCGCAACGCCCTTGAAAACGCGGGCGTTGATCACAGCCCCTCCCCCCGGCTGGCCGCGCCGTGTACCGTAGCCTTTGTCAAGCTGGTCGACGGTCAAGCAACCTACGCGTTCTATGACGAAAACTCGGCCATGCGCACCGTGGGGGCTGCCCCTCAGACGCAGGCCGATGCACTTTTGTTTGGGGGAATTTCGCTCGTGGCCCCCGGCTGCGGTGACGTCTATGAGGCGATGATGCTGGATCACGCCGAAACCCGCGTCACCATGATCGACCCGAACATTCGCCCGTCCTTTATCTCGGACGAGACCGCCTTTCGCGCGCGGATTGCGCGCATGATGGGGGCCGCCGACATCATCAAACTCAGCGACGAAGACCTGCACTGGCTGCAAGGCAATGGCGATCTGGCCGATCTCGCCCGTGGTCTGGTGGCCAAGGGCGCCAAACTGGTCTGCATCACCGAAGGCGCCAAAGGCGTCACCGGATACAACGCAAACCATGAGGTCTTCGTGCCCGCCCCGAAAACCGAAGTCGTGGACACCGTGGGCGCGGGCGACACCTTCAACGCGGGCCTTCTGGCAGGCCTCGACCGTGCGGGCTGCCTGACCAAAGACCGCATCACCAACCTGACCGAAGACGAAATCCGTAATGCCCTGACCTTGGGCGTCACCGCCGCCGCCATCACCGTGTCGCGCGCTGGCGCCAACCCGCCTTGGGCCCACGAAATATGAGGGCGCTGATCCAACGGGTCACCTCTGCGCAGGTTCATGTGGACGGTGCGCTGGTGGGGGAATGTGGCGCGGGCATGCTCATTCTGGTGTGCGCCATGCAAGGCGATACGGAAGATCTGCCCGCCAAACTGGCCGCCAAAATCGGCAAACTGCGGATCTTCAAAGATGACGAGGGCCGCATGAACCGATCCCTGACCGACATCGGCGGCCAAGCTCTCGTCGTCAGCCAATTCACGCTGGCCGCCGACACCCGTCGCGGCAACCGCCCCGGCTTCTCTCAGGCCGCGCCCCCCGCCGAAGGCGAACGGCTCTACGCTGCCTTCGCAAAAGAAATGGCCGCCCTCGTGCCCACCCAAACCGGCCAGTTTGGCGCGGACATGGCTGTCAGTCTGGTCAACGACGGGCCTGTCACCCTCTGGCTCGACACCGACGCCTGACGCAGCACCTGCCAACAGCGCGCGCGCCCTGTTTCTTTGGGTCAAAAATACCTGAAAACGGCCCTCAGCCGCGCAAACGACCGGCAGCGGCTGTGACACAAAACAACGCCGCCGCTGCCACAATAATCGACGGCCCCGCAGGCGTGCCCACAAACCGCGCCGCATAAAGCCCCCCGGCAGAGGCCACAATCCCGATGCATGTGGCCCACACCGCCATCGCCTCAGGTCCGCGGGCGATCATGCGGGCGGCGGCGGCAGGGATGATCAACATCGCGGTGATCAACAAGGCGCCCACCACCTTGATCGACACCGCAACAACCATCGCCACCAGCAACGTCAAAAACAGCCGGTCGCGCGCTGGGTGCAAACCGGCAGCATGGGCCAAATCATTGGACAACACTTCAGCCAACAGCGCCTGCCAGCGCCACGCCAACACCGCCAGAACAACAGCCGCCCCGCCCCAGATCACGATCAAATCCATGCGCGACACCACCAGAATGTCGCCAAACAAATACGCATCCAGATCAATCCGCGTGCCCGGCATCAAAGACACCGCCACAAGCCCCAGCGCCAGCGCCCCGTGGGACAACACGCCGAGCAGGCTGTCCGGCGTGATCGTCGCCCCCGACAATGACCCCACCAACAGCCCCATGGCCAGCGCCACAATCAGCACGCCCAAGGGCACCGAAATGGAAAACATCAACGCCAGCGCCACACCCAAGATTGCCGCATGGGCCGTCGCATCCCCGAAATAGGCCATGCGCCGCCAAACGATAAAACACCCCAAGGCCCCGCAGGCCAGCGCCGTGCCCACGCCCGCCAGCAGCGCGCGCACCATAAAATCATCCAATAGGCTCAAGAGACGGGGTCTTCCGCTGAAAGGACCGATGCAGGATCATGGTCACAGCCATGCTCATGATGATCGTGATTATGTTCGTGCCGGTAAAGGGCCAAGGCGCCCCCCGTGCCCGTGCCAAACAACTCCCGATAGGCGGGGGCGGCGGTGACAACCTCAGGCGTGCCTTCGCAGCAGATGTGGCCGTTCATGCAAATGACGCGGTCTGTGGCAGACATCACTACGTGCAATTCATGGCTGACCATCAACACAGCACAGCCCAATTCATCGCGCAGCGCCTCAATCAGGCGGTAAAACGCGGCAGAGGCTGGCTGATCAAGGCCCTGCGTCGGCTCATCCAACACCAGCACCTGTGGCCTGTTCAAAATCGCCCGCGCCAAAAGCACCCTCTGCAACTGGCCCCCCGACAGTCCAGCCAATTGACGTTTCTCCAGATGATCCACGCCAGTGCGGGCCAGCGCCTCACGCGCTTTGGCCGTGGGCACCCGTTTGGGCAGGTTCAAAAACCGTCGCACGGTCAAAGGCAACGTGGGATCGATATGCAGCTTTTGTGGCACATAGCCGACCCGCAACCCCTCAGCCGCCTTGATCGTCCCACCATCCACCGGAACGGCCCCGATCAACGCGCGCAGCAAGGTCGATTTGCCGGACCCGTTGGGGCCGACAATCGTGACGATTTCCCCTGCCTCAAGCGTCACATTCACACCCTGCACCGCATGGGTCGCCCCATGGCGCACATCAATATGGGTGGCTTGGATCAAACTCATTTCGGCAAACTCATGCGGGATCCTGACAGGCCGGGCAGACGCCCGTGGCCTCTACCACCGTGCGGTCAATCTGAAAACCAGTGGCTGAGGCCGCAGGGCTCATCGCGTCGCCCGCCTCCCCTTCGGCCACAATGCCACACCTGTTGCAAATCAAAAACGCAGGGTCATGCACTTCGTCAGGGCGCGCACAGGCCACAAAGGCGTTCAACCGTTCGATCCGGTGCGCCAAACCGGCCTCAACCAGAAACGTCAACGCGCGGTAAGCGACGGGGGGTTTTGATCCGAACCCTTCCGCATCCAGCCGCGCCAGAACATCATAGGCCCCCAAGGCCTCATGCGCCTCTAACAAGATCTCAAGCGTGCGGCGACGCACAGGGGTCAGCCGCAGGTTTTGCGCCGCACAGGCCGCATCCGCTGCACTTAACGCAGTCGCAACACATTGGTCATGATCATGGTCATGAAAACTGGAAGGCTGATCAGCCATCGGAATACGTCCGCCCTTCGAAAGAGGAGTTGTAATGTTATAACATATCTATTATGCCATCCCACGAACACGCCGACAAGGAAGAATCCCATGCGCCTCCCCCTCGCCGCCACCCTGACCGCCCTGCCAGTCTTTGCCTATGCCGAACCGCCCAAAGTCGTGACAGACATCGCGCCTGTGCACTCCCTCGTGGCGCAGGTCATGGCGGGTGTGGGCGACCCGGATGTGTTGGTCGCAGGTGGCGCCTCTCCGCACGATTTCCAGTTTGGCTTTGATCAGGCCGCAAGTTTGCAAAACGCCGATCTGGTGATCTGGGTCGGCCCTGCCCTGACCCCATGGCTGGATGAGGCCGTGTCGACCTTGGGCGGCGACGTCAGCCAGCTGGTCCTGCTGGAGGCCGAAGGGTGGGAGCCCTTGATGCTCCGCACAGACGCCGCCTTCGATGACGGGCACGACCACGGGTCGCACGGCCACGGACATGATGACCACGATGAGCATAGCGAGCACGGGCATGACGATCACGGGCATGACGATCATGAAGAAAAGCATGATCACGATGAGCATGATCACGGGGACCATGACGAGCACGAAGAACACGGGGACCACGACGATCACGGCCACGAAGACCATGACGATCACGCCCACGAAGACGATCACAAAGACGAAGCCCGCGTGGATCCCCATGCCTGGCTTGACCCACAAGTCGCTCAAGATTGGGTCGTGATCATCGCCGAAGACCTCGCCGCGATCGATCCCGAAAACGCAGCCCTCTACGGTGCAAACGCCGTCGCCGCAGTGGCCGACCTGCAAGCCCTTGAGGCTGAGATCACAGCGACGCTGGCCGACGTCCCGGCCGGTTCGCTTGTCGTGCCCCACGACGCCTACCAGTACTTTGGCGCACGCTTTGATCGCCCCGCACTGGCCGCCATCGCCCTCGACGACGCCTCAATCCCGGGCCCCGACCGGATCGCGGAACTGCAGGACAGGGTCACCGCTGATGATGTCGATTGCGTGCTCTCCGACAACCAGACGCGGGCCGAATGGTCCGACCTGATCCGCGAAAACACCGACGCGGGCACCGCCGTAGCCGATCCCATGGGTGGCGCGTTTGAGGTGGGCCCCGCCCACTACCGCGCAACCCTGACAGCCCTCGCCGCCTCCTACGCGGCCTGCTTAAACGAGTGATCGAAACGCGGGCCGTTCAACCCGCAAGGCTTGCGGCCCCGTTTCCTACGCCAATGACTTGGCAAACAGATGCAGGCGGTGCATCCGCGTGCTGCCCGCCTTCTCCGCCTGCGCCAGGCTCATGGGGTTCACATCCGCAACCCATGTGTTGCCCACCGATGTGTATCCGGCGGCCTTGGCGCGTGTCAGCACATGATCCAGAATAACCGGATTGACCCCGCGCCCCTGAAGATGCGGCATGACGCCCGCAAAGATCAGCACCGCCCGCGTGTTGCTCCTGCGATGGCGCAGAAAATGCCACGGCGTGGACAGCCCGAGGCGAGACCGGATGCGCCGCAAAAACGGGTTCATATCCGGCACACAAATCACACAGCCCGCCGGCGCGCCCTTATGATGCAAAACCGCCGAGATGCGCTTGTCCATGACCCACTTCATGTCCTTGGCCTGAAAATGAAATTCCTCCGCGCTCACCGGCACAAACATCGGATTGTCTGCAAAGGACGCATTCAGGATCAGCCGCGCCTCCTCCAACCGCTGGGCCAGTGTGCGGCGCGTAATTGGCGCAAAGGCAAACTCCGGATCCTCTGAAATGGCGCGGTTCTTGTCCGACAAACGCACCGACGGGGCCTCTTGCACCCCCCGCACCTCCATCGTGGCCATGGGAAAGGTCGCAATGTAGCCATTGGCCTCCAAAAGCCGCGCAATATGGGGCGGTGACCAGACCTGATCCAGATACGGCGCATGGTCAAACCCATCCGTCACCACGCCAATCTGCTGCATGGCCGTCAGGTTGAAATTGCCCGCAATCTCGCGCAATCCCCGCGCGCGGCACCAGGCCTCAGCCGCCCGCAACAGCGCAGCCGCAACCGCATGGTCATCGACACAATCGAAATATCCGAAATACCCGCGCGACACCTCATGCAACCTGTTTGACGCCCCATGCACATGGGCCGTAATCCGCCCCAAGACGCGGGCCCCGCGATGGGCCGTGAAATAGGTCAACGCCCCGTCCCCGGCACCCGAAATCAGCGGATTGCCGTCCCCCAATAACCGCCGCAGATCCCCCTTCAGCGGTGACACATAAGGGCTGTCCGCGCCGTAAGCCTCAAATGGTGCCGCAAAAAACGCGTCAAAATCGCCGACCCGTATCTCCACCGTCACGCCACACCTCCTGCCTCACCCGACAGTACGCACCCCAGCTGACGCGTCCACACCAATCCAACGCCGCCGATCAACGACCCTGTTTCGCTGTTTCAAAAATATGCCAGGGGGACGCCGCGCAGCGGCGGGGGGACAGCGTCCCCCTCCCTCTTCCCTCTCATGCCGGATCGGTTTTCGAAGAAAACCGATCCCCCCGCCCGCCGCAGGCGCAAATTCTCAGAAATCGGTGGGCGCGCCGCCCTCGGCCTTCCGGCGCGCCACAAAATCCTCCAGCTCTGATCGGATCGCAGCATCCATCGGCGGCTCTTCGAAATTGGCGATGATGTCCTTGAACATGTGATGGGCGCGTTCAGCGGTCCATGTGCCACCCGCGACCTCCCAGGCCTCAAAGTTCCGCCAATCCGACACAAACGGCGAATAGAACGCACTCTCGTAGCGCTCTTGCGTGTGTTCAATGCCAAAGAAATGCCCGTTGGGGCCCACTTCCTTGATCGCATCAATGGCAATATCGCCAGGGCTCGTCGCGCTGATGGCAGGCTCCATATACCGCTGGATCATCTGCAACACTTCGCAATCCATGATGAACTTCTCAGGGCTGGCGATCAGCCCGCCCTCCAACCAACCGGCCGCATGATACACCATGTTGGTGCCCGATTGCACCGCCGCCCACAGGCTGTTCGAGGTCTCCCACATGGCCTGCCCGTCAGGCACATTGGCCGCGCACACGCCAGAGGACCGCATGGGCAATCCGTAAAACCGCGCCATCTGGCCGGTCATCTGTGTGGCGCGCATATATTCCGGCGTCCCAAAGGCAGGTGCGCCGGATTTCATGTCGACGTTGCTGGTGAACGTGCCGATCACACAGGGCGCGCCAGGGCGCACGTATTGAAACAGCGCAATCGCCGACAGCGCCTCGGCAATCGACAAGGTCACAGCCCCCGACATGGTCACCGGCGCCATGGCCCCCGCCAAGGTAAAGGGCGTCACAACCACCGCCTGCCCCCGCCGCACACAGCGCAAACAGCCGTCAATCATCGGCACGTCGTGTTTGAGCGGAGAGGTCGAGTTGATGTTGGTGTACATCCGCGGCGCCGCCTCGAAGTCCTCATCGCTCAGCCCGCCCGCGATGCGCACCATCTCCATCACATCCTCAACCCGCTCCTTGCCCAGCGAATAGGCGTGTCCAACCTTGTCGGTCAGGGTCATCTTGTCGAAGACCACATCCAGATGCCGGACAGAGGCATGCACATCCACCGGCTCCACCGGATAGCCGCCCGCAAAGTGGATACAGTTGAAATATTGGGTCAGCCGCAAAAGATCCGCACACTGCTTCCGGTTGCCCGCCACCTTTTTGCCGATCTCAAGGTCATAATAATTGGGCGGAGACGACACATTCCCGAACAGGATATGACCCCCGCCCAGCGTGATCGTCTTGTCTGGGTTGCGCGGAATTATGTCAAATTGTGCGGGCGCTTGCCCGATCATCTCCATCACCCAATCGCGGCCCATCTTCACATTTGTTCCGTCGACGGTACAGCCGGCCTGCTTGAACAGGGCAATCGCCTCTTCGTTCAGAAACTCGATGCCGATCTCTTCCAACACCCGCATCGCGCCATCATGGATGGCCTGCACGCCGCCTTCGTCCAACGGCTCCGTCGGGCGGTCGGTGTTGACGGGCACCCGCCACGGCATCTGGTTGATGCCGGCCGTCTGACGTTTTGCGGTGTTGGCAGCGCGCCCGCCAGAGCGGCGGCGTTTGGGGCTGGGTTGGGACATCCATCTGACCTTTCGACTTTTGTCCAAGGTGACAGCACCCCGTCGGCGCGCCCTGCAAACTGCGACATCTTTTGTCGCAAACCGCGTGCGATGGGCTTCAGACGCCCAACCAGTCGGGCAAATCCGCAATCGACGGCAGGACCACGTCGGCAAAAGGCGCCAGATCCCCCCGGCCAGCGATCCCCGTCAGGACGGCAACACAGGTCATCCCCGCCGCGCGGCCTGCGTCCAGATCATGGGTGCTGTCGCCGACCATTACGCAATGCGCAGGGTCCAGCCCCACAGCCTCGCAGAACGCCAGCAACTGGCCCGGCGCGGGTTTGCCCCCAAACCCGCTGTCGGACCCAGCCACAAAATCGAAACGGTCCAAGACACCGGCCGCCGCCAGATGCGCCCGCGCGGGGGCCTCGCCGTCGTTCGTGGCCACCCCCAAAGACACCCCTGCATGTTTCAGCCTTTCCAAGAACGGCCCCAACGGGGCCGCCTCGACCTGAGGGGCGGCGGCGGCCATGGCATTCAACCGCGCCAACAAGACGTCCACATCGGTTTCCTCCACATAGGGCAACGCCGCCTGCGCAATCTCGCGCGCGGTGCTGGCGATCACCAGCGATGTGGGGGCAAAGCGCAGGGTGTCCAGATCAAATCCCAACGCCCCCGCAAGGGCCGAACGGCGCGCGCTGTCGCCTCGGGTTTCGGCCTCCAACACCCCCTGCATCCACACAGCCCAGGTTGCGTTGAAATCAAAAAGGGTCCCGTCTTTGTCGAATACGACCCCGCGGATCTGCCGCGCGCTCATGTCCAGTGGACCGCTTCCGCGCCGGGCAAAGCATAACGCGCCATTAGGGGATCTTCATACTTTAGGCCCTCAGCGTCGCAAAACGTCATCACCCAAGTGTCATCCATCGTGATAAATTCCAGCACAGACGCCAGGAAAGCGGGGCTTTCCGCCTGGGCCCTCAAATCCTGCGCTGAGGCCCCTGAAGACCCAAGAAAAACAGGCAAAAGCTCTTCGTTGGTGGACAGCCAAATCAGGGCTGCAATGGCGATATGTTCGGCACGGTCTGGGGACATGATTTATGATTACCGATGTGGAAAGGGTTTCTTAACTATTTTAGCGCCAAACTAAGGTTAATCGAGATTGGGGGAAAGCTCGGAAGGAAGCAAGAATGGCTGGCGATATTCTTATCGTAGACTGTGTCGCAACAAATCGGATCGTGCTGAAGGTGAAACTTCTGGCCGCGCAATATCGCGTGCGCCCGTGTGCGTCCGTCTGCGAAGCCCGTACGGAGATGGAAGTTTCTCAGCCCGACCTCGTCATTGTAGACACCAGCAAAGACTGCGCCGACGCCTTGCAATTTTGCCGCGATATGAAGGCCAACAGCCGCACCGAACTGATCCCCCTGATCGCAACCGGCGGATTTGCGACCCCGCAAGACCGCGTCAACGCGCTTGAGGCGGGGGCCGACGACATTCTGACAACCCCCTTTGACGATCACATCCTGCAGGCGCGCATCCGCAGCCTGCTGCGCGCCCGTGATGCACGGCAAGAACTGCACATGCGGGAAGGCACGCGGACGGCCTTGGGCTTTGCGGAGGCCGTGGGCGGATTTTCAGCGCCCTCGCAACTGGTTTTGGTGTCACCGGCCAGCGAACAACGCACCCTGCACCATCTGCCCGGGATGATGGAAAACGTCCGAGCCCGCGTGGCAGACGTGCACCAGATCATCAGCGGCAGTCTTGAGGGCGGGACGAACGATCTGTTCGTGCTCGATTTCCGATCCGGGCTGAACGATCACAACACGCTTTACCGCTTGCTGTCCGAACTGCGCAGCCAATCGGCCACCCGTCATTCCGGCATCCTTGTTTTATTGTCCAATCAACACAATCATGCCGCCGCTATGGCGCTTGATCTTGGCGCCAATGACGTCGTTTTGTCGGACATCAACATTCTTGAAATCCGCCATCGGTGTTCGGTGTTGCTTCAGGCCAAACACGAGGCAGACGCGTTGCGGCGCACGGTCGAAACCGGCCTGCAGGCGGCCATTACTGATCCTTTGACCGGCCTGTTCAACCGCCGCTATGCGCTGCCGCATCTGGGCCGTCTGGCCGAGGACAGCACCCGCTCGGGGCGTCAATTTGCGGTCATGGTGCTTGATATCGATCACTTCAAGGCCATCAACGACACCTATGGCCATGCGGCCGGTGACGACGTCCTCAAACAAGTGGCCCGACGGCTGCAGGACAATCTGCGCGCCGTTGACCTGCTGGCCCGCATCGGGGGCGAAGAATTTCTGGTGGCAATTCCCGACAGTGATGTGGTGCACGCCCGCACGGCTGCGGAACGTCTGTGCGCGCTGATTGGCGCCTCCCCCTTCTATGTCATCGGGGGGATACGCATTGATGTGACGGTCTCCGTCGGGGTCAGCCTGAACGGAAGCCGTGAGCCGGACGTCTTCTGCGACGATCTGGGGGAGCTTGTAAACGCGGCGGATCTGGCCCTGTATCAGGCCAAATTGACCGGGCGCAACAAGGTCAGTCTCGCGGCGGCTTAGCCGACGATCTGGCGGCCTTAGTTGTTTGCGTTGCGGTCGCCGCCACTGCGCTCACCCCCGCCACGCTCACCCCCGCCACGCTCACCCCCGCCACGGCGTTGCAATTGCTCCTGAATCCGGTCCGCAAAGGCCTCACGCTCGTCCGCCGACATATCGGCGACCTGCACGGATACGGCCCGCAACACTGTTTGCTGCCCCTGTTGCAGGCGCGACAGCTGCCGCGACATTACAACCTCAAACATCTGTGCATCAAAGGTCTCAGCGCGGATCGTCTCGACCAAAACCTGCAGATCTTCGCGGATCAACCGGCGGTCCGCTGGCCGAAAGGCACCACTGTCGCGCAGGGCATCGCGCACCGCGGCGCGGCGGGGCTCGTCCATGGCGCGGGTCAGCACGCCGGATGTCAAATCAAGGCGCGGCGGGCCACCCCGCCCCCCGTCAGACAGCATAAAACCCACGCCCGCCCCCAAAATCAGCAGGTTCAGGGCCAAAGACACCACCAGCAAGCGTGACGTCCATCTGCCGCGTTTGGGCGAAGGTGTGGGATGTGAAGTCTGGGTCATGTCTTATCCTTCCAACGCGCTGAGCAAATCGCCATCCAGCAAGGGCACCTCGATCATGCTGCCGCCCAAGCTTTCGGTCAGGGGCGACAACGCAGCGGGCGGTGACACGCCCAGCCAGACGCCCGCCACCGTGGCCGCCGCCAACCCGCCAAACGCGGGCCAACCGCCAATCGCCTCCAGCAGCATCGCCCCCAAACCTTGTGCCACCGGCGCGGGCGCCTGCGGGGCGGATGCTGCCAAAACCGCGTCAGCATCCATCATCACACGGTCCAGCAGCGCGTCCGAAACGGGCACGTCCTCGGCGGCAAGGTCTGCGAAAAGGTCGTCCAGATCGTTTTCAGTCTCAGGTGTCATCTTCAAACCCCAGTTCCGCCTTGCGACCCGACAATCGGGCGACCAAGGCGCGTTTCCCGCGCGCGATCAGACTTTCGACCGTCCGCACGCTGGTGTCCATAATCTCCGCAATCTGCGGATTGCTTAAATCTTCAAGGTGGCGCAGCGCCACCGCCTGCGCCTGCCGCTCAGGCAGATCGCCCAAAGCCGCCTGCACCGCATGTGCGCGCGCCTGCGTTTGCATCCGGTCCGTGGCGGAGGGCGCATCATCTTCAGGCTCGGCCACGGCCTCAAGATCAACCCCCCGACCGGATTTGCGCAGCCGGTCCGTGCACAGGTTGGCCACGATCCGGTAGAGCCACGTGGTCACCTTGGCGCGGTCCGCGTCCCAATTCGGCGCGATCTTCCAGAGCTGCATCATTGCCTCTTGCGCGACATCTTCGGCCTCGGCGCGGTCGCCCAGCATCCGGTAGGCCTGCCCCATCACCCGTGGGGTCAACCGATGGGTCAAAACCAACGCGGCCTGACGGTCCCCTAGGGCAAAGGCTGACAGCAAAACCGCATCGGGCCTATCATCATTCATGTGGGCATCATTCATGTGGAACGGCGGGGTGTACATCTTACGGCGCAGTTATCCATTGCGGAGGGGGCCCTCGCAAGGGTGCAGTAAACGGGGTGGTCTGGTCGGGGCGGTCTGGTCGGGGGCCATCTGCCCCCGACCGCAGCACCCTAGTTGTCGCGGCGCGATCCGCGTTCCTGCATCCGCTCCAGTGCCAGCTGGAATTCTTCCGCGCTCAGGCTGCCGTCCTCATTGGCATCCGCACGCTCAAACATCCGCTCCGGCGATGCACCACGGCGCCCGCCGTGCCCGTCGCGGTCAGCACGGGCCGCTTGGATTTCACTTTGCTGCAACAGGCCGTCGCCGTTCGTGTCTGCCTTTTCGATCCGGTCCGCAATGCGCCGCGCCAGTCGCTCCGCCCGGGCACTGTCGGCTTGGGCCAACATCTCGTCCGCCGACAACGCACCATCGCCGTTTGCATCGGCCGCCGCAAAACGGGCCTGCGCCTGTGCTTCAATATAGGCCGCGACTTCAGCCTGTGTCACGCCACCGCTGGCATCCGCATCCAGCTGCTCAAAGCTTGGCAAGGACATCCGGTCACCACGCCCGTCACGGGCCTCAGCCGTGGCCGCCATGGTCAGACCCGCAGCAATCGTAACAATCAGGAGGGGAGTTTTCATCTCAGTGTTTCCTTTGTTTTCATTCATCTGTGATGGGCCAGCCCAGCCGGTCCAATGCACTTTAAACGGGCGGCCCCGCACTTTCCGTCGCTGAAAATGGAAAAAATCCGCAAGGATCGTCCCCGCGACACTTTCACCCCTGTCCTTTCAGGCCGCACAGGCGCAAAAGAGCCATGACGCTCTGTGCTCCACGCCCACATGTTTGAGGCCCCAGATGACCCACGCCAATTCCGCCCCCGAAGAGGATCGCCCCACCAAGCCCGCCCTGATGCGCGGGCTGCGCCGGCGCTGTCCCAACTGCGGCGAAGGGATGCTGTTTGACGGCTATCTTAAGGTCAAAGACACCTGCCCCGTGTGCCACGAAGAACTGCACCACCACCGCGCCGATGACGGCCCCGCCTATCTGACCATCCTGTTGGTGGCCCATATTCTAGGCTTTGTGATGCACATTGTCTGGGTGCACTTGCGCCCTGATCCGTTTGTGATGGCCACTGTGCTGACCATTCTTTGTGTTGCGCTTTGTCTGTATTTGTTGCCTCGTCTCAAGGGCATGATCGTGGGCATCCAATGGGCGCGGCGCATGCATGGATTCGGGGGCACCAGCTGACCCCTCACCGGGGGGACAGGCCGATCACCAACCACCAGAACACACCCGCCATCCGCGATGCGGCCACGGTCATCATCGTCCGTGACACCGCAACAGCCCCGCGTATCCTGATGGGACAACGCGGCGCAAACGCGGCCTTTATGCCCAATAAATTCGTCTTTCCGGGCGGGGCAGTCGATGACGGGGACACGGATGTACCCCTGCAGAGCCCTCTGCGGGCTGATGTCGCCACAGCCCTGACCCAAGACAGCCACCTGCCGCCCCACGCCCTTGCCGCCGCTGCCGTACGTGAGGTCTGGGAAGAAACCGGCCTGATCATCGGCGACCCTGCGCTGTGGCCCGATGCGCCCGCAGACTGGCAGGATTTCGCAGCGCACGGATACCGCCCCAGCGCAGCCCACTTCGATTTCATCTTTCGCGCGGTGACCCCCCAAGGACGCCCCCGCCGCTTTGACGCGCGCTTCTTTTGCCTGGATGCCCGTCATATCCGCACCGATCTTGACGATTTCTCACGCGCAGAAGACGAACTGTCTCACCTGCAGTGGGTCCCCCTGCCGGACGCCCGCTCGCTTGATCTGCCGTTTATCACCGAGGTCGTTCTGGCCGAACTCTCCGCCCGGCTTCAGGGGCGAAAGACGCCCGACATCCCGTTTTTTCGCAACGAGGATGAGGCCCATCTGGTCACCCGTCTGGCAGGCAAACGCCCGCTTGATCCTTAGGTCACCAACACCAAAACAACCACCGACAGCAACACAAGGCCGCCGCCCAGAATTTCGCGCGCCACCACTTTTTCGCGGAAAATAAAGACGGACATGGCCAAGGACATCAGCATTTCCACCTGCCCCACCGCGTTGACATAGGCGACCGTCTGCATCGTAAAGGCCACGAACCAGCAGGTCGATCCGATCATACTGGTGATCCCGACCAGACCCGCCGTGCGCCATGCCGCCAAAACACGGCCAATCTCACCGGCTTCAAACAAACGCATGTATAGGGCCATGGCGAGGCTTTGGCCCATTGTGACGCAGGCCAAGGTCAGCGTTGCCCGCAAAAAGACATCGCCCCCCTCAAGCGACAACGACGCTCCGCGATAGCCCACGCCCGAACACCCAAACAGAACGCCTGACATAAGGCCAAGCCCAACCGCGCGGTTGAAAATGCGCCGGTGCCATGGTTGCGCCGACCTCTCTGGCGGGTCCGACAGAACAACCGTGCCCACAAGGCCGATCAGGATCGCAACAATCGCCCAAACCGTCACCCCTTCGCCCAAGATCAACAGGCCAACGCCCACGGACATCAACACTTCAGTCTTCTTGAACGTGATCCCGACAGCAAAGTTGCGATAGGCAAACAATGCCACCACACACATAGTGGCCAAAATTTGCGCCGCGCCCCCAAAGGCGGCATAGGCCCAAAACTCAGCCGGAATGGCAGGCAAGGCCTGCGCCGTGACGCTGGCATAGATCCAGACCCCGGCCACAACCAACGGCGCAGAATACATAAACCGCGCAAAGGTCGCGCCCGCCGTGCTCAACCGTGAGGCCGATAGGTGACGTTGCAACCCAAACCGCACCGCCTGCGCGGTGGCGGCCAACAGCGTGACATAAATCCAAGGCTCCATGCCCCCTCATGGCTCAGAACGCTGCCAGTTGCCAGCCGCCCGTTTCTTTGGGTCTCAAATACCTTCGGGGTCTGGGGCAGCGCCCCAGTCCGTCACCGCCTCAAGCCTCAAGGCTTCGGGTCGGGGTTCTCCGTATGACCATCCACCGAAATCACCTGCCCCGATACGCGCCCCGCCCCGTCCGAGGCCAAGAACACCGCCATCTGCGCCACATCTTCAGCCCGCACAAAACACCGCATCGACGTGCCAGAGGCATAGCCCCGGAACACCTCGTCCCGCGTCATGCCCTTCGCCTCCGCCTCGCGCTCCATGACGCCCTCCATGCGCGGGCCCTCAACGGCTCCGGGGCAAATCGCATTGGCGCGCACGCCGAAGGGGCCCAATTCCATCGCCAGTGTTTTCATCAACCCGATGACCCCCCACTTGGCCGCTGCATAAGGCGCGCGATTGGGATAGCCGTTCACTCCGGCCGTCGATGACGTCAGCACAATCGCGCCAGCCCCCGCCGCTTTCATCAAGGGGGCTGCATATTTCGCCGTCAGAAACGCACCGCCCAGTGTAACGTCGACGCAAGCCTGCCAGTCGGCCCAGCTGACGTCCTCCACCAGGGCCGTGGGCCCCGCCACGCCTGCGTTGGCGCAAACCACATCGACACCGCCCGCCGCGGCGATCTCGGCGAAAAACGCCTTCATCGCCGCGTCATCCGACACATCCACCGGGCGCGTGGTCCAGCGGGCCGGACAGGCCGCCAAGGCCGCCTCATCCACATCTGTCACCCAAACGTCGTCGCCGGCCGCGTCAAACGCCTCCCCCATCGCACGCCCGATGCCCGAGGCCCCGGCGGTGATCAAAACCCGTCTCACCCGCGTTTGCCCACCGCAGCACCCGCGCCGTCAGGCTGCGGCAAGGCCGCATGGGCTGCGGCCAAACGCGCCAGCGGGTCCGCGACACTTGGCGCGGGATCGCTGGCGCGGCGGGTCTCAAGGCTCACGTGGATCAACATATGCTCACCCGTGGCCAACAAACGGTCCCCTTCGAACATACGATGAAACAGATGCATCTTCTTGCCCGCCCCCTCCAGCACTTGGCTCTCGATCCGGATGCGCGCGCCTGCGTGGACCTCATCCAGATGGCGGATATGGGTCTCGGCGGTGAAATAACTGCCGCCCTGTTCGATATAGTCAGGCGTGCAGCCCACAATCAGCATCAACCGGTCTGTGGCATCACCAAAGGCCTGCAAATACCGCGCCTCGTTCATGTGGCCGTTGTAATCTGTCCAATCAATCGGCACCGCGCGATCGACAGTCAAAACCGGCGCGCCCAGATCGGCCAGGTCTTCCAACGTTTCAGCAATCGCACCACGGGCCGCCAGCGCGCGATCATGCTGCGCCATGACCGCCCCTGCCCCCCAATCGCGCGCCTTCAGGCTGCGCATCATGCCCACCAGATTGGCGTCGCGGTGGCGCTCCAATTCGCGGATCGAATACTGACCCGATTGCGCGTCGGACTGATCCGCGATCTGATCGATCAGATCCTCCGTCAACTCTGGCACATCCATCAGCTTCGTCCAGGGCCAGCTCAGGCACGGGCCGAATTGTTCAATGAAATGCCGCATCCCTGCTTCGCCCCCCGCAATGCGGTAGGTCTCAAACAGCCCCATCTGCGCCCAGCGCAGACCAAACCCCATGCGGATCGCCTCGTCGATCTCCTGCGTGGTCGCCACCCCGTCACGGACCAACCACAGCGCCTCGCGCCACACGGCCTCAAGGAACCGATCGGCAATATGTGCGTCGATCTCCTTTTTGACGTGCAACGGATACATCCCGATGCTCTCCAGAACCTTTTGCGCCCAGGCCACAGCACGGGCGTCATGGGCCTCCCCCGGCACCAGCTCAACCAAGGGCAACAGATACACGGGGTTGAACGGATGGGTCACGACAATTTGGCTGGGGTCCTTGGCCCCCTGCTGCAACTGGGACGGCTTGAACCCCGACGTGGAAGACCCAATCACGGCCTCTGCGTCCAGATGCGCCTGCACCTCAGCGAACACGCGGTGCTTGATCTCCAGCCGCTCCGGCACGCTTTCCTGCACCCAAGACGCCCCCGCAACCGCCTCCTTGATCGTGTCGTGAAACGTCAAGGTCCCCTCGTCGGGCAGCGCCATATCATAAAGCCCCGGCAACGACGCGCGGGCATTGTCCAAAACCTCCCCGATCTTGCGCGCGGCCTCTGGGTCGGGGTCAAACACCCGCACATCCCACCCGTTGAGAAGGAACCGGGCCGCCCAGCCGCCGCCAATCACCCCACCGCCAATGATCGTTGCAATCCGTGTCATCGTTTATCCTTACTGTTCCGCCAGTTGGCCCAAATCGTAGCCATACCAGTCTAAAATCTCCCGCGCCGCCGCGATGCGGTCCGTCCCACCTGTTGCCGAACGGTCAAGAATGGCCACAAACGTCCCATCCGGATCCCCAAGAGCGACCGTCCGGCGGTCGAAATCCATCCACAGTACCCAGAAAAACGTGTCCGGTTCCGTGGAATCCAACAGCGAAGATCCAGCCCAGCGTCCCGGCCCCACTTGGTCAAATGCAAAGCTTATAAAGAAGGGCAGATCCCCTGGCGCCAGCCCATCTGCCGGCGGGATGGGGGACAATATCAACTGGTCATCGCGAACACCGAAATTCACAAGCATACCAGTCGCCAGGAAATTCCCCACGGACTGACGCACCCGCCATGATCCGTCCAAATCCTGGGCCGTCACATCCACCTGAGATGCAAAAGGCGCGGTCGGATTGCGCAACAGGGACACGTCGGCGGGCGGCGGCGCAGCCTCCGCACAGGCCATCAGCCCCGCAAACGCCACGATGATCAAAGGTCGCAAAACGCACCCTCCTCAGCCACGACGATCCGTCCACCGTTCCCAATGCAGGTCGTTTCCTCAACCATGGTCACGCCAAACACTTCTGGCAGCGGCGGCGCGTCCGTCGCCACAGCGCAGGCCGACAACATGGCAACGGCGGCCACCGCCCTCACCCCTTGGGCGCCCGTTTGGTCAGCCCCAGTTTGGTCCGCACCTCCTCTGGGCCGATGACTCGCGCGCCCAGGTTTTCGATGATCCCATGGGCGCGTTCCACAAGCTGGGCATTCGTGGCCAAAACCCCGCGATCCAGCATCAGGTTGTCCTCCAACCCCACGCGCACATTGCCCCCCGCCAGCACCGACGCCGCGACATAAGGCATCTGTGACCGCCCCAGACCAAAGGCCGAGAACGTCCAGTCGTCGGGCACATTGTTCACCATCGCCATAAAGGTGTTCAGGTCATCAGGCGCGCCCCAAGGCACCCCCATGCACAGCTGCACAAGGGCGTTAGGCTCCAATATGCCCTCCGCCACCAACTGCTTGGCAAACCACAAATGGCCCGTATCAAAGGCCTCAATCTCGGGCTTTACGCCAAGGTCTGTCATCATCTGCCCCATGGCCCGCAACATGCCCGGCGTGTTGGTCATGACGTAATCGGCCTCGGCAAAGTTCATGGTGCCGCAATCCAGTGTGCAGATCTCAGGCAGGCATTCGGCCACATGGGCCATCCGTTCGGTCGCCCCCACCATGTCGGTGCCCTCCACAACAGGCAAAGGGCTTTCCACGCCACCAAAAACGATGTCGCCGCCCATGCCCGCGGTCAGGTTCAACACCACATCCACATCCGCCGACCGGATGCGGTCCGTAACCTCTCGGTACAGCGCCAACGCCCGCGACGGCACACCGGTTTCGGGGTCGCGCACATGGCAATGCACCACAGCAGCCCCCGCCGATGCCGCATCAATCGCACTGTCTGCGATCTGTTGCGGAGACCGCGGCACATGCGGACTGCGGTCTTGCGTACTGCCCGAACCGGTCACAGCGGCGGTGATAAAAACCTCTCGGTTCATGGCAAGTGGCATGACGGCCTCCCTCATCTGATGTCACAGTCCCTCGGCGACCTTACCCCGACGCACTTGACACGCAAGCCTTCAAAGGCGACGTTCCGCCCCATGAAAACCGACGCCTGTACATTGTACTTTAGCACCGCCCCCTAACGGCGGCTGGTTTTCTGCACCCCTATGATTTGCAAACCAACCCCGCCGCACCGGCGTGGTAAGACATGCGCGGTTGCCGCCAAAGGACCAACCATGCCCCTCCCTGACCTCACCGTGCGCTGCGCCAAACCGTCCGACCTGCCCGATATCCTGTCCATGATCAAAGCGCTCAGCGCCTTTCACGGCGACACGGCATCCGTCACCCTATCCGCCCTGCAAGAGATTTTCTTCGGACCAGCAGACCAAGGCCACGCCCTCATCGCCTGCCAACATGGCACCCCCCTGGGCTACGCGGGCCTTACGCCCACAACGGTCCTGCACGAAGGCAAAATCCGCCTCGACATTCACCACCTCTACGTGAGCGAACCCGCCAGATCCCAAGGGGTCGGCACAGCCCTGATCGCCGCCGCCAAACGCCACGCCATCGCCAGCGGCGCCACACGGCTGACAATCGGAACCGACCCCGGAAATGCCACCGCCATCGCCGCCTACCGCGCCATGCCCGCCTTGAGCGAAATCACCGGCGCAGGCCCGCGCTTTGCCATCAATCTTGGCGCGCCCTAGGCTTCTTTGGGTCAAAAATACCTTCGCCGAAGGCCAGAGTTTTGCAAAAACTCTGAACCCAAAATCTGTCACAGATTTTGGCCCGCTCAATACGGCATCGGATGCGCGCGGTGGGCAAGGTCGATATCCTCGAGAACCTCCTCGCTCAGCTCAAGGTCCTTACCGGCCAGCAAATGGGACAGCTGATCACTGGTCGTGGCCCCAAAAATCGCACTGACCGCAAACGGGCGCGACCTTTGCCAAGCCATGGCCATATGCGCCAAATCAAGCCCGTGTTTGTCCGCCACCGCCGCATAGGCTTCAACCGCTTCATGTGCGCGGTCGGTGCGACGTCCGCCCAATGTGCCGCCGATATCCATCCGCGATCCGGCAGGCACCTGACCGCCGCGATACTTGCCGGTCAGCAAGCCTGCGCCCAAGGGCGAGAACGAAAAACACACCACGTCTTCGTTGTGCGACACCTCTGCCATATCCGTATCATACAGCCGGCACAGCAGCGAATATTCGTTCTGCACGGACGCCACCCGCGGCCCGCCCACCTGTTCGGCCACATCAATCCACTTGGTCGTGCCCCAGGCACTTTCGTTGCTCAACCCAAAGGCGCGGATCTTGCCCGCCTTTTGGGCCTGACCCAGCTTTTCCAAAATCCCCGCCATGTGATCCAAGGTCGCCGCACGGTCCTGACCGCGCGGATCAAACGTCCAGTTCTTGCGGAACATGTAAGACCCCCGCATCGGCCAATGCAGTTGGTAAAGGTCAATGTAGTCGGTGCCCAAACGCTGCAAATTGGCATCCAGAAGCGTCAAGATGTTGTCGGGGCTAAACCCTTCCCCGCCGCGCGCCATGGGCGTATCACCGGCAGCCTTGGTGGCGATCACAACCTCGTCGCGCCGCCCCGAACTGCGCAGCCAATCCGCAATGCACCGTTCCACATCGCCCACCGTTTCCGTGCGGATCGGGTTCACCGGATACATCTCAGCGGTGTCCAGAAAGTTGATCCCCGCCTCCAACGACATATCGATCTGGCGGTGCGCATCTTCGGCCGGGGTCTGACGGGTGTAGGTCATCGTGCCCAGGCACCAATCGCTGACCATGATCCCCGTGCGCCCCAATTCAATCCTCTTCATCCGCCAACCCTTTCGATGTGTCTATTTCGCCGTCAGCGTGACAATAGCGGGGCCGCATCGCTTCACAAGGGGCGAGGACGCTGTAGACTGGGGCCATGTCGGATGATCTGGACAAAATACTGCGCGACGAAGACCGTGAACGCGCCCGCATGGGGCTCCGCGATGTGGGCGTCTGGGGCGGTTGGGTCGTGCTGATCGGCACCGTGCTGGCCGTGGCAATTTTCGTGGCCAACGGATCCCAGAACACCCACCATGTGGTGGGCGTTGTTGAGCAATCGCTCCCCCCATCCGCGCCGGATGCAGGCACCGTACACCTGCGCGTCCTTGTTGACGGCACGCAGATCACCCTCGCCCTGCCCACCCAGATCGCCCCGCCAGACCCGGGCGACACGCTGTGTCTGCGCGCCGCCGACCACCGGCTGACGGGCCACAGATCCTACGTGAATGTCGACGACAGTTTTTGCAGCTGATCGCGCGCTTCGCCCTTGCTGATGTCGTTTCCCGCTAGACGCGCGCGGCTTTTGCGCGGCTTATGGGGACATGCGCCTGCTGTTGTCCTTTGCCGCCCTGTTCCTCTCTGCCCTGCTGTTGCAGCTGTCTTCAGGCGGGGTTGGCCCGCTGGATGCGCTCACGGGGTTGGACCAAGGCTTCACCCGGGGCGAGGTCGGCGTCTTGGGCTCAATGCATTTCTTAGGCTTCTTCATCGGCTGCTGGTGGGCCCCGCGGCTGATGGGCGACGTGGGCCACAGCCGCGCCTTTGCGGTCTTCACCTCCATGGGGGCGATTGGGCTTGCGGGGCACATCCTGATCATCGACGCCACGGTCTGGGCGTTTCTGCGCATCGGATCCGGCATCTGTATCGCAGGCTGCTACACCGTCATCGAAAGCTGGCTGCAAGCCAAAGTCACAAACGAAAACCGGGGCCGCGCCATGGGCACTTACCGTGTGGTGGACATGGGCGGTTCGCTGGTGGCGCAGCTTATGATCGGATCGCTTGCCTCTCTGGAAACCTATGTGGCCTATAATCTGCTGACGATCCTGTGTTGCGCCTCCCTTCTTCCCCTTGCGCTGACCCGCGTTCCCCAGCCCGAAACGCCCTCCGCCCCGCGCCTGCGCCCTGGCCTTGCATGGCATATGTCACCCCTCGCCGTGGTGGGCGTGCTGGTGGCGGCCCTGTCCAGCGCATCGTTCCGCATGGTGGGCCCGATCTACGGGCAAGAGGTCGGCCTGGCCGCCAGCCAGATCGGTCTGTTTTTGGCGGCATTCGTGGCAGGCGGCGCCATCGCGCAATATCCCACAGGCTGGCTGGCCGACAAATACGACCGCCGCTGGGTGCTGGTGTGGCTGTCGGTGGCCTCTGTGGTGTCCTGTGCGGTCACCGTGGCCTCTGCGGGAATGGGCACCGCGGGCATCATGGCGGCGGCTGCGTTCTTTGGGTTCACGACGTTTCCCGTGTATTCGGTCGCGGCCTCCCACGCCCATGACTTCGCAACCTCCGACCAACGGGTCGAGCTTTCCGCCGCGCTGATGTTCTTCTACGCCGCAGGCGCCATCGCCGCCCCCTGGGCCACATCGCGCCTGATTGACGCCTTCGGGCCGGGGGCGCTGTTCTACTTCATCTCGGCGGGCCATGTCGCACTGGTTGTCTACGGCCTCAGCCGTATGAAAGTTCGCGACACCCCCGAAGACCGGACCCCTTACGTCTACGCCCCGCGCACGTCCTTCACCATCGGTCGGTTGCTCAGACGGGCGCGGGACAGATAGTTACAGACCAGAGGTCGCGGCGATCGCAATGACACCGACACACACCAAGATGATCTGGCACAGCGCGTTTTGAACACTGCGCGACAGCGGAATGCGTCGCATACATGTTGCAATCAATAGCCCCAAGCAGACGATACACACACCAGACAACAGAACGACCAAACTCATCATTTCATACATCCTTTCAATAAAGTTGATGTATAAAATATCGTTTATTTTCAGATACTTATAAAGAAATCACGTCGTATCGACGGATTTACCCGGCACGGTAATCAAACCGCACGACCCGATACATCGATCCGCCTAATATCATCAGATAACAAAGTGTAGCGAGATAGAATTTGCTATGATACAGTCGCAGACGGGAAGGATTCCTTAATGGAATCAAACGACAGGCATTCGATACGAATTTATAACAAATTAACAGGGATCATACACTAAGACACCGCACCATAGGACATACCACTCAATCATACGATCAAATGGCAAATCCTGCGATTATGCAGGCTATAATTGCGTGTTCAAACGGATCGGAAACTAGGCTGCTAAATGGGACAGAACAATGACAACGCGAAAAAGCCGCTCGGAGAGCGGTTAAGCCACGCTTTGGATAGCGTGGAAAATGCGCGTGCATTGGTAACTGAACTCAACAAAACTGCCTCATCGCCTGACGTTCTTAAGCCGTCTGAACGCATATTGCTTAACAGTCTTCAGGCCGCGCTGCAAGGCCCGCCTGTGGATAACGGCACGCCTCCGCCTAACGTTGCAGCAAAGACTCCAGACAAGCTACCCCCTGAAAACACAGGAAAATCCAACGATATGCAGACAGCAAACCCCCGCCGGAAGGCCAATCCGAATTTTGACGCTTTGTTGATGATGGGCATCAAATACTCTGCCACACAAGGCCGTACCATCAGTCAGGACCAGCTGTTCCAACTGGGTCAAGCTTACGATGCAAATACCAAACGGGCCTCGATCATCGCGAAACTCAATCGTTGGAAGAATGAGAAAGATTTATTGAAGTGGACAAAACCGCAGATGATCGACCTTACCGAACTCGGACAGGCCGAAACCGCCGACCTTGAAAAGATGGCCGCCACCACTGGCGATCTGAACCGATTGAAAGCCCTAATCACAGACGTCCTCAAGATCACGCCCCACGTCTAACCCTCTGGTCCTACCCGCATTGGTCCGCTAAATGCCTTCGCAACACCCCGCGTGAAGGAACCGCACCCATGGCCCGCCACCTTATTACCTCCGCCATTCCCTACATCAACGGGATCAAGCACTTGGGCAACCTCGTGGGCAGCCAATTGCCTGCTGACCTCTATGCCCGCTACCTGCGCGGGCGCGGGCATGAGGTGCTGTTTCTGTGCGCCACCGACGAACACGGCACCCCCGCCGAACTCGCCGCCGCCAAAGCGGGCAAACCGGTTGAGGAGTATTGCGCCGAGATGTGGCAGGTGCAGGCAGATCTGGCCGAGGGGTTCGGGCTGTCCTTTGACCACTACGGGCGCTCCTCCTCGGATCAAAACCGCAAGCTGACCCAGCATTTCGCCGGTGTTCTGGCCGACAACGGCCTTATCGAAGAACGGTCCGAGGCGCAGATGTATTCCCACGCCGATGGCCGTTTCCTGCCCGACCGCTACATCGAAGGCACCTGCCCCAACTGCGCTTTTGAAGACGCGCGCGGGGACCAATGCGACAACTGCGGCAAGCTGCTGGACCCTGTTGACCTGATCGAACCCCACTCGACCATCTCAGGCTCCACCGACCTTGAGATGCGCGAGACCAAGCACCTTTACCTGCTGCAATCCAAGCTGAAAGACGACATCGACGCCTGGATCGACAGCCAAGACGGCTGGCCGGTCCTCACGACCTCCATCGCCAAGAAATGGCTGCATGACGGCGACGGGCTGCAAGACCGCGGCATCACGCGCGACCTCAGCTGGGGCGTGCCTGTCAAACGGGGCGACGAAGACTGGCCCGGCATGGAAGGCAAAGTCTTCTACGTCTGGTTCGATGCCCCCATCGAATACATCGCCTGCGCGCAGGAATGGGTCGATGCCGGAAAGGGTGACGATTGGGCCCGCTGGTGGCGCACCGACAAAGGCGCGGACGATGTGCGCTACACCCAGTTCATGGGCAAGGACAACGTGCCCTTCCACACCCTCAGCTTCCCCGCAACGATCATCGGCTCGGGGGAGCCTTGGAAGCGCGTCGATTACCTGAAATCCTTCAACTACCTGAACTATGACGGCGGCCAATTCAGCACCTCGCGCGGGCGCGGCGTGTTCATGGACCAAGCCTTGGACATCCTGCCCGCCGACTACTGGCGCTGGTGGCTGTTGTCCCGCGCGCCTGAAACGTCCGATTCCGAATTCACATGGGAGGCGTTCCAGACAGATGTAAACAAGGACCTTGCTGATGTGCTGGGCAATTTCGTCAGCCGCGTGACCAAGTTCTGTCGTTCCAAATTCAGTGAAGACGTCCCCGCAGGCGGCACATTTGGCGATGCGGAACACACCCTGATCGCCGATCTGCAAACCCGCCTCACCGCCTATGAAACCGCCATGGACAACATCGAAATCCGCAAAGCCGCGGCAGAGTTGCGCGCCATGTGGGCCGCGGGCAACGAATACCTTCAATCCGCCGCTCCCTGGGCCGTCTTCAAAGAGGACCCCGAGCAGGCCGCTGCCCAAATCCGCCTCGCCCTCAACCTGATCCGCATCTATGCCGTGCTGTCCGCGCCCTTTATCCCCACAGCATCGGCCAAGCTGCTGTCGGCGATGAACACCCTCGACACGGACTGGCCCTCGGACATGAAAAAGGCTGTCACGGCCTTGGGTGAAGGCCATGCCTTTACCGTGCCGGACAACCTTTTTGCGAAAATCACCGACGAACAGCGAGACGAGTGGTCTGCCCGGTTCGCCGGAAAACGCGACTAGCTCGCTGCGCGATCAATCCTCGGCGTCGGCGTCACCCTCGGCTGGCGCCGTGCCCGTCTCGGCGGCCTCATCCATGTCGTCATCAAGCGCGCGGTCAGCCTCAATGGCCTCTGGCGTGGCCTCCATATCATCTGCCTGCTCCATCACCGCTTCGGGCGTGCCATCCGGATCAGCTGCATCCCCTTCAACGGGCGGGGCGGCAAAGAAATAGACCCCCGCTGCAACGGCAGCCAAAACAGCAATGGTAATCCCGCCCAAGGATCCCCAATGACGTTTTTCTTGTTTCTCAAGGTTGGTTTGCGGCGCACTCATTGTCTTTCCTTTCGTTCGTTGCGGACCCAACGGCCTCAACGCGTGCAAAGTTCCACATCGAAAGCGAAGAACGATCCGCAAACGCCCCCCTTCGCCCCCGCTCCCAAGCGCTTAAGACGCAGACAGAACGCATTCCCCAGCGCCGCGTGTCAGAGGTCCGCAAATCCTGACTTAACAGCCTGCGCAATCATGGTAGAGTCAGGCCAAGACATACACACTGGGAGACTTCATCAATGCGTTCGATCCTTGCCTCAGCCCTTATCGCCCTCGCCGCCACCCCAACCCTCGCCGCGCAATGCGGCAACGACGGGTCGGGCTTTGCCGCGTGGAAACAGGCCTTCGCACAAGAGGCCGCAGCCGCCGGTGTGGGGCAGGCCGGGCTGAACGCACTGGCCAACGCGCAATATTCCACCTCCACCATCCGCGCCGACCGCAATCAGACCGGCGTGCGCTACGCATTGGATGATTTCATCCGCATCCGGCTTGGCAGCCTCGACAGCTTCGCCAGCCAGATGCGCCGCGAACGCGACCGCAACGCAAGCTTCTACGCCAACCTTGAACGGGCCTACGGCGTACCCGCAGGCATCTTGCTGGCGATCCACGGCATGGAAACCGGCTTTGGCCGCACCATGGGCAGCACGCCCGTGGTCGACAGCATCACCACCGTCGCCTACGACTGCCGCCGGTCCGATTTCTTCACGCCGCACGCCATTGCAGCCCTCGTATTGGTTGATCGCGGCGGGCTCAGTCCCAACCAACAGGGGGCAGCCCACGGCGAAATGGGCCACACCCAATTCCTGCCCGGCAACGCCCTGCGCTATGGTGTCGATGCCGACGGCAATGGCCGCGTCGATCTCTATTCCGTGGCCGACAGCCTCGCCTCAACGGCCAACTTCCTGCGCCAGAAAGGCTGGCAGCCCGGCCAGCCTTTCCAGGAAGGCACCGCCAACTTCCGCGTGCTGAACGACTGGAACGCGGCCACCGTCTACCAACAGGCCATCGCACTCAGCGCCGCCCGTTTGCAATAACCCGTGCCGCGCGGGGCAGACCGCCCCCTGCCCCGTTGCACCCTGTCTTCATCTGACCCGAAAAACTCCCGCCGGAGGCTCCGACCGCGCGTCTGCGCGATGATGTCGCTTATTTGGCGCCGCAAGCTCTCATCGTTTTCTTCAAAAACGACTGCTGCTTGCACCTTGGCGAAAACACCGTCGCTTTTGCGGCGCAAAAGCCAAATTGGTCGCACGAAAGACCTGCGCGCGTGGCTCCGCAAGCTCTCATCGTTTTCTTCAAAAACGACTGCCGCTTGCACCTTGGCGAAAACATCGTCGCTTTTGCGGCGCAAAAGCCAAATCGGTCGCACGAAAGACCTGTGCTCGTGGCTCCGCAAGCTCTCATCGTTTTCTTCAAAAACGACTGCCGCTTGCACCTTGGCGAAAACACCGTCGCTTTTGCGGCGCAAAAGCGACTTGGTACCCGCGGCCGGACTCGAACCGGCACGGCACTAAGGCCAAGGGATTTTAAGTCCCCAGTGTCTACCATTCCACCACGCGGGCACGTGGGTGCGCAGACCATAGGGAAATCGCGGGCGACGTCCAGTCAGATATCGCGCTCCAACGGGCCCTCCAGAAGGGCGCGCTCCGCCAGCCATGGGTTGATGTCCAAGGCCCGACGCAAAACCTCCTGCGCCTCGTCGCCGCGCCCCATCTCAATCAAGGTCAACGCTTTGCCGGTCAACGCTCCCAAATGCTGCGGGCGCAGGTCAATCGCGCGGTCTAGATCCACCAGTGCCGCCTCATAATCGCCCGACAAAAAAGCCGCAAACGCCCGTTGGTTGTACCCTTCAGCATATGCACCGCAATATGCGATCAATTCTGTCAGCGCCGCACGGCTCGCCCCCATGTCGCCCATCCGCAACAGCGCCATGCCCTCATCCAGCATGGACTGCGCCAAGGCATCGGGCGCATCCAACCAAATCTCCCACATCTGCGCGGCCAAACCGCGTGCGGCCTGCTCGTCGGGGGCCACCTGCAACTGCGCCACCAGCGCATCAATCTGGGGCGCAAAATCTGGCCCCACCGGACAATCCGCCGAAGCGTGGGATGCAAAAACAGGGACCAGCGCACAGGCCAATAGAAATCTACGTGTCATGGCCAAAAAGGTGGCGCAGCATCCCCGCAGGTCAAGCCAACCGCCCGTCAGGGGCTTTGCGGGTCCGTCACATCTTCTTTGACAGCTTGCATCGCCACATAGGTCGATGTGTTGGCCACATGGGGCAACGTCGAAATATGTTCAGCCAATACAATGCGGTAGGACGTCATCCCACTGGTCCGCACCTTCAAAAGGTAGTCAAACGCCCCGGCGATAAGATGGCACTGCTCAATCTCGGGGATGCGCCGCACGGCGGCATTGAACGCAGCCAGGGCCGCCTCTCGCGTGTCTGTCAGCTTCACCTCAACAAAGGCCACATGATCGCGGCCCAGCTGGATCGGATCAAACAGCGCGCGATACCCCTTGACCACGCCCGTCTCTTCCAGACGGCGCAGGCGCGCCTGCGTGGGCGATTTCGACAAACCAATCCGCCCCGCAAGCTCCGTCACCGTGATTCTGCCATCCACAGCAATCACATCCAGAATCTTGCGATCAAACGGATCAAGATCAAAAGGCTGATCGGCCAACCAAACCCCACTTTTCAAACCATCCGACTGTCATTTTTCAAAACAGCGGAAAAAAGACTGCATAAACATACGATATGCTAGCCATACGTCCCACACAAGACGTCTCCCATACGCAAAGGTGCTCTCATGGCCAAAGACACGACATTCCCCCTGCGCGCCGCCATCGACGCGGCCTATCTGGCAGACGAAGACACCACCGTCCGCCGCCTTGTGGACATGGCCGATCTGTCCCAGCATGACCGCATATCCATCGCCAAGGCGGGCGCGGATCTCGTCACCCGCATCCGCACCGCCGCCGATCCGGGGTTGATGGAGGTCTTTCTGGCCGAATACGGGCTGAGCACCGACGAAGGCGTGGCCCTCATGTGTCTGGCCGAAGCCCTGCTGCGCGTGCCCGACGCCGACACCATTGATGCGCTGATCGAAGACAAAATCGCGCCCTCTGATTGGGGCAAACATCTGGGTCAGTCTTCCTCCAGCCTTGTGAATGCCTCCACATGGGCGCTGATGCTCACCGGCCGCGTGCTGGATGATGACCGCGGCCTCGCCCAGCCCCTGCGCCGCGCGGTCAAACGTCTGGGCGAACCCGTGATCCGCAGCGCCGTCGCCCGCGCCATGCGCGAAATGGGGCGTCAGTTTGTACTGGGCGAAACCATCGACACCGCCATGACCCGCGCCGCTGGCATGGAAAAACTTGGCTTCACCTACAGCTATGACATGCTGGGCGAAGCCGCGCGCACCGATGCTGACGCCCGCGCCTATCATCTGGCCTATTCGCGTGCCATCTCCGCCATTGCCGCGCGCTGCACCCACGCCAGTGTTGCGGAAAACCCCGGCATCTCCGTCAAACTCAGCGCGCTGCATCCCCGGTACGAAGACACCCAACGTGACCGTGTCATGGCCGATCTTGTCCCGCGTCTGCGCTCGCTGGCCATGCTGGCCAAATCCGCGGGCCAGGGCTTCAACGTCGACGCAGAGGAGGCCGATCGCCTCGCCCTCTCCCTCGATGTGATCGAGGCCGTGGTCACGGACCCCGCCTTGAGCGGCTGGGACGGCTTCGGCGTTGTGGTACAGGCCTTCGGCCCCCGCACCAGCGCAACCATCGATTGGCTCGCGGATCTGGCCCGCCGCTCCGGTCGGCGCATCATGGTGCGTCTGGTCAAAGGCGCCTATTGGGATGCAGAGATCAAGCGCGCGCAGGTCCTCGGGCTGCCCGGCTTTCCCGTCTTCACCGCCAAAGCCCACACCGACGTCAGCTATATCGCCAACGCGCGCAAACTGCTGGGCCTCACGGATGTGCTCTATCCGCAATTTGCGACCCACAACGCCCACACCGTCGCGGCCATCCTGCACATGGCGCAAGACACGCCCAAAGATGCGTTTGAATTCCAACGTCTGCACGGCATGGGTGAGGCGTTGCACAAACTGGTCATGGCCGACAACGCCACCCGCTGCCGCATCTACGCCCCCGTGGGCGCCCATGAAGATCTGCTGGCCTACCTCGTTCGTCGCCTGCTGGAAAACGGCGCAAACTCCAGCTTCGTCAACCAGATCGTAGATGAAGACGTCCCCGCTGCAGTCGTTGCCGCCGATCCATTCGACCAGATCGGCACCACCCCCGACATCGCCACAGGCCCCGATCTCTTTGCGCCCCACCGCGCCAATGCCAAAGGCTGGGACATCACGCACCGGCCCACCCAAGACGCCATCGACACCGGTCGCAACGGGTTCAAGACCCACCAATGGCGCGCCACTCCCCTGCCTTCATCTGACCCAAAAAACTCAAATCCAACGGCGCAGCCCGTCCTGAACCCCGCCAATCCAGACGACACCGTGGGCCACATCACCTGCGCCACTCCAAAGGACGCGACCTCCGCCATCGCCCGCGCGACCCCCTGGGCGGTGCCCGCCCAGACCCGCGCCGCCCTTCTGCGCCAAATCGCCCATACCTTTGAAGATCACGCCGAAGAATTCTTCGCCCTCCTGCACCGCGAAGCCGGAAAAACCCTGCTCGACGCCGTGGGCGAAGTGCGCGAGGCCGTCGATTTCCTCCACTTCTATGCGGCCGAGGCTGAGGCCCAATCCCCCACCCCCCGTGGCCTCTGGACCTGCATCAGCCCGTGGAATTTCCCGCTGGCCATCTTCACGGGCCAAATCGCTGCCGCTCTGGCCGCGGGCAATGCCGTCTTGGCCAAACCTGCCGATCAAACCGGCCTCATCGCGCACCGCGCCGTGCAGCTTATGCATGCTGCCGGGGTGCCGCACACCGCCCTGCAGCTCCTGCCCGGGGGCCCCGACATCGGGGCCGCGCTTACCTCTGACGCACGGATCAATGGCGTGGCCTTCACGGGCTCCACCGCCACCGCGCTTAAAATCCGTGCCGCCATGGCCGACCACTGCGCGCCCGGCACGCCGCTGATTGCCGAAACCGGCGGGCTCAACGCCATGATCGTTGACAGCACCGCCCTGCCGGAACATGCCGTGCGCGACATCGTTCAATCGGCCTTTCAATCCGCAGGCCAACGCTGCTCCGCCCTGCGGTGTCTGTATGTCCAAGAGGACATCGCAGACACCGTCACCCAAATGCTCAAGGGTGCAATGGATGCGCTGCACATGGGCGACCCGTGGCATCTGTCCACGGACGTAGGCCCTGTGATTGATGACGCCGCCCGCGTCTCCATCCAGTCCCACATCGACACCGCCCGCGCCGAAGGCCGCCTGATCCACAGCCTGCCCGCGCCCGCCACGGGAACCTACGTGGCCCCAACCGTGCTGCGCGTCAACGGCATCGCAGACATCGAACGAGAGGTCTTCGGCCCCGTTTTGCACATCGCCACTTACCGCGCCGAGGATCTCGACCGCATCATCGACGACATCAACGCCACCGGCTACGGCCTTACATTCGGCCTGCACACCCGCATCGACGACCGCGTGCAACACATCGTGGATCGCATCGCGGCGGGCAATATTTACGTCAACCGCAATCAGATCGGCGCGGTCGTCGGCTCCCAACCCTTTGGCGGCGAGGGCCTGTCCGGCACTGGCCCCAAAGCTGGTGGCCCGATGTATCTGCCCCGCTTTGCCCATGCACTGGACACCCCATACAGGACCGCGCCCACCGTCGACTTGCCCGGCCCAACGGGCGAAAGCAACCGGCTCACCACCCACCCCCGCGGCCCCATTGCCTGCCTTGGCCCGGATGCTCAGGCGCAAGCCAAAGCGGTGCGCGCCTTGGGCGGGATAGCGGTGATACCGAACGGGGCATTGCCGCTCGATCCCGCTGCCCTCGAAACCCTCGATTGCGCAGGCGTGGTCTTTCACGGCGACGCGACCCTTGCGCGCCAATATGAACAGGCGCTGGCCCGCCGCGCAGGCGCCATCGTCCCACTCATCACCAACGACGTGGCACCCGTGCATGTGCTGCACGAACGCCACGTCTGCGTCGACACCACCGCCGCCGGTGGCAACGCCGCCCTTTTGGCCGAAGTCGGCAACGACACCGTTTTGACCAATGTCGGGGGCCACGCGACAGATTAACCGCTTGACCGTCCGTCCCCAAAGACGGACGGTCAGCGCATGTTTCCTATTCGCGATCACAACCCGTCCCGCCGCACGCCCTTCGTCACCTATCTGTTCATCGCGATCAACGTGGCTGTTTTCATCTGGCAATACAGCGGCCTGCACGACGTGCGCGCATCGAACCAGTTTCTTTATGACTATGCCTTCTGGCCCATCCTGTTTCAAAACGGCGAAGGACTGACCGGCTTTTTCACCCATATGTTCCTGCACGGCGGCTTTATGCATCTGGCCGGTAACATGCTGTTTTTGTGGATTTTCGGCGACAATATGGAGGACGAGCTGGGCCACTTGCCCTTCGCCCTCTTCTATGTGCTGTCGGGCTTTGCGGCCGCCTACATCCAGTATTTGCCGGACCCGTCATCGACCATTCCAATGGTCGGTGCATCGGGGGCCATTGCGGGGGTCATGGGTGGGTATCTGTTGATGTTCCCGAAGGCCAAGGTGGATGTGTTCATCTTCCTTGTGATCTTCATTCGCATCCTGCCCATCCCGTCGTTCATCGTGCTGGGCGTGTGGATGGCGCTGCAGGTCCTTAACGGATTGGGCAGTGACCTCAACGGCGGCGGCGTGGCCTATTGGGCGCATGTGGGGGGCTTTGCGGCGGGCTTCGTGATGGCCATCCCGCTGTGGCTCAGACGTGGGGCGATGGCCTTCTGGGATCGCACCCATGGCCACCCACCCCACCCTGAAACACGCTACCCCACGTCCAATGTCCCCCTGATCCGGCGGCGCCGATGACCCGCGTCAGCTGTCATTGCGGCGCGGTTGAACTGCGCGTAACCCTGTCCGAACCGCTGTCAAATGCGCGACGGTGCGATTGTTCGTTTTGTGCAAGACGCGGCGCTGCTGTGCTGTTCGTGGCCATAGGTGACCTTGAAATAGTGCAAGGCCAAGATGCGCTCACCTGCTACCAATGGAACACGATGCAAGAAGAACATTTCTTCTGCAAACACTGCGGCCTCTACACCCATCACCGCCACGCCGACCCCACCGCAGGCTACGCCGTGAACTTCGGCGCAATCGAAGGCGTGAACCCACGCGAATACGGCCAGCTGCCATGGCTCGACGGGCGGTCGTATCAGCCCGCCGATTATTCGGGGGACACCCGATGACCAAAGTCGCCTGCCATTGTGGCGCGGTTGAACTGCGCGTGACCCTGGCCGAACCCATCGCCCAAGGCCGCCGCTGTGACTGTTCGTTCTGCCGCAGGCGCGGGGTTCCAGCGGTCACCGTTAAGCGGCCCGATCTTGAGGTCGTCAAAGGCGCGGACAAACTCAGCGTTTACACATGGGGCACCGGCACCGCCAAACATCACTTCTGTTCGGTCTGCGGCATCTACACCCATCACCAACGTCGCTCAAACCCCAATGAATACGGGGTCAACATGGCCGCCATCGACGGCGTCCATCTGCCCGACTACGATCCAATCGGCTGGTTTGACGGTGTAAACCATCCCTCAGATGCGGGGTAAACCAGACTTTTCCAAAAGTCTGACATCAAAGTCTTTTCAAGACTTTGACGACCGTCGCACCAGCTTGGCGAACTGATCGAAAATAGGCTCGGCACCGGCGAGGATATGTCCGTCGCCCAGCAGATCTCCGCCCTCGAACAGCGGCTCTACGAACGCGCCCGCCTCTTGAGCGATGATGATGCCCGCCGCGATGTCCCAGGGTTTCAGATTGTATTCCCAAAACCCTTCAAAGCGCCCCGCGGCCAACCAGGCCAGATCCAACGACGCAGCCCCGTTGCGACGCATGCCGGAACACGCAGGCATCAAACGGGCCAAATCGCTCAGCATTTCGGGCAAATAACGCCCCCCATCCGGTGGCAGTCCGGCGGCGAACACGGCATCGGCCAGCCGATTGCGGCCTGACACGCGAATGCGCGTTTCGTTCATCCATGCGCCTTCGCCCTTTTCGGCAAAGAACAATTCATCCTTGGCCGCGTCGTACACGACACCCGCGACGATCTTGCCCTTGTGTTCCAACGCGATGGACACCGCCCAATGGGGCATCCCGTGCAGGTAATTCGTCGTTCCATCCAGCGGATCGACGATCCAACGACGCGTGGGATCCTCGCCTTCAATCTCGCCGCCCTCTTCGCCCAGAAACCCATAGGTCGGGCGGGCCTCCATCAGGGCCTCACGGATGATCTGTTCGGCATTGCGATCTGCACGGGTCACAAAATCCCCAGGACCCTTCTTGGAAACCTGCAGGTTTTCGACCTCCATGAAATCCTTGATCAAAGCACGGCCCGCACGACGCGCCGTCTTCATCATCACATTCATGTTCGCACTGGTCACCATGTCGGTCTCCTTTTCGCGGGACGTTCGAAAATCACGCCCCTTTATCGCTAGGGCGTATAGGCGAGGTGTGATAGACCGACAAGAGGTGGCAGTAGGCCGCATCCCCAACTCAGGCTGCATCTCCTGCGGGGGAACTTCGATTTAAGCCATCGATGGGAACAAACGGGAATAATTTCTGATGCTGAACTCCGCCGCTCAAGGCCTCAGACCCTATTTTGCAACCGTCGAATCTCTGGTTCTGCGCGACATGCACCTGAAAATCGCGGCCATTTTTCTGGGCTACGGGGTGATCATTTGGCAGGGCGCCGTCGGGGCTGTCCTCGGCGGTCTGACGCTCTTGCTGGTGCTTGAGGTGGTCATCTGGCGCATGTTTACGGGCGGCGCGGAATTCCGGTCGCTGGGAAAAACACAGATCTTGCAGGTTTCGCTGGTCATCACCACGACGAATGGCCTGCTCTATGCGATGCCTGCCCTGTTCATGGCGGCGTCTGCATCTTTGGCCATCAAGGTGTCGGGGGTCATCTGGGTGCTTGGCATCCAGATCTACGCCTTTAACACGTGGTCGCGGTTTGCCGCTTTTCTTTATGCGTTCTTGGTGCCGCTGGTCATCATGCTGGTGCTGACGGTGTTTCAGCTGGCCACCACGCCCCCCGTGGCCGGCACCATGACGGAATGGGCCGTGACGTTCTTGTGCGTCATCTTGCTGATCTATGCCTGCATCGAAAGCCTGCGCCACAGTGTGCAAACCGAAAAGGACCTGATCGCGGCGCGGGCGGAATCGGCCCGGCGGCTGGCACAATTGTCAGCACATCAGCGGCTGGACGGGCTGACGGGCTTGCTCAACCGGCCCGCCTTTGATGCCTCGCTGCACGCCATGCTCGAAGATCGGCTGCACTTGGGCGGGGACATCGCCGTTCTTCTGATCGATCTGGACAGCTTCAAACCCATCAACGACACCTACAGCCATGATGCAGGCGACCAAGTCTTGCAGCACACCGCCCAGCGCATCCAACGTCGCGTGGGGGAAAACGGTATCGTGGGGCGCATGGGCGGGGACGAATTCATCTGCGCGGTGTCTGACCTGCCAAACACAAAGGCCGCCGTCGATCTGGCAAAGGATCTGGCCGCCGCCATCGCCAGCCCCGTGCACTGGAACGACAAGGCCCTGCGCATCACCGCCAGCATTGGCCTTGCCGTCACAGGCGACAACCGGCAATCGCCAGATGCGGATGTGGCCGCGTTGTGCACCGCCGCCGATCAGGCGATGTTTGCAGCCAAAACCTCGGCCAATCGCGAACCGGTGCTGTTTGAGGCCGAACGCTTCGCCCCGCGGATGTCGACCGAGGAACGCCAAGCCCTGATTGAGGGCCTGTCAAACGGCACCGTCTGCCCCCACTACCAGCCCAAAATCGATCTGGGTTCGGGCCGGGTCATCGGGTTTGAGGCCTTGGCCAGATGGCACCACCCCGACGGAAGCCTCCGCCGTCCCAGCGAATTCATCAGCCAAATCGAAGAGCTCGGCCTGCAAGGCACTTTCATGACCCAAACCGCACGATTGGTGGTGAAAGACGTGCAAACCATGCTCGATCAAGGGCTTGATCCGGGTCAGGTGTCGTTCAATGTGCCCGAAATTGCCCTGGCAACGACCAGCGGTCGCAAGGATTTGCAAAATATCGTACTGGCGCACCCTCAGGTCGCCAAACACCTCACGTTTGAGATCACCGAAGACGTGTTCATCTCCCGCGCGGCGGAGGCCATCCAGACGTCAATTGCGCTCTTTCGCCAGATGGGCGTGCGCATTTCACTGGACGATTTCGGTACCGGCTTTGCCTCCTTTCATCACCTCAACCAACTCGACATTGATGAAATGAAAATCGACACAACCTTCGTAGCCGGTCTGGGCGTCAAACCCACGGCCGACGTTCTCGTGCGCGGCTTTCTCAACATCGCAGCGGGTCTGGGGGTCGATGTCATCGCCGAAGGGGTCGAGACAGACTATCAACGGCGCGAATTGATCAACATGGGCTGCACCACCGCGCAGGGGTTCTTGTTCAGCGCCACAATGGATGTGCAAGGCGCCATTCAAAAGTTGATCGATCAGACACCCGCCGCTTCGCGCTGAAGTTTCACAGCCTCTTGGCGGGCATGGCGCACCAGATGCGCCATATACGGCAGATCAACCTCATTATCGCGCACCGCCGCATAAAGCCTGCGGGTGATGCCCCCTTCGGTCAGCGGGCGCGTCACATAATCTGACCCATAGGTCGTCTGCCGCACCACCCAATCGGGCAGAACAGCCACCCCGCGATTGGACGCGACCAACAACAAGATCACCGCCGTCAACTCCACTTGGCGGACGTCCTTGGGCACGACTTTCGCAGGGGTCAACAGCTGAGAAAACACATCCAGCCGCGCGCGGTCCACAGGGTACGTGATCAGCGTCTCATCGCGGAAATCTTCGGCCGTCACAAAGGGCTTTTGCGCCAGCGGGTGCTGGCTTGCGGCGACAAAAACAGGCTCATAATCGAACAGCGGGATGAACGTGACACCCGGCATGTCCTCGGGGTCGGACGATACCACCAGATCTACCTCCTCCTTGCGCAGCGCAGGCAGCGCGTCAAACGCGAGGCCGGGGCGAATGTCCACATCCACGTCGGGCCAGGCCTTGCGGAACCCTTCGAGAACCGGAAACAGCCATTCAAAACAGGCGTGACACTCGATCGCGATGTGCATGCGGCCCGCGCGGCCCTGCACCAGCCCCGAAAACTCCGCCTCCAAGGCTGCGACCTCCGGCAGGATCCGGTTTGCCGCCGCCAACAGACGCATCCCCGCCGCGGACAATTTCAGGGGCTTGGATCTGCGCACAAACAGCTCAACCCCCGCTTGGTCTTCGATGCCCTTGATCTGATGGCTCAACGCGGATTGCGTGATGCCCAGCGTGTCCGCCGCCCGCGCCAACCCGCCCGTCTCATGGATCGCCTTGATCGTGCGCAGGTGTCGAAATTCGATATGCATATCAAAGAAACCTCATGTTCATCGTGAGAGTTATGAATTTGCTTCATCTATGACATGGACCGATATTGAGGCAAGACCAAATGGAGTTTCCCCATGCCTGCCCCGTCCGTATCCTTCGAATTCTTCCCGCCCAAATCCCTGCCCGCGTCGTTCCGTCTGTGGGATTGCGTGCAAACCCTGGCGCCCCTGCAGCCGCGTTTTGTATCGGTGACCTACGGGGCGGGCGGCACCACGCGCCAACTGACCCACGAAGCGGTTGAGGCTTTGACCAAAAACGCCGACCTGCCCGTGGCGGCCCACCTGACCTGCGTTGACGCCACCCGTGCCGAAACTCTGGCCATCGCGGACACCTACAAACAGGCAGGCGTGTCCCACATCGTGGCCCTGCGGGGTGATCCACCCAAGGGTGCCACCTCGTTTCAACCCAACCCTGATGGCTTTGCAGGCAGCATTGAACTGACGCGCGCACTGGCCGATCGCGGGTTCGACGTCACCGTAGGCGCCTATCCCGAAACCCACCCCGATGCGACGTCCCAACAGGCCTGTATCGACCACCTCAAGGCCAAGATCGACGCCGGTGCGACCCGCGCCATCACCCAGTTTTTCTTTGAGGCCGACACCTTCCTGCGCTTCCGCGACATCTGCGTCGCCGCAGGCATCGCAGCCCCCATCGTGCCCGGCATCCTGCCGGTCGAAAGCTGGACAGGTGTGCAGAAATTTGCGGCCCTTTGTGGCGCAACCATCCCCGCCCTGCTCCACGACGCCTTCGACAACGCCCAAGGCACAGACTCCGCCGATCTGATGGCCACCGCCCACGCGACGGAACTGTGTGATACCTTATGTTCCGAAGGGGTCGAGGATCTGCATTTCTACACCCTCAACAAACCCGAACTGACCCGTGATGTCTGCCACGCCCTTGGTGTGCTGCCCAAAATGGATCTTCAGAACGTCGCCTGACCGCGCGCGGATCAAGCCCGCGTCGCCTGCCCCGCGCCCGTGGGCTGGCCCGCGCGGCGGATGCTCACGCTGTCATGCACCCGCTCTGACCGGCAGACCCCTACGGGGCGGGCCCGGCGCGTCAAAAACAGCTTGGCCCATCCCCGCCATTTGCCCGTGGATGGGGCATGGGGATCGGTTTCAAACCGCGCGATTGCACCGTCGGGCAGGGGCAATCCGCAGGCGCTGAGCCTCTGTAGCATCCAAACCATCGACAAATTCGCCATTGGCCGCGCGGGTTCATACCCTTCAAGCTGGCCGCCCACATCCCCATGGGTGCCCGGAAACCAGACCTGTTCCATATGGCCCGCCCAATCTGGCGGGCAGGCCCACATCACCGGCGCATAGGCCACGCGGGTCTCATCGACCGCGAGCGCATGAAACCCGTTGCGCACGGATGCGCCCAGCGCGTGGTTGTGAAACGTATGGTCCTCTTTTGACCAGCGCCAGATCACCGGCAACCGCAGCCCCAAGGCCTTGACGGTGTCCCAGACGGCCACGGCCGCAATCTCAACCTCGCTGTGACACATCTTGCGCCGAAACGCCGCCGCAGCAGGGCCTTTCCCGCCCCGACGATAATGGCGATAGGCCAGTTGTACGTTGCGTTCGGTCGCCTGATCGGGGCGGATCAGCCCCACCATATCAATAACCCCCGCAAGGGACCGCACCGCATAGGCCCCGCGCGAATAGCCCGCCAGCACGATCTCATCGCCTGGCCGATACCGCGACGCCAAAGCGCCATAGGCGCGTTTGATCTGTCGATTGATGCCGCGCCCTTTCATCACGCCAACGGTGCCGCGCCAGTTTGTCCACTGGATGCCCTGCTCATAATAAACTGTCAGGTTTTCACGCGCGCCCGCCTCCAACAGCAACTTGTACAGACGGCCCGCATGGGTTTCGCACCCGTCCGACAAGGACGACATCGTCCCATCAAGGATCACCACATGGGTCGCGGGTCCGCGCGTCCGCGGGGGGCTTGGCTCAGGCGCGGGGGCGCGCCTGAACAGGGATCGCAGGACGTTAAGCAGCGGCCTGCCGCAGCATCTGCCACACCCGATGCGGCGTGAACGGCATCTGCACCTCGCGGATGCCCCGCGACCAGACGGCATCCTGCACCGCATTGGTGACAGCGGCCAACGCCCCCACCGTTCCGGCCTCCCCACAGCCTTTCATACCCATGGGGTTGTACAGGCTCGGCGTGGCTTCTGTGTCAAAATACATCATAGGCACATCATCGGCCCGCGGCATCCCGTAGTCCATAAAACTCGCCGTGAGCAATTGGCCATCCTCGTCGTACACAACCCGCTCTGTCAGGGCCTGTCCAAGGCCCTGAACCACGCCCCCATGGACCTGGCCCTCGGCCAGCATCGGATTGATAAGATTGCCAAAATCATCAATCACCGTGTAGCGTTCTACAGTCACGACGCCAGTCTCGGGATCAATCTCCACCTCTGCAACATGGGCGCCATTTGGGAAACTGCGGTTGTCCAGTTTGGTGCGTTTTGACACGCTGAGAAGGTCATCGCGGCCCGCGGCGCGCGCCATGTCCGCGACCTCCAGCATCGTCGGCGTCAGATTCGATCCGGCGATGCGGAAGCGTTCATCATCAAAGCCCACGTCGCTGGCGGGCACGCCTTCAGCGTCCGCCAGAAAGGCGGTGAACCCCTCCACCATCGCCGCGACCGTGGCCAAGGTGGCCGTGTTTTGCACCGTCACAGACCGCGACCCACCAGTGCCCCCGCCCTTGGCAATCAGGTCACTGTCGCCCTGCACCACGCGAATGCGGTCCGCCGGAATGCCGGTGTGATCGGCCAGAAACTGGGCGAACACGGTCTCATGGCCCTGCCCGTTGCTTTGCGTGCCCACATAAATTGCAACGCGGCCGTCCTCTTCGAAATCGACCCGTGCTGTCTCCGCCGGATCGCCCAGGATACTCTCGATGTAATAACACAGCCCCAATCCGCGCAGCTTGCCGCGGGCCGCGGCCTCATCGCGCCGCTCTTCGAAACCCGCGACCTTGGCCTCGGCCATCACGCGAGTCAAAACGCGGTCAAAATCCCCAACGTCATAGGGTTGGCCCGTGGCCGACGTATAAGGAAACTGATCGGGACGGATGAAATTGATGCGCCGCAGCTCAAACGGATCAACGCCCATCTCGCGGGCGGCGGCATCCATGGCCCGCTCCAGCACGAAAATCGCCTCCGGTCGGCCCGCCCCGCGATAGGCATCCACCTGAGTGGTGTTGGTATAAACGCCACGGGTGCGCATGTAGACCGCCTGCAGATCATACACGCCGGGCAAAACTTTGCTAAACAGTTCCGTCTGGATGGGTTGGGCGTATTCCGAATTATACGCGCCCATATTGGCAATCGTATCAACACGGTAGGCCACCAACCGGTGGTCCGCATCAAAGCCCAAGGTCGCGACAGAGTTCAGATCACGGCCCGCATTGTCGCTTTGCATCGCCTCGGACCGGTCCGACATCCACGCCACCGCACGCCCCAAGGCGCGCGCCGCATAGGCGGTCAGCAGGGTTTCTGGATAGTCCATCGCCTTCATGCCAAACCCGCCGCCAACATCGGGATTGGTCGCCCGCACCTGCGCCTTATCCAGCCCAAGCATCGCGGCCACTTTGTCCCGCGTCCCCCAAACGCCCTGCCCGTTGACCGACACATGCAACCTGTCCGCCCCCTCAGGTTCGGCATAACAGCCGCGCGGTTCCATCGAATTGACGATCACGCGGTTGTCGTCCACGGGCACTTTGATAACGTGGGCGGCCGTGTCCAAGGCCGCCGTCACCGCATCCTCATCCCCAAGCCCGAAATCAAAGGCGAGGTTGTCCGGCGCCTCCGCATGCAACATCTCGCCCCCCGGCTCCACCACGACGTGGGCTTCAAGATCGGCGATCTCAAGCTCGATCATCTCGGCCGCATCGCGGGCCTGCGCCAGTGTATCGGCCACAATAAAGGCAACCGGTTCGCCCACAAACCGCACACGGTCCCGCGCCAAGAGCGGGCGTTCAGGCTCTGCGCCTTTCGTCCCATCTCGGTTTGTCACGACGGTGGCCTGCAGGGCCACGCCCACGCCCGCAGCCTCAAGATCGCCAAGCGTAAGGACCATATGTACCCCGTCTGCCGCACGCGCGTCCGCGACATCCAAAGCCTCGATCACCCCATGGGCGATCGTTGACCGCAGGACATAAGCCCGCAACGCACCATCCGGGGCGATATCATCCACATATCGGCCATGACCCGTCAGAAAACGAATATCTTCAACCCGTTTCACAGACTGTGATTTGCCAAACTTTTCCATGAGCGCACCTCCGGTTTGTTTCAGCGGACCTTAGCCTGACCATATCGGACGTCCACCCCATAGATGGGCAAAGGCCCCAGCGATCCATCCCGCACCGAAGGCGCCCGACCCTACGGTTGGATTTTGCATATTTTTGAAACAGCGAAACAGGGCGGTGCGCCCCGCCCCCATGCTCAGCTCTGTCGACTGGTAGGACGGGGCGGCTTCGCCGTTTACGGCCATCGGCATGCCTGCCTGTACCGCCCCAGAACAATCCAATGATTTGGTTAAAGCGCCGTTACCCGTTTCGCTGTTTTCCAAATATGCAAATCCGACATCGCCCCTTTCGATTGGCCCGTTCATTGGCTAAACGGTTGCGCAAACCCAAACAGGATGTGTCCCATGACCATGGAAAAGAAATTCGACGCGGCAGAGGCCGAGGCCCGCATCACCCAGCGGTGGCTGTCCGAAAAAGCCTTCGCCGCTGGTGCCAATGCGACGCGGACCGACACCTATTCCGTGATGATACCCCCGCCCAATGTCACGGGCGTGCTGCACATGGGCCATGCCTTCAACAACACCCTGCAGGACATTCTGGTCCGCTGGCACCGGATGCGCGGGTTTGACACGCTCTGGCAGCCCGGCACGGACCACGCGGGCATCGCCACACAAATGGTTGTCGAACGCCAGCTGGCCGAAACCCAGCAACCGGGTCGCGCCGAACTGGGCCGCGACAAATTCCTAGAAAAAGTATGGGAGTGGAAAGCCACCTCGGGCGGGACAATCATCAACCAGCTCAAACGTCTTGGCGCATCCTGCGACTGGGACCGCGAGGCCTTTACCATGTCCGGCGCCCCCGGCGCGCCTGCAGGCAATGACGGCAACTTCCACGACGCGGTCATCAAGGTCTTTGTTGAGATGTACAACAAAGGCCTCATTTACCGCGGCAAACGTCTGGTCAACTGGGACCCGAAATTTGAAACCGCGATCTCTGACCTCGAAGTCGAAAACATCGAAACCGACGGCCACATGTGGCACTTCAAGTACCCCCTCGCAGGTGGCGCGACCTACACGTACGAGGAGAAGGACGAAGACGGAAATATCATACTTAGCGAAGAGCGTAACTATATCTCAATCGCCACGACCCGTCCCGAAACCATGTTGGGCGACGGAGCCGTTGCGGTTCACCCATCAGATGAACGTTACGCTCCAATTGTCGGGAAACTCTGCGAAATTCCCGTTGGCCCGAAAGAACATCGTCGTCTGATCCCGATCATCACGGACGAATACCCTGACCCTGACTTCGGCTCAGGTGCGGTGAAAATCACCGGTGCGCATGACTTCAACGACTACCTCGTCGCCAAACGCGGCGGCATCCCCATGTACAACCTCATGGACACCAAGGCGGCCATGCGGGCGGACGGCAAACCCTATGCGGAAGAGGCCGAAGCGGCGCAGAAAATCGCCAATGGCGAAATCCCCCTGCCGGATGAATCTGTGATCGCCGCCATGAACCTCGTCCCAGACGCCTATCGCGGCATGGACCGGTTCGAGGCCCGCAAAGCTGTCGTCGACGACATCACCGCCGAAGGCCTCGCCGTCATGGTTCCCGCCCACGACCCTCGTCTGGGCAAGGCTGCTCTCAAACCTCTTGCCCCCGAAGAAGGCGGCGAGGCGCGGGAGGATCAAGAGGTCCCGCTGGTGGAGGCCAAAAAGATCATGCAGCCCTTCGGCGACCGCTCCAAGGTTGTCATCGAACCCATGCTGACGGACCAATGGTTCGTCGACACCGACAAAATTGTCGGCCCTGCGCTCGACGCCGTCCGCGACGGCACTGTCAAAATTCTGCCGGAAAGCGGCGAGAAGACGTACTACCATTGGCTCGAAAACATCGAGCCCTGGTGCATCTCGCGCCAGCTGTGGTGGGGGCACCAAATCCCGGTTTGGTTTGACGAAGACGGCAACCAGTTTTGCGCCGCGACAGAGGCGGAAGCGCGCGCGCAAGCGGGCGATGGCGCCGTTCTGACCCGCGACCCCGACGTCCTCGACACCTGGTTCTCCTCCGGCCTCTGGCCCATCGGTACGCTGGGCTGGCCCGAGGACACGGAGGCGCTGCAAAAGTACTTCCCCACGTCCGATCTCATCACCGGTCAGGACATCCTGTTCTTCTGGGTCGCGCGGATGATGATGATGCAGTTGGCCGTGGTGGACGACATTCCGTTCAACACGATCTACCTGCACGGTCTTGTCCGCGACGCCAAGGGCAAGAAAATGTCGAAATCGACGGGCAATGTCATCGACCCACTCGACATCATTGACGAATACGGCGCCGACGCGTTGCGGTTCACCAATGCGGCGATGGCGTCCCTTGGCGGCGCGCTGAAACTCGACACAAGCCGCATCGCGGGCTACCGGAACTTCGGCACTAAACTCTGGAACGCGGCCCGTTTTGCGGAAATGAACGACGCGTTCAAGCCAGCTGCCAGCCATACGCCAGCCATACGCTTGCCATACGACAGCCAGCCGACCAAATCCGTCAACAAATGGATCATCGGGGAAACCGCCCGCACCCTGGCCGACGTCAACACAGCCCTTGACGCCTACCGCTTCAATGACGCCGCCGACGCGCTCTATAAATTCGTCTGGGGCAAGGTCTGCGACTGGTATCTTGAACTCAGCAAACCGCTGTTGATGGACGGCACCGACGCCGAGAAAGAGGAAACCCGCGCGACCCTGTCATGGGTCCTCGATCAATGTCTGATCCTGCTCCACCCCATCATGCCCTTCATCACAGAAGAGCTGTGGTCGCTCAAAGGCCATACCACCCTTCTGGCTCATACCGACTGGCCCGACTACGGCACAGATCTGGTGGATGAGGCAGCGGACCGCGAACTCAACTGGACGGTCCAGATCATCGAAAACATCCGCTCTACGCGGGCGCAAATGAACGTGCCTGCAGGTCTCTATGTGCCGCTGGTGCAGGTGGAGGCCGACGCCGCCGCCACCGCCGCATGGGCCGCGAATGAGGCGCTGATCAAACGGCTCGCCCGCGTCGATACACTGACCGTGGGCGCAGCCCCCAAGGGCTCGATGATGGTCGGCACACGCGGCGCGACCTTCGCCCTGCCTTTGGCGGACATTATCGATGTGGACGCGGAAAAAGCCCGCATTTCCAAATCTTTGGCCAAAGTCGAAAAAGAGGCAGGCGGGCTGCGCGGACGGCTGAGCAACCCCAAATTCGCCGCCAATGCCTCGGCGGAGGTGGTGGAAGAAGCACAAGCCAACCTCGCGCTCAGAGAAGAAGAAATCGCCCAGCTCACAGCCGCCTTGGCCCAGTTGAACGAAATCTAACCCCACATCAGGGGCGCGCACACCTCACCCACCGCGCCCCTGTTTCGCTGTTTCACAAATATGCCGGGGGAGGCCGCAGGCCGGGGGCAGCGCCCCCAGCGGATCGGATTGGCGAAGCCAATCCGATCCAAACCCTTCACGGCACCACACGCTCCACCGCGCGCATCATGCCAAGCGATTTGTCGTAGACCAGCGTCAGGATCCGCCGCCCCCCGCCGGACCGTGCGAGGGGGGCCGCTGCCCGTATGCCGAGGGCCGCACCTGTCGCTCCCAAAAATCCCCGTCGTGTGAAATTTACCATAACCATCCTCCTGACCATCACGTGGGGACCACCTGCCCCTTTTCAACGGGGAACCTGCGGCGCAAACTCCCCACCATGACGGACAAAACCACCCACAGCCCGCACCTCACCCCACTGGCCGCCAGCCTGCCCGCCACCGTGCCCTTTATCGGGCCAGAAGCACAGGAACGGGCCAATGGCACAGCTTTCAAGGCCCGTCTGGGGGCCAACGAAAGCGTCTTTGGCCCGTCCCCCAAAGCGGTCCAAGCCATGGCGGATACCGCGGCGGACGCTTGGATGTACGGCGACCCCGAAAGCCATGATCTGCGCCACGCCCTGAGCGCGACGCACGGGATTCCGGCGGAAAACATCGTCGTGGGCGCAGGCATTGACGGGTTGCTGGACAGCATTGTGCGTCTGACGGTGACGCAGGGTGATCATGTGGTCACCAGTGCAGGCGCCTATCCGACATTCAACTATCACGTCACAGGCTACGGCGGCACGGTTCACACAGTGCCCTACACCGCCGACCATGAAGACCCCGAACGCCTGATCGCCAAGGCGCGGCAGGTCGGCGCAAAACTTGTGTACATCTCAAACCCTGACAATCCGATGGGCACCTGTCACGATGCCCAGACCATCCTGCTGATGATCCAGAACCTGCCCGAGGGCTGCCTTCTGGTTCTGGATGAGGCTTATGTCGAACTGGCCCCCGACGGCACAGCGCCCGCGTTCAACATCCATGATCCCAAGGTGATCCGCACGCGGACGTTCTCCAAGGCCTACGGTCTGGCGGGCGCACGGGTCGGCTATGCGGTGGGGCATGTTGATCTGATTTCGGCCTTCAATCGCGTGCGCAATCACTTTGGGATGTCCCGTGTCTCACAGGCTGGGGCCTTGGCCGCTTTGGCCGATGCTGAGTGGCTTACTCATGTCCGCAGGCAGGTGCAGACGTCCCGCGCCGCCCTCACACAGATTGCCGAAGACAACGGCCTGACGGCCTTGCCCTCTGCCACAAACTTCGTCGCGATAGACTGCGGCCAGGACGGCGCCTTCGCCCGTGCCATGCTGACGGGCCTGACGGCGCGGGGCATTTTCGTGCGGATGCCTTTTGTGTCCCCCCAAGATCGCTGCATCCGTATCTCGTGCGGATCGCCACAGGATATGGCGCTTGTCGCCGCTGCCCTGCCTGAGGCCTTAACGGAGGCATCGGCCGCAGCCCCTGCGACATCTCGGAACCTTTAGGTGATTTTTCACGCCCCAATGCTAGGATCAAACGGACCAACCCAAAGGAGTGCTGCATGAAACGATACCCCGGCCGCGTTGAAGACTACACAAATGCCTTTCTGGTGACCGCTTTCGGGATCCTGTTCATGGCATTTTTCACCATCGCAGCCACCTTTGGAATCGTTTGGGTCATGTTATCCGCAGCACTGATCGACGGCCTGATCCGCCTGCGTGCGGCCCGCATCAGCGACGGCTAGATCCGCCAACTTACGCGCCGCGGCCTCGATCGCGCCTGCGCCGTGGGGGATGCCCAGCGCCTTGAGACCCGCATCGATCGTGCCAAGGAACCCCAATACCATTTGGCCATTCACATGCCCCATATGACCCAGCCGGAAATAGGCGCTGGCAGGGGTGCGGCCAAGGCCAATGCCCAACGTGACGCCCATCTTGTCTTCGCACCACGCCCGCAGGGCATCGCCTTGCCCTTCGTCCAACTTCAATGACGTCACCGCCCGCGACCGCGCGTCCTTGTCGGCCACGTTGATCTGCATCGGCCCGGCTGAGGACCAGACGTCAATGGCCGCCCAGATCGCCTCGGCCAGCCCTGCATGGCGTGCCCACACGGCCTCTAGCCCCTCTTGTGCGATCATGTCCAACGCTTCGCGCAGGCCGTAGATGTGGTGGGTGGGCGCTGTGCCGTCAAAGTATTTCCAGTATTCATCGGCCTCCACCCGCGGGCGCCAATCCCAATAGCGCGACACACGTGGCATGGCCTCACGCACGGCATCGGCGCGGTCGTTGAACCACACAAACCCGATGCCGGGTGGGGTCATCAGACCTTTCTGGCTTGCCGCCACGGTCACATCGACGCCCCAGTCGTCCATCCGGTATTCATCGCACCCCAAAGACGCAATGCAATCACACATCAAAAGTGCTGCATGCCCCGCCGCATCCATTGCCGCCCGCACACCTTTGATGTCATTCAGCACCCCGGTCGACGTGTCGACCAAACAGGTCAGCACCGCCTTGATGCGCCCGCCGGTGTCGGCGCGCAACGCAGCCTCGACTTGGGCCAGATCAATCGCGTCGCTGTTGCCAAAATCAATCGTTTCAACGTGCGCGCCAAGGCCCTCGGCCATCTCCCCCCAGCCGATGCAAAAACGCCCCGTGGCCAGAACCAACACCGTATCGCCTTCGGCCACGACGTTTGACAACGCGGCCTCCCACACGCCGTGACCATTGGCGATGTAGATGGCAACGGAATGATCTGTCTGCGCCACCGACCTAAGATCGGGGATCAGGCTGCGGGTCACATCATGCAATTCCCCGGTGTAGATATTGGGGGCCGCACGGTGCATGGCCCGCAACACACGGTCCGGCATGACCGACGGACCAGGGATTGCAAGATAGGACAGACCATTGGCAAACATGCGCGCATACCTTTTTCGTGGGACACCTTTGGCAGAGACCCTAACGCGCCCCGTCATGCCGTCAACCAGACATCAGCGCCAGCTTGAAAGACGCAATGATCTTCCCCCCCTTGCCAAAGCCGCGTAAACGGGGGGCAGACCAACGGATGAACCTTATGTCAGACACCCCCAACCCTGAACGCCGATCCAGCATAATGATTGGATGGCTATGGCGCCGCTACCTCAGCCGCCATTGGCCGCTTTTGGCGGTGGCCTTGGTGCTGATGATCATGGAAGGCGGCACGTTTGGCGTGCTTAGCTACATGATGAAGCCGATGTTTGACGATGTCTTCATCGGCGGGCAAAGCGGCGCGATCTGGATCGTGGGGGCCATCATCTTTGGGCTGTTTCTGACACGTGCGGTCACCTCGGTGGCGCAACGGGTGATCCTGAAACGCGTGGCCGAACAATCCTCCGCCGACATCCGCACCGATCTGCTGCGCCATCTGATGCAACTGGACACGGCGTTCCACCAACACAATCCGCCCGGGACCCTGATTGAACGGGTTCAGGGCGATGTGCAGGCCCTGGGCCGTGTCTGGACAGGCATCATCACGGGCTTGGGCCGTGATTTGATCGCGGCGATCTCTTTGTTTTCGGTGGCACTTTATATCGATTGGGTCTGGACGCTGATCGCGCTGGTGGGGATCCCTGTGATGATCCTGCCGTCCCTGTTGATCCAGAAATTTGTGCGCCGCAAAGCCCGCGCCGCCCGTGAGGTGGCCGCGAGCATGTCGACCCGCCTTGATGAGGTGTTTCACGGCATCAACCCCATCAAACTCAACCGGCTGGAGGAGTATCAGGCCCGCCGCTATGACGGCCTCACGGGGCACCGTGTGCGCGCCGAGACCGAGGCCGCCTTCGGCCAGGCCCTGATCCCCAGCTTCGTGGATATCATGGCGGGCGTCGGGTTTCTGGCGGTGCTGACCTACGGCGGCAGCCAGATCATTGACGGTGAAAAAACGGTGGGCGAATTCATGGCGTTCTTTACGGCCATGGCCATAGCGTTTGACCCCTTGCGCCGCCTGGGCAACCTAAGCGGGCTGTGGCAGGCCGCCGCCGCCGCAATTGACCGCCTTCTGGATCTGTTCGAAACCGAACCCACCTTGCTGTCGCCTGCCACGGTGCAAACCCCACCAGACGGCGCCCCCGAAATTACCTTCGACGACGTCCAGCTGAGCTATGGCGATCTGCCCGTGCTGCGCGGCACCACCTTCACCGCCAAGGCCGGTCAAACCACCGCGCTGGTGGGCGCATCGGGCGCGGGCAAAAGCACGATCTTTAACGTGCTGACACGACTGGTAGAGCCGCAATCAGGCGCCGTCACCTTGGACACCATCGACATCAGCAACCTCGATCTGGACGCCCTGCGCGGGCTGATTTCCACGGTGGCCCAAGACGCCGCCCTTTTTGACGAAACCCTGCGTGACAACATCCTGTTGGGCCGGACGGACGTGGACGAAGACGCGCTGCGACAAACCCTTGAGAACGCCCATGTGTCCGATTTCCTGGACAAGCTGCCCGCAGGGCTCGACAGCCCCGCAGGGCCGCGCGGGTCCAACCTATCGGGCGGGCAACGCCAACGGGTGGCTATCGCTCGCGCCCTGCTGCGCGACACGCCCATCTTGCTGCTGGATGAAGCCACAAGCGCGCTGGACACCAAATCAGAGGCCATCGTCCAATCCGCCCTTGACCGTCTGGCCAAAGGCCGCACGACCCTCGTGATCGCCCACAGGCTTTCGACGATCCAGTCGGCCCACAAGATCATCGTCATGGACAAAGGCCGTGTGGTGGACGAAGGCACGCACGAGGATCTGCTGGCCCGCGGCGGGCTTTATGCGGATCTCTACCGCTTGCAATTCCGTGACGGCAAACAGGTGGTCGATGGCACAAACCGCCCAGAGACGGCAAAAATCGCACCCACCGTCACGTCAGCACCCCTCAGTTGGATGGCACGCCTTTTCGGGCGCGATCGCCGTTCCTAGATACTCCGTATGACACAGCGCACCCTCCTCCGCCTCTTTGGCCCCGATGCCCGCGATTTCCTGCAAGGTCTGATCACCAACGACATTGCAAAGACGGATCAGGGGTTGGTCTACGCCGCCTTGCTGACACCCCAAGGCAAATACATTGCCGACTTTTTCGTGGCCGCACATGAAGACGGCTATCTGGTCGATGTGGCCTCTTCCCATGCGCCGACCCTCGCCCAACGGCTCTCCATGTACCGCCTGCGCGCCAAGGTGGACATTGAGGAAAGCACTCTGCAGGTCTCCCGCGGCACCGGCCCCGCCCCTTCAGGCGCCATGGCCGATCCGCGCCACACCGCCCTGGGCTGGCGGGCCTTTAGGGCATCACAAACTGAGGATTCAACAGATTGGGACACCCTGCGTGTGGCCCACCTGATCCCCGAAACGGGCGTGGAATTGACCCCCGACACCTATATTCTCGAAGCTGGGTTTGAACGTCTGAACGGCGTCGACTTCCGCAAGGGCTGCTACGTCGGCCAGGAAATCGCCGCACGCATGAAACATAAGACAGAGCTGAAAAAGGGCCTCGTCCAGCTCACCATCACCGGCACCGCACCCGTGGGCACAGAAATCACCGCGAACGGCAAATCGGTCGGCACCCTTTACACCCAATCAGACGGTCTGGCCTTGGCCCACGTCCGCTACGACCGCGCCACAGGCCAAATGCAGGCAGAGACCGCAACCTTGCGCGCCGTCCCCCCTTCATCTGACCCAAAAACTCCCGCCGGAGGCGCAGCTAACACCCAAAGCTGACCCAACCGCGAAGGGCTCACCCCTCAACCCGCACCTATAAAATCTACAAAAGCCGACCCCGTCAGGGGCCGGCTTTTTCAATTTTCCAACGCCGGTTCCTCAGGCGCCTTCGGCGTACTCCATCGCGCTTTTAGGCGCGTTCGGCATATTCCATTGTCTCGGTATTCACGATGATGTCCTCGTCTTGACCAACGAACGGAGGCACCATGACGCGCACGCCGTTGTCCAGAATGGCGGGCTTGAATGAATTGGCGGCGGTCTGGCCTTTGACGACCGGCTCGGTCTCGACGATCTTGCAGGTCACTTTCTGCGGCAGGGACGCGTTCAGCGCCTCGCTTTCGTAGTATTCAATCACCGCAATCATGCCGTCTTGCAGGAAAGGGCGGCGTTCGCCCAGCAGTTCAGCGGGCAGTTCGATCTGCTCATATGTCTCGGTGTCCATGAAAACCAACATCCCGTCGGTCTCGTAAAGGAATTGTTGATCTTTCTGCTCCAGACGGACCTTCTCGACCTTGTCGGCGGACCGGAAGCGTTCGTTCAACTTTGACCCGTTGCGCAGATTGCGCATCTCAACCTGCGCAAATGCGCCCCCTTTTCCAGGCTTTACATGATCGACCTTTACCGCAGCCCACAAGCCTCCGTTGTGCTCCAACACGTTGCCGATTCTGATCTCATTGCCATTGATTTTTGCCATCGTTCAATTGTGTCCAAAAGTTGTCGAAAGGTTGAAGAAAAGTTAAGGACGCCTATATCCGGTGGTGAGAAGCCGCGCAAGCCAACCATAAGGTGTTGGTGATGCGGCGAAGGTATGCCATAAACGCATGGCTGCCATTCCAAATGAAGAACCCCGAATCGGGCTGAAATAGGCATATTGCCCCTCACGCTCGATACAAGACTAAAAACAACAACGACCCAAACTAAGGACCGAATATGCGAGATTTCGTCGACGGCACAGCGTTTAACAACGAACAAGGCAACCGCGCCCGTAAGCTCTTTGCGGCTGTTGTGTTGGCTGCTTTGGATGACGCCATTGCTGATGACAAAAAGTACGGCAACGGCCCCGAACAGATCGCCCGCTGGGCGCGCTCTCGTGATGGCCGTGAAGTTCTGTCTTGCGCAGGGATCGACCCGAACGAACGTGTTGTTCAGGGTCTGATGGATTTCGTGGGCAAAGGTGTTCGCACCTCCGTCGCCCTCTCCCGCGAGGAGAGTGAGCGTCGTGCCGTGGCAGAAGCCGCGGAGCAAGAAGCCCGCGCAGCCTAATCCTTCCGCACTGTTATCAGATCGTGAAAACGCGGCCCTCTGCTCGGGCCGCGTTTTTCTTTTGGGGCCCGTCAATGCACGGGGTCAGCCGCTAAAGACAAACATCCAGATCAGACCGGGAGCCGCCTCACCCAAGGCCAGGGCCACGATCAGGCCCCGCATAAGCCAGCCCTGAAACCTGCGCCACAACACCGCACACAGGATCAGTGACACCGCGATCTCAAGCGGGGCGACTATGCTGGCATAGTGATTGCGGTCCCAATAGCTGACGGGGCTTTCGAACACCCAGTTCGACAGCGGCCAAAAGTGGGCGCGGCCATCGTCATGGTGCAGCGGAAAGTCCAGTCCGATGTGCAACAAGGCGGCCCCGCACAGGGCAATGCCCCACCCGCTGCGGAACCACCCTGCCACCGCCAGCGCAATCCCCCACAACACCGCCGAATTGTCGATCTTGAAAATTGTCTGCCACAGGTCCGAGAAATAAAGCTCTCCGAACACCACCTGCGGGTCGGTGCCCAGTACGACCAAATGAAACCCCGCCAGCAGGTACAGTGACAAATCCGGGATCAACGCCCCCGCGAAGGCCGCCGCCGTCACGACAGCTGCGTCCCGTTTGCCGAATGCGGCAAGGCCGAAAATCAGATGGGCGGGCGTGTTCATGTCTTTCCTCATCGGGCGGGGCTGTTAGACATGCAGCGTGGAGGACGGCCATGGCAAAGGCAATCATGATTCAGGGCGCAGGGTCCAACGTGGGCAAATCCATGTTGGTCGCAGGGCTGTGCCGTGCCGCCCGCATGAGGGGGCTAACCGTCGCGCCGTTCAAGCCGCAAAACATGTCGAACAATGCCGCAGTCACCACCGATGGCGGCGAGATTGGCCGCGCGCAGGCGCTGCAGGCATTGGCCTGTGGGCTTGATCCGCACACGGATATGAACCCTGTCCTGCTGAAGCCCGAAACCGATGTGGGCGCGCAGGTGATCGTGCAGGGCAAGCGTTTTGCCACCATGAAGGCGCGCGAATACGGTACGCGAAAGGGAGATTTGATCCCGCGTGTGCTGGACAGCTACCACCGGCTTGCGGGCGCATACGACCTGATCTTGATTGAGGGCGCAGGCTCCCCCGCCGAAATCAACCTGCGCGCCGGTGACATCGCCAACATGGGCTTTGCGGAGGCCGCGGATTGCCCCGTGGTGCTGATCGGCGACATTGATCGCGGCGGCGTCATCGCGCAATTGGTCGGCACGGATGTGATCCTGCCGCCCGAGGACCGCGCCCGCATCAAAGCCTTTGCGATCAACAAGTTTCGCGGCGACACCACGTTGTTTGACGACGGTATGACCGCCATCGCCCGCCACACGGGCTGGGCCCCGCTGGGGATCGTGCCGTGGTTTGCCGATGCGTGGAAACTGCCTGCTGAGGACGTCATGGATGTGGCCAGCCGCAAAGGCGGCGCCATCAAGGTGGCGGTGCCGCGCCTGAACCGGATTGCCAACTTTGACGATCTGGACCCCCTCGCCGCGCAACCCGATGTGACGGTCGAAATTGTCGAAGCGGGCCGCCCCCTGCCCGGCGATGCAGACCTCGTCCTGATCCCGGGGTCAAAATCTACCATTGCGGATCTTGCGCATTTCCGCGCGCAAGGGTGGGACACCGATCTGTTGGCACACGTTCGGCGCGGAGGGCACGTTCTGGGCATCTGTGGCGGATATCAGATGTTGGGGCGCGAAATTTCCGACCCTGACGGTATCGAGGGGCCCGCGACCCGCGTGCGCGGGCTGGGGCTGTTGGATGTCACAACGGTCATGGCCCAGCACAAACGACTGGCCCTGTCCGAGGCGCGCTATGACGCAACGGGCGATCCTGTCACGGGCTACGAAATCCACATAGGTGAGACGGTGGGCCCTGATCGCACAAACGGATGGCTGACGTTGGACGGCCGGTCCGAAGGGGCAGCCAGCGCGGACGGACGCATCAAAGGCTGCTACTTGCACGGGTTGTTTGCATCCGACGGGTTTCGCGCCGCCTATATGGAGGGCATTGGCGCGCCTATTCAGACACTGAACTACGATGCAGGGGTCGAGGCGACGCTAGATACCTTAGCGCATCATTTGGAAGCCACGTTGGATGTGGATCGGCTTCTTGGTCTGGCTGAGGATGTCCCCCAGGCCTGACCCCAACACACGATGATCTGGCCAAATTGCCTATCGGGCGGATCAGTCGAATTCCTGACTGTTCAAAATGCGGTAGATTTCACGGCGGACCAGTTTACGCACGTTGCGTGTGATCCGTTCGCCCATCGGGCCGGTCAGTTCCTCGCGCACGACCTCTGACACCAAAGCGCGCAGGGCCTCTTCGTCGATCGTGCCATTACCAGCCATGATCTCATCCAGATCATCGTCCAACTCATCATCATAATCGCCAGCGTCATCGACCCTTACATCGACCCTTGCAGCGGCGGGATCACGGTGAGTGAATTGTGCCGCTTCATCTGCCGCACCTTCCCGGTCAGGCGCGACAGCAGCGGCATCACTCCCCTGATGTCCGGTTTCGCCGGCCTCGATGGTTTCAGCCTCAGGCGTATCCTCGCTGAGCTGCCGAACGATGGTGCCAGGCCACGCTATGGTTTGCGCGACAATCTCGCTGCCGTCCGGTTCGAACTCTTGCGCTTCGTTGCTGACCGCGGCCTCAAGCTCAGCGATTTGGGCAACGAGTGCGGATCGGTCTGGAACGTCGGCGGTGACACCCGCCTCAACCGGCGTGTCCTCCCCCGCCTCCCCGTCCGAGGCCTCAACGCTCTGCGGTGGCTCTTCGACGATGCGGTTGGTCAGCTCAAGTGGGGCGACATCGGGTGGCGTATCATCCACCTCAGTTTTGCCTGTTGCGACCTGATCCTCGGACATGTCTGTCCAGTCGTCATTCTGTTCGTGGTCCTGCACGAGATCGGCATTTTCATCAGGGTCGACAGCCCAGTCCACGGCGTGGTCCTCATGATCCTCATCCGCGGGCTGCTGGCCCTCATCCACAACGAGAAACGCAGGCGTCAAAACAAACTTTTCGGGCTTGTCGTCCGGCGCGGTCGCCTCAGCCTGTGTCGAGACGGCGGTATCATCTTGTGCGGGTTGGCTGTTTTGATCGGGTGCATCAAACCAACCTCGATCCGCAGCAGACCCTTCGGGCACATGGTGCTGTGCCGCGTCCTCATCCCCTACGCCCTCATTGATCTGGGACGTGCCCCCGTCCTCAGACGCGTTCGCGCGCGACGTGTCGCCATTGCTCACAAGTCTGCGGATAGAGGACAGTACATCCTCAATTTCTACGTTGGTCACCGGGTCGGACATTTTGTTCCTGCTTTCGCCTCAAGTCCGGATGATAACCGCCCCACTGATTCCAAACAACCGATAGTCGGCTTTTGAAGTATTATTGGAGAGATTCCAGCACCCGATCCAGCGCCTGACCCTGTTCAGACACCCGCGATGGGGCTTCACGGACCAGATTATAATAGGCAGCGGGATCATAGCTTTGCACGCCGAGGTTCAAGTGATCTGCCGTCAACAAGCCCATCGCGGCCAAGACGCCATAGCTGGCCACGACCTCATTGGCCTGAGCGTCGATCATGTTGGCCTGCGCATCCAGCAATTCCTGTTCCGCGTTCAGGACGTCCAGCGTTGTGCGGGCGCCCAATGTGGCCTCTTCGCGGACGCCGCGGAAGGCTGTGCGGGCGGCACGAATCTGCAGATCAGAGGCCTCGCGGCTGGCCCGTGCCACCGCCAAAACGGCATAGGCATTGCCCACTTGCTGATTGATCCCTTGGGTGGTGATCAACAGACCAGCGCGGGCTGCATCGCGGTTGGCCTGCGCCTGACGGATGATCGATTGCAGCTGTCCACCTTGATAAATCGTGCCTCCGTAGGTCAGGGCCAAGCGCTGTGTTGTGTCACCTTCGTCTGTGAGGCCCAGCGTGCCGGACAGGTTCAGACGGGGGTTCAACGCGGCCTCTGCGCGGCGAATGTTCAACTCGGCGGCGGTGACGGCATGTTGGGCGGCGCGGATATTGGGGTGGTTGCGCACGGCAAAGGCGCGGGCGGCCTCCACGTCATGTTGCAAACGTGCAGGGCTGACTACGGCCAGGCGGCCCGGACCACGGCCCACGGCGGCGCGGAATTCTTCGTTCGCTTGCACAAGCGCGCCTTCGGCTGAGGCCAAAAGGCTGCGGGCTGCGGCCAAACGGGCCTCCGCCAGGGACACATCTGTTCGTGTAACCTCTCCGACTTCGAACCGGTCACGGGCCGCCCGCAACTCCTGCTGGATCAGACCGACATTGTTGCGCCGCAGGGCCAAAAACTCGGACGCGCTGCGCACGGACAAATAGGCCTGTGCGGCGCGGAACAGCACGGATTGTTCGACATCAATCAGGCCCTGACGCGTCTGCAAAACCAGCTCTTTTTGGACATCGGTGGCCAAAGCGCTTGCCCCGCCATCGGCCAACAACAGGCTGGCTGTGACTGTCGCTGTGGCCGATAGATTGTCAGAAATGCTGCCCGTGGACCGCAACGCCGAGCTGTCTTGATACACCGCCTGCGTCTGCCACGTCACAACAGGGCGCAGGGACGCCAGCGATTGCGCCACATCTTCGTCAGCCGCCCGCAAGACAGCACGGTTTTGGTCCAGCAACCCCGAATTGTGGTAAGCATCGCGCAGGGCATCGGCAAGGCTATCTGCCCGTACGGGTCCCGTCATCACACCAGCCGCCAGTGCAGCCATCGCAAAGATATGTCGCATTCTCATCATCAAATCCTTCGCAAGTGACTGATATACGGACCGTTTTGTCATTTAGATTGGTTAAAGCGAAAAGGCGGCCTCTTTCGCGAAACCGGCCAGCACCGGGGCGCCTGCATTAAAGGACATCCGCCAGTTCATCACACCGTCAATCTTGCGGCCCACACGGACTTCTCCCAACGCGCCGTCTGCAAAAATGGCCACCATCCGGCCCCCCTCGCGCAGCTGATCGACAAGGCTGTCGGGCATCACCTCAATGGCGCCTTGCAGGATGATCACATCGAAAGGGCCGCTTTTGGCGTTGCCGTCGGCCAGGGCGCCTTCGAACACGGCGGCATTATCCACCCCTTGGGCGGCCAATATAGCCTCTGCATCCGCCGCGCGGGAGGCATCGTCTTCAAGGGCCACCACAAATTCGGCCATATGCGCCAGCACGGCCGTGGAATAGCCCAGACCACACCCCAGATCGAGGATCACATCCGTCGGCTGCACATCAACCGCATCCAGCATTTTGGCCAGCGTCCGCGGCTCAAGCACCACGCGGTCCTCGCCCAGCGAGATATTTTCACCGATATAGGCCGCATCCCGCTGACCATCGGGCACGTATTCCTCACGCGGGACGCTGAGAAGCGCATCAATAATCGGGAATTTGGTGACATCTGAGGGGCGCACCTGTGTGTCGACCATCAATGTACGGCGGGAGGTATAGTCTGCCACGAGCTAAACTCTTTCGTTCAGGTTGGATTGCCTATTCATGCCACAGCCCCCGCGCTCTCGCAACGTCCCTTTGCGTGCCAAAACGAACTGAATGGTGTCAGCCTGCCCCGCCGGCCGACGGATGCTTTGAACCACGCAAAAAGGCCCGCCAAACCCGCCCAGATTTGCCCCGTGGCGCACTGGCGGGAACCGGCCTGGGCTGACGCCTTCGACCCGCCTGACACACTGGGCACATATCCAGCGTCGGTCGTGTCCTGCCTTGGTGTATGGCGCCTCAGCTGCATTGAAAAATGTAAAGGCTTGCACGAATCGATTGTAAACGCTTACAGTTTTAGTGAATCAGCCGATATGAGGCCTGAATGTTCTTACTTATCTCATTCGTCGCTTTCGCGATTTTCTTTCTAAATGTTGCCCTTGGGGCATTCGCAGACAGCGCATTCCTTGGGGATGTGGGAGAGATGCTGGTTCTGTTTTGCGCGACCGTTCTGTTTGTCGTCGCGATTCTCAAAAAAGAAGCTGATCGGAATGACAACGACAGCACATAAGTCCAACGGGAGGAGAACCAAATGGATTACAAAGACCGCGAAGAACTGGCGTCAACGGAACGCCGGAATTTCCTGAAGATCGCATCAACGGCCGGCTTTACCGCAGCATTGGTCGCAGGCGCGGCTGGCACGTTGTGGTCAACACAAGCAGCCGCACAATCGGCCAACGAAGAGCGCGAGCGGGAGGCCGCAGCCGAGCACACGATGACGATCGCCACCGCCTACGTTCTGGGCGCGTCGCGCAGCTACCCGATTATGCAGCTGGACCTGAAAGAGAACATCCAGAACGCCACGAACGGCAAAGTCTATGTCAAACTGGCACCTGGTGGTCAGCTGGGCGCAGGTGGCGCGTTGGTTCAGGCGGTTCAGGGTGGCACCATTCAGGCCGCGCAGCATTCGCTGTCCAACTTTGCCCCGTTTGCATCCACTGTCGACCTGATCAACATGCCGTATCTGTGCGGGTCCAACCAGCGCTTTACGAACCTTGTGAATTCCGATTTCTGGAACAGCACTGTTACGCCCAAGATCGAAGAAAACGGCTTTAAGCCCTTGTTCTACGTCAACATCGACCCTCGCGTCGTGGCCGTGCGCAAAGGCGGCGCCGGTGCGGTGATCACGCCGGGCGATCTGGACGGTGTGAAGTTCCGCGTGCCAGGGTCTGCCATGTTGCAGCAATACTACCGTCTGGTTGGTGCGAACCCGACACCTGTGGCCTGGGGCGAGACACCATCGGCAATCCAGCAGGGTGTGGCTGACGCGCTTGACCCGTCTGTGGGCGCGCTGTTCGTATTCGGCTTTAAGGACATCCTGTCCCACGTGACCTTCACGCAGGCTGTGCCGGATTCTCAGGTCTATTCGTGTAACCTTGAGTGGTTCAACTCCATGCCCGCCGACGTGCAGGAAGGCATCATGTGGGGCTCCGAGATGACGGCGCACCAGAACCTCGCCAAAGTCCCATCCGCACGGGCCCATGCCATGTCGGAGCTTGCGAAAGCAGGCGTCGAATTCCACAGCCTTAGCGACGATCAGCTGGCCGAGTGGAAAGAGGCCGGTGGCTATCAGCGCTCCGAATGGGATGAGTTCAAGGTCGAACTCGCCGGATCCATGGACGCCTTCGCGCAGATGGAAGAAGCGGCCGGCACGCAGGGCAAATACTACGTCCACGACGCCTAAAGCGACCTTCGGGGGCCCTGTTTGCGGGGCCCCCAATGCCCTCTTCGCCATGACGGATGCACCGCGCAAACCTTGCGCTGTCTTGTGTCATGCAAGCCAAACGGGACCACCCATGACCCTGCTTCGTAAAATTGACCAGAACGCCGAGCGCTGGCTGCTTTTGACCTTTTATGTGATGCTGGTCATCACAATGGCGGTCGAAGTGTTGCGCCGCGAGATCTTTGCCTATTCGTCCATCTGGGGCGAAGAGATCGTGCGCTATGCCTTTATCTACCTTGCCTGGATCGGCGCGGCCGCTGCTGTAAAAGAACGGGCGCATATCCGCATTGATGTGATCATGCACTACTTGCCCCCACGACCCAAAGCGCTGCTGTATATGTTTGGCGACGTTGTGATGATGGTTGTGGCTGTGATTGCCCTCTACTGGTCTTACGAAGCCGTTCACGTGTCTTGGAAGTTTGGCTCGGTGACCGATGGCCTTCGGGTGTCGAAGGTGTGGTTCTTGATGGCTGTGCCGACCGGTTTTGCCCTGATGATTTGGCGCCTTTTGCAATCCATGCGCCGTGATTTCACGACCCTTCGGACAGGGAAACCTGTCTACGAAGGCGATACATTGTTTGATTAAGGAGCGCGATTGATGCTTTGGACGACTGTCGCGCAAACGGTTGAGCTGGGATGGGATTTCTACGTGCCCGTCATCCTGTTCGTCGCCCTTATTGCCTTGGCCGTGCCTGTCTGGGCTGCCATCGGATCTGCTGCTATTTTGATGCTGTTGATGTCCGGCGATCTGCCGCTGTCGCTGGTGGGGGAGCGTTTGTTCACCGGGATCGACGCCTTTGCCCTGACGGCCATCCCTTTGTTCATCCTGACCGGCGACGTGCTGGTGCGCACCGGCCTCAGTCGGAAATTTCTGGACGTGGCCGAAGCGTTGACCTGCTTTACCAAAGGCGGGTTCGGATCTGCAACGGTTCTGGTCTGCGGCATGTTCGCCGCGATCTCAGGGTCTGATGCGGCGGGTGCGGCGGCCGTTGGACGTATGACAATCGCCCGTCTGGTTGAGGCAGGATACCCCCGCCCCTATGCCTGTGCGCTGGTTGCAGCAGGTGCCTGTACCGGCATCCTGATCCCGCCCTCTATTGCCTACATCATTATCGGTTTGGTGTTGGGCATATCCGCATCCACCCTGTTTCTTGCGGCACTGATCCCGGGCCTGTGCATTCTCTTTGCGATCCTGATCACCAACCTGATCGTGAACCGCATTTATGCCTATGAGGGCGGCGGAGATCTGTCGTTCAGCGAATGGCTGGGCAATCTGGGTCGGTCGCTGAAATCCGGCTGGTATGCCTTCATCGTGCCGGGCATCATCTTTTACGGGATCTTCTCGGGCCGTTTGACCCCGACCGAGGCAGGCGCCACGGCTGTTGTTGTCACCATCATGATGGGCTTCTTGCTGGGCACGTTGAAATGGGCTGATTTCCCAGCGATGTTGGTCAGCTCTGCCAAGGTAAACGGGGTCATCTTGCCGATCATCGCATTCTCTGCCCCGCTGGCAGAGGCGCTTGCGATCATGGGTGTCCCACAAGGTTTTGTGACCTCAGCCACCGGCCTGACCGAAGAGCCCTGGCTGCTGATCCTGTTGATGATCGGTATTCTCGTGGCCGCCGGTTGCGTCATGGAGACGACACCAAACATCGTCATTCTGGCACCGATCCTGATGCCGTTGGCCGAAAACATCGGCATGAATGAAATTCAGTTCTGCGTGATGATGATCACCGCGTTGGGTGTGGGGTTTATTACGCCGCCTCTTGGGCTGAACCTGTTTGTTGTCTCGGGTATCACGGGGGAATCCATCCTCAAGATCGCAGCGCGCGCTATTCCATTCGTGCTGAGCATGTTTGTTGTGGTCCTCTTTATTGCCTACGTCCCTGCGGTGTCGACGACCCTTCTTCCGGACATCTACAAATAGGATTGCGCCGCAATGACCCGCGATTATCTTAAGAAAGCGACCCTTACAGCCGCCTCTGGCGCCTCGGATGTGCATGATACGGTGGTTGGCATCCTCAATGATATTGAGGCGGGCGGGGACGCCAAGGCGATGGAATATGCCGCCAAGTTTGACCGCTACGAGGGCAACGTGATGCT
>NZ_FWFT01000002.1 GCF_900172275.1 Pseudooctadecabacter jejudonensis
GGCCGTGATGGCCGGTGCGAACACCGAAACCAACGTCGACATCCGCCGCTCCAACGTTGACGCGATCGCAGTCCTGAAAGTGGGCGGCCAGATCGTCGACACCCAGGAAATCGAGTTCAACTAAGTCGATCTTTTCAAGACACAGCACGGGCCGCCCCTTTGGGGCGGCCCGTTGCCGTTGCGCAGTTTAGAATCGTTCCAAACCTTGACAGCGCAGCGACGGGCCCGCATATGTAAAGCCTGACAAAAAAGGTTTTCGCAGATGTTCATCCAGACCGAATCCACACCGAACCCCGCCACGTTGAAATTCCTGCCAGGTCAGCCTGTGTTGGAGATGGGCACAGCCGATTTCCCGTCGGCTGAGGCCGCAGAGAAAAGCCCGCTGGCCCGCCGCATCTTCGCGGTAGAAGGCGTCACTGGCGTGTTCTTTGGCCTTGATTTCGTGACGGTCACCAAGGGCGACGATGTGCAATGGGATCACATCAAACCTGCGATTTTGGGTGCGGTGATGGAACATTACCAATCCGGCGCGCCCGTGATGACCGGCGAACAGGCGGCATCGGGCCACGCCGAACACACCGGCGAAGACGGTGAGGTCGTGAACCAGATCAAGGAACTGCTGGACACGCGGGTGCGCCCTGCTGTGGCCCAAGACGGCGGCGACATCACGTTCCACGGGTTCGACCGCGGTGTGGTCTATCTGCACATGCAGGGCGCCTGCGCGGGTTGCCCGTCTTCGACCTTGACGTTGAAGATGGGGATCGAGAACCTGCTGCGCCATTACATCCCCGAGGTGGTCGAGGTCCGGCCCGTCGCGGCCTGAGCGGACGCACGCTAAAAGATGCAGCCTGATCCGACCCTTCTGGCGTTTGATACATCGGCGGCGCATTGCGCCGCCGCTTTGCGTTTGAATGGCATGGTCCATGTGGTCGTCGAAGAGATGGCGCGGGGTCAGGGGGAGCGGCTGATGCCCCTGCTTGAGGGGCTGTTGGCCAAGCACGATCAGACATGGGCCGATCTGGATGCGATTGCCGTGGGCATCGGGCCGGGCAATTTTACAGGCATTCGGATTTCGGTGTCGGCGGCGCGGGGCCTCGCCTTGGCCCTTGAGGTGCCTGCCGTTGGCATGTCGCTCTTCGAGACCACCCAGCATCTGGCCAATTGCGCCATGACGACCGTGCCAGCGCCGCGCGATCAGGTTTATCTGTTTGACGCTGAAACGATGCAGACCCCTGTGATGACTGACACCCCGCCGGCAATGGCGCGGTCATCGGCTGCGTTCGCCGCCTCTGCGCATATGGAGGCGATGGCGCACATCGCCGCGGCACGGATCATGCAAGGCGGCGATATTCCCGCCCCCGCGCCGCTGTACGTCAAGGCGCCCGATGCTGCGCCGTCGCGCGAACACCCCCCCCTGATCCTGCCATGACCGACGGCGTGACCCCCGCAGGGCTGACCGAAACCCATGACGCGGCCTTTGGCGCGGGCAAGGGCTGGCCGCCAGCGGATTTCGCCCGCTACCTGCACGATCCAACGGTTTCGATCTTTGGCGACGATGCCTGTTTCGCCGTGATCCGCCGCATCGGGCCCGAGGCCGAGGTGCTGACGCTGGCCACACACCCCCGCGTGCAGGGCCAAGGGCGGGCCAAAGCCATGTTGGCATCGGCTCTCGCCACAATGGCCAAAGCGCGGATCGAAGATGTGTTTCTTGAAGTCAGCGACACAAATTTCGCGGCCTCCGCCCTCTATCGCGGGCTTGGGTTCACCGCCTACGCCACGCGGGCTAATTATTACAAAGACGGCAGCGGGGCGATCTGCATGAAACGCAGGCTTGACCCCACGTCTGATGCCTCATTCTAAGGCGTTTGCCCGCAAACCTGTCAGAATCAGTTGAACTTCCCTGTCCTTCGGGGCCTACTTGTGCATGATCAAACATCCGCACCGCATCCTACTGCGGCGCCAAGGATCAACGGGGCGCACCAAAGCGCCCACCACACGAAACGGGGAGACCTCTACATGAGCCTTACAAAAACACTTCTGGGCGCAACGACCGCCATGGCACTGGCAGCCGGTGCTGCCTTCGCAGACGGCCACAGCGCTGGCCCAGCCATTATCTATGACCTGGGCGGCAAGTTCGACAAATCCTTCAACGAAAGCGCCTACAACGGGGCACAGCGTTGGGCCGACGAGAACGGCCAGGAATTTGCTGAATTCGAAATCACATCCGACGCGCAGCGTGAACAGGCGATCCGCCGCTTTGCCGAAGACGGCAACAGCCCCATCGTCATGGCGGGTTTCTCTTGGGCGACCGCGCTGGAAACAGTGGCCGCCGATCACCCTGACACAGACTTCGTTGTGATCGACGTGTCCTGGATCGACATGCCAAACGTCCGCGCTGTGGGCTTCAAGGAACAGGAAGGCTCCTACCTTGTGGGCATGATGGCCGGTATGGCGTCTGAAACGGACACCGTGTCCTTCGTGGGCGGTATGGACATCCCGCTGATCCGTCGTTTCGCCTGTGGCTACGCACAGGGCGCAATGGCGGCCAACGAAGACATGACCATTATTTCCAACATGACCGGCACGACACCAGCCGCTTGGAACGACCCCGTAAAAGGGTCCGAACTGGCGCTGAGCCAGATCTCTCAAGGGTCTGACGTTGTGTTTGCGGCCGCGGGCGGTACCGGTGTTGGTGTTCTGCAAACCGCAGCCGACGAAGGCATCCTGTCCATCGGCGTGGACGCCAACCAGAACTACCTGTTCCCGGGTCAGGTCCTGACATCCATGCTCAAGCGCGTTGATAACGTGGTTTATGAAAGCTTCTCGGGCACCACAGACGCGGGCATCGTGATCCTCGGTGTGGCTGAAGGCGGCGTGGGCGTGGCCCTCGACGAATTCAACGCCGAACTGGTAAGCGAAGACATGCTGGCCTCCGTCGAAGCCGCAACCGCTGCCATGGCATCGGGTGAGCTGATGGTCCACGACTACATGTCCGACGAAACCTGCCCTGCGCTTGAATTCTAAGACCAGTTAACCGAACATGAGAAGGCCGCGCCGAGAGATTGGCGCGGCCTTTTCAAATCGCCAAACGGGCACCGTCCACAGGGGAACAGCACATGGATGACGCACTAGCCACCTTTTTCGCAAGCTGGGGAGAGGCCGACGCCGACGCGCGCAAAGCCATGATCGCAAAGGCCATTGCCGACGGTTTCACCTATTCGGACCCACGCAGCGGTGGCCGCCTGTCCGGCCTGGATGCAGTGGCCGATTATGTCGGCATGTTCAGCGCCAACGCCCCCGGATGGACCGCCAGCGTGGACACGGCAGACACCGTAAACGACTACACCCGCGCGACCGTCGCCTTTGGCGGCAAAGGCCCCGATGGATCCGACATGATCCAGCACGGCACCTATTTTGCGGACACAAACGCCGACGGTAAGCTGGTGATGCTGGCCGGATTTGTTGGGTAAAGGACAAAGCGCATGAACGCCCCCGCCATTGAACTCAAAGGCATTTCTAAGGCCTTCGGCCCTGTGCAGGCCAACAAAGACATTTCCATCAGCGTGATGCCCGGCACGATTCATGGCATCATCGGGGAGAACGGCGCGGGCAAATCCACGCTGATGTCGATCCTGTATGGCTTCTACAAAGCTGACGCCGGTGAGATTTACGTGGGCGGCAACCGCACCGACATCCCCGACAGCCAGGCGGCCATCGCAGCGGGCATTGGCATGGTGTTTCAACACTTCAAACTGGTGCAGAATTTTTCGGTGCTGGAAAACGTGGTGCTGGGGGCCGAAGACGGCGCGATGTTGAAACCGTCCCTTGCCAAGGCGCGCAAGCAGTTGAAATCGCTGGCTGAGGAATATGAGTTGAACGTCGATCCCGACGCGATCATCCAGGATATCGGCGTGGGCATGCAGCAGCGGGTTGAGATCCTCAAGGCACTGTATCGTGAGGCGGACATTCTGATCCTGGATGAGCCCACGGGCGTTCTCACCCCGGCGGAGGCCGACCAGTTGTTCCGCATCCTGCGGCGGCTGAAGCAAGAAGGCAAAACGATCATCCTGATCACCCACAAACTGCGGGAGATCATGGACATCACCGACACCGTCAGCGTTATGCGGCGTGGCGAAATGGTGGGGTCTGTGAAAACGGTCGACACCAATCCGGCTGATCTGGCCGAACGCATGGTGGGCCGTAAGGTGTTGTTGCGGGTGGATAAAACGCCCGCACAACCCAAAGACACGGTGCTTGAGGTGCGCGGGCTTAACGTCACCGACGCCCAAGGCGTGCACCGTTTGAAAGACGTCTCCTTCAACATCCGTGCTGGCGAAATCCTTGGCATCGCGGGCGTCAGCGGCAATGGCCAGTCTGAACTGTTGGAGGTTCTGGGCGGCTATGAAAAGGCCACGGGTGAAATTCTGCTGAACGGGGAGGCGATTGATTTGACCGGCGCCCATTCGGACGGACAATCGCGCCGCAACCGTGGCATTGCCCATGTGCCGGAGGATCGCCAGCACGAAGGCCTGATCATGGAGTTTTCCGCCTGGGAAAACACCGCCTTCGGCTACCACCACGACGCGCGTTATCAAAAGGGTGCGTTGATGGACAACAAGGCCATTCTGGCGGACGCGCAGGAAAAGATGGACCGCTTCGATGTGCGCCCCCCCAATCCAATGTTGGCAGCCAAGAATTTCTCCGGCGGGAACCAGCAGAAAATCGTCGTCGCCCGTGAGATTGAACGTGATCCCGACTTGCTGCTGGTCGGCCAGCCCACCCGCGGTGTGGACATCGGTGCGATTGAATTTATTCATCAACAGATCGTGGCCTTGCGTGACAAGGGCAAGGCGATCCTGTTGGTGAGCGTGGAACTGGATGAGATCATGGGCCTGAGCGACCGCATCGCGGTGATGTTTGACGGCCAGATTATGGGCGAACGGCTGCCATCCGAGACGGACGAGACCGAATTGGGCCTGCTCATGGCCGGTGTGACCGATACGGACGCGCCTCATTCCGTAAAAGAAATTGAAGACAACCTTGCCCACGCGGGCACAGGCGAAAAGGTGTAACCCATGGAAAAGATGCCAAAATGGGCCGATGTGATCCTTGTGCCGGTGGTGTCGTTGCTGCTGGCGGCGATCATTTCGGTCATTGTGTTCTGGTCCGTGGGCCAAAACCCGTGGGAGGCGATCAAGCTGATGGCCTTTGGCGCGGTCGGCACCTCGGATTTCCTCGGCTATACGCTGTTTTACGCCACGAATTTCATCTTTACGGGGCTCGCCGTGGCGGTGGCGTTTCATGCGTCGCTCTTTAACATCGGCGGTGAGGGTCAGGTGCTGGTCGGCGGTCTGGGTGCTGCCATCGTGTGCCTGTTTATCCCTTGGCCCCACTGGACCTTGGCGCTGTTGGCGGGCGGGGCTGCGGCGGCGGTCTTCGGTGCCCTTTGGGTGACGATCCCCGCCTATTTGCAAGCGCGGCGCGGCAGCCACATCGTGATCACGACGATTATGTTCAACTTCATGGCGTCGGGCCTTTTGGTTTACATGCTGTCTGACGCCCTGCGCCCTGCGGGCCAGATGCAGACGGCTACGGCCATCTTCCCGGAGGCGACGCACCTGCCGTCTTTGAACGACATCGCGGGGCTGTTCGGGTCCGAATTGTTCGGGCGCTCCCCCGTCAATATCTCCATCTTCATTGCGCTTTTGGCCTGTGTGGGCGTGTGGCTGCTGATCTGGCACACGCGGCTGGGGTATCAGATCCGCGCCTTTGGACAGTCTGAAAGTGCCGCGAAATATGCGGGCATTTCGGCGGTGAACATCACAATGATTGCCTTGCTGATTTCGGGCGCCTTGGCGGGGATGATGGCGGTGAACAACACCATGGGCATCAACACGCCGCAACTGGTGGACAACGCCGCCGGCGGCGCGGGTTTCATCGGCATCGCCGTGGCGCTGATGGGACGCAACCACCCCGTCGGCATCATCATCGCGGCCCTTTTGTTCGGCGCGCTGTATCAAGGCGGGGCGGAACTGTCGGCGGCCACGTCGATCCCCGTCCAGATCGTCGTCGTGATCCAGGCCCTGGTGATCATGTTCACCGGCGCATTGGACCAAATGGTGCGCAGCCCGATTGAAGGGTTGTTCATGCGGTTTAGCAGCAAAGCGGTGAAGGAGTAAGCGACATGGATTTCTTCACAATCGTCCAACTTGGCGACGCCTCGATCCGCATGGCGATCCCGCTGCTTTTGGCCTGTTTGGCGGGGCTTTTTTCTGAACGTGCGGGGATTTTCGACATCGGGCTTGAGGGCAAGATGCTGGCGGCGGCGTTCCTGTCGGCGGCTGTGTCTTTCGCCAGCGGGTCCGTCTGGGTTGGCCTTTTGGCGGGCATCGGCATCTCAATCGCGCTGTCCATCGTGCATGGGCTGGCGTCGATCACGTTCCGGGGCAACCAGTTGATTTCCGGCGTGGCCATCAACTTTTTCGCCGCTGGCCTGACGGTCGTGATTGCGCAAGGCTGGTTCGCCCAAGGCGGGCGCACGCCGTCGTTGTCGGGGGCCGCGCGGTTTGATGGCATCGATTTCCCCGGCGCGCTGACCCGTGTCCGTGAGAAAATGCAGGCCTCTCCGGGCATGCAGTTCTATTCCGAATTCGTCTCGGGCCACTCGATCCTTGTGTATATCGGCCTGTTGTCCGTACCGCTGACGTGGTGGATCTTGTACCGCACGCGGTTCGGCCTGCGCCTGCGCGCCGTGGGCGAAGCGCCAGAGGCCGTGGACACCGCAGGCATCAGCGTCGTGGGTCTGCGCTATTCCGCCGTCATCATCTGCGGCATCCTGTGCGGCATCGCGGGGGCGTATCTGTCGACCGCTGTGCAAGCGGGCTTTACCAAAGACATGACCGCCAACCGTGGCTTTATCGCGCTGGCCGCGTTGATCTTTGCCAAATGGCGCCCGTGGTATGCGCTGGGGGCCTGCCTGCTGTTTGGTCTGTTCTTTGCGATTGATAATCGGTTCCAAAACATCCAGCTGCAGGTGCTGTGGATCATGGTGATCCTGATCGGCGCGTCCGCGGCCATGGTCCTCTACGCGATCAAACGCGAAAAGATCGACGTGATCGTACTGGGCGGGCTGTCGGCTGTGCTGACTGTCATCGCGCTGGCCACTTGGGTTGGCTCAACCGGCGAAGAGGCCGGTCTGGTCGCAGCCCTGTTCGAAACCGTCAAAGTGCCCAGCCAGCTGATCCAATCCCTGCCCTATCTGTTCGTCGTGATCGTGTTGGCGGGCTTTGTGGGCAAGGCCATTCCGCCGCGCGCAGGGGGACAACCCTATGTCAAGGAACGCTGAAGACCTCGCGGATAAGATCCGCGAAATCGCAGGCGATGCGCCGGTGCGGCTGGGCCTGATCCTTGGGTCCGGTCTGGGGCATCTGGCCGGTGCCGTCGAAGGCGTCGCCATTCCTTATGACGAACTGGAGGGGTTCCCCCACGCAGGCGTCAGCGGCCATGTGCCCCAACTGGTGATCGGCCAGTTGGAAGGCGTGCGCGTCGCCGTCTTCGGCGGACGGGCGCATTACTACGAAAGCGGGCGCGGCGATGCCATGCGCCTGCCCCTTGAGGTTCTGAAAGCCTTGGGTGCGGACACGATGATCGCCACCAACGCGGCCGGATCCATGGTGCCAGACATGCCCACGGGCGATATTATGATGCTGTCGGATCACATCAATTTCAGCGGCCTCAACCCGCTGATCGGCGAACAGACCGACGCGCGTTTTGTGCCTATGAAAGACTGCTACAACCCCGCCTTGCGCGATGTGCTGCGTACCGCAGCGGTTACGGCTGATGTCCATCTCCACGAAGGTGTGTATGCGTGGTATTCAGGCCCGTCGTTTGAGACCGTCGCAGAAATCAAGGCCCTGCGCACCTTGGGTGCCGATGCCGTGGGCATGTCCACCGTGCCTGAGGTCATCCTGGGCCGGTTCCTGGGCCTGCGCTGCGGCGCGATCTCAACGATCACCAACATGGCCGCAGGAATGAGCGACGAATCAATCTCCCACTCCCACACCAAAGCGATGGCCCCCATCGGTGCAGCAAAGCTGGAAAAGGTCCTTCGTGCTGCACTGCCGCATATTTAACCAAAATTCTCGCTGATTGAGACGTCTGGTCTTATCCATAGCCTCAATTGGGCGTTGATCATACGGCCAACAGGGGCGTATGGAGGCCGCATGCAAATCTACCTCCCCATCGCCGAAGTTTCGGTCAACGCCTTTTTGTTGCTGGGCCTTGGCGGGATTGTGGGCATCTTGTCCGGCATGTTCGGCGTGGGCGGTGGATTCTTGATGACGCCCCTGTTGTTCTTTATCGGCATTCCCCCCGCCGTGGCCGTGGCGACCGAGGCCAACCAGATTGTGGCCTCGTCCTTTTCCGGCGTCTTGGCGCACCTGCGGCGCAAGACCGTCGATTTACGCATGGGCACGGTGTTGCTGATCGGGGGGCTTGTTGGGGCGGCCCTTGGCGTTGTGCTGTTCAACTACCTGAAATCCTTAGGCCAGGTCGATCTGCTGGTGCGGCTGTGTTACGTCGTCTTTCTGGGGATCATTGGCGGGCTGATGTTCGTTGAAAGCCTGAACGCCATCCGCCGGTCGCGCAATCCGGCAACGGCTGTGCCCACGCGGCGCAAACACGGGCTGATCCATGCGCTTCCATTCAAGATGAAATTCCGCGTCTCGGGCCTTTATATCTCGGTTATTCCGCCGCTGTTGGTGGGGCTGTGCGTGGGCATTCTGGCCGCGATCATGGGCGTGGGCGGCGGGTTCATCATGGTGCCTGCGATGATCTATTTGCTGGGCATGCCCACCAAGGTCGTGATCGGCACATCGCTGTTTCAGATCATCTTTGTGACCGGTTTTACCACCTTGCTGCACGCCACGACAAACTACACCGTCGATGTCGTACTGGCCGTGCTGTTGCTGGTCGGCGGCGTGATCGGGGCGCAGATCGGCACCCGTATCGGCGTCAAAATGAAAGCTGAACAGCTGCGCATCCTGCTGGCGATCATGGTGCTGGCCGTGTGCGGTAAACTGGCGCTCGATCTGCTGCTGACACCGGCGGAACTTTATAGCATCGGCGCGGCGGGGGGACACTGATGATCCGGGTCCTGCTTCTTTCCGTTCTTCTCATCCTGCCGACAAAGTCGGTCGTGGCCGAAGAAATCGTCCTTGGCCTCAGTCGGAATGAGGTTGCGATCACCGCGACCTTCGATGGCTCCGACGTGTTGATTTTCGGCGCGATCAAACGCGACGCCCCCGCCCCCGCAGGCGGCCCGTTGGAGGTGATCATCACCCTCGCCGGGCCTGACCAACCCGTGACCGTGCGCCGCAAGGAACGGGTGGTGGGCATCTGGGCCAACACCGACGCGGTTGAGGTCGACGCGGCGCCATCGTTCTATGCTGTCGCCACCTCGGCCCCCCTGCGCGACGTACTGAACGATACGGAAGACCTGCGGCACCATATCTCAATCCCGCGGGTGATCCGGTCCGTGGGCGCACCCGATACGGTCGCCAATGCCAGGGCGTTCACGGATGCCTTGATCCGCATCCGCGCAGGCAACGGACAATACCAAGTGCTCGAAGATCAGGTGTTGATCGAAGAAGAGACCCTCTTTCGTGGCCAGATCACATTGCCCGCTGCCCTGACCGAAGGGGCCTACACGGCCCGCATTTTCATCACCCGTGATGGTGAGGTTGTAGACCTCTACGAGACTGAAATCGCCGTGTTCAAAGCGGGGCTGGAACGGTTCTTGTTTGAGATGTCACGCAATCAGCCACTGTTGTACGGTCTGATGTCGCTGGCCATTGCGATCGCCGCAGGCTGGCTTGCCTCCGCCGCGTTCCGCATGTTCCAACGATAATCTAAATTTCGCGGAATTTAGATCACCAACAAAATTCCGGAATTTTGTTCAGCCCCGCCCGACATATGGCATTTTCGTTGCCATGATCGTCTGAAACAAGGTGGTCGCGTGCAACGGCAGGTTCGCCATATGCCACACCGCATCCGCCACAAGATCCACCTCCATCGTGGGCGGCGGGGTCTGGCCATCGGCCACCGCGCGGTCCACGATCCCTTGCAACAATTCGGTCTGGGCATTGCCAATGTCGATCTGGCTGACAGCGATATCAAAAGACCGACCATCCAGCGCCAGCGATTTGGTCAACCCCGTTACACCATGTTTCGTGGTCGTATAGGTCACTGATCCTTCACGGGGCGCATGGGCCGAGATCGACCCGTTGTTGATGATCCGTCCGCCCATGGGCTCTTGGCCTCGCATCTGCCCAAAGGCCGCGCGGGCGCACAAAAACATGCCTGTCAAATTGACGTTCACGGCCTGCATCCAGTCGTCCACCGCGACCTCATCAATGGGGGCAGCGGGCGTGAACAGGCCTGCGTTGTTAAAGAGACAATCCAACCTGCCCGCCTGAGCCACAAAGTCTGCAAAGGCCGTGGTAACGGTCTTCGGCTGGGTCACATCGCAGGGCAGGACATGGGCGTGATCGCGCCCCTCCGCCACCTCACGCAGTGCCTCTTTGCGTCGTGCGATCAGGCCGACGGCCCAGCCTTCCTCCAGAAACCGCTCCGCCACGGCCCGCCCGATGCCACTGCTGGCGCCTGTCACGATAAGCGTTTTCATCCCTCATCCTCCTGCGTCTCAAGTGCCAGAGGTGCCGGTGCCGTGCGCAAATCATCCGTCGTCAAGAGCCCGCTGGGCCGCGCCAGCCGGTTGCGCACCACCCAACACAGTTTGTTTTCCGCCCGGGTGATCGCCACATAGGCCAGCCGTTTCCACAGCGGCTGCCCCGCCTCGACCCGTCCCATGCGCGAGGCTGCGTAAATGTCCGGCGCAAAGACCTGCACCGTGTCCCACTGCGATCCTTGCGCCTTGTGGATGGTCACCGCCGCGCCATGCAAGAAGGTGGCCCCCATCTTGGCTGCAAACGGAATGAACGGCTCCTCATCCCCTTCGAATTCGATCTTCACAATTGACGCCGCACTCAGCTGCGGGTCTTCGGCCCCCATCACATGCAGGCGCGAGAACCCAGGTTTGCGACCGGGCCCCAAGTAGACCACCTGCGCCCCTTTGATCAGGCCACGGGCCTCAAGATCCAGCCGTTTTTTGCGGTGCTTCATGGGCAATTCAATGCCGTCGCAAATCAGCGGCTCGCCCTCCAGAAGTTCATCATCGGGCGCGCCGTAAGCTGCGCGAAAGGCGTGGATCAGTTTGATCCGCGTGGCATTGCGCCAAACCAGACAGGGAGACCGTGCCATCAGATCGCTTTCCACCCGCCCGGCCATAACCACACGGTCATCCTTGGCCGCAGCCTCCCCCACAAGCTTTTCAAAGGCGTAGAAATCCACCGCTGGATCTGCCAGCGCATGCGCCAGATCAAGGATGGGGTTGTCAGCGGTCTGCCGGTGCACGCGGCTCAGCTCCAGCTTGCGCGGGGCAGGCAAGGTATCAAACACCATCTGCCCGCCCTCCGCCTTAACGGGCGGCAGCTGGGCCGGGTCACCGAACAAAACCAACGTCGGAAAGATATCCTTCAGGTCTTCGAATTGCTTGGCGTCCAGCATGGAGGATTCATCGACAAACCCGATGTCCAGCGGATCTTCGCGCCGCTTCCAACCGGTGATGAAATCGGACCCACGCAGCCCGGCCGCCGCAAGGGCCGCGGGCACCGACGAATTCTTCTGATAGCTGTCGAACGCCCGTTCCAGCGCCACATCGGTCAGCCCCTCGATCTCGGGTTTGTCGCCTTGACCGGCCAGCCATTCGGCCACCTTTTCAAACTCTGGATCATAGACGGGCGTGTACAGAATGCGGTGGATCGTGGTTGCGGGCACACCACGTGTGCGCAACACCGATGCGGCCTTGTTGGTGGGCGCAAGGATCGCCAGCGTGCGGCGGTCGCGTTTTTTGCGGCCTTCCCAATCGCCAGACACCACATCGACGCCCGCCGCCTGCAGCGCCTTGAACAACTGGGCCAACAGCAAGGTCTTGCCGCTGCCTGCTTTGCCCAGGACCGCCAACGTGGAATTGTCAGGATCCTCAGCGGGGGGCAGCGTTGTCCCCTCCACCAGATCGACGCCGACCGACTGCAACAGGTCCGATACGGTGTCCCACGCATCGGCTTGATCTTCGGAAAGGGTGAATGCGGGAAGGGCCATGGCGGGACACTATCCCCGCCACCGGCCATGTTCCAGCGGTTACGCGGCGCGCGCCTGCAATTTCAGAGGACGCGATCCAAAGGCGCGGGCGTACCAGTGTTCCGACACCGTGGACGACACGCCTGCACGTAGCAAAACGCGCATCCGGTCAATCGGGTCAAACGTCCACAGTCCCACGCTGATCTTTGCGCGGCCTTCGCCGGTGCTGCCCAAAACATCGGGGCTTGCCCCGATCATGCGGTAAATGCGCACCATGCGCGCATCGAACACGCCGACACATTGTGTGATGCCAAAGCCGCGCCCGATCTCGATGCCGCCCAGAACCAGCGCCGCCGCCACGCGGCTGTTGCTGTCACACGACAGACAAAAACGGGTGGATTCCCAGATGTGGGGGCTTTGCACCCTGTCGCCGTCCATCAAATCGCTGAAGTGGTCATTGACCATCGTGGGGCCTGTGGTTGGCAAAAACCGCATGGACCCGCCGTGGCTGCCATCGGGCTGTTGCCAGATGACATACAGCGGATCGCAGGCGTCGTATTCATCGCGTTCATAGCCTTGGGCATCAACCGCGACATCCCATTTCAACCGGTCGCGGAATTGCGCGGCGCGGTCGCGAAACATCGTATCTGAAAGTTTGGGGTAAGCGTCGAGTTGTGATCCGTAAAGATATCGTAGCATGTGGGCCTCCGTCCGTATGACGAAGACCCTAGGGCGGGTGGTTTAATGCCCTCTTTTCAGACCGTTCGGTGGGTGTTGCGCGGCACGTCGAAACGGGCGCTATTCCGCAGCCTCAATCGCTTCGCGCCCGGGCCATTTGCCCTGCGCCGCACGGGCAGCGCCGCCCATGATGATATGGCCCTCTGACACCGCGCGGGCAATTGCGTGCATGGTATTGCTGGCCGACAGTTTGAACCGCGCGCTTTCGATGTAGGCCCGCAACGTGTGCTCCGACAGGTTCAACGTCTGCGCCACCTGGCCCCGTGAATACCCCATGGCCAAATACGTCAGCACATCCACCTCACGGCCGGACAAGGGTTTGACAGGTTCTGGACGCCGCTTGTCCTCAATCTCCAGCGCTTTTTGATTGAACGAATGGGCGCACAGGATCAAATCGCGCCGGTGCGTTTCGGTGAAATCGGCCCAGTCCTCATCCGTCGCGTTGTGAGACAGTGAAAACAACGCGAACTGCCCGCTGGGGCCGCGAATGGGGATGGAATAGCCTTGGTTGCCCACGCCCGCCTCAATCGCTTCCTTGCGAAAGGCGATGGCGGGTTTGCTGGACCAATCCAGCTCTTTCCAATCCACGGGGTGGAACCGTTGGAAACAGCCGATGATAACGGGGTCAATGCGAACGTAATCGTTCTGCACGTACCGGGTAATCCATTCGATGGAATAGGTGCCACAGCCGTATTGTTCGCCATCCGCAGACACCCAATGATAGCCCAGATGGGCCACACCGTAATGGTCGCGCAGGGCTTCGGTGCAGGTCTGTAGGGCGCTAAGCTCCGTGGCCTGTTCGAGTGTCGCCAAATGGCGGCGAAGGTTGCCTTGCATTCTCATTCGCCGCGAACGGCGCCCCCTCTTGCATCGACGTGAGCTCAGCCTGCGCAACAGTCGAGGTCACTTCAAGCTGGTGAGCCAGCATGGGCAACCCGTTCTGGTCAGCAAATGTGCGAAGGTCGGCGATTACGTCGATGATCCATTTCTGTCCCATGAATGAGTCTCCTTTTGAGGGGTTAACGAAAGGTTAACACTTGAGGGCCACAGGGGGTTTTCCTGCGCCTGTTCCTCACTTTTCCATGTTTCTGGGGGCTTACCTACCCGCTGAAACCACCCCGCTATAAATGGGGAGGGTCCGATTCCCTAATATATTGGTTTTTCATGGGTCATTCGGCGTCCAAATCCGCGCACTCGCCCATAGGGTGATTCGGGCCATTCGAACTATCGCAGGTCTGCGGCCTGTCTTACAGCCGCGGCCCCACCCTAGTTCCCCCCCATCGGATCGATGCAAAAAACCCGCACGACAAAGATCGTGCGGGCCAGTCTCAGGGGAAAAGATTTCAGCGTCAGCCTTTGGCGGCAATCACATCTTCAAGGGTGCGCAGACCGGTTGTCGGGGCCTGAACCAGCACCGACATATTGCCCGGCTTGTGTTCATTGCGCAGCATTTTGGTGTGCGCGTCGGGCAGTTGATCCCAAGGGAACACTTCGGACATGCACGGATCCAGACGACGTTCCACCATCAGGTTGTTGGCCGCCGACGCCTGCTTGAGGTGGGCAAAATGGCTGCCCTGCAGACGTTTCTGGTGCATCCACATGTAGCGCACGTCAAAGGTGCAGTTGAACCCTGTGGTGCCAGCACAGATCACGACCATGCCGCCCTTTTTACAGACCAACGTGGACACAGGGAACGTGGACTCACCGGGGTGTTCGAACACCATGTCGACATTGTTGCCCTTGCCTGTGATATCCCAGATGGCCTTGCCGAACTTGCGCGCCTCAGTGAACCACTCCTTATATTCAGGCGTGTTTACCGTCGGCAGCTGGCCCCAGCAGTTGAAATCCTTGCGGTTGATGACGCCCTTGGCGCCCAGCCCCATCACGAAGTCCCGTTTGTCCTCGTCCGAGATCACGCCGATCGCATTGGCACCCGCCGTATTGATCAACTGGATCGCATAGGACCCCAAACCGCCCGATGCCCCCCAGACCAACACGTTCTGGCCCGGTTTCAGGTCATGGGGTTCATGCCCGAACAGCATCCGATAGGCCGTCGCCAGCGTCAGCGTGTAACACGCGCTTTCTTCCCACGTCAGGTGCTTGGGCCGCGGCATCAACTGTTGCGCCTGCACGTTTGTGAACTGTGCGAACGATCCGTCCGGCGTCTCATACCCCCAGATGCGCTGGCTGGTGGAAAACATCGGATCACCGCCGTTGCATTCCTCATCATCGCCATCATCCTGGTTGCAATGGACGACAACCTCATCGCCCACTTTCCAGCGTTTCACCTTGTCGCCCACCGCCCAAACGATGCCCGACGCGTCGGAGCCTGCGATGTGATAGGGCGCGCCGTGGCCGTCGAAGGGGGAAATCGGTTGGCCCAAACCGGCCCAAACGCCGTTGTAATTCACGCCCGCCGCCATCACGAGGACGAGAACTTCGTTGCTGTCCAACGTCGGCACGTCGACGACTTCAACCTCAAACGCCTTGTCCGGTTCACCATGACGTTCACGGCGGATCGTCCAAGCATACATCTGCGCGGGCACATGGCCCATGGGTGGAATTTCACCCATCTCATAGAGGTCTTTCACCGGTGCCTTCGCAGTCGCGGCATTTTCTTGGGTGTCGAGGGCCATATCGCTCATCTCCGTCTAAAACTCCGAGTGCCGCGCCGCAGAATCGGCGCGTTGAAGCAAGAATTAGAGACGGCAAAGCAATAAAGCAACCCAATGATTGCCAGTATTGTAATTTTATGTCTTCTGCGTTGCGGCATCCTGAGGCAAAATCACAGGATCCTTGAAATGATGCGCGATTGTGTTGGCGTAATATGTGACCACATCAGCCTCTCCCTCGGTGACACGCAGGATGTCGCCCCTGTCGATCAGCCCCCGGCGCTGCAAAATCCGTACTCCGTCTTGCGCCAATTGCGCTGGATCACGCCGCGGGGTGCGCAGCCCGACCGGCATGGCATCAAGGTCAGCGGCGATCTGGGCCACGATCTCCGCCTGGGTTGTGGCGCCGTTCAAGAGCGCGCGGCAGACCAGCGGCACGGGCACCACGGGGATGACGGCGCTGATCCGGCCCATCAACTCCTCGCCCAAGGCTTTGGTGTCGCCATCGTGACGGTCAGCAAAGTCGTGCAGGGACAGTGGCGCGCCAAAGCTGACACTTGCGGTGCCAAACACCGTCATCTTGCGCGTCAACCGCGCCCACAAATACCCCACGACCCCGCCCAACACCGTAAACAAGGGCGGCCGAAACCGCCGTATACCGGTTGCATGGGCCTTGATCAGGAACCGGTCCTCCAACACGCGGTCATAGTTCAGCGCCACCGGCACAAAGACCACGTCCCGCCCGTCGGGTTTGAAACCGTCCGTAATATAGCTGAGGATTCCCAACCGGGGCCGCGCAAGGTTGCCATCCAACGACAACCCACCCTCGGGGAAGACCGCCTGCGTAACACCGCCCTCCGTCGCCATCTGCACGTAGCGGGCCAAAACCCTGCGATAGAGATCACCGCTTTCTTCCTGCCGGCGCGATTTGCGGCGGATAAAGTACCCGCCCATCATCTTGATCACCGCCGACAGCGGCCAGACCCGCGCCCATTCGCCCACCGCATAAGACAAAGAGGTCGCGCGGCTGACCAGATAGGTCACCAACACATAATCCATGTTGCTGCGGTGGTTCATCACGAAGATCACGGTGGCGTCGGGGTCAATCGCCTCATACTCCGCACGGTCAAATTGTCCCACGCGCAGACGGTACAAAAACCGCGACAGCCATTTCGCCGCCCGCATCCCGAAACTGAAATAGGCCGTGGCACTGAACGAGGGCACGATTTCGCGCGCGTAATGGCGGGCCTTTTCAAACGCCACGTCTTCACGGATCCCCGTGGCCTGCGCGTAGTCATTGATCGCCTGAATAACCTCTGGGTCATAGACCAGACGTTGAATGGTGTCGTAGCGCCGCGCCAGCTTGAACGGCTCGATCGGTTTTTGCAGCCGCGCATTGACCCGCGCCACCACCCTCTCCGCCCGTCTGCGGAAAAACCAACGCACCGACGGAAACAGGAAATGGGACGCGAACGTCACCGCCGCGAACAAAACCATCAAAATCAAAAGCCAAAGGGGAATGGCCACAGGCATTGTCATGGGGTGGACCGTGGCAGGGAAAGACGTTGGGGTAAATGGGGTCATGCCGCAGCGCAGCGCGTTGACAAGGGCATAATCTTTCAGATACGTCATTGATTGAGTAATAAAATTGCGCAACCTGATTCACGAGGCCCGCCCATGACGCAGACGCAGAAAGATCGCCACGTTTCAAAGTCCGATCGCCAAGCCGATCGTCCGTGGCTGTTCAGAACTTACGCAGGCCATTCCACCGCCAAGGCCTCAAACGCGCTTTATCGGGGCAATCTGGCCAAGGGCCAAACCGGCCTGTCCGTGGCTTTCGATCTGCCGACGCAAACCGGCTACGACAGTGACCACATTCTGGCCCGCGGTGAGGTCGGCAAGGTCGGCGTGCCCGTCTGCCATCTGGGCGACATGCGCGCGCTGTTTGATGACATCCCGCTGGAACAGATGAACACGTCGATGACGATCAACGCGACGGCACCTTGGCTGCTGGCGCTTTATATTGCCGTGGCCGAGGAACAGGGCGCCGACGTCAGCGCCCTGCAAGGCACCGTTCAAAACGACATCATCAAGGAATACCTCAGCCGTGGCACCTACATCTGCCCGCCCGAGCCGTCCTTGCGCATGATCACCGACGTCGCCGCCTATACCCGCGAATACCTGCCAAAATGGAACCCGATGAACGTGTGTTCCTATCATCTGCAGGAAGCGGGGGCGACGCCGGAGGAGGAGCTGGCGTTCGCCCTCGCCACAGCGATTGCCGTTCTCGACGACCTCAAGGGCAAAGTGCCCGCCGAACATTTCCCTGCCATGGTGGGCCGCATTTCGTTCTTCGTGAACGCAGGTATTCGTTTTGTGACCGAGATGTGCAAGATGCGCGCATTTGTCGAACTTTGGGATGAAATCTGTCAGGATCGCTATGGCGTCGAAAACCCCAAATTCCGTCGTTTCCGCTACGGTGTGCAGGTCAATTCACTGGGCCTCACCGAACAGCAGCCCGAAAACAACGTCTACCGCATTCTGATCGAAATGCTGGCCGTCACGCTGTCCAAAGACGCCCGCGCCCGCGCCGTGCAATTGCCCGCCTGGAATGAGGCCCTGGGCCTGCCCCGCCCCTGGGATCAGCAATGGTCCCTGCGAATGCAGCAAATCCTCGCCTTTGAAACGGATCTGTTGGAATACGACGATCTGTTCACCGGCAATCCGGCGGTCGAAAAGAAGGTCGGCGAATTGAAAGAGGGCGCGCGGGCGGAATTGGCACAATTAGACGGCATGGCCAACGCGCAGGAAAAGATCGAATATATGAAGGCGCGGCTTGTTGATTCAAACGCCGCCCGCATCGCGGGGATTGAGGCAGGCGACACCACCGTCGTTGGCGTCAACAAATACCAGAACGGCGAACCCTCGCCCCTGACCTCCGGCGACGACGCCATTATGGTGAGCGACCCAGAGGCCGAGGCCGACCAGCTGGATCGTCTCAGCACTTGGAAAGACAGCCGCGATGCCGCCGCTGTCGCACGTGCGCTGGCCGATCTGAAGGCCGCCGCCCTAGACGGCAGCAACATCATGCGCCCCTCCATCGCCGCCGCGAAAGTCGGCGTCACAACCGGCGAATGGGCCGAAGTCATCCGTCAGGCGTTCGGCCAGTACCGCGCGCCCACAGGCGTATCGCAGAACCCATCCAACCGCACCGAAGGCCTTGATGACATTCGCGACCGTGTGTCGACCGTCAGCGCGAAACTGGGCCGCAAGCTGAAATTCCTCATGGGCAAACCGGGCCTCGATGGTCATTCCAACGGCGCCGAACAGATCGCAGCCCGCGCCCGCGATTGCGGCATGGATATTACCTACGAAGGCATCCGCCTCACGCCGGACGAAATCATCGACGCCATCCAACGGGATGATGCCCATGTCGTCGGCCTGTCGATCCTGTCGGGGTCTCACATCCCGTTGGTCACCGACATGATGGATAAAATGCGCGCCCTTGGCCTGTCCCACGTGCCGGTCGTGGTCGGCGGCATCATCCCGGACGAGGACGCAGATCGCCTGCGTGCCATGGGCGTCGCACAGGTCTACACGCCCAAGGATTTCGAATTGAACCGCATCATGAACGACATCGTTGATCTGGCCGACCCGTCCGCCGTCGCCGCCGAATAGACCGCCCGATATCAATTCCGACGGCTACGGGGCTGTATAAAAGGACAGATAAACTGAAATAGCCCATTGCGATCCAGACGATTGGCCTTCACTACGCGCATCACATTCGTGAAAAGGAGCGCGACATGGCAATTGATCTGAAATCAATGTCCAAAAAGGAATTGGAAAAACTGGCGCGTGATGTGCAAAAGGCATTGGATCGTCTGCATGCGCAAGACGTGAAAAAAGTACGTCAGGAAATGGAAAAGCTTGCCGCATCACATGGCGTTTCCGTGGAAGAGGTTTTGGGCGCCCCCGCCAAACCCGGCAAAGCAACCAAGGCCGCCAAATCCCCGTCCAAACCCAAATACGCCAACCCCGCCGACCCCAGCCAAACCTGGACCGGCAAGGGCCGCAAACCGGACTGGTTTCACGCCGCCATCAAATCCGGCGCGACCGCGGAGAGTTTGGCAATCTGATTATTCCAGCCTCTCGACCAATTCATCGTAGGTGTATTCTTCGGCAATAAAGCCGTCATCACCTTCGATGAAATCGGGATCCTGCGCCAGACAGCCAATCCCGCAGATTTGAAATGTCACCATATCCGTGGTGTCGATATACCAAAGCCGCCCGCCCGGTGTGGCGACCCAACCATCGATGCCTTCTTCTTCGTCCCCTTCCATGTCTGCACCGCTCGGTGTTTCGGAACTGTACTCGGTCGAAAAATCTCCATGGGTGTGATAAGATGCCGTGATCACCGCAATCTCCGTTGGGTCATCGGACAAACAGCTGCTTTCGTCCCCTGCTGTCGGAGGCGAGGCAATCAATTCGCCCGCATCATTAAAGCCCACATAACCGCAATACTCGGTCCCCGTCTCGAAAGACTGCAGGTTCAATTCCGTCAACGTAGCCCGCATCAACGCCTCTTCGTCGGCCGGTTGGGCCAGTGCCATTGCAGGCAAACACGCGGCGAATAGTGCAAATCTTTTCATGAATCTCTCCCCGTTTCGGGCATCTTTGATATGTTGCCCAAACAAAAGCTAGGGGAAATTGAAAGAGAATTGATCCCGCAATTGCATCTCAATACGGTGACGGAAAACGAGAGTATGGGACCAGTATGACACTCCACATCGGTGCGAAAACAGACGACATTGCTGACGTCGTATTAATGCCAGGCGATCCCTATCGCGCGAAATGGGTTGCAGAAACCTTTTTGACCGACGCCCGCTGCATCAACAATGTCCGCGGAATGCTGGGTTTTACCGGCACTTGGCAAGGCCACCGCGTCACCGTCCAAGGGTCCGGCATGGGCATGCCATCGATGTCGATCTACGCCAACGAATTGATCCGCGACTTTGACGTCCAAACCCTGATCCGCATCGGGTCCTGCGGGGCGATGCAAAACACCATTGCCCTGCGCGACATCATCATCGCGATGACGGCGACCACCTACGCGTCTCCGTCCAGCAGCATCTTCCGCGACCTGAACTTTTCCCCCTGCGCGGATTTCAGTTTGCTGTCGGCTGCGGCGCAAGCAGCCGCCTCCTTGCAGGTGGGCGTCCACGTCGGCGGCATCTACTCATCCGATACGTTCTACGACGAACGCCCTGACCTGAACGAAGCCATGATGCGCCACGGCATCCTCGGCGTCGAAATGGAGGCCGCCGAACTCTATACCCTCGCGGCCCGATATGGCCGCCGCGCCTTGGCCGTCATGACCGTGTCCGATCACCTGTTAACCAAAGAGGCCCTGCCCGCCGACCAGCGCGAACGAAGCTTTGCCGACATGGTTCACCTGGCGCTTAGGGCGGCCTTTGAAGGCTGACCCCCGTTTCTTTGGGTCAAAAATACCTAATACCCCCAGACAAGAAAAAGGCGCCCCCGTTTGCGGATGGGCGCCTTTTTCATCGTCTTCAGGGCGCGATCAAACGGACCGTTCGACCATCATCTTCTTGATGTGGGCGATGGCCGCAGCCGGGTTCAAACCCTTGGGGCATGTCTTCGCGCAGTTCATGATCGTGTGGCAACGGTACAGCTTGAACGGATCCTCCAGATCATCCAACCGCTCCCCCGTGGCCTCATCACGACTGTCGATGATCCAGCGATACGCATGCAACAACGCCGCTGGCCCCAGATACCGATCACCATTCCACCAATACGACGGGCACGACGTCGAACAGGACGCACACATCACACATTCATACAAACCATCCAGCTTCTTGCGGTCCGCAATCGACTGCTTCCACTCCTTCGCGGGACGGTTCGTCTTCGTTTCCAACCACGGCATGATCGACGCGTGCTGGGCATAAAAATGCGTCAGATCCGGGATCAAATCCTTCACCACCGGCATGTGTGGCAACGGATAGATTTTGATGTCGCCCTTGATCTCGTCCATGCCATAGATACAGGCCAGCGTGTTGATCCCGTCGATGTTCATCGCACAAGACCCGCAAATCCCCTCACGGCAAGACCGGCGGAACGTCAGCGTCGGATCGATCTCGTTCTTGATCTTGATCAACGCGTCCAGAACCATCGGGCCACAGCTGTCCATGTCGACGAAATAGGTGTCCAGACGCGGGTTCTGTCCGTCGTCAGGGTTCCAACGGTAAATCTGCACCTTGCGCAGATTGTTTGCCCCTTCAGGACGCGGCCAAGTCTTGCCTGTCGTCATTCGGGAATTCTTGGGCAGGGTCAATTGAACCATGTTAGCCTCCTTCGAACGATGCGATCACCGCATCTTTTGTTTTCAATTTCACACATCACATCGCCACTTGCAGGGACGGGTCAGGCGTCAATTCATTGATCCACGACGCGTCCGCTGCATATCCAAGCGCGACCACATCATCTCCAAACCGATCGACGAACGTCTTCGCCACGCTCGGCGGCAATGTAGAACGCCAGTCCTTGCGCGCACCTTTTCGCACATGGCCCTTCAGCGTTTCGTCCTGCTTCAGGTTTCCAAACAGACTATTCCGGCGAAACACCGACCGCGCCATATCAAGGTCAAGGCCATCGATACCCCAGTGGTCCATCCCGCGATCAAATTCCGTAAACTGTTTGTCGACCATCAGCTTCTCAAAGTGCCAGCGCACATGCGCCACGCCAGTGGCAATAAACGCACGGATTTCGCCCATCGTCTTTGCAAAATGATGGTCCATCTCAAACCGCATCTGATCTTCAAACGTCGGCAAAGCCAACATCTCTTCTTGATAGCTGCGGCCGCCAAAATTCTCACGCGGGATGTGCAACCACCGTTCGGTCTGGTTGCGCAGATGATAATGCGTGCCGGACACCAACACCTCCCGCGGGTCGCGGACCATATGAATGAACCGTGCGTCGGGGTGCGCCAACATGCCTTGGTTGAATTCCCCGTGCCAGCTGATCAGGATAGATCGGTCTTCATCCGGCTCCCACGTTGGATCGTTCAACTTCTCGCCCTTGATCACGTTCCGCGCAATCTTCAGACGTCGAGACAGCCGCCGCGTCACCAAATCCATCCAGACGGTGCCGGTCTTGTGATGCGTGCCAAGGCATAGGAAACGAGGGGTGCTCATCAATTGATCTTACCCTACGTCAGACCTGACGTCGCACAGGTCACTGTCGCAGGCCGTGCAAGAATGTTGGACACCAGTGTGATGTTGTCGGCGCTGGCCCCTTGTGCGGCCAGCACCAAAAGTTCGTCGCCCGTGGCGTTGTCGATGATACAGTTCGTCAAAACCTGCCCAGCAGGCCCCGGCACAGTGTCGGCCACAATCGGGGCCACAACGGCGCGGGCCGCGTCACGGCCTGTGTCCACGGCTGCGATTTCGACCATATCACAAGCGGACAGGGTCAGGGCAGCAGCGGCGAGGAAGGCGAAGGATTTGGTCATCTGGGTCTCCAATTCAAGTCAGCGCAGCACGGGTGGGCGAATAGGGTCCGCACCGGTGCGGTCTCGAACGCATTCGGTATAGACCTCAAGCGGGTCACGACCAGCGAGGAAATCGGACGACACCCCCACTTGAACGCCACCAAAGCCGCCCGTTCTGCTATTGGTGCCCACTGTAACACGGCCCGTCGGACCTTGCGCGGCCCGCGCCCGGTCTTCGCAAATTTCCGCCGCCCGCACCGGATCAACCGGTTGGGGGGTGCAGGCCGCGAGGACCAGCAGGACAGGGGCTGCGCGCCACATCAGAATGTGCGCTCTTTCGGGGCGATGCGCTTCATCTCAATGCCGCCTTCGGCCTCGGTCGTCAGCGGGTCAGTGACCACAGGACGATAGCTAAGCGTCACATCCGCGCCATCGACGTGGGAAATGGTATGCACCCGCCAGGTCTCGTCGTCACGCGTCGTGTAATCCTCATGGGCGTGGGCGCCGCGGCTTTCCTTGCGCGCCTCGGCTCCGGCCACCGTGGCCAGCGCGTTGGGCAGCAGGTTCGTCAACTCAAGCGTTTCCATAAGGTCGGAATTCCACACAAGGCTGCGGTCGGTGACCTTCAGATCACGTTCCTTGCCCGCAATGGCGGTCATCTTTTCAACGCCCTCTTTCAGCGTTTTGTCGGTACGGAACACGGCAGCGTCTTCCTGCATCGCCTTTTGCATTTCCAACCGCAGATCAGCGGTCGTCACGCCACCATCCGCGTGGCGCAGCCCGTCAAAACGGTCAAACGCCTTATCGACAGAGGCCGCGTTGGTCGACGGAATCGCGGCCCCGCGGTCCACCACATCGCCCGCGCGGATCGCCGCCGCGCGGCCGAAGACGACAAGGTCGATAAGGCTGTTTGACCCAAGGCGGTTCGCCCCATGCACAGACGCACAGCCCGCTTCGCCCACGGCCATCAGGCCGGGCACGATCCGGTTCGGATCGTCTTCGGTCGGGGACAACACTTCGCCGTAGTAGTTCGTCGGAATACCGCCCATGTTGTAGTGCACCGTCGGCAGCACGGGGATCGGCTCCTTCGTCACATCGACGCCCGCAAAAATCTTGGCGCTTTCCGAGATGCCGGGCAGACGTTCGGCCAAAGCCTCCGCCGGCAGATGGTTGAGGTTCAGGTGAATGTGATCCCCGTTGGATCCCACACCGCGCCCTTCGCGGATTTCCATGGTCATACAGCGGGAGACATAGTCGCGCGGCGCCAGATCTTTATAGTTGGGGGCATAACGTTCCATGAAACGCTCCCCTTCGGAGTTGGTCAGATAGCCGCCCTCACCCCGTGCGCCTTCGGTGATCAGACAGCCCGACCCATAGATGCCCGTCGGGTGGAACTGCACAAATTCCATGTCCTGCAGCGGCAGCCCAGCGCGGGCCACCATACCGCCACCGTCCCCCGTACAGGTGTGCGCGGACGTCGCGGAGAAATAGGCGCGGCCATAGCCACCTGTAGCTAAAACGACCATCTTGGCGTTGAACACATGCATCGTGCCATCGTCCAGCTTCCAGCAGACAACGCCGGTGCAGACCCCATCGTCCGACATGATCAGATCGATCGCGAAATATTCGATGTAGAATTCCGCCTGCTGTTTCAGGGATTGCCCATACAGCGTGTGCAGAATCGCGTGGCCGGTCCGGTCGGCGGCGGCACAGGTCCGCTGCACGGCGGGGCCTTCGCCAAACTCGGTCGTGTGGCCACCAAAGGGACGCTGGTAAATCTTGCCTTCTTCAGTGCGCGAAAACGGCACGCCGTAGTGCTCCAATTCATACACTGCCTTGGGGGCCTCACGGGCGAGGTATTCCATCGCGTCCGTGTCGCCCAGCCAATCCGACCCTTTGACAGTGTCGTACATGTGCCATTGCCAGCTGTCGGGGCCCATGTTGCCCAGCGACGCGGCAATGCCCCCCTGCGCCGCAACCGTATGCGACCGCGTCGGGAACACCTTGGAAATACAGGCCGTCCGCAGCCCCTGTTCGGCCATGCCCAAGGTTGCACGCAACCCTGCACCACCTGCACCCACTACCACGACGTCATAATCATGCGTCTCGTATTCGTAAGAAGCCATGTGTCAGATATCCTATCTGGTCAAAGCGCCATGCGGGCCAGTGCGAACAGGCCAACAGCGATCAAAGTATAGGCCAGGGCGTTCAACCCCAGCAGCGTCAGTTTTTCGGCCATCCCGTGCATGTAATCCTCAACCGCCTCAGCCGCTTCGGCGGTGAAGTGGGAAATCAACACAATCAGTGAGGCCGCCATGATAATAACGGGCAGCGGTTTGCTGAAATAGGCCTGAACCTCTTCGAATGTGCCGCCCAGGCCCATGCCAAAGGTGAACACAAACAACGGGATCATCACTTGCAGTGCGATCGAACTGCCAATCATTTTCCAGAAATGCTTGGTGCCCGATTTCGCAGACCCAAGGCCCTCGGCGCGTTTACGGTCGGTCAAATATGCCATTGTCCACCCCCCCCTTACAGTACGATGACGACAAACGCCGTCAGCAGGAATGAAATCAGGACCATCGCCTTGGCAAACAACTCGGACTTATCCACGTCCAGCATATAGCCGAAATCCCAGATCACGTGCCGGAGGCGCCCAAACATGTGGTAGAACAAGGCCCATGTCGCCAGCGCCATGATCAGGTCGCCAAACCAGCTGCGCAACAGCCCGTCGATAAAGCCAAAGGCGCTTTCGGACGTCGCCGCAGCAATCAGCCACCACACCACCAAAATCGACCCCAGCAAAAGTCCGATCCCCGTGATGCGCACAAAAATCGACGACATCGACGTCCACTGCGGGCGGTAGATCATCAAATGCGGAGACAGGGGGCGGTTGCCCCGATTCACGTCGGCCATATCGGTTCCCTTAGCTTGGACGCAGCAGCTATGCCGCGACAAATGTTGCTATTCTTTTAACGCAAATCCCCACCGTGTCACGGCACGTGAGCGCCAACAGGTGCGGATTCTTGACGCGGTTTGTTCATTTTATTGTGTTTGTGATCACACATTGAAACGGCGTGATCACAAAAATCGCAACTCCACGGGGCTTAGTTGTTTCGTGCAATCGACTGAGTCAATTCGCGGTAGAGTTTACGAATGATCTGATCGGGGTATTCGTCAAACCCATTCGCGGTGACGGCAAAAGCCCCCGGACCGGTGATCACGTTTTCCTCAAACCAGCCGGTGAGATCGAACCCCGTGTCCTCGATCACCAGCGCGTTCACCGTGACCTCCGCCGCCGCAAGGGCGGGCCAATGATCAGTGGGAAAGCTGCCCTCATTGCTGATCCCATCGCCCGAGATGTCGATGACATGGCGTTCGCACTCATCCACCAGTGCAAAATACGGCAGCGCCAGCTGCATCGCCTCCCCGATCGCGGTGGAAAAATCCCGCCACAACCGCGGCACGGTCGCGATCTCAAACGCGAAGGCATAAACGTCATCGGGGCTGTTCATCTGCGTCCAGTTGATCACAACCGTTTGCCGCCCCGTCCCCGTCCATTGCATCAGCGCCAGTTGGACATTCCCCTCGACCAGCGCGCCCAGGACGGCGCGGTCCGTCAGCCCTGCGGCCAACCCGTCCATCTGCGTGCGGTATTCGCTACCATCCACCGAACCCGACACATCTACGGCCAGCATCAACGCGACCTCGCACGCGGTGGCGGGGGCAGCGCAGATGGTTATGGCGGCAGCGGTCAGAACACCTTTCATCGGGCCAGCCTAACCTGCAAGCCGCCGTGCACCAAATCACAGATGGATCAGATCGGCATCAACGCCCAATAATCGAGGTCCAGCAGAACATCGGGCAGGTACTTGCCGTCCTCCCCCTTCAGCGCGCCAGCCTCACCGCCTTTGGTCGCCACCAGCCGCAGCCGCAGCGCGCCAACCCCCGGCACATCCGTCTCCGCCTTTTCCAACACCTCGGACCAGGCGCGCAGGGTGTCGCCGGAAAACGCAGGGTTCGCATGGGCGCCCGCGTTGATGGCGGCCATAAACTCCGCCCCTTCAAGCCCGTTGAACGACAGCGCGCGGGCCATGGAAATGATGTGTCCGCCATAGATCAGCCGCCGCCCATCGGGGCGCGATGTCACGTCGTAGTGCACCTTGGCCGTGTTCTGCCACAGCCGCGTGGCCATCATGTGCTCCGCCTCAGAAAGCGTCACACCATCAACATGGTCGATCACCTCCCCCACAGCATAATCGCCCCAGCGATGCGGTGCCCGCACGCCGACCTTATCCCAATGGGTGAAATCGAGGCCCTCGGGCACATGCAGGTCCGCCGCAGGCACCGCCTCGGGCAAATCCGGCACCACCGTCTCAGGGGCGGGCGCGTCCACGTCGCGTTTGCGCACCATAACCCAGCGCACGAAGGTCAGCACCTCATCGCCCTGCGCATCCAACCCCACGGTCTGCACCCAGACGATCCCCGTCTTGCCGTTGGAGTTTTGCTTGAGCCCGATCACCCGCGTCACAGCCTCCAACGCGGACCCGGGCGGCACCCGTTTCAGCCACCGCAAATCCGCATAACCCAGATTGGCCACCGCGTTCAGCGATATATCCGGCACCGTCGCGCCAAACACCTTGTGAAAGACGATCATGTCATCCAAAGGCGCGCCCTCAAGGCCCAACGCCATGGCCACCGGATCCGACACAGCGACCGCAAAGCGGGTCGGGTATAGCGCCTGATAGAGAGCGCGCTCCCCCTCCTCCACATTGCGCAGGGGGCCGTGGCGGAACACCTGGCCCACCTGATAATCCTCAAAGAAATAACCGGCGTTTGTCTTGGTCATTATTGCTGTCCCAGCTTCATGTCGGGCGCATACTCTGCCTCGATCTCTTTTGTCACAGCCTGCCCGCAGCGCAGCACGCCGTTGGCATGATCAAACGTGTATTGCGGGTCGCCATGCAGCACCCACCCCTTGGCCAGCGCCTCAGACACCTTGTGGCAAAAGGCCGACGTGTCGTCCTCTGTCAAAAATCGATAAATTACCCCCATGGCGTGACCCCCAACCAGTGATGAATAAGCATGACGATGACAGTCACGACGAGGGTTGCGACCACGGAGATGACCTCAGATTTCAAGGGCGGCGCATGATAAGCCCCGCGCGGGCCCTGTGCGCGGTTGATCAAAACCATTTCCGCCAGCGCCCAAAGGCCCATGCCGCCGAACAGCACGAAAGATGCGGTGTCCCCGTTCACCAACAGATGCGCCACAGCCCAGACGACCACCGCCGTCAGCTGCGGATGCCGCACCATGCGCGTGACCCGCGTGCCCTTGCCCGATGCGGCAAACAGATAGAACGCCAGCACCATAGCCAGGTTGTTCAACCACATCAGCCCGTTGCCACGCCCCCAATAGACCGCCCCATCAGCAAGGCGATAGCCAAGCACCATCAGCACAATCGCCAACACAGACGCCCCCGCCACGATGCCCTTGCCAGTGTCCCCAAAGGTCGCGCGATGCGCCGGCGCCACCCGTTTCCAAAAATGCGCGCCCGCCCACAGGGCCAGCCCAAGTAGTATAAGTGTCATTCCGCCTCCAATGCCGCGATTGCCTTTGCTTTGGCCAAGGTCGCCCGCGCGGTGACGATGTGCAAGTTCTCAACGATCTTGCCGTCTACGACGGCAACCCCCTTCCCTGCGGCCTCGGCCTCGGCAAAGGCGGCGATCTGGCGCTCCGCCAGATCGATTTCCGCCGCGGTCGGCGCGAATGCGGCGTTCGCGGCGGCCACCTGCGCGGGATGGATCAGTGTCTTGCCATCAAAACCCATGTCGCGGCCCTGTTCGCATTCCACCTTGAACCCCTCTTCGTCCTTGAACGCATTGTAAACGCCATCCACAGCCACCACGCCGTGGGCGCGCGCGGCCAGCAGGCACAGCTGCAACGACGTGATCAGCGGCTCACGGTCCGCGCGGTGGCGGGTGTTCAGATCCTTGGCCAGATCATTGGTGCCCAGAACGACCCCCTCAATCTGCGGGTGTGCCGCGATCTCGGCCGCATTCAGCACCCCCAGCGGCGTCTCCATCATGGCCCAAATCGGCTTGCCCGTCAGACGCGCCAGCGCATCCACGTCCGCCACGCCGTTCACCTTGGGCAGAAGCACCGCGTCACATGCCATCGCGTCCGCCGCGCGCGCGTCGGCCTCACCCCACTGGGTGTCCAACCCATTGATCCGCACCACGCGCAACCGGTTGCCATATCCGCCTTTGCCCAGCTCCTCGGCCAGTGTGTCACGCGCGGTGATCTTTTCATCCGGCGCCACCGCGTCCTCCAGATCAAACAGGATCACATCGACAGGCAAGCCCCGCGCCTTGTCCAGCGCACGCACTTTGGATCCGGGGATATAGAGGGCGGAACGATAAGGGCGGGACATGAGGAGACCTCCAACAGGTAATTATCTTGCGCCACATGGGCCAGATTATTTCGCATCTTGCAAGGCAAAAATGCCGCAACGCAGCGTACCACCCCCCCGGGCTGGCGCCACGCAACACCACCGAACGGTCGCGTTAACCTTATCTCAAACGGTTATCGTCCATGATTGGTCACAGACGGAAAGCCCATCACACACGCAGCCACCCCACATTGGTTGCCCCCTGAAGGAGAGACCAATGCACAAAACCCTGACATCACTCGCGGCCACCGCCGCACTGGCCCTGATCGCGGGCGCGGCGCCCACTCAAACCCAGGCCCAAACCCGCAACTGCGGTGATCATGCCCAAGTCGTCGAACGACTTGCATCGGGGTACGGCGAATCCCGACAGTCCATCGGCATGGGCGCGGACAACACAGTGGTCGAGGTCTTCGCCTCCCTTGAGACGGGCACCTGGACCATCACCGTGACAGCGCCCGGCGGGCCGACCTGTCTGGTGGCCTCCGGTCAGGCGTATCAAAACCTCTATGAGGACCTGCCAAATACCGATCAAGGCGCCTAAGCCCACAATCCACCCAAGCCGTCCCAGATCAGCTTGATCGACACGGCCAGCAACATCCATGTCACGACCGCATAAAACACGCGGTCGGGCAGCACCTTGATCAGCCGGTAGGCCACCCAGACACCGCCCAGCGCGGGCAAAAACAGCACCGCGGTGATCCACAAACTTTGCAGCTGCAACTGCCCCAAATGCCAATACGGTATGATTTTGAGGGCGTTCATAATGGCAAATCCCGCCGTGGACGTGCCCGCAAACACCATTTTGGGCAACTTCAACGGCAACGTCCAAACCTGCCAGGGCGGCGCGCCGGAATGGCTGACGAAACTGGTGAACCCCGCAACAGACGTCCACAGCAGGCCCCGCCCCCATGTGATCGGCCGCGCCGCGTCACCGGGTTTGCTGCGCAAGATGTAATTCAGCGAAAACGCCAAACCAATCACCCCGATCAGCACCCGCACGTGGTCTTCGGTCACAATGCTGGCCGTGGCCCAGCCCACCGCCGTTCCCACCAAGATCCCGAACACCGCGACCTTCAACACCCCAAGGTGGATGTATTTCCGATAGGTCCAGATCCCGAAGACGTCGGAAAAAACGAACACCGGCAACAGCAGCCCCGCCGCCACCAAAGGTGAGATGGTCAGGGACAAGATCGGCACCGCCAACGCCCCGAACGCAGGCGCGCCGCCCTTCGACAGCCCCACGCAGAACGCCGCAACCAGCGCCAAAATCCAAAATGTGGAACCGTCCAAACCCTGCCCCCTCTCCACACGGGAATCGCCGGATATCGCGCAAATCCCTCATGCAACTGCCTAGGGTGCCCGTGCCGTGAACGCAAACAATCCCATACAAACAAAGCCCTGAGGGATGCCGCGCCGCAGCACTCTTGCGCGATGCGCATCAAAAGACTACCCCTTGCGCCGATCACTCACGAACGGACAAAGGATCCATTGAACATGGCCAGACCCAAGATCGCCCTGATCGGCGCCGGTAACATCGGCGGCACCCTTGCCCACCTCGCAGCTGTGAAAGAGCTTGGCGACGTGGTGCTGTTTGACATCTCCGAAGGCCTGCCCGAAGGCAAAGCCCTCGACATCGCTGAATCCGGCCCCTCCGAAGGGTTCGACGCGGCCATGTCCGGCACCCAGTCCTATGAGGACATCGCAGGCGCCGACGTGTGCATCGTCACCGCCGGTGTCGCACGTAAGCCGGGCATGTCCCGCGACGACCTGCTGGGCATCAACCTCAAGGTCATGAAATCCGTGGGCGAAGGCATCGCGGCCCATGCGCCAAACGCCTTTGTCATCTGCATCACCAATCCGCTTGATGCGATGGTCTGGGCTTTGCGCGAATTCTCCGGCCTGCCCCACAACATGGTCTGCGGCATGGCGGGTGTTCTCGACTCTGCACGTTTCCGCCATTTCTTGGCTGAGGAATTCAACGTCTCCATGCGCGACGTGACGGCCTTTGTGCTGGGCGGCCACGGTGACACGATGGTGCCGTCTGTGCGCTATTCCACTGTCGCGGGCATCCCGCTGCCTGATCTGATCGACATGGGCTGGACGACACAAGAAAAGCTCGACGCGATGGTGCAGCGCACCCGTGACGGCGGCGCGGAAATCGTGGGCCTGCTGAAAACCGGCTCCGCCTACTATGCGCCTGCGACCTCCGCCATTGAAATGGCCGAGGCGTTCCTCAAGGATCAAAAACGCGTCCTGCCCTGTGCCGCCTATTGTGACGGCGATCTGGGCGTCAAGGACATGTACGTCGGCGTGCCCACAGTGATCGGTGCTGGCGGCGTTGAGCGGATCGTCAACATCAAGCTCAACAAAGACGAGCAAGAGATGTTCGACACGTCTGTCGCTGCTGTCAAAGGTCTCGTGGACGCCTGCAAAGGCATCGATTCGTCCCTCGCCTGATCTGAATCAAGACCAAACAAAGGCGCTCTTGTGACAAGGGCGCCTTTTTTTGTGCCATTGTCCCACGTTAAGAAACAATTAACCGTCTTCAGTCGGCCAAAAGCGCAAGTTGCACCAATCTGCGTGACTCAATCCCCTGAATTTTGTTAAAATTGTGTCATCGCGCAGATCGCGCATCAATCCTTGGGGGATGTTATGAAACGTATTTTTGGTCTTTTGGCCGTTGGTGTGGCTTTGTCTGCCTGTGCGCCGACCGGCAACAACTCTGTCTTCTTGGACAATGGCAACGACGTGTCGTTCTTGCGCACGGGTGCGACTGCCTGTCCGAATATCGGCACCGAAGTCAGCCCGCGTTATCCAATGCGCTGCGGTCCGCAGCAGCAGGTGATCCCGCGCTAAACGGACGATCCGACATTTGAAAAGCCGCGTGGCCCAATGACCGGCCACGCGGCTTTTTGTCGTTTTGGGCGACGGTGCGGACCTTTGGTTCAGACAAACGCGTGAATGATCCCGCGCCACACAGCTTGTGATTCCTCTTTAAATCCCTGTTATCCCTAACATCCATTAACAAGTGCACATTTGTGATCACACAATTTTCAAGTGTGATCACAAATGTCGCTTTTTCCGCAGTCACACCAAAAAAGTCATTTAGAGACGCCTCTTCACGGGTCTATAGCGGTTCTAACGCTTATCAGACCGAAGGACGGCTCTATGAACATCCACGAATATCAGGCCAAAGCCCTGCTCGCGCAATTCGGCGCCCCCGTCAGCGACGGCCGCGCCGTGCTGAAGGCCGAGGACGCGAAAACCGCTGCAGGTGAACTTGATGGCCCCCTTTGGGTGGTCAAGGCCCAGATCCACGCAGGCGGTCGCGGCAAAGGCAAATTCAAAGAGGCCGACGCGGGCGACGCAGGCGGCGTGCGCCTGACCAAATCGGTGGAAGAGGCCGCAGAAGAGGCCAAAAAGATGCTGGGCCGCACCCTTGTGACCCACCAGACCGGTCCGGCGGGCAAGCAAGTCAACCGCATCTACATCGAAGACGGTTCCGGCATTGAAACGGAAATGTATCTGGCCCTGCTGGTGGACCGCGCCACATCGCGCATCGGTTTTGTCTGCTCCACCGAAGGCGGCATGGACATCGAAGAAGTGGCTGAGGCCACCCCCGAAAAGATCCTGAACTTCACCGTTGATCCCGCCACGGGATACCAGCCCTACCATGGCCGCCGCGTGGCTTTTGCCCTCGGACTTGAAGGCCAGCAGGTCAAGCAATGCGTCAAACTGATGGGCCAGCTTTACAAAGCGTTCACCGAAAAAGACATGGAAATGCTTGAGATCAACCCCCTGATCGTGACCGACAAGGGCGATCTGAAAGTACTCGATGCCAAGGTCGCCTTTGACGGCAACGCCGTCTACCGCCACACAGATATCGCCGCCCTGCGCGATGAAACGGAAGAGGATCCAAAGGAACTCGCCGCCTCCAAATACGACCTGAACTATATCGCACTCGACGGCGAAATCGGCTGCATGGTCAACGGTGCGGGCCTTGCCATGGCGACGATGGACATCATCAAGCTGTATGGCGCGGAACCTGCAAACTTCCTCGACGTGGGTGGCGGCGCCACCAAGGAAAAGGTCACCGAGGCGTTCAAGATCATCACGTCCGATCCCAACGTCAAAGGCATTCTGGTCAACATCTTCGGCGGCATCATGCGCTGTGACGTCATCGCCGAAGGCGTGGTCGCGGCCGTGAAAGAGGTCGGCCTGCAGGTCCCCCTCGTCGTGCGCCTTGAGGGCACGAACGTGGAAGCCGGCAAAGACATCATCAACAACTCCGACGTTGATGTGATCGCCGCCGACGACCTCAAGGACGGCGCGCAGAAGATCGTGAAGGCGGTCAAAGGGTGATTGTCGGTTCGGCGCAGCCGATGAGGCATCCAGCGGATGCCTCAAGACAATCACGGGCGGAGCCCCGGGGTCAGAAATTTCGCGAAGGTAAAGCCTCGCACCACAGTTAAGGAGCCACCATCATGGCCATTCTCGTAAACGAAAACACTCGCGTCATCTGTCAGGGCCTCACCGGCTCGCAGGGGACATTCCACTCCGAACAGGCCATCGCCTACGGCACCAAGATGGTCGGCGGCGTGACACCGGGCAAAGGTGGGCAGACCCATCTGGACCTGCCGATCTTCAACTCCGTGCATGAGGCCAAGCACGTGACCGAGGCCAACGCCTCCGTCATCTACGTGCCGCCCCCCTTCGCCGCGGATTCCATCCTTGAGGCGATTGATGCCGAGATGGAGCTGATCATCTGCATCACCGAAGGCATTCCGGTGCTCGACATGATGCGCGTCAAACGCGCGCTTGAAAACTCCGCCTCTCGTCTGATCGGGCCGAACTGCCCCGGCGTGATCACACCGGATGCGTGCAAAATCGGCATCATGCCCGGCCACATCCACAAACGTGGGTCCGTGGGCGTCGTGTCCCGCTCCGGTACGTTGACCTATGAGGCGGTGAAACAGACGTCTGACAGCGGTCTGGGCCAGTCCACCGCCGTGGGCATCGGTGGCGACCCGATCAAGGGCACCGAACACATCGACGTGCTGGACATGTTCCTGGATGACGACGAAACCCAATCGATCATCATGATCGGTGAAATCGGCGGCTCCGCCGAGGAAGAGGCCGCCGAATTCCTGACCGAGCAAAAGAAGAAAGGTCGTTGGAAACCAACCGCCGGTTTCATCGCTGGCCGCACCGCCCCTCCCGGACGTCGCATGGGCCACGCCGGTGCTATCGTGGCAGGCGGCAAGGGCGACGCGGAATCCAAGATCGAAGCGATGAAATCCGCTGGCATCGTGGTGGCCGACAGCCCCGCGACACTGGGCGAGGCCGTGCTTGAGGCGATCGGCAAGTGATGTCTTTTGGGGCAGACGAGCGCATGGGCGCACAGCCAGCGAGGGCCATCTGATGGTTCTCGTGTCGCACGCCCACGCCTTCGTCTACCTCAAGACGTTCAAAACGGCCGGCACCTCCGCCGAAATGGCGCTGGAGCCGCTTTGCGCGCCCGCAGGCCATGTGCCTCAACACGCCTGCCCCGCCCAGATCAGCGATGTGGGCATCATCGGCGCACGCATGAAACCGGCCTCCACCGACACCACCGGCTGGTGGGGCCACCTGTCCGCCGCTGCCACGCGCGCCAAATTGGGCGACGCCCTATGGGCCGCTTATGACCGCATCGCGGTGCTGCGCAATCCTTTCGACAAAGCCGTGTCGTGGTTTTATTGGTCGCGCCGCAAGGACGACACCGAGGGCCGCACCATGATCGACGCCTTCCGCGCCTTCATCGCGGCCCAAACACAGGCTGGGTTTTTTGGATCCCCTCGTGATTTCGACCTGCACAGCACCCATATCAATGGCACGAACATCATCACCGGTTGGTTCCGGATGGAAACCCTGCGCCAAGATCTTGATCTCTTCGCCCGCGATAGGGGCATCGCCCCTGCGACCCTTGCGCTGGCCGCCACCAAACGCGGCCGCAGGTCGTCCGACACCCTGCCTGTCGCCGCCTATTACGACACAAAAACCGCCGATATCATCCGCCGCCATTACGCTTGGATGTTCGACATCGGCGGCTACTCACTTTACCCGCAAGACGCCCAGCGCGCCAGCCGAGAGGTTCTTACATGACCGACCAATCCAACAACGACGTCTTCCATGCCTCCTCCTTCATGCAGGGGCACAATGCGGAATATATCGAACAGCTGTATGCCCGCTACGCCGACAACCCCGGCGCTGTGGACGAACAATGGCAAGCGTTCTTCCGGTCGTTGGGCGATGCGCCGAGCGATGCCAAGGCGGAGGCCGCGGGCCCCTCTTGGGCCCGCACCGATTGGCCCCCGCAGCCCAATGACGATCTGACGGCCGCCCTCGACGGCCAATGGGCGGCTGAACCCGAGGCCGCTGGCAAGAAGATCAAGGAAAAGGCCGCCGAAAAAGGCGTCGAGATTTCCGAAGAACAGGTGCGGGCCGCGGTCCTCGACAGCATCCGCGCGCTGATGATCATCCGCGCCTACCGCATCCGCGGCCATCTGGTGGCTGACCTTGACCCGCTGGGCATGCGCGACCAGACCCCGCACCCCGAACTCGATCCCGCTTCTTACGGCTTCACCGCCGCCGACATGGACCGTCCGATTTTTATCGACAACGTCCTTGGTCTGGAAATGGCGACGATGAACGACATTCTCGCCATCGTGAAACGCACCTATTGCGGCACCTTCGCGCTTCAATACATGCACATTTCCAACCCGGAAGAGGCCGCATGGCTCAAGGAACGGATTGAGGGCGCGCACAAGGAAATCAGCTTCACCAAGGAAGGCCGCAAGGCCATCCTGAATTCCCTTGTCCAAGGTGAGGGTTTTGAAAAATTCCTGCACGTCAAATACATGGGCACCAAACGGTTCGGCCTTGATGGGGGTGAGGCGCTGATCCCCGCCATGGAACAGATCATCAAACGGGGCGGGCAGTTGGGCCTGCAGGACATCGTGATCGGCATGCCCCACCGCGGCCGCCTCTCTGTCCTCGCCAACGTGATGCAGAAACCCTACAAGGCGATCTTCAACGAATTTCAGGGCGGCAGCTTCAAACCCGAAGACGTCGACGGCTCCGGCGATGTGAAATACCACCTCGGCGCCTCGTCTGACCGTGAATTTGACGGCAACAATGTCCACCTGTCGCTGACAGCCAACCCGTCTCACCTTGAGGCCGTGAACCCCGTCGTTCTGGGCAAAGTCCGCGCCAAACAAGACCAAATCAATGACGAAGACCGCACAAAGGTCATGGGCATCCTGCTCCATGGTGACGCGGCCTTTGCAGGTCAGGGCGTCGTCGCCGAAGGGTTCGGCCTGTCGGGCCTCAAGGGGCACAAGACCGGCGGCACCATGCACATCGTGGTCAACAACCAGATCGGCTTTACCACCGCGCCGCATTTCTCGCGCTCCAGCCCCTACCCCACGGACATCGCCCTGATGGTCGAGGCCCCGATCTTCCACGTGAACGGCGACGACCCCGAGGCCGTGGTCCACGCCGCCCGCGTGGCCACCGAATTCCGCCAGAAGTTCCACAAAGACGTGGTTCTGGACATCATTTGCTACCGTCGGTTCGGCCACAACGAAGGCGACGAGCCGATGTTCACCAATCCGGTGATGTACAAAAAGATCAAAAAACAAAAGACCACGCTGACGCTTTACACCGAACGTCTGGTGCGTGACGGGCTGATCCCCGAAGGCGAAATCGAAGACATGAAGGCCGCCTTCCAGGCCCACCTGAATGAAGAATTTGAGGCCGGCAAGGATTACAAACCCAACAAGGCCGACTGGCTGGATGGGAAATGGTCCCACCTCGATAAGCGCGAAAAAAACAAATACCAGCGCGGCAAGACCGGCATTGAAAAAGAAACCTTCGACGAGGTCGGCAAAGCCCTGACCACAGTGCCCGACGGCTATCCTCTCCACAAAACAGTGGGCCGGATCCTTGAGGCCAAGAAAAAGATGTTTGAAACTGGGACGGGCTTTGATTGGGCCACCGGTGAGGCCTTGGCCTTCGGCTCGCTGCTGACCGAAGGCTACCCCGTGCGTCTGTCCGGTCAGGACTCCACCCGCGGCACATTCTCCCAACGGCACTCCGGCATCGTCAACCAAGAGGACGAGACCCGCTACTACCCCCTCAACAACATCCGCGACGGCCAATCCCGGTATGAGGTCATCGACTCCATGCTGTCGGAATACGCGGTGCTGGGCTTTGAATACGGCTACTCGCTGGCCGAACCCAATGCGCTGACCCTGTGGGAAGCGCAATTCGGTGACTTCGCCAACGGCGCGCAAATCATGTTCGACCAGTTCATCAGCTCAGGCGAAAGCAAATGGCTGCGGATGTCCGGCCTCGTCTGCCTTCTGCCCCACGGCTACGAAGGCCAAGGCCCCGAACACTCCAGCGCACGTCTGGAACGGTTCCTGACCATGTGCGGCGGCGACAACTGGATCGTGGCCAACTGCACCACGCCCGCCAACTACTTCCACATTCTGCGCCGCCAGCTGCACCGCAGCTACCGCAAACCGCTCATCATGATGACGCCAAAATCCCTGCTGCGCCACAAGATGGCCGTCAGCAAGGCGGAAGAATTCCAAACCGGATCGTCCTTCCACCGCGTCCTGTGGGATGACGCGCAATACGGCAATTCCGACACCAAACTGGTGGCCGACGACAAGATCAAACGCGTCGTCATGTGTTCCGGTAAGGTCTACTACGACCTTCTCGAAGAACGTGACGCGCGCGGCATCGACGATGTCTATCTCATGCGGTTTGAACAGTTCTACCCCTTCCCCGCCCAATCGGCGGTCAAGGAATTGGAACGTTTCCCACAGGCCGAAATGGTCTGGTGCCAGGAAGAACCCAAAAACCAGGGCGCATGGTCGTTCATCGAACCGAACATCGAATGGGTCCTGACCCGCATCGGCGCAAAACACACCCGCCCCTCCTACGCCGGACGCGCGGCCGCAGCCTCCCCTGCGACCGGCCTCGCCTCCCAGCACAAAGCACAGCAAGACGCGCTCGTGAATGACGCGCTTACCATCGAAGGAAACTAAGCCATGACCGAAGTCCGCGTGCCCACCCTGGGCGAAAGCGTCACCGAAGCCACCGTCGCCACCTGGTTCAAAAAACCAGGCGACAGCGTCGCTCAGGATGAAATGCTGTGTGAGTTGGAAACAGACAAAGTCACGGTTGAGGTTCCGGCCCCCGCCGCGGGCACCCTCTCCGAAATCGTCGCAGGCGAAGGCGACACCGTGGGCGTCGACGCCTTGCTGGCCCAAATCAGCGAAGGCGGCACGGCCACGACCTCAGAGGCCAAGGCCCCTGAACCCGAGGCCGAACCCGAAAGCCCCACCACCCCTTCTGGCGGGTCGGAAATGGACGTCATGGTCCCCACCCTGGGTGAGAGCGTGACCGAGGCCACCGTCTCCACCTGGTTCAAAAAACCAGGCGAAGCGTTCGAGGCCGATGAGATGTTGTGCGAACTCGAAACCGACAAAGTCAGCGTCGAAGTCCCCGCCCCCGCCGCAGGCGTCATGACCAAACTGCTGGCCGAAGAAGGCGCCACAGTCGAGGCGGGCGGCAAACTCGCCATCATGTCCACCTACGCCAACTCATCCGCCGCCACAGATGCGGGCGGGTCCTCGGCCCCGGCCGAGGGGTCGTCCGCGCCCGCACGCAAAGACACCGAAGACGCGCCCAGCGCCAAGAAACTCATGGCCGAAAACAACCTGCATGCCGATCAGGTCACCGGCACCGGTAAAGACGGCCGTGTCATGAAAGGCGACGTCCTCAAAGCCATGGCGGCCCCCGCCACAGCGCCTGCGCCCGCCGCCGCCCCACGCGCGCCCGTGGCCGCTGATCAGGCCGCCCGCGAGGAACGCGTGAAAATGACCCGTCTGCGCCAGACCATCGCCAAGCGTCTCAAAGACAGCCAGAACACCGCCGCGATGCTGACGACCTACAACGAGGTCGACATGACCGAGGTCATGGCCCTGCGCAACGAATACAAAGACCTCTTCCTCAAAAAGCACGGCGTCAAACTGGGCTTCATGTCGTTCTTCACCAAGGCCTGCGTGCATGCCCTGAACGAAGTGCCAGAGGTCAACGCAGAAATCGACGGCACTGACATCGTTTACAAAAACTACGTCAACATGGGCATCGCTGCAGGCACGCCCACGGGCCTCGTGGTGCCGGTGATCAACGACGCCGACGCCATGTCCTTCGCCGCCATCGAAAAGGCGATTGCCGAAAAGGGTGCAAAGGCCCGCGACGGAAAGCTCTCCATGGCCGAAATGCAGGGCGGCACCTTCACGATCTCCAACGGCGGTGTCTACGGCTCCCTCATGTCGTCGCCCATCCTGAACCCGCCGCAGTCCGGCATCCTCGGCATGCACAAAATCCAGGATCGCCCCATGGCCATCAATGGTCAGGTGGTGATCCGCCCGATGATGTATCTGGCGCTCAGCTACGACCACCGCATCGTCGACGGCAAAGGCGCGGTCACGTTCCTCGTGCGCGTGAAAGAGGCGCTCGAGGATCCGCGCCGGCTGCTGATGGATTTGTAACTTTGCATCGTGTCGACATAGGGCAGTCCCCGACCTTGTTGGGCGGGGGCAAAGCCCCCTCCCACGGGGCGTGTCGGGGGCTGCCTTTGGACGCACGGACTGAGACTTTCCGAAGCGTCCAGAAGGTCAGCTCCGGAAATGAGTCTTTCTGGCAATTTGGCGATGCAATGGGCGGCATTTTAGGCGGCTTCACCAAATCCCTAGGATCATAGCATGACCCCAGACCTCATCGCCCTCACCCCGCCAGCCCCGTGTCCGGTCCTACGCCGTGGCCCGTCGTCCGCACACCAAAGGCGCTGACATGACCGGCATCCTCAAAGCCATCCTTTTCGCCATCCCCTCGTTCGCCGTGGCAATCTTCGCGGCCTTCTTTGCGCGCCTTCGGTTTGAACAATGGTTGCCGCCCAGCGGCGGCACATGGAATGCGGTACAGGTCAGCCTGCTCACCCTCCTGACGTTCGCCGCGACCATGTGGCTGTGTTCGCGCCTTGCGACGTGGTGGCTCCAACGACAGCGGAAGGCAAACAAATGACCCCTGATCTCACCGTTCTTGCCCTCGCAGGCTTGCTTCAGGCCCTCCAGTTCGGCGCCTATTCCGTCCGCGCCAACATGGACGTTGGCCTCGGCTATTCCATGTCTGCGCGTGATCGCGCGCCGTCGCGTCCCCTCTCGGACCAAGCGGGCCGGTTGCAACGTGCGCTGAACAACCATTTCGAAGGGCTGATCCTGTTCACCCTTGCTGTCGTCTGTGTCGAACTCTCCGACCAGAACTCCGCCTTCACCGCCGCCTGCGCCTTCACCTATCTTGGCGCGCGCCTCCTTTACGTCCCCGCCTATTACTTCGGCCTGCGTCCATGGCGATCCGTCGTCTGGATGGTGGGCTTCACGGCGACCGTCCTCATGCTGATCTCTGCCTTGATCTAGGCAGCTCAGCCATACGCGAGCCATACGCAAACCATACGCAAGCCATACCGTCCAAAACGAAGGAATCTCACCATGGCCAACTACGACGTCATCATCATCGGATCCGGCCCCGGCGGCTATGTCAGCGCCATCCGCTGTGCGCAGCTGGGCCTGAAAACCGCCTGCGTGGAAGGCCGCGAAACGCTGGGCGGCACCTGCCTGAACGTGGGCTGTATTCCGTCCAAAGCCTTGCTGCATGCCTCCCATATGTTGCATGAGGCCGAACACAATTTTGCCGCCATGGGCCTCAAGGGCAAATCGCCATCGGTCGATTGGAAACAGATGTTGTCCTACAAAAACGACACCATCGGCGCCAACACCAGCGGCATCGAATTTCTCTTTAAAAAGAACAAGGTAGACTGGCTCAAAGGTTGGGGCTCGATCCCTGAGGCGGGCAAAGTGAAGGTCGGTGATGAGGTCCATGAGGCCAAGAACATCATCATCGCCACAGGCTCCGACGTGGCCACCCTGCCGGGCGTTGAGATTGACGAGAAAACCGTCGTCTCCTCCACGGGTGCGCTGGAACTTTCCAAGATCCCCAACAAGATGGTCGTGATCGGTGCGGGCGTCATCGGGCTGGAACTGGGGTCTGTCTACAAACGTCTTGGGGCTGAGGTCACGGTGATCGAATACCTTGACGTCATCACCCCCGGCATGGACGCCGAGGTGCAGCGCACTTTCCAAAAGCTTTTGAAAAAACAAGGGCTTGAATTCATCATGGGGGCTGCTGTTCAGGGAGTTGAGGCCAAGAACAACAAGGCGACCGTCACCTACAAACTACGCAAAGACGACAGTGAGGCGACGCTTGACGCCGATGTTGTCCTCGTCGCGACGGGCCGCAAACCCTACACCGATGGCCTTGGTCTGGCGGACCTTGGCGTTGAGATGTCGGGGCGGGGCCAGATCAAAACGGACGGTCATTACAAAACCTCCGTCGAGGGCATCTACGCCATCGGCGATTGCATCGACGGGCCGATGTTGGCGCACAAGGCTGAGGACGAGGGCATGGCCTGCGCCGAAGGCCTCGCCGGTCAGAAACCGCATGTTAACTATGATGTGATACCAGGGGTCATCTATACCCACCCTGAGGTCGCGAATGTCGGCAAAACCGAAGAACAGCTGAAAGAAGACGGGCGCGACTACAAAGTTGGCAAGTTTTCCTTCATGGGCAATGGCCGCGCCAAGGCCAACTTTGCCGCAGATGGTTTTGTGAAAATCCTTGCGGACAAGGCGACTGATCGAATTTTGGGCGCGCATATCGTGGGGCCCATGGCGGGCGATCTGATCCACGAGATTTGCGTGGCCATGGAATTCGGCGCCGCTGCCGAAGACCTCGCGCGTACGTGCCACGCACACCCGACATATTCTGAGGCCGTGCGTGAGGCGGCCTTGGCCTGCGGAGATGGCCCAATTCACTCATAAGGTGTGGCGAAAATTCGGCCAACAGATCAATGCCCGTCTTGAAACAGGCGGGCATTGATATTTTCTATTTTACTTTCAAATACTTAAATAAATTTACTTAAATTTAATCATCGCCATACCTTCGCCCTAAGGGCGAAATAGACCTGTCCCAATCGTAAAATCGATGGGATGAGTATGCGCCGTTTGTTTCTTTCATTTTCCTCCGCCCTTGCCATGGGTGTCACGCTGTTTGCAGCAACGCCAGCACAGGCCACCGTGGGTCAATATGGCACCGACTTGCGGTTCGTCACGCACACGACAATCCCCAGCCCTGGCGGGGGTGAGGCAATCGCCCTGTGTCATTTGGTGGATTACATGCATGTCCTGTTCATCCCCGTCTACACCACCGTCGAAGGCTACGCCCTCGCGACCGGCGACTGCACCGCGGAGACCTATCGCGACTTGAGCACTGAGAACCTGATGGACCTAAAGGCCGCAGGATTCGTGCCGCAGAACGTCCCAGACACACCGCACACCGGATGGGCTGATCTGGCTTGGGGTCACGCCTGGTTGATCATTGGCGCAATCGGGCTTCTGTACCGTGGCCTCACTTTGCTGCCCATGGGCCGCCGCAAACGGCGCGCCGCAGCGCCGGACACCCTTGCGATCCATTCGCTTGTCGCCATGTCGCAGGTGGCCGTGGCCGATGGCACAATTGATGATCGAGAAATCAGGCAGATTTCCACCATCCTGACCCGTCTGACAGGACAGGGGTATTCAATGGAACGGGTGGCGGAGCTTCTGCAACGCCTGAAGCCCACGCCTTCCGATCTGGCGCAAGTCGGCGCTGATTTGACGTCCAATGACCGCCAAATCGTGCTGGAGGCCGCGCTGAACATTGCCGTGGCAGATGGCGAAATTCACCCCAGCGAATATGCTGTCGTGTCTGATCTGGCGCAGCGGATGAAGATTGGGGCGGATCAGTTCCGCGCCGCACTGCACCGGATATCAGCCCACATGAGCATGGGTCAGGCCGCCTAGACCTTCAGCATCCGAAGGCCTTGCGTGGCGTCCGACCGCACGGCGAGCTTCAGGCTCGCCTCATCTCCGGCCTTCAGGGCGGCAAGGATCAGTTTGTGGTTGCGCGGCGTTTCCGTGCGGCGCAAGCGACCATAAAGCTTTGACATGGTCGGCCCAAGCTGCAGCCAAATCGTTTCCGCCATGGCCAGCATCGCAGGGGCCTGCGCCCGCAGATAAAGGGTGCGGTGAAATTCAAGGTTCAGCCGGATGTATCCCGGCGCATCTTGGCGGGCGATGACCGGCGCGATGCGGTTGTTGATTTCCTCCAACCGGTCAATCAGCGCCAGATGGGCGCGGGGCAAGGCGCGGGCGGCGAGTTCCGGTTCCAGCAAGGCCCGCAGGGTGGCCAGCTCCTCGATCCGTTCGTTCGACAGCTCAGGCGTTGAGACACGGCCGGACGAGGACAGGAACAACGCGCCTTCGGCCACCAAGCGCCGCGCCGCCTCTCGTGCGGGGGTCATGGACACGCCAAATTCCGCGCCAATGCCGCGCAACGTCAAAGCCTGGCCGGGGTGGATTTCGCCATGCATGATCCGCAGCCGCAAGGCACGGTACACGCGGTCATGGGCGGCGCCTGTTGGCTCTGTCGCTTTGGATTGGATCAACATGGGGTGAGTGTGATCACATCACGGGCGGGGGTCAATCGAAACGGACACGGTGCAGCGCGCTGCCATGATTTTTTAACCAGACGCGGCAGGCTTTGTGATCTGGAAACAAGTCTTCGACGACGCCCCAAAACCGGGACGAATGGTCCATGTGCTGCAGGTGGGCAACCTCATGCGCGGCGACGTATTCCAGCACCGCGGGCGGGGCCATAATCAGCCGCCATGAATACATCAGATCGCCTGCGCTGGAACACGACCCCCACCGGGACCGCGTGTCGCGCAGGGTGATGCGTCCATAAGGGCGGCCCAAGGCCGCCGCATATTTTTCAGACGCGGCGACCAATCCGTCCCGCGCCTGAAGTTTCAAAAATGCCTTCACGCGCGCCGCGACCTTCGCAGGCTCATCGGGCACGATCAGGCCCTCTGGGCCCACCCGCGCCCGCCGCACGTCACCCGCCATGACCCGCAGTTCTTGCCCGCGAAAGGGCACGGTGCCACCAATCTGCACCGCGACCTCGGGCGCGACCTCGGCAAGGTGTTTGCGCAGCCAGGCCTCACGGTCTTTGAGGAACGCCATCCCCTCACGTTCAGGCACCCGTGTGGGCAATGTCAGCGTTGCACGCCCATCGAGGCGTGACACGCGCAACGACAGCCGCCGCGCCCGCGAGGACCGCCGCAACAACACTTCTACTGGGGGGTTGCCATCAAGGATCAAACAGCCCATATCCGCCTTTCAATATGCACGCGCCAAACCCTTTGACACCATACCGGTGTTATGGCAGTTGGCGACGATCCGGCCAAGTGGCCGCACGGTTCAAAGGAAGATGACATGCCTAAGGAAGAGTGGGGAACCAAGCGCGTTTGCCCGACCACCGGAAAGCGGTTTTATGACCTGAACGCTGACCCTATCGTCAGCCCCTACACTGGCGAAGTCGTGACCATCGACACCGGCAAAACCCGCACCATGGTTGCGGATGCCGAAGATGCGCAGACCAAGAAGATGAAAGACGAGTCCGAGGATGAGGATCTGGTCCTCGATGACGACGATGACGATTCCGACGTCGATCTGGGTGATGATGTTCTGGATGATGATGACGACGACGATGATGTGTCCTTGGACGAAATCGCTGACGTCGCGGCGCCCGACGACGATTCTTAAGAAAACGGGTTTCAGGGCGAGAATTCCTCTTGATCTCGCCCGCCCTGCTGCGTAATCAGCACATCGTTGCCACCGTGATATAAACGGACACCAGACAGGCAACACCCAATGGTTTGGGGCATTAGCTCAGCTGGGAGAGCGCCTGCATGGCATGCAGGAGGTCAGCGGTTCGATCCCGCTATGCTCCACCAACCATTTCTCAATTCATGAAATATGAGCGGACCGGACACGCAGTGCGTCGAGGCGGTTTGGATTGGGGTCAGAGACGGTTGTTCAGCGCGCGGCTTTGATCGATCACGGCTTGGGCGAGCCGCGCGGTTTCGATCATTTTTTCCGATGCGATCTGCATGCGTTGCGCTGTCGTGCGCATGATCAAGGCCTCTGCTGTCAGATCAGCAACCTCATCCGAGATACGACGGATTTGGTCCAAAGACTGCGCATTTTGGCGATACATGATCATATCGTGTTTCATGTGTCCGAAACGCAAAACCGGCGAAATGGTTCCGCCGGTTTTCAACTTTTTTCGACTATTTTCGATATGTCTTTTTACATAGTTGATTTAAGACGATATTTTTTTGAAATCGCTGGCGTCATGACGTTCTTTTAGCTGCTCATGGGGTTCGCCCCAGGCGCGATTGACCATACGACCCCGCTGATATGCCGGGCGCGACATCACATCATCCGCCCACCGGTTCACATGTTCATAGCTGGCCACATCGAGGAAGTCTGCCGCGTCATACAAAAGACCTTTGACCAAGGCGCCGTACCACGGGGCCGTCGCCATGTCTGCGATCGTATACGCCTCTCCTGCGAGGTAGCGGCGGTCCTCAAGGTTGCGATCCAGGACATCCAGCTGGCGCTTGGCCTCCATCGCGAAACGATTGATGGGGTATTCGAATTTCTCTGGCGCGTAGGCATAGAAGTGCCCGAACCCACCCCCGAGATATGGGGCCGACCCCTGCAGCCAAAACAACCAATTGAGAGTTTCCGTGCGACCTTCCATATCCTTGGGCAGAAACGCACGGAATTTTTCGGCCAGATACAGCAGGATCGCGCCACTTTCGAAAACACGGACGCCGGTGGATTTGTCGAACAGCGCTGGGATTTTTGAGTTCGGGTTGACGTCTACAAACCCACTTGAGAACTGGTCGCCTTCATTGATGTCAATGAACCAGGCGTCGTAGTCCGCGCCATAGCCTGCCTCCAACAGCTCCTCCAACATGACGGTCACTTTGACCCCGTTGGGTGTCGCAAGAGAGTGCAGTTGCAAGGGGTGTTTCCCGGTCGGCAAATCCTTGTCGTGGGTCGGGCCTGCGATGGGGCGGTTGATGCTGGCGAACTTTCCGCCGCTTTCGGAATCCCACGTCCAGACTTTGGGGGGCGTATAGGTCATGTCAGGCTCCTTCATATGTCTTGGGACATAGCTAAGGGCCGCGGGCCAAACAACAATGGCCTGACATGATTTTGTCGGAATGTGCCGCCCTCAGGCCATGGCCATCGTGTCTTCAAGGATCAAATCGCTACACTTCTCGCCGATCATGATCGCCGGTGCGTTTGTGTTGCCGGACACGATTTCGGGCATGATGGAGCAATCCGCAACCCGCAGTCCGGCGATCCCATGGACGCGAAGACGGTCATCCACGACGCTGTCTTTGCCCGCACCCATCTTGCAGGTGCCCGTCGGATGGTAAATCGATGCGGTGTTGTTGCGCGCCCAATCCAGCGTTGCGTCGTAGTCGTTGATGTCCAGACTGCTGTTGGGCCGGAATTCTTCCGAAATTTTGCTGGTCAGCGGCGCATGACGGGCAATCGTGCGGGCGATGTTGACGCCCGCAACCACAGTGTCGCAATCCGTCTTGGTCGACAGGTAGTTCGGAATGATCGCCGGATAATCACGCGGGTTCTTTGATTTGAGGCGAATCTCCCCCCGCGATTCGGGCCGCAGTTGGCAGACGGACATTGTGAAGGCGGAAAACTTGTCCGCCCCCTTGCCCGGATTTTCAGCGGACAGAGGTTGGACGTGGAACTGAATGTCCGGCGTGTCCAGATCATCGCGCGTCTTGAGAAACCCTGTCGCAAGGCTGGCTGCCATCGTCATGGGGCCCGCGCGGAACATCAGGTACTTTAAACCGATTTTAGCCTGCCCAAAGAGGCTGGAGACCTCATCGTTCAAGGTTGGCTCATTGCATTTGTAAACCAGTCGCGCCTGCAGATGGTCTTGCATGTTTTTGCCTACGGCAGGCAGATCTGCCACGACATCAATGCCTTGCTCGGCCAGCTCATCCCCGGCACCTATGCCGGACAGCATCAACAACTGCGGGGAATTGATCGCCCCGCCCGACACCACAACCTCACGGCGGGCGGTCACTTTGACCTGCTTGCCGGACCGGTCGGTGTAGATGACACCGGTGGCGCGCTTGCCCTCAACCACGATCTTATCGGCTTGTGCATGGGTGACGATCTGCAAATTCTCACGCGATTTGACAGGATTAAGGTAGGCCACCGCCGCAGAACACCGCCGACCATTGCGCGATGTCAGTTGGAAAAAGCCGACGCCTTCCTGGTCCACACCGTTGTAATCAGGGTTAAATTTATAGCCCGCAGATTGCGCCGCCGCGACCCAGGCGTCAGTAATAGGACGTTGAATGCGCATGTTGCTGACCGACAGCGGGCCTTGGTCGCCGTGATACGCGTCTGCGCCACGCTCATTGTTCTCGGCCCGCTTGAACAATGGCAGCACGTCATCCCAGCCCCAGCCCTTGTTGCCCATCTGGCGCCAACGGTCGTAATCCTGGCTTTGCCCGCGCACATACAACAGGCCATTCAGGGAAGACGATCCCCCCAGAACCTTGCCGCGCGGCCATTCGATTGATCGCCCATTCAGGCCAGGATCGGGTTCTGTTTTATAACACCAGTCGACAGACGGGTTATGAATCGTTTTAAAGTAGCCCACAGGGATGTGGATCCATGGGTTCAAATCCCGCCCTCCGGCCTCAAGCAGGATGACCTTGTTTTTCGGATCGGCGCTCAATCGGTTGGCCACCACACACCCGGCAGAGCCCGCGCCTACCACAACGAAGTCGGCCTCAAGGTTTTCCATGGGGAACGGTCTCCTGCTTAAATTTTGGGCTGGGTGAAAAAATTTCTTGCCACACTGCAATAATGCGCGTCAGTATTGAGACTGCAAGTATCAATCTTGCCTTAGGGAGGAAAATTAATGAAAGCTTCTAAGGTGCTCAGCACCATTTCTCGCCGTGATCTGTTCAAGCTGACAGGTCGTTACGGCATCTCGTCCGTTGTGATGGGGGCCGCAGGCCTGACAGGTGCAGTGACCCTGCCCAACATCGCAAAGGCCGCCGAATCCGAATACGAAAAGCGTTTCGCGAATGAACCAAAGCACACCCTGACACTGGGCGCTGCTGGGTTTAACCCGCAGAACCTTTTGATCGAACGCGCTGGCGTTCTGACCTTTGCCCGCGATCTGGAGGAGCGCACCGAAGGTGAGATCCGTGTCGAGTTCGTCGGTGACAACCAGATCTGTGGTCAGCTGTCATGTGCCGAGAAGGCCCAGCTGGGCGTGATCGACATGTATTCTGCATCCACGCAGAACTCCGCCGGATCTACACCTTATCTGAACGTGCTGGACTATGCGTATATGTTCCGCACACGGGCCGACCAGTACCACTTCCTGTACAGCCCCGAGTCCATGGATCTGCTGCGCAACCCTCTCGAAGAGCGTCACGGCCTGAAGTTCCTCTTCAGCCACTGCGAATTGCGCGGCATCCAGCTGGGCAACAGCTTTGCTGACAAAGGCCCGATCACATCCGTGACACAGCTGGCCGGCACCAAGAACCGCGTGACAGGCACACAGCTGGGCCGCATCGCGATGGAGCTGATGGACCTGAACCCTGTGCCAGTGGCATGGGAAGAAACCCTCGACGCCCTGCGCACCGGTCTGATCGACGGCGCGGAAACATGGGCGTCTGCTGTGGCTTACGCCAACATGTCGCCTGCTGTGACCCAGTCTGTGGACATGGGCTTCTTCTGCGGCACAGAGCACACCGGCATGAACGCCGCCGTGTTTGACGCCATGGAAGAGCATCTGCAGGAAGCGATCATGGAATCTGCCTACCTAGCACAGGTCTATGTCCAGCACGCCAACGAGGCAGCCTTGGTCAACACGGTCGGCTTCACCGATCCGCCGATGCCAGGCACGATCTTTGCGGAAAACGATGTGGCTGTGTCCATCTTCACCGACGAAGCCCGCAAAGAAGCCGAAGAGATGTGTTCGCCTGAGTTCCAGCCAGCGGCTTGGGAACAGTGGCGTGAGCGCATCAACGGTTGGGCCGGTGGCCGCGACACGTATCAGGAAATCTATGACCTGGTCCGCAACGGCAACCCACACACAATCGCCGAAAACGTCGAACCACGTCGTTGGTGGCGCACCTAAAAGCGGCTTCAAGACCGCGAAACCAAACTGCGGGGCGGGTGGCACATGCCTCCCGCCCCTCTTTATCCAAGGCCATTCAATTTACAGCCGCCCACACAAGAGCGGCACAGAGTCAGCCAAGATCGTGCTGACCGTGGGAGGGACCAGAATGTTAGAGCTGTTAAGCGGCACAGGACAAATATTCGCCGGATTGGGCAGTGTATTTGTTGACGTGCTGACCGGCAATGAGCCGGACTTTTTTCCATTGCGCCGGTTAATGTTGTCGAATGCGGTCTGGATGTGGGGCGTGGTGACGACACTGTTGGGCGGGCTGCTGATCGCGCTCTTGTACCGTGCTGTCCCGTGGGTGGAACGCAATCTGGAACCGACATTGATGGTCGTGTCCTACCTGACCATCGGCGCCATCATCTTTGTCGAGGTGATCCGCCGCTTTATCTTTTCCGAACAATTCCCGTGGTCCACGACGATCCCCGGATATCTGTTCCTGATCATGACCTGGACCGGCTGCAGCTATAACGTGCGGCTGCGCACGCACCTGTCGTTCTCAGAATTCCGGTCAAAAATGCCGCGCATGCCGCAATTTGTGTTGCTGATGGCGGATGCTGCTTTGTGGTGGGGGATTTGCCTCTTGGTCATCGTGACCGCCACGGGCGTGATGGTGAACGCGGGCAACAACTTTATGATCGTCACCGGCACCAACAACGTCATGGTGTGGTGGTTCATGGCCACATTGCCGATTGCCTTTGTGCTGCTGTCGGCGCGGGTCTTTCAGAACCTGTTCCAAGACATCGGCAACTACCGGAACGGTCGTCCCCTGATCGAGCAAGCCGTGTTGGGAGGGCAGTAAAATGGATACCGGAACTCTCGTCACTCTCATTTCCATTGGCGTCACCGTGATGTTCATGCTGGGCATGCCTGTCTTTCTGGTCATCGCCTATTGGGTGCTGGGCACATCGCTGGCCCTGGGCCAACCGCTGGTCAACATCGGCACGGCCTTGTCGGATGTGTTCACGGACGGTTTTGCCTTGCTGGCGATGCCGCTCTTTATCCTCACCGGTGACTTGATCAACCGTGCGGGCATCGCGCGGCGGCTGTCGGACTTTGCCTATGCCTGCCTTGGCTGGCTGCGCGGTGGTTTGGCCATGGCCGCGATCGGAGCCTCTGGTTTGTTTGCCGCGATCTCGGGGTCGAACTCGGCCACGACGGCAACCATCGGGTCCATGCTGCACCCTGAAATGGTGAAAGGCGGCTACGATCCCCGCTTTTCAGCGGCAACCGCAGCCGCAGGCGGCACCGTCGGGATCATCATCCCGCCGTCGATCATCTTCATCGTCTATGGCTTCATCATGAACCTGTCGATCAACGACCTGTTCATCGCGGGCATTCTGCCCGGTGCCTTGATGGTGCTAGCGATGATCATCACGGCCTTCATCGTCTCCACGATGAACAAATGGGGCGTGTTGATTGGGCTGGATCCGATCCGCGTGATGAAAACCGCCCTTGGCGGCTGGTTGGGGTTCTTTGCCATTGGTCTGGTGCTTTGGGGCATCTACACGGGCAAATTCTCCCCCACTGAGGCCGCGGGTGTGACCGTGGGCTTCTGTGTCATCGTTGGCTTCATCTGCCTGCCGATCTATAAGGCGATGCGGATCGACGAAGAGCGGGACATCAACGAACGCGGGTTCAAGGAAATGGTCGTGGTGCGTGGTTTCGGTCCGCTTGAGCTGCCGTCCATTACCATGCGGTCCGCCCAGATCACCGGTATTCTGGCCCCGCTGATCGCCATTTCGGTGGTGATGCAGCAGAACCTGTCATCATTGGGCGCAAAGGAGCTGATCGAAGGCTTCCTGACCTCTATGGGCGGCTACTATCCGGTGCTGTTCACGGCCATGGCGATTGTGTTCGTGTCCGGCATGGTTCTGGAATCGCTGCCAGTCACGATCATTCTGGCGCCCATCTTGGCCCCTATCGCCCATTCTGTTGGCGTCGATCCGATCCAGTTTGCGGTGGTCTTCCTTGTGGGGGCGTCCATCGGCTTCATCACCCCGCCGTATGGTCTCAACCTCTACGTGGCGTCAGGGGTGACGGGGGTTCCGTATTTCAGATTGCTCAGATACTCGACCATGTATCTGTTCGCCCTGATCTCGGTCTGGTTCCTCGTGGCGCTTGTGCCCGGGATATCGAAGGCCTTGCTGCCGGGCGGCGTGATCTTTGAAATGATCCAGTCAATCTTTGGCGGAGGGGCCCCAGCCTAATGGACGGACAGACCTCGGATACGATCCCGACCAACCTGCGCCTGCTTTTGGTGCTGGAAGAGGTTGCGCGCGTTGGGGTGCCTGTCACCCCGACGGAGGTCAACGCCCAGTTGGGGCTGCCCAAACCCACAATCCACCGGCTTTTTGCCACATTGGAAGACGAAGGGTTCTTGCAAAAAGACATCGACGGGCGGGCCTATTCGCCTGGCCGTCGGTTGCGCGGAATGGCGACGGGTGTTCTGTCATCTCTGCGCATTCGCGCCGCCCGTCTGGCGGTGCTGCGCAAGCTGAGCGCGCAAATCGGCGAGACGTGCAACATCGCCCTGCCCGACCGCGACAGCATGATTTATCTTGAACGGGTTGAAACGGAATGGCCGCTGCGCATCCAACTCCCCGTGGGCACGACTGTGCCGTTTTATTGCACAGCGTCAGGCAAGATGTACCTATCGACGCTGCCCAAGGCCCATCTGGCCCGCTATGCCGCATCCGAAGAGTTTGAGGCCAAGACCGCAAACACAATCGCAAATGCCGACGATCTGATCGCCGCCGTGGCCGAAGTCCGCGCGCAAGGCTACGCGACCGACAGTGAGGAATTCATGGACGGCATGATCGCACTGGCCGTGCCGGTTATGGATGGCAACGACCGGTTGGTGGCCACGCTGTCCTTCCACGCGCCAACAGTGCGTTTTGATCTGGACCGGTCGCTGACTTTCCTTGAAGACATGCGATCTGCGGCCACCGATTTGGCGAGTCTGCTTTTGGACTAACCCTTGCTGAGGGTCTGCTCGGGATGGGCGCCTGCATCCTCTTCGCGCTGGACGAGGGTCGACCACTCCTCCGTCTTGGCCAATTCCGGCGGGGTGTCGCATGACCGGCGGTGAATGTTCACCTTGCTGATGAAATTCGCCGAAATGGGGGCCGTGACGAACAGGAATGCCATGATCAGCAATTCATGCAGCGATCCCTGCCCCTGTACGAACGAATAGACCATCGAGGCCAGCAGGATCATCCCGATGCCCATGGTGCCCACCTTGGTTGGTGCGTGCAGACGCGTCATGCTGTCGTTCAGTTTGATTAAACCAAAGGTGCCCACGAGCGCGAAAAACGCACCGACAAACAGGCAAATGGCCGCGAAATAGGTTCCGATCTCAGCCCAGTTCATTCGATGATATCCCCCCGAAGCACAAAGCGCGCATAAGCCACCGTGGACACAAAGCCCAACATGGCGATGATCAGCGCGGCCTCAAAAAACAACTGCGTGCCCTGCCACAAACCGATCAGAACGATCAGGCCAATGGCGTTGACCACCATGGTATCCAGCGCAAGAATGCGGTCCCCTGTGCTGGGCCCGATCACAAGACGCACCATCGACAGCACCTGCGACACGGCCACAGCAGCAAATGACACGATGATGGCAAGGTTCATCAGTTCGTCTGCGGGCATCATACGAAAATCTCCTTCAGGCGGGCTTCATAGCGGGATTTGATATCATCGCGCACGGCATCTGGGTCTTTTGCATCGAGGGCGTGGACAAGCAAATGATGCCCCGTATTGCTCATGTCCGCAGACACGGTGCCGGGTGTCAGGGTGATTGTCCCTGCAAGGATCGTGATCGCCTCAGGGCTGCGCAGATCCAGCGGGATCGTGATCCAGACGGAGCGCAGGTTCTTGTTGCGGCGGGTCAGGATGATCCATGCCACTTCGATGTTGGCAATGATGATGTCCCACAGAACGATCAGGACGTAGCCTATCATTTTCACGATACGGAACCCTTGGGGACGGTCCGGCCACCAGTTGGCTGTCAGCCGTGGAATGATGACGCCAAGGATCACGCCGAAAACAGCCATGCCCCAGGAAAATTCGTTCTGTAGCAAAATCCAGACCACGGCCATCAGCAGCGTCAGAAAGGGGTGCGGAAACAGCCAGTTGAAGAAACGGATCATGTTAGGAGCCCTCCGACGGGGTGCTGAGCTTTCCGGGGGTGTCGACCACGGTGCTGATATAGGCCTCGGGGTTGAAGAGCTGATCGGCGGTCGCAAGGGTGAAATCGTGGACAAAGCCCCCAAACGCCGTCAACGCAATAGACATCGCCAGCAGCCCCATCACGGCGGCATAAGCCATTGCGTTGGGCGGCTGCGCTGTCTGATCCTCCTGCGTGGCATAGGCTTTGGCCTTCCAGAACACGGTGCTGCCCGCGCGGCCAAACCCGACGATGGCGATCAAGGACGAGGCCAGAATGACCGTCCAGATCAGGGCCAGCCTGTCGGTGTCGTAGGCCGCGTCGAGGATCAGCAACTTGCCGATAAAACCGGACAGCGGCGGCAGGCCCGCCATAGCGATGGCCGCAGCAAAGAACAGAGCAGCGGTCAAAGAGGCACCTGCGACAGGGGGCATCGCCCGCAACACCAAAGACGTGCGGCTGTCTTTCACCATGTCCACGATCAGGAACAAGGCCGCCCCCGCCAACGTGGAATGGATGATGTAATACAGCGCGGCGCCAATGCTGGCCGGTGTGAACATGGAAATCGCGACCAGCACCATGCCCATGGACCCGATGACCGCGAAGGTCACCAAACGGTCGAGCTTCTTGGCGGCCAGCACCCCGATCATCCCCAACGCCAACGAGATCAGCGCCGCCGGTTGCAACCAGACATCATGCAGGCCCGATGTGACCTCAAGATCAGGGGGGAAGACGATGGTGTAGACCCGGATGATCGCATAGGCGCCCACCTTGGTCATGATCGCGAACAGCGCGGCCACTGGCCCCGGGGCCTCGGCGTAGCTGCTGGGCAGCCAGAAATGCAGCGGCACAAGTGCCGCCTTGATGGCAAAGACCAACAAAAGCAACACGGCCGCGACACGGATGCCCACGGTCTCGCTTGCATCAATCTCCGTCACGCGGCGGGCAAGATCGGCCATATTCAACGTGCCCGCTTCCGCGTAAATCGCGCCCAACGCGAACAAGAACAACGTCGATCCCAGGAGGTTGAACAGCACATATTGCACGCCCGCGCGCAGCCGTTCGTTGCCGCCCGCGTGGATCATCAACCCGTAGGAGGCGATCAACAGCACCTCAAAGAACACAAACAGGTTGAACAGGTCGCCCGTCAGAAACGCGCCCATAATGCCCATGATCTGGAACTGGAACAGCGCATGGAAATGGCGGCCCCGATCATCCCAGCCGGACCCAATGGCGTACATCAGCACAAACAGCGACAGCACCGCTGTCAGCAGGACCATCATTGTCGAAAGACGGTCCCCCACCAGCACAATGCCAAAGGGCGCGGCCCAATCGCCCAGCTGGTACAAAATGACGGTCCCGTCTGATGCGACCCACAACAGGCCGATCGCAATCGCAATCTGGGCCAGAATGCCAACCACCGAAAAGACCCGCTGAATGTTCAGGTGATACCGCGCAGCCAGCACGATAAAGGGCGCCAGAATGGCGGGCAGGATAACGGGGGCGATGATCCAATGGGTCATGTCACGTCCTCCGTCTCGTCAGACTTTGGATCGTTCACACGGTCATCATTGGACCCCAGATAGGCCCCCAATGAAATCATCACGACCACAGCAGTCATCCCGAATGAAATCACAATCGCCGTCAGCACCAAGGCCTGCGGCAACGGATCGGCGTAAACCTCGGCGTCTGTTAGAATGGGCGGCGCGCCCACGGTCAGGCGGCCTGAGGCAAACAGGAAGACGTTGACCGCATAGGTCAGCAGCGAAATCCCGAGGATCACAGGGAACGTGCGCAAACGCATGACCAGATACAGGCCTGCGGCGGTCATGATCCCGATGGCGGAGGCAACAAGAACTTCCATCGTTACACTCCCTCCGGGTTCGTGTTCGGAACGGCCTGATCCCGCGACGGGTCAATATCCATGGGTTCGTCAGAGTCCTTAATATGGGCGCGGCGCGCCAGACGTGAGAAACTTTCGAGAGACAGCATGACAGCCCCAAGAACGGCGAGGAAAACGCCAAGGTCAAACAGCAGCGCCGTCGCCAGTTCAAATTCCTGGAAGGGCGGAATGCGCACGTAGGTAAAATCCGTCGTCATGAACGGCTTGCCCACGAACCAGGACCCGATGCCGGTCAAGCCAGCGATCAGAACACCGGCCCCGATGATCCCGTGATAGGGGAAGCGTTGGCGGTCTTCGGCCCAGGCAAAGCCGGAGGCCATATATTGCATCACCACCCCAATCGACACCACAAGGCCTGCGATAAAGCCACCCCCGGGTTCGTTGTGCCCGCGCAGGAAGATGTAGAAGCCAACCATCAGCACCACGGGCATCATCACCCGTGTCAGCACCACCATCATCATCGGGTGCTGGGTGCCCGACAGCGGCTTATCCGGCACACGGTTCAACAGCCGTGCGCGCACTGGCCCGCTGAGCAGTGTTTCGGTCAGCGCGTAAATCAGCAGGGCCGCGATGCCCAACACGATGATTTCGGCGTAGGTGTCAAAGCCACGGAAATCCACGAGGATCACGTTGACCACATTGGTGCCGCCGCCGCCTTTGTAAGAATTCGCGAGATGGAATTCAGAAATAGGTGCCACTACCGCGTCACGCAGCAGATAGTGATATGACAACGCCATAGCGGCCAAACCGCCCACAGCAGCCACTGACACATCGCGGATGCGTTTCCACAACGGGCTTTCTTCGGGGGTCACGTTCGGCAGGAAATTCAGCGCCAACAGCAGCAGGATAATCGTCACCACCTCAACCGTGATCTGGGTCATCGCCAGATCCGGCGCGCTCAGGTAGACGAACCCGACAGACACCATCAGGCCCACGATCCCGATCAGGATCAACGCCAGCAGGCGGTTGTGATGCAACGAAGCAAGGCCTACGGTGGCGGCGGCCAGCATGACCCAGCCTGCGACCTCAACCCAACCGATGGGCTGGACCGCACGCACCGCCTCGCCCACAGTCCCTGTCGTCCACGCGTGGTAGCCTGCGGCCAAGATCGCGATCGTCGCGATCATCGCGTAGCGGGTGAAGGCACCATTGTGCAGCGGGTGGATCGCCCAGCGCGCCCACATCAATAAGGCAGCAATAATATCGTCGAAGATGGACTTCGCCTCGGGCCGTGGGGTTTTGTCCCACACCGCCAGGAGCGGCTTGAACAGCGCCAGAACGATCAAGCCACCGACAATGGCGATAATGGACATGATCAGCGGGGTGTTCACGCCGTGCCAGATCTTGATCGTGTAGTCCGGCACCTCAGCCACGCTGCCAATGACGGAGGCGGTGACCAGTTTCACAAACGGGGCCGCCAGAAACGGCGCCACACCGATGGCCACAACCAGCACGATCAAAATCGCAGGCGGCAGCCAGAGGCCGGGGCCCGGATCATGGGGTTTGGCCGGATAGCTTTCGGGATCACGTTTCTTCCCAAGGAAGGTGTGCCCGATCAGGCGGAAGCAGTAGGCCGCCGACATGAGAGACCCGAAAGTGACCAAGGCAGGCACCAACCATTCAGGACCAAAGAGATACGTCTTCTCCATCTCTTTGAGCATCATTTCCTTGCTGAGGAAGCCATTGAGCAGCGGAATCCCCGCCATGGACAGCGCACCCAACGTGGCGATGACAAAGGTGATGGGCATCAGGTGGCGCAACCCGCCCAAGATGCGGATGTCGCGGGTTTTGGTTTCGTGATCGACAATCCCCGCGGACATAAACAACGCCGCCTTGAACGTCGCGTGGTTCAGGATGTGGAACACCGCAACCATTGCGCCAAAGGCCGTGCCCGTGCCCAGCAACATGGTGATCAAACCCAGATGCGACACGGTTGAGAAAGCAAGCAACGCCTTCAGGTCATGTTTGAACAGCGCGATGACTGCGCCCAGAACCATCGTGATCAGACCAGCCGTGGTGACGACGTAGAACCATTCGGGCGTGCCCGACAGCACGGGCCACATGCGCGCCATCAGGAAAATCCCCGCTTTCACCATCGTGGCCGAGTGCAGATAGGCCGATACAGGTGTCGGCGCGGCCATCGCATGGGGCAGCCAGAAATGGAACGGGAATTGCGCGGATTTCGTAAAACAGCCGATCAGGATCAGCAGGAGGGCGGGCACATACAGCGGATCGGCCTGAATGGCCTCACGGTTCTGCAAAATTACGCTCAGGTCATAGCTGCCGGCGATGTTGCCAAGGATCAGCATGCCGCCAATCATCGCCAGACCACCCATGCCAGTCACCGTCAGCGCCATGCGCGCGCCTTGGCGTCCGGCCTCAAGATGTTTCCAGTAGCCAATCAGAAGGAAAGACGACAGCGATGTCAGTTCCCAGAAGATCAACAACAAAAGGATGTTATCGGACAACACGATGCCGACCATCGCGCCCTGGAACAACAACAGGTAGGTGAAAAATTCGCCCATGTTGTCTTCGCGCGCCAGATAATGGCGGCCATAGACGATGATCAACATGCCAATCCCAAGGATCAACAGCGCAAAGAAGAACCCGAGCCCGTCCAGCATCAACGTCACGTTCAGGCCCAACTGAGGGAACCAATTAAATCCGGTCTGGACAACCTCACCCGCCAAAATCGCGGGAAGATTTGTCAGAAGACCGATAAACGCGGCCAAGGATACCGTGAATGTCACGCCCCCTACGGCTTGCCGTCCTGCAGAATTCATCAACCCGGGCAGCAGTGCGCCCAAGAACGGTAAGGCGACGATAAGAAAGAGGGACACGTTAACTCCTGAATCCTAAGGGCCGAAGGTTTGGCCCTATCTGGGTCAGAACTAGTCCTCTCTCAAGAGAAACCGACAAAAATCCTCATAATTGACCCCGAAAATCGACATCAACTGACGTAAATTACCAAATTGTGGGTATGTCTTGGGCTATAAGCCTTCGACGAATTTGTAGTCTCGGTCAGATACAGGCAGCGCGTAGGACAGCGCCTCTTGGTATTCGGGGCTGTGATAAAACGTCTTGGCGGTGTCCATGTCTGCGAATTTGACGATGACACAGCGGGCACGGGTCGTGCCCTCCATCACCTCAACTTTGCCGCCACGGGCCAGAAATTCACCGCCGTATTTCGCCACGGCTGGTCCGGCCAGTTCAGCGTATTTGGCGTATTCGTCGGCATCTTTGACGTCCACTTGGACGATGGCATAGGCGGGCATGGCGGGGCCTCCGGCTGCAATTGCGTTCAGTTTCCGCCTTCATCTTAGGCAAATGGTGCTGCGCGTCTACGCAAAGTTCGGCAACATCACACCTTCCCCATGGTTCTAAATTTTACCGTTTGATAAAAAAATATTCTGTGCCAAGGTGAAATCAGCAACTGACACACGGGAGCCAACATGAATTCGCCTTACACCCCCGGCATTGCCGCCGCGCGTTTAGCGCCGGATGATCTGGCCGAGAATTTTGCCGACCTGCATGCGCCCCTTGACGGGCATGAGGCCGCCGTCGCCGCGGACCGTTGTTATTTCTGCCATGATGCGCCCTGCATCACGGCCTGTCCCACGGACATCGACATCCCCCTGTTCATCCGCCAGATCGCCACGGGCACGCCGGAGGCCGCGGCCAAGACGATCTTTGATCAGAACATTCTGGGCGGTATGTGCGCCCGTGTTTGCCCGACCGAGGATTTGTGCGAACAGGCCTGTGTGCGCGAGTTGGCCGAGGGCAAACCCGTTGAGATTGGGCGCTTGCAGCGCTACGCCACCGACACGGTCATGGCCAAAGGCACAATGCCCTACAGCCGCGCACCTGAGACCGGCAAAAAGGTGGCCGTGATTGGCGCAGGCCCCGCGGGTCTGTCCTGTGCGCACCGGTTGGCAATGTTGGGCCATGACGTGACAATCTATGACGCCATGCCCAAGGCGGGTGGCCTGAATGAATACGGCATCGCCGCCTACAAATCGACCGACGACTTCGCCGCGCGTGAGGTTGACTGGCTGTGTTCCATCGGCGGGATTGAGATCAAGACCGGCATGGCTTTGGGCAAAGAATTGAAGCTCGACGATGTGGTGGGCTGTTTTGCGGCCACGTTCCTTGCGGTGGGTCTGGGCGGGGTGAATGCCCTTGGCGCGCCGGGCGATGACAAAGACGGGGTCGATGACGCGGTTAGCTTTATTGAGACGCTCCGCCAGACGGACGATCTGTCCTCCCTCCCCGTTGGTCGCAACGTCGTCGTGATCGGCGGCGGGATGACGGCCGTGGATGCGGCGGTGCAGTCCAAACTGCTGGGGGCGGACACGGTGACAATCGCATACCGCCGCGGCCGGGATGCCATGGGCGCCAGCCGCTATGAACAGGACTTGGCCGCGTCCCATGGGGTGAAATTGCTGTTCAACGCGATGCCCATTGCAATTCACGGCAATGGATCGGCGGTTGAGATTGAACTGGAACGCACCGAGACAACAGACGGCACCCTGAAAGGCACGGGCGAGACACTCCGCCTGCCCGCCGATCAAGTGTTCCGCGCAATCGGCCAGACCCTGACGACCGATGCGGGGCTGGACCTGGACGGACGCAAGATTGCCGTCACGGGCGCGGGCCGTACGTCCCGCGCGGGCGTCTGGGCAGGCGGCGACTGTGCGGCCGGAGGCGATGATCTGACGGTAACAGCGGTGGCCGAGGGCCGCGACGCGGCGATGGATATTCATGCAACCTTGATGGGGGACGGATAAATGGCGGACCTGACAACAGATTTTCTGGGCATCAAAAGCCCCAACCCCTTCTGGCTTGCCTCTGCCCCACCCACGGACAAGGAATACAACGTCCGCCGCGCCTTTGAGGCCGGATGGGGCGGTGTGGTTTGGAAAACGCTGGGGTCCGAAGGGCCGCCGGTGGTGAATGTGAACGGCCCCCGCTACGGCGTGGTGTACGGTGCGGACCGGCGGGTGTTGGGGATCAACAACATCGAACTGATCACCGACCGCGACCTCTATACCAACCTTGAAGAGATCAAACGGGTGAAGGCCGACTACCCCGACCGCGCCGTGATCGTCTCCATCATGGTCCCGTGTGAGGAAGAGGCGTGGAAGGCGATCCTGCCGCTGGTTGAGGATACGGGCGCCGACGGGATTGAGCTGAACTTCGGCTGCCCGCACGGGATGTCCGAACGCGGCATGGGCGCCGCCGTGGGCCAAGTGCCCGAATACATCGAAATGGTGACGCGTTGGTGCAAGCAGTATTACTCCAAGCCTGTGATCGTAAAGCTGACGCCCAACATCACCGACATCCGCAAACCTGCGGCGGCGGCGAAACGTGGCGGGGCCGATGCGGTCAGCCTGATCAACACGATCAACTCAATCACCTCCGTCAACCTCGACACCATGTCGCCAGAGCCCAGCATCGACGGCAAAGGCACCCATGGTGGCTATTGCGGGCCGGCGGTGAAACCCATCGCCATGTCGATGGTCAGTGAAATTGCCCGTGATCCAGACACCGCCGGCCTGCCCATTTCCGGCATTGGCGGGGTGACCACGTGGCGCGACGCGGCGGAGTTCATCACTCTGGGCTGTGGCAACGTACAGGTCTGCACGGCGGCCATGACCTATGGCTTCAAGATCGTGCAGGAGATGATCAGCGGGTTGAGCCAGTGGATGGACGAAAAGGGCCACACCTCCATTCAGGATTTCATGGGCGCTGCGGTGCCAAACACAACGGATTGGCAGTACCTGAACCTCAACTACGTGGCCAAGGCCAAGATCGACCAAGACGCCTGTATTTCCTGTGGGCGGTGCTATGCGGCCTGCGAAGACACATCACATCAGGCCATCGCCATGTCTGAGGATCGCACGTTCAGTGTGATCGACGAAGAATGCGTGGCCTGCAATTTATGTGTTGATGTCTGCCCCGTGGAAAACTGTATCTCGATGGTGGCGCTTGAACCGGGAACAATTGATCCACGCACCGGCAAAACGGTGCAGAAAGATTATGCCAACTGGACAACCCACCCCAACAATCCGGCGGCACAAGCGGCGGAGTGATCAGGGTGTCAAAATAGCCTGAAGGGTGCGGTCCAAATGCAGGGCCGCGCCCTCAAACGGGTCTTCGTCGGGTAGAATGGCGCGGACCTGAACGTCGAAATCGGCGTAATGCTGGGTGAGCGACCAAATCGTAAATATCAAATGGTAGGGGGACACGTCGGCAATCCGGCCCGCCGCCTGCCACCTGCGGATGACGGCGACTTTTTCATCCACCAGATCTTTCAACTCTCCGCGCAGAACGTCCCCAATACGCGGAGCTCCTTGAATGATTTCATTGGCAAACAGGCGGCTTTCGCGGGGATAATGCTGGGACATCGCCAGTTTGCGCCGCGCGTATGCAATGATCTGTTCAATCGGATCGCCCTCGGCGTCCAAGGCCTGCAGCGGTTCCAACCAATCGTTCAGCAGCTGGGACAAGAGGGCGGTGTAAATCCCCTCTTTCGATTTGAAATAATACAGCAAATTGGGCTTCGACATGCCCGCAGCCTCGGCCACTTGGTCCAGTGTCGATCCGCGAAACCCGAATTGGGAAAACACCTCCAACCCCGCGCCAAGAATGGCCGCCTGGTTCTTTTTCTGAATGCGCGTGTCTGATTTGGCCATGGGGTGAACACTCTGCTGATGTTTTGGGCAATATGGCCCATATTAGCGGGGTTTAACGTCAACCTGCCCAAGGGTTAAGCAAAATCCTTGACGGACAGCGGACCTCTGTTAGCGTGTGTTTGACCAGATGGTCAAATATGAGAAGCCTGATTGGAGACATCATGCCAGCAGCCGGTGAGAACCTGAAGACCAACGGCGCCCGCCTCTGGGACAGCCTGATGGAGATGGCAAAAATCGGACCCGGCGTGGCGGGTGGCAACAACCGGCAAACCCTGACGGACGAAGACAGCGAAGGTCGGCACCTGTTTCAAACATGGTGCGAAGACGCGGGCTGCATCATGGGCGTGGACGAAATCGGCAATATGTTCGCGCGCCGTGAGGGCACGGACCCTGACGCCCTACCGGTGTATGTTGGGTCGCACTTGGACACGCAGCCCACGGGTGGCAAGTATGACGGCGTGCTGGGCGTGCTGGGCGGGCTTGAGATCATCCGCACGATGAATGATCTTGGTATCAAAACAAAGCACCCGATTGTCGTGACAAACTGGACCAACGAAGAAGGCACGCGCTTTGCCCCTGCGATGCTGGCATCCGGCGTGTTCGCGGGCAAACATGATCTGGAGTGGGCGCGGGACCGCCGCGATGCCGACGGAAAACGGTTCGGGGATGAGCTGGAACGCATTGGCTGGAAAGGCCCTGAAAAAGTGGGCGACCGCAAGATGCATGCCTTTTTTGAGTTGCACATCGAACAAGGCCCGATCCTGGAGGCGGAGGGGCGCGACATCGGCGTCGTCACCCACGGCCAAGGCCTGCGCTGGATCGAATGCACGGTGACGGGCAAGGAAAGCCACACCGGATCGACCCCCATGCACATGCGCAAGAACGCAGGGCGCGGTTTGGCGCTGATCACGGAACTGGTCCATGAGATCGCGATGAAGAACCAACCCAATGCAGTGGGCGCGATTGGGCATATTGATGTGTACCCGAACTCACGCAATGTGATCCCTGGCAAGGTGGTCTTCACCGTCGATATGCGCACGCATCTGTTGGATAAGCTCAACGCTATGGTGGACGAACTGATGGAGCGCGCACCAGCGGTCTGCGCTGACATTGGTGTTGAGTTTTCGGCCGAGATCGTCGGCCAATTCGATCCGCCTGCCTTTGACGAAGGCTGCGTGGGCGCCATCCGCGATGCAGCCGAACGGTTGGGATACAGCCACATGGATATCGTCTCGGGTGCGGGGCATGATGCGTGCTGGATCAATGATTTGTACCCGACAGCCATGGTCATGTGCCCCTGTGTCGATGGGCTGTCGCATCACGAAGCCGAAGAAATCAGCCAAGAGTGGGCAACAGCCGGGGCCGATGTTCTGTTGCATGCGGTGCTGGAGACGGCGGAGATTGTGACTTAGCGCCAAACCGGGGGGCCAGCCCCCAGACCCGCCACCGCTGGGGGCTGGCCCCCAGACCCCCAGAGTTTTTTGGTCAGATGAAGGAAGACCCCCCCGATGAGCGATACCCCCACAGGCGACGTCACCAACATTACCATTCGGTTCGAAGGCGACGGGCATGAAGCCGCAGCGCAGGCCTTCATGATCCAGTTTTCTGACGGCGGAATGGCAGAGGACATCGAAGAACGGCTTGCCCTGCAAGACATCACGGTGGCCGACACGGATTTCGACATCGACCAGAACCTTCTGATTATCCAAATTTAAGAGGCCACCATGACCAAAGTCATCAAAAACGGCACCATTGTCACCCATGACCTCACCTATGAGGCCGATGTCCTGATTGAGAACGGACAGATCGTTGAGATCGGCAAGGGCCTGAAGGGGGACGAAGAGCTGGATGCGACGGGCTGCTATGTCATGCCCGGCGGCATTGATCCCCATGTGCATCTGGAAATGCCGTTTATGGGGACCTATTCCACCGATGATTTTGAAAGCGGCACCCGCGCGGCACTGGCAGGCGGCACCACTATGGTCGTGGATTTCTGCCTGCCCAACCAAGGCGAAAGCCTGCTGGATGCGATCAAACGCTGGGACAACAAATCGACCCGCGCGAACTGCGACTACTCCTTCCACATGGCGGTCACGTGGTGGGGGGAACAAGTGTTCAACGACATGAAGACCGTGATCGAGGATCGCGGCATCAACACGTTCAAACACTTCCTCGCCTACAAGGGCGCGTTGATGGTGAACGATGATGAGCTGTTCAGCAGCTTCAACCGCCTGTCAGAACTGGGCGGCATCGCCATGGTCCACGCCGAGAACGGCGATGTGGTGGCGGAACTCTCCGCCAAACTGCTGGCCGAGGGCAACACAGGACCAGAGGCCCACGCCTACTCCCGGCCCAGTCAGGTCGAAGGCGAGGCCACAAACCGCGCCATTATGATCGCCGATATGGCGGGCGTGCCCTTGTACGTTGTGCACACGTCCTGCGAGGAGGCCCATGAGGCGATCCGGCGCGCGCGTCAGCAGGGCAAACGCGTTTGGGGGGAACCCCTGATCCAGCACCTTACGTTGGACGAGTCCGAGTATTTCAACAAAGATTGGGACCATGCCGCCCGCCGCGTCATGTCCCCCCCCTTCCGCAACAAGAAACATCAAGACAGCCTGTGGGCGGGCCTGCAAAGCGGTAGCCTGTCGGTCGTGGCAACGGACCATTGCGCCTTCACCACAGAGCAGAAACGCTTTGGCGTGGGCGATTTTACCAAGATCCCCAATGGCACCGGCGGGCTTGAGGACCGGATGCCGATGCTGTGGACCCACGGCGTGGAAACGGGCCGGTTGACCCCCAATGAATTTGTGGCCGTGACCTCAACCAACATCGCAAAGATCCTGAATTGCTATCCGCGCAAAGGGGCTGTGGCCGTGGGTGCGGACGCGGATCTGGTTGTGTGGGATCCGGCAAAGGAAAAGACCATCACAGCAGACGCACAGCAATCCGCCATTGATTACAACGTCTTCGAAGGCCAGCAGGTCAAAGGCCTGCCAAGGTTTACGCTGACCCGCGGCCATGTCGCCATCCACGACGGAGAGGTGCGCACCCAAGAAGGCCACGGCAAATTCGTCAAACGCGCGGGCAACGGGGCCACGAACCGTGCCCTGAGCACATGGAAAGAGCTGACGGCCCCACGCCCTGTGGAACGCACTGGCATTCCGGCGACAGGCGTTTGATAACACAAGCATTGATTTTCAAACCAAAGGATTTTTTCAATGCGTATTGCTGTTCTTTTGACTGGGCTTTTGCCGATCACCGCGCAAGCCCAGGTTTATGCCAATGAGGCCGGATGCGCCCGTTTGGCGGGTAAAGTTGCCAATGACGGGGTCATCATCTGGGCCGAAGGGGCCTTTGAATTTTGGGAAAGCCGCTGTCCCATCACGGGGTCCCAACAGGCGGGCAGTGGGGCGGCTCTTGTGACGCTCGAATGTTCGGGCGAAGGCGACACATGGGAAACCTATTACATGATTGAAACGACGTCGGATGTGGATCGCTATGTGGTTTACCCCTCCGACTACCCTGAAATTCGGAGTGAACTGACATCGTGCCAATGACGCAAGACCCAGTGATTTCGGCCCGTGCGCTTGATCTGACGTTTCAGACAAACGACGGGCCGGTGCATGCCCTGCGAGATGTGAATCTCGACATTCAGAAGGGGGATTTCGTGTCCTTCATTGGGCCGTCGGGCTGCGGGAAGACGACGTTTTTACGCTGTATCGCAGGGCTTGAGACGCCGACCGCAGGGCAGATCACGGTCAATGGCATGTCGCCCGATGAGGCCCGCCGCGCGCGGGCCTACGGCTACGTGTTTCAAGCCGCAGGGCTTTATCCGTGGCGCACGATTGGCGGCAACATTCGCCTTCCGCTTGAGATTATGGGATTCTCGAAAGCCGAACAGCGCGACCGCGTCGCCCGCGTTCTGGATTTGGTTGAACTGTCGGGATTTGACAAGAAATTCCCATGGCAGCTGTCGGGCGGGATGCAGCAGCGTGCGTCGATTGCCCGCGCGCTGGCGTTTGATGCGGATATCCTGCTGATGGATGAACCCTTTGGTGCGCTGGATGAAATCGTGCGCGACCATTTGAACGAACAGCTGCTGGCGCTTTGGGGGCGCACCGAAAAGACCATCGGCTTTGTGACCCATTCCATTCCAGAGGCGGTGTATCTGAGCACAAAGATCGTTGTCATGTCCCCGCGTCCGGGACGGATCAGCGATGTCATCGAAAGCCCCCTGCCCCGCGAACGGCCCTTGGATATCCGCGACAGCCCCGAATTTATCGAGATCGCCCACCGCGTCCGCGACGGATTGCGCGCAGGCCATCAGGATGACGCGGCATGACCGAGGGGGATGCTGCGAAACCATCGGCCCCACGCTGGCGCAAAGGCACGCCGCGGCCAAAACTGTCCCTGTTTGCGGCTGTCGTCTGTGCACTGGCCGCGGGCATGTGGGTGGCTGACGGCAGCATGACCGCGGCCCTGCTTTTGGGTCTGGCCGCAGCCCTGAACGGCTGGCAGGCCTACAAAGGCTGGGGCGTGCAGACAAAATGAACGCGCTTCGCACTCTCTTTCCGGTCGTCACAGTCATCGCTGTCATCCTTGGCATCTGGATCGCCGCCGTGGTGCCCATGAACATCCACCTGACGGCTGATCAGGCCGCCCGTCAGGACATCGCGGTCACACCCGACACACCGGCAGAGCGCAAAGAGCTGTCGGGCCTGTCGCTGGCCCTGCAAAACACCGGCATCTGGGGGATGACCTACACGCTTGAGCGGCCTCGCCTGCCCTCGCCCCATCAGGTGGGGGCAGAGTTATGGGATACGGTGGTGATGAAGAACCCAACCTCACGTCGGTCCTTGGTCTATCATGCCTGGGTCACGCTGTCGGCCACACTGCTGGGGTTTGCGATTGGCACCACCCTTGGCATCTTGTTGGCGGTGGGCATCGTCTACAATCGCACGATGGACAAATCCGTGATGCCCTGGGCGATCACGTCGCAGACCATCCCCATTCTGGCGTTGGCGCCCATGGTGATCGTGATGATGGGGTCCATCGGCATTCAGGGGCTTTTGCCCAAGTCCATCATCTCGGCTTATCTGTCGTTTTTCCCTGTGGTCGTCGGCATGGTAAAGGGGCTGCGCAGCCCGGATGGCATGCAGCTGGACCTGCTGCGCACCTACAACGCCAACGCCGGTCAGGGCTTTTGGAAACTGCGGCTGCCTGCATCAATGCCGTATCTGTTCGCTTCCTTGAAAATCGGCATATCGGCGGCGCTTGTGGGGGCGATCGTGGGCGAACTGCCCACGGGTGCGCGCGCGGGCTTTGGGGCGCGGATGCTGGTGGGGGACCAATATGGTCAGCCAATCGTCACATGGGCCGCGCTGTTCGGGGCGGCGATCACAGCGGCCTTGCTTGTCGCCATCCTGAGCCTGATTGAACGACGCACCTTGCGGCGTATGGGCATGGCGGGGGCGGCAGCATGATGGCATTGGCACTCATCCTGGGCGTTTGGGCGGCAGGCTGGTGGGTGAACACACGTCTGGCACATAGTGCGGCCTCTGACACGGCGGGCGTGCGCCTTTTGATCCCCGCCGTCTTCGGCCTGACCCTGATTGCCATGTGGGAAATCGCAGTGCGGGCCTATGACATCAGCGGCGTGATCCTGCCCGCCCCGTCTGACATCGCGGTGACATTCGCGTCGTCTATCCCGACACTCATGGCTGATTTCAACCAGACGATCATCAAGGGCGCGCTGACGGGGTATATCATCGGCATGATCGCGGCGTTTGGCGTGGCCTTGCTGGCCGACCGGTCCGATTTCCTGACCCGCGGCATCCTGCCTGTGGGCGCGTTTATGGCGGCCCTGCCTATTGTCGGCACAGCGCCAATTTTCGTCAAATGGCTGGGCAGTGATTGGGAAAGCAAGGCGGCGGTCGTCGCTGTTATGGTCTTCTTTCCGATCCTTGTGAACACGGTTGCAGGCCTACGGGATACCTCAGCTATGCAACGTGATCTGATGCGGACCTATGGCGCGGGCTATTGGCCCAGCCTGCTGAAACTGCGCCTGCCTGCGGCACTGCCGTTCATCTTCAACGGACTTAAAATCGCGACAACGCTTGCCTTGATTGGCGCCATTGTTGCTGAATTTTTCGGCTCCCCCACGGTTGGCATGGGCTTTCGGATTTCAACATCCGTCGGTCGCCTTGCCATGGATATGGTCTGGGCTGAAATTGTGGTCGCGGCCCTTGCGGGTTCGGCCTTTTACGGGGCGATGGCCCTGATCGAGAAACGGGTGACATTCTGGCACCCGTCCCAACGGTAAAGTCGCGGGGGAACAATCGCGCAACCGACCAACATGACTTTGGAGGTCAATATGAAAAAGACAATCGCAACCGCTACGCTCGCGGCATTGATGGGCACCACGGCTATGGCCGATGGCCACGCCAATGATGTCACGCTGCAACTGCAATGGGTCACGCAAGCCCAATTCGCAGGGTATTACGCCGCCCTCGATCAGGGGTTCTATGAGGACGAAGGGCTGAACGTCACGATCCTGCCCGGTGGGCCGGATATTGCACCCCCACAAGTGCTTGCAGGGGGCGGCGCGGACGTCATGCTGAACTGGATGCCATCCGCATTGGCCGCGCGCGAAGCGGGGCTGCCTGTGGTGAATATTGCGCAACCGTTCGTGTCCTCGGGTCTGATGCTGACCTGCTGGAAAGACACTGGCATCGAAAGCGTCGAGGATTTCCGCGGCAAGACCATCGGCGTCTGGTTCTTCGGCAACGAATACCCCTTCCTCAGCTGGATGAGCCAGGAAGGCATCCCAACGGACGGCAGCGACGACGGTGTGACCGTGCTGCGTCAGGGCTTCAACGTGGATCCGCTGCTGAACCGTGAGGCCGATTGCATTTCAACCATGACCTACAACGAATTTGGTCAGGTGCTGGATGCGGGCGTGTCCGAGGATGAACTGGTGACATTCAAGTACGAAGATCAGGGTGTGGCCACGTTGGAAGACGGCATGTACGTGCTGGAAGACAACCTTGAGGATCCGGTGTTCGTCGACAAAATGGAACGCTTTGTGCGGGCCTCCATGGCCGGTTGGCGTTGGGCCGAGGCGAACGTCGACGAGGCCGCCGCGATCATCATGGAATACGATGAAACCGGCGCCCAGTCCGAGGCCGCACAGGCCCGCATGATGGGAGAGATCGCCAAGCTGACCCAAGGCAGCACAGGCGCGCTGGATCAAGAAGCCTATCAGCGCACGGTGGATACTTTGCTGGCCGGTGGTTCCGATCCCGTGATCACTGCAGAGCCTGTGGGCGCATTCACGACAGCCATCACCGACGCTGCGCTGAACTAAACCGCGTTCCGTCAGACAGAAACCCGCCTGCGCGTGTCGTGGGCGGGTTTTTTCACGACCGCACCACACGGATTCGTGACGCGGCCCGGGTTACAATGCCAATGCCGTTCAGGCCATATCAACGCGCAACCAACCCCAAGGGGCGCACATGGCCAAAGCAGTTTTATACCGGATGGATTTGCCCAATTACACCTGCGGCTATGGCACCGCTGCACGCGATTTGCTGCGTGCCTCAGGGTTTGAGGTTGAGGAGCACATCCTGCGCACCCGCCCTGAAACCGATGCGTTCAAAGATAAGCACCACATCGCCACCACCCCTCTCATTTTTATCGACGGGCAAAAAATCGGCGGCTTCACGGATTTGAAAACTCACCTCAGGGCACAAAAACCCAAGCGTAAAGGTCTTTGGCGCAATCGTTAGATCAATGAGATTTCAGCTGCGCGACGAGGGCCGCATTCGCGGCCTCCCACTCCTTGAACGCCAAAAACGCCTGGGTGTTTTGATCGCGCGTCAGGATAGACCCCGGCTCGGACAAGGGGCCGTCCAAAAGCAGCCGCTTTGCCTGCTGATAGGTTTCGTTGCAGGCGAACCGTTCCACCTGACTCAGGACATGGGCCTCAGCAAGGGCTGAACATTCGTAGTAAACGGTGATGAGGGCCAGGAAGTCATCCATGCCGTCTTCATACCACACCCCATAGTCCGCTTGTGTTCACAAGATGGCCAGAGAGGTGTGAGGATGTCACGCCGACCTGAAGCCTCCGCCCCCCGTTTAGTTGGTTTGTGGGGCGGAGAAGGGAGGCTGTCTTCACCCCCAAGGCTCCGCCCGCAAAGGCTTCGGAAGGTCCACTGGACCTTTCACCGGGCCTGTGGTGTCGCGATTCACGCCAACCCCGGGGCTCCGCCCGCAAAGGCTAAGAAAGGTCCACTGGACCTTTCACCGGGCTTTGGCCCGGACTAGCCTTTGCCCTTCCACGGCACCAGTTTGCGTTCGGCCATGCGCATCAGCATATCGATGCCAAAGCCCACGATGCCGATGATAATCACGCCCAGCAGGATGATATCCGTCGACTGGAACTTCGACGCGGTGGTGATCATCTTACCGATGCCTTCTTCAGCGGCGACCAGTTCGGCGGCCACAACCGTGCCCCAGCATACGCCCATCGCGACCCGCGCACCGGTGAAAATTTCCGGCAGAGAGTTCGGGATGATCACATGCCGCAGGATTTGCCACTTCGACGCCCCCAGCGAATAGGCCGCATGCACCTTGGTGATCCGCACGCCGGACACACCGGACCGCGCCGCAATCGCCATGATCCAGAGCGCGGCGAGGAACAGCAGGAAGATCTTGCCGACTTCCCCGATGCCGAACCAGATGATCACCAGCGGGATCAGGGCCAGCGGCGGAACGGGGCGCATGAATTCGACGATGGGGTCAAACCAGCCACGGAACCAGTTGCTGAGGCCCATAGCGTAGCCCAGCGGGATCCCGACGATGGCGCCCAACAAAAAGCCCACGACAACGCGGAACAATGAAAAGCCCAAGTGCACCGTCAGATAGACGTTCTGATAGCCATATTTGGCGATGTCGATGAACGACTGCCAGACAACCTCAGGCGCGGGCAGGTACAATGGCTGCATTTGCACACCTTGGTTGGGCACAATGTTGATGGTGCCACGGTCGGTGATGGCCACGCGTCCAAAATCCAGATCGAAGGTCGGCGGGGTCTGAAGAAGGTTGCCGTCTTCGTCCTCAAGGCTGGCGTCGAACTCGAACTCTTGACCGTTGATTGCCACGATCCGCGCGCCATCATCGCGACGGCTGGCGGCATCATTGCGGTCCCATGCCACAATGGCGGAGCGGTATTCGACGATTTCAGTGGCGTCATTGGCGGCAATGCCGTCGCCAGGATCGACTTCGTAGTCGGTTTCTTCAGCACCTGCTTCGATCACACGCACGAAGACCTCGGCGTCGTCGCGATTTCCAGCCCCGTCTTCCATTGTGTAGGTGAAAGACGCCTCACCCAGAAACGGGCCCGGCAAATGAAGGAAACGCGGGATCAGGGACGATCCGGTGAAGGACCCCCAGATCACAAAGATCAGCACAACCGAGATGATCGAGGCCGACAGCATCGACCGCACAGCACTTTCATCGCCAAAGGTCACTGTCTTGAGGGATGTGTAATCCCGCGTCGGTGTCAAAAACGATTTCAACGCGCGCCATGCGAACATGAACGCCAAAATAATCGCCACATAGATCGCAATGGATGGGATCGCACTGAGCGCACCGATGAGGACGTTTTGGGTTTCGGTCCAAAGCTCTGAGCCAAGGAGGCCCATCTGGCCTGCGAAGACTTCCCAGCCCGTGGCCACGTCGCAGCCCTCAGGGGGCACGTAGCTTTCGCCTAGGATCTGGCCTTCGGGCACGGGGGAGGCACGCAATTCTGTCTGGGTCGTGCCCAGACGTTCAAAGGTGCACATGAGGTTGACGGTATCGACCATTGTTACGCCCCTTCCTCTGTTCGGCCCATGATTTCTTCTTCCATGTCCCAAATCATCGTGAGGATTTCTTCACGGGTGGGCGCATATTGGGGGTGTTCCTTGACCTCACGCAGGTCGGCATTCACGCCCATTTCGGCAAACGGCAGGCGGTATTCCTTGTGGATGCGGCCAGGTCGCGGCGCCATGACCAGAACGCGTTCGCCCAGCAGCAAGGCCTCGTCAATCGAATGGGTGATCAGAATGATCGTCTTGCCCGTCTCTTTCCACAGCTTCAGCACAAGACTTTGCATCTTTTCGCGGGTCAGCGCGTCCAGCGCGCCCAGCGGTTCGTCCATCAAGATGACGTCGGGGTCATTGGCCAGACAGCGGGCCAAGGCCACACGCTGCTGCATCCCGCCCGACAGCTCATACACCATCTTTTCCTTGAAATCCTGCAGGCCGACGATGTCGAGCAGATGATCCACGTTGCCCATGTAGTCGGCTTTTTTCTTACCTGCCATGCGCGGGCCAAAGCTGACGTTGTCGCGCACGGACATCCATTCGAACAGCGCGCCTTGCTGAAAGACCATGCCGCGTTCGGCGTCGGGGCCTTCGACAACGTGATCGTTCACGCGGGTCTCGCCCTCGGTCGGGGCCAGAAAGCCTGCGACGATGTTCAAAAGCGTGGTCTTGCCGCAGCCCGACGGGCCCAGCACACTCATGATTTCGCCTGGCTTGATGTCGAGGGTGACATCCTGGAGCGCCTGAACATGCCCGCCATTTGGCAGATCAAACCGCATTGAAATATTGTCGATGGCCAATCCGGACATTGGGGCCCCGCTGAAGTTTAAGGATTTCGTGGTGGTTGTTTCGTAAAAAGGGCCGCCCGTGCCGTGATCGACGCGGGCGACCCCTTTGGTCGTGTGTCAGGCCTTAGTTGGCAGCAGCCAATGGACCTGTGTTGATGTTGCCTTCGTAGCTGTCGAGGGCACCGTCGATGGAGCCAGCTTCAACGAACACGTTGGCCACGCCGGACAGGAAGGATGGTGCAGCGGCACCCAACCATGCGTCACCCAGCTGCTCTTCCACGGATGGGAAGACAAAAGTGGCGAGTGTGGCTTCGGTGGCTTCAACGTCCATACCAGCGTCCTGTGCGATCACGGGCAGCATTTCGTCTTTCATGTCGCCTGCGTTCCACATGGCGTTTGCTTCTGCAGTGACGGCAAGGAACTTGGACACAGTGTCTTCGTTCTCTGCAACCCAGTCGGTCGGGCCGGAGGTCACGTCGAACACCAGAATGCCGAGTTCGGTTTTCTCAGCGCCGGTCAGCAGGGTGTTGCCGTGCTCAAGCGCGCGACGCAGGGACCCGCCCCAGCCGCACATCATGTCGATGGACCCCTGAGCGATTGCAGCGGCGCCATCCGGTGGGGCCATGTCAACGATTTCCATGGATGCCACGTCAACGCCGAAGTGGTCCATCTGACGCAGGAAGCCGTAGTGTGCTGCGGTGCCCAGTGGCACAGCGGCCTTCAGACCGGCCAGATCGCCAGCTGTCGACGCGTCGATTTCCAGATCAGAGCGCACAACGCAGTTGTCGTTGTCAGCATAGGACACAGCCACGTCGAGCATCTGCAGGTCCTGACCAGCGGATGTTGCGACCACGAAGGGTGGCACACCCTGAGACACGGACAGCTGAACGTCGCCGGATGCCATAGCGGCGGACATCGCGGTGCCGGTGTCGAAGGACACCCAGTTGATTTCCATACCGAGGGCTTCTTCGTAGGTGCCGTTCACTTTGGCAAACTGGAAAGGCATGGGCCATTCGAGGAAGTAACCAACGGTGATGGCGTGGCCGTCAGCCATGGCTGTCGTGCCGCTGAGTGTTGCGGCAACGCCGAGGGCGAGGGCAGCAGTTGTTTTCTTGATCATAATGATCCCCTGTTGAGTTCACGTTGCATTCGCAACTTTATAAGTCATGCATTGGCACAACTTGCTTTAGAGCGTCGCCAGCCTAGGAAGGGAATCTGTCCGGCGTCAAATCATTTATCTTCGCTGGACTCACGGCGAGGGCTAATTTGGACCTAGAGAGGTTGAGAATGCCATATTCTGCGCTGGTTTTTGCCAAGCGCGTAAGCCGAAGATTTATTTTTCAGGCACCGTGAAAACGCAACAGACAGGCGCAGTCTTGACCCGTTTGCGCATCGGGGTTTCACCGTTGGCTCAGTCGATAACGTCATCCGTGCGCCCGTGGATCAGGTTTTCGCGCATAAGGCGATCCGCGAGGCTGCCACGGGGCATGGCGAGGGCCTCATGGTAGGCCATCTGGGACGCATGATGCGCCCGCGCGAGGGCGAACGCCTCCTGCGCGGGCAGGGCCTCAAACTGCAGCGTGTCATCCGCACGGTGTTGCGCCAGTCGTCCCCAATCCGCAGAGACGACGGTGGCGATCTTGGGATAGCCGCCTGTCGATTGGTGATCGGCCATCAAGACAGTAGGCACGCCATCACCCGACACCTGCACCGCCCCCCGCAAAACGGGTTCAGACGGGATCGACAACGCACCGTTGGGCGTAAGGCGCGGCCCGTTCAGCCGCATCCCCATCCGGTCATAGGCGGGGCTGACGCTGAATGCCCCCTCCAGAAAGGTCTGCCGTGCGGCGGCGGTAAAATGATGATCTTGCGGGCCCATGACAACGCGGATGGGCCCCTGCGCTGCGGGTGGATCCGGCAAAAAGCCGATCCGGTCGGGGCGCACCTGCGGGTCAATGACCGTCAAACGCGTCCCCGTCGTGATCATCGCCCCGCCCAGTCCCGTGACGGTTTGTGTGGCGGTGCTGTCCATCCACGACGCAGCCTCAAAGGCGCCCGCTACTGCGATGTAGGCCCAACTCCCGCGTGCGCCAGCCCGCAGACTAAGGGTTTCGCCGGGTCGCAACGTCAGGACTTGGGGCGTGCTGGTCTTCGTGCCCGCATGATCCACCTCAAACGCGCCACCGGTCAGGGCAAGGGTCATGGGCGCTGCTTGTCCCTTCAGGGTTATGCCACCCAAGGACACCTCAACCGCCGTGCTGCCTGCGGCATTGCCAAGGGCTGCATGGGCGGCGGCAAAGGCGTCTGGGTCCATGGGGCCAGAGGGTGAAATGCCGTACCGCAGCCCGCCTCTGCGGCCCGCGTCTTGCAGGCTGATCAAGGGGCCAGCGGCCACGACCTCAAGTTGGGCCGTCACGGCGTGACGCCTTGTCGGGCCATGTCATCGGCGCTGATCCGGTTGAACTGCACCCGGTCCCCCACCTGAAACGCGGTTGGGGCGTCGGCGGCCCCGGTCAAAATTTGCGTAGGCGACCGGCCGATGACGGACCAGCCGGTGGGCATCGTCAATGTCGTCACCAGGCATTGCCGGTCCGCAATCATCACAGCGCCCGCAGGCACACCGGGCACAGCGGCGGATTTGCGCGGCACGTAAATGGCGTCTGGCACGCCGCCCAAATAACCATAGCCGGGCGCAAAGCCGAACATCAGGACATCATAGTCGCCCGACAGATGCGCGTTGATCACCCCATCGCGGCTCATCCCTGTGGTTTTCGCCACCGCGGCAAGGTCAGGCGCAAAGGGCGCGTCATAGCACACATCGATGACGCAGGTTTGCCCAGACGTCGGCGCGACGTCGGCCTCTAATAGAAGATGTTCCACCGCTTGGGTCACCGCGCCGTGGTCCGTCTGCAGCGGATCAAAAACAACCATCAGATTGACCAAGGCAGGCACCCATTCGGTGACCCCTTCGATCGGTGCATGTGACAGCGCCTGATCCAGCGCGCGGATGCGGGCGTGGGCCCCCGCCTCGAACATGTCGGCAAAGGTCACAAGGACGCCGTAGTCGGCAACCGGCGTGCATGTCGGCATGCGCGGCACGTGGATCACCCCTCCAAAAACGCAGCTAAGGTCACGCCATGCGCCGTGAGACGGGCGCGAATATCCCGCGCCATGGCGACAGCTGTTGGGCCATCGCCGTGCACGCAGATCGACTGCGCCTTCAGCGCGATGGGCTCGCCACCCACCACCGGCATCTGGCCAGTCTCCAGGAACGACAGCAACCGTGCCGAGGCTTGGCCAGCGTCATGGATCATCGCGCCAATCTGTCCTCGCGGCACCAACTGACCGTTGGGCAGATAGCCGCGATCTGCAAAAACCTCAGAAAACACCGGATGGTCCGCGGCGCGGGCAGCCTCCTCGCTTTGCGTGCCGGAAATGGCCAAAAGCGCCAGCTGCGGATCAAGGGCGCGAATGGCCGCCACGATCGCATCCGCCACACCGCGCTCCCGCGCGGCCAGATTGCCCAGCGCGCCGTGCGGTTTGACATAGGCCACCTTGACGCCCGCGAGGGCCGCAATCCCCTGCAACGCCCCAATCTGCGCCACCACCATGCGCCCGATTTCATCAGGCGCCATGGGGATCACCCTGCGTCCAAATCCCAACGGATCATTGAACCCAGGATGCGCGCCGACAGTGACGCCTTTGTCGCGCGCCTGACAGAGGGTCCGATACATCGTATCGGGGTCGCTGGCATGACCGCCGCAGGCCACATTGGCCGATGTCACGATATCCAGCATGGCCGTGTCATCGCCCATGGACCAAGGCCCGAACCCTTCCCCCAAATCTGCATTCAGATCAATCTGCATCGGCCACCTGTTTCTGCGCGTCCTGCCATTGGGCCAGCTTTTGGCGGTGAGGACAAGCCGACTCTGACGGGTGATCTTGCCTTTTGCGCCATGCCACGTCACGTCTAGGCCATGGGAACGATGCGTGGACTTGGTGTGGTGGGTGTGCTGGCCCTTTTGGGGGTGCTTGCAGCGGGCCTGCATGTCGTGTCGTTCTCCTATTTCAAAACACAAGAGATTGACCGCGCCGCCGCCCGCCTGACGCTCTACACCAGTACGCTCACGTCCGAATTGCGCCATTTCGCCCATCTGCCGTTCCTGCTGTCGCTGGATCCGGTGGTTGTGGCGACATTATCAGGCGCCCCTGCGGCTGATCTGGACCGCCGCTTGGCGCGCTTTTCGCAAAGTGCCGGGGTTGACGCGATCTATCTGATGGACGGGACAGGGCTGACCGTCTCCGCCTCAAACGCGGCCACGCCCAGCAGCTTCAAAGGACAATCCTACGGGTTTCGCCCCTATTTTCAGGCCGCCCTGCGCGGCGAATTGGGCGAATTCTACGGCATCGGTGCCACCACGGGCATCCCTGGGTATTTCTATGCACTCGCTGTGCGCGCCGCGACGCCTCCGGATCGCGGGGTGATTGCGATCAAGGTTGATCTGTCCGAGGTGCAGGACAATTGGCAGGCCTCTGGAGAGCGGATCATTCTGGCCAATGACGACGGCGTGGTGTTGCTGGCCTCAGACCCTGCGTGGCGCTACCGGACGTTGACAAAACTCAGCGAAGGTCAACGCGACCGGATCGTTGCCTCCCGCCAGTTCGGCGCCGAAGGGTTGGCCCCGCTGGACGCCGCACTGGACGTGTCTGCGCAATCGGCGGTGCTCGATGGAGAACGGCTGCTGTACTTGCAAACCGGCAATTTACCCAACGGCTGGACGCTGCATTTCTTTGTGCCCGATGATGCGGCGTGGGCGCGGGCGTGGCTTGCGACAGGGGCGTTTTTGACGCTGCTTTTGATCAGTTTCAGTGTGTTTCAGGTGGCCCGCGTGCGCCGCATCCGGTCCGCGCTGCGCCGCTCCGAACGCGAAGAAACCGCCCTGCGGGCTGCCAACGCCCAATTGGCGGTTGAGATTGAGGACCGCCGCGCCGCCGAAGCCAGCCTGCAAAAAACGCAAAGAGAGTTGGAACGCGCGGGCCGCTTGGCCGCGCTGGGCCAGTTGGCCTCGTCAGTGACCCATGAATTGGGCCAGCCCATCGCGGCCATGCGCAACCAGCTGGCGGCCTCCGAGATGACGGTGGGGGCCACGCCGCTGCACGACAAGATGCAAGGGCTCGTGGCGCGGATGGAAAACATCACCCGTCAGCTGAAATTCTTTTCCCGCAAGGGGCGTGATCGGTTTGAGGTCTTTGATCTGCGCGCCGCGATGACAGCCACGTTGGACTTGATGGAGGCCACAATTGCCGCGCGCGGGGCCCACGTGCTGCTGGACGATGTGGCAGGCGATCTGACGCTAGAGGGCAACAAAATGCGGATTGAGCAGGTGATGACGAACCTCATCCGCAATGCACTGGATGCGGTGGAGGACGCGGACGTGCAAAACGTCACGATCCGCATGGGTGGGGAAGCAGATACGGTATGGTTTGCGGTGGCCGACACGGGCCACGGGTTGCGCGGGCAAAGCTTTGATGACTTGCGCGAACCCTTTGCCACCAGCCGCGAAAGCGGGCGGGGCATGGGTCTGGGCCTGACGATTTCCGCGGGCATTGTCACCGATCACGGCGGTACAATCACCGCGCAGGACTGCGCCGCGGGAGGCGCTGTGTTCCACGTGACGTTGCCGCGCAGGCACAGCAGCCCACCACAGACCCAAGGAGCCGAGCAATGACCGACACCCGCGTGCTGATCATCGACGACGACCGCGCCATGCGCTCCTCCCTTGTGGATTTGATAGAGGCCGCAGGCTGGACCGCCAAGGCGCTGGCCCGCGCGACCGAAGTCCCCCGCTGGGTGGCGCAATTCAGCCCCGATGTGATCCTGTCGGACGTGCGGATGCCGGATATGTCCGGCCTTGATCTGTTGCGCAGTCTGGACGATGCCCCACCCGTCGTTCTGATTTCCGCTCATGGGGATATCCCAACAGCGGTCGAGGCGATGAACAACGGCGCCTATTCCTTTGTCGAAAAGCCGTTTGATCCCAAACGTTTGTTGTTGATCCTGCGCCATGCCTCTGACCAACACCGCATGCGCCAAAGCAATGACCGCCTGAAAACCCGCCTGCGTGAGGTCACGGGGCTGGACCGTCACCTGTTGGGGCAGACGCCCGACATGCAGCGGCTGCGGGATATGATCGCACTGCTGGCCGACAGTGAGGCGTCGGTGCTGATCACCGGCGAGACCGGCACCGGTAAGGACCTGACCGCGCGGGCGTTGCATGATCTGTCGGGGCGGGGCGACCGGCCGTTCGTGGCGGTGAACGCCGCCCAGATCAACGCAGAACAGCTGCCGCATATCGCGCAGTCTGCCAATGGCGGCACGTTGTTTCTGGACGAGATTTGCGCCTGCCCTGCGCCCCTTCAGCCGACGCTGCTGCGTCTGATTGATGCGGGCGAAGTGTTGGCCCAAGGGCAAGGCGTGCCCGATCAGGTCACGTTGCGCGTGGTATCGGCCACCAACGAAGACACCGAACAGGCTGTGGCGGACGGGCGGTTGCGGGCGGATTTGCTTTACCGTCTCAGCGGGTTCACCCTGTCGCTGCCGCCCTTGCGCGCGCGGCTGGATGATGTGCCGATGCTGGCACTGCGGTTCTTGCAAGACAGTGCCGCCGCGCAAGATGTCCCCGTGCCCGAATTGACCGAAGCGGACCTGACCACGCTGATCGCCCACGACTGGCCGGGCAACCTGCGCGAATTGCGCAATGTGGCCGACCGGCGCGTGTTTCTGGCGCGCCAAGGCGGCGGCACCATGGCGGATGCCTTGGCCTCGGATGCAACACAGGCCCCCACACGCCCCGGCCTGCGTGAAGCTGTCGCCGCGTTTGAACGCCAAATGATCGCCAAGGCCATTCAGGCGCACGCTGGCCGGATGGACGACGCGGCAGAGGCTTTGGGCATCGGGCGGCGCACCCTCAACGAAAAGATCGTCAAGCTGGGCCTTGATAAAGACGCGCTGCTATAGCCCCCGAACACCCCTGCGGAAATCCGCAGGGCACCCCGCAAAACCGCGCGCGTTTTTCTTCATAGGTGATTTGGGGTCAAATGGGGCTACACTCTTCCTCACATAGATTCTGGGAGGAACAATATGTCCAAATTCATGAACCGTGCGGCCATCGCCGCCCTTGCAACTGCCTGCGCCACCACTGCTGTGGCGGAGGAATGGAATGTGTCGCTGTGGGGCTCGCCTCGCGCATTCACCGCCCACGTGGAAAAAATCGCAGAGCTGGTGGACGAAAAAACAGGCGGTGAATTCACCCTCAACATCAGCTACGGCGGCCTGTCCAACAACCGCGAAAACCTCGATGGCATTTCCATCGGCGCGTTTGAAATGGCCCAGTTCTGCGCGGGCTATCACCGCGACAAGAACCCCTCGATCACCGTGCTTGAGTTGCCGTTTCTTGGCGTAAGCTCCCTTGAACAAGAGGTTGAGCTGTCGATGGCCGTCTACCAGCACCCTGCGACAGTGGCCGATCTGGCCCGTTGGAATGCGACCCTGCTGATGCCGTCGCCCCTGCCCCAGTACAATATCGCCGGTGTGGGCGATGCCCCTGCCGCGCTGACTGATTTCGAAGGTCTCAGCGTGCGTGCCACGGGTGGCATCGGGGCCGCGATGGAAACCGTCGGTGCTGTGCCCACGTCCATGTCTGCCTCCGAGGTGCGTCAGGCAATGGACAGCGGTGTGGTTAAGGCCGTGGCCTTCGCCCCCCATGCGCACATGTCATTCGGCACCATTGAGAACGCGACGTGGTGGACGGAAAACCTCAACCCGGGCACTGTGAATTGCCCCGTGGTCGTGAACACCGACGCCCTCGATGGGCTGAGCGACGATCACCGTGAGGCGCTGCTCGGCTCCGTAGATGAGGCGCTGGATCACTACATCGCCAACTACAACGGCGCCACGATGGAGGCTTGGGGCCCCGCCTTGGAAGAGCGCGGCATCACCCGCGTGTCGTTCTCAGACGATGAAATTGCTGCGTTCAAAGAGGCCGCAGCAGCGCCAGCCGCCGCCGCGTGGATCGAGCAAAACAGCGCCGCCGGCCTGCCCGCGCAAGAGCTGTACGATATGGTCACCGGCATGATCGCCGACGGATCGTAAACCCCAATGCCCCCGCGCCCGACCGGCGCGGGGGTTTTTCTGTGCGATACTGACATTTGAACAAAGGGGGCATGACGTATGGCCACCGCATCCTTGGTGCTGACCGATGACAGCACGCTGAGCAAACTGGACCGCGCCTTGTTGCGCCTCGAACGGGCCTTTGCCCTGATCAGCGGGTTGGCGGTGTTCGGTCTGATGGTTTTGGCCGTCGTGTCCGTGACGGGCCGCAATGCCTTTCAAAACCCGCTGCCCGGCTATGTGGATTGGATCGAACAAGCCATGCCCCTGATCGCGTTCATGGGCATATCCTGGGTCATGCGCGAAGGCGGTCATATCCGCATGGATATCGTCGTGGGGCAGCTCAAGGGCCGTGCGCTTTACCTCACTGAACTGATCACGACCTTGGCGGTGCTGATCCTGATGGTGCTGCTTGTCTGGGGATCCTGGGCGCATTTCCAACGCAGCTTTGATTTTGCCGCCCCCATGTGGAGCCGCGACAGTTCCATGGACATCGCCCTGCCAATTTGGCCCGCCAAGCTGATGGCCCCCTTGGCCTTTGGCGTGCTGGTGGCACGCCTGCTGTTGCAGGTCTGGGCCTATGGGCGCGCCGTTGTGACCGGACAGGCGATTGCCGTCCCCCTGATTGCTGATGCCGCCACACAGGCGCGCATGGAAGCCGAACAGCTGGAAGACTGAAGAACATGGAACCGATTGATATTGGATTGTGGGTCACCGGTGGCCTGTTGGTCATGGTGGTGCTGGGGATGCGCGTGGCCTTTGCCGCGGGCCTTGCGGGCCTCATCGGGCTGATCTGGATTTTCTGGGCGCGCAAGGATTTCGCCATGGACGATTTCGGCTGGGCCCTCACCGTGGCCACCAAAACAGCCGGACAGGTGCCCCATTCCAAGGTGTCGTCACAGGCTTTGTCCCTGATCCCCACCTTCATCCTGATTGGCTATCTTGCCTATTACGCGGGCCTGACCAAAGCGATGTTTGAGGCCGCCAAACGCTGGATCGCCTGGGTGCCGGGCGGGTTGGCCGTGTCCACCGTCTTTGCCACCGCAGGCTTTGCGGCTGTATCGGGTGCATCTGTCGCCACGTCCGCCGTGTTTGCGCGCATCGCGATCCCCGAGATGCTCAAGATCGGGTACAACAAACAATTCGCCGCCGGTGTTGTGGCCGCAGGCGGCACGTTGGCGTCGCTCATCCCGCCCTCTGCCATTCTGGTGATCTATGCGATCATCGTGGAACAGGACGTGGGCAAGCTGTTGTTGGCGGGCTTCATTCCGGGGCTGTTTTCGGCCTTTGTCTACGCGGCGCTGATCATCGGCATGGCGCTGACAATCAAGGGCTTCGGCCCGCCGGTCACAGGATTCACATGGCGCGAACGCTTTGCCTCCCTGCCGCCTGCCCTGCCCATCGTCTTTGTCGTCGTCACCATCATCTGCTTTGTCTACAACCCCTTTGGCGGTGACGCCTGGGGCACCCCGACCGAGGGCGGCGCGATCGGGGCCTTCGTCGTGTTCCTCATGGCGCTCTACCGGGGCATGCGCTGGCCGCAACTGAAAGACGCGCTGCTGGAAACCGCCAAGCTCAGCGTGATGATCTTCACCATCATCTGGGGCGTGCTGATCTATGTGCGGTTTCTGGGCTTTGCCGAATTGCCCGCCGCCTTTTCCGACTGGATCACATCCCTGACCATGGACCCGATGTTGATCCTTATTTGCATCCTGCTGGCCTATGCGGTGCTGGGCATGTTCATGGATGCGATTGGCATGCTGCTGTTGACCCTGCCTGTGGTCTATCCGGCTGTCATGGCGCTGAACGGGGGGGCGGATGTGGCCGCCGCTGACAGCACCTTTGGCATGTCGGGGCCCATGTGTGCCATCTGGTTCGGCATTCTGGTGGTCAAAATGGCCGAGTTCTGTTTGATCACGCCCCCCATTGGCCTCAACTGCTTTGTGGTGGCTGGCGTGCGCGATGACCTCAGCGTGCAGGACGTGTTCAAGGGGGTGACGCCATTCTTCATCGCTGACGGCGTGACCATTGCGCTGCTGGTGGCCTTCCCATGGATCGTGCTCTGGTTGCCCAGTTTGGCATAGGGCGCGGGGTTTGACGGGGTCCGGCCTGCGCGCTACCACCCCTTCCATGGATCAAAACACGCCGCACCCGACTGACCACAACGGCCCCGACATTCAGGCGCTGGTGGATGAAGGCCGCAACCGCATCGATTGGGTGCACCGCTATTCGCCGGTGATGAACGGGCTGGTGCGGCGCACGGTGGGCGATGGCAGCCTGGCGGGCAAACGCATTGCCGTCGTTGTGCATCTTGAGGCAAAGACCGCCTATCTGGCGCAGGTGCTGGCCGACGCAGGCGCTGATGTGATCGCGGCGGGCAGCAATCCATTCACCACCAATGCCTCCGTCGTGGCCGCCCTGCGCGACAAAGGCATCCGCGTCGTGTCCGAGGCGGGCGGCACCCACGCCACATGGGAGGAAGAGCTACGCGCCGCCGCCGACCTCGAACCCGACTACATCATTGATGACGGGGCGGAACTCACCATGCGGGTGGGCATCCATCGCCCCGATGTCTTCAAGCGTCTCAAAGGCGTGTCCGAAGAAACAACCACCGGCACCGCGCGCCTGCACGCCATGGCCGCCGCTGGCAAACTGCCGTTTCCCGCGCTCACGGCCAATGATGCACGCTGCAAACATCTGTTCGACAACCGCTATGGCACGGGCCAGACCACCGTGCAGGCCATGTTGATGCTGACAAACCGGCAGGCCGCTGGGGCCGTTTGCGTCATCGTGGGCTACGGCTATGTGGGGCGTGGCATCGCGGAATACCTGTCAAAACTGCGGGCCAAAGTGCGCGTGGTTGAGGTCGACCCCGTCCGCGCGCTTGAGGCACATATCGACGGCCACGTGGTTGGCACCGCCGCTGATGTCTTGCCCGACGCCGATTTCGTGATCACCGCCACGGGCGGAATGCGGGCCGTGACCACGCCCGAATTCAACGCCCTGCCGGATGGCGCGATCCTGTGCAACGCAGGCCACCATGATCTAGAGGTTGATGTGGAGGCCTTGGCGACCATGGCCCAGCGCACCACACAAGGCGCGACTGACATGGTGACTTACCATCTGCCGGACAAAGACCTGCATGTGCTGTCCAATGGCGCGCTGGTGAATATCGCAGGCGGCAGCGGCCACCCGGTTGAGATTATGGACCTCACCTTCGCGGTCCAGGGCCTTGGCGCCCATTATCTGGTGAACACCCCGATGGACCCCGGCGTGCACGTATTGCCAAGGGCCGTGGACGACAGCATCGCAGCGGCCAAGCTGGACAGCCTTGGCGTCACGCTGGACGCCCCGCGATCAGAGCAAACCGATAACCACGCAGATTTCATCGACAGGATCACCCTATGACCGCCGCACAGGATTGGGCCCTGCGACATCTACCGCTCACACGGTCCGCTTTGGCGCGGCTGGATACAGACGGCCTGCAGGTGGCGCTGGATATGGACCGGTCGGCGGCGGCGGAGGGTCTGGCCGCAGCCTTGGCAGAGGCCGGGGTCACCGCCCTGTGGGGCCAAGACGCCGATGTCGTGATCGGCGCGGCGCAGGTGACGATCAACGGCACCGTCCACGCGCTTGATGCCACCGCCTTGGGCCACCTTTACGCGATTGAGATTGGCTTGGGTCAGGCCGCGGTTATGGCGCTGCTTGACATCACGAACCTGCAAATCGCAGGCCGCCCTGTGGGCGTCATCGGGTATGATCCAGCAGGACGCAGCATTGCGGCCCATGCGCGGGCCATGGGCGCGCGTGTCACGGTGATTGACGCAGATCCAGTGGCCGCCGTACGCGCGCTTCACGATTGCCATGATGTCGGGGACGGCGCTGCGGTGCGGACTGTCGATGTGGTCTTCGTCACCTCTGCCCGTGCGGCCGCACTGGTCATGGCACATGCGGATCATCTGCGGCCCGATACCTTGATCGCAAACACCTCCCCCCACGTCGGCCCGCGCAACTTTGCCGATCTTAATCCGGCCACCGACGTGCGCGCCCACGTCACCGAACACACCCGAAGCGATTCATCCTGCATCAAACTGATCGCACAAGGCGCCCCCCTGCAGACCGCAGCAGCGCAGGGTTTGCCGCTTGAGGGACGCGACGTTCTGTTTGCACTCGCCCTCAGCACGCTTCATCACCGCACCTCGCCCGATCCCCTCACAGCGGCTGAACGCGATGTGGCTGCAGACATCCTCACCCATAAAACCTGACGCAAGGCCCGATCCGATGAAACTGATCCTCGACACCGACCCCGGCGTAGATGACGCCATGACCTATTTCTACGCCCACGCCCACAGCGCAATTGACCTCATTGGGATCACATCGGTGTTTGGCAATGTCACAGTCGACAACGCCTATCGCAACGCCCATTGGCTGACCCAAACCACCGGTGCCACAGCCGACGTGCGACGCGGGGCGGAGACCCCGTTGCAGATCACGCCGAACCCGCCGTCTGACTACGTGCACGGCCCCACAGGCTTTGGCGACGTGGACATTGGTGAGGTTGCGATCCCCCCCCAGGATGAGACAGCCGCCGCCTATCTGGTGCGCATGGCCGCCGCCAGCCCCGGTGAAATCACGCTCTGTGCCATCGGGCCCATGACCAACGTGGCGCGGGCGATCCAGGCGGATCCTGCGTTTCTGGACAACCTCAAGCAGCTGGTCATCATGGGCGGGTCGCTGGATGCGGGCGGCAATGTCACCACCCAGGCCGAGGCCAATTTCTGGAACGACCCGCACGCGGCTGAGGTCGTGTTCAGCACGCCCACCGAAACAGAAATCCTCGTCGTGGGCCTCGATGTGACCACGTTGATCAGCTTTTATCAGGCCGATTTTGATGAATTGGCCGCGCAAAGCCCCAAGGCCGGCGGCTTTCTGCGCGACATCGGCCAGTTCTACATGCGGTTCTACGAAGAGGTCACGGGCACCTATCAGTGTTACCTCCATGACGTGGCCGCGATCATCGCAGCCGAACAACCCGCCCTTTTCACGTTTGAGGACACGCGCCTGCAGATGGTCTGCGACGGCGACGCGATCGGTGCGATGAGGCGCAGCCAAGAGCCCGACCGCCCAATCGTCCGCGTGGCCATGACGGTGCAGTCAGAAGCCGTGCGCACCCAATACAAAGCAGTGGCCGCGCAGAACCCCTAAGCCCTAGCGCCAGTTCAGCACGACCTTGCCGGACTGGCCCGATTTCATCTGTGCGAACCCTTTGGCAAAATCGGCCACGTCATAGCGGTGGGTGATCACGCCGCTGACGTCCAGACCATTTTGCAGCATGGCGATCATTTTGTACCACGTCTCAAACATCTCGCGGCCATAAACGCCCTTGATGGTGATCGCCTTGAACACGATGCGCGACCAATCGACGGGCGATTGGCCGGGCGGGATGCCAAGCAGCGCGATTTTGCCCCCCATCACCAGCGCCTCGACCATCTGGTCGAGGGCTTTTTGACTGCCCGACATCTCAAGCCCTACGTCAAAGCCTTGTTTCAGACCCAACTCATGCGCGACATCGCCCAAATCCTCATGGGCCACGTTGACCGTGCGCAGATTGGGCACGACCCGTTCAGCCAGCGCCAGCCGGTAGGGGTTCACGTCCGTCAGCACCACGTGGCGCGCGCCCGCGTGGCGGGCGATGGCGGCGGCCATGATGCCAATGGGGCCTGCGCCAGTGATCAAGATGTCTTCGCCCAGCAGATCAAAGCTCAGCGCGGTGTGCACAGCGTTCCCAAGCGGATCAAGGATTGCCCCAATGTCGTCGGGAATATCATCGGGCAAAGGCACCACGTTGAACGCAGGCAGCGCCAGATATTGCGCAAAAGCCCCTTGGCGATTGACACCCACACCGCGCGTGCCCGGATCCAAGTGAAATTTGCCCGCACGGGATTGTCGGCTGTCGGTGCTGATCAAATGCCCCTCCCCCGAACAGCGCTGGCCACGGGTCAGGCCAGACACATTGCGTCCGATCTCGACAATCTCACCAGCGAATTCGTGTCCCGTGATCATCGGCACGGGCACGGTGCCCGCGGCCCAGTCGTCCCAGTTCCAGATGTGGATATCAGTGCCGCAGATGCCTGTGGCATTGATGCGGATCAGTACATCATCGGGGCCGATGTCCGGCACCGGGGCGGTGATCTGCCACAACCCCTCTCGGGGAAGGGTTTTGGCCAGGGCTGTCATCTCATTTGCTGTCATTTGATCACCCCCAGGGCACGCCCTGCGGTCGCGAAAGCCGCCAGCGCGCGGTCCAGATCAGCGCGGGTCAACGCGGCATTCATCTGTGTGCGGATGCGGGCCTGCCCGTGGGGCACGACCGGAAAGAAGAACCCCGACACGAAAACACCTTCCTCAAACAGACGCGCCGCCATGTCCTGTGCCCACTGGGCGTCGCCCAGCATGACGGGGACAATCGGGTGCTCACCGGGCAACAAATCAAACCCCAGCCGTTCAAGCCCCGCCCGCCAATACGCGGCATTGTCGAAAAGCTGCGCGCGCAGATCGGCACCGTCTTCCACCAGATCAATCGCCGTCAAACCGGCAGCGACAACCGCAGGCGGCAGAGAGTTTGAGAACAGGTAAGGCCGCGCGCGCTGGCGCAACAGATCAATCACCGGCTGGGGCGCGGCGATGTAGCCGCCAATCGCACCGCCCAACGCCTTGCCCAACGTGCCCGTCAAAATGTCGACGTCTACCCCGAAATGATCCGGCGTACCCGCCCCGCGCGGCCCCATGACCCCCGTGGCGTGGCAATCATCGACCATCACAACAGCGTCGTACTTGTCCGCCAGTGCCGTGATTGCCGGCAGATCGGCCAGTGTGCCGTCCATGGAAAACACACCGTCCGTGGCGATCATCACATGGCGGGCGCCACCGGCCCGCGCCTGCTGCAGCGCGACCTCAAGCGCGGCCATATCGTTGTTGGCGTAGCGAAGGCGTTTCGCCTTGCACAATCGAATGCCATCAATAATCGACGCATGGTTCAAGCTGTCAGACACCACCGCATCCTCTGGACCCAAAAGCGGTTCAAACAGACCACCGTTGGCGTCAAAACACGCGGCAAACAGGATTGCATCGTCTTTGCCCAGAAACCGCGCCAGCCGCTGTTCCAACGTCCGGTGCAGATCCTGTGTGCCGCAGATGAACCGCACGCTGGCCATGCCGTAGCCGTGACCGTCCATCGCGTCTTTCGCCATTGCGATCAGGTCGGGATGATTGGCCAGCCCCAGATAATTGTTGGCGCACAGGTTGATGACATCGCGGTCTTGTACCCGCACAGCGCCTGCCTGATGCGATGTGATCAGACGCTCGGTTTTATACAGGCCATCGGCGCGGATTTGGGCCAAGGTATCCGTGATGTCGGACAGGAATGAACAGGGCATCGGAAAGCTCCTTTGCCTCATTTTCTGTCATGGCGGATTTTTATCCGCAATATTTAATTTCCGTTATGACGTATTTTTGTCTGTTAAGTCCGCCCGCGTTATCCCTGCGACTTCACGATCAGGTAAACACGGGCAGGCCCGTCCAGCGCCGTGATCTCATGGGCGATATCGGCCGCATACCGCGCCGTGTCTCCTGTCCGCAGATCGCAGCTGGCAGAGCCTGAGGTGACGCGCACGCGCCCCTCCAACACACTCAACTGTTCGCGCACCCCGCGCGCATGGGGGTCACTTTTGAGGGATCCGTTGTCCGAAAACCTTATATCATAGACCTCATGCCCGCCTGCATCTTCCGGCGGGGACAGGATCGCGATACGGCAGCCTTGGCCCATGTTATCGATCGTCGGCACCTCAGCGGCGCGCAAAACATCCACGCGGTCGCCGACATCGTCCTGCCCCATCAGCCCCGCAAAATCGACCTTCAGCGCGCGGGTCAGGTTCCACAGGGTGGCAATCGTCGGGCTGCTTTCGCCCCGTTCAATCTGGCTGACCATAGACCGCGACACCCCGCTTAGGTTCGCGATGGCGTCCAGTGACAGCCCTTGGGCCTTACGCGCGTCTTTCAGGCGTTGGGGCAGAACCCGCAGTATTGTATCAACATCATCCGTCATACTGGATATCTACGCAGGCTACAGGAATATGCAAGCGGCGGCAGGGTTTAGGCTCCGCGCCCCATGCGTCACATGCCATCCGGCGACTGGGCCACCTCACGGGCGTGAATGCCCAGAACGATCAAGGCAGGCCAAAGCAGATAGGCCTCAATCTCGATATTCTCACCAAAGGACAACAACGTCAGCGTCATCATCACCCCCATAGAAAGATATCCACGCGGGCTCAGTGTAGCATCCTTCATGGCCAGCGCAGTTTGCCACACGAACGGCACCAGCAAGGCAACAAGCCCCACCAAACCTTTGACAAACAAAAGCCCGAACCACGTGTGATGACTGCCGATGGGCATGTATTCGACCGCATGACTGCCCGGCTGTACGGTGCCATGCCCAAACCAGAAGGCATCGTTCTGCCAACGTTCCGAGGCAATCCGTTGCAAGGTGGCGCGCACCCGTGTGCTGTCGGCCCGTGCGCCTTTGAACGCGGCCACAGCGTCCAGTGCGGCCATGGCAACCTGTGTGCCCAAAACGGCCATTGATGCTGTGACCGCCGCCGCCATTTGCCACGCCCAGCCCCGCAACAACAACGGCATCATGCGCGGCCCGATGGTGCAGGCCACCAACCCGACCAAGCCCATCCGTGATTTAGAGGCAAGGATCATCAAAACGCCCGCAGCAATCCCGATGCTGCGCCATTTGATGTGTTTTTCTTCCAAGGCGAACAGCACCATGACGACCCCAAGAAGGGCGGCAAAGGGGGACCACGGCGCGTAGAATTGCCAGCGCGGCGTCCAACTCGCCGGATCCCATGTGAAGAAGAAAACAGAGAAATATTCAGGCCCCGGCCCGCCGATCGCCTTGAGGGGGGAGGTGAAAATGCGTTCCGGCAGCCCGATATAGGGCGCCACAAGAAGGACCGGGGCCAGGATCAGGGTCCACAGGCCAACGACACATTGCCCCCGCACCAGAACCTCCCGACGGATCGGAAGTGTTGCGCCAATCAAGGGAAACAGCGCCAACAACGCCCAGCCCTTGGCCCAACCGATGGAGGATTTTATCGTCTGTTTAAGACCAAGCCCCCAATCAAGGTGCCCGACCCACAAGGCAACCAATAGAACAAACATGCCGATGATCCAGCCCCACACCACCGCAGGGATCGGACCCGTTGCGCGCATGTCCTCCCGCACCGCTGGCCCCAGATAAAGAACCACAACAGCCAGCGCCCCGAAAAGCCACGCGATGACTGGCCCCACCACATAAAGCGCGCCCAACCCATAAAAGGGCCACGTCCAGACCAAGGTGCGATAAAGGCCCGCCTCAACGGGGTTCATCGCGGTCATTTGGACCCACCGGATTTCACCAGAAGCCACGAGATCAGGGCGTTGCGGATCCAGCCCAATGACAGCCCGAAGATCAGCATCAGCGTGGCGGCAATACCCGCCAGCACGGCCAGTTTCCGATTGGGCGAGGAGGGGGCGTTGGGCAAGGACGGATCTTCAAGGACCTGCACCAACGGATATGACGCATAGACGTCGGATTTACTGGATTCGTTGCGGGCAATGGCCGAGGCAAAGACGGCCTCCGACACCGAAAAATCCCGTTCCAGATCCTGCATTTCCGCCGCCACTGGGGCGAGGCTGTCAATCTGCGCCTGCCCGTCGGCTTGTTGCGCAATGAGCGTCGACAGCTCTTCTGTTGCGGCCTCAAGTTCAACGTGCAGGCGAACAAGCTCCGCCAAAAGCTCAGCCCGTGCACCTTGGGGCGCCAGATCAAGGCCCGCCAAGGTGTCTGCGTTCAGGCCTGTCACGGTCTGCGCCAGTTGCGCGGCCGCGGCGGCGGCCTCATCGCGGGCATTTCGGGCGGCCTCGACCTGCGGGTGACGCGACCCGAAGCGGGCGTTGGCCTCGGACAGGGCGACTTGCGAAAGGGCGATATCGTCAAGCAGGGCCAGATACCCGCCATCAGCAAAAAGCTTCAGCGTCGCGGCGGCCGCCTGCACACCCAGGCCCAATTGCGTCTCCAATGCGGCCAATCGGGCGCGCCGTTCGTTCACGCCTGCGCGCCGTTCAAAAATAAGCGCATCCAGCGACAACTGCCGATCCACCAAGGTGTTATATTGGTCGACAGACATCAGCCCCGTTTGATTTTGCAACGTTTCGATGCGGGCCCGCGTCATGCCAACCGACGCGCGGTATTCGGTGATGGCCTGCGATCCACTTGTCTCCCGCGCGCGCACTTCGTCGGCGCGCAAGGCGTCAAGTTCGGCCAGAAAAACCGCGACAAGGGCCACCCCTTTGGCCTGTGCGTCCTCAGGGGTTGGACCCTCCATTTCGATATGGATAAGGCTGGTTTGGTCCACCAATCGAACGCGCGGGGCGCCCAGCGCCTCTCGCGTCAGGCCAAGGGATCGGGCGGTGGCATCGACAATGCGGTCCGCGCCCAACAGGCGCTTGTAGGTCTCCGTCGGGCTGACGGCATTGCTGGCGAAGGCCGAATTGGCATAGGACGACGCCTGCCCGATGCCGTTCAGGTTCATCGACGCCGAGGCCCCGGACCCGGGCAAGATCAAAGAGGTGGTGGACCGAAACGACAGTGGTGCGGATTTGAGGTAGCCCAACAATGGCGCCCAGATCAGGGTGGTGCCCAAAAGGGCGACAGCCACATAGCGGGGCATACGCCGCAAATCCCCCACACGTCCGCCCATCAGGATACGGCGGCCAAAGCCACGGATAGACAGATGTGGCAGACGGGGGCGGAACGGCAGGGCAAGTCGGACGGTCATTGGCAATCTCCTTGGCCAAGGACTACGTCAGATGTGCGATAGGTTCAGGTGGGCGTTCGGTTTGATGCAGGGGGCGTTCGGGTCACACCCCCTATCCGTCGGGATAGGTTAGAACAGACCTGCTTCGCGGGCAATCAGCGCCGCCTGCGTGCGATTTGACGCCCCCACCTTGCGGTACAAGGTCTTTACATGAAGTTTGATGGTCGGTTCGCTGATATCCAGATCGCGGGCGATTTCTTTGTTGGATTTGCCTTGCGTCAATCCCTCAAGCACCTGCAATTCCCGCGCCGTGAGCTTTTCAGCCAGGGCGTTTTTCGGGGCCTCCTCAACCGCGGTCATAAAGTCGATCGGGGCGTATTGCTCCCCCATCGCCATGAACTTGACCGCGTTCACCAGCGATTTGGCCGGTAGGGATTTGGGCACAAAACCTGCGGCGCCGACCTCAAGGGCCTCTTCCGCGATGCTTTTGGAGGCCTCCCCGGAAATAAGCGCCACACGATCCGTCTCCTCAAGGGCCAACACTGATTTAAGCCCCTCAAGCCCGTTCATTCCGGGCATGTTGTAGTCCAACAAAACCAGATCGTAGGCGTCATCCGCCTTTATGCGCGCAATCGCATCCTCCAGTGTTCCAACCGATGCGGTTTCCATAGCGCCTTGGCCTTCGAGGAACATCACAAGGGTGTCCCGAAGAAGATCATGGTCGTCAGCAATCAATACACGCATGGCGAGAACCCCGTTATTTGGTTAACCCTATAGTATCGTAATTTATGGCCATTCAAGGGCAATGATACTGGGAATTCTGATAGCTGGTTAACCCATTCGGATAGGATGCGCGGTGCAAGCGGGCAGACACGCCCCGCCCGAATGGACCAGTCGACCCCCGAAAGAGGCCGTGACCTGTCCGCCCGCTCCGTTGCGGCAAGACCCTGAAATCGTTGATGCATTGGGCAATCGAAATCATCATCGAAAGTTGCCGCCATGACATTTCACAGCCCCTTTACCGGAACATTGGCCCCCATTCAGGCCTTGCCCGTCAAATACGTCCCCTCTTTGCGGGTCTCGTTGATCGACGCGCCTTTGGATCAAACGGTCGACGCCCTGCTGTCGCCGGGCCGTCGGCGCGTGGCGTTTATGAATGCCCATTGCTTCAACGTCATGGCTCAGGATCCGGCGTACCGCGCGGCCATCTACTCGGCGGATGTGGTGCTGCCTGACGGATCGGGCGTTGCCATGGCCTGCAAGATGTCGGGCGTCCGCTTGACGGCGAACCTAAACGGCACCGATCTTGTCCCCGCGCTGATCGCCAAGGCGGCCGCGCAGGGCAAATCGGTTTACCTCTTGGGCGCAAAGCCCGGCGTCGCCGCGAAAGCCGCGCTAGAGCTGACCCTGCGCAACCCGGGCCTGCGTGTCGTGGGCACGCTGGATGGCTACGGCCAAGCCCGCGACGAAGACGCGGTCATCGAAGACATCAACGCAAGCGGCGCGGACATTGTTCTGGTCGCGATGGGTGTGCCCATGCAGGACCTTTGGTTGCACCGAAACGCGCACCGTCTGAACGCCAATCTGACACTGGGCGTCGGCGCGGCGTTTGATTTTCTGGCCGGTCAGGTCTCACGTGCACCACGGGGGCTGCGCCGGTTGGGCGGCGAATGGCTGTGGCGCTTGGCGATGGAGCCACGGCGCCTCGCGAAACGGTATCTGATCGGCAATGTCACATTCCTGGCCCGGTCCGCCCGACAGGCGGCAAGCCAGATCACCATGGCCTCCGTTCTGCGACGGACGCTGGATGTGGCTGTTGCGGGAACTGCGGCCTTCCTCCTCGCGCCGCTGTTTGCCGCAACAGCCATTGCGATCAAACTCGACAGTCGGGGGCCGGTGTTCTTTCGGCAGACCCGTGTGGGGCAGGATGGCCGTGAGTTTCCAATGCTCAAGTTTCGGTCCATGCACCAAGATGCCGAAGCCCGCCGTGCGGACCTGTTGGCATCCTCAGACCGCGACGGCATTTGTTTCAAATCCAAATCCGATCCGCGCATCACCCGTGTGGGCCGGTTTATCCGCCGGTTCTCGATTGATGAGTTGCCGCAGATTTTCAATGTGCTGCGCACGGACATGTCGATCGTCGGGCCCCGCCCTGCCCTACCCTGTGAGGTCGCGGCCTATCCTGCCCGCGCCCTGGGGCGTCTGTCTGTCAAACCCGGGATCACCGGCGTCTGGCAGGTGTCGGGCCGCGCCAACATCGGGTTTGACCGGATGATCGACATGGACCTTGCCTACGCCAAGTCCCGCACCCTGCTTCTGGACCTGATCCTGATCTTCATGACCTTCCGCGCCGTCCTGTCCGGACGGGGCGCCCACTGATCTTCTTTCTGCCAAAAGGACCCTACCCATGACACATGTACGCAAAGCCGTCTTTCCCGTTGCCGGAATGGGCACTCGTTTTCTGCCCGCCACCAAATCAGTGCCAAAGGAAATGCTGCCCCTCGTTGATCGCCCCTTGATCCAATATGCAGTGGATGAGGCCCGCGCCGCCGGCATCGAAGAATTCATCTTCGTGTCTGCCGCAGGAAAAGGCGCGCTCGAAGACTACTTTGACACCGCCGCAGCCCTTGAGGCCACCCTGAAGGCCAAGGGCAAAACCGACGCCTTGCGCGCGATTGAACCGGCCCGCATGCCCGAAGGCGCGCTGACGATTTTGCGGCAGGCCAACGCGCTTGGCCTCGGCCACGCCGTCCGCCAAGCCCGTAATCTGATCGGGGACGATCCGTTTGCCGTGCTGTTGCCCGATGACGTCATCATGTCCGACAAAGGCGCCTTGGCCCAGATGATCGAGGCGCACCGTTCCACCGGTGGCCATATGGTCGCCACGATGGATGTCCCACGGAAGGCCACATCTGCCTATGGCGTACTGGACGTCAGCCATCAAGACGGGCGGGTTTTGCACGCCCGCGGCATGGTCGAAAAGCCGCGTCCCGATGTGGCGCCCTCCACGCAGGCGGTGGTGGGCCGCTATATCCTTGATCCGTGCATCTTTGACCGTCTGGCCCACATCGGCCCCGGGGCAGGCGGCGAATTGCAGCTGACGGATGCCATCAACGCCGACGCGCAAACGGCGGGCATCTGTGGTTATCAATTCGAGGGGGAACGGTTCGATTGCGGATCGATCACGGGGTTTGTGCAGGCCACAGCGGCCTTTGCACTGGCCCGCGCGGACCTGCGCCCCGCCCTGACGACGTTCCTACAGGACAGAACACAACCGCTGGAATTGTCGGCATAACCCCCCAAACCTATCCGTTCGGATAGGTCCCTATCCCGATACCCAAAAGCAAAACAGGATCGGATCTGGCATACCCTGTCCCAACCTCACAGGAGAACAACATGCTTACACGGTCCTTCTTTGCTTTCGCCGCTGCGGTCACCCTCACATTGATCGGGGCGGAGACGGCCCGTGCGGATGACGTGCCCTCCCCCAATGGGGACGTCATCCTCACGGTGTCCGGCGACATCGCGACGACCAACGTCGGTGACACCCTTCAATTTGATCGCGCGACCCTCACAGACCTTGGCCTGACAACGATTGAGACAACCACAATCTGGACCGACGGCACACAGGTCTTTGAAGGCATCCCCCTTGCCACGCTTGTGGACCTTTTGGGGATCGAGGATGGCACGCTCAATGCCACCGCCCTCAATGACTACACGGTCGAAATTCCCGTCTCGGATGCCGTCGAAGGCGGGCCGATCATTGCCCTGTTGTTGAACGGCGAAGAGATGTCGGTGCGCGACAAAGGCCCGTTGTGGGTTGTCTACCCCTATGATGCCTCTGACGCATATCAAACAGAGGTCATCTATTCGCGGAGCATCTGGCAACTCGACAGGATTGAGGTTGTCGAGTAGCCAAAAGGAAACCTCCAGCATGAGGCGCATGTGAACACAAAACCCCACTCACGGTTTAAGATCGGCCGCACCTTTGTTGTGCTGGCCGGTCTTTTGGCCTTTGCAACCATTGCGTTTCTGGCCTGGAACGTGGTCCGCGAAATTGATGCGCAAAGCACCGCACAGTCCGACAATGTGCAATGGTCCCTGTCCCAGACCGAGGTTGAGTTTCAGGAGTTCAGCGCCCGTTTGCGTTTGGGCAGCGATCTGTCGGGCCTGCGGCAGCGGTTTGATGTGTTCTACAGCCGTGTGCGCACCGTGCGCCGCGCGCAGGTGTTCGAAGACCTCCGCGCCTCGCCCGCGTTCGAAGGCCATCTGACAGCGCTTGAGACGTTTTTGGACAGCGCCGTTCCCATCATCGACGCCTCAGACGCGGGGCTGACCCGCAGTATCCCAACGCTCGCGGCCATGGCCGAAGATATCCGGCCTGAGGTGCGGTCCCTGGCCAATTCCGGCCTGCGCCTTTTTGCCGAAAAAGCCGACGCCCAGCGCGAGGCCGTCAGCCGCACCATGACCCAATTGGCCGTGGCGCTGGTGGTTTTGATTTCGGCGTTGGGGCTGGGGTTGGTCTATTTGGGGGCCCTGATCAAACGGATCAGCCGCCGCGAACGGGAACAAAAACAGACAGCAGCACGCATCAACACCATCATGAACACATCGTTGGACGGGGTGATCGTCAGCGATGCCGACGGTCGCATCACCAATTTCAATGCCGCCGCCGAGACGATTTTCGGCCACACGGCTGAGGATGTTCTGGGCAAGGAATTGGGCAAACTCATCGTGCCCGATCACATGCGGGCCGCCCATGACGCCGGCATGAAACGGATGCGCGACAAGGGTGAAAAACGGGTCGTCGGCAAAGGCCGTGTGCAACTGGAGGCAAAGCGCGCCGATGGGTCGCTGTTTCCGGTCGAACTGGCCATCCAATCCGCCACCACGGACGACGGCGATGTCTTCATTGCCTTTTTACGCGATATCTCAAAACGGGTAGCCGATGAAGCAGAGCTGATCGATGCCCGCGACAAGGCCATCGCCGGTGAGAAAAGCCGCTCGGAATTTCTTGCAACGATGAGCCATGAAATCCGAACGCCCCTGAATGGGCTGTTGGGTAATATGACCCTGATGCGGGATCTGCCCCTCAGCGCAAAGCAAGAAACGTATTTGCACAATATGGAAACCTCCGGCCGCTTGCTTCTGAGCCATGTTTCAGATGTGTTGGACATCGCCCGCTATGACAGCGGCAAGATCACAGCACGGGCGGAACCGTTCAACCTGTCTGCCTTGCTGCAAGATATCGTCGACAGCCAAAGCGGCATGGCCTTGGCCCAGGACACGACCCTTGATTGGGGCTGGGACGGGACGCCGCAGCACTGGATCACCGGCGACATGGAACGTCTTCAGCATGTCATGATGAACCTGATCGGCAACGCCGTGAAATTCACCAAGAACGGGCGTGTCTCCGTGACTGCGATCTGGCGCGCAGACGACGAGGTCGTCCGGCTGGAGGTTGAGGACACGGGTATCGGCATTTCAGAAGACCTGCACGACCACATCTTTGACGATTTCGTCACGGGCGACACGTCCTATGGCCGCGATGTCGGCGGCTCGGGCCTGGGCCTCAGTATCGTGAAACGGTTTGTCGATGTTCTGGGGGCACCGTCGGGGTGCGCAGCGCCCTTGGCAAGGGCAGCACGTTTACCGTCGAAATCCCCGCCGTCCCTGCCACCCCAGCGCACACCACCACGGCAGACGTGGATGCGCCACGACCGCCCGCCTCGCAGTCGGTGCTGGTGGTTGAAGACAATGAAATCAACCGCTTTGTCGTCAGATCCATGCTAGAGGCGGACGGCCATAAGGTGACCGAAGCGCATGATGGACAAGAGGGCATAAATCTGGCCCATGGCCAACGGTTCGATCTGATCCTGATGGATATCTCCATGCCCGTGGTTGATGGCCGCGTCGCCACGCAGACCATTCGTGCCGGGGATGGCGCGTCGGCCCAAACCCGTATCGTCGCCCTGACTGCCAATGCCCTGCCCGAAGAAAGGGCCGATTTTCTGGCCCTCGGCATGGAGGACGTCCTGACCAAACCCCTGTCCAAACCGGCCCTGCGTGCGGTCCTTGGCGCGGCCCCTGCCCGCGCCACGCCCAGCAATCACACGGTTCTTGATATGAACCACCTGTCTGAGACCCGCGACGCCCTGGGGGAGGACAATTTCCAAACCATGCTGGGCAAGCTTGATGCAGAAATCGCGGCGGTGGCCGGATGGGCGCATATTGACACTCCGCTGGATGACCTCGCGCAACACTCCCATAAGCTGGCCGGATCGGCGTCCTTGTTTGGGGCGTCAGATTTGGCCCAGGGGCTTCGTGACCTTGAAACGTCTGCCAAGTCAAAGGATGCCCATGGGGTCGCACAACGGGCGGCCGATGTGACCGCCCTGTCCTTGCGCACGCGACAGGCCCTTGCGGCCCTCAAGGCAACGTAGCGACCATTCCGACCACACCCAAAACGCGGCCCACTTCGGCAATGTTGGTGACGGTACTGTCGTAACAGGCGATGGAATCGCCAGGCAGAAGATAGGGGTCATAATCGTCCCTGTCCGCCCGCCGCAGCAGATCTTCGATGCTGCGTTCGATCACCACAGACACGCCCGTCACCGGATTGCGCGAGAACAGAACCGAGGATCTGTTCGCCGATGTGGACCGCGCACCGCCAACGCAATTGGCGTCCACCACAGCCTGCATGTACCGCGTGCCGTACGGGACCTGACGCACAGTCTGGCCGATGGCCGAGGCTGCGTTGTGCTGTGCGGGCTGTGTCAGATTGGACAAAAACAGGCTGACACCGGGCGGGCTGATCGGGCTGGGGCGCATCAGGTCATCCTGAAAACACTGGCGCGAGGGCACAAAGACCTCGTCCCCCGTCAGCAGCATAATATCGACGGCGTTTTGCCCTTCGAACACACCGCGCATGTCCAGACGGTACACATCAGACCCGCGCCGCACCTCTACCGATGAAATATCTGCATCAGGGCGCACGCCGCCTGCCGCACGCAGCGCCGCGGACAGGTTGCGCGCCTCCGTCGAGGCGCCCATGGCATCTTGCCTGCGTCCATCCAATGTGTCCCCGCGCACACCGCCGATTTCCACGGCGTGGGGTTCAAAAACGGCCCCCGAGACACCCACCGTCACAGAGGCGAAATCCGACGCCCGCACGGAAATGCGCGGCGCAGTGGTATAGAACTCCTCCGCCCTCAAGGCGCGGGCAATGTCAGCTTCGACCTGACCGGTGGTCCGACCTTGCGCCAGGATCGGCGGCAAAAAGGGCAACTTCAACGTCCCATCCCGCGAGATGACGTAGCTGCCGTTAAAGGTCTCATCCTCGGCGATGCGGATATCCAGCAGATCATTACGCGTCAGCCGTTCACCCCGCAGCGATTGCGCGGCCAGCGTTGATCCCTTGCCGTCACCTTCGCCCCCTTCGCCCGACCCGTAGGGCAAGCACTTCTGTCCGTTGATCTCGGCGGACCGCAGAAATTCTGCCGCGCGCCGCGTGACATCAGGTTCACGGTACTGGGCCTGATACCCGTCGCCTTGGGCAATGGGTTCCAGATTGTCGGGGGGGTCAATGCTGGCACAGGCTGAGGACAAAAGAAGGGACGCGGCCACGCCCAAATGGGTAAGGTGAGGGAAGGACACTGCCATGACGGCCTCCTGTTGCGGTGAATGTCTGTTGTGTCTGGTCTAGCCTCTCTGGGGCATCCAACCCAATTGGGCAGACGGCTGATGAAGGTATCCTGATGGATAGGGGCCGATGCCTTTGCCCCCTGCACCTGCCCGCCCGCGTCTGGGACAAAGGCGCATCAATGAGGGCACGATAGGGGCGTCAACAGCCACAGGTGCCCCATGATACGGACGATCCAGACACAGACCTTTCTGACCAGCCTTGCGGCCTACGGCGCGTCCGAAGTGGCGGCGAAGGCGTCACGGCTGCTGGTCGTTGTGGCGGTCGCCCGCACGCTTGATGTGGCGGTGATCGGCGTTGCAGCCGCAGCCCTCGCAGCGGGCGATATCCTCAAGGCGCTGACGGAAAACGGCATCGGGCAGCGTATCATCGCAGCACGCACCGACACGCTGGAGGCGGTTTGCATCACGGCACGGCGGCTGTTCTGGATGTGGTGCGCGGGCCTTTTTGTCGCCCAACTGGCCTTGGCGGGCGCGTTGTACGGCATCGGGGCCGACCCTTTGTTGGCGGCGTTGATCGCACTGATGGGGCTGGAATATCTGTTCATGCCCGCAGGCCTTGTGCAGGTCGCCTTGGCGATGCGCGCGGGCCAATTGAAACAGACAGCGGCCCTTGGTGGCGCGCAGGTCGTGGGCGCCAATCTGATATCGATTGTCTTGCTTGTCCTGTGGCCCTCTGCCATCGCACTTGTGATCCCGCGTGTGTTGTCCGCGCCGATCTGGCTGATTGCCGTGCGTCGGTTGCACCCATGGACACCAGGGGCCACGGCAGGCGCGCCGCTGGCCCCGTTCCTGCGCTACGGCTGGGCGGTTCTCGGTGTCGAGGTGGTCAAGGTCCTGCGCCTGCAAGCCGACAAGCTGATCGTCGGCGTGACCTTGGGGGCCGAGGCGCTGGGCCTTTACTTCATGGCCTTTAACGCGGGGCTCAGCCTGTCGAATGCCTTTGCCAACGCATTTTCAACCGTTCTCTTTCCCCAGCTTGCCCGCGCGACGGACAAGGCCCAGTCGGCGCGGTCGGGGTTGGTCTTGGGATTATGCTGCATCACGCCACTCGTTCTCATGCAGGCGGCCCTTGTCCCCGTTTATGTGCCGATGCTGCTTGGCGACGGATGGGCGGGCATTGAGGTTTACGTTCAAATCCTGTGCCTTTTGGCGATCCCCACAACCCTTTGGGCGGCCGCCGCCAGCTGGCTGCGCCATCATGATCGCCCGCATGTGGAATTCGCCATCACCAGCGGCCTTGCGGCGGCGGTTGTCCTGAATGCGCTGATGCTGGGGCCCATCGGCCTGACGGCTTTGGTTGTCGGCTACGCCACCCTCTCGGCGCTTTTGATGACAGCGACAGCCCTTTGGGTTTTGCGTCGCATCCTTCTTCCCACCACCAACAAATGGGTGACCCCATGACGACGTTTTCGATCATCATCCCGTGCTTTAACGCGGCCTCAACCCTGGGGCAGACGTTGGATGCCATCACCGCACAGACCTTCACCGACTGGGAGGCCCTGTGCATCGACGACGGGTCAAACGACGCAACCCGCGACCTGATCTGCACCTACGCCAAAAGTGATCCCCGCATCCGTCTGCTGACCAACGACGGCAAAGGCCCAAGCCGCGCCCGCAATCTGGCAGGCCTGCAGGCCGCTGTCGGGGATATCTTCGCCTTTTGTGACGCAGACGACATTTGGACACCCCAGAAGTTGACCCAGCTGCACGGCGCTTTCGCCGACAGGTCCACCGACGCGGCGTTCGGCCAGATTGCGTTCTTTGACCACTCCATCGACGTCATCAGCACCTATTCCAGCGTTCCGGCCACTCCGGTCACGATCCGAATGTTGCTGGGCGAAAACCCTGTCTGCACCATGTCCAACGTGGCCGTGCGCGGCCATGTCTTTCGCGCCATGGGCGGATTTGACGAACGCATGGTCCACAATGAGGATCTGGACTGGTTGATCCGCCTTGTGGGCGGCGGGGCGTGTGTGCGCGGTCTTGATGCGCTGCACACCTACTACCGCGCCAGCCCCTCCGGATTGTCGGCCGATCTGCCCGCGATGCAGGCGGGCCGTGCTGCGGCCGTGCGCACAGCGAGGCGGTTCGGCCACAACCCCACCCGCACCGAAGAGGCGATTTACGCCCGATATCTCGCACGCCGCGCCCTGCGTCTGGGCCATGGCCGCACTCAGGCGCTGCGGCTTGCGCTGGGTGGCATCTGCACCAGCCCGTGGGGCTTTTTCAATGTGCCGCGACGGGGGTGTTTCACGCTTTTGGCCGCACTCACCTGCCCGTTTCTTCCCACCAACCTGTCCCGCAAACTCTTTGCCTGACCCCAAATAAGGACCCCATCATGCCCCTCGCATCGATCATCGTGCCCAGCTTTAATGTGGCAGACACCATCGCTGAAACGCTCACCTCACTTTGCGCGCAATCCTATGGCGATTTCGAAATTATTGTCGTCAATGACGGATCAACGGACACGACCCTTGATGTGGTTGAACCCTTTCGCACAGACCCACGCGTGCATGTGCTGACCCAGCGCAACCGCGGTCTTGCAGGGGCGCGGAACTCAGGCATCGCCGCGGCACGGGGTGCCTTCATCGGGTTTTGCGATGCAGATGATATCTGGGCCCCGGAAAAGCTAGCCACCCATGTGACCCATCTTCTCGCCAGCCCTGACGTCGGCGTCAGCTATTCGGGATCGCGTTTGATCGATGACGCAGGTGCGGATCTTGGCCTCGCCCAGCGCCCCCGCCTGCTGGACGTTACAGCGGCACACATCCTCAAACGTAACCCCGTCGGCAATGGCTCCGCCCCTGTCATAAGACGAGACGTCTTCGACGCCATCGCCTACCGCCCCCACAGCGAACGGCACCGCGACTGGTATTTTGACGAAACCTTCCGTCAGTCCGAAGACATCGAATGTTGGATGCGCATCGCGTTGACGACGGATTGGATGTTCGAAGGCGTGACTGGCCTTCTGACGGCCTACCGGATCAACGCCAACGGCCTGTCCGCCGCGACAGACGCCCAGCTGGCGGCTTGGGAGAAAATGATCAGCAAATTGTCGGCGTTGCACCCCGCCTTCTTTGCCCGCCACACGAAGACAGCGCGGTCCTACCAGTATCGCTATCTGGCGCGGCGGGCCGTCAGTGACCGCAATGCGCACCGCGCGCTAGAGATGACCCGCGCGTCCCTCGCCCAATCCATGCGCCCCTTGCTCGAAGAACCCCGGAAAACACTGACGACCCTATGCGCTGCGATGACGCTTCATTGCGCAGGCCCCGCAGCACTTGATGTGCTGATGCAGAAAAAGGAAAACAACACATGACCCAGACGTGCACTGTCCTTCACCTAGTCGATGACACCACCGCAGGCGGCGTGACCCGTGTCATTGACCAAATGGTCGCCGCCGCCCCGCTGGCCGCTTGCGCGCATCAACGAGTGCTGCCTGTGACGCGTGGCCGGTTCGGCGCGCTGCCCAAGGATGTGGATATCATCGTGTCACACACCGCGATTTCATGGCGGACATTGCCTGCGCTGATGGCGCTGCGGGCCACGCATCCCAACGTCACGTTGATCCATGTCGAACACAGCTACACTGAAGGGTTCGTCGTGCATAATGTCACGCGGACACGCCGGTTCTTTGGCTTGCTCAAGATCGCCTTTTCGCTGTTTGATCGCGTGATCGCCGTCAGCGAAGCGCAGGCCGATTGGATGCGCCGCCATGAGCTGTGTTCACACAAATCCCTGACGACAATCCCGTCTTGGGTTGATCTGTCGCCCTTTCGCGACCTGACGCCACCGCGTGGTCCAATTCGGACGTTGGGTGCCATTGGGCGGCTTGACACCCAAAAAGGATTTGATCGCCTGATTGCAGCGTTTCAGTCCTTGCCGGATCCCGATCTGCGCCTGCGGATCATCGGCAAAGGTCCGCAGGAAAAACACCTGCGTCAACTGGCGGGAACAGATCCGCGTATCGTGTTCGCAGGCTTTGCCGACACCCCGACAGACGCCTACGCGGATGTGGATGCCGTTGTCATGCCATCCCGGTGGGAGGCCTTTGGGCTGGTCGCGACCGAAGCCCTCGCAGCAGGCCGTCCGGTTCTATGCGCCAATGTGGATGGCCTGCGAGACCATGACCCTTTCGGGGCGCAGCTTATTCAGGGGCCATCGGCCCGTGATCTGGTTTTGGGGCTGCGCAGGATGTTGGACACCCCGTATTCTCCACGCCCCGCGCAAAACCTGCGTCACCGCGAAGCCTTGTCCGTCAGACTTTGGCAAGACGTGTTTCTAGCCTCTGTGGCCGATCGCACGGGCGCTTTGGCAACCGCGGCTGAGTGATCGTGTAGGTGAACAGGGCGTGGCACCCCTCACGGTGGCGCAGACACCACTGATTTCCTCGTTTGATCAAAGACGTAACGCACCCCGCAAAGGACCTGCTATGTCGCAATTTGCGGGTGCGTTGGAGCCACATTCACTGTGCAAACCACCTCATCAAGGGCGTAGCACTTGCAAATTACAAGCTTTCAACATCGGTAGGAAGTTTGGTGGCGGACCGAGGAGGATTCGAACCCCCGACCCCTTGATTCGTAGTCAAGTACTCTATCCAGCTGAGCTATCGGTCCACGAGGGGCGATGTAGCCGCCTCGCCAGACCAATGCAAGGGCCAAATAGCCCAGAACGTCAGGAAAGTGTCAGGTTGGATTTTGGCAACGTGATGCGGAAGCGGGTGCCGGTCTCATCGGTTTTCTCAAGGTCCAGCCGCCCACCGTGGCCGCGGATCAGCTCCGCCGCGATGGCAAGCCCAAGGCCGGAACCACCGCGTGTTGTGCCCCCCTGAAAAGCCTCGAACAAATGCTCTTGCGCTTTCTTGGGCAGGCCGGGGCCGGTGTCTGCAACGGTGATCCGCCATGCGGTTTCGTCTTCAGCCCCGTGAACACAGATAAGCCCCGACTTGCCCGATGAAACGATCGCTTGGCGGGCGTTGCGCACAAGGTTTCCAATGACGCGGTACAACTGCTCCCCATCGGCACGAACATTCATGCCGGGCGGGATATCCTCTTCAAAGGTCAGATCATGGTCCCCGATGGCCAGACGTTCCCCCGCGATGACGTCATCCACAACCTCGGCCAGTTCAACGCGGGTCAGGCGCGGGGCGGGTTCATCCACACGGCCGAAGGCAAGCGTGCTTTCGCACAGGTTCACGGCGCGGGCGATGGAATTCACCAGCTTGGGCGCCAGACGCGCCACGGTCGGGTCTTCCGAACTTTCAATGCGGTCAGTGAACAATTGCGCCGACGTCAGGATGTTGCGTAAATCATGGCTGATTTTGCTGACGGCACCGCCCAGCTGGGCCAGCCGTTCCTTTTGGCGCAAGGCCCCTGTCAGCTGGGTTTGCATGGATTGCAGCGCCTCTTGCGCCTCACGCAACTCAACCACTCCAGCGTCGGGCATAATGATACGGCGCGCGTCCTCTGGTGCCTCTGCGTAGGCCTGCATATGTTCGACAACACCCTTGATCGGGCGGACCAGAAAAATGCGCACCGCAAGGAACAACAGGCTGGCCGTCACGATGGAAATGACCGCCGACAGGATCAGAATGCGGATGCCGTAATCGACAAGGGCGGCCTGCAACGGCGCAGACGGCAGCGTGATTTCAATCAGCAATCCGCCATCCTGCACGGGGTTTCCGATCACACGGATCACCCGTTCTTCGCCATCCACAAGCTGGGCCATGGCATCGCGGATCAGCACCCAGGCCGACGGATCCCGCATATCAAACGTGCGATAAATGGGCGACGGGATGGGCGACGACAGGATCAGTTGGCGAACCTCGTCGCGGCGCAACACCACGTTGTAAATCCCCGCATTTTCCAGCAACTCCGCCTCAAGATCAGCGGCGATCATGTCTTCCGCCAAAAGGGCCAGAGACGCGATTTGCGCGCGTTCAAGCCGGTCGAGGAAATAATCCTCTCGGTAGCGGGCCACGGACGGCACGAAAATCATCAATTCCGCGATCAGCACGAAGATTGTCGTGAGGATCAAGAAACGCCCTGACAGGGTATTGAGCATGTCTGCGCCGTCCGTTCTAGAAGGGGCACCCCGCGCCCACATGGCGCAAGGTGTATCTCGTGTTAGGGCAACCAGCGTTGGACAAACCCAACGACCCGTTTGACCATATCGCTTTCAAACAATCTGGGGCTAAAGTAGGCGCCCGCGGCCCGTTTGTTAATCTCAGATACGGTGGGATAGGGCAAAACAGTTGCGGCGATGGCAGACATTTTCATTTTGTTGGCAATCGCCATGGCCCACATGCCGATCAATTCACCCGCCAAGTGGCCTGCAATGGATGCGCCAACGGGTTTGCCTTTGACCACCATGACCTTGATCAAGCCGGTGGTTTTTCCTTCGGCGATGGCGCGGTCGTTCTCGTGGTAGGGGAAGCGAACAACCTCAACCGCGGCGCCGAATTTCTTCTTCGCTTGCGCTTCGGTCAGGCCGACTTGGGCCAATTCAGGGTCGGTGTAGGTGGCCCATGGGATATGGTCGGTCTTTTGCTTGCTGGGCAGCCCGAACAGCATTGACCGGATGACAACGCCCGCGTGATAGCCTGCCACGTGGGTAAACTGTAGCCCGCCCGCAGCGTCGCCCACGGCATAGACCTTCTTGTTGGTCACAGACCGCAAATCAGGCCCGACTTTGACCGCGCGGTCATGGGCCACGCCGGCCTTGTCCAGATCCAGCTTGTCGATATTCACCTTGCGGCCGACGGCCATCAACAGATGGGTGCCTTCGAAATCGCCCTTGGAGGTATGGACGGTCACACCCCCGCTGGATTTGCTGACCTTTTCGGCCTGCGCCTCTTCGATGATCTCAATGCCCTCGCCGCGCAGCTTGTCCAACACGATCTCGGCCATTTCAGGGTCGTCCTTGCCCATCGCCTTGGCGCCTTCGATCACCGTTACCTTACAGCCAAGCCGACGATGCGCCTGTGCCATTTCCATACCGATGGGGCCACCGCCGACAACGATCAGATGATCTGGCCGTTCGCGAAGATCGAAGATGTTTTCGTTGGTATAGACATCAACGTCATCCAGACCGGGGATAGGCGGCACAAACGGGCCGGAGCCTGTGGCAATCACAAAGCGCCGCGCCTCAATCACCGTGTCGCCCGCCTGGACTTCCGTCTTGGAAATAAAGCGCCCGAATTCGCGGATCACCTTGACACCGAAGCCTTCGAACCGTTCCTGGCTGTCGACCGGTGCGATGGTGTCGATGACGTTGTGCACGTGGTCCTTGGCGGCGGCATAATTGACGTCAGGGGTGACAGGCGCCACGCCCAGATTGCCGGTGTGGCCCATGGCATAGGCCTGTTTGGCCGAGGCGATCAGCGCCTTGGACGGCACGCAGCCGTAGTTCAAACAATCGCCGCCCATTTTGTGCCCTTCGAGGAGGACAACATCGCCCCCCATCTGTGAGGCCCCTGCCGCGATGGACAACCCGCCGGACCCGGCACCAATGATACAAATGTCAGTTTTAATGCGGTCCATAGTCTTACAGGCCTTTCTTGCCGCGCACGGCTTTCAGCAGGATGGGAAGGGCGGCCAGCAGACACAGGCCAAGGATCGGGAACAGGATGTGCGGCTCAAAGATAATGCCAAGGTTTGGCGTCTCACCCGCGGCAAAGACCTCTCCAAGGCCCGCGCCCACAGAGGTATAAACGATCGAGCCTGGAATGATACCAAAGAAGGTCGAAATCACAAAGCGGCGCAGCGGAACCTCAAGGAATGAGGGGATCAGGTTGGCCAGAAAGAAAGGCACGGCAGGCACAAGGCGGATCAGGAACAACATGGACCATTGGTTTTCATCGATCCCGTCTTTGATCTTCTTGACCATCCCTTCGGAGCCTTCAAGCTTGGCACCCAGCTGTTTGCCAAAGCCCCAGCGTGCGGCCAGAAAAATCGCCGTAGCGCCCAGCGTGGCGCCTGCCACGTTGAACAGGAACCCGGGGAAGGTCATGAACAAGAAACCGCCCGTCAGCGTCAGGATCGCAGCACCAGGCAGCGAAAACGCGACGACAACTGTGTAGATCGCGATGAACACCAACACCGTCAGCAGGTAGTTGGCATCGCGGAACGCGATCAGCGCCTCGCGGTTGTCGGCCAGCGCATCAAACGTCAGGTAATCCCGTAGGAAAAACGCTCCCGCCACGGCGACAATGCCGATGATAATAATGGGAAGGCGTTTAAGTATCGGGTTTTGTTTGGTCTCTTCGGTCGTGTCGGTCACGGATCTGGTCCTTATGTCCGCCCATCCGGGGCGGTGTGTTTCAAGTTGCATCCTAAATGCGGCAAGACGGTCTGTCCCGATACCCCCCTCACGCTGCGTTGATGTCAGGTGAGGATCGCCCGCGCTTTTGTTGCAATTCCCGTAAAGTCTGTAACAATCCAAGCGTGGATATTTGGTGAATGTTGCAGAATTTCGCCCAGCGTCGCGTTGACAGGCCGCCCCTTCCCCCCTATTGGACGGGCTTCGAGATTAAGAACGGCTCGAATCTGCTGACAGGTTCGCCACAACAACCGGAGAGACGCAATGAAGCGCACATTCCAGCCATCCAACCGCGTTCGCAAGAACCGTCACGGTTTCCGCGCCCGTATGGCCACCAAAGCTGGCCGCAAGATCCTGAACGCACGTCGTGCAAAGGGCCGCAAGGAGCTGTCCGCGTAAGCGGCATGCTTTTGGTCAGATGACCACCGGAGACGTAACATCAAAAACCGCCACAGCACAGCCTGAGGCGGTTTTTCTTGGTTTTGAAGGTCGCCTACCGATCTTGCAAAAACGTGCGGAGTTTGTCGCCGCCTCCCGCGCGAAATGGCAATCCGGTCAGGGCCTGACCGTGCAGATGCGCGACCGAGGTGATGGGGACGCGACCGTGCGCGTTGGTTTCACCTGCTCCAAAAAGGTCGGCAATGCGGTGGCCCGTAATCGTGCCAAACGCCGTTTGCGTGAAATTGCACGGCTGGATCTTTTGACTCATGCCAAACCCGGACATGATTACGTGCTGATCGGCAAACGCGATGTGACAGCGGCACGGACTTTCGAAGACCTGCGCGCCGATCTGGCCACCGCGATGGCCAAGCTCAGCCGCAAATGACACCGTTGGCGTTTCTCTTCTCCCTGCCTGTCCGGTTTTACCGCGTGACGTTTTCGCCATGGGTCGGCCACGGCTGCCGCTACCATCCCACCTGCAGCGCCTACGCGATGGAGGCGCTGCGCAAACATGGTGGCATCAAGGGCGGCTACCTCACCGCCCGCCGCATCGCGCGCTGTCATCCATGGGGCGGGTCCGGCGTGGACAACGTGCCGGACTGATCAGGCCGGTTACTCCTTTTCGAAGGAAATCACGACCTCTCCGATGTCGAAACCGAACCGTTTGACGTAGGCGATGTTAAGAAGTCGGTCATCCGTTTGCTGCCACATCCAATCGTCGAACGTCACGCGCAGGGTCTCCGTTTCGCCCTCTGCTGACGGGATCGGCAGATCAATTTCGTATTGCCAGTTAAACCGGTCGCCCTGTTCGCGCCCCGTGGCCACACCAATGACACCGGGGGCCGTGCCCTCCCACGTTTGATCGGCCACCGTGGGGCCGGTTTTGGTCAGCGTCCAGATGCGTTGTTCAGTCGATCCGTCTTCATAGACGAAATCCTCAACCAGCCGCAGGCGGTCCCCATCCCAATCCCCGTCGATCGTCACCACGAATTGGCGGCGGACGGTGCCCAGGATATCTTGGAACTGCCCGTAGGCGGTGAACGGCCCGTCGAAAAACTCTTCCAGGTTCAATTCACGGTCCGAGAGGCTGGCATCGTCGAAGGACGGTTTGCCGGTGCAGGCGGTGAGCGCAACAAGCGCAAGGGTGCTGATCCATTTCATGTCCTTTTTACGCGTCGGCCTCTCGGTCAGATCATGCGGCGCGCACTGGCTCGGCTGCCATACGCTTGCCATACGCCAGCCATACGCGTGCCAGCCCCCCTTTTCGCCGCCTTGCCAGACGCCCGACAGACACGTATTTGGGGCCCATGTTAGATGATGCAGACGACATTCACCCACTCTTTTACGGCGCGCCCAAAACGACGGAGTTCAAAAAACTCCGTAAGCGGATCGTGCAAAATACCCGTGAGGCCATCGACCAATACGGCATGATTGAGGACGGTGAGACACGGCCCAAGTGGTTGGTCTGTTTGTCGGGTGGAAAGGACAGCTACACCCTGCTCGCTGTGCTTTATGAATTGCAATGGCGTGGCCTGCTGCCTGTGGATTTGTTGGCGTGTAACCTCGATCAAGGACAGCCGAACTTTCCGGCCACGGTGTTGCCCAAGTTCCTTGAGGACATGGGTGTGCCGCACCGAATCGAATATCAGGACACGTATTCCATCGTGATGGATAAGGTCCCTGAAGGCCGCACATTCTGTGCGCTGTGTTCGCGGTTGCGGCGCGGCAATCTTTACAGAATTGCGCGGGAGGAAGGCTGTTCCGCCGTCGTGCTGGGCCACCACCGCGACGACATTCTCGAAACCTTTATGATGAATATGTTCCATGGGTCGCGCCTTGCGACAATGCCGCCGAAACTGGTTAACGAGGAGGGCGATCTGTTCGTCTATCGACCCCTGGCGCATGTGGCCGAAGTTGACTGCGAAAAGTTCAGTACATCAATGGGTTACCCGATCATTCCGTGTGATCTGTGCGGGTCGCAAGACGGGCTGCAACGCCAGCAAGTCAAAGCGATGCTGGATCAATGGGAACGCAACGCGCCGGGACGTCGGCAAAAGATGTTCCGGTCTTTGATGAACACGCGCCCCTCCCATCTTTTGGACCAGTCGATCTTCGATTTCAAAGGGTTAACACGACGCTCGTAAAGTGTGGTGTTTGGAAAAGACGCCGGTTGTTCATTAACCGGACCGTAAGATAGGCGGTGTAGCCCACTCTTTGACCAGATCTTCTGCACGATCTGTAAGGATGAGGCTGCTATGACAAAACCAAATGCGAAAATCGCCCGCAGGCAGGGCTGGATCATCGGGGCGGCTGGCTGCGGATTCAGTCTCGGGGCGATTTTGATCGTGTTGGGCCCCGCTGGCATCCTGACGGTGTTGATGCTGCTGCCCGCGATCGGTGCTGTCTCGCTCGCACGTCGACGTCTTAGTCAAAGCAGGCAACAGACCCTCACAACGCGAGAGGTCGTCACGGCGCGGCTGTCCCTGTCTCTTGGGGTTATTGAATACCCGACAACCGCCCTTTTGGTTGAGATCGACGATCATCACCGCCTTGAAGAAGTGTATGGCCGCGATGTCGTGGAACGCGCGATTGAGATGACGCGATCGGTCATCGAAGAAAACCTGACCGATTCTGATTTGACCGTTCATCTTGATGGCGCTTTGTTTGCCTCCGTTTTGGCCCCGCAAGGTCCCTTGGATACTGAAACGATGCTCAACACCTGTACGCGCATCCAGCACGCGTTGGGGCTTTTGTCACAGACAAGCGATCTGCCCCTCCACCTGACCGCGTCCATCGGGTTTGTGACATCCAACAAATTGGCGCGTCCCACAGCGGAAAGCCTGATGCAGGCCGCATTCTCCGCTCTGTCGGAGGCGCGCCGACGTGCCCCCGGTGCGGTACGCGCCTATTCCGAGGCGATCTCCGCAAAGCGGGCGGCACAACAACGGGTCGCCCGTGACGCCCGTCAGGCCTTTGAAAAGGGCGAAATCTTTGCCTATTTCCAACCTCAACTGAACGTCGAAACCGGTCAACTCTCTGGATTCGAAGCTTTGACACGATGGCATCATCCCGTGAATGGCATCCTGTCCCCAGCCGAATTTTTGCCAACATTCGAACAGGCGGGCCTCATGCCGCGCTTGGGCGAAACGATGATCAAAAAGTCCCTTCAGGCACTCACATTTTGGGATAAATCCGGTCTTGATGTACCTCGCATCGGTATCAACTTTTCAACGAGCGAGTTGAGCAATCCGAGGCTGGTTGAACAGATTGCCATGTATCTTGATGTCAGCAATATCTCCCCAGAGCGCCTCAATATCGAAGTGCTTGAAACCGTGATTGCACAGGAAGCGGACGACATCATCATCGGCAACCTCGCCGCCTTGGCCGATCTGGGGTGTGGGGTTGATCTTGATGATTTCGGAACAGGCTACGCGTCGATCACCAACATCCGGCGGTTCAGTGTCGGCCGGATCAAAATTGACCGGTCGTTCGTGTCCGGTATCGATTCCGATGATGAGCAGCGGCGCATGGTCGAGGCGATCCTGACCATGGCGTCCAGATTGGGCGTAAGAACTTTGGCAGAGGGCGTCGAAACCCGCGCAGAGCGCGAGACCCTGACGCAAATGGCCTGCGACGACATCCAAGGTTTTCAGATCGCCCGTCCCATGCCGGTTGAAGAAACTGTGGAATGGGCAAATGCATATTTCACCCGCACGTTGGAGCCCATCACCATATCCCGTCGTGCCAGTTAGCTGAGAAACATGCGACTAAACCATTCCCAATCAAATCAGGGCAAAAACCCTTGACCTTTCGGCCCCTGACCTGTTGAACCACCCTGATATTTACCCAAGATCCAGGCGGCTCTCATGGACGATCAGAACAAGAACCTACTTCTTGCAACAGCACTCAGTTTCCTCGTGATTTTGGTGTGGTTTGTGTTGTTCCCTCCGCCTCCCGTTGAAGACGCTGTCGCACCAGATGAGATCGTAGCAGCGGATGGCACGACCCTTCAGATTGACGCCGATGCCCCCACAGATGTGCCAACAGCATCGCTTTTGGCCCCCCAATCTGTCGAAGATGCCGCCAGCGAAACCGCCCGGGTGACAATTGACAGCCCTAGCCTGATCGGGTCCTTGTCGCTGACAGGCGGGCGCATTGATGACCTGCAGTTGAAAAACTACCGTGAGACATTGGACGAGGGTGCAGACCTGGTCCGTTTGCTTGCTCCAATTGGCACCGCGGCACCCTACTACGCTTTGCATGGGTGGGTGCCCTCCGTCGGCGCGACATCCGACCAGGTTCCCGGACCGTCCACCGAGTGGTCGATTGAATCTGGCGAAATCCTGTCCCCTGGCGCTGATCTTGTCTTGAGATGGGACAACGGCGCGGGCCTGATTTTCCGCAAAACCTATGCTGTCGACGAAGACTTTCTGTTCACGGTGACCCAAACCGTTGAAAACACCACCGGCGCGGACGTCGCGTTGCGCCCCTACGGCTTGGTCGCTCGTCATGGTGAACCCTATCAGATTGGTTTTTTCATTCAGCACGAAGGCGTTGTGCGGATGTCTGATGGGTCCATGGAAGAAATCAACTACGACGACATGCCGGACCTCACCACCGAAGAGGGTCGGATCGAAGTCGAAGAAAACGGCTGGATCGGCTTTTCCGATCAATACTGGATGACCGCACTGATCCCGACCCCGGGCCGCGACTTCCGGTCAACGGCCCGATTTGCCAACGACATTTACCAGATTGAAACGGTCTACCCCATGGTTACCGTTCCAGCGGGTGCCACTGCGGATGCAAGTTCCCAGTTCTTCGCAGGCGCCCAGGAATGGGAAGTCATCCGCACGTACCAAAACGATCTGGGTATCGACCGTTTCCTCGACAGTATTGACTGGGGCTGGTTCTTCTTTCTCACCAAGCCGATCTTCGCTGTGCTGCATTGGCTGAATGGCTTTATTGGCAACATGGGCTGGGCAATCATTGGCCTGACCCTGATCATCAAAGCGTTGTTGCTGCCACTGGCGTACAAGTCCTACGTCTCCATGGCGAAGATGCGCGAACTCCAACCTGAGATGGAAAAGCTGAAGGAGTCCGCAGGGGATGACCGCGAAAAACTCCAGAAAGGCATGATGGAGCTTTACCGGAAGAATAAGGTGAACCCTGCGTCTGGGTGCTTGCCGATCTTGATGCAAATCCCGATCTTTTTCTCCCTCTACAAGGTGATTTTTGTGACGATTGAATTGCGTCACGCCCCGTGGGTCGGCTGGATCAATGACCTGAGCGCGCCAGATCCGTCGTCGATCTTCAACATGTTCGGCCTGTTTCCATGGGACGCGCCAGCCCCCGACAGCATTCTGTCGCTTGTGTTCATCGGGATCATGCCAATTGCGCTGGGCATTTCAATGTTCCTGCAGCAAAAGCTGAACCCAGCACCCACTGATCCAACCCAAAAGATGATCTTTGCGTGGATGCCTTGGGTGTTCATGTTCATGCTGGGTGGTTTTGCAAGCGGGCTGGTGCTGTACTGGATTGCGAACAACACGATCACCTTCATCCAACAGTACGCCATCATGCGCAGCCAAGGATATAAACCCGACATCTTTGGGAACATCACTGGCAGATCCCGCGAGGCCAAAAAGGACTAATGCGACCGCCCTGCGGGGCGGCATTTGAACAGAAATCAGGCCGGTCCTTGATCAGGACCGGCCTGCGCCACATCAAGGGCTTCTCCATGCAACTTCCATTTCCTGCTGCCGAACAGCCAGACGACATCACCCGTGAGGCGGGGCGCAAGATGTTTGCAGGCGAAACCGAATTTCTAAAGGGCGTCGTTGCGATGAACGGGTTGCCGGAGGCCACGCGGCCTGAGGTGTGTTTTGCTGGCCGGTCAAACGTTGGTAAATCCAGCCTGATCAATGCCCTTACGGGACGCAAAGGTTTGGCGCGGGCATCCAACACGCCCGGCCGCACGCAGGAGATCAACTATTTCACCGTCGGCGAAAGCCACTTTTTGGTCGACTTGCCAGGATACGGCTTTGCGAATGCGCCGTTGGCTGTTGTCGAAAAGTGGCAACGTCTCCTCAAGTCATATCTGCGGGGCCGCGCGACGTTGCGCCGTGCGTTTGTGCTGGTGGATGCGCGCCACGGGATCAAAGCCGTGGACGAAGAAATCATGGCACTTCTCAGCTCAGCGGCTGTGACGTTCCAATGCGTGCTCACAAAGACCGACAAGCTGAAAAAGGGTGACCTTGACCGCGTGTTGGCGCAAGTCCGCGAAAAACTGTCCAAACATCCGGCCGCCTATCCGGAGCTTGTCCTGACGTCCTCTGAAAAAGGTGACGGGATTGAAACGTTGCGCGCAATCATTGCGGGGATAGACTAGGGCTTACGCACGCCCCTCAAAGGCCAGACATGAGAAAGCAAGACATGAACCGCGATTGGATCGCCACCGCCGCCACCCTCAGCGCGGCCCTGCCCTATTTGCAACGGTACAACGATGCAGTCGTCGTCATCAAACTGGGCGGCCATGCGATGTCCTCGGACCAAGCAATGGAAGATTTCGCCCGCGATGTGGTGCTGATGCGGCAGGTCGGCGTGAACCCCGTGATCGTTCACGGCGGTGGGCCGATGATCAATGAGATGTTGGACAGGCTCGCCATCACATCCGATTTCGTGAACGGCAAACGGGTCACCGATCAAGCCACGGTTGAGGTGGTCGAGATGGTGCTGTCGGGCCGTGTGAACAAGTGGATCGTCAACGCGATCAACCAGCAGGGTGGACGGGCGGCAGGGCTGTCAGGCAAGGACGCCAATTTGATGGTCTGCGATCAGGACGCGCCCGAGCTGGGCCTTGTGGGCACCCCTGCTGAGGTCGACACCCATGTGCTGACCAAACTGTTTGAGGCCAATATCATCCCCGTCATCGCCCCCTTGGGCACCGGCCGTCAGGGTGAGACATTGAACGTGAACGGTGATACGGCGGCTGGCGCTGTGGCTGCGGCCCTCAAGGCGGATCGTTTGCTGTTGTTGACAGATGTGCCCGGGGTGATGGACGCGGACAAAACGGTGCTGACGGATCTGACAACGCAACAGGTTCAGGACATGACACGCGATGGCGTGATCGCGGGCGGCATGATCCCCAAAACCCAAACCTGCCTTGATGCCCTGGCCGGTGGGGTGCGCGCCGCTGTGATCCTTGATGGTCGGGCACCCAATGCGTGCCTGTTAGAATTGTTCACCGATCACGGGGCGGGGTCCATCATTCGGGCCGCACGGTGACGCTGGATGACATCGCCACAGCCGCGGCTGAGTGGCAACTGACCCCTTTGGGGGCATTGTATGAAGCGGGCCAAACAATCGTTCTGTTGGGCCCGAAGGAGCCGGGATTTTGGCGCTTTGTCACCCAGTCTGCGGCTTTCACCTCTGCTAAGGCCGACCCCTTGGATTCATGGTCAACCAAGGCAATTACGGCTTTGGCGACGCAGACCGGCAGCGTGGCGGTCTTTCCTTTTGGTGGCCCCCCGTTTCATCCGTTCATCACATGGGCGCTGCGCAGCGGGGCCGCATGGCAAAGCCCTGTCGGCCTGTTGGTCCACCCAGACGCGGGGCTATTGGTATCCTATCGCGGGGCGCTTGTGTTCGAGGGGGCGTTGGCCCTGCCCCCTGCGGGCACCCGGCCCTGCGACACCTGCGCAGGTCAACCCTGCCGCACGGCCTGTCCAGTGACAGCGTTGGACGGGCAAAGCTATGACGTGCCAAAATGCAAGGCGCACATTGATGTCAGCCCCACCTGCCAAGCGGCCTGCCAAGTGCGCATGGCCTGTCCCATCAGCCAATCATACGGGCGTGATCCGGCGCAAACCGCGTACCATATGAAGGTGTTTCATTCCCCATGACCAAACGTCTGATCCTAATCCGCCATGCAAAATCCAGTTGGGACAGCCCATCGGACGATCATGCGCGTCCCTTGAATGACCGCGGACGGAAGGCGTGCAAAGACTTAGGACATTGGTTGTCTGGGCGCGGGCATGTGCCGGACGCTGTATTCTGCAGTGATGCCGCCCGGACAGTCGAAACGACGGACCGCATTGTTGCGGCGATGGATTGCACGCCGGACGTCACCTACCTGAACCGGCTGTATCATGCGACCCCAGAAACGTTGATGGACGTCGTGAAGAGCGCGAATGGATCCTGCGCCGCCATCATCGCGCACAATCCTGGGATTGCCTATTTTGCCGAACAGATCGTGACGGGCTCTCCGGAACATCCACAGTTCTTCAATTACCCCACGGGCGCGATATTGGTGTGTGATCTGCCCATAACAAACTGGGCCGACGCAACATCTGCATCGGCCCAGCTGATTGATTTTGTCGTCCCAAAGGATCTGTCAGGCGGCGGCTAAAATTCCGGAATTTTAGCGTCCCGCGTCAGTGGCCGAGGATCTGGCTCAGGAACAGTTTGGTCCGGTCGGATTGCGGGTTGTTGAAGAACTCTTCCGGTTCGTTCTGTTCCACAATCTGGCCCGCATCCATAAAGATCACGCGGTTTGCGACCTGACGGGCAAAGCCCATTTCATGGGTCACGCACAGCATTGTCATGCCTTCTTCCGCAAGCTCGATCATGGTGTCGAGGACTTCCTTGATCATCTCAGGGTCAAGCGCAGACGTCGGTTCATCGAACAACATGATCCGTGGCTTCATGCACAACGACCGGGCGATGGCCACACGTTGCTGCTGACCACCAGACAACTGGCCTGGATATTTGTCGGCCTGTTCTGGGATTTTCACCTTTTCAAGGTAATGCATCGCCGTCTCTTCGGCTTCCTTTTTGGGCGTTTTGCGCACCCAGATCGGGGCCAAGGTACAATTCTCAAGGATCGTCAGGTGCGGAAACAGGTTGAAGTGCTGAAAGCACATGCCGACCTCTGACCGGATTTTGTCGATGTTCTTGAGGTCCGACGACAGTTCGGTCCCGTCGACGATGATCTGCCCCGCCTGATGTTCCTCAAGACGGTTGATGCAGCGGATCAACGTGGATTTACCGGAGCCAGACGGCCCGCAAATCACGATCCGTTCGCCACGGTTCACAGTCAGATTGATATCACGCAGAACGTGGAACGTACCGTACCACTTGTTCATGTCGTTGATCTGGATGGCGACCTCATCAGAGACCGTCATGTTGCTGCGATCGATTTCGCGGTTTGTTGCGAGTTCAGACATTTCAGGTCTCCTTAACGGTGCTCACGCTGGAGCTTTCTTTCGAGGTAGAGGGAATAACGGCCCATGCCGAAGCAGAAGATGAAGAACAGCGCGCCGATAAAGACGAACAGTTCCCAATAGATGCCGTTCCAATCGGTGTCCGCGCGGATTGCGTTGGACAGGCCAATCGGGTCAAGCAAGCCGATGAAGACCACAAGAACGGTATCTTTGAACAGGCCGATAAACGTGTTCACGATGCCCGGGATGGAGATCTTCAGCGCCTGCGGCAGCACAATCAACTGCATGGATTGCCAGTAGCTGAGGCCAAGGCTGTCCGCGCCTTCGTACTGCCCTGTGGGAAGTGCTGCGAGACCGCCGCGGATGACTTCCGCGATGTAGGCCGCCGAGAACAGCGTCACCATGATGATCACACGCAGCATCAAGTCAAAATTCGTACCCGGAGGCAGGAAGTAGTTGAGAAGAAGCGACGCGGTGAACAGCCAGACAATCAACGGCACGCCGCGGATCACCTCAATAAAGGCCACACAAATCTTGTTCACAAAGAACAGATGCGACTGACGGCCAAGGGCCAGCAGAATACCAAGAGGCAGCGAAAGCACGATGCCCGCGATGCCGATGATCAGCGCCAACATGAACCCACCGATCTGGCGGCTGTCGATGGGGCGCAGGCCCACGCGGCCAAGTTCGGCATAGGTATCACGGATGGACGCCCCGACGCTGAGTTCCTGATTACGCGCGCCAAGGTAGGCGTTCAGGGCCGCGGCATCCTCGGATGTGGCATCCTCCGGCAGCTGGTTGACGTCGATCATGTTGCGATAGGCGCTTGGCACGGCGTCGCGCAATTCTTGTGTGGTGGCCCGCAACTCCGGCAGGCTGTTCTCACGTTCCGTCAAGGAATTCAGCGCCGTCAGAAAACCGCGGTTTTCGGTCTGCTGAGACGAGATGCGGAAGTTATCTTGCGCAATCGTCGTCGCCTCATCGCGCAGCTGTGTCAGCTGGGCCATGTTGGCGACCAGTGCCGCTTGTGGCGCCTCAAGATCAGATGCATTGGCTGCAATGATCTTGTCTTTGATACCATCAAGGGTGTCGACGTCGCTTTGCACCAACGCCGATGCCGTCGCGATGTCCGCCCGTAGGGCAGCCAGATCACTGGCGGAGGCATCCGCAGTCAGACCAGTTGCAAGGTCAATCAGATCGCCCAAGGAATCGGTCAGATCAGATTTTGCGACCAGCGCATCGATGTCCTCGGTGATGGAGGCATCTGCCTGGGTCGCACCAGCCGCCAACAAAGCGGCAACATCAGCCGGATCGGCGGTGTTGCTTTCGATATCGTTCAGCGCATCGCCCAGGAACTTGTTCACATCCGCGATCAGCCCGTCAATTGACGCTGCTGCCGCTTCGGCATCCGCCAAGTCGGCCTCACTGTCGCTGGCCGCTTCAGGAACACCGCCCCATTCAGACAAGATATCTTCAATCTGGCCGATGCTTTCTTCCGCACCATTAAGGAGCTGAACAGCGTCCTCCTTCGGCTCAATCTGCTGATCAATCGCGAATTCCTCAATGCGGATTTCGGTCATCTCAACCAGCAAGGCGTTTTTGGTTTCGACGGCTGCGGCGATTTCGGAAGCTTTTGCTTCGGCGTCGGCCTCAAGCGCTGCGATTTGCACCGGCAGGTCTTCGGCCTGTTGGTTCAGAGACGCCACTGTGTCCTCCAGACGGCCTGCGCCAACCATGCGGTTCAGGCTGTCGTCGATGGGGCCCATCAGGGCGCCCCACCAGACCAAGGCCGCCACAAGTGCACCGAGGTTGGCTACAATTGGTCCCGACACTTTGCTCAGGATTTTGTAGGCGACGAAGGCCGCAACAAACCCAAGGAGCGCCAAAATAGGCGTCCAGACCGCACCGCCCCAGATGAGCCAGGTGGCCAGGAAGGGATAAACGACCGTAAACCAGATCAACTGGCCCGGCACCCGTTCAGCGAACAGCACGGGGGCCAGCGCCACGAAGAACAGAACGAAGGCCAGAATAGGCCGCCAGTACAGCTCCGGCGGGTAGAACCCGAACAGGATCTGCAACCAACGGTCTTCGATCACCGCCCAGCAGGCCCCGTCGTGGCTGTCCTTGTAGAAACTGAACAGAACCTCACGGCATTCGGTCAGCGACCCCGCGTTCCAGACGCCGCCAAAAGCCCATGGCAGCACGAGTGCAAGCGCCCAATAGATGACGAACAAGGAAATCACGGTCAGCAAGATGTTGACCCAACCTGAAAACAGGTTTTCGCGGATCCATTTGATCACGCCGCGTTCTGTGACGGGTGGCTCTTGCTCACTCAACATGGTTTCGCGGACGTAGGAGACGGATTGTGCGTGTGTTTCGCTCATATCAACGCTCCTGCAGCTGAGTGCGGTTGTTGTAGACGTTCATCACCGCTGAGATCAGCAGGCTGAGGACAAGGTAGAAGGCGCCCAACAGCAACATCCCCTCAAGCTCACGGCCTGTTTGGTTGATGGTGATGCCACCAAGGGTGGACCGGACGTCCATATAGCCCACCGCAATTGCCAGCGACGAGTTCTTGGTCAGGTTCAGGTACTGGGAAATCAGCGGCGGAATGATGACGCGCATGGCCTGCGGCAAGATCACGAGGTTCATCGTGCGATTGGGGCGCAGGCCCAATGCGGATGCGGCCTCGGACTGGCCTTTGGAAATGGCGAGGATACCCGCACGGACGATTTCAGCGATAAACGCGCCTGTGTACAGCGACAACGCCAGCCACAGCGCGATCAGAGAGTTCCGCAAATGGATGCCGTCGGTGAAGTTGAACCCGCGAATGTAGGGGTACTGCATTGTGGCGCCCATCAGCACCAGCACAAGACCGGCTGGTATGATCAACAGACCCAGTTGCTGCCACCACGTCGTGGGGCGGTCACCGGTGGCTTCCTGAATCGCGTCGGCGCGGCGGCGCACCACGCGGATGACCAACAGAGACGCCACGAGAACGACAATCACAGCCAGCCAATTCATCGCAGCACTGGCGAACCAGCCGCTCTCAAACACGACGCCGGGCACATAGACGCCGCGGTTTGTCACCGCGACGGTTTCGCCCAGGATCATGGACGCGTCACCGCCGACCTTGAAATCACGCGGTTGCGGCATGCCCTCGGTCATCAGCGCGAAGATGGCGATGATCCACAGCAGCAACGGCACGTTACGGAAGCCTTCGACGTAGACGGCCATCAATTTGTTGACGATCCAGTTTTTGGACAGACGCAGAACCCCTGCAATCACGCCCAGAATGGTCGCCAGAATGCAGCCCAAAAAGGCCACGAGAATGGTGTTCAGAATGCCCACAATGGCTGCTTGGCCGTGGGTCGATTGGGAAGAATATTCCACCAGTCGTTGGTTGATGTCGTAGCCCGCAGGCTGGGACAAAAACCCGAAATCGAAATCTTTGCCCAAGGCGGACAAGTTTTGGATGGTGTTGTTCACCAACCAGTAAAGACCCAAAATCACAAGGATCATCGCTATCACTTGGATGGTGATCGACCTGTAACGGGTATCATAAAGAAGCTGACTAAGCCGGAAACCGGCTTTCGGTGGATCGGTTAGCGTTGTCATACGCGAACTCCCTGTCCCTGTCGGGTTGTCCAAAGTCCTCATCCATGCGGTTGGCCCGCGAACGGCTTTGGGTTCTCGTTATTGGTGTGGTGGTGGTGTCGTCTATTGGTGAAAGGGCGCGATCCGAAGACCGCGCCCTTTGCGTCAGCTAAAACTTAGCGGAAAGGTGGGGAGTAGATCAGGCCACCTTCGGTCCACTGCGCGTTCAGACCGCGTGCCAGACCGATTGGCGTGTTCTCACCGATGTTCTTTTCGAACAGCTCACCGTAGTTGCCGCCCGCCATGATGGCGTTCTTGGCCCAGTCAGCGTCCAGACCCAGCATCGCGCCCAGTTCACCTTCGGTGCCCAGCAGACGGTTGATTTCTGGGTTGTTTGTGCCTGCGGACAGCTCTTCGATGTTCGCGGAGGTCACGTTCAGCTCTTCAGCTGTCACCAGTGCGTTCAGCGTCCAGCGGACAATGTCGCCCCATTCGTTGTCGCCGTGACGTACGAGTGGGCCCAGTGGCTCTTTGGAGACGATTTCTGGCAGCAGGACGTGGTCGCCTGGTGCTTCGAATGTGGCGCGTGTTGCGGCCAGACCGGAGGCGTCTGTTGTGTAGACGTCACAAGCGCCAGCAAGGTACTGCTGCTGAGCTTCGGCATTGGTTTCGATTGGCACGGGCTCATAGCTGATGTTGTTGGAACGGAAGTAATCCGCCAGGTTCAGCTCTGTCGTGGTGCCTGTCTGGATGCAGACAGTTGCGCCGTCCAGATCTTTTGCGGAGGACACACCGAGGTCACGTGGGACCATGAAGCCCTGACCGTCGTAGTAGTTCACGCCAACAAATTCGAACTTGAGGTCGACGTCACGGGAGAATGTCCACGTGGTGTTACGTGCCAGCATGTCGATTTCGCCGGAGGCCAGCGCGGTGAAGCGTGTCTGACCGGTTGTTGGAACGAATTCAACAGCCATCGGATCGCCAAGAACGGCAGCAGCCACAGCACGGCATACGCCAACGTCAAAACCGTCCCACACGCCGTTTGCGTCGGGTGCAGCAAAACCGGTCAAGCCAGTTGTCACACCGCAGTTCAGCGTACCGCGGGCTTTGACATCGTCAAGCGTCGCTGCACCAGCTGCACCGGCGGCCAGACCAGCAACGGTCATTGCACCGAGGAGTACAGATTTTTTCATAAGATACCTCTTCCTGAGTTTCCCCGCGTGAGTGTGCAGGGTTTTTTTGTTCTGCCCCTGATAAGATCAAAGACAGGTGTGATTTGTCGCAGGCAAGCCCGCGCAACGCACATAGAGTGGTTCGATTCATCCACAGAGGTCAAGAGGCGCGGCGGTGCTTTTGCAGCAAAACGTTAAGATCTTCGCCACGCCCGTCCAATATGGCGGCTCTTTCAGCCTTCTGCCGATGACGTGGTCAATTTGTAGAACGTCAACGCATGAACAAAGGCGGTGTGTTTGATCGCCGCGGCGGCCTCGGCCTCTTCGTCCGCACCCCATTGTTCTGCTTGCCAAATTTCGTCCAAACGGGACATGTTCCAGCCCTCATCGGCGCCCAGTCGCCCCTGTGCCACAGCCAGCCCGATGACCAAGGACCCTGAAAGCGCTATCAAATCGTGCAGCGCGGTCAGCTGAAAGGGTGACGCAAGGTAAAGTGGCGCGGACAGGGCCGAAAGCGCAGCTTGAGATTGATCCACCGGCATGATCCCAGACGTCGGCAGCAACCGCGCGCCAAAGGTTTCATGTGCCCAGTCAAGAAGCGGGTCCCAGGTGGCGGCCTGTCGCGCCACCAGCGGGTCGGGATGGGTGGCGCGGTAGCACAACAAATCGCTGCCACCGTAGGCCGCCAGCATGTCCGCCACCTCGGTGAACTGCGTCGCGACTTTGTCGATCGCGGCATTGGCGGACCGCGTGAAGGGCATGACGTTCGGGTCGATCCCGTCCTCCACCGCGCGCCATTCATCGGCCACCGCCTCTGCCAACGCCTCGGTCGGAACGATCAGCGCAGATTTGGCAGGTGTTTTGACAGGGCGCGTATCAAGCTGCACGGCGAACCCGCCGTCAGCGGGCACGACGTTCACGTCTGTCCAGAACCGCTTTGCGGCCCACGCGCTCATAGCAGGCCCTCGAACGGATTGTCCGGGGCGTGGTCTTCGGCCCAGCCGAACAATTCCCAAGAATGGGTCATATGCGGGGGCAAGCTGGCCTTGATAAAAAGGTCTTTGCCTGTGGTCGGATGTTCGATACGCAAGGACCGCGCGTGCAGATGCAACTTGCGCCCCACCTCCTCGCCCATGCCAGCGCCCCAGCCATCACCAAGGTTTTCCTGCTGCGAGCCGCCGTATTTGCCATCCCCGATGATCGGGTGGCCGATCTCACCCATGTGGGCGCGCAGCTGGTGGGTGCGACCTGTGATGGGCGTCAACGCCAACCAAGCGGTCCGATCGGCAAGGGACGTCAGCACGGTGTAATCGGTGTGCGCGCGCTTTGCGCCCTCAACGCTGTCCACTTCGCGCGGATGCACGCAGCGCATCTTTTCGTTCTCGCCCTTGCGGCCATGTCCGGGCATCTTCACCAGCCCGTATTTGACCGACCCCAATTTGGGGAGCGGCACGCCCGCAACCAAGGCCCAATAGATTTTTTCGGTGTTGCGATGACGAAACGCCTCAGTCAGTTTTTTGGCGGCCAAGCGCGTGCGGGCCAGAACCAAAACGCCGGAGGTGTCCTTGTCCAACCGGTGCACCAATCGCGGCTTTTCATCATAGCCAAACTTCAACGCCTCAGCGAGGCCATCCACGTGACGCGTTTGCTTGCTGCCGCCTTGTGTTGGCAGGCCCGCCGGTTTGTTCAGCACGATCACATCGTCGTCTTTGAAGATCACGCAGCCTTGGATCAGCTTGATGTCACTTGGCGAAATGTCGCGCGGGCGGTCATCGACTTGGTTCGGGTCAGGCAGCGGCGGGATGCGCACCTGTTGGCCGTCTTCCACACGGGTCGAGGATTTGACCCGTCCCCCCTCCACACGGATTTCGCCCTTGCGGCACATCTTTTCGATCTGCCCCTGTTTCACATGGGGAAACCGGCGCTTGAACCAACGATCGAGGCGCTGATCGCCCTCGCCCGTGGCCACATATGTCGTTTGAACCTTGCTCATCCCAGTACCCCACGCATGATCATGACACCTGCGATCAACGCCCCCAACGACAGCACCACGGACGCCCCCACATACACAGCCGCCAGACCGGGCGTGCCGCGTTCGAATAGCGTGTATGCCTCAAGCGAAAAGGCTGAAAACGTCGTGAAGCCGCCCAACACCCCTGTCATCAAAAATGGATTCATATGGCCCAGCATTTTCTGCCCCAAATAGACAACGAGAAGGCCCATAACGAAGGATCCGATGACGTTGGCCGTCAGGACACCCACGGGGAAGCCCTGGGATGGACGGTAAAGGGCCACGCCCACGCCGTAGCGGGCTGCGGCGCCGATGGCACCGCCTAAGGCGACTTGGATCACAGTTGGTATCATGGGCGCGTCATATTCCCGTGGTGGGCAGAGTCAACCGTTGCGCTTGGCCCGCAGTTTGGCGAAAAAATCGACCCGTTTCTTCAGTTCGCGCTCATAGCCGCGATCGACAGGCGTGTAATAGACACCCCGTTTCATGGTGTCAGGGAAGTAATTTTGGCCGCTGAACCCGTCTTCGGCGTCGTGATCGTAGGCATAACCATCGCCGTAGCCTTGGTCTTTCATCAGTGATGTCGGCGCGTTGAGGATGTGTTTGGGCGGGGGTTCTGACCCGGTCTTTTCTGCCGCGCGCATTGCGTTTTTGTAGGCTGCGTAGCCCGCGTTGGATTTGGGCGCGAGGGCGAGGTAGGTGACAGCCTGCGCCAGCGCCAATTCGCCTTCGGGGGAGCCAAGACGTTCATAGGTTTCCCAGGCATGCAGGCAGATGGTTTGGGCCTGTGGGTCGGCCAGACCGATGTCTTCGACGGACATGCGGGTGATCCGGCGGGCCAGAAAACGCGGGTCTTCGCCCCCCTTGAGCATGCGGGCAAACCAATAGAGGGCCGCGTCAGGGTCAGACCCGCGCACAGATTTGTGCAAGGCACTGATCAGGTTGTAATGCTCATCCCCGGACTTGTCGTATTTCGTGGCGCGGCGCATGAGGCGTGTGGTCAGCGCGTCGGTGTTGAGTTTGTCTTTCGTCCGCCAGGCCGCGACCTGCTCAATCAAGTTGAGCAACCCGCGCCCATCGCCGTCAGCCATCTCCAACAGAGCCTCACGGGCGTGGGCGTCGAGGGGGAGTTTACGGCCGAGTTCCTGTTCGGCCCGTTGGGCAAGACGTTCCAAATCCGCTAAAGAAAGCCGTTCCAGAACAAGGACTTGGGACCGGGACAGGACGGCCGCGTTGAGTTCAAAGGACGGGTTTTCGGTGGTCGCGCCGACCAGCAGGATGGTGCCGTCTTCCATATGGGGCAGGAATCCGTCTTGTTGCGCTTTGTTGAAACGGTGGATTTCGTCAACGAACAACAGGGTCCCGCGGCCGTTCTGTCGGCGCAGTTTGGCGGCCTCGAACACTTTGCGCAGCTCCGGCACGCCAGTGAAAATCGCGCTGATCTGGATGAAATGCAGGTCGGTTTCATCGGCCAATAGGCGGGCAATGGTGGTTTTACCCACGCCGGGCGGGCCCCAGAAAATAAGCGATGACAGTGAATTGGAGGCCAGCATCACACCCAGCGGCGCATCAGGGCCGAGGACCTGTTCCTGCCCGATCACATCAGCCAGCGTTCGCGGACGCAAGCGATCCGCCAACGGGCGCGGTGCCGTGGTGGGCAGATCCGCCGCAGCGGCGCCAGTGTCAAAAAGATCGGCCATGGGGGTAAGGTATGTTCGGGGTCGGGGCGTCGCAATGAAAAAGGCCCGCCTGCGAACAGACGGGCCTTTCTACGAATGAAATCAGACGTTTATTCAGCGGCTTCTTCGGCTGCAACGCGGGCTTTGTCAGCGGCACCTTTGGCATCCACGTCGCGATCGACGAATTCGATGATCGCCATTGGGGCCATGTCGCCATACCGGAAACCGGCCTTCATGATGCGGACATAGCCACCCTGACGTTCAGCATAACGGGGGCCGAGGACGTCGAACAATTTCGCGACATACTGGTCTTGTTTGAGCTGGGACGCGGCCTGACGGCGGGCGTGCAGATCGCCGCGTTTGGCCAGCGTGATCATCTTTTCGATGATCGGACGCAGTTCTTTTGCCTTGGGCAACGTTGTTTTGATTTGCTCATGTTCGATGAGCGAGCCGGCCATGTTGGCCCACAATGCCTTGCGGTGTTCGTGGGTGCGGTTCAGGCGGCGGTAACCTCGTGCGTGACGCATTTTGTAGTCTCCATTTTGTTTTAGGGTGGGCCTTGGCGATGCGTGTCGCGGGCTCCGTTATTGGGGCGGAATTGCCCAGGGTTTTGCCGAAATCGGCGGTATGGCTTGCGTATGGCAAGCGTATGGCTGGCGTATGGCTACGCCAGCCACATAGGTTAGAAGCTGTCTTCGAACTTCTTGGCCAAATCTTCGATATTGTCTGGCGGCCAGTCTTCGACGTCCATGCCAAGGTGCAGACCCATGCCGGACAGAACCTCTTTGATCTCGTTCAGGGACTTGCGGCCAAAGTTCGGCGTGCGCAGCATTTCTGCTTCGGTCTTCTGGATGAGATCGCCGATGTAGACGATATTGTCGTTCTTGAGGCAGTTTGCAGAGCGGACAGACAATTCCAACTCGTCCACTTTCTTCAGCAGCAGCGGGTTGAATTCCAGACCGTCGTCGTCCGAGGACGCCTGTGCGGATTCTGGTTCGTCGAAGTTCACGAAGATCGACAGCTGGTCCTGCAGGATGCGCGCGGCAAAGGCCACGGCGTCATCCGGCGTGATAGATCCGTCTGTTTCGACCTTCATGGTCAGTTTGTCATAGTCGAGAACCTGACCTTCGCGGGTCGGCTGCACGTCATAGCTGACTTTTTTGACGGGGGAATAAATCGCGTCGATGGCCATCATGCCGATGGGCGCATCTTCGGGCTTATTCTTGTCGGCAGAGACGTAGCCTTTGCCCGTGTTGACCGTCAGTTCCATGTAGAGATCTGCACCTTCGTCGAGGTGACAGATCACGTGGTCTTTGTTCAGCACTTCGATGCCTGCGGATTCGGAGATGTCGCCAGCGGTGACAACGCCTGGACCCTTCGCCTGCACCTGCAGACGCTTGGGGCCTTCGACTTCCATGCGGATCGCGACGCCTTTGAGGTTCAACACCACGTCAGTGACGTCTTCGCGCACACCTGAGATGGAGGAGAATTCGTGCAGGACGTTGTCGATCTGAACGGCTGTGATGGCAGCGCCCTGAAGGGAGCTCATCAGGATGCGGCGCAGGGCGTTGCCCAGCGTGAGGCCGAAGCCACGTTCAAGCGGTTCGGCAATGACTGTGGCCTGACGCATCGGGTCATTGCCCGGTTTGACGTCAAGTTGTGTTGGCTTGATCAGTTCAGCCCAGTTCTTGTGGATCATGTGTCCCTCCATTCCTGTTTGCCTTCATGTCCAAAAAGGCAAACGCCCGAGGTTGAAAATGACGAAATGGGGCCACGGAACATCCGTAGCCCCAAGGGGTATTTTGTGTCGCTTAGACGCGGCGGCGCTTTGGTGGGCGGCAGCCGTTGTGGGCCATGGGCGTCACGTCACGGATCGACGTGATGTTGAAGCCGACAGCAGCCAAGGCGCGCAGTGCGGATTCACGGCCGGAACCGGGGCCCTGCACTTCGACCTCAAGCGTTTTAACGCCATGTTCCTGAGCCTTCTTGCCCGCATCCTCAGCGGCCATCTGGGCCGCGTAAGGTGTGGATTTCCGGGAACCTTTGAAGCCCATGGTGCCAGCAGACGACCAGGAGATCGCGTTGCCCTGCACGTCAGAGATCAGGATTTTGGTGTTGTTGAAGCTGGAATTTACGTGTGCAACGCCAGCTGCGATGTTCTTGGAGACCTTCTTCTTGCCTCCGCGACGGGGATCACGTGCCATTGGTCGTACCCTCCCTTATTTCTTCTTACCGGCAATGGCCTTCGCGGGGCCTTTGCGGGTGCGTGCGTTGGTGGAGGTCCGCTGACCGCGAACGGGCAGGTTCCGGCGATGACGCAGGCCACGGTAGGACCCGAGGTCCATCATGCGCTTGATGTTCATCGTGACTTCGCGACGCAGGTCGCCTTCGACGGTGTAGTTTTCGTCGATGTGTTCACGGATTTTCAGGACTTCAGCGTCGGACAGTTCGTTCACACGACGGGTGTGATCGATGCCTACGGCGTCGCAGATGGCGACGGCGGAGGTGTTGCCGATACCGGTGATGTAGGTGAGGGCGATTGGAACCCGCTTTGCAGTCGGGATGTTTACGCCGGCAATACGTGCCACGTGTCTTTTCCTTTTCGTTGCGGGTCCGTAACGCCGGACCCTTTTTTCACAACGTAAGCCCGAGGCGATTTCTGCCAGCGGGCTCAAGTCATATCGAGGTGTTCAAAACAGGGTGCGACCCTGCGATTCCCATACGGGATGGGGGCTTTTAGGAGTGTTCGGGTGAACGGTCAAGCCTTTGCTGTGCCGTTGTCTTTCGGTCGGCCTTCCAGCCGTTTCAATTGACGTATGGTCTGGCGGATCCAGACCGACATCCCAAGTGCTGCGAACGACAGTATGACGAAAGTCTGGGGGGCCATCCGCAACATCGTGAGTGTCAAAAACAGAAGCAATACACAGGCAAATGCCGCCGCCAATCTGGCGAGCGGCACGGCAACGGGTTGGACATTATGCGTCAAGAACGCCTGCGATATCCGCCGCGACCTGGTCCATCGTGCCCAGACCATCCACAGACTTCAGATCGCCTTTGGCATGGTAGTAGCCAATGAGCGGGGAGGTCTGTTTGTAATAAGCCATCAGACGGACCTTGAGGCTTTCGGCGTTGTCGTCGGCCCGCGCTATGCCGCCTGCGGCGACAGCTTCGGCCGCGCGGCCAAGGATACGATCCACCAGAACTTCGTCGTTCACTTCGAGAGCGATGACGTGATCAAGGGTGTTGCCGGTCTCGGCCAGCAGATCGCCCAAGGCGTCGGCCTGGGCCAGCGTGCGGGGGAAGCCGTCGAAGATGAAGCCGCCGTGGTCGCCGCCTGCCTCAAGCTTTTCGCGGATCAGGCCGATCACGATCTCGTCGGTGACCAGATCGCCGCGGTCCATGACAGCAGCAACCATTTTGCCCATTTCCGTGCCGGAGGTCTTGGCCTCACGCAGCATGTCGCCGGTGCTCAGCTGAACCATATTGCGAGCATCTACGAGTTTGGCGGCTTGCGTGCCTTTGCCCGCTCCGGGTGGTCCGAGAAGGATAATATTGGTCATCGACGAGACGGGCTCCGTTTCTTGCCACCGCGCTTACCGCGCAGCTGGGATTTCTCGATCAGCCCTTCGTATTGATGAGCCAGAAGATGGGATTGGATCTGCTGGATGGTATCCATCCCGACGCTGACGATAATCAAAACCGACGTGCCGCCAAAGTAAAAAGGAATGCTGAGGTTCGCGCGGAGGATTTCCGGCAACAGGCAGACCAGAGCCAGATAGGCAGACCCGAGGACAAGGATACGTGTGACCACGTAATCAAGATATTCCTTGGTGCGCTGACCGGGGCGGATGCCGGGGACAAAGCCGTTCTGGTTTTTCAGGTTGTCGGCCACTTCGTCCGTCTTAAACGCCACTTCGCGGGTGTAGAAGAAGGTGAAGAACACGATCATCGCCGTGAAGAAGATCAGGTACAGCGGTTGACCGGGCCCGAAGTAGGCCAGGATCGTGGACATGATCGGCCCAGCGGTGTCACCGCCCGAAAACGTGCTGAGCGTGGTGGGCAGCAACAGCAGCGCAGAGGCGAAGATCGCGGGGATCACGCCGGCGGGGTTCACTTTGATCGGCAAGTGGGACGAGCCACCGTCAAAGACCTTCATGCCGACCTGACGGCGCGGGTACTGAATGTGGATCTTACGCAAGGAGCGTTCCATGAAGACCACAAAGGCGAAGACCGCGATGACCATGGCGAAGACGCCCAGCACCAGACCCCAGTTGTTGGTTTCCTGACCCTGGGCCAGGAAGCCCGCGAGGGCGGCGGGAACTTCGGCGATGATACCGACGAAGATGATCAGAGAGATGCCGTTGCCGATGCCGCGTGCGGTGATCTGTTCCCCCAGCCACATCAGGAACATGGTGCCACCCACCAACGTAATCACGCAGGCCAGGCGGAAATAGAGGCCGGGGTCAGTCGCCAAATCGCCCGCCTCAAGCGAGGCGGCCATGCCGTACGCCTGGAAGGTGGCCAGCACCACGGTGCCGTAACGGGTGTATTGATTGAGCTTTTTGCGGCCCTGTTCACCCTCTTTTTTCAACTGCTTGAGAGGTTCCCACATGGCCCCCAGAAGCTGCACGATGATCGAGGCAGAGATATAGGGCATGATGCCAAGGGCAAAAATACCCATCCGGCCAAGCGCGCCACCGGTGAACATCGACAAGATGCCCCCGATGCCAGAGGCCGCTTCGTCCATGAAGGCGCGCAGGGCGTCGGTGTCGATGCCGGGCACCGGAATATAGGTGCCCAAACGGTAGACGATCAGAAGGCCGAGGGTGAAAAAGATCCGCTGACGCAATTCTTTGGCCTGGCCAAAGGCCGACCAACTTGTGTTCGCGGCCATTTGCTCTGCTGCTGATGCCATATCGGGTGCCTATATCTGTTATGCAAACGCCGCTGGCCGGGGATCCAGCAGCGGCGCTTTATCCATGAAACGATGTAAGGGGCGAAGCCGCCCCCCACAAGTCGTTATTCAGCGGCTGGCGCGGCTGTGACCGTCAGTTTACCGCCCGCTTTTTCGACAGCTTCGACGGCGCCTTTGGACGCGCCGGTGACTTCGATCGTTGCTTTTGCCGTCAATTCACCCTTGGCGAGGACGCGCACACCGTCGAGTTTACGACGCAGCGCGCCGGACGCGACAAGGCTGTCTTCGGTGATGGACCCAGCGTCGAGCTTTTTGGCGTCGATGAATTTCTGGATCAGGCCGAGGTTGATCACGGCGTATTTTTTACGGTTGGGCTTGTTGAAACCGCGCTTAGGCAGGCGCTGGTAGAGGGGCATCTGGCCGCCTTCGTAGCCACCAATGGCCACACCGGAGCGGGATTTCTGACCTTTGATACCACGGCCACCCATCTTACCCATGCCAGAGCCTGGACCACGGCCCACGCGTTTCTTTGGCTTGGTTGCACCTGGGTTGTCGTGCAGTTCGTTCAATTTAACCATGTCGCTGTCTCCTTGCCGGAAGACCTGACCCAGCGAAGATCAGGCACGCGGCGTTGATGTTGATTCTTATGGCCCACGCGGACCACTGGCGGCGTATAGGACAGCCGCGCGGGGCTGACAAGGGGTTTGGGCCGCCCCCGCTGCCCCTTTGGGGGCCGCGTCCTTACCCTATCCGCGCCCCGATTTGGCCCGATTGCCGTGATACGCCGTGGCGCATGACCCACACAGACGCCCTGCCCCGCCACTTTACCTGCATTGACGCCATGCGCGGCATTGCCGCGATTTTCGTCGTGATGTTTCACGCAACGCGCTTTTTTCAGGATCAGGCGGGCGTGCATGTGGTGCCGGTGGCCCCTGAAGACATGCCGTATGGCGCGTGGCTGTGGCCTGCGTTTGTTTATGGCGAAGAGGCTGTCCGGTTGTTCTGGGTGATTTCGGGGTTTGTTTTTGCCCATGTGTATTGGAACCGCCCCACCACCGCGCGCGAGTTTGCTGTGGCGCGGTTTGCGCGGCTGTATCCGCTGCATTTTGTGACGCTGATTTTGGTGGCGGGGATGCAGATGATCAGCCTGCAGACACAGGGGCACTGGCAGATCACCGGCAACAACGATCTCAAACACTTTGTGCTGCAGCTGTTCCTTTTGGACAGCAGTTTGGCCCTGTCCGACGGGGTGAGTTTCAACGCGCCGATCTGGTCGGTGTCGGCTGAGATTTTCGTTTATGTGCTGTTCTTCCTGTGTCTGCCATTGACCCGCCGCGCGCCCCTGAAGGGATCGCTGATTTTGGCGATGCTGTGTTACGGCGTTTTGGTCATCAGGCCTGATGGGTTTCTGATCGGGCCTTGGGTCTTTGCCTGCGGCGTGTTCTTTTTCGCCGGTGCGGCATGCTATGCTGGCTATGTTGGCCTGCGCGGGGCGGTGCGGCCCTTGGCCGTCAGTGTGGCGGGCCTGATTGGGGCGACGGTCATTGCGGGTCTTTTGGGGTTGCATGACGTGGCACTTTTGGTGGGATGCTGCGCCATCGTGATGGCTTTGGCCGCGATGGAACGCAGCGTGCAGGCGCGGCGCGGTGTGCGGGGCGGTATGCTGCAGTTTTTGGGCGACATCAGCTACAGTCTTTATCTGGTGCATATGCCGATCCAGATCCTCGTGGTGCTGATCATTGATCTGTATTTTGGCGGCGGACGGGACTTTGCCGCGTCATACCTGACGTTGCCGCTGTTCATCGCGGGCAGCATTTGGGTCGCCTATCTGACGAACCGGTATTTTGAGAAACCAGTGGGGGCGTGGCTGCGCGGCAAAATGCAAAAACGCCGCACACCGGTGGGTGGCGACGTTAAAGGCGTTTCGGTCGGAACGTGATCAGCGGCTAGAGCACGCGGCCTCGGCTGCGGCCAAACGGGCCTGCAGTTCGCGGGGGTTGCCTTCCATAATGGCGGCAATGTCGGTCACAAGGCAGTCTTCCACCGCTTCGGCGAGGTTATTGGCCCCAAGCGCCACATCACGGGCATGGGCCGCACCCAACATCATGACAGACGCGGTTAGAACCACGAAATCCGTGGTCACTGCGCCATCCTCATCGGCGCGAAACGCCTTGAGATGGGCTGCGATTTTGGTCTGCAGGGCAGATGGCATGATCTTCGTCCAATCCTCGGTTCAGGTTTGAACAAGGTAAACGACGATTGTGGCAAAAATTTGGGGCGATCTGGCCGTGATCTAGATGCCTTGGTCGGTGCGCAAACGGAAGCCGTGCCCGCGCAGGGTGGCGACGATGTCTTTGACCTGTTCGGCATCGCGGGCCTCAATCACCACTTCAAGTTCTGCCTGTTTGAGGGAGACGGACTGCATCATGCGTTGGTGGATGACCTCAACAACGTTGGCGCCGGCCTCACCGATCAGACGGGAGATGTCGGCCAGCTGACCGGGCGTGTCGTCGATTTCGAACGTCAGCCGCACGATGCGCCCGTCGCGCACAAGGCCGCGCAGAATGAGGGTTGAAAGGAGGCGGCTGTCGATGTTTCCCCCACAAACGACCAGTCCGACCTTTTTGCCTTTGAAGTGATCAAGATTGTTTTTGATGACCGCAAGGCCCGCACCGGGCGCGCCTTCGGCCACCAGTTTTTCCGCCGATAACAGATCAAACACAGCGTCTTCGATCTGGGGTTCGGTCGCGGTGAGAACCTGTGCGACATGGGTTTTGATGATGTCGATGTTGGCGGCAGCGGGCGCCTTGACGGCGATGCCTTCGGCGAGGCTGGCGCCGCCGAAATGCGTGTCGTGGGCGTTCACCTGGGCCGAGACGGCATCAAAAAGTTCGGCTTGCGCGCCGATGATTTCGACCTGCGGTTTGACCGCTTTGGCGGCCACCGCCATGCCCGCAATCAACCCGCCCCCGCCGATGGGGATGACGATGGTGTCAAGATCTGGTGCCTGATCGAGCATTTCCAGCGCCACGGTGCCCTGCCCCGCGGCGACGACCGGATCGTCGAAAGGGTGGATAAATGTCAGGCCGTCCTGTGCAGCGTGGTCGAGTGTGAATTGCACGCTGTCGTCAAAGCCCTTGCCGTAGGTGATGACGGTGGCGCCGAAGGTTTCGGTGGCCTTGATTTTGTTGAACGGCGTGCCTTCGGGCATGACGATCGTTGAGGCGATGCCAAGGCGGGTGGCGTGGTACGCGACCCCTTGGGCGTGGTTTCCTGCGGAGCAGGCGATCACGCCCGCTTGGCGTTGGACATCGGTGAGGGTCAGCAGTTTCGCCAAGGCCCCACGGGATTTGAACGCATTGGTGTGCTGGCGGTTTTCGAGTTTGAGGTGCAGGTCGATCCCCAGTTGCAGCGACAACCGCGTGGCAGGGACCAGCGGCGTGAGGATGGTGGCGTCGCGAATGGCGTCGTGGGTGGCGCGGATCAGGTCGGGGGTGAGGGCTGTCATGTGATCACCGTGGCGACCGATGATCGTGGACGCAATGATATTTGTGGTCGGGGGCAAATTCTCATTGAGAATTTGAGTGCAGACTTTCGTAGAAAGTCTGAGACCGACGAAAAACGCCCCACCGTTTCCGGCGGGGCGTTCTATTGCGACATCAAAGGTAAGGGCCTTAGCCCTTTTCTTCGATGATCTCGACCATGTGGGGGATGCTTTCGACCATGCCGCGCACGGAAGGTGTGTCTTCCAATTCGCGGGTTTTGTGCATCTTGTTCAGGCCCAGACCGATCAGCGTTGCACGCTGTTTGGCGGGGCGACGGATCGGAGAGCCGATCTGTTTTACGACGATGGTTTTTGCCATGGTTTAGGCCTCCTCAGCGACTTGAGCGGATGCGTCGGGCGCATCGTCACGCTTGGGCAGGATGTCTGCCACTTTCTTACCGCGACGCTGTGCGACGGACCGAGGCGATGCCTCTTTCTTCAGGCCGTCGATGGTGGCGCGGATCATGTTGTAGGGGTTCTGGGAGCCGATGGACTTTGCCACGACGTCCTGAATGCCCAGCATCTCGAAGACGGCACGCATTGGACCACCTGCGATGATCCCGGTACCTTGTGGGGCGGTGCGCATCACAACGCGGCCAGCGCCGTGGCGGCCTTCCATGTCGTGGTGCAGGGTGCGGCCTTCGCGCAGTTGCACGCGGATCATCTGACGCTTGGCTTGTTCGGTTGCCTTGCGGATGGCCTCTGGGACCTCCTTGGCTTTACCTTTGCCGAAGCCGACGCGGCCTTTCTGGTCGCCCACGACCACGAGGGCTGCGAAGCCGAAACGCTTACCACCCTTAACGGTTTTGGAGACACGGTTGATCGCAACCAAGCGATCGGCGAATTCTGGTGTTTCGTCCCGATCACGACCTTTGCCGCGACGGTTTTCACGTTCTGCCATGAGAACTTTCCTTTGTTTCAGGTGGCCCGCAGGCCGGTTGTTTCAATCGCGGTGACGCAGGTGCGCGTCCCGGATCATCGGAAGGGCCGCCGCGATGGCAGCCCTTCGCAGGGGTCTTAGACTTTCAGGCCGCCTTCGCGGGCTGCATCGGCCAGAGCCTTGATCTTGCCGTGGAAGAGGAACCCGCCACGGTCGAACTGGGCTTCGGTCACGCCTGCCTTCTTGGCGCGTTCTGCGATTGCAGCACCCACCTTGGCAGCCGCTTCGACGTTGTTCTTGCCAACGACGCCGAGATCTTTCTCGAGCGAGGAGGCAGATGCCAAAGTCACGCCGTTCGCATCGTCGATCAGCTGTGCGCTGATGTTCTTGCTTGAGCGGTGCACGGACAGACGCGGCTGGCCGTTGTTGACCTTACGCAGCTTGTTGCGAACACGCAGGCGGCGCTTGATGAAGAGTTGACGCTTGGAGTTTGCCATGGGTCTTACCTCTTGCCTTCTTTGCGGAAGATATACTCGTCCACATATTTGATGCCTTTGCCTTTGTAGGGCTCGGGCTTGCGCCATTCGCGGATGTTTGCGGCGACCTGGCCAACCAACTGCTGGTCGGGGCCTTCGACAACGATCTGCGTGGGCTTCGGAGCGGTCACGGTCACGCCTTCGGGGACGGTGAAGTCCACGTCGTGCGAGTAGCCGAGGTTGAGTTTCAGGACATTGCCCTGCATCTGGGCGCGGTAACCCACACCGTTGATCTCAAGCTCTTTTTTGAAGCCATCGGTCACGCCAGTCACCAAGTTGGCGATCTGGGTGCGGGACATGCCCCACTGCTGGCGGGCGCGCTTGGACTTTCCGCGCGGATCCACCTTAACCGTGTTCTCTTCGACTGTGATTGTCACATCGTCCGTGGCGGTGAAGCTGCGGGTGCCTTTTGGCCCCTTCACTTCAACCGTCTGACCGGAGACAGACGCCGTCACACCGCTGGGCAGTTCGACGGGTTTCTTACCAATACGAGACATCTTGTTCTCCTTAGAATACGGTGCAGAGCACTTCGCCGCCAACTTTGGCTGCCCGTGCGTTTGCGTCCGACATCACACCTTTGGAGGTGGAGACAATCGACACACCCAGGCCCTGACGGACGGATGGGATGTCATTGACGCCCATGTACACGCGACGACCGGGCTTGGAGACCCGTTTCACTTCGCGAATGACAGGGGTGCCTTCGTAGTATTTCAGGCTGATTTCAAACGCAGGATGACCTGCGGTATCTTTCGTGGCTTCATAGCCGCGAATGTAGCCTTCGTCTGCCAGCACATCCAGAACCCAGCCGCGCAGTTTGGACGCGGGGGTGGCCACGACGGATTTACCGCGCATTTGGCCGTTGCGGATGCGTGTCAGCATATCACCGATAGGATCGTTCATATCTGTCTCTCCTTACCAGCTGGACTTGACCATGCCGGGGATTTCGCCGTTGGAACCAAGGTCCCGCAGAGCGATCCGGCTGATCTTGAGCTTGCGGTAGTACGCGTGCGGACGTCCCGTAAGCTGGCAACGGTTGTGCAAACGTGTCGGTGCCGAGTTGCGCGGCAGTTTGGCAAGCTTGAGGCGCGCTTTGAAACGCTCTTCCATGGGCTTGCTTTCGTCGTTTGCGATTGCTTTGAGTTCGGCGCGTTTTGCTGCGTACTTTTCGACGAGCTTCTGACGCTTCACTTCGCGGGCGATCATGGATTTTTTAGCCATATCTATCAGTCCCCTTAGCTGTTGAACGGCATGTTGAAATGCTTCAACAGCGCTTTTGCTTCTGCATCGTTGTCTGCAGTGGTGCAGATCACGATATCCAGGCCCCAAACTTCGTCGACTTTGTCGAAGTTGATTTCGGGGAAGACGATGTGTTCCTTCATGCCCATGGCGTAGTTGCCACGGCCATCGAACGACTTGCCGGACACGCCGCGGAAGTCGCGGATGCGGGGCATGGCGATCGTGATCAGACGATCAAGGAATTCAAACATACGGTCGCCACGAAGGGTCACTTTGGCACCCAGAGGCATGTCTTCACGAACGCGGAAACCAGCGATGGATTTCTTGGCTTTGGTGATGACGGCCTGCTGACCGGCGATGGCTGTCAGATCTTCCTGGGCCGATTTGGCCTTTTTGGAGTCTTTCACAGCTTCTGCGCCTGCGCCGATGTTCAGGACGATTTTGTCCAGACCCGGGATTTGCATGTCGTTCTTGTAGCCGAATTCTTCCTTCATCGCGGCGCGAATCTTGGAGGCATACTCGGCCTTCAGACGGGGGGTGTAGTTTGCGGTGTCGAGCATCAGATCACGTCCCCTGTTGTCTTGGCGAAGCGGACTTTCTTGTCGCCGTCCATCTTGAACCCGACGCGCGTGGCTTTGCCGTTTGCGTCGACGATGGCGAGGTTGGACAGATCAATCGGCATGGCCTGTGGCGTACGGCCACCCTGGCTTGTCTGGGATTGCTTCACGTGACGGATCGCGATGTTCACGCCGTCGACGACAGCCTTGCCGGCTTTCGGGTCAACGGAGCTGATTTCGCCCGTCTTGCCTTTGTCTTTGCCGGCCAGCACGATGACCTTGTCACCCTTGCGGAGTTTAGCAGCCATATTACAGCACCTCCGGAGCGAGCGAGATGATCTTCATGAAGTTCTTCGCGCGCAGTTCACGAACCACTGGCCCGAAGATACGGGTGCCAACAGGTTCGTTGTTGTTGTTGAGAATGACGGCCGCGTTGCGATCAAAGCGGATCGCGGTGCCGTCTTCGCGGCGGACTTCCTTGGCGGTGCGTACGACGACGGCCTTACGGACGTCACCTTTCTTTACGCGACCACGTGGGATGGCCTCTTTCACCGATACGACGATGATATCGCCGACCGATGCGTAACGACGGTGAGAACCGCCGAGCACCTTGATGCACTGAACACGGCGTGCGCCGCTGTTGTCAGCAACATCTAGGTTGGTCTGCATCTGGATCATGGGTTTCTCCTGACCTTTGAACTCAGCGTAATCCGTCGCTGGCCCAGGGTTTCACGAAACGGGGGTGTGACTGCCTTAGGCAATCACCTCCCAGCGTTTGGTTTTCGACTTCGGCGCACATTCCTGAATGCGGACTTGGTCACCGACGTTGAATTGGTTGTTTTCGTCGTGGGCCCGATACTTTTTGGACTTACGGACGGTTTTCTGAAGCAGCGGGTGCTTGAAGCGACGCTCGACCGACACAGTGACAGTCTGGGCGTTTTGGTTGGAGGTCACGACCCCCTGCAGAATACGCTTAGGCATTGATTAAGCCTCCGACGCAGCGGCTGCTGCTTTTTCGTTCAGAATGGTTTTCACACGGGCCGCATCGCGTTTCACGGTGCGCATACGTGCTGTGTTTTCAAGTTGGCCTGTGGCCTGCTGAAAGCGCAGGTTGAAGCTTTCTTTTTTCAACGCTGCGAGGTCATCACGCAGCTGGTCGGGGGTTTTGTCCCGAAGTTCTTTGGCGTCCATCGGACGGCTCCTTTGTCAACATCACCGGCAGGCCGTTTGGTGTGAATATTGCACACGCCACGTGACCCGATTCTCCGGTGGAGTGGGTTAGATTGGGGGCGTATAGGGGGGATGGGGGCGTGTGGCAAGGGGTGTTTGCCCGGATACGGGCGATCTTTGCGAAACCCACTTTTATCCTGGTCGCACTCTACCATAGGATGCAGAAATGAATGAAGTGATGGCGGAAAGGGGCCGTCTTGCCTGTCGTCCTGGCCGTTTGGGATCGGTCAAAGTGAATGGGTCATAGGTGTGCTTATGGAACTTACTGTATTGATGGCATTGCTGTGAACCGGCCTTGTTGCGATTGGCACCGTGCTGTTTGACAGCGATTCACCAGATGACGACGGCCCGCCGACTGGTACGGTCAACGGCACCGACGGTGATGATACTGTGAGAGTGAGCGGGCTGGAGATCTTCGACATTGATGAGGTCAATTTCGGTGATGGTGATGATACCTTCACATCAAATGATGTGCCGGCTGCTGAAGTCGTATTCCTCAGCAGACGAGCGCATGATCTTTGGTGCAGCAGCGGCACGTATGACAAACGGCCGCCACCACGCTGACCACGATTATTTAGGCGTCCGACGCATCTGGATCGAGACGGATTCAGGCGCGAACCCGATATACTCGTAATCTGCCGGATCATAGGTTTCCATCAGCGCCTTGTATTCATGATGCCGCCAGCCGGGGTAGCCGTACAGTTCGTCAAACAAAATGACGCTGCCTTTGCGAAGACGCTTTTTCAGCGCCTTGAGGGCAAAGAGGGTCGGCGTGTAGGTGTCCATGTCCATGTGCACAAAGCCCACGGGGCGGTCTGCGTTGGCTTTCAAATAGCCCGGCAGCGTATCCTGCACCCAGCCTTTGACCAAGGTCACGTTGTCCGGCACGTCGGGCAGTTTGCCACCGGTGCTAAAGGCACCTGCACCGCGGCCGGTCTGGATGCCGGTCCAGTCCTCCTCTAGCCCTTCAAAACTGTCAAAGCCGGTCATGGACAGACCGTGACCGGCCAGATGTTTGCCAAACGTCCGGCAGCCCGCGCCCTCGGCCACGCCAAGTTCCATATAAAGCCCGTTTTCAACCGCGTTGTCCGTGGCGCGCTTGATCGCAAAGACACGCCCTTGTTCCTTGCGTTTGAACAGCATGGATTGCTCCATCTCGCTTTTGAAATGCTGCATGCTTTCGACGCGCGATTGGTGCGCCAGAAGATCAATGGGGGAGTCTGCCATGGGATTGCCTGTTGGTTTGTATTTTTGCAAAGGGTAAGGCGTCTGCCGATGTCTGGCCAGACTTGTGCGCTATGGCGCGTTGAATTGCGCCAATCCGTGCGGTAACGACACACATGGCCCAGATTAAATCCCTCTTTGTGACCCGCCTTTACCATGCCCCGCTTGGCCCCATTGACGCCGATGAGTTGCGCGCGTCGTGTTATTCCATCGCTGAGGATGATGAGGCCGGGCAGGAGTGGTGTGAGGAGAACGCGTTTCCGGGTTACACTTCTTATGCGTCGTTGACGGACCTGCCGTGGCGGTTTCCGATCTTTGCGGAGGTAAAGGCGGCGTTGGATGCCCATGTGGCCACCTTTGCCGAGGATCTGGCGTTTGATCTGGATGGGCGCGATTTGGTGTTGGAAGATATCTGGATCAATATCCTGCCCGAGGGTGGCATTCACACCAGCCACATTCACCCCCATTCGGTGATCTCGGGCACCACTTACGTGAAGATGCCTGAGGGCGCATCTGCGCTGAAGTTGGAGGACCCGCGCGCGCAGATGATGATGGCGACCCCACCCCGCCGCAAGGATGCGGATGAGGCACTGCAGCAGTTTGTCTATGTGAAACCCGCCGTGGGGGATGTGCTGTTGTGGGAAAGCTGGCTGCGCCATGAAGTGCCGATGAACATGTCCGAAGACGACCGGATTTCGGTCAGCTTTAACTACAAATGGGCCTAGACGTCTAAAATTGTCAGCATTCACCGGAAGGCCGATAAGGCCTTGGTAAGGGTTGGGCGTTAGGCCTGCGCCATCTCAGAACGGGATGGTGATATGCGGCTGATTTTCTTTGTGATGTGTGTGGTCTGGGCCAGCGGGGTGCGGGCGGAATTGCAATCGCTGTTTCCACGCAATGAAGTGGCCGTCGCGACCGCGCAGGGCAGTTTGTTTGCGGGCGCGCAGGCGGGCCTGTTTGCTCGGCCCGAGAGGGCTGCATTGCCCACCACGAATGCCCGTTTTGTGGCACCGCGAAGTACGGGCAGCACCCCGGTTGATCAATTGTTGAGCCTGATTGCCGAGGCGGAGGCAGGATCTAAGGGCTATGATGCGGTGCAATATGGCGCGCGTATCCGACCTGCTTTGCCGCCAACGCAGATGACGTTGGGCGACATTTATGCGTGGATCGATGCAACGCCCGGACAGCCGCACGCCATTGGTCGCTACCAGTTCATCCCCCCGACCCTGCGCCGCGTGGCGCAGATCCGCGGATTCGGCCCCGAAACACCGTTTACACCTGGCGTGCAGGATGCGTTGGCGGTGGTTTTGCTGGAGGACGCGGGGCTGTCGGCGTTTAAGGCAGGGGACATGGACAGGTTGGTGTTCATGCACAATCTGGCAAAGATCTGGGCCGGCCTGCCGCTGCCCAACGGGCGGTCATATTACGAAGGCTATGCTGGCAATTCAGCGTCGATGTCGTGGGCCGTATTTGATGGGGGCATGCGGGCGATTTGGGGGGTGTGAGGCCAAAGGTCCGTTGTGCCAACGAAGCGGAACAGGATTTGTCGGCTTTGCTGACGCAGCACATGCCTGCAGGCGCCGCATGTCCATCGCTTTGCTGCGGCAAACTTCGCCAAACCGGCCCTTCGCAGCGACAGATTGCGGGGGACCCAAGACAGAGGTTTTGCCGCACACTCTGGCCGTACGAACAGCGCAAAGCGAAGCTGCTGCTGGTTGAACAGCGGCCCGCACTCTCCTTGCCACATTTTTTAAGCATCTCCCTTTGATCGTGGCGTGATGGTCGCCCAACTGACTGAAGGAAGGATCATTCGTCGGATGGGCGGGCCTCTCCTCGATATCCATCAGCGTGACTTTCAATGTGTAGAAAAGATGGGCAATCAAACAACGAATGCTCAATTTGGCTGCGGATAAGTCGTTTGCGCTCTTTAGGGTCTCACCCGCCATTGACGTTCTGATGACCGGCTCAAATGACGTCGTCATGAACCGTGATCTTCGCATTCTCATCGTTGAACCTGACCCCGAGCGCGTGCAGGGGATCATCAGCGCTTTGACGGAGGCCGGATGGACGGATGTCAAAGCGCTGGCACAGATTTCGGCCTTGGACCGCACGGTCAAGAAATTTGTTCCGGATATCGTTCTGATCGACCTCAGCAATCCTGACCGCGACACGCTTGAACATATCTCGTTTGCCTCGGAAACCTCCAAGCGCGCGGTTGCCTTGTTCGTGGATCAGACCGACGATGCCTTGACGCAGGCGGCGCTGAACGCTGGGGTCAGTGCGTATGTGGTCGACGGCCTCAAGATGGAGCGGATAAAATCGGTCCTTGAGACGGCCATCGCCCGGTTCAAAATCATGCGGCAAATGCAGTCGGAGTTGGATGCCGCGAAACAGGCGCTTGAGGATCGCAAAACCATTGATCGCGCCAAAGGCATCCTGATGCGCCAGCGCAACATCTCCGAAGATGATGCCTACACGCTGCTGCGCAAGACGGCGATGGGGCAGAACCGAAAGGTGATCGACGTGGCGCACGCGCTGGTCACGGCGGCGGACCTGCTGTCATGAGCGATATTGTCCTGAACTGCGGTTACGTCCCATTGGTGGATTGTGCACCCTTGGTGATCGCAAAGGACCTTGGATTTGCAGCTGAAGAGGGGCTGGTGCTTAACCTTGTGGCGCAACCGTCCTGGTCGGCGTTGCGAGATATGCTTGCGCTGGGTCATCTGGACGCCGCCCATATGCTTTCCCCGATGCCGGTTGCCATGTCGATCGGGCTGGGTGGATTGCCTGCACGGGTGGACGCGCTGATGGTCCTGTCGGTTAACGGTACGGTGTTCGGCGTGTCGAACGCACTTGCGGCAGACCTAGGCGAGGTGCCCTTTGGTGATGCACAAGGGCTGTTGGCGGCCCTTGCCGCGCGCACGTCGGGTCCGCTGCGGATTGGCGTCCCGTTTCATTATTCTATGCATCGACTTTTGCTGTCCTATTGGGCTTCGTCGGTGGATGGCCTGAAGACGGAGGAGATCGTGGTGCCGCCGCCGCGCATGGCAGATGCTGTTGCCAACGGGTTTGTCGATGCGTTCTGGGTCGGCGAGCCGTGGGGCAGCGTTGCCGTCCAGCAAAACGTCGGACAGGTGATGATGACAGGCAAGGATGTCTGGGGGTTCGCGCCCGAAAAGGTTTTGGCCGTGCGCCATGACTGGACAAACGCAAATGAAGATGCCGCGGCGCGTCTGATGCGGGCCGTTTTTCGCGCCTCTGCCTGGCTTGACGCGGACAAAAACCGGACGCTTGCGGTGGAAATTTTGGCCCGCAGCGAACATCTGAGCATGTCGCCCGACCTGATTGACCCCGCGCTGACAGGACAGATTACGCCGCGCTTGAACCATGCCCCACAGACGGTGGCGCGGTTTATGCAGTTCCACAAACACGCGGCATCCTTTCCGTGGCGCTCTCAGGCGGCATGGATCGCCCGGCAACTTGGCGCGGATGCGACCGGCATCCAGACCGCAAAGTCCTGTTTCAGGTCTGATCTGTATCGCCGGAACCTTGGCGGGATCGGGGCCGACATGCCGGGCGCTTCGGAGAAAATCGAAGGTGCTTTGCGGTTTGAAACGGCAGTGGCATCGACGGGAGGCCATATGATTCTCGCCCCGGATGCTTTCTTTGATGGCAGAACCTTCGACTTTCCGGCTGAAAACTGATGATTTTTTAGGCAGTCTTTACATTCCTGCCGGATTTCATGCGGCGCTGCAGCATTGCCGTTGCGCTTTGCCCGCAGGACGCCCCATCGTGAGTGCAAGGGGCAACGACGCCTACTCACTCGCGCAGACCGACGCAGGCCGCGCATCAATCAAGAGCAATGCCGCTCGTAGGGACCACGGACTTTCTCCCCCGTGATCTTTACGTGCGGCTTTTTTTGTTTTGCCCCCCGGGCAAGGAAAGGATCTGAACATGAGAAGAACACTCGCGGTGCTTTTGGCGACGTCCAGCCTGTTGGCGACGTCCGTTGCGGCCCAATCCCTCGATCTGGAAAAGGAAGACCTGACGCTTGGCTTTATCAAGCTGACCGATATGGCGCCTTTGGCTGTGGCCTATGAGCTTGGCTATTTCGAGGACGAAGGCCTGTTTGTGACGCTTGAGGCGCAGGCCAACTGGAAAGTGCTTTTGGACGGTGTGATCAGCGGAGAGCTGGACGGCGCGCATATGCTGGCCGGGCAGCCCTTGGCCGCAACGATTGGATACGGCACCGAGGCGCATATCATCACGCCCTTTTCCATGGACCTGAACGGCAATGCCATCACCGTATCCAACGAAATCTGGGAGGAAATGCGCCCCAATGTTCCGCTTATGGATGACGGCCGCCCCCAGCATCCGATCAGCGCCAGCGCGTTGGCGCCCGTGGTTGAGGACTATCTGGATCGCGGCGAGCCGTTCAACATGGGCATGGTGTTCCCTGTCTCGACCCACAACTACGAAATCCGCTACTGGCTGGCGGCTGGCGGGTTGCAGCCAGGGTACTATAGCGAACAGGATATTTCCGGCCAGATTGACGCAGATGTGTTGCTGTCGGTGACGCCGCCGCCGCAAATGCCCGCTACGATGGAGGCCGGCACGATCTTTGGCTACGCCGTGGGCGAACCCTGGAACCAGCAAGCCGTGTTCAAGAACATCGGCGTTCCGGTGATCACCGACTACGACATGTGGAAGAACAACCCTGAAAAGGTCTTTGGCATCACCGCCGAGTTTGCCGAAGAATATCCAAACACAACACTGGCCCTGACCAAGGCGCTGATCCGCGCCGCGATCTGGCTGGATGAAAACGACAACGCCAACCGCGAAGAAGCGGTGCAAATGTTGTCGCGCCCCGAATATGTGGGGGCTGACGCAGAAGTCATCGCCAATTCCATGACCGGTTTCTTTGAGTTTGAAAAAGGAGACGTGCGCCCTGCCCCGGACTTCAACGTGTTCTTCCGCTATAACGCGACCTACCCGTTCTATTCGGACGCCATTTGGTATCTGACCCAGATGCGCCGCTGGGGCCAGATCAGCGAGACGATGCCCGATGAATGGTATTTTGAGACCGCCGCTGACGTGTACCGCCCTGACATTTACCTTGAGGCGGCGCGCCTGTTGGTCGACGAAGGCATGGCAAACGAGGCGGATTTCCCGTGGGACAGCGACGGGTTCAAGGCCCCGACGCCAGCGTCTGACATTATTGATGCCATCCCCTACGACGGCCGCGCCCCCAATGCCTACATCGACAGCCTGCCGATTGGCCTGAAGTCCGGCCAGACCGTCATCGACGGCGAAGTTCAGGGCTAAACAACCGCTGTCCGTGCTGCCAATCGCGGCGCGGGCGGCCCTTTCTCCTTTCCCTCAAAAGCAGCAGTTGGACACCCGATATGACCGCGATTGACCCCACAACACTCGACGCAGAGGCCCGCCGCCAACGTCGGTTTGCCCGTATCAACAAGGCCGACGCGTGGTTTCGCGTGTTGGGTCTGTCATGGATGACACCCATTTTGAAAGCCGTAGCCGGGGACAACCCACGCGGACAGGCCAAGGAAATCTGGCGCCTGCTTGGGGTTCCGCTGCTTGCAATTGCGGTGTTCATCGGACTTTGGGCCACCTTGGCACCAAAGGTGCAAACGTCCCTTGGTGCCGTGCCCGGACCGGCACAGGTCTGGGAGCAGGTTGGCGAATTGCGTGCCGACGCGGTGCGCGAGGGCGAACGCGAGGCGGCGTTCTATGTCCGCCAAGACGAACGCAACGCTGAACACATCGCAAATGGGGAGCCCGACAAAGTCCGCGACCGTGTCTATACCGGCAAGCCCACCTACTACGACCAAATCTGGACTTCGATCAAAACGGTCTTCTTCGGCTTTCTCATTGCGTCCATCGTCGCGATCCCGCTCGGTATTGCAGCTGGTCTGTCGGCCACGGCCAACGCCGCGTTGAACCCGCTTATTCAGATTTTCAAACCGGTCTCTCCGCTGGCGTGGCTGCCCATTGTGACCATGATCGTGTCGGCGACTTATACGACCAGCGACGGCATGTTCTCGAAGTCGTTCCTGATCTCGGCCATCACCGTGACGCTGTGTTCGCTTTGGCCGACGCTGATCAACACCGCACTGGGTGTGTCCAGCATCGACAAAGACCTCGTGTCGGTGTCCCGTGTTTTGAAAATGAACACCTACACCAAGATCACCAAACTGGTGCTGCCCTCGGCCCTGCCATTGATCTTCACGGGTTTGCGCCTGTCCCTTGGTGTTGGCTGGATGGTGCTGATTGCCGCCGAAATGCTGGCGCAGAACCCCGGTCTGGGCAAATTCGTCTGGGACGAATTCCAGAACGGATCGTCGCAGTCGCTGGCCCGCATCATGGTCGCCGTGTTCACCATCGGCATCATCGGCTTCCTGCTGGACCGCGTGATGTATGCGCTGCAATCCATGTTCACCTTCAGCAACAATCGGTGATCGGTATGAGCATTCTTCAATTCACCAACGTCTCGAAGAGCTATGGCGATACGCCGGTTTTGAAAGACATCAACCTTGATGTGGCAGAGGGCGAGTTTGTCGTTATCCTCGGCTTCTCGGGCACGGGTAAGACGACGCTGATCAATCTGATGGCGGGGCTTGAACACCCCACACGCGGCACGGTCAGCTTCAAGGGCTCTCCCGTTACGGAACCGGGCCGCGAACGGGGGGTCATTTTCCAAAGCTACTCGCTGATGCCTTGGCTGACGGTGCACGGCAATGTCGCGCTGGCCGTCGATACGATGTTCCCGGACATGTCCAAGGCTGAGAGGGCTGCAAAGGTCGCGCATTACGTCGATATGGTGGGCCTGTCCCACGCCGCCACCCGCCGCCCTGCTGAATTGTCCGGCGGGATGCGCCAGCGGGTCAACGTGGCCCGCGCGCTGGCGATGGACCCTGAGATGTTGTTGCTGGATGAGCCACTGTCTGCGCTTGATGCGCTTACACGTGCCAACCTTGCAGACGAAATCGAAGCGATCTGGGATGCCGACAAGAAAACCTGCGTGCTGATCACCAATGATGTGGACGAGGCGATTATTTTGGCCGACCGCATCATTGCTTTGAACCCCGACGGCACCTTGGGGGATGAATTCAAAGTCGACATCCCGCGTCCGCGCGACCGGGTGGCGATGAACACCAACCCCGATTTCAAGACCCTTCGCGCTGAGGTCACGAATTACCTGATGGATGTCGGCATCGCCGCGAAGGTTGAAGAAAGCCGTACGCTGCCCAAAGTCACGCCGATCCACAATGTCCCTGCGGCGGTGAAACAGGCGCAAGAGGGTGGCATTGATGAGAAATACCTGAATTTTTCCCAGCTTGATAAGGTCTATCCGACGCCCAAAGGCCCTCTCACGGTGGTCGAGAACTTTGATCTGAAGATCAACAAGGGTGAGTTTATTTCGCTTATCGGCCATTCTGGTTGTGGCAAATCCACGGTGCTGACGATGGCCGCGGGGCTGAACCCGATCAGCAAGGGCGCGATCCGGTTGGATGGTTGGAACGTCGAAGGCGCTGACCCTGAGCGCGCTGTGGTGTTTCAGTCGCCCAACTTGTTTCCCTGGCTGACGGCAAAGGAAAACGTGTCGATCGGGGTGGACAAGGTCTATCCCCGCGCGTCCCAGGCTGAACGTCAGGACGTGGTCGAATACTACCTTGAACGCGTTGGGCTTGCCGACAGCATGGACAAGGGCGCGGCTGATTTGTCCAACGGGATGAAACAACGTGTCGGGATCGCACGTGCCTTTGCCTTGTCGCCCAAGTTGTTGCTGCTTGATGAGCCCTTCGGGATGCTTGACAGCCTGACCCGGTGGGAATTGCAGGAAGTGCTGATGGAGGTTTGGTCGCGCACCAAGGTGACCGCCATTTGCGTCACCCACGATGTGGACGAAGCGATTTTGCTGGCGGATCGCGTTGTGATGATGACCAACGGACCGCAGGCGACCATCGGCAAGATTACTGATGTGAAGCTGCCGCGTCCCCGCACCCGCAAGGCGCTTCTGGAACATCCAGATTACTACGCCTACCGGCAAGAAGTCCTCGATTTCCTGGAGGAATATGAGCACGGCGCCAAACCGAAACCCAAAGCCATCGCAGCGGAGTGACCGAGATGACCCAGAAACTGATCGTGATCGGCGCAGGCATGGCCACAGGCCGGATGCTTGAGGCGCTGGTCGAGGCGAAGGCAGATTACCACATCACTCTCATCAACGGGGAGCCACGCGGCAACTACAACCGCATCATGCTGTCCCCCGTGTTGTCGGGTGAAAAAACCTATGCAGAGATCGTGACCCATGATGACGCATGGTATGCGGACAACGGCATCGCAACACGGTTTGGCTGTTTCGTGGACACCGTGGACCGCGCCGCCAAAACCGTGACGCTGACCACCGGCGAAACACTGGACTACGACAAATTGGTCTTCGGGACCGGGTCCACCCCCTTCATGATCCCCCTGCCCGGTCACGATCTGGACGGCGTCATCGCCTACCGCGATCTGGAAGACACCGAGAAAATGATGGGCCTTGGGCCAGACAATACCTGTGTCGTCATCGGTGGCGGCCTGTTGGGACTTGAGGCCGCTGCGGGCATGGCCGCGCGCGGGGTCGATGTGACCGTTGTGCACATCATGGGCCATCTGATGGAACGTCAGTTGGATGAGGCTGCGGGGTATCTGTTGCGCAAGGCGCTGATCGACAAGGGCATCACTGTCAAATGCTCGGCCAACTCTAAGGAGATTCTTGGTAAGGACGGTCACGTCCGCGCACTTTTGCTGGATGATGGCACTGAGCTGCCCTGTGATCTGTTGGTCATGGCTGTGGGCATCAGGCCCAATGTGAAGCTGGCGCAGGAGGCAGGATTGGCCGTAGGCCGTGGCATCCATGTGGATGACCAGATGCTGACGTCCGACGCCGATGTATTGGCCGTGGGCGAATGCGTTGAACATAACGGCGCGATCTTTGGCCTTGTCGCACCGCTGTATGACCAAGCCAAGGTGGCCGCGAAAACCCTGATGGGTGAAACGGATGCCTTCGTGCAAAAGGAGCTGTCCACCAAGCTGAAGGTCACGGGATGTGATCTGTTCAGTGCGGGTGATTTTGCCGATGGGGAGGGACGCGAGGATATCGTGTTCCGCGACCCGGCGCGCGGCGTCTATCGCCGGTTGGTGGTGCAGAACAACGTTGTCATCGGGGCCGTGATGTATGGTGACACCGCCGACAGCAACTGGTTCTTCGGCCTGATCCGCGACAAGACCGACATCGCGGACATGCGCGACACGCTGATCTTTGGCCCCGCCTATCAAGGGGGGACCCCCCTGGACCCTTTAGCAGCTGTTGCAGCCTTACCGCGTGACGCGGAGATCTGTGGCTGCAACGGTATCTGCAAAGGGCAAATCGAAGACGCCATCGCGGCGGGCGCCTCTGATCTGGGCGCGATCAAAGCCACGACCAAGGCCAGCGCGTCTTGTGGCACCTGCACGGGGCTGGTGGAACAAGTGTTGGCGGTGACACTGGGCGATGAGTTCGTGATCCCCGCTGCAGCCTCCATGTGCGGCTGCACAGATATGACCCACGAAGACGTGCGGCGCATGATCAAATCCCAGCGTCTGACGTCCATGCCTGCCGTCTGGCAGGAATGCGGCTGGAAAACGCCCGATGGGTGCCACGTCTGCCGCCCTGCGTTGAACTTCTATCTGCTGGCCGATTGGCCGCTGGAATACAAAGACGACCCGCAAAGCCGGTTCATCAACGAACGCAAACACGCCAACATCCAGAAGGACGGGACCTATAGCGTCGTGCCACGCATGTGGGGGGGGATCACCACCCCGAAAGAACTGCGCGCCATTGCTGACGCGGCGGATAAATACATGGTGCCCACGGTCAAGGTCACCGGCGGTCAACGCATCGACCTGTTGGGCGTGCGCGGCGAAGACCTGCCTGCGATCTGGAAAGACCTGAACGATGCGGGCATGGTGTCGGGCTATGCCTATTCCAAGGGGCTGCGGACCGTGAAAACCTGTGTCGGCACGGATCACTGCCGCTTTGGCACACAGGACAGTACCGGCCTTGGTATCAAGCTGGAACAGACGCTGCATGGGGCTTGGACGCCGCATAAGCTGAAACTCGGTGTGTCGGGCTGTCCGCGCAACTGTGCCGAGGCCACGTGCAAGGACATCGGTGTGGTTTGTGTCGACAGCGGCTATCAGATCAGCATCGGTGGGGCCGCTGGCATGGACGTCAAGGAAACCGAACTGCTGATGCAGGTCGGCACGGAAGACGACGCAATTCTGACCATCAAGGCGGTGACGCAGCTGTATCGTGAGAACGCAAAATACCTCGACCGGATTTACAAATGGATGGCCAAGGTGGGGCTTGAGTGGATCAAGGAACGGGTAGAGGCAGATCGCGACGCATTGGTTGAGAGGTTCGAACTCAGCCAGACGATTTATCGTCACGATCCTTGGGCCGATCACGTGGCAAAGCAGACCGAACGCTATCAGCCCCTTGCCAATCTTACCCTGGAGGCTGCGGAATGACCGACTGGATTGACATTGCCCCTTTGGACGACATCCCCCCGCGCGGTGCACGGATGATCAAAACCGCGCTGGGATGCGTCGCAGTGTTTCGGACGGCTGACGATGAGGTCTATGCCCTCGACAATGCCTGCCCGCACAAAGCGGGGCCTTTGGCGGAAGGGATCGTGCACGGCAAAGCGGTGACGTGCCCGCTGCACAACTGGGTGATTTCGCTGGAAACCGGCGAAGCGCAAGGTGCGGATGAAGGGCGCGTTGCGACCTATCCGGCGCGGGTGGATAACGGGCGCATCCTGCTGGATCGCGCGTTCCTGAAGGCCCGGCCCGCATCCGAGGCTGCTGCATGACCCTCACCCGCACCACATGTCCCTACTGCGGCGTGGGCTGCGGGGTTCTGGCTGGCGCTGACGGCACGATCAAGGGCGATCCTGATCATCCCGCCAATTTCGGGCGGCTGTGTTCCAAAGGAGCGGCCTTAGGGGAGACGATTGATCTGGACGGTCGGCTGCTGCATCCGAAGGTCAACGGCGTTCGCACAAACTGGGACAGCGCGCTTGATCTTGTAGCGTCAAACTTCAGCGCCGCGATTGCCGAACACGGGCCAGAAAGCGTGGCGTTTTATGCGTCCGGGCAATTGCTGACCGAGGATTATTACGTCGCCAACAAGCTCATGAAAGGGTTCATCGGGGCGGCAAACATGGACACGAATTCGCGGCTTTGCATGGCGTCGTCCGTTGCGGGGCACAAACGCGCGTTCGGGACCGACACTGTTCCGGGCACGTATCGAGACCTTGAAGAGGCCGATTTGATTGTCCTCGTTGGCTCCAACCTCGCGTGGTGTCATCCGGTCCTTTATCAACGGATTGCGGCGGCGAAAGAGGCGCGCCCCAACATGCGCATCGTCAATATCGACCCGCGCCGCACCGCCACGTCCGATCTGGCGGATCTGCACCTGAGCATTGCGCCCGACGGGGATGTTGCGCTGTTCAACGGCCTGCTTGCGCATCTGGCAGAGGCGGGCCGCATCGACGCCAACTATGCCACAGCGCATGTGAACGGATTGGCCGAGGCCGTCACGACGGCCAAGGATACCGATGTGGCCGACACCGGATTAAACGCGCCTGAGCTTGCCGCGTTTTTCGATCTTTGGGCGCGCACCGACAAAGTCGTCACGGTTTATTCCCAAGGTGTGAACCAATCCCAAAGCGGCACCGACAAGGTCAACGCCATCCTGAACTGTCACCTTGCGACGGGGCGGATTGGCAAACCCGGTTGCGGGCCATTTTCCGTGACAGGCCAACCCAATGCGATGGGCGGACGCGAGGTGGGCGGGCTGGCCAACATGCTCGCCAATCATCTGGACATCGCCGATCCGGACCACCGCGCCGCTGTGCAGGCGTTCTGGGACAGCCCGACGATCTGCACCACACCGGGGCTGAAGGCGGTTGATCTGTTTGCCGCCTGCGCGGCCGGCAAGATCAAGGCGCTTTGGATCATGTCCACAAACCCTGCCGTGTCCTTGCCGGACAGTGACGGCGTGGCAGCGGCGATTGCCAATGTGCCGTTTGTGGTCACGTCAGATATGCTTGAGGCGACGGATACCAATGACCTTGCCCATGTGCTGTTACCCGCCGCAGGCTGGGGGGAAAAAGACGGGACGGTCACGAATTCTGAGCGGCGCATTTCGCGCCAGCGGGCGTTTTTGGAAACACCCGGCGAGGCGCGCGCCGATTGGCGGATCATCAGCGATGTCGCGGCCCGCATGGGATTTGCTGACGCCTTCGCCTACCGGAAACCTGCCGACATCTTTGCCGAATATGTCGCATTGGACGCGGCGCTGTCCGCGTTCCCGCGCGATCTGGACCTAAGCATTTTTGCCGATGCCGACTATGCCAACCTGATCCCGACGCAATGGCCGCAGGACGATAAACGCTTTTTTGCGGACGGGCAGTTCTATCATCCAGATGGCAAGGCCCGCATGGTTCCGGTAACGTCGCCCGCGCTGTCGCAGCCGCGCTTTGCGCTGAATACGGGACGCAACCGCGACCAGTGGCACACGATGACCCGCACGGGAAAATCCGCCCGGTTGGGCGCGCATTTGGCGGAACCCTACCTGGAGATCAATCCGTGCGATGCCGTCGAGTTGGGGGCCGGCCCCGGTGCAATTCTAAAGGTTGAAAGCCCCTTCGGTTCGGCCCTGTTGCGCGCCTTGATCACGGATCGCGCGCCCCAAGGCCAGCTGTTCGCACCGATGCATTGGACCCGCCAACGCACCACAAGTGGCACGATCAACAGCCTGACCGCGCCGGACGTTGACCCCGTTTCGGGGCAACCGGCGCTGAAATCTGGCGGCGTGACTGCAACCGTCTTTGGTGCAACGTGGTATGGGTTTCTTGCGTGCCGCACGCGGCCTGTGCCGCGTACGCCCTATGCCGCCGTTGCGCGGACGGCAACGGGGTGGCAGGCGGAACTGGCCTCAGATCAGACCCCCGATGACTGGTGCGCCGAGGCGCAGGTGCTGGCGGATGTCATGGATGCGCAGATATCTGTACAGACGGATCGGGCCAGCGGCACGACCCGCGTGGCCCTGCATAGGGACGATGTGATTGAGGCCCTTTTGTTCGTTGCACCGCGTCCGGTTGTTGCAGCACGCAGCGCCGTTTGCGCATTGATTGGCACCGACACGCCGCCTCTTTTGGCCCTTGCTGGGCGTGGAGCGGCCGATTTGCCGGATCCAGGCCCGACCGTTTGTGCCTGCTTCAATGTGGGCCGTACGACGTTGCTGTCAGCCGTGGCGGGCGGGGCCAGAACCGTTATGGCACTGGGGGAGGTGACCTGCGCGGGCACGAATTGCGGATCATGCAAGCCCGAGCTTGCGGCATTGCTGGCGGCGGGATCCCTGCCGATGGCGGCTGAATGACCCTTGCGCCGTTTGTCCGCATTGTCGCCCGCGGCGCCGGGCGGGCACGGGCCCTGACCCTGGACGAGGCGCGCGACGCAATGGCGCTGATCCTGAACGGCAAGGCCGCACCGGAAGCCATCGGTGCCTTGCTGATGGTTCTGCGGTTGCGTGGAGAAACACCGGAAGAGATTGCAGGGTTCACGGCGGCCCTGCGCGCGCATGTATCTGGCGCGATACCTGCTGCAGACCTTGATTGGCCGTCTTATGCGGCAGGACGCAGTCGCGGTGCGCCGTTGTTTTTGTTGTCTGCCAGGTTGGTCGCGCAGGCAGGCTACCGTGTGTCATTGCACGGTTGGAATTCGCATCAATCCGCTGCGGCGTCGGTGCGCGCGGCCTTGGATCTTGCTGGACCGGACGTCGGCTACGCCCCTTTGGAAACGCTTTGTCCTGCGGCCTTTGATATGTTGGGCCTGCGCGACACGTTTGGACTGCGGTCCTGCATCAACACGGTGCTGCGCATGTGGAACCCGAGCGGGGCGCCCGTCAGCGTGCAAGGCGTGTTTCATCCCTCCTATCGCGGGTTGCAGGCCCGTGCGGCCGAGCGTCTTGGACAGCGCAATCTGGCGATCATCAAGGGCGGCGGCGGCGAGTTTGAACGCCATCCGTCCAAAGACATCTGTGTATTCGGCCTGCGTGACGGGGCCCACATCCAGACGCCCGCCCCTGCCGCGACCAACAACACCCGCCGCCTGCACGAAACGGGCCATGCGATTGACCTGTCAGCCTTGTGGCACGGCCATCTCAATGATGCGTTTGCCATTGCAACGGTCACCGGCACAGCAGGGCTGGCGCTTTATGCGCTCAAAGCAGCACCGACGGTTGAAAAGGCCGATAAACTGGCGCGTGCCCTTTGGGAGGCGCGCCACCAACCAGAAAGTCGTACCGCATGAAGACCTTTCCCATGTTCTTGCAAATGGCTGGCCGCCGCGTTGTGATCGTTGGGGGTGGCGAACAGGCCGCGCAAAAGACACGCCTGATGCTGAAGACACAGGCGCGGATTGAGGTGTTGGCGACGGACCTTGACCCTGAACTGGCCGATCTGGCCGCCGCAGGCCGTGTGATCCATCGCATCGGCCCGATCACGCCGCGTGTCTTTGCAGACACCGCGCTTGTTTTTGTGGCAACGGGCTGTCCGGGTCTGGACGCGGCGCTGCACGCGCTGGCGAAGGCCGCAGGCGCGACCGTGAACGTCGTGGACCAACCGCACCTGTGTGATGCGATTACACCGTCCATTGTGGACCGCGATCCGGTGGTCGTTGCCATTGGCACCGAAGGCACAGCGCCCGTGCTTGCTCGCCAAATCAAGACGAAACTGGAAGAAAGCCTTGAACCGCGTCTGGGTGATCTTGCTGCCCTTGCGGGTCGGATGCGTGTGGCAGCCGCCGCCCGACTTGCCCCGCGCGCACGGCGCGATCTGTGGCGCTGGGTGTTTAATGACACGCCGCGCCGCATGTTCGCCAGCGGGGCCGAGCGGGAGACCGCAAAGCGCATCAAGTCGGCCATTGAGACCGGCGATTTCGGCACATCCCAAGGCGGGAGTGTCAGCCTTGTGGGCGCAGGCCCGGGGGCCAAAGACCTCATCACCTTGCGCGGCGTGCAACGCCTGCAAGAGGCCGATGTGATCTACTACGACCGCCTGCTTGACCCTGAAATCCTGGAACTGGCCCGTCGCGACGCGGAGCGTATCTATGTCGGAAAGGCGCCGGGATGCCATTCGTGGCCGCAGGAAAAGATCACCCAAACGCTGGTGTCGGCCGCCAAACGCGGCCAACGCGTCGTGCGTCTCAAATGCGGTGATCCGGGGATTTTTGGACGCAGCAGCGAGGAAACCGATGCGCTGACCGCAGCGGGCATCCCGTTCGAGATCGTCCCCGGCGTCACTGCGGCCTGCGCGGCTGCAGCAAGTGCAGGGCAAAGCTTAACTGACCGCGAAGGCGTGGACACGCTGGTTCTGTCGACCGGACACCGTACGGATGGCTATGCTGTCCCAGATGCCATCGCCGAAATCCGCCCCGGAACCTGCGTGGCCCTATACATGGCGGTCGGTGCGGCCGAACGCATTGTACACCGTCTGAGCACGCAACATCCAGACGTTCAGTTTGACGTGCAAATTGCCTGCAAGGCGCAACGGACGGGTGAAGTCCTGCTTGACTGTCCGCTTGAGGATTTGCCGAAGACGCTGACGGAAAATGAAATTCTCGGGGAAACGATCATCTTCCTGCGCTGGCCGCGTGGACAAAAGGCGACCGAAGACCGGACCAGACAGTTCGGTGCGGTGTCTTAGGGGGCAACCAAACGGAACAGGTCTATTTGTCTTCGTCAGGATGACGGACACCCGTGGATGCACGCGGTCCACTTGGACCAGATCCGAGACGTTGATTTTTATATGGCCACAGCCACGCCATTTGCTGTCGATTGCCACGTTTCCCAAAGCCAATTCGCGGCCCCAACAGCGTGGTCCAGACCATGTTCGGATCGCCAATTCCGCAATGCGTTCAAAGCCGACGTTTCCTACAAAAGAAACCCCCCGCCGATGTTTCGACGGGGGGCTTGATTTTGACGGGGCGCGCTTTCATCGCTTCTGCGAAACGATGGCCACGCACGTGGCGATTTTCACGTTGTGAAAATCACCAGTCTTCGCGGACCACGGTGCGGGTTTTGAGAGGAAGTTTCATCGCAGCAAGGCGCAGGGCCTCACGGGCGATGTCTTCGTTCACGCCGTCGATCTCAAACATGATGCGGCCAGGTTTGACCTTGCATGCCCAACGATCCACGGAGCCCTTACCTTTACCCATACGAACTTCGATGGGCTTGGCGGTGATCGGGGTGTCCGGGAAGATGCGGATCCAAACACGGCCCTGACGTTTCATATGACGCGTCATGGCACGACGTGCAGCTTCGATCTGACGTGCTGTCACACGCTCTGGCTGGGTCGCTTTGAGGCCGTATGTGCCGAAGTTCAGATCGGAGCCGCCTTTGGCTTCGCCCTTGATCCGGCCTTTGTGCATCTTGCGGAATTTAGTGCGCTTTGGCTGAAGCATTGTTCAAACCTCCTAGCGGTCACGGCCCGGACGGGCGCCACGTGGGGCAGGACCATCCTGAAGCTCTTGTTGACGGCGGTCACGTGCAGCTGGATCGTGTTCCATGATCTCGCCTTTGAAGATCCATGTTTTGATCCCGATGATGCCATAAGGCGTCATCGCTTCAACGTGGGCGTAGTCGATGTCGGCACGCAGGGTGTGCAAAGGCACGCGGCCTTCACGGTACCATTCAGTCCGCGCGATCTCGGCACCGCCAAGACGACCCGCGAGGTTCACACGAATACCCAAGGCACCCATGCGCATCGCGTTTTGCACCGCACGCTTCATGGCGCGACGGAAGGACACACGACGTTCCAGCTGCTGCGCGATGGATTCACCCACGAGGGCTGCGTCCAGCTCAGGCTTGCGGACCTCAACGATGTTGAGGTGCAGTTCGCTGTCGGTCATTGCAGCAAGTTTCTTGCGGAGCGTTTCGATGTCCGCGCCTTTCTTGCCGATGATCACGCCAGGACGTGCAGTGTGGATGGTCACGCGGCACTTTTTGTGCGGACGTTCGATGATGACACGGCTGACGCCGGCCTGCTTGCACTCTTTCTTGATGAAGTCCTTGATCTTCAGGTCTTCGAGAAGGAGGTCACCGTAATCCTTGGTGTCGGCGTACCAGCGGCTGTCCCAGGTGCGGTTGACCTGAAGACGCATGCCGACGGGGTTTACTTTGTTACCCATTATGCTTGCTCCTCAACTTGGCGCACTTTGATGGTCAGCTCTGCAAAGGGCTTGATGATTTTGCCAAAACGGCCACGGGCGCGTGGGCGACCGCGTTTCATCGTCAAGTTTTTGCCCACGAAGGCCTCTGCGACGATGAGTTCATCGACGTCGAGGTTGTGGTTGTTCTCGGCGTTGGCGATCGCAGACTGAAGGCATTTCTTCACGTCCTGCGCGATGCGCTTTTTGGAGAACGTCAGATCGACCAGAGCCTTGTCCACGGATTTCCCACGGATCATCTGGGCGACGAGGTTCAGTTTCTGCGGGGATGTGCGAAGCATGCGCGTTTTCGCCATTGCTTCGTTGTCAGCCACGCGGCGGGGATTTTTATCCTTGCTCATGACTTACTTCCGCTTCGCTTTTTTATCAGCCGCATGGCCATAATAGGTGCGGGTCGGGCTGTATTCGCCGAACTTCTGACCGATCATGTCTTCGGTGATGGAGACTGGGATGTGCTTCCGGCCGTTGTAGACGCCAAACGTCAGACCAACGAACTGGGGCAGGATGGTGGAACGGCGGGACCAGATTTTGATCACGTCGTTGCGGCCGCTTTCTTTGGCAGCTTCGGCTTTCTTGAGCACGTAGCTGTCCACGAAGGGACCTTTCCAGACGGAGCGAGCCATAGTTAACGACCCTTCTTCTTGGCGTGCCGGGACCGGACGATAAGCCGGCTGGACGCTTTGTTCTTGTTACGTGTCTTGGCGCCCTTCGTGGGCTTACCCCAAGGTGTCACAGGGTGACGACCACCAGATGTCCGGCCTTCACCACCACCGTGTGGGTGGTCGATCGGGTTCATGACAACACCACGGACAGACGGACGAATGCCCTTGTGGCGCATGCGGCCCGCTTTACCGTAGTTCTGGTTGGAGTTGTCGGGGTTGGACACAGCACCAACGGTGGCCATGCATTCCTGACGGACAAGACGCAGTTCACCAGAGCTGAGACGGATCTGGGCATAACCCCCGTCGCGGCCCACGAACTGTGCGTAGGTGCCAGCAGCACGGGCGATCTGACCGCCTTTGCCGGGCTTCATTTCGATGTTGTGAACAATCGTACCGATGGGCATGCCAGAGAACGGCATTGTGTTGCCTGGCTTGATGTCTGCCTTGGCGGCGGAAATCACCTTGTCACCAACGCCGAGGCGCTGCGGGGCAAGGATGTAGGCCTGTTCACCGTCTGTGTACTGGACCAGAGCGATAAAGGCGGTGCGGTTGGGGTCATATTCAATGCGTACGACGGTCGCTTCGACGTCCATCTTGTTGCGCTTGAAATCTACGATCCGGTAGAGACGCTTTGCGCCACCACCACGACGACGTGATGTAATCCGTCCGGTGTTGTTCCGACCGCCCGACTTGGTCAAACCCTCAGTGAGGGATTTGACAGGACGTCCTTTCCAAAGCTCCGAACGGTCGATCAGCACCAGCCCACGCTGGCCCGGCGTCGTCGGTTTATACGACTTGAGTGCCATGTTAGCTTCTTCCGTTTGCTTGGCGGCCCCAACGGGTGGGGCCTATATGGTTGAGGCCCCCGTAGGTGCCCAATTTAGATGCCTTTTGCGCGCAGCTGTGCAACGCGCGAGACAACGACGAAGCCCCAGACGAATCTGGGGCTGAGCCGATGGGGTCTGATAGGGGGTGGGGTGGGGTTGGTCAAGGGGGTGAGGTGGATAGTCGACCACTAAGGCTTCATGGCAGGTAATCTACAACCAAAGTATGTTTTTATAAGTTGTGGTGTTTCAGGCGATTTGCAAACTCCGTTCGCAACCTTCAGAAAGACCTGGGCATTCATATCGGTTTTTGGGACGAAAATTTTCCGAGCTATACCAGTCTCTAAAGCTGATGCGGGTCGGACCTGAGCAAAGCGGTAAGCAACATATGATTTAGGCTTAGAAAGCCAAGGATGTTCGTGCGGAAGCAAGATGCAGGTAGGATCGCACTTGTCAGTCACGAATTCCGTAATGGATACAATCAGATTATTCCCATCCGCATCGGTATCGTTGCACACAACATGTAAATGCATCCTATCAGGGTCACGTCGAGGGCCAGATGGTATCAGCAAGGTTCCAGCCCTGTAGACACTCACTATTTACACCAGCCGATCAAAAAGTGCATTCATTCTCTTCTCGTCCTGGAGGCGGTCAACATGGGCTTGCGGATTAGTTACACCGACGTTTTGCATTATCCGACGCAGCGGAATTACTTTCGATGACTTTCCTGGATCCTCCCATTCGGGAAGATTTTTGGGATCATGTGTCCAGTCAACCAAATCCCAAGTTTGGTAGGATCCAAATTCGTCCCAAATAGCTTCTAAGGCCGTCAAATCAGCCTCACTCAGCTCATCAAGATCACTGATAGATAAATCCCGCCGCGATAGAGACACTCGGTTGTTTTCAACAGACTCAAGAAACTCCAACCACGGAGCCTTCTCGTGGTCTCGAACCTCACCTTTGAGGTAGTTATAAGTAGTAGAGTTTACAGGACCATGCTCCATGGAAACGCGTGTTTCACTTTGGATTGGGAAACCATAGCGAGAGATACTTTCCCGATCAGCAAGGTAAACCAACTTGATCGCTTTGAGCATATCAAGCGCAACTCTACCGTTCTTCAAAGCGAAGAAAGCTATCGTTTGAGCCGCTTTTCTCGGGTTGTAAGACATATTTGCCAGGGTTTCTGATTTGGGACAGTGCTTATCGAATCAATTATATTGTGATTGAGATAGTGTTGCGCAACAAAATGCAAGAAATATGACGAGAGTCGCAAATTGTGGCGAAAGCCCCCGCTTTTCAGCGAGGGCCTCCTAAGATCAACGTCAACGCGCCAACCCTTACAGGCCAGTGCTCACGTCGATCGTGTTGCCTTCTTCCAGCGTCACGTAGGCTTTCTTCACGTCTTTGCGCGTGCCCAACCGGCCGCGGAAGCGTTTGTTTTTGCCTTTGGTGATCGTGGTGTTCACAGCCTTCACCTTCACACCAAAGAGAGCCTCAACGGCTTCCTTGATCTGCGGCTTGTTGCTGTCGATGGCCACTTCGAACACAACTGCATTGGCTTCAGAGGCCATGGTTGCCTTCTCGGTGATCACCGGCTTGCGGATCACGTCGTAATGTTCTGCCTTGGCGTTCATTTCAAACGAGCCTCCAGTGCTTCGACGCCTGCTTTGGTCAACACAAGCGTGTCGGAGCGCAGGATGTCGTAGACGTTGGCACCCATGGAGGGCAGCACGTCCAGGGTTTCGATGTTGCGCGCGGCGCGGGCAAAATCTTCGTTCACGGCGGCGTCGATCACCAGGGCACGCTTCCAACCCAATGCGTTGACCGCTTTGGCCAGTGCGTTGGTTTTCGCGTCCTTCATCGCGGCCTCGTCCAGGATCACCAGCTCACCTGCCGCTTGCTTGGCGGACAGCGCGTGGCGCAGGCCGAGTTTGCGGAACTTTTTGGTCAGCTCGTGGCCGTGGGACCGTGGTGTTGGGCCCTTGTAGATACCACCTTTGCGGAAGATCGGGGCAGAGCGCGCGCCGTGGCGTGCGCCGCCGGTGCCTTTCTGGCGATAGATCTTCTTGGTGGAATAGGACACCTCGGAGCGGGTCTTTACCTTGTGGGTGCCCTGCTGCGCGTTGTTGCGCTGCCAGCGGACCACACGGTGGAGGATGTCCACGCGAGGCTCAAGACCGAAGATGGCCTCGTCCAGATCGACGGAGCCAGCGGCCTTACCGTCCAGTTTGATTGCATCAGCTTTCATCGGATGTGTCTCCTTCAGCTGCGCCACCCTCTTCGGCCTTATCGGCTTCGATGGAGGCTTCGGCTTCTTTCAGCGCGGCTTCTTCTGCGGCGGCCTGTTCTTCAGCGGCGGCCTTTGCAGCGGCTTCCTCTTCTGCGGCAGCTTGTGCAGCAGCTTCGTCAGCCAAACGCTGGGCTTCACGGGCGGCAGAGGCCAGAGCAGCAGGGTAGATCACATTCTCAGGTGTCGGCTTTTTGACCGCATCCTTGATTGTGACCCAACCGCCTTTGGACCCGGGCACAGCGCCCTTGACCATGATCAGGCCACGATCCGTGTCGGTCTTGACGACCTGCAGGTTCTGCGTGGTGACCTTGGCGGCGCCCATGTGACCGGCCATTTTCTTGCCTTTGAACACCTTGCCGGGGTCCTGACACTGACCGGTGGAGCCGTGCGAACGGTGCGAGATGGACACACCGTGTGTCGCCCGCAGACCGCCGAAGTTGTGCCGTTTCATGGCACCGGCGAAGCCCTTACCGATCGACGTGCCGGACACGTCAACGAACTGACCTTCGAAGTAGTGAGACGCGATGATCTCTTCGCCCACTTCGATCAGGTTTTCTTCTGCAACGCGGAACTCAGCGACCTTGCGCTTGGGCTCAACCTTCGCCTTGGCGAAGTGGCCGCGCATGGGGGCGGAGGTGCGTTTGGCTTTGGCCGTACCGGCACCCAGCTGAACCGCGACGTAACCGTCGGTGTCCAGGGTGCGTTGTGCCACAACCTGCAGATTGTCGAGTTGAAGAACGGTCACAGGGATCTGCTTACCGTCCTCTTGGAAAAGACGGGTCATGCCCACCTTTTTTGCGATTACACCAGAGCGCAACATCAGTAGCCCTCCTTAAACCTTGATCTCGACGTCAACACCGGCAGCCAGGTCGAGCTTCATCAGCGCGTCCACGGTCTGGGGTGTCGGGTCGACGATATCCAGAAGACGCTTGTGCGTGCGGATTTCGAACTGATCACGGGATTTCTTGTCAATGTGGGGTCCACGCAGAACGGTGAACTTTTCGATCTTGTTTGGAAGCGGGATCGGCCCCCGAACAGATGCACCCGTGCGCTTGGCAGTATTGACGATCTCTTGTGTGGACGCATCCAGCACGCGGTAGTCAAATGCCTTCAGGCGGATGCGGATGTTTTGGCTAGCAACGGCCATGTCATCACCCTTTACCTTAGGGTTCTTAACGGAGAGGAAGATGGCGGCTCATCCGGCACCCTCATCGCGTATTTTGTCCAATATAAAAAGGCGCGTAGAATCGCGCCTCTTGGATGGGTGGCTTTTAGGGGGACTTCGCCCATGGGGCAAGCGTATTCTTGTGTTTTGGCCCCAAGGATCCCGGCGCGTGGGTTAAGGGGTGCCCCACCGCATCGCGCCGACATTAATATCTTGTTCAGTCTTCCTTGTTAGCACCAAGACGGGGGCGATCGAAACGGATCGTAAGATGAACATTGATACCTTTATGGCAGGGCGCACGGACGCTGACGTTCTGAGCATTTTGCCGACCGCGCCTCTGTCGCAGGTGGCAGAGACCTTAACAAGCCACGGGATAGGCGCCCTAGTGGTGCTTGATGATTTTGGCAACCTTGTCGGCATTGTTTCGGAACGCGACCTGATACCGGTATTTGCCCGTGCAGACGCCATGGCCTTTGACGATCCTGTGTCGTCGATCATGACGAAAAATGTGGTCACCTGTACGGTCGAGGATGAGGTGGGGTATGTGCTGCGGCTGATGACGACAAACAACATTCGCCACATTCCCGTCAAGCGGGGCGGCGTCCTGCGGGGGATGATCAGCATCAGGGAACTGTCGCGCGCCTATGATATGCTGATGCATCAGGCCAATACGGATCCATTGACCGAGCTGTCGAACAGACGGCCATTTCTAAAGAACCTCAAAACCGAATTTGCGCGCGCGCGGCGCACCCAGCGCCCACTGTCGGTCGCCATGATCGATCTGGACCATTTCAAACAAGTGAACGACACCTATGGCCATGCTGCGGGCGACGCGGTGCTTCGGGCTGTTTCGGATGCCTTGATTTTGGAGTTTCGGTCAATCGATCTGGTGGGACGTTTGGGTGGGGAGGAGTTTGCCGTGATCTTTCCGGAAACCGATCTGTCCGGGGCTTTTACGGCCTGCGAACGATTGCGCGATGTCGTGGCATCGACCCCGGTTGAGGTGGACGATTTGCTGATCAATGTCACCGCCAGCATCGGGATCGCAACCCTGCAGGAGGAGTCTGAAAATGGGATGGCCCTTTTGGAAGAAGCCGACGCGCGTTTGTTGGCCGCGAAATCCGCTGGGCGAAATCGGGTTCTCTCAAAGGCCGCTTAACTTAGTCTACGATAACCGCACGGTCTGACCGTCAAAAGGCGACGGCAGCGCACCGTCTTATTTGGGTTTCACAACGCGGCTGACTTCATTCCCGTCAGGATCAATCTTGGTGATCGTACGTGGTCCGTCTTGCATATGCATTCCGGGCGCCCAACGATGAGACGCATATTGTTCGATCGTCTTAGAGCCGTCGCTGTGCTCAAAAACACGGTCTGTGCTGCCGCGCCCAAGGCGATCGTAGTTGCGAGAGTACCTAGCCATTGCATCGTCCTCCATCGGTAAGTCAACCTTCGTTGACCCTAGGTCAATGCGCTTGATCCGTAAAGTGACGGCCCCGTGCGACGCCAATCGCATGTCTGGGCAAAGCCGCGTTCAAATGGTTTCAAACCTTCGAACCGCCATACAAAAAGGCCCCCGCTTTGGGCGGGGGCCTTTGGTATTGGTTAGACTTCATCGGCTCTCATCGAAACTGTGTTTCGACTGCCGCCGCTGCAGTCTCGTAACTTTGGCAAAGCCAGAATTACTCAATGATCTTAGACACAACACCAGCGCCGACGGTGCGGCCGCCTTCGCGGATGGCGAAGCGCAGGCCTTGCTCCATGGCGATCGGTGCGATCAGCTCAACGTCGAACTTCAGGTTGTCACCTGGCATCACCATTTCTGTGCCCTCGGGCAGGTTCACGGTGCCGGTCACGTCCGTCGTGCGGAAGTAGAACTGCGGACGGTAGTTCGCGAAGAACGGCGTGTGACGGCCACCTTCGTCCTTGGTCAGGATGTAGGCCTCGGCCTCGAACTTCGTGTGCGGCTGCACGGAACCTGGCTTACACAGAACCTGGCCACGCTCAACGCCGTCACGATCAACACCACGCAGAAGCGCACCGATGTTGTCGCCAGCCTCACCACGGTCCAGCAGCTTGCGGAACATTTCAACGCCTGTGCAGGTCGTTTTCGCAGTGTCGCGGATACCAACGATTTCGATTTCGTCGCCCACGTTGATCACGCCGCGCTCAACACGACCTGTCACAACCGTACCACGACCGGAGATCGAGAACACGTCCTCAACCGGCATCAGGAACGGCTGGTCCACAGCGCGCTCAGGCGTTGGGATGTATTCGTCCACAGCCGCCATCAGCTTACGGATAGCTTCTTCGCCGATCTCAGGGTTGTTGCCTTCCATCGCGGCCAGAGCGGAACCGGGGATGACAGGGATGTCGTCGCCTGGGTACTCATAGGAGGAGAGCAGTTCGCGGATTTCCATCTCGACCAGCTCAAGCAGCTCTTCGTCGTCGACCTGGTCAACCTTGTTCATGAAGACGACCATCTTCGGGATGCCAACCTGGCGACCCAGCAGGATGTGCTCACGCGTTTGGGGCATTGGGCCGTCAGCGGCGTTCACAACCAGGATTGCGCCGTCCATCTGGGCCGCACCGGTGATCATGTTCTTGACGTAGTCGGCGTGGCCGGGGCAGTCGACGTGGGCGTAGTGACGGCTGTCGGTCTCGTATTCCACGTGCGCGGTGGAGATCGTGATGCCGCGGGCTTTCTCTTCGGGCGCGCCGTCGATCTGGTCATACGCCTGGAAATCACCGAAATACTTCGTGATCGCGGCTGTCAACGTCGTCTTGCCGTGGTCAACGTGACCAATCGTGCCGATGTTTACGTGCGGTTTCGTGCGTTCAAACTTTTCCTTAGCCATGATGGCCTCCTTGAATGTGTTGTGTGAGACCTCGGGCCGCAGCCCGAGGTCACCTAAGCCGGGGCCGGCTTAGGCGAATTTCGCCTGGATCTCGTCAGAGATGTTGGATGGCACCGGATCGTAGTGGTCGAACTGCATGGTGAAGTTCGCGCGACCCGAAGACATCGAACGCAGGTTGTTGATGTAGCCGAACATGTTGGCCAGTGGCACGAAGGCGTCGATCGCGATGGCGTTGCCGCGCGTATCCTGACCCTGCACCTGACCGCGGCGGGACGTGAGATCACCGATGATGCCACCGGTGTATTCCTCAGGTGTCACCACCTCGACCTTCATGATGGGTTCCAACAGCTTGGCGCCGGCCTTTTTCATGCCTTCGCGCATACACATACGTGCTGCGATTTCGAACGCGAGGACCGAGGAGTCAACGTCGTGGAACTTACCGTCCAGAAGCTGCACCTTGAAGTCGATCACGGGGAAGCCAGCCAGAGGGCCGCTGTCCATGACGGACTGAATGCCCTTTTCAACACCTGGGATGTATTCCTTTGGAACCGCACCACCCACGATGAGGGATTCGAAGGAATAGCCTTCGCCCGGCTCTGTCGGCATGATGTTAAGCTTGACCTCACCGAACTGACCGGAGCCACCAGACTGTTTCTTGTGGGTGTAGGTGTGTTCAACCGCGTGACCAATGGTTTCACGGTAGGCCACCTGCGGTGCACCGATGTTGGCTTCGACCTTAAATTCACGCTTCAGACGGTCCACGAGGATGTCGAGGTGAAGTTCGCCCATGCCCTTCATGATGGTCTGACCGGATTCCAGATCAGTTTCCACGCGGAAGGACGGGTCTTCTGCGGCGAGGCGCTGCAGACCCATGGACATCTTCTCTTGGTCGGCCTTCGTCTTGGGCTCAACCGCGATCTCGATCACCGGATCGGGGAAGGTCATCGTTTCGAGGACCACCTGATCCTTGTCGTCCGACAGGGTGTCACCGGTTGTGGTGTCTTTCAGACCAGCCAGCGCGATGATGTCACCTGCGAATGCTTCGGTGATTTCATCCTGCTTGTTGGAGTGCATCATCACCATACGGCCGATGCGTTCCTTGCGGCCCTTCGTGGTGTTCATCAGCGTGTCGCCTTTGTTCAGCGTACCGGAATAGATCCGCGTGAACGTCAGCGTCCCCATGTAAGGGTCGTTCATGATTTTGAACGCAAGGCCGGAGAACGCCATGTTGTCGTCTGCACGACGGGCGATGTTACGGGTTTCTTCTTCGTCGCCGGGGGCAAAGCCCATGTAATCCACAACGTCCAGCGGGCTGGGCAGATAGTCGATCACAGCGTTAAGCAGCGGCTGAACACCTTTGTTCTTGAAAGCAGAGCCACCCAGAACAGGCACGAAGGACATAGACAGTGTGCCCTTGCGCAGCAGTTTGCGCAGGGTCGGCACGTCAGGTTCGTTGCCTTCGAGGTATTCCATCATGGCGTCGTCGTCCATTTCGACGGCGGCCTCGACCATTTTGCCACGCCATTCGTTGGCCATGTCCTGCAGCTCTGGGCGGATGTCTTTCTTGATCCAAGACGCGCCGAGGTCTTCGCCCTCGTACACCCATTCCTGCATTGTCACGAGATCAACCAGACCTTCGAGGTCGGATTCGGAGCCGATTGGCACACCAACGGGCACGGCGCGTGCGCCGGTGCGGTCTTCGATCTGTGCAACACAGTTGAAGAAGTCGGCGCCGATCTTGTCCATCTTGTTGACGAAGACGATGCGCGGAACCTTGTAGCGGTCAGCCTGACGCCACACGGTTTCTGTTTGTGGTTCAACACCAGCGTTGCCGTCGAGCACGCAGACCGCGCCGTCGAGAACAGCCAAGGAGCGTTCAACTTCGATGGTGAAGTCAACGTGTCCGGGGGTGTCAATGATGTTCATCCGGTGCTTGGGGCTGTCAGGGGTCTGACCGTCCTCAGTGCGTTCCCAGAATGTGGTTGTCGCAGCGGAAGTAATCGTGATCCCGCGTTCCTGTTCCTGCTCCATCCAGTCCATGGTGGCTGCACCATCGTGCACCTCACCGATGTTGTGGGATTTACCAGTGTAGAACAAGATCCGCTCGGAGCAGGTGGTTTTACCTGCATCGATGTGGGCCATGATGCCGAAGTTGCGATAAAGTTCGAGAGGGTATTCGCGTGCCATTGGGTCTGCTTCCTCTTACCAGCGGTAGTGGCTGAACGCTTTGTTCGCGTCGGCCATTTTATGGGTGTCTTCGCGCTTTTTGACAGCTGTGCCGCGGCCGTTGACGGCGTCGACAAGTTCACCTGCAAGGCGCTCTTCCATGGTTTTTTCGTTCCGGCCTTTGGCGGCTGCGATCAGCCAGCGGATGGCCAGAGCCTCACGGCGTTCGGGGCGCACTTCGACGGGCACCTGATAGGTGGCACCACCGACGCGGCGCGAGCGCACTTCGAGGTTGGGTTTGATGTTGTCGAGAGCTTCGTGGAAAACCTCAACAGGGGCTTTCTTCAGCTTGTCTTCAACGCGGTCAAAGGCGTTGTAGACGATGCGCTCAGCAACGGATTTCTTCCCGTCGATCATGAGGTTGTTCATGAACTTGGACAGGACTTTGTCACCAAATTTTGCATCGGGCAGAATCTGGCGTTTTTCAGCGGCGTGACGACGTGACATTTAATGATCCTCTTACTTAGGACGCTTCGCGCCGTACTTGGAGCGACGCTGTTTCCGGTCTTTGACGCCCTGGGTATCCAGAACACCGCGCAGGATGTGGTAACGCACACCGGGAAGGTCTTTCACACGACCGCCGCGGATCAGAACCACGGAGTGTTCCTGAAGGTTGTGGCTTTCACCCGGGATGTAGCTGATGACCTCAAAGCCATTTGTCAGGCGCACTTTGGCAACCTTACGCATAGCGGAGTTCGGCTTCTTCGGTGTCGTTGTATAGACACGTGTGCACACGCCGCGCTTTTGCGGGTTGCCTTCAAGGTGAAGCGATTTGGAGCGTTTTACTTTGGGCTGCCGCGGTTTGCGGATCAGCTGTTGAATCGTTGGCATTAGGCTGGTTTCCCTACTTCCTACACATGTGTTGCAGCACCGATCGCGCCGCGGTTTTCTAATTCTCGTGTGCATCTTGCGTCCAAAATGCACAAATGACCCGCTGTCGTAGCCTTACCGGAGCATACGGAGCGGTTGGGTATTCAGAGGATCGGACCAGCAGTAGGTCGGATCTTGACCACGACGATTATGATGCCTGACCAACGGGTGAACCCACGGCCAAGTTGCGCGCTCTCTACAGCGGTTGGGATGAGGTGTCAACAGCGCCTCAGCGCGGGCGCAGGCCTTTGGCAGAAAGGGCCGCGGTCTGTCGGCTGGCGCGTTCCCGGTAAAGGGTAAAGAGGCCAGTGGCCACGACGATTCCCGCGCCGATCATCGTCAGCCGGTCCGGCCATTCGTTGAACAGCACAAGGCCTAGAATCAGTGCCACCAGCAGTGATGTGTAGCGGAACGGGGCTACAAACCCGATGTCCCCTCCGCGCATGCCTGCGACAGCCGCCGTATACCCTGCCATCAGGCACAGCGCCGCGCCTGTGATCAACGCGCCCTCGCCCAAGCTGGGCACGACCCAGCGTTCCTGAAGGACCACTGACCCGAGCCCTGACAGCACCGTGACCCCAATGGCCGCCGCCAATGCCACACGGGTGGACGGAATGGTGGACGACAATTTTCGTGCCGCCAGATCGCGCAGGGTCACAGCCGCGACAGCCGCCAGCCCATAGAGAGAATAGACCGTGAAGCCATCCATGCCGGGGCGGATGATGATGGTGACCCCCACAAACCCAACGACAATCGCCGCAATCCGGCGCCAGCCCACGGCCTCGCCGAAAAAGAGCGCCGCGGCCAGGGTGACGGTCAGCGGCAGGGCCTGCAAGATCGCCGACAGATTGGCCAGCGGCATAGAATAGAGCGCGGTCAGGAAAAAGACGGTGCCCACCGCCTCAGCCGCCGTGCGCAGGGCGGTCAACTTCCGATCCTGCGGGGTGGTCCGATAGCGCAGATGTCCCATGGACCACGCCAAAACAAACAGGCCGCCCGTGATCAAACAGCCGCGCAAAAAGATCTGCTGAAAGAACGGCAGCCCCCCCGACGCAAGTTTCATCAGCGCATCGTTGACGGTGAAGGCCGTCATCGACACCATAATCAAGAGGGCCGCCCGTATGTTATCTGACACTGCCATGCTCCCGTGCTATCAGCGGGGCCCGCGGGTGGAAAGCACCCTGTCAAAGCCAACCGACATCGCGACCGAAGAAGTTCAGACAGACCTCTCATGGCGTCGAACACGGGGAGAATTTGTTCGTGGGCTCAGCGGGTTTCGCAACTGGATCGGACCGCAGGACACCCCGCCTGGCCCGACCGGTTCATCTGATTGTGGCCTTGAATTGCCCATGGTGTCACCGCGTGACAGTGGCACGATCTGTGCTTGGCCGGACTGACAGCATTACAATGGACCTGGCCATCCCCAACCACGAGGACAATCTGTGGACATTTGATCAGACACGGCCCGCATCCCTCACCGGCGCCTCTGCCCGACTGCACCTATGAGACGGGGATCGGCCAAGCCCATCGGTATGCCAAGGCAATCTATGAGGCCGAAGGGTCTGATGAAAAACCCCTCCCACACCTCTACGTCAAAACGACGAAACGGATCGTCACGAACGAAAGCGCAGATATTGTCCAGATGCTGTTCGCATATGGGGCAAAACTTGGCGGCAATGGGCTTGATCTTCACCCCGCAGCGCTGCGCCCCGAGGTCGACGCGCTTATCACGTCAATCTGCATCGCCATCAACAACGGGGCCTACAAAGCAGGTTTTTCTTCCGATCAATACGTCTATGCGGCGCCGTTTGAGACCTAATTTGAAGAACTGCACGCCCTCAATGACCCTTTGGCGGACGGCCGCCCCTATTTGACAGTGGACACCTTTACCGAAGCAGACTTGCGGCTCTTCCCGACGCTCTTTCGTCACGAGCCGGTCTACGATGTCCGCATGAAACTGAACGGCGCCCGCAGTCTGGATTATCCAAACCTGTGGCGATGGCTGTGCCGGGTCTATGCGGTGCCAGACGTAGCCGTGGCCTCCTCGCTGCTTCATTGCCGGCAAGGCTATTTTGGAACAAGATGATCCCGTTGGGCCCGACCCATCCAATGTCTTATCCGGACGCCTACCTGCACCCTGACCTCGCCCCATCATGATGCACCAAAATGGGCCCTTCATGGACGACGGAACAGCCCGTTTCTTTGGGTCAAAAAGACCTCGGGGGTGAGGCGCAGCCGAGGGGGCAGCGCCCCCTTCCCCGCCGCGAAGCGGCGCGGGTCGGATGGGCAAAGCCCATTCGAAACAAAAGGGCCGCCGGCTTTCACCAACGGCCCTTTTTATGTCACTGAAACGGACGACTTACTCGTCGCGGCTCTCTTCTGTGTCTGCGATGATCGTGTCAAAGGCGTCACCACCGATGACATCATCCGCCACAGGCTCTGGCGCGGCCAGACGGGCGGCCTCTTCGGCCTCTTCACGGCGGGCCTGAATGACAACGTTGTCACGATCAGACGCAATCTTGGTGACACGCTGTGTCGCACCACCTGTCCCTGCCGGGATCAGACGGCCCACAATGACGTTCTCTTTCAGGCCAACCAGCTTGTCCCGCTTGCCCTGAACCGAAGCCTCGGTCAGCACGCGCGTTGTTTCCTGGAAGGACGCGGCAGAGATAAACGAACGGGTCTGCAAGGACGCCTTTGTGATCCCGAGCAAGATCGGCTCACCCTGTGCGGGGCGACCGCCACGGGCGATGGCCTTTTCGTTGGCCTCATCAAACTCGACCTTGTCGACGTTTTCACCCTTCAACAGCGTCGTGTCACCGCTGTCAGAAATCTCCCACTTCTGGAGCATCTGACGCACGATCACCTCGATGTGCTTGTCATTGATCTTCACACCCTGCAGGCGATACACGTCCTGCACTTCGTCGATCATGTAGTCCGCAAGTGCTTCGACACCCATGATGGCGAGGATGTCATGGGGGGCTGGGTTGCCATCCATGATGTAATCGCCCTTTTGCACGAAGTCGCCTTCCTGCACGGGGATGTGTTTGCCCTTGGGCACCATGTACTCGACCTTGGTGTCCGGATCATCGGCCGCCTCAATCGCGATGCGGCGCTTGTTCTTGTAGTCCTTGCCAAAGCGCACGTAGCCATCGATTTCGGCGATGATTGCGTGATCCTTTGGACGGCGGGCTTCGAACAATTCGGCCACACGAGGCAGACCACCGGTAATGTCCTTGGTCTTGGCGCCTTCGCGCGGAATACGCGCGACAACGTCACCAGCAGACACTTTTTGCCCGTCTTCGACAGACAGAACGGCGTCCACGGACATCGGGTAGGTCACTGGGTTGCCCGCCTCATTGCGCATAGGCTCCCCGTCGTCACCCACGACCAGGATTTCTGGCTTGAGTTCGTTGCCTTTGGGGACAGAGCGCCAGTCGGTGACGATTTTCTGGGTCATGCCCGTCGCATCGTCAGTGTCTTCGCGCACGGCAATCCCGTTCACGAGGTCCACGTATTTTACCGTACCGGATTTCTCGGCGATGATCGGCAGGGTGTAGGGATCCCATTCAAACATCTTGTCGCCCCGGGCGATCTCTGCGCCGTCCTTGACGAACACCTTCGAGCCGTAGCCAACCTTGTGGTTTGCACGCTCTTCGCCGTTCTCGTCCATGATGGCGAGGACCATATTGCGGCCCATCACGACCTGTTCGCCTGCCTCATTCTCAAGAATGTTGGCATTGCGGAACTCGACCTTGCCGTCAGACGACGCCTCAAGGAAGGACTGCTGGCCACCTTGGGCAACGCCGCCGATGTGGAATGTCCGCATCGTCAGCTGTGTGCCAGGCTCACCGATGGATTGTGCCGCGATGATGCCGACGGCCTCACCGATGTTGACGCGCGTACCACGGGCAAGGTCACGACCGTAACACATGGCGCAAACGCCGTCCTCAGACTCACAGGTCAGCGGGCTGCGGATGCGCATTTTCTGCACGCCCGCGGCCTCAATCGTGTCGGCCATGCGTTCGTCGATCAGATCACCGGCCTTGCACAGCACCTCATCGGTGCCGGGCTTCAGCACATCATCTGCGGACACGCGACCAAGGATGCGTTCGCCCAGGGACGACACGACCTCACCATCGTTCACGGCAGCTTCGGCTGTGATCGCACGTTCGGTGCCACAATCGACTTCGCGGACGATACAATCCTGCGCCACGTCCACAAGACGACGGGTCAGGTAACCGGAGTTCGCGGTTTTCAACGCCGTATCCGACAGACCCTTACGGGCACCGTGGGTGGAGTTGAAGTATTCGAGAACGGTCAAACCTTCTTTAAAGTTCGAGATGATCGGCGTCTCGATGATTTCACCGTTCGGCTTGGCCATCAGGCCGCGCATGCCGCCCAGCTGTTTCATCTGCGTGACCGAGCCACGCGCACCGGAGTGGGCCATCATGTAAACCGAGTTTGGTTCGGCCTCAGACCCGTCTTCGTTGCGCTTGGTGGTCGAGATGGTGGTCATCATCGCCTCGGTCACCTTGTCGTTCGACTTGGACCATGCATCGACAACTTTGTTGTACTTTTCGCCCTGAGTGATCAGGCCGTCCATGTACTGCTGTTCGAAATCCTTCACCTGTTCACGGGTCTCGTTGACCAGCGTCCATTTGGTGTCGGGGATGACCATGTCGTCCTTGCCGAAGGAAATACCGGCGCGGAAGGCTTCGCGGAAGCCCATTGTCATGATCTGGTCACAGAAGATGACGGATTCTTTCTGGCCACAGTAACGATAGACCGTGTCGATGACCTGCTGAACTTCCTTCTTACGCAGAAGACGGTTCACCAGTTCAAACGGGGCCTTGTTGTTCAGCGGCAAAAGCGCGCCCAGACGAACACGGCCCGGCGTGGTTTCAAACCGCTGCATAACCTCGTTGCCTTCGGCATCGATCTGCGGAATGCGCGCCGTGATCTTGGCGTGAAGGTGCACTTCGCCAGCGGCGAGCGCATGCTCGACCTCTTCGATGGTGCCGAAGGTCATGCCTTCGCCCTTCATGCCTTCACGTTCGATGGTCGTGTAGTACAGACCAAGGATCATATCCTGCGATGGCACGATGATCGGCGCGCCGTTGGCGGGCGACAGAACGTTGTTCGTGGACATCATCAGAACGCGGGCTTCGAGCTGAGCCTCAAGGGACAGCGGCACGTGAACAGCCATCTGGTCCCCGTCGAAGTCAGCGTTGAACGCAGAACAGACAAGCGGGTGCAGCTGAATAGCTTTACCTTCGATCAGCACGGGTTCGAACGCCTGAATGCCAAGACGGTGCAACGTGGGCGCACGGTTCAGCATGACCGGGTGCTCGCGGATGACCTCATCCAGGATATCCCAAACCTCGGGACGTTCTTTTTCGACCAGTTTCTTGGCTTGCTTCACGGTGGAAGACAGGCCTTTGGCTTCGAGGCGCGAGTAGATGAACGGCTTGAACAGTTCCAACGCCATCTTCTTGGGCAGACCACATTGGTGCAGCTTCAGCTCTGGACCGGTCACGATGACCGAACGGCCAGAGAAGTCGACGCGTTTGCCCAAAAGGTTTTGACGGAAACGACCCTGTTTGCCTTTCAGCATGTCGGACAGCGATTTCAGCGGACGCTTGTTGGCACCCGTGATCACGCGGCCACGGCGGCCGTTGTCGAACAAGGCATCGACGGATTCCTGCAGCATCCGCTTTTCGTTGCGGACGATGATGTCAGGTGCGCGCAGTTCAATCAGACGCTTGAGACGGTTGTTCCGGTTGATCACACGACGGTAGAGGTCGTTGAGGTCGGACGTCGCGAAACGGCCACCATCCAGCGGCACCAGCGGGCGCAGCTCTGGCGGGATCACGGGCACGACCGTCAAGATCATCCATTCGGGGCGGTTGCCAGATTCCAAGAAGCTTTCGACGATCTTCAGACGCTTGATGATCTTCTTGGGCTTGAGTTCACCCGTCGCGACTTTGAGTTCTTCGCGCAGGTGTTCTGCCTCTGCCTCAAGGTCAATCTGGGAGAGCATCTCACGGATGGCTTCGGCGCCGATGTTGGCGGTGAAGGCGTCCATGCCGTAGGCGTCTTGTGCGTCGAGGTATTCTTCCTCGGTCATCAGGGCACCATAGGTCAGGTCCGTCAGGCCGGGTTCGATCACCACGTAGTTTTCGAAATAGAGGATGCGTTCCAGATCGCGCAGCGTCATGTCCAGCATCAGACCGATACGGGATGGCAGGGATTTCAGGAACCAGATGTGTGCCACGGGGGCGGCCAGTTCGATGTGGCCCATGCGTTCGCGACGCACCTTTTGCAACGTCACTTCCACGCCGCATTTCTCGCAGACAACGCCGCGATATTTCATACGCTTATATTTGCCGCACAGACATTCGTAATCCTTGATCGGCCCAAAGATACGGGCACAGAACAGGCCATCACGTTCGGGCTTGAACGTCCGGTAGTTGATGGTTTCGGGCTTCTTGATCTCACCGAAGGACCAGCTGAGGATCCGTTCGGGGGAGGCCAAGGAGACCTTGATTTCGTCAAACGTTTTCGCCGGTGTGAGCGGGTTAAACGGGTTGTTTGTCAATTCCTGGTTCATATCGATACCTTTTCAGTATGGTGGGAGGGGTGAGGCAGGCTTTCATCGAAAGCCTGCGCCCAAAATTTCGAGGAAATTTTGGTTACTCATCATCCTCCGCATCCAGGAGTTCCATGTTGAGGCCTAGCCCGCGGACTTCTTTCACAAGAACGTTGAACGATTCTGGCACGCCAGCCTCGAAGTTGTCCTCGCCCTTGACGATGCTTTCATAGACCTTCGTCCGGCCTGCCACGTCGTCCGATTTCACCGTCAGCATTTCCTGCAAGGTGTAGGCGGCGCCGTAAGCTTCGAGTGCCCAGACTTCCATCTCACCGAAGCGCTGACCACCGAACTGCGCCTTACCACCCAGCGGCTGCTGCGTGACGAGGGAGTACGGCCCCGTAGAACGGGCGTGGATCTTGTCGTCGACCAAGTGGTGCAGTTTCAGCAGGTATTTGATGCCCACTGTCACAGGCCGTGCGAACTGTTCACCGGTGCGCCCGTCGAACAGGATCGACTGACCGGATTCAGAGAACCCAGCACGTTTGAGCGCATCGTTGACGTCGGCCTCAACTGCGCCGTCAAAGACGGGCGTTGCGATTGGCACACCGCGGGTCACGTTGCCTGCGGCCTCGACCAGTTGGCCTTCGTCCATGCCTTCGATGCCTTCTTCGTAGACATTGTCACCATAGGCGATCTTCATGGCGTCGCGGACAGGTGTCAGATCACCGGACCGGCGGTATTCGCCAAGGGCTTCGTCGATGTGCAGGCCCAGACCGCGTGCGGCCCAACCCATGTGCGTCTCAAGGATCTGACCGACGTTCATACGCGATGGCACGCCGAGCGGGTTCAGAACGAAGTCGACTGGCGTACCGTCTGCGAGGAACGGCATGTCCTCCATCGGGACAACCTTGGAAATGACACCCTTGTTGCCGTGACGACCGGCCATTTTGTCACCGGGCTGCAGCTTACGCTTCACCGCCACAAAGACTTTGACCATTTTCATCACGCCCGGGGGCAGATCGTCGCCGCGGCGCACTTTCTCGACCTTGTCTTCGAACCGTGCGTCGAGCAGTTTTTTCTGCGCTTCGTACTGTTCGTTCAGGGCTTCGACGATTTGTGCGTCGCCTTCTTCCTTCAGCGCTAGCTGCCACCAGTGGCTGCGGGGCATATCGTCCAGCAGGGCCGCGTCGATGGTCGTGCCAGCCTTGATGCCTTTGGGGCCTTTGGCGACGGTTTTGCCTTCGATCATGGTGCGCAAACGGGCGTAGATGTTGCGATCAAGGATCGTCATCTCGTCGTCGCGGTCACGGGCGAGGCGTTCGACCTCTTCCCGTTCGATCTGCAGGGCACGTTCGTCTTTTTCGACACCGTGGCGGTTGAAGACGCGAACCTCAACAACTGTCCCGAAGTCGCCGGGTGGCAGACGCAGGGAGGTGTCGCGAACGTCGGAGGCTTTCTCACCGAAGATGGCGCGAAGGAGTTTCTCCTCTGGCGTCATCGGGCTTTCGCCTTTTGGCGTGATCTTACCGACCAGGATATCCGCAGGGCCAACCTCTGCACCGATATAGACGATGCCCGCTTCGTCAAGGTTGCGCAGAGCTTCCTCACCGACGTTGGGGATGTCGCGGGTGATTTCCTCTGGCCCAAGCTTGGTGTCACGGGCGGCGACTTCGAATTCCTCAATGTGGATAGAGGTGAAGACGTCGTCGCGCACGATACGCTCGGAGATCAGAATGGAATCTTCGTAGTTGTAGCCGTTCCACGGCATAAACGCGACGACGACGTTCTTGCCGAGCGCCAGTTCACCGATATCCGTGGAGGGGCCGTCTGCGATGACCTCACCTTTGCCGACTGTGTCGCCCACCTTCACCAGCGGACGCTGGTTGATGCAGGTGTTCTGGTTGGAGCGCTGGAACTTGCGCATACGGTAGATGTCAACGCCGGGGTCGCCGACCTCAAGGTCGGACGTGGCGCGCACAACGATACGTGTGGCGTCGACCTGGTCGATGATCCCGCCGCGCTTGGCCATGATCGCCGCACCGGAGTCGCGGGCAACCACTTCTTCGATACCTGTACCAACCAAGGGTGCCTCAGCCTGCAACAAAGGCACAGCCTGACGTTGCATGTTCGAGCCCATCAGGGCGCGGTTCGCGTCGTCGTTCTCAAGGAACGGGATCAGCGAGGCCGCGACGGAGACCAACTGCTTGGGCGAGACGTCGATCAGGTCCACGTTGCCCGTGGGGGCCAGCGTGTATTCACCGTTTTGACGGGTGTTGACCATTTCGTTGGTGAAGACGTTGTTTTCATCCAAGGACGCGTTGGCCTGCGCCACCGTGTGACGCATTTCTTCGGTCGCAGACATGTAGGACACTTCGTCTGTGACCTTGCCGTCGACAACCTTGCGGTATGGCGTTTCGATGAAGCCGTATTTGTTCACGCGGGCAAAGGTCGCCAGCGAGTTGATCAGACCAATGTTTGGCCCTTCCGGCGTTTCAATCGGGCACATGCGGCCATAGTGGGTCGGGTGCACGTCGCGGACCTCAAAGCCGGCACGTTCGCGGGTCAGACCGCCTGGCCCCAGTGCGGACAGACGACGCTTGTGCGTGACTTCCGACAGCGGGTTGGTTTGGTCCATGAACTGCGACAGCTGCGAAGAGCCGAAGAATTCGCGCACGGCAGCGGCAGCAGGTTTCGCGTTGATGAGATCCTGCGGCATGACCGTATCGATTTCAACCGAGGACATACGTTCTTTGATCGCACGTTCCATCCGCAGAAGGCCAACGCGATACTGGTTTTCCATCAGCTCACCCACGGAGCGGACACGACGGTTGCCGAGGTGGTCGATGTCGTCCACATCGCCCTTGCCATCGCGCAATTCAACCAGCGCCTTGATACAGGATACGATATCTTCACGGCGCAGGGTGCGCAGCGTGTCTTCGGCCTCAAGTGCGAGGCGCATGTTCATTTTCACACGGCCCACGGCAGACAGGTCATACCGCTCGGCGTCGAAGAACAAGCTGTCGAACAGGGTCGATGCGGCGTCAACGGTGGGCGGCTCGCCCGGGCGCATCACACGGTAGATGTCCATCAGCGCGGTTTCGCGGGACATGTTTTTGTCCGACGCCATGGTGTTGCGCATGTAGGGGCCGACATTGATGTTATCGATGTCGAGGACAGGAATGGTGGTGACGCCAGCATCCACCAGCTCCTTCAGGGAGCCGCCGATGACTTCGCCATCTTTGTCCATTTCCAACGTCAACTCATCCCCGGCTTCGACGTAGATCGCACCGGTTTCTTCGTTGATGATGTCGAGGGCGGCAAATTTGCCAACGATCTGTTCGTAAGGCACGAGAAGTTCGGTCACTTCGCCTTCGTCGATCAGCTTTTTGACCGCGCGGGGCGTCATTTTCTTGCCCGCTTCACCGATCACTTCACCAGATTTGGCATCGACCAGATCGAACGTCGGGCGGGTGCCGCGCACACGTTCGGGGAAGAACTTGGTTTTCCAGCCCTTCGCCTTCTTGTCGTAGGTGTAATCGACAGTGTCATAATAGGCGTTCATGATCGCTTCTTGATCGAGGCCCAGCGCGTACAGCAGTGTTGTCACTGGCAGCTTACGGCGACGGTCGATGCGCGCGAACACAAGGTCTTTGGCGTCGAATTCAAAGTCGAGCCACGACCCGCGATACGGAATGATCCGGCAGGCGAACAGCAGCTTGCCCGAGCTGTGCGTTTTGCCTTTGTCGTGGTCAAAGAACACACCAGGAGAGCGGTGCATCTGGGACACGATCACGCGTTCCGTTCCGTTCACAACAAAGGTGCCGTTCGGTGTCATCAGGGGCATATCGCCCATGAACACGTCTTGTTCCTTGATGTCCTTCACGGACTTCGCGCCCGTGTCTTCGTCGACATCAAACACGATCAGACGGAGGGTGACCTTTAGCGGCGCGGAATAGGTCATGTCGCGCTGCTGACATTCCTCAACGTCGTACTTTGGCTTTTCAAGCTCGTACTTCACGAATTCCAGAATGGAGGTTTCGTTGAAATCCTTGATCGGGAAGACCGACTGGAACACACCCTTGATCCCTTCGCCGTCCAGCGGCGTGTCGCTGTCGCCGGAGCGCAGGAACAGATCATAGGAGGATTTCTGAACCTCAATGAGGTTCGGCATATCAAGCACTTCGTTGATTTTGCCATAATATTTACGGAGACGTTTCTGACCGAGGAACGTTTGCGCCATGTGTCTGAAAACCTTTCAAATTTTCTCAACGGTGCAGGGCAGTTGGGCGACTGACCTGCGGCCATACGAGACAGCAAAAAGGGGGTCCATTCTCGCCGCGCGACCCAAAGCGCGGCCCTCGACCCCAAATCTACCTTGGAAAACACCCCGCAGGGCCCTTACCAAGACAGAGCGCAATATTTTGCCTTCCCCTTGAAAACGTTAAGTTTTTCGAAGGGTGTGTCGGCTCCATATTGCAAGACAGAAAAGGCGGCCCCGAATCAATCGAAGCCGCATCTCGCGGTTATTTAGGATGTCTAAAGATATTTGGCAAGGGGGCGCGCCCCTCCACTTGGTTGGGTCATAGTTTGCCCCCAGTCCCATCCTTGGGTCAAGGGCTAACCACAAAACAGGGCGTATGGTTCCCGTATGGTTTGCGTATGGCACAGGTATGGCTGATGTCTGGCAAATGCGCCCTGACCATCAGAAGAAAATGGACAATCCCACCAGAGAGACCACCAAAAACAGGATCGTCATGATCCCGCCGGATCGCACAAAATCCACCACGCGGTAGCCGGCAGGCCCCATGATCAGCGCGTTGACCTGATGGGTGGGGATCAGAAAGGAATTCGAGGTTGAGATCGCAACCGTCAGCGCAAAAATCGCCGGATCGCCGCCCGCCTCGAACGCGATGGAGACGGCAAGCGGAACCAAAAGGACAGTGGCGCCCACATTCGACATCACCAGCGTGAACGCCGTGGCAAGAACCGCAAGACCAGCCTGCAGCGCCCAAAGCGGCCAGCCGTCCAGCAACGTCAGGATTTGTCCGGCAATCCATGCCGCCGTGCCAGTGTTCTGCACCGCCTGCCCCAGCGGGATGAGGGACGCGAGAAGGAAAACGGTGCTCCAACTCACGGCGTCATAAGCCTCATCAATGCTGAGAACGCGCGACAGGATCATGCCCAGCGCGCCTGCCAGCAGACACAGGGACAACAACAGATCGGTGAACAGGATCAGGCCCAACGTCATCGCAAAAAACCCAAGGGCCCAGTTCACCTTGTTGGGGCGCAACTCCTCTTGCGGGAAATCGGAGGTCACGACGACATAATCGCGGTCTTGTTTCAGGCGGGTGAGCTTTTCCCAGCGCACGTGTACGACCAACGTATCGCCCGCCTGTAGGGGCACCGCGCCGATATGGGTGGCGACGTGGTCTTCGGTTTCCACATGGCTGAGCGTGTCCTCCCCGCGGTGGATCGCCAAAATCGACAGCCCGTGTTTGGACCGCAGACGCAGATCAATCGGGCTTTGGCCGATGACAGAGGACCCAGGTGGGATCACCACCTCCGCCACGCCGGATTCCGTGGCCGCGAAATCATCGGCAAAGATATCGAGGGCTGGCAGAATTTTGACGTTGTAGGGTGTGCAAAATTCATCCTCCAACGCGCGGCGCAGGCCCAGAACAGCCAAACGGCACGGGGCCTCAATCACGGTGTCGGCCATGGGCGCGATGACCTTGTGACCCTTGTAGGATGTGCCGAGGATGTAAAGGTGGTGCGCCACCATGACGTCGGACAGGGTTTGGCCGATGAGAATGGACCCCTCCGGCACGCTGAGTTCAAACATATCCGCGCGCAGGCCGTAGGTGTTTTCGATGTAGTCCTGCATGGACCGCGCGGCACCGGCGTCCTCCCCCCTACCCCGCTGGCCGGGCAGGATCCAGCGGCCCAGCAACACGAAATACAGGACCCCCGTCAGCACCAACATGATGCCGATGGGGGTCACCGAAAACAGCCCAAAGGGTTCCATTTGTTGGCCCGCAGGCAACATGTCATTGGCCGTCGCCAACAGATCATTCAGAAGGATCAGGGGCGATGAGCCGACCATTGTGATCGTGCCGCCAAGAATGGCGCAAAAGCCCATGGGCATGGCAAGGCGCGACATGGGAATTTCGGTGCGCGCTGAAATGCGGCTGATCACGGGCAAAAACAGCGCCGCGGCGCCGACGTTTTGCATAAAGGATGAGATGACGCCGACGGTGCCGGACACGATGGGGATGATGCGCCCTTCGGTCGTGCCCCCGCGTTTGAGGATCAGCGCCGCGACTTTGGACATCAGACCGGTCTTGTCGAGGCCCGCGCCCACGATCATCACGGCGATGATCGAGATGACCGCGTTGGACGAAAAGCCAGCAAACAAATCGGCCCCATCAGACAGATTGCCCAAGCCCGGCACGGTGCTGAGGATCCCCAGAAGGGCCATCACCAGAAGAGCGGCAAGATCAATGCGGATGATTTCAGAGACAAACAGAAAAACGGTGAACGCCAGCAGCCCAAGGACAACCATCATTTCGAGTGTGAGAACTGAACCGTCCATGTTTCCTCCATCCCGGGATGTTTAGCGCCATATGGGACGAGCGCATAGGTCCAGTTTAAAGGTGGGGGATGGGCCAGGGGAGTGAGGATTGATGTGGCGATGGCGACGCGCACCAATGACGGCTTTCAGAGTAAATCGGAGAGCTTCAGAACCCGCCTAAGAAAAATCTGTGCTGCCGTCAGGAAGAATAACATATGAGAAAATCACTTCAGAAACGCTGTCGCCATGGGACTCACCTTTTACATCGTGAATATGAATACACGCGAAGTTACCCAACACGTTTTGAAGGCAAACGATTTGGTTTTCCTTTGGTGTCACGACACGGTTAGAGAAGTCAAAAACCGTGACGTCTTTGATATCAGAAATTTGGCCGGCCCCCGTTGCCAAAGCAATGCGTGAAACATTCGCGGGATCGGAATACAAATGAATAGCCTCTCCCGAAGCATTTGAAAATTTCAAAGTGAGTTCCGCTTCATCTTTTCCAATAAGAAATTGGCCGTTGTTTGCCTTGTATCCAAATGTGGTGCGGCCGCAGAGGCGATTGTTGACGTTTGAAGCCTGAAACGGCCAATAAATAGCGGTAAGAGTCGTTAACCCTCCAACAAAGACGACCAGTGGCTCTAAAGGGAACGACCAGTCAAGAATTTCCACGATCCACCAAGCAAAAGACAAAACAAGAAACAGAATGGCGAGCCAAAAAAGTGCCGTTTTTTGACGACGCTGAAATCGGTAGAGAGTATTGTGCATCATGCCGTAGAAATAGGATGGGTTCCATCACAATAGAAGGCCTCGAAAACAATTGCCTTTGCGCTGAACAGGACTGCGAAAGCAGTTTGAGCAGAAGACCTCTGCCAAAACAAGGTCGGGCATCGAATTCCGAAATGCAGCAAAGCCTGAAATGTTATCCCCAAACAAAAACGACGGCCCCTTTCGGGACCGCCGTCTTTGATCTTCCAAAGAAGAGCGTGGCTTAGGCCAGCTCGACCTCGGCGCCAGCTGCTTCCAGCTTGCCTTTGATGTCTTCGGCTTCTGCCTTGTCGACACCTTCTTTGATCTTGCCGCCAGCTTCGACGAGGTCTTTGGCTTCTTTGAGGCCCAGACCCGTGATGCCGCGAACTTCCTTGATCACGTTGATCTTGGATGCGCCAGCGTTCTTGAGAACGACGTCAAATTCTGTCTTCTCTTCTGCTGCACCGCCAGCGTCGCCGCCAGCAGGACCAGCCATCATCACAGCGCCGCCAGCTGCGGGCTCGATGTCGTACTCATCCTTGAGGATGGTTTTCAGTTCTTGTGCTTCGAGAAGTGTCAGGTTGACGATCTCTTCGGCAAGTTTCTTCAGATCAGCCATTGTGCTTTTCCATTTCTAAATTTGTGTTCCAACGTGAGGGGTCTTCCCTACGATGGCAGTCAGATTGCTTACGCAGCCTTCTCTTCGATGGTCGAGAGAATGCTTGCGACGTTCGAAGCAGGCGCGCCAATGGCACCAGCGATGTTGGCAGCAGGTGCACCGATGCAACCAACGATGGAGGCGATAAGCTCCTCGCGGGATGGCATTTCGGACACGGCTTTCACACCGGCAGGGTCCAGAGCGTTCTCACCCATGGCACCGCCGAGGATCACGAGCTTGTCGTTTTCCTTGGCGTATGTCTGAACAACCTTGGCCGCAGCCACAGGATCTTCAGAATAGGAGAGGACGGTCATGCCCGTCAGGTAATCCGCGATGCTTTCGCATGGTTTACCGTCGAGGGCGATTTTGGCGAGCTTGTTCTTGGCGACGCGCACAGAACCGCCAGCGTCGCGCATGCGACCCCGCAGATCCTGCATTTCAGCAACTGTCATGCCTTCGTAGTGGGCAACCACAACGACGCCAGAGCTTTCGAAGATTTGGCCGAGCTCTTCGACCAATTTTTCTTTCTGGGCTCTATCCACAGTTTCACTCCAAGTTTGGGGGTTGGATGGTCCGCGCCCCGGCTCAATTCTGCCAAAGCCCCAAGGGGCCCGACGTTGTTGTCCATATTTAACGGGGGTTGAGCCGAACAAGGATGGAGCCCATGGAGAGCACCAGTCAAATTCGTTTCTTTCCCGCCTCGGGCAGGATTTATGAAGCAAGGCTTCACCCACCGTCTCGGACGATAGAACGCACCGCGAATCGCAGCCCGTTCATGGGTCGGTATTTAGTCGGCAATGGGACGTTTGTGAAGGGGGCTGCTGCGGCACGGCCCGCATTGGGGCGACCGGCTTACGCCGCCACGTCCCCAAGGGGCGGTTCATAGACGAAATCGCCGATGCACAATCGGCCACGGCCTGCATTTTTGGCCAGATACAACGCATGATCTGCGGCCGCGATCAATTCATCGGATGTCTTGGCACTTGGCCCCGCCAGCGCGGCACCGATGGTTGCGCCTAAGGTCAGGTCAATGCCGTCATACTGCACGCCACGCGAAATCTCTGCGATCATGGCTTGGCCCATCGCCTCAAGTTGTTCGTTGACGTCTTCCCAGTGTTTAAAAGGTGCGACCACAACAAATTCGTCGCCGCCCATCCGCGCGACCAGATCCTGCGGGCGGACCAGTTCCGCCATTCGTCTGGAGGCCTCTTGCAGAACATAATCGCCCGCAGGATGGCCATAGGTGTCATTGATGGCCTTGAAGTGATCCAGATCAATCTGGATGACGGCAACAGGGGCCCCGCTGTCCAGCCAGCCGTCCAAAGCCTGTTCCAGAACCGAGAACAACTGGGCCCGGTTGGCCAGCCCCGTAAGCGTGTCGTGAAAGGCAGCGTGATGGAGATCTTCGGCGATCGCCTCAATCCGTTGGGTTTTGGCCGTGATCTCTTCGTGGGAGCGTTCCATCTCTGCCAAGGTTCGGCGGACGCTGTATTGGGCCGGCAGAAAAATCAGGAGTCCTTCGAGGATGAGGATGGTACACGCGATGGCCAACATGATGTGGGATTGATTGGTCAGCGCATCGGTACGTCCGCGGGCGTCTGTTTCCCAAAGATTGACCGCACGGTCGAGGCTGGCCAGAAGCGGAACGCTGGCTTGCTGCAGAACAGGCAGTAGACGGGCACCGTCCGGTTCTGTCAAAACGCGCCGCGTCAGGTCGATATAGGCCCGCGACATCTGATCCAGATCACCTTCGGACACATAATGCGCCCGTGTGATATCAGACATATGGGGGCGATTGACCAGCCAGTCGTTTGAGGTGGAAAACGTCCAAAGCGCCTGTTCCAGTGCCGCGTCGGACGCCGGGGTACGCTCCTCTTCCGGTGTGAGGGCAAGCAGCAAAATCCGCTGGCTCAGCATCCGTTGTTTTCCCGCGACATTGATGATTGTTGCGTCTTGTGCTGCCGCCTCAACCGCGCGCATCTGGGCCAGATGTGACCCCGCGATGAAGACCCCGACGAACAGCATGGCAAGCAAATACCGGCGCCATAACGTACGCGGATTGCCAACAAGCAGATTAAAGATGCGAACGAAGGTCACGATGAACACGTCGCTTTCAGGGAAACACAGATGCCCCAACCTGCTAATGCGTCAAAGTTAACAGATTGTCGCCCCGATCGGGAAACGCCCCAATTTAACGCATGGCATTTTAATCAAACCAGACAGAGCGGTCCCCAAAAAGTACCGCTTTCAGTCTTGGAAAACGTTATGTTTTGGCCGCCTTAGCCTCGCCTGCGGATTTCACGCGCTGGCGCAAATCGGTGGTCGAGATGTTCTCGGTGCGCGGCAGATAGGTCACGTCACACAGGTCTTTCAGGTCATCAAACTTGCCGGTCCAATCATCGCCCATGGCGAACAAATCGGCCTTGTGTTCGATCACATCGCTGCGTTTTTGGTCCCATGTCTCTTCGGGGATGACCAGATCAACGAAACTGCACGCCTCAAGCACCTCTTTGCGATCCTCATACGAGCAGACAGCTTTTTTGTCCTTTAGCGCGTTGAATTCATCAGTGGACAGCCCGACCACCAGTCTTTCACCCAGCTTTGCCAGACGTTCCAGAAGACGCACGTGGCCCGCGTGAAACAGATCAAAGGTGCCGTAGGTGATCACCGTGCGCGGTCCGGGATGGGCTTCGCGACACGTCCGCAAATAATCCTCAAACACCACATCCTGTTTGCCCATTTGATAGGTGTAGTAAGGATCCGGCACCTTCCATCCGGGCCCGTAATTGACCGCGAGGATCGGGTCAGGATTGGCGGGGCCCATCAGATCAAACGGGCCGGTCGGCTTCAGTGGCAACAGATCGGATTTGTGCACCGCTGCGGCACTGTAGGGATAAACCGACACCATGTCGTTGTCGTCGATCCATGCGGGAAACAGATCAAACTGCACGCCGGTCTTGGTGATCAGTTTCAGGATGCCGCGGTCGTCGTTCGTCATCCCGTCCAGCAAACCGCGCGCCTTGAGGCTGCGGGCTACGAATTTCCATTCCCGTGCCGCACGTACCGGATCATTCGCCTTCAGCAGAACGCCCAGATCAATGTCGTCATCGTGGGGCAGGAAACTACCATCTCGCACCATGCCCAATAGGGTGCCGGAATTGATAAAGGCCTCAAACCCGTCCTCGTTGAGCATCTGAAGGGCGGCATCAACATCCGCCGCGATTTCAGAGGCATCAAGGTTGGCAAACGTGTTTTCGTGATAGCCGTGCGGGGTCAAAGCCACCGGGTGCAAATAGGATTTGAACAGGTCAACAAACGCGTCAAACTCCGGCATTCGGTCCTGACGTTTGCAGACGTTGCGATACCGCGCCATGGTGCCCATCGCTTTTCCGGGCCGCAAACGGCCGATGGCGCAAATGCCTAAAAAGCTTTGCATGTATAGCTTGGACTTTTTGTCGACGTCCTGGTCCATCAACCACAGGATTTTCTGCCGTGGACGGATGGTGTTTTGACCTGTTTTCAGGATCGTCATGACCTCATCCCAAAGGGCGTGAAGTTCGGCGTCTGTCTGGTTTTTGTGTTCGCTGCTCATGGGCTGGAGGGTTACCGAAATTGGCCCGTCTGACAAAGCGGTTTGTTGCCGCTTGGGAAACAATCTTTGAAACGCGGCTTTGCCGAACACAGTATTGTCATGGTGGCGCTGATTTGGCGCGATCCGTCTTCGACCTAATTGATGTTGGGTAGATCACAGGAGACATATGATGAAATTACCACATTTTACACGTCGATCCGCTTTGTTTGCAGGGGCCGCCGTGCCCTTTGCCGTGGCCCAGTTGCCAAACACCGCAGGCGCAGAGGGCCATGCCGCCGACCCGCAAAACGCCATTCAGAACACGTTTGAGATGGGCGACATGGCGGTCTCTACATTGCTTGCGGGTTCCCGCGCAGTCGACAACCCGCAAGGTATTTTCGGCATGAACGTGTCCGAAGAGGAATTCGCCGCCGTGAGTGCGGCAAATTTCCTGCCAACGGATCAATCCCAGTTCTACTTTACGCCGACGGTGGTGCAAACAGGCACTGAAACCGTGCTGTTTGATGCGGGCCCATCGGCGGCAGGCACCACTGCCGCCCTCGCCCAAGCCGGGCTGGCGCCGGACGATATCGACGTCGTCGTCCTGACCCACATGCATGGGGACCACATCGGCGGTTTGACCAATGACGCGGGCGATGTCACCTTTTCCAACGCCCGTTACGTGACTGGACAGGCCGAGTTTGACCATTGGGCGGGGCTGGGCAACGACGGGTTTGAGGCCAAGGTCCGCCCCCTTGCAGAGAAAATGACATTCATCGCGGATGGGGGCGACGTGGCCTCTGGCGTCACCGCGATGGCGGCGTTCGGCCATACGCCGGGCCATATGGTCTATATGCTTGAGAGTGGCGGAAAGCAGGTGCTTTTGATGGCGGATTTGGCCAACCACTACGTCTGGTCATTGGCCTACCCTGAATGGGAGGTTCGGTTCGATGCCGATAAAGCCGCCGCTGCCGCAGCCCGCAAAACGGTGCTGGGCATGGTCGCCGCTGAAAAAATGCCCCTGATCGGGTATCACATGCCCTTCCCCGGTGTGGGTTATGTGGAAGAGGTCGACGCAGGCCGGTTTCGGTATGTGCCTGTCAGTTATCAACTGAGCCTTTGACATGATCTTTGTGGCGGCATGCGCCTTCTGTGTCGCCGCCACGCCCCCCAAAATTAAACGTAGAATTAAGATTTCCGCCCGTACTATACCGCGAAGTTTGGTGTGAGGAAAATCGTGTGCGTGATTTAGAGGACTTCGCTGGGATAGCATCGGATTGGTTTTGGGAAACGGATGCAGACCATCGTTTCACTTATTTTTCTGCGCGAATGCAGGAGGTCACAAAGATTCGGCCGGAGGATGTGCTGGGCAAACGCAGAGACGAACAACTCGCCGTTTGTCCGGATAACGCAAGTTTCGAAGCGCACCTTGAAGACTTGTACAATCATCGCCCGTTCCGAAACCTTGAATATAAAATCAAGCGTCAGTTGAGCGACGGGTATCTATGGCTCCGCGTGTCTGGCAATCCGGTGTTCGATCCTGAGGGACGATTTAAAGGATATCGGGGCACGGGCCACGACATCACACTCGAAAAGGAAGCGTTGGAACGGCTAGAGACCGCGAACGCAGCCCTGTCGGCCAAGAACCAAGAGTTAGAGGTCCTTCGGCGTGAACTCGAACTGGCGGCATTTGAGGATCCGTTGACGGGCCTGCCCAACAGGCGCGCCTTTGACGGGGAGATTGACGAAGCGTTGCATGGGGACCGCAGTGGCGTCGGCCTCCTTCTTCTCGATCTGGATCGGTTCAAGTGGGTCAACGACACATTGGGACATCCCGCAGGGGATATGGTTCTCGTCAAGACTGCGGAACGGTTGGTCAACCGATGCGATACAAAGGCAAAGGCGTTCCGCCTTGGCGGGGATGAGTTTGCAATCATCGTCCCCCGCTGTCCAAGCCTAGAGGACGCTGTGGATCTGGGACGCGCGATCATCAAAGACGCGCGTCAGCCCATGTCGTTTAGCAGTGTGGATTTCGAAATCGGTGCCAGCGTTGGCTGCGCTGTGACACACGGCCTTCCATCCAGCCCAAGCCGTTTGTTCAAACAAGCCGATGTCGCTCTCTATGACGCCAAGAACGGCGGCCGAAACCGCGTTATGCCGGTTGCGAAAAACGTGGCTTGACGGCGCCGCACCTCTGCGGCTGTGCAGGGATCGGGACAATTTGGGGCCACGCGAACCGCTGTTCCGTCAACGCCGCATCAACAACAACATAGGATGTCAGCCGCAACACCCGCTGGTGCAGGACGTGGGCGAAACAGGGCCAAGATCGCTTGCGTCGAGATCAAGGTCGCCCGTCAAAATCGGGGCGGGAATGTTCAACGCCTCCGCGAGACGGAAAAGCGTATTTTCCGGCACAACGCCGCCGCCCTTTGTCCGCTCAAGGATGGTCAGTTCACGCTCCGACACGCCGGTCATTTTCGCAAGTTTGGAACGCCCCATCTTACGAGCGGTCCGGATCGTTTTCAGCCGACATGTTTCGATTTTGTAATGCGACATTGAGGTGGCTTTCAGAAAAACACGGATGCCTGTCCTTACAAAATCTGGCGGCTGCTGGAAAGGACGCGTCTTTCGATGTCTGCACGCTTTCACTGCGGGATCGTACAAACCAAAAAGCGCGCCCCGCTTGGGGGCGCGCTTTGTAAAATTTCAATCAACGTGGGGCCGATGGCCTTAGTCGTTGCCCGTCGCGCTGTCGACGCTGATCGTGACGCCTGGGCCCATGGTAGAGGTCAGCGAGACCTTTTTCATGTATGTGCCTTTTGCGCCAGCGGGCTTTGCTTTCTGAACGGCATCTACGAAGGACAGCACGTTTTCTTCCAGCTTTTTGGCATCGAAGGACGCTTTGCCGACACCTGCGTGGACAACACCGGCCTTCTCAACTTTGAACTGAACTTCGCCGCCTTTGGCCGCTTCAACGGCGTCTTTGACGTCCATCGTCACAGTGCCAACCTTGGGGTTCGGCATCAGGTTGCGGGGGCCAAGCACCTTGCCCAGACGGCCAACGATCGGCATCATATCGGGCGTCGCGATGCAACGGTCGAATTCGATTTTACCGCTTTGCACGGTTTCCATCAGATCCTCTGCGCCAACGATGTCAGCACCAGCGGCCTTGGCCTCATCGGCTTTGTCGCCACGGGCGAAGACAGCAACGCGCATGGTTTTGCCTGTGCCATTTGGCAGGGCCACCTTGCCGCGGACCATTTGGTCTGCGTGGCGGGGATCAACACCCAGCACAACGGCGATTTCGATGGTTTCGTCGAACTTGGCTTTGGCGTTGCCTTTGACCAGTTCAACGGCTTCGGTGACAGAGACGTTCTCTTTGCCAGCGAAAGCTTCACGCGCGGCGCGTGTACGTTTTCCGAGCTTTGCCATCTTACTTCACCTCGATGCCCATAGACCGGGCGGAGCCCAGGATGATCTTCATTGCGCCTTCGACGGACGTCGCGTTGAGGTCCTTCATCTTGGCTTCGGCAATTTCACGCACCTGCTTGGTGGACACAGTGCCGACAACCTGACGGGACGGCGTGTTGGCGCCGGATTTCACCTTGGCGGCCTTCTTCAGGTAGTAAGACGCAGGGGGCGTCTTGATATCCATAGAGAAGGATTTGTCCTGGTAGTAGGTGATCACGGTTGGGCACGGCGCGCCGGGCTCCATCTCTTGCGTCTTGGCGTTGAACGCTTTGCAGAATTCCATGATGTTGATGCCGCGCTGACCCAGAGCGGGGCCGACGGGCGGGGATGGGTTGGCTTGACCTGCAGGAACCTGCAGCTTCATTGTGCCAGCGACTTTTTTAGCCATTGGTCGTTTCCTTTTCTCAGCGCCTTGGGATGCGTCCCAAGGTCAGGGTGCTTCGTGGTCCGGTGCCCGCACGCATGCGCGCCGCCTCCCACGGATGGAGTCCCGTTACCGGGATTGGGGGCGTTTAGCCCCGTGACGCCCCGTTTGCAAGAGGCAGCATCGCTAACGTCAATTTAACCTCAGTCGTTGAAAGCAAGCCCGGGGTCGGAGTGAACTTTGATGGAGGCCGCAATGGCGACGCAATTAACAGGTGCAACGGCTGTGCTTGTCTCGGAATCCGACACGCAAAACTACTTTGTCGGCGGCACATTCACGCTGGGGTCCGGCCCCTTTACCGATTTGTCGTTCGAAGCAGAGGATGATGAGACCGACTTTGCAGCCATTGGGTCCGAGTTCGGAGAATCGTTTGGCGCGGGCCGCCAATTGGGGACTTTGACAGATGGGTCCGGAGGGACCTTCGACAGTGGGCTGACCACATTGGAGGAGGTTCTGACGATCCAGGACCCTGTCACCGGCGACACGATTTTGGTCGGTCGTGTGGAAATTCGCGAAGACAATGGCTCACCTGGGGGCGGGGCCACCACACAATCGTTCTATATTTTCAGCGCGCCGATTAATCCGAACGTGACCTACGATGTGATTGACATTGATTTCACCCCTGGGGGCGATGGTCCGACCTATGAATACAACGACTTCGCGGACAGTGGTGTCATCTGTTTTGCATTTGGCACTTTGATCCAGACCCCGCACGGGGCCGTTCCGGTCGAAACCATCAAGGTCGGAGATCTGGTGCAAACAGTTGATCATGGGCTGCAGCCGGTTCTGTGGGTCGGCGCGCGGCATGTGACGCCCTCAAAAATGAATGCGGACGCCCGGTTTTGCCCTGTTCGCATCGGCGCGGGCGTCTTGGGAAATCAGGCGCCTCTTTTTGTGACACAGCAACATCGACTTCTCGTCGAGGAGACCTTGATCAAGGCAGGGCATCTGGTGGGGCGGCCCAAACTTGATATCAGGATAGCACGATCCCGTCCGGCGTTGACGTATGTGCACATTTTGCTAGAAAAACATTGCCTCTTGCTGGCCAATGGCTGCGCCGCAGAAAGCCTGTACCTGGGGCCTGTAACCCGACAAATTCTGCCACGGCGCAGTTTGCTGATGGCCGGTGCTGTCCAGCATTCGACCTTTGTGCGGCCTGTCGCGAAACGACACAACGTCTGGGATCATGCAAAGCGTCTGATCGCCTGAGCCGTCATCGGCTGTGCGGTCTTGCGCATAAAAAACGGCCAGCCCACAAGGACTGGCCGTTCGCAAAAAGATTTGACTGCAGGTTTAGCCCTGTTTCGTGACCTGCGCGTATTCCAGTTCCACTGGCGTGGCGCGACCGAAGATGGAGACGGTGACCTTGAGGCGCTGGTTGTCCTCGTCCACCTCTTCCACGGTGCCGTCGAAATCCTCGAACGGGCCGTCGTTGACTTTGACTTTCTCGCCAATCTCAAAGGAGATGAGGAGCTTGGGCGCTTCCTGACCTTCTTCAACGCGGCCAAGGATCTGCTGCACCTCGGCGTCCCGCATGGGCATGGGGCGACCTTGTGGACCCAAGAACCCCGTGACGCGGTTGATGGAGTTGATCAGGTGATAGCCCTCATCGGACATTTCCATGTGGACCAGCACATAACCCGGCATGAAGCGACGTTCAGCGGTGACTTTCTTGCCACGGCGGACCTCAATCACTTCTTCCGTGGGGACCAGCACTTCGTCGATCTGATCCTCAAGCCCCTGTTCTTCCACCGAGGTGCGGATGGTTTCAGCGATCTTCTTTTCGAAGTTCGACAGAACGGAAACGGAATACCAACGTTTCGCCATGATGCATTCACCTTTGCGTCTTGCGGCCCCCGATAGGGAGTCCCGGAAATAAAAGCGGCGTGCAACTCATCCGTTGCACGCCATCTAACTTGCGCAATTCATAGCGTGACCAACAGGTCACCGCAAGGGGCATCAGAATGCGTTGAGCACGCCTTCGAGGCCGGACCGGATGATCAAATCAACCAGCGTAAAGAACAATGCCATCACGGCGGCCATGATCAGCACCATGATGGTGGTCAACGTCACCTCACGGCGGGTCGGCCAAACGACCTTGCCGACTTCGGCGCGAACCTGCTGGATGAACTGCACTGGGTTGGTCTTGGCCATGATCTGTCCTTTGCGCGACGCTGCGGTTTGCAGGTAACGGGCTTGCGTGTGGTTTTCAACCCTTTGCGGGCCGGTGCCCGGCATTGATGGTGTGGAGGTGCGGCTTGGCAGGGGCTGAGGGACTCGAACCCACGACCCTCGGTTTTGGAGACCGATGCTCTACCAACTGAGCTAAACCCCTAAAGCCAAGTGCGGGGATACCCATGCGCGCGGGGCTTGGCAACACCCAAACGCGGTCAGTCGTCGGGTTTTGCGTCTTTTGATCGCTCCAAGGTGGAGACGGTGCCAAAGGTTTCGCGAATAATCTCATCCGCGGATTTGAACCGAAAGCCTGAGCCGCCACCGGGGAACACGCTTTCGAATGTATTGGGAGTGGGCCGCGCTGGTTCCGGGTCCGCGAAGGTGGCAGATGTGGTCGCCACGCCGCTGGCCCAAGGCGATCCGCCTTGGCCGGTGCGCGGTGGCGGTGCGGGGCGCGGTGAGGGGAAGGATTTGCCTTGCGGTGTTTCACGGGCGTTTTGCGGGACCTGCGCCGCGCGCCGGACAGCGCGGCGTCTGCGCCACCGGCGAAATTTCCAGACCGCCAACAGGCCCAAAACCACAGTCATGATGCCGCTGATCACAGGCGCCATCATGTCATCGAACAGATGTGCCTTTAACGCGTCCTCACGGCTGCCGCGAAAGGGGTGCATCAGGATGACAGATTTCGGGACACCTGCGGTCCGCACCGAATGAAGTGCCGATTCGACGCCGTCAAAGGTGCGCAAGCCCTGCACAGTGACGGTGCCATCCCGGCTGGCCCGATCGACGATTTCGGTGATCATGTCCGCCGCTTCGGCATTTGGCGCTGCAAGGGCCAAAACCACCGTCGCATTCGGATCGTCCAGCAGAACAAATTGGTGTCCTCTGTTCGCATCCATATAATTCAAAACCCCAACGTCCGGGCGCAGTTGGCCTTGGACATGCATTTCCATCAGCTGGGATGAACCGCGCAGCGGCACGTCTGCAAGGTCAGCGACAGGGGGCGGCCCCTCGCGCAGGGTCCGTTCCACGATGGCACGCAGGGTCAGATGATCCTCCACCATCTCCGCCGTCACACTGGCAAACAGCGCCGCGGCCACGGCAAACATCCACCAAGGGATCAGACCGAAAATGAGTTTTTTCATGGGGCCAGCTTAGGCATCCCATGACATGAAGGCGAGGCTATTTTGGCGCGGCGGCCCTCAAGGCGTCGAGGTCCGCATTGCAAATCGCAGCCTCAGCTTCGGTGATGTGTTCGATGGGCCAATCCCACCATGCGATGTCCAGCAGCGCGTCTATGGTTGCCTGATCAAAACGGCGACGGACGACCTTGGCAGGGTTACCCGCGACGATGCTATAGGGCGGAACGATGCCACCGACGACGGCACCCGCGCCGATGATACACCCTGATCCGATGTCTGCCCCGGGCATGACACGCACCCCCTGCCCCAGCCAGACGTCGTGCCCGATTGTCGTGTCTTGGAAGGCGGTCGGCATGGACGGGCGGTTGCGATCCATGTCGAGAAAGATGGAAAACGGAAACGACGAAAACCCGTCGTAGCGGTGATTGGCCGAGGCGGTGATGATCGTTACACCATCTGCAATCTGACAGAACGTCCCGATGCGCAGTGTTTCTGGCGCGCCAGGGTAAAGGTATGGCGCAAGGCTGGCGGCCCAATCGGCGGGCGGGGTGTGCGCGCTCATGTACGTATAATCGCCCACGGTGATATTGGGGTGATCGGTCGCCGCTTTCAGGAACACGGTGCCTTTGTGCACGGCCCCATTCGGTAAGATAACGGGGTGAAGCGTGTCGGGCGCGGGAAAGGTGCGTGGGGGGAGTGGGGGCATGGCAAACGTCCATAAATCCAGAAGCCGCCCTTATGGACTACGCCACGCGCGCGTTGTCAAAAAGTTTGAACCGCGACCTGATCCCGGACCGTCAGGAAAACCTATTCCACCTCTGCGCGAGACCGCCCCTGCACCACGTCCGAGAAATAGGCGATCTGCGTGCCACAGCCTGCAGCACACCGACTGACGAAGCTGCGATAGATGCCGTAGCGAAAATAGGGCTGCGCATTTACGTTGATGGTGCGTCCACGATGGGACCAAGCCAAGCGACCGTTGAGGTAGACATCCAATTTGCCATCTGCGCCCGTGCTCCAGATCGCGTTGACCATAATGCGGTTGAACCGGCCGATCAGTTGACTGCGCGGGGCAATGCAGTCCCACGCCAGATTGGGGGCTGGGTTCATCGGATCTGTATCGGGGACGTTCGGATCCTTGACCGAGACGATCAGACATTCATCGTTGACCTCCATCAGCAGGGTCGGGCCTTGCCCCCTGCCCTGAAAGCGCGGCAAGTGCCATTGGCCGATTTTCGTGTTCATGCGCGGACCAAGGTCGGGCCAAGTCGGGTCGAGCATAACGGAGTAACCCACCCAAACCTCTGTGCCGTTGCGCGGGCCGGTGTTTTGGATGAACTCCACACGTTCCCGATCACGCGAACAATCGGTTCCGGTGCAATCGCCGTCCCGCAATTCGAACCGTTCAACTTGCGTCCCATCGGACAGCTGCCCATGCTGGACAGCATATCTGTTGCGCGCCGCTTCGAGGTTGAACCTGCCAAATCCGTCTGCCAACGACGGCTGCGCCTGCGCCATCGGTGCGGCCAGTGCAAAAACGAGCAAAGTAAAGAACACCTTCATGTCAGACCCCTTTCAAGCGTCGTTCAAAACACGGACCACTTGCATCCCGCGCGACTGGAGAAGGTAATCGAACACGGTTCTTGAATAGACCCCATGTTTGAAAAAGAACCGGTCGGTCACCAACGCATTCGGATCAGATGGCGGGCGATAGCGGCCGGTGATCTGCACCTCTCCATCAAGCCAGACGGTCAGGCCAAATCCACCGGCGCCGTCGAATTGAACGAGGATCCGCAGGTCCTGCTCTGTCCCGTTGCGCAAGATCCGGTCAGGTGAAATGCCGCCAAGCTGCTGATCAATGCAGGACTGGCCGGCGCCCGTCTTGATCGCGCTGGCCACATACATGCGGCCATCAGGTTGAACGAACAATTGCATTGGCGGCGCACAGCCCCTGCGGCCATCATGGATGGAAAATATGCTGAACTCCCGGTTCACGGGTGATGTCATCGCTATGGTCGTTGTAAAAAGGTAGTCCCCCGCACGGTTGATCGGAAAATTATCGGACACGATCTCGGCTCGTTGATCAAAGATCCCACCGACGCGATTGTTGTTGCCTGTTGAGAAATCCCATCCGCCTGAGACCTGTCGCACCGAGCCCGCATCAGGGCTGCAGGACAAACGCCAGTCGTTCAAGGGGCCGGCGTTGCGTGTCGTGCTCTCCAGACAGCCCATAAGCGAAATGAAAGTCAGAAGAGAGAGAAGAATTTTCAGCATCAGCCCGATCTTTTTAAAGCCCTGGGAAGAAAGCGTAAAAATTCAAAGTGCGGCTGTCGATCACTGCGAACAGGGTGGTACTCCATTTGGAGTATCGCGTGGGTTGCCCATACAAAAAGGCCCCCGCTTTGGGCGGGGGCCTTTGGTATTGGTTAGACTTCATCGGCTCTCATCGAAACTGTGTTTCGACTGCCGCCGCTGCAGTCTCGTAACTTTGGCGAAGCCAAAATTACTCAATGATCTTAGACACAACACCAGCGCCGACGGTGCGGCCGCCTTCGCGGATGGCGAAGCGCAGGCCTTGCTCCATGGCGATCGGTGCGATCAGCTCAACGTCGAACTTCAGGTTGTCACCTGGCATCACCATTTCTGTGCCCTCGGGCAGGTTCACGGTGCCGGTCACGTCCGTCGTGCGGAAGTAGAACTGCGGACGGTAGTTCGCGAAGAACGGCGTGTGACGGCCACCTTCGTCCTTGGTCAGGATGTAGGCCTCGGCCTCGAACTTCGTGTGCGGCTGCACGGAACCTGGCTTACACAGAACCTGGCCACGCTCAACGCCGTCACGGTCAACACCACGCAGCAGGGCGCCGATGTTGTCGCCAGCCTCACCACGGTCCAGCAGCTTGCGGAACATTTCAACGCCTGTGCAGGTCGTTTTCGCAGTGTCGCGGATACCCACGATTTCGATTTCGTCGCCCACGTTGATCACGCCGCGCTCAACACGCCCCGTAACAACCGTACCACGACCGGAGATCGAGAACACGTCCTCAACCGGCATCAGGAACGGCTGGTCCACAGCGCGCTCAGGCGTTGGGATGTATTCGTCCACAGCCGCCATCAGCTTACGGATGGCTTCTTCGCCGATCTCAGGGTTGTTGCCTTCCATCGCGGCCAGAGCGGAACCGGGGATGACAGGGATGTCGTCGCCTGGGTACTCATAAGAGGAGAGCAGTTCGCGGATTTCCATCTCGACCAGCTCAAGCAGCTCTTCGTCGTCGACCTGGTCCACTTTGTTCATGAAGACGACCATCTTCGGGATGCCAACCTGGCGACCCAGCAGGATGTGCTCACGCGTTTGGGGCATTGGGCCGTCAGCGGCGTTCACAACCAGGATTGCGCCGTCCATCTGGGCCGCACCGGTGATCATGTTCTTGACGTAGTCGGCGTGGCCGGGGCAGTCGACGTGGGCGTAGTGACGGCTGTCGGTCTCGTATTCCACGTGCGCGGTGGAGATCGTGATGCCGCGGGCTTTCTCTTCGGGCGCGCCGTCGATCTGGTCATACGCCTGGAAATCACCGAAATACTTCGTGATCGCGGCCGTCAACGTCGTCTTGCCGTGGTCAACGTGACCAATCGTGCCGATGTTTACGTGCGGTTTCGTGCGTTCAAACTTTTCCTTAGCCATGTGTGGCACCCTCTATATTTGGGGGGCCCCGCAACGTCTCGGGGTTACCCTGATTTGATACGCGGGCGGAATAGTCTGGAATGGGTCAGAAATCAAGCAAGACGTTGGGCGGGCCGAAAATTGGCCCGCCCAAGAAAATCCACCGGAAATGAAGGACGTTAGGTGCCTTCCGCCGGGGCGATTTCGGCGGGGGCGATCAGATCGGGGTTATCTTCCAGAACGTTGCCTTCAAGAATCGTATCGTCTTGGGGCAGAACCTCATCATCGGCGCCAAACCAGCTGCCGTTTTCGCGCATGGTCCGTTCAATCGCACGGGCCGCGTTGAAGGCGAGGCCTTCCATCTGTTCCTCAGCCGACCGCGTAAAGCCCGACCCCAAGAACGGCACCGTGCAGCAGGGTTCAAACACCGTCAGCTGGATCGCCTCATCGTTGAGTTTCTCTTGGGTCGCATCCTCAAAGAAGTTGACCGAAAAAATCAGGACAGATTTCGGGGAATAGACCAGTGGGATGCCCGGTTGGGCCAGAACATAGCCTTCGACAGCGACGCCCACATGGAAGAACGCGGCGCCCTCAAACCGTTCAACCCCAAGGCGGTCGTTGACGGCTGTGGTCACCGCAGCCTGCCACGCGGCGTCTTCGACGGTGCGGGAAAACGGGCCCTGCACGGGCTCGTTTACAACGGCGATGTTATGGCCAAGACGGAAGGTGCCAAGGGGCTCTGGCGCTGCGTTCAGATCGTCGCGGATCCCGCCACAGGCTGTCAGAACCGCAAGACAGGATAGGATTAAAAGACGACGCATAACGGTGTTCCCTACGTTTGGTTGGACCATGCGTAGCGCAACAGGCGGCGGCCTGCAAACCTTTGACGTCGATCAGGATATCAATCGCAGATGGCCTGTAGGGCGACCCATTCCGTGTCCGTCAGCAGAGGCCTGAATGTTGCGCCTGATGGCTCTGCAGCGCGGGCAGCGGCAATACGATCGCCCATCGCAGGATGGGACGCCAGATGATCCAGAATGCCCGCGCTGGCCTCATGATGGGTGTCGTCGGTCAGGCGTTCAAACAAGGTGGCAATTGCCGAGGGCGGCAGATCGGCGTTCAACAAAGCGTTGTAGGCAAAGGTGTCGGCGGCGGCTTCCGCCTCTTGGGTGTAGTCGGCGCGAATGATCTGTTCGGCCAAAAACAAGACCAGCGCGCCACCGGCGAAATCGCCCAAAAGCAGGCCAAGCACACCGATGGATCCGGCAGACCGCAGGGCGATGCGGGTCGGGTCACGGGCGACGACATGGCCGATTTCATGGGCAAAGACAGCGGCGATTTCCTCAGGCGTGCCCGCTTCTTCTATGAGGCCGCGAAAGAACACCACGTAGCCGCCCGGTAAGGCGAAGGCGTTGATCATCGGGTGATCGAGGACATGAACCGTGAGAGGTGCGGCCAAATCCATTTGGTCCGTCAGACGCGTTTCGATTTTGCGCAAAGCGGCCAGCCCGGTGGGGTTTTCGCAGGTTTGCAGGCCCGCGATGCCGGTGTCATCCAACGCGGTGCGGATCTGTTCAAAGGTCGCATCGCCCAGCGCCTTTTCACCCTCGGGCGGCAGATAGTCGGCCAATTGATCGGCCATGACGGGCACCAGCACAAAGATGATCAGCGCGATGGAGGCCACAGCGGCCAGCCCCCATGCGGCCAGCTTTCCGCGACGCACGTGGCTGACAAAGCGGCCCAGCCGTTTGGCGCGGGCGCGGATGAGGGCGCGGTCATCTTCGGTGTCGATCAGCAGTCGCATCGTGGGATCGCCGCGCAGCCGCAGGACCATCTGATCACCGGCTTGATCCCGCAAGGCCCGCAGATCGGCATAGGGCCAGCGATATCCCTCCCCCCGATGGGCGAAGGTGAGGGTTTGATCCGCGTCGCTATAGCCAATGGCCACCGGCACGGGCTGGGCCGTGTCGCCATCGAAAAAGAGGGCGCGGCCCGTCACGCGGCGCGGTGGGGCCGCGGGGGAGGCGGGGCCATCCACGGTGATGATGGTGCGGTCGGTCATATGGCCCCCCACAGATCGAGGGCTTCGGCAAAGCCTTCGGCCTCCGCAAATTCGTCGCGCTGTTTTTGGGACACGTTGGCAAGCGCCGGGGCGTTTTCGATGGTGAGTGTTTCGGCGTAGTGACGCCAGACGGGCATGGTGACAAAGCAATGACGCAGGGTGGCCCACAGAAGGAAGACAAGGAAATAAGCGGCCACGCCCAGCCCCGTCCACACATAAAGGGGCAGGCCGTAAATCAGGCCGGGTTCAAGCGTAATGTCATAGGTCGCGCGCCAGCGTTGGTTTTCCACCATGCCGACAACCATCAAGATCGGCGCCACCGGCAACAAGGAAATGAGGCCCGTGGCAAGGTAGCCGAAGACATAGATGCGGGTCAGCGTGGCAGGTCTGGGATCGGCGCGCAGGGCGATGTCACCTGCGGTTTTGTGGTTCGCCAGAAGCCGGGTTGCCTCAACCGAATAGTGGATCAGGCCGTAGACAAACCATGGCACTCCCAAAGCATAAAGATAGGCAACCTGCACCTGCCCCATGACCACCTGATAGGTCGTAGCGGCCAAAATCACGGCCGAGATCAGGATGTGCGCATAGGCGGGCATCAACATCTGCCACCGCCCGCCTTGGTGCAATGTGGCCGAGCCGAAGACGGTGCGGTCGGTCTTGTATTTTTCAAGGTAGAACGTCTTGCGCGGCCAGAGCACACCCAGACTGAGGATCGTAAGGGCCCAATGCCACAGCGCGCGGGCCGCATAGCCCCATGCGCCCGGTTTCAGGCCAAATCGGACACCGCGCCACCGGCTGCGCGCCAGGGTGTAGCGGCGCGCGCGGTAGCGGGCGTAGAACCAGATGGGAATTACGCCGACGAAGCTGACGATGTAGGCCGTGACATTGGACGCCAGCAGGGACAGGCTGACGAACATCAAGATCAGGTTCACCACCCCGATGTAGAAGGCCAGCACCACCACAGCGAGGAAGAAGCCCAACAGCTTTTCCAGCGGGTCGCCCACGTATTCCAACGGTGTGCCGCCCGGCCGGATCGCGGACCAATACCAGCGGCGCAGTCTGGTTTTCAGCCAAAACCGATAGAACCCGAGCGTCAAAATCGTCCAGATCGACCCCCACAGCGCCTTGCGAAACAACGGGCCACGGGTACCCGCAAATGTTGTCGTCAGTGTGGTGGGGGACGTTTGATCGGTCACGTGAAGGTATTGTCCCTTGGGAACCCGCGTGGCGCCATGCGTCCGGCTGAGGCGCGCTTGGCGGTCCATTCGGCCAGTTCGGTTTCAGTGCGGGTGCGCCCTGCGGGATCAAGCCAAGACAGCCCATCGGCCAAGGTGAATGTCGTTACATCTGAAAGGCCACCGTCTTTGTATTTTTGCAAACGGACGCCTTTGCCGCGGGCCATTTCGGGCAGTTCGGAGATAGGGAAGACCAGGACTTTGCGGTTTTCACCCACAGCCGCGACGTGATCGCCGGTGACGGGTTTGCAGATTTTCGCAACGGTATCACCGCGCACGTTGAGGGCCTGTTTGCCTGCACGGGTCTGGGCGACGACCTCGTCCTCTGCGACGACGAACCCGTCACCGGCTGAGGACGCCAGTAGCAGTTTTTGCCCGGGCCGGTGGATGAACAACGCGACGATTTCGGCCTCATTGGGTAGATCGACCATCAGACGCAGGGGTTCGCCCATGCCACGCCCGCCAGGCAGGGTTGAGGCCCCCAATGTGTAGAAGCGCCCGTTTGACCCGAACACCAAAAGACGGTCGGTGGTCTCTGCGTGGAAGATAAACCGGCCTTCGTCGCCATCCTTGAACTTCAGCTCTCGGCCAAGGTCGATATGGCCGGACATGGCGCGGATCCAGCCCATTTTGGAACAGACGACCGTGACAGGTTCGCGGTCGATCATGGCCTCAAGCGGGACGTCTTCAACCTCCCCGGCGTCCGCAAATGTGGTTCGGCGTGCGCCGCCTTCAGACGTGGCCCCCATCAGTTTGCGGGTTTCGCGCAGCTGGTCGGCAATGGATTTCCATTGCAGGTCGTCGCTGTCGAGAAGATCTTCAAGCCCCGCGCGTTCCACCATCAGTTCGTCACGTTCTTTAACGAGCGCCTCTTCCTCAAGCCGCCGCAAGGACCGCAAGCGCATGTTGAGGATCGCGTCCGCCTGCACATCGCTGAGCCCGTTTTCCCGCCCCGCATAAGAGGAGGGGATTTTGCGTTCGTCGCTTTCCATAAAGGACGGCGCTGTGGCGTCTTCGTCAACGATCAGGGTCAGGCTGGACACGTCGACCCCGGCAAGCGGGGAGGCATAATCCGCCTCAGACGCTGCACGCGTGAGCGTGGATTGATGCGGTACGGACCAGTCCTCAAACATCAGCGCAGCCTTGGGGTCATCGTCGTAGCGGATGATGTCGATGACACGATCAAGGTTGAGAAAGGCGGTGATCAGGCCGGCCAGAACCTCCAACCGGTTGTCGATCTTGGCCATCCGGTGTCGGGACCGGCGGATCAGGACGTCGCGACGGTGATCGAGGAAGGCGCGCAGCACCTCTTTGAGACTACAGACCTGCGGGGTCAGCCCGTCGATCAAGACGTTCATGTTCAGGCTGAACCGCGTTTCCAGATCGGAATTGCGATACAGCAGGCCCATCAACACATCGGGATCGACGTTCTTTGACTTGGGCTCAAGAATGATGCGGATGTCGTCTGCGGATTCGTCCCGGACGTCCGCCAGGATCGGAACCTTTTTGGTCTGGATCACCTCGGCCAGCTTTTCGATCAGCTTGGATTTCTGCACCTGATAGGGGATCTCTGTGACAACGATTTGCCACTGCCCGCGGCCCAGGTCTTCAACCTCATGCCGGGCGCGCAGACGGAAGCCGCCTTTGCCTGTGCGGTAGGCGTCTGCGATGTTCTCACGCGGTTCAACGATGACACCGCCGGTGGGGAAATCGGGGCCTGGGATATACTCAAGAAGGGTTTCATCACGGGCATTGGGCGCTTTGATCAGGTGCAGACAGGCCTGTAACAACTCATCGAGATTGTGGGGTGGGATGTTCGTGGCCATCCCAACCGCAATCCCGCTGGAGCCATTGGCCAGCAGGTTTGGAAACGCCGCAGGCAACACCACAGGTTCCGACAACGTGCCGTCGTAATTCTCGCGAAAATCAACGGCGTCTTCGTTCAACCCTTCCAACAGCGCCTCAGCCGCGGCGGTCATCCGCGCTTCGGTGTAACGGGCGGCGGCGGGGTTATCGCCGTCGATGTTGCCAAAGTTCCCCTGCCCGTCCACCAACGGATAGCGGACGTTGAAATCCTGCGCCAAACGCGCCATCGCGTCGTAAATGGCGGCGTCCCCGTGGGGGTGATAATTGCCCATCACATCGCCGGAAATCTTCGCCGACTTGCGAAATCCCCCTGTGGGCGACAGGCGCAACTGGCGCATTGCATAAAGAATCCGGCGGTGCACCGGTTTCAAACCGTCGCGGGCATCGGGCAGCGCGCGGTGCATAATGGTCGAGAGCGCATAGGTCAGATACCTGTCACCGATCGCACGGCGCAGGGGTTCTGTGGGGTTCATCTTGGGGTCAAAAATATCTTCGCTCATACATCGTGTGTACCGCCCCGCCCCTTTGCCGACAACGCTGAATTGAGATGCAAATGCTGAATTTTTCCCCGCAAAAATGAGTCACGGAACCGTGAGGGCTCGGTTAAAGTTAACCAAGGGAACGTTAACGAATCTCTGGGGGGTTCGAGTTATGAAAACCTATGTTTGGGTGTCCTTCGCCTTTATGGGGTGGGCCTATTACGAAGTCTCAGGCGGTGCTGATTTTCAGCCCGTTGAACGCGATGTAATCGTAGCAGAGGCCGCGGTTGAGGCCGCGCCAGAGGTGACGCGCGCCGCACCTGAACTGCTGTCTGTTTCGACGTCAAATATAACGTCCGTTGAGGCGCCCGAAGCACAGGTGATTACGGCCTCCGTTCAGGAGCCTGCGCCTGTCACACGCGCCGAACCCGTCGTTGAGATTGCCGCCGCCCCCACGCCTGCACCCGAACCAGCCCCCGAACAAACTCCTGTCGACGTGGTGACTGACATCAGGGAAGTGGCGGGCAATCGAGTGAACATGCGGTCCGGTCCGGGCACCAATTTCGATGTCATTGTCACGCTCAATGGCGGTACGGCCCTTGAGGTGATCGAGATCGACGAGAGCGGTTGGGCCAACGTGGCCACCCTTGACCGCGGCGTCGAAGGTTGGATGGCCGAACGTCTGTTGACGGACCCCGACGCTTAACCGCTTGTCTGTCCGGCACACGCGGGGCAGAAGACCGGCATGACAAAATCTATTCTGATTACGGGATGCTCATCGGGCATCGGATATGATGCGGCCCATGGAATGCGCGCGGCGGGGTGGCGTGTCTTTGCATCGTGCCGCAGCGCCGAGGATTGCGCCCGCCTGAAGGCCGAAGGGTTTGACGCGCCCCTTATGGATTACCGCGACCCCGCCACATTGGAGGCCGGACTGGCCGAGGTTCTGGCGGCAACCGGCGGCACGTTGGACGCGCTGTTCAACAATGGTGGACATGCCACGCCCGGTGCGGTGGAAGACGTCCCGCGAGAGGCGTTGCGCGCCAACTTTGAGACCAATGTTTTTGGTGTCCACGACCTGACCCGCCGCGTGATCCCCGTGATGCGCGCCCAAGGGCACGGGCGGATCGTGCAACATTCGTCTGTGTTGGGGCTGATCACCTTGCCGTGGCGCGGCACCTATAACGCCACCAAATTCGCGCTGGAGGGGCTGACCGATACCCTACGGATCGAGATGGCGGACACGAACATCAAAATTGTGACGATGAACACAGGCCCTGTCACATCGGACATCCGCAAAAAGTCGATCCCGCATTTTGAACGCTGGATTGATTGGGAAAACTCTGCGCGACGGGGGCAATACGAGCGCGGTCTGAAAAAACGTCTGTATGAAGACAACGGGCCGGACAAATTTGAACTGCCAGCCTCTGCTGTCACGATGAAATTGCTGAAGGCCTGCACGCACCCCAACCCTAAACCGCGGTACTACGTGACAACACCGACCTACCTTATGGGCTTTCTGCGGCGCGTGCTGACAACACGGATGTTGGACCGCGTGCTACGAAAAGGCTGACCCGCTGCGCTTTGTTCTGGCTTTTCGACGGGCGGGCCTTAGGTGGCAGGGCAAGATCAACAAGGACGAAATGACATGGCTGACGATCCCTTTTTCTATGTAATCCTCGTGGCATGCCTTGGGGTGGCGGCGATCCTGATTTGGGGTGTGTCGCTGTTTGGCACCGGTGGTGACAGCAAGAAATCCAACAAAGTCATGCAGTTGCGCATTGCGGCGCAGTTTGTGGCCGTGGTGTTGATCGTGGGTTTTGCATATGTCCGCTCTCAAAGCGGCAACTGAGGATAGACACAGCAGATGGTTGTACTGAACAAGATTTACACGAAAACCGGCGACGCAGGTGAGACGGCATTGGGCAACGGCAGCCGCGTGGCGAAACATTCGCTGCGCGTGACGGCCTATGGCACCGTGGATGAGGCCAACGCGACCGTGGGAATGGCGCGTTTGCATGCGACAGGTGACATGGACGCGCAGCTGGCCGCCATCCAGAACGATCTGTTCGATCTGGGCGCGGACTTGTGCCGCCCCGACATGGAAAAAGACGGCGAGGCGGAATACGCGCCCTTGCGGATGACCGACGGACAAGTTGCGCGGCTGGAATCAGAGATTGATGCCATGAACGCGGATCTGGAGCCGCTGCGCTCCTTTATCCTGCCCGGCGGGTCCGCATTGGCCGCACATCTGCACCTGTGCCGGACAGTTGCGCGCCGTGCAGAACGTCTGTCGGTTGAATTGGGCGGTATGGAATCGGTGAACCCTGCCGGCGTCAAATACCTGAACCGTTTGTCCGACTGGTTTTTTGTGGCGTCGCGGATCGCCAACAACAGCGGCAAAGACGACGTTTTGTGGGTTCCAGGCGCGAACCGCTGAGGCACGAGGCGGCGATACGTCCAGTGGACGTATTGGCGCCTGGAAGCGCGAACCGCTGAGGCACGAGGCGGCGATACGTCCAGTGGACGTACTGGCGCCTGGAAGCGCGAACCGCTGAGGCACGAGGCGGCGATACGTCCAGTGGACGTACTGGCGCCTGGAAGCGCGAACCGCTGAAGCCTGAGGCGTCCTCGGTGACGCCAATCCAAAGAGATGACTAAGAAGGCCGCCTCCTGATCGGGCGGCCTCTTTCTTTGGTGGGCCTATCACCGACCTTTGATGCGATCGCCCTTGACTAGGTGAAATTTTTGCGCGTTTTTTCACATACGCGACGTCAGGTCCTACCTGTGTGTCGATTCTGGCCTATTTTCCGCGGGTCCTCTGCGGTATTTGAAACTGGAAGTTGAAGCTGAGGCGCGGACGTGCGCCGCCAAAGGGAGAAACCGCTGATGAAGGTCCTCGTACCCGTCAAACGCGTGATTGATTACAACGTAAAGGTTCGTGTGAAAGCGGACGGCAGCGGTGTCGATCTCGCCAATGTTAAAATGTCCATGAACCCGTTCGACGAAATTGCCGTCGAAGAGGCGATCCGCCTGAAAGAAGCGGGCAAAGCCGACGAGGTTGTGGCCGTGTCCATCGGGGTCAAGCAATCCCAGGAAACGTTGCGCACAGCGCTGGCCATGGGCGCGGACCGTGCCATTCTGGTTGTGGCTGCCGACGACGTGCACAACGATATTGAGCCTCTGGCGGTTGCCAAAATCCTCAAAGGTGTGATCGACGAAGAACAGCCTGGTCTGGTTCTGGCGGGCAAACAGGCGATCGACAACGACATGAACGCCACGGGCCAGATGCTGGCCGCCCTGACCGGTTGGTCGCAGGGTACATTCGCGTCCGAGCTGGACGTGGACGGCGACACGGCCACCGTGACCCGCGAAGTGGACGGCGGTTTGCAGACGATCAAGATCAAGATGCCTGCGATCGTGACGGTTGATTTGCGCCTGAACGAGCCGCGCTATGCCTCGCTGCCCAACATCATGAAGGCGAAGAAAAAGCCGTTGGACGAGAAAACACCTGCCGACTACGGCGTGGATGTTGCGAACCGTCTGGAAATCGTCGGCACGTCCGAACCTGAGGCCCGTGCCGCTGGTATCGTTGTCGGCTCCGTCGATGAACTTGTTGAAAAACTCAAAGAAGCGGGGGCTGTATAAAATGGCTGTTCTTCTGATTGCTGAAGTTGTGAATGGTGAGCTGTCCGTGGACGCCACCGCAAAAGCGCTGACTGCGGCGCGGCAAATGGGCGACGTGACCATCCTGTGCGCGGGAGCCGAGTGTCAGGCTGCGGCGGCTGAGGCTGCTACGCTGGACGGTGTGGCCAAGGTGCTGTGCGCGTCGGATGACGCCTATGGCCATGATCTGGCAGAGCCGATGGCAGACCTTATTGTGGGTCTGGCTGGTGATTACGCGCACATCTGCGCGCCATCGACCGCCGCGTCCAAAAACATCCTGCCCCGCGTGGCGGCGATGCTGGACGTCATGATCATCTCTGAGGTGACGGCCGTTGTGGACGCCGACACCTTCGAACGTCCGATCTATGCGGGCAATGCGATCCAGACGGTGAAATCGTCGGATGCAACGAAGGTCATGACGATCCGGACGTCCACGTTTGACGCCGCAGGCATGGGCGGCTCCGCTTCTGTGGAAGAGATCGCTGCAGCTGCGAACCCGGGTCTGTCCGAATGGGTCGAAGATAAGGTTGCTGAAAGCGACCGCCCCGAGTTGACATCTGCGGGCGTCGTTGTGTCCGGCGGGCGTGGCGTTGGGTCTGAGGAAGACTTCAAATTGATCGAAGGTCTGGCCGACAAATTGGGGGCCGCCGTTGGCGCATCCCGCGCGGCGGTCGATTCCGGTTATGCGCCCAACGACTGGCAGGTGGGCCAAACCGGTAAGGTTGTGGCACCTGATCTTTATGTGGCAGTCGGCATTTCCGGCGCCATCCAGCACCTTGCTGGTATGAAGGATTCCAAGGTGATCGTGGCCATCAACAAGGACGAAGAAGCCCCAATCTTTCAGGTGGCGGATTTCGGTCTGGTTGCTGACCTGTTTGACGCTGTGCCTGAACTGGTCGAAAAACTGGGCTGAACCACAGCCAAAAGAGTTCAAGAGGCCCGCGTTATCGCGGGCCTTTTGCGTTAGGACAGTGCGTGCATCAACGGGGTGCGTAACGCCTTCGCTGCCGCCATATGCGCATCAACGCCAAGCGCATCCCCTGCCGCCAAGGTATCCAACGGGGCAAAGGACATTCCCTCAAGCGTGCCGCGCTTGTGAACGACCTCAATAATATCATCGACGTGATCGCGCAGCGCCTCAACCATGTCGGCGGTGACAAACACCGGTTCCATATGCGGCTGCATCGCGCCTTCGTCCGCAGGTGTCCGAGAGGCAAACCACAGCAGCAGAACGGGACCTGTCGCGTCTTCGACCAACTCAATCATGCGGTGCAGCCATGTGTTTTGCAGGGCTGTGCGCACCAATGCAAACCGCGCTTCGTCCACAGCATTTAGCCGGGAAATAAGGTGTCCGGTGAAGGAAATCTCGGCGAAATCCACCTCAGGAAACAGCATTTTCAGCTTATTGGTTGGGGCAACAAAACGATCATTTCGGCGCGGATGGACACGGTAGAACGCATTGCTGAGGTTGGCCGCGCCGGGGATTTGCAAGACCGTGGCCGCCGCATCCCGCCTAAGGGTGCGCATCGCGGGATCATTCAGATACACATCAGGGCCTGCGGCCTGACACCCGAAGTTAACGCAAACCTCACCGATCGCGGTTTCAATCAGGTCAGGATACGGTTTGGGCACATAGCGGGCAAACGTATCTGACCCGCCAAGACAGGCCACAAACGGACCATCTGTTGGGCGGCGCGGCCCGCGAAAGGACAGCCGCGACAGGCCGTATGTGCAAGATGTAAGACGGAGTCCGCCTGTTGATGTCTCATAGGTTTTCATAGGTCCCACCCTTCTCAATTTAAACTCACCACTGCCTCTTTTCAGCCGATTCCCTTACCAAGTTGCTAAAGTGTTAATTTGTTGAAAATTGATCTGGATGCGGCGCCTTGAGCGTCCCCGTCGCGGGGCCTATGGTGGCGCCATTCAGCAAAGGGCAGAACCAATGGGCATTGAACGAATTGGCGTCGTCGGCGCGGGACAAATGGGCAACGGCATTGCGCATGTCTGCGCCTTGGCCGGTTATGAGGTTTTGTTAACAGACATCAGCGACGATGCATTGCGCGCAGCGCGGGCCAGCGTTGAGAAGAATATGGCGCGTCAGGTTACCAAGGGGTTGATCACTGAGGGCGACAAAGCCGACGCAATGAAACGGATCGGCACGACCCTGACATTGACGGACCTTGGCCCCACAGATTTGGTGATTGAGGCTGCCACAGAACGCGAAAGCGTCAAGCAGGCGATTTTTGAAGATTTGTTGCCCCACCTGACGCCCGATACGATCCTGACGACGAACACATCGTCAATTTCCATCACCCGGCTTGCGTCACGCACGGATCGGCCGGAAAAATTCATGGGGTTCCACTTTATGAACCCTGTTCCGATCATGCAGCTTGTCGAATTGATCCGCGGGATCGCCACAGATGTGGAAACGTTCGATGCCTGCAAAGGTGTGGTGGACCGGTTGGGCAAAACCTCGGCGACGGCGGAAGATTTCCCAGCCTTCATCGTCAACCGCATCCTGATGCCGATGATCAACGAGGCGGTCTATGCGTTGTATGAAGGTGTCGGAAACGTTGAATCGATCGACACCTCCCTAAAATTGGGGGCGAACCATCCGATGGGGCCGTTGGAGTTGGCCGATTTTATCGGGCTGGACACCTGTTTGGCGATTATGACAGTGCTGCACGATGGTTTGTCCGATACAAAATACCGCCCCTGTCCCCTTCTGACAAAATACGTCGAGGCAGGGTGGCTGGGCCGCAAGACCAAACGCGGGTTCTACGATTACCGTGGCGAGACACCGGTGCCGACACGATAATCTAAAATTCCGGAATTTTAGAGATCCCCGCCGACAGCTCAGTCTTCTTTCAAAGACAACGTATGATCCCGCAGCCAGGCCATGAAGGCGCGCGGATCATTGAGGCGGTCGGCGTAGTCTTCTGGTGAAATCGCAGGGCCGATCACCGGCTTTTGCGGTTTGTCAAAGGCATGGGCCACCTCGTGGATCAACAATCCCTGCCGCAGGGTTGAGCTGATCTGGTTGGCAATCTGATACGCCCTTGAATTGCTGCCCGGGAAAAAACACGGCACGATCGTCGCACCTGATCGTTTGATCATCTTGGCGGTAAAGACATTCCATTCCTCTTCAATCGCGGGGCCGAATGCCGTTTCTGACGCGGCCACGACGCCAGATGGGAACAGCGCAATCAGGCCGCCGTTCGCGAGGTGTTCCATCGCTTTGGCACGCATTTCGATCATTTTGCGTTGCGCGTCTTCCTCATGCAGGAAGGGGACAGGGATCATATAACTTGAGGCGCTTTCATCAATGCCCGTCAGCAAAGCCCGTGTCAGAATACGGTAATCGTTGCGACGTCGGCCAATCAAATCCGCCAATATCATGCCATCGACCAAGCCATGCGGATGGTTGGCCACGAACACCACAGGCCCTGTTTCAGGGATATGATCCAACTGATCCTGCGGCGTTTGAATTTCGATGCCCATCGCCCGCATCGTCGCGGGCCAGAAGGCCTGACCTGTGGGGGTGCCCATGCGTTCGAACCGGCGCACACGGCGAATGACCTTAATCTTACCGGTCAGCCATTCCATCCCCATGATGAACCAGCGTTTGGCGTTGCTGTCGAAGGTTTCCGAATAGGTCAGCGATCGTCGGTCATAGACGCGCGGCGCGTCCTCCTCCGGCGTCGTACTTTCGGTTTTGGTCGACGTATCGGTCAAACTCATGTCCTAGCCTTAGAAGTTCAGGACCTCAGTCCCCTTCGCCGAACTTATCCGCCACCAACGCATCGAGTGCAGTCATGAGCTGTTCAGCCTCAGGCCCCTGTGTTTCAACCTCAATAGAGGTTCCCTTGGAAGCTGCCAACATCAAAAGCCCCATGATGCTGTCGCCATCCGCTGACATGCCGTCTTTGCTGACTTCGGCCCTGGCATCAAAAGTCTCAACCGTTTCGGCAAACTTGGCCGAGGCGCGGGCGTGAAGGCCTTTGATGTTGACGATCTGCAAGGTGCGGCGTGTCATGGCGGGAAACTCATATCATTCAATCATGGGCGGCGCGGTCAGACATCCAGATTAACCGAGTGACTGTCGATGTATTTGCGCCCCGCCTCAAGCGCGGCTTTCACGGCGTCAGGCACGGATTTGCGGCGCGATTTCGCAAGTTTCACCAACATCGGCAGATTGGCGCCATAGACGATGCGGCGGTTTTCTGGCGAACAGGCCCGCAGGGACAGATTTGACGGGGAGCCGCCAAACATATCGGTCACGATGACAACACCATTGCCTGTATCCACGGCATCGGCGGCATTGCAAATCTCGGTCTGTTTAAGAGCCCGGTCATCTTCGGGCTCGATGGCGATGGCTTCAATCCCAGATTGTTTGCCCACGACATGTTGAACGGCAGACAGATATTCTGTCGCCAAACCGCCGTGCGCTACAATTACGATGCCGATCACGTTTGTGTCCTATGGCCATGAGACCCTTGCGCAGAAACGCCCGCGCGGTCCAGTTCTCTGTGTCGTTTAGACACCTGCCACCCCTTTTCTGCAAGGGCCAACGCGATACATTCAGTCACGTAAACCGATCGATGTTGCCCGCCGGTACAGCCAAACCCGATGCTGATGTGCGATTTGCCTTCTTCACGAAAGGCTGGCAGCAAAAGGTTAAGCAAATCTGTCGTTTTGTGTAAGAACGGTTGCAGTCGGCGATCCCCTTCAATGTGTTTGCCCACATCGCCATCCAAGCCGGTCAGCCCACGCAGTGCCGCATCCCAGTAGGGGTTCTTGAGAAACCGGCAATCGAAAGTCATGTCTGACGCTTTGGGCAGCCCCCGTTTGTACGAAAAAGACTGCAACGTGATCCCGAACAGCGCCGCCCCCTTTTCGCCGAACCAATCCGTCAGCCGTGCCTTGAGGTCATGCGGGGACAGATCTGACGTATCCAACAAAAACTCTGCCTCTGCGCGCAGGGGGGAGAGGATATCGGCCTCACGTCGAATGCCCTGAATGGCGGGTTCATCGGGCGCCAATGGATGGCGCCGGCGGGTCTCGGAATAGCGGCGCACCAATGCGTCCTCCGACGCCTCCAGAAAGAGGAGTTGCGCATCGATGTCGATGCGCGTTGCCATCAGATCGAGGGCTTCCTTCACGCGGTCCAGCGAAAAATCGCGGTTGCGCACGTCGATGCCGATGGCCAGCGGTCGCGTCAGGGGACCATCGGTCAGACGTGGCATCAAGGACAGGGGCATGTTGTCGATCGCCTCATATCCCAGATCTTCGAGCACATTGATCGCAGTCGACCGGCCTGCACCGGACGGACCGCTGACCATAATGATCTTTTGCACTCTGGTGTCGTGATCCGACATAGGGCCTCTTTCGGGATTAGTGGGTTCTGCCATGCATTAAATAATGAACCATAGCCTCTGCAATATAGGGGGTGTCGGGCTTGTGAAGCAGGGTGACATTCTGACCCAACAGGTGAATGTGTTTGGCCGCCGGCAATCTGTCAGGCTCCTCGACGCCCAGATCAAGGATCGCGGTCACTTTCGTCGCAGGTCCGAGGGGGGCCGCCAGCAGGCCAAGGCCCCGCACTTCAATTCCCGCAGGGAGCGTTGGCGGTGCGCTTGCAAGCAGTTGACCCTTAACCACCGTAAAAAGGGTCCTATCGTCCGCGATCAACGCAGCCCCAAGCGACATCAACCGCAAGGCGAGGCTGGACTTGCCGCAACCAGACGGGCCGCAGATGACGAGGGCCTGATCGTTCAGCGCGACCGTGCTGGCATGAAGGGACTGATGTCCGTCCGGCGCAGGTTTGACCGGAATGGACAGCATTTAAACAGGCAGGCCAACCACGAAGCGTGCGCCCAATGGTTCAGAGCCGATGTCGGCGTCGGTGGGGCGGATGTTTTCGGCCCAGATTACGCCGCCATGAGCCTCGACGATTTGTTTGGAAATGGCGAGGCCAAGGCCGGAGTTGTCACCAAACTGGGTCTCAGGCCGTTCCGAATAGAACCGCTGAAACACCTTTTGCAACGCGCCTTCGGGGATGCCAGGACCGGTGTCTTCGACAACAACCAGCACGCGGTTGTCGCGTTTTCGAACCCAGACGCGGATGGCATCGCCATCCTCGCAAAAGGAGATCGCATTGGAAATCAGGTTCACAAAGACTTGGGCCAAGCGCCCCTCCAGCCCGATAATCTCAATCGGATCTCGCGGCAGATCCGAGATAAAGTCGACGCCCTTTTCCTTGGCTTGATTGCCCAGAAATTCCGTCAGGTGGGTCAGCGTTTTGATCAGATTGAACGCCTCTTCCTCTTCCTTGACCAATTCGGAATCAAGTCGTGAGGCGTTGGAAATATCGCTGACCAGTCGATCCAGCCGTTGCACATCGTGTTCGATGACATCCAGCATACGTTGGCGATGTTCCTCTTTTTTGGCCAGCCGCAGGGTGCCCACCGCAGATCGCAACGACGCGAGCGGGTTCTTGATTTCATGCGCGACATCTGCAGCGAATTGTTCGTTGCCTTCGATGCGTTCAAACAAAGCCGATACCATGCCCCGCAGCGCGCCGGACAGACGGCCGATTTCATCGGGGCGCCCTGTCAGATCGGGAATGCGGATCCGGTGGGGTGACATTTTCCGTGCGTTCTTGTCGCGGCCCAGTTCGGCGGCCTTCGCCAGGTCAGACAACGGATGCGCAATTGTCGAGGCCAGCGCGAGGCTGAGAAGCACAGAGACGATAATCCCCACCACGAACATCTGCAGCAATTGTTCACGTTGCTGGGCGACCAGATCGTCCAGTTCGCCGGCAGCAGACACGAGCGCAATCACCCCCACCTGTGCGCCGCCCTGCTGAACAATCGGGGTCATCACGCTGAAAAACGATTGGCCTTGCCCATTGGTGCGGGTTTCGATCCATGTGCCTCTGTCCAAGGTGGCCGGCACGTTTGCGGACAGATCGCCCAAAAGATCCGCATCGCCCGCGCCCGCGTCAGCGCCCCGCAGCAGATCGACGGCGTTGGTCCACAGCGTGTTCAAACCCCGCGTAAGAAAGGTACTGCGTTCATTTTGATCAAGGCCAACGACCGCTGGATCATCCTCGCCCGATGCCATCGATTGGTCGATCAGGTTGCCTTGCGTATCCAACAGATACACATCGACCCCGCCGCGCAGGTCGAGGTTTTCAAGGGTGATACGGGCATCCGCCCCATCGCCGGACATCAGGTTAACGGGCGCGTTTACCGGCAGCTGTGCTTCAAACACATCTGCGATCAACTCAACCTCATTCACGAGGGCGGAGCCGCGCTGATAGGTCAGGTTGTCGCGCGCGGGATTGAGGTAGAGCATCCCCGCCACAAGAATAATCAACGCCAGCAAATTAAACGTAATGATCTTGCGCGCGATGGGGGAGCGGAACAGGTGCCGGAACGACCGGCGTTTGCGCCGCTCGGTCAGGAAATCATCGGCTTGCGGGGCCACAAAATCATCACCCAATACGACGTCGCCCGTCTCGCGCGCGGCGGCACGGACGGACTTTAGATCGCGAACGTCAATTTTAGGGGCAACCGTCATGGCCTGCCTTTGCTGTTACTCTTCGTTGTAGCGGTAGCCGATCCCGTAGAGCGTCTCAATCGCGGAGAATTCGTCATCCGCTGTGCGCATTTTCTTGCGCAGACGCTTGATGTGGCTGTCGATCGTGCGGTCATCCACGTAGACCTGATCGTCATAGGCCACATCCATCAGCTGGTCGCGGGATTTCACGAAACCAGGCCGCTGGGCCAGGGCCTGCAACAGAAGAAATTCCGTGACCGTCAGGGACACGTCACGGCCCTTCCATTTCACGGCGTGGCGCAGAGGATCCATCGACAGATCACCACGGACGAGAATTTTGTTTTCCTCGGACTCCTCGATCTCTTCGCCAGAGATCGCATCCTGACGACGCAGCAGCGCGCGGATGCGTTCCACCAAAAGGCGCTGGGAAAACGGTTTTTTTACGTAGTCGTCGGCGCCCATGCGCAGGCCCAGGACCTCATCAATCTCATCGTCTTTGGAGGTCAGGAAAATCACCGGCATGGAAGTTTTCTGGCGCAAGCGCTGCAACAGATCCATGCCGTCCATGCGCGGCATCTTGATGTCCAGCACGGCCATATCGGGCAATTTCTTGTTGAAAGCGTCAAGCGCCTGCTGGCCGTCGTTGTAGGTTTCCACATCGAAGCCTTCGGCCTCCAACGTGATCTGAACGGACGTCAAAATATTACGGTCGTCATCGACAAGTGCGATACGTGACATGTTACTGCCCCTCTTCTGCTCAATGTATTATTGCCTGTTTTTCTTTTGTTTTGCCCCGCTTCGACGTAGCGAATCAATCCAAAATCGCAAAATCCACGCAATGTTCGCCCTCTTGTGCCCACAAAAAAGGTAACCAATGACTAAAATGTCTCACTTTCGGCGGAAGGTTGCCCGCCGGGCAAAGTTGGTTGCGCTAACGTTCATTTGGTTGCGCTAACGGCGGCTGCGCCGTCTATCCAGCCATAAAATCATCATGTTAGGTCACGGATATCGGGGCCATGTCGGCCCCTTCAGATAGGAGCAAGACAATGGACCACGGCACGGTCAACCCTTCCATGAAGCTGCCCCAGCAGGGCATCAGCGGTTTGGGTCAGGTCTATTATAACTACTCCGAAGACCAGTTGATCGAAGAAGCGCTGAAGCGCGAGGAAGGTCAGCTGGGCAAAGGCGGCACCTTTTTGGTGAGCACGGGTAAATTTACCGGCCGGTCGCCAAAGGACAAACACGTGGTGCGGTCTGCCACGACCGAAAACACCATCTGGTGGGACAACAACGCTGCGATGGAGCCTGCGAAGTTCGATCAGCTGTATGACGATCTGATCGCGCACATGGGCGGTAAGGATTATTTCGTGTCCGACCTTTATGGCGGCGCGGACCCTGCGCACCGGATCGACGTGCGCTTTGTCACAGAACTGGCCTGGCACGGGCTGTTTATCCGCCACATGATGCGCCGCCCCGACGCGTCTGAGGTTGAAGGGTTCACGCCGGATTGGACCGTGATCAACTGCCCCAGCTTTGAGGCAGACCCAGAGCGTCACGGCTGCCGGACCTCTACCGTCATCACGATGAACTTCGACCGCAAGATGATCCTGATCGCGGGCACCGAATACGCCGGCGAAAACAAGAAATCGGTGTTCACGTTGTTGAACTACCTTCTGCCTGAGAAAGACATCATGCCGATGCATTGTTCGGCCAACCACGCGCAAGGCAACCCTGTGGATTCGGCGGTGTTCTTTGGCCTGTCCGGCACGGGGAAGACCACGCTGAGCGCAGACCCGAACCGCGTGTTGATCGGGGACGACGAACACGGCTGGTCCGATCGCGGCATCTTTAACTTCGAGGGGGGCTGTTACGCGAAAACCATCGGTCTGAACCCCGAGGCCGAGCCTGAAATTTATGCGACCACGCAGATGCCAGGCACCGTGATTGAGAACATGGTGTTTGACCCCGAGACGTTGGAGCTGGATTTCGAAGACGACAGCCTGACGGCCAACATGCGTTGCGCCTACCCGTTGCACTATATCTCAAACGCATCAGACAACGCCTTGGGCGGGCATCCCAAAAACATCATCATGCTTACCTGCGATGCCTTTGGCGTGTTGCCGCCCATCGCGCGGCTGACACCTGCACAGGCGATGTATCACTTCCTCAGTGGGTTCACGTCCAAGGTGGCAGGCACGGAGCGCGGCGTGACCGAGCCTGAGCCCACGTTCTCCACCTGCTTTGGTGCGCCTTTCATGCCGCGCCGGCCTGAGGTTTACGGCAACCTGCTGCGCCAGAAGATCGCGTCGCATGGGGCGACCTGCTGGTTGGTGAACACCGGCTGGACCGGTGGGGCCTATGGCACCGGCAACCGTATGCCGATCAAGGCGACGCGGGCGCTGTTGACCTCCGCACTCAATGGCACCTTGGTCGAGGGCCAGTTCCGCAAGGACGCAAATTTTGGCTTTGACGTGCCTGTAACCTGCGAAGGCGTGGATGACGTGTTGCTAACACCGCGCGACACATGGGCAGATGGGGCCGCCTATGATGCGCAGGCGGCAAAGCTGGTCGATATGTTTGCGGACAATTTCGCCCAATACGTCCCCTTCATTGATGAGGATGTCAAAGCGGCCGCAATCGGCTAGTCTGCCCCTATGGTCAGATCACTTTGCACAGTTACAACCGCCCTGGCCTTTGGCTGGGGCGGTTTTGTCTTGGCGGCAGACGACGCGTTTCAATCGCCGCTGCTGGGCCTATTTGAGGCGGGCGTCCTGTGCGCCCAAGACGAAGGCACATCGCGCGCCGCACCTGACACCGTTGCAGGGACAACCCATGTGGTGACGCGCGCGCCGGAGTTTATCAGCGACGGGCGTCTTGTTCCGGCGGTCATCGGGGTGGGGTTTGGCGTGCGGTCCGGCCTGCGCGACGGGATGATGCAGGATGGCGTAACAATGACCGTGACCCATCCACCATTTGCAGGGTCCGGTGCCACTCAGCAAAGCTTTCAAACCCGTATCGGGTCAGACACAGATCCGGGCATCACGTTTTATCAATTCGACTATGATTATGAACTGGCATTGGGCGACTGGACCATGACCGCGTCACTGGGGGCTGTGACCCTGTATGAGGTGACGTTCACCGTCGTTCCGCCTGAAACCTTGCCCAACTTGGCGGACGCCTGCGGGTATCAAAACCTGTTCAGCTAGCCAAAAACCGCACGGCGCAACAGGTTCAGCCCCGCCACGATCAGGACCAGCAAGGTCGCGCGCCGAAAGGTGGCCTGATCAAATTTGTCTTGCACGCGAAACCCGATGGCCAACCCGATCAACGCGGCGGGGATCAGGAACAGGGACAAGGGCAACGTGTCTGGTCGAAGGACACCCGTCTGAATATGCGCGCCTGCCAAGGCCACGGCACCTAAGCCGTAGATCGTCCCTTGCGCTCGGACACTGTCCTGTTTGGGCACGTTGATGGCAGTCAGGTAGGACACGGTGGGTGGCCCCCAAATCCCAGATACCCCGCCAATCAGGCCCGTGAACCCGCCCACCGCGGCCTCGACCCTGCTGGATCTGGACCCAAGGACAGGGCGCCACCCGGCCAGTTGGGCACAGGCAAACAGAAGGATCGGGCCCCCGATCAGTCCAAACAGCGCCCGCGCGTTCAAAACAGGAACCAATTGGGCGCTGGCCACAAGGCACACACAGCCCGCCGCCAGAAACACCCGAAACCGGATTACTGTCTGCCACGCGCTGCGCACGCCCTGCCGCAAGGCCTGCCACGTGTTGGTCAGCAACGTCGGTATAATCAACGCCGCCAAGGCCTGTTCGGGCGGCAACAGCAACGTCAGACCCGACATCATCACCGTCGGCATCGCGAAGCCCACGCAGCCCTTAACGAACCCCGCCAACAGCGCGACGGCGAACACCAGCGCAAGCGACAGTATGCTTTCTAGTCCGATTAGGGCGGTCATGGTATGACAGCTACACGCGCTGGACTGTCGCTGCACCCAAAATTCCGCAAGGTTATTTTTGTTCGTGCGACAAATGGTGCGCGAATTATTATTGCGCTGCCATTGCGAAGGCAGTATTTCTGCACGTGCAACATAAAGGAGTCGGCCATGCCCCGCGACGGACAAGACCTTGATCAGACCTCTGCAGTTATTCTGCCTGACCTGTTGGCCACAACAGCGGCGGCCCTGCCTCCTTTGCAGGCCCTTTTGACAGCCGCCAAAGACTGCGTCCGCGACAAGGTGACTGTGGACGGTCGTGTGTCCGGCGCCTTGGTTGAGGCCGAACAAACCGCCGCCCACGGGCTGGCCTGGGTGGCCACCTATGTTGAAGCACTGGCCCAGATGCAGGCCTGGGCCGAAAAGCTGGACGCAGACGACCAATTTGGAGAGGTCGAACAGCTGATCCACCAGATCGCCTTTGGCGAATACCTTTGGCAGCTCTATGGCGGCATCCCGATGAATCAGGGCGAAATTCTGCGCCTGCAAGACATCGGGCTGACCCAGGACCAGATGCGCGGGCTGATGGAACCAGCGGTGCAAACCCTGACCCAATCCGGCAACACGCAAGCGGCGCGGCTGCGGTTGGTTGATCTGATGCAGGAACGTCAGGCAGAAATCACCGTCGGGCGGTCCGGCCTCGATGAAGAACTTGAAATGATCCGCGAACAATTCCGCCGCTATTCGATCGAGCGGATCGAGCCTGAGGCCCACGAATGGCACCTCAAGGATGAGCTGATCCCGATGGAAATCATCGACGAATTGGCCGAAATGGGTGTCTTTGGCCTCACCATCCCTGAAGAATACGGCGGATTTGGTCTGTCCAAAGCGTCCATGTGCGTTGTGTCCGAAGAACTGTCGCGCGGCTATATCGGCGTGGGGTCGCTTGGCACACGGTCCGAAATCGCAGCAGAGCTGATCATCGCGGGCGGCACGGATGACCAAAAGGAAAAGTGGCTGCCCAAGCTGGCCAGCGCCGAAACGCTGCCCACGGCGGTGTTTACGGAACCCAACACAGGGTCCGACCTTGGCGCATTGCGCACCAAAGCTGTGAAGGATGAAAACGGCGATTGGGTGCTGAATGGTAATAAAACATGGATCACCCACGCGGCCCGGACCCATGTGATGACGGTGTTGGCCCGCACAGTGCCGGACACCGACAACTACAAGGGCCTGTCCATGTTCTTGGCCGAAAAGACCCCTGGCACGGACGCGGAACCATGGCAGGACCCCGGCATCTCTGGCGGCGAGATTGAGGTCTTGGGCTACCGTGGCATGAAGGAATACACCCTCAACTTTGACGACTTCAAAGTGAAGGGTGAAAACCTGTTGGGCGGCGAAGAGGGCAAGGGCTTCAAGCAGCTGATGGAAACCTTTGAAAGCGCACGCATCCAAACAGCCGCCCGCGCCGTGGGCGTCGCCTGCTCCGCGATGGATGAAGGCATGCGCTACGCACAAGATCGTAAGCAATTCGGGAAATCGCTGATCAACTTCCCCCGTGTGGCCAACAAGCTGGCCATGATGGCGGTTGAGATTATGGTGGCCCGTCAGCTGACCTATTTCAGTGCGTTCGAAAAAGACGAGGGCCGCCGCTGTGATGTCGAGGCCGGGATGGCAAAACTACTGGGCGCGCGCGTGGCTTGGGCTGCTGCAGACAATGCGTTGCAGATCCACGGCGGTAATGGCTTTGCGCTGGAATACAAAATCAGCCGCATCTTGTGCGACGCACGGATCCTGAACATCTTTGAAGGTGCCGGTGAGATTCAGGCCCAGGTGATCGCAAGACGCATCCTCTAGCGACATGGCCTTTTCGGCGGATTTCCCGCCGGAAGAGCTAAATTTATATAAATTTAGCGCACCCCACAAAAAATGGGGTAAGTGTTTCGTATGTTGAAAATCGCAACCGCCGCCAGCTTCTCTCTCCTCTCCCTCACGGCCTGTCTCGCTGATGAGACAGTGTCAGGCTATGCCGACCCGTCAGCGACCTATCACCTGATCGAATTGGACGATGCACCCTTCAGCGCCACGGCCACAATTGCCTTTCCGCAAGAAGGCCGCGTCGCGGGCAATGGGCCGTGCAACGGGTATTCTTCGATCCAGACCGTGCCTTACCCATGGTTTAACCTCGAATTCATCCGCGCCACACGACGCGCTTGCCCTGAATTGGCGGAAGAGGCGGCGTTCTTTGCCGCGTTGCAGGATATGACCTTGGCCGAAGCGTCGGGCGGAGTGCTGATCCTGTCTAACGAAGAGGGCCGCTCAATGGTGTTTGAGGCTCGTTAACCTTCTTTCGCGATCCTTTCCAACAGCCGCGCGCGGGCCTCAGGTAGGGCGCGATCCCCCAGCGACGGCACCAGATGGTTGTTTAGAAAATGTCCCGTGGTTTTCAGCGCGGCAAGGATATCGGCCACATCCGCCGAGCCCTGCCCCAGCAACACATGAGGCAAGGGCAACAGCTTGTCGGCCCAATCGCCCGCTGCGTGCCGCCCCACCGCGCGACCTGTGCGCGGGGACACATAGATCAGATCATCATTGCGTCCCGTCACGGCACAGGCCGACAGATCCAGACCAAAACCCAGATCTTCCAAAAGGACCAGTTCCCATTGCAGATAGGCCAGCGGCCAAACCTCCCCCTGACCCAACAAATCCAGCAGCTGAACCGTGCGGTGATAAAGTGCGCGGTGATCTTCGCGTTCGGGCAAAACATGGGTCAGGATCGACGTCACCGCATTCAACCCCGCCAGCGCCAGCCGGTCTGACATCACCTGCGCCGCACGGCTGCGAATGGGCTCGATGGTAAAGGCGCCAAGGTGTTCTTCAAGCCGCGCCTTCCACGTGACGTCCAGCTGAGCACCCGGCTGCAACATTGGCGCGATTTTGCGGCTGGTCCCGCCGCGCACGACCCCTGCCGCGCGACCATGGGACTGGGTAAACACCTCAATGATTGCGCTGTTTTCGCCGTGTTTGCGGACCTTCAACAAGGCCCCTTCGTCGCGCCATTCAATCATGGACGCACCTTAGGCCAATGACGGATCATCAAGCAAATGGCGGCCTGCGCGGTCTTCCACCTCGATGATCCAGAGGTCCGGATCGAAGGACGTTTGACGGGAAAGTGACGCATCCACCGCCCCCTCTTCGCCTTCGACCAAAACGACCCATGCCCGTTCGCCTGACATCAGATCAAAGCTGCGTTGAAAGGCCTGTGCTTGGCCATCCAGTGTGTTGAGTTTGACCAACACGCTGCCCGCTGTCGCATCCCCCTTGCGGGTCACGAAAACCGGGATGTCAGCCAGTCGCAACCGGGTCAGGTAGGCCGAAACCCAAATGTCAGAGGTCAACCGCGCGGTCATCGCGCCCAAAATTCCGGAATTTTGGGGCCCGCCGTCATGCGTTGCCGTCTTTGAAATCGAGGCCCATTTCGGAATAACGTTCGGATTCTTCCAGCCAGTTCGGGCGCACTTTGACCTGTAGGAACAGGTGAACCTTACGCCCCAGAAATTCGCTCAACTCCTCTCGCGCGGCTTTGCTGACCGCCTTGATCGTCTCGCCGCGGTTGCCCAGCACAATGCCTTTGTGACCATCGCGCGCGACGTAAACGATCTGATCAACCTTGGCGGATCCGTCTTTGCGTTCTTCCCAGTTTTCCGTCTCGACCGTCAGTTGATAGGGCAGTTCCTGATGCAGACGCAGGGTCAATTTCTCACGCGTCATTTCAGCTGCGATCATGCGCATGGGCAGATCAGCGATCTGGTCTTCGGGATAAAGCCAGGGCTCCTCCGGCATCCGGTCCGCCAGCCACAGTCGCAAATCATGGGCACCATGGCCCTTTTCGGCAGAGATAAGGAAGGTTTCTGCAAATGCGTAGCGGTCATTGAGGTCTTTGGTCAGCCCCAGCAAAACAGGCGCCTCTACTCGGTCGATCTTGTTGATCGCCAACGCGATGGTGCGACCTGTGCCGACCTCGGCCAAACGGTCCAAAATCGCCTCGACGCCTTTGGTGATTCCACGGTGGGCCTCGATCATCAAAACCACCACATCCGCGTCGGCCACGCCGCCCCAAGCCGCCGCAACCATGGCCCGGTCCAACCTGCGTTTGGGTTGGAACAAGCCCGGCGTGTCGACGAACACAATCTGGCTGTCCCCCTCGATGGCGACACCGCGAATGCGCGCGCGCGTTGTTTGCACCTTGTGGGTCACGATGGAGACCTTTGCACCCACCATGCGGTTCAGCAGGGTGGATTTGCCTGCGTTCGGCTCCCCGATGAGGGCCACGAAACCGGCGCGTTGGGTCATGATGTCTCTCCTTGCAGGCGCGCCAAAAGGGCGCGTGCGGCGGCCTGTTCGGCAGCGCGTTTGCTGGTGGCCTCGGCGCGGTCGCTGTCGCCGGTTTCAATCGTCACTTCGATGGTGAAAACGGGCGCGTGGTCTGGTCCGCTGCGGGCAACTTCTGTGTATTTGGGGGGCGGGTGCCCGTTGCCTTGCGCGAATTCCTGCAAAGCGGTCTTGGGGTCACGGGCGTCGTCTTTGACGTTGGTGATCCGGTCGCCCCACAAGGCCAGAACACGGTCGCGGGCCGCATCAAAGCCAGCGTCCAGATAGACAGCGGCGATGATCGCCTCCATCGCGTCGGCCAGCAGCGCCTCTTTGCGGCGCCCCCCTGTGAGCATCTCGGACCGGCCAAGTTTCAGCACAGCGCCCAGATCAATCTGGCGGGCGACATCGGCGCAGGCTTCTTTGCGAACAAGAGCATTGAAACGCGGGGCGAGCAGACCTTCGGCGGCATTGGGATCGGCGTTCAGCAAGGCCTCGGAGATCACGAGGCCCAGCACACGGTCGCCCAAAAACTCAAGCCGCTGATTGTCGTCACGGTGGGGTGAGGACATGGACGAATGCGTCACCGCGCGGATCAGCAACGCGGGGGCCTTGAACGTGTGGCCTAGCCGCGCCTGAAAGTCACGCAATGGGCCTGACAGCTTCACTCGATCGCCTTGAAATAACGGTCAGACCGCCACGTCCAGAAGGCCAGAAGCGAGGTCCCAGAGGACGAGAACATGATGCGATCCGCACGGCCTACGATGTCCTCAAAGGGCACAAAGCCCACACCGCCAGCCGTTTGCGCACGGCGACTGTCGGAGGAGTTGTCGCGGTTGTCGCCCATAAAGAAATACTGGCCCTCAGGCACTGTAAAGATGCCCGTCGTATCAAGACGTCGGTCGCCCACATTCAGAACAGTGTATTGGCGACCATCGGGCAAGGTTTCCGTGAACCGTTGTTTCAGGCAATCTTCGCCGATGGGGACAGTTCCGTTGGAACAGGTTGGAAAGTTTGGCGGCTGGCCGCGGCGCACGAACGGTTCGGTGAACAGTCCAGCGGCCTGTTGGGGCACGATTTCCCCGTTCAGGATGATCTGGCCGTCTTGCATCTGTACGGTATCACCCGGCATCCCGATGAGACGTTTGATGAAATCACGACCCGTGACAGGGTGGCGGAACACCACGACGTCTCCACGCTCCGGCTCGGACCCCATCAAGCGATCATTGCCACCTTTGAACACGCCGCAGAAGTCTTCGGCGTCCACATCAATACCCAAGGCCGGAATGACAATCGACGGGCAGGACGCGTAAGAATAGCCGTAGGCCATTTTGTTGACGAAGAGGAAATCACCGACCAGCAGCGTTTCTTTCATCGACCCCGAGGGGATCCAGAACGGCTGAAACAGGAAGGTCCGAAAGACGCCCGCGATCAACAGGGCGTAGACCACTGTTTTTATTGTCTCTTTAATCGATGCCCACACGGCGCGGCCTCATTCTTATGCTGGCTTAAAGGTCAGGGTTATGTGCGCGTGCGCGGGGGCCAAGTCAACCCGCTGTCTTGGCGCTGACGGGACGGGCTTCGATGACCACAAAGGCCTGTGCCCAAGGGTGATCGTCGGTCAATGTGACGTGGATGATGGCCTCATGCCCTTGGGGCGTCATCTGATCCAGCCGATCCTTGGCCCAGCCGCTAACAGCCATCACCGGCTGACCTGTGTGCAGATTGCTAACGGCCATGTCTTTCCACGAAATTCCCATGCGTAGGCCCGTGCCCAACGCCTTTGAACAAGCCTCCTTCGCGGCCCAGCGTTTGGCATAGGTGCCCGCGATATCTTTGCGACGTTCCGCCTTGCGCTGTTCGGTGTCGGTGAACACGCGGTTGCGAAACCGGTCGCCAAAGCGGTCCAGCGTGCCTTGTATGCGGTCGATGTTGGCCAGATCGGTGCCGATGCCAAGGATCATTCGTTGCCCAGTTCCTGTGTCACACTCACGTCGCCTGTCGCCTGATTGACGGTGATCGTCAACAAGGTGGAGTTTTGAAAGCTCTGTTCGGGCAGGTAGATGATCGCGGGGATCTGAAAGATCAGGCCGCGGGCGGGGTCATAATCGGCGGTTAACTCTTCGAATATCATTCCCGCGTAACCCAGCCCGTCATCAAGGCCCACAACCGTACAGGTCCGCCCCCCGACTTCGTCATAGGGCGGGTGCAGGATCAGCAGGTAAAACGCGGCGGCTGCGGGTTCGATCGTGTCCAGCAAGGCCACCCGCACGGCGCCATTGGAAAAGGTCGCACTGTAATCTTCCCAAGGTTCAACAACGGCATCGGCGCGGGCCTGCCAATCACACGGGGCGGCCAACTGGGCCGTGGCCGCGCCTGCGCATAGGGTCAACAGTCCGGTCAAAAGCCAACGCATGGAACACCTTTAGATCAATCAATGGTGTCGATATCATACACTTTGATGGCCTCCGCACCACCACACATCGCCACAAGCCGCGCGCCCAGCGCGCGATGACGGGCGTCTTGCGCATATGTGGCAAGGGCGCGGGCGGTCGCAAAGGTGCACACAAACCCGTAGGACGCCTCGGATGATTTGCCTTCCGCGTCAATGTTTGGGCCGTGGGAAAATTCCAGAAATCCATCGATTTGCCCCACCAGATCAGCCAAACCCGTCATGATACTGCGCAGTTCTTCGGGATCATCGCAGGGGTCGAAATAGACGGCGTGAAGGATCATGTTCGGGGCCTTTGCGAAAATTCAGGTTTCATGCAAACGATACAAATGCAGCACACGGTCTGCATCTACACCACCCGCATACTCAAAACACCCGCCGCAGGCCGCGTGAAAATCGGGCAGGGTCATCTGCGGAAAGCGGAACATCTGGTCGTCGATCTGATGCTGTTGAGCCCCGAAAACAACACGGGAAATCCCAGCCCAGCGCATTGCGGCCAAACACATCTCACACGGCTGACACGATGACAGCAATGTGCAGCCCGCCAAATCCCGCGTGCCAAGGGCGGCAGCGGCTTTGCCGATCGTCACGACCTCGGCGTGGCGGGTCGGGTCGTTGTCCTTAATGGCGGTGTTGCGCCCCCGCGTGACCTCTGCCCCGTCTTTGAGGATCGCAGCCGTGAAGGCAGGCTTACCCTCATCCGCGCCGATCTGCGCGGCCCAGGTGTTAATCTCCGTCATAATGTGACGTTCAAGGTCGGTGGGAGTGATCGTGTTGGTCATGGGCAGGAGATAGCCCGCCAGATGATCAAATCGACCGAGCCTCATCCATCAGGCGGCGCATTTCGGCCATGGCATCGGGCAAGCCCCGAAAGATCGCTTCGCCGATCAGGAAATGGCCGATGTTCAGCTCCATCACCTCAGGAAAGGCGGCGACGGGTTTGACCGTGTCATAGGTCAGCCCGTGGCCCGCGTGCACCTCAAGCCCAAGGGAATGGGCATAGGCGGACATCAGACGCATCTTTTCAAGCTCTGCATCGCGGGTCGCGAAATCGCCCTCGGAATGGGCGTCGCAATAGGCGCCGGTGTGCAATTCAATCACCTGCGCGCCGATGCGCGCGGCGGCATCGATCTGGCGACGATCGGCGGCGATAAAGATCGACACGCGGCACCCTGCCTCACGCAGGGGGGCAATGTAATGGGCCAGCGCGTTTTCCTCCCGCGCGACCTCAAGCCCGCCTTCTGTCGTCCTCTCCTCGCGCTTTTCGGGGACGATACAGACCGCGTGGGGCTTATGACGCAGGGCGATTTGCTGCATTTCGGCCGTCGCTGCCATTTCAAAATTCAACGGCACCGTCAGGGTGTCCATCAACGCATCAATGTCCGTATCGGTGATGTGGCGACGGTCCTCGCGCAAGTGGGCGGTGATTCCATCGGCCCCGGCCTGTTCCGCCAGTTTGGCCGCACGCACCGGATCCGGCGTATTGCCACCGCGCGCATTGCGGACGGTTGCGACGTGGTCAATGTTCACACCCAGACGTAAATTGGACATAGATCAGCCCTCCTTCTGGACTGATACTAGCACGCTAATCCGCGCCGTCAGCCGGATTCTTCAACTGCGCCAATTTTTCGCGCAAAATCTTGCGGCGACGGTTCTGGTAGGCACGGATGACAGGAACAGAGAGGTAGTAACAGACCGAGGCAGTGACGATGCCAGGTATGATGCCGCCGACCATATAAGGGTAAAACACTTCGTCGTAGAACTGCGACAGGCCGCGCCAATCCATCTTTTCGTGCGTGAAGATGGCCATGAAGTTGTGCCAAAGATCCTCAAACGCGTTGCCAAATTGGCAGCCGATGCCGCACACGCCCCGCTGGCCGCCTTCGATCAGATCCCGGTCCAGCCGTGTGCCAAGCAGCCAATGCCCCGTCGCCAAGGCCGACCATGCGATGGGAAGATACGTCAGGGGATTGCCAAAAAACGTGGCCATCAAGGACGCAAGGATATTGCCCCGCATAAGTTTCGCCGTGCCCGCTGCGATAAAGAAATGCAGACCATAAAACGGGGTGAAGGACGCGAAAACACCGGCCCAAATGCCGCGTGCGATCTTTTCAGGGGTATCGGGCAAACGCCGCACACGGTGTTTGACGTATTGCGCCGCACGGCCCCACCCGCCCCGCGGCCAGAGTAATTCCAGCGTAGCCCGCCAAAGGGGGCGTCTGTCTCTGCGTCGAAAGACCACCTGTTGTCCGTTCCTGCCCTATCTTGGCCCCGTGATGGACCCTGTAATTGAACCCGTGACGGCCCGCGCAAATTTACGAGCCGCGCTGCACCTGCCCTGCGCGATCCGGGTCTCTATGACGTTCGATTGTGGCAACATTACTGTCCGCCTCGAGCGCCGTCATGACGATGTGCATATGTTCTACGTCCCGCAGGTCAACCTCGATCAGCAATCTGTAGTAATCGGGTTTACGATCAATGAACTGCAAGTCCGAGATATTGGCGTCGTTCTCACCAATCAAGGTGCAGATGCGACCAAGCACACCGGCGTCGTTCGTAATGGTCAGATCCAACGTGATCGTATTGGACGCCGAATGCGTGCCTTCCTGCCAATGCAGATCAATCCAGCGTTCGGTTTGGTCCTCAAGTTCGGCCAGAACGTCGCAATCGATGGCGTGAACCACCACACCCTGACCCCGATAGGTGATGCCGACGATCCTCTCGCCGGGGATAGGTTGGCAACATTGCGCACGGCGGTGATGCTGATCGGCGCTTAGGCCGATGACCGCGCGGCGGGCCTCAATCTCGGCGCCTGCGTGTTTCACAAGATCGGGGTAGATGGCAGAGACCACATCGCGCGATGAAATCTCGGCAGCGCCGACGCGTTCCAGCAAATCATCGACATTGCCAAGACCTAAGGATTTTCCGGCGGTGCGCAGGGCTTTGTCCGTTGGCTTGCGATCAATGTTCTCAAAGGACACGCGGACCAATTCTCGACCTAGTTTGATGAACCGTTCGCGGTCTTCTTCGCGCAAGGCACGCCGAATGGCAGTTTTCGCGCGGCCGGTGACGGCCATGTCGATCCACGTGACCTGCGGCGTCTGGCCCTCGGCGGTGATGACCTCAACCGATTGGCCATTCTTCAGCCGCGTCCACAGCGGCACGCGCAGTCCGTCGACCTTGGCCCCGACACAGGCATGGCCAATCCGGGTGTGGATCGCATAGGCAAAATCAATGGGCGTCGCCCCGCGGGGCAGTTTGATCACGTCGCCCTTGGGGGTGAAGCAGAACACCTGGTCCTGATACATCTCCAACTTGACCATATCGAGGAACGTGTTGTCGTCGTCGTCCTCATCAATACGGTCGGTCAGCTGGGCAATCCAGCGTGCTGGGTCCACCGCAAAGCGGTTTTCGGTGCGGATCCCGTCACGGTAAGACCAATGTGCGGCCACCCCTGCCTCGGCCACTTCGTGCATCTCAACGGTGCGGATCTGCACCTCTACCCGTTTGCCGTCGCGCCCCGACACGGTGGTGTGCAGGCTGCGGTAGCCGTTCGATTTCGGCTGGCTGATGTAATCCTTGAACCGACCCGGCACAGCGAACCACCGTTGATGGATTGCGCCGAGGGCAGCATAGCAATCGGCCTCAGACTGGGTGATAATGCGGAAGCCGTAGATGTCAGACAGGCGGCTGAACCCCTGCTGCTTTTCCTGCATCTTGCGCCAGATCGAATAGGGCTTTTTCGCGCGGCCATAAATGTCGGCGGCGATATCGGCCTTGTCCAACTCGTGTTCCATATCGGCAGTGATCTTTTCGACCACATCGCCCGTTTCACGCTGCAAGGTAATGAAGCGGCGGATGATGGAATTGCGACCCTCGGGGTTGAGGACGCGGAACGCCAGATCCTCCAACTCCTCACGCATCCATTGCATCCCCATCCGGCCCGCAAGCGGCGCGTAGATGTCCATCGTCTCACGCGCTTTTTGGGCCTGCTTTTCGGGACGCATGGACTTGATCGTGCGCATGTTGTGCAAACGGTCTGCCAGCTTCACCAGCGTGACCCGCAGATCGCGGGACGTCGCCATGAACAACTTGCGAAAGTTTTCGGCCTGCTTGGTCTCGGTCGAACTCAGCTGCAGGTTGGTCAGCTTTGTGACACCGTCCACCAACTCCGCGATTTCGCGGCTGAACCGCGCTTCGACATCTGTGAAGGACGCCTTGGTGTCTTCAATCGTGTCGTGCAACAGGGCGGTGATCAGGGTGGCGTCATCCATCTGCTGTTCGGCCAGAATGCCGGCCACAGCGATCGGATGGGTGAAATAGGGCTCACCTGAATGACGGAACTGGCCGTCATGCATGTCTGCGCCGAACACGAACGCATCTGCGATCATGTCGGCGTTGGTTTTTGGATTGTAGGTGCGAACCAGCGCGATCAGGTCATCTGCTGTCATGCTGGTTCGATCTGCCTATCTGCTGCGCGCTTACTTCTGGCCTTGGGCTTCCATCAAAGCCCGCAGAAGTTTCTCTTCGCTCATGTCATCATCGGCGGGCTTGTCCGCTTCGGGCGATCCGCCACCCATCAGCAGGGCCATCGAATCCTCTTCAGGTTCGTCCACCTCAATCTGGGTCTGGTTGGCCTCAATCACGCGTTCCCGCAGATCGTCCGCCGTCTGGGTTTCATCGGCAATCTCACGCAGGGCAACAACGGGATTTTTGTCGTTGTCACGGTTGACGGTCAACGCGCCACCGGCAGAGATTTCGCGCGCACGGTGTGCGGCAAGCATCACGAGTTCGAAACGGTTTGGAACCTTGTCAACGCAGTCTTCAACGGTCACGCGGGCCATGGATGCTCCAATCTATCAATCCATCAGGGGGTATGAACGGGCGTCATAAAGGCTTGACACCTATAATACAACCCGATTCCGGCGTTTGTTTGATCAGCTGAGGCGGCGCACGCTGGCCAGATCGGACGCAGAACAAGCGTCGCGCATTTGCCGTACGGTTTGCCCCAAGACCGGATGCCTCCAATCAGGGGCCACGTCAGCCAAAGGCACGAGGACAAAGGCACGATCTTGCAGGCGCGGATGCGGCAAGATCAGCTGATCCGGCGGGCGCACCATCTGTTCCTCAAGCGCAAGCCCCCGCCAGTGATCATATGTCGTCCGGTCGGGTAAAATCTGTCCCCCACAAGCGATCAGATCCAGATCAAGAGTGCGCTGCCCCCACCGCACAGCGCGCGTGCGGTCAAAATCCGCCTCGATCCGGTGCAGTTGGGCCAAAATTTCAGGGGCCGCCAAACCTGTCTTCAGGGTGCAGGCCGCGTTGACAAAATCAGGGCCCGCCCCCTCTGGAAAGGCAGGCGTCTGATACAAATGACTGACCGAAAGGGGGCCGAACACCTCCTCCAATGCGCCCAATGCCGCCTGTAATGTCTGGGCGGGCGGACCTGCGCGCGTCGGGACATTGCCGCCAAGGGCAAGCAGCGTTATGTCGCCGATGTTGTCAGCTTCCCCTTGATGCATTTGGTATTTCCCATATGTTCCGCGCGCTTGACCCAACCACTCACCCTTCTTTTCCCATTGGTCAGGCCTCTTTGAAAGGACATATTTGCTATGTTTTATCGCGATGAGCGGCTTGCGCTCTTCATCGATGGATCAAACCTTTATGCGGCCGCCAAGGCGCTGGGTTTTGACATCGATTACAAACTGTTGCGACAAGAATTTATGCGCCGCGGAAAAATGCTGCGGGCGTTCTATTACACAGCTCTTTTGGAAAACGACGAATACTCGCCCATCCGTCCGCTTGTCGATTGGCTGAACTACAACGGGTTCACCATGGTCACGAAACCGGCCAAGGAATTCACCGATTCGATGGGCCGCCGGAAAATCAAAGGCAACATGGATATCGAACTGGCCGTGGATGCCATGGAATTGGCCCCCCATGTGGATCACATCGTGATTTTCAGCGGCGATGGTGATTTCCGCCCGCTGATCGAAAGCGTGCAGCGTCAAGGCGTACGGGTGTCCGTGGTGTCCACCATCCGCAGCCAACCCCCGATGATTGCAGACGAATTGCGCCGCCAATGCGACAACTTCATTGAACTGGATGAACTGCGCGATGTCATCGGTCGCCCGCCGCGTGAACCGCGTGCAGAAGAACCAGCGCTGGCCGACAGCCAAGACTAAAAATGAGGGCGTCCCTGATGGGGCGCCTTCTTTTTACGTGGCACAGGCACGCGGGCAACACTGGACCCCCGCCGCCGCCGCGCATAGGTTATCCCCGAACGGAGACCTGACCCATGACCAAGCCCCCCCTGTCCCTTTATCTGGCCGCCCCGCGTGGGTTTTGCGCAGGCGTAGATCGCGCCATCAAAATCGTTGAAATGGCATTGGAAAAGTGGGGCGCGCCCGTCTATGTGCGCCACGAAATCGTCCACAATAAATTCGTGGTCGATGATTTGCGCGCCAAAGGCGCGGTGTTCGTCGAAGAACTGGACGAATGCCCAGACGACCGGCCCGTCATTTTCTCAGCCCACGGCGTGCCCAAATCAGTACCCGCCAAGGCGCAAGCGCGTGAGATGGTGTTTGTCGACGCGACCTGCCCACTGGTCAGCAAAGTCCACATTGAGGCCCAACGCCACGCCGACAACGGCCTGCAAATGATCATGATCGGTCACGCGGGTCATCCAGAAACCGTAGGCACCATGGGCCAGCTGCCCGAAGGCGATGTGCTGTTGGTCGAAACGGTGGAAGACGTAGCCACGGTCGACGTCCGCGACCCCGAGGCGCTGGCTTTCGTGACCCAAACAACCCTCAGCGTGGATGACACAGCTGATATCGTGGCGGCCCTGAACGCGCGTTTTCCGGCCATCGTTGGGCCCCACAAGGAAGACATCTGCTATGCCACCACCAACCGCCAAGAGGCGGTCAAGGCGGCCGCGCCCAAATGCGACGCGATGTTGGTTGTGGGCGCGCCGAACTCTTCGAATTCCCAACGTTTGGTAGAGGTCGCCCGCCGTGCGGGATGCGACTACAGCCAGCTGGTGATGCGCGACACCGACATCGACTGGCGCGCGCTTGAAGGGATTTCATCCATCGGCATCACGGCCGGTGCCTCTGCCCCGGAAGTGCTGATCAACGAAGTCATCGACGCCTTCAAAGCACGCTATGACGTGACCGTCGAAGTCGTGGAAACCGCCGTCGAAAACGTAGAATTCAAAGTGCCGCGCGTTTTGCGGGAACCGGCGTGAGGCGCACAAACTCTAAAATTCCGGAATTTTAGAGGCCCCAATGAAGGACTACGTCACATTCGAAGCCGCGGTCGAACCCATGGTCTGGGGAAAGGCCACATACACAATTCTCAGGTTGCCCAAGAACGTTGTCGATGCGCTTGGCCCGACAAGACGGGTCGAAGGAGAAATTAACGATCACCCCGTCAATCTCGCACTGACCAAGGCCCCCGTGATTGATGATGTGTTCCTTTATGCTGGCAAATCGCTTTTGCGTCAGGTCGGTATTACGGCAGGAGAACGGGTCGAGGTGCGTCTTCGCCCTGCCCCCGCCGACGACGTTGACGTGCCCCCCGATGTCATAAACGCGATCCGATCCGCCGGCATTACAGAGATCTGGGGCGCATTGACGCCCGGCAAACAGCGGGGCTTGCTCTATGCGGTGAACAGCGCCAAACGTGCAGACACACGTCAGCGCCGTATCGCTGCGCTGATCATCGAATTGAAAGGCGTGTGACCTGATGTTTGCATTCAAAGACATTCCCAAATCTGCCCTGATCCTTGGCCTTGCGGGCCTTGTGCCCTTCTTCTGGGGGGCGGTAACCATCTACAGTGAGGCCGCAGCGGAGGCGACGATGGGTCTTGTCGGGCCGCGATTCATCGGGCCCTACGTCGGCCTCGCCTATGGCACAGTGATCCTGTCGTTCATGTCCGGTGTTTTGTGGGGCTTTGCCACCAAGACCGACGGGGGCCAAGCGGCCACAGGCTACGCGCTGTCCGTACTGCCTGCCCTTTGGGCGTTCTTCATGGTTGGCGGTGGGCCCACATCGGCAGGCATGAACCTGATCGCGGGGTTCCTGGCGCTGTTGGTGCTGGATTACGCCTTTTGGACGTGGGGCCTTGCCCCCCGTTGGTGGATGGCGCTGCGTGTCATCCTGACAGGTGCTGTCATTGCCTGCTTGCTGCCGGTGGTCCTATGACCGTCGATGCCCGCACCATCGCCGTCTATGACGCCAAGGCCCAAGACTATGCCGATCATTTCGACAGCGCTGGAAAGCCAGGCGCGCATCTGCGCCGGTTCATGGCAGCCCTGCCCACTGGCGGCCGCGTGCTTGATCTGGGCTGTGGGCCTGCGAATGCATCGCGGTTCATGATCGAGGCTGGTTTTGATGTCATGGCCCTTGATGCCTCGGCGGAAATGGTGCGCGTCGCGGCTGAGTTAAATGGCGTGGATGCGACCCTTGGAACCTTTGACGATCTGAAAGAGGTGGCGGCCTTTGACGGGATATGGGCGAATTTTTCCCTCCTTCATGCGCCGCAAGTCGACCTGCCCCGCCACCTCTCCGCGATTGCACGGGCCTTGCGACCCGGCGGCGTATTCCACATCGGCATGAAAGTCGGAACCGGCACAGCGCGCGACGGCATGGACCGGCGGTATACTTATGTGACCGCCCAAGGGTTGGCTGATCTTTTGGCAGTGGCCGGTCTGAATGTCACGGATACGGACACCGGACATGAGGTCGGGTTGGCCGGCACTGACGACCCGTGGGTTGTCATGATGGCGGTGAACCATGCCTGATCTGTTCGCCTACACAGACGGCGCGTGTTCGGGCAATCCCGGCCCCGGGGGCTGGGGCGCCTTGCTGATCGCGCGCGACGGCGAGGCCATCGTCAAGGAACGTGAACTCTCCGGCGGAGAGGCCCGCACAACCAACAACCGCATGGAATTGCTCGCTGCGATCCATGCGCTTGAAACCCTGTCCGCCCCCTCCCGCCTGACAGTGGTCACCGACAGCTCCTACGTCAAAGACGGGATCACGAAGTGGATCTACGGGTGGAAATCGAAGGGCTGGAAAAAGAAGGGCGGCGAGATCAAGAACGTCGATCTTTGGCAACGCCTCGATGCCGCCCGCGAACGCCATGATGTGACGTGGGAATGGGTCAAAGGCCATGCAGGGCACCCCGAAAACGAACGGGCCGACGCCCTTGCGCGGGCGGGCATGGCGCCGTTCAAACCCGCGAAATGACCGCCGTAGAAGCCCTCGACTACGGGTCGGTCTTTGTCTTCGCCCTGACAGGAGCCCTTGTGGCCAGCCGTGCCCAGCTTGATCTGGTGGGATTTGTGTTTGTCGCCTGCCTGACGGCTGTTGGCGGAGGCACCGTGCGGGATGTGATCCTGGATCGCGCGGTGTTCTGGGTGGCTGAGCCCATCTTTGTGGCTGTCGCCAGTGTGGCGGCGATCTTCGTGTTTCTGACCGCGCATTTGCTGGAATCCCGCCTTAGGGCGATTTTCTGGCTGGACGCGCTGGCCTTGGCCGTTGCTGTGCCCGCAGGTGTGGCGGCGGCACTCGGGATGGGCGCGCTTTGGCCGGTTGTTGTGATCATGGGCATCGCAACAGGGTGTTTTGGCGGACTGATGCGGGATGTGGTCTGCAATGAGGTTCCCTTGGTCCTCAAACAGGGGGAGCTTTACGTCACATGCGCCTTGTTGGGGGCGGTGACGGCGTTGGCCCTCATCTGGATTGGACAGCCACTGGCCGTGGCCCTCGTGGGGTGTGCCATCGTCACTTTTGCGCTGCGGGGCGGATCATTGGCATTTGGTTGGCGATTGCCTGTCTACAAAAGCCGCCCACCCCGCCGCTAAGGCTGGATTTAGGTATTTTTGACCCAAAGAAATCAGACAAGGGTCAGTGGTGGCGTCCACCCTTTGAGCATGTCTGCCACGGCGCTGGGACGTTTGCCGGCACGCTGCGCGCGCATGATTTCGACCGAACCTGCGCCACAGCCGATGTACAAACGCCCGTCCTTTGCGTATGTCTCACCTGCACCGAGCGACGTGTCAGACGGGGCGGCCTGAAGCAGTTTCAACCGTTCGCCGTCGGCTGAGGTCCACGCACCAGGAAACGGGGAAAGCCCATTGATCTGGCGCGCCAGTTCTGTGGCATCTTGTGTCCAGTCCAAGCGCGCCTCGGATTTGTCGATTTTTGCGGCATAGGTCACGCCCTCTTGGGGTTGCGGTGCAGGCGAAAGGTCATCCAGCGTCGCCAAAGCATCAACAATCGCATCCGCACCAAGGCTTCTCAGCCGGTCATGCAATTGCCCCGTTGTCTCACCCACCTCAATGTCGATCGACCGCCGCAAAAGCACATCACCGGTATCAAGGCCTGCATCCATTTGCATGATGCACACCCCTGTTTGGGAATCCCCTGCCATGATCGCGCGGTGGATCGGTGCGGCCCCCCGCCACCGTGGCAACAGCGAGGCGTGGATGTTCAAACAGCCTTTGTCAGGGGCGTCCAAAATCGCCTGCGGCAGGATCAAACCGTAGGCCACCACAACCGCAATTTCCGCGTCCAATGCCGCGAAGTCAGCCTGCGCATCCACCCCCTTCAAAGACACCGGATGCCGGACCATTAATCCCAAATCATCCGCCCGCGCGTGAACAGGGGTCGGGCGTTCTTTCTTGCCGCGCCCTGCAGGACGCGGCGGCTGACAATATACGGCGACCACCTCGTGCCCCGCATTGACCAGCGCATCCAGCACGGGCACCGAAAAATCAGGCGTCCCCATAAAGACAATCCGCATCGCAGCCTCCTTCATCTGACCAGAAAAACTCCCCCCGGAGGGTCGGGTCGCCCCAAGTTTCACCGCTTCAATTTTCGCGCTTTCTTCAGCAACATATCCCGTTTTGGGCGGCTCAGGCGGTCAAAGTACATCTTGCCGTCCAAATGATCGATCTGGTGCTGCACGGAGGTGGCCCAAAGGCCTACAAAATCCTTTCGATCATACACGCCCGCCTCATTCATGAACCGCACGGTCACAGCACGCGGACGCTCCAGCGCGGCCGACACACCAGGCAAATTCGGTGAGGCTTCTTCATGGCCGCGCAAATCAACAGAGGCATGCAGAATCGTCGGGTTTGCCATCCGCACCGCTTGGCCGCGTTTGTCGGATGCATCAACCACGGCCAGCCGCAGCCCCACCCCCAACTGCGGGGCCGCAAGCCCCACGCCCGGCATCGCATCCATCGCCTCAACCATCTCGTCCCAAAGGGCACGGATGTCATCGTTGATCTCATCAACCTCGACCGCAGGGGTGCGCAGGATTTTGGCGGGATAGGGGACAAACGGTCTATGGGGCATAGCGGGCCTCAAGGGTGGTGCGCGTTTCTGGCGATTGGTGATCGAAGATCACGGCGCCATTCAAATGATCGAATTCGTGCTGGATGCAACGGGCGAGCGTGCCGTCAAATCGGGCCGTGTGCTCTACGCGATCAAGGGATGACCACCGAAGGGTCACCGCTTCGTGCCGCATAACCGACATGGGTAGATCAGGAATGGACAGGCATTGCTCATCCATCGCAACTTGTGGGCCTGTCGTTTCCATCACCTGCGGGTTGATGAAAACGCGCGGGTCCCGCACACCTTCTTTCCACGTCACATCAACCACAAAAACGCGTTTCAGGATCGCGATTTGGGGGGCCGCAAGGCCACGGCCCTTGGCGGCATACATCGTGTCATAAAGATCGGTGATCAAATCCGGCAGGTCAGGATCGTCCAGATCGACGGCCCGACAAGGCGCGGACAACACCGGATCGGGCCACAGGCGGATGTCACGCTTTGCCACGCGCGATATCCCGCTTCAGTTTCTGCATTTTGCGGGTGATCATCTGACGTTTCAACGGCTTGAGGTAGTCGATGAACAGCTTGCCATCCAGATGATCAATTTCATGCTGAACGCAGGTCGCCCACAGCCCGTCGAACTCTTCCTGAACCTCTTTGCCGTCCAGATCTGTCCATTTGACTTTGACTTGGGCGGGGCGATCGACCTCGGCGTATTGGTCGGGGATGGACAGGCAGCCTTCGTCATAGGTCGACATTTCTTCGGATACGCCGATGATTTCAGGGTTGATCAGCACCATCGGGCGGGGGGCCTCCCCTTCGTTCTTGACACAGTCCATCACCAGCATCCGGTGCAGCACGCCGACCTGCGGGGCGGCCAGCCCGATACCCGGAGCATCGTACATCGTTTCGAGCATGTCGTCGGCCAGTCGGCGGACCTCAGTGTCGATGGACGCAACTGGGTCGGCGACCGTTTTCAGGCGCGGGTCAGGGTGAATAAGGATCGAACGGCGTGTCATGGCGCATCATGTATGCGCATTGGCCATGCGGCGCAACAAGGGTTGCGCATGCCGGTGGTGCGGCTAGCTTAGACGTTGAAAAGGAGACCCACATGAGCTTTGACACCCCTATCGACCGCCGCGGCACCCATTGCGTGAAATGGGACATGATGGAGCCGATCTACGGCGTCGATGCGCAAGACGGGATCGCCATGTGGGTGGCCGATATGGAATTTCGTCCGCCCCAATGTGTGCAAGATGCCGTCAAGGCCATGCACGACCACGGTGTGTACGGATATTTCGGGGACGACAGCAAATATTTGGCCGCGATCCAGTGGTGGATGAATACGCGCCATGGCTGGAAAATCGAACCGGAGTGGGTGTTCACCACCCACGGTCTGGTCAACGGAACGGCCATGTGTGTCGATGCCTTCACCAACCCCGGCGACGGGGTGGTGTTGTTCACGCCGGTGTATCATGCCTTTGCCAAAGTGATTAACGCCGCCGGACGTCAGGTGGTGGAATGCCAGCTGACCAACGACGCCGGTCGGTATGAATTTGATTTCGACAGTTATGACGCCCAGATGACAGGCAACGAACGCATGGTCATCCTGTGTTCGCCGCACAACCCCGGCGGTCGCGTCTGGACCAAGGCAGAGCTACAGGCGGTGGCGGCATTCGCCAAACGTCATGACCTGATCTTGGTCAGCGACGAAATCCACCAAGACCTGACCTTCCCGGGCCACACACACATTCCCATGGCGCATATCGACGGGATCGAAGACCGGTTGGTGATGATGACGGCCACCACCAAGACGTTCAACATCGCGGGCTCGCACAGCGGCAATGTCATCATCGAGGATCCCGATTTGCGGCGCCAGTTCGGGGCGCGTATGGCGGCCCTTGGCCTGTCGCCAAATTCCTTCGGTTTGTTCATGGCCGAGGCGGCCTATTCGCCAGAGGGTGCCGCCTGGGTGGATGACCTTCGCAGCTATCTGGATGGCAACCGCCGCGCGTTTGATGAAGGCGTGAATGCAATCCCCGGGCTGGCATCCATGCCGCTTGAGGCGACCTATCTGGCTTGGGTTGATTTCAGCGGCACCGGCATGGGCCGCGACGAATTCACCCAGCGGGTTCAGCAAGATGCAAAGATCGCGGTGAACCACGGGCCAACATTCGGCACCGGAGGGGAGCCCTTTTTAAGGTTCAATTTCGCAGCCCCAAGGGCGCAGATCGACGAGGCGGTCGAGAGGCTGGCAAAGGCATTCGGAGATTTGCAGTAAAGAAGTCTCAAGGCGCGGCTTGACCCGCAGCCAAGACGCCCCAATCCATCCCTTTGCAACAGCCCGTGTGTCTTGCGTCGGCCTGTTGCGCGGGCTTACCGGCCCAAAAGGGCGATGGGCGCATCATCCGGGCGTTCGAAATCCAGTGGCGCGCCATCTGCGGCGGCCGTGTTGCGTTTGAAATCATAGACCATTTCATCGCCCTCTTGGGCGGCTGCAACAATCAAACACTGGCTCAGGTGACGACCACCATCATACAAGTCGACCAAGCCGCGAAGTTTGGGCGTTGTCTCAGCCTCAACCACGAAGCCCTCGGATGTCAGACGCAAAACGCGAAAGCTGTCACCGCCTGCTTCCACCCGCAGACGCGATATCTTTCGATCGGCCCGCCGCTTGGCCGCATGCATTTCAGTCCAGATCGACTGTGGTAAAGATTCGATCATCTGATCCTCCATCCTTCTGACGAGAATTTGGCATCAGACAGGTAAAGGTCAAGTTAACTCTAAATCTTATTTGATTATGTCAAATCCAGACACCTATGCCTTGGCCTTTGGTCGCAAGACATGGGGCTTGGCCGCATCATACAATGCTGAATCCGGAAACCCGTTTTCGTCCGACAAAGCAGGCCCCAACAAGATCAACGCCGTGCGCGTGATCTTGGCCGCACGCACCTTTTCACGGATATCCGTCAACGTGCCGCGAATGATCTGCTGATCGGGCCACCCCACACGATAGATGACCGCCACAGGACATTCTGCGCCGTAGTGTGGCACCAGCTGGCGTTCAATCTCACGCAAGGCGCGGATGCCCAAATGAATGGCCAGCGTCGTGCCGGTACGGCCGAAATTCTCCAACGTTTCACCGGCAGGCATGCCCGTCGATTTCATCGACATGCGGGTCAACACGATGGACTGCGCGACCTCTGGTACCGTCAACTCCTGCCCCAGCGCTGCGGCTGCTGCGGTATAGGCCGGCACACCTGGAATAATCTCATAGGGAATACCATCAACCTTCAGCCGCCGGATCTGCTCCGCAATCGCCCCATACAGGGACGGATCGCCCGAATGCACCCGCGCCACATCCTGCCCAGCCGCATGGGCCTTGACGATTTCCGCATGGGTTTCATCCAGATGCATGGGCGCCGTGTCCATCACCACGGCCCCCTCCGGCGCAATCGCCACGACATCTGCAGGGACCAAAGACCCCGCGTAAAGGCACACAGGACAGGCCTTGATCAGCCGCGCAGCCTTCAGCGTCAAAAGCTCCGGATCACCAGGGCCAGCCCCGATAAAATAAACGGTCATGGGGTGGCCTCCTCGGGGATGTAGGGATCGTTGCGTTTGTCGGTCAGATCACCGTCGATCTTGCGGGCATAACCGCGCGGCGTGAACATGCGCGGCCCCTCACCCAAGCGCGCCAGCCGCGAATTGGAGGATCCGACAAGTACCACGGTCAGCATATCAACCTCATCCACCTGCAGGTCTTTGAGGGCACGATACCGCACGTGTTCCGTTGGGCGACCTAGATTGGTGGCAAGCATGACAGGCGTATCGACGGGGCGATGTTGCAGCAAAATGTCCCGCGCCTCCGCCAGCAAGGTCCGCCGTGTCTTGGACACAGGATTGTAAAACGCGATCACAAAATCGCCCTCAGCCGCCGCATGCAGACGCCGAATAATGTCATCTCTGGGCGTCAAAAGATCGCTTAGGGAAATGGTGCAGAAATCATGTCCCAGCGGTGCCCCAGCCCGCGCGGCCGCCCCCTGCAGCGCGCTGACACCGGGCGAACACACGACTTCAACCCGACGGGCGGCATCGCTGACGCCTTCCTCATCCGGGCCGCGGTCAAGCAGTTCAAACACCAGCGCACCCATGGCGTAAATGCCCGCATCGCCCGAACAGACAAGGGCTACGTTTTTGCCCTTCGCCGCCTGTTCCAACGCATAGCGGCACCGTGCTTCTTCCCCGCCCAAGGGGAAATCGCTGCGGGCCTTTCCGGCGGCCAGTGGCCCTAGAAGATCAATATACAATCCGTAGCCCACCAATTCTTCGGCATCTGCGACAAGTTTGGATACTTCTGGCGTGCGCCACGACGCCTGTCCCGGCCCGATTCCAACCACCGACAGCCGCCCCCGCGCGCGGCCGCGCATCTTGGAAATCGGGGCCGACGCCCGCGCAACAGCGCAGGTCGCGTTGGCGGTTTTCGCCTTTGGGATGATCAACGCGCTGTCTGGTCCGGCTGCGGCAAGTGCGGCCCCCTCGGAGACGCCGTGGCAGCCCACCTCGGCGAAGACCACGTCGGACGGCGTCTGCAGACGATCCGCCTCTGCCTCCAACTCTGTGGCGGTAAACACACGATACGGAACGTCCAATCGCCGCGCGATTTCGTTCATCGCGCCCTCATCCGCCTTGAGGTCGAGGGAGGCCACGCAGGCGATACTCTCAGCCAAGATCAGGGCTCGGCCCAAGGCGTCCTGCACTAACGTCCAGACCTCTTCTACATCCGCGCCGCGGGCACAGCCCAGGCCCAACGTGATGTCTTGACGCACAAAACCGATCGATGCGTCGCCGTCATCCGCCTTCAAATCAACGGGCAGAGACCCCTTCGTTGGAAGGTGCGGCGCGGCATCGACCGACACATTCTTCATCGCCGCCACTCCTGCAAGCCAAGGGGCGGCACCGGTCAGGGTAAACCGCTCCCCATTCAGCAGACCCGCCATGACCGCCTTTGCCCCCTCAGGGTTCACCACACGCCAGCCTGCGGGCGGCTCATCTAATGCGACGCCCATGGCCACGTCTCCTGCCGTGGTGACCGCAGCGGTGCCGTCCAATCCTTCGGCAATCTGCGATGCCAACCGGTTGGCCCCGCGGTGCCCGCCCAAGAGGGGCACAACAACACGCCCATCATCCGACACTGAAATCACCGGCGGTTCCGTCGTCTTATCCGCCAACAGGGGCGCCACCCCGCGGATCAGAATGCCACTGGCACAAATCCCGACAATCGGCGTGCCTGCCGCAAACAAGTCCCGCGCATGATCCAACGCATTGGCAAAGTACGCATCGGCCTGCGCAACGCGCCCCTCGCGCCCATGGACCTGTGCGCCCAGGATCGCCGCCACACGGTGGGCAATGGGCGCGCCTGATGCAGACAGAGCCAAGACAACAGGCGCATGAATATCGTGTGTTAGAGCCATGGATCGGCCCCTTTCGTCAGCAAAATCATGGAAAAATAAGGCGCTTTCTCAGGCGCTTCCGCCAAAGGCAGAACAACCTGTTCAGGCAAGCTGGCCCGTTCGATATATGTGGCCTGCGCGGTCAGCCCCAAGGCGTCAATGACGCTGCGGATTTTCTGCAAATGCCGCCCCACTTTCATGATCGCAACGGCCTCCGCCCCCGCAATCCGGTTTCGCAAATCCGCCTCATTCATCGGCCCCGGCAAAACGGTCAACCGCTCATTGCGGGCCACAAGCGGGCGTCCCGACACAGCCGCACAGGCCGTCACAGACGTGACCCCGGGGATAACCTCAACCTGAAAGTCCTGTTTCAGCCGCGCGTGGACATACATAAACGATCCGTAAAAAAACGGATCACCTTCGCACAGCATCACGACATCAGTGCCTTTACGCAAAACATCCGCAATCTCGGCCGCGCCTTTGTCATAGGCAGCCTGCGCAGGCTCCCGTGCCACGGTCATGGGCACATCCAGACGAATTTCGTGTGCATCTGACGCAATCAAATCGGCGGCAATCGCACGGGCAAAACTGTCGCCTCCGGCCAAAGACGGATAGGCCACGCAGGCCGCCCCCTCAATCGCGCGCGCCGCCTTCAACGTCACCAGATCCGGATCGCCCGGCCCCAGCCCCACACCAATCAACCTACCCAGCATGGCCGCGCCCCATCTTCATCTGACCCCAAAAACTCCCCCCGGAGGGTCCGTTTGCCGTGTTGCACATCATCGTTTGATCAAGCTCCACTGCGTCACGGGCATTGACGGACGCCACCCCGTAAACGCGCCAACAGGGTCAGCCCGATGGGTCTGCAGCCGAACCAGATCTCCGCCGTGCAATTTGTGCAGCGCGATCAGCTGCGCTTCGCTTTCCAATGTCACGGCGTTGGCAACGACGCGCCCCAAAGGCCGCACGGCAGCCCACACCGCCTCAAATGTCTCCGGCGAAAGGCCACCACCGATAAAAACAGCATCCGGAGGCTCAAGGTTTTCAAGGGCTTGCGGAACTTTCCCATCGATCAATTCCAACTTGGGCGCCCCCAGCGCCAGTGCGTTTTCCGCGGCCATCGCGCGGCGGTCAGTGCGGGGTTCGATGCCGATGGCGCGGGCGTAGCGGGCTGCGCGCATCCATTCGATGGCGACGCTGCCGCAGCCGGTGCCGATGTCCCACAAAAGCGCACCGCGCATGGGCATCAATTTGGCGACGGTCGCGGCGCGCACTTCGCGTTTGGTCATGGTGCCATCAGATTGGAACAGATCATCCGCAAGCCCCGGAACACGTGGCAAAAGCGCTGCATCTGGGGCCGCAACACACTCGATACACAAGGTGTTGAAGGCGGGCACATCATGGGACCAGTCGGCAGCGGTCCCGTCAAACCGTTCTTCACGCGCGCCGCCCATGGCGGCGAGGACAGTCATGGACGAGCCGCCAAAACCGCGATCGGTCAGAAACGTCGCGATCTGGCCTGGGGTTTCCGCGCCGGTCGTGAGGACGATAAGCCTTTGATCTGGCTGTATAAAAGCGATCATTTGCTCGACGGGCCGGCCATGGACCGTCAAGGTCTCACAATCCGCCAGCGACCACCCCATACGGGCTGAGGCCAGCTGAAATGCGCTGAGTTGGGGATGATAGACGATCTGGTCGGCGGGGATCGCACGCCCGATGCGGGCACCCACGGAGAACCACAGGGGATCCCCTGTCACCAACACCACGACGCGACGATCTTTCAACGATTCCAATGTGTTGATCATGGCATCGAAGGGCGAGGGCCAGGCGATCCGTTCGGCATTCGGGTTGCTGGACAAGGTATGATGACGGTCCCCACCGACGATCACCTCTGCCGCTTCGACGATGGTTCGGGTGGCGGGGGTCAGGCCGTCCATGCCGTCTTCGCCGATGCCGACGATGTGCAGCCAAGGGGCGGGTGTGAGCGCGTTAACCATTGGCGATTTCCGGCAAATTGGGCGTATGGCACGCGTATGGCTGGCGTATGGCAACCGTATGGCTCAATGTGTGGCAGGACAGGTTAACCATTTGAAACCTCAGGCAAGCCCGCGGCCAGCGCGTTGACCGCCGCCGAGGCCATAGCGGAGCCGCCTTTGCGGCCCCTGAGCGCGACAAAATCCACCCCGCGCGGGTTGGCGGCGAGTTCGGCTTTGCTTTCGGCCGCCCCCACAAACCCCACGGGAAAGCCGAGGATGACGGCGGGTTTGGGGAACCCTTGATCGATCAGATCAAGCAAATGAAACAGAGCGGTGGGCGCGTTGCCGATGGCAACCACAGCACCCGCGATATGCGGTTCCCAAAATTCAACGGCGGCGGCGGACCGTGTGTTGCCGATGGATTTGGCATGGTCCAGCGTGCGGGGATCGTTGAGGGTGACGATTACGTCATTGCCTGCGGGCAAATACCTGCGGATGATGCCCGCACCGACCATTTCACAATCACACAGGATGGGCGCCCCGCCCCTCAGGGCGATGTGGCCTGCTTCGCTAACACCTGGACTGAAGGCCAGACGGTCGGCGATTTCGACCATGCCGCACGCGTGAATAAGCCGCGTGATCAGCGGGTGCATCTGAGACGGAAACCGATCCAGCCGCGCTTCGTCTGCGACGGTGGCAAAGGACTGCGCGTAGATGGCGGCTGGGTCTTTTTCATAGGGGCGCATATCAAAATTCCGGAATTTTGATGGGGCTAAAATTCGGGAATTTTAGCGGCGACGTTTGCGGGCGGATTCGGGGCCGTGCGGGTGCTTGGCGTGGGGATATTCGGCATGGTGGTGATGGTGGTGATCATCGTCGCCATGGTGATGGTGATGGTGGTGGTGGTCGTGCCCCTTTTCCATCGCCTGCAAGCGGCACATGCCGGTGCAGAAGGTGTCGCACAGGATGCAATCGGCCACGTTTGATCCCGGCGCGGAGGCGCCTTGGCCTTCGACGTGGTGGTGGTGGGAGTCCTGGATCGCGCCCACTTCGCCCTCAAACCCCACGACGGCGGTGCGGTATTTGCACAGCACGCAAGTGGGCGGAGGGGTTTCAGCGAAGGCAGGGTGGTTGCGTTGATCGGGCGTGATGTGTTTGTGTTCGCCGTTTTCAAACGCCAGCACCTGTTCTCTGTAGCCGCAGATCCCGCAGTTGGGGGGCGGGTTTTTGCCGGTTTGTTCGATGATGCGTTCGGCAAAGGTTTCGAGCACTTTTGGGTGATCGCCCAGATAGCCTGCTTTGACAAATGTGATGTCGGGATGATCCGCGGCGACCTGATCGGTGAAGCCGTAAATCCGGTCGATCAGGATGCCGGAGAACAGAAAATACGGGAACACGATGATACGTTTGTAGCCCAGTTTTGCCGCATGGCTGAGGCAGGGTTCGACGAGGGGGAAGGTCACGCCGGAGTAGCCGACCTCACACCAGCCAAAGCCCAGACCCTCGTGCAGCATCCGCGCGATTTTGGCGACGTTGCCGTTGGCGTCAGGGTCCGACGCGCCACGCCCGATGACCACAAGGCAGGTGTCGTGGCGGTGAACCTGGGCGGTTTTGTTCGCCTCGGCCTCGGCCTCTTCGATGCGGCCAGCGGCGGCGGCAATCATTTTGGGATCAACGCCCAGTTCGCGGCCATAGCTGATCGGCATCCCGTGTTTGGCGGCATAAGTGTTGAGCACGGTCGGGATGTCATTTTTGGAGTGCATGGCGGCAAAGAGCATGCCCGGCACGGCGAGGATGCGGGTGCAGCCGCTGTCGCGCAGGGTGTCGAGGCCGTCGCGGATCACGGGGTTGGCAAATTCAAGGTAGCCGTATTCGGTCTGCCAGTCTTTGGGCAGCAGGGCGGGCAGTTTGTCGGCCAGGGTCGCGAATTCATCGACAGCGGATTGGGAGCGGGAGCCGTGCCCGCAGATCATCACGCCGGTTTTTTGGGGGGTATCGGTCATGTGGCCTGTTCCTCTTGCGCGTCGCCTGGGATTGAGGCCTCTGGGGTGGCGTCCTCGGTGTTTTCGTCTGCCTTTTTGCGCCCGCCCAGCAGAGCGATGGCCCCTGCGATGGCGATGCCGCCCAGGGCGATCCAGTGGCCGTGGCCTGCGACCTCTCCCAGGTGGCCGATATGGGCCAGCGCCGGTGTGGCGATCAGTGTCGCGGTAGGGATGAGGGCGGCCAGGATGGGGCGCAATCTGGGGCGCATGGGGGCAATCTCCGGTTACAGCACGCGCCAGACCCCCGCAGGTGCGGGACGGACGATCCGACGTTTGGTCCCCTGTATGGGTCAACGCAGCGGTCGGCAACCTTTCTGGCCCGTTGGGGCGTCGTCTGGGCGCAGTTGATCATGAGGGCTGGGTGGGGGCAAGTGAGGAAGCGGCATTGTGGCGCTGTGGCGCGACGTCAGGTCGGGGAGTGGGGGCGCTGCTCGTGATGTTTTTGGGGGCGCTGCCCCCGGCCCTATGGGCCTCCCCCGGGATATTTGGGAAACAAAGACAGGCGCGGTTGTGCGTTGATGCACGGGTGGTGCGCTGTGACGGGCGTGTGCGCAGGGGACGGGCTGCGTTAGGTGAGGGGCAAGCAAGGAATGGAGGCCCGCGATGGGACATTTGGTAGACGGCGTTTGGCATGACGTTTGGTATGACACGAAATCCACCGGCGGGTCGTTCAAGCGCGACACGGCGAAGTTTCGCAACTGGATCACGGCGGATGGGTCTGCGGGGCCGACGGGCGAAGGTGGATTTGAGGCCGCATCAGGGCGATATCATCTGTACGTGTCTTATGCGTGCCCTTGGGCGCATCGGGCGCTGGTGTTCCGCAAGTTGAAGGGGTTGGACGCCCACATTTCGGTCAGCGCGGTGCATCCCGATATGCTCAGCGATGGGTGGACATTTGAGACGGATGACCACGGGGCGACGGGGGATGATCTTTATGGGCTGCCGTTTGCGCGGGATCTTTATATCAAGGCTAACCCTCAGGTCTCGGGCCGGGTGACGGTGCCTATTTTGTGGGACAAGGACCGGGAAACGATCGTCAGCAACGAAAGCTCTGAGATCATTCGCATGTTTAATTCTGCGTTTGATGGGATCACGGGGAACAGCGACGATTACTGGCCGCAAGAGATGCGCGACGACATCGAAGAGGTGAACGCGCGGATCTATGACACGGTGAACAATGGCGTTTACAAGTCGGGGTTTGCCACCACGCAGGAGGCCTATGACGCGGCTGTGGGGCCTTTGTTTGACAGCCTGGATTGGTTGGAGGAGCGGCTGTCGCAGCAGCGCTATCTGATGAGCGACCGCATGACGGAGGCCGATTGGCGGTTGTGGACGACGCTGATCCGGTTCGACATGGTCTATCACCAACATTTCAAATGCAACCGCAAGCGGATCATCGATTATCCGAACCTTTGGGGCTTTACCCGAGAGCTGTATCAGGTGCCCGGTGTGGCGGAGACAGTAAACATGCATCACATCGTGCGCCATTATCATTACAGCCACGAGAGCATTAACCCCAACCGCATCATCCCGATCAATCCGGTGATCGATTTTGACGCGCCCCACGGGCGGGGCTGACGCGATTGGTGTCTTGAAGAGGGCGCGCGTTTCGGGTTCATGTGGCGGAGCAAATTGAGGAGCCTGCCCCATGACCACCGCCACCTGGATCACCGTCTGCGACACCTGCAAACGCGAAGGCTGGGATGCCGCAACAGGCGCACCGACGGACGGGGAGGCTTTGGCCGCTTTGGTTGAGGCGGTGTTGTTTGAGGCGGCGGCGAACACGGACCCTGATGGGATCAGCGTCCGCACCCGCCGCGTGTCGTGCACCATGGGCTGCGACCGCGCGTGCAACATCACGGTGCAGGCGGCGGGCAAGATCAACTATTCGCTGGGCACGTTTGCGGCGACGGAGGACGATGCTGCGGCGATTGTTGAGTATGCGGGCAAACATGCCGCATCGGAGACGGGCCAAGTCCCCTACCGCGAATGGCCGCAAGGCGTGAAGGGACATTTCGTATCCCGCCATCAGCCCCTGCCTGAGGAATGAGCCAGGCCGGACACACGGGACGCGATCATGGCGGGGGCCTGGACGCCGCGGTTGCCGCCTTTGGCGGCGTTCGGGGCGACTGGCTGGATCTAAGCACGGGGATCAATCCGGTGCCCTATCCGGTGGGCGAGATCGACCCAGAGGCGTGGACGGCCCTGCCCGACCGGGGCGCGACGGACCGGCTTTTGACGGCGGCGCGGGCATTTTGGTCTGTGCCGGAGGGTGCCGCGATTGTTGCCGCGCCTGGGACGTCATCTTTGATTGTGCAGATGCCCTGGCTGTCGGACGCGCGGCGGGTTCATATCCCGCGCCCCACCTACAATGAACATGCCGCCGCCTTTCGGTTGGCGGGCTATATGCACGAGGATGAATCGGATGCGCCGGTTGCGGTCTACGTGCATCCCAACAACCCCGATGGACGTCTGTGGGATACGGCCACGGTCACGGATCCGGCCCGTGACTTGATCGTGGTCGATGAGAGCTTTTGCGACGTGATGCCAGAGGCCAGCCATGTGTGGCACGCAGGCGAAGGACAGGCCGTTGTTCTGAAGAGTTTCGGGAAATTCTGGGGGCTGGCGGGGCTGCGGCTGGGGTTTGCCATCGGCACGCCACACCGTTTGGCACGGCCGGGCTGCGGGGCCGCGGATGTGGTGGATCTGGCCGAACAGTTGGGCCCCTGGGCCGTTGCGGGCCCTGCGTTGGAGATCGGCGCGCGGGCGTTGGAGGATGTGGCCTGGGCCGAGGCCACACGGACAAGGCTGGCACGGGATGCGGCACGGTTGGACCGGCTGGTGGGCTGGGATCTGGTCGGCGGAACGGATTTGTTCCGCACCTATGCGGTGCCTGATGCGGCTGCGATGCAAGAGAAGCTGGCGCAGGGGCGGGTGTGGTCACGGGTGTTTCCCTATTCGAAGACGTGGATCCGGCTGGGCTTGCCCGCGCCGGATCAGTGGGACCAGTTGGAGGCCGCGCTGTGATCGCAGTGGCCTGTGCCATGGTGCTTGACGCGGCGTTGGGGGAGCCGAAGTGGCTGTGGGACCGCCTGCCCCACCCCGCCGTGCTGATGGGACGCGCCATTGGCTGGGCGGACGGTCGGTTGAACAACCGGACCTATGTGACAGGTGTGGCCGTGGTTGCTGTGCTGGTCTGGGCGATGATCTGTTTGGGCGCGGCGTTGATGGCGGTGCCTGGGGTTTGGGTTGAGGTCATCGTGGGGGCTGTGATGCTGGCGCAACGGTCTTTGGTGGATCATGTGCGAGCCGTGGCGGACGCGCTGCGGATATCGCTGGGCGATGGTCGCGGCGCGGTGGCGATGATTGTGGGGCGCGACGTGTCGGGGATGGACTCCCCTGCGGTTGCGCGGGCCGCGATTGAAAGTGCGGCGGAGAATTTCAGTGACGGGGTGATTGCGCCGCTCTTTTGGTTTGTGGTCGCAGGGTTGCCGGGGCTGTTGGTTTATAAGGTGGTGAACACGGCAGACAGCATGATTGGTTACCGCACGGAGCGGCATGAGAAATTCGGCTGGGCGGCCGCGCGGCTGGATGATGTGCTGAACTGGGTGCCTGCGCGTCTGACGGCGGGGTTGATCCGCACCGTCGCGGCGACCCGCGCCCCATGGCGCGCGATCCGCCGCGACGCGGGCCTGCACCGGTCGCCCAACGCAGGCTGGCCCGAGGCAGCAATGGCGCCCGCCTTGGGGGTCGCGCTGTCCGGGCCGCGGAGTTACGAAGGCACGATCGAGGACTTTCCGTGGGTTCATGGCTTGGGGCGGCGGGATGCGGGTGTGGCCGATATTGAGGCCGCCTGCGCCCTGCTGTGGCGGGCCTGGGCCGTGGCACTGGCTGCGGTGGTTGCGATTGCGCTTGTGGTCTGACCCGTTAGGGTGGTCACAAAAGCGGAGGTGAGCATGCGCGTTTTAAGCATTCTAGCGGTATTGGCAGCGGGCCCTGTGGCCGCGCAGACCTGCGGTGGGTCTTGGTCTGACTTCAAGGACGGGCTGCTGGCGGAGGCCGTCGCGCGGGGGGTCGCGCAGGCGGATGCCGCGCGGTTCCTCGCGGGGGCGCGGCAGGATGCAGAGGTGCTGCGCGCGGACCGGGCGCAGGGCGTGTTTCAGCGTGACTTCATCGACTTTTCGCGGCGGTTGATTTCGCAGAACCGGATCGACAATGCGCGCGCGCAATCAAGCCGTCAGGATGCGATTTTCGACCGGATCGAGGCAGAGCTGGGCATCCCGCGCGAAGTCATGCTGGCGTTCTGGGCGTTTGAGACGGATTTCGGCGCGGTGCAGGGCAATTTCAACACCCGCGATGCGCTGGTGACATTGTCGCATGATTGCAGGCGACCGGAGCTGTTCCGCCCGCAGGTCTTTGCCGCGATGGAGCTGGCCGCGCGGGGCGATATGGACCCCGACCGCACCACGGGCGCTTGGGCGGGTGAGATCGGCATGGTCCAGATGTTGCCCGGCGACATCATCGAGAACGGGCGCGATGGGGACGGCGATGGGCGGGTGTCGCTGAAGACATCGGCGCCGGATGCGCTGTTGTCCGGCGCGTCGGTCTTGGCGTCGCTGGGGTGGGCGCCGAACCAGCCTTGGCTGCAAGAGGTGGTCGTGCCGGCTGAGATGGATTGGTCGCTGTCGGGGACCGAAACGCAGCTGACCACAGACCAATGGGCCGCGATGGGTGTGACCGCGCGGGCGGGCGAATTGCCGGATTTGCCCGCATCGTTGATTTTGCCCATGGGGCGCAAGGGGCCTGCGTTCCTCACCTATCCGAATTTCGATGTGTATTTTGAGTGGAACCAATCCTTTGTCTATGTGCTGACGGCGGCCTATTTTGCCACGCGCATTGGCGGCGGGCAGATTTATGATGCGGGCACCCCCGATGCAGGGCTGTCGGGCGATCAAATCCGGCAGTTGCAGGAAAAGTTGCAGGCGCGGGGCTACGATGTGGGCGGGGCTGACGGTATTTTGGGCGCGAAAACCCGTGCAGCGGTGCAGGCGGAACAACAGCGTCTTGGCCTGCCTGCGGACGCCTGGCCCACGCCTGCGCTTTTGGCGCAGTTGTGAGGGCGGACGCCTTGGGCGAAGCAAAAAGCCAATGGGGCGTGTGCACCACCGTCAAAGCGCCGCTGGCCCAAATTCTGGCCTTTGTGGCGTGGCACAAACACCTAGGGGCGGCGCGGATTTGGGTGCATCTGGATGATGCTGATGATGTGTCGGCAGGCATTCTGAAACAGATCGACGGGGTGACGCCCGTGCTGTGCAACAAATCCTATTGGGCGGATTTGGGCGGGCGGCCCAAACGCCAAGAACCGCGACAGGCATTGAACGTGCAACGGGTCTACGCGCAGGCGGAGGTTCCTGTTCTGGCCCATCTGGATGTGGACGAATTTTTGTGGGCCGAGCGCCCCATCGCCGCCATTCTGGATGATTGGACCGACGACACGCCGTTTCTGCGCGCCCGCCCCGCAGAGGCGTTGCATGATGCGGGCCTGCCCGATGATATTTTTACGGCGCGGCAGTTTCGCTATCCGTTTCCCACGCCCATGCCGATTGCAGACCGGTACGACGTGTTGGGTGATTACACCGCGCTGATGATGAAGGGCGCGCTGAGCCATAAGGCGGGCAAATCTTTGTTCCGCACAGGCGTCAAAGGTCTGGTGCCCAAGCTGCATGCTGCAAGTTGGGAGGGCCAATCGGACCCCATTAAACTGCGCCTGCATCCCGAATTGACGGTGCTGCATTTTCACGCTCAAAACAAAGCGGCCTGGCTGGCAGCCCTGCCCCACCGCACCACCGATGGGGCCTATCGGTTCAACGAGGCACTGGCCGGTTTCGTGGCCGACGCCACGGCAGAGGAGATCGACACCTTCTATGCCGCGACCCAGACCGCCACGCCTGCGTTTATCGAAAAGCTGCGGCGCCATGGGCTGTTGCTGGAGGCGGATTTGGGGCTGAAGGATAAGGTGTCGGCCCTGTTTTGAGGCTCTATTCTGGGGCCCTATTCTGAGGACAGCGCCTCAACCGGTCCGATGTCGCGAACCGGAAAGCGGCCACCGTCGGCGGTCAGCAGGACCAGCCGATCCCCGGACATCACAAATTGGTCGCACCGTTCCACGCCTGTGACGAAGGTGATGCAGACAATGCTGTCTTCGGTGGCCGCGTCCAACGTGTGGTGCCCCAGCCATGTGCCGCCGCCGTTGGCCGCGCTGTAATCCCACGAATAGGTGCCATCGGTGTTGTAACGTGAGGTGCCGTCATCAAAATACGTAAGCGGACGGTCGAGGATCAGGGCGGCCAGACCAGTCGGAACGGTGTCTGTCGCGCGGGTGGCGTAGTCTTGCGCTGCGGCGGATGTCGCCAGGAGAAGCGTAAAGGGAAAGATGAGGTGTTTCATCCCCCGATGTTATCAGCGAACCCGCGAATGTCGCGTCACAATGGCGTGGGGCGCGCAATGTCTTGAAAAGACATTGGGGACAAAATTTCGAGGAAATTTTGGTTACGCCACCAGCGTTTCGGCAGCTTTCAGATCAACGCTGACCAACTGGCTGACGCCCTGTTCGCCCATGGTCACGCCGAACAAACGGTCCATGCGGGACATGGTGACGGCGTGGTGCGTGATGATCAGGAACCGTGTGTCGGTGCGGCGTGTCATCTCATCCAGCAGATCGCAGAACCGCGTGACGTTGGCATCATCCAGCGGCGCGTCGACCTCGTCCAGCACACAGATGGGGGCGGGGTTGGCGAGGAACACAGCAAAGATCAGCGCCAGCGCCGTCAACGTCTGTTCGCCGCCGGACAGCAGGGACAGCGTGCTGAGTTTTTTGCCAGGCGGTTGGCACATGATCTCAAGCCCTGCATCGAGGGGGTCTTCGCTTTCGACCATCACGAGCTTGGCCTCACCGCCGCCGAACAGGTGTTTGAACAGGGTGCCGAAGCTTTCGTTAACCTGCTCAAAGGCTGTGAGCAGACGTTCGCGGCCTTCTTTGTTCAGCGATGCGATGCCCGTGCGCAGGGCGCGGATGGCCTCCTCAAGGTCGGTCTTTTCACGGGCGAGCAGATCGTGTTCTTCCTGCACCTCTTTGGCGTCTTCTTCGGCGCGCAGGTTCACCGCACCCAGCGCGTCGCGTTGCCGTTTCAGGCGGTTCACATCGTTTTCGATGGCGTCCGAGGCGGGCATTTTGTCGGGATCAACATCGAGCTGATCAAGGAGCTTGTCGGGGGTGGTGTCCTGCGCCTCCATGATGCGGTCGGCGGCGGCGTCCATGGTTTCACGGGCGGCGTCGGCGCGGGCCTCTGACCTTGCGCGGGCCTCACGCGCCTCGGACGCTGCGCGTTCGGCGTCCCGTTCAGCCATTGTGGCCTCCCGCAAGGCATTTTCGCCTGTGGCCAACGTGTCTGCGGCCTCTTTGCGGCGGGCCTCGGCCTCCGCCATCGCGGTAGCGAGTTCGTCGCGTTTGGCGGCGATTTCATCGGGGGCTGTCAGCGCGACTTTGAGTTCGGCCTCGGAGGTTTCCTTACGCTCGGCCAGTTCAGACGACCGTTTAGAGGCGGTTTCAAGCCGGTGTTTCCAGCCGGACACCTCTTTGGTGATTTCCTGGGAGCGTTTGGTGCGGGCCTCGCCCTCGCGGCGCACTTCGTCATAGCCGGAGCGTTTGGCCATCATCGTCATGCGGGCCGCTTCGACGGTCATTTTGACGTCTTCGACGGCGGCGCGGGCCTCGTCCAGGGGGGCCAGCGCGCGGGCGGCGGCTTCGGCCTCCGCCAAGGCTTTGCGGGCGGCCATGGCCTCTTCCTCGTGGCGCGTCACGGCCAGGCCGGAGCTGTCGAGTTTGCTTTCGGCCAGATTGCGGTCCGCCTCGGCCCGAGACAGCGCGCGGTTGGCGTCGGCCACGGCTGCATCGGCGGCCCGGCGGGCGTCCCGTGCGGCTTTGTCAGCCTGCGCCAATTCGGCCAAACGGGTGGTCAACATCTCATGCGCGCGGACCATGCCATCGGCCTTGGCCTGCGCGTCGTTCAGGTCTTTTTTCAGCCCCTCAAGACGGTTGAGCTGTTGCAGACGCAGGGCCGCCGCAGATGGCGCGTCCTCGGCCGCAGCGCGGAACCCATCCCACCGCCACAAATCCCCGTCGAGAGACACGAGGCGCTGCCCCGGTGCGAGGTCTTTTTGCAGGCGCGGGCCGTCCGCGGCGTCCACAAGGCCCACCTGCCCCATCCGGCGCACCAAAACCTCAGGCACGGAGACATAGTTGGTCAGCGCCTTGACGCCTACAGGCAGGGTTTGCGGCTGGCTGTAGCCGGGCAAGGCGACCCAGCCGGACCCCATGTCGGACGTCACAGCGGGCGCCTTGAGGTCATCAGACAACGCCGCCCCCAGCGCCTTTTCATAGCCGCCTTCGACCCGCAGTTGATCAAGGATCTGGCTGCCTTCGGAACTGTCACGATCGACCAGTTTGGCAAGTGCTGCGGTTTCAGCGCGCAGGGCATTCACCTCGCCCTCCGCCTCGGAGCGCAGGGCGCGGGCGTCGGCCTCTCTGCCTTGGGTGTCGGCGCGGGCGGCCTCTGCCTCGGCCAGCACGATTTCAGCCTTTTCGGCGGTGGCGCGGGCTGTGGCCTCCTCCGTCTGGGCGCGTTCGAAATCAGTTGCCGCGCGTTCCAGGGCCGCCTGCGCCTCAGCCTTGGTGGCCAGCGCCCGCTGCGCGTCATGTTCGTTCTTTTCCAACGTCCTGCGGTAATCGTCAATCAGACGTTGGGACGACTGATGGCGGGCCGCCAAACGGGCCACGTCCTCGGTCATCTGGCTGAGATCGGCCTCACGATCGGCAAGGATTCGCGCCCCGTCGGTTGAGGCCACGCGCGCCTCCTCCAGACGGTCGGCGTGGCCCTCATGGGCTTTGGCGATCTCTTGGGCTTCCCATTCAAGACGGGCAATCGTCTCGCCCGCGTCCTTGTTCAACCCGGCCTCACGGTCCATGTCGCGGGCCAGCTGTTCAATGCGATTGGTGAGGGTTTCGATGGTCTGTTTGGCGCGTGCCTCTTGGTCGGTGAGGGTATCGCGCTGAACGGTCAGGCGCTGCAAAACAGCGGCCGCAATCGCCTCTTCCTCACGCAGGGGCGGCAGGGCATCCTCGCATGTCTGACGCGCCTTGGCGGCCTGCCGTGCTGCGGTCTCGGCGGCGGCGGCGGCGGTCGTCCGCGCGCGCAGCTGGTCGGCCGCGGCAGCACGCGCCTCATCCGCCTCTTTCCAGCGACGATACAGCAACAGCCCCTCGGCCTGCCGCAGATCGTCGCCAATGGCGCGGTAGCGGGCGGCCTGACGGGCCTGCCGCGCCAACTGCCCCAACTGGCTGGCCAGCTGTTCAATCACGTCATCCACGCGGGCAAGGTTCTGTTCAGAGCCTTTCAGCTTCAACTCCGCCTCATGGCGACGCTGGTACAGGCCGGAAATCCCCGCCGCTTCCTCAAGAATACGGCGGCGCGCCTTGGGCTTGGAGTTGATCAGCTCGGAAATTTGGCCCTGCCGGACCAACGCGGGCGAATGCGCCCCGGTGGAGGCATCCGCAAACAACATCTGCACGTCGCGCGCGCGCACGTCCTTGGTCCCGACCTTGTAGGCAGATCCCACGTCGCGGGTGATCCGGCGCACGATTTCCAACGTGTCACTGTCGTTGAACGCAGCGGGGGCCAGCCGTTCCGCGTTGTCGATGATCAGGCTGACCTCGGCAAAGTTGCGGGCGGGGCGGGTGGAGGCACCGGCAAAGATCACGTCCTCCATCCCGCCGCCACGCATCGCTTTGGGGCGGTTTTCGCCCATCACCCAGCGCAGCGCCTCAAGCAGGTTGGACTTGCCACAGCCATTTGGCCCAACCACGCCTGTGAGACCGTCCTGAATGATCAAATCGGTCGGGTCGACGAAGCTTTTGAAGCCATTAAGACGAAGGCGGGAGAACCGCATGGGGCCTGCTTTCCGTGATTCTGTGCGTGACCCATATGCTGCGCGGGTGCGCCCCTGCCTGTCAACGAACCCACACAGAATGTAGGGATATCAGCGGACTTATCCCCAAGATATCGCGTAACAGGCGTGGAAAACGCCCACGCCCTCCTTCATCTGACCCGAAAAACTCGCCCCGCAGGGCAACAAAATTCCGGAATTTTGTTCACCCGCCCGCAGCACGCGATGTCGCTTTCTGTCAGGGTGCGCCGGAATCCACCTTGACCGCCTGCCCCACCCGCGCGCACAACAGCGCTGCATGGTTCCCCCGTGTCCGGCCCAGCCAGACAGGGGAACAAGAGGGAATGTGGTGCGGGCTGATCCAAACAGGAGGCCCAAGGCCACAGCCGCCCCCGCGACTGTAAGCGGTGAGCGCCCGTCAATTCAGCCACTGGATCACTCCGGGAAGGCGACGACGCGCTACGACCCGCAAGCCAGGAGACCTGCCATGCCAAATGCAACCTGTCGTCGGGGAAGGCGACATGAAAGGACCAAAAAGATGCCTGCCAAAATACCTGCCACCGTTGTCACCGGATTCTTGGGCGCCGGCAAAACCACTCTCATTCGTCACATGCTGGAACACGCCGAGGGCAAGCGCATTGCGCTGATCATCAACGAATTTGGCGATCTGGGCGTGGATGGCGATATCCTCAAGGGGTGCGGGGACGAGACCTGCACCGAAGACGACATCATGGAGCTGTCGAACGGCTGCATCTGCTGCACGGTCGCAGATGATTTCATTCCGACCATGGAAAAACTGCTGGATCGAGAGACACCCCCCGATCACATCGTGATCGAGACCTCTGGCCTTGCCTTGCCACAGCCGTTGGTGCGGGCGTTCAACTGGCCCGGGATTTCCACGAAGGTCACCGTGGATGGTGTGGTGACTGTCGTCGACGGGCGTGCTGTGACCGACGGGCGGTTCGCCCATTCGGTTGAGGCCGTGGACGCCCAACGCAAGCTGGACGAAAATCTCGATCATGAGACGCCCTTGTCGGAGCTGTTCGAGGACCAGATCGCCTGCGCCGATATGATTGTCGTCAACAAGTCCGATCTGTTGGAGGCCGGACAGGCGGATGCGTTGCGAGCGACCCTCAAAGCGGATGCCCGCGCCGGTGTGCAGGTGGTGACATCCACCATGGGCGCGCTGCCTGTGGATGTTTTGCTGGGCCAAGGCGTTGGGGCCGAGGGCGATCTGGACGCCCGACATGAGGTGCACCACCACCATCATCATGACGACGATCACCACGACCATGATGACCATGACCACGCGCATGAGCATCACCACGCGCATGACCATCACCACCATGAACACGGACACGACGAATTCGAGAGTTTCGTCGTCGAACGGGGTGAAATCGCAGACCCTGCCGCCTTTGCCGCCCAAGTGGCCGATGTCATCCGCGCGCATGATATTTTGCGTCTGAAGGGGTTTGCCGCCATCGAAGGCAAACCCATGCGGCTGACGCTGCAGGCCGTGGGCCCACGGGTTGATACCTATTTTGACCGCCCGTTCGGCACCGATGCGCGCACCACACGGCTGGTTGTCATCGGACAGGCGGGGCTGGACCATACCGCGATCACCGCAGCCCTTCAGGCATGATCACCGTCGAGGCCGCAGATCCGACGGCTCAGGGGCCAGCCGCGCTGCTGGCCCAAAGTCATGCCTTGATGAATGCGATGTTCCCGGCGGATGCCTGCCACTATCTTGATCTGGCGGCCCTGCAAGCGGATCACATCCGCTTCTTCGCCGCCCGCACCGGCGGTCACGTGGTGGGCACCGGCGCCTTGGCGGTCATGGACCGCTACGGAGAGGTCAAATCCATGTTCACGGATGAGGCAGGGCGCGGCCAAGGCGTGGCCGCGGCCATCCTGCGCATGATCGAAGACACCGCACGGGGCGAGGGCCTGCCCCTGTTGCGCTTAGAAACCGGCAGAGGCCTTGATGCGGCGCACAGATTGTACCGCCGTTTCGGTTTTACGGAATGCCGGGCCTTCGGGACCTACACCGACGGGCCTTATTCCTTGTTCTTCGAAAAGGCACTGACGTGAGGTTTGGGGCGTTCCTTATAGGGATTTTGCGTGCCGTTGCGGCGCAACCGGTCCCAGCCGCGCGCCATTTTGCCATCGGCCTCATCCACGGCGTCCTGACCTGCGACGGATCGAAACTGCGGCGGGATTTCTTCCATTTTGCTCATGTCGGTCCCTTTGTCTGGCGATTGATCTGGACGTCGAACGCGCCGATGCGCGGAAAGGTTCAGCAATGCATTTGCTAGCCGCGACCCCGGGCGCCATCGACGACGGAAAAGAGCCGGTCGATCTGGGCCAGACACCCGCTGATATCGTGGTCATTTCTGCGGCGGATACGGAGCTCGCCGCGCTCTCTGCGGCACGGGGAGAGTTGGACAATACGCCCACATTGCGCCTTGCCAGTATGATGCATTTGATCCACCCGATGTCGGTCGATCTGCATCTGGACAGCTGTGCGACCAAATCCCGGCTGGTGATTGCGCGGGTGTTGGGCGGGGTCGGATACTGGACCTACGGGGTGGAACAATACGCCGCACGCTTGCGCGCGGCCGGCGTGCCGTTGGCGTTGTTGCCCGGTGATGACAAGGAAGACGCAGAGCTGCGCAGCCTGTCGAGCGTCAGTGACGCCGATTACGACGCGCTGTGGTCCTATTTGGTGGAAGGCGGGCCTGAGAACGCGACAAACGCCCTCAGCTATGCGCGCCACATGCTGGAGGGCGGTGAGGCCCCTGCCCCTGCGCGCCCGCTGCTGAAGGCGGGGGTGTATTGGCCCGGCGCGGGCGTCAGTGATCTGGCCACGGCACAGGCCAACTGGACCGATGGGGCCGCGATTGTTCCAATCGTCTTTTACCGTGCCTTGGTGCAGGGGGCTGGTTTGAACCCGATCAACCGGTTGGTGAAGGGGCTGGTGCGCGCGGGGCTTAACCCGCTGCCGGTGTTTGTGGCCTCCCTCAAAGACCCGCTGTCGCAGGCCACGGTGAAGGGGCTTTTTACCGCCGCCCCCCCTGACGTGATCCTGAACTGCACCAGTTTCGCTGTGGGGTCGCCGCATGCGGGCGACGCGGCAGCAGTGAACCCGCTGGCAGCAGGTTATGCCAACGGGGCGCCGGTGTTTCAGGTCGTGCTTGCCGCATCATCGGAAGAGGCATGGGCAGAGGGTCTGACGGGGCTGGGCGCGCGCGATATTGCCATGAATGTCGCCCTGCCCGAGGTCGACGGCCGCGTCCTGACCCGCGCGATCAGCTTCAAGGGCGAGGCCTATTTCGACGACGCCACCGAATGCCCCATTGCGACCTATCGCGCCGTAGGCGACCGCGTGGATTTCGTTGTGCAACTGGCCACGACCTGGGCCGCATTGCGGGCCCAAACCGCGGCCCAAAAACGCGTGGCGCTGGTGGTGGCGAATTACCCCAACAAAGACGGGCGCCTTGCCAATGGTGTGGGCCTCGATACGCCTGCGGCCACGGTGCATGCCCTGCACCTTCTCAAAACCGCCGGATATGACGTCACGCCGCCTGCGGATGCAGGCGCGCTGATGGAGAAGATGATGGCCGGCCCGACGAACTGGCTGACGGATCGTGCTGCGCGGCATGGGGGTGAGGTCTTGCCCCTCGATATCTACAAAAAACATTTCAATGCGCTCCCTTGGAGCGTGAAAGGGCAAATCACCGCACGGTGGGGCGCCCCAGAAGATGATCCGTTCTACGTCGCCCCCCCTTCATCTGACCCCCAAAAACTCGCCCCGCAGGGCCGGCCAGCCACGGGTTTTGCCCTCTCCATTCACCGTTACGGCAACGCCATCGTGGGCCTGCAGCCCGCACGGGGCTACAATGTGGATCCGACCGACACCTATCACAGCCCCGATCTGGTGCCGCCCCACAACTATCTGGCGTTCTATGTCTGGCTGCGTCACCACTGGGGCGCGGATGCGATTGTGCACATGGGCAAACATGGCAATCTGGAATGGCTGCCCGGCAAGGCGGTGGCCCTGTCCGAGACCTGCTGGCCGGAGGTCGTTTTGGGCCCAACGCCGCATGTCTATCCCTTCATCGTCAACGATCCGGGTGAAGGCACGCAGGCCAAGCGGCGCAGCTCTGCCGTGATCATCGACCACCTGACACCCCCTTTGACGCGCGCCGAAAGCTACGGGCCCCTGCGCGATCTGGAGGCCTTGGTGGACGAATATTACGAGGCCGCAGGCGTCGATCCGCGCCGCATTGACCATCTGCGCCGCGAGATCTTGTCGCTGTCCGACGTCACGGGGTTGGCGGCAGATGTCGGGTTCGATGGGGACGAAGACGGGGATCTGGCCAAGCTGGATGCCTATTTGTGTGAGTTGAAAGAGGCCCAGATTCGCGACGGTTTGCATGTGTTCGGTCAATCGCCCGAGGGGGATCAGCTGCGCGATTTGGTCATCGCACTGGCCCGCATTCCACGCGGCGATGGCACGGGCGGCGATGCATCGCTGTTGCGGGCTTTGGCCGCTGATCTGGGGCTGGGGTTTGATCCGCTGGATTGCAATTTGGCCGCCGCGGCAGAGGTCAAACCGGCCTTGCTGGCCGACCTGACCTCGGACAGCTGGCGTACGCTTGGCGACACGGTTGAGCGGTTGGAGCTGTTGGCGATTGCGCTGATGGAGGGCGGAGCGGCGCCTGGCCCCGCGTCTGGCGCTGTGTTGGATCAGATGCGCGGTGCGATCCGCGACACGGTTGCGGCGTGCGGGCCGCGTGAAGGGCACGGGTTGCTCCGCGCCCTCGCGGGGCAGTTCGTGGCCCCTGCCCCGTCGGGTGCGCCGACGCGCGGGCGGTTGGACGTTTTGCCCACGGGGGGCAATTTCTTTTCCGTGGATGCGCGTGCGGTGCCCACGCCCACGGCCTGGGCCTTGGGATGGAAATCTGCCAGTCTGCTGATTGAAAAACATCTGCAGGATCACGGTGATTGGCCGCGCACGATGTTGGTCACCGCCTGGGGCACGGCCAATATGCGCACGGGCGGCGATGACATTGCGCAGGCCATGGCGCTGATGGGGGTCAAGCCAAAGTGGGACGCGGCGAACCGACGTGTGACCGGGTTCGAGATCATCCCTGAGGGCGCTTTGGGGCGGCCACGGGTGGATGTCACGTTGCGGATCAGCGGGTTTTTCCGCGACGCGTTTCCGCAGCTGATTGCGCTTTTTGATTCAGCGGCGCAGGCGGTGCAGGCGTTGGACGAGGCCCCCGGCCAGAATCCTGCGGCGGAAAGGGCACGGGCGGGCGAAGGGGCCGCGCGGGTCTATGGATCAAAACCCGGCGCCTATGGTGCGGGCCTGCAGGCGATGATTGACGAGAGGCTTTGGGCGGGGCGCGCCGATCTTGCGGACGCTTATCTGGAATGGGGCGGCTATGCCTATTCGGCAGCACAAGAGGGCGTGCGCGACCGCGCGGGGTTTGAGGCGCGATTGGGCCAGGTTGAGGCCATTGTGCAAAATCAGGACAACCGGGAACACGACATCCTCGACAGCGACGATTACTACCAGTTCGAAGGCGGGGCGGCGGCGGCGGTGGCCACCCTGCAGGGCCGTGACCGCCCCGTGTATCACAACGATCATTCACGCCCCGAACGCCCCGTCATCCGCACGTTGGATGATGAGATTGCCCGTGTTGTGCGGTCCCGCGTGGTGAACCCAAAGTGGATCGAAGGCGTCAAACGCCACGGCTACAAAGGCGCGTTTGAGATGGCGGCGACGGTCGATTACCTTTTTGCCTTTGCGGCCACGACAGGCGTCGTGAAGACCCATCACTTTGACATGGTCGAGGAGGCGTTTTTGGCCGACGAGGACACGCGCGACTTCATTGCGCAGCACAACGCCCCTGCCCTGGCCGAAATTGCCGCCCGTCTGGCTGAGGCGATTGATCGTGGCCTCTGGACGCCGCGCAGCAATTCTGCGCGGGCGCGCATTTCAGACCTGACCAGAGAAGGGCAGTAAGGGAGGCCGTGAACTCATAACCCGGCAGCGAGAGCAGCCACACCAAGATACGCAAACAGAATACAAACAGAAAAATAACGCATCCGGCCTCCCTGACTGCTGTGAAAACACCACGTGAGGGGACGAAATGTCAGGGGAAAAGAGGCGCCGTTTTCCCAACTGCAGCAGCCCCCTTGGCAAGCCCGCCAGATCAGACCAGCATCAGACCCAGAAGGAGACGACAGTATGAGCACCGAAGACGCCGACCGCCACGCCATGAAGATGGCCAAAAAGAAGGCCGCCCGCGATAAGATCATGGCGACCAAGACGGACAAGAAGGGCTTGATTATTGTGCATACCGGTAAGGGGAAGGGGAAATCCTCTGCCGCGTTCGGGATGATCTTCCGCCATATCGCCCACGGGATGAAATGCGCGGTTGTGCAATTCATCAAGGGGGGGATGTCGACGGGGGAGCGCGATCTGATCTTGTCCAAATTCTCGGATGACTGTGCGTTCCACACAATGGGCGAAGGGTTCACATGGGAGACGCAGGACAAGACCCGCGACACAGAAATGGCCATGGCCGCGTGGGAAAAGGCGAAAGAGCTGATCCGCGATGAGGCCAATTCGATGGTTCTTTTGGATGAGGTCAACATCGCCATCCGGTATGATTATGTGCCGATTGCAAATGTGGTGAAGTTTCTGGTCGAGGAAAAGCCGGACATGACCCATGTGGTGCTGACGGGGCGCAATGCCCATGCGGATCTGATCGAAATTGCCGATCTGGTGACCGAGATGGAGCTGGTCAAACATCCGTTCCGGTCGGGCATCAAGGCGCAAATCGGCGTCGAGTATTAAGGGTGCAGATGGGGCAAACCCATCGCGATGCGCTGGCCGACTTGTTGGTCTGGCGACGTGATGTGCGGCATTTTCGGACCGAGGCGATTGACGGGGCGGTGCTGGGCCGGTTGCGGGCCGCGATGGACCGTGCGCCAGCGGTGGGCAATGCGCGGCCCTGGCGGGTGATGCAGGTGGAGGATGCCGCCAAACGGGCGGCGGTCACCGCCAATTTCGAGGCGGCGAATGCGCGGGCTGCGGATATTTACGAGGGGGAGGCCGCGCAAAAGTATCGCAGCCTGAAACTGGCGGGCTTGCACGATGCGCCGGTGCATCTGGCCGTCTGGACAGACACGGCCCCTGCCGAAGGCGCGGGACTGGGGCGCCAGACCATGCCCGAGATGCTGGCCTATTCCACGGTCGCCGCGATCCACACGTTGTGGCTGGCGGCACGGGCCGAAAACATCGGTGTGGGGTGGGTGTCGATCCTGGATCCTGCGCCCTTGAAGGATCTGTTCGGCGTGCCTGCCACGTGGGACTTAACCGCCTATTTGTGCGTGGGTCACGCGGCTGAGGATGCCGATACGCCGTTGTTGCATCGCGCTGGCTGGCAGGACAACACTGCGACACACTGGGACGTGGTCTAGGCGGCAGGGAACCCTGAGAGTGCGGTTTTGTTAGGTCTTCAAACCTTTGGGAGACCGACAATGAGCAAAGACCGAAAGACAATCTGGGACGAATGGCAGGACCTTGTGAACATGGCCCCGCAAGAGCTGGACGATTGGCTGGACACCGAAGACAGCAAATCCGTCGGCGACAGTGACGACGGCGAAAGCACAGGTCACAAATCGGGGCGGCGGATTGTGAACATCCAGCGCACCAACAAAGACGATCTGACCGACGATCAGTGGTCGCATATGGGCAAGGTTGTCGGCTATATCAAACGCCATACGTCACAAGGCGGGCCGGATGACGATGTGGAAACGTCGGCATGGCGGTATTCATTGATGAACTGGGGACATGATCCTTTGAAGTAAGGGGCGGCTAAAATTCCGGAATTTTAGCGCTGCACGGAGGGACAGATGGCGACACGGTTGCTGACGGAATTCGGGATGGGCACGTCGCTGCGGCGGCAAGATTACACGCAGGCCGCGCGGCGGGCGCTACAGGACGCGCTTTGGCACAATTCGATCAATCTGGCGGAGCTGTACGGCCAGCCGAAAGAGGCGATGCAGATCACCGTTGAGATCGGTGTGCAGCAGCCCGATGCCGTTGATACGGACGCGTTGCGGGACATTTTCCCTTATGGTCAGCTGCAATTTGACGTGGTGAAGGGCGGGCTGGATGTGCCGCGCCCCGACGGACACCCGACGGTTATCGCCAATGTGGCGCTGTCCGTCGCACTGGAGTTGGACGCATGAGTGATCAACGGTTCATCATCGAAATGGGCATGGGCAATGACCTTTATGGCCGCGACTACACCAAGGCCGCCGCGCGGGCGATTGAGGATGCGTTGCGGCATTCGTCAATTCCTTTGTTTGAGGCCACGGGCCTGTCCCACGACGCTATGCGGGTTCAGGTGACGGTGGGTGTGCAGGACCCCGATGCGGTGGATTGTGCGGCTTTGGCCGAAAAACTGCCCCGTGGGCGGGCCGAGGTGCGGGCCGTGACAGGCGGGCTGAATGTGACCAATCCGGACAACGGCAATGTGATCGTCATCGCCTCTGCCGCGGTTGAGGCATTTTTGCCGTTTCAGGGCTAGATCGGGGGTTTTCCGCGTGACAGGGTGAGGGCGAAGGAGGCCCTCGCCATGCCCGACGATATTCGCATTCCCAACGATCTGGACAGCTTTTGGATGCCGTTCACGCCCAGCCGTGCCTTTCAAGAGGCGCCGCGCATGCTGCATAAAGCCGACGGCGTGCGCTATGTGACCGTGGACGGGGCGGAGAAGTTCGACGGCACCGGCGGGCTGTGGTGCTGCAATGCGGGCCACAACCATCCACGCATCGTCGAGGCGATCCAGCGGCAGGCCGCGGATCTGGATTTCGCCCACACTTTCGGTCAGGGTCATCCGATTGCGTTTGAGGCGGCGGCGCGGGTTGTGGACCTTGCACCGGGGATGGACCACGTATTTTTCACCAACTCAGGCTCTGAGGCTGTGGATACGGCATTGAAAATCGCGCTGGCCTATCACGCGGCGCGAGGTGACGGCGGGCGGCGCATGTTGGTGGGGCGCGAAAAGGCCTATCACGGGATCAACTTTGGCGGGCTGAGTGTTGGCGGGATTGGCCTGAACAAGGGCCAGTTTGGCACGCTTTACCCCTCCGTCGCGCATCTGCGGCACACATGGCTGGAGGAAAACCACTTTAGCCGCGGGATGCCGGAGCACGGGGCGCATTTGGCCGACGACCTGCAGCGGTTGTGCGATTTGCACGGGGGCCACACCATTGCGGCGGTGATCGTGGAGCCTGTGTCCGGTGCGGGTGGGGTGTTTCCCCCGCCCAAAGGATATCTGGAGCGGTTGCGCGAGATTTGCGACGCCCATGGCATCCTGTTGATTTTTGACGAGGTGATCACGGGTTTCGGACGCATGGGCACCGCCTTTGCCTATGAGGCGTTCGGTGTGCAGCCTGATCTGGTGACCTGCGCCAAAGGGATGACCAATGCGACCGTGCCCATGGGCGGCGTTTTGGCCACGGCTGCGGTGCGTGATGCATTCCGCCAAGCGCCCAGCAAGATGCCTGATCTGTTTCATGGCTATACTTATTCAGGTCATCCGCTGGCGTCAGCGGCCTGTATCGCCACATTGGAGGTCTATCGGGACGAAGATATTTTCGGGAATGCGGCCCGCATGGCCACCCCGTGGGAGGACATGGTGCATGGATTGGCCGATATTGACGGTGTGATAGACGTGCGCAACTGCGGGATCATTGCGGCGATCCAACTGGCGCAACAGGGCGCTGTTGGCGACGCGGGACGGGCGGCCCATGCCAAGCTGTGGGAGGCCGGATTGATCGTGCGACCCATTGGCGACGCGCTGGCCATGTCGCCGCCGCTGACCATCACCCAGGCCCATGTGGATGAGATTGGGGCGACGCTGCGGTCTGTGCTGGCGGCCTAAAATTCCGGAATTTTAGGGGTCTAAATTTATATAAATTTAGGGCCTCCGGCGGGAGTTTTCTGGTCAGATGAAATCAGCCCCGCGCCAGACCGGACAGGGTGAGCGTGGGGGACAGCGCGTCTTCGTCGACGATGAGGTCGATCACGGCGAAGGTGCCACTGTTTTGCGCCCGGGTGAAGGCCGGTGCGAAGTCATCTGTATGACGCACCGTTTCGCCGTACCCGCCGTAGGAGCGCGCCAAAGCTGCAAAGTCTGGATTGGCCAACATCGTGCCGGACACGCGGCCGGGATAGGTTTTTTCCTGATGCATGCGAATGGTCCCGTAGCGGCCGTTGTTGACGACGATCACGATGGGGGTCGCGCCATGTTGGGCGGCGGTTGATAGTTCGTTCAACGTCATTTGGAAACACCCGTCTCCGGCCAGGCAGACCACGGTGCGGCCCGGGTGTTCGAGGCTGGCGGAGATCGCGGCAGGGAAACCGTAGCCCATGGAGCCTGATGTGGGGGCGAGTTGGGTGCCGTGGGATTTGAAGACGTAATAGCGGTGCAGGAAGGCCGCGTAGTTGCCGGCACCATTGGTCAGGATAGCGTCTTCGGGCAGGGTGTCCGAGAGGTGTTTGATCACCGCCTCCAGTTTCACATCGCCGGGGGTGGTTTGGGGGGTGCGCCAGCCGTCGTAGGCGGCGCGGGCCTGTCTGGTCCAATCGGGCCAACCGGTGCCTGTGGCGGGCTGATCAGCCAAAGCCGCGAGGAGGTCGGGGGCCTTGGCCGTGACGGCCAGATCGGCGGGGAAGACGTGGGCGATTTCATCCGCATCTGCGTGGACATGGGCGATTGCGCAGTGCGGGGCGTGCGGATCAATGAGCGTGAAGCCCTGCGTTTCGATGTCGCCCAGCCGCGAGCCCAGCACCAAGAGCGCATCGGCCTGCCGCACCACATCGCCCAGCGCGGGGTTGAGACCGACGTTGAGGTCGCCCGCGTAGCACCGATGGCGGTTGTCCATATAATCCTGCCGCCGGAAGCCCAGCGCCACGGGCAGGGTGTGATTGTCCGCGAAGCTTTGCAGATCGGCGGCGGCCTGGGGCGACCAGTGGGGGCCGCCTGCGATGATCAGGGGACGTTCGAAGCCTGACAGCCAATGGGTGAGTGTGGCGGCCGTGGTCGTGAGGTCGAGTGTGACGGGGGCCGTTTGCGGGGCGCGGTCGGGGACGTCTGCGGTGGCGGACAACATGTCTTCGGGCAGGGCCAACACCACGGGTCCGGGACGGCCGGAGGTGGCCACGTGGAACGCGCGGGCGATGTATTCCGGCAAGCGGTCTGTCTGGTTCACCTCGGCCACCCATTTGACGAGGGGGGCGAACATTCGGGTGTAGTCGACCTCTTGAAAACCCTCTCTGTCACGATCAGCGCGGCGCACTTGACCCACGAACATCACAAGCGGCGTGCTGTCTTGGCGGGCCACATGCAGCCCGGCGGAGGCATTGGTGGCGCCGGGGCCACGGGTCACGAAGGCGACACCGGGCTGGCCTGTCAGTTTGCCGTAGGCCTCGGCCATCATGGCGACGCCGCCTTCCTGGCGACCCACGATGTTGTCGATGCCCGCATCATAGAGGCCGTCGAGGGCGGCGAGGAAGCTTTCGCCCGGGACAGAAAACACACGCCGCACCCCGTGCAGGCGCAGCTGATCGACTAGAATTTGGCCGCCATGGCGCATGGAATGTTCCCCCGCATCGTCTTCCTTGCACCTTTGCGCACTGGTCGCGCGGGCGAAAGCCCCTAGGTTCATCTAAAACCAAATATCGGAGGCATTATGGCTTATCTTCTGGGACTGTCCGGCGCATTGCGCGGGGCATCGACGAACACGAAACTGATCCATGCCGCAGGGCGGGTGTATGGTGGTGATCTGCGGATGGGGGATCTGCGTCTGCCGCTTTATGACGGTGATTTGGAAGAGGCCGAGGGCGTGCCTGCGTCTGTGCAAACGCTGGCCGACCAGATCAAAGGGGCCGAGGCCGTGGTGATTTCCACGCCGGAGTACAACAAATCCATCTCAGGCGTGCTGAAGAATGCCCTGGATTGGGTGAGCCGCACAGATGGCAGCCCATGGGCGGGCAAACCGGTGGCCATCATGTCGGCCACGGCGGGCCGTGCGGGCGGCGAGCGGACGCAGTTTGCGCTGCGGCTGTGCATGATGCCGTTTCGGACGCGTTTGATCCAAGGGCCTGAGATGTTGTTGGCCGACAGTTCCAACCAATTTGATGCGGACGGAAACCTGACGGATGCGCGGGCCCAGAAGGCGTTGGAGGGTTTGATGGATGCCCTGAAAGCAGAAGTCGCGCGCGGCTGACGGCTTGCACGCGTTGCGGCCATACGGCAGCGTGGGGTGATGAGTGAGACGACTCAGACACTGAGCTGCGGGATGGATCCCGCGCGGGCACGGGCGCTGCAGGCGACCTTGGGGATGGAAGCATCGGTCGAGGCGGGCGATCCGCTGCCGCCATTCTTTCATCACGTGTATTTCTGGGATCCGGTGCCCCCTGCCCGGCTGGGCCGTGACGGGCACCCTGCCACGGGGGGCTTTGTGCCGGATCTGGGCCTGCCACGCCGCATGTGGGCGGCGGGGCGGCTGTTGTTTCATAGGCCTTTGTTGGCGGGGGTGCAGGCCGAAAAGACCAGCGTGGTGGAGGGTGTGACCCGCAAGACGGGACGGTCGGGGCCGCTCGCCTTTGTGCGGTTGCGGCACGATATCAAACAACGGGGCGGCGTGGTGCTGAGTGAGTGGCAGGATCTGGTCTACCGCGAGGATGGCGTGGCCGCCGAGAGGCCCCGTGCCCGCACGGATGAAACGCATGTTGAAGAGGTGACGTTCGACAGCACGATGCTGTTTCGATATTCCGCCCTGACGTTCAACGGGCACCGCATTCATTACGATCAGGACTATGCGCGGCAGGTCGAAGGGTATGATGATTTGGTGACCCACGGCCCGCTTTTGGCGCAACGATTGATGCTGATGGGACAGGCGCAGCTGGGGCGCCCCTTGGCCCAGGTGGATTACCGCGCGACGGCCCCGCTGACCCTGCCCCATCCTGCGACGTTGTGTTGGGCTGAGACCGACGAGGGGGGCGACGCTTGGGTGCGCGCGCCTGATGGGGTGCAATGCATGGTGGCGCAGATCAGGTAGGGCTGCGCGCTAAAGGCTCATGTCCGGGGCGAAGTCTGGTGGCAGGGTGTTTTCGCCGGTGGTGATCAGTTGCGCCAGTTGGGTGGCAGCCAGAGGGGCCATGCCAAAGCCGATTTTGAACCCGCCGTTGGCCACGAAATCGCCCGCACGGAACGGGTGATGGCCGACCATCGGGGCGCGGGTGCGGGCCCGGGGGCGGACGCCGGCCCACCTGGCGCGTTCAGGCGCATCGGCCAAGGCGGGCATCAGGGCGCGGGCCTTGGCCAACAGGGCGTCACATTGGGCGTCGGTTGTTGTGCCGTCGGTAAACTCGCGTTCGGTGGTGGACCCGATGGCGGTGGTGCCATCTGCGTGGGGGATGATGTGCAACCCGTCGATGAAGACCTGCGGGGCGGTGCGTGCGTCATGGTCAAGCAGCACGGCTTGGCCTTTGATGCCGGTGCCGACCATGCGGCTGTGGGCGTGTGTCATCTCCTCCAGCCCCGCATGACCGGTCGCCCAGACGGTTGGACCGGTGAAGGGGCTGTCGTCTTGGGTGATCACGCCGCCCTTGGCGCGGATGGCGGCGGCCAGCGCGTGGCAGGCCTGACGCGGATGCAGCCGCGCGGTGAGGGTGTCGTAAATCCAAAGACCCGTGGGCGAGGGCGGCGCGAAGGCGGGCGGCTGATCTGTGACACCCCATGTGGCCTGCCCCTGCCACAGGGTTTGGGCGCCTGTCGCACGGGCGCGGGCCAGATCCTCGCCCTCGTCCATAACGGGTTGGATGCGGCCTGTGCGCCCGTAGCCGGACGAGGTTTGGCCCGCGGCCTCGATCTCGGCCCACCAGTTTTCCGCCATGATCAGACTTTGAAATTGGAACGCCTTTTTGGGGTTCCAGCCTTCGGGCACATGTGGGGCCAGCGCGCCGACGATGCCACCCGAGGCACCAGCGGCCACGCCTGCGGGATCCACGACGTGCACCGTGGCCCCGCGCGCGATCAGCGCCCACGCCACCGACAGGCCAAAGACGCCCGCGCCGCGCACCGTAATATCCGCCATTGCCATTGCCGCCCCGTTGCTTTCACTCTCTGCCCATCAGATAGGACCAAACAGCATGACAGACCAGCGGGCTCAGGTGGAATGGCGGGACGGCGACGTGCCCGTGTCGCGGCAGTTCGACGATCCCTATTATTCGCTGGACGATGGCGTGGCGGAAACGCGGCATGTGTTTTTGGAGGGCAACGGGTTGCCGCAGCGGTTTGTGGATGGGTTTCACGTGGCGGAATTGGGGTTTGGCACGGGGCTGAATTTTCTGGTGACTTTGGCCGCGTGGCGCGCAGCAGGTGTGGCGGGCCAGCTGCGGTTCACGAGTTTTGAGGCCTATCCTTTGGCGCGGCCCGATCTGATGCAGGCATTGGCCGCGTTTGACGGGCTGCCGGTTGAGGTTTTTGCAGGCGACGGAGAGGGTTTGCCTGCGCAGGTCACGGGGCCGGATTTTGAATTGAATATCGTGGTGGGCGATGCGCGTGACACCCTGCCCCAATGGGACGGTGCCGCCGACGCGTGGTATCTGGATGGCTTTTCCCCTGCCAAAAACCCCGAGCTGTGGGGCGATGCATTGATGGCTGAGGTCGGGCGTCATACAGCGGCGGGCGGCACCTGTGCGACCTACACCGCCGCCGGTTTCGTGCGCCGCGCATTGGAGGCCGCAGGGTTTGATATTACCCGCACCCAAGGGTTCGGACGCAAACGGCATATGACGCGCGGGGCAAAATCGTGACGGGCGACAGGTTGGGCATCGCGCTGATGGTGGTGACCACGTTTGTGTTTGCCGTGCAAGACGGGATCAGCCGACATCTGGCGGCGGAATATAATGTGATGATGATCGTGGCGATCCGCTATTGGTTCTTTGCGGCCTTCGTCATTGCCATCGCACGTCGGCAGGCGGGGTCGGTGCGCGCGGCGGCGGCCACGGCGCAACCGCTGGTGCAGGCCTTTCGCGGGGTTCTGTTGGCGGCAGAGATTTGCGTGATGGTCTGGGCGTTTGTGCTGCTGGGGCTGGTTGAGGCGCACGCCGTCTTCACCTGTTACCCGTTGTTGATCGCGGCCCTGTCGGGGCCGGTTTTGGGCGAACATGTGGGCTGGCGGCGATGGGCTGCGATTGGCATCGGGTTTGTCGGGGTGCTGATCATCTTGCGGCCGGGGTTTGGTGTGTTTTCCCCGGCGGCGGTGGTGCCTTTGGTGTCGGCTGCGATGTTTGCGCTTTACGGGCTTCTGACGCGATATGTGGCGCGCCGTGACAGCACGGCAACGTCGTTTTTCTGGACGGGGGTCATGGGGGCAATCGTGATGACGCCTTTGGGACTGTGGCAGTGGGAGCCTATGGCGGGGGGCGATTGGATCTGGATGGGGGCCTTGTGCCTGACCGGCGCCAGCGCCCATTGGTTGTTGATCAAGACCTATGAGGTGGCCGAGGCAAGCGCAGTGCAGCCCTTTGCCTATTTGCAGCTGGTGTTCGCGGCGGCCATCGGTGTGTTTGTGTTCAGCGAAGCCTTGGCGGCGAATGTGGTTGTGGGGGCGGCCATCGTGGTATCTGCGGGCCTGTTTACGCTGTGGCGGACGCGGCGGGCGGTCTAAAATTATATAATTTTAGACGGTGGCTAAAATTCCGGAATTTTAGCCGTCGCTGCGCGCCACGGGGCGCAGCAGATCCGGGGCGGCGCGATCTGGGCGGGCGACGGGGCGGATGACGGGTGTTTCGCCGATCAGCAGATCCGTAAACCGCACGGGGGCGATCCGCCCTGTCAGGCGCGCGCGATAGACTGGGATGCCTTCGGTCACACGCATGACGTAGTTGCGGGTTTCGCGAAACGGGATGTGTTCGATCCAATCGATGACATCTACCGGCGTCTCGTTGTCAAACCCACGTCGTGGGTCGCCGCGTTCTGACATCCAGTCGCGCGGTCTGCCGGGGCCTGCGTTATACCCCGCCGCAATCATCACCGGACTGTTGCCAAACAACCGTGTCAAATACGCCAAATATTCCCCGCCCAGTGCTGCGTTGTATTCCCAATCTGTCGTCAGCCGCGCACGGCTGTAGGGCACATCCAGCCAGCCTGCCACATCCTGCGCTGTGCCGGGCATCAGCTGCATCAGGCCCAGCGCGCCCACGGAACTGCCCGCATCCACACGGAATTCTGATTCTTGCCGCGCAATGGCCAGCGCCAGCGCCGGTTCAACCGGCAACGCCATCTCCGCCATCGGGTGGATCGGGAAATAGACATCTTGCACCAGAATGCCTTCGCGCGCGGCTGTTTTGGCGGCCAGTACGGTGTAGAACGGCTCATCCAGATCCATGAGCATCTGGCCCAGCTGCCCAATTTCGAACCGGTCCATGTCAGCGGCTGCGTCACGGATGAACAGCACCGCGCTGCCCCGTTCGCCCGCGGCCAACAGGGCAAGCCCTGCGCGGACCGCCTCGTTTTGCAACACGGGGCCCCTGCGCCAATCGCCGTAGGTTTCACCGCCCACAAGGTCGGGATCCATCGTTAGGCCAAGCTGTTCGGCGGAGAGCAGACCATAAAACGACGTCTGATGCTGGGCGCCGGCCTGAAAGGCGGCCACCGCGGCCTCGGCGTCACCGCGGCCTTCGTGGGCGCGGCCCAACCAATAGCCCGCGCGCCCCTTTGAGATCGGGGAGGTGACGGCCGCGTCAAAGGCCTCAAAGTGCAGCAAGGCGCGGTCAAAGTCCCGCAGATAGGTCAGCGCGATATAGCCGGCCAACCATTCCAGATCGGCATAGTTGCGATCCTGCGGCGCGATAAAGTGATCGGCGGCCAAGGCATAGGCCCGGTCAATCCGGCCTTCGCGCATGTTCCAGCGGGCCAGGATGCGCCGCCACGACCCCCAGCGCCACGGCACGCCCAGCCTGTCGGCGCTGACCGATTGGGCCAGAAGCAATTCGGAGGCATTTGTCCAATCGGTGCGGTCGGCCAGCCAGTTGAAACGGTCATAGGCCAGCCCCGGATCGCCCCTTAAACGGTCCGGCACAAGGGCGCGGCGGTCGTTGAGGTCGTCGGCCTTGGTGATGTATCCGATGCGGGCGCGAACAAGGGCCGCCGTCCCATCATCCAGCAAGGGCAAGACGTTTTGAACATCCGACGTGCGCCAACGCCACAGCAGCATATCGGCACGGGCGACGTGAAGGGGGGCCACGAGGTCGGCGTGGGCGTCTATGATGGCTTGATGGCCCGCGTCGGTCAGGCCTTTGGTGGTCCAGACGGCGGCGATCAGCGTGTCGGCCTCGGCCCCACGGCCTGCACGGGTCAGCGCGCCTGCGTAGGCCACGGCGCCTTGGCCTGTTTGGACATCGTGGCCGTCAAAGAACGCAAGGATGTCGGCGTCAGCCACGCTGTCGTCTATGCTGCGTTCGGCGGCGGCGCGGATGCGGCTCAGGCCCGGCCAATCGGGGCGGCTGTTCAAAAGGGCGGTGAATTGGTCAAAGGGCACATCGTCTGTTTCATCGTCTCGCAGGTCGAGCCATCGCACCAGATCGCCATAAAGCGGATCGGTGCCGCGCAGCAGGCCGCCGACGTCACCTTGTGGATCGTCCAGCGCCTCGACCGCTTGCACAAAGGCCGGATCGACCAGATCGGACACATCGGCGGATTGGGCCGCACTGGTTGTGCCGGACACGGCCCAAATCACCGTCGCCACCAACGACGCCCAAAAGGACATCGTGAGGCTGGCAGATTGTGTGCCTGGATGTGTCATCGCGCCCGCTCCTCATCCCGTGTTGGTGCGTGGGTTGCGCCTTGGGATGTTCTTCATACAACAAATTTAGGCGCTTGGCGGCCCGCTACAACTCACAAACTTGGCAAAGGCGGAAAACCCCGCTAGGGGACGGAATGAACTGGGCGATTTTGCCCCACCAACTGAAAGGATGCGTATCATGCTCAAGGGTTCCCTCCCCGCTTTGGTCACGCCGTTCAAGGACGGCCAGTTGGATCTTGATACGCTGAAAAAACTGGTGGAGTGGCATATCGACCAAGGCAGCCACGGTTTGGTGCCGGTGGGTACGACCGGGGAAAGCCCCACGTTGACCCATGAAGAACACGATCTGGTGGTGGAAACTGTGGTGCAGGCTGCGGCGGGGCGTGTGCCCGTGGTGGCGGGCGCCGGGTCCAACAACACCGCCGAAACCGTGCGTTTGGTGAAGGCCGCCAAGGCCGCAGGGGCCGATGCGGCGCTGGTGGTGACGCCCTATTACAACAAGCCCACGCAGCGCGGGTTGATCGCGCATTTCACAGCCGCCGCCGATTGCGGTTTGCCCATCATCATCTACAACATCCCGGGCCGGTCCGTGGTGGACATGACGCCCGAAACGATGGGTGAGCTGGCCAAACACGACATGATAATCGGCGTCAAAGATGCCACCGGTGATTTGGCACGGGTGCCCAACCAACGACTGACCTGCGGGCCGGACTTTGTGCAGTTGTCGGGCGAAGACCCCACCGCCATCGGGTTCAACGCCCAAGGCGGCGTGGGCTGCATTTCGGTCACGGCCAACGTGGCCCCTGCCCTGTGCGCGCAGATGCAAGAGGCCACAGCCGCGGGCGATTACGACACTGCCCTGACCCTGAACGACCGTTTGATGCCGCTGCACAAGGCGATTTTCACCGAACCCGGTCTGGTGGGGGCGAAATACGGCATGTCTTTGCTGGGGATGTGCGCGGATGAGGTTCGGTCGCCGCTGACGGGGCTGGAGGACGCGACCAAGGCCAAGATGCGCGACGCCATGGTGTACGCGGGCCTGATCAACTAGGCGCCAAACAAAAGATCGTGCAAACGGGCGGGGATTTCCCCGCCTGTTTTCATTTGGGCCCATCTTATTTCGGGTCGCGCAGCCAGCCCGGCGCGTAGTGGACGTCTGTGCTGCCCACAAAGGTCGCGACGCGAGCCAGTTCGGCCTTGAGAGCTGTGAGGCGGGCTTTGCCCATGCGCACGCCCGCCTCGGGCCAGAAGGCGGTGACGGTTGTTGCGGCACCGTCGCGTTTGGCGTCGATCCGACCGATGATCCGGTCGCCCTGCAGCACGGGGAACACATAGTATCCGTAGGTGCGTTTGAGGGCGGGGACGAAGATTTCGATGCGGTAGTGGAACCCCCACAGACGCTGCGCCCGTTTTCGATCGCGCAGGGCGGGATCAAACGGAGAGAGAAGCCGCACCCGCGCGTTTGGTTCAGGCGGCGCGCTGTTGAGTTTTTCTGGCCAGATGAAGGAGGCGCGGCGCGTGCCATCGTGGGCTTCGATGTCAACCTCAAGGAGGGTGCCGTCTGCTTTGGCGCGGGTGCACCAGTCTTTGGCCTGCTGCGGTGTGATGAGGGCGTAGAAGGCGGCGAGTTCGCCGGAGGTTGCAAAGCCCAGACGGTCGAGGGCGGTGCGGCAGGCCCAGTCGATTACTTCGTCTTCGGTCATGCGTGCGTTCAGGTATTCGGGGGGAATGACGCGTTCCGTCAGGTCATAGTATTTGCGGAAGCCGCGACGGTGGCAGACGCTGAGCTCGCCCGCGCGCCAAAGGTATTCGAGGGCGGTTTTGGACGGGTGCCAATCCCACCATCCACCTGATTTGCGCACCTCACCCTCGCCCACGTCCATGGAGGAGGCGGGGCCGGTGTCCGCAATTTGGCGCAGCACCGTGTCCAGTTGATCGCGAAAGCCGGGGCGGCGCCAGGCGTCCCATTTGGCGTCCATATGCGCCTTTTCGCGGGCGAATTTGTGCCGCCATGCGGGAAAGCTGGACATGGTGATGACAGAGGCATCGTGGGTCCAGTGTTCAAACGCGCCACGGGTTTTCAGCAGCCGTGGCAGGTTGGGCGCGCGGTATTGCTGGCGGCGCGACCACAAGATCAGATCATGGGCCCGGGCCAGCGTGTTGACGCTGTCGACCTGCACAAACCCAAGGTGGTCGATCACACCTTGCAGGTCCGCGCCTTTGCCCTGCCCGCTGCGAGGGCCGAGCAGCAGATGGTGATCCAGAAACAGGCGGCGGGCGGTTTGGGTGTCGATCAGCGGTCGTGTCATTAGGGCACCCTATGGGTTGTCGCAGGCGGCGTCCTCCCCTATTTGGCAAGACATGGCAAAGACGGACGACAGCAAGAACTACAAGGTGATCGCGGAGAACCGCCGCGCCCGCTACGATTATGCGATCGAGGATGATCTGGAATGCGGGATTGTGCTGAGCGGGTCGGAGGTGAAATCCCTTCGGGTCGGGCAGTCGAATATTGCTGACAGTTATGCATCTGTTGAGGATGGGGAGCTGTGGCTGACCAACGCCTATATCGCGCCCTACAAGCAGGCGATGTTTCCCCATGAGGAACGCGCGCGCCGTAAGTTGCTGGTGTCGCGGCGGGAGTTGGCGCGGTTGTGGAATGCCACCCAGCGCCAAGGCATGACGTTGGTGCCGTTGGTGATGTACTTCAACCATAAGGGCCGCGTGAAGCTGAAGATCGCCGTTGCCAAGGGCAAGCAAAAGCAAGACAAACGCGCCACCGAAGCCAAGCGGGATTGGGGTCGCCAGAAGGCGCGGCTGCTGCGGCACGGCGAATAGCCGGTGATTTTGCGGGGAATGACGGCACAAACCTCCCCTATTGCCTGAAAATTAATCATTGTTAACATCCGGCCAGCCTTGGCCCGTGGTGGGAAGGCCTTTGGCGCGCCATGGTCGCGCCATCACATGACACGCCCCGGTGGGGGGCGAACAGGAAGGATTGGGAACGATGGAAATGATTTTGGGACTGCTGATCCCCGCGCTTTCGGGTGCTGCGGGCGGCAACATTACGGGTAAAATTTCCGAGACGCTGAACGCGGGCGGCATGCTGAATACCGTTTTGGGGGCCGTTGGCGGCCTTGGGGCGGGCACTATTTTGGGCCAGTTGGGCATTGACGCCCCCACCGGTGAAGCTGCGGCTGAGGCGGCCAGCAATTTCGACATCGGCGCGCTGATCGGCGCTGTGGGTGGCGGGGCCGCAGGTGGTGGCGTTCTGGCGTCTGTCGTGGGTGTTATCAAATCTGCCATGAACAAATAAACTGACCAAGGTCAGCGCAAGGGGCGTCCTTCGGGGCGCCCTTTTTTATGGGCTTTAGGCAGGGGCGGACCGCCTGCGGCCTTGCGTCAAAGGCCCCTGAGGAGTAGGGACCACAGCAACGTGGCCTGCCCGGTGGCGGCGGTGTCGGTGATGCGGAAAGAAGGTGCGCCCATGGTGACTGATGATCCCAAAACGCTGGTTTCGACGGCATGGTTGGCCGATCATCTGAAGGACCCGGACCTGCGGGTGCTGGATGCCACGTGGTTTATGGCCAGCGAGGGGCGTGACCCGATAGCCGAGTATGAGGCGGCGCACATCCCAGGCGCGCGGTTTTTTGACATCGAAGAGATCAGCGATAGCCGGTCTGAGTTGCCGCATATGATGCCCAGCACCGAAAAATTCATGAGCCGGATGCGCAAGATGGGCGTGGGAGACGGGCACCAGATCGTGGTGTACGACGGAATGGGTTTGTTCAGCGCCGCCCGCGTGTGGTGGATGTTCCGCCTGTTGGGCAAGACAGATATTGCCGTGCTGGATGGCGGGTTTCCCAAGTGGCAGGCCGAGGGGCATCCGGTGGAGGATTTGCCCCCTGTGATCCGCGACCGCCACATGACGACGACGCGGCAGAACCAGATGGTCAAGGACGTCACACAGGTGGCCGCCGCGTCCAAGCTGGGCGATTATGTGATCGTTGATGCGCGGTCGCCAGAGCGCTTTCGCGGTGACGCGCCGGAGCCGCGTGAGGGGCTGCGGGCGGGGCATATTCCGAACAGCCGCAACGTGTTTTACCGTGATCTTCTGAACCCCGATGGCACTATGAAAGACCCCGCCACGATGCGTTCGGTGTTTGAGGCCGCGGGCGTCGATCTGGCCAAACCCGCTATCCTGACCTGCGGGTCGGGTGTGACGGCGGCGATCCTTGCCCTCGCCCTGGAGCGGATGGGCAAGACCGATCACGCAGTTTACGACGGAAGCTGGTCCGAATGGGGCCTCTTCCATGATCTTCCCCTAGCAACCGGAGACGCCTGATGCTGGAGCATCTGAAAGAGCAACCGAAAGACAAAATCCTCGCCCTGATGGCGGCCTATCGCGCCGACGCGCGTGACACAAAGATCGACCTTGGAGTGGGTGTGTACAAGGACGCGTCTGGCAACACGCCGGTGATGCGCGCCGTGAAAGAGGCAGAGCGCCGGATCAACGCGGAGCAGACGACGAAGGCCTATACGGGGCTGGCGGGCGATCCTGCGTTTTCAGACGCGATGATTGATCTGGTGCTGGACGGCGCTGTGGCCCGTGACCGTGTGGCCGCAGTGGCGACCCCTGGCGGCACAGGTGCCATTCGGCAGGCGTTGGAGCTGATCAAGATGGCCGCCCCCGGTGCGACCGTCTGGTTGTCGGACCCGACGTGGCCGAACCATCCGTCGATTATCAAGTATCTGGGGATGAAGTCGAAATCCTACCGTTATTTTGACAGTGACACGGGCCAGGTGGATTATGTGGGTATGCTGACCGATCTGGGTCAGGTGCTGCCCGGTGATGTGGTGCTGCTGCACGGCTGTTGCCACAACCCCACGGGGGCCAATCTGACGATGCCCCAGTGGAAGGGCGTGATTGATCTGCTCAAGGACAAGGCGGCGATGCCGTTCATCGACATTGCCTATCAGGGCTTTGGCGACGGTTTGGCGCAGGATGGGGCGGCCACGCGTTTGGTGGCGTCGTCCTTTGACAACGTGCTGATCGCGGCGAGCTGTTCAAAGAACTTCGGCATTTACCGCGAACGCACGGGGATCCTGATGGCGGTGGCCAAGGATGAAGCCCAGCGCGATCTGGCGCAGCAGAATCTGGCCTACCTCAACCGCCAGAATTTCAGCTTTCCGCCCGATCACGGGGCACGGATTGTGTCGACCATCCTGACCGACGCGGAGTTGCGCGCCGATTGGGAGGCCGAGTTGGAAGAGGTCCGTTTGGGCATGTTGGACCTGCGCAAACAGCTGGCGGATGAGCTGCGCCGGCTGAGCAATTCGGACCGGTTCGATTTTCTTGCGGAACATCGCGGGATGTTCAGCCGTTTGGGCACCAGCCCTGACAAGGTCGAGATGCTGCGCGCGGATCACGGGATTTACATGGTGGGGGACAGCCGGATGAACATTGCCGGTCTGAACGCCGACACCGTGCCGGTTCTGGCCCGCGCCATCATCGACGCTGGCGTGTAGCAAAGTCTGGTACAGACTTTGCGTCCAGACTTTTCACAAAAGTCTGGTCTCGCATCACATCAAGGGCGTGCCCATATCTTGGGGGCGCCCTTTGCCATTTCTGGAGGTTTCCATGCCCAACACTGCCCTTATCACCGGAGCCTCTGGAGGGATCGGTGCTGCCCTTGCGCGCTATCACGCCTCAAAGGGGGGTGATCTGATCATCACCGCCCGACGTGCCGATGCCCTCGAAGAAATGAAGGCCGAGCTGGAGGCCACCCATAACATCAGCGTTCATGTGATCGCCCTTGATTTGGGCACGCCCAATGGCGCCGAAAGTCTGGTAGAGGCGGTAGAAACCAAGGGCCTGACTGTGGACATCCTGATCAACAACGCTGGGTTTGGCGGACACGGGCGACACGTTGATCGTGACCTTGCGGACGAACAGGCGATGATTGATCTGAATGTGAAGGCACTGGTGACCCTGACCCATGCGTTTGGCGGAAAAATGGCAGCAGGGGGTGGTGGACGGATCCTGAATGTCGGGTCCACGGCTGGGTTCATGCCGGGGCCCTTGCAGGCCGTTTACTTTGCGACGAAGGCTTTTGTGAATTCGTTCAGCCAAGCGGTCGACCATGAATTGCGCCCCAAAGGTGTGACCGTTACGGTGCTGGCCCCCGGCTATGTGGAGACGGATTTTTCCGCCCGCGCGGATCTGGACGGCACGGACCTGACCAAATCCGGCGCAACGCCGCAGAGCGCCGCAAAACACGGCTATGACGCCATGATGAACGGCGATCTGGTGACAATCAACGAGCGTCGCTTGTCGTTCATGTTGGGGTGGATCATTCCGTTCCTGCCCCGCCGCGCCGTCCTGAAGATGGTCGAGAAGATGCAGTCGAAGTGATCGACCCCGGCCGCTATTCGACCGGAATGGCCACTGTTAAAATGCCACGTCCGGTTTGGCCGTTGAAGGTTTCATCGTAGACCTCATATTCGGGGGCGGCGCGGGGTTTGAGCCCTGCGGCGGGGATCGCGTCATTCCAAATGGCGTTGAACATTGCGGGCATGTCGGACACGTGGCCGTCATGTTTGAAGGTCGCGTAGGTGCCGGCTGGGATGTGCAGGGATGTCATGCCTTCGGGCACGTCTTCACCGGCCAGCGCACAGCCGGCCATGTAGTCAAATTTGCCGTCCGGCGTCACGTTGTAGCTGACGCCGTAGGCGGCACTTTGGTCCAGATCGGGCGTGTCGCAGTTGGCATTGAACCGTGACCAAAGCGCAGGGATGTCTGCGATCTGATCGTGGGAGCACGCGATGGAATAGCCTGCAAGGGTCCGTGCGTCGTGGTGGCGGACCTCAGGCGGGGCGAGGGCGATGGGGGTGTTCACTGTCATTGTCAAAGGCTCCGTTAGTGTCAGGGAGGAAAGGGACCCCGCCGCACGAATGCTGCGCGGGGTGCAACCGAACGCGGCCGTGAAGGCGCGGGTGAAGGCCTCATGGCTGTTGTAGCCCGCCTCAAGCGCTGTGGTCAGGATATCCTGCTGCCCAAAGGCCAAGGTGGCCGCCGCGGCGGACAATCGCCGCGCCCGCAGGTAGCCCATGGGTGATTGCCCCGTGCCCGCGCGAAAGGCACGCGAGAGGTGATAGGGGCTGACTGCGCAGCGGCGCGACAGATCATCCACTGTCAGCGGACGGTAAAGATGCTGTTCAAGCTGCCACAGTATTTTTGCCACAAGGGTCATGGGGGTGTCCGTTTCGTTCGATGCAGCCTTGGTGTAGCGCGACGCGCAGCACCCTTGCTTGATTGTTCTTGCTGTTTTGGTGGCAAAACGCAAAAGGCCCCGCTGGTGTCCAGCGGGGCCTTTCGTCAGGCTATGTCAGGGAGGATCTAGCCTTTGGTAAAGTCTGGGTAGGCTTCCATGCCCAGCTCGGATGTGTCGAGGCCCTGGATCTCAGCCTCTTCGGAGACGCGGATGCCCACAGTCGCCTTGAGGATGAACCAGACCACGCCAGCCGCGACGAGGGTGAAGACACCGACCACAACGATGGAGTAGAGCTGCGTGCCCAAGGAGGCGTCGCTGTTGGTCAGGACCACAGCGATGGTGCCCCAGATGCCAGCGAACAGGTGAACCGGGATGGCGCCGACAACGTCGTCGATTTTCAGCTTGTCGAGGAACGGCACACCGAAGACCACGATCACACCACCGATGGCACCGATCAGGGACGCCATGCCCAGCGACGGGGTCAGAGGTTCTGCCGTGATGGACACGAGGCCCGCAAGACAGCCGTTCAGCACCATGGTCAGGTCAACCTTGCCATACATCACCTGTGTCAGGATCAGGGCAGCGACCGCACCGGCAGCAGCGGCTGCGTTGGTGTTGGCAAAGATGCGGGAGACGTCAGCAATATCGCCCACGGTGCCCATCGCCAGCTGAGAGCCGCCGTTGAAGCCGAACCAGCCCATCCACAGGATAAACGTACCCAGAGTTGCGAGGGCCAGGTTGGAGCCCGGCATCGGGTTCACGCGGCCGTCCTTGTACTTGCCCAAACGGGGCCCGAGGATCAGCGCACCGGCCAGAGCAGCCCAGCCACCCACGGAGTGCACAACAGTAGAGCCTGCGAAATCAAGGAAGCCTGCTTCGTCAAGGAAACCACCGCCCCACTTCCAGGAGGCCTGCAGCGGATAGATGATACCCGTCAGGATGACCACGAAGATCAGGAAGGGCCACAGTTTGATGCGTTCGGCCAGAGCGCCGGACACGATCGAGGCTGTCGCCGCACAGAACATCAACTGGAAGAAGAAATCAGACCCGGTGGAGGCATAGGCCGCGTCGTCTGCGTCGGCCAATGTCACGCCGACGGCTTCAAGAACGCCGGGACCGAACACGCCGGACAGAACGCCTTCGACCGCCCAGGACCCAAGCGGGTACATCAGGTTGTAGCCGAACGCCCAGTAGGCCAACGCGGCCAGAGAGAACAGCGCGATGTTTTTGGTCATCTGCATGGTCACGTTTTTGGACCGCACCAGACCGCCTTCGAGCATGGCAAAACCGGCGGCCATCCAGAACACGAGGAAACCACCGACCAGGAACAGCAAGGTGTTCATGATCCAGACGAATTCTTCGGTTGAGGGCGATGCCGCGTCTTGCGCCAGCGCCAAGGTCGGAAGGGCGGCAACGGCCCCTGCGACGGAAAGTGTTTTCAGGAATTTCATGTCAATAGTCCCTTGTTGGCGCTTAGATCGCGTCGTCGTTGAGTTCACCGGTGCGCACGCGCAGGGCGCTTTGCACATCAAGCGTAAAGATTTTGCCGTCGCCGATTTTGTCGGTCTTGGCGGTGCTGGCGATGGTATCGACCACCTGTTCCGCCATGGCCGATGCCACAACGATTTCCAGTTTCACCTTGGGGACGAAATTCACGGCGTATTCCGCGCCACGATAAATTTCCGTGTGCCCTGATTGAGAGCCGAAGCCCTTGATTTCGGTGACCATCATCCCGCGGACACCGATGGCTGTCAGGGCCTCGCGGACCTCTTCCAGCTTGAACGGTTTGATTGTTGCAATAATGAGTTTCACGATTGTCCCTTCCGGTTTTCGTCTAGGCAGGCCGAGTGGCCCCGCTGAGGGTACAAAGGCTTCGGTGTGGGCTGGTTCTCAAGCAGATGAGGCGTAATTCCCGAGGTTCACTCAAGGTAAATGCACAAAATTTGCACAAATTGTGCTATTTGATTAATTTTTAGGCAGGCAGAAAAGCGCCGAAAGGCACGCGAAGTTTCTCTACATTTGGAATCAGTAAAGGTATTGTGGCGCAAAGTGACGCCGAAAACGGCGCAAGCACGATACGGGCGAAAGTGGGCAGAATGACCGGGACACGACGATCCAAACCACCCTTGGTGGCGGAAAAGCGCAGCCGACCTGCGCCGAAGCGGCGCAAACCGGCTGCAACGTCGCGCCGCACGTCGAGCCGTCCTGCCAAACCGCGCGGGGTGATCGGCACGCTTTTGTGGCCGTTCAAATGGCTGCTGATCCTGATTTGGCGTCTGTTCTGGCGCGGCACGGTTGTGGTTGGCGCGATCGTGGGGGTCGCGGTGTTCTATTACGCGTCGACCCTGCCCCCGATTGAGGATCTGGTGGATGGCCGCACGCGCGGGTCTGTGACCCTATTGGACGCCCGGGGGGAGACCTTTGCCTGGCGTGGGGATCAATTCGGCGGAATGGTCACGGCGGATACGGTCAGCCCGCACCTGCGCAACGCCATCATCGCCACCGAGGATAAGCGGTTCTACAATTGGTATCACATCGGCATCGATTTTTACGCCACCGCCGCCGCCATGGTCCGCAATCAGCGGCTGTATGGCAATCCACTGCGCGGGGCGGGCGGGTCTTCGATCACGCAGCAGACGGCCAAATTGCTGTGTTACGGTCGCCCGTTTGATCTCAACGCCTGGGAGAGCGAGACCGAGTACGAACAGGACTGCCGCAGCACCACGCTTTGGCGCAAGATCGTCGAAGCGACCTACGCCATGGCGATGGAGACGCGGTACACCAAGGACGAGATCCTGACGATCTATATGAACCGGGCCTATCTGGGCGCAGGCAGCCGCGGGTTTGAGGCTGCGGCCCAACGGTATTTCGGGATTTCCGCGGCCGAGGTGAACGCGCCGCAGGCTGCGATGATGGCCGGATTGTTGAAAGCACCGTCGTCGTTTTCCCCGACGCGCAACTTGCAAACCGCGCAGGACCGCGGGGCAACTGTGCTGCGTCTGATGCGCGAGGCTGGATATTTGACAGCGGAAGAAGAGGCCACCGCGCAGGCCAACCCCGCCACGCTGTCCGCCGCAGCACGGCAACGGGCGGGCGGGTATTTCGCAGATTGGGTCATGGACAGCGGGCCGAATTTCTTCACCGAACAGACCACCGAAGACGTGATCATCCGCACCACGCTGGAGCCGCGCATTCAGAATGCGGCGGAAGAGGCGTTGACGTGGGTGTTTGAAAACAAGGTCCGTGAGGGCAGCCAAGCGCAGGCCGCGATTGTCGTGATGTCCGCCGACGGGGCCGTGCGCGGCATGGTGGGCGGGCGTGATCTGACGGTGGCGGGCGCGTTCAACCGCGCGACGCAGGCGTTGCGACAGACCGGTTCGGCGTTCAAGCCGTTTGTTTATGGCACTGCATTGGAGCTGGGCATGTCGCCGCTGGATGTGCTGGTAGATGAACCGCGCTGTTGGTCTGTGCCGGGATCAGGGGAATACTGCCCCAGCAACTACACCAACGATTTCGCAGGCCCTATGACGATGGTTGAGGCGCTTCAACAATCGCGCAACATTCCCGCCGTCGCCTTGTCGGAGACCGTGGGCCGCGAAAACGTGCGCACCGTAGCGGAAAATTTCGGCATCGACAGTGATCTGGCCAATGGTCCGGCGCTGGCGCTTGGCACATCTGAGAGCACGTTGCTTGAGATGACGGGCGCCTACGCGGGGATCCTGAATGGCGGGTCGGCGGTGAAACCCTACGGGCTGGTGGAGTTGCGGCTGATGGGGGATGACGCGCCGCTGCTTGAGGCCGCAGGCGGCATCCGTGAACGGGTCATTCAGGAGGATGCGGCGCGGCAGCTGACGTGGATGATGTATCAGGTGGTCGAGGGCGGATCAGGCCGCCGTGCGGCCATCGACGGATGGGAGATTGCGGGCAAGACCGGCACCACCAACCGCGCGCGCGATGCGTGGTTTATTGGATTTTCAGGGGATTATGTGGCGGGCGTCTGGATGGGCTATGACGACAACACGCCGTTAACGGGCGTGACGGGGTCTGGCCTTCCGGCTGAGATCTGGCACGAAACCATGCGCCGCGTATTGGACGGCTTGCCGGTGACGCCCCTGCCCATGACCATCCCGCAGACGCAGGTTCCGCAATTTGAAGGCACCGTGACCTCGACCGGACAAAACGGGGGGGGGCTGGGCTACAGCGAAGAACAGGCCAACGATATCATTCAGGATCTGCTGATTGATCTGATCACCAACGGCGGCTAGGCGGCGCGGCGATTATTCCGGATCAGGGCAGCGCGAATAAGCGAAGGCGTAGCCGTCCCAGAGCATGATGATGCCGTCACTTTCCGCGTCGTTCATCACCATGGCGCGTTCGGTCCAGACCTCATCGTTGCCGGAACACGCCATGGTATAAAGCGTGGCATCCATATCGACGACGTTGACGGGCCGCGTCATGCGGCATTCCAGATCGACACCGTAGAAAATACCGTCCTCAATCCGCAGCGCGCCCCCGTCGACACCCACGAGGGCGCATTCGGCGTTGGCGTTTTGGCGGAAGGTGCCGTCGTAAGGGGTCGCAGCCGCGATGGCGGGGGCCAAAATCAGGGCAAGGGTCAGTTTGGGGGGCAGTTTGATCATGTCAAATCCCGGATCAGCGCATCGAGGTTGCCGCCACGGGCATCCAGCATCGCGCCGATTTCGGCACGTTCGGCCAGCAGCATATTGATGCCTTCCACGATGAGGTTGAAAAACACAGGGCGGCCGGGGCGATCACTCACGTGGAAATCCACCTGCAGCGGGCCTTCGCTGGGCAGGATCGCGCGGGTCTGCACCTCGATATAGCTGTTCACCGCACGTGAGCCCTGGACCTGAATTTGCCCGCCGACGAATTCATTGAACCGGCGGCCATACTTGTTGGCCAGATAGAACCCGAAGGCGTCCGCGAAGGCGCGTTTTTGCGCGTCAGAGGCGGAGCGTCCGTCATTGCCCAGCGCATACGCGGCCAGATAGGCAGTGTCGGCGTAGCGGTCAAAGATGCCTTTGAAGCTGCCGATCATCGATGGCAGGGCAGCGCCTGACGCGATCACGCCGTTGATCTCATCCACGGCGCGGGTGACCAGACCTTCGGCCTGCGCGCCGGTGAGCGCAAGGGCAGGCATCGGCACGGCTGCAATAAGAGGGGCTGTGGTCAGCGCCATTATGCGGCGGCGCGTGAACGTAAGATCGGTCATTTATTCAAACCCTTCGAGGTTCAAGTCACCGGCGAACGGATCAATCGCATCGTCTGCCGGTGCCTCTTGTCCCAGTTCAAAACGGCGGCGTTGCAGGGCAATGAGCCGCGCCTGTTCGTAGCTGTCGGCGCTGTCATACAGCACCCCGTCGATGGTGTCGAAAAGGTCACCACGGGTCAGGCCAAGATCCGCCGCCCGGGTGAATGTGCCATAGTCCAGCTGCGGGGCCGTGCCCACCTGATCAAGGGGGTCAAACAGCAAATCGACCAGTTCGCCCACCGCATCGCGCTGGTTTGATGGCCCCAAGAGCGGCAGTTCGATATAGGCGCCTTCGCCCACGCCCCAGACGTGCAAGGTTTCCCCGAAATCGGTCTTTTGTTCTGTCAAGCCAATCGCCCCCGCAGGATCGAAGAGCCCACCGATGCCCACGGTTGTGTTGATCAAAAAGCGCATCGTGTTGGTCGCAGCCCCGCCGATGTCGGCCTGCAACAGACCATTGGCCACCGCACTGGGCAGGCCCACGTTGTCGGCAAAATTGGTGATCGGCTGGGTGTACTCATCTGGGATGCTGCCGCTGACGCGTCCCGCGGGGCGCAGGGCGATTTGGTCCAGACCTTTGTTGAAGGCGTGGATCTGCCGGTTCGTCGCCTCATAGGGGTCATTGACCGTCAGGCTGGTGTCCCCTGTCGTGCAGGCGGCCACGCTGCCTATGGCCATTAGGACGCAGACCGCACGAAAAGACTTAAAAAGGAAATGTGTCAATGGCAGTATCCCTGCAGCAACTGGTAATGGTTTCGAAAGCATCTTTTGATTTAGACCAATCAAACGGGATGTCAGGGCCGCGCTTGCGGGCGACTCTGTCTGAAAATAACGATTCAACCTTAAGGTGCCACATTCCGCGCACCGTTCCTAGGGAGAGGCGAAACGTCGCCAATGGCACTGAGAGAACCCACCAAAGCTGAGATCACGGCCGGCCGGACAGAGCTGACCCGTGCGCGCAAACGGTCGCGGCGGCTCTATTGGGCTGTGGGGTTGTTCAGCAGCTTTGTGAATCTGCTGATGCTGACAGGCCCTTTGTATATGTTGAACGTCTACGACCGCGTGCTTGGGTCACGGTCGCTGGAGACGCTGGTGGCTTTGTCGGTGTTGGTCGGGTTCATGTATGTGATGATGGGCATCCTTGATTACGCCCGTGGCCGTGTGATGGGGCGGATCGGTGCGCAGTTTGAAACGGATCTTGATGAACGGGTGTTCAACGCGGTGCTTCGATCAAAGGCATCGGGCCGCGCCCCGGCTGAAGCGGCGACGGGCCAGCAGGATTTGCGGGCCATTCAGCGGGCCATCACCTCGCCCGTTGCCTTGGCGCCCTATGATATTCCTTGGGCGATCATCTTTACGTTGGGTCTGTTTATTTTTCATCCGATGATGGGATATCTGGCCGTCGGCGGGGCTGTCATTCTGACCATCGTGGCCCTGTTGAACCAGTTCAGCAGCCGCCGCGCCCTGGAGGAGGCCAATCGCGCCTCAATCCGTGCCGAAACGATGGGCGAACAGTTGCGCGGGGATGCGGACACCATTCAGGCCTTGGGCATGCGCCGCGCGGTGTTTGAACGGTGGCTTGATCTGCGCCGCAAGTCTCTTGAGGCGGGGATTGCGTCCGGTGATGTGGGCGGCAGTTTTGGCAGCATAACCAAATCTTTTCGGCTTTTTCTGCAATCCGCGATGCTGGGCCTTGGGGCCTATCTTGTGTTGTTGGGAGAGTTGACGCCAGGTGCTATGATTGCGGGGTCTATCCTGTTGGGTCGGGCCCTTGCCCCGATTGAGATCTTGGTCAATCAATGGCCGATCCTGAACCGCGCGCGCATCGGCTGGGTCAATCTGACCCGTCTTTTGGGGGCCGTTGCAGTCCCGTCGGAAAAAACCCAACTGCCACGCCCTGCCGCCCGCATCGTGGCCGATCAAGTGACGATCCTTCCGCCCGGCGAAACAAAGGCCAGCATCCGCATGGCGTCGTTTCAGGTGGACCCTGGGGATGCGGTTGGGGTCATTGGCCCTTCGGGTGCGGGTAAATCCACCTTGGCGCGCGCGCTTGCCGGGCTTTGGATGCCGGCTGCGGGGACCCTGCGTTTGGACGGCGCCACGTTGGATCAATATGACGCCGATGTCCTCGGGCGGTATGTGGGTTATCTGCCGCAATCGGTGACGATGCTGGCGGGAACCATTCGGGACAACATCGCCCGTATGGAGAAGGATCCCGATCATGCAAAGGTGGTTGAGGCCGCAAAGGCCGCCGCTGCCCATCAGATGATTTTGCAGCTGCCCGAAGGGTATGACACGGTGATCGACAGCACCGGCGGGCGGTTGTCCGGCGGGCAGATGCAACGCATTGGCCTCGCCCGCGCTCTCTACGGGAACCCTGTGTTTCTGGTGCTGGATGAGCCGAATTCCAACCTCGACAACGTAGGGTCCATTGCAATCAATATGGCGATCCGTGACGCCCGCGCCCGCAAGCAAAGCGTTTTTGTCATGGCTCATCGGCCCGCTGCGATCGAACAGTGCAACAAGTTGATGTATATCGAAGACGGTATCGTGAAGGCCTTTGGCACCTCGGACGAGGTGAAGGCCAAAGTCTTGGCAAACCGCGAACAGATTGACCGCGGCAAGGGCAAAGGGGGCGGCGTGACATGAGAGCCCATTGGTCGGCCAGACGGCCCCTTATGATTGGCCTGTTGGCCCTGCTGATCCTTGTCGGGGGCTTTGGCGGGTGGGCTGTGACCGCCCAAATCACCGGTGCGGTGATCGCCAGCGGTCAGATCGAAGTCGACCAGAACCGCCAGATCGTGCAGCATCTTGACGGCGGGGTGGTGACGGACCTACGGGTCGACGAAGGCGGCACCGTCGCCGCGGGCGATTTGCTGATCCGGCTGGACGCGCAGGATCTTGGTGCGCGATTGACCGTGATCGAAGGCCAGTTGTTTGAGGCTTTGGCCCGCCGCGCTCGATTTGAGGCGGAACGCGACGACGCGGACAGCCTGACGTTCGATCCGCTGCTGGATGAAGGCGCACCGGAGTCGGTTGCCGCACTCAAGGCGGGTCAGCAAAACCTGTTTGAGGCCCGCCGCGAAGGGGTGGCGCGCCAGACGGAACAGCTGGAAAACCGCAAAGACCAGATCGCCGCACAGGTCGTCGGGCTTGAGGCACAACAAGAGGCGTTGCGCACGCAGCTGGCGCTTATTGAAGAGGAGCTTGCCAATCAGCAGTCCTTGCTTGACCGTGGCCTGGCACAGGCGGGGGCCGTTCTGAATTTACAGCGCGAACAGGCGCGCTTGCGTGGTCAGGTGGGTGAATTGGCAGCCGGTGTTGCGGGTGCCGCGGAACGCATCACCGAAATTGAAATTCAGATCCTTGGTCTGGGCACCGCACGGCGGGAGGAGGCCATCAGCCGCCTGCGTGACTTGCAGTTCAATGAGCTGGAATTGCGCGAACAACGCATATCGGTGAAACGGCAGCTGGACCGGCTGGATATTCGCGCCCCTGTCAGCGGCGTGGTTTACGGGCTGACTGTGTTCGGGGCTGGCGCCGTGGTGCGCCCGGCCGAGCCGCTTTTGTTCATCGTCCCGCAGGATCGTCCGCTTGTGATTTCGACCCGCGTGGCGCCCACGGATATTGATGTGGTGTCCATCGGTCAGGATGTCAGCCTCAGGTTTTCGGCCCTTGACCAAAAAACCACGCCGGAGCTGAACGGGACAGTCGCCACAGTATCAGCCGATACATTCACCGATGACGCCACCCAGTTCAGCTATTACCGCGCGGAAATCACACTGAACGAGGGGGAGATCACGCGCCTGCCAGCTGCATCGACCCTGCTGCCGGGCATGCCGGTTGAGGCGTTTATCCGCACCGCAGATCGCACCCCGATGTCCTATCTGACACGGCCTTTGACGGATTACATCGCGCGGACGTTCCGCGACGGGTGATTGCATCCGCCTGACGTCCGCACTAGCGTCGCGCCACATCAACAGATCGAGGATCACACCCTATGTCCATCGAAACCCGTCTTGCCGAACTTGGCGTTACCTTGCCCGACGCCCCCGCCCCTGCGGCCAATTATGTGCCCTTTGTGCGAACCGGATCCCAGCTGTTTGTGTCTGGCCAGCTGCCCAAAGGCGAAGGCGGTCTGGTGGTCGGAAAACTAGGCGCTGATCTGGATGTGACCGCCGGGGCCGCCGCCGCGCGGGACTGCGCCATCAATCTGATCGCACAGCTTAAGGCGGGGTGTGACGGCGATCTCGACCGGCTGGTGCGGGTCGTCAAACTTGTGGGCTTCGTCAATTCCACCCCTAATTTTGCAGACCAGCCAGCGGTGATCAACGGCGCGTCGGATTTCATGGTTGAGGTCTTCGGAGACAAAGGCCGCCACGCCCGCAGTGCGGTGTCCGCGGGGGCCTTGCCGTTCAACGTTGCCGTCGAAATCGAAGCCATCTTTGAAATCGAATGACCCTGCCGGCCTCTTTTCTTGATCGCCCCATCGCGCACCGAGCGTTGCATGACGCAAATTGGGCCGAAAACTCCGCCCAAGCGGTAGGGGCCGCTGTGGAGGCAGGCTACGGGGTTGAGATCGACATCCAGCCGTCAAAGGACGGTGTGCCGATGGTCTTTCATGATTACGACATGGCGCGTTTGACCGGACTGCAGGGCCCCATCGCCGGAAAAACCGCGGCGGATCTGGCCGATATTCCGCTGAGCGGCGGGGGAACGATCCCGACGTTGTCGCAGGTTTTGGAGATCGTGGCCGGCCGTGTGCCCCTGTTGATCGAAATAAAGGATCAGGACGGCGGTCTTGGCCCGATGGTTGGGCCTTTGCAACAGGCTGTCTGTGCGGCACTGGAGGGCTATGGCGGCGATGTGGCGTTGATGTCGTTTAACCCCCATGCCGTCGCGGCGTGTCAGACGCATGCGCCGCATATCCCACGCGGGCTGGTGACCTGTCCCTATCCCGCTGAAGACTGGCCCACGGTGCCCAGCAAAACCCGTCAAGCACAGGCCATGATCCCCGATTTTGACCGTGTGGGGGCAAGTTTCATCAGCCATCAGGAGGATGATCTGAACTCCCCCCATGTGGCGAAGCTGCGGGCCCGTGACGTGCCCATCCTGTGCTGGACGATCCGTAGCCCCACACAAGAGGCCGAGGCCCGCAAGATCGCCCATAACATTACGTTCGAAGGCTATCTTGCCTAGCCTTCGGGCCTTGAACTTACGGCGCGCTGCGCCACCTGATGGATATGGACGGCAGCGCAATCGAAATCTCCACGCACACATCACTCGGCAGCATTGACGCGGCGGATTGGGACGCCTGCGCCTGCCCTGAGGCGGCAGACGGACGGGCCATTGATCCGTTTACCACGTATCGGTTCCTAAAGGCGTTGGAAGACAGCGGCAGTGTTGGGCGCGGCACCGGCTGGGATCCGCATTATCTGGCGGCGCGTCAGGATGGCCAGCTGATCGCGGTGGCGCCGCTATATGGCAAATCGCACAGTCAGGGCGAATATATGTTCGACCACAACTTCGCCCACGCGTTTGAGCGGGCGGGTGGGCGATATTACCCGAAACTGCAGATCGCCGTGCCGTTTACCCCCGCAACAGGACGTCGGTTTCTGACCCGTCCAGGGCATGAGGTGCAGGGAATGGCGGCCCTGGTTCAGGGGTCCGTTCAGATCGCGTCAGACAATGAATTGTCATCGTTGCATGCAACGTTCTGCACCGAAGGCGAGGCACTGGCGGGTGCGGACATGGGACTGCTGCACCGCACGTCGCAGCAATATCATTGGGCCAATGACAGCTATGCAGATTGGGATGGCTTTCTTGCCGCGTTATCGTCGCGAAAACGCAAAACGCTGCGCAAGGAACGGCGCACAGCACAGGCGTTTGGCGGCGATATCGTGCAACTGACCGGTGACCAGATTGAGGCGCACCATTGGGACGCCTTTTGGACGTTTTACCAAGACACGGGCGCGCGCAAATGGGGCCAGCCCTATCTGACGCGGGCGTTCTTCGAGGTTGCACATGAGACGTTGCGCGATGACATGCTGTTGGTGTTTGCGATGCGCGATGGGGTGCCCGTGGCGGGCGCACTGAATTTTATCGGACGTGATACACTTTATGGCCGCTATTGGGGGTGCACGGAACATCACCCCTGCCTGCACTTTGAGGTCTGTTATTATCAGGCCATCGACTATGCAATTGCCCAAGGCATGGCGCGGGTTGAGGCGGGCGCGCAAGGCGAACATAAGCTGGCCCGTGGATATTTGCCCGTAACCACCCATTCGCTGCATTGGTTCAGCGATGCTGGCTTTCGCGGGGCGGTGGCTGACTATCTGCAGGCGGAACGCGCCGCAATTGATGAGGAAATTGAGGTCCTGACATCCTACGGACCGTTCAGGAAAATCCATGTGGAGGAACAGGAATGAGTTACGCACTGGGCCAGGACGGCCGGGACATTTTATCAAATGCAGGTTGGACTGTCGGCGACACCTCCGCCCACAAAACCTTCACCTTCAAGAATTTCGTCGAAGCCTTCGGCTGGATGACATCCGCCGCGATTGAGGCCGAAAAGCTGAACCACCATCCGGAATGGTCGAATGTTTACAAAACGGTTGAGGTCACTTTGACGACCCATGACACCGGTGGGCTGTCTGATCTGGACCTAAAGCTTGCGCAGAAGATGGATGCTTTGGCCGCGTAGCCTCTGACCCGGCGCTGACGCACCGAACCAGAGGCGGGTCAGAGGGGCGTGGCCCCTCTGGGTCGTCTCACATGTCGTCCAACAGGCCTTCGCCCGCGGAGATACCGCATTCGCCGGGGCTTTCTTCGACGTTCAGCACTTTCACTTCGCCGTTTTCCACCAGCATCGCGTAGCGTTTGGACCGGTTGATCAGGCCCGCAGGTGGGGCGGTGAACTCCATACCCAGCGCTTTGGTCAATTCAGAGGCGGCATCGCCGACCATGGTGATGCCTGCCTCGGTGGCGCCGGTGCTGTCGCCCCAATTGGCCAGTACGAAGGGGTCGTTGACGGAAACGCAGATGATCTCCTCCACGCCTTTGTCTTCAAACTGGCCTTTGGTGCGGATGAACGACGGCACATGGGCGGTGGTGCATACGCCCGTATAGGCACCGGGCACCGCGAACAGCACGACTTTGCGTCCTTCGGTCAGGGCCTTGACAGTCACCTGTTCAGGCCCCTCGGCCCCCATTTTCACCAGCGTCGCATCGGGGAGGCTGTCGCCCACAGAAATTGTCATGCTTTGTCCTTCTTTGGCATTTGCGTGTCTGTGCCCTGCAATATAGGGTTCATTGCTGCGGGAACCAGACGGGGAAAGAGTTTATGGGCCACATCGTTGTGATCGGCGCAGGCCAGGCGGGCGCGTCGCTGGTCGGAAAATTGCGCACACAAGGCTATGACGGCGACATCACCTTGCTGGGCGCAGAAGACGGGCCACCCTATCAGCGCCCTGCCCTGTCAAAGGCCTATTTGCTGGGTGAGATGGAACGGGACCGGCTGTATCTGCGTCCCCGCGATTGGTACGCGGGCAACGACATTGCCTTGCGCACGGGCACCCGTGCTGTGTCCGTAGACACCACCGCGCAAACCGTCACCGTGGAAGGCGATGAGGTGCTGACCTATGACCATCTTGCCCTGACCACCGGATCGCACCCGCGTCTTTTGCCTGATGCTGTGGGGGGCAATCTGGACGGCGTGTATCAGGTGCGTGATCTGGCCGATGCGGATGCAATGATGCCCGAATTTGTGGAAGGTCGCCGCCTGCTGATCATTGGCGGCGGCTATATCGGGCTGGAGGCCGCTGCCGTCGCGGCCAAAATGGGACTGCATGTTGTGTTGGTTGAAATGGCGGAGCGTATTTTGCAGCGGGTCGCGGCCCCCCAGACCTCCGATTATTTCCGTGACCTGCACCGCGCCCACGGTGTCGACATCCGCGAGGGCGTGGGGTTGGACACGTTGACCGGTGAGGGCCGCGTCTCTGGCGCGGTTCTGACCGATGGCACCACGTTGGACATTGATTTTGCCATCGTCGGGGTGGGGATTTATCCCGCGACGGTTCTGGCCGAGGCTGCGGGCATTGCCTGCGACAACGGCATTCAGACGGACGTTTATGGCCAGACCTCTGCCGCCAACGTCTGGGCCGCCGGCGATTGCGCCACGCTGGAGTGGCACGGCCAACAGATCCGGCTGGAAAGCGTCGGCAACGCCATTGATCAGGCGGAATGTGTGGCGCGCAACATGTTGGGCGCACATGAGGCCTATGTGCCCAAGCCGTGGTTTTGGTCCGACCAATATGATGTGAAACTGCAGATTGCAGGGCTGAACCTGGGATATGACGATGTGATCGTGCGCCAGACCGGTGATGCGCAATCGCATTGGTATTACTCCGATGATCGTTTGATCGCTGTCGACGCCATGAACGACCCGCGCAACTACATGATCGGCAAACGTCTGATCGAGGCGGGAAAATCCCCTGCCAAAACGGTGATTCAAGACCCTGAGACAGATATGAAGGCGCTTTTGCGCGCATGAGGATCATCGCGGGCCAACACCGAGGGCTGACCCTCGCCAGCGTCGGCAAGGGCGATACAGCCGCTCATCTGCGCCCCACCCCGGACCGCGTGCGTGAAAGCCTGTTCAACGTGCTGATGGGTCACGGGATGCCGCAGGGGGCGCGGGTGCTTGATCTGTTCGCGGGCACCGGCGCGCTGGGGCTTGAGGCGTTGTCGCGCGGTGCTGTGCATTGCACCTTTGTCGACAACGGACGCATCGCGCAAAAGTTGATCCGCGAAAACCTGACCAAAGCCCGCCGCACGGGCGACGCATGGGTTTTGACAACAGCCGCCGACCGACTTCCAGCTGCCCCTGCCCCTTGCGATCTGGTGTTTCTGGATCCGCCTTATGGCAAGGCGCTGGGTCAAGGGGCGCTGCTGGCGGCGCAAGCTGCAGGTTGGCTGGCCGAGGGCGCCTTGGTGGTGTTCGAGGACAGCGCCCCGCAAGCGGTGCAGGGCTTTACCGTGCTGGACAACCGGCGCTATGGCGACACCCACATCACGTTGCTGTCCCCCGCCTGATTTGGCGGAAATGCCAACGCGTGGTATCCTGCACGCATGAGCACCACCTGGACAGACATCCCCGCCCAACCCGCAAAAACGGCCAGTGTCCCACTGCCCAAACCGCAACCCTTTGGCGTGCCGGTTTTGATCGGCGACTGCGCGTCCCCCTTGGCCGGGGAAACAGTGCTGTCGTTGTTGATGAAACGCAGTACTGGGGCTTAGTCGGACGAAGAGGCGGCCCGCGCCAACCCGCCGTCCAGCGCAAGCGCCTGTGCGGTGCTGACACAGACATCGTACCAGACAGCCACGCCCCATCCATTGTCCAACACGTAAAAATATGACCCAAAATCGTTAAGGCCTAGAACGCAAAACGCCCCGAAGTGCCAGATGTTGGTGCCAAGATCCGTGTCACGGACAAACACGCCGGGGCCGTATTGGGCACCCCCGTTCAGCGGCGTGCTGGGCCAATCTTTCTGCGGGGTCAATCGGGTGGCGAACCGTGCGTAATCGACCACGGTCATGTTCCAGCCGCCCCACGCCAAAGCGCCGCCATTGCGGGGATCTGGTCCGGCACTTGTCAGGCCATCCAACACCCGGGCGCGGCACACATCGGCCACGGGCTGGCCCGTCGCCTCCGCAATCACGCGGCCCAAAATGGCGTAGTTTTCGTTGTTGTAGAAAAACACAGGTGCACCCAAAGGGCGGGCCAACGCCAATGCCGTGATCCTGTCGTCGATATCGCCCCCACCCCACAGCACAGGGTTAATGACGCTTTGCGTGCGGTCGAAATCGAGGCCCGATGTGTGGGTCAACAACGCCTCAACCGTGATGGCCGCCTGTTCGCTTTGTCCGGCAGGCAACAGATCGGGGCGGTCTGAAAAGGCCTCACCCAAGGTGGTGTCATAGGACAAAATGCTGTCGTCAATAAGGGACAACACGCAGGCTCCTGTCACGGCCTTGGACAGCGAGGCAATCGGCACGGGGCGATCGGCGGACATGCCGCTGCCGTGCACTGACACAACCGCGCCCTGATAGGTGATGGCAAGGGCGCTTTGCCCGATGCCGCCCGCACCTAGCCAATCTAGCCATGCGGCCTTTATCGCGTCCTCGTTGGCCACGGCCGGGGTGGCCAAGGCCCCCGCAAGGGCCAAACGGACCGCCGCAACCTTCAATACGTGGGGTGGAACATGCCCTTGGGAGACAGCGTGAAAATATCCGCCCCGTCCGAGGTGATCCCGATGGAATGTTCAAACTGCGCCGACAGGGACTTGTCGCGGGTAACCGCAGTCCAGTCATCGGCAAGGATTTTCGTCTCTGGCCGGCCAAGGTTTACCATCGGTTCAATCGTGAAAAACATGCCTTCTTCCAGAACGGGGCCGGTGCCCGCGCGCCCATAATGCAGCACATTGGGCGGCGCATGAAATACCAAGCCCAGACCATGCCCGCAGAAATCACGCACAACAGACATGCGCTGGCTTTCCACATAGGTCTGAATGGCGTGGCCAATATCCCCGAATGTGTTGCCGGGTTTGGCGGCCTCAATCCCCAACATCAGCGCGTCGTGGGTCACCTCGATCAAACGTTCCGCTTTACGGTTGGGCTTGCCGCCTGCCACATACATGCGGCTGGTGTCGCCAAACCACCCGTCCACAATCACGGTCACATCGATATTCAGGATATCACCGGACTTCAGCGCCTTGCTGCCAGGAATGCCATGACAGACCACATGGTTCACCGAAATGCAGCTGGCGTGCTGATACCCTTTGTAGCCGATGGTGGCGGACACGGCGTTTGCCTCATCCACCCAATCAGTGATCATCTTGTCCAAGGCGCCCGTGGTCACGCCCGGCTGCACGTGGTCTGCGATACGGTCCAGAATGTCCGCCGCCAAGGCACCAGCCTTGTGCATGCCCGCAAAATCGCCTGCCTCATACAGCCTGATGCCATCTTTTGTCAGCCGTGCCTTGGTCGTGTCCACGTGTCTCATCCTTTTCGCTTGCCCCTCAAATAGGGCATTGGGCGCGGGTTCTAAACCCCCTCCCCCTTCATCTGACCCGAAAAACTCCCCCCGGAGGGTCGATCAGTCAAACGGCAGTCGGTCTGACAGAAAAATACCGTCGGGCGATACGTCACACGCGAAACACATCACCTCAACCCCAGCCGCGATTGCTGCGTCGAAAGCTGCGGCATAGGTGGGATCAATGTCGCGGGCCACATCCACGCGGGCGCAATCGCCGCGTTGCACCAAAAACAACAACACCGCACGGTTGCCTTCGTCCACCATCGCGGCCAAATCGGCCAAATGTTTTGCCCCCCGCGCGGTCACGCTGTCTGGAAATTCAGCCAGCCCTCCGGTGCGCGACAGGGTGACGGATTTCACCTCAAGATAACAATCGCGCCGTCCTGCGCCGGACAAAAGGAAATCCACGCGGCTTTTCTCGCGGTATTTCACCTCGGGCCGGATTTTGTCGTAGCCGGTCAGGCCCTCAAGCCTTTCCTCCAAGGCCTCCGCCACGATCGTGTTTGCCGCACCGGTGTCGACGCCCACGCACCCGCCGTCCAGTTCCACCAGCCGCCATCCCCAGTCGAGCTTTTTGCGCGGATCGTTGTTTCCCTCCAGCCAGACACGCATGCCTTCGTCTTTCAGACCCATCATGGATCCAGGGTTCGGGCAATGCGCTTTGACGATGCGCCCGTCGTCCAATTCAACATCCGACAGGAATCGCATGTAACGGCGGATCAGTCGACCGGGCACAAGGGAGGTGGCAAAGCGCATATTCGCCCCATATACCATTTGAAGATACAGGAGAAGACGATGCCAAACCCAACCGCCGCCATGCTTGTCATCGGGGATGAAATTCTGTCCGGTCGGACACGCGATGCCAATATGTACCATTTGGCCAATGAGTTGACGGGGATCGGCATTGATCTGAAAGAGGTCCGCGTGGTCAGCGACGACGCACCCGCGATCATCGCCGCCGTGCAGGCCCTTTCAGCAGGCTACGATAGCGTGTTCACGTCTGGCGGGATCGGCCCGACGCACGATGACATCACCGCCGATTGCATTGCGGCGGCGTTTAATGACACCATCGACGTCCGCGATGACGCCCGCGCGTTGCTGCAGGCCCATTACGACCGCGACGGCAAGGACTTTAACGAAGCGCGCCAACGCATGGCCCGCATTCCCGCCTCTGCCACGTTGATCGATAATCCGGTGTCGGTGGCGCCAGGGTTTCGGGTTCAAAACGTCCATGTCATGGCCGGTGTGCCGTCGGTGTTTCGTGCCATGGTCGCCTCTGTCCTGCCGACATTGACAGGTGGCGCGCCGCTTATTTCTGAAAATCTGCGGATTGATCGGGGCGAGGGCGATATCGCGGGGCCCTTGGGCGCGGTCGACGCCAAATACCCCGAGCTGTCGATCGGATCCTATCCGTTTCAGCAAGAAAACGGCCAATACGGCGCCAATATCGTGATCCGCGGCACAGATCTGGACATGATCAACGCAGCCCTTGCCGATCTGCGCGCAGCCTTTCCCGCATGACGCCTGAAACCCTGACCCAGCTGATCGACGCCACATGGCCCGCCAAGGCCATCACGGACGTGGCAGGCTGGACCATCAGGGAGGGTGCAGGCGGCGGATCACGTGTGAGTGCGACCACCGCGACGACAGCTGCCAAGCTGGAGGAACACGCCCGCGCCGAAGACGCCATGCGCGCGTTGGGCCAGACCCCGCTGTTCATGGTGCGCACGGGCGAAGAGACGTTGGATGCCACCTTGGCGGAGGCGGGCTACGTCATCAAAGACCCGGTCACCTACTACACTGCACCCGTCGCAACCCTCGCCACCCAGCGCCCCCCGCCCGTGACCTGTTTTGAGGTTTGGCCCCCACTGGCAACGCAGGCCGAAATCTGGGACGCGGGCGGCGTGGATGACGCGCGTCTGGCCGTCATGGCCCGCGCCAAAGGCCCCAAAACCACCGTTCTGGGCCGCATCCATGACACCCCCGCAGGCACCGCCTTTGCCGCCATTCACGATGGCACCGCCATGCTGCATGCCATCGAAACGTCCCACGCCTTGCGCCGTCAGGGCCTTGCACGGCACATGATCCGTGCGCTGGCGTTTTGGGCTGAGGGCAAGGGCGCGCAGACCGTGACGCTCCTTGTGACGCGGGCAAATACGCCTGCGAACGCGCTCTACTCTTCCCTCGGCATGACCCCTGTGGGAGGATACCACTATCGCATCCTGCCTGAGGCCTAAATGACCACACCTTTGCCCACCGCCCTGAACCTGCCGCCGCAAGACCCGCTGCCGGATCACATCGCCAAGTACTTTGACGTCTGCGACGACAAACTGGGGTTCGTGCCCAATGTGCTGCGCGCCTATGCCTTTGATGTGCAGAAATTCGATGCGTTCTCTGCGATGTACAACGACCTGATGCTGGCCGACAGCGGGCTGTCCAAACTGGACCGAGAGATGATCGCGGTGGTCGTGTCATCTGTGAACAAGTGTTTCTATTGCCTGACGGCACATGGCCAAGCGGTGCGTGCGCTGTCGGGTGATCCGAAACTGGGCGAGATGCTGGTGATGAATTGGCGGGTGGCGGATTTGGACGCGCGCGAGACCGCGATGCTGGCGTTTGCCGAGAAGACAACCAAGGCCAGCGCCGAGGTGACAGAGGACGACCGGACCGCCCTGCGCACCGCCGGTTTCACGGATCGCGACATCTGGGACATCACCGCCGTGACAGGATTTTTCAACATGACCAACCGCATGGCATCGGCCACCGACATGCGGCCCAATGACGACTATCACGCGCAAAACAGATGATCCGCGCGTGCCTTCTTGCGGCGCTGATGCCGCTGCCCGCCTTGGCTGTGACGTTGGATTTGCCCAGCAATGCCACCCTGACGGCTGAGGTGACGGAAGGCGAGACGCGCTATGACATGCCCACCGGCAGTTGGACGCCCGAAGGCCTGCCGACGGCACCCGCCACGGGGGCCTTCAACCAACAAGCCTGGCGGATTGAGGCGGCGGGGCTGACCACGTTTCAAATCCTTGATCCGCTGATGGCGCAGCTGACGGAGGCAGGGTTTGAGATCGCGTTCGAATGCACTGATGACGTCTGCGGTGGGTTTGACTTCCGCTTTGCCACGCCCGTGCTGCCCGCCCCTGAGATGGAGGTGAACTTTGGCGATTACCGCTTCGTCTCTGCCCGTCGGGACGGTGAGGCAGGGCCGGAGGTTGTGACCTTGCTGGCGAGCCGGACATCGCAGGCGGGGTTTGTGCAGATCATCCGCGTCGGTGGCGCGGCTGAGGCCGCGACCCAGACGGTCGCCCCTGCGATCCGCGCCGCAGCCCCCACGGTGACGGGCGATCTGGCTGCTGGGCTGGAGGAAGACGGACGGTTTATTCTGTCGGATCTGACTTTTGCCACGGGCTCAGCCCAGTTGGGTGGTGGGACGTTTGCGTCGCTGACCGATCTGGCCGATTATTTGGCCGCGAACCCGTCGCGGGTGGTGGCGCTGGTTGGACACACCGATGCGGTCGGGTCGCTTGATGGCAATATCGCACTGTCCAAACGGCGGGCCGGATCTGTGCTGGAACGGCTGGTCAGCACCTACAACGTGCCGCGCCGGCAGCTTGACGCCCAAGGGATGGGATATCTTGCCCCCGTGGCCACCAACGTCACCGCTGAGGGACGCGAGGCGAACCGCCGTGTCGAGGTTATCATCACCTCGACCGAATGAAAAAACGCAGCCCCAAGGGGCTGCGTATAGGCGGGGCGGAAGCCCTTGGGAATCAAACGTCGAAATTGCAGTGGTTTACCAAGCGTCGGGGCCTTTTTCGGCAAAGGCGTGAACCAGGAAATCGATAAAGGCGCGGACCTTGGGTTGGGTGAACCGGCCAGGGGGATACACCGCATAGATGCCTTGGGTTTCGACAGGCAAATTCGGGATAGCCTCTTCGATCAGGCCCTGGTCCATGGCGTCGGCGTACAGGAATGAAGGTAGGTAGGCGATCCCAAGGCCGGAAATTGCGGCATTCAAAAGGGACTGGCCATCATTGACTGTCAACCAGCCTGCGGTGCGGACCTGACGCTTTTCACCTGAGGGGGCAGTCAGTTTCCACACAGCCGAATTGGCCTGGTTGGAATAATGCAGCAGTTTGTGGTCGTTCAGATCGTCGATCTTTTCAGGGCGACCGTAGTGTTCAAAATAAGCGGGCGATGCGACCATCCGGCGGGACGTCTCGGTCAGCTTTCGGGCCCGCAGGGTGCTATCTTCCAATTCACCAATGCGCACGGCCATGTCAAAACCCTCGGAAATCAGTTCGACGTACCGATTGTTGAGAACCATGTTGACGGTGATGTCTGGGAATTCGCCCAGGAAATCCCCCAAAACAGGCGACAGATGGTTCACGCCAAAATCTGTGGCCACGCTGATCCGCAAAAGGCCCGATGGGGCGCTTTGCATCGACGTCACCAGCGCATCCGCCTCTCCGGCATCATTCAGAACACGTCGGGCGCGGTCATAATAGGCGAGGCCAATTTCCGTGGGGCTGACACGGCGTGTCGTCCGGTTCAGCAAGCGTGCGCCCAATCGTGCCTCCAGTGAGGAGACGTGTTTCGAAACGGCAGATTTGGAAATCCCCATTTTCTTGGCTGCATCTGTAAATCCACCTTGGTCCACGACTGTGGCGAAGGCTTCCATTTCCGTCAGGCGATCCATTTGGGGGTCCTCAATCTGCATCTTTTGTCGAGGATCATCTATCAGGGTGAAATGGGGCGGGACTTGGACACTCGCCTGACAATTGCAGGGTTTCTGCGCGACTGTTGCGAGGCAGGAAACATGGAAACGGGTCGTTTCCGCGCCTGCACAGGGGGCCTTGTCGCACCACACCTATGGGGCGATACGCCTAAGAACATCTGCGATCTGAACGCCGATCCGTGCAGCCCCATCCACCGAAGGATGCACCAGATCGCTGGCGTAAAGGGCCAGATTGTCAGGCGGGATGACGTCAGCGGTGTCCACGAATGTCACACCGTCCAAACCGGCAGCCATCTGTCGCTGGCGTGATTTCAGATCATCCAACGTGGCACGACATGGAAGGAAGGGGCCGCCTTTGACGCTGATGGGATAGTAGCCCACAAAGATCACCGGCGTGCCGGATTGCTGCAGCCTGCGCACGAAATCGGGCAGCGGTCCGCGGCGTCCATCGGCGCTGATCAACGCATCCAGCGTCTGTGCTTTCTGCACAGCGGGCCCATCGCACACAGCGCCGATATCATTGCCGCCGCCGTTCATCACAACCACATCCCACGTGCCGTCTACAAATTGGGAAGGGATGCCCCGCGCGCCTGCAAAGGGGGCCCCTGCGATGGATTGGTTTGTGACGCTGCGCTGGGTCTGATCCTCAATCACATCGGGGATCGACTGACCTTTGCCCCGATGCCACGCCAAAATACTGTCACCGATAACCAAAACATCCGCGTCGCGATCCACTGCGGGCGGGATGACGACACAGGCGCCCAGCATTGCAGTCACCAAGATAGCAAAGAACGCCTTCATTTATAATGCTCCCGCCGGGTTCCAAAATCGTGCACCCGTTTGCGCCACGCGCGGTAGCTGCCGGGCCGCAGGTTTGCGCGCATCAACGCGACGACCTGCTTTTCGGACAACCCGTATTCCGCCTCAATCGTTCCGAAGGGTGTATGATCACTCAGCGCCATTTCGATAATGGCGGATCGGTCGGCGTCGGTAAGATCGGGCGAAGACATGGGGCGCACTCCTTTATGCGCATACCTGAGGCCCCCGCCCGATCCGTCAAGCCGTCACAACCCCGCGACCAGCCGCGTGCCTTGATCAATGGCGCGTTTCGCGTCCAGCTCTGCCGCGACATCCGCGCCGCCGATCACATGACAGGCTATGCCCTTGGCGCCCAACGCATCCGCCAAGGACCGATCAGGCACCTGCCCTGCGCACAGTACAATTGTGTCGGCAGCGATTACCGTTGGGTTTTCGCGCGCCTCACCAAAGCTGACATGCAGGCCGGTCGCGTCGATGCGTTCGTAGTTTACGCCGCCCATCATTTCGACATTCTTCATCTTGAGGCCGGCACGGTGAATCCAACCGGTTGTCTTGCCCAAGCCCTTGCCGAGCTTTTGCGCTTTGCGCTGCAACAGGGTGACCTGACGCACAGGTTGGTCCGGCTGTGGGCCTTCGGGGCGCAAGCCGCCGCGCACCTCTTCTGGATCCCCCACGCCCCATTCCTCAAGCCAGACGGCCAGATCTTCGGTGGGGCTGTCACCGGTAACCAGATAGTCGGCCACGTCGAAGCCAATGCCCCCCGCACCAATGATCGCAACCTTTTCGCCCACGTCTGCCTTGCCGCGCAAAACGTCGATGTAGGACAACACGTTCGGGCCGTCTTGTCCGTCAATCTGCGGATCGCGGGGGCTCACGCCGGTCGCGATGATCACCTCATCAAAGCCCGCCAAATCGTCTGCTGTGGCGTCTTGGCCCAGCCTGAGAGTGATGCCCGCCTCAGCGACAGCCGTGCGGTAATACTCGACCAGCCCCCAGAATTCTTCCTTCCCGGGCACTTGTTTGGCCATGTTCAACTGGCCGCCAATCTCATCCGCGCGATCAAAGAGGGTTACATTCATACCCCGCTCCGCCGCCGCCAATGCAGACGCCAGCCCAGCAGGCCCCGCCCCCACGATCCCGACTGTTTTGGACGACGGTGTCATCACCAGTTCAGTCTCATGGGCCGCCTTGGGGTTCACCAGACAGGACGCGATCTTCATGGAAAAGGTGTGATCCAGACAGGCCTGATTGCAGGCAATGCAAGGCGCGATCAACGCCGCCTTGCCTGCCTCGGCCTTTGCCACAAAATCCGGATCCGCGAGGAAAGGCCGCGCCATGGACACCATGTCAGCACAACCATCCGCCAGCACGTCCTCCCCCACCTGAGGGGTGTTGATGCGGTTCGAAGTGATGACCGGAATGCCCACCTCGCCCATCAGCTTCTTGGTGACCCAGGTGAACGCACGACGGGGGACAGAGGTCGCGATGGTCGGGATCCGCGCCTCATGCCAACCGATCCCGGTGTTCAGGATCGTGGCCCCTGCGGCCTCGATCGCGCGGGCCAGTTGAACCACCTCAGCCCAGGTCGATCCGTTCGGCACCAGATCAATCATCGACAACCGGTAGATCACGATGAAATCCGGCCCAACCGCCTCCCGCACGCGGCGCACAACCTCAACCGGCAGGCGCATGCGGTTTTCATAGGATCCGCCCCAACGGTCATCGCGTTTGTTGGTGTGGGTCACCAGAAACTGATTGAGGAAATACCCCTCAGACCCCATCACCTCAACGCCGTCATATCCGGCCTCACGGGCGCGAACTGCCGCAGTCACCATGTCGGCAATCTGTTTCTCGATGCCATCCTCATCCAGCTCTGTCGGTGGAAACGGCGAAATAGGAGACTTCACAGCAGACGGGGCGACACAGTTTTTTGAGTAAGCATAGCGCCCCGCGTGCAAGATCTGCATCGCAATCTTGCCGCCCGCCTCATGCACGCGGTCCGTGACCACACGGTGGTTGGCAATGTCCTGATCCGAGAACAGCCCCGCCGCCCCCGGAAACACCCCGCCTTCCGCATTGGGCGCCATACCGCCCGTCACCATCAAGGCCACGCCACCCCGTGCACGGGCCGCATAAAACTCAGCCACACGGTTCCAATCGCGGGTCTCTTCCAATCCTGTGTGCATAGACCCCATCAACACGCGGTTCTTCAACGTGGTGAAGCCCAAATCCAGCGGGGCCAGCAAATGTGGATAATAAGACATCAAAACCTCCTCGTTTGCGCCACCTAACCCTAGCTTGACGCCAACGTCACTCCATACGCCGCGTCATCCGCTTCTTTGGGTCAAAAATACCTCGGGGGGGCTTCGGCGTAGCCGAAGCGGGGGCAGCGCCCCCAAACGTGCCGCGCAGCGGCACCCGTCGGATGGGCAAAGCCCATTCGAAACCTCTTACCCCAACGTCTCCACACAGTGCCGTCGGAATGCCTTTTTCAGCATATCCAACTCGGCCCGCAACAAAGACATCTCCGCGCGGATATCTTCGGCCAAGGCATCCCCCGCAACGATGGAAAAGCTGCCCAGCACCGCATCGCTACGTCGGTCCGATATCACAAAGGTCTGGACGCCGTCGGCAATCCGTTCGGCGGGAACCGGGATCGCGACACGCCAATGCTCCTCCAGGCGGTCTTCGACAACCTCGACCCCCGTCAATTCCTCATCGAGGTGTGTCACGCGGATGTCCGGTTGCCAGTCGTCTGCGCCGTGATAGCTCAACGCGCCGGTCCAGACGCCTTCGACCATGCGCAGTTTGGTCAGCTCAATCTTGTCGGTCATGATTGCCCCTTATAATTCCGCGCGCGGGTTCCGTGACAGCGTCACATCCCGCAAAGTCACCTGATTCATCTCTGGCCCTTCGAAAATCAGGTCGATCCACATTGAATCGACCCGCTTTTCGTTCAGCTTGGTGTAGGCCAAGTCAAATTCCACCATGATCTGGTCCCCGTCCAACGGCAGTTCCCGCACGATCTGTTCCGTATTGGGACCGTGGCGCACGTTCAGGCGGGCAAAAATCTCAAGCGGTTTTTCAACTTCGACGATGGCATCCAACCGCACCAAGTGGGTCTTCATCAATCCCTCGCACCCCGACTGGGGCAGGTTTAACACAAGGCTCAGAAACGACCCGTCAAAGCGGAACACATCCATCCGCAGACCGTAGGGCGCCAGATCGGCCTCCCGCATGTTGCGCAGTTGGCGCAATGTCAGCTCCGAGATCTGGCAGTCGTGAAAGATCGTCACCTCGTCGCCCAGCATCGTCTTGCTTTCAACAGCAGATAGACCCTGCACGGGCAAGGCCCCACGCCACAATTGGGGCCGCCACGACCAATCGGTGCCGGGCGGTTTGGGAAACGACGACGACCCGATGCGGGGCAAGGCCAAACGGCTGTCTGCTGTGTGGGTCAGCTCATCCAGTTTGTGACGTAAAATGCGGGCCTGGTTGCGTTGGCGGCGCAGCACGGACAAATCTGTCGTAGCGGCAGCCTTAGCCGCACGGGACCAAAACGCCCGAGATCGCCGCATAAGAACGCGTTCCAAAAGTCCGGTTTTGTGCTGCGCCATGGCGGATGCCCTGATCCTGTGTCGTCTCAATGTCGTTACATATCTGACAAATTGTTTCGCAAAAGGAAACAATTAGACGGCATTTGGATTAAATTTAGATGATGTAACAGTTACAGGTCGGGCTGTGGCTGCGCGTTCACTTCGGCCAATTGGGCCATGGCCACAACCAGCAGGCGTTCCCCCGCAGATGCGCTCAGCGGGTTTCGATCGAAGCTGAGGACTGACACGGTGGTCAGACGGCTGCCCACATCCAGAAACCCGCGCCACTGGGGGCCGCTGGTGCCTTCAAATGCGGGCCCTGCGGTGTCCTCAAACCGTGCCAGAACACCAGCGCGGTCCGTGACTGTCGCGACCTGAGGCACCTGCGCCAGGTCACCGGCGGACGACAGCACGCCACGGCCAGATTCAGACCGCAGGAAGGCGGCGAAGGCGTCTTCGTTGCCTGTCACGCTGGCTGTGCCTTCGGCGCCGAACTGGACCATGATCAACCCGTCGGGGTTGGGGATCACGACAGCCTCATCCGACACCAGCGCGCAGCCCGCCATGATGGCAAAGCCACGGGATGCATCGCTTGCGCCTTGGTCGATGCAATACCCATCGGGCCCGCGCACACGCACCGCCCCGTCCAGCACCGCCAAAGTGCGGATGCCTTCGTTGGTGGCGTCAGGGGACGACCCAAGGGTCGCCAAACGGTCGGCCAGACCGTTTGACATGTCCGCACATCCCGACAGCACCAGTGCAGCCGCCAAACACCATCCCCCCCGAACGATCATTTGGGTCAGATGTCCATGTAGATGTGGCGTTCCTGCTTGGCGCCCGGATGCGTCACCGCACCTTTCTGGGCGCCACCGACCAGCTGCGCATATTTCCACAACGCGCCGGAGGCATAGATCGTCTCACGCGGGCCTTTCCAATCGGCCTTGCGCGCGGCCAGTTCGTCGTCGGTCAGATCGACAGACAGCTCACCTGTGACGGCGTTGATGGTGATCATATCGCCATGCTGCAACAGGCCAATAGGCCCGCAATGCGCAGCCTCTGGCCCGACATGGCCCACGCAGAAGCCGCGTGTCGCACCAGAGAACCGACCGTCGGTGATCAGCGCCACTTTCTTGCCCATGCCCTGACCGGACAGGGCCGCCGTGGTGGCCAGCATCTCACGCATGCCTGGCCCACCGGAGGGGCCTTCGTTGCGGATCACCAGAACCTCACCTTCTTCGTATTCGCGCTTTTTGACAGCCTCAAACGCGTCTTCTTCGCATTCGAACACACGGGCGGGGCCGGTAAAACTTTGCTCTTCCTGGCTCATCCCTGCGACCTTCACGATCGCGCCTTCAGGGGCCAGATTGCCCTTCAGACCGACGACGCCACCTGTTGGCGTCAAAGGTGTTTCGACGGGGTAGATGACTGTACCGTCGGCGTTGCGGTCGATCTTGTCCAGCTCTGCCCCGATGCTTTCGCCGGTGGCGGTGATGCAGTCTTCGTGGATCAAACCGGCCTTGCGCAGCTCGCGCATGACAACGGGCACGCCGCCCACCTCATAGAGGTCCTTGGCCACATACTGGCCGCCTGGTTTCAGGTCGACGAAGTAGGGCGTGTCGCGGAAGATTTCGCAGACATCCATCAGGTCAAAGTCAATTCCGGCCTCATGGGCGATGGCAGGCAGGTGCAGACCCGCGTTTGTTGATCCGCCCGTGCAGGCCACCACGCGGGCGGCGTTTTCCAACGACTGACGTGTGACGATATCGCGGGCGCGGATGTTCTTGGCGATCAGGTTCATCACCGCCTCACCAGACGCCTTACCGTACTGGTCGCGGGATTCGTAGGGAGCAGGTGCAGAGGAGGAATTGGGCAGGGCCAGGCCAATCGCCTCGGACACGCAGGCCATGGTGTTGGCGGTGAACTGGCCGCCACAGGCACCGGCAGAGGGGCAGGCCACACGTTCCAGCACTTCCAACGCCTCTTCAGACAGGGTGCCGTTCTGCTGGCGGCCCACGGCCTCAAACATATCCTGCACGGTCAAATCGCGGTTGGCGAAATCTGCGGGCACATCGGCACCGGCGGGGGCCCGGCCTGGCAGGATCGACCCGCCGTAGATGAACACCGATGGCGTGTTCAAACGCACCATTGCCATCATCATGCCGGGCAGGGATTTGTCGCAGCCCGCAAGGCCCACGATGGCGTCATAGGAATGGCCGCGCATGGTCAGTTCAACCGTGTCGGCAATCGCCTCACGCGAGGCCAGCGAGGACCGCATGCCCTCGTGCCCCATTGCGATCCCGTCGGTCACGGTGATGGTGGTGAATTCACGTGGCGTGCCGTTGGCGGTCTTCACGCCAAGCTTCACCGATTGAGCCTGACGGTTCAGCGCAATGTTACAGGGGGCTGCTTCGTTCCAGCACGTCGCGACACCGACGAGGGGTTGATAGATCTCTTCCTCGGTCATGCCCATAGCGTAGTAGTAGGACCGGTGCGGCGCGCGTGCGGGACCGATGGTCACGTGACGGCTGGGCAAATTGGTCTTGTCGGTGCGGTTGCTGTGATCTTTGGCCATGTCGGCTGCCTCCCGGGTGATGCGTTGCGCAATGGTCTAATTGGCATGATCGAAGGGAACAAGGGCCATTGGCCTTTGGCGCGGCTTTCCACCGCGACAAAAACACGCCACACTCGGACGTATGCGGCTGACTTTCACGCAACTTGACGGCGCCTACAGCATCGTGCACCTGCCCGCCGATGATGCGGTGCCCGCGTGGGCCAACGGTGACGGCTTGGTCACGCTCACTTGGGCGCTGGATGAAGTGTCGATCACCTGCCTGACCGCGCGCGTTCCAAGCGACGTGACCGCAAGCCATGGCTGGACCGCCCTGCGGGTCGATACCCTGGCCGATCTGGACGCGCCCGGGGTCGTCATGGCTGCCGTCACACCCATCTCGACCGCGGGTCACGGGGTCTTTGTCCTGTCGTCGCACCTGCGCGACCATCTGCTGGTGCGCACAGACGCAGTGCCCGATATTCGGGCCCTGCTGGCAGACGCGGGCCACGACGTTGCCCAATAAGCCCAGCGCATATCCCGCCATGCGCATATTGGCGGATCCGTTTCAGCCGACCGCCAACTGGGTCTATGTGATCATCGCGATGGCCGTTCTGCATTTCGGCTTTGCCATCATCGTCACCCCGCTTGTCACTGTTTGGTATCAAAGCACTGCCGTCCTGAATGACCCAACACTGGCCGACGCCCTGATTGCAGGATCGACCCCTGCAGGGGTTCGGTGGAACCTCGCGTTTTTTGGGGTTTATGTGGCGCTCTTGTGGGGTCTCATGCGGATGTTGCATGGCCTGCCCCTGCGCACGCTCATTGGGCCGCCTGCCACAGCGATCGTCGCAGGTCTTAAAATTGGTCTCTACCTGATCCCCCTTTACGCGCTGTTGGTGATCCCTGCGGTGAGCGGGCCGCAGGTCTATCAAAACCTTGCATTGGTGGATTGGGTGCTGTTGCTACCCGCCACCCTGCCTTTGCTGTTCGTGCAAATCAGCGCCGAGGAATTGGTCTTTCGCGGCTACCTGCAAAGCCACCTTGCCGCACTGAGCCGTCACCCCTTGATCTGGATGCTGATCCCGTCGGTGCTGTTTGGCCTGATCCATTATGACGGGACCGAGCCTGCCTATTCTGCCTGGGCTTACGTCGTCTGGGCCACCGGCCTTGGGCTTGTTTGCGCAGATGTCACAGCGCGGCATGGCACCCTTGGGCCTGCATTGGCCATCCACTTCGTCAACAACATATCGGCGCTGCTTGTCGTCGCCGCGGACGACTGGCTTTATGGCGCGGCGCTTTATATTTGGCCGACCTTTGGAAAACCGTGGGAGCCATGGATCCCGTTTGAGGCGCTGTTCCTCCTCTGTCTTTGGCTGACAGCGCGACTGGCCATCCGCCGCTGACGTTGATTGCAATTCAGCCCCCGTCTGATTATCTGAACGCAACGTCATATCGAGGCCCCCATGAACTGGATTTCCAACTACGTCCGCCCGCGCATCAATTCGATCTTTTCGCGCCGTGAGGTGCCCGAAAACCTGTGGTCGAAATGCGACGAATGCGGCACGATGCTGTTTCACCGCGAACTGGCCGAAAACCTGAACGTTTGCACGTCTTGCGGCCATCATATGCAGATCAGCCCACGGGACCGGTTCGCAAACCTGTTCGACGGCGGCGCCTTTGCCGAAGTTGACGTGCCCGTCCCCAATGCCGACCCGCTGAACTTTCGTGACCAAAAGAAATATCCCGATCGCCTGAAGGCCGCGCAAAAGCAAACGGATGAAAAAGAGGCCATGCTGGTCGGCACCGGCGACATGGGGCGCACGCCGATTGTGGCCGCCTGTCAGGACTTCAGCTTTATGGCGGGGTCGATGGGCATGTATGTGGGCAACGCCATCATTGCGGCCGCTGAAAAGGCGGTAGAGCGTCAATGCCCCCTTATTCTGTTTACCGCTGCAGGCGGCGCACGGATGCAGGAAGGCATCCTCAGCCTGATGCAAATGCCGCGGACCACCGTGGCCATCGAAATGCTGAAAGAAGCGAACCTGCCCTACATCGTGGTCCTCACCCACCCGACCACGGGGGGTGTCACAGCCAGCTATGCCATGCTGGGAGATGTCCACATCGCTGAACCCAATGCCCTGATTTGCTTTGCTGGCCCGCGCGTTATCGAACAAACGATCCGCGAAAAACTGCCCGAAGGGTTTCAACGGGCGGAATACCTGCTCGATCACGGTATGCTGGACCGCGTCACAGAACGTGGCAAGATGCGCGACGAGCTGATTACAATCACCCGCATGCTGATGGGCCTGGACCCCGCAATCACTGGCGATCTGCCCGCACCAGACATAACCGAAGCCGAGGATATGCTTGAGGCTGTAAAAGGCGAAGACAGCACGTCATGATCCCCCTGCAGGGTGGCACTGCCGCCGGGGCCGCTATTGTTGCCAGCCTGTACTGGATCGGGGCCCTCAAGGAACGCAGCGGTCTTGCGGTACTGGTGGCTGCCGTGGCCTTTTTCTGGCCGGTATTCGCCTTTCAGGCCGGGGCGGGCAATGCCACCATCGCGCTGCACAGCCTTATCTTTATCGCCTTCGCAGCCCTAGCTGCGTTCGGGTTTCGAACCAGCGCGCGGTTTCTGGCCGGTCTGCTGATAGCCCACGGTGCGCTTGACGGCGTTCTGTTTTTCACTGGCCATCCCGGCCCTCATTGGTGGCCTGCTTTCTGCGCCAGCCTCGATATCACTGCAGGGCTTGCGCTGCTTGTCCTGATCCACAAAAACAAGGTTGCGGCCTGATGCGCCGGGCCTGCTTCATCTGACCCTAAAAACTCCCCCCGGAGGGCCGCCCTCCTCTCGCTCCAAAGGCCCCTGATCATGCCCCAATCCTCCGACCTGATCCTAGACCGCATGATGGCCCTGCACCCCAAGGTCATCGACCTTACGCTTGATCGGATGTGGCGCCTGCTGGATGCCTTGGGCAACCCGCAGGACCGCTTGCCCCCGGTCATCCATATCGCAGGCACCAATGGCAAAGGCAGCACGCAGGCAATGATCCGCGCGGGGCTTGAGGCCACGGGCGCAAAGGTTCACGCCTATACCTCCCCCCATCTGGCACGCTTTCACGAACGCATCCGGCTGGCGGGCACGCTGATCACCGAAGAGTCGCTGACCGAAACGCTGGACCGGTGCTATGTCGCCAACAATGGCGCCGACATTACGTATTTTGAGATCACAACGGCGGCGGCCCTTTTGGCCTTCGCCGAAACGCCCGCAGATTACACGCTGCTTGAGGTCGGTCTTGGCGGGCGCCTGGACGCCACCAACGTCATGACCCCGCGCCTAAGCATTATCACCCCCGTGGACCTTGATCACCAACAATTCCTGGGCGACACGATCGAGGCCATCGCGGGTGAAAAGGCCGGCATCATCAAACCGCAAACCCCCGTCATCGTGGGCCCCCAACATGACACCGCGATGGAGGTGATTGAACGCAAAGCCATGCGCGAGACTGCACCGCTTATTGCCCACGGCCAACATTTCCACGTCACCCGCGAACACGACCGCCTCATCTACCAAGACGAAACGCGACTTCTCGATCTGCCGCTGCCCGCGCTGCCTGGCCCTCACCAGATCCAGAACGCGGGCGCGGTGCTGGCCGCTCTGTGCCATCTTGGCGCAGATGAGCTGGCCTGCGAGGCCGCGATGACCAACGCCACTTGGCCTGCACGTATGCAGCGGGTCACGAGCGGCCCGCTCGTGGATCGCTGCAGCCCTGCCGAGCTTTGGCTCGATGGCGGGCACAACCCAGCGGCGGGCCATGCCATCGCCGCGACGCTGGCGGCTTTGCCCGTAAAGCCGACGCACCTGATTTGCGGCATGCTGAACACCAAGGACGTGACAGGCTTTATGGCGTCGCTTGCCCCCCATGCGGCCACTCTCACGGCGGTCTCAATCCCCGGTGAGGCCAACACCCTGCCTGCGGAGGCCACCGCTGCCGCGGCAACCTCAGCAGGGATCGCCGCGACGACAGCGCCGGACCTTTACGCAGCCCTTGACGCGATCACGGACACAGCCCCCCATGCGCGCATCCTAATCTGCGGATCGTTGTATTTTGCGGGCCACGTCTTGCGGGAAAACACATGATCCGCGCGGCTGCCGTTCTGTGCGCCTTTGCCCTGCCCGCGCAGGCTGCGGATTTCGAATTCTGCTGGGACGGCGACAATGGATATCGCATGGAAGGATCCATGACGGTGCCCGATGCGCTGTTGAACCGCCCGCTTTTGACGCACAACGACGTCACCGCGTTTTTCATTCAAGGGTTTCAGGACGATGTGTTTCTTGGCTCTTGGGATCTGAGCCAGCTGACGCCCGAGACCTCTTGGAACCTCAGCTTTGATCCGCGCGGGATGGTTTTTCCCACCGGCGGTATGCACGACAGCCCCAAAGGCCAGGCGTGGAACGCGGGCGGGCGCGCGGATGATTGCGGAGATCCGGGGTTTGGCTTCAATTCCGGCACCAACGCGCAGGATCTTTGCGTCAACAACGTCTGGCGCACCGACAGTATGATCAGCCGCTACACGCGCTTTCCTGTCTTTCCTGCAGGCAGCACCACCCTTGATTGCGGCGGTGCGCCCTTGCTTGGGCATCTGATCACCCCGCGATCCTCAGCCAGTTGAACGCGACAGTTTCCAAAAAATCGAATCACCAGATTCGTTTTTCCTTTGACGCCTGATTCGTTCTCGCTCTATATCTTGTTTTTAAGTCTATTTGAGCGCAGGCCTGCCAGCCGTCACACCAGATATTGCGCTTACGTCGTTGGGGGACGGAAGATGAAACGCGCAAGTATAGCGTGCATTTTGACAACAGTGACCAGCGCCGCGGCTGCGCAATCCCTGCCCGTGACTGACGACGCGGTCTTTACGTTCAACGGTCAGGAAATCACGATCTCCCGGTCGTCTGTGCTGCCCGACACCAGCTTTGACGTGGTCAGCCGTGCGCTGTCAGATTGCCTGCAGCCCTGCCTGTCGCCCATGACGGCGGCGCGCAACGTCGCCACAGTGGGAGAGCTTGATGTGATCGAATTCATGTCAGGCCCGCTGGAGAATGGCGACGGTCTGTTGGTGGATGCCCGCCTGCCCGAAGACCGCAGCGCGGGGTATATCCCCGCCTCCGTCAACATCCCGTCGGCCACCGTGGCCGAAACCAACCCCTTTCGCGATGAAATCCTCATGGCGCTTGGCGCTGAGCAATATCAAGGCATCTTCAACTTCGAAGGCGCGATGGACCTTGTCGTCTACGACGACGGCCCCGCCACCCAGGATGCCCCCGTTTTTATCCAAGACATGTTGGCTGCGGGATATCCTGCGAACAAGATCCACTATTACCGTGGCGGCATGCAGGTCTGGACGACCTTGGGTCTGACAACAACACGGGCCGCGCAATGACCCCCATGTGGCGCGCCCCAACTTCGCATCAGGCCTTGCCCGCCTGACGCGACACGCAACACCGCACCCCATGGTGCGATACGATCTTGGCAGGGCGGGGGGGCGAGCCTTGGGCTCGTCCTTCTGTTTCAACAGGCAACGGTGGCCGTCTTGGGGCGCGCCCGGACCACCGCGAAAAACCAGCAGGCGCGCCCCACGAATTCACAGCCCACACGGGCAGAGCACAATGGCGCGCAAGACGTCGAAGCAAAAGGAAGGGCATATGGGACACACCGCAGTCGCAGCTATCACAGCCGTTCTTTTGGCATGGAGCACCGCCGCTGTCGCGCAAGACGTGCGCATCACCACGTTCAAAGGGTCCAGCACGTTCACCTTGAACGGTGAAACCTTTACCGTCATTCGCAACCCCGACACCTCTGCTGTGATCACTGGCGACTTTGCCCGGACCTCTCGTGCGTGCCCGCCTGATTGTCTGCAGCCGATGGTCGCGGCAACCGGCGTTGCAACCTTGGGTGAGCTTGAGGTTCTGGCGTTTCTCGAAACCGCTGTCACCGAAGGCCGTGGCCTGTTGATTGATGCCCGCGCGTCGGACGACTACGCCACAGGCGCAATCCCTGGGTCTGTCAACATTCCCGCAATCACATTGTCCGCTGAAAACCGGTTTCGCAAAGACATCCTGCGGGCCTTGGGCGCTGTCGACATCAACGACGAAACGATGACTTTCGATGGCGCGATGGATCTGACGTTCTATGGCGGCGGCGCTTGGTCGTCTGACGCGCCTGACGCCATTTCTTACCTGATCGAGGCGGGCTATCCGCCGTCAAAACTCCGCTTTTACCGTGGCGGGCTGCAGGCTTGGTTGTCTGTCGGTCTGTCCATTCTTTTGTCGCCCAACGGCTAACGCACTGAAAGTTCTCATTCCATGATCCGTATCGTTGTTGCCCTGACCGCCTTTGCCGTTTTTGTCTGTGCCCTGATCGTCTTTCGCCCGTTTGGAGGCGATGACACCCAAGTGGCCGACCGCCTAGGCACCCCCGTAGAGGTCACCCCAGAAGTGGCCAATGTAGCCGAGGATATCGCAACCGAGGCCACGCGCGCGGCCACGCCGGATATCACCTCTGTGGTGGATGCGGCACTGGCGGCCACCACACCGCTGATCACGGACCCAGACACGGGTCTTATTGATGCGCCGCGCCGCGTTGACGTGGCCCGGCCCAATACCGACGACACGCATCTGAATGACATGACGAACAACGTGCTGGCGGAACTGGGCTTTGCCGGTGTGGAACCTGTCACGACCAACAGCCAAGTGCTGCGCGAATCGACCTCGGAAATTCTGGCCGGGATTGAGGCCGCGACCGGTCAACGTTCGGTCTTGCAGGAACGCGATACGCTTGAGGCGATCGTGGTGGCGGCCTTGCGGTCGGGCACGAGTGACGAAGACATCGACACCATGGTGAACGAGGCGGCCGCAGCGGGCACCGTGGCAGTGCCTGAAATCCTTGTGACATCCGATGGGCGCGTCGACACACACGTCCTTCTGGATAACATCATCGTACAGGCCCAGATTGCAGCTGGCGGCCCTGCCCCTGCGATCCCCGATGTCTCCCCCGATGAGGTGGACGGCATGGAAGTGCGCATCGTCCAGCAAGCCACCGACACCGTGCAGGCCCGGTTTTATACCGTTCAGCGCGGCGACAGCCTTGGGGCGATTTCCATCAAGTTTTTTGGCTCAATCGAACACTTTGAGGCGATCTTCGAGGCCAACCGGGGGCTGCTGTCCAGCCCAGATCGCATCCGCGTCGGTCAACGGCTGGTGATCCCGCAGTTGGACGAAGCCTAGCGACCAGCCCCCTTAGGCTGACCGGCCCCAATCCGCGCCTTGCATTTCGCGCAGTCGGCTGGCCGTACGTTCGAATTCGAACACCCCTTCGCCTTCGAGGTACAACATCTCGGGCACGGCGGCTGCGGACGCGATCAGCCGCACTTTGCCTTCGTAAAGCGTATCAATCAACGTCACGAACCGCTTGGCTTCGTTGAAGTTGGAGCGCCCCAGGGTTGGAATGTCCTCTAGCACCAAAACACGCACAGCGGCGGCGACGGCCAGATAATCCGCAGGACCCAAGGGCGTGCCGCACAAGTCGCGGAACCGCGCGCGGGCCACACCATTGGCAAAGGCCGGCAACACCACATCGCGCCCCTTGACCCGCAACGTCAGCGGGGGTGCTGCTCCGTTCGTAAGGTCATCCCACACCTGATCAATCTGAGCCCGCGCCTGTGCCGTCAAAGGTGTAAAATAGGTTGGGGTTCCCGCCAAAACGCCTTGCCGGTAATCGGTGTCACTGGCCAATTCGTGGACCACCATCTTTTCCTTGAGCAGCGCAATAAATGGCAAAAACAATTGTCGGTTCAGGCCGTCTTTATACAAATCGTCAGGCACCCTGTTGGAGGTCGTCACCACCGTGACGCCTGCGGCAAACAATGCTTCGAACAAACGCCCAACGATCATTGCATCGGTGATGTCGCTGATCTGCATTTCGTCGAACGCCAGAAATCGGACCCGACCCGCCAAATCGGCCGCGACAGGGGCAATGGCATCGTCCACGCCATCCGAACGGGCCGTCGCAATTGCGCCATGGACCCACTGCATGAACGCATGGAAATGTTGCCGTTCCTTGGGGACTTCGATCAAATCATAGAGCATATCCATCAACATGGATTTTCCACGCCCGACGCCACCCCAAAGATAAAGCCCCTTTGGTCCTTGGGCGGGCGTGGCCTTGCGAAACCAGCCAGCCTTGGGGGCCTCTGGCGCGTCCAGAACGGCGCGGCGCACTCGGTCCATTTCAGGCAACGCGGCCCGCTGGACGGGGTCTTCGGTCAAATCCCCTGCTGCGACGCGCGCCGCGTATTCTTCCATTACAGATCGCATGGTGGCCCCTCTTTTGTCTTTGTTTCAGAAATATCCCCGCCGGAGGCAACAAAATTCCAGAATTTTGTTTTGCTAAAATTCCGGAATTTTAGCCCGCAACGTGTAAAGAAAATTGACGCGCCTGCACCCAGACGCCACGGTGCGGCCATGACGACGCGCACGCAGACACCGAACCTTGTGACCCCTGTCCTCGTGGCAGGCTGTATCATCATCATGATCAGCTTTGCCGTACGCGCATCCTTCGGTGTCTTTCAAATTCCAATCGCAGAAGAGTTCGCTTGGGCACGGGCGGAATTTTCCCTCGCCATCGCGATCCAGAACCTCGCGTGGGGCATCGGCCAGCCGATTTTTGGGGCCCTTGCCGAACGGCTGACCGACCGTAAGGCGATCATTCTGGGTGCTGTTATCTATGCCGTGGGTTTGGTTCTGTCAGCCAATTCGATCTCTCCTATTGGGCACCAGACGTACGCATGGCTGGTGGGGTTCGGCATTGCGGGCACGGGGTTTGGGGTCATCCTCGCCGTCGTGGGCCGCGCCGCTTCAGACGAACACCGGTCCATGGCGCTGGCCGTGGCCACTGCGGCGGGGTCAGCCGGTCAGGTCTTCGGTGCACCGCTGGCCGAATACCTTCTGACACTGATGTCTTGGCAGTCCGTGTTCTTGGTCTTTGCGGGTCTTGTTTTGGCCTCCCTGCTGACGTTGCCCATGATGAAAGCGCCCAACGCTGCCTCAAAGGCTGAGCTTGAAGAATCCATCGGTCAGGTCATCCGCCGCGCCTTTTCGGATCCGTCCTACACCCTCATCTTTCTGGGCTTCTTTTCGTGCGGGTATCAACTGGCCTTCATCACAGCGCATTTCCCCGCCATGATCACCGAGATGTGCGGCCCGATTTTGCCTGGCGGCGCGCTGCATTCCGTCGGCATCACAACCACATCGGCCTTGGGCGCCATTGCCATTTCCCTGATCGGATTGTCCAATATCGCAGGCACCTTGTTGGCGGGCTGGGCGGGTAAACGGTATTCGAAGAAATACCTTTTGGCGGGCATCTATACCGGACGGACCATTGCGGCGGCCCTGTTCATCGCCGTCCCGATCACCCCCACAACCGTGATCCTCTTTTCGATCGTCATGGGGTCGCTTTGGCTGGCGACCGTTCCGCTGACAAGCGGGTTGGTCGCGCACATTTATGGGCTGCGCTACATGGGCACACTTTACGGGATCGTCTTTTTCTCACACCAACTGGGGTCGTTTCTGGGGGTCTGGTTGGGCGGACGTCTCTATGACGCCTACGGCAGCTACACGGCGGTGTGGTGGGTTGGTGTGGCCATCGGCGCATTTTCCGCGATCATCCATTTGCCGATACGAGAGAACCGTAGGACACCGCCGCTGGCCACGGCCTAGACATACTCCGGCCTTGGGGGGGGTTAATGGCTGACGTCCTCTCGCAAGATCTGCGTCAGTAGGTTGGCCACCTCAGCTGAATGCGTGTACAGAACACGATGATCCGCGTCTGAGATCACCTCTTGCCGGACGCTGCGGTTCCACTGCGTCAGTGTGCCCAAGGATTTCAGAGGTATAACAGTGTCCCGTTCCGCCCAGATGCCCACGACAGGAACGCCCGCGCGGCCAATGTTTCGCTGGGCCTCTTCTTGGGTTTCGGACAGAACGTTGCGGCGGCTCGACAGAAGCGAGGGCAAAAAGCCTTTGCTGTTATATTCGGCCAACTGTGCCTCAATAATACCGGGGATATCGAACGGCTGGCCCAAATGCGCCTGTAGCGCCCGACGTTCGCGGCGCGCGACGATAATATGGTGAATCCACGCGCCCACAACCGGCAAGGCACAGGCCGCCTCAACCCAAGGATCGGGCCGCATCCAGACCCCTGCGGACGCGACCAAGATCAATCTGCGCACACGATCCGGATGCTGCGCTGTGAAGCCTGCGGCGATCGTTCCCCCCATAGAGAACCCGATCACTGTCACATCGTCATTGATCTGCTGGTGCACCAAAAGATCATCCAGCTGGCGCGCAAAGAATTCGGAGGTTTGTGCATCTTTCGGCGCATCGGAAAAGCCGCGCCCATAAAGGTCATATACCAAAACCCGAAACCCCAGTTGTCCCAGGTGCTGGGCCAGTGCGTACCACACGGGGCTTGGCGTTGACAGGCCGTGAACACAGACAACCACGGGCCCCCGCGCCGCACCCAGCCAGCGATAATGCGTCACACCGGCGCTCAGTTTCGCGAACCGCCCGGGCGCACGATCACGGAACGTCTCTGCGCTTTGACGTCTGCCCTCAGCCAGAAACGGCATGGCTGCGACGCCCGCCAAAACGATCAACGGCAGGAGCCACCCCATCATACGGTCTGCCCCTCAATGACATCCAGAATGTGGCGGCTGGTCATCAAATCCAGATGTGCTCCACCACCATTTTTGAACAAAGTGATTTCCTCATCTGACCCGCGTTTGAACGCATCCAGATCATAGTAATCCGCCACCACGTCGGCGGCTTTGATGACACCGCTGGCGAGTGGGATCTTCAGTTCACCAATGTGGCCCAAAGTCGTGTCATAACTGTCCACGAAGAGGCGTGATTTGAGCAAAGTGGCATCGTCGACCTCTCGCATGTCGGGGCGGTAGGCGCCGATCAGGTCGATGTGCTGACCGGGCTGAAACCATGCGCCCTGAAGGATGGGATCTGTCGTCATCGTGGCTGAGGTGATGATGTCGGCAGCCTTCACCGCAGCCTCTAGATCGCTTGACACTTTCGTGCCGGGACACTCCTTCACGAAGGCCTGCGCGCCGTCCGGGGACCGGTTCCAAACCGTAAATTCTGCATCGGGAAACGCCGCGCCATAGGCGGACCACAACGCGCGGCCTACGGTGCCCGCGCCGACGATCAAAATGCGTTTGCTGTCAGGACGGGCCAACCGGCGGGCGGCCAGCAGGCTGTCCCCTGCTGTTTTCCACTTGGTCACGAGGTGAAAATCAACAATCGCCTCAAGCCCACCGTCGACATCGGAAAACAGGTTCACGGCGCCATTGATCATGGGTGCCCCACGGTCGCGATTGGTGGGGAAAATTGTGGCGCATTTGATCGCGAGCCCCAGCCCGTCGATCCATGCAGAGCGGTTCAGCAATGTGTCGGGATCGCGATACAAAAACACGTCCTCGACCGTGCCTTTCGGCAAGTTATGTCCTGCCGCCAACGCATCGGTCAGCGCCAACCAGTCCAGCGCGGGATCACCCTGTTCAAACGAAATCATCCGTGTCATGTGGCGCCCCCTTCGGCCAGCAACCCTTCGGCAATCAGGCGATCTTCCCAGCCTTGCGGGCTCTTAAACAGGTGCACGCCCCACCCGCGGGCGGCGGCGGCGTCGATGTTCTCTTGCCGGTCATCGGCAAACAGCAGGCCGGATGGGGATATGCCGCAGTCGGCCTCAACCATCTCATAAATCCGAGGGTCGGGTTTGGTCACGCCCATGTGGCCGGAGATATAGCGGCGGTCGAATTCTTCGAGAAACGGGTATTCCCGCACGCCGATCTCAAATGTCTCGATCCCGAAATTCGACAGCGCAAAAACAGGCACATCCGCCCGCCGCAGCGCCCGCAAAATGCGCACAGACTGGTCGATTGCGGGGGCCGCCATTTCGATCCAGCGATCGTGCCACATCATCACCTCATCCGCCCAATCAGGATTGGCGTCTGCCACATCGCGGATGACCTGTACGAAAGGCTGTCCCTGATCCACGCGATCATTCATGGCGTGCAGATCGATGGCAGCAAAAAAGGCCTCACGCCGCGCGCGCCCGATCACGGCATCATAGAACCGTTCAGGTTGCCATTCGATCAGCACATTTCCGATGTCAAAGACGACAGCACGTTCGGTCATATCAGACAGTCCCCTTGGTTTTGCGCAGACTATCAGGTTTGCACATCGTTCAAAGACGTTTTGCCGCCCTGAGTTCGCGTTCCAGCGCATCAAGAAACCGCGATCTGTCCGCCTTGGAAAAGGCCTTGCCGCCGCCTGTGCGGAACGGATCAGCGGCGCGGATATCTGCCATCAGATCGCGGGTGGCGAGGATATTTCCAATGTTGGCTTGGGTCAAAGCCTCGCCATTGTGTTTGAGGACACGGGCGCCGGCCTCGACACATTTTGCAGCCAAGGGGATGTCGCCGGTTATGACCACATCGCCCGGTTTGGCCCGGTCGGCGATCCACATATCGGCCACGTCAGGGCCGTCCGGCACAATGACCGTTTCAACCAGCGGATTCTGCGAGGGGCGCAGCCCGCCGTTGGACACAATGAACATCTGCACGCCATGCCGTGTGCCAACTTTTTCAACCTCTGCCTTTACGGGGCAGGCATCTGCGTCAACGTAAATCATATGCGCCGCCCAACCGCGCTGCGCGCGACCGAGCGGTGCGGGTCGGCCCGCAGGGTCGGATCGTGCCGCGCTAGTGCCACAAGGCGTCCGCGTGGAAAGCGATGTGATCTTCCATGAACGACGAGATGAAGAAATAGCTGTGGTCGTACCCCTTTTGCAGCCGAAGCTGACCCTCTTGTTTGCGGGCTGTAAAAGCTGCTGCAAAGGCCTCTGTTCCCAGCAGATCCCAGAACTGATCTTCGGTTCCAGTGTCGACCAACATCGGGCCGTCAAACCCGCCGCCTTGCATCAACAGCGTTGCATCGTGTGGCCCCCAGTTTGCCTCATCGCCCCAGTAGGCCGCGAATTGTTTGCGCCCCCAATCGCTTTGCGTGGGGTTGCAGATAGGTGCGAAGGCCGAGACCGACTTGAACCGACCCTTCAAGGCCATCGCCATCGTCAGCGCGCCGTGACCGCCCATCGAATGGCCGGTGATCGACTGACGGTCCATGTCGAGGGCGAAATTTGCCCCCAGAAGGTGTGGCAGCTCCTCCGCGATATAGGTCCACATTTTGAAATGCTCGGACCACGGCACCCGGGTCGCGTCGATATAAAACCCGGCGCCCTGGCCCAGATCATAGGCGTCGTCGTTTGGCACACCCTCGCCGCGCGGCGATGTATCTGGAAAACACAAGCCAATCCCGTGATCGGCGGCCCATGCTTGCGCGCCCGCCTTTGTCATTGCGTTTTCGTGGGTGCAGGTCAGGCCTGACAGAAACCACAACAGCGGCACCGGACCGTCCGCTGCCTCAGCCGGCAAGAACAGCCCGAACGTCATGTTCGTGCCTGTTGCCATCGACATGTGCTTGTAGACCCCTTGCGTGCCGCCAAAGCTGCGGTTCTCCGATAGCGTTTCCATCAGGCCTTCCCTTCGTATGTCGTCAGAATCTCATCAAGCGGTTTCTTTTTCTTGGCCACGGCGGGCACTGTCGCGCTGTCGGCGGGGTGGCCCACGGCCAGAATCATAATGGGCTTTTCATTCTCGGGTCGGTCACACAGGTCGTTGAGGAATTTCATCGGGTTGGGTGTATGCGTCAGACAGGACAGCCCTGCGGTGTGCAGCGCCGTGATCAACATTCCCGTGGCGATGCCGACGCTTTCGGGGACGTAGTAGTGTTTCACACGCTCGCCGTTCCGGTCCCCCCAGCGTTGGGCAAACACCACGATCAGCCATGGGGCGATATCCAGGTGGGGTTTGCTGGCGTCGGTGCCGATGGGTTCCAATGCCTTCAGCCACGCATCCCCGCCGCCCCCGCCGTAGAATTTTTGCTCTTCATCCTCAGCGGCCTTGCGAATGCGCGCCTTCATCTCTGGATCGCTGATGGCCACGAAATGCCATGGTTGTTGGTTCGCGCCTGAGGGGGCTGTTCCGGCGGCACGCACGCAGGCCTCGATGACCTGTTTTGGCACGGGCCGATCGATGTAGTCGCGGATGGAATGGCGGGTGCGGACATGATCATAAAACCGATCCGCCTCGGCCTGCATTTGCGCATCGTCGTAATCGGCGCGGTCCGGCAAAGGCAGGGCCTGATAGGTGGGCGGGGTCTGTTCGGTCATGGCATGATCCTATGGACGGTCAACTAGCTGATGGCGGCGATCACAACAGAGACCGTTACAACGCTGGCCGCTGTCGAAATCAGAATAGAGGCAGAGACGCGCGCAGGCGCGACCCCGTAATGTTGCGCCAAGATGTAGACATTTCCCGCAACAGGCAAGGCAGCGGCGGCGATCATGACGCCTGCGGCATAAGGATCGACCGGCAACATGACCAGCGCGGCAAATGCAACGGCGGCGGGGTGCAGCACCAGCTTGGCAAAAGACAACCACCCCGCCACGGCAACCTTTTCCGCCGATTTGGTCGCCAAGGACGCACCAATGGCAAACAACGCGCCGGGGGTGGCCGCAGCTCCGAGGATCGACAGAAATTCATTGGCCGGTTTCGGGATCGGTAATCCCGCACCCGACACCATTAGACCAAGGCTGATCGATACAATCATCGGGTTCTTCAAAAGCCCCAAACCGACGGTGCGCAAGATGCCCAACGACATCCGCCCATCGCGCGATCCTGTGATCAGGATGACCACCAGCGACCCGAAGACGATCAAATCAACGGACAGCACAAGCATCACCGGACCAATCGCCCGTTCACCCAACAGCAAAACCAACATCGGTATGCCCAGAAAGCCCACATTTCCAATGACAGCGCACTGCGCCTCGATCGCGGCCTCTTCAACGCCGCGGCGGCGCACCAAGGCTACGGCGGTCGCCAGCAGGTACACAAAAAGCGTGCCCCAAAGGTAGGCCAGCACAAACGGCAAATCGAAAATGTCCGACAGCGACAGGTTCGCGGAAAAGCGAAACAGCATGGCCGACAGGGCGAAGTAGAAGACAAATTTCGTCAGATAGGCTGTCGCCTCAGGTGTGAAAAAGCCAGTGCGCCCTGCGCCATAGCCCAGCCCAATCAAGGCGAAAAATGGCAAGGTCTGAAGAAAGATGTCCCACATTTCATAGCCGTAGCACCCATCGCGGGAACGCGGAACCCGAATTTCAAGGGAAGGATATGTCCGCACTTTGTAAGAAATGAACCGATCGGTTCACTTTTCTGTTGTAAACCGAACTGTTTAGTTTATTTAAGCCTCAAGAGACATGGAAAACCGAAAGGAAATACAATGACACGTTCTTTGATTGCAGCTGCGACGGCCTTGATGCTGGTTGGGGGCGCGGCCTCTGCGGGGCCGATGGCCTTTACCTTACCCACGCTGACCTTCCCTTCGACCGAGGATGTCACGAAGGGCACCGCATGCCTGACCCCATCCACCACTCAAACCTGCATCACGCAGGAGTGACGCCACGCCTTCCTTGCCCGTTCTGAACGAAACGGTTTATGTTAAGGTTCGGGCAAGGAGGCCACATGGCAGACGGAACACCACAGGTTAAGCGCGGACGTAAGTTCGATCAGGTGCTGGATGGCGCCCGCAAGATATTCATGTCTGACGGGTTCGAAGGGGCGAGCGTGGACGACATCGCCCGTGAAGCGGGCGTATCGAAGGCGACTTTGTATTCCTATTTTCCGGACAAACGTCTGTTGTTCATGGAAGTCGCCAAGGCCGAGTGTATCCGGCAAGCCGATATGGCGATGGAAACCATCGACCAATCCGCACCCATCACGGACGCCCTTACCGATGCCGCGTGGCGGATGGTGGAATTTTTCACGTCCGATTTCGGGCAAAGGGTCTTCCGCCTGTGCGTCGCCGAAAGTGACCGCTTTCCCGAATTGGGCCGCGAATTCTACGAAAGCGGGCCAGCATTGGTGCGCGCCAAACTGATCGAATTCATGCAATGCGGGATCGAGAGGGGCGAGCTTGTCGTGGATGACCTACCGCTGGCCGCCGACCAGTTCGGAGAGTTGTGCAAAGCTGACCTGTTCCCACGTCTGGTGTTCAGCATGGATAAGTCGTTCGACCAACCCCAAAAACGGCGGATCGTTGAAGGCGCCGTTGCCACGTTCATGGCGCGCTACGGCACCTAATTCGACAGATCACCGATCGTTTTGAAGATCGCCAGCTCTTCCGGACGTAGGGCGTCGTTTTCATCGTTCATGGGCAGCCCGTTCAAGACATAGGCGAATTGAACATCGCGGGTTGGGTCGGACCAGACACCGCCGCACATTCCATAGGCCTTTGCGAAATGCCCTCGCAACGGATGGGGGTAGAAGGCTGGATCATCGTAGATTTGCAGCCCCCATGCATAGGATTGAAACAGGCCATCGGGGCCAAGCACCGCACCCTGCCCGTCGCGCCATCCGTGATCTTGCGGATGGGTGGCAAGGGTCGATGCGATTTCTAACGCCGATGTGAGTGTGATGCGCGCGCCGCCCTGCGGTGCAAAGGCATGGGGGTGTCCGACAGGGACATCTGGCGCGGTCACTGCGCCCTTATCAATCTGCGCCTCAAACCCCGCATCCCCCAGCCTGTAAGTGGCGATGTGATCGGGCCGCACCGGTGCACCCGCCCAGTTGAAATAGGCCTGAAGATTCAAAGACGTCGTGACAGATTTTGCAACCGCCTGATCGAACCGCATGTCGCTGACAACCTCAACCACGCGGGCAAGCAGGACGTAGTTGAGGTTCGCGTATTCCATCTGCTGACCCACAGCCGCACCCGACCAGATGGCATCGCCCGTTTGATCCAACCAATCCGACAACGGTTGATCCGGCGGGATGATATAGCCGCCCGCATCCGTGATGCCTGAGGCATGGCAGGCGAGATCGGCGATGGTCGGGGCCTGTCCTTTGGGGCCCCTAAGGGCGGGGCCCAAAACCTCATACGCGGGGGTGGCAACATCAACGCCTGCGTCACGGCACACCCGCCACGCGGCGCGTCCCGTCAGGATTTTGGAAATTGAGGCCGCCCGCCAGAACGTGTCCGGCCCTGCGGCAAGCCCGTCCATTCCATCCAGATAAAACGCATCCTGACCGCCCCGACGCACAGCGATGCCGCAAAACGCAAAAGGCCCGGCCTGACGGACAGACCGGACCAGTTGATCCATTGCCGCGATCAATACATTACAACGGACCGGATGCTTTCGCCTTTGTGCATCAAATCGAAGCCTTTGTTGATGTCGTCAAGACCCATGGTGTGGGTGATCATCGGGTCGATTTCGATCTTCCCTTCCATGTACCAATCCACGATTTGTGGCACATCCGTGCGGCCCCGCGCACCGCCGAAGGCTGTGCCACGCCAGCTGCGCCCTGTGACCAGTTGGAAGGGACGGGTGGCAATCTCGGCCCCTGCAGGTGCGACACCGATGATGATGCTTTCGCCCCAGCCCTTATGCGCCGATTCCAGTGCCGTGCGCATGACATCCACGTTGCCGGTGGCGTCAAAGGTATAATCCGCGCCACCTTTGGTGAGGTTCACCAGATGGGCGACGATATCGCCATCCACGTCCTTGGGGTTCACAAAATCGGTCATGCCGAACCGTTCGGCCATCTCAACCTTCGAGGGGTTCAGATCAACGCCCACGATCTGATCTGCACCGGCCAACCGCAGGCCCTGGATCACGTTGAGGCCGATGCCACCCAGCCCGAAGACAATCGCGCGGCTGCCGATTTCCACTTTGGCCGTGTTGATCACCGCGCCGATGCCCGTGGTGACGCCACAGCCGATGTAGCAGATTTTGTCGAACGGCGCGTCGGGCCGCACTTTGGCAAGGGCGATTTCGGGCAAGACCGTGTGATTGGCGAAGGTCGAACAGCCCATGTAATGCAGGATCGGGTCGCCGTCGAGGGTGCTGAACCGCGATGTGCCATCAGGCATCAGTCCATGCCCTTGTGTCGACCGGATCGACTGACACAGGTTGGTTTTGGGGTTCAGGCAGTACTCACACTCCCGACATTCGGGGGTATAAAGCGGGATCACATGATCGCCCTTTTTCAGGCTGGTGACACCGGGGCCCACATCGACAACGACGCCCGCGCCCTCGTGGCCCAAAATGGCGGGAAACAACCCCTCAGGGTCGGCGCCCGACCGGGTAAATTCATCCGTGTGGCAAATACCCGTGGCTTTGATTTCAACCAGAACTTCGCCGGCGCGAGGGCCGTCAAGGTTGACTTCCATCACCTCAAGCGGCTTGCCCGCGGCGATGGCGACTGCGGCGCGTGTACGCATGTTGGTTCCTCCCTTATTCAGATTCAAAGTGTGCGAAACTGCAGGGCCATGCAATCCCCAGTTTACATTGCCGGTCTGCGGCATCCTCCGTGATCTGTGTTGCGCAGCCGTCATCGGTTGGGAATACTGACCGGTATGAAACATCTCATCCTGCTCGCCCCGATTGTCGGCCTTGCGGCCTGTGACGCCCCTTTGACCAAAACACCCCCAACGCCGCCAGCCCCCCCGCTGAGCGCGGACACCTGCAACGCCAACCGGCATACGGCTGTCATCGGGCAGGACGCCACGGCGCTGGAACGCATATTGATTATGGATGAGGTGCGCGTGATCCGGCCCAACATGGCGGTCACGCAGGATTTCCGACCAAACCGGATCAATTTCAACATCGGTCCTGACAACCGTGTCATATCGATCATGTGTGGGTAATTTATCGAAGCCACCTCGGGCGCGCGACTGGGTGGGGGCTAATACAACGCACCCGAGGGACTTACGATGACCTCTGGATGCACCCCAAACATGTCAGGTCTAAGATCGCATTGTGACCTTTTTGGACAGATATGGCCGCTTGGGTTGAAATGACGACCAAAGAGCGCAACTGTTTGGTATGAATGCGCCGACACCCTTTCCCGGAAAACAGCACGCCCAAGTGGCGTTTCACCGCACTGAGCTGAATATGATCCTGTCCCTGTACGGCCGGTTTGTCGCGGCGGGCGAATGGCGGGACTACGGGATTTCCCATTTGAAAGACGTGGCCGTCTTTTCGGTGTTTCGACGGACCGCTGAACATCCCATGTACCGCATCGAAAAGCGCCCTGCGCTAAGGCTCAAACAGGGGCAATACGTCGTGCTGGGGATGGAGGGGCAGATCCTTAAACGCGGAAATGATCTGCGACAGGTGCTGCGCGTGTTGGAGCGCAAACTGATCCGCGCCGTGGATTAAAGCACGCGTTTGCGGGCCAGAATATCCCCATCGCCTTGCGCCTTGATGCGGATCGTTGCTTCTGCCAGACCTTCGTAGACGCACGCCATGTGATGGGCATTGGCGTGGATCATGGTCTGGGCGTCGACCATCATGGCAACGTGACCTTTCCAAAAAACCAGATCCCCCCGCTGAAGCTCCGCATCAGCGGCAAGGGGCCGTCCGAACCCTTCCCTCTGCAAATCGCTGTCGGCGGGGCAAACATGGCCGCAGGCGTGATAGGCCGTTTGAATGAGCCCTGAGCAATCGATGCCACGGCTTGAATTGCCGCCCCACAGATAGGGCGTGCCGAAAAACAGCTGGGCGACGGTGGCAGGGTCCGCAAAGGGCTGATCCAGCGGGCGTAGATGTTTTTTCGGGATGTAGCCAAGGGGGGTTTCGAACATCTTGTGGCGTTCATCCACCACCGTGACCTCAGCCCCGAAGGGCAGATGCACGAGATCGGCGGATTTGAAACTTTCGCCCGCATAGGCGTGGGTCGCGAGGGTTGAGACACGGTGACTGGGCTGCGCTGGGGCGGTCAACGCGGCCTCGGCCACATAGCCCACGTAGCCGTCCCGTTTGGACTGCACAAAGGCCCACCCCTCACGGCGTTCATAGACGGCGACAGCGGCCCCCATCAGCAGCTGGCGGTCGCGTTTACCAGCGGGGCTGGCGCAGAGATCAACGACCGTTTGGCCGATGCTGGCCGGTTCGCTCACAACAAAGGCCTTCGCCTCTACCTGACCCTTGAGGTGCACAGCGGCGACGCGCCCGTTGGCTGGGGTTAATCGGCGGTCAGTCACAGATCAAGGACCTGTGGCAATGCGGCCAAAAGAGCCCGCGCGCCCTGCCCTGCGCCGCCCTTAGGGCGTGCTGGTGCAGCCGCGGGGTTCCAGCCGTAGATGTCGAAATGGGTATAGGGTGTGTCTGTCACAAAGCGGCGCAGGAAAAGTGCCGCCGTGATCGAGCCCGCAAATCCCCCCGACGGCGCGTTGTCGAGATCGGCGATTCCGGGTTCGATCATCGCCTCGTAGGGGTCGTGGAACGGCATCTGCCACACAGGGTCCGCCGTGTCTGACGCGGCTTTTGGCAAGACCGCGGCCATGGTTTCGTCGGTGGTGTAGAACGGGGCAAGATCTGGGCCCACAGCCACACGTGCGGCCCCCGTCAACGTGGCCATGGAAATGATTTGATCCGGCGCGTCTTCTTCAGCGAGGGCCAAAGCATCGGCCAGCACAAGACGTCCTTCGGCGTCGGTGTTGTTGATCTCAACCGTCAAACCCTTGCGGCTGGTCAGAACATCACCAGGCCGGAAGGCGGAGCCATCTACCGCGTTTTCAACCGCTGGGATCAGCACGCGCAATTGCAGCTTGAGGCCCAGCGCCATGATCATATGGGCCAGCCCCAGGACGGTGGCCGCCCCGCCCATGTCTTTCTTCATCAAGCCCATCGACGCGCCAGGCTTCAGGTTCAGACCGCCCGTGTCGAACACGACACCTTTGCCCACCAACGTCAGCTTTGGTCCGCTGTTCCCCCAGCGCAGATCAATCAGACGTGGGGCGCGCGACGACGCGCGGCCTACGGTGTGGATGAGGGGGAAAGTCTGCGTCAGAAGGTCCTCGCCTTGGGTCACCTCTGCCGCGCCGCCGTGCATTTCGATCAGATCCAGAGCCGCTTGGGTCAATTCCGCAGGCCCCATATCCGACGCAGGCGTATTGATGAGATCCCGGGTGAGGCATTCACCTGCGGCCATGGCCTCAACCTTCGCAGTATCCACGCCATCTGGGGCAACGAAGTGCGCCTGAGGGGTGGCTTGTTTGGCATAGCGGTCAAATCGATATGCGGACAAAAGCAACCCCAAAGCTGCTTCGTCCAAATCGGTCCCGTTCAGTTCGGTTTCGATCCGGTATGTGCCCTTGGGCAGTTTGCCCGCGACCGCCGCCAGCACAAACCGACGCCGCGTTTGCCCCTTTGCGCCCAGTCCGGCGTAGACGCGCGCGACCCCGCCGGATGAATTCGGCACAACGCACAAGCTGCCAAAGCCGCCCGTAAATCCGTTGGCAGCCAACCACGCCGCATCACTCTCAGCGGTCGTGTCCTCGCCCGCGAACACAGTTATCAATGGGATGGCGTCGTCAGTTGACGCTGCAAATTTCGGGGCATTGGCAAGAAGAGACATAGGACCTCACGGCTTGGGTTTGGGAAAATCCTATCCCAAGCCGTGAGGGAGGACCACGCCTCAATACGTGCTGATCGGACCTGCTGCGTGATCCAAGGCCTGCGACATCAGTCGCATCAGGCGGGACAAGGTGGCTGTCAACGCGACCTCATCAGGATCGTCGATGCAGTAGACAACATCTGCGGCCACCTGCCCCATGCGGCGCAGGCCAAGTTGATCGGCCAACAAAACAATACTGCGTGCACGGGTTTCCAACCGGTCAAATGCCCCTGCTTGATAATCCTCATCCAACCAACGCAGATGACGGGACAGCTCTTCGAGCCCAGAACAGATCAGATCGCTGTGGTCAAAATTTTCTCCGTCCATGCCGAATGGGGACAATGCACGAACGTCTTGACCGAACGTTTCCTTCGGGACCAATTGCGCCACAACGGCGGATTGCCCCCGGCTATTATGGTTCATACCACTCACTCCTATTCACCCAAACACCGCGATACGCCTACAACGTTTCCAAGTGGTTTCTAGTACCCTCAATAATGTCTCGAAATTTGTGAAAACTTTTCATAAAAGCGTGACAAGACGACAGGGAATACTAACTGATGAAAATTGCGCACCAATTGCCCGCCTATTTGGCCCGGCGCTATCATGGCTGGAAGGCCACGACATACGAACAGAACAAAGGCTGGCACCTGCAATTGGCCGAAGAAGGCCAGCACCCGCGCTGCATGGTCATCTCATGTTGTGACAGTCGCGTCAGTCCCCTGGCCCTGTTTGAGGCTGATCAGGGGGAGCTGTTCATCCACCGCAATATTGCCAACCTTGTCCCCCCACACGAAGGCGATGGCCGCCATCATGGCACGTCTGCGGCCGTTGAATACGCCGTGAAGGTTCTTAAGGTGTCACACCTTATCGTGCTGGGCCATTCGGCCTGCGGCGGGGTCAAAGGATGTTACGACATGTGTGCCGGTCACGCCCCCGACCTTGAGGATCCATCCAGCTATGTAGGTCGCTGGATGGATATCTTACGCCCCAGTTATGACGACCTGAGTGATGGCAGCGACGAAGATCGCATTGCCGCTTTGGAAAAACACTCTGTCGTCGTGTCTCTGACGAACCTGATGACATTCCCCCATGTTCAAGCCGCCGTTGAAGAAGGTCGGCTGTCGCTGCATGGACTTTGGACAGACATCGGGCAGGGCGGTCTGGAATTCTATGACGCCGAAACGGACACGTTCCGGCCCGTCTGACCTGCGACGATCCACCGCCGCCCCGTTATGGGGTTGCCGTAGCGTCCTGCATCGTTAAAGAACGGTGCAACCGCAAAACGAGGGCACAATGGCCGATATTCTTGACCTCGCGGCGACCAATCTGTTGTCGCCCGTTATTTTGTCATTCGTTCTGGGCCTTGCTGCGGCATTGGGTCGATCTGATCTGAGCGTGCCGGAGGCCGCAGCCAAAGCCCTGTCGATCTACCTGCTGTTCGCGATCGGGTTCAAAGGTGGGGCTGCCGTGGCGGCCAACGGGCTGGACGGTACGTTGGTTGCGACACTTGTGGCGGGTTTTGTGCTGTCGGCCATCTTGCCATTTATCGCGTTCTTGCTGTTGCAGGTTCTGACAAACCTGAGCCGTGTGGATGCAGCTGCGGTGGCAGGTCACTACGGGTCGATTTCGATCGTAACGTTTGTGGCCGCCAGTTCTGTGTTGGAAGGCCGCGCCATTTCATCCGAAGGCTACATGGTGGCCGTCGCCGCCGTGATGGAGGCACCCGCAATCCTGTCTGCCCTCTGGCTGGTTTCAACAGGCGGATCGGGCCGACGGATGGACAGCGAATTGATGCGGGAGATATTGCTGAACGGATCCATCGTGCTGCTGGTCGGGTCGTTCTTTATCGGCGCTATTACGGGCGACGACGGTCTTGAGGCGATTTCAAGCTTTATCGTCGCGCCGTTCACCGGCGTGCTTTGCCTGTTCTTGCTGGACATGGGGCTGGTCGCCGGGCGCGGTCTGCGTGAATCGCGCGGGGTGCTGAACATGGGCGCAGTCGCCTTCGGCATCGCGATGCCTATCATCGGCAGCTTCATCGGGCTGGGGGCGGCTTTGATCGTGGGCCTGTCGCCGGGGGGGGTGGCGCTGTTGATGGTGTTGTCGGCCTCCGCCAGCTACATCGCCGTGCCAGCCGCCATGCGTGTGGCCCTGCCAGAGGCAAATCCGTCAGTTTATCTGACGTTGTCCCTCGGCGTGACTTTTCCGTTCAATCTGACAATAGGCATTCCGCTTTATGTAGCGGTAAGCCAAGCCGTAACAGGGGGCTGATATGCAAACTCACCACGCCAAACGCGTCGTCATCACGATTGAAGCGATCATGCAGAAACGTCTGACCGATACCCTCGAAGGGGCGGGCGTGACCGGCTATTCCATTCTGCCCGTCCTGGGGGGATCTGGTCGGTCCGGGGCGTGGTCGCGTGAAGGGCAGATCAGCCGGGCCAGCGGCATGGTTCAGGTCGTGTGCATCATCCGTGAGGAACGGCTGGACGGGCTGCTTGAGGCCGCGTTTGAGGTCGTGGACAAACACATTGGCGTGGTGACGATTACCGACGTTGAAGTCCTGCGCGCAGAGCGGTTTTAGGGCCCGTTACCCTGTTTGCGGCACATTGCGTCGCATCACATAACGCATATTCTTGCAAGAACGGCCCCGCCGATGCCGGAGGAGCCGTCTGATGTCATCGAACCTTTCTGGGCGAAAGGATCAGCCCTTTTTCAGGACCCGTGCGCCCAATGTTTCGGCGATTTGCACCGCGTTCAGGGCGGCGCCCTTGCGCAGGTTGTCCGACACGCACCACAGGTTCAGGCCATTTTCAATCGTGCTGTCCTGACGGATGCGGCTGATGAACGTTGCGAAATCGCCGACGCATTCCACAGGCGTCACGTAGCCGCCGCTTTCACGCTTGTCGATCACCATGATCCCCGGGGCCTCACGCAGGATGTCGCGGGCTTCGTCTTCGTCGAGGAAATCTTCAAACTCGATGTTGATCGCTTCGGAATGGCCCACAAACACGGGCACGCGCACGCAGGTCGCTGTGACCTTGATCTTTGGGTCGACGATCTTCTTGGTCTCCGCGACCATTTTCCATTCTTCCTTGGTGGACCCGTCTTCCATGAAAACATCGATATGCGGGATCACGTTGAAAGCGATCTGCTTGGGGTAGACGCTCGGCTCCACTTCCTGACCGGGAACATAGACGCCCTTGGTTTGATTCCACAGCTCATCCACGGCGTCTTTGCCGGTGCCGGACACAGATTGGTATGTGCTGACGACGACGCGTTTGATGCGGGCGCGGTCATGCAGCGGTTTCAGCGCGACCACCATTTGCGCGGTTGAGCAGTTGGGATTGGCGATGATGTTTTTCTTCGCATAGCCCTCAACCGCCTCTGGGTTCACCTCTGGCACCACAAGCGGAACGTCAGGGTCATAGCGATACAGCGACGAGTTATCGATCACCACGCAGCCCGCCTTGGCGGCCACGGGTGCGTATTTCTTGGTGGCATCCGACCCAACCGCAAAGAACGCGATGTCGTAGCCCGCGAAATCGAAGGTATCCAAGTCTTTCGTCTTGAGCGTCGTCTCGCCGAATGTCACTTCCGTGCCCATGGATTTGCGGGAGGCGAGTGCCACCACTTCATCGGCTGGAAACTGGCGTTCCGCCAGAATGTTGAGCATTTCGCGGCCCACGTTGCCCGTGGCGCCACATACGACGACTTTATAGCCCATCTGCTTGGTTCCTTTGTAAAGACTCATGCCCCTTTGGTGGGGCGTGGCCCTCTTAGACGTTTGGGGACACAAACGAAAGAGGCAGTCGGCGAAAGGATCAGCCGTGGCGGCTAAGACCGGCGATCGGGCGCAAAGGCATAGATGACCAAGCCGCAGCAAATGAGACATCCGTAGAACAAAAACAGCTGGTTGTAGGCGTCGGCGCCGGTCTGCGTCCAACGGTCCATCAAGCGACCGGTGACAAATTGCATGACGCCCACGCCGCCAATGCCAAAGAGGTTCAACATGGTCACGCCGCGCCCTGTCAGATGATCCGGGAAAAACGCGCGGCCATGGGCGATGAGGACAGGAAACGCTGTGCCCCCAATCCCCACCACCGCCAGCAACGCGACCGCACCCCAGATCGACCCACCCGCAGGGAGGGCGAACAAGGCAAAACACGCCAAGGCGCCCAAGGCATTGCCCCCGAAGACGACCCATTTGCTGGATCCGAACAAACGGTCCGCCGGACCATAGAGGAAACTTCCCACGATCATCGCAAGCCCCATGACCAGTGTCACTGACCCGATCATCGCCGTATCAGCGCCAAACACATCTGCGCTGTAGGGGCCCGCCCAGAGACCGCGAATGCCCGCAGCAGGCGCGTAATTCACAAACATCATCGGAAAGATCAGCCACAGGGCCGGAATGCGCAGGACGTCAAGAACAGTGCCGCTTTGGCCAGTGGTCGAAGTGTTGGGGGGATCTTTGACAAATACCCAAAGGGAGGTTGCGATAAGAAGAGTGAGAGCCGCCAGCGTCCACATGGTCTCTCTCCATCCCAGTGTCTCAACCGCCCAGGCCATGGGGGCCGCACTGGCAAGGTTGCCCACAGACCCGAACCCGATGACAGCCCCCGCAAGGGTCGAGAACATCGCCGCTGGGTACATCTTGGCAAAGATGTAGTAGCTGGCCATCAGCACAGGCGCGCAGCCCACGCCGATCAACGCCATGGCCCACGCAATATGGGTTGGCGTTGTGGCCATCGCGAAAACCGCAGCGCCCCCGGCCCCACCCAGTGCAAACAAAGATACGGCGGTCCGTTTCGGGCCGATCCTGTCCAAGGCCTCACCCACGGGGATTTGCATGGCGGCAAACACAATGAACCACAGCCCGGACGCATAGGCCAAATCTGCGGGGGTCGCGCCCAGATCGGCCTCAAGCGCGGGCGTGAGGACGGCCAGAAAGGCGCGGTAAAACTGGCTGAGTACATAGGCCAGCACGAGGCAAACAAGACCGATACGCATGATGTGGCATTCCTTTGGCCCGATGGGTCGCATGGACAGGGACACGAGGGCAAGGGGTCGCATTCCTGACCAAAACAATAGGCCATAGATAGACGGCAGCAGATCAATCAGGTATCGGGCGATATGACCGACAGCACGCACATCAACGACAGCCCCGACCGGCCCACTTGGTTCTTCGCCGACAAAGCGATTGCTGCCGTGGCCTTTACGGTCGCCTTGTTCTGCATGTTGCCCCATCTGGCCGTTTTGCTGGCATCCTTTACCAGCGATACAGACACCTTGCGCCATTTGGCTGATACCGTTTTGGCCCGCTACACCGGAAATACGCTTGCCCTTGTGGTGATCGTCGGCATAGCGACTTTTCTGATCGGCACGGGGGCGGCATGGTTGGTCACGATGTGCGATTTCGTGGGCCGTCGCTGGCTTGAGATTGCGTTGGTCATACCGTTGGCGTTTCCGGCCTATGTTCTGGCCTATGCCTACACCCATCTGTTGGACCATCCGGGCATTGTGCAAACCACCTTGCGCGATCTGACAGGGTGGGGCCCACGGGACTATTGGTTCCCCGAAATTCGCAGCCTAGGTGGGGCGGCTGCGATGCTGTCGCTTGTATTGTATCCTTATGTTTACCTTTTGGCGCGCGCGGCGTTTCTGGGGCAATCCGGCACGACATTTCTGGCCGCGCGGTCTTTGGGCAAATCCGCACTGGTGGCGTTTTTGACGGTCTCCTTGCCATTGGCCCGTCCTGCCATCGCGGCGGGCGTATTGCTGACCATGATGGAAACCATCGCAGATTTTGGAACGGTGTCCTATTTCGGCGTGCAGACGTTCGCCACGGGTATTTACAGCAGTTGGTTTTCCATGGCCGACCGAGGGGCCGCCGCACAGCTGTCGCTGGGCCTTTTGGCGTTCGCACTGTTGCTGGCCATGCTGGAACGCGCCAACCGAGGGCGCGCGCGGTTTGCAAATGGCAAGCGGCAAGAGGTGATTGGCCGCGTTCGACTGCGGGGCCGCGCGCAGGTGGGTGCCATTGTTCTGTGCGGGTTGCCGGTGCTGTTCGGCGTCATCATTCCTGTCATTGCCTTATCGGTCATGGCCGTCGGATCAGAGCAAAACCTGCTGAGCCGCAGATACGTCAAATTCATCACAAACTCCCTGACGCTTGCGGGGATTGCGGCATTGGTCACGGTCGCCATGGCGGTGATCCTCGGTAGTTTCGCACGGTTGCGCAGCACGCGGGCTGCGACGGGGGCGATGTATGTGGCGCGGGTCGGCTATGCTGTGCCCGGCGGCGTGATCGCCGTGGGCCTGTTGGTGCCCTTCGCGGCCTTTGATAACGCGCTTGATGCGTGGATGCGCGCGACCTTTGACGTGTCCACAGGATTGTTGTTCACAGGGTCGATCTGGCTGCTGATCGGGGCCTATATGATCCGCTTTTTGGCCGCTGCCTTAGGCGCCTATGAGGGCGGCATCGCAAGCGTCAGCCGCAACATCGACGCCGCCAGCCGCGTTTTGGGCGAAAGCTCCGCCGGCACGATCCGGCGGGTCCACGTGCCCCTCTTGACCCCCAGCTTGCTGACCGCCGCCTTGATCGTCTTCGTCGATGTCATGAAAGAGCTGCCCGCAACGCTGATCATGCGCCCGTTCAACTATGATACGTTGGCGGTGCAGGCCTTCCGGTTGGCATCTGACGAACGGCTGTCGGGCGCTGCGGTGCCAAGCCTGCTGATCGGCGCGATTGGACTGCTGCCCGTTATCTTGCTGTGCCGCAAAGTTGCCCGTCACGACGCATAAACATGCCCCACAAAAAAGGGCGCCGATGAGGGCGCCCTTTCGTGTCTTGATCGGTCCTGAGACCGGCGGGGTTATTCCCAACCCACGTCGTTGAAGATCTGCTGGGCGAGCGGCACATTGGCGGCCACATCGCTCAGATCCACATCATCAGGCTTGAAGATACCCAAAGTGGCCACGGAGGGCGAGATGCCAACGCCAGGCACCGCTGGGTATTCATCGTTACCGGCGGAGAAATACTGCTGCGCCTGATCAGAGGCGAGGTATTCAAGGAACAACACAGCGTTGTCGCGGTTTGGTGCGTTTGCTGCAACGCCACCGCCGGACAGGTTCATATGCGCGCCTTCAGCGTCTTGCGCGGGGAAAACCCAACCGATGTCAGCGCGGGCGTCTTCTGGCAGGCCGTCCACGTCTTTGCGGACGGAACGTGCGAAGTAATAAGTGTTGGAGATCGAAATATCGCACTCACCCGACACCAGACCGCGCAGCTGATCCGTGTCACCGCCCTGTGGATCACGGGCAAAGTTGTTCACGACGCCCTGCGCCCAATCACGGGCTGCTTCTTCACCGTGGTTTTCGATAACCGCAGACAGCAAGGTCTGGGAATAGACGTTGGACGAAGACCGGTGGCACACCATGCCTTCATAGGCAGGGTCGGCCAGGTCAACATAGGTCATGGGTGGGTTTTCGACGTCGTTCTTATCGTAGAAGATGATCCGCGCACGCTGGGAGAACCCGAACCACTGATTGTCGGCGTCCTGCAGGTAGCTTGGGATGCGGGCCTCAAGAACGTCGCTTTCGACGGACTGCAGGACGCCTGCATTTTTCGCACGCTCAAGACGTGAGGTGTCAACGGTCAGCAGAATATCAGCGGGGGAGTTCGCGCCTTCGGCTTCCATACGGGCGATCAATTCGTCCGCATTGCCTTCGATGCGGTTGATGGTGATGCCGGTCATGTCCTCAAAGTCAGAGTACAGACGTTCATCCGTGTCGTAGTGACGTGAGGAATAAAGGTTCAACTCACCCTCTGCGAACGCAGGTGCGGCGGTTGCCATCAAAAGGGCCGAAAGGGTCAGGTTCTTCATTGTCATTGGACACTCCATGTTATCTGACTTTTTTTGTCAGATACTCTGGGACATCATGCAGGTCAAGCTTTTCTGACTAATTTTATCAGAATTCAGTTTGTCTTGACGGATGGCTGCGTTTGCGGCCCTGTGCAGGAGAGGGAGGCATCGCATATGGCAGCACTGGGATTTTCCACCACACCGGCGAAAACATCCTACGATGTCGTCATCATCGGAGGGGCTATGTACGGGTCGGGCGTCGCGTGGTTTCTGACCAATGATCCCGACTTTGACGGGTCGGTCTTGGTCATCGAGAAAGACCCGACTTATGAAAAGTGTGCCACAGCACATACCAATTCGTGCATCAGGCAACAGTTCAGCAACCCGCTGAACGTAGAGATCAGCCGATTTGGCGCCCAGTTCATCAAGGGCTTTCGCGAACACATGGGCGGTGACACGCGGGTGCCGGAGCTGTCGATCCAAAACTATGGCTACATGTATCTGGCCGATGACGACGCCTTCGCCCAACAGCTGCGCGCCTCCCATGCAGTCCAGTCTGCGGCGGGGGCTGCCACGCAACTGATGACCGCGGATGAGATCGCGGCCGCCTATCCGTTTTACAACGTCGATGACATTGTGCTTGGGTCGATCAATACGGTTGACGAAGGCTATTGGGACGGCGGCACCGTGTTTGATTGGTTCCGCCGGTCCGCCCGCGAACGGGGCGTCGAATATCTGGCAGGCGAGGTTGCCGCCCTGCGTCTGGCTGGCGGCAAGGTCGAGGCTGTCGTGCTGACGACCGGTGAGGCCATTGGCTGCGGTCAGGTTGTCAACGCCAGTGGAACCCGAGGCGCAAAAACAGCGGCCATGGCGGGGATCGCCCTGCCGGTTGAACCGCGCAAACGCTTCAGCTGGATCTTCTCTGCCGAACAACCTCTCGAACAGGACTTGCCGCTGACAATTGATCCCAGCGGTGTGCATTTCCGACAGGACGGACCGCAGACTTATTTGGCGGGCGGGCACTCAGATGTGGACCCAGCCGTCGACTTCGATGACTTCACAATGGATCACGCCCTTTGGGAAGACAAAATCTGGCCCACCATCGCCACCCGCATTCCCCAGTTCGAGGCCATTAAGGTCGTGACCGAATGGGCGGGCCATTACGATTATAACACCTTCGATCACAACGCGATTTTGGGGCCGCATCCTGAGGTGACGAATTTTCATTTCCTCAATGGGTTCTCGGGCCACGGGCTACAGCAAACGCCTGCACTCGGGCGCGGCACGGCTGAGATGTTGGTGCACGGTGGCTACCGCACGCTTGACCTCAGCCCATTCGGGTTTGACCGGATCAGCAAAGGGGCGCCGTTTCGCGAAAACGCGGTGATTTAACGCCCCAGAGCGTGTTTAGAACTGCGCCACCAAGTTGATAAAGCTGCCGCCTTCGTCGAAATCAATATCCGTCAAATCGCTGGACACTGTCCCAAAATTATAGCCAACGCCCAGTTTCACGTTCGGCCCAAGGTTGCGGTAAACCGCGCCCAGCGCACCAAATTCCGTCGTCTCTGTCTGGTCAAACCGCATTGCGCGCACCTCAACCAAGGCATCCCAGTTGTGCAGGAAATGATAGCGCGCGTTGGCCACCAGAAGGGCTGCGTTGTTTTCGGTGAATGCCGTGGCGGCATCGGGCGCAGTCTCAGACAGGCGCACGCCGATTTTGCCGCCCAAGGTCCATTCCTCATTCAGGTCATAGGACGCATCAAAGCTGAGGACATGGCTGCGCTGCAGGGATCCTGGCGTGTCGCTGTTGTCCAGCTGCTGGCCGTAGGTGTCTTCCAGATAGCGGTAGCGGAACAGCATGTTCAGACGTTCATTGTCGATGGGGCGGTAGGCATAGCCCAGCTGCGCATCGATCAAATCACCGCTTTCGACGATGGTGCCATCGCCAGATGTGGTGGCCGCATCAAGACGGAAAATCAGGCGGCGTTCTTCATCGATTTTATGCGCGACATCAGCGACCAAAAGAACCGTTTCACTGTCTCGGTCGCTGCCAGACAGCGTACCATCATCGGTGCGATATTCTAACCGAGCGGACGCTGTCGTGCTGGCATCCTGATACGCCATCCCAAGCCCGAGGCCCCGACGCTCGTAGTCTCCATTCACATCATCGCGGACCTGTCCGAATTCGACAGACGCCGTGTAGGTCAGATAATCGGACACCTCATACGAGACACCATAGGCCGATGTCAGGGACCGATGGGCCCCGAACATATCGTAGGTGTTTTCGCCATAAGTGGACCAGCCACCACCCAGGTCGCGACTGCCGCCAAAGATCAGACGCCCGTCATCATTGCCCACCAAATCGACGCCCGCGATGTCGCGGTCGGGGTCGAGTTCGTATCCGAAGTAGGTGCTGTCCTGTTCACCACGTTCCTGACGGAAGACGATACGCGCGCCTGTGCCCTGATCCCCGTCGGACACTTCGCCCTCAACCGTCCAGGTGTCGGCAAACGCATAAGATCCGCCGAGGCCAACGCGGTCATTCGCCTCGATCGTGCCGGACCGGTCCAAGGTGCTTTGGACGTAACCAAAGACAGTGAGGTCGTCGCTTGGCGCATAGGTCAGACGCACGGCGGCATCGGTACGGGTGCCGATTTCGGTGCCGTCATCGCGGTCGGTGTAGCCGAGCCCTGCCGCCAAAGTCAGCGCTGGGTTGAGGGCATAGGACACCTCAACCGTGCCTTCGCGTTCTATGTCACCGGCATCCGACGTCAGATCATCATAGGCCGCGGCAATCGACAAACGGTCACTGACCTGCGCATCCAGCGCCACGCCCCAAAGGGTTTCATCGGCGTCAATGTCATAGTCGAGGGTCGAAAATCCTTCGGTACGTTTTTCAAAATAAGTCGCAATCGCGCCCTCGGCCGACAAGCCCAGATCAGACAGGTTTGCCCCAGCCTCGAGCCTGTAGGCCTCACCCGTGCCGCCGGCGTCGGTCTGCGTGTCGAACACCAAACCCCCATCGGACGAAATGGAAGACGTGAAGCCCGGCCCTTCGCTGCGCGCGTAATCCAAGGAGACATATGCGGTCGGGCTTGGTTGCCACAGCAGATCGACACCGATGGCCTGTTGGTCATCGCCTGTGCCGTTGTCTTCGGACATGGCGGTGACGCCAATGCGGATGTCGTCTGTCACCCAAGCCTCGGCCCGTCCGCCATAGGCAAAGGTGTCAACGTCCTGTGCCGTAGGGCTGTATTCGTATTGCGCGATCAATGCGGTTTCCGTGTTCCCGCCGGGGGCTGTGACAATCACACCGTCGGTCCCGCCATAGCTCGACAAGGGTGCGGACAGTGTCACGACGCCTTGGATGTAGTTGATCGAATAATCCTGACCCGCGACCAGTTCACGTGTTTCCAACACCCGACCTGTCGACGCATCGCGGACCTGAACACTTATGGTTTCCGACCCGATCCCGATGTCTGAGCGGTTGAGGAAATAAACAGCCCCGCCGGTGCCGATCAGCACATCGCGTTGCGCCAGCCGTTCGGGCTGGGCCGAGTAAAGATCAACCGAAGCGCGAGGCGCGCCCTCAGACGTCACATCCGAGGTCTCATAATGGCCCGTCAGGCCATAAAGTGTGCGTTCGTTGCGCAGATAGCCGCCCTGCACCTGTGCTTGGTAATTGCCCCACAGGAGGAAATTGTTATCCCTCTCCACCCGCAGATAAATACGACCTTGGGTCGGGGTATCATCCACGATGGTGCTGTCGTCACCATAGGTCGGGTACAGATCATCCGGGTCGATGCGCAGCAGCACCGAGCGCGGATCGCGTTCGTCCAGATCTGACAACAGATCTTCAAGCGGACCAACACCCGTGTCGATCTGCGCCGTAAGTTGCACGCCATTGGCGAAGTGGCCGTTTACGTAGCCCGCAGCCCGCCCTTCGCTGTATGTTTCAGTCACCCCGTCCGAGCGACGCGTGCCGTAGGTCAGATCAGCGGTCGCAACATAGAACCAATCGGCGCGCGGCACGGTGATGTCACGCACCAGATCGACGTTCTGGCCCGCACCGGTCACTTGCACCCCAACAGGATGCGCACCAGCTGGCAGGATACGTTGTACGGCAAACCGGCCTGACGCGTCCGGGCGGATCACCTCACCCATGGTTTGCACCCGCGCGCCCTGCGGCACGGAGGAGCCGGACACCGTCACAGCGCCACCGTGCACGGGTATTCCGCGCCGCGCGGTGGCATCTGTGCCGTCTTCAACGCCGTCTGCACGCAACCGACTGTCAGCGCGGTTCAGGGACAGAGGTGCCGTTTCATCATACCGTCCGCGCGCATCGTAGACGCGGTGGGTGGCATAGATGTCGCCATCGGGCACCTGAACCGTGGTGGTGCCATTTGGCGCGATGGGCCGTGTCGCCACCAAACGCGGGGCACCGGCACCGGAGGTGTCATAGAGGCGGATTTCGCCACGTGTGACATAGGCCGGATAGTTCATCGCAGATTGCAGGGTGACAGACGGACCGACGGGGCCCTCAATCTCCAGATCAAGAACGGGGGTCGCGGTCAGGCCGTCGTACTGAATGCGCACATCTGCCTGATCCAGCTGCGCGTCCGGACGACGGACCTGCTGTTGAATAGAAGCATCCCCTGCCGTTGGCGCACCGTTGATTGTGATCAGAAAGCCCGCACCCTCTTGCGCGATGATCGGTGTGGCGAAGGTCACGCAGCTGCCCAGCAAAACTGCGCGCAAGGGCAAACGAGACGACATGAACTGAACCATTACTGGACCCTCGCAATCGTGGTTTCGATCCGCAGGCGATAGGGGCCGCGCCAGCGGTCATTGATCAGCGCCTCTACCGCGGCCAGACGCGCACGCGCTGTCTGATCGCTTTCGCCATTGGTGTAGTAGGTCAGGCGCAGCACGGACGGCGTGCTTTCGATTTGTGAGATCAACCCATCGACGCCTTGTTCAAGCCCCGCGACCGGTTGATCCGATCCCGCAACAAAGGCCGCTGCCAACAAATCAATATCCACCAGATTTGCTAAGGTCGCGCCAAAGTTCATCTCAGCCATAATACCTGCGGTCAGGCGCAGCGTCCGTGGGTTTTCCGATGTGACGCGGTAGCCCGTGGGCAAGGACCGGTCATCCAGTTTCAGGGTGAAGTTCGCCCCCGTCGGTCCCGGCAATTCGGCGCAAGGCACGCTAAAGCGGCCATAGGCATCGGTGGTGATTATATCACCCCGCACCGTCACAAGGTGCACACCTGCAAGGCCAGGTTCGCCCCGTTCTTGCTGATCAATCACCTCGGGTGTCACCGCGAATTTGCCGTCATTGAACGTCTGATCCGAAATCGGCGCGCGCGCATCAGGCGGCGGGTCTTGGTAGCCGTTGCCGTTTACGTCATCAAAAACCTTGCCGATGACATCCGTGCAATCAAACACTGCTTCGGGCGAGACGGTGAACGTCGCGGTCGCCGCGTTTGAGATTTGATCGCCTTGGTTGTCCAGAACGAACACCTCGTTCGTGTATGTCCCGACCCCATCCAGCAAAAGCGCGGACAACGTAATCGTCACGGTGTCGCCGCCCCCGATGGTCACGCCGTTCCATTCAAGACGCCGGCCCGTCCGATCAGGCGCAGGGGTCGACGCGCCGTTGAACGTGGCGCTGTCCGGCACATACGTCAGGCCTGCGGGAAGCAGATCGACCAAGGTCAAATCAGCTTCCGGCGTGCTGTTTCGGTTGGTAAATGTGATTTCATAGTCAATCACCGATCCAGCCTGATACGGCCCTGCGGACGTAATGGCCTTGTCGGCCAAAATGTCCGGATCCGCGTCGCTGGCCGCCACACCGGTCGAAGCCGTCAGGTCGGCCGCCGTGAAGTCACTTGAGACGACAGCGGTGTTCTGTCCCGCAGGGGAGCCTGCCGCGATGTCGTAGCGGACGGTGATTGCGATCGTAGCTGTGTCACCAACGTTCAGTGTAGATCCAGACGCCAGTGTCTGCGTGACCGTTGTGCCGTTATATCCACTGTTCGCCCCGCCTTCGGCCAGGCCGGTCACCACAGGTGTCGACACGCTCAACAACGTGGCGGGGGCGACGAAGGCTGTCATGTCATCTAGGACGGACAGATCGCGGTGTGTCACGTTGCCAGCATTTTCAACCGTGATGGTGAAGACCGTTTCAATCGTTGTGTCGACGATCCGTTCGGGCACAGACGCGACCTTGTTTACGATGAGGGCTGGATCTTGTGGAATGACCACGCCTGTCGCGTCGTTGATCACATTGCCGTCGGTGTCGTCCCCATTGTCAGACACATCCGTTACGGGCAGCCCCGTGGGTGTGGTCCCCGTCACCGAGGCGGTGTTTGAAATGCTGCCATTGTCCACATCATCCTGCGTCAAGGTATAGGTCACCGTCCACGTCAGGGATGCGCCCCCCGCGATGGTCTGACCAGAAACAGCCGCAGGGGAGATGCTGTCAGGCGTCAGAGGTGTGCCATCGCCACGGGTCAGGGTGTCCGTCAATGTCAGCCCAGACAACGACACGTTGCCCAGATTGGATGCGACAATATCGAACGTCACGACACTGCCCGCGCCCGTGGGGTCCGCCGATGTAACGGTTTTCACCACGTCAAGCTGCGGCGCGGGCGCGATCACAATCGCTGTGGGATCGTTAACGACATTGCCATCGCCATCGTCGCCATTGTCCGACGAATCGGACACGAAATCGCCGAGGGGGCCAACACCAAACACATTCGCCACGTTGGAAATTCCGCCGGCGTCCACGTCGTCTTGGGTGATTTCATAATCGACGGTCCAGGCGAAGACCTCACCCGGGGCAAGGATCGTTTCAGACGCATTGGGGGCCACGCGGACGGGCGCAGACACCTGATCAGACAGATCGGTCCCATCGTTGCGCGTCAGAGTGTCTGTGACCTCAACATTCAAGATGTCGACGTTGCCACGGTTCGCGGCCTCAATCCGGAAGGTGACGATTTCGCCAACAGCCGCGGCCGCGACTTGAACCGTTTTCGTGACATCCAGAACAGGGTCCGCCGTAATCGGAACCAACGTCGGGTTGTCATCGCCATTGCTGGCGTCTCCCTCATCGGACACGTCCTGTGCCGGGGTGCCGTCCGGCCCAGCGGTGACCGCCGTTACGGTATTCGACACGCCGCCCGCGTTGATATCGCTCTGCAGGATTTCGTAGGTCGCGCGGTAGATCCAGACCTCATCCACATCAATCCGATCGTCGCCATCCAGATCCCCCGACACCAGTTCAAACGGGGTCGTCAGGAATGTCGGACGTCCGGTCCCGATCCGCGTCATGCGGTCTGTAATGACGGGTTCGTCCAACGTGACATTGCCGGTGTTTGTCACCCGCAAGGTGTAGGTGATCGTCTCGCCCAGTGTGGTCGAAGGCACCTGCGCTGTTTTCACCACCTCAAGCGACGGGGCCGCATCAGGGCCGTCTGTCGTGATGGTATCGGTTGCGGATGTGGGGCGATCAAACAGTGTCTCACCGGTGACGGTCGCCGTGTTTTCAATGGTGCCGTCATCCACATTCTGCTGCGTCACAGTGTAGGATGCCGAACAGCTGACGTTATCGGTCGCCCCTACGGCCAGTTGGGCAATGGTGCAAGAAAAGCCGGGGATCAGCGGATCGGTCACTTCGAGATTTCGCAACGTGAACGGGCCATCGTTTGTCACCGCGAACGCATAGGTGACCGCCGACCCAACGGGGCCGAAGGGCGACGGGTTGGCCGTTTTGACAAGGCTGATGCCGGGCGTGGTATCAGGGCCAACCGCTGTCGCATCACCAAGGCTTCCAGTGACGTTTTCGCCATCTGGTGTCAGACCCTGTGCCCCCGCAAGGTTCACAAGCTCCCCGCTGTCCATCTCAGCTTGTGTGATGGTCAAGGTTGGCGAACAGGTGAAATCCTGCCCAGGGGCAAGGGTGGCAACCTCACACACCAGATCGGGGATGAGGCTGTCCGTCACCACAATATTGGTCAACGTTTGGTTGCCGGTGTTGGTTGTGGTGATCGTGTAGGTCAGCACATCGCCGATGGCGTCATAGCGCGTGGGGTTCACCGTCTTGACGGTTTCTAGCGCAGGGGCTGTATCTGCCAAAACCTCTTCGGTGACGGGGGCGCTGGACACAGGTGTTGCAGGGTCATTGCCAAAGATGGTTTGCGCAAAGGCTGTGTTCAAGACCGTCTCGGCGTCCAGATCCTCTTGCGTGATCGTGTAGGTGGCAAAGCATGACACCGTCTCTGTGGGGATCAGGTCGGGGTTGGTCGCATCTGGAACATAGCACGCAATCGGATCATCAAAGTAGTCGTCGGTGATCGTAATATCTGACGCGAAGGACACCGTGCCCGAGTTGGTGATGATGTATTCGTACGTCAGCTTGTCCCCGATGGCCGAGAATGTCCCGTCTGCCAATGGGGTGTCGGATGCATCCGTCACCGTGCGGATCACCTTCTCGACGGTCAGCGAGGGAACGCCATCGGCGGGGATTGTCTCGCTCGTCAATGGGCTTTCAACGGCGCCGCTGGACGCAGATGCAAGGTTTGTCACACTGGACAGTTGAACGTCTGTCGATGTGACCGTGTAGGTCGCCATGCACACCAATGCCCCCTGCGGGGCCAATCCGCCCGCGGGCAGCGCGGGACAGACAACGGTATCGATCAGGTTGTCCTCCACAGTGATCGGATCGGTCAACGTCAAGTTGCCGGTGTTGGTCACGGTGTAGGTGTAATCGACCTCTGCCCCGACGATGAAGTCAGCCGATGCAATCACTTCGGCCTCTTTCACCACTTCCAACGCGGGCAACTGCAGCGCAGGGGTTGAGGTGCTGTCCGTCACCGGATCGGCCCCCGGAACAGACGCTGTGGCCGTGTTGTCCACTTGGCCGGTGTCGATATCTGTTTGTATGATGCTGTAGCTGCCTTCGCAGGTCGCCACCGCACCGGGGGCGAGGGGCGGCGCGGGGCAAACGATTGTTCCCCCTGCATCAGTGATCAAAGGGTCCGAAATCGTGATCGGATCCGTCAGGGTGATGTTGCCCGTATTCGTCACGATGAACTGATAGGTCAAAACATCATCAACGGCGTCGAATGTTGGCCCGCCCGCGCTGAGGATTTTATTCATCGTAATCGACGGTTCCGCCGGAATGGTCACCGTCGCGGGGGTGTCGACATCATCCGTCACGGGTAGGCCCGTTGGCGGTGTGCCAGACCCAGTCGCCACGTTGGAAACGCCGCCAGCGTCAACATCGGGTTGTGTCAGGACATAGGTCGCAAGGTAGCGCGCGGTTTCGTCCACCTGCAACGTTCCCTCTGGCGATCCGCTGCTTGCACCCGCAAACGACGGGCCAGACGTCAACGTAAGTTCGGTGCCGTCCGCGCGGGTTAGCGTGTCGTCGCTGACCGCGACGCCTGTCAGGGTCACATTGCCCGTGTTGCGCAACACGATCTCAAACGTGACGGTTTCATCGACGCCTGTGTTTTCCACCAGGACCGTCTTGGTCGCTTCGATGGATGGATTTGCTGGGATCACAAACGGGGTGGACGTGTTCCCGGCCCCTGCCCCGTTGTTCGACACGTCAGACACATCGGTATCAAACGGTGACGTTCCGGTGGCCGTGGCCGAATTGGACAGCCCGCCTGCGTCAACGTCATCCTGCGTCAGAGTATGAACGATCTGGTAGGTCCAAACCTCACCTGGGGACAAATCCGCGCCATCGCCGCTGACCAGGGATGGTGTCGGGTTTGGCGTGATTCTGGACCCGTCGATCCGGCTGAGCCTGTCGGTCAAGGTGATCTGGTCCAGTGTCACATTGCCGATGTTTTCAACAGTAATGTCAAAGGTGACGATATCGCCGGCCTCAAGCCCTGTGTTCGCGGACACGGTCTTGTTGGCTTGGATAGCGGGGGCCTCAGCCTCGGGGGTGACGCTGGCGTCATCGGTCGCTGTGGGCGATGTGCCATCCGGACTGGTGGAGGTCAAAGACACCGTGTTTGTCAACGCGGCACCTGCATCAATATCGGCCTGTGTCACCACATAATCAGCCGTCAGTGTCGCGGTGCCATTCGGCGCCAGTGTGCTGACCGTGGCAGAGGGTTGGATGCTGAGCGCTGCTGTGCCCGATGCTGATGTGTGCTGATCATCTAGCATGATATCGGTCAACGTCACGTTGCCGGTGTTACGGATGGTGTAGGTGTAGGTGATCGTGTCACCCTCAGCGACATTCGCCGTGGCGTTGGCGACCTTTTCGATGCTCACACCCGGGGTGCGAACCGATGGCACGGTTTCAGATGCTTCCGCGCCATTTGGATTGTTGGGATCGAACGGAACCTCTGTCGATGAGACATTTGCAATGTTGGTCACGCCACCGTTGTCCACATCTGCTTGGGTGGTGTCATACGTCGCGGTGCAGGTGATGAACCCAAGCGGCGGGATACCCATTGCGGTCAGCGGTGGACAGGTCACCGTCCCGATTTTGTCGTCATCGATCACGGGGGTTTCGAACAACGTCACGTTGCCCGTGTTCGCGACCGTATAGGTGTAGGTGATCGTCACATTGTCGGCGGCAAAATCATCAAGGTCCGCCTCTTTGACCAAGGAGAACCCAGGCTCCCTCGCGGGGCCGATGCTGCGCAGGGTGCCAGTCTGGGTGATTTCGTCGGCGTCCGGCGTGCGCGGCTGGCCTTCGGCGGTGGCAATGTTGTCGATAAAGCCGTTGTCGATATCCGTTTGCGTCACCGAATAGACAAATTCGCAGTTGGTGTCGGTGTCGCCGGGGGCAAGTGTGCCGATGTCACACTGACCGGCGACTATGCTGTCTGTCACAGACACATCATCAAGGGTGATGTTGCCGTTGTTGGTGACGCTGATGCGGAAGGTCATCTCCTCACCCTCAGCGGAGTAATCCGAACCGGGCTCACCCGATGTCAGGCTTTTGACCACAAGCAGGGAGGGATCGAATGCCTCGACCTGTTGTGTCGCGGTATCTGTTGCGGACACCGGTGTTCCGCTTGGGTTGGTGGCAGTGGTTGTCGCCGTATTGGACAGATCCTGTACATCAATGTCGGATTGCTGGACGGTGTAGCTGCCCTCGCAAATCAGAATGCCACCGGGCGCGAGGTTCACAATCGTTGGCGCTGCAATGCCGCCCACTGTACAGGTCAGATCAGGGATGCGCGGATCGGTGATCTGCACATTCGACAGGGTCTGGTTGCCCTCATTTTCGGCCGTCATCCGGTAGGTAATCATGTCACCTTCGGCGGCTGGATCGTTTCCGGCAATGACCTCTTTCAGTAGGCTCAACTCAGGCTCTTGGACACCTGTTACCTCTTCGATCGCGGCAGGCGACAGAACGTCTTGACCGCCGAACACCGTTTCAGCGACGGCGGAGTTGACCACAGTGCCCGCGTCAAGATCGGCCTGCGTGACGGCATAGGTTGCCGTACATTCAACGGATTGACCCACCAAAAGCTGCCCCCCTGGTCCGGCAGGACAGCTGATCGTGCCTGAAATTCGGTCATCTTCGACAGTGATCGCATTGGCAAAGGCCGGTGCTGGCGCCCCGTCTGATGTGTTCGTGACCGTGTAGGTGTAGGTGATGATTTCGCCCAAGGTGCTGAACGATGTGACATCGGCCTCTTTGACGATCGACAAGGCCGGATCGGCAGTGTCAGGGGTCACGACACTCGCCGGCGGCGACGTGATCCCGTCCGCACTGGCTGTTGCCGTGTTGGTGATCGAGCCGAGTTGAACGTCCGTCAGTGTCACCGCATAGGTGCCCGTGTAATCGAGGAACTGTCCCGGCAGCAATCCACCCGCAGGGAAGGTTCCCAACAGCATCAGACTGGCTGGATCGATGATGCTGTCATTGACCACGGGCTGGGTGGTGATGGTCGTGTTGCCTTCGTTCGTGACACGGAAATCGTAGGTAAATGTCTGACCGGCGGCAAAGCTTCCGCTGTTGGCAAGATCAAACGTCTTTATGATGCTCAGCTCCGGGGACTGGATCGCAACGGCAATGACGCTGTCGCTGTCAGATGGAACCGGATTGCCGCCGAACGTCGCTACGGGGGAGGCCGTGTTGGTGATCTGGCTTGCATCAATGGCGGGCTGTGTCGCAGTCCATATATGGGTACATTGCGCACTTTCGCCCGGATCAAGATCAACCGTGGCACAGGTCAGGCCGTTGCCGATCTGGTCATCATTAACCGTGATCGGGGCCTCGATTGTGACGTTGCCGTTGTTGGTAATCGTGAAATCATAGCTCAAGCTGTCGGTCAGTGCGGCAAACGTCGTGGGTGTGCCCGGCGTGATGACCTTTTCAATATCAAGGCTTGGGGTCTGCGTTGCCGTGACCGTTTCCGTCTCAAGCCCGGAGCCAACGGTTGTTGGTCCGCCCGGAACTATGGTTTGGGTCACAAAGGCCTCGGCCTCGTTCGTGACAAATCCTGCGTTCAGGTCTTGCTGCGTGACCGCATAGGTGGCCGTGCAGGTGAGGGTGCCGCTCGGCGGGATCCCTGCGGCTGGCGTGATGGGGCACGTCACGGTTGTCTTGTCATCGGTCACCGTGATTGGACCGCGCAGGGTGATGTTGCCTGCGTTGGTGACGACATAGTCGTAGGTCACCTCGTCACCGAGATCGCTAAAGTTCGCGCCCGAGGTCGCGGTTTTGACCATCGTGATCGCGGCCACCTGTGCAGGGCCTGTCAGGGTCACGTCATCTGTCGCGGTCAAGGTGCCATCGGTCACCGTTACGGTGTTGGTAAGCTGGGCGCGGTCAATATCCGCCTGCGTGATATCGTAGGTGTCTTGCAGGGCCGTCGTGCCATCGGCGCAAAAATTGACCGTCCCGCCAACAGGAATGGACGGAAGGGGGCAGGTAAAGCCGGTCAAATCATCGGTCAGGGTGAACCCCGTCAACGTCACGTTGCCGTCGTTTGTGACGCTGAATGTGTACAGCTCAGACGAAGGAAGGCTGCCGAATGTGCCGCTGTTGTCGTTTTCAGATTTGACCACCGAAATGGCAGGCACCGCGTCTTCGACATCGACGATTTCGTCATCTGTCGCGGTCGGTGGTGTCAGGCCGGCCTGGGGCGTCGCCGTGGCCGACACCGTGTTCGTCAGATCATTGCCCGCATCGATATCATCTTGCGTCACTGTATAGCGTGTCGTCACAGTCGCTGTCTCATTCGGCCCCAATGTGGTGATCACGTTTGAGGGGGCGAAGGTCAGCGTCGCAGTGCCCGACGCGCTGGTATGAGTGTCCGTGAGGGTGATGTTGTCCAGCGTCGTGTTGCCGGTGTTCGTCACAACGTGGGAATAGGTGATCACCTGTCCTTCTTGCACGTCCGTTGTATCATTCGCGGTCTTTTCAACGGTGAAGGTCGCGGTCCGGGTGGGGCCTGGTGTGGACACAGAACTCTGAGAGGTTGGGGCCCCAGGTGCATTGGCCTCTGCAACGTTGTCAAAGGACCCTGCGTCGATGTCGTCTTGGGTGACGGTGTGTGCGGCAATACAGGTCGTATCGTCGGTGATCATGGGCGCCAGTCTTGGAATGGTGCAGGTCAGGCCGACCTGCGGGTCCGTCACCACGATATCGTTCAACGTCAGGGTGCCTGTGTTGGTGACCGAGAAATTATAGCGGATTTCGTCGCCCACAGCGGCAAAGCTGCTGACATTTGCCGTCTTGTCCAAAGACAACGCACGGATCTGGGTGGCAGGGTCCGCAGTGACCGTTTCGGACGCCGTGGCGGACAAAATCTCACCGGTAGGGGCCGTGCCGGAGGCGTTCGCCACGTTGTCGATCGTGCCAAGATCCAGATCAGCCTGTGTCACCTCATAGTCGCCTGTACACGACACGGTTGAGAACGGCGCGATGTTCGTAAACGTACAATCGAGCGCGGGAATTTTGACGTCCGTGACCTCGGCCATGGCGATGGTTTGTGCGCTGTCATTCGTCAGATCGAATGTATAGGTCACCGTCGATCCAACCGCGCCGAAATCGGCGGGGCCTGTCTTCACAAGGGACATGGCAGGGACGACGGAAGACGGAATGGTTGCCGTCGACGATGGCGATGTAACGATATTGCCAAAGGGATCGGTGAAGCTGGCGGTCGCTGTGTTTCCGATCTGACCGGCATCAATATCGGCTTGCGAAATGGTATCGAGGGATCCCGTACAGGTGAACGTGCCCCCAGGGATCAACGTCGCCGGCTGGGCGCACGTGACCGACGTCACCTTCGGGTCATTGATCGAAATGACCTGTGACGATGTGATCGTCGTTGTGCCTGAATTGCGAACGGTGAAGGTGTAGTCAATCGTGTCCGTCAAGGATGAGAACGTCTGGGCGGGGTTCGTCAGGGTCTTGGTCAGATCAAGATCGGGCGCGCCAAGGTCAAACACGATCGCCGTGTCTTCGTTCGACGTTGTGGCACCTGATGAGGCCGTGGCACGGTTTGTCACAAATCCTGCCGCAACATCGTCGTTGTCGAGGGTATAGGTGTTGACACAGACAATCTGCGACCCGGTGACAGGGGCCGGTGGGATCGGGCCAGGGGCACATTCAAACGGTGCGCCGATGCGGTCGTCATCGATAAAGATCGGGGCGGTCAACGTCGTGTTGCCCGTGTTTGTAACGGTGAAGGTGTAATTGACGACCTGACCGTTCTGGAAAGACCCCGCGGGGACCGGATCCGCCGCTTTGTCCAGCAGCAGTGCTGGCATCTGGTCCGCGTTCACGGTCAGCGATGTGTCATCCGTATCAACCGTGTCCCCTGTTTGCGTGGTGCTGGACGCCGAGGCAATGTTGGTGACAAATCCCGCATCAAGATCGTCCTGATCCACCACATGCGGCGCGTCAGAGGTACAGGTGATCGACGCGCCCGCACCAATGGTTGTCACAGGGCAACTGACAGACACCTTGTCGTCCGTGATCGTCGGGTTGAACAGATCGACGGTTCCGGTGTTGGTCAAAACATATTCATAGTCGATCGTGTCGCCCAAAGCATCAAACGTCGTGTCCGCGCCAGCGGGCAGCCTCTTCACGATGGTGAGGCCCGTGGTGATCACGGCAGGCACCGTCACATCGGCGGTTCCGGTGATCGGAACGCCGCCCACGGTGATGTCCGCCGTTGCGATGTTTTCAACCTCTTCGGCGTTCAAATCGGGCTGCGTGATGCGGTAATCTCCGGTGCAGATAATGGTGGCATTCGGCGCCACGGTGCCTGCCGGACAGACAACGCTGCCACCTGCGTTTGTGATCAGGGGATCAGTGATCGCAGGGGCGGCAGGCCATGTGACATTGCCGGTGTTCTGGATCGCGATTTCAAACTGCAGCAGATCATTGACCGCGTCGAAATTGCCCTGAATGGCTGTCTTGGTGATCGTCAAAGCCGGGGCCGCTGCTGGGCCATCCAGGCGTTCGTCGTCCGTATCACCGACATTCGCACCGTTCGGATCTTGGCTGGCGACAGTGGCGACATTGACCAGTTGTTGGCCCGACAAGGCGAAGTCATCAATATCGTCTTGGGTGACGGTATAGGTGGCCGTACAGGTCGTGGTATCGTTCGGAGCCTGCGGCACAAGGCTCGCGATTGTGCAGATGTTGCCGGGGATTTTGTCATCGGTCAGAACGACATCGGTCAACGTGGTATTGCCGGTGTTGTTTATGACATACGTGTAGGTGATCACCTCCCCCACTGTTGAAAACGCCGCGCGGTCTGCGGATTTCAAAACCTCGATTCCGGGGGCAAGGGCCGTGGACGATGTGATTGTGACCGTGTCCTGTACAGCACCAAGGCTGCCGAATTCGGGTGTGCCAGACGCTTGCGCGATGTTGGTCACGGTTTGGCTGTCGAAATCGTCCTGCGTGATGGTGTATTGGCCCGTGCAAGTCGTAGACGACGTCGTCCCCGAACTGGTCGTTTTGGGCAAAAATGTCGCGGCACAAGTGATCGGTGTTACGATCCTGTCGTCGGTCACGCGGATGTCGTTGATATCCACCGAACCGATGTTGGTGATCAGAAAACTGTAGGTGACCACCTCTCCCGCTGCGGCAAACGTGGTGCGATCCGCGGTTTTCTCAAATTCGTACCCTGGGGCAATTGTCCGCAGGCTTTCCGACGGCAGGCTGTTGCCGCGGCGGAAGTCCCAATAGTTGTCGTTGGGATCGCTGTCGAACACCTGTGTGGTGGTTTGCTGCGTGGTCAGGATGTTGTCCATCAACACCGGATCATCCGAGAAGAACCAGCCCGTGTTGAAAGAGTTGTTGCCGAAGCCCTGTTCAAACCCAAAGCTTTGCGTGCCCGAGTTGTCCGTTTTTTCTGTGCGAATATCCGACCAATTCCCGACGTTCACGCCGTTCATAATCAGATCAATATCATCCTCATCGAACCCGTTGGTCTGGGTGTCGCCGTCATATGCGGAGAAGCGGACGTACATCCGGTCAATCCGTGTACCGAAATAATCCGAACATGTCCGCACGCCGCAATCCAGCGGGATCGGGTTGTTGATGGTGAACGGATTGCCTCGAAAGCCCGAAGGACTGCCGCGGAACTGAAACCCGCGAAAGGCACCGGCCGGGTCGGAAAACTGATAATAGACTTGGCCGTTGGCCCCAATCAAAACGATCGCAACGCCCCCTGCTTCGGGATAAGGCCCGGGCAGGGAAATGCCTTCGTTCGGAACGGTAGTTGTAAACGGCGTCGCTTGCGCCTCAATCGGCGCAGACACCATAGCCGCCACGATGGCTGCTGCCCCAAACCACTTCGCCAAAGTCCGCTTCAAGACATCGCCCTCGCTCACAACCATTCTTAGGTGTATTTATCCGACAGTTCTATCGTCGGTTGCGGCTAGGATAGCGGCTTAAATCAGCGTCTCAATTATTACCTATGGGGAAAATCCGCGTAACTTTGCCAACTCGGCCTGAGGTGCGCCCTATTTGCATCACTTAAGGTCGGGGTGGCGCCCGATGAGACGCATAAACGGTCCTGCCCGCAGATAAGTCCCGGTCTCGTGCCGTGACCGTGTGCGGAGAACAGGCGTCGTAGACGACGCATCCGAGCGGCTTTCGCGCAAAACGATGTAAAGGCCCGAGGCGATGATGACACTTGCCCCGATCAACGTCATTGTGTCGATGGTTTCATTGAAAAACAGCGCGCCAAACACCGCCGCCCAAATGATTTGGCTGTATTGCATCGGCGCAATGATGGCAGCCTCCCCGATCTGATAGGCGGCGATGATGAACCGTCCCGCTGTCCATGCAAAAGCGGAAACCAAAGCGACGAGGCCCAAATGCTCAATCGGCATCGGTTCGTACACAAACGCCAAAGCCGCCCCCATCAGAACAAAATTCGCGACCAGCGGATACAGCAGTATGACCACGGGGCGTTCATCCGCACCAATGCGGCGCACAATGATGGATGCAAAGGATCCCCCGACTGCCGCGGCCAGCGCGGCAGCGTGGCCCAACGTCAGTTCGGTCGACCCTGGCCGCAGAACAATCAAAACCCCGCTAAGGCCAACAATCACCGCGATCCAACGGCGCAACCGCACTTTTTCCCCAAGGATCGGAATGGCAAGAATTGTGATCAACAAAGGCGCCGCAAACAAAATCGCATAGGTTTGCGCCAATGGCAGCACGGTGAAGGCGTAAAATGCACTTAACGCGGTGACAACGGCGGCAATCGTTCTTAGCGCCATCCACCACGGGTGAACCGGCAACAACGTCCCTGGCTTGGCGTCCCGCATCAACATGATCGTCGCCAGCGGAAAGCTGAATAAGACCGAAAAGAACACGATCTGAACTGGGGAATACTCCGCCCCCAGCGTTTTCACGAACACGTCGTGGGTGGCAAATATTCCAAATGACAAAAGCGCCAGAAGCGCTCCTTTTGCGTTGGGGGACATCGGTTTAGCCGCCTTGAGGTTTCGTGTTGCACCTTGCCTAACATCACCCTTTAGCGGTGACAAACGAAGCAATTGTTAATCCCAAAAGGTCTGCCTAGGGTGGCGGGATGAACACCCCGTCCCAATCTGTTATACTGTTCGGCGCCACCGGCACGATCGGCCGCGCCACGGCTGCGGCCTTGGTTGAGGCTGGCCATGCTGTGACATGTGTCACGCGTGCGGGATCCGACACAAATGGCCTGCCCGCTGGTGTCGCGGTTTTGGACATGAACCTGGATCAGATCGACGTGTCACAGCTGCAGGGGATCGACGCTGTCGTGTCATGCCTCGCGTCGCGAACGGGCACGCCGCAGGATGCGTGGGCGATTGATCATGATGCCCATCTTAGAATCCTCAAAGCCGCCCAAGCCGCTGGCATCAAACACTTCGTTCTGTTGTCTGCAATCTGCGTTCAGAAACCGAAACTGGCTTTCCAGAAGGCCAAACTGGCGTTTGAGAGTGCGTTGATCGACAGCGGGTTGACCTATTCCATCGTGCGGCCCACGGCGTTTTTCAAATCCCTCTCTGGTCAAGTGGACCGTGTTAAAAACGGACGCCCCTTTTTGATGTTCGGGGACGGCGAAAGAACAGCATGCAAGCCGATCAGCGACCGCGATTTAGGCCGATATGTGACCCTTTGCCTATCCGATCCGGACAAACAGAACGCCGTTTTACCAATCGGCGGACCCGGCCCGGCCCTGACCCCATTGATGCAAAGCACCCTCTTGGCCGAAGTCCTCGGCCAGCCCGTTCAAACCCGCAAAATGCCCCTGTGGGTCATGGACGGGATCATCGGGATGCTTAGGATCGTCGGGGTGTTCAGCCAAAGGGCGCGCGACAAGGCGGAACTTGCCAAAATTGGGCGATACTATGCCGCTGAGTCGATGCTCGTCCTGACCAACAACGGCTACGATGCAAGCCGTACACCGGAGTTTGGAACCGACACGCTGGCGGATCACTACCGTGCACTCGTCGCGGGGGACGTGGCCGCCGATCTTGGCGACCACGCTGTTTTCTAAGCCTTACAGGCTTGCGTCGAGGGCCGCGAGGATCGCGTCACCCATGCCAGAGGTGCTGACGGGGGTGGTGTCTTCGTCACCCAACAAATCACCAGTGCGGACACCATCAGCCAGAACCTTTTCAATGGCAGCTTCCAGACGCGTCGCCTCATCGCCTTGATCAAAGGAATACCGCAGCGCCATCGCAAAGCTCAGGATACAGGCAATCGGGTTTGCCTTGCCCTGCCCCATGATGTCGGGCGCGGACCCGTGCACGGGTTCGTACATCGCTTTGGGGCGACCATTGGCCATCGGCGCACCCAGCGACGCGGACGGCAGCATGCCCAAAGACCCCGTCAACATGGCCGCACAATCGGACAGGATGTCGCCAAACAGGTTGTCGGTGTAGATCACGTCAAACTGCTTGGGTGCGCGGACCAGCTGCATGGCGCCGTTGTCAGCATACATGTGGGACAGCTCAACTTCGGGGTAATCCTTGTGCACCTCGGTCACGACATCGCGCCACAGGATGCCGGATTCCATGACGTTGGCTTTTTCCATGGAACAGAGCTTTTTGTTCCGGCGCATCGCCATCTCAAAGGCCGCCCGGGCACCGCGTTCAATCTCGGCCTCGGTGTAGCGCTGGGTGTTCACACCGACGCGCATGTTGTCTTCCATATGGATCCCGCGGGGTTCACCGAAATAGACGCCGGACGTCAGTTCGCGCACGATCATGATGTCGAGGCCCGCAACAATGTCCTTTTTCAAAGACGAGAAATCGGCCAGCGCGTCAAAGCACTGTGCCGGACGCAAGTTGGCGAACAAATCCATTTCCTTGCGCAGACGCAGCAGGCCGCGTTCGGGCTTCACGCTGAAATCGAGATCGTCGTATTTGGGGCCACCCACGGCGCCCAGCAGAACGGCATCGACCTCTTGGGCTTTGGCCATTGTATCGTCGTGCAGCGGGGTGCCGTGTTTGTCGTAGGCCGCGCCCCCAACCAGGTCTTCGGACACGTCAAATACCAGGTCACGTTTGGCACCGAACCAATCGATGATACGGCGCACTTCAACCATGACTTCGGCACCGATGCCATCACCTGGCAGGATCAAAAGGGAGGGGTTCGACATGACGTTTTCCTTGGCTAAATCGCGTTGCCAAAGCGCCTAGCCCTTTGGGGGGCGAGGGTCAAGTTTCGCCATGAATTATTGGGGCAAAGCGATGTCGACCCAGACGAGACGGTGGGAGCCCGCGGCTATGACCATTGCGGCCATCGGTGCGTCTGGGGCAGGCCAGAACACCCCCGCGTCCACGACGGCAAGGTCACGGCTGGGCAAGACGTAGGACACGCGCAGATTGCCCGGGACGTCCCCCCTCCAATCCGCAGTATCCTGTGCGGCTGGCCCAAGGTGGGTCGCATCGGCAGCTTGGGCAGCACCGCGGCTGACAGGGCGCGGATCTTGGAGGGATCGATGGTGCAGCAGGTCGTGGATCACCTGCTGCGATCCCTCCCCATCGAAAGGATCGGCGTTGGCATTGCCAATAACGATCGGGTTGGCGGGGGTTGGGCCAAAATGACCGTTCAGCACGGCCGTCCACAGGCGAAGCTCGGCCGCGTTGCGCAACCCGTTGAAATCCTCAGGCCCGTCGAAAACGGGCGGGGTCGCGTCGAAGGCCAAAAGGGTGATCCGCCCTTTGCCCACGTCTATCGGAACCGACCAGTGCGCGGTGGAGGATGCGGGCAGCGTCTCAAACACATCTGGCGTGGGGAAAAGAGTACCATTCACCATGGGCAAGGCAGCGTCAGGGATGTCGCGCCATAAGGTGGCGGAGTAGTCCTGCACCGCATCCTGTTGGATTGGGTAATGGGAGAGAATGGCAAGGCCACCGTCGCCCAAGAACCGGCCATATCCAACAGCGTCGCGTGCGTCGCCAGTAAATCCGTCACCGTCAAGATCCAAACCCGTTTGGTGCCCTGCGTTGGGCACTGCGCTGAACTGGTGGGCATAGGGTTGATCCAACTGCGCCGCGAATGCTGAGAGAGCGGCCCCCGATCCGTCAAAATCGAAATCCGTCAGCACCAGAATATCCGGTGCCACCTGATTGATCACCGCAGTGATAGCGTCAATTTGGGGGTCGTCCCCTTTGCCGATATCGCGCAACAAAAGGGCGGGGCCTTCGCGGCTGAGGGGGGCGGCAAAGGTGGCGATCCGAAGAGTGTCAGCACCAGCAAATCCAGGCCAAAGCAGGCACAGGAGGACGGTCAGGCCGGCAGCCCGTCGTCCTCTTTTGCGTTCAGGTACGCGCGTTCCCGCTGATTGGAAATCATCTGCGCCACGCGGAGCATCGCAATCCCGCGCATAATCAGGCTGGAAGGGATGAAGGCCCATGCGGTCATCGTCCAAATCAACGTGTGTGTGTCCTGCAGTTGGATGGGGTTGAACACATCCGACGCAAGTTTCACCAATGCTGGGATCAAGAAGGGCAGCAAGAACCCTAATATAAGGTTAACCTGCCCGTCGCGTTCGAGCCGATGCACAACGTCCCCGCCTGCGGTGGGGTCAAACGTGGGCAGGTTCGTCCAGACGTTGAAACCACCGCGTTGGTTTGGCCAATTCTTAAGGCGCAGGGCGACCACGAACACGGCGAGGGACAACAGGGACACCAAATAGCTGAGCCCGGCGGCAATTCGCACATCATTGATCAATGTAACGTCAGCCTCGGGTGGGAGCATAAGCACAACCAGACGGACCGGCGAATAAGGAAAATCCATCGCGTCGGCCAGTGAGCCGCCAATGATCTGGAACAACGCCGTCAGTGTCGTCGGGTCGGTCGCGCCTTTGGCGATGACAGTCAACGCGACAACCGTAGCCGCAAGGCCGCCAAAGCGGATGCGGTTGAACGGCGGCGCATCGCGGAATTCGATCAGGCTGGGGGACGAGGAATTGTATTCAACAAAGGTAAACACACCCGCCACGATGCAGACCAGCGCCACAATCTGCGCTGTGTCCACAGATGTGTGCGCCAACACCAAAGCCGGCATCGCGATCATCAAAATCACCATGGCCGCCCGAAGGACGGCGCCAGAAAGACGCGAAATCACTGCCTTTTTTCCTTCATCTCGGTCGGATGCGATACGATGCCGCGCCCTTGTCCCGGTCTGATCCTGCCTGTTGTCGGCAGGTTGCCTCATAGTTGCCATAAATTTGCCTACATTCCATTAACGTCGCAAGTGACCTTAATCATGTGCCGCAAAATGAAGGCTGATTTGCGGCAATACTGGTGCGAGATTGCAACCATTCCGTAGCATTGAAACGGTGGTCACAATATCTAGGGGTTTCAAGCGATTGCGGCACTAATTCAGATTTACGAACCGTTAGGGCCTGCGGCAAAATTAAGGGGCACCCGAGGGCGCCCCTAATGGCAAATCTGCCAAATTCTGGTCAGATAAGGTTAAACCGGCACGATCAAACCCAAGGGCGTTGCGCCGAAACTTGGCCCTCAAACGCATCAATGGCCGCAGATTTTTCCATCGTCAGGCCGATGTCATCCAAGCCATTCATAAGGCAATGCTTCTTGAAGGGGTCCAGATCAAACGTGAAGGTTTCACCATCAGAAGACGTCACAGTCTGCGCCTCCAGATCCACCTCAATCCGTGCGTTTGCGCCTTTTTCTGCGTCCTTCATCAGCACATCGCGCTGATCTTCGGGCAGAACGATGGGCAGAATGCCGTTCTTGAAACAGTTATTGTAAAAGATGTCCGCGAAGGATGTGGAGATCACGCAGCGGATGCCGAAATCAGCGATTGCCCAAGGCGCATGTTCGCGGGAAGAGCCACAGCCGAAGTTGTCACCAGCGACGAGAATCGACGCCTCACGGTAAGCAGGCTGGTTCAGCACAAAATCAGGCAGTTCATTGCCCTGACGGTCATACCGCATTTCGTCAAAGAGGTTCACACCAAGGCCGGAACGTTTGATGGTTTTCAAAAACACCTTGGGGATGATCATATCGGTGTCGATGTTCACGAGCGGCATAGGCGCCGCGATGCCAGAGAGTTTGTCGAATTTTTGCATGTCATTTCCTCGTCGTGTGTTAACGGCGCTTTGTCGTCTCGTTAACGAAGGTAAAAGGGTAAGGCGCGATTTGGCGCGGTATGGTTTCCGTATGGTTTTGGTATGGCTTCCGTATGGCTAGGTCGTCTGGCGGCACTGCGGATGAAGAGTAAGCCCCTGATCTTGCGACATTTTCCTCAAATAGTTCAGAAAAGAGTTAAGATCGACTTCAAATGAGATGCTCTTGCCCGTCTGGGGGGCTGTCCGCGTCAGATCGGACGGGCGGGCTGTCTTGATTACCTTTCCCGTCGCAGCAGCCCCCGCAAAGGGACGTTTCCAGACTTTGGAGCGCGCCCAGCGACCGGGTTGGGTTGTGCCCTGAAGCGGACCGAGGATGCCGCGTGACGACATATCGCCCATCAGCGCCTCAGCCTGATCAAGATCGAGCCCAAGCTGACGGGCCAGCGAGAACACGGAGAAATTGACGCGGGATTGGGCGTGGTAGATCGCAGCGTGCAAGGCAGACGCCGGATAGGCCGCCTTGGTCGCGGCCCCCACAGCAACATTCGGAACCAAGGGCGCCGCAATCGCGCCGCCCAGCAGTTGCAAAAACCCGCGCCGTTTCATCACATCAGATCCCGCACATCGGTCAGCTTGCCAGTGACAGCCGCCGCGGCAGCCATCGCAGGAGACACAAGGTGCGTGCGCCCTTTGTACCCCTGTCGGCCTTCGAAGTTGCGGTTGGATGTGGACGCACAGCGTTCGCCTTCGGCCAACTGGTCGGGGTTCATCGCCAGACACATGGAACAGCCCGCCATACGCCATTCAAAGCCTGCGTCTTTGAAGATGTCGGCAAGACCTTCTTCCTCAGCTTGCGCACGCACAAGGCCGGAACCCGGCACGACCATCGCCCGCATCCCGTCTTTGACTTTCTTGCCTTTCAGGATTTCAGCTGCGGCGCGCAGGTCTTCGATACGGCCGTTGGTGCAGGACCCGATGAAGACCGTGTCGATTTCGATGTCGGTCAGTTTCTGACCGGCGCTGAGGCCCATGTAATCGATCGACCGCTGTGCGGCCTCAACCTTGCCGCCCTGAAAACTGTCGGGGCTGGGAACGGTCGCGGTGATGGGCAAGACATCCTCGGGCGAGGTGCCCCAAGTGACAGAGGGTGCGATATCTTCGCCCTTGAGCGTCACGACTTTGTCCCAATGGGCGTCGTCGTCAGAATAAAGCGTTTCCCACCACGCCTGCGCAGCTTCCCATTCGGCGCCTTTGGGGGCGTGGGGACGGCCTTTGCAGTAGTCGAACGTCTTCTGGTCCGGTGCGATCAGGCCCGCACGCGCGCCGCCCTCGATGGCCATGTTGCACACGGTCATGCGGCCTTCCATGGACAGGTCCTGGATGGCGGTGCCGCAATATTCGATGACATAGCCGGTGCCGCCCGCAGTGCCGGTTTCACCGATCACGGACATGGTGATGTCTTTCGCGGTGACGCCGGGGCGCAGGTGGCCGGTGATCTCGACCTTCATGTTCTTGGATTTCTTCTGGATCAACGTCTGGGTCGCCAGCACGTGTTCGACCTCGGACGTGCCGATGCCGTGGGCCAGCGCCCCAAAGGCACCATGGGTCGCGGTGTGGCTGTCACCGCACACAACGGTCATGCCGGGCAGTGTCCAGCCCTGTTCAGGGCCGACAATGTGCACGATCCCCTGACGGACATCGCTGACGGGATAGTAGTGGATACCAAATTCTTTGGCATTCTTGTCCAGCGCGTCCACCTGAATGCGGCTGTCCTCGGTCATGGTTTCGGCGTTGGCGCGGTCCAACGTGGTGGGCACGTTGTGATCCGGTACGGCGATGGTTTTCTCAGGCGCACGCACCTTGCGGCCGGCCATGCGGAGCCCTTCGAACGCCTGAGGGCTGGTCACTTCGTGGACCAGGTGTCGGTCGATATACAGCAGACAGGTGCCGTCTTCGGCCTCATGGGCGACGTGGGCATCCCAGATTTTATCATAAAGCGTTTTGGGGGACATATCGGTCCTCTCCCGTAGTTTGTTGGCGTAAGGAAATGAGATCTTGGCGCCCTGCGACAGCAAGGCGGCGGGCGTCATAGACGGGCGAGTACGGTGCATGTCGCACCATAAAAGCGCCAAGGCAGGCGCGCGCGGTCATCCATGTCGAACACTTGTGTCATAGGTGGCAGATATACGGTGCGACTGAGTCTCGCAAGTGGGATAGATCGCCCTATCTTCCCCACCAAAGGAGATCGCACATGCGTAAACTGCTTTCAGTGCTGGGAATTGGATTGGCAAGTATGGCAACAGCCCAAGACACACATCAGGACGGCTATTACGGCAAATATGAAACCCCAAGCTATACGGTGCAGGCCACGTTAGAGGGGGCGGAGGTCCGCCAGTATGCCCCACATCTGCTTGCGGTCGTTGCCGTGCGCGGGGATCGGCGCGGCGCGCTGAATAGAGGATTCCGTACTTTGGCGGGCTATATCTTTGGCGGCAATGAACAGGGCGCTTCGGTGTCCATGACGTCGCCTGTGACCCAGAAAGGGGCCGACCAATCAGCCTCCTCAGACATAGACGACATTTGGGAGGTCACCTTCATGATGCCCACCGAATTTAACCGAAGCACCCTGCCCGCCCCCAACAACCCCGCTGTGCGTTTTGTAGACGTCCCCGAACGCCGCATGCTGGTCGCCACCTTTACAGGGCGGGCCACGTCGTCCGTCCTCGAAGATCAGACCAACCGCTTGCGCGCTCTTGCGGCAAACCAAAACCTGACCCTCACGGGCGCTCCGACCTTCATGTTCTACGATGGTCCCGCCACCCTGCCGAACCGCCGCCGCAACGAAGTCGGCTTCGTTATTGACTGACGCCGCCGCCCCTTTCATCTGACCAGAAAAACTCAAATTCCGCAGAAGCAACAAGCGCCTCGAGACGGATAAGATGATCGGGCTGGGTCATGTTCGCCTCCGTGACTGATTCCGACAGATCACGCAGTTGGGGCCAACATAAATGAAATTGCTTCCTTTTTGGGGGGCTTGCTTGAACCAAACCGGTGACAGGGGCATTGTGCCTTTATGGCGAACCATGACCTTGACCCTCAAGACCAACCCGAAACGCCAGCAGAGCAAAGCAGCCTGCCGCCCGAGGCCGCGCAGGAGATCGAGACATCGGGTCAGGCCGGGGCTGAGGCCGCCCTTGAGCAGATTGCAGAAGTGGGGCAATCCTTGGCGACCCAAGGTCTGACCTTTCTGGAAACGTTGATCCGACCTTGGAATTTCTATCAGCTGCTAATCGCCCTTGGGGCGTATTTGGCATCTTTGATCCTGCGGCGGTGGCTTGCGCCCAAACTGCATGAATGGCTGCGGTCCCGCGAGGGTTGGCCGAAATGGCGTTTGCGTATCGCCTTGGTCGTCCACAAACGGCTGGGCGGTATCCTGTTTGTCGCGCTGATTTGGGTGATCGTTGTAACGATGCAGGCCGTCACCTGGCCGTCACGATCTTATTTGTTGGGCCTCATTGCGACGTTGGCGACGGCTTGGCTGTTTGTTGCCTTCGCCACGCGTCTGATTGGCAATCCTTTTTTGCGAACCCTCGTACGATACGGCGCGTGGGTGTATGTGACGTTGAACATCATCGGCATCACCGATGAGATGGAACGCCTTCTGGACAGTATCGCGATTGAACTGGGCGACACCCGCATTTCGATCTGGCTGGTTCTGCAGGCGGTGTTCATTCTTGGCGTCTTCTTTTTTGTTGCGCGCTTTTTGTCGACGACCACGTCAGCACGCATTCAGCGCAATGAGGACATCAGTCCGTCCATGCAGGTGTTGGCCGTCAAGTTCCTGCAGGTGCTTCTTTATGGTGCCGCGTTCTTTATCGGGCTGCGAGCAGTGGGCTTTGATCTGACCGGGCTTGCGGTGCTGTCAGGTGCGATTGGCGTGGGCCTTGGCTTTGGTCTGCAAAAGGTCGTGTCGAACCTGGTCTCAGGCGTTATCATCTTGCTGGATAAGTCCATCAAACCCGGGGACGTCATTACCGTCGGATCGACCTTTGGATGGATCAACAGCCTTGGCGCGCGCTACGTCAGCATCACCACACGGGACGGGCGTGAGTATCTGATCCCGAACGAGGATCTGATTACGACCCAAGTGGTGAACTGGTCCCACTCCAACGATTTTGTGCGGCTGGATATCTATTTTGGCACTGCCTATGGGGACAACCCGCATGAGGTGCGCAAACTGGCGATTGAGGCCGCGACGTCCGTGGATCGCGTTCTGGAGTTTCGGCCACCGGTTTGTCACATCGTGGGCTTTGGGGATTCGTCGGTGGATTACATTCTGCGGTTCTGGATCAAGGATCCGACAGGCGGACTGACGAACATTCGCGGCAATGTATATCTGGCCTTGTGGGATGCATTTGAGGCGCACGGCATTTCCATCCCGTTCCCTCAGCGAGAGGTGAAAGTGCTGGAAGGGTCCGAATTGGCGCACAAAGCGCTGGACTAGGGATCGTCTTGTGACATGTGTTGAATTGGTGCGGGTGCGTTGCTAGGTTAGGGCATGCCCAGCGCCAGGGTCATGGTGGCGTATTTTAAGGAGGACAATGCACTGTCTTTATCCACTGGGGCAGCCCCTGCTGCCAACGCTGCGATGACCACGCAGACCCCAACCGCGGACAGCACGCTGGCGGCTGTTCTGAAATCCCTAGATGATGACAAAGCCGAAGACATCGTGCAGATCGATCTGCGCGGCAAGTCGGAGATGGGCGATCATATGGTGATCGCGTCGGGCCGATCGTCACGTCAAGTGTCGTCGATGGCTGAAAAGCTGACCGATCGTCTGAAGCAGACCTATGGCATCCTGAGCAAGGTTGAGGGCAAGACCACGGGCGACTGGGTTTTGATCGACACAGGCGATGTGGTTGTGCATCTGTTCCGGCCGGAAGTGCGTGAGTTTTACCAGCTCGAAAAGATGTGGCTGGACCCTGACGAGGCCGCGAAAGCGGATTGATGCGGGTCACCCTGTGCGTTGTAGGCCGTCTGCGTGCGGGGCCGGAACGCGATTTAATCGACGACTATGTGATGCGGTTTGACCGGACCGGCCGCGGCCTTGGCCTTGGTCCGTTGGATGTGCGCGAGGTGGACGGAAAGGGCGGCGGTATGGCCGCTGAGGCGGCATTGTTGCGGCGGGCTCTTCCAGCCGGTGCGGCTGTCATCGCTTTGGACGAACGCGGATCGGTCAAATCATCACCTGCATTTGCGGCAGATCTTGCGCGTTGGCGTGATGACGGACGCCAGGATCTGGCGTTTGTCATTGGTGGTGCGGATGGCATTGATCCGGCCCTGCGGGCAGACTGCGACGGGGCGCTGTCCTTTGGCAAAATGGTGTGGCCGCATATGTTGGTGCGGGTGATGCTGGCAGAGCAGCTGTATCGTGCGGCCAGTATTTTGGCGGGGTCGCCCTATCATCGGGTGTAGCAGTGCATATTTTTGAAACAGCGAAACGGGGGCGGTTTCGTCTGTCTGGCGGGTGGGGTATGAGGGCTGCGATGTTGTTAGGGAGCTTTAAATGACCGCACCGAAGCCTGTTGTACTTTGTATACTTGATGGATGGGGCAAGCGCACCGAGACACGTGGCAATGCGCCCGCATTGGCCGCGACGCCCAATTTTGACCGTGTGATGCAGGGACCGAATGCGGAATTGATCACCCATGGCCCGGATGTTGGGCTGCCCAAGGGGCAGATGGGCAATTCAGAGGTGGGCCATACCAACATCGGCGCGGGGCGCGTTGTGGCGATGGACCTTGGTGCGATTGATTTGGCGATTGAGGACGGCTCGTTTTTTGAAAACGATGCGCTGGTTGCTTGGTGTGACCAGTTGGCGTCGCGTGGTGGGGTCGCCCACATCATGGGGCTGGTCAGTGATGGAGGTGTGCACGGACATATCGACCACATTCAGGCCGCGCTGAAGGCTGTGACGGACCGTGGATTGCCTGTCGTGCTGCATGCCATCACCGATGGACGCGATGTGGCGCCGAAATCCGGCGTTGGGTTTCTTCGGGATCTGGTGGAGAGGATGCCTGAGGGCGTCACGATTGGATCTGTCACCGGGCGCTACTATGCGATGGACCGCGACAACCGATGGGAGCGGGTCGAAACCGCATATGCGGCGATGGTCCGTGGTGAAGGGCCCCGTGGCGACAGTGCGGCAGAGGTCGTTGAGGCTGCCTATGCGGAGGGCGTGACGGATGAATTTGTGCCCGCCACAGTCCTGGGGGATTACGCGGGGATGACAAGCGACGACGGTCTGTTTTGCCTCAACTTCCGCGCAGACCGCGCGCGGGAGATTTTGGCAGCCATGGGCGCGCCGGACTTTGACGGGTTTACCATCGACGGACGGCCAGATTTGGATCTGTTGGGCATGGTCGATTATTCGACAGCCCACAATGCCTATATGACGACGTGCTATCCCAAACAGGAGATCACCAACACCCTGGGCGCATGGGTGGCCCGGCAGGGCCTACGACAGTTCCGCGTGGCGGAGACGGAAAAGTACCCCCATGTGACGTTCTTTCTCAATGGCGGGGTAGAGACGCCAGAGACCGGTGAGGACCGATATATGGCGGCGTCTCCCAAGGTGGCGACCTATGACTTGCAGCCCGAGATGTCGGCGGCAGAGGTGGCGGAGGCCTTCGTGGGTGCGATCAAGGACCAGTATGATCTGATCGTGTGCAATTTTGCCAATCCTGACATGGTTGGCCACACCGGCGATCTGAGTGCGGCCATCGCGGCCTGTGAGGCGGTGGATGCAGGATTGGGCCGCGTGCTGGATGCGTTGGATGCCGTGGGCGGGGCCATGATCGTCACGGCCGATCACGGCAACTGCGAAACGATGATTGACCCTGAAACTGGCGGGCCACACACAGCGCACACCATCAACCCTGTGCCTGTGGCGTTGGTGGGGGGCCCAGAAGGGGCCCAATTGCAAAATGGAAGGTTGGCGGATTTAGCGCCGACGTTGCTGGCACTGATGAACGTGGCCAAGCCCGACGAGATGACAGGTGTGTCGCTGATTTCGTGAGGGGGCTGGCCGTCATATGCGCCCTGATCACGGGGCCTGTCTGGGCGCAATCTCCGGCAGATGATGCGCAGGCGGCGGCTGTTCGGCTGGGCGAGGCGCGGGTGGCGCTGGATGCGGCGGATGGACGGTCTGATCGGGTGGCGGCGTTGACGCAAACCGTTCAGGCCTACGAAGACGGGTTGGCCGCTTTGCGGGACGGTTTGCGCCGCGCAGCGATCCGGCAGCGCACGTTGGAAACGGATTTGGCATCACGGTCGGAGGAGGTCGCGCGGCTGTTGGGGGTGTTGCAGACCATGGAACGCTCCCCCGCGCCGATTTTGCTGTTGCACCCAAATGGGCCCACGGGCACGGCGCGGTCCGGCATGATGTTGGCGGATGTGACACCGGCCTTGCAGGACCGTGTGGTCGCATTGCGCGCGCAACTGGAAGAACTGGCGGTGCTACAAGGATTGCAGGGCGATGCGCTGACGATTCTGGCCGACGGGCTGCAAGGCGCGCAGGACGCGCGCGCGGCCCTGAGCAAAGCCATCGCTGACCGTACCGATTTGCCCAGCCGTTTTGCTGAAGATCCGGTGCAGACCGCGCTGCTGCTGGCGAGTTCTGAGACGTTGGAGGCGTTTGCCAGTGGGCTGGTCGAAACACAGACCGGCAGTGGGCCGGATGCAGCCACGGTGAAGGGGGCGATCCCGCTTCCTGTCGAAGGTCAGGTGCTGCGCGGGTTCAACGAGGCCGATGCGGCCGGTATCGCGCGACCCGGGTTCGTGATTGCCACGCGACCACGGGCGTTGGTCACCACGCCGGTGCCTGCAACCGTGCGTTATGCCGGCCCGCTGCTGGACTATGGCAATGTGATGATCCTTGAACCGGCCAAGGATGTGCTTTGGGTTCTGGCCGGACTGGAACAGGTGTTTGGTGAGGTGGGACAGATTGTCCCAGAGGGCACTCCTGTGGGGATAATGGGGGGGCAATCACCCTCTGCTCAAGGGATTTTGACCGAAAGCGGGCAGGGTTCCGCCGGTCAGCGAAGTGAAACGCTTTATCTTGAGGTCAGAGACAGGCAGAGTGCCGTGAACCCCGCGGAGTGGTTCGCCGTAGAATAGGAACCCCGCGGGATATATTTTGAGGATTGGGAGCGAGTGATGAAGAAGTTTGCAATGGCCGCCGTGGGTGGCGTTTTGTTAGGGGCCGTGGCCACCACGCAAGTGGCGGGCCCGTTGGTCGCGCAAGAGGCGCAGAGCAATGCCAGCGTTTATGAACAACTGGATCTGTTTGGCGATATTTTTGAACGCATCCGTGCGCAATACGTCGAGGAAGTCGATGAGGCCGCGTTGATCGAAGCCGCGATTGACGGGATGCTGACGTCGCTTGATCCGCATTCCAGCTATCTGTCGCCCGAAGACGCCGCGGACATGCGCGAAGCGACACGGGGTGAATTTGGCGGCCTTGGGATTGAGGTGACGCAAGAAGAAGGCTTTGTGAAGGTCGTGTCACCTATCGACGGCACGCCAGCGTCCGAGGCAGGCATCGAAGCCGGCGATTTCATCACAGCCGTGGACGGGGAAAACCTGTTGGGGCTGACGCTGGATGAGGCGGTTGAGTTGATGCGCGGGCCTGTCGGGTCAGAGATTCTGATCACCGTGGTGCGCGAAGGTGTCGACCAGCCATTTGATGTGTCGATTATCCGCGACACCATCAAACTGACAGCGGTGCGCAGCCGTGTTGAGGGCGAAACCGTTGTGCTGCGTCTGGTGACATTCAGCGACCAGACCTACCCCAGTCTTGAAGAACAACTGGCCGAGCAGGTGGCCGAGGCGGGCGGCATGGACAACGTCAACGGCTTTGTCATCGACCTGCGTAACAATCCGGGCGGTTTGCTTAACCAAGCGATTGCGGTCAGTGACGCGTTTCTGGACGCTGGCGAAATCACGTCAACCCGTGGGCGCGATGCGTCCGACGGGCAGCGCTGGAACGCACGTGAGGGCGATCTGGCCGAAGGCAAGCCCATCGTGGTGTTGATCAACGGTGGGTCCGCGTCGGCATCAGAGATTGTCGCCGGTGCCTTGCAAGACCACCAACGTGCCATTGTCGTGGGCACCAATTCCTTCGGGAAAGGGTCTGTACAGACGGTCATGCCCCTGCGCGGCGACAGCGCCATGCGCCTGACGACGGCGCGGTATTACACGCCATCGGGCCGGTCCATCCAGGCGCTGGGCATTTCGCCCAACATCATCGTGGAACAACCCCGCCGTGACCCCAACGCTGAGGCCACCGAGGAGGACGAGGATGCAGGGTTCATCCGGTCCGAGGCGGACCTGCGCGGTTCGCTTGAAAACGACAGCCTGTCCGAGGACGAGATCGAACAGATCGAGGCGGATCGGGCGCGCGCCGAAGATGCCGCTGCACTGCGCGAAGAGGATTACCAATTGGCCTATGCCATCGACATCCTCAAAGGGCTGAGCGCGCTGGCACCGCAGCAGTAAAATTGCACTTACGAATTTCACGCCGCCGGATTACCCTCCGGCGGCGTTTTCATATTGAGAGGGGCGAAAATGGTACGTACGATGACACCAGATGAGATTGCCAAGCTGCCCTATCGGCCCTGCGTTGGTTTGATGATCATTAACCCGGATGGCCACGTGTTTGTCGGCCAACGGATGGATCGGTTTCAGGACGCCTGGCAGATGCCACAAGGCGGCATTGACCCGGGCGAGGACGTGGAAACCGCAGCCCTGCGTGAATTGGCCGAGGAGACAGGAATCACCCCCGATCTGGTCGCGATTGAGGCTGAAACCGCGCAATGGCTGCCCTACGATTTGCCCCATGATATCGTGCCCAAGATCTGGAAAGGCCGATTTCGGGGTCAGGAACAGAAATGGGTCTTATTGCGGTTTCATGGGCGCGATGACCAGATCGATATCGTGCAACCGCATCAGGAATTCTCAACCTGGAAGTGGGTCGCCCCCGAAGACGTGTTGGCCACCATCGTACCATTCAAACGTGAGGTTTACGCCCGTGTGCTGGATGAATTCGGGCCAAAGATATGACGGGGATCCGCCTCGCTTTGATTGCGATGTCAGGCGTCGTCGCGACGCAGGCCACCGCCCTGTCCTGTTTGGCCCCTGATATTGCAGACACATATAGGGCAGTGGAAGCGGCACCTGAGGCCTATGTGGTCGTCAAAGGGATATTCGATTTTCCGACACCGCCTTCCTCCGCGACTGACGATATCAACGCGCCGCTCATAATCCGATATGAGGCGTCTTTTGACGGCATCGCCCTGACCCGAAACGGTTTCACAGCGCCCACCAATCTTGATGTCGTCGTCACGCATGATTGTGCCGCAGCGTGGTGCGGATCATTGGTGGCGGACATTGACACGATCGCTTTTCTGGAACGCACGGCGACCGGTTACGCCATCACGGTCGGGCCCTGTGGCGGGCAGGCCTTCCATGCACCCGATGCCGCGATGATCCGCACGGTCGAAGCCTGTGCAACAGGTGCGTGCCGCTAGGCCCTAGCGCCGCGTCCGTTTGACCTTGCGCGCTGTCTTTGCGGCCTTCTTTTTGCCTTTAGACATCTTGCGTTTGGGCGGCTTTCCACGGCCCTTCGATGGCCCCTTGGGCAGCGCCTGACCGTCAAGATCAAGCAGATCAACGATTAAGCCCCCCGTCGTTGCATCCGCCTCAACCAGTTTGACCGTTGCGCGCTGACCCAACCCGATGATCTGGCCGGAATTGGCCCCCATCAGCGTCTGGGTTTCAGCATCGTAATGAAAATACTCCGCCCCCAGATTGCGCATGGGAATCATACCGTCGGCACCGGTTTCATCCAGTTTCACAAACACACCAAAGCGCGCGATGCCGCTGATCCGGCCTTCCATCACAGCGCCAGTCCGGTCGTTCAGATAAGCGGCAAGATAACGGTCTGTCGTGTCGCGTTCGGCCATCATGGACCGGCGTTCTGTGTCCGAAATCTGCTTGGCAGTGTCGGCAAGACGTTCGATGTCGTGCGGGGCCAACCCGTCGTCCCCCCACCCGTGCGCCGTGATCAAGGCGCGGTGCACGATCAAATCCGCATAGCGCCGGATGGGCGAGGTGAAATGCGCATAAGACTGCAGCGCCAACCCAAAATGCCCAAAGTTTTCAGGGTTATAATAGGCCTGTGTCATCGACCGCAGGGTGGAGATGTTGATGAGCTCCGCCGTATCCGTCCCCTCAGCCTGCGCCAAAAGCCGGTTGAGGTGCGCTGTCTTGAGAACCTGACCCTTCGCCAAAGTCAGGCCAGAGGCCGCGGCGGTTTCGCGCAGGGCCTCCAGTTTTTCCTGGCTGGGTTCTTCGTGGACGCGGAACAACAAAGGCGTGCGTTTGGCGATGAGCGTTTCGGCGGCGGCCACGTTGGCCATCACCATGAATTCCTCAATCAACCGATGGGCATCCAGACGGTCCTTGAAGGCCACGCCAGTCACGGACCCGTCGTCAGCCAGCACGATCTGGCGTTCCGGCAAATCGAGTTCCAACGGTTGACGCTGCGCGCGCGCCTGTTTCAAGGCAGCGTAACAGCCATAAAGCGGGCGGATGACGTCCTCAAGAAATGGCGCCACCTTGTCTCCCACGTCTCCATCCATTGCGGCCTGCACCTCTTCGTAGTTCAGCGATGCAGGAGAGGTCATAAGCCCACGCACAAACCGATGAGACGTCTTGTTGCCCGCCCCGTCAATCTGCATTTCCACCGCAAGACAAGCGCGCGGCACTCCCTCATGCAGCGAACATAGATCGCCAGACAGCCTGTCCGGCAACATCGGCACAACACGGTCAGGGAAATAGGTCGAATTGCCACGCTTGCGGGCCTCATGGTCCAACGCCGAACCGGGGGTGACGTAATGAGCGACGTCGGCAATGGCGACCCAAAGGGCGAACCCCCCGTCGGCGTTGGGAATCGCACAACACGCGTCGTCATGATCACGTGCATCCCATGGGTCGATCGTGATCAACGGCAGATGACGCAAATCCTCGCGGCCTGTCAGGCCCGCCGGCTTGGCACGGTCTGCCTCATCCATCACCTCATCAGGGAAGTGATCGGGAATGCCATGTTGATGAATTGCAATGAGCGACACCGCGCGCGGCTCAGTCGGGTCGCCCAGCCGCGTCACAATGCGTGCCTTCGGAAGACCCATGCGGCCCTTGGGACCTGCCTGTTCCGCCTCGACCAGTTCTCCATCTTTCGCAAGCCCGGTGGCACCCGCGGCCACGACCCATTCCTTTTGAGACCCTTTATCAACAGGCAACACCCGCCCGCCCTCCGATCCCGCGCGAAACACGCCAAGAATGCGCAGCGGATTGGCTCCTATCCGCCGGATCAGCCGCGCGGTATAGGCGTAATCTTCGCCGGTCACTTCCGTCAAACGGCCCAAGATGCGGTCGCCTGCGCCAAGTGCGGGATCGGATGCGCGGGGGTTCACCAAAATCCGCAGCACCTCCCCCTCGCCGGCCCACTCCAGAGGTCGCGCGAAAAGATCACCGTCAGCATCAGGGCCAACAACCTCCAGCACGGAAACAGGGGGCAACTTGTCCGGATCGCGGTAGGACGATTTGCGCTTTTGCAGCTTGCCCTCGTCCTCCAACTCCCGAAGCAGCCGTTTCAGGTCGATACGGGCCGCCCCTTTGAGTCCAAACGCCCGCGCAATATCGCGCTTTGCAGTCTGGGTTGGGTTTTCAGCGATCCAATCAAGGATCTCGGTCTTGGAGGGGATACGTGTCATACCAGATCACCTAGCACGCAGGTCTGAAAGGTGCAGGCCCCAACTTCATCTGACCAAAAAAACTCCCGCCGGAGGCCCGAATTTTCAAAATTCGGATCACCAAAATTCCGGAATTTTGGTTGCCCCTTACGAAAAGTAATCGCGTAAAATACGTGCGTAGACCGCCTTGAGTTGGTGGATCTGTTCTGTTGGCACACATTCGTCAACTTGGTGCATAGTTTTGCCAACCAAGCCAAATTCAACAACCGGACAGTGGTTTTTGACAAATCGTGCATCGGATGTACCGCCTGTGGTCGAAAGTTCAGGCATGATACCGGTTTCTGCCTCAACTGCGGTGCTCACCAGGTCGGACAGAGGCCCGGGGGGCGTGAGAAAGCTCTCACCCGACACACGGGTCACTACGTCGATGGCCACACCAAAATCGGCGGCGACGGCATCCACTTCGGTTTGTATCCAGTCCGACACGGACGCGGAGGAGTGCAGATCATTGAACCGGATGTTCACACTCGCCTTGCACGCGGCTGGGATCACATTGGTGGCCGGATTGCCTGTGTCGATTGTCACCACTGCAAGCGTTGAGGGGTCAAAATGATCGGAGCCTTTATCCAATTCGTGGCTGGCCAGACGGTCCATCAGACGCGCCATCGCAGGAAGCGGGTTCAGCGCCCGGTGTGGATAGGCTGAATGGCCTTGTTTGCCGGTAACCGTGAAATGGCTGGTCATGGATCCACGACGTCCGACCTTGATCATCTCCCCCATTTTTTCGGGGCAGGTCGGCTCTCCCACGATGCAGGCCGTCATGGTTTCGCCTTGGGCTTCCATCCAATCCAGCAGGGCGATCGTGCCATCAGTGGACGGCCCCTCTTCATCGCCGGTGATCGCCAGAACAATGGCGCCATCCGGGGGCGTATCACGGACGAAATCCACAGCCGCCGCCGCAAAGGCCGCAACGCCGGATTTCATATCCGTCGCACCGCGGCCATAAAGGATGCCGTCACGTATTTCCGCCCCGAACGGATCCACCGTCCATGCGTCAACGTCACCCACAGGCACCACATCCGTGTGGCCATTGAATCCGAACGACTTGTTCGCCCCTTTGCTGCCCCAGCGTGCATAAAGGTTTGGCGTCTCGCCGCGGTCAACGCGCCATGTCTCGAATCCCGCATCAGACAGCAGTTTATCCAACAGCTGCAGCGCCCCGCCTTCGACGGGGGTGACGCTGGGACATTTGATCAAATCTGCTGTCAGGGCGACGGGATCGATGGGCATTTTCTGTCTCCTTATGCCGCTGCGTTACCTGTTCTGGCGCGGAAAAGGAAGCGCAGGACGTTGTGGCACCTGCGACACATATTTCGCGTGACGTGAAGGTAAACCACGAAAAACCAAAGAAAATCCGAACGTTGAGGGTATGATTAACCCAATAAAACAGACCCGAGGCAGGGCAGACATCGAGCGGACCCCAAATGGTCCAACGGCCGCAACGTCGGCCACAAGATATAGGTTTTCTCGACCGCTGTGCGTGTCGGGATCCGTCTGACGTGTCTCACCGCATATGAGGTGGGAAGTATGGTTGCAGGTGTAGAACTTACGTACCAGACAAACGCGAACGCGACGCAGATGGCGAATACCATCTTCGGCGACGGTGTGACGGTGAACAGCGCGTCCTATTCCGGATCCAACTATTCATCGGCCATTTATTCCAACGGGGATGCTGTGGCGGGCAACGTCACGCCATCGGACACGGGGGTCATCCTGTCCACTGGGCGGGCGTCAAACTTTACCAACAATTCCAGCCAATCCAACCTGCGCAGCAACACGTCGACCAACTCTGGTGGTGCAAACAATGACGCAGATTTCAACGCGATCACGGGCACCAACACCTATGACGCGTCATTCCTGACGGTCGATTTCACGCCGGACGAAGGCCTGGATACTTTAACGATGCAGTTCGTTTTCTCGTCAGAGGAGTATCCAGAATACGTCAATTCCATCTACAACGATATGGTCGGGGTCTGGATCAACGGTGTTCATGTCCCCTTGTCTGTTGCCAATTCGGGAACGGCCATCAACTCGGTCAATGGCAACAACAACGTCAATCTGTACAACAACAACACGGGCGACCAGTTCAACACGGAAATGGACGGGTTTACCGTCACGATGACGCTGACCATCCCGTTGGAACCAGACACGGTGAACACGATCAAGATCGGGATCGCAGACACCGGCGACAGCAGCTACGATTCAAATCTGTTGATCGGGGCGGATACCGTTCAGGCGATGCTGATTGCCCAAGAAGATTTCGTGACGATGCAGGACAGCACGACCAAGACAGTCGACGTCTTGGGCAACGATCTCAACAACACCACAGGCACGGTGCAGATCACACACATTAACGGGATCGCCGTGGAGATCGGCGACAGTGTGACCCTGACCACCGGCCAGACCGTTCAGCTGAACGAAGACGGCACCATCAGCATCACGACTGACAGCGATTTTGAAACCTCCAGCTTCACGTATGAAATTGAATCGCTTGATAGCAATGGAAACGTTCTTGAGACCGACGTCGGGTTTGTCACGGTTGAAACGATCCCCTGTTTTGTCGCAGGCACGATGATTGATACGGTGGCCGGACCGCGCGCGGTTGAAACACTTGATGCGGGTGATCTGGTTGTGACGCGCGATGACGGGCTGCAACCGGTGCGTTGGGCGGGCCGCCGTAAAGTTGCCGCCACAGGTAAGATGGCGCCGATTCGGTTGGCCGCGAATGTCTTGGGCACGCATAATGCGCTGATGGTATCGCCTTTGCACCGCATTCTGGTGAAAGATGCCTTGGCCGAATTGATGTTCGGTGAGGATGAGGTTTTGGTCGCCGCCAAAGACCTTGTGAACGACGACACCATCCGCCCCGTCGAAGGCGGTGAGGTGGAATATGTTCACCTGATGTTTGATCGCCATCAGGTGATCTATTCAGAAGGCCTTCCAACGGAGAGCTTTTTGCCAGGTCCGCAAACCTGCAAATCGTTTGAGGCCGAGATCGTGGATGAAATCACCACGCTGTTCCCTGAGTTGGACGTCATGACCGGCGAGGGCTACGGCCCCGCCGCGCGCCCCCTGTTGAAACGGTATGAGGCCGAGGCGCTGTTGCGAGGGGTTGCCTGATCCCATGACGCTGAATTGGATCGCCACACGCACACCTGAGAGGAGTGCGTTTCATCCCAAGGGCCTGGGGGCCACGTCACGGGCCGCCCCCGTCGGGATGGAGTTGCTGGCGCGTGGGTCGCTGTTGATCGAGGCCACAACACGGCCTGTAACGACGCCTGTGAACCTGTTGCGGTTTAGCGTCCTGGACCCATGGCCCTCGGGCGTGAAAATCTGTCTGGAACCTGACGGGACCGTCCGTTTGATGATCCGGCAGGGGGAACGGTATTTGGAAACCGCGTTGAAAACCGGATTGGGGGGCAAAACCAAGACGGCGCAGATTGCGCTGATCTGGGATGCCCCGCGTCGTCGCGGACGGTTCAGTGTCTTTGTTCCCGATAACGGTCATCTCTGGCAAACGGATGTGATGGCGCCCTTTCCATTATCCATGCGGGATGTGCGGCGGATTGTGACAGACACCGAACGATCCACCATCGACAGCGACGTGTCCTTTGTGGCTGTGGCTGATGCCCCCTGCCCCCTTGGTCCCATTCCCGGACTGGCAGAATCGTCTGCGGTGGACACTCCGGGCGGTCCGGTTTTGATCCAAGACCTGAAGCCGGGCGATTTGGTCTGCATCGAAGGCCGTGCGCCGGTGCGTGCGTTGTGGGTGGGACATACCAGCATGCCAACCCTTGGCCGGTTTGCCCCGATGAAATTGCGCAGGCCGTATATGGGGCTGTGGGATGATCTGGTCACCACCATGGACCAACGCGTGTGTCTTTCGGGGTCCGAGGTCGAATATCTGTTTGGCGAAGAACGGGTGGCCACGGCTGTGCGCCATCTGGAAATTCGCAACTGTGCAGCGCCTGTCAAAGCCATCCCGCCTGTGATGCGGTACTATCAGGTGTTGTTGGAGACCCACGAGATCATGCGGGTGAACGGCGCTTTGGTTGAAAGTTTTGACGGATCCGCCGCCCTCGCAAATGACGCCATCAAGTCGACATCGGTGTTGGCCGACATGCCCGCCCATCTGCGCCCGCGCGAGGCCGGTTTGGCCGCCCCCGTTTTGCAAGGGTTTGAGGCCTTGACCCTGACGGGCGCGACGATCGGCTAGGGCGCGTCGTCCGTGTCGAAGAACGGCGTCATCTGCGCCACGATCACTGAATTTTCGTCCAGAGCGCGTTGCATCAGGGCGCGTTCATCCTCGGAAATGTCGTGGCCTTCGGCCAGCCGTTCGTCGAGGGTGCCATAGCCGGAGACGTCCAAGGGGGCCACGTCGGCTTGTTTGAGGATCGCAACGGTTTCGCGGACAGCCTCCGCCTCATCCACGCCAGAGGCATAGATCATCAGCGCGCCTCCTGTGCTGTCCTTGGGCAGGCCATCGCCGTCCTTGCGGCCGACTTCGACCAGCAGGGTGAACACCTGCTGGCGGGTTGGCTTTTTGGGTTTTTTCTTTTTGTCCGACATGCCCCCCGTGGTGCGGATGAGGGGCTGTCTTGTCAAGGGTCTAGCTGGCCAGTTTGCGGTAGGCCGCGATCAAAAGACTGGCCCCAGCAGCCCCCACAATAAGCTGCGGAATCCATGCGTTTTCAGCGTAGATACCAAAGAACCCCAGCAAGGCGTTCAACACAACAGCACCCAGAATACCCAAGCCGATATTGGCAAAGACGCCGGTGTTGGCCTTCATGATCATGCTGGCAATCCAGCCTGCCAAGCCGCCCACGATCAGCGATGCAATAAGTCCAAGCCCCATGTTCGTCTCCGTCAATTATGTCGGATGACAAACGATGAGAGATCAGGATTTGTTCCCGTCTTCATCGCGGTAGCGGGACTTTGCGGCCCAGAGGGACGAAAAGATCAGCACCGCCTGAATGGGGATAAAGCCCAGCGCCAGAAGGGCTGTGATGGTTGCCCAAAGCGGCAAGTTGAATGTCTCGGCAAGGGTGGTGAACGGCCCCCAGACCAGCACAAACACCACCGCAAGGCAGGCCGCATCAAGGGCCACGGGCACATAGGCCGCAGCCCATCCCGGACGCTCACCCCGCGCGATGCGGGCACGGGCAAGCGTCCGGCTGAGGATCATCAGTCGCGCAGCAATTCGTTGATGCCCGTTTTGGAGCGCGTGCGTTCGTCAACGCGTTTCACGATGACCGCACAATAGAGGTTCACACCGTTCTTCGAAGGCATGGAGCCTGCCACGACCACGGAATAGGGCGGCACTTCGCCGTACATGACTTCGCCGGTGTCGCGGTCCACAATTTTGGTGGATTGGCCGATGAACACGCCCATGCCCAGCACGGAGCCTTCGCGGACAATGCAACCTTCGACAACCTCAGACCGGGCACCGATAAAGCAGTTGTCTTCGATGATGGTGGGGCCGGCCTGCATGGGTTCCAGCACGCCGCCGATGCCCACGCCGCCGGACAGGTGGACGTTCTTACCAATCTGCGCGCAGCTGCCGACAGTGGCCCAAGTGTCGACCATCGTGCCTTCGTCCACATAGGCGCCAAGGTTCACGAAAGATGGCATCAGCACCACGCCGGGCGCGATGAATGCGGATTTGCGCACGACGCAGTTGGGCACAGCGCGGAAGCCTGCGGCTTTCCACTGGTCGTCGCCCCATCCTTTGAACTTGCTGTCGACCTTATCCCACCAGCCGCCAGCCTGTGGGCCGCCGTCATGCTGCTCCATATCTTTGATGCGGAACCCCAGCAGCACGGCCTTTTTGGCCCATTGGTTCACGTGCCAGCTGCCATCGTCCTGTTTTTCGGCCACGCGAAGGCTGCCAGAATCGAGGGCGTTCAGTGTTTCTTCGATCGCCTCACGCTGTTCACCGATGGTGGCAGGGGTGATTGTGTCACGGGCGTCCCATGCGGCTTCGATTGCGGTTTCAAGCTGTGCGTTGGACATAGGCCCCCCATTGGTGCTGTGTTTGCGGTATGTTTCCTGCGCCACATAGCGCGATGCGCCGGATTGGGCAATCAGATCGGGATGGGCGCAGGGTTGGCCCCACACAGCAGCACCGCGATGCGTTCGTCAGGTGAGGGTTCATAGGCCCCCGACAAAAGCGCCGCCAAGGCCGCAGCACCCGCTGGTTCGACAAGCTGGCGCAGGGTTTGCCAGATCGCCTTTTGCGCAGCGGCGACGGCCTCGTCTGTCACCAGGACGGTCTGCAACCCACCCGATTGCGCCAGTGACAAGGGCAACTGCCCGATCCGTTTGGCACCCAGCGCATTGGCGCAAATGCCCGAGACGTCCACATCCGTTTGGTGGCCTGCAGCAAGGGCTGCGTGCATGGCGTTTGTCGTCTCTGTCTCGACCCCGATGATCTTGGGCGCGTCTTGGCGGTCTGCGAACCACGCAAGCGCCCCGCCGATCAAACCACCGCCGCCGATGGCGACCAAAAGGGTGTCCGCGGCAAGGCCCTGTGCCTCCCATTCCATGAAACAGGTGCCCTGTCCCGCGACCGTGGCGGGCGCGTCATAGGGGTGGATGTCCAACGCGCCGGTTTGCGCCTGATGGGCGGTCGCGGCGGCTGCAGCGTCGGCATAGGCACCTTCGACGATGTGCAAATCCGCACCTGTCTGGCGGATGACGTCAATTTTCGCGGGGCCTGCGAACTCCGGCACAAAGATATGCGCCGCATGGCCAAGGGTGCGCGCCGCGTGGGCCACGGCAGCCCCATGGTTGCCACCTGAGGCCGCAACGATCCCGGCCTCAGGCACCGCCGCCGTCAGCACCGAATTGAACGCGCCCCGCGCCTTAAAGCTGCCCGTAACCTGCGTGTGTTCGAATTTGAATTGCAGGGCCCGGCTAAATCCATGCGACGTCATCACGGGCGTGCGGTGCACATGGGTGGCAATGCGGTCTGCAGCGGCTGTAATTTGGGCGGGCGTCACAGTCATGTCAGGGCCTTTGGTTGGACAAAGCCCAAGCAACCTGCCACTAAAAATACAACAGACACAACAACCCATTGAGGCCGCCCATGAAAGACGACACCCGCCGCCATCCGTTCCGCGACAGTCATCAGGACCGGGAGGATGCAACGCAAGTGCCCGACACGCCGCAGACCCGGTCCCCCGCCTATGCGCTGGCCTTTGCGGACGATGATTTCATGTGCCGTGATGAATTGCGGCCCGTGCGCTTGCAGCTTGAACTGCTGAAGCCGGAGATGTTGTTGGATGAAGCGGGCATCAAATCCACCGTTGTGATGTTCGGGGGCGCCCGCATTCCTGAGCCTGCAAAGAAAGACAGCGCCCGCACCCAGACGCTTGCGGATTTGTCTGTCTACTATGACGAGGCACGGACCTTTGCGCGGCTGATGACCGAAAAGGGCGATGCAAACGAAAACGTCGTCGTCACAGGCGGTGGGCCGGGCGTGATGGAGGCAGGCAACCGCGGTGCTGTCGACGCCGGCGGTCGGTCGATCGGGTTGAACATCGTGCTGCCACACGAACAGGCCCCGAATGAATTTGTCACGCCTGAGCTGTGTTTCAATTTCCACTACTTCGCAATTCGCAAGATGCATTTTCTAATGCGCGCCAATGCGATCACCGTGTTTCCCGGCGGCTTTGGCACGTTGGATGAGCTGTTCGAGGCGCTGACGCTGATCCAGACGGGCCGCATGGCAAAGGTGCCGTTCTTGCTGTTTGGCCGAAAATTCTGGGAAACCATCGTGAATTGGGACGCTTTGTCAGACGCGGGCACGATTTCAGCGGATGATCTGGACCTTTTCCGCTTCGTGGATACCGCCGAAGAGGCCGTCGCCGCGCTGGAGGCTTGGGAAGGTGTCGGTGAGAAACGGGGCGAAATTCCAGGCCGTTAAAGCGCCGCGACCGACTACAATACCATAGGTTGCAAAACGTGGTCTTTCTCCTCATGTTTGGGAGAAGGTTTTGTCTGAAAGGCATCGCATGAAAATAGTTGTGATGGGTGTGGCTGGGTGCGGCAAGACCACGCTGGGTGTGGCCGCAGCCCAAGAGCTGGAGGCAGTCTTTATCGATGCCGACGACCTTCACCCTCAGGACAACATAGATCATATGTCGGCGGGCAAACCGCTGACAGATGAGATGCGTTGGCCGTGGTTGGACGCCTGCGGCGAGGCCTTGCGCAGCCATGACCGGATTGTGTTGGGATGTTCGGCTTTGCGACGGTCATACCGTGATCATCTGCGCAATTATGTGCCGGATTTTCGGCTGGTCTACCCACGGGTGACGGAAGAGACGATTCGCGACAGGTTTAAACGCCGCACGGGACATTTCATGCCGGAACGTCTGATTTCCAGCCAATTCCGCACGTTGGAACCGCCGACGATTGACGAAAACCCGATCCTTATGCCCGCGTCGCTGCCCGTGCAGCGCGCAGCCCGTTTGGTGGCGTCTATTGTCCTCGCGAAATGAAGACGCCGTCTTTGGCGGATGAGGCTTGGCAGGCGGCGATGAACCACATGCCGTCCATGGCGGCCTCAATCCCTGGCAAAAGGGCGCCATCACCGGTGCCTGCGATCAAGTCCGCGGCATCCGCGTAAAGCGTGGCGAACCCCTCAAGGTATCCTTCGGGATGACCAGGTGGGATGCGGGTCCAATCCGGGCCGGTTCCGGCCCCACCGCGGGTCAGGATCTGTTTGGGTTGGCCGAAACGCGTAAACGTCATCTGGTTGGGATTTTCCTGCCCCCATTCAAGACCGCCTTTGTCGCCGTAGATGCGCAGACGCAGGCCGTTTTCACTGCCGACGGCCACCTGTGACGCCCAGAGCATCGCCCGCGCGCCTCCATCCATGCGCAGCAGGATATGCGCGTTATCGTCGACCATGCGCCCGCCCACGAAGCTGTGCAAATCCGCCGCTAAAGCAGCCGGCCGCTGGCCTGTTACGAAGGACGCGAGGTTCAGCGCATGAGTGCCGATATCACCAATCGCCCCGCCGCCCGCGCGTGCGGGGTCCGTGCGCCATGCGGCTTGTTTGTTGTCTGGATCCGGGGCTTGGGCCAGCCAATCTTGGGCGTATTCCGCCTGAATAACGCGGATCTGGCCCAGATCGCCCCGCGCCACCATCGCGCGCGCCTGCCGGATCAGGGGATAGCCGGTATAATTGTGCGTGAGGATGAAATGTGTCCCCTTGGCGCGGGCGTTCTCCACCGCGTGTGCGATGTCGTCCGCCTGATCCTGCGTTGCGGCCAAGGGTTTATCGCAGATGACGTGAATGCCAGCATTCAGGAAGGCGATCGCGGGGCCTGCGTGCATATGGTTGGGTGTCACGATAGACACAGCGTCTATGCCATCGTCGCGCGCCGCCTCTGCTTTGGCCATATCTTCATACGACGTGTAAGACCGTGCGAGGCCAAGGTCATCTGCGCTGGCCTGTGCGCGGACGGGGTCCGACGACAGCGCGCCTGCGACCAGATCCCAGCGGTTGTCCAGACGGGCCGCGATGCGATGGACGCCGCCGATAAACGCACCCTGTCCACCGCCGACCATGCCGAGTTTCAATCGCTTCATTGGCCCAACATCCTTTTGATCATGGCGGTGTCCTGCGCGAGGCCTGCGGCAACGGCAAAGGGCAAACAGGTGTTTTTGACCGACCGCGTTACAGTCCCGCTTCGGCTTCGATCTGCTTGCGGGATTTGCGGGCGCGTTCTGTGGCTGATTTCAACTGTCCACAGGCCGCCATGATGTCTTCGCCGCGCGGGGTGCGGATGGGGGAGGCATAGCCCGCCTTGTACACAATATCCGCAAAGGCCTGAATGCGATCCCAATCGGAGCGTTCATAGGGCGCGCCGGGCCATTCGTTGAACGGGATCAGGTTGATCTTGGCGGGAATGCCTTTGATCAGTTTGACCAGACGCCGAGCGTCTTCGTCGCTATCATTCACGTCTTTGAGCATGACGTATTCGAAGGTGATCCGTTCAGAATTGGAGACTTTGGGGTATTCAGCCAGCGCCTTGAGCAGCTCTTCGATGTTCCAGCGTTTGTTGATCGGCACCAGTTTGTCGCGAACCTCATCCGTGGTGGCGTGGAAACTGACCGCCAGCTGACACCCAATTTCTTCGGCCGTGCGAGCGATTTCGGGTACGACGCCGGAGGTGGACAGGGTGATGCGGCGACGGCTGAGCGCGATGCCTTCACCATCCATTGCAATCTTCATCGCATCGCGAACGTTTTCGAAATTATACAGCGGCTCGCCCATGCCCATCAAAACAATGTTGGACAACAAACGCGGCCCGTTCTCGCCGGTGCCTTGGCCGGGTTCGGGCCATTCGCCCAGATCGTCACGGGCCAGCATGACCTGACCAATGATTTCCCCCGCCGTGAGGTTGCGGACCAGTTTTTGGGTGCCGGTGTGGCAAAAGCTGCACGTCAGCGTGCAGCCGACTTGGGACGAAATGCAAAGGGTGCCACGGTCGGTTTCGGGGATATAGACGACCTCAACCTCATGCCCGCCCGCGATGCGCACAAGGTATTTGCGGGTGCCATCGGCGCTGACATGTTTGGACACGACTTCGGGCAGATCAATCGTAAAATGTTCGGCCAGTGTGGCGCGAAAATCTTTGGCCAGGTTCGTCATCACCGCAAAATCGCGCACGCCCCAATGGTAGATCCACTGCCAGATTTGGTTCACCCGCATCTTGGCCTGCTTTTCCTTGACGCCCACGGCGATCAGCGCCTCACGCAGCGCGGGGCGCGTCAGGCCGACGATATTTGTGGGGCCACCTGTCGGAAGAACCCGTTTGATCGTCATGACGTCTTGGGTGATGGGCGCGGAAGGCTCCATAAGAATCGGCTCCGATGTCTGTTTCGGGGTCTATATAACGACGCAGGCCGGAATCCCAAGATGTGCTCATGGGATCCGGCCTGCGATGAAAATTCCAGCCGCCGCTTAGCTACAGCGGTTCGCGGCCTCTTCCACGCCAGCGGTGAAGCCCAGCAGAGAGAACGTATCGCGCGTAACGGTGCCGCGACCGGACCGTGCGGTGACCGTGGCCTCGGCCCCGCGTTTCATGGCCGCAACGATTTGCGCGTCGGCCTCTGGTGTGGCAGGCCAGGCCCATTCGCCTTCGGTGAACAGCTCAAAATCGGTGCCGCCGATGTTCAGCTCAGCCGTGGACCCAGAGGCAAAGGGATAGCCGCCCGTGAATGTCACCTGCCCCTGCACGCCCGCACCTGGACGGTAGAACACAAACAAAAGGATCTCACCCCGGCGCACGGACACGACCTGTCCATCGCGTGAGTTCACGGTTTCCTTAGGGGCGGACACGGCCCAACATTCCGTCGGGTCGCTTTCCACAAAGACGGACCAATCGGTGTTGGCCGCCACGCGGTTTGAACTGGTTTCCTGTGCCGACGCTGCTGTGCCCAAAACGGCCAAGCCAGCACAGAAAGAAACAGCGCCCAAAGCGCGGGTCAATTTTGAAATCATAACTACAGCCTCCAAGCTGTCCTTGCCTCTGGTTGCTCTACCTAGCGCAGCACCTCTGTTGGGCACCTTTTCGGCTAGAATGAGCGGTTTCAACTCGATACCCATAGCACTAGCAAGATTTTGCCCAAATGGGAAAGCCTTTTGCGCAAAGGGCACTGCGCGGGGTTCCGCGCATCAGAAAGGACCGACATGACAGGTGCAGTTGATTTGGTTGAGCTTTGGCGCGGTGGGCGGCTGGAAAGCGTGCATCAGGGCCATGCTGTGGTGATGAACGGCGCGGGAGAGGTTGTGGAAAGTTGGGGCAACCCCGATCACGTGACCTATCCGCGTTCATCAGCCAAGATCATTCAGGCCCTGCCGATGGTCGAAAGTGGCGTCGCCGACCGGATGGGGCTGACACAGGCGCATTTGGCGTTGTCGTGTGCATCCCATTCGGGGGCGGCCATTCACACGGATCCGGTGCAGCGCTGGCTGGACGATCTGGGGCTGAATGACGACGCATTTCGCTGCGGCCCGCAATGGCCGTCTGATCTTCCGGCGCGCAACGGGCTTGTGAAAACCGACGACAGCCCGTGCCGCTATCACAACAATTGTTCGGGCAAACACGCGGGCTTTCTGACAATGGTGGCCGCCAACGGCTGGGGACCAGAGTATGTAGAGGCGGATCACCCCTTGCAGCAGGTGATCAAAACGACCTTCGAAGAGGTCTGTGAGAACACAAGCCCCGGCTGGGGCATTGACGGCTGTTCGGCCCCCAATCACGCCATGTCGATGCGCGGCGTGGCCCACGCCATGGCGCGGTTTGCCGTGGCAGACGACAGCACCACGCGCGGGGCGGCCATGGTCCGCCTGCGGGAGGCCACGATGGCGCATCCTGCTTTGGTCGCCAATGTGGATCGTGCCTGCACCCATCTGATGCAAGCTGGCAAAGGCGCGGTGTCCGTCAAAACGGGGGCCGAGGGGTATTTCATCGCCATCATCCCCGGCAAGGGCTTGGGCGTCGCGCTGAAGATCATGGACGGCGGCACACGCGCCTCCGAATGTGCCATGGCCGCGATCCTGTGCCGCCTCGGCGTGCTGGACAAAGACGACCCGCTGGTCAGCCGGTATCGCAACCCCGACCTTAAGAATTTTGCGGGGTTGGTCACAGGCGATATGCGGCCTGCGGCGGCCCTTGCCTCAGTCTGAAAAATCCGCCATGTCGGTGCTGTTCTCAGGGCGGGGTGCAATTCCCCACCGGCGGTTACAGCCCGCGAGCGGCCCGTACGATGTAATGTACGGGTGTCAGCAGATCCGGTGAAAGTCCGGGGCCGACGGTCATAGTCCGGATGAGAGAGAGCAGCGATGCGGGTGGGTCCCCCCCCCGCGTTCGTCGTGTCTTGCCCCGAGGTGATGTGTCACCCGCCAGCGTTCTGGCGACCAACGGGAAAGGAGACCCACATGACACTTGCCCAAACCGAAACGGCCCCGCGTTTTGCCTTTGTAAAGGCGAACTGGCACGCAGATATCGTGAACCGCGCCTACGACGGCTTCGCAGAGGTGATCCCCGAGGCGCAGATTGACGTCTTCGATGTGCCCGGCGCGTTTGAAATGCCTCTGCTGGCGCGTGATCTGGCCGCGACCGGACGCTTTGCTGCTGTCGCCTGTGCGGCACTGGTTGTGGATGGTGGCATTTATCGCCATGATTTCGTGGCGCAGGCCGTGGTCGATGGCCTGATGCGCGCGGGGATGGATACAGGTGTGCCCGTGTTGTCCGTCTCTTTGACGCCGCACCAGTTTCAGGAAACCGACCACCACCGCGCGATCTACGCCGATCACTTCGTCGAAAAAGGGCGCGAGGCCGCGCGTGCGGCCCTTATGATCGGCAAGACCCGTGCGGCGCTGGCCGCTTAAGTTACAAACTCCGATTTGGCGTAGCCTTGCAGGTAAAGAAGGGCGGTCAGATCCCCGTGATTGACCCGCACATCACACTTTTCCTGCAAGGCAGGCTTACCATGGAGCGCCACACCGGTGCCCGCGTTTTGCAACATCAGCAGATCATTCATCCCATCGCCCACGGCCAAAACATCTGTGTGCGCGAGGCCGAGCCGAGCCGTGATGTCGTTCAACGCCTCTAGCTTGGCTTGCTGCCCAAGGATCGGGCGCACAACGCGCCCCGACAAAACGCCGCCCTCAACCCCAAGCGTATTGGCGCGGTTTTCATCGAACCCCAATCGGGCCGCCACGGCTGAGGTGAAGGCGGTAAATCCGCCAGACACCAACGCGGCATATCCGCCGTTGGCCTTCATCGTTTGCACCAAGGCGCGTCCGCCAGGCATGTCGTCAATCCGTGTCTCAAGAACGTGGTCGATGATGCCCTCATCCAGACCCGCCAGCAGGCCCACCCGTTCATCAATTGCAGCTTCGAAATCCAACTCACCGTTCATTGCCCGCGCTGTGATATCGGCCACTCGGTCTCCCACACCGGCCTCGGCGGCCAACTCATCAATGCACTCCTGCTGGATCATCGTGCTGTCCATATCTGCCAGCAGCATCTTTTTGCGCCGCCCCTCAAACGGCTGCACAATAAGGTCGACTGCCTGTCCTTGCAGGTCGCCCCAGACGGTATGCGCATTGCCCGGCACCGCTGGCAGGGCAAACTCGGCAGCTTCATCCGCCGCCAACCACTGCACAATTTCGCCGCCCCAGGCATTGCGCAACGCCTCCACCAAGGCAGGCGTCAAATCGCCTTGCTTCGCAATCAAAGTCGCAACAAACATCTGATCCCCCATTTGGTTGCCGCCAAAAACCAAGGCTGCAGGCAAAGCACAAGGGCCCGGGCTTCTTTGGGTCAAAAATACCTAAATGCACCGCCCTCAACCCGGGCCAAAGGTTTCCGATAGACTCCCAAACGTGCCGCAAGATCGCACTTAGACGTCGCAAACGTGTCGTTTGGCTGTTGTGCCCTGCGCCGCACCCGCCTATGTCCAGCGGTGGGACACCCTTCCCCAACGAAGGGCGCATATCTGTAAGGATAACAGCAATGGCTATTCAAAAACCGGCAACGCGGCCGGCAAATCCGCGTTTTTCCTCTGGCCCCTGTGCCAAACCCCCCACATGGTCGCTTGACGCATTAAAGGACGCCCCTTTGGGCAGGTCCCATCGCGCCGCCGTGGGCAAAGAGAAATTAAAAGCAGCGATCGAAGGCACGCGCGACGTGCTAGGCATCCCTGCGGATTACAAAATCGGCATCGTGCCGGCGTCTGACACGGGCGCCGTTGAGATGGCGATGTGGTCCCTGCTGGGCGAACGGCCCGTGCAAATGGTCGCTTGGGAAAGCTTTGGCGCGGGCTGGGTCACAGATTGTGTCAAGCAACTCAAGATCGAGGCAACAACGCGCACCGCCGAGTACGGCGAGATTGTCGACATGGCGACGCTGGATTACGACCAAGATGTTGTTTTCACCTGGAACGGCACGACATCGGGCGTGCGGGTGCCCAATGGTGACGTCATTCCGGCAGACCGTGCAGGACTGACGATTTGCGACGCCACATCGGCGGCCTTCGCGCAGGACCTGCCATGGGACAAACTGGATGTGACGACCTTCTCTTGGCAAAAAGTCATGGGCGGTGAGGCCGCACATGGCATGCTGATCCTCAGCCCGCGCGCGGTTGAACGGCTGGAAAGCTACACGCCGGCGTGGCCAATGCCAAAAATCTTCCGTCTGACAAAGGCCGGTAAATTGATCGACGGCATTTTCACTGGCGCCACGATCAACACGCCGTCGATGTTGTGTGTCGAAGACTACCTTTTTGCCCTCAACTGGGCAAAATCCATCGGCGGGCTGGACGCGCTGCAAATGCGGGCAAATGCCAATGCGCAGGCGATCTGGAATTTCTGCGCCACCCGTGATTGGATCGACAATCTTGCGGTGAACAAGGCGACGTGGTCGAACACCTCAGTCTGCTTGAAATTCACCGATCCGCGCATCGAAGACGGCGCAGCTTTTGCCAAAGCGGTGGCCAAACGGCTTGAGGCTGAAGGCATCGCTCTCGATATTGGGGCCTACCGCGATGCACCCGCCGGTCTGCGGATCTGGTGCGGTGCGACGGTTGAGACCTCTGACATCGAAGCAATGCTGCCGTGGCTCGACTGGGCGTTCCAGTCAGAGATTGCCACCTAATCAAATTTTCCAAAATTTGGGTCCAAAATCTCTTCAGAGATTTTGCGCCCGCTCTCATAAGGACCAAACACATGGCCCCCAAAGTACTCGTCTCCGACAAGCTGTCTGAAACTGCTGTTCAGATCTTCCGTGACCGCGGCATCGACGTGGATTTCATGCCTGACCTTGGCAAGGACAAAGACAAACTGGCCGAGGTGATCGGCCAATACGACGGCCTTGCCATTCGGTCGGCCACTAAGGTCACCGCGAAGTTGCTGGAAAACGCCGAAAACCTAAAGGTCATCGGCCGCGCCGGTATCGGCACGGACAATGTCGACAAAGAGGCTGCGTCGAAAAAGGGTGTGATCGTCATGAACACTCCCTTTGGCAACATGATCACCACCGCCGAACACGCCATTGCGATGATGTTCGCCGTGGCCCGTCAAATCCCTGAGGCCAGCGCTTCGACCCATGCCGGGAAATGGGAGAAGTCGAAATTCATGGGGGTCGAGCTGACGGGCAAAACCCTGGGCGTCATTGGCGCTGGCAACATCGGCGGTATTGTGTGTGACCGCGCACGCGGGTTGAAGATGAAAGTCATGGCTTACGACCCCTTCCTGGGCGAAGAAAAAGCCGAGAAAATGGGCGTTCAGAAAGTTGAGCTGGAAGAGCTGTTCGCGAAGGCGGATTTCATCACACTCCACGTGCCCTTCACCGATCAAACTGCCAACATCCTGAGCGCCGAGAACATCGCCAAGCTGAAACCCGGCGTGCGCATCGTCAACTGCGCCCGTGGCGGTCTGGTGGACGAAGACGCGCTGGCAGAGGCCCTGAAATCCGGCCATGTCGCCGGTGCGGCCTTTGACGTGTTCAAAACCGAGCCCGCCACCGACAGCCCGCTGTTCAACCTGCCCAACGTCGTCGTAACCCCCCACTTGGGTGCGGCCACGACCGAAGCGCAGGAAAACGTGGCCCTTCAGGTCGCTGAACAAATGTCGGACTACCTGATGACGGGCGCTGTGACCAATGCGCTGAACATGCCATCTGTCACGGCAGAAGAGGCCAAGGTCATGGGGCCGTGGATCAATCTGGCTGGCCACTTGGGCAACTTCACAGGCCAGATGACGGATGAGCCGATCAAGGCGATCAACATTCTGTACGACGGGACCGTCAGCGACATGAACCTTGAGGCGCTGACTGCGGCCACCATTGCGGGCATCATGAAAAAGGTGAACCCTGACACCAACATGGTCTCTGCCCCCGTGATCGCCAAAGAACGTGGCATCCAGATCAGCACCACCAAGCAGGACAAATCCGGCGCCTTTGACGGCTACGTGAAGGTTACTGTTGTGACCGCGAAACGGGAACGTTCGGTTGCGGGGACGGTGTTTTCGGACGGCAAACCCCGGTTCATCCAGATCAAAGGCATCAACATCGACGCCGAGATCGGGGCGCACATGGTCTACACGACCAACGAAGACGTGCCCGGCATCATCGGGGCGCTGGGTCACACGATGGGTGAGAACAAGGTCAACATCGCGAACTTCACCTTGGGCCGGGCCGCGGTCAAAGGCGAAGCCATCGCATTGCTTTACGTTGACGAACCTGTACCGGCAGCGGCTTTGGCAGCGCTTGAGGCCACAGGGCTGTTTACCCAGGTCAAACCCCTTACGTTTGACGTCGCCTGATCGCCGTTGGTTCCAAAGTATCCTGACAGGGCGTGGACAGCATGGGGCAGCCTTCCCCCCTTCCCCGCCCTGTCAAGCTGCACTAAGCCTAGGGCATGGTGCTGCACGACATCAAAAAACGGCTTTTCATCGCGCGCAGGCAGCGCCGTGCGCGCCGCGTCTTGATAAACACCATCCAACGGCTACACCCCCACGGTTCAAACAGCAGCTGGCACATCCGTCATCTGACATCGCGCGGCCATGCGCGCGGGCCGCGCGATCTGTTTCGTTGCATTGCACCGAACGGCGAGCCCATGATTGCCAAGGTCTATTCCGAACGGGCTGCGGTCGAGGCGTCGTTCCAGGTTCTTGTTGAGACGGCACAGTTCACCGATCAGCTGGTCCAGCCAATTCTATGCGATGCGGACACGGGCGTTTTGCTGATGGAGGACGCGGGGAACGCCGACCTTCAGTCGCAAATCGGGACGCCTCAACAGACCCGAATGATGCAGCAGGCTGGCGCATGGCTGGCGACCTTTCATGGGCGGGGAGGTGTGCGGCAGGCGCGCTTTACCCAAACGGCCGAAATGCCCATTCCGCCCGCGCAGCAAACCAAACTGCGCCCTGTGTTTGAGAAACTGCACACGCGGGAACAGGACGTCTTGGGCAGGGCTGTCACCGTGGCGCAAACGTTCGGAGATTTCAAACCGGAGAACCTTATCCTCAGCCAACGGGGGCTTCTGGGCATCGATCGCCCGCTGCATGAAACGGCCCCTCGGGAACAGGATTTGGCGTTCTTTTTGTTTTGCACCCAACGCGTGGGGTTCACGTCCGATCCGTCGCTGGCCCGATTTGCCGAAGGGCGCGCGGCCTTTTTGAACGCCTATGGCTATCCTGAACGAGACGCGCCTTTGCTGGATCAGGTGTTGGATTTGATTTCTGTCAGACAATGGATGTATCGATCCGGGCGGGCGGATACGCCAGCCGCGCATCAGGCGTTTTATGACGACTGGATTGCGCGACAGCATCGCGACTAGCTTTTCAATCCCACGCCAGCCGCTTATAGCCTTCCTATGCTTTATGCCATTGGCGACATTCACGGATTTACCGACCAACTGGATCGCGCGTTCGATTTGATCGCGGCGGACGGTGGGAAAGATGCCCCTATCGTCTTTATGGGCGACTACGTAGACCGTGGGCCCAATGCCAAAGGGGTGATCGAAACACTGATGGCAGGCCAAGCGGCGGGGCGGCCCTGGACGTGTTTGATCGGCAATCACGATCTGATGTTCTGGCGGTTTGTGACCCAAGGCATCTGGCAGGACCGCATGATCAAATCCGGCAAGGGCTGGCTGCATCACCGTCTTGGCGGCAATACCACGACGATGTCCTACCTGCCGGATTTGGACCTGTTAGAGGGAATTGACCCGGTCACAGACGCAGACCGCGCATGGTTGCAGCCGCTGCTGCGGGAGGCCGTACCTCAGGCACATCTGGATTGGATTGCGAACGGGCCGCGCTACGCCGAACGTCACGGTCATCTGTTCGTGCACGCGGGCATCCGCCCTCATGTCGCGCTGCCCGATCAGACCGAGGAAGACCTTGTCTGGATCCGCGAAGGGTGGATCGACAATACGGACGACCACGGCGTTATGGTCGTTCATGGACACACTGCGTTGGATTTTCCGGAACACAGGGGCAACCGCATCAACATCGACAGCGGCGCAGGCTATGGCCGGACGCTGGTGCCGACGGTGTTGGACGACGGCCAATGGTACACGCTGGATGAGACAGGGCGCACGCCGCTGACGCCGTCACAACTGGCGGATTAACCTGTGGCGCGTATGACGGTCTGACGTTGGCGCGAAGGTTTGTTCATAGGTGAAACCGTTGCTTTCCCAAAAGGCGCGGCCTTTGCGGTTTTCATCCAGCACCGCAATCAGCATACGTCGCGCGCCCCGTTGCGTGGCCTTGGCGACGATATGGGACACCAGTGTCCGCCCCAATCCTTGCCCCCGCACCGCCGGATCAAACACCATCATGCCGATGTAGCAATCAAGGGCGGACGGATAACCGAACAGGTAGGCCGCCACGCCGACCAGTGTGCCGTCCTGTTCCGCCCCGAGATGGAAACACGCACCTTCTGTGACCGTTGGCGGGCGATCCGCGAAGAAATCCGCCACGTAGGCATCGTCTGCCGGATGCCCCGTTTCCAAGGTGATGTAGTCCGCGGCGACATCAAAGACGGCACGGACGGCCTGTGCATCTTCAGAATAAGTCACGGGACGAATAGGCATGGACAGACCATGCGCCCCATCCTGTCAGAGAGCAAGCGTCTGGTCGCCCCGCAATGGATGGGATAGGGACGCCCTATGGGCACAACATTCACCACATTGGCTGCACTGCTAAACCACGGATATGACACGGTGATTGATGTGCGGTCCCCCGCGGAATTTGCTGAAGATCACGTGCCGGGGGCGATCAACCTGCCCGCCCTATCAAACGCCGAACGGGCCGAGGTTGGGACGATTTATGTCCAAGACGATCCATTCAAGGCCCGCAAGATCGGCGCGGCATTGGTTGCACGCAATGTCGCGGCCCATTTGCAGGGGCCTTTGGCTGACAAGGACGGGGGATGGCGTCCTTTGGTGTATTGCTGGCGCGGGGGTCAACGGTCCGGGTCGTTCGCATCCATTCTGCAACAGATTGGATGGCGGGCCGACATGGTGACGGGCGGGTATCAAACCTTTCGTGGGCTCGTCCATCAGGTTGCCTATGAGGACGCGGTCGCGCCGCCAGTGATCCTGCTGGATGGCAACACAGGCACTGCCAAAACAGATGTTCTGCACCGCTTGACCGCGCGTGGGGTTCAAACACTCGACTTGGAAGGCCTCGCGCATCATCGCGGGTCGCTTTTGGGCGGGTACGCAGAGGCGCAACCGGCGCAAAAGGCGTTTGAGACCGCCATCGCCGTGGCCCTGACACGCGCGGATCCGACCCGTCCGATCATCGTCGAGGCGGAAAGCAGCAAAGTGGGCGATTGTATCATTCCGCCGACCCTTTGGGCCGCCATGAAGGCCGCGCCGCGCATCGCCGTAGACGCACCGTTAAAGGCGCGGGCCGACTTTCTGACGCAGGCTTACGCAGACCTGACAGAGGCCAAAGACGTCTTTGCAGGAAAGCTGGAGGCGTTGCGGCGGCATCGTGGGAAAACAGTCGACGTGTGGCTCGATTTATTGGCGCGGGGAGAGATGTCCGCGTTGGCCTGCGCCCTGATGGAAGATCACTACGATCCCGCCTACCGCACCGCCCGCGCACGGCACGCGCCGCAGGTCTTAGCGACGTTCGAGGCAGCAACACTGGACCCAGCGGGACGCGACCGTTTGGCCGCTGATATCGCTGATTGGATCAAACGAAGGTGACGCCCGCGCCTTCGGTGATCTGACCAATGACGTAAACATCTTCGGCCAAGTCTGCTGCGACCCCTTGCGGAACCGCAGCAAGAAGGCCGCCGCCGGTTTGCGGATCATACATCAGGGCTGCTGTGGCTGAATCCGGTGCGGTGATGTTCGGGATATCCGCGTTGGCGGGGTAAAGCGTGGACCGCACGCCAGCCTCTGCCAACGCAAGGGCTCCGTCCATCAGCGGCACGGCGTCCAAGTTAACGCGCGCGCCGACGCCGGACGCGGCACATATCCCTGCCAAATGACCGGCAAGGCCAAACCCGGTCACATCGGTCATCGCGTTGGCCTGCGTCAGCATTGCCGCGATGTCGCCTTGGGGCGCCATCATGTGGTTGAGGGCCGCAAGAACGTCATCGCCCCGCGCCAGCCCCCGCATCTCAGCGGCCATAAGGGTGCCGGCACCAATGGGTTTCGTCAGCACCAGAACATCGCCCGCCTTCGCCCCTGCAAGCGTGATCGGGTCGTGGTCCAATAGGCCAGTGACACTCAGGCCAATGGTCAACGTCTCTCCCATTGTGGTGTGCCCGCCGACCAGCGCGGCGCCTGCATCTTGCAGGCAGGTGGCGGCCGTTTGCGTGATCTCGGCCAGTGTGCGCGCCTGCAGATCAGGCGTCATACGTGGCACGATCAGGGACAGGGTCGCCGCCTGCGGCTTGGCCCCCATGGCCCAAATATCGCCCAACGCATGGGTCACGGCGATGCGTGTCATGACAACGGGGTCGTCCGTCACGGCGCTGAGGTGATCTGTCGTGAGGACCTGGCGTTGCCCGCCCACCGTGAGCACCGCTGCGTCATCGCCGGGCAAGGCCCTAATGTCGGTGCGGTCCGTCGCGGGCAGATCGCCCAAAACGCCAGACAACACATCGCGCCCCACCTTGGCCCCGCACCCGCCACAGGGTGGAACGGAGCCAACGGCGTCGGCCACGCCAAAGGCCGTCCGAAGGGGCAAATCAACCTCCATTTGCGGCAGGCCCTCAAATTGGTTCATGAACGTACGGTCGATGTGGTCTTTCCATTTCCACAACAGCGCGCCCTTGCGCGCGGTCCCCAGCTTTTCTGCCAGCGCGACCTTACCGCCCAATGAAATCAGTTTGAGATAGTCTTTCTGAGGACGAAACGGACGCATTGGACCGCCAGCCAGACGCGCCCGCAGATTGTCGTAAAGGAACGGGGCCTCGCGGACGGCAAAGACGCCCGCTTTGGGGCGCGGATCATGGCGAAGGTGCGCGCAATCACCGACGGCAAAAACGTCCAAGTCCGATGTCTGAAGGCTTGGCCCCACGGTCAGAAACCCGTCATGTGTCTCAAGACCGATCTGCGCGACCCAGTCGTGGGGACGGGCACCGGCGGCACCCGTGGTGAAACCCGATGTGATGATGCGCCCGTCGGCCAAACGCAGACCATCGGCCAGAACCTCAACCACATCGGCGTTTTCAACAGACGTCACGCCAAGGCCATCCAGTGCGGCCAACAGGCGGGACCGCGCAGGCCCATTGAACCCATCAAGGACGCGGCCCCGGTCGATCAAGGAGACCTTTGGCGCACGGTCCCGAAGGGCATGGGCCATTGCCATCGCCAGTTCAGCCCCCGCCACGCCCCCGCCGATGACAGCGATTTTTGGCGCCGACGCGGTGGCACGAAACTGATCCCATTTGGTGGCAAAGGTGCCCAGCGGTTTGGCTGGGATACCGTGAGTCGCAAAACCCGCCAGTTTTGGCATTTCCGATGTGATGCCCACATCAATGGCGGCCACGTCATAGGCCACGGGCGGACGTCCGGGCACGGTGATGGTTTTGGCCTGCGGATCCATCGCCACCGCTTTGCCAGAGATCAGGCGCGCGCCTGCGAAACGGGCGAGTTTGACCAGATCAATATCCAGTTCATCCCGCGTGTAATGGCCCGCGACAAAACCGGGCAACATCCCGGAATAGGGCGCTGTGGGGCCGGGATTGATGACGGTCAGACGCACACCGGGCAGCGGATTCATACCCCATTTGCGCAGCACAAGCGCGTGGGTGTGGCCGCCGCCAATGAGGACAAGATCGCGGGTGAAAGGGATCGTTTGTTTCATAAGCTCGTTCATAGGCGGCGGTGCGACGCGGTGCCAGTCACCAATGCGTCAGTCGTAGCCGGTCATTTCCAGATAACCGCGCCCTTGGTGGCTGCCGGAGATCGTCACCGGACCTTCCCAATAGGGGATTGATGTGGACATCCAGGATTGGGGGTTGATCGCCTGCACCTCGACCTCGACCCCGCGGTCAGGCAGACGCACGGCCCACCCCGTGGGGACATCGCGCCCGCCCACGTCTGTCACCGTCAGCGGGTCCGCCTGAAAGGCACCGTCGGGATAGGGCGTGGTGGTTCCATCAGGGGCAATCCATGTGGCGGCGGTGTAATGGCTGCCGCCCGTTTGGCGCAGACGGAACCCCATCAGTTTCCCCTCCCCCAGTGACAGCGAAAACCAATCCCATCCGGTCTGATCCTCGGACAGTGGTTGCGAGGACCATTCGCGATCAAGCCAGGCTTGGCCGGTGACGGGGATGTCGCCCCCCGGCAGGCTCAACATGCCTTCGATGCCGTAAAAGGGTTGGGAATAATAGTAGCTGGCCTGTCCTTGGGCCGATTTGACGGAATAGCCAGCATCACCGTGAAAGACCAACGGGCCCTGCGCGGTCAGTTGCATGTCGTAGGCGAAGTCAGGCGCAGTGGCTGTCATACGCAAGTTGTCAAAATCGGGGCCCGCCAGTTGCCAATCATCGATCCACGCCTCAAACGGATCAGCCTGCACGCCGGCTTGGCCGATGCCCCCACGGGCCAGCCGTTCGGTCACGTAATGGGCGTCGGGGGTGGTGACGGCGGCGTGGCCCATCCACAGCTGCGGGGACGTCCAGCCGTCGACCTCACCCGCCGCGAGGGCCGTGCGAAAAAGCGTCCATTGTAGCCCATAGTCGGTGCCATCCTCATCCTTCAGATTGGCCGTCAGATACCACCATTCGATGCGGTAATCGGGATGTGGGCCATGGTCTGCAGGGAAATCGAATTCAGCGGGCCGCTGGGGTGTGGCGAAATCTTGCGTTGCGGTGCCGAGGCCCGCGAAGCCTTGGGCGTAGGCGGCAAAGGGGATCAGAACAGCGAGAAGAACAGATTTAACGTTCATTGGAAAACACCTTGAGCAGATCCGCAGGCCGCGTGCGGGCCAATCGTCGCGCAGGCCAGAGGGCGGCCAGCACCGCGGCAACCACCGCGAAGACCGCAAGCCGCAGATAATCCAGCGGGAAGAGGAACATAGGCAAGCGCCAGCCGAATGCCTCAACATTCACAACGGCCAGCAACGTCCACGCAAGGGCGAGGCCTAACGGCAGGGCCAAGGCGGCGGTCAGAAGGGCGAGGAGAACAGCGCGGATCACCTCAATCCGGCCCAGACGCGCGCGGGTCAGACCCTGCGCCCAAACGGGCGCCAGTTGGGGCAGGCGCATGGTGGCCAAGGTCAAAAGGCTCATCAGGATGGCAAACCCCGCCACGGCGAGGGTCAGGACATTCAGCGCGCCAGTGACGGTAAACGTACGGTCGAACACGTCGAGGGAGAACGCCTTGATCCCTGCCTGATTGATCATATTCGCCTCCGCCAAGCCGAAATCGTCGCGCAGGGCGATGGACAGGGGGGTGACACCCTGAGGGTCCATGCGGACGCCGAAGCGCAGGGGCGTGATATCGGGATAGAGAGCCTCAAACGTGGCCTCGGTGATCAGCGCCTGCCCGATTGGGTTGCCGTAATCGCCGTAGATGCCCAGCACGTCGAAGGGCTGGCCTGCGATGATGACGGCATCGCCGATGGCGATATCGGCGCGACGGGCGAGTTGTTCGTTGATGGCCGTGCCCTCCCCTGCCTCAATCCTTGCCCATGCGTCAGGGGCGGATTGCAGGAACTGCCAGTTGTCGTGGTACGTGGCGTCCGGGGTGGGGCCGAAGATTTCGGACGGAACGCCGCGGATATCTTGGGTCGCGTTTTGGATCGGCAGAATGCGATCCACACGCGGTTCAAGATAGGCACGCAGGGCCGTGGCCTGTTCGGCGTCGTCGGCGTAGACATAAAATTCAGACGCAAGCCGTTGATCGAGGAACCCGGTGAACGTCAACCGAAACGAGCTGACCATGGTGCTGACGCCCACATTGGCCGCCATCGCTAAGAGAAGCGCCATCAGGGCGAGTGACAATCCTGGCAGTTGTTGGCGGGTGTCGGCCCAGAACCATTCGCCCATGACGCTGCGCGCACGGGACGCGCCAAAGGCCAAGACACGGTCAAGGATCAGCGGAAGTGCCAGCGCAGCACCGATCAGCAGCGCGGCCAACATCCCAAAGCCCGCGACAAGACCATCGGCACCCCACGCCAGTGCTGCGGCAAGGACCAGCAGCGCAAGCGCCGCCACCCCTTGCCAAAGGCGGCCTTGTCCCGCCTGCATCGCCCAAGCCCTTGGGCGGGCGGAGGCCAGTAAGGGCATTTTTGACAACCGGTACAGTGAGGCCGAAGCCGCAAGCCCCGTGCCGCCAACCGCAATCGCCAGCCCCGACAACCACCATTCGGGACGCAATTGAAGCGTGCCTGAAACGGATGCGCCATAGAGGCCGGACAACGTCGCGGCGACATCCGGCAAAAGTGCGGCGGCCACCAGATAGCCCAGCCCCACACCGATGGCACCTGCGATGATGGACAGCGCCAACAGCTCTACCGCGATCAGGGCCACCAGACGGCGCAGCGGAAAGCCCAGCGCGCGCAGGGTTCGGATGACGGGGCGGCGTTGTTCGAACGCCAGCCCAATGGCCCCGTGGACGATGAAAATACCCACCGCAAAGGACAGAAGGCCAAAGGCCGTCAGGTTCAGGTGAAAACTGTCAGTGAGCCGTGCGACGTCTGAACCTGCCTGCGGCGGGCGCGATGTCAGATCGGGCGCGATGTCCGCCAAGGGGGGCTGCGTCTTGGGCTGCACCGGCGCGACGATGAGGCGGCTGAGCTGACCCTCCAGACCCAAAAGCCGTTGCGCGGTGCCCACGTCTGTCAGGATCACATCCGGCGCGACCTCGGTCGAGGCTTGTGTGGCGACATCCAACGGCGGCAGGCGATCCAGAGTGGCCTGTGTGGCAAACAGGACGCCGGAGAGCAGAACATTCACCGTCAACTCCCCGTCGCTAAGGTCGACGGGGCCGAGCCCGCCTGGCGCTGTCAGTGGATCAAGCCCGATCAGACGAATGCCCTCCAACCGGCCCTCTGCCACGGGGCTAACCTGCCAGCCCGCACGACGCAGGGCGATATAGGTGGACTGGTCGATGCTGCCGGTCGGGGAGGTGATTTGCGCGAACTGCCCCTCGCCTAGGGTTTCGGCGGCGGCGTCATAGGAGGCGCGCGCCTCGGCGTTCACGGCCTGCACGCCGGACCAAAGCGCCGTGGCCAGAGACAGGCCGACCACCAGCGTAAACAGCTGCAACGGATTGCGCCGCCAGTGGGACAAAAGTGCTGCAAGACCCGCGCGCGTCACGCCACGCGCCCCGCCCGCAAATGCAATCGTCGTGCCATGCGCGCAGCAAGGCGTTCGGAATGCGTTACCATCAACAAAGCGGCCTGTGTCTCGGTCACCAGATCCAACATCAGGGTCATGACGGTGTCAGCCGTGGCCTCATCCAGATTTCCGGTAGGCTCATCCGCAAGCACCAGTTTCGGACGAGCGGCCAAAGTGCGGGCGATGGCAACGCGTTGTTGCTGCCCCCCCGACAATTGTTCGGGATATTTGGTCAACTGGGCGGTCAGGCCCATGCGGTCGGACAGGTCCGCCGACCACGCGGCATCTTCGCGCCCCGCCAATCGGGCCTGAAAGGCGATGTTGGACGCCACCGTCAAGGACGGGATCAGGTTGAACTGTTGAAAAATCACCCCAACCTGATCGCGACGGATGGCAGCGCGCCCCCCATCATCGAGGGCACCGATATCGACACCCTCAATGTCGACCCGCCCGCTGTCGGGTTGGTCCAGCCCGCCTACCAGATGCAACAATGTGCTTTTCCCACTGCCGGATTCACCCGTTAACGCGAGTGTTTCACCAGCGTCCATGGTCATGGACACGCCGTCCAGCACGGTGATTTGCCCGTCGGGCCCGGGGTAGGTTTTGGTCAGATCACTGACAGAAAGAAGCATGGGTTTGGTCCGATCGAAATAGGCTAGGTCAGTAGATAGCGGTGCTGCGAGATTGAAAAGAGGATGCGACACCGTGTTTCGCCGTGACGTCAGACTTGGGCGGACGTTCGTCCGTATCATAGGGTCAGCGCAGATCATGCGAAAGGAACAGCGTCCATGTCCGATATTGTCATCCTATCCGGTGCCCGAACCGCCATTGGTACGTTTGGGGGATCACTGGCGGGCGTTGCCCCGACTGATCTGGCCACAACGGTCAGTCGGGCCGCGCTGGACCGCGCCCATGTTGAGGGCGGACAAATCGGCACGGTCACATTCGGGCACGTCATCAACACCGAGCCGCGCGATATGTACCTGAGCCGTGTGGCCGCGATGGAGGCTGGCGTTCCGGAGACCGTGCCTGCGATGAACGTGAACCGCCTGTGCGGGTCTGGCGTGCAGGCGATTGTGTCGGTCATCCAATCGCTGAGCCTTGGGGATGCCGATTTTGGCCTTGCCGGTGGGGCCGAAAACATGAGCCGGTCGCCCTTCATACTGCCCGACGCCCGCTGGGGGGCGAAGATGGGGGATGTGGGCGGGCGCGACATGATGCTGGGCGCGCTGAATTGCCCTTTTGGGACAGGGCACATGGGGGTCACGGCGGAAAACGTCGCTGCTGAACATGGTATCATGCGGGCGGATCAGGATGCGTTTGCCCTCACCTCTCAAGAGCGGGCAGCGGCGGCGATTGAAGCCGGGTATTTTAAGGATCAGATCGTGCCGGTTGAGGTGAAAATTCGGCGAGACATGGTCGCCTTTGCCCGAGACGAGCACCCGAAGACCACCACGGCGCAGGCTTTGTCTGGCCTGCGGACGATGTTCCAGAAAGACGGCACGGTGACCGCGGGCAACGCATCGGGGATCAACGACGGGGCGGCGGCTTTGGTATTGGCGCGGGCTGAGGCTGCAGAGGCCGCGGGCCTGACGCCAAAGTTCCGCGTGTTGGGCTATGCCCATGCAGGCGTGCGGCCAGAGGTCATGGGCATTGGTCCCGTGCCCGCCGTGCGGATCCTGTGTGACAAAACCGGGCTGACTGTGGGCGATTTCGACGTGATTGAAAGCAACGAAGCCTTTGCATCGCAGGCCTTGGCCGTCACGAGAGAGTTGGGGTTGGACCCCGCCCGCGTGAACCCCAATGGCGGCGCGATTGCGCTGGGCCATCCGGTGGGCGCCACGGGGGCGATCATCACTGTGAAGGCGATGTATGAGCTTGAACGCAGCGGTGGCACGCGTGCCCTGATCACCATGTGCATTGGTGGCGGGCAAGGCATCGCCTTGGCGATTGAGAGGATCTGACGCAACCTATTCAAGTCGCGGCGTCATTTCGGTGATGGATAGTCCCGCACGAATGTCAGTTTTTCATCGCTGTCCGACAGATCCGCATCGTACTGGTAGCCGCCGATGTTGAACGCCTTGAGGTCGTCCATATCCGTGACGCGGTTTTCAACGATGTGGCGGGCCATGGCGCCACGGGCACGTTTGGCAAAGAACGAGACGATGCGCGGCTTGTTGTCTTTCACCTCCATAAACACGGGGGTGATAACGCGGAGTTTCAGGGCCTTGCGGTCAGCTGCGCCAAAATATTCCTGACTGGCGCAATTGACGAGGGTGTCTGTGTTTTGTGCTTCTCCCAGATCATTGAGGGCTTTGGCCAACGTGTCGCCCCAATAATCATAAAGCGATTTTCCACGCCGTGTCTTAAGCTTGCTGCCCATTTCAAGCCGGTACGGTTGGATCGCGTCGAGAGGACGCAGAAGGCCGTAAAGGCCAGACAGAATACGCAAGTGGTTTTGCGCATACGCCAAGTCATCGTCGGAGAGGGTTTTCGCCTCAAGCCCCTGATATGTATCGCCGTTGAACGCAAATGCGGCCGCTTTGGTTTTGTCGGCATCTGGCGCGGCCTCGAACGCTTTGAACCGGTCACGGTTGAGACGGGCAAGATCATCAGAGATCGACATGAGGTCTTTCAGTGCGCCCAGCGTCAGGTTGCGTGAGGTTTTGGCCAAACGCACGGCGTCGTCCTGAAAATCAGGTTGGGTCGGGGTGACATCCACAGGATCCCAATCGAGCGATTTTGCAGGCGAGATGACGGTCAGCATGGGCGGTCCTGTGGTGCGTTTCGGAGTTGATTTCTGAACTTCAGATATGGGCTTTCGTTTGCGAAAGTAAACAGTTTGGCCGGGGGGTGGCGACTGAGATAGTTGGCCGCGTTTTTCGTGGCTGGTCGACCCTTCGGGGAGAGTTTTTTGGGTCAGATGAAGGGGGGCGTTGCGCTGCGGTTTGGAGGAGGCGTTAACCTTGATGAAGTGTGGCCGCCTGATTGTCCCGCGTGTCCGGGCCTAGGCGCTGGCGAGAACTTCGAGGAAAGCGGGGCCAAACCGTTCGGCGTATTTGGCACCGATGAGACGTTCCAAAGCCGCCTCATCTTGCGGTTTGGTGCTGGCGACCTTGGCCAGTTGTGAGGCAGTGCAAGACAGCGGTTTGTCTGTGCCGTGAGGGCCCCGGGTGAGATCGGCCTGTACCTCAAGCAAGCGGTCGTAGATGGAGCCTTCGGCACGACCGGCGAGTTTTTGGCGGGCGGGGTGAAGGGCCTCGGCCTCACCGTTGATGACTTCGAGAAAGGCCGCGCCATATTTGTCGAGCTTTTTGGCACCGACGCCGCCCACACGGGCCATGTCGTCCAAGGTGCGGGGCCGTTTTTCGGCCATCTCGATCAAGGTCCGGTCGTTGAAGATGATGTAGGCGGGGCCGCCTGCTTGTTCAGCAAAGAAGCGGCGTTTGGCCTTGAGCGCAGACAGGAGCGGCGCGTCTTCTTCGGCGACCATTTGTTTGACGCGCGGCCCTGAGCGGGCGGCCTTGATGGTATCGCGGCGCAGTTGGATTGTGGCTTCGTCCCGCAGGATCGGGCGGGCGCGGTCTGTCATGCGCAGAGCGCCGTGACGTTCGGCATCAGGACGCATGAGATCATGGCCCATCATTTGCCGGAAAATCGCCTGCCACTGGACGCGCGAATAGTCGCGACCTACGCCAAAGGTCGGCAGTTGGTCATGGCTCCACTGTGCTATTTTATCGGTCTGGTTGCCCAGAAGGATGTCAATCAGATGGCCGGACCCGAACCGTTCGTCGGTGCGCAAGGCGGCCGAGAGCGCCATGCGCACGGGCGTGGTGCCGTCGAAGACGTCTGCTGGTTTGTCGCAAAGATCGCAGTGGCCGCAGGTGTCGGGCGCCTCACCAAAATACCGGAGCAGGTTTTGACGGCGGCAGGTCAGCGCCTCTGCCAGACCCAAAAGCGCGTTGAGGCGACCATGGTCCGCGGCGCGGCGTTCGGGTGGGGCCAAACCCTCGTCAATTTGTTGGCGACGGTAGCGGATATCGTCAGGGCCAAAGAGGGTGAGGGTTTCCGCAGGCGCGCCGTCACGGCCCGCGCGACCGATTTCCTGATAATAGCTTTCGATGGATTTCGGCAAATCCGCGTGGGCGACCCAACGGATGTCCGGTTTATCGATGCCCATGCCAAAGGCGACTGTGGCGCAGACGACAAGGCCGTCTTCCTGTTGAAAGCGCCGTTCGACCCCGCGCCGGTCCTCTGGGTCCATGCCGCCGTGATAGTGGCAGGTGGTATGGCCATTTTCCGCAAGCGCGCGGGCCAAGGTTTCGGTTTTGGCGCGGGTGCCGCAGTAGACGATACCGGATTGGCCTTTGCGGGCGCTGGCGAAACTGAGGATCTGGGCGCGGGGGCCGTCTTTGGCGGCGAAAGCCAAATGGATGTTCGGCCGATCAAAGCCGTGTAGGAAGGTTTCGGGCGCGGTGCCTGCGAACAGCTTTTCGACGATTTCGGCCTGCGTTTCTTCGTCCGCGGTCGCGGTAAAAGCAGCCAGCGGGACATCAAGCGTCTGTCGCAGATCGCCGATGCGCAAGTAATCAGGGCGGAAGTCGTGGCCCCATTGGGACACGCAGTGCGCTTCGTCCACAGCGATGAGGCCGACACCAATCTGGCGCAGCATATGTTGCGCACCATTGGACGCCAGACGTTCAGGCGCGAGGTACAGGAGTTTGCACGTGCCCGCGCGCAGGGCCGCGTGGGCGGCCTCGGTCTCGTCCTCCGTATTGCCGGAGGTCAGCGCGTGGGCATCGACGCCGTTCTCGCGCAAAAATCGGACCTGATCGCGCATAAGGGCAATCAGCGGCGAGATGACGATGGTGACCCCGTCGCGCACCAAGGCAGGCAGCTGGAAGCAAAGGGACTTGCCGCCGCCCGTCGGCATGATCGCCAGGGTGTTTTTTCCATCGATGACAGCAGACACAATGTCTTGTTGGCCTGGACGGAAGCCGTCAAAGCCGAAGACGTCGCGAAGGAGCGTGGCAGCACTCATGCGGGGACCATGCCTGTGTTTTTGTTACTGCTTGATTAAGGCACAAAGAATCACAGGCGTAGGGTCAGGGCAAGGTGTCAGTAACCAAAAGCACCGGCGTTGTTGATCAAAATGATGCGCAGCGCCTCAAGTCCCAAAAGGGCAACCAACGGGCTCAGGTCAATCCCGCCCATTTGCGGCAGGATGCGACGGATCGGGGCATAGATCGGCTCCAGCAAGCGCGAGAGGCCAGACCAGACCTGATAGACGAATTGTTGGCGGAGATTGAGAACCTCAAACTGGATAAGCCACGACATGATGAAGTGGATAAAGATAAACAGGCGCGCCACGCCGATGAGCATGAGGAGGATGTCAAAGATAGATTGCATGGCACGGGTCCTTTGGTCGCTTTCCAGTGCAGGTAAGCATGGAGAGGTTAAAGGGCAATGACTTTCCGTTGCGTTACGGGTTGACGTGGACGTCAAGCGTCGCACATGTGGCCGCATGTACCCTTTCTTGCGCCTTGGTTGGACTTTGATTGCGTCGCGGCGATTGCCGCCGATGGACCCGCTTGACATGCATGTGTCCCAGCATTGGGCACGGCTAAGCGATTGTGACATCTTTGGTGAGATGAACAACGGTCGCATTCTGACGCTGTATGAATTTGGCCGGTTCCAGGCGTCGGTACGAATGGGGCTTTGGGCGCTTTTGAAAAAACGCAAATGGGCCTTTGCGGTGGCGGGCACATCCATCCGGTATCGCAAGCGGATCACGCCCTTTGAACGCTATGAGACGCGCACCAAGATTGCGACCTGGGATGAGCGGTTTGTTTATATCGAACAGGGGATGTTCAAGCGGTCGGGTGAATGCGCCAGCCATGTCTTGTTCCGAACAGCGGTGGTGAAGAACGGGCGCGCCGTTCCCACCGCTGAGGTGATGGAGGCCTTGGGCATTACAGCCCCGCGCCCAGTGCCCGCAGACTGGGTGCAGAACTGGATTGACGCAGAGGCCACGCGAACGTGGCCCCCTAAGCTTTAGCAACACCTGATCGCTATTCACATCCGACGTCTCTAAATCATTGCAACGTTCTATATTTGCCTGCTTACTGCGCCAAACAGGGGAGCAGGGATCATGGCTACGGTATCCAAAAAACGAATTTGGGGCTGGATGTCCTTTGATTGGGCGTCACAACCTTTCTATACGCTGGGTCTGACCTTTGTGTTTGGCCCCTATTTCGCTGTTGTCGCAGCGGAGCACTTCATGGGCACCGGACTGGAAGAAGGGGCGGCCAAGGCGCAGGCGCAAAGCCTTTGGTCCGCAGGCCAGACCATTGCGGGGCTGTTCATCGCCTTCACCGCCCCCTTCCTTGGCGCGTTTGCGGACAATTCAGGGCGGAAAGTGCCGTGGATCGTCTTGTTTTCCATCATTTATGTCATCGCCACCACGTCGCTGTGGATGCTGGAACCAAGTGGGACCGCGCTGATCCTTGTGCTGGTGTTGTTTTACGTGGGCTTCATCGCGGCGGAATCCTCGCTGAATTTTGTGAACGCGATCCTGCCCAGCCTTGGCACCAAAGAAGAGGTCGGGCGGATCTCAGGGTCCGGTGCGGCGTTTGGATATTGGGGTGGGGTCGTGGCGTTGGCGATCATGCTGCTGTTGTTTGTGGAACAGGACAACGGCAAGACCATTTTCGTGAACCTTGATCCGATGTTCGGGCTTGATGCGGCTGAGAAAGAGGGCACGCGATTTGTCGGGCCGTTTATCGCCATCTGGTATGCGGTGTTCATGATCCCGTTTTTCCTTTTTGTGCGTGATGATCCCAAGGCCGGCGGCAAGACAACCAGCCTTGGCGCCGTGGCAGGTGATCTGTGGGGCACGTTGAAATCCGTGGCCCAGCGCAAAAGCCTTTTGAATTTCCTCGTCGGGTCGATGTTCTACCGCGACGCGCTGAATGCCCTGTATGCGTTTGGCGGTGTCTATGCGGCGCTGGTTCTGGATTGGTCCGTGACACAGATTGGCGTCTTCGGCGTGGTGGCCGCCATTGCAGCGGCAGTGACGACCTGGGCCGCAGGGTTGGCCGACAGACGGTTCGGGCCAAAGCCGGTGATCCGCGTGGCCGTGTGGTGTCTGATCATCGTGAGCCTGACGATTGTGTTTATGTCACGCGAACAGGTCTATTGGATCGCACTGCCTATCGGGTCGACCCTGCCGGACACGATTTTCTACATCTGCGGGGCCGTGATCGGTGGCGCGGGTGGGGCCGTGTATTCGGCCAGCCGATCCATGATGGTGCGTCACACCCATCCTGACCGCCCCGCCGAGGCGTTTGGCCTGTTCGCACTGTCGGGCAAGGCGACTGCATTTTTGGCCCCTGCAGGGATCACGTTTTTCACATGGATGACAGGCAACACGCAGCTTGGCTTTTTGCCGGTCATCTTTCTGTTCCTAATTGGTCTGGTCTTGTTATGGTGGGTCAAACCAGAGGGAGACGCAGACGAATGGGCCGCACACGAAAGCTAACCGCACTTGCCGCAGCGATCCTGTTGGCCGCCTGTAATTCTGGGGCCGACCGCGATGCACGTCCCACAGCGCAGGCCACTGCCAATGCGGGCGACACGCGGGTGGCCAAAGATGTGTTTGGGTTCCTTCCGACGGCGTCCAACCAACGGTCCGAGGCCATTGGCGGATATGCCCGCGGCTGTCAGGCGGGCGCAGTCCAGTTGGCCGAAACCGGCCCGACTTGGCAAGCGATGCGGCTGAGCCGTAACCGGAATTGGGCACAGCCGGTCACCATCGATTACGTTCAAGACCTTAGCCGGTTTGCTGCGACCCTGCCCGGGTGGGAGGGGATTTACGTCGGCGACATGAGCCAGCCACGTGGCGGGCCAATGCTGACCGGTCACCGGTCCCATCAGTCGGGACTGGATGCGGATATCTGGATGTTGCCACCCGATCGGTTGAACCTGACGGAACAGGAACGTGAAAACCTGTCGTCCATTTCCATGCGCGCCCAACGCGGGGCCGCGACAAATGCGAATTGGACCGAAGAGCATATGCAATTGATGCGGGCGGCCGCGTCCGACCCCCGCACCGCACGGATTTTCGTTTTTCCGGCGGCCAAGGTCGCGATGTGCGCCTGGGAAACCGGAAACCGCGATTGGCTAAACAAAATCCGCCCGTGGCACGGGCATCACTACCATTTCCATGTGCGGTTGAATTGCCCCAGAGGGGATCGCAATTGCGAAGATCAGGCGCCTATTCCCGCCGGTGACGGCTGCGCGGATGCTGACCGCTGGGTGCGCGATATTTTGAACCCGCCCCCACCACCGCCAACCGATCCGAATGCGCCGCCCGCGCCGCGTCGCGGCCCCACGACGATGGCACAGCTGCCCGCCCAATGTCTGGACGTCGCGGCAAGCCAGTAACCGTTTGACAAGCATGGCGCCGCCCCGATAGGAGGCGGCGTCCTTCATGGTGAAGGGCCAAGTGTCCGACTACCTTGTCAAAACGGATTGATAAAATGACCCGTATTCTTCCTGGCGTGATCGCCATGGCCACTGTCGTTGTGGCGTCCAACATTCTTGTGCAGTTCTTTGTCGGCGACTGGCTGACCTGGGGTGCTTTCACCTATCCTATCGCTTTCCTGGTGACAGACGTCATGAACCGCGTCTATGGCGCATCCGCAGCCCGTCGCGTTGTGTTCGTGGGCTTTGCCGTAGGCGTTATTTGTTCCCTGATCGGCAGTCAGGTTGAGATCAACCTTGGAACAGCCGACGATCCCTTTATGGCGCCTGCAGTGACCCTGCGCGTCGCGATTGGGTCTGGCATCGCCTTCCTGACGGCACAGCTCTTGGATATTGCGATATTCTCGCGCTTGCGTGCAGGCACATGGTGGCGCGCACCGCTGGTGTCGAGCGTGATCGGCTCAGCCGTAGACACGGCCCTCTTCTTCTCTATTGCGTTCTCTGCGGGGGCTGTCGCCGTTCTGGGTGCGGACCATAACACCGACTTCTTTAATGAAGTTGTGGCCACCCCGTTCGGCTTTGACGCAACGCGCTGGGTCGGGACGGCGGTCGTCGACTGGGGTGTGAAAATTGCAATCGCTTTGATCGCCTTGATCCCGTTCCGCCTGATTGTTGGGCGGATCCAACAAAACGCCCAGATGTCGTAAATTTGTTTTGGTGATCCCCAGAAGTTGTGGTTTCCTACCCTTAGGCGAAACAACGAAAGGAGGTGATCCAGTGTCGAGAAAGCATTTGGAGAGAGGTGTCGGGACAACTGTGGAGGGACGTGTCTAGGGCAGCCCTTGGGCATGTAGCTTTGCAGGTGGCGCGCGTGAAACGCCGGTCCTAACCGACCCCACCTCCGTAACTTTCGGAAGGCCGTCCCCTCGCCGGGGCGGCCTTCTTCTTTGGGGATTTGGGGCGTATGGTTTGCGTATGGCTCGCGTATGGCTGGCGTATGGCAGCTTGGCCAGCCGCGGGGTTGAGGAATTGAGAACCAAAGAAGGACGGGCGCGATGCCACTGCGGGTGATGGACGGGGTCCAGATCGAGGACTGGGAGGTGACGGAGCAGTTCGTGCGGTCGTCCGGTCCGGGCGGGCAGAACGTCAACAAAGTGTCCACAGCGGTGGAGCTGCGGTTCGAGGCGGAACGGTCACCGGCGCTGACGGGGTATGCGAAGGCGCGGCTGAAGCGGCTGGCGGGCCGCCGCTGGACGTCCGATGGCGCGGTGGTGCTGTTCGTGCAGGAGACGCGGTCACAAGCGCGGAACAGGGAGATCGCGCGGGAGAGGTTGGTGGAATTGGTCCGCAAAGCATTCGAGCGCCCCAAACGGCGGGTCCCGACCCGGGTCAGCGCGAACCAGAAGCGCAAGCGGGTGGAGGCGAAGAAGAAGCGGGGGGAGGTTAAGGCGTTGCGCAAGGGGCCGGAGGTTTGAGTAAAATATTTGGATGTTGTTAGAAACGCATGCCTGTTGTCGCGCCTCGCCAAGTCAAATAAGCTGAAGATAGTTGGTAGTTTGGAGTGGTCGTTATGGGAAGTTTCTTTTCAACACTTTTTCTGGGGTTAATTGCGGCGGTCATTGGCGCAACTATTCAGCAACGCACTTGGCGGCACAGAAGTTTAGAAGATCTCGAAGAAAAGGAGAGGGCTGAAGCGAAGGAAACAATCAAGATTGTCTCAGAAGCTCTTGATCGTCGCCTTGAAGCACAGAGGAAATTTACTCATAAGGTTCTGTCCGGATCAGCGGTCGACCTAGATAGAGATGAATTCCGACAAGCCACTACGGCTTGGATGGGTGGTTACTCAAGCAATCTGTCACGTATCTATCACAGCTTTGGTCGCTCAACAGTTCTAAATTTTGAACACCGCATTCAATCTGGCCTCCAGTATGCAAGTGCTGTTTTGAGTCTTTCGAAAAAACCTGGGCTAGAACACTTGTGCACTCGCGACCGTGAATTATTCTACAATTCAGAGAAGCGCCTTAGCCTAATTCAGCATGACATTCACAAGTTCCTCAATGAGTTGGACGATAGAGTTTCAAACGGCGAAATAGGTCGGACCCAATCCATAAACAATTTGTCTGGAGACGATCTTGAAATGGTAAGCCGGCTCTATCTGGTCCGCAGACTGCTTGGCGTCGAAGGCAGAATCTCTAGAGCGTATTGATATCGCGAGTTTACAGCACGCGCCCACTTGAGACCCTGTAACTCACCTATCCGAATGATAATCTCAGGAGTGATGACTCGAATCTTTTTTTCTAGCTCAATCGCTTCAAATACGCTTTTTGGAAGGGGCCTTGCCAATAAAGACGCGATGAAGCAAGCCTCATGGGACGATAAGGACAAGGCAGGCTTAGAGAAAATGAAACTTGAGGCCATTTCGCAACCTTCCAAGCGATAGCCAAAGTAACTGTCATGAATATATGCGTAGAATATCTGGGACTTGCTACGGTGAGCATTGAGGAGAAACGCTAATAGTGCTTCTCTGACTTTCCGGCGAATAGTTCGCTCGTAACGCCCGGTTGCAATTCGTACCAACTGTTGGTCGATTGTGCTTATTGCGCCTAGCCGTTTCCAAGAAATTATTCGTTTAAGAATTCGCAGTGGCGCCCGAAATTCGAAACCTCTATGAGCAAAGAACCCACGATCCTCAAGCATCAAAATAGCTTTCTGCACCTCACTGAGGACATCTGATGTGATGCGATGACTATGGCCGAAATAAATTCGGTCTAAAACCTTCTCATCAATTGCGAAAATGACCTTTTCAAGGTCTCGATTCAGCGAAGCAAGCTGGCGTTTCAGACTAAAATTTTGACGAACTACATTTTGGTTGCCATTCAATCTCATACTTCAGAGGCCACCTTCACACTATCGATCAAACATTATCGCAACCTTAGAGAGCAGAAAGAAGACTAAACCACAACCTCCACCCGTTCCTGCTCACCCACCCCAAACACGCGCTTATACCGTTCAACCTCAGCCTCTGGCCCCATCGCCTTATTCGGGTTGTCGCTCAGTTTCACGGTCGGCTTCCCGTTTGCCTCCACGGCTTTGCAGACGAGTGAGAAGGGGGCGAGGCGGTTGTCGGGGGTGAGGCCTTTGAAGTCGTTCGTCAGCATCGTGCCCCAGCCGAAGCTAGCCTTCACGCGGCCTTTGAATTGCTCATGCAGGGCCACGATCTTGTCGGCGTCGAGGCCGTCGGAGAAGATCACCAGTTTTTCGCGGGGGTCTTCTCCGCGGGATTTCCACCAGTTGATGGCGGTTTCGGCGCCGGTTGCGGGGTCTCCGCTATCCACTCTGATCCCCGTCCAGCCCGCCAGCCAGTCTGGGGCGTTTTCGAGGAAACCTCGCGTGCCGTAGGTGTCGGGCAGGATGATGCGCAGGTTGCCGTCGTGTTCGTCGTGCCAGTCGGACAGCACGTCATAGGGGGCGCGGGCGAGGGCTGCGTCGTCCTCGGCCAAGGCGGAATAGACCATGGGGAGTTCGTGGGCGTTGGTGCCGATGGCCTCAAGATCGCGGTTTTTGGCGATGAGGCAGTTGGAGGTGCCGGGGAAGGCGTCGCCCAAGCCTTCTTGCATGGCCTGCACGCACCAGTCCTGCCAGAGGAAGGAGTGCCGGCGGCGGGTGCCGAAATCAGCGACACGCAGCCCTTCAAGCGGTTGAAGTTTCTCGATCTTTTCCCACAATTTCGTCATCGCGCGGGCGTAGAGGACTTGCAGTTCGAACCGGCCCATGGTGCCCAACACCGCACGGCCGCGCAGTTCCATGAGGATGGAGAGGGCGGGAATTTCCCACAGCATAACCTCGGGCCAGCTGCCTTCGAACGTCAGTTCATATTGGCCGTCCCGTTTTTCGAGGTGGTAATCCGGCAGGCGGAGGTTTTCGAACCAATCCATGAATTCGGAGCTGAACATCTGGCGCTTGCCGTAAAAGGTGTTGCCGCGCATCCACGTGCTTTCGCCACGGGATAGAGAGAGGGAGCGGACGTGATCGAGTTGTTCGCGCAGCTCCCCCTCGTCCACCAGATCGGCGAGGCGCACGGATTTGGTGCGGTTGATCAGCGAGAAGGTGACCTGGGTGTCGGGTTTGTTGCGAAACACCGACTGGCACATCAGCAGTTTATAGAAATCTGTATCGATGAGGGAGCGGACGATCGGGTCGATCTTCCAGCGGTGATTCCAGACACGGGTTGCGATGTCGACCATGATAGAGTTCCCTTGCGGCTGACGGTGTTAGATCAAACGAAGGACGCGGTTGCAATGAAGATGACACGGATGATCACGGCGGTCGAAGCCCATGCAGAGGGCGAAGGCGGACGTGTGATTACAGGTGGGATGCCTGTGCTGAAGGGCAATTCCGTGTTTGAAAAGATGCGCTATCTGGAGGCGCACCACGATGACATCCGGCTGTTGATGCTGCGTGAACCCCGCGGCAATCCGGCGCTGTGTTGCAATGCGATTGTGCCGCCCTGTGACCCTTCGGCAGATGCGGGGTTCATTGTGATGGAGCAGACGGAATACGCGCCGATGTCAGGATCGAACGCTATTTGTGTGACGACGGTTTTGTTGGAAACCGGCATTGTCCCCATGGTCGAACCTGTGACCACCTTGCGGCTAGAGGCCCCCGCAGGCGTGATTGAGGTGCGTGCGACTTGCAAAGATGGCAAAGTTGAACGTGTCGCGTTCGAAAATGTCCCGGCATTTGTCGCACATCTGGATGTGCCATTGGATGTGGCCGGATTTGGCACGATCACGGCCAGCATTGCATGGGGTGGCATGTGGTTCGTGATTGCAGATGCGTCGGAGTTTGGCATTGATCCGGTTGCGGAAAATGGCGCAGCCAGCGTGCGGGCGATTGAAGCGATGCGGCACGCTGCTGCCGAACAATATCCGGTGCGACATCCCGACAACCCAGACCTGACCGGGCCTACGATCGGACAAATCATTGCGCCGCCTATTGATCCCGCCACCCATGGACGCGGAGCGATTTCGGTGTCGTCCGGCCCATTTGACCCTTTGCGGCCAGACGCGTTGACCGGCGCATTGGACAGATCCCCCTGCGGCACTGGCACATGCGCAAAGATGGCTGTCCTGCACGCCAAAGGAGAGTTGGGGGTGGGCGAGGATTACATCAACGCCTCACCCATCGGGACAAAGTTCACGGGCCGGATCGAGCGCATCACACAGGTCGGCGATTACGACGCGATTGTGCCCAGCCTGTCAGGGCGCGGCTGGATTTCGGGCGTTGCGCAATGGATGTTGGACCCAAGTGACCCCTTCCCCGAAGGTTTCACCATCGGGGACATTTGGGGCTAACCCAGGACAACAGGTTAGGCGGCCTTCGCATGGTCAGAGAACGGCCTTTGGGCAATCGAATGCACCAAGGCGTCATCCAGCCGTTCACGGAACGCGACGCCAACGCGGCGATTGGCGGCCCAGCGCACGATGGCATCAACACTCTTATTTTTGAAATTCAATGTGACGCGTTCACCGACACGGAGATCTTTTGCCCCCGTCAGGCCGGCGCCAGAACTGCTGACATTTTCAACAACGAATTTACGTCCAAATCCCCGAGCGGACAGAATAATCGGGGCCTTGGTCGGAAGGCGGGGTTCACGTGGAATCATCGTAGTCTCCTTTCCCAAATACAAGATCGGAGTACGACACAAAGGTTTAAGGACAAGTAAGCCCCAATTTTACAGCAAATTAACCCCAACATCGACCATGCCCGCGCGGGCGGCCTTGAGCGATCCGTCAAAATCAATTGCGCGACAAAGGTCAGTGCGGACGTGGACCGTGAAGCCAAGTTTTGCGGCATCCACCGCAGAAAAATTCACGCAAAAGTCCGTGGCGAGGCCCACAAGCGTCAGGGTGTCGATGGCACGGGTCCGCAGGTAACCTTCGAGCCCGGTTGGGGTTGAATGATCGTTTTCAAAAAAGGCGGAATAGCTGTCGATTGCCGGATTGTATCCCTTACGTATGATCAGATCTGCGGCGTCGGTGTTGAGGTCGGCGTGAAACGCCGCCCCTTGCGAGCCTTGAATGCAATGATCAGGCCACAGCACTTGCGGTCCGTAGGGCATTTGGGTCAACGACATCGGTTCTGCGTCATGGCTTGAGGCAAAGGAGCTGTGGCCTGCGGGATGCCAATCTTGCGTCAGAACAACGGCGTCGAAGTCTGACATGAGGGCATTGATGGGCGACACAATCTCATCCCCGCCGGAGACGGCGAGTGCTCCGCCCGGGCAGAAGTCGTTTTGGACATCGATCACAAGGAGGGCGTGGGACATGTGGGCACCTTTGGCTGCTGATGCGCCCTGTTTAAGGGCCTCGCGATGTGGGGCCAAGGGCGGGTGTGAGTTTTTCTGGTCAGATGAAGGGGGAGTTGCGCGCATCCGCGGGGGGGCGTATTTGGTCGCGCATGTATACTGTTGCTGCCCTTTATCATTTTACCAAGTTCGAGGACCCTGCTGCGCTGAAGGGGCCGTTGGCCGCTGTGTGTTGCAGCCATGGTGTGTCAGGCACGTTGCTGCTGGCCAAAGAAGGGATCAACGGCACGATTGCAGGCACGCGCGCAGGGATTGATGCGGCTTTGGCGCATATACGTGCCTTGCCGGGCTGTTCTGATCTGGAGTGGAAGGAAAGCACGGCGTCGGTGCCGCCTTTCAACCGGATGAAGGTGCGTTTGAAGCGTGAGATCGTGACAATGGGCCAGCCGGATGTGGACCCGACGGCCGCGGTGGGCCGTTATGTGGCGCCCAAGGATTGGAATGAGCTGATCGCCGCGCCCGATGTGGCGGTGATCGATACGCGGAACGATTACGAGGTGGCGATCGGTACGTTTGATGGTGCGATTGATCCACAGACCAAGAGCTTTGGCGAGTTTCCTGCCTGGTGGGAGGAGAACAAGGATCGCTTTCACAACAAGCGCATTGCCATGTTTTGCACGGGCGGAATCCGCTGTGAAAAGTCCACCAATTTCCTGATTGGTCAGGGGGTTGAGGAGGTTTATCACCTGAAGGGCGGCATTCTGAAGTACCTCGAAGAGGTTCCTCAGGAGGACAGCACTTGGGATGGTGAGTGTTTCGTTTTTGATGCGCGCGTCAGCGTTGGGCACGGTCTGGCCGAGGGGCCGCATGTGTTGTGTTACGCCTGCCGGCGACCGCTGTTGCCCGAGGACACCGCGCGGGCGGAGTACGAAGAGGGCGTATCGTGTCATCAGTGCGCGGGCGAGACATCGGACCGCGACAAGGACCGGTTTCGTGAACGGCAAAAGCAGATTGCGCTGTCGAAAGAACGCGGTGAAAATCACGTCGGTCCGAAGACTTAACCGCTGGCCTTTCGTAGCAAATTGGGGTGATGTCGGCGCAAAGGAGACACGCCATGATCACCCCTGACCTGCTGGACACGATCCGATCCAAATTTGCGCATGTGGAGGCTTGCCCGTTTCAGGGGCCACGTGTGTTTTTTGAGAATGCGGGCGGTGCGTTGACGTTAAATGCAGCCGTGGAGACGTCAGCACGGTTTGCGGCCATTCCCGACAATCAGGGGCGGGATAATCCGGCGGCCCATGCTTTGGTGGATATCATTGCAGAGGCCAAGGCTGCTGCGATGGAGTGGTTTAACGCGCCCGGCGGTCAGGTTTTTGTCGGCGAGAGCGGGACGGAGTTGTTGTTCCGTCTGATCCGGACGGCTGTGACTGGAACGGATGGCGGGGTGCTCTTGGGGTCGACCGTTGAACATCCAGCATCGAGGTCGGCCATGGCACATTGGGCGGAGGCCTTTGGACGCGATTATCGGCTGGTGGCCCATGATGATGCGTTGGGGTTGGTGACGGCTGACGCCTATGCGGCGGCGGTGACGCCGGACACCAAGGTGGCCACGATTTTGCACACGTCGCCTGTGACCGGCATGGGGATGGATTTGGCGGCGATTGCGGCGGCGATCCGGGCGGTGGCGCCGGAGTGTTTTGTCATCGTCGATGGCATTCAGCATGCGTCGCACGGGTTGATTGACCTGACGGCGGCGGGCGTCGATGGCTATGTCGTGTCGCCCTATAAGGTGTTTTCGCGCCATGGGTATGGGGTGGCGTGGGTCAGTGACCGATTGACCGCCTTGGGGCCGGAGCAGTTGGACGGCGGACCGGAGGCAAATTGGGAATTCGGAACGCGGGACACCGGGGCCTATGCGACATTCCACGATGTCGTCGATTATTTCGACTGGTTGGGGGCGCAGGTGGGCGGTGGCGACAGCCGCCGCGACCGGATCGAGGCGGCGGGGACAGCGATCAAGGCCCACGAGAGGACATTGACGGAGGCGATGTTGCACGGGGTCGGCAATCTGAAAGGATTGGCTGATTATGACGGTGTTCACGTTGTCGGTGGCGTGGACAACCCAGCGCGTGAGGGGCTGGTGTGTTTTTATGCAGACGGGCATGCGGCAGCAGATATCGTTGCGGCGTTAAACGTCGAAGGCGTGCGGACCCATGTGCGCAAGGCGGACCATTACAGCGGGAATATCCTGACGCCTTTGGGACAGGAGGCCGCTGTGCGGGTGTCCATGTGCCATTACAACAGCGAAGCCGAAGTCGCGCGGTTTTTGGGCGTTATCGCGGATACATTGTAGGGCCGCCCCAATGCGGGACGGCCCAATGAAGAACGGCCCAGTGGGTCAGGCCGCTGCGGCGGCTGTGTCGAGTTTCGGATAGTCGGTGTAGCCCGCCTCATCCCCGCCATAGAAGGTGTCTTGATCAGCCTCGGCCCAGTCCGCACCTTGGCGGATGCGTTCGGGTAGATCGGGGTTTGAGATGAAGGGGCGACCAAAGGTGACCGCGTCGGCATAGCCTGTCTCTATCGCCTCTTCCGCGCGGGCCTGATCATATCCGCCGTTTGCGATATAAAGACCCGAGGTGAATTCAGGCCGCAGTTTTTGCGCCAGTTTGCCGTCGCTTTCGTTGCCGGGGAAATTTTCGACAACATGCAGGAAGGCGATCTGTTCGTCGCTGAGACCGCGATAGATTTCGGCAAAATGCCCCTCTGGGTCGCTGTCGGACATGTCGTGGGCCTGACCCAAGGGCGACAGCCGCACACCGATGCGCCCGCGCTCCCATGTGGAGGCGACGGCCCCGATCGCTTCGCGCACGAGACGCAGCCGGTTTTCCAGCGATCCGCCGTAGGCATCATCGCGGGTGTTCACGCCGTCTTGCAGGAATTGATCGAGGAGGTAGCCGTTGGCGGCGTGAACCTCGACCGCGTCAAAGCCCGCGTCTTTGGCCAAACGTCCGGCACGTTCGAACTGGGCGATGACATCGCGGATACCATCAATCGTGAGCGCATCCGGTTTCGATGTGTCGGTGAACCCATCGGCGGTGAAGGTTTGCGCCTTGGCGGCGACATCTGTGGACGACACAGGGTTCCGGCCATCGGGCAGAACGGACGTGTGGCTGATCCGGCCGACGTGCCACAGCTGAAGACACATCCGGCCACCGGCGGCATGCACGGCGTCGTTGATCTTGCGCCAACCGGCCACCTGTTCGTCGGTGTGGATACCTGGTGTCTGGATGTAGCCTTTGCCCATCGGATCGATCTGGGTCGCTTCGGTCCAGATCATGCCAGCGGTTGCGCGTTGGGCGTAGTATTCGGCGGCCTTGTCCCATGGGGTGCCGTCATCATGGGCACGGTTGCGGGTCAGGGGGGCCATCAGGACACGGTTGGGAAGTTCGATCGGCCCCATGGCGAGGGGTTTGAGAAGGGGGGAGGTCATTGTGCTCTCCTTATTGGGAATTGGATTCGTCGAAGGGGGCTGCGGCATCTTGCGCATCGTCGGCATGGTTGACGTCGCCATCGCCGGACCAGTCGCCCTCAAGCCGGTTGGCGTCTTTGACGCCTTTGGGCAGTTCACGCGCGAGGTCGGCCACGGGGGGATCGTCACGGTCGATTTCTTCGATGCGAATGTCGCGGTTCTCGCCGGGCGTGACCTCGGTCAGGCCTTGGGTGTCGGCGGTGCTGTCGGGCTGTGTGCTGTCGGTTGTCTTGTCAGTCATAGCGGTTCTCCTTTGCCGGACGAACGCGAGGGGGGCGGGATTGGTTCAGTGAAAAGTCGCGGTCATCGACTTGACGGTAGGGCAGATTATCTTTGGGGCATGAGCGATGATCCCACCTGCCCGCTGTGTCTGCGCCCCATTCCGCCCGGTGTGCCGCAAAGCCTGCACCACCTGATCCCGAAGCTGAAAGGCGGCAGGGGCGGGCCGGTCATCCTGATCCACCACATCTGCCACAAGGAAATCCACGCGACGCTGTCAGAGGCAGAATTGGCCCGCGATTATGCCAGTGCAGAGGCCCTGCGGGCGCATCCGCGGCTGGCGAAGTTCTTTGCTTGGGTCGCGAAACGGCCCCCGGATTTCATGAGCCGGGTGCCTAAAAAATCGCGAGGGCGCAAACGCTAGAAGTCGAGGTTTTCGACGCTCAGCGCGTTTTGCTGGATGAATTCGCGGCGGGGTTCAACGACGTCGCCCATCAGTTTGGTGAACAGATCGTCGGCCTCTGCCACGTCTTCGACGCGGACTTGCAACAAGGTGCGGGCATCCGGATCAAGGGTGGTTTCCCACAGCTGATCGGGGTTCATTTCGCCCAAGCCTTTGTAGCGTTGCAGCGACAGGCCCCGTTCGCCTTCTTCAAGGATCGCCGCCAGCAGGTCGAGCGGACCATAGATGTTTTGCACGCGGTCCTTACGGACCAGCGTTGCCGGCTGGGCGTAGACGTCTTGCAGGTGCTGGGTAAAGGTGCCGGATTTGCGCGCCTCACCGGAGCGGAGCATGCCACCGTCCAGCGTGCGGACCTCTTCCACGCCGCGCAAGATGCGGGTGAGGCGGATGCCTTTGTCCTGCGTGATGCGCCCCTGCCAGCCGCGTTCCCATTCCAGTGCGATCAGATCAAGACGGGCGGCCACACGGTCAGCCACGCCTTGCAGGTCCCTGTCGACAGCGCCGGACACGAAGGCGCCTGCGATGGCGGCCTGTTCAAGAATGTGACGGGGATAGTGCGTCGGGAAAGCGTCAAGCACACGTTTCAGACGGCCCGCTTCATCGACCACACGGCGCAGGTCTGCGCCGGTGATCTCTTCGCCGTTGCCTTGGCGCAGCATGGCGCCATCGACACCCTGATCGGTCAGGTAGTTGTCCATGGCGGCCTGATCTTTGAGGTAGACCTCAGACTTGCCACGGCTGACCTTATAGAGCGGCGGCTGCGCAATATAGAGGTGCCCGCGTTCGATGATTTCGGGCATTTGACGGAAGAAGAACGTGAGCAAAAGGGTGCGGATGTGCGCCCCGTCCACGTCCGCGTCCGTCATGATAACGATCTTGTGGTAACGCAGTTTTTCGATGTTGAATTCGTCGCGCCCGATGCCGGTGCCCAGCGCCATCACGAGGTTGCCGATTTCCTGACTGCCCAGCATCCGGTCAAACCGCGCGCGTTCCACGTTAAGGATCTTACCTTTGAGCGGCAAAATCGCCTGCGTCTGACGATCCCGCCCCGTCTGGGCGGACCCGCCAGCCGAGTCCCCCTCGACCAAGAACACTTCGGTTTTGGACGGGTCTTTTTCGGAACAGTCTTTGAGTTTGCCTGCGAGGAAATTCACATCCATCGCCGTTTTGCGACGGGTGAGTTCGCGCGCCTTGCGGGCCGCTTCTCGTGCCAAGGCGGCCTCAATGATCTTGCCGACGACCTCTCTGGCGATGGCCGGGTTTTCCTCAAACCACTCGGCCAGTTTTTCGTTCATCAGGGATTCCACCGCGGGGCGGACTTCTGAGGACACCAGTTTATCCTTGGTCTGGGACGAGAATTTGGGGTCAGGTACTTTCACCGACAGCACACAGGTCAGCCCTTCACGTGCGTCGTCGCCTGTGAAACTGACCTTTTCCTTTTTGGCGATGCCCGAGGATTGGGCGTAAGCATTGATTGTCCGCGTCAGTGCGGCGCGGAAACCCGCCATGTGCGTCCCGCCATCCCGCTGGGGGATGTTGTTGGTGAACGGCAGCACCATTTCGTTGTAGCTGTCGTTCCACCACATGGCGACTTCGACGCCAATATCGTCCTTTTCGCCGGTGACATAGATCGGCTCAGGGATCATCGGCACCTTGGAGCGGTCGATGTATTTGACGAATTCCTTGACGCCGCCTTCGTAGAACAGCTCCGTCCTCAGATGGTCGGCGGGACGCTCGTCGGTCAGAATGATGCGGACGCCGGAGTTGAGGAACGCCAGTTCGCGCAGACGTTTTTCCAGCGTCTCGAACGAGTAGTCGCGATTGGAGAACGTATCGGTCGAGGCAAGGAAGCGAACCTCGGTCCCCGTCTGATCGGTGTCACCCACGACCTCAAGATGTTTGACGGTTTCGCCCCGTTCAAACCGCGCGATGTGTTCCTTTCCATCGCGCCAGATACGCAGTTCGAGCCAGTCAGACAGCGCGTTCACAACGGACACGCCCACGCCGTGCAGACCGCCCGACACCTTGTAGGAATTGCTGTCGAATTTGCCGCCCGCGTGCAACTGGGTCATGATGACCTCGGCCGCGGAAACGCCTTCTTCCTCGTGGATGCCCACGGGGATACCACGGCCATTGTCACTGACCGAAACGGAGCCATCGTCATGAATTTTGACGTTCACCGCGTCCGCATGACCGGCCAAGGCCTCATCAATGCCGTTATCCACGACCTCATAGACCATGTGGTGCAGGCCAGACCCGTCGTCGGTGTCTCCGATGTACATGCCAGGGCGCTTGCGAACCGCCTCTAACCCTTTGAGAACCTTGATGGAATTGGCGCCGTATTCTTCGGCATTCTGCTGCTCATCGGCCATGTTGGACCCTTTGTCATTTGCTTGCCAATTTATAGCGATTTTACAAAGGGATGTCACGCAAATGGGGCGTATTTTGTGGGCTTCGGGGGCGTTATGCAGAATTATTGAATCGGCGATACCCTGCCGCGCTTTCGCGCTCTCGGGACATCGCCGATCCCTGGCAAAAGTGGTATCCGCAAACGCCCTATGTCAGGGGGATCACAAGGCCCACGCCGATCATCAAAACGCCAGCTGTGATGTTCATACGCCGCACTGCCTTGGGCGAGGTCAGCAGGCGTCGCACACGGTCGATCATCGCCGCCATAAACAGGTTTCCGACAAGCGGCACGAGCGCGGACATGGAGGCCACGGCGATGATATCGGCCGTGGTGAACGCGGCCAAATCGAAGAACCCCGGCAACATGCCCATGTAGAACAAAATGGCCTTGGGGTTGCCCAGGATCACCGCAAGGCCCGCAACAAACCCCGCCCATATGCCGGGCCGGGTCAGACGGCTGTCGGCCTTGCTCAGGTCTTTGTCGGCTGATCTGAGGATCAAGTAACCCATCAGGATGAAGGTGGCACAGGCAACCCATTTCAGCGCCTCCAGCGTGCTCGGATACTGGTCAACCACCCACGCCATGCCGAGGACCGCAAACAGCGACCACAAGACATCGCCGATGACGACGCCCATCGTCAGCGGCCATGCGGCGGCAAAGCCACCTGACAAGGCGCGGGCGATCAAACCGACCCAGACAGGCCCCGGTGTCAGGAACAGAATGGCCAGCGCACCGGCATAAAGCGCCAATTCGGTAAGGGTAATTGTCATAGCTGCCGCGCGTTCGAATTGCCGTTGTCATCGGTGACTTCGACGTATTGGGCGCGGTCGTCAAGTTCCCCGAACAGCTCAGACCCTGTGCCGGTCATGAAGGCCTGCGATTCCAGCGCGCAGATTTCATCGTAAAGTGCGGCACGACGGCTGGCATCAAGATGGGCTGCAACCTCATCCAACAACAAAATCGGGGCCGCACCGAAATCGTCTTTCAACGCACGGGCATTGGCCAGAATGAGAGAGATCAAAAGCGCCTTTTGCTCTCCTGTTGAACAGTCCTTCGCGGGGACGTCTTTGGCCGCAAAGACTCCGTAAAGGTCAGCACGATGCGGCCCGATTAACGTGCGCCCAGCGGCCAGATCGCGGGGGCGGCTGCGCGTAAAGGCATCTTGCAGGGCCTGTGGATCATCGGGGGCGTCGCAGGATGGCTCGGCGTGGGTCAGGGTTAGTGTTGCGCTTGGAAACGCAGTCTCGGCAGCCGCTTGTGCCTCGGCCAATCGGGTCAAGGCATGGGTGCGGTTTGCATGGATGCGCGCGCCCGCCTCGGCCATCTGTCCCTCAAGCGCTTTGTACCAATGGGCGTCGCCCACCATGTCTTTCAACAGTTTATTGCGTTCTCGCATGGCCTTTTCATAGGTCAGAACTGCCTCCGCGTGGGTCGGCTCGAAAGACAATGTCGTGCGGTCCAAAAATCGCCGCCGCCCCTCTGCGCCTTCGATCCAAAGACGGTCCATCGCAGGGATCAGCCACAGCACGCGTGCAATCTTGCCCAATGCGGTCTGCGCCGCCGCTTTACCGTCAATCTTTGTCTGACGAGAGGCGCCACCCTCAGACCAGGTTTCAATGTCATGTGGCTGCCCAAGCGAGGTCAACGCCGAGGTCACCTTCCAACCCAGAGCCTCGGGCCTGCGCGTCATGTCCTCGGACGACGCACGCCGCAAACCGCGCCCCGGCGACAGGATCGACACCGCCTCAAGAATGTTGGTCTTTCCTGCCCCATTGGGTCCGAAAATGGCGACCGGGCGACCATCCAAAGCCAACCTGGCCCGTTTGTGCGATCGGTAATGGGAGAGCGTCAATTGGGACAGGAAAAGGCCTGACATATCACACGACCCTCCCCTTCATCTGACCCGAAAAACTCCCGCCGGAGGCAACAAATTTCCGGAAATTTGTTTCTTTCACTAAAATTCCGGAATTTTGGTCACACGCGCATGGGCATGACGACGTAAACGGCAGAGGTGTCGTTGCCTTCGCGCATCAACGTGGGATCACCCGATGAGTTGAACATGAACACCGCATTTTCGCGATCCACCTGAGAGGCAATTTCAAGCAGGTATTTCGCATTGAACCCGATTTCCAACCGTTCATCGCCGTAGGCAACGGCAAGTTCCTCTTCCGCCGCGCCGCTGTCTGGCGCATTGACAGAGAGGATCAGCCGGTCTTCATCCAGCTGCAGCTTAACCGCACGAGAGCGCTCAGATGACACCGTCGCCACGCGGTCCACAGCTTTGGCAAATTCGGACGCATCCACTTCCAACTTGCGCGTGTTCCCCTGCGGGATGACGCGGGTGTAGTCAGGGAACGTGCCATCAATGACCTTTGATGTCAGCGTGATTTCGGGTGTCGCAAAACGCACCTTGGTCTCCGACACGGACACCGCAATCTTCATGTCATCATCATCCAGCAGCTTGCGCAGCTCCCCCACGGTTTTGCGAGGCACGATAACGCCTGCCATACCGTCCGCATCCGCGGGCAGATCCGCATCAATCCGCGCCAAACGGTGGCCATCGGTGGCCACACACCGCAGCACTTTGCCGCCGTCGGCATCCGCCACATGCATGTAGACCCCGTTGAGGTAATAGCGCGTTTCTTCCGTCGAGATCGCAAATTTGGATTTGTCAAACAGCCGCCGCAGGGTAGGCGCATCAGCGGAGAAGTTCGTGGCGTAGTCGGACGACGCCATCACGGGGAAATCTTCCTTGGGCAAGGTCGCCAACGAGAAGTTCGACCGGCCTGCCTCAATCGTCAGGCGACCAGACGCGCTGTCCTCGGTCAGGGTGACCAACGCACCGTCGGGCAGCTTGCGCACAATTTCATTCAACGTCACCGCGGACACTGTCGTTGCCCCAGCCCGTTCGACCTGTGCGGGGGCCTTGTCCACAACCTCGATATCCAAATCCGTGGCGCGGAATGTGGCGTCGGACCCTTCGGCTTCGATCAGGACGTTTGCCAGGATCGGAATGGTGTTGCGCCGTTCCACCACAGATTGGGCCTGCGCCACGGCTTTGAGCAGTGTTGCGCGTTCGATGCTGAGTTTCATGGCCCTGTCTCCGATAGTTCATCCCGTTACTCGGGACCGCAAAATTACCGGATTTTGCCCCCTCCACAAGGGGGCGGAGGGGGTTAACGTGATGAATTTACGCTATTGGTGCGCTTAATCCTCTAGCGCGCGGCGCAGCAGTTCCAGATCGTCTGCGATCTGACTGTCGGACTGACGCAATTCATCGATTTTGCGCACGCCGTGCATGATTGTCGTGTGGTCCCGTTTGCCGAACTTGCGGCCAATTTCAGGCAGGCTGCGGGTGGTCAGCTGTTTGCACAGCCACATGGCCATTTGGCGCGGGCGGGCCAAGGTGCGGGTGCGTTTGGGCCCCAGCAAATCAGACAGTCGAATGTCGTAGTGTTCGGCCACCTTGCGTTGGATTTCTTCGATCGTCAGCTTGCGATCGGAGGCGCGCAGGATGTCAGACAGACAATCTTGCGCCATTTCAACCGTCACAGTGCGACCCACAAGGGACGCCAAGGCGTAAAGCCGGTTCAACGCCCCCTCAAGAACACGCACGTTGCTGGAAATGCGATGAGCCAGGAATTCAAGGACACCAGGCGCGATGTCCACGCCGGGATAAATGGTCTGATACGTTTCCTGCTTGGCGTGCAGAATCCCGAGGCGGAGTTCGAAATCCGTCGGGTGCAGATCAACGACGAGACCGCATTGCAGCCGGGATTTGATCCGCTCGCTCAGATCACGGATTTCGCCGGGTGCGCGATCGGCTGAGATGATCAGCTGTTTGTTCTGATCCACGAGGGCGTTGAACGTATGGAAGAATTCTTCCTGCGTGCTGTCCTTGCCCTCAAGGAATTGGATGTCGTCGACCATCAGCACATCAACAGACCGGAAGTGCTGTTTGAAGTCCATCATTTTGCGATCCCGCAGGGCTGAGATGAAGCGGTAGATGAACTGATCGGCAGAAATGTAGAGGACGTTGAGGTCCGGGCGTTTCTCACCCAGTTCATGTGCAATGGCGTGCATCAAGTGGGTTTTGCCCAGACCAACGCCGCCATACAGAAAGAGGGGGTTAAAGGTGGTTGGCCCACCTTCGGCCACACGTTTGGCGGCCGCATGGGCCAGTTCGTTCGGTTTGCCGACGACAAAGCTGTCAAAAGTGAACCGCTGGTCAGGCTGTGCATCGCCGCTTTTGATCGGGGCGGTTTTTGCCATCGCAGGCTGCGGTGCGCTTACCTGAGAGGTGTTCGCGGCCGCCTCAAACGCAAGACGTTGCACGCTCAACCCCTGCCGGTTCAAATGATAGACGATCTGATCGCCGTAGGTTTTCGACACATAGTCCCCGTGGAAAGAACTTGGTGCACCAAGACGGGCCACGCCTTCGCCGGCTGTCATCAGCGACAAAGGTTCAATCCAGCTTTTGAAATTGCCCGCACCAATGGCCGACCTCATGTCAGCCTTCACCTGTTCCCAGTGCCCTTGTGTCATCCTGTCCCCGTTTGTCCCTACCTTACCATGCGGCTTGCGCCACGACGTCTGCGGTCGTTTTGGTTCCGATAGAACGAACGGTCTGACCCGGCGCATTGACACGCGCCGACTGGCCGTTCAGGCCTTTGCGTTTGTCGGTCAGTTCATCGGATATAGAACCCGACGCCAACCGCCATCGCAGACAACATGGTCACCTAAAATTGGCCCAGCTCCCACACTGTGCCAATTCAATGGTTGAGCGAGATACGCCTTATTTCTAAGGCCAGATTGCACACCCACCGAGATGGATAGTCCCAAACAAACTGTCTCGCGGTCCCACGCTCCCCCAGGAACGAAAATGAATCGCACCGTGAAATTGCCCCGTGGCGCAGACCATTTCAACAGCAACCTTGGCCTTGACAGAAAAGTAGTCGAAACGAATCTGACGGACCTTTGAATCTCAAGGAAAAGTCATTCCACGGCTGTGCAAAAATGAAACGCTGAGACGAAAAAGGCGGCACCGAAGCGCCGCCCTTTGACAGTATTTTCCAAGAATCGGCAGGCCCCTTTCGGGCGCGATCCCCGTGCCGCTTTAGCCCAGCGCCTTCACGCGGGCGACCAGGCGGGACATTTTGCGGGCAGCGGTGTTCTTGTGGAAAACGCCCTTTGTCACGCCGCGCATCAGTTCAGGCTGAACAGCGCGCACAGCGGCAGCGGCTGCGTCTTTGTCACCAGAGGCAATCGCCTCTTCTGCTTTGCGCAGGTAGGTGCGAATGCGGGAACGACGGGCTTTGTTGATTTCAAAACGACGCTCATTCTGGCGGGCGCGTTTTTTGGCCTGTGGAGAGTTTGCCATGGGTTCGGTCTCTTTCGGGTTCGTTGTGTTCAAAATTCGGTAACACACGCAACCCACCGGCAGACCACAACCGGGATTGATTCGAGCCTTAGGCGGGCATCACGCGCATTTCGTCGCCGCGTATAGGGCAAAGGGCGGTGGTTTGGAACCCCTACTTGTCACGGAACTGCGGTTCACGCTTTTCGATGTAGGACGCCATACCTTCGGCTTGGTCTTCGGTGGCAAACAGGGACTGGAACAGACGACGTTCGTAATTGATGCCTTCGGCCAATGTCGTTTCATACGACCGGTTGACCGCATCTTTGACAGCCATCGAGGCCAGCAAGGATTTTTCAGCGATGCGGTTTGCGGCTGACATCGCCTCATCCTTCAGCTTTTTGGCAGGGACGACGCGGCTGACCAAACCAGAGGCGAGCGCCTCTTCCGCGTCCATAAAGCGGCCCGTCAGGTGCATATCCATGGATTTGGATTTGCCCACATAGCGCGTCAATCGTTGGGTGCCGCCGATGCCTGCGATCACGCCAAGGTTGATTTCAGGCTGGCCAAACTTGGCCGTGTCCGCGGCGATGATAAAATCGCACATCATCGCCAATTCACACCCGCCGCCCAGCGCATAGCCTGCCACAGCGGCGATGATGGGTTTGCGTGTGCGCAGGAATTTGTTCGATTCCTCCTCAAAGAAGTTGGCCCTATACATGTCAACAAACGACTGTTCCGCCATTTCTTTGATATCAGCGCCCGCCGCAAAAGCCTTGTCTGAGCCCGTGATCACGATGCAGCGCACTTTGTCCGATGCGTCCGCCTCCGCCACGGCTGTCGCCAGTTCAGCCATTAGGGCAGAATTCAGGGCGTTCATGGCGTCGGGGCGGTTCAGCGTGATCAGGGCGACATCATCCGAGACGTCGACGTTGATGGTTTCATAGGCCATTGGGGAGGCTCCCGTTGAGGATATGAGCGCCTAGAGATACCCCAAGTAGCGGGGCATTCAAGCTATCTTTGGCATTTGGGACAATAGAAGGTCGACCGGCCGGACTGAACAATGCGCGCGATGGTGCCGCCGCAGTCAGGCGTTTGGCAGGGATGGCCTTCGCGGTCGTAGGCCTGAAAGCCGTGCTGGAAATAACCCAACTCACCGTCCGCTTGACGGTAGTCGCGCAAGGATGACCCGCCTGCCTCGATCGCCTCGGCCAAGACATCCCGCACGATCGGCACAAGGGAGGCAACGCGCGCTTTAGACAAGGCACCCGCCTTGCGTTTGGGGTTGATGCCGGCGCGGTGCAACACCTCACACACATATATATTGCCCAAACCGGCCACGATGCGTTGATCCAGCAGCGCGGTTTTGATCGGCGCATTCTTCCCACGCAGCTTTTCAACGAGATAGCTTTCGTTGAACGCATTGCCCAAGGGTTCGGGGCCGATGGTTTTGATCAGCCAGTGATCCTCAAGCGTCGCGGTGGGGCCAAGATCCATCGCACCGAAGCGGCGCGGGTCGTTGAAGGTGATGCGCGCGCCACCCTCCATGTGAAAGACAACGTGGTCATGTTTTTCGGGGGCGGGGTGTTCGTGGTGGAATTGGCCCAGCGGGTCACCGGACACCGTCATGCGACCCGACATGCCGAGGTGGATGATCAACGTCTCGCCGGTGTCTAAATCGGCCAGAACATATTTGGACCGACGCCGCAGCGCCGTCACCCGTGCCCCTGTCAGCCGGTCGGCCATGCGGTCGGGAAACGGCCAGCGCAGATCGGGGCGGTTGACGTCAGCCCGCGTGATCACCCGCCCTTCCATCGAAGGGGCAAGGCCACGGCGGACGGTTTCAACCTCGGGCAATTCGGGCATTGCAGCCTCCGCGCTGATTTGGCCGTTTGTATCTGAAAGGCGGACGCTATATCTGCAGGATGAACTGCGCAAGGTGCTGAAGATGAGCGACGACAAGACCACCCATTTCGGATTTGAAACCGTGCCCGAGGGCGACAAGGCAGGGTTGGTTCAGGGCGTGTTTTCCAGCGTCGCCAGCAAATACGACGTTATGAATGACGCCATGAGCCTTGGCATCCACCGGTTGTGGAAAGACGCCATGATGGATTGGCTTGCCCCACGGGCCGGACAAAAGCTGTTGGATGTGGCCGGTGGGACCGGCGACATTTCCTTCCGGTTTTTGAAACGCGCAGGGTCCGGCCATGCGACGGTGTTGGACCTGACAGAGCCCATGTTGATCGAAGGCCGCAAACGGGCTGAGGCCGCACGGCAGGACCATGCCTTGGATTGGGTGGTGGGCGACGCGATGGCGCTGCCGTTCGACGACAACACCTTTGATGTCTACACGATCAGCTTTGGCATCCGAAACGTGACCCGCCCGCAAGAGGCGTTGAACGAAGCCTTCCGCGTCCTGAAACCCGGGGGGCGCCTGATGGTGCTGGAGTTCAGCCAGATCCCCAACGACATGCTGCAACGGATGTATGATTTCTATTCATTCAATGCCATTCCCGTCATGGGAAAGGTCATCACGGGCGATCGCGACAGCTATCAGTATCTGGTCGAGTCCATTCGCAAATTTCCTGATCAGGACACGTTCCTTGGCATGGTCCGGCAGGCCGGGTTCGACAATGCGAAATACCGCAACCTAAGCCTTGGGATTGCCTGCTTGCATTCCGGTTGGAAGCTGTAACATGCGCGGCCCGCACAATATTGTTCGCCTGATCCGCACCGGCGCCACGCTGGAACGCACAGGCGCCATGAAGGTGATCATGGACGCGGTTGAGGCCCCTCGGGCCGTGCGGATGGCCGTCAGGACACTGGTTTGGCCGTTTCAATGGTTGGGCCTGAAGGGGGATCCAAAACTGCCCGCCGTGACCCGTGCGTTGCAGGCGTTGGGGCCAGCATACATCAAGTTCGGGCAAATTCTGTCCACGCGGCCCGATGTGGTCGGCAACGATCTGGCCCTTCAATTGAGGGTCTTGCAGGACAAGCTGCCCCCGTTTCCCGTGGATGTCGCCAAGGCCGAGGTGGAACGGGAACTGGCTGTTTCGGTGGATAACGTGTTTTCGGAGTTCTCAGAACCTGTCGCCGCGGCGTCCATCGCACAGGTCCACAAGGCGCGCTTGCGCGACAGCGGTGATTTTGTCGCGGTAAAGGTCTTGCGTCCGGGGATCGAACGGGCCTTCCAAAAAGACATCGACGCGTTCTATCTGGCCGCATCGGTGATCGATACGTTTTCACCGTCATCCCGCCGGTTGCGGCCCATTGATGTGGTCGAACATTTCGAAGGCGTGGTGCTGAGTGAGCTTGATTTGCGTCTCGAAAGCGCCTCCGCCTCCGAATTTGCGGACAATACCAAGAACGATGATGGTTTCGCTTTGCCCGCCGTCCATTGGCCCCTGTCGGGCCGGCGCGTCATGGTGTTGGATTGGGCGGAGGGCATCAATGCCGCAGACGTAGAGGCGATTGCAGCTGCGGGGCACGACTTGACAGACCTGTCGCGCCGTGTGCTTCAGCTGTTTTTGAACCACGCACTCAGAGACGGATATTTCCACGGTGATATGCACCACGGAAACCTCAAGATTGCGGCGAATGGCGATATCATCGCATTCGATTTTGGCATCATGGGCCATCTGGATGAATACACCCGTCGTGTGTACGCCGAGATTTTGTTCGGCTTTATTCGTCGGGATTACAAACGTGTGGCCGAGGTGCATTTTGAGGCGGGGTACGTGCCTGCAGATCGCGATGTCGACGAATTTGCCCGCGCATTACGCGCCGTGGGGGAGCCGATCTTCGGCATGAATGCCGAAAAAATCTCAATGGCGCGGCTGTTGTCGTATCTGTTTGAGGTGACGGAACGCTTTGGCATGCAAACGAGAACCGAACTTATCCTTCTGCAACGGACAATGGTTGTCGTCGAAGGTGTGGCGCGGACGTTTGATCACCGAATGAACATCTGGGACGCCGCAAAACCGGTGGTGGAAGATTACATCAAAGACAGCATTGGCCCACGGGCTGCAGCCGCCGATCTTGTTAAGACGGCACAGGTGCTTGCACGTTTTGGCCCCCGCCTTCCTGCGATGGCAGAGGCGGCTTTGATCAAGCTCAATCAAGATCCTGCCCCTGCGCCGCGCCGCTCTTATTGGCCTGCTGTGGGTTGGACCGTGTTTGGCGCAGGTTTGGCGGGAATCGTGATCGCGGTTTTAGACTTGGTCAGCTGATCATTCACGCAACGCCGACACACCTGAGGCAGGCACCGCGACCCCGCCTTCAAGAATGAGAATGGCCTGCCCGCCGTCGCTGCGGACTTCATTGACCTGCGCGTAGACGTCAGCGGTTTCATTGATCAAGACTTCACCGTTGGATGAACTGATAATGCGGAATTCATAAACGCCATTGGCAAACGGAGTGCCATCGGCATTCGTGCCGGCCCATTCAATGGGGTCAGCCGACACGGGAATTTCGGTGCGTTCCACCTCGTTCCCCTCCTCGTCGAAGACCACGAGTTCGACAGTATCCGCAACGGCGGCGGGATTCGGTGCGATTGTAATGGGGCTGCCATCGAAATAGGCTGGCATCGCTGCACGGGCTTCTTTGCCGACCCAATCCGCCATCTGCGCCATGCCTGACGTGTTCATCTGCACCATCAATGCGTTCAAGAGATCGTTTGTCAGCACCTGCTGTTCGACCCCGGAAAACGTCGCCAGCTGCATTGCGTATTCTGCGGAATCCGTTGGGTTGAGCGGATCTTGATTTTCCATCTGGACGGTCAACATCTTCAGGAATGTTTCGAAATCCGAACTGATGACGGCTTCGGACGTTTCGGTTTGTGGGCCAAACCCAGCAGGGCCTGTCTGGCTGATCGAAGCGAAATCCATTGATTTGTCCTTATAATTTGAGATCAAGTCCGCCGCCCGGCTGGCGCAACGGTTGTGGAATGGAAACGTCGGGGGAAATCTGCGGGCCCGCGGGGGACGGCAAACGCTCTTCCGGGGGATGGTCATCTTGGTTGCTGCCATCGAAAGAAAACGACGGGTTATCGTAACCCATGTCCGCAAATTCCTGCAGAAGGCTGTCGATATTTCGGCGCATCAAGTCAGCCGTTTCAGGTCGTTCCGCGACAATATTGACGACGATCCCAGCCTCACCCGCAGACAAGGACAACCGGACCGTCCCCAACTCTTCCGGGTTCAATGTAATCTGAGTAGCCGCGCCCTGCGCTTGGGTCAGCGCCGCCGCAAGTTGTTGGGCCACAAAACCTGCATGTTGCCGCATCACCGGCATCATCGCAGATGCGTTTTGGGGGGCGGCCATCGGTGAGGATGAGGTCGACGCCAAGCCAACGTCCGCCACGAAAAGTTCGGACATTTCGGTTTCTGCGAATGGTTCATCCGTCACAGTCGGCAATGGACGAACCAGGTGTTCAAACCCCGCTAAAGAAGTCAGTCCCGAAGGTTGAGGGGGCGACAGGGTCGAAAAAACGACGTTTGCATTCGGAGGCTGAGGCGCGGCGGACAGCGTCTCAGCACGTGGTGCGGGTGCTATTCCGTCCAGCGTCCTCTCAGACGTCTCACCTGATTTTCCGTTCGGCAATGAGGCCTTAGGGTTGATCATCGATGCAACTTCGGTGGTTCGTGTATTTGAGGGGGCGGCACCCTCCTGAGGACGTTCAGCTGGTGGCGTCGATGGGGCAGCCTCCGCCGTCCTTGCGTTTAACGACGTGAACGCAGACGTCCCCCCTTCAAGGGGCTCGGATATGACACCGTCGGAAGGAACAGGTCCCACCGTGTTGTCCAGCTTGCTTTCTACGCGTCCGTCAGCCGAAACACGCATCACAGGGCCTTCGCCCTGAAGCAATGGAGAGGTCGATGACTTTTTGTCCGACAGCTGCGGTTCTTCCGGTGCGATCAAGCCTTCGTCAGACGTGTCTTGCCCACCTATTTCGCCAGCCAGACTGCGTTTGGGCATAGGTGCGACCTGTTCCGGTGAAACCGCGGCCAACGTTCCAGCAACCGGTGTTTCGAGCTCATGAGAGATGACTTGTTTCGTCTCATCACCCTCTGTTGCCACCGCATTAGTTTCTGGCGTCTCAGTCTCAGTTTCGACATCGTTGATTTCAACGACTGGGCCCTCTGGATTGGGATGAGACTCCTCCCACGCAGCCAAAAAATCCGCTGATTTTTGGCCGTCTACCATGGGTTCGGCATGAGGCGGGGTGGGCACGTTGGCGCCGGTACGCATTAAGGCATCTGCAAGAATCATCGGTTTCTCCGACAGTGATCAATCTGCCCCCTCTTATCTGTGGTTTCCTTACTGATTCTTTACCGCTGACCCTTAAAGCCCAAACAAATTGAACAAACTGGAGGCCGATATGGAAATACAAAGATCCCAACCGCATACCCCAACCTCATCCGACGCGCGGATGATGGCCGTGGCCCAAGACTTGGAGGCCGCATTTCTGGCTGAGATGTTGAAATCAATCGACTTCGGCAAACAACCTGAAGGCTTTGGAGGCGGCTCGGGTGAGGATCAGTTTGCATCCTTCATGCGCGAAGAGCAGGCTCGCCGCATGACAGCCGCCGGTGGCATCGGATTGGCACAAACGCTGTTTGAAGCAATGACCGGAGGGCAAAATGTCGAAGCGCGCGATTGAAGAACTGACCCAACTGTTGGACGCGGAAAAAGCAGCGCTGTTCAGCGGTGATTTGGACGCCATCGCCAAAATGGCTGAGCAAAAGATGCAGTTGACGCAAAAATTGGAAGGCGCATCGGCAACAGATCTGTCGGCGTTGTCCAGGCGATTACATGACCACACACGCCTGTTAGAGGCTGCGAAATCTGGTGTCGGACAAGCCGTTGCAACCCTAACGAAACAACGCGCAGCGCGGTCGTCCCTCTCCAGTTATGATCCTTCAGGGAATGCGACAAGCATTGGAACACCGCTGCGCAAGACAGACCGGAAGTTCTGAAAATTGTAAGAAAATCATAGAGATATTGGGGTTTGAGATTAAGCGCCTATTAACGTTTGGCGGAGGATACCGGCGCTGCACTTAGCGAAAGTGGCACAAGGCCGAAAAGGTCCTCGTAGACGTCAGAACGACGAAAGCCTGTGAAAGCAGCAGGCGTTTTGAAACCGGCGCGAAACGTGCCAAAAAATAGGTGACATAACATGTCCAGCATTCTGACAAACAATGGCGCAATGGTTGCGCTGCAAACTCTCAAGTCCATCAACTCCGATCTGACCAAAACACAGTCGATGATCTCGACAGGTAAAGATGTGGCGTCCGCCAAAGACAATGCCGCTGTCTGGGCCATTTCCAAAACAATGGAAAGCGACGTGAAGGGCTTCAAAGCGATTTCTGACAGCTTGAGCCTGGGCCAATCCACCGTAGCCGTTGCGCGTAATGCATCGGAAACAGTGACGGACTTGCTGACAGACATCAAAGGCAAAATCGTTGCCGCTCAAGAAGAAAACGTCGACCGCGCCAAGCTTCAGACTGACATTGATGCACTGACAGAACAGGTCAAATCTGTTGTCGGCGCTGCCCAGTTCAATGGTTTGAACCTTGTTGATGGCTCAACGACGGCGACAAATGCCAATGGCAACGCCGGTATTAACGTACTGTCCTCTCTCGACCGCGACAGCGCTGGAAATGTTGCCTCTAGCAATATTGGCGTCGATTCACAGAACCTGTCCACGGCGGCTGGTACAGACATCACGGCGGGCACTGGTACTGGTAGCGCAAGTGTGACCGTTCTTGCCGCCAATGGTGGCGCCGATGAAGTCGACATCACTGGCTTTACCTTCCTTGATAATGCGGGCGCGGCTGCCGGTACTGCCGCTTTGAAAGGCAGCACCGCTGGTGTTGACACCTCAGTCGTCAATGGTCTGATTGTTGGCGACACAATCAATCTCAAAATCGGAGACGTTGAAGGAACCTATCGTGTCCGTGAAAACGACACCTCCGCCTCTGTCACCGCTGGTCTGAAGGACGCTTTGCAAGAGGCCGGTTTGAGCACCGATGACTTCGCGCTTGATCTGACGACGGCGGGAACGCTTTCGGTTGAAAACCTGACCAGTGAGGCCGGGATTGCGGTTGAATACGAAGTGTCTCGTGGGTCTGGCACCTTGGCAGGTCTTGAGAATATCGATGTGACGAACGATGCTGCGGGCGCGCTCTCAGCGATTGAAGGGATGTTGACCGGTTCGATTGATGCGGCAGCGGCATTTGGTTCGGTGGAAGGGCGTCTGCAAACACAATCGACGTTCATCTCCAGCCTCTCGGACAGCTTGAAGTCTGGTATTGGCTCCCTCGTAGATGCGGACATGGAAGAAGCCTCTGCGCGTCTTCAGGCACTGCAGGTCCAACAGCAGCTTGGCGTTCAGTCCCTGTCCATCGCGAACCAGGCACCACAGTCCATCCTGTCCTTGTTCCGTTAATCGAAGACTTCTGGGGCGCTTTCGGGCGCCCCAGCTTTCTATTCACCGCGCAGTAAAGCTGCGCGTTCATCAGTGCCGTCCGGAAAGGACAAAACGTGAATATTATCGACCAAGCTCGCCAAGCGTACGCCCCAAAGACCACCGTATTACGCACCGGACGTTCCATCGAACATCAGTTGTTTTCGGATGTCACAGTGCGTCTCAAAGAGGCTAACGCCAAAAAGAAAACAGATTTTGCAACATTTGCAGAAGCCGTTCACGCCAATCGGGCCGTTTGGACCCACTTAGCCTCCCAGGTCGCAGAGGATGAAAACGCGCTTTCTACCGATCTGCGAGCACGAATCTTCTACCTAGCGGAATTTACAGCCTTTCATTCGGCCAAAATCCTCCAAAACTCTGCTGACATTGCTCCACTAATTGAAATCAACACGGCAATGATGCGTGGACTAAGCGCACGGGATGACACGTAATGTCAGGTTTGGTTTTGAAATTGGGCCCGAAGGAACGCGTTTTGGTCAACGGGGCTGTCATAGAAAACGGAGATCGTCGCTCGCGACTATCGATCTTGACCCCGAATGCCAACATTTTGAGGCTTAGGGACGCGATCCGTCCGACAGAGGCCAACACGCCCGTCCGGCGAGTTTGTTACATTGCACAATTGATCCTGTCCGGCGATGCCACGGAGATCGAAGGACGCACGCAGCTTTTGCGTGGTATCGAGCAACTGGCGCAAGCATTCGATGATGCAGACAGCCGCGAAGCCTTGTCTGAAGCCGCAGACGCCGTTCATTCAGGTGAGTTTTACCGTGCCCTCAAAAGACTGCGCAGTCTTCTGCCGCGGGAAGAGGTCTTGCTGAACAATGGGCAGCGACTGGCATGACCTTCCAGCCTGTCGTTCCTTTCTCCGGCTATAGCGGGTGGCTGTTTCTTGAGCGAACCGGTGAAAGCCAGCAACAGGCCTTTAACGAAAGCGTGCCGGTCAAAAGAATAACGGACGCATTCCGTGAAAGGATTGGCACCATTCAAACGGCTGAAGATCTGATGAAAGATCGGGAGCTTTTGTCGGTGGCTCTGGGGGCATTCGGTCTTGATGACGACATTAACAATACCTTCTTCATTCAGAAAATTCTTGAAGAGGGAACAAGTGACCCAGAGGCCTTGGCCAATCGACTGGCCGATCCTCGGTATGCAAATCTGAGTGAGGCCTTTGGTTTCGGAACCGGACTGACCCTGACAGGTCTTTCCTTTTTTGCAGATGACATAATCGACCGTTACGAAGCACGGCAGTTTGAAAAGGCGGTGGGGCAGCAGAACAATGATTTACGGTTGGCTCTCAACGTGGATCCTGCTCTCGACGATCTGCTTGATACAAACAGCACCAATGATGGTAGATGGTTCGGCATGATGGGGAATGCGCCCTTGCGCGAAGTCTTCCAGACAGCGCTTGGTTTTCCATCTAGCTTTGCGACACTTGATCTGGACAAACAACTTGAGCAATTCAAAGAGCGTGCCGAAAGCACGTTTGGGACAAGCGACATGGGCGAGATTGCGTCAGCCGAAAAGCAAGAAGACCTGATCCGGTTATTCTTGCTCAGGTCAGAGGCCAGTTCAGCGGCGATTGGGTCAACCTCGATTGCACTCACCCTACTCCAACAAATCTAGGTCCGGTCTTTACTCCGATGTGATCGCACGTTGTAGCATCCGAAAGGAACCTGCGATGCCTTGCGACCCGCTGTGCGAGATAAACGTTTCAAGCGCGTCGCGTGTTCCGATTGCGGCATCGACCCTTGGATCTGTCCCAGCCACATATAGGCCCGCCTTAATCATCAATTCGGATTGATCATACGCGCCAATCAATTGACGCGCCTCGGAGATCAACTTGTTTTCAGCCGGATTCGCGGCTGTTGGAAGGGATCGTGAAACAGAACGTGTGACGTCGATCGCAGGAAATCTGCCGCGTTCTGCGATTGCACGATCCAAAACCACGTGACCATCCAAAAAGCCCCGCAACATATCCGCGACCGGTTCTTCCATATCCGACCCACTTACGAGAACGGTATAAATTGCCGTTATGTCACCCTGCCCGTCACAACCCGGACCGGCGCGTTCACACACCGCCGCGATGGCGGCAGGCGTCGAGGCAGGATGCCCCCGCAAAGATGCTGGCTCCCCCGCAGTGACCGCCGTTTCTCGATGTGCCTCAGCAAAACGGGTGACGCTGTCCACCAACAACAAGACTTGCAGCCCTTGATCACGAAAATGCTCGGCCACGGTCGTTGCGGCAAGTGCGCAGCGACGCCGCGTTTGAGCGGCCCGATCAGACGTCGCTGCCACAATCACGCTGCGCGCCATGCCTTCAGCGCCCAAAGTTACCTCAACAAACTCCCTGACTTCACGGCCGCGTTCGCCCACCAAGCCTATCACGATAACATCGGCATCCACTTTTTTGGCCAGGGATGCCAGCAATGTCGATTTACCCACGCCCGAGCCTGAAAACAGACCGATCCTCTGCCCTCTGACGATGGGAAGGATCGTGTCAAAAACCGCAAAACCAGTGGCAAGTCGCGATCCCAGCGGGCGCCGACGTGTTGCGACGGGTGGCGGGGTATGAACGCTCCGCCCGGTGAGAGCAGGCAACAACGGTCGCCCATCCAAGGGTTGGCCATCAGGATCAACAACGCGACCAATCCACCCATTGTGCGGCGCAAACTCTGGCCGCGGGTGCAAGACTGCAAAGGCACCAGGTGCCAAACCTTCGGTGGGGCCATCGACAAGAATCCGAACGCCCGACGCGCCGGTGCTGAGGATTTCGCCCTGCACACCAGATCCCAAAATCTTGATCCGGTCACCCACGCGGGCGTTTTCATTCAATCCGGTGATCCGAACCTCACTCCCCCGAATTTCATCAACTGTTCCAATTGGATACGTTGAGCGTACGCGCGACAAGGCGCCGGTCATTTGTTCAAGAATATCGTGCATCAGAGGTCCTCACTGTTCTGGCGACAACCAATTCTTAGGGAATCATCATTAAGGCTTAGTTGAAACCAATCGAGGGAGAAGCCCCGATGTTCAAAAATCTTTCGATGTTTGAAACATCCTTTGCAATGGCGCGTCATGCTGGCGCGCGGCAAGCTGTGACGGCGGCGAATATCGCCAACGCCGATACACCTGGATATCGCGCGCAATCCATTGCGCCGTTCCGTGACACCTATCAAACGCAAGGCACGCTGCAGATACAATCCACCCGCGCAGGTCATCTTGCCGGGCAAAAATCCGCAACGCAGGCGCGGGCGGTGGACAGTTCAGCTGAACCTGCCCCCAACGGCAACTCAGTCTCGCTTGAGCTTGAGATGGTGAACGCCGTTGAAATCCAACGCGAACACAGCCGCGCCATGATGATCTACAAGCACTCGCTCGATGTCATGCGCATGAGCATAAGCCGGAGGTAACCCATGGCTGATTTTTCTGATGCAATGAATATCACCGCAAGCGGGATGAAAGCACAGGCGGCACGTCTGCGGCATGTCTCTGAAAACATTGCGAATGCGGACACCCCTGGATACCGCCGTAAGACCGTCAGTTTTGAGGCTGAAATGCAAGCTGGGCGCACAACGGGTCTGGTGGAAACAGGCCGCGTCAGGTTGGATCAAACCGACCTTGGCGAAATTTATGATCCGAGCCATCCCCTCGCTGACGCCAACGGGATGTACCAAGGGTCCAACGTCAATCTCCTCATCGAAATTGCCGACGCCAGAGAGGCCCAGCGCAGCTATGAGGCAAACCTCAAACTCTTTGATCAGGTGCGGCAAATGTCGACATCCCTGACAGATCTTCTTCGTAAATAGGGGCTAATTTATGGAAATTACATCACGTCTTGTCGCCGACGCCTACGCGGCCAACAAACCCGCCACGGCACCTGATCCAAGCAACAGTATCGGGGCAACGTTTGGGTCTATTGCAGCCTCCTTTAGTGAGACGCTGCAGACCAGCGAAAGCACCGCGATGGCGGCCATGACCACCGGGGCAGACCCTCACGCCTTGGTTCAGGCCCTGGCCCAAACGGAATTGGCCGTAGAAACCGCCGTTACCGTTCGGGACCGCGTCGTCGAAGCCTATCAAGAGATTTTGCGGATGCCGGTCTGATGACGGAAGCCCTCTTCTACGACACGATGCGACAAGGATTGTGGGTGGCGACACTCATCTCCTTGCCCATTTTGTCGGTCGCATTGCTTGCAGGTCTGGTTGTGGGGCTTTTTCAGGCTCTGACCTCAATTCAGGAAATGACGTTGACCTTTGTGCCCAAGCTGTTGGCGATCGTTGGTGTCTTTTGGATCACCATGGGATTCATGACTGAAACATTGGTGGCCTTCTTTCAAACAACCCTTGTTCCCGCGATCACAGGAGGCTGACCCTTGGAAAACGCGACCTATACTGTGCTCACACGACAATCCGGACTGACCAATCAGTTGCGCATTGTTGCCAACAATATCGCCAATTTGTCGACCACGGGGTTTCGTGCGGAAGAGATGATCTTCTCCGAACATGTGTCGGCGCTGCGCGGGGATAACCCGTCGTTGTCGATGGCAACAGCGGTGGCGCGAAGCGTTGTGTCATCGCAAGGCCCCTTGGCCCAAACAGGCGGGACATTCGACCTCGCGATTGAAGGGGAAGGGTTTTTTCTGATTGAAACGCCGGATGGCGAACGGCTGACCCGTGCGGGGGCGTTTACGCCAAATGAGAATGGTGACCTTGTCACCATGGACGGGTTTCGCGTTCTGGACGCGGGTGGTGCGCCTGTTTTCGTCCCTCAGGGTGCAGGCCAAGTTGGCATCGCACCTGACGGGACGATCAGCGCGGGCGGGCAACCCGTTGGGCAAATCGGCCTTGTCGTACCAACGAACCTGAACGGGCTGGTCCGTGAAGACGGTGTGCGGTTTCGCGCGGACGACGGATTTGAACCCAGCCTTGAGGGGCGGATGCTTCAAGGTTTCGTTGAGGAATCCAACGTAAACCCCATCCTCGAAATTGGCCGCATGATCGAAGTTCAGCGCGCCTATGAGCTGGGGCAGAGCTTTATCGACAAAGAAGACGAACGCATTCGTGGCGCCATTCGGGCGCTTGGTCAGTAACAATTGAGGAGGCATCGCCATGCGTGCCCTTAGAATTGCCGCCGCCGGAATGGCCGCACAACAAACACGCGTCGAAGTGATTTCGAACAACCTCGCGAACATGAGCACCACCGGCTACAACACGCGCCGCGCAGAATTCGCCGACCTGCATTATCAACAAATGCAGCGGCCCGGCACGATCAACGCTTCGGACGGCACTGTCGTCCCAACGGGTGTACAACTTGGCCTTGGGGTGCGGCCGTCTTCGGTGTCGGTCATGCTGAGCCAAGGGTCACTGGCCGCCACGGGTGGGGACCTTGACCTCGCGATTGAGGGCAATGGGTATCTTGAGGTGACATTGCCCGATGGGCGGGCCGCCTACACCCGTGACGGCGCGTTGAAACGCACCGGCGATGGCCTGATCGTGACATCGGACGGATACCCCGTTGTGCCGGATATTACGATCCCGCAAGACGCACGATCAATCTCGATTAATGCCGAGGGCGAGGTTTACGCTTTCTTCATCGATCAAATTGAACCCCAGTTGTTGGGGCAATTCACCGTATCTGGCTTCACCAACGCCAAGGGCCTGGAAGCGATTGGATCGAACCTGTTTCTTGAAACGCCGGCATCCGGCCCCTCTGTCGCGACGACACCTGGTCAAGACGGGTTGGGGGTCTTGCGACAGGGCTACCTTGAAGACAGCTCTGTCGATCCTGTGCAGGAAATCACCGATTTGATCAAAGCGCAGCGTGGCTATGAACTGAATTCCAAAGTCATTTCTGCCGCAGATCAGATGATGGGCTCCATGGTGCAAATCCGATGATCCGTCTGACCGTTTTTCTGATCTGTCTTGCAGGCTATGCCAGCGCCGAAGTTCTTGTCGCGACACGCACCATTCCGGCCCGCAGCATCATCGGCCCCGAAGATCTGGCCTTTCAGGACATCAATATCATGGGGGGCGTGTCCGATCCGAGTATAGCGGTCGGACAAGAGGCGCGTGTGGCCCTTTATGCAGGTCGTCCAATTCGCGCCGCTGATCTGTCCCCCCCCGCGGTGGTGGAACGGAATCAGTTGATTCCACTGATCTACAGTCGTGGTGGCATCACGATTTCCACCGAAGGGCGCGCGCTGGATCGCGCCAGCCCCGGCGATTGGATCCGGGTCATGAACCTCAATTCGCGCGCAACCATCACGGCGCAAATACAAGAAAACGGCGTCGCCGTTGTCGGCCAGTAGGAGGCATCATGCGCCCTTTCATCTTTGTCACATTTGTGAGTCTCATCGTCCTGAGCGCCTGTTCCCGGGTCCGAGAAATCGGCCAAGAACCGGAGTTTACGGCTCCACAGGCTTCGGCCGAGGCGATTGCCATGACCACGTATGGGTTGGGCTCCGAACTGGCGTCCGGCCCGGTCCGTGATGGCACGCCATCCTTGTGGACCGGCGAACGCGGTTCACTGCTGGGTGATCGGCGCGCAGTCCAACGAGGCGATATTCTGACCGTGGTGATCGAAATTGACGACAGTGCGTCCATTTCAAATTCGACAGACCGATCCCGCAGCGGATCCGAAAGCCTCTCTATCCCCAACCTGTTTGGCCTGCCCCAGCGCGCAAACGAAGCTTTGCCCGAAGGCGCGACCTTGGACTCAGCTGTTGATTTCAGTTCGAACAGCTCGTTCGGCGGTGACGGGTCCGTCCGGCGAAACGAACAGTTGGAGCTTCGTATTGCCGCAACAGTTGTCGGCGTCATGCCCAACGGCGTTTTGTCCATTCAAGGCACGCAGGAGGTCCGTGTGAATTTCGAAATGCGCGAACTTCTCGTGTCGGGATTTGTTCGCCCAGAAGACATCAGTCGTCAGAATGAAATCACTTACGACAAACTTGCCTCTGCGCGGATTTCTTATGGTGGCCGAGGGCAAATTTCCGATGTTCAGCAACCGCGAGCAGGCCAACAGCTTACCGACATTCTACTGCCGTTTTAGGATTTGATCATGAAGAAGTTATTGCTGCCACTTATTCTGATGATTGTCGGCACCGCCGCCGGCGGTGGGGTCGGGATGTTCTTGATGAACGCTGAAGACCCTGATGAGACGATGCTGGTTGAAACGTCAGGCAACCCGTGTGGCGACGAACATGACAGTGACGAAATGATGGCAGAGGAGGCGAGCGATCCAGTTCCGCTGGAACAGCGCGAATACGCCAGGATGAGCAACCAGTTCATTGTTCCTGTGATCTTGAATGACAAAGTTGCTGCGATGATGGTGATGTCACTGAGCCTAGAAGTCGAGGTCGGGGGGCAAGAAGCTGTTTTCTCCCATGAGCCCCGCCTGCGTGATGCATTTCTGCAGGTCATGTTTGACCATGCGAACATGGGAGGGTTCAACGGAGCCTTTACATCGACCGCAAACATGCGCCTGCTTCGTAACAGCCTACAAGAAGCCGCAGATCGCGTGATGCTGGGTCATATTTCAGATGTCTTGATCGTCGACATTGTTCGACAGGATGTCACCAACTAGCGCGCCGGTCTTTACTGCGTAGGTGTTCTCGTAAAACATCCTCATAAACAGCGCGCGCGGCTTCCAGCTTGGCCAGCGCCTGAGCCACTTTCGCCTTGGCTTCTTCTCGGTCCCGGGCGGCATGGGCCATTTCCTGGTTTATCTTCTTTTTCCGGTCGATGACCCAAGTTTCCCACAAGAGGTTGGCCCCGGCACGCGTGGAAGGATCGTCGAAACACTCTGAAACAGGCCGGTCCAATTCGGCCAGTTGGGTGCGCAGTTCTTGCACGCGCCGTGCAGCATTTTGCAAATGAGATTGTTTCGCACGATAGACCATATCGAGCATTGGCAAGAGTTGTTGGATTTGATCAAGTTTAGCGCTCATCGACGTGCCAGTTTTCGGACCCGGTCGGCGAACCTGATTGCAGCGGCGACCGCCTTATAATGCTCCGGCGAAATTTGCTGGCCTATTTCGACAGTCGCGTGCAATGCGCGCGCTGTTGGCGGATCCGAATGGATCGGGACACTGTTTTCGTTCGCGATTTCACGAATGCGCGCGGCCACGAGATCAACGCCTTTCGCCACACATTCCGGTGCACCCAATCCGGTGCGATCCCATTTCAAAGCGACCGCATAATGGGTCGGGTTGACCACAATCACGTCCGCGTCGGGAACGTCCGCCAGCATTTGGTTCATCGCAATCGACATGCCTTTTTGGCGACGTTGCTGTTTAAGAGCGGGATCCCCTTCGGTATTCTTCGTTTCGTCCGTCAGCTCCTTTCGGGACATCCGGTTCTTGCGGAGATGCTCAGCCCTTTGCCAAGTGTAGTCCACAACGCCCAGGGCCGCGGCGATGATAAGGACGATGCCCATCAAAGACACACACATCGACAACAAAATGGCGGTCACCTGCCCCGCCGATACAGCCATCGCCGTCATGATGTCCGGCAGGCGCGCCAGCAGGAAAAAGAACAATACGGTTGAATACAGAACGAGTTTCGCAAAGCTTTTCGCAAATTCAAACAGCCCCGAGCGGCCGAACTTATTCTTCGCCTGAGAGATGGGTGAGATCCGCGAGAGCTTAAATTCAAGTTTTGAAGGCGCGAAAACAAAGCCCCGCTGTACAATAAGCGAGAGCACAACTGCACAGGCCGGAATTGCAAACCAAGGCGAAAGCCAAAATCCCAAGTCTCGAAGCAGCCCCCCCATCACAGGCGCGCCGGAGCTTTGAAAAAGGTCATCTGCAATCTGGTCAGAGCGGCTGATAAACCCAGACAGATGACTTCCGATTTCGACCAACGACAGTGCACCGATGGAGACACCGACAATCAAGAGCCCAGCATAGGCCGATGCGGTATTGAGGTCAGTTGATCGCGCGAAATCACCTTTCTTCCGCGCTTCCTCAAGTTTCTGAGGCGTGGCCTCATACTGCTTGTCATCATCCGTGTTTTGATCGCTCATGACGGCCCCCTAAAGGGATCCATCAAGAACCGTCCCATCGATTCAACCCAAATTGACAACATCAACGGTGCCGCCAACATAAGTATGATCAGGCCACCCGCGGTGATCGCAGGCGCGCCGACAAACGCCACCATCAACTGGGGCATCGCCTTGTTAATGACACCCAAAATCACGTTATAGATGAGTGAAGCGATCACGAATGGCGCGGCGAGCGTGAACCCCAATGCAAATGAACGGGAGATTTCCGCAATCCCCGATTCACTTAGGACACCCGCGGGGATCACCTCGCCAAAAGGCACCATGTCGTAGCTATGGATCATGAATGCCGCGAACTGGACATGTAGCCCCATGATTGTTGCCAAGGCCAGCCCGCCCACAACCAGAACATGGCCCATGGCAGGCAACGGATCCATGCCCGCTGCCCCGAAGATCTGGGACAATGACGTGGATTGAGCGGCAATGGACCCAGCGACCTGCAAAGCCATGACAAACAATCGAAGCATCAAGCCCAAGAAGACGCCTGTCACAGTTTCGGCGAACAAGAGCCCCACGTAAGGCATCATATCCCCGTTCAGCGGGGGGATGGAAACAGCAGGGGACACGATGGCGGTAAAGGCGATGGCCAAACCGATTTTCACGCGAACAGGTACCGATTGCTCCCCAAAGGCCGGCAACAAGGATACCATTGCGCCAACCCTCAAAAATACCGCAAAGGCCTGCCACAACCCCTCCTGTGCGAGGCCTGACAATTGTGCGAGCCCCTCAATCATGCGGGCACAAGTCCAACCAACGCCGGTTTTGCATCAACGCCAATTTCTTCGAACGACAGAACCGGATTAGGTAATCCCTTCGCTGTCATAACCGTTCGCAAAAAGCGGCGACGTTTCATCGAAGTAACGATGGCAGGGAAAGCACCCGCTTCGGTGGCAGCCGATACCTTATCTGAGATCGCTGTCGCCAAGCGATTGAACTCGTCAGGCGGTAGCGCCACATCGCCTGAGTTTCGATCGGATGAGATCTGATACGTCGCAAACGTGTCTTCCCATTCCGGCGCCAACTGAACCAAAGGGATGGTTCCATCGGGCCGCCGCATGTTTGCAACGAGTTGGAAGCCGAGCCTTTGCCGCACATGCTCCGCCACCCCCTCAGCTGAGGGGTAGAGTTGCCGACCTTCGGCACATGCTTCGATAATCAGGGGCAGATTTCTAATGGACACCCGTTCTTCGAGGAGCAACCGGAGAACCGACAGAAGCAGATCGACCGGCACCTTATCTGGGACAAGTTCATCAAGCATTTTGCGGTTCGCATCGGCACGAGACGTATCGGTGAGGCTGCACATCTCATCCAGTAGCCGACGAAGCGCCTTCAGTGTCAGCAGTCTCGCAAAGTTCTTCTTTATCACCTCGAGGAGATGGGTCGCCAAAACTTCCGTCGGATGGACGGTTGTCAGACCAGACAACGCTGCTTCTTCCTGATCATCCGGCGAAATCCAGCGCGCGGGCGCACCATAGACCGGCTCGCTCACGTCTTTGCCATCTGGTGCGGGAAGGGCTGGATCAGACAGCAGTGTCAAAACGCGACCCGGCTGCAAGATATCCTGCACCTGCTCTACACCATGGACCAGAATACGATAGTGATTCTGAGGCAAAGCGGCATTGTCGGTAAGCCTGATCTCAGGAAGCAGCACGCCAAATTCAGTCGCAACATGGTTGCGCATATTTCCAATTCGCACATCAAGACCAACGCCGGGATCAAGCACCATTTCCACCAGATCAGGCGCAAACTCAACGTGGATATCATCAAGGTCGAGAAGATCCCCGATGCTTTCTTTGACGGGGGTATGCATGGGTTGGGCCGCGGCGGCACTGGCCTCAGCGTCTGCCTTATCCCTACTTTTTTTGCTGTAGAATGCTGCAGTGCCAAGGAGGGCCGCGCCCACCACGAACGGAATAAACGGCAAGCCAGGCACAAGGGCGAACATCACCATCAGCCCTGCAACAGTCGCAAGAGCTGCGGGATGCCCCCCGAGTTGCGCAACCAACGTCAGATCCGTTGCACCCTTTGCACCGCCCCGTGCAAGCAACAGAGCCGCCGCGATCGATATAATCACCGACGGTATTTGGTTCACCAAACCATCGCCAACAGTCAGGATCGCATAGGTTTCGAAGGCGACACCCAATGGCATGCCGTGGACCGCCGCCCCCATGATAAGCCCCATCACAAGGTTGAGCGCCGTAATCAAAAGCCCTGCAATCGCATCGCCTTTTACGAATTTTGACGCGCCATCAAGCGAACCGAAAAAGGTGGTTTCAGCTTGTTCGACTTCTCTTCTGCGCTTGGCCTCAGCATGATCGATTGCGCCCGCACTCATATCGCTGTCGATCGCAAGCTGTTTGCCCGGCATGCCGTCCAGTGCAAAACGCGCCCCAACTTCAGCCATACGCGTTGCGCCTTTGTTAATGACAATGAAGTTTACGATCAAAAGGACACAAAACACGACGAGGCCCAAAAAGACGCTGCCACCCATCACAAAATTTGCAAAACCTTCGATGACGTCGCCAGCCGCATTTGTACCGGTGTGGCCTTGGCCGATGATAAGCTTCGTTGACGAGACGTTGAGCGACAGGCGCAACATCAATGAAGCCAGAAGGATTGTGGGAAATGCGGAGAAGTCGAGCGGTCGCTCAATAAAGAGTGTCACAGTGAAAATTAGGATTGCCAGCGCGAATGAAATTGCCAGTCCGGCATCCAAAACCCACGATGGCATAGGCAAGATCATCATTACAATGATCGCCATCAAAGCGAGAGCGAGAAGAATAGTTGGTTGGAACAGGTCGCGAATTGACAGGCCGATCATTGTGAACAGCCTCGCTCACCTGCAAAGGATTTTTTTTGTACTTGATCCATCTATCGACCTTGCGCTTTCTGCTGCGGGACGATTTTTGGTTAATCCGGAAACCTTTCGATTTCGTAACTTCGACGATTACTCAGACAAAACTGGGGTTTCGAATTGCTGGAGCAACCCTTCGATAGCGCGACGGCTTTCTTGAGACTGCTCAACCAAAGTTCGACGCTCTGTCAAAGTTTCAGGTAACGTCGCACCGCTATCGTCGAGACGTACTTGTGCGAATTCTCCCAATGGGTCGTCCTGCATGACCGCCAATCTTTCCCAAGCCTCCGCGCGAAACTCTCCAAGGCCGTTAGACGTCTCTGGATCTGCCGGCGCCTCGGTCAATGCGCTCTCGAAATCACCCATGTGATCGAAAGCTGATGCGCGCAGCACCTTCGCACGGTCAGAATTAATTCCCGAGATCGCCTCTAGCGCGATAATATATTCGCCCGCTTCGATTCCGGCCTCCGCCATCAGATATCGCCTCTCTGAGGCTGCATCTTGAGATGTCGGGGCGTCCAGAACAGTGAGTGCTCTGCGCGGAAAACCGAGATCAATCAGTCTTTGCGCAATTGCATTCCTTGTCTCACCTGAAAGCTCAGGCGGCGGTCCCGCGAAAACCAGTTGCAGGAAGGTGCTTGCCGCACCGTTCGACGCCAGTTTATCGAAAACAAAGTCGACGGTGGCGCGCGCAGATTCATCCTCCAAAGGTGTAACCAGGGCGAGAGCCCGTTCATATTCGCCTTTGGCCACCCACCCACGTGCCTCATTTACCTGAAGCTTCAGATACATGGGCCCTGCCCTGTATTCTGCTGCGAGACCTGCCGCAATGAGTAAATCTTCCTCAGAGGGGACGATTTCGTGCTGCTGATAGAGGTCCAAAAGTTGATTTACCACTTGTGGAGTGACATGTGGATTTGTCCGAACCTCTTCGCGAAGCAAAGCAAGGGCGCGATCGACGTCTCCTTCAATTTCAGCAAGATCCGCCCGTATGGCCTGAACGTCCGATTCTTCTTTGATGTCGGGAACATTTGCTGACTGTAGCACTTGTTCTGCAAGATCTGGTCGTCCTTCAGACAGGAAGTGATCCGCGACCCGTGCTGACAAATGCCCCCGAAGTGGTTGAGGGATAGAAAAATATCCCTGCATCAAATAATCCAAATTCGCATCATCATCCGGCAGTTCGCCAGATGCTAGAAAACCCCAGAAGGAACCAAGACTTGCACAATTTCGCTGCGCGGAAAGCTTTGGGTAGGGGCCATCATAGTCATCGATAAGACCGGCAAGCTCGGCGAGTATGACCCTGGTTTGAGATGACGCACTATTCGCCCTTAAAGCCAAAAGAGCTTCCGCCCCGAAACCGAAGTGAAGGTAAAGCTGAGCGAGTGATGTATGCGCAGCAATCGGTTCTTGGCCAAACGATCCAGACAGAGGTTCAGCAAGCGATGCAAGCTGCACATTAAAAGGTCTGTCATCGGCCCAGGATGCCAAATCAAAGGTTTCATTATCGAGACAAACCTGCGGCTCTCTCGCCTCCAAAGCACGCGAGATTCCGGCCAACGTTTCGTCGGTTGCCGTCGATATATCGAGACCGAGGGAAGGGGAAACCGCAAGCGTCTCTTCTACGACGGATGGCTCAGGATCAGCAGGGCTGACAGATCCGCTGGTTTCCGGTGGGGTCACATTCGTTGGCGTCAAATAGCCCTGTGTTGCAGCGCGGGACAGACCTTCCAGAAGTGCAGCCTCCGCTGTTTGAAGGGACTGATCCGCCGAGGCGCTTTCGGGCGCATCGGCCAAAACCATACTCGAAGTAAGGTCACGCGTTGGGAGAGGTGTTGCATTCAACGTCAGACCATTGGGAAGGCCGAGCAGATCTGGTAGAAAAGCTACATCTTCTCTCATTGCGGTCCGCAATGCGGGTTCAAGTGGGGCATCCGCGGCCTCAAGGGTTTCGATGGGATTTTGACCGTCAACGATATCAACAACCAAACGATCAGGGCGCCACAAGAACGCCTCGGCCTGGCAATTGCACGTTACAAGAAAATCGAGGCGAGATCCGCTTCGGGGGATGAGATCTAGGAGTCTATCCCGCGGTATCCGATCAAACACGCCCTCGATCGCAAAACCATCCACTTCGTCCTCAAGCTGCAGGGCAAAACCGGTATCAGTTTCCATCACGCGCCAGTCGGTCCCCTCCTCAATAGAAAAGACGAGCCGAGAGAAGGTGTCATGTTCGCCACTGCGGATTGCAACAGGATCAGCAAGGGCAATGGCGGGCAGATATACGAGAAGAGGTAGGATCCACTTCATGCGGCGTCCTGCTTTGCGGCTTTCAGTGCTTCCTCCAGATCGCCAAATGTTGGCCGCACTTGGCCCGGTGCATTCTGACGACCCACCTCGATACAGATGTTTGGCGGGTGCTGATAAAGGTTCGCCACTAGGACTTCTCGAATGAGTTTATAGAAATGCCCATCATCTTCGACCACGGTCGTCACGCGACCGGCGAATGGGCCGACAATACCGTAGGCAAGAAAAACACCCAAAAATGTCCCGACAAGAGCGCCGCCAATCATCTTGCCCAAAACTTCCGGTGGCTGATCAATCGAACCCATCGTCTTGATCACGCCCAAAACGGCAGCAACAATACCAAGCGCCGGCAAGCCATCTGCAATCGTCTGCAACGTGTGTGCACCATGCATACTATGATGCATGTTTGCTTCGATCCGCTTTTCAAGAACCTCTTCAACCTGATGAGGATCATCATAGTTCATAGACGCTGAACGCATCGTATCTGCAATGAGGGCCACTGCTTCTTTGTCGGAGAGTATTTTCGGATACTTTCCAAAGATCGAGCTGTCTTCGGGTGCTTCGATATGACCTTCCAACTCAACCGGGTTGCTGCGGGCAAGGCGAATGAGTTCAAACAAAAGACATAGCAGGTCACGATAGTCGTCAGGCTTCCATTTTGGGCCTTTGAAGACTTTGCCCATGTCCTTCAACGTATGTTTGATCCCGGCCACATCGTTTGAAATTACAAACGCCCCAACCGCCGCACCGCCGATCATAATCATCTCGAAAGGCAGGGCTTTGAGGATGAGGCCCATTTTGCCCCCGGCAAGCATATACCCCCCGAAAACCATCGCGAAAACGATGAGAATACCGATAATCCCAACCATGATTCTTGCCCTATTTTTGTTCTGCCACCTTGTGGCATCCCAATCGTTAAAGTTCCGTCAGCGCCGACTATTGAGTTGGTGCATTCGCGTTGCGACCTGCAATAATCACACTGATTGAATAAGCCGTTTGAGGGTCAAGCCCCGCCATGATCGCGGCTGCCGCCTCTGGCTGCATGCGAACCAAAAAACCGGATGCAAATTCTGGTGCCATTTGTTCAAACAGGCTCGCGGCATCGGCAGACTTCATGGTTTCATAGACAGCCGTCAGCCGAGTGATATCGCTGTCATTTGCAGTTTCTGACAATGCCACTGCCGCCAATAACGACTCTTCTGCTGCCTCAAGTTCACCCAGCCTGCGATCTATTTCCTCATTTGCTGCGTCCAACGCACGCAATCGGTCCGCCAATACGGCTTCGCGTTGGTCCAGCATTTGCTCACGTTCTCGTAATGCCGCGATCAACGGATCGAGTGAAATATCATCCTCCGCGGGTTCAATGATCTCTTCGGCTGATGTTTCGGCGATCGCCAAAGCCGGCCCCATCCCAATTGAGACGCGTACAATGCCCGATGCCAGCAAAAGGGCTGCAACCACCATGAGGACATGTTTTTGTTTGCGTCCGGCTATCATCACTCCACCTCTGCCGTCTGGCGCGGCTGACGCACGAAAAACGGATCCAGCTGTGGTTCAGCTGCTGGTTCGGAGGGCATTGCATGAGATGTGTCAGGCAAGTCGTGCAACGATGCCATCAAAAGCTCCAACCTTTTGGCCGCGGCTTCGGCATTCTGCGACTGTGCAGCAAGACCGTTCGCCGACGCGGTAGATGCAGCTTCAGCCCGCTCAAGAGCCTTTGACAATTCATCCACCTGAACGGCCAGAATCGCGACCGCGCCGCCCACGCCTTTCTCGAGGTCTGTAAATTGCCGCAGCCTTTTGGAAAGCACGTAGCAATATAGGGTTGCTGCAAGTGCACCCGACATAAGTAGAATATCAGCGATCATCGCCATAGCTGTCCCTTTCTAGTTCAGCACAAATTCTTTGATCAAAACGTCCTTGATCCGTCCTTCACCCGCCACCACCTGAACCCGACGCAACATTTGTGCCCGCAATCGGATCAAGGCAGTCGGATCTTCGAGTTCGGACAGACGGACTGCGCGCAGGTACCCATTCAAAACATCGACAATCCTGGGCATGATGGCCTGGACATCCGCCCCATGGGCGGGATCCACCTCCAGTTCCGCTGTAAACAGAAGATGCTTTGCGTCAGAGCCGTCCGGAAGATTGATGACAAGCGTCTCCATTGGGATGAACGTCGGCGTATCCAACGGCTCAACCTCATCGACCTCAACCATCTCTTCAGTGTCCGAGCCGCCTGACAAGAGACCCGACTGCACGGCAAAAAACGCCCCACCGCCCCCTGCGAGGGCCAGAACAAAGCCCAGAATCAGCGGCAGTTTGGATCCTTTTTTCTCACCAGATCCGTCTGTTTCTTCAGCATTTATCGGGTCTTCAGCCATAACAGCCCCTTTCTTTGACAATCCTTACTTAACGCCAAAGGCACTAACCGATTGTTAAGGCTCCTCAGGATAATGAGGGGTCATCGGTAGAATCCGACAGATGAGGGAGAACCCGCGTGAGCAATTTGAATACCGTCTGGTCCAATTTGGACCTCGGCCGCAAAATCATGGTGATTGGCGCGACGATCGCGATGTTCGCGGCCGTCCTGTTCTTGGCGCGCAGCACGCCGCGGACGGATATGGCCCTGCTCTATGCGGGCCTAGACAGTGGTACAGCAGGCGATGTCGTAACCTCGCTGGATCAAAGTGGTGTTCCCTATGATATTCGAGGGGGGTCCATTTTTGTTCCCACCGCCGAACGGGATCGCTTGCGTATGACGCTCGCAAGCGAAGGCCTGCCTGCAAACAGCTCTCAGGGATATGAACTCCTCGACACGTTGTCCGGCTTTGGGACCACCTCTCAGATGTTCGATGCAGCCTACTGGCGCGCAAAGGAGGGGGAACTGGCCCGAACGATGTTGGCCAGCCCGCACATCCGGGCGGCGCGCGTACATATTTCCGCCAATTCCGCGCAACCTTTTCGGCGCGAACAAAAGCCAACTGCAGCCGTAAATGTCACGACGGTGAATGGCGGCTTGGATTTGGCACAAGCAGACGCGCTTAGATTCCTGGTGGCCTCAGCAGTACCGGGTCTGGCCCCAGGCGATGTTGCCGTGATTGACGGTGTCGCTGGCCTAATCTCGGGTGCAGACACGGGTGCCGGTTCCACCGATGCAACTGAGAGAACAAGTGAAATCCGGTCGCGAGTCGAGCGGCTCCTGGCCGCCCGCGTTGGACAGGGGAACGCGGTTGTCGAAGTCAGTGTCGAAACTGTCACGGAAACCGAGTCGATCATCGAAAGACGATTCGATCCGGAGACGCGCGTCGCCATCAGTACCGAAGTTCAAGAAAGCACTGCATCCGCGCAAGGAAGCGCGAACGGTGACGTAACCGTTGCATCAAATTTGCCCGACGGCGACGCCGCCGCCGGTGCCGGCACTCAAGCGAACGAAAACTCGGAAAGCCGTACAATCACAAATTTCGAAGTCTCTGAAGTACAAAGAGAAGTCATGCGGACCCCGGGTGCGATCAAGCGCGTCAGCGTCGCGGTTTTGGTAAATGACGTGCCGACAACAGCAGATGACGGGTCCATCACAATGGTGCCACGGTCTGATGCTGAATTGGAAGATCTTCGTGTTCTCGTCGCATCGGCGGTGGGTTTTGATGAGACCAGGGGGGACGAAATCACTATCCGTTCCATGGCATTTGAAGCGCTGCCCGAATTGGGAACTGAAGTTACAGACTCGACCCCTCCTTCGCAACCGTGGGACATGATGGCGCTCATTCAATCAGGCGTTCTCGCTTTGGTTGCGCTGATCCTTGGCCTCTTCGTGGTGCGCCCGATTTTGATGTCATCCAAACCGGCGCCTTTAATGCTCGACAGCAGCGGACAGGCGGTTACGCCGACACAAAACGGATTAGACGGTTCAATTATCGAAGGTGTCTCCCAACCAACTGAGGCGATTTCGACCAATGGACTTCAAAATGCTGTGCCAGGGGCGCCAGAGGATCCAGTCGGTCGCCTACGCGATCTGATCGACGGACGCCGAGATGAGGCAATCCAGGTCCTGCAAAGTTGGATTGATGATCCGAAGTCGGAGGGCGCGAAATGAACGCGCTCGTCCTAGAATGCTTCGACGGAAAAACCGCTGAGGCGGAAAAACCGAGCGCTGACTACCTTCGCGGATACGCGGATGCGCAGTCGTCTCTTCAAACGAAGCACGCTGAGCAGTCAGCTGAAGCCATCGAAAAAATCGCAGCCATCTTGGGCGATTTATCATTCGGCTACGAAGAAGCACGCCAGGCGATGCTCAACCGAATTTCACCAATCCTAAAGCAAGTGTCCGATTTGGCGCTGCCAGAGATTTTAAAGTTGACGTTCTCGGCTCATTTGCAGGAGTTCCTGGCCAAAAATCTATCTGACGCGCTGAGTGGACCGGTGTTCCTCCACGTGAACCCAACTGACCATGACGTCCTGAGATCAGCTTTGACTTTAAGTAGCCCCTTCGAGCTTCAGTCAGATGCTTCGCTGGAACAGGGCCAAGCCGTCCTGATCGCGGACGCGTCTACAACGATGTTCGACATCGTCGCGTTGTTGGACGGTATGCAAGATGCGCTTAGCGCGATCGAACCCAATCCACGGAGAGAAGACATTGGATGACTTTGCCCACACAAAAACGACCCACCCGCTTCAAAACATTCCAGTTGAGGTAACTGTATCAGTTGGACGTGCCCGGCCCCTCGTTAGGGAGCTATTAGAACTCGGAGAAAACGCTATCCTGCCATTGGACAAACGCATCGATGATCCGGTCGACTTGTTTGTTGGCGGCCGTCTGATTGCTCGAGGCCAGCTAGAGCAAATCGAAGGAAGCGAAGCCGGCCAACTGGCTGTTCGCTTAACCCATGTCGTGACACAAGAGACCGACGATGGGTAAAAAAATAAGGGTTTCGGGCCTGGTCCCAATAATTGCCTTAGTTGCTACGCCGACTTTTGCCCAAGACTTTTCTTTCGATTTTGGGGATGATGGCTCCCTTGCGACGCGGTCAGTACAGCTTTTCATCTTGGTCACTTTGCTTTCGATCGTGCCCGGCCTTGCAATCATGATCACATGCTTCCCGTTTATGGTGACGGTTCTATCCATTCTGCGCCAAGGCATCGGGCTGCAACAATCTCCGCCGAATATGCTCATAGTAAGTCTTGCACTGTTTTTGACTTATTTTGTCATGGAGCCGGTCTTTGTCGAGGCATGGGATAGAGGCGTAGCCCCTCTTCTAAACAACGGTATGCCTCTCGAAACAGCGTTTCAGCAGACTATGGGGCCTTTCAGGGTTTTTATGTCAGACCGTATCTCCGCTGACACTTTCGAAGAGCTCGCGCGCCTTCGGCCGGACCTTGCACCAAATCTAGCGGCTGCCGATTCACCTCTGTCAGTCCTTGTTCCGTCTTTTTTGCTAAGTGAAATTGAACGCGCTTTTCAAATTGGCTTCCTCATATTTCTCCCATTCCTCATCATTGACCTCGTTGTCGCTGCCATTCTTATGTCAATGGGTATGATGATGGTGCCTCCAGCGATTGTATCTTTGCCCTTCAAACTGGCTTTCTTTGTGGTCGCCGATGGATGGAGCCTTATCGCTGGAAGCCTTGTGCGGAGCTACTTCTAATTCCTATCTGACGACAAACTCCGCATGCAAAGCACCAGCTGCTTTGATGCTTTTCAAAATGTCGATCATATCTCGCGGCGAAACACCAAGCGCATTCAGACCTGCGACCACTTCCGAAAGTGATGTACCTTCGGGGATCTCCGCCAAACCAATCCCTGGCTCTTCTTCAATCGCGGCATTCGTGTTCGGAACCACAATCGTCTGACCACCGGCGAAAGGATTGGGTTGAACAACCAATGGGGCCTCTTCAACCCGCAGTGTTAGGTTTCCCTGGCTCACGGCAACACGCGAAATACGGACATCATCACCCATCACTATTGTGCCTGATCTTTGATCCACAACCACACGCGCGCGCCGCTCCGGTTCTACCAAAATGTTTTCAACCTGAACCAACGCATGCGCAGGGGAGATAGCGCGAGTGGCGGAAATATCTAACCGAACCGTTCCCGAGTCCAACATAACAGCAACCCCTCGGCCAAAGGCTCGATTGATCGCTGTCTCGATACGCGCCGCAGTTGTAAAATCAGGTGATCTGAGAGCAAGGCGAATTACCTCAAGCTCAGAAAATTCGAATGCAACTTCGCGTTCAACAGTCGCGCCAGCAGGAATGACCCCAGAGGTCGGAACCCCTTGAACGACCCCTCCACCATCTCCCTCAGCGGACGCACCACCGGCAATAATTGTACCTTGAGCAACCGCATAAATTTCGCCATCGGCTGCATTCAGTGGTGTCATAATCAATGTCCCACCGAGAAGACTACTTGCATCTCCTATCGCGGAAATTGTCACATCAATCGGGCTACCGGTTCTTGCAAATGGAGGCAGTTCTGCCGTTACCAAAACAGCCGCTACATTATTGGGCCTGAATTGTTCGCCTGTCACATTTACGCCGAGCCTTTCAAGAATGTTGCTCATGATTTCTTCAGTAAATGGGGAGTTTCGGAGTCCATCACCTGTACCGTTCAAGCCGACAACGAGACCATATCCGACAAGGTCATTTGTTCGAACTCCATCAAATTCAACCAGATCTTTGATCCTGATCGGAGCAGCGGAGGCTGTTGAGTGTAATAGAATTAGAATCAGTGCGAAGAAAGTTCTGATCAACGCAAATACTCCGTCAATGAAAGGCGCGAAAGTCGCGCGGTAAGGGTATAATGAGTTTCCAATTGAACTTGCAGCGCATCTAATCGCGTTGCGGTTTCAAATGGATCAGCTTGAACAAGATCGTTTCGAGCCATACCGAACGATGTTTGTTGTGCTGCAATTCTAACCGAAGCCTCTTCAACCTGACTTTCGATCTGTCCCAAACGCGCTTGAGTGTTCGCCAGGTCAGCAGAAACAGACACGAGATCAATCCCGGCGCGCTGTTGCAAATCTTGCTTTTCGGCTCGTGAAAGCGAAAGTGAAGTCTCATCCACGATGAGCCCCTTCGTCAGTGCTTTGAGAAGATCTCTCACCATTGAATCATCGGCTCTTAGTGAAATGGTAGCGTCTTCGTTCTCGTCAACGGGCTTGATCTGATTTTCAGTACCACCAAGATAGGCTATCGACTCAAAGCCACCTGCTGGATCATCAAACCATGCATCAATTCGGGCTTCGACTTCACCGACTGTCGACGCTCCCGCCACAGTAGCATTGATCGCTGCGAGGATCGTGCCTGGATCCCCTAAAGCGGGTGAGTTAACCGATGTGCCTGCAAATAACGTCTGCGCGCCGAGCCGAGTATTCAATCCCTCGATCGTCGCTTCGAAACTGAGCCGAGCGTTTTGGGCGGCTGTCGATACTTGCTGCGGAGTGCTTGAGACGTTGATCGGAAGCAGGGCGTTGCTTGCTGACAAACGTTGGTCCTCAAGAGTTGAAAGCACGCTTTGCATCGCCGTTAGGGTTTGCCCCGTTTGAGTATTCGATGCGGCAAATCGATCTAGAAGGTCCAGCTTTCTATCAAGGCCCGTGACCTGCGATTGCTGAACTCCTAAATGTTGGGTCAGGTCTTCTTTCTGACCACTTGTTAATTCTGACACCAAGGTATCCAATTGTGATTTAAGGCGAACGCTGGTCTGATTGATTTGAAAGGACTGGCGCATATCGCCCAATGTGGAAAAAGACATTTCTAAATCTCCATCAAGCGTTGCATCAGTGAATTGACAGTCTGGATGACTCGCGCATTAGCTGCATAGGCTTGTTCAATTCGGAGCAACATTTGCATTTCATAATCCGTATCAACCCCATCGGCTGCTTCTGCTTCTTTCAAACTGGACCAGCGTGCGGTTTGAAAGCCAAGCTCAGCTTCAAAGGTGAGGCGTTGGGAACCCAATCCAGCTTCAAACTCACCTGCTCTTTCGGCCGCCCCACGCGTCACTGGATCAAGGGTGCTTGCGCGAGGATCTGAGAGAGCATCAGACATTGCTCGAAGAAGGGTGCTATTGCCAGCCGGCCCAGGCGCGGTGGCGTTGACGCCGTCTCGAAGGTTCGTCACCGCGCCCCCGCGATTTGGGTCAACCGCAATGTTTAAGGAAATGCGTCCCGCCAGACCTGTTGTGTTCGCCGGCAAAAAGGCTGCGCCACGATCTGTCAAAACGCCCGCACCGCCAGGTGCAATTGTTCCATCAAGCCCGTTGTCTTGAAAACGTGAGATGAGGTCAGCTGCCAGATCATCCAACCCGGCCTGAGCAGAGACAAGTACATCATCTCGCGCCGCGAAGCTTGCGCCCAAAGAGCCGCCAGCCATTCGACCGATGCCGTCCGGTTCGAGTGCCGAACCATCCAAAGTCAGTCCCGATAGACCACCACTGGCGAGTGTCATGTCGGGCGTTATGACGACATTCTCAACAAAACCGAAGGATTTGGCCCGACCGTCAATTAACATCTGGCCTTCCGGCGTCATCAGAGCGACACGTCCGTTTTCACGTTGCAATTCCCGAACTGGGACGATTTCAGAGATCGTATCGATCACGTTTTGACGCGCGTCCAATAGCGGGGAGGGATCACCGCCCGTATTGATTGAGTAACTGATATCACCGTTTAGCTGTTCCAATTGCTCCAATGACGCATTCAAGGTTTCAACCTGAGACGCGATTGATGCATCGGCCCGTTCCCGCTCTCTTTGGATGTTTCCTGATGCTGTATTCAGACCATCTGTCAATTCAGACAGACGGTTCGCAAGGGCCGTCAAACGAACCTCGGACGAAGAATCGGAAGCCGCATCGACCAATGCGGCTTCGACAGACGTAATGCGGGACGAAATCGATCCCTCAACCCCGACCTGACCAACAATGTCTTGTAACGACGAGAGGGTTGAAACAAGCGTCGAGCTGGCCGCTAGATCTGCATCAGCCAACCTGCGATCGGCGATTATTCCCCGATCCACGTGCCGGGTGATGCCCCCGATTTCAACGCCGGCCCCGCGACCGCCAACAACAGCAGACGTGAGATCGACAGATCGCCGCCCGTACCCGTCTGTCAAAGCGTTGGCGACGTTTGACGAGACGACTTCTGCCATACGAGCCGATGCGGTCAAACCCGACAAGGCATTGGAGAGGGAATGTGTGATACTCATCTGCGGTGACCTTCGTTAACGTTTAATATTGGTGGTTTCCTGCAGCATCTCATCCACTGTCTGAATGACCTTGGCGTTGGACGAATACGCACGCTGTGTCTGGATCAGTTGGGTCAATTCGCCTGCGACGTCGGTGGCGGATTCCTCTCGGGCGAAGCTGACAATATCACCCGTCGGACCAGACCCGGCGTCCCAAAGGTAAAAATCGCCACTATCTGCAGTCACTGTGTAAGTTTGCCGATCACCAGTCTCCAAACCATTGATGTTTTGGACGTTCACCAACGGCACCTGATAGATGGTCCGCGAAAGACCGGTATCAAAGAAAGCGTGCACATACCCATTTGCATCGACTTCAATCGACGTCATGTTGCCTACGGCAGAACCGTCTTTGTTGATTGCCACGGGGGCAAACGAATCCGACAACTGGGTCAGACCGCCTGGCTCGCCGATCTGCCCAATTTCAATAGCAATATCGCCACTTCCAACAGTCACCCCGATGGTGCCTTCGGCCGGGTCATATGGTGCGCCCGTCGTATCCGTGACGTTGAGCAAACGCCCACCCAGACCGGGCGAATCGTCAAACTCCAACGTGTATTCACCAACCACGCCACCGCCTGATGCGCTGTCTTCAATCAACATCGTCCAAGTGTGGGTGGAGGCCGTAGCGGGTGGCGTTGGGACGGTGGGGGAGAAGCTGATCGACAGATCTTCTGACGTCCCCAGATTATCAAAATATTCAACAGACAAAACTTCCGGATCGCCGTTTGACCCAACAGCCGTTGCGGTCGCGGGCAGATTCACGGCCAATTCAATGCGTGTCGTCGGATCAGCAATAAACTGATTGGCATTCACCTGAATGGGTTCAAGACCCCCGATGCTTTCGCGTGGAAATGCAGGAATGCTGCCATCTGAATTTGCGGGCCAACCCAACAGCGCAAGGCCACTTTCAGTTGTCAGAAACCCATCCGCATCCGTTCTGAACGACCCTGTGGTGGTCATTTGGAATGGGAAATCCGTTCCATTGCCGATGTTCACGGCAGATGTCTGGGTCACCGGCAACATGCCCTGCCCTCGAACAGCCAAATCAGTGGGGTTGGATGTGGACACCAAGGGACCGCGTTCATCAATCAAACGGCTGGACGTGGCGCGCACGCCCCCGGCCACATACCGGCCCTGTCCACTGTCGATCACCATCGAATGAAAATCGGTGACGGCGCGTTTATATCCATATGTCGCCGAGTTGGCGATGTTGTCAGAGATCGTGGCGAGGCGGCTTGCATTGGATGCAAGACCGGCAACGCTGGCATTCAAGGAGGAAGAAATCGTCATAGGGCTTGGCCTTTCTGTCACAAGGAACGACGGTCGTTGCCCTTGCCTAATGCTGAAGCCCTTAATGGCGCCCTAATAGCTAAAATAATTTTTAGTTTTCGACCGCCTCGGTTTTCAGCAACGTGATTTCGATGCGATCGTTGCGCACGGACAAGGCATCGGCATGGGCCAGATCACGGTCGCCGTGCCCGGTCAGGCGGGCCAGACGGTCGGGGTTCAACCCATTTGTGGTCAGAAGGTCACGCACAGCAACCGAACGCCCAGTTGAGATGTCCCAAACAGGATAATTGGCAAAGACAATCGGTGCTGATCTTGTATGCCCTTCAATTGCCACGGGGTTTGTCACAAGGGCAAAAACCCGCGCAAAAACCTCCGACAACTCGATTAGCATGGGGGCAGGCGCGGTGCCGTTGTTCAGGAACAAGGGCGCACCTTCGCGGGCAAAAACCTCAATCACCAAGCCTTCATCCGTCAGCCGTGTGATCACATGACGCAAGGCTTCTTGTTGGATCAGGCTTTCACCGCCAATCCCCAGAAGCTGCGCCTCGACCTCTTCCAAAAGGGCCACCTCGGCCGCTTCGCGCAGGGCCGCGGTCGGGTCCCCTTCGAATGGCGTGCCCCCGTTCAACCCAGTGCCCTCTTGGACCTGGCTGTCGTCTTCCATGGTGTTGGTGCCACCGAACAGGCCATCCCCGCCACCCGAAATGCGGTTCACAGAAATCGTGGGGGAGAAGTAGTCCGCCAAACCCTTGCGTTGCTGTTCGGTCGTCGCATTCAACAGCCACATCAACAAAAAGAAGGCCATCATTGCCGTCACGAAGTCTGCATAGGCCACCTTCCATGCGCCGCCATGATGGCCCCCGCCTACAACCTTTTTCTTACGTTTGATAATGATCGGCGCATTTGATCGGTCGGCCATGGTCCACCCCTTCGGTTCTCGTCAGGGTGGTCAGATAGTCGGCTGAGTGCGCTGGCCTGTGATCGAAATGTGGTCAGCTTAGGGCGAACGCTTAAAATACATCTCATCTGGGCCGCAGAATTCGATCAGATCATACCCATTGTCATCCATGATCTTCTTGATCTCCGGCGTGCCAGTGTTGTTCTCAATCGCCCAGATCGCAATGTCATGATCGGCAAAGGGGAAGGTCTTCAGGCACGCCAACTCCCCCCCTTCGATATCAAGAGACAGAAAATCAGGGTTCACAATCCCAGCCTCATGCAAGATCCCGGACAAGGTTTTTGTCTGCACCTTGTGCGTCGTTTCCTTATGACGTTTGTCTTTGCGCACAGTCGTCAGCAGGTTTTTGTCATAGGTGGCGGCCAGACCTGACATCTGGGTATAGCCTTCTGTGATCTCGATAAAATCGGCCTCCCCTTCTTCGGCTGCGACGGCGACACCAAGGCTTGGCGCGCGGCGCATGACATCGGCTTTGGCCCGTTGGGACGGCACAGGTTCCACCAATGCGCCGGTCCATCCACGGTGGGTTTCCAGAAAAAACGTGTTGGAGCCCGTCACACCATCATAGGCGCCGACATCCACGAACGTGCCCTCGCGCTTGCCCTTCATGACACGGTCCACGACAAAATCCTGTCCGGCCTGTGATGTATAGGCATAGCCTGGCGCCAACATGGACCGCACCTCATGCATACGGCGCACAAGAGGCCCCCGCTTGCGCGATGTTTCTTTTTCCAGCTTGCCGCCCAGACGACGCGCCTCGGCCTGCAGGATCTTGCGGGCTTCTTTCAGTGAATCTTTCATGTTTCTATCCCATGGTCGCTGTAGGATTTTTCCTCAATCAGGGCGGAGCCCAACAGCAGGTTGATGTTCTTTTTCACCTCGGCCCGTTTGTCGTTGGTGACATAGACAGCCCGAGCGAGCCTTACGAAAGTCTGTCCGAAATCCTGGGCCTTCTCGCACTCCCGAATGTCATCTTCAATCACCCAAAGATCAGCGTTGATCCGGTACAGCTCATCCCAAAGCGCCTGCAGCTGCGGTGTATCGGGAATATGTTGGCGGGCGGTGTCCATCAGGGCCGCTTTCTCAACGCGCACGTTGGCCACCTTGTCTGCATCCGCGATCCGCTCTTCTTTCAGACGCAGGATCGTCAGCTTATCGATCAACTCTCCCGGCGAGGTCGGGACAAGGATATGGTCAGTCATGCTGTGAAACCTTTTCGGACAAAGCGGCGGTTGCGGCGGCGAATGCGGACGACCAGTCTTGTGGCCGGTCCTGACGAAACAGCCGCATCGATGGGTACCACGGTGTCGTCTCACCGGCATGTCGATACACCCAAAACGCGTCCCAATGCAGCATGACCCAGGTGGGCACGCCCAGCGATCCCGCAATATGGGCGGTGGCCGTGTCCGACGTGATGATCAGATCCATCTCGCGCATGGTTGCGGCGCAATCGGCAAAATCACGGTCTGTGCTGGCGGTGTCGATGATCAACGCTGCACTGCCGTCTTCCTGATACGCCTCAAGAAACGGGCCCTTATAGAGCGAAAACAGCTGCACGTTGGGCAGCAGGCCCAAGGGCAGAAATTCACGGTGGGTGAAGGACCGGAAGGTATTGCCCTTATAGGTCGCGGACCCTGACCACACGACGCCGACCTTGAACATGTCCTGATGTTGCGCGGTCAGCACCCGCGCCCGATCCGCGGAATCGGCAGGGATGTTCAGAACCGTCGGCGCAGGCACCTGCCCAGCCTCATCCGGGCCGAACACCAACTTGGGCAGATCCATCAGGCTGACCCACATATCAATCGGGTCCGACGGTTTGGCCGCTGTGCCGATCCATTCAACCCCTTGGATGCCGTCCAGCAACCGCAACAACGGTTTCTTCGCCACCATCCTGATCCGCGCGCCTTTCGCGGCGATCAGCGGAATAAACCGCGACATCAGAACCATATCCCCGAACCCCTGTTCGGGCAGGATCAAGAGCGTCTTGCCCTTGACCGATTGCCCCTCCGTCCACTTCGGGACAGGCACCTCAGGCGGGCGCAGTTCATCGCTGTTCCACCGCGCATCATAGGCGCGAAAGGCGGCACCATAGTGCCCCGCACCCAACTGGGCGAAGGCCAGCTGCAACTGAATCTCCGTCTCATCGGGAAACTGATCCACCTTGGGTGTCAGATACGAAATCGCATCCTCATACCGGCCCATCCCGCGATAACAGCGCCCGATCATGGCGTGATGCATCAGATGGGACGGGTCTTTGTCCAACGACCGAAGGCGCAATTCGATAGACTGTTGATACTCCCCCAAATCCGACAGGATGTTGGAATAATTGTTCAAAACACCGGTGTCATTGGGTGCCAACGCAAAGGCGCGCGACTGCGCGATGCGGGCCATCTCATGCTGGCCAGATTTACGATACAACGCCCCCAAATTGGTCCAGATGCCCGCGTCATTTGGATAACGCGCCAAAAACCGTGTGTATCCCTCAAGTGCAACCCGTGTCTGACCCGCCTGATGCGCGTTCACCGATTGCGCGCGGAGTGAGGCGCGTTGGTCCTTTGGCATCCCCTAGCCCTTGGACCGGTTTCGCGCCACCGGCTTCAGCAAGGTGGCAGGGCGACGTTCTTCAGCCGCCTCAAACAAGGAAAACGTCTGGTTTACGTAATTCACGGCACCTGAAATCATCTCCATGTAATCGGTCAGCTCAGGTGTCACCTCAGCCTCGGTGACGACAACGGGCCGATCCGGCGAAGACGTCTCAAAGCTCGCGTAGAACAGCGGCTCCCCCCGTTTAATCTTGATCGGCTTGTCCGGCTCATGCCACTCAAACGCCCACATCAGCGGACGTGGCCAGACGTTGATCGGGAACCGTCCGCCAAACAACGTCCCGGGCAGCTGTTCTTTGCGGTAATGCATGAACGGGCTCAGCTGGGTCATGTAGACCGGCTCATCCGAAATAAACACATAAGGCAACGACAACTGGATCGTCGGCACGCCCTTGGTGCGCCATTCGACCTCATTCGTCAGATGCAGCTTATCACCCAACTTGCTGGCACGGATCGACGATTGCGTCCCCGCCAGATTGCGCAGCACCCCTTTTCCATCCTTGTCACGGGCGAACCCGATATGGATGTCGAACGGGCACTTCACCATGAAATACCGGCTCTCCATGTTGATAACGGCAGGACAGCGCGACGCGGATTTCGCATGCTCGCGGTTTATCTCAACCGACCTGACACGTTCCGGCGCGTCATAAATCACGCTGGCCTTCTTTTCGTTAAGGAACCAACCCACCTGAACAGGCCCGCGCCCTTCGGGTGTCTCTGTGGTGTTTTCAAACGTCACTGACAGGCGCATTTGCGCTCTCCACTCTTACTGCTCTTTTTTGACAGGATAGAATCCCATTGGACGGCACAAGTCAAAACACCCAGGCTGAATAACCTGTCGCAGTGACATCAAAACAGCGCCCGTGGGGCAAAACCATGTCATGATCGATCACCTGTTTTCGACAAAGGATGTCGCAAAAGTTGCTAGACAGGCGATGCCCCCGCTGGTCTCGTGAGGGCCAAACTCAGCGGAAGGTTCAGCCATGAAAGACCAATATCGTGTCGTCGTGATCGGGGGCGGCGTCGTCGGCGCATCGGTTTTGTATCATTTGGCGAAATTCGGATGGACCGATGTCGCCCTTGTGGAACGCAACGTGCTGACCGCGGGGTCATCCTGGCACGCAGCCGGTGGCATCCATGCCCTTAATGCAGACCCGAACATGGCCGCATTGCAAGCCTACACCATCGATCTTCTGTCCGAGGTTGAGGCGGAATCCGGCATCGACATCGGCCTGCACATGACAGGCGGCATCACCGTGGCCTGTGATCCGAACCGGTGGGAATGGCTGCAAGGCGCGCACCGTACGTTCCAGACCATCGGCATCGACGATTGCCACCTGATGACCCCGGATGAGATCAAGGAAAAATGCCCGATCATGGACACCAAGGGCGTGATCGGCGGCCTTTGGGCGGACCGAGAGGGTTACGTGGACACCACCGGCACCGTCCACGCCTACGCCCGCGCGGCCAAGAAACGCGGCGCGGACATCATCGAGCACAACAAGGTCGAAGAACTGCATTGGAAGGGCGACCATTGGCAGGTCGTCACCGAGAAGGGCACGATCAAGGCCGAACACGTCGTCAATGCCGGTGGCCTATGGGCCAAGCAATGTGGCCGCATGGTGGGCCTCGATTTGCCTGTCTCCCCCCTGTCGCATCATTACTTTCTGACCGAGACGATCCCCGCCCTTGAACAGATCGATTTTGAGGTTCCGATGACGGTCGACCTCGAAGGGTTCACCTACATGCGGCAGGACAAGAAAGGCATCCTCGTCGGTATTTACGAGTTAAACCATCAGCACTGGATGATGGACGGCGCCCCGTGGAACTACGGGATCGAACTTCTGCAAGAAGACACCGACCGCATCGAAAACGAACTGATGATGGCGTTTGATCGCTATCCTGCCCTGAATGACGTCGGCATCAGCGATTGGGTCAACGGCGCCTTCACCTTCTCCCCCGATGGGAACCCGCTGGTTGGACCGGTCGAAAGCGTGCCGAATTACTGGCTGGCGTGCGGCGTCATGGCGGGGTTCCTGCAGGGCGGCGGCGTGGGCAAAACGCTTGCGGAATGGATGATCCATGGCGATACAGAGACGGATGCCTGGTCCATGGACATCGCCCGCTATGGCCCGCATCAATCCAACCGCGAATATATCAAACAAACCACCGGCCAATTCTATTCCCGCCGGTTCGTGATGACCTACCCCAACGAACAACTGCCTGCGGGTCGGCCCCTGCGCATGGCCCCCGCCCATGACGCCATGACAGAGGCTGGCGCACGCTGGGGCTGTTCTTGGGGCCTCGAAACCCCGCTGTATTTCGCGCCCAAGGACTTCGTCGAAACACCGTCCCTCAACCGCTCGGACGCGGCCCCGTTCGTGGAGGCAGAATGCAAGGCGGTGCGTGAGGCCGCTGGCCTGCTGGACATCACAGGTTTCAGCCGGTTCGAAGTCTACGGTCCAGGCGCCGAGGCATGGCTCGATAAGATCTTTGCGACCAAACTGCCCAAAGCAGGCCGATCCCGTTTGGCCGTGATGCTGTCCCCCGAAGGTAAACTCAAAGGCGATCTGACGCTCTTTAATTGGGGCGATGGAACGTGGTGGATCATGGGGTCCTACTACCTGCGGCAATGGCACAAACGCTGGTTTGCGGACCACGAAGGCCCAAACATGATCCTGCGCGATATATCGGATGATGTTTGCGGGTTCTCCGTCGCCGGGCCCAACGCCAAGGCCATCCTGCAGGCCATCCAGCCTGACCTGACCCTGCCCTTCATGGGCTGCGGCACGTTTGACCTTGGCCTTTTGCGGTGCAAGGTCGGGCGGCTGTCCGTGACCGGTGAACACGGCTACGAAATCCACTGCCGTGCCAACGAACACATCGCCCTGCGGCGCATGCTGCTTGAGGCGGGCGCGGACCACGGCCTGAAAGAGGTCGGCTTCAACGCGCTGCTGTCCCTACGGATTGAGAAATCCTACGGCATTTGGTCTGCAGAATTCACCCAAGACCGTACCGCCGCGATGACGGGCATGGATCGTTGGGTCGACTGGCAAAAGCCAGACTTCATCGGGCGCGACGCCGCCATGAAGGACCGCGATGCAGGGCCGTCGCAGGTGCTTGTCACGCTAGGCCTCGAAAGCCCCGATGCCGATTGCGCAGGGTATGAACCTGTTTGGTCGGAAGGGGAGCGTATCGGCTTCACCACGTCGGGCGCCTATGGCTATACCGTCGGCCAATCCATCGCGATGGCGATGGTCGATCCGAAATATGCCGAACCCGGCACGGACCTCACCGTGCACGTGGTCGGCAAAGAACGCCAAGCCAAAGTTCTCGCGCCGTCCCCCTACGACCCAGACGGGGCGGCCATGCGCGGCTAAACACGACGCCGGATCGCCTGAACGACGGTCCGGCCCTTCGTTTTCTCGGTGTCGATTGGGCCGTTGGTTCTCGCCTCGGTGAAGCCATTGTAACGAAACTGGAAATCGGAAACCGACGCCCCATATTCAGGCATGAACAGCCAAAGGGGATCACCATGACCAAATATGAGAAAAACCCCGACGTCGTCGCGACCCTGACGCCGGAACAGTATCACGTCACGCAAGAAAGCGGCACGGAACGTCCTTGGACGGGGCCGTACCTCGACAACAAAGAACCGGGTATCTACGTGGATATCGTCTCGGGGGAGCCTTTGTTCGCTTCATCCGACAAGTACGAATCCGGCTGCGGCTGGCCCAGCTTCACCAAACCCATTGAACCCGCCAACATGAACGAGTTGACAGATACGTCTCTCGGGATGATCCGCACCGAAGTGCGTTCAACCCACGGCGACAGCCATCTGGGTCACGTTTTTCCCGATGGTCCGCAAGATCGCGGTGGGCTGCGGTACTGCATCAACGGCGCGTCCTTGCGGTTCATTCACCGTGACGACATGGCCGACGAAGGCTATGGCGATTACATTGATCAAGTGGAGGACGTGTAAATGACTGAACGCGCAGTGCTGGCCGGTGGCTGTTTTTGGGGCATGCAGGACCTGATCCGCAAGATGCCTGGCGTGGTGTCCACCCGTGTGGGCTACACGGGGGGCGATGTCGCGCATGCCACCTACCGCAATCACGGCACCCACGCGGAAGGGATCGAAATCATCTTCGATCCCGCCCAAATGACATACCGTCGGCTGTTGGAATTCTTCTTTCAAATCCACGATCCGACTACCCTCAACCGCCAGGGCAATGACCGCGGCATGTCGTATCGCTCCGCGATCTACTACGTGGATGACGCACAAAAAGACGTCGCGTTGGATACGATCAAAGATGTGGACGCTTCTGGCCTGTGGCCCGGCAAAGTCGTGACCGAGGTCGAACCAGTCGGTGACTTCTGGGAGGCCGAGCCCGAACATCAGGATTATCTGGAACGGATCCCCAACGGATACACCTGCCACTTTATCCGTCCCGATTGGGTTCTGCCGCGACGCGACGCGGCGGAATAATCACTTGGCGATGCGTGGACGGCCCCGTGCCGTGATGCGCATCGTCGCTTCGATGAACATCGTCTGGGCCTCGATCGCCGCTTCGCGCAGGTCGAGGCCTTCGTTTATGCGGATATCTTCGACCCCTGCGGAACGTGCCTTGCCCTCGGCCTGTTCGGTCAAAGCATTACGCAAGGCTGTCAGCGCCGCGTCCTTGTCGGCAAATTGAACCGGTCCTTCTGGCAAATGGGCCAGAAACGCGCCCTCACCCCCGCTGGTCACGGTGCCCTCCGCATGGATGGCCACCTGCCCCACCACCGCACCAACCGCATTGGCCACACCGCCTTCTGCCGGCAGAACTGTGCGGCAGCCCAGCACCTCCCCCACCGCGCCGTAGTAGCTGCGCGCGGAGGCCCCGAGCCCGATCACAGGCATCGCCAGCCCCGCATCCAAACGCACGACATCGCTATGTTGACGCAAGCCTGCTTTCATCAACGCATGACGTGCCAGATCAGCAGGCACGTCCCAACCCTCTTCTGCAAATGCAGTCTCTAACACAGCCTCAGACGTCTGTTTTGTCAGCTGGTCAATGATCTGCTGCGCCAGACGTTCTGCACCCTCTGCAACGCGGTCCCCGCTGCCCATCCGTCGTTTTGCAAACAACGTCAGGGCCTTCCTCGCGGCCTCCCCATCCCACTCGGACAGCCGCCCCAAAACATGGCTCGCGTCTGATGGGGTCACCCCACACATCATGGCAAGGCCACGCCCGATCAGGCGTGCTAGTGCGGGAATCTCAACACGGGACTGAACCGCCGCCGCCCATGGCAATGGCCCCTCCGCCAAGCGCGCCATGACGGCGGCCTCTCGTTTATCCAATCCATCGGGCAGATCGGCTGACGTTGTGATCACAAACCGCGTCGCCTCCTCCGGCGGGGTTTCAAGCGCCATGAATTTATCGAGCGTTTGGTGCACCCTATCCCCGTAATCCTGCGCCAACAGCGACACGGGCATCACGCGGCGCGGGCCAAGGGACAGGCCGCCCGCCAGCCCGTCCAACACTGTGACGTCACTGTCGCCGCCCAGACCAAACGTGCGCATCGCCACGGCCTCAACCATGGTGCGATACGGCCCCACCTTGGCCCCCATCGGATCAATCTGGGGCAGGCCATCGCGCAACAGGCAGACGTCCGTGGTGGTCCCGCCAATATCGCTGACCAGGGCGTTCTGTTCGCCCGTCAACCACTGTGCGCCTGCAATGCTGGCCGCTGGCCCGCTCAAGATCGTCTCGATCGGTCGTTCCCGCGCCAAATCGGCAGAGATCAATGCCCCATCCCCGCGCACCACCATCAGCCGTGCGGTAATGTCCCGTGTCCGCAGATGCGTCTCTGTTGCGGCAATCAAACGGTCTATCAACCCGATCAGACGCGCGTTCAAAACGGCGGTCAGCGCCCGTTTCGGCCCGCCCAACGCCTGGCTCAGTTCATGGGAGCACGTCACGGGAACCCCAAGCCTGTCCCGCACCAGATCACGGGCACGAACCTCGTGATCCGGGTTGCGCGTTGCAAACCGACCGGCAATCGCCACACCGCTGACGCCCTGAAACGTCTCTAACACGGCGGAAAATGTTGTTTCGTCAAACGCAGCGACCTCAGCCCCGGAATGCCCATGTCCGCCCGCGACAAAAGCGACAGGATCATCGCCCAGCGCATCCCGCAGACCTGCCTTATCCAGTTCGCTGTCGTCAAACCCGATCAAGACCAAAGCAACCTTGCCGCCCTGCCCCTCAACCAACGCATTGGTGGCCAAGGTCGTAGACAAGGACACCATCGCAATGTCATCCGCCGCCACATCGCTGGCCTTCAACACGCGATCAATTGCGGCACCGATCCCAATCGACAGGTCAGGCCGCGTCGTCAGCGCCTTGGTGCTGGCCACAATCGCATCGCGCTCATCATCCAGAACGACCGCGTCGGTGTAGGTGCCACCGGTGTCTATGCCAAGCAAAAGCGCCATGTCTTGATCCCCTTTCGTTGGCCCGACGCTATCCCGTCAAACACCACAGTCTTGCCCGCAAACGACGCCTCGGCGTCGGGGAAAGGCGCTAGGTCGAAAGGGCCTCCAACTTCACCAATGCACCCCCTGCGGCGGCTGCATCCTCGGCGTCATGGGTGACCATCAAAACCGGCAATTGCTGCGATTTTGCGGTTCTGAACACCAGATCACGCACCTGCGCGCGCAGTTCAGCGTCCAGCCGCGAAAAGGCCTCATCCAGCAAAAGCGCCCGCGGCTGAGACAGCAACATCCGCGCCAAAGCCACGCGCGCCTTTTGGCCGCCCGACAACGTCGCGGGGTCCCTGTCAGCATAGCCGTCCAGATCAACGTCTTTCAGCGCATCCTCTATGGCCACACGCCGCGCGGCCCGCCCCCCGCCAGACGGCATCCCAAAGGCCAAATTGGCCCCCACCGACATATGCGGAAACAACAGATCGTCCTGAAACAGGATCCCAATTTGTCTGCGATGCGGCGGCAAACCGGTGATGTCCTCCCCATCCAGAACCACCTGCCCCATACCCTTAAACACGGACGGCAAGGTGCCCGTGATGAAGGCCAGCAATGTCGATTTGCCCACTCCAGACGGGCCCATCACTGTTAAAACATCGCCTGGCGCGATGTGGTGATCGACCTCAATCAAGGGATTGCCCGCGCGCAAAATGCACACATTGCGCAGTGTTAGACCCTTATTCATGCAATCCCCTCCGATTACGCCACAGCAATGTCGGCACGACGAGGGCCATCGTAAACGGCACCAGCGCGGCAAGTGTCTGCAACAACCCGTACACCCCAATGGCGCGCCTATCACCGCCAGACGCCAAGGCAACCGCCTCTGTGGTGAGCGTTTCCACACGGCCCCCGCCAATCAAGAGCGTGGCCAGATATTGCCCCACGGACACAGCGACCCCTACGGCCATGACCGTCAAAAGAGGTCGTGTCAGCATCGGCACCCGCACGGACCAGAACACCCGCCACGGGCTTGCACCCAGCGCCGCGGCCACCGTCGCATGCCGCGCGTCCCATGATCGCCAAGGATCCCCCAACGACAAAAAGACGTAAGGCAAAACAAAGACCAGATGTGCAAAAATCACGGGCACGCGGCCCATGTCGGCCCCCACGGTCAGCAGCATCGTCTGCAACCCGGGAAGGAACGCGGTTTGCGGCACCAGCAATGGCAAATACAGCAACAACAGTCCCTTTTGTCCGAACTGCCGATCGCCGCGATGTTCGGCCTCCAGGCAGCCCAAAACCAGCACCAGCGCGATGCCCACAGCGCAGCCCGCGATCAAAAACGTCTCACCCATGGTGGCGAAGGCCGAGGCCCCGTGCCGGTCCCATGACCGCATCGTAAACCCGTCTGGCAAAACATTTGGAAACGACCAGCGCGCGGCGAACGACCAGATCGCAAGGCTCGCCAATCCCAACAGGATCGACGCCGCAGACAAAACACCAAACGCAAGGCCAACGATCCGCCCCGGCGCATCCATCTGCCCGCGACGGCCCGACCAAATCCATCGGCGCCCGAGGGCTGCAACCACACGTTCCCCCAACCACCACGCCAACAGCACGCCCGCCACCAATGCAAATTGCAACAACGCGGCGGCGGCACCTGTCAGGCGCATGGCAAGGTCAGGGTCACTCATCCATTTGACGATTTGCACAGACAAGGTCGGCGGTGTGCTGGGGCCAAGGATCACGGCCACATCCACCACACTCATGGAATAGCCGATGACCACATAAACCGGCAGACGGATTTGCGCATAAACGCGGGGAAAGACGGTTTTCAACCACCCCGTCACCCGCCCGTAGCCCAGCGCCTGCGCGACAAGGATCGACCGGCGCGGTTGCGCCTGTCCCATCGCCGCAATCATCATCAACAGCAGAAACGGGACCTCTTTCACGACCAAACCCGCCACCATCGCAAAGCCCAAAGGGTCTTGCACGATCAGCAGATCAGGGGGGCGGTCCCACCCTGTCAGCCAAGGCGACGTCGCCCGCGCGATCCAGCCTGACGGCACAATCAGAAAGGCCAAGCCGAACGCCGCCGCCGCGTGGGGCACGGACAACAGCGGCGACAACAGGCGTTCCAAAACGCGAAACGACCGCGTCCCGGACCAGCCCGCCACGATGAACGACACAATCAGCAGCGACAGCCCCGTCGCCACGACGCCCGTCGTCACCGACAAGCGGACAGCCGCCCCCAAACCGCCCCAGTCAAACAGGTCGCGGAATGGATCAAGGCTGGGCCCGGTCAAACCAGCGGCAGGCAAATGCCCAAACGCTGGAAGCACCGTACCATAGAGGCCCGCAATCACGGGCCCCAGCATGGCAATCAAGGTTATGGCTGGCAGAAAGCGCAGCACGTGGCGTCAGTCGTTACTGACCGGTGCCGTAACGTTCGACCCAATCGTCGGTGACGCGGGTCATCCAGCTTGGGTGCGGCTCAGCTTGAACGGTGCCCAGTTCAGCAGGGGACAGGGTTGCGATGCCCAGTTCCAGCGCGTCAAAGGCGGCGCGGTCATCCTCGGACAGCGCATCCATATTCAACACAGTGCCATAGCCAAGGATGTTGGGATCCTGCGCGCGGGCCTGTGCCTCAGGCGACATCAAGAAGTTCGCCACCACCATGGACCCAGCAGCCGAGCCGGAATTGTAAGGGATCGCCACAAAGGACGCATTCCCGATCGTTCCTTTGTCCAAGACGAACGTGCGCACGGTCTCTGGCAGCTCAAAGTTCGCAATCGCGGTAGAGGCCGCCCCGGGGCTGAACGAAATAGACAAGTCCAGCTCACCGTCGTTGATCAGCGGGAACATCGCCGTGCCGGTCGCAGGGTACGCCTGACCCGACCGCCACAGATTCGGCGTCAACGCGTCAAGATAGGCCCAAAGCGGGGCAACCACTTCATCATAGGTCTCGTCTGTCGCAGGCGCCTGCAAAACAGACGGATCGTCCAGAATGTCGACCAACACCTGCTTGAGGAACGTGGAGCCTAAGAAATCCGGCGGCTGGGGGTAGCTGAACCGGCCAGGGTTGGCCTGCGCCCAGTCCAACAGCTCCTCCATGGATCCAAGCGCATCGGGCATGGTTTCAGTGTTGTGCACAAACACGACCTGCGCCATGGCCCACGGGCTTTCCATACCGTCCGTCGGCACCGTGAAATCCGTCTGAACTGTCTTGCCGTCCACATCGACAAACTGCCAATTCGGCAATTGTTCCGCATAGGGGCCAAACAACAAATCGGCGTCTTTCATGGCCGCGAAGTTCGCGCCGTTGATCCAGATCATGTCGATGGCACCATCGTCATTCTCACCGGCCTGCTTTTCGGACAGCACGCGGGTGACAGCATCCGCCGTATCCGTCAGCTTTACGTGTTCCAACGTCACGCCGTATTCTTCGGCCACGCGCTCACCCACCCAAGCGATGAAATCGTTGGTTGTCGTTGATCCGCCCCATGCGTTCCAGAACACCGTTTGTCCTTCGGCTTCGGCCAGAACGCTGTCCCAATCGCTGGGGTCCGGATTGGCCAACGCAGCGGTCGGAGCGGCCAGTGCGGCCATCAATGCAAGATACTTCATTAGTCTTCCTTCGTAGTGAACACGCGCCTTGCGGCGATAAGTCGAAGGGTCGCCGTGGCAAAACACAGCGTCCCGAATATCCAGGCCAACGTCGCAAACGACGCAGGAAACAGGCACAACAGCACAAAGAACACGATGGTCTCTGTGCCCTCCAACAGCCCGTTGGAATAGTACAACGATTTCACCCCTTGGGCGGAGGTCTCAATGCCCCGCTTTTCCGCCAGAATGGCGTAGCCCAGAAAGCTCGTCCCGTTGAAATAGAAACTTGTCAAAAGATACGCACCCGCGACGGCATTTGTTTCAGGGTCCATCACGACAAAGGCAAAGGGGATCGCACCGTAGAACAAAAAATCGCACGCAATATCCAGGTAACCGCCGAAGTCCGTTTTGCGTGTCGCACGGGCCACGGCGCCGTCCAATCCGTCCGCAATGCGCGAGGCCAGCAGCAAGACCAGTGCAGCCCACGTCCAGCCCACCATGATCAGCACAGCTGCCATCAGGCCCATGCCCAAACCGATCAACGTCACGCCATCCGCCGTCATGCCGCGCGCCGCCAAAGAGGCGCCGATGGCATTCAAAGGTGGATCAATCAGCTTACGTGCTGCGGAATCCAGCATGGAACCTCCCCGTTCGTCTGTGGCTGTTTGACCGATCAAACGCCGTGGCGCAACGGCGCTGACACGAATGTGAGGGAAGGCAGCCGTTTAACGCAACAAAAAAGGGGCCGCGCAACGCGCGACCCCTTAACATCTTGGTCCAGCAGATCAGTTGGACTCTGCTTCGCCTTCGGCCTCTTCGGCACCGAACGTCGCGAGGTAGGCATAGATGTTAATCGCTTCCTCTTCCTGACGGACGCGATACGCCATCTTGCCGCGCGCACGGTTGTTGTCGAGGGTTTCGCGCAGCCAGCCTGTTGGGTCCTGAACATAGCCGACGAAGTTTTCTTCGGTCCAGACGGTGCCCATCTCGCCCAGCTCAACGATGCTGTCGCCATAGCGGAAATCTTCGACAGACCCGAGGGTCCGGCCAGCAAGCGCATAAAGGTTCGGGCCGGTGCGCGCGTTGCGGCCTGCCAGGACATTCCCGTCGGCGTCAGCCACAATGTGGCACGCCACGCACTGGCGGTTGAATTGCTCTTCACCGGCCGCCGCATCACCGGATGCTGCATGGCCGTCTGCAAATGCGGGGCCTGCCAAAAGTGCCGCCGCGGCTGCATAAATAAACTTGGTCATCGTAGTCTCCCTAACGTCAAGTTTGGCGCGGCAGGATGCCGCATCGGATAGAAGGGTAGTCTGGCACTTCGCGCCGTCCAGCAGAAATAAAGATTCAATCACTGTTATGCGATATCACGCCACCTGATGGGCGATAGCGCATTGTTTCCAAAGGACAGTTAGTGCGGACACCAAATAGGCAATATCTTCGTCAGTATGCAGCGGGGAGGGCGTAAACCGCAGCCGTTCGGTGCCTTTGGGCACAGTCGGATAGTTGATCGGCTGCACATAGATGTTCCACTCATCCATCAGATAATCGGCCAGCATCTTGGTTTTGACCGGATCGCCGATCATCACCGGCACGATGTGGCTGTCGTTGGGCATATGCGGGATGCCTTGCGCATCCAGCATCGCCCGCAGCTTGGCAACCTGACGGCGTTGCCCCGCCCGTTCAAACTGGCTTTCCTTTAGATGCGCAATGGACACCCGCGCCGCCGCCGCAACAGCGGGCGGCAAGGCCGTGGTAAAGATAAACCCGCTGGCGAAACTGCGGATGAAATCGCACAGCGCCGCGGATCCGGTGATGTAGCCCCCAACGCAGCCAAACGCTTTGCCAAGCGTGCCTTCGATCAACGTGATCCGATGCGCCAGACCCAACTCTTCCGACACGCCGCCGCCGCGTTTGCCGTACATGCCGACTGCATGAACCTCATCGATGTAGGTCATGGCGCCATACTTTTCGGCAACGTCCAGAATGGCCTCGATCGGGGCGATGTCACCGTCCATGGAATAGACCGATTCAAACGCGACGATCTTGGGATGATCTGCCGGGATCGCCGCCAACTTTTCTTCCAAGTCCGCAACATCATTGTGCCGCCAGATCACTTTTTTCGCCTTCGAATGACGGATGCCTTCGATCATCGACGCATGGTTGCCCGCATCCGACAGGATAACGCAATTCTCCAACCGGCTGCCCAATGTCGACAAAGACGCCCAGTTCGACACATAGCCCGAGGTAAAGATCAACGCCGCCTCTTTGCCGTGCAGGTCTGCCAACTCTGCCTCCAGCAACAGGTGATCATGGTTCGTGCCGGAAATGTTGCGCGTGCCGCCCGCACCCGTGCCCGTGCGCTCCACCGCTTCTTTCATGGCGTCGATCACTTTGGGGTGTTGGCCCATGCCCAGGTAATCGTTGGAACACCACACGGTCACATCCCGCACGCCATCGTCGGCGTGGTTCGCGGCCTTCGGAAACTTGCCGCATTTACGCTCTAACTCAGCGAAATAGCGGTAATTTCCGTCCGATTTCAGCGCATCAAGCTGTTCATTGAAAAGGGCGTCAAAATCCATGTCAGTCTTCCTTGGCAGTCATTCGTGTTTGGGCAGGGGTGATGTCGGGCAACATCCACCGCCAGAGTTTCGCATCCGGCAGCGGGATCACCATGAACCAGTGTTCCAGCAGCGCCAGCGCGCAAAGAGAGGTCAAAAGGGCGTAGCCCGCCGCATCGACAGGTGTGACAGACGACATCAACAGATGGGCAAAGCAGCCCACAGCAAACGTCAAAACAGTCACTGATATTGGGAAAAACGCGGTAATCGGGCCTTGCCGCAGATGGCTGCGCAGATGCTGCAGCGGGACAGGCAGAAATTCGAAATTGATCCGTGGCACACCGAAAAACAGGTTCAGCTTCGCACTGATGCGGGCAAAGAACAGGATCGCATAGGTCCACAACGCGATCTGGTTGGCGGCATCACTGGTTGCGACAACGACAAAGGCCATGCCCGCCAAAAGCAGGATTTCATGGTGCGCCAAGGCGTCCCACGCCCGCCAAAAGCGCGCCGCACCCATCGCACCCTTAGGGCAGGTGGTGCGTTCAGGGCCTGTAATCACGCCGGACAGGAACGACAATTCGACCCAGCCCCAAATGCACAGTGCACCGAAAAAGCCCTTATAGACACCGGACATTCCGGTGTCCGGCGTTGAGACAATTACCGCCGCAACACCCAGCGCCAACACCGGCACCGACATGAACACCGCCACGTTGTAGGCATTGCCGCCTGTCCGGTCCGCCCGACGGATGACATAGAGGATCGCCCCAGTGGCAAACCACCAGGTAAAGAGCGCGATGAGAGATGCGCCCCAAACCCCCATCAGTACGCAGGCCTCAGGACGGTGCTGTCTGGCACGTCATGTTTGATCGCAGGGATCGTATACAGCGACACGAAAGCCGCCCCCGCCCGTGCGGATCCGATCATGCGTTTGACGAACCCGCCAAACCCACCGGCTTTCTTCCCTTGGGCAATCTGCACATTGGCCCGCTGCATCCGTTCCAGATTGCGCTGCCACCGTGGGTTTTCGATATCCAACATCAACGGGAAAATCTGCCCCGTCAGAACGGACGTCTTGGTAAACACCTCATGGGCATACCAATCAGGGTCCACGCCAAGTGCGGCATGGAACGCAGGCCGCTGGTGATCGCGCACATACATGGTGGAATAGACCGCCGTCAGGAAAAACTTGATCCACAGCTTGTTGGCGAAACTTTCCGTCAACTTCGGATCCGTCTTCATCAACAGGGCGAAGGCCTCACCATGGCTGAACTCATCGTTGCACCATTCCTCAAACCACTTGAAAATCGGGTGGAAACGGTGCTCCGGGTTCGCCTCAAGATGGCGGAAGATCGTGATGTAGCGGGCGTAGCCGATCTTTTCGCTGAGATAAGTAGCATAGTAGATGAACTTCGGCCGGAAGTAGGTGTATTTCTTCGACTGCGTCAGGAACCCAAGGTTCACGCGCAGACCGGCCTCACGCAGGGCATCGTTGATAAAGCCCGCATGCCGCGCCTCATCCCGTGCCATCAGCTGAAACAGCTGTGTGATGTCCTTGTTGGACCCGCGACGTTTCATCTCTTTGTACAGCACACAGCCTGAAAATTCCGCCGTGCAACTGGAAATCAGGAAGTCGATAAACTCCGCCTTCAGCTGCGGCTCCATCCCGTCCCAATCGACGTGATCCCAGTCTTCGTTTTTCTTGAAATGGCCCTTGTTCGGGTCGCTTTCCATCTGGGCGATCAACGCGTCCCAGTCCTTGCGAACAGAGGTCACGTCAATGGCGTCAAGCTCATCAAAGTCCGTGGTGTAGAACCGCGGCGTCAGCAGGGTGTTCGACATCGCCGTTTCCGTGGCGAAATCATCGTCAAACTTCGCCTGTTCTTCCTGAATGGCGAGGCCTTCTTCGACGGTCGTCGCATCAGCCGAATGCTTTGCATGCATATTCATACCGTCACCTCCTCGCTGAACGAAAACTCGCACAGCTCCATGAATTCGAAATCTCCCGTGGCCCGCGTCCACAGCCGCTCAATCCCACTGGCCCGCGTGATCGTCGCCATGCGCTCGTCCTCAACCACCTCGCCGTAGGGCGCCATGATCTCCGCGCCGTGGACCTTAACGGTGTCGCCTGGTCCCACGACGGATCCGTCGGTGAACTTGACGTGCGCCGACAGCTCCTCAAAGCGGTGCGAAATGGTGACCACGCAGGGCACCTCTTCTTTGGTTCGTGTCAAAAGGCCCATGGGGGTTCCCTCCTTTGATAGGTTTCAGTCCAGCAGCCGGGCAAAGGCCGCAACGTTGTCAGCGCCATAGCCAATCAGTTCCACCGACCAGCCGGTCACGGGATCCTCAATCGCATAGGTGCCATTGGTGCGTTCCATCAGGATGACCGGTGCCGTGTTGGGCACATCCGCCACCAGACGTTCGCGTTTCAGCGCAATGCCCATAACGCCGACAAACCCCATCAGGTCATCGGCAGAATGGGCGATCTGTTCGCCGTCTTCATTGTAAACCGTCGATACGCCCTGTCGGGACGTCTCAAACTGCAGCGTCATCTGCCGCTCAACAGGGGCCAGTTCGATCACGCCCGTGTTGGGCACACCCGCCCATTGCGCATAGGCCACCAAACCCAAAGACGCCGCCATCAGGCTGAACATGGCCACCACCAACACGCGGGGCACCATGTCTTTGTCGCGGTGCTTCATCTGTTCTGAAAGGGACATGATCACTTACTCCGCTGCGACGGCGCTGGGCGCCTGTTGTTGGACTTGCGGCACAGACACGCGGGCCTCAGCGGCGGCAGCAAAAATATCCGCCACCTTTTCGGCCTCCGCGATGGACCGGAACGCCGGTTGGGTCTTGGCAAAAACCCAGGGCCGCGCGTGGGGCCATGTCATCAGATAGGAAAACCGCACATCGCCAATCAGCTCAAACGCGAGGGTCCCGTGACCCGACCGTTTCAGATCAAGGCCCGCATTGCCGATCTGCGTGTAAGGCAGGTTCAGCGTCATCGTCAGGGCGGCACCAATCCTCATCGCCACCCGCTTGTTCGTCAGCGTGTAAACAGCCGACCGCGCTTGCATCGTCGCAAGCCCCAAAATCAGCAGGCAACACAGCGCCCCGATCACCACGAACGGGACGCCATGCGCCAAAGCCTGATCCATCGGCACAAAGGTGGAGGACACACCAACGCGCCAGACCGTCAAAAGAACGAAATAGGCAATCACCCAATTCAATTTCATCGCATCCCGCGCCAGTCGCAGCACCGAAGGACTGCCCTGCCACAAAATGTGTTCCCCTTCGGGGAGCGCCTCAGGCAACCCCCGTACAGGTTCGAATTTGAAATCGTCATGGGACATCTTTTCGTCCTTTCGTTGTCTTACAGCTGCGGTTCCAACCGCTTTTCTGAGGCATAGAGAGTCCCACCGGCGTAATACGCCATGATCTTCTCTTCCTCCAAAAGCGTGACTTCATCGCCGGATTTAGTGGTCGGGATGCCCGCAAAATTGTGGGCGTACAGGGACCGCACCACGATCCGGTCGGATTTGATGCGACACATATTGATCGGGATCAGACGCATCTGGCCCGTGCCTTCGGGGTTCATGTCCATCTGCAGGAAACGCACCAGCTGTTCCGGCACATCGACCCACATATCAGTGATGCGGCCCATGACTTCGCCGTCGCCAGACACAACAGCCTTACCGCGCGGATCACGTCCGGCGGAATGTGCAAAGTCGGGCAGGCTTGCCATGGGGCGGATCTTCACATGACCATGCCCATCCAATTCAGGCGCATCGCGGCGCGGCGCCCAAGATGCAGGGCCAACACCGTCAACCATCGGATCACCGGTGGGCACGTAAGGAGAGCCCGCAGATTGCGCCGTGCGCGCCAAGGCCAGATCACCGCGCCGATGGGCGGTCTCGTTCTCGATGCTCGGCACAGTGACGCTGCCACGCCCGTGGGGCAGATCAAACGTCTTGGGCTTTGGCACGGGAAACGGGCCTTGGTTCGGCGCGATGTTTCCGTCGTCATCCTCCAGCGGATAACCTTCGCGCATGTTCTCTGTTTGCAGGTAATAGATCAGCCCCGCAAAGAAGATGTAGAACAGCCAGATCGCTGCACTCGCCAGATCGAAATTTCCAAAAAAGTCTACGCCAACCATGGGTATGTCCTCCGTCTTAGGTTGGGAAATCCGCAAGGCCGAACTTGGCCTTGTCGGTTCCGGTCATCGCCCGAACCCGCACCAGCGGACCCAAAGCAATGAGGGTGATAAACAGCAGGCCAATCTCCGTGTGATACACGACAGAATAGCCCGTGGACGGCGTGGCGAGCGCCTCTCCAAAGGTTCCCTGAGTAGCAAGGCCACCGACAACGTCCCGCAGGCCGCCCCCGATCACCGTAGAAAGCCCGGCCGCAGTGGCCTGAGCGGCCCCCCACGCACCAAGCGCAAGACCGCGTCCCGCCAACCCGCCCGCAGGCATGGTCATGGCAGCGGTCAACGTGGCGACCGAAAACAGGCCGCCCCCTAGGCCGATGGCAAATGCACCGGCAAAGAACAAAGCACCGCTGTTCAGCGGGGCCGCAAAAATCACAGACGAAAAGGCAAAGAGACCCACAAGGATCCCCCGCGCCGCAATCCGGTACGGATCGGTCGATTTGGCCAGCCAACGTGCGGCAGCCGCAAACCCCAGCAGCGCCCCAATGGCCCAAGCCGCGGTCAGCAGCGTCGTGGCAGACACGCTCAGCCCCAGGATCTCCCCGCCATAGGGCTCCAACAACACATCCTGCATGTTGAACGCCATGGTGCCCAGGAACACGACCGCCAACAAACGGCCCGCACGGCCACCCGCCATCAAATCGGCCCAGGCATCGCCAAAGGTCGGCTTCGCCGCCGCGCGTTCCTCACGCGACATCGGTTTGACCTTTTCCTGCTTCCACAACGCGATCAGGTTCAGCACGATCGTCACAACAGCCGCGCCTTGCACAACCTGCACCAACTTCAGCTCACTGAAATCGCGCAACAACGTCCCGATGATCACCGCCGACGCCAGCATCCCCAGCAGGAACATCACATAAAGCAGTGCCACAACCCGTGGCCGCGTCTCATCATCCGCACGGTCGGCGGCCAAGGCCAGCCCCGCGGTCTGCGTCATGTGCATCCCGATGCCCGTCAGCAAAAACGCCAAACCGGCTGCAAACTGCCGCGCGCCTTCGGGGATATCCACCGCCGTATTTCCAGACAGCACCAGCAACGCCATGGGCATGATCGCCAAGCCACCAAACTGCCACAGCGTGCCAAACCACAAATACGGGATCCGCTTCCAGCCAATGGCAGACCGATAGGTATCCGACTTGAACCCCAACAACGCGCGGAAGGGTGCCACCAACACGGGGATCGCAATCATCAACGCCACGATCAACGCAGGCACGCCCAACTCAACAATCATCACGCGGTTCAACGTGCCCAGCAACATGACCCCGGCCATGCCCACAGACACCTGAAACAGCGCCAACCGCAACAACTGCCCCAACGGCAGCCCCTCAGACGCTGCATCCGAGAACGGCAACATCTTCAACGTCACTTTTTGCAGGTCGGCCGCGCGGAAAATCATGGCCGCCCCCCGAACCGCAAACACTGCGAAATATAGAAGCCGGATGTGACCCGCTCGACTTCAGCCAAGCGCGTCTGAACACCCGCGATCCGCAGCGCATTGCTCAGCGATGCCGTGTTCTGCGGCACCATCACGGGCGACCGGTCAGCGCGTGGAAACAGCTTTCCAACGCGGAACATCGCCATCAACAACGGGGTGCGCGGCGCCAACGTAAAGACAAACCGTCCCTTGATCCGCTTTTCCTGGGCGCGCAGCAGATCCACCAACGTCGCCTCGTCATAATAGATCATCGAATCCATCGCGACCGCATGATCAAACGTGCCAAGCCCCGGGTCCATCATATCGCCCGCATAAAACGTCACGCGCTTGCGCAAATGATCAGGACAGCGGGCTTGGGCAATCTTGATGATCTCCGGCGCGATATCCACGGCCACCACCTCGGCCCCGCGTTCGGCCAATTCAAACGTCTTGGCCCCCGTGCCACAGCCCGCATCCAGCACCCGCACCCCGGTCAAATCCGTCGGCAACTGCCCCAGCATCACCGCCCGCATCCGGTCGCGCCCCGCACGCACCGTCGCACGAATGCCCGACACCGGCGCATCCGATGTCAGCCGCTCCCATGTCTTGGTCGCGGTCCGGTCGAAATAATCTTCGACGCGGGATCTGGTTACTTCATAGGTCAATCAATCGAACCCCAACAATTCAAAGATGTCGCGGTCTTCCAACGGCGCAGGCGTCGTCGTTTCCGTGGAATTGTACAGCGCCTCTGCCATCCGGATGTAGCCCGCCTGACACGCCGCAATCTCGTCATCGAGCGGCATCTCAAACAGCGTCTTCTTCTTCAGACGCGACCGCCGAATGGCATCCACATCGGGCATATGTGCGATCCGGTTGAACCCGACGGTCCGGCAGTACCGGTCTACCTCATCCGTGTCGCGGCTGCGGTTCGCCACACAGCCCGCCAGCCGCACCTTGTAGTTCTTCGACTTGGCCTGGACGGCGGCAATAATCCGGTTCATCGCATAGATGCTGTCAAAATCATTGGCCGTCACGATCAACGCCTTGTCTGCATGCTGCAACGGGGCCGCAAAACCACCACACACCACGTCGCCCAAGACATCGAAAATCACCACATCCGTGTCTTCCAGCAAATGGTGCTGCTTCAACAGCTTCACCGTCTGCCCGACGACATAGCCACCACAGCCCGTGCCCGCAGGCGGCCCACCGGCCTCCACACATTTCACGCCACCATAGCCTTCGGTCACGAAATCCTCGGGCCGCAGCTCCTCGGGGTGAAAATCCACCTCTTTCAAAATGTCGATCACCGTGGGCTGCAACTGCCCCGTCAAGGTAAACGTGCTGTCATGCTTGGGGTCACACCCGATCTGCAACACCCGCTTGCCCATCTTGGCAAAGGCCGCCGACATATTCGAAGACGTGGTTGATTTCCCAATCCCGCCCTTACCGTAAATCGAAAACACCTTCGCGCCCTCAATCTTTAGCTGATCGTCCTGATGCACCTGAACGGAGCCCTCTCCGTCCTCGCCGCGCAACACCGGTATCTCGTCTCTGGGGCTCATAGCACCCTCCTCAAGGGCAGATCGCCCCGTTTCGCTGTTTCAAAAATATGCCCGCCGGAGGCGCAAAAATTCTGCGAATTTTTGCTCTCTGCCGTCCGCAGGACCTGATCGCAGATCATCATCATTCCGCCGCAATCCCTTCCAGCCGGTCTTCCAACGCGTCCGCCGCATCTTGCAAACCCGCCAATGTCTCGTCGTCCGGCGCCCAGTACTCTCTGTCGGATGCCTCCAGCAGACGCGACGCCATCCGCACGCTCGCTTGCGGGTTCAACGCCGCCAAACGGTCGCGCATCTCTTCGTCCAGCACGAAGGTTTCGCTCAGTTTCTGATAGATCCAAGGCTCCACCTGCCCCGTGGTGGCAGACCACCCCAGCGTGTTGGTGATATGCGCCTCGATCTGGCGCACCCCCTCATGGCCATGCTCCAACAGCGCCTCGAAAAACCGAGGGTTCAGCGCACGGCTTCGTGTCTCAAGGGCCACCTGATCCTTCAGCGTCCGCACCTTCGCGGCCCCCCGCGTCTGGTCGCCGATATAAACGGCGGCATCCTCACCCTTGGCCCGCTTCACAGCACGCGCAATGCCGCCCAGCGTATCGAAATAATGATCAACCGTGGTCACGCCCAACTCGACGCTTTCCAGGTTCTGATAGGCCACATCCACATCCTTCAACGCGGCCTGCAACAGGGTCGCGTTCTTCGTGGGCTTGCCATCCATCCCGTAAGCAAAGGATTTGCGCGCCTCATAGGCATCCGCCAATTCGTCCTCCCCCTCAAAGGCAGAACTGTCGACCAGTGAATTCACATTGGACCCATAGGCCCCTTCGGCATTGGAAAAGACCCGAAGCGCGGCCTCTTCCATGTCGCATCCCATTTCATTGGCATAGGCCAGCGCATGGGCGCGGATAAAGTTTTGATCCAAAGGCTCGTCCGCCATGGCCGCCTTGAAAGCAGCCTCTGCCAACATGCGCGTCTGCAGCGGCAACAAGTCTCTGAATATGCCCGAAAGCGTCATAATGACATCAACGCGGGGCCGGCCCAACTCCTCCAGCGGGATCAAATCCGCCCCGGACAGCCGCCCATAATAATCGAACCGTGGCCGCGCCCCAATCAGGCCCAGCGCCTGTGCAATCGGCACCCCGTCCGACTTGATGTTGTCCGATCCCCACAACACCAACGCGACCGTGCGCGGCAGGCTGTCGTGGGTCTTGAGCAACAATTCCGCCTGCGCCAGACCGTCCTGCATGGCAAAGGCCGTGGGCATCCGGAACGGATCAAAGGCGTGAATATTGCGCCCCGTTGGCAAGATCTCAGGGCTGCGGATCACATCCCCCCCCGGCACCGGCACCACGTATTCGCCCGCAAGTGCCGACATCAGCCCGTCCAACTCCGCATCAGACTGCATCTTTGCCTTGGCCGCCGTCCGATCCGCAGTGGTCTCAAACGTCATCAAGTCCAACAAAGCGTCTGCATCAGCGTCAGGCATCGCGCGGCCCACCACATGCAGCCCGTCCGTGATCAACGCATCCTCTGTTTCCAACAGCTTCAGCCAAAGGGTGTCCGGCGCGACCCCGTCCATATCCACGGCGGCCGCTTGGTCGGCAATCAAGGCCTCAAGCACAGCGCGATCCGCATCCTCACCGCTCATCCCGCGCCACCGCGCCAGGCTGTCTTTCAACTCAGCCAGACCTTTATACAGCCCAGCCGACTGCAACGGCGGCGTCAAATGTGTCACTGTTACGGCACCTGACCGCCGTTTGGCCAATGTGGCCTCAGACGGGTTGTTGGCGGCATAAAGATACACATTCGGCATCTCGCCCATCAGGCGGTCCGGCCAATCCCGTGCGCCAAGGCCCGCCTGCTTGCCGGGCATAAATTCCAACGCCCCATGCATTCCAAAATGCAAGACCGCGTCGGCCTCATAGGTATTGCGCAGCCACAGATAAAATTGCGTGAACGCATGCGTGGGCGCAAAGCCTTCCTCAAACAGCAACCGCATCGGGTCGCCCTCGTAGCCAAAGGTGGGCTGCACACCGACAAACACCTTGCCGAAATGCGCCCCCAAAACGAACACACCCCGCCCGTCCGATTGGACCTTACCGGGGGCAGGCCCCCAAACAGACTCTATTTCAGCCAAAGGCGGCGTATTCGCCACGATATCATCGGCACTCACATGATCCGCGACATTCGCCTCTTGCCCGAACTGCGCCGCATTGCCTTGCAACACCGCGGCCCGCAGATCATCCACCGTTTCGGGCAATTCCACGTCATATCCATCCGCCTTCATCCGGCGCAACGTGTTGTGCAGGCTCTCAAACACAGACAAATACGCCGCCGTCCCAACAGCGCCCGCATTGGGCGGAAAACCAAACAGGACAATACCGATCTTGGCCTCAGCCACGTCCCGCCGCCGCAGCTGCGCCAAACGGTCGACCTTCTCGGCCAGGCTCTCAATCCGTTCATGACACGGGGCCATCGCCTTTTCAGCCGCCACACATTTATGGGCGCAACCGGCACAGCCCTCCGGCCCATGCCGCCCCGCAAACACCGTCGGCGCGATCGCCCCGTCAATCTCAGGCAAAGCGACCAACATGGTCGTCTCCACCGGCCCAAGCCCTTGCTTGCCCGCGGCCCACTGACCCAACGTCTGAAATTCCAACGGCTGTGCGTTCACATAAGGCACGTTCAGGCGTGCCAAGGCCTCGATAGCTGCCGCGTTGTCATTATACGCAGGCCCCCCGACAAGGCTGAACCCCGTCAAGGACACCACAACATCAACACCGTCGAAATAGGCATCCATCGCAGGCCGCCCATCAAGCCCCCCGGCAAAAGCCGGCACAGGGCAAAGCCCCTTCGTCTCAAACGCGCGAATAACCGCGTCGTAATGGGCCGTATCACCGGCCAAAATATACGACCGCAACATCAAAACGCCGACTTTCGGCCCGTCCCGCAGGGGCAGGTCTGCCAAATCGGTTACAATCCCCTCAGCGGGCAAATCAGGATGATACAGACCCGTTTCAGGGTAGTCTTTCGGCGCCTCAACCGAGATGCCGCCCCATTCACGACGCGACGCATACCGGCTCAGCAGCATCCGCAACATCTGTTCGATGTTCTCGTCTGATCCGCCCAACCAGTACTGCATGCACAAAAACCAGGCCCGCAAATCCTGCGCCTTGCCGGGGATCAATCGCAGGATCTTTGGCAGCCGCCGCAGCATCTTCATCTTTTTGGCGCCCGACGCGCTGTCATGGCTTTTCGCACCACGCAGCTTTTTCAACAACGCCATCGGCCCTGAGGCGGGCTTCGTCATATCCAGATCGCCCATCTTCGTCAGGCTGACGATGGACGGGTCCGCAATGACCCCCACAAAGGCATCCAGCTCCGCGCGCCGCGCCTTCATCACAGGCACAATGGCGTTCAACTGATCCTCAAGAAACACCAGATTGCCAACGACGATATTCGCCGCACCCACCGCCTCAATCGCCGCATCCTTCGCCGCCGGGTTCGCCTCCCACTCGGCGCTGGCAAACACCTCAACCGACAGCCCCGGAAATTCGGCCGACATCTTGGGCGCAAGCCGCGCAATCGGACCAGCAGTGTGCTGGTCCAACGTCACGATCACGACGCGATAGGGGATATGATCAACACTATCGCGCAAAATGGGCCTTCGCTTCGTACAGCGTATCAATGGAGATCTCGGCCAACCCGCGCTCAGTCGCAAAACTCTCGGTATTGCGCCGCGCCTTGCCGCGCACGAAAAACGGGATCTTCCTCAACTCACGTTCCGCATCATCCAGCCAGATGACATTGTCGCCCGCCTTCATCTGACCAGAAAACTCCGGGGGAGACGCGACAGCGTCGGGGGCAGCGCCCCCCTCTACCAAACGCGGCTTGGCCTGATGCCCATGATGGCTCGCCCCCGCATCATCGTGGAATTCGAAATCCTCACGGAACATGTGCAGCAGATGTTCTTCCAGACCCATGACCAGCGGATGCACCCACGTGTCAAAAATCACATTCGCGCCCTCAAACCCCATCTGGGGGGAGTAGCGCGCGGGAAAGTCCTGAACGTGCACCGGCGCAGAAATGACAGCACAGGGAATGCCCAGCCGTTTGCCAATGTGACGTTCCATCTGCGTGCCAAGGATCATCTCAGGCTGCAGACGCTCAATCGCCTCCTCAACCTCAAGGTAATCGTCCGTGATCAACGCCTCGACGCCGTACTCTTTCGCCACTTTGCGAATATCACGCGCCATTTCACGGTTGAAACAGCCGATCCCGGCCACCTCAAACCCCATTTCATCCCGCGCGATCCGTGCTGCCGCCTTCACATGGGTCCCGTCGCCAAAGATGAACACCCGTTTTCCGGTCAGATAGGTGCTGTCGACCGACGCCGCATACCAAGGCTGACGCAACCGGCTGTCGTCTGCGTGACACGGCAGGCCGGTGATCTCAGCCACTTCAGCGATGAAATCACGTGTGGCGCCCGCGCCAATCGGCACGACCTTGGTATAAGGCTGGCCCAATTCCCGTTCCATCCAACGGGCGGCACTTTCCGCCGTTTCGGGATACATCAAAACGTTGAAATGCGCGGCCCCCATGCGGGCGATGTCGGCGGGCGTGGCCCCCATGGGCGCACAGACGTTCACGTCAATCCCGAGGTCCGACAACAGGCCTGTCAATTCCTCGATGTCATCGCGGTGCCGAAACCCAAGGCCCGTGGGCCCGATCAGGTTACACGTCACCCGCGCCGTCCGCTCCATCGGACGGGCCAGATGGCGCACAATCTGAAAGAACGTCTCATCCGCGCCAAAGTTTTCCTTGCGCTGATAGCTGGGCAATTCCAGCGGAATGACCGGAATGTCAAATCCCATCGTCTCCGCCAGACCCGCCGGATCATCCTGGATCAATTCCGCCGTACAGGACGCACCGACGATAATCGCCTCTGGCTTGAACCGGTCCACCGCATCCTGACAAGCATCCTTGAACAAATGCGCCGTATCCGCGCCCAGATCACGGGCCTGAAAGGTCGTATAGCTGACCGGCGGGCGATGGTTGCGCCGCTCGATCATCGTAAACAGCAGGTCCGCATAGGTATCGCCTTGCGGCGCGTGCAACACGTAATGCAGCCCCTTCATCCCCGTGGCAACGCGCATCGCGCCCACATGGGGCGGGCCTTCATATGTCCACACCGAAAGCTTCATTCTGCCGCCTCCAACCCAAGGATGTTGCGGCGCCGCACGGGCCTCGAAAACAGCCCCGCCAGATCACCGGCCTGTTCGTAGAAATGCACCGGCGTGAACACCAACTCGATCGCCCATTTCGTCGTCAGCCCTTCGGCCTCCAACGGGTTCGCCAACCCCAATCCACACACCGTCAGATCAGGCCGCGCGGCGCGGGCACGGTCCAGCTGTTTGTCCACGTCTTGCCCTTCGGAAATCTGCGGGCCCGCTGGCAGCAAATCCAGATCCGGCCCATGCAGCGCGTCGTGGATATAGGGCTGGCCCACCTCAATCGGCTGCATCCCGCATTCCCGCGCCAAAAACCGCGCCAGCGGAATTTCCATCTGACTGTCCGGCATGAAAAACACCGACTTGCCGCGCAGCGCCTCAGACGCCTGACTTACTGCTGCCCGCGCCCGTGCGCGCGGCGCATCTGTGACCGCCGCAAACGTCTCGGCGTCTACGCCAAACTCTGCCGCGATGGCGGCCAACCAGGCGGTCGTGCCCTCCTCACCATAAGGGAATGGCGCTGGCAGATGGCGGGCGTGGCGCCGCTCCAACGCGGCATGGGTTTCCCCCAGAAACGGCTGGGTCAGGGCAAAGACCGTGTTCGGCCCGACCGACAGCTCATCCGCCGCCGTGCGCGTGGGCAAACAGCGCACCGTGTCGATGCCCAAACCGCTCAGCAGCCCCAGCATCTGATCCTCGACCACATCGGGCAAGGCGCCCACGACAACCAACTGCCGCGCGTCCGTCTCAGGCAGCACCGGCACCATCGACGCAAGGCAAGCATCTTCGCCCTCGGTAAACGTCGTTTCGATTCCCGAACCGCTGAAATTCAGCACCCGAACCGACGGTCCATGCGCCAAAGTGAGTCGTTCCGCCGCCTTGGCAAGATCCAGCTTGATCACCTCAGACGGGCAGGATCCGACCAGAAACAGCTGCTTGATGTCCGGCCGGCGGGCCAACAATCTGTCAACTTGGGCGTCCAATTCGTCTTGGGCGTCTTTCAGACCGGCCAAATCGCCTTCTTCCAGAATCGCCGTCGCGAATCGCGGCTCGGCAAAAATCATCACACCGGCCGCCGATTGCAGCAAATGGGCGCAGGTCCGCGATCCGACCACCAGAAAAAATGCATCCTGCATTTTTCGGTGCAGCCAGATGATGCCCGTCAATCCGCAGAAAACCTCGCGCTGTCCGCGCTCCTTCAGCACGGGTGCCGTGCGGCATCCGCCGTCGGTTGGGGGTGTTGGTGCATAGGTCATCTGACAGCCTCCGCATCCAGCCGCGCACGGCGCAACTTCCACACGAATTGACCCGCGTTGATGACGTAGGCCACATAGGCCGCCACCGCGATCCACATCAGCGTTTCACCTGTCCACGAGGTCGCAAAAAGACCAACGATATAAAGGGTATGCAGGGCAATGACGCCAAAGCTGAACACGTCCTCCCAAAAGAAGGCAGGGGCAAAAAGATACTGCCCGAAGACGACCTTTTCCCAGATCGCTCCGGTGACCATGATCAGGTACAAAATGCCCGTCTTCACGACCACCGAAACGGTCGCCGCATCGTAGCCCGCGCCAGTGGACAAATAGCGCAAAACCAGCCCCACAGAGACGAGGAAAACCACAAACTGCAACGGCGCCAAAACACCCTGAACCAAGGTCCATTTCGTGGCGTCCCGTCGGGCGCGTTCGTCAGCCGTATACAGCTGAACCGGAGGAGTTTGAGAGGCGGCTTGCCCTCGCATGGCGGGTGTTCCCTGAATGATCTTCAGGTCCAAACTTACGCCTCGAAGGGGTAAAGTGTCAATTTAGATTTACATCAACTAGGTTTACATCGACTGCAGGTCGTCTGCCGTGTTAAGTTGACAGAAACGCCAATAAAATCTGGCGTTTCTCCCCTCTAATAGCGCCGACAGCCTATGATCTGTCAATTACCTTTGACAATATTGTGGGGTTCGCAGACAATGCACCCGTCAGGGCAGCTGATGTCGGAGCAACCTTCACAGCCCGTCAGCACCCCGGCAGGAGTTGAACGATGTCCGAACAACCAAAGCCAGGCAAGAAGGCCGCCGAGAGAATGGGGGCGAACGCATCAGTCGATGCGCTGGCATCGCGCGCCTTGTCTGTCGTTGCCAGTCGCAGCTCAAAACCTGGCTTGCCGATGTCTGTTGCGCGCCTCCAAAAGCTCCATGATGCGGCTGCAAACGGCCGCACCAATACCGTCCCCGACGTCGTCAAGGAGATGCTCGAAGACGGCATCTCGGCCGAAGTGATCGCCGTCAACTACATCCCCGAAGTGGCCCGACAGATGGGCGAGGAATGGTGCGAAGATGAGCTGAGCTTCGGCCACGTCACCATCGGCACCGCACGGTTGCAATCCGCTCTTCGGGTTCTTGGAAAAGACTGGTGGCTGGACGGCCGAAACGGCGATGGCGCGAACGACAAAGGCGTCGTCGTGGTTGTGGCGCAAGACGCCTATCACACCCTTGGTGCCTCCATCCTGTGCGGTCAATTGCGTCAGTTCGGGCTCTCCGTAAGGCTCGCCATGGGGACCTCGCCAGAGGACCTCAAAAGGTCTCTGCACGGGTCGACTTTCGACGCCATTCTCCTTTCGGCGAGTTCGGCAGAGAGCCTTGATTTCTTGCGAGAATACGTAGAAACTATAAGGGCTACCGTTTCTGGCCAGCCCCCGATCGTCGTCGGTGGCGGCATTTTGGATCAGGAGGCGGACGTGAAGACGGCCATAGGGGTCGATTTTGCGACAAAAGATCCTTTTGAGGCATTAGAATTTTGCGGTCTGACAAAGAACAATCGCAACAGGACTTCCAAAACCGGTCAGCGGGGCTGAGTGGTGGAGAGCGGGCAACATCCCAAGGCCCTGCCGTGACCTCGCGCGGAACAAAATATTGGGACACCGGAACCATTCCGTTGATCGCCCCCGAAATGCTTGGTGACATCATTGCGGCCTTGGCAGACGTGGCCTTGGTCATCAGTGATGACGGCCAGATCAAATCTGTCATCGCAAACCCGACACACGAAGCTCTCGATGATCTGTCTCATTGGGAAAGCAAACATGTCAGTGATACGCTGACACGTGAAAGCCGCCCAAAGTTTGACCGCGCCTTGCAGCAATTCCTGGACAATGATCCCAACGTCCGTCCCGTACAGCTCAATCATTCGGACGATGGCCGCGATATTGGCCTGCCGGTCAATTACTCCTTCCACCACGTGGGCCCCGATGGCTCATTGTTGATGCTCGGGCGTGATCTGCGTCCGATCTCGGAAATGCAGCAACAGCTGGTCAAGGCGCAGATTGCGCTGGAACAGGATTACGAACAGCAACGCGAATACGACACACGCTTCCGCGTGCTTATGGAATCCAGCCGTGACGCTGTGGTTTTTGTCGCCCTCAACACTGGGCGCATCATTGACGTCAATTCCATTGCCGCGCGCCTTTTGGGGCGCGACCGCGATGACCTGATCGGCAGTCCCTTTGCGCAGGAATTTGACGGCCGCCGCAAGGGTGAGCTGATGGACGCCCTGTCTTCCTCCGCCCTCGCCGAAGGGCCCAGCAGCCTGTCGGTTAACACACGTCAGGGCCGCAAAGCCATCCGTGTCCACCCCACCATGTTCCGCGCCACCGGTGAGCGTGTGATGCTGTGCCGCCTCGACCTGTCTGAAGGTGGCGCACCCGTGACGGACGATCTGCCGGAACGTCTGTCCGGTCTCTTCGATCAGGGCGCGGATGCGATTGCCTTCACCGATCAGGACGGAAATCTAACCTCCGTCAATGAGGCCTTCCTTGAACTGACCAATGTAGCCCATGCGCTGAATGTCAAAGGCCGGTCATTGGCGGATTACCTGCACCGTGGCAACGTCGACCTGCGGGTCTTGTTGGAAAACGCCGCCCGCGTTGGCCACATTCGCCTGTATTCGACCCGCATGGCCGGAGAGTTTGGCGAACCCCGCACCGTAGAAATTTCAGCGACGTACCTCAGCGATCTGGAAAACCCAAGCTACGCCTTCATCATGCGCGACGCCTCGCGGGCCGACGCGGTTCGCGTTGCACCCGCGCCCGTCGGCCAAGAAAACGTCAAATCGGTCATGGAACTCGTGGGCAGCGCGACATTGAAAGAAATCGTGGCCGAAACCACCGATGTGGTCGAACGCATGTGTATTGAGACCGCGTTGGAACTGACGTCAAACAACCGGGTGGCGGCCGCAGAGATGCTCGGCCTGTCACGGCAGTCTCTCTATGTGAAGCTGCGTAAATACGTGTTGCTGAACAAAAACGACTGATCCTTTCAGATGTGACCTGACGTGCTGGCATTGCTCCGCTTTGCCGCACCTGTCTAAGTGACATTACACTTGCTGAATCACTTACTGTAAGTTTATGTTTACAGATATGAGTGTTAGCCCCACCCTCCCCCTTCGCCGGTATCCAGACCCCGCCGCCGCCCTGCGTTTGATCAAACCGATCACGTGGTTCCCGCCGATGTGGGCGTATCTGTGTGGCACTGTCTCCTCAGGCGTGTCCCCGCTCTCAAACATCACTTTGGTTATCGCCGGCATCATCCTGGCCGGTCCCATCGTCTGCGGCATGTCGCAGGCCGCGAACGATTGGTGCGACCGCCATGTTGACGCCATCAATGAACCCAACCGCCCCATACCGTCTGGCCAGATTCCTGGCCGGTGGGGGTTGTGGATTGCGCTGATCATGTCCGCCCTGTCACTGGCCGTCGGCAGCCTTTTGGGCCCGTGGGGATTTGCCGCGACGGTTCTGGGTGTTCTGGCCGCATGGGCCTATTCCGCCGAACCTGTCCGCCTGAAACGGTCGGGCTGGTGGGGGCCTGGTCTTGTCGGGCTGTCCTACGAAACATTGCCTTGGATCACTGGCGCTGTCGTCTTGTCGGCCGGCGCGCCCGATGGGCGCATCGTGATCATTGCCGTTCTTTATGGTCTGGGCGCCCACGGCATCATGACCCTGAACGACTTCAAAGCGCTTGAGGGCGACCGCCAAACCGGCGTCGCCTCCCTTCCCGTCACCTTGGGGCCTGACCGCGCCGCCCGCCTGGCCTGCGCAATCATGGCGGTGCCGCAGCTGGTGGTCATTGCGCTATTATTCACGTGGGATAAGCCATTTTTCGCCGGAACAGTCTCTGTTTTGCTGGCCGCCCAAGTCTGGGCCATGACTGTGATGCTGCGCGATCCGAAGGGCAAAGCGCCCTGGTACAACGGCACAGGGGTGCTGTTCTACATCACCGGCATGATGGTCACCGCCTTCGCCCTGAAAGGGATCGTCGCATGAAACTCTCGTGGCTTCAGATCATCCGTCTTGGGCTGGTGCAGATGTGCCTTGGTGCCATCGTCGTGCTGACAACATCGACCCTAAACCGCCTGATGGTGGTGGAATTGGCCCTGCCCGCCGTGCTCCCCGGCCTTCTTGTGGCGCTTCACTACGGCATCCAACTCAGCCGTCCCAGTTGGGGCCATAAATCCGACGCGGGCGGCAAACGCACCCGTTGGATCATCGGCGGCATGGCGATCTTGGCCCTCGGTGGCTTCCTCGCCGCCACGGGCGTTCCCCTTCTTGCGGTAAACTATCCCGCGGGCCTTGCGGTCTCCATCCTCGCCTATGCGTTGATCGGCCTTGGCGTGGGCGCCTCCGGCACATCCCTTCTGGCGCTGCTGGCCACGGCAACCGCCCCGCATCGCCGCGCGGCTGCCGCGACAATCACGTGGCTGATGATGATCTTCGGCATCGCGGTCACCGCCACGATTGTCGGCAACCTGCTGACCCCCTATTCACCAACGCTCCTGCTCCAACTCGTCGGCGCAACCTGCCTGATCGCCCTCGCGCTCACCGCCCTCGCCGTTTGGGGGGTCGAGGCCCGCGTCCAAGCAGAACGCACCCCCGACACCACCCCCTTCCGCGCAGCACTGGCCGAAGTCTGGTCCGACACCCGCGCCCGCCATTTCACCATCTTCGTCTTCCTGTCCATGACCGCGTACTTCATGCAGGAACTGATCCTTGAACCCTACGCAGGCCTCGTCTTCGGCCTCACCCCCGGTGAATCCACCACGCTGTCTGGCGCACAAAATGGGGGCGTGTTCATGGGCATGCTGTTGGTCGGCATCGCGGCGACGGGCCTGAAATTCGGCAGCCTGCGCACTTGGGTCATTGCCGGGTGCCTTGGCTCAGCCCTGTCCCTCGCGGCACTCACAGCAATTGGCCCCTCGGCCATGGCACCGCTGCTGCAACCGGCCACCATCGCGCTGGGGTTCTTTAACGGCATGTTCGCCGTCGCCGCCATCGGGTCCATGATGACACTGGCGGGCGAAGGCAAAACCAAACGCGAAGGCACCCGCATGGGCGTCTGGGGCGCAGCGCAAGCGATTGCGGCGGGCTTCGGCGGCCTCACCGGGGCCGCCCTCGTGGACATCGCCCGCACCCTGACACCCGACGCCACCGCCTTCGGTGCCGTCTTCCTGCTAGAGGCCGCGATCTTCGTCATCGCCGCCGGTCTTGCCACCAAAGTTATGGACGCGACCCCAAGTCGTGAAGCGTCCCTCGTTCCAGGAGAATGACCATGTATGATGTTGTCGTCGTCGGCGGTGGGCCGTCCGGTGCCACCGCCGCAGAAGATCTCGCCCGTGCGGGAAAAACCGTCGCCATGATCGACCGTGACGGACGGATCAAACCTTGCGGTGGTGCCATTCCCCCGCGGCTGATCACGGATTTCGACATTCCCGATGCGCAGATCGTGGCCCGCGTGAACACCGCGCGGATGATCTCCCCCACCCAGCGCAAAGTCGACATTCCCATTGAAAACGGCTTTGTCGGCATGGTGGATCGCGAACACTTTGACGAATTCCTCCGCGGCCGTGCCAAAGCCTCCGGCGCGCACCGCTACACCGGCACCTTCCTGCGGATTGACCGCGACGCCGACGGGACGCACGTCATCTACCGCGACAAGATCAGCGGAAATGAACAACGTCTCAGCACAAAATTGGTCATCGGCGCGGACGGCGCCCGCTCCAAGGTGGGCGCAGCCGAGGTTCCAGGCGGCGACACCATCCCCTACGTCATCGCCTACCATGAGATCATCGAGGCCCCCGCCGCCAACGAAAACTACGACCCCCTGCGCTGCGATGTGGTCTATGACGGCGCCATCAGCCCCGATTTCTACGGTTGGGTGTTCCCCCACGGGGCGCAATGCAGCGTCGGCATGGGCACCGAGGTCAGCGATGTGGACCTGAAGGATGCAACCGCCAAACTGCGCGCGGCCTCCGGCCTCGCCGATTGCAAAACCATCCGCAAAGAAGGCGCGCCGATCCCACTGAAACCCTTGGACCGCTGGGACAATGGCAAAGACGTGATCCTTGCAGGGGACGCCGCTGGCGTTGTGGCCCCCTCGTCTGGCGAAGGCATCTACTACGCCATGGTCGGTGGTCGTGTCGCGGCAGAGGCCTGCCTCGCCTGCCTTGCTTCCAACAATGTGCGTGATCTTCAACTGGCCCGCAAAGCCTTCATGAAAGAACATAAGATGGTGTTTAAGGTCCTGCGTTCCATGCAGGATGCCTATTACAAATCCGACGAACGCCGCGAACGATTTGTGTCCCTGTGTCATGATGTCGACGTGCAACGCCTCACGTTTGAGGCGTATATGAACAAGAAACTCGTAAAGGCACGCCCCATGGCCCACCTGAAAATCGGCATCAAGAACCTGGCGCATCTGACACGCCTCGTGCGCCCGCATCACGTCTGATGACCATGATCCCGACCTGGGTGAACGGCAAACTTCAGCCCTTCGATAAGCTTGAGGCGCACGTGCAAGGCCTGCGCCATAAGGCGGTTTCGGTGTTCGTGATGGATGGCAAGAACGTGCTGATCCAACAGCGCGCCCTGTCCAAATATCACACGCCCGGTCTTTGGGCGAACACCTGTTGCACCCATCCCCACTGGGAAGAAGACGCAGGCCTGTGCGCCGTGCGCCGGCTTGAGGACGAACTGGGCATCACAGGGCTTTACCCCGTATATCGCGACCAACTCGAATACCGCGCCGATGTCGGCGGCGGGTTGATCGAACACGAAGTGGTCGATCTGTTCGTCGCCCCCGCCTCGCAAAAATCCCTAAAGATGGATCTCAACCCCGATGAGGTGATGGCCACACGTTGGGTCGATATCTACGATCTCGCGGCTGAGGTCGCGCGCTGGCCGGATCGCTTCACACCATGGCTGCGCATCTATCTGCGCGACCATCTTGATCTGGTGATCGCAGATCATTCCAACATGGCCCAAGCGGGCGAATAGACTCTATTGCGCCTGAATTGGGGTCTTTGTGGCCTCAAGCCCTGCGGCCTCCATCGCGGTCGCGGCGATATCAACGGCAGACAATCCAGCATCCGCATACATCGCATCGGGGGCCGCCTGATCAATGAACCGGTCAGGCAATGTCATCGTCCGCAGCTGCGCTTCCATCAACATCCCCTCCTGCGCCAGGGCCTGCAACACCATCGCGCCAAACCCACCAACAGACCCCTGTTCGACTGTGATCACAGCGTCATGGGATTTCATCAACTGACGGATCATCACCATGTCCAACGGTTTGGCAAACCGCGCATCCGCAATCGTCACACTGACATCCTGCGCCTCGAGCATCCGGGCCGCTTTGCGCACCTCACCCAAATGCGCGCCAAACGACAACAACGCCACATCTGTGCCACTTTGCACGATACGGCCTTTGCCGATCTCCAGAACTTCGCCGCGTTCGGGCATCTCCATGCCTTCCCCCTCGCCACGTGGATAGCGAAAGGCAATCGGCCCATCGTCGTAGGCCGCCGCCGTGGCGACCATATGCATCAGCTCAACCTCATCAGCAGCAGCCATAACCACCATGTTCGGCAGCGCGGCCAAATACCCGATATCAAACGCGCCCGCATGGGTCGGCCCGTCCGCGCCCACCAAACCGGCCCGATCTACCGCGAACCGCACAGGCAGGTTCTGCAACGCCACATCATGGACAATCTGGTCATACCCGCGCTGCAGGAATGATGAATAAATCGCGCAAAACGGCTTCATGCACGTTGCGGCCAGTCCGGCCGCAAACGTCACAGCATGTTGTTCCGCAATACCCACATCGAACATCTGTTTCGGGTAGGCTTTGCCGAAAATATCCATGCCGGTGCCCGATGGCATTGCTGCGGTGATCCCAACGATTCTAGGGTCTAACGCGGCCTCTTTCACCAAACTTTCGCCAAACACCTTCGTGTAGCTCGGCGCATTGGGGCGGCTTTTCTTCTGCGTGCCCGTCGACACGTCAAACTTGGCGACCCCGTGGTATTTGTCATCCGATCCTTCCGCAGGCGCATAGCCCTTACCCTTGACCGTGCAGGCGTGGATCAGCACCGGCCCCGTCGCGCGCACCTTGGCCGTGCGCAGCACGCTCAGCAACTGGTCCATGTCATGTCCATCGATAGGCCCGATGTACTGGAACCCCAGCTCTTCAAACAACGTACCAGCGCCGCCAGACAGCCCCGTCACCAGCTGACGTGCACGCCGCGCGTGATCACGCAAAGGCCCGGGCAAGGCAGACTCAAAACCTTCAGCCATGGTCGCCGCTGGGCTGGAATAGAGACTGCTTAGATACTTCGACATCGCCCCCACCGGCGGCGCAATCGACATTTCATTGTCGTTGAGGATGACAAACAAACGTCGCCCCTCGGCGCCCGCGTTGTTCATCGCCTCATAGGCCATTCCGGCCGAAATCGACCCGTCACCGATCACCGCAATCGCATCGCCCGTTGGCTGACCCAAATCGCGCGCGGTCGCAAAACCCAAGGCCGCAGAAATCGACGTGGACGAATGCGCGGCGCCAAACGGGTCATAGTCACTCTCGGCGCGCTTGGTGAACCCGGACAGGCCCCCCTCTTGGCGCAGGGTGCGGATGCGGTCGCGCCGCCCTGTCAAAACCTTATGCGGATAACACTGATGGCCCACGTCCCAGACGATCTTGTCGTGCGGCGTGTTGAACACCGCATGCAACGCCACGGTCAGTTCAACCACACCCAAGGATGACCCCAAATGGCCGCCCGTCTCGGACACCGCCGAAACAACCTCCTGGCGCAGCTCATCCGCCAGAGTCGCCAGCTGTCGGTCATCCAATGCCTTCAGGTCGGACGGAACCGTCACACGGTCCAAGGTGGGGGTGTTTGGACGGTCAGTCATGGCGATATCTCCCTTAGATGTTCCCATGCGGATACCGTGGCGCGGCCCCGCGTGTCCCCCTGAACGATGTCCCAGTGTGGTGCCGTAAGGGGCAAACCCCTCACGGCACCGGTTTCCTGTAGCCAACAGGAAGGGAACCAAGATGGACCGCGAGGGTCCGACCTTGATGTCCGGCCCCAGGGAACAGGGGGCGGACCTCGGATGGAGAGGGGCACATCAGCTGCGCCCGCCCCCAAATCACATCACACGTCAGGCCAGAACGGTGATCTCAGTCGCATCAATCTGCATGGACATCGGCGTTGGATCGGGGGCGAACTTGCTGTCTTCCGGCAGCAGGTTCGAAATTCCGATCAGCACCGCATAGGCCAAGCCGATCACCAGACAGAACAGCGCGGCATATCCCGCCCCCTTCAACATCAAGGCTGTGACGTCAGCCGTCAGGCGGAAATTGCCGCCTTCGGTGCGCAGATAATCGTGGTCATTGTCACTCATGAATCTGTCCTTTCTTACCGTGCGAAGCCGTGGTCTTGGGCCCAGCCGAACCAGTTGTCGACGACTGTGCCGGTCAGCAAAATTCCGATACCGCCGGTCAGCGTTGTCAGAACTGCGAACCACCACGCCCAGCGGTGAATGCCTTCCATTGTGGCGTTAAAGCCCATGGTCCAGCGCCAGAACAGGCCGGCGCGCTCAGACGCTGTGCCGCGGTCGACGATCTGTTCAATCTCTCGTTCGCCGCCAAAGCGGCTGACAGCCAGGATCGTGGCGCCGTGCATGGCGAACAGCAGGGCTGACCCATACAGGAACACAATCGAAAGCGCGTGGAACGGGTTGTAGAACAGGTTGCCGTAGGTGATCGAGAACAGGTTCGTCCAGTCAAGGTGGCTGAAGATCCCGTAAGGCACCATTTCAGACCAGGATCCCATCAGGATCGGACGGAACAGACCCAACACAAGGAACAACCAGATCGCCGAGGCGAACGCCCAAGCCACATGTTTGCCCATGCCCAGTGCCTCGGCCCGCAGGTAGGTCCGCACCCACCAAGTGATCACCGACACCAGCAGGAAGAGCGACGCGATCATGAAATAACCGCCTTCATTCATGGGTGGCATCGACAGGCCATATTCGGGGCTTGGCGGATCAAGCGAGAACCAGAACAGGTCGCGCATGAACACCGCAGGGTTGTATCCCGCCTGATCCCAGAAGCTCAGGCCCACCATGACAAACCAGATCAAACCGGTCGCCATGGAAATCAGGCCAAACGCGCCCAGATAGATCGGGCCCAATTGGGCGTTGCCGATCCAGCCCGCAAGGGTGGAGAAGGACGCGCCCTTGGTGCGCTCGCCGGCAATTTTGCCGTCGCCTTCCATGCCCATCTCAGGCGGTCCAGCGACCTGCACCTGAGTAAAGATGTTTTGATACTCAGCCATTTACGCCTCCTTCAATGTCTACCCAAATCGGCAGGTCAACCCAGCCGTACCACCACACGATCCATTCATCGAACCAGATGGTGCCGGAAATCACGATGCACACGGCGGACCAGAAACCAGCCATCAGCGCCAGGAAAAGACCCAGACGGTGGATGCCCAGTGGCCCGATCGAATACCCGATCAGATCGCGGAAATAGGTGTCTTCGTGGTCGGGGGATTTGACCTCGGTGCCCTTCGTCGGGTTCACCGCAGACAAAACCAACGACCCATGCAGCGCCAGTGCCAAACAGTTCGTAAAGAAGAACGTAATGGCGATCATATGCGCGGGGTTGTAATGGAAATTGCCGTAGGCGTAGCCCACGTTGTTCACCCAATCGAGGTGGGACCAAATCCCATATGGGAACCCATGGCCCCATGCGCCCATCAAAACGGGGCGAATGATCACCAGCGTGACATAGGCCAAGATGGCCACGCCAAACGCGAACGGCACATGGTATCCCATGCCCAACTTGCGGCAAATCTCGACCTCTCGCATCATCCAGCTGACAAAGGCCAGCGTGGCGCAGATGGTGATGATCTGCCAAAGCCCGCCTTCGGCCAATGGCGCCATGCCAAGACCAACTTCAAGGCTGGGGGGATTGATCGAAATCAACCAGGGGTTCCACGTATCGCCAAGGGCGGCACCGTAGAAAATCAGAATTGTGCCAAGGGCGGCAAAGAAAAATGTCGTGACCCCAAAGAAGCCCACATAAAATGGGCCTACCCAGAAGTCGAACAGATCACCGCCGACCAGCGTCCCGCCTCGGACGCGGTATTTTCTTTCGAAGCTGAGCTGAGCCATCTTCAAACTCCTTTTAATGCGGCATGGACGCGGACGTACTCATGTCGCCGGTTCTGTCGGTTTGTTTGCCACGGGCGAGCGGACCCGCCCGTGACTGTGTTCAGTCGGTCAGTGGATCACTCACCGGCCCCGCCAAAGGCGAGGGAGAACCAGTTGGTCGCATCGTTGCTAAGCAGGACGAGGTGAATCATCGCAGCCAGCAGGAAGAGGAAAACGCCCTGAGCCACGAAAACGCGACGGGGGTCGAATACCAACCAGATCTTGTAAAACTGTGCCATTCGTTAGGACTCCTTTACCAAGCAAACCAAGGCAGCTTGATGTACGTGAGGATGTGGGCGACCACGGCAACAACCGTGAACAGCGCAAAACCGCTCATGTACACCGCGTGCAGCTCTTGGGCCTGCTCGTCGGTGAGACCTGTGAAAGACAGATCAGATTTATCAGCCATGTAAAATTACTCCTTACAGAACTGACGCCGCGCATTCCCCGCGACAGGGCTACGACGGAGGCTCATCCTCCGCCCTCTTTCACCACCCCGTGGGCTGGTAAACGTGTGATCACACCCAAACGTCATGGGTGGAAAATCATTGGTGTAATGATGCCCGCCTGGGACCACGCGGTTTGCACCGGGTCTTTCTCAGGCAGACGGAAATTGCGCAGTGCGAACAACACATAGGTGAACAGTGCCAGCGGCAGGCAGGCAAAGAAGATCACCACGAAATAGGCGCCGTACTCGCGTTTCTCTGCATTGGTATTTCGGCTCTGTTTCGCCTCAATCGGCGTGTCGGTTGTCAAATCAGTCATCGCGTGGACCTCCTGTAGCAGGTTGCAACTTTCGAACCGTCTCAAGGACGACTCGCTCCGCTCCGGTCTCAAGGGCCGCCTTTTCGGCGGCATCCCTCAGCGTTTTTGCGGCAGAAATTCTTGTAAGGATGGGATGGGTCGCCACGATCTCATCAAGCGCGCGCGCTGCGTCGTCATCCCAAGGGAAATCACGACGCAGGTTCGTCGGCGTTGCGTCGGCGGCGTCCATGTCAGTACCAAGAGGCAAGATGTGGAACAGCGCGTCAAACAATCCATTGCAGACCTCTTGGACAACATATGTCGCCCCAGCATAGCCCATGAATGGTGTTCCTGTCGCCCGCCGTATGGCCGCACCCGGAAAACTGGCGGGAATGAACGCCGGTGAGGGCCCATGCCCCGCCTTCAATTCCGCCAAATACATCTTTTCGTTGATCGACCCAAAGACCACCAACGGGCGTTTCTGCCCCATCAAGGCACGCACTTCGTCATTGTTCGTTTTGGCCCCTGCGGTCCGTGCCACCGCAAACCCGCACGGCAGCCCCAGATCATCCTCAAGGAATTTGCGCAGGCCTCGCGCGTAGGTTTCGTTCGCGACAACGGCGAAACTGGCCGTGGCAAAGAAATCCTGCGTCACGCTGCGCCACAAGTCCCAAACCGGCTTGATGGTGGAATGCTTTTCGCGCTCGATAAACGGCTCAGGGTCCAGCCCCAACAAATCACCCAACTTACGCAGGAACTTGGTTGTGCTGTCCAACCCGATGGGGGCCTGCAGATAGGGCTTGTTCAAAACCTCACACAGACCGCGCCCAAATTCGCGGTACATGCAGACATTCACATCCGCATTCACCAGATTGCGCATCTCCGCGACATGGCTGCCCAGTGGCATGACCATATTCACCTCGGCGCCAATCCCTTCGACCAAGCGGCGGATCTCGGCCAGATCGGACGGCATGTTGAACGTGCCATACATTGGCCCAAGGATATTCACGCGCGGCTTCGCACCCTCTTCGCGCTTCGCCTCTTTCGGCATCCGGCCTTTGGTCATCCCGAATTCGGTAAAGACCCAGGTCATGGCACGATCGGCGGCTTCCCATTGGTCCTCATCAATCGTCCGAGGGAGGAACCGCTGAATATTAGTACCCATGGGCGTTACACCGCCGCCGATCATCTCTGCAATGGATCCGGTCACCACCACCGCCGGAAGCGCGGGGTCCAACGTGCCCCAGGCGCGCTTCATCGCGCCCTCGGTCCCGTCTCGGCCCAGCTCTTCTTCGCCCAGTCCGGTCACCACAATCGGCAACTCGTGGGGCGGAAGCGCATCGGTGTAATGCAACACGGACGTCACGGGCAGGTTCTCACAGCCGACCGGCCCGTCGATCACGCACTGCAGGCCCTTCACGGCGCAGAACGCATAAACCGCACCCCAGTAGCCACCGGCCCGATCATGATCCTGGATCAGCATGTGACACCGCCAATCTGGCGCGCCTGCCATACGCCAGCCATACGCCAGCCATACGCAAACCATACCGGCATTTTGGGATCAAAATATGCCACTAGATCATCTCCGCCGCTTTGGCGGCCTTGGCGGCCCGTTCCAGTTTTTTAGCGTTGAGAGCGCGGAATTCGGGCCGCAGATTGGGCGCCCCTTCCCAGACACCGGCGGTGTCCTGATGGCCGACACCCTCAAAGAATTCACGCATGGAATGCATCCGGTCGCGGTTGCCCATCGCGGCGTTCACGACCTCTTGCAAAGACCCTGCCCCCGCTGGCCCCATCAAGGGTCGCGCAGAAATCAGGTTGGTGAAGTAAAGGCTTGGAATGCCAAGCTCTTTGCCCTTTTGCACGACGGGTGTGGTGCCGATCGCAAGGTCGGGTTTGACCCCTTCCATCGCGGCGCAATCGTCTTCCAGAGAGGCCCGGAATTTCACCGTCACACCGCGCGCTTTCAACCACGCCTCATCCGCCGCATTCCACGGCGTCTTTGGACACGCCGTGCCCACATAAGGCACATCCGCGCCGCTTTCGATCAGCAGCCGCGCCACCAACAGCTCGCTGCCTTCATAACCACTTAACGTGATGGTGCCATTAATACGGGATCCCGCCAGAGCGCCCTCAATCGCCGGCAGAAACGCATTTTGCGACGCCGCAATCTGATCGGCGCTCACACCATGGGCCTCCCCGATGGCGCGCAGCCACTCGGCAGTTCCGTCGCGCCCAACGGGGGCAGACCCCACCACAGGCCGACCGGCGGCCTGAAATTCGCGGACGCTTGCCGTGTAGAACGGATGGATCGCGGCCACGACCGAACTGTCCAGCGCGGCGTAAAGCTCTCGCCATTCACGGCAAGGCACAACAGGACCGGCGGCCAAACCCATCGGGGCCAGCATGGCGCCGATCATCATCGGATCGGCGGGGAACATTTCCCCCAACATGGCAACGGTCGGGCGGTCCGATTTACCAGAGGCAGGCGCCTGAACTGGCCCGGCCTCAACCTCGGCCCGTGCGTAATTCAGCATCGCGCCGGCCAACACGTCCTTGGCCTCAGCATGGGTCGGAATGCCAAATCCTGGCACATCAATGCCCACAATCCGCACGCCGTTGATCTCGCTTGGCAACAGGCGAAGTGGCACACCGGAGGCCGTCGGCACACACAGATTCGTCACCACAATCGCGTCGTAAAGATCAGGGTCGGCAAGGTCATGCACGCTTTCGCGGATGTCCTCAAACAGCTTACCCGTCACGAGCGTTTCGGAGTTGAACGGCACATACCCAACAGACCGTCGCGCCCCGTAAAAATGCGACACAAACGTCAGCCCATACACGCAACAGGCGGACCCAGACAGCACCGTCGCCGTGCGTCGCATGCGCAGGCCAACTCGTAAGCTGCCAAAAGCGGGACACATGGATTGCGGTTTGTCATGGGGCCCTTGCGGGTAATCTTTGGCGTATTGTTCCAAGATCTCCGAAGACCCGGCCAGCTTGGCCGCCTCTTCCATCTCCGATCCGGAATGACAGCCCAGCGTTTCGGGTGCATCTGCGGGACGATCCGCGGGCAAAGCCTCGGCCTGAATGACCTGAACATCACCGGCATCGTCATATTCGACGCGATATGTGTCTTTGTCGCTCATTGGGTGGGCTGTGTTTCTGGGGCGACCACCCGTGTCGACGCAAGGGCCGCACGCGCCACGGAAAGAACACGGTATGCCTCTCCCATCATCTCGAGAGATTGCGCACGCCTTAACGCCGAAGCCCGCAAGGCATGTTCGGAATACACCAATGATGATATTGAAATCATAACCAGAGGATCACGCATCGTCATAGATCACCTCCAAGCTTTCTTTTGGCTTGGCATTCTTGCCGCGCATGTCGGCATCTGTGGCAGGTTGCAGCACCACACCTGCGCCAGTGTCGGACCCGTCAAACAACTCCAACAATTCATCCTGGCTCAGCGCGGTGGGCCGCATCGGCGGCGCTTCGGCCACGTTTTCACCAAGGGCTGCAAACAGGGCGCCCCACTGGCTTTCAGACGTGCCGACGATCTGATAGTTCGCAGACTTTTTGCGCAGGTCATCGTCCTGCGGGATCGACGCCAGAACGGGAATATCCACGGCTTTGGCAAAGGCCTGTGCCTCACCCGATCCGTCGTCCTTGTTGATCACAAGGCCAGCCACGCCGACATTCCCGCCCAGCTTGCGGAAGTATTCGACAGCAGAACACACGTTGTTGGCCACATAGAGCGATTGCAGGTCATTGGACCCAACCAAGATCACCTTTTGCGCCATGTCGCGCGCGATGGGCAGGCCAAACCCGCCACAGACCACGTCGCCCAGAAAATCGAGAAGGACATAATCAAAGTCCCAATCGTGGAACCCCAACTTTTCCAACAGTTCGAACCCATGGATAATTCCGCGGCCACCACAACCGCGGCCGACCTCTGGCCCGCCAAGCTCCATCGCGAAAACACCACCGCGCTTGAAGCAGACGTCGCCAATGGCAACCTCTTCTCCGGCAAGCTTCTTCTTCGTCGATGTTTCAATGATCGTCGGGCACGCCTTGCCGCCAAACAGCAAGGACGTCGTGTCGGATTTCGGATCACAGCCGATCAGCAAAACGCGTTTGCCCTGTTCGGCCATCATATGGCTGAGGTTGGCAAGGGTGAAGGATTTGCCAATCCCACCTTTGCCATAAATCGCAATGATCTGGGTTTTCTTGGTGGCCTCTGTCGGGATGACATCGGCCAGATCCTCGTTCGCCTCATCGCGCAAACGCTGATCAAAATCTTTGAGGTTCGGGACTTCGTCCTTCATGCCGTGGCACTCCAATCCAGGATCATTTTCAGGCAGGCGGAGGTGTCGAACGCCTGTTCGTAGGCCGCAGCGGCGTCTGCCGCGGGCCGCGTGTGTGTAATCAAACCATCAAGTGACAACGCACCGGATTCGACCAACTGGCGCGTTGCCAAAAGATCGTCGGGCGCCCATTCCGCCGCGATGCGGAATCGCGCCTCTTTCATAAAGGCAGGCGGGAAGGCGAATTGCAGCGGCTTGGTGTAGAAACCGGCCAAAACGACCTCACCGCCCTTGGCGATGCGGCCAACCAGATCATTCAGCAAATCGGCACTGCCAGACGCGTCGTAGATGCACTGATAGTCACGGCGCGGATCATCTTCGGGCGCGATCACGTCGTAGCCTTCTGCACCTGTTTGGCGCGTGGGATCGACCTCCCAAACCGTTGGGGCAGGCGCACCGGCGGCCACCGTCAGGCGCGCAAGCAAACGACCCAAAACACCGTGGCCCACAATCAGATCAGGCACTGTTTTGTTCGGCCCCGCCATGGCATGGCGCGCTGTCGCCGCCAGCGCCAAAAGCGCAGATTGGGGCCCAAGGCCTGCATCAATGCGCGTCACACGGTCCGGCGCGGACACCACGCGGGACGCGGCACCCCCAAACAAACCAAATGCGCCATCATAACAATTCGCACCTGGCACAAAGACGTGGTCGCCCACCTTGAACCCTGATGCTGCGGGGGCCTCGACCACCGTGCCTGCGGCCTCATATCCGGGCACCAAGGGATAGCCCATGCCAGGGAAGGGGGGCATTTCACCAGACCAGAACAGCTTTTCTGTGCCGGTAGAGATGCCGGAATATGCAACCTCGATGACAAGGTCATCTGCCGAAGGATCGACCAAAGGCACACAGTCAAGCGTCAGCGTGCGCGGGCCTTTCAGTAATACTGCGGTCGTTTCCATTATGCGGCCTTCGTCTGCCCACCCGAAGAATCAGGTGTCAATTTGTCAGTTGTCGTCATGTGTAAGTTTAACCTGACAGTCTTATCTGTCAATCAAGTTAGACAATCTATTTGTCATTTCGGCTTAATGGCCGAAACCACACCGGTCACATAGCTGCGCAACGGGCGTTTCATCGCGACCTGATCAAAGCCCGCCTCAACCAGCAACGCAGAGATTTCCTGAGCAGATCGTGTGCGCCCAGTTCGCATCGCCATCGTATACAGGGCAAAATAGGCATCTGTGGCCCGATCAGGCACATCGCCCCCGCTCATGGGTTCCGAAATGATGATACGCCCGCCTTTCGGAAGCGCGGCAAAGGCCTTCGCCAAAAGATCGCGCACCGTCGTATCGGAGTGATCATACAGCACGCGAACAAGACTGATGCCATTCGCACCAGTTGGCAGATCCTGGTCTCGGAAAGACCCTGTGACGATCTCAGACCGGTGTGTCATCCCTGCAGCCTCAAACCGGTCGCGCGCAGCGGGGGCCACCGTGGGCAGATCAAACAACCGCAATGACAGGTCGGGATAGGACGTGCCAACGGCCTCCAAGAACGCACCGGTGCCACCGCCCACATCCATCAAGGTGTGCACATCATCGAACCGGACCATACGCAACGTATCTTGCGCCACCAGCCGCTGACTTTGCGCCATAAGATCGGAATAAGCGGCGGCCGTTGTCGCATCTATGGCGGTGGCATTTCCAAAAACATAGGGCCAAACCTCAGCCAGTTCTGTCGTCGTCTCCCCCCGAAAGAACGCCACGGGGTTTTCCAGATCGCGGTAAAAAGCGCGGTGATGCCGGACCATGGCGGACAAACCGGGAACCGTTGCGAACGCCGCTCCCTGACGGGTGAGTTGGACCTGTTTGCCACGCAGCTTCAACATCCCGATCGCCGCCCCGCCGCGCATCAGAATGTCAAACCTGTCCTCAGGGACATGGGCCTCCTGTGCCAGATCAGCGATGGGTCGCGGACCTGCCAACAGGGCCTCCGGCACGTTCAGCTCCGCCAGTGCCATCAAGATCTGCGAATGACAAAACCCTGCCATCACATCAAAGAGCGCCTGCCCCTCTCGGCGCACCAACGCCCGCGTAAATGGAAACCGCGCAGCCCACGTCTGAAACCGGTCGGACGCCATCAGACGGTTGCGCAGCCCTTTGGGTGCCGTTGCTGTCAAACCGGATGAAAACTGTGCGCCGTCGGCCATGTTATTCACCGGGCACGCGGTTGACCTTGCCTTCTGGGATCAGCTTTTTCGCCGTAGCCTGCACCAACTGCGCCAAGGCCGCTTCCCCGGGACAGGACGGAATCGATGCGATAGCGCCGCCCAAGATATCTTTCAGCCGCGTCACGGCCCCGTCCACGCCCAATTCGGTCACAGCGTTGGGTCGGTTGTGAATTTCGTCTTGGCCCACAGGTTTGCCCAATTCAGCCTCATCATAAAGGGCGTCGCGCAAATCATCCGCAACCTGAAACGCCTCCCCGATGCGGGCGCCAAGCTCTTCCCATGGTTCGGGGTCTTGGCCTGCAGCGATGGCCCCCATTTGGGTCGCCGCAATAAACAACGCGCCGGTTTTGGCGCGGTGATAGGCGCTTAGATTAATGCTGCTTTCGCTTTCCCACCCTTGCCCGGCACAGATGCCAAAGGGCGTGCCGGTGCGGGTGGCCAGATGCCGGATCAACGGCAAGGCGCGATCAGGGTCTTGCCGCGACAGCAGGTCAAACGCCAGCACGATCAGGCTGTCACCGGTCAACAACGCCAAAGGTTCGGAATACGCGACATGCACCGTGGGCTTGCCCCGCCGCACATCCGCATCATCAAAACATGGCATGTCATCATGGACCAAACTGGCGCAGTGGATGATCTCCAATGCCGCTGCCGCCGCATCTGATACTGCAGGCCGGTCATCACCGCACGCCATCGCAACGCTCAGAAGAATGGTGGGCCGGATGCGCGCGCCCCCGGGGGCCGCGGCATAGGACACAGCACCCGTCAAAAGTTCGGGCGGTGTGCCCTTCTGGGTCAGAGACATCGCGGCGGACATCGCTGTTTCAATCCGGTGACTGAACATTCGCAAGGGCATTGGACCTCCAGACTGTCTGTATTGTCAGACAGTTTATATGTAAATTATAGTGGACACATTAACAAAACGAGTCAACCAGAGGGTCGATGAACAAGAACCGACACATTATCGTGGTGGGCGCAGGCATAGGCGGTCTGGCGACAGCGCTGCGACTGCTGGCCACGGGCGCCCGCGTCACAGTGGTTGAGGCCGCCGCAGACGTTGGCGGCAAAATGCGCACGGTCCCGTCAGACGCGGGACCGGTGGACGCAGGCCCGACGGTTTTGACCATGCGCTGGGTGTTTGACGATCTATTCGCCGCCGTTGGCGAACGCCTGTCGGATCACGTGACATTGACGGCTGACCCCACCATCGCCCGCCATATTTGGTCCGACGGCACCACGCTTGATCTGATGGCCGACCCGAACATGTCCGTGGCGAATGTCGCTGACGTCTTTGGCGCCCGCGCCGCGTCCGAATTTCGCGCCTTTTCAGCCCGCGCCGAACGGCTCTTTGCCGCTTTTGATGGGCCCATGATGCGCGCCGCCCAGCCCAGCGCCATGGCATTGACCGCGACCGTGATGAAATCGCCGTCGCTTATCGGCGCTATGGCCCCGCACAAAACCCTCGCTTCGTTGTTGCGCGCATCCTTTACAGACCCCAAGTTGCGGCAGCTTTTCGGGCGCTACGCCACCTATGTCGGCGGGTCCCCCTATGCGTCACCTGCGCTTTTGTCCCTGATCTGGCACGCGGAAAGCACGGGCGTCTGGGCTGTAAAAGGCGGCATGCATGCCTTGGCACAGGCGGTGCATCGGTTGATCGTTACGCTGGGGGCAGAGGTCCGCCCAAACACCCCCGTGACCCAGATCAGGCCCACGGACAGCGGTGTGACCGTTCACACGGCCACCGAAACCCTCAGCGCCGATGCCGTGGTTTTCAACGGCGACCCACGTGCCTTGGCTGTGGGGCATCTTGGGCCAGAGGTCGCCAGTGCGGCCCCCCAAACCATCACCACCCCGCGCAGCCTCTCCGCTGATGTCATGGCCTTTGCCGCGGTGCCCCACGGCGTGCCGCTGGCCCATCACACCGTCTTTTTCGGCGACGATCCCCGCGATGAATTCGACCCCATCGCGCGGGGCGAAATCACGTGCGATCCAACCCTTTATGTCTGCGCCCAAGATCGGGGCGCAGGCCAAAGCCGAACCGGGCTTGAGCGGTTCGAGATCATCATGAACGCAGCCCCCTGCGCGCCCGACGCGCAGCTGTCCCAAGAAAGGGCACACCAATGTCAGACACGTATTCTGGACCGCCTGCAAAGCATGGGGCTGACGTTCTCCCCCGCGCCGGACGCCTCCGCCCTGACGCAGCCCGTGCAGTTCAACCGGATGTTTCCGGCCAGCCTCGGGTCGCTTTACGGGCAATCCCCGCATGGGATGACAGCGGGGCTGAAACGTCCGACGGCACGAACCCCGATCAAGGGCCTTTATCTGGCGGGGGGCGGGGCGCATCCGGGGGCGGGCGTGCCCATGGCGACCCTCTCCGGACAGCACGCGGCAGAGGCGATCATGCAGGACCTTGCTTTAACATCGCCGTCCCGCCAAATGGCTACGCCTGGTGGTACATCGACGGGATCAGTCATGACGGCACGCGCGCCGTCTCCGTCATCGCCTTCATAGGGTCCGTCTTTTCGCCGTGGTATAAATGGTCCGGCCGCCGTGACCCCGAAAACCACGTCTGCATCAATGTCGCGACCTATGGACCCGGCGGGCGGTTCACCATGACAGACCGGGGCCGCAGCGCCCTGCGTCAGACGAACGACACGTTCACCGTTGGACCGTCTTCGCTGCATTGGGACGGCACTGATCTGATCATCGACATCAATGAAATTTCGGCCCCTCCCATCATCAGCCGTGTCCGTGGACAGATCCGCGTGACGCCTCGGGCCATGACCGACATGGAACTCCTGCTGACGAATGACGGCGCCCATGTCTGGCGGCCCTTCGCGCCGATCTCTGACATCTGTGTCGATCTGGAGGCTGAGGGCTGGCAATGGGACGGCCACGGCTATTTCGACAGCAACTTTGGCACCCGCGCGTTGGAGGAAGATTTCAGCTTTTGGACCTGGGGCCGCTATCCGACATCTGACGGCGCAGTCTGCATCTATGACGCCGAACGCCGCGACGGCACGACGCTCGACAGCGCAATCGCCTTCACGCCCGACGGCGACATGGCCTATACAGACGCCCCGCCGCGCACGCGGTTCAAACGCTCCCTGTGGCAAGTGCGCCGCGAAACGCGGGCGGATGCTGGCACGATCCCGCGCCAAGTCCTCCCCATGCTCGATGCACCGTTCTATTCCCGTTCGGCGGTAGAGACGACATTGAACGGCGAACGGGTCACCGGCGTACATGAGGCGCTAGATCTGAACCGCTTCGCCTCACCCTTGTTGAAACCCATGCTTGCCTGTCGTGTCCCGCGCCGCGCGAAATGGCGCTTCTAGGGCTGATCCTGCAAGGCCACCGGTTCGACATTGGGGTTGCGCGCGGCAACGGATATGTTCAGCGCGCCTGCCACAGTGACCCATGCCAGATAGGGCACGAACGCAAGCCCCGCGAGCGTGTCGATTTGCCAATGGGTCACCATGCAGCCGGCCACAGCAACCCATAACAACGCCATGATCGGCACGGCCTGCTTCAGCCGCCGCAACCCGAAAAACACCGGCGTCCAGAGTGTGTTCAACGCAATTTGCGCCGCCCAAAACGCCATTGCAAATCCACTGCCGTCTACCCCCGCGACACGAGCACCGGCAAAGGACATCAACAGATAAAGCGATGTCCACGCCACCGGAAACATCCAATTGGGCGGCGTCCATGGGGGCTTTTCGAGGCGTTCATACCAATGCCCCGGCGGAAACATCGCACCCGTGGCCCCCGCTGCAAACGTCGCGCCAAGGAAAATGAGAAACACTAAAATATCCATCATAGGGCCCTTTCCGTCAGCCCTTTGACTTAGGCGGGGTTTGACGTCTGTCCAACGGTGCTGTCCTGACGTTGCAACTGCGCCAGCACATCCAAAAGGGCCGCCGTCCGCCCCTGCGGTTTGCCCTGATGGGACGCCGCATCAACCAAAAACGCGACCTCATCCAAAGGCCGCGCGTGCAGGACGGGCGATTGAGGCGTGATCAGGCTAACGCCCGTGCGCACAATCGCCTGACCCATCCAACCGAGCTTTTGTGCAGTCGACGTATGCGCCCGTGTGCTGATGCTGTCGTAACCTGCCCGCCGAACCTGAGTGCCAATCCCGCCATAGATGAATCGCGCCGCATAAATCCCCATGCGTGAGGGCCTTGGCAAAGCAGGCACGCCCGCCTCGGACCGCAGATAGAGCCTGTGCGCCTCAGCCAGCAAGCGCCGCGCCATGCGGCGCACATCAGGTGTGGCCTCAGGGGTGTGCAGGAAGGCATCGACATCCATCCCCGCCTCCTCCAACCAGTCAAGCGGCAGATAAATTCGCCCAGCGCGGGCGTCTTCCCCGATGTCGCGGGCAATATTTGTCAGCTGCATCGCGACGCCCAAATCACAGGCCCGCGCCAAGGCATCCGCATCGCGCACGCGCATCAGCACGCACATCATGACGCCCACAGCAGAGGCCACCCGCGCCGAATAGGACCGCACGCCGGACAAATCCGCATACCGTCGCTCCTGCGCATCCCACGCCAACCCTTCCAAAAGGGCATCGGGCAAGGCCTTCGGCATCTCAAATTCTTCCACAACAGAGGCAAACGCCCGATCCTCAGGCGCATCTTTGGGCTGGCCCGCATAGATCGCATCCAACCGCTGCTGCAAAGACAGCACAGCGCGACGTTTGTGATCGCCCTCGTCCACCTCATCATCAGCCAACCGGCAAAACGCATACAGCACCAACGCCGGGTCGCGCACCGCAGCGGGCAACAACCGTGACGCTGCGTGGAAGGAATACGACCCAGTGCGAATGGCCTCGCGGCAGTGGTCCAGATCAGCGGTCAGGATCATTCGGCGGCCATCCGTTCAGTGACAAAGGTTTCCGGCGCGTCGGGCACCAATTGCCCCAACACCTCAGCACTGGACACAACGCCCGGCAGGCCCGCGCCCGGATGCGTGCCCGCACCGACAAGATACAGCCCCTTGGCCTCTTCGCTGATGTTATGTGGCCGGAACCACGCCGATTGCAGGATGCGCGGTTCAATCGAAAACCCGCTGCCGTGGGGCGACAAATAGCGGTCGCGGAAGGTTTCGGGCGTGAACGTCTCGGACGCGCTCAGATGGTCACGGAACCCGGGGATCGTTTTTTCCAGCACCGCGGCGACCTTCTCTTGATAGATCGCAGCTTCGCTCGCCCAATCCACCCCATTGTCGTGACCCAAATGCGGGACGGGGGACAAAGCGTACCACGTGTCATCGCCCTTGGGCGCGACACTGGGGTCCGTCACAGACGGGCGGTGCAGATAAAGGCTCATGTCATCCGACAGTTTGCCCTTGATAAAAATATCGCGCAGCAGGCCTTCGTAGCGCGGCCCGCTGAGGATCGTGTGATGTCCCACGTCGGCCCATTTGTCCGCTGTATCCCGCGTTCCGAAATACCACACGAACAACCCCATGGACCAACGGCTGCGCTTCAGTTTTTGGCTGGTCCAACGTTTGCGCGTGTGATTGCGCAGCAGGCGGTCATAGGTGTGGCCCGCGTCCGCGTTGCTGACGATCACCGGCGCATCCAATTGCGCCCCATCAGCCATCGTCACGCCAACGGCGCGTCCTTGGTCGACGCGAATCTCGTCCACCTCAACGCCGTAACGGACCGATCCGCCCTGCGCCTCGATCACCCGCACCATCGCGTCGGCAATCGCCTGCACCCCGCCCATGGCGTAATGAACGCCGTATTCTTTCTCAAGATAGCTGACGAGGGCGTACATCGACGTCACGTGCATCGGATCACCGCCGATAAACAGCGGATGAAACGACAACGCCATGCGCAACCGCTCATCCTTCACATAGGCCCGCGCATGCCCGAGGATCGATCGATCCGCCCGCAGCTGCGCGAACTTCGGCAAAACCTTAACCGTCTCCCACAACTGATGCATGGAGCGCCGGCCCAGCCCCTCGAACCCGACTTTGTATCGGGCCTTGGCGCTTTTCAGGAACTTGTGAAATCCGGGCACGTCTGACGGAGACAGCTTGGCCACCTCAGCGACCATGCCATCGGTGCTTTGCTGGGCTTTGAACGAACTGCCGTCCTCCCACCGGATCTCATAAAACGGATCCATCGGGCGCAGATCAACGTCGCGGTGGAAATCACGCCCGCAGGCGGCCCACAGATCCTCAAACACCTCTGGCATGGTGACAATCGTTGGCCCCAGATCAAACCGGTGCCCGTTCTGGGTCACGGACGATCCACGCCCGCCTGCACGATCCAATTTATCCAGAACCTGCACGCGGTAACCCTTGGCCCCTAAACGCATGGCCGCAGAAAGCCCGCCCAGACCCGCACCAATAACCAAAGCGGCGTCGGGCGATTCGTATGAGGTGTCTTGTGTAAACATATCTTTACAGTAATCCGACGTAGTCTCTTTTACAACGCATCCTTTAATCGCTGTGTATGCGAAACCCTTCCCAAAGCAATAAAAATATGTAAATCTAAATTGACACCGCAAAGGGAACCACGCGTGTGAGCCAGATCGTCACCCTCAGCCTGTTCCGGTTTGACCGGACCCGCGACCGCCTATGGGCGTTTGCGATGATGGGGGCCGCGCGGCTGTCACTGCCGCGCACGCCTGACATCGGGTTTTGGAAACTCTGCGGGTCTGGCACAGGCGAAGGTTTTACGCCGATTCCCAATTTTGGCGTCTACGCCATCCTCGCCACATGGCCCGACCACGACACCGCCCGCGCGCGGATTGCCACGGCACCGATCTTTCGGAAATACCGCACCCGCGCGGCTGAGGATTGGACTGTGTTCCTCACCCCGACCTCCGCCAAGGGCGAATGGTCGGGCACCGCACCCTTCACCGTGGGGGATGCACCTGAAAACGGCCCCCTCGCCGCTCTCACACGGGCGACCGTCAAACCCAGCGTTGCGGCCCGGTTCTGGAAACGCGTGCCTGACATTTCAACCGTGATCGGCGCGGACCCGAACGTCGCCTTCAAAATTGGCATCGGAGAGGTGCCGCTGCTGCATCAGGTTACGTTCTCCATCTGGCCCGACGCCAAACGCATGGCGAACTTCGCCCGCACCGGCCACCATGCCGACGCGATCCGCGCGGTGCGGTCCGGCGGCTGGTTTCGTGAAGAACTCTACGCGCGGTTCGCCGTGACCTCTGACATGGGCACGTGGAACGGTGCCTCCCCCCTCGCTCATCTGGATATGCCATGAAACAGCCCTTCCCGTTTTCCGCCATCGTCGGCCAGGACGATATGAAACTGTCGATGATCCTGACGGCCATTGACCCGACCATTGGCGGCGTTCTGGTCTTTGGCGATCGCGGCACAGGCAAATCCACCGCCGTGCGCGCCCTTGCGGCCCTGCTACCGCAGATCCAACGTGTCGAAGGCTGCCCCGTGAATTCCGAGAAAGCCGAGGACGTGCCCGTCTGGGTCGAGATGGCCGACAAGAAAATCTCTGCCGCGCCGACCCCCGTGGTTGATCTGCCGCTTGGCGTGACCGAAGACCGCGTGACCGGCGCGCTGGACATAGAAAAGGCTCTATCCAATGGCGAAAAGGCGTTTCAGCCGGGCCTGCTGGCCCGTGCCAACCGCGGATATCTCTATATTGATGAGGTGAACCTGCTCGAAGATCACATCGTCGATCTTTTGTTGGACGTCGCCCAATCGGGCGAAAACGTCGTGGAGCGTGAAGGCTTGTCCATCCGCCATCCGTCCCGGTTTGTTCTGGTCGGGTCTGGCAATCCCGAAGAAGGCGAATTGCGGCCGCAGCTTCTTGACCGGTTCGGCCTGTCCGTTGATGTGACCTCCCCCACAACGATCGAAGACAGGGTTGAGGTGATCAAACGGCGCGATGCCTATGAAACCGATCATGAGGCATTCATGGTCCGCTGGAAGGCGGAAAATGCCCTTGTCCGGACCCAGATAGAAAGCGCAAGACAGTCTCTACATCACCTAAAAACCACCGATAGCGCCCTGACAGACATTGCCGCCCTTTGTCTGAAACTGGGGGCAGATGGGTTGCGCGGGGAACTCACCTTGCTCAAGGCCGCACGGGCCTTTGCCGCCTATCGTGATGATACGGCCATTGGCCGTGATCACATTCGCGCTGTGGCCCCGATGGCCCTGCGTCATCGCCTGCGCCGTGACCCGCTGGATGATGCGGGCAGCGGGGCGCGCGTGGCCCGCGTTGTCGAAGACGTCCTGGCCTAATGCCTTGGGATCGGGCCACCCTTGCGCTGACCCTTCTGGCGATTGACCCCACGGGGCTGGGCGGGGCGAATATTCGCGCCCGCACCGGTCCTGTCCGCGATGCGTTCCTTGAGGCTTTGGCCGTCTTGCCCAGCCCCGCATCCAAACTCCACCCCGCTATGGATGACGACAGTTTATTTGGCGGTCTTGACCTGACCCGCACCTTGCAAACCGGTACGTTGACCCAAAACAAGGGTCTATTGCGCCAGTATCCGACACATGTCCTGACTATGGCAGATCGCTGCGAACCCGACCTTGCGGCGCGGTTGGCCATGGCAATGGACGCCGGAACCTTGCAAACGCTGGTCACCCTCGATGAAGGGGCCGACGCGGATGAGGCCGCCCCCGCCGCCTTAACCGAACGGATGGCGTTTCATATCACCCTCGATCTTGCCACCCGCGACATCGGCCTCTTGCCCGACGAGGTCGAGATCACGCGCGCACAGCGTCTGCTGCCATCGCTGGCGACCCCTGATGATACAATCATGACCCTGTCGCAGATTTGCATCTCGCTTGGCATTGACAGCGCCCGCGCGCCCATCTTCGCCCTTCGTGCGGCACGCGCCCATGCGGCGTTGCGCGGCGACACGGCCATTGCACCGCAGGATATTGAAACAGCCGCGGCACTGACCCTCGCGCATCGCGCGACCATGCTGCCCCCAACCGACCTCCCCCCCGAAGAGCAGGAGGCCGACCCGGCGCCGCCACCCTCACCCCAAGACATCGGACAGCTCGAAGACCGCGTTCTTGAGGCGGTGATGACCCATCTTCCCGAAGGTCTGCTGGATCAGATCAAGGTGACAGGGCGTCTTGGGTCAGGATCCGGTGCGGGGGCCAAACATCGGGGCAATCGCCGCGGCCGGCCCAAACCTGCCCGCCCAGGGCGTTTTTCGGGGCGAAACAGGCTCGATCTTATGGCAACCTTGCGGACCGCCGCGCCGTGGCAAAAGCTGCGCGGGGGTGGGCAGGGCCACATCAAAGTCCAACCATCCGATTTCCGCATCAAGCAGTATGAAGACAAATCAGACCGCGTGTTGATCTTCACCGTTGATGCCTCTGGCAGCGCCGCGATGGCCCGTCTGGCCGAGGCAAAGGGGGCCGTCGAACTTCTGCTGGCAGACGCCTACGCCCGCCGGGATCACGTCGGCCTGATTGCCTTTCGGGGGGAGGCCGCAGACACACTGCTGCCCCCAACACGATCCCTTGTGCAGACCAAACGTCGACTGGCCGCGTTGCCCGGCGGTGGCGGAACGCCCCTTGCCGCCGGCCTGCTCGAGGCGATGGCCATGGCCGAAACCACCCGCAGGCAAGGCATGTCCCCCTGCATCGTGATTCTGACCGATGGCCGCGCCAATATCGCGCTGGACGGCACGGCAGACCGGCCCAAGGCCTGTAGTGATGCCGATGCTGTTTCAGCCCAAATCCGAACCAACGGGATCGATTCAATCGTCCTTGATCTTGGGAACCGCCCGTCCCGCTATTTGTCCGAGCTCGCGGCCCGTATGGACGGGATGTATATGCCCGTGCCCCGCGCGGATGCACACAAAATGTCAGGCGCGGTGTCTGCGGCGCTTAAGGATCAGACGTGAAGTGGCCAGAGGATGCGACGGGTTGGCCCATGGCCGATCATTCCCGCAAAGTTCTCTGCCGCCCCCACCGCTGGCATGTGCAAGAGGCGGGCACAGGGGACACGCTGCTGCTGATCCATGGCGCGGGCGGGGCGACACAAAGCTGGCGCGGTATCTTCCCGATCTTGCGCGAAACACATCACGTCGTTGCAGTTGATCTGCCCGGTCAGGGGTTTTCGGAAAACGGCGCGCGGGCCCGTTGTGGCCTGGCGCATATGGCCGAAGATTTGGCCGCATTGATCCAACAAGAGGGATGGACGCCAAACGCCCTGATCGGGCATTCCGCCGGTGCCGCGATCGCCCTTCAGATGGCGCGATCTGCCCCTTGTCATGTCATCGGGATCAACGCCGCCCTGTCGAATTTCAAAGGGGTCGCCGGGTGGCTTTTTCCGATGATGGCCAAGGCGCTGGCCCTCAATCCGATCTCTGCGGCTTTGTTTGCCAAAACGACCACTCCGGCTGGGGTCCGGAACCTTATCGCTGGAACAGGGTCGAAATTAAATGCGGAGGGGGAAGGCCTGTACCTGCGGTTGGCACAAGACAGCGGGCATGTGGATGCGACGTTGTCCATGATGGCGCAATGGTCCCTCGACGGGCTGACGGCCGCCCTGCCGGACATCCAGTCGCGCGTCGATCTGATCATCGCCAATGGGGACAAAGCCGTGCCCCCGTCATCAAGCCGAAACGCCGCCCATCGCCTGGCAGACGCGCACCTGCATGAGGTCACATCGCTTGGCCATCTCGCCCACGAAGAAGACCCCAAACAGATCGCTGATGTCATTTACGACGTGCTTTAGGCCGCGGCCCGCGCACCGATCATCCAGGCGTCCAACGTCGCGATCTCATCTTTCGACAACCGCAGCCCCAATTTGTTGCGCCGCCAAACCACATCTTCGGCGCGGCGGGCGTATTCCTTGTCCATCAACCAACGCACCTCGGCTTCGGTCAGGGTCGCCCCAAAGGCTTGGCCCAAATCGTCCAACGTCTTCGCCGCCCCCAAAACCAGGGCCGCATCGGTCCCGTAGGCCCGCACCAGCCGTTTGGCCCAAACGTGATCGACAAAGGGATAGCCCGCCTCAATCTCAGCGATCAACGCGTCCACACCGTCAACTGGAAAATCCCCACCGGGCAGGGCAACGCCGGCGGTCCAGTCGCCTGTCACGCCGTCAAAAAACGGGCTGATCTTTTCAAGCGCACTTTGCGCCAACCGCCGGTACGTCGTGATCTTGCCCCCAAAGATGTTCAGGATCGGTGCCCCACCGTTGGTGTCCACCTTCAGCGTGTAATCCCGTGTTGCGGCAGTCGCGCTTTGTGCGCCGTCATCATAGAGGGGCCGCACGCCCGAATAAGTCCAAACCACATCATCAGCTGTAATGTCCTGTTTGAAATATTCATTCGCAAAGGCCACCAGATAGTCCCGTTCCTCGACCGTGCAGACCGGCTTGGCATCCGGATCCTCATGTTCGGCGTCCGTCGTCCCGATCAGCGTGAAATCCGTTTCATAGGGAATGGCGAAAATGATGCGTCCGTCGGTGCCTTGGAAGAAATAACACTTGTCATGATCAAACAGCCGCTTGGTCACAATATGTGACCCACGCACCAATCGCACCCCTTCGGTGGAATTCAAACGCACCTTTTGCTGGATGATATCACCCACCCAAGGACCCGCCGCGTTGACCAACATCTTGGCCCGCACAGTCCGTTCTTTCCCCGTCTCAACATCCTGCAACTGCACCACCCAATGATCATCGTGACGCAAGGTCGACACCACTTTGGTCCGCACCATGATCTGTGCGCCGCGGTTTTGGGCATCCCGCGCGTTCAGCACCACCAAACGAGAATCCTCGATCCAGCAATCGGAATATTCATAGGCCTTTTCAAACCGGTCCTCGATTCCCGCCCCTTCAGGCGCGGTCCGCAAATCGACGGTCGTGGTGCCGGGCAAGATCTTACGCCCGCCCAGATTGTCATACAGGAACAGGCCCAGCCGGATCAGCCACGCAGGCCGGCGGCCCTTCATCCATGGCATCACAAAATTCAACAGCTTCGACGTGGGCGTCGATCCTTCGAACCGCATGTCCTTGTGGTAGGGCAGCACAAACCGCATCGGCCAGGAAATATGCGGCATCGCGCGCAGCAGGGTTTCGCGTTCGATCAACGCCTCGCGGACCAAACGAACCTCAAAATATTCCAGATACCGCAGCCCGCCGTGAAACAGCTTCGTCGACGCGCTGGACGTGGCAGAGGCCAGATCGTTCATCTCAGCCAGACCGACAGACAGCCCACGCCCCGACGCATCCCGCGCGATGCCACAGCCGTTGATGCCGCCGCCAATAATGAAAAGGTCAAAATCTGTCTCTACGTCCGCCATCGGGTCACCTGACTCGTCAAAATCTGATCGTCGCCTGATCTAGCGTACTCCCCATGAAAGAAAAAGAACGAAGTTTATTTATGTTCGTTTCTGGATAAAGCGAACATTCTTCATTATGCTCATGCCATGAATTTCAGACACACAAAAATCCTCGAACGGGCGCGCAGCCAAGGCAAAGTCACCGTCGAAGGGCTCGCTGCAGAATTCGATGTAACCTTGCAGACCATTCGTCGCGATCTGACAGATCTGGCGGAACAGGGTCGATTGGAACGGGTGCATGGCGGGGCTGTCCTGCCATCGGGCCAACGCAACATCCGCTACGAGGACCGCCGCCGCCTGAATGAGGCCGCCAAGGCACGCATTGGTTTGGCCTGCGCGAACGAGGTGTCGAACGGCGCGTCGATCTTTATTGGCATCGGCACCACCTGTGAGGCCGTGGCCCGCGCCCTTGTCCACCACGAAGGTCTGCGAGTGATGACAAACAACCTCAACGCCGTGCCCATCCTGTCCGCAAACAGCGCGAACAGTGTTCTGGTGACAGGCGGCACCTTGCGCGCGGCCGACGCAGGGCTGGTGGGGGCCCAAACCGCGCAAAGCGTGCGTCAGTTCAAATTTGATCTGGCGATCATCGGGTGTTCCGGCCTCGACCGTCGGGGCGATCTGTTCGATTATGACCTGGATGAGGTTGTCGTCAGCCAGACCGTCATCGAAAACAGCGCCGCCACGGCCCTTGTCGCCGATGCCACCAAATTTGCGCGCAAGGCCCCTGCGCGCATTGCACGGATGTCGGAGCTTTCGGTGTTCGTAACAGACACTAAACCGCCTGAATTGGCCCATACCCCACCCCGCACGATCATCGCGGGGCGCGGTTGATCACCACTCAAAGGCGTCGACGGTTTCGCGCTCACATAAGGTCATGATGTCCGACACATGGACCATCGGGGCAAGGTCCACGTCCGATTGCCCCTTGCGCACCAGATCCGCCATGCGGGCATAAAGCGCGGGATATTCGCCAAGCTCCGCCAATGATTGGTCTGCACCATCCACGATGCACCGGTTGCCGCCCTCTTTCAGCTGCACCGCCGTGCCATCGGTGGCGGTCAACGTCATCTCCCACAGCTGCTCACCCTGCTTCAGCCAATCGAATGACGCAGTGACACCGCCCGTGAACGACAGTTCCGCCGCGACGGGCGTCTGCCTGTTGCGGGGCACCTGCACTATCCCGCGACGCAGATGAACCGGCGCTGGCAGTATCTCTGTCAGGATCGACAGCGCGTTGATGCCAGGGTCCAGCACGCCCATGCCGCCTGGTTCCCACACCCAGTCCTGGCCTGGATGCCATTTGCGCACGTCTTCTTTCCAATCGATGTGCGCTGTCTCAATCGTCTTGCCCGTCAGCGCCGCTTTGGCCGCCGCCACGCCCTTGGCCATCCGGCTGTGCCATGTTGCAAACAGCACGACACCCGCCTCTTCCGCCATCGCCTGCAGGGCGTGGACCTCTGCCACTGTGGCACCGGGCGGTTTTTCCAGCATCACATGCCGCCCCGCGCGAATGCAGGCTGCCGCGTAATCAAACCGGGGCACAGGCGGCAGGCAAAGGCTCACGACATTGATATCGAGGTTTTCCGCCAGCATAGTGTCTATTTCAGTGTAGGATGTGACCCCGTCAACTGTGCCGGACCGGCTGACTGTAGCGTCCAAATCCCACTCATCCGATGCGGCAATCGACGGGACGTGCTGATCTACAGCGATCTTGCCAATGCCAACCAATGCAACCTTCATACCCGCCCCTCCTTAATGGGATTCACGGGCGACGTCGCTGCCACGGCGGCCCACCAGAAAATCGAAATCCGCCCCCTGATCGGCGCGGTTCACCTTGTCATGATACAGCTGTGCATAGCCGCTCGTGGGGCGCTCCACGGGGGGTGTCCACGCCTCCAATCGCCTTGCCAGCTCTTCGTCGGAAATATCCAGATGCACGCGGCGGCCTTCGACGTCCAATTCAATCATATCGCCGTTTTGCACAACGGCCAGCGGGCCACCGGCAGCGGCCTCAGGGGCGGTGTGCAGCACCACGGTGCCATAGGCCGTGCCCGACATCCGCGCGTCTGAAATGCGCACCATATCCCGCACGCCCTGTTTCAACAGCTTGGCGGGCAAAGCCATATCACCGACCTCCGCCATGCCGGGATAACCCTTGGGGCCGCAGTATTTCAGGACCATGACGCAGGTCTCATCAATATCCAGATCAGGCAGATCAATGCGCGCTTTATAGTCGTCGATGTCTTCGAACACGACAGCCCGCCCACGGTGCTGCATCAAGTCAGGTGAGGCGGCAGAGGGCTTCAAGATCGCACCATTGGGCGCCAGATTGCCCCGCAACACCGCGATGCCACCGGATTGGCGCAGCGCCTTTTCGGTCGGGACAATGACATCCTCGTTCCAGTTCTGAACGTCCTTGACCTCATCCCAAATGGGCCCGCCCGATACCGTCAGCGCATCCTTGTGCAGCAGCCCCATTTCACCCAGCCGTTTGAGGACGACAGGCAGGCCACCCGCGTAGAAGAACTCCTCCATCAACCATTTGCCCGACGGCAGCAGGTTCACGATCGTCGGCACGTCCTTGCCGCAGCGATCCCAATCTTCAAGCGTCAGATCGACCTCACACCGACCGGCCAGCGCCTGCAGATGCACCACCGCATTGGTCGATCCACCAATCGCGCCATTGGTGCGGATCGCGTTCTCAAAGGCATCCTTGGTCATGATGTCGGACGGCTTCAGATCATCCTTCACCATCTGCACGATGCGTCGTCCGGTCAGCTGGCTCATCATGCGGCGGCGGCTGTCGACGGCGGGAATCGCGGCATTGCCGGACAAGGCCATGCCCAGCGCTTCGGCCATGGACGCCATCGTGCTGGCCGTGCCCATGGTGTTGCATCCACCTGCAGACCGCGACATCGACCCTTCGGCCTCAACAAATTCGTCCGGCGTCATCTCACCGGCCTTCACGGCCTCATTGAACCGCCGGATGTGGGTGCCCGACCCCACACGTTCCCCCCGAAAATGCCCGTTCAACATCGGCCCGCCGGACACGACGATGGCAGGCAGATCAACAGAGGCCGCCCCCATCAACAACGCGGGCGTGGTCTTGTCACAGCCCGCCATTAGCACAACGCCATCAATCGGCTTGCCGCGTAGTGCCTCTTCGACGTCCATCGCACACAGGTTGCGGAACATCATCGCCGTGGGGCGCAGCGCGCTTTCCGACGGGCTGAACACCGGAAATTCCACCGGAAAACCGCCCGCCTCCCAAACACCGTTCTTCACCTTTTCGGCCAGTTCACGCAGATGCCCATTGCAGGGCGTCAGGTCAGACCAAGTGTTGCAAATGCCAATCACAGGCCGCCCGTCGAACAGATCGTCAGGGTAGCCTTGGTTCTTCATCCAGCCACGGTGATAAATCGCGTCCTTACTGGTGCCGCCGAACCATTCCTGCGACCGCAACTTGCGGGGCCAAGGGGCAGGTGTAAATGTCATGGCATCCTCCAGTCGTTGGGTTGGCTACGTTTCACCCCAGACCGCACCAGATGCAAGGGGCCGCGTCAGGGCGACCACAGGATCAGCCGTCTTGCAGGATCGCATCTTCCCATTCGCGGATGAAAATCGCGCGCTTCATTTGGTCCAGATAGGTCATCAAAGCCGGATCGAGGGAAATGATCGTGGGGTTGCGCTGGGCTGCGGTCAAAGACGGCAAAGGAAACCTCTCCGCGTCGCCCGACGCCTGAACCGCCAGCACATGCCGCACGAAAGCGTCCGCCAGATCCGGCGCACGCGTCTTGCCCGAGACCAAAACCGTCCGCATCATCGTGGTGGGAAACTCAGACGGCAGGATAACCAACAAAGCGTCCTCCTCTTCAGCCCGCGCCTCGGCGTAACTGCCCAAAACATTATAGGCGACGACCAAATCGCCGGAGACCAGATCATCAATCATTGCGCCTGAACAGCAGTACAAATGCGCACCCATCCGGCCCATAACCTCAATCAGGCGCCAATAGGTTTCAGACGCGCGCGCGTCTTGCGTGGCAAACAAATACCCCAGCCCAGATTGCCGCACATCATAGGTGCCCACGCGGCCCTCAAAAACCTGGCTGTGATCGCGCATCAGGGCGATCATGTCCTGCCGTGTCTGCGGCACAGGCAACGCCCCCAGCCCCCGCCGGTTGATCACAATCGCCGCCGGTTCAGCGGTGAAGGCAAACAGGCTGTCGCGCCACTTGGCCCAGGCGGGATGGCCCGTGTCTGACACCTGCGCGGCAAACCCGTCGTTGGCCAGTTTCAGCTGCAGGTCCATGGCGCTGGAAATGACCACATCGAACCCGTCGGGGGCCGCGCGAAAACGGGCGTCCAGATCGGCGGTGCCCGTCACCAGATATTCCACCGACACATCTGTGCGTCCGCGCAAGAAATCCTCAATGATCGGTGCAAAAAACGACGTATCCGTGCTCGACAAGATCCGCAGCGACACATCGCCCGCGCCAAAGACCTGTCGGTCCTCCCAGTCCTGCGCTGCCACCATCCAAGGCAGCAGCCATAGAATTAAAACTGCACCAATGCGCATGCGCCGCCTCCCTCACGGTTGCCAAGTGTCATCTGTCCGCCGTGCGCCTCTGTCACGGCCTGCGCGATGGTCAGCCCCAAACCAGACCCCACCTTATTGCCCGTATCACGTCCCCGCACAAACCGGCCCGACAACGTCTCAATCTCATCCAGATCAAAGCCGGGACCGTTATCCAAAACAGAGACAAACACGCCTGAATTGTCCCCAACTTCAATCTCCACCACGGTCTCGGCGGGGGCATATTTCAACGCGTTGTCGATCAGATTGCGAAACGCATTTTGCAACAAAATCGGATCACCCAGAAGATGCGCAGACCCTGATGCGCGCAACTCCAAACGAATGTCTTTCATGTCTGCAATCGGTGTCATCCGTTGCACCAATTCCGCCAGCAAGGCGGCGATATCAACCTCAACCCGCTCCAGATTCTCGGCCCGAAACGTCACCATCGCATGATCCAGCAACTGCCCCGCCGCGCGGCTGCTTTCATCAATCGCACGCACCATCGACAACAAGGCCGTGCGGTTGTCGGGGCGATCAACGCGCTGCAACGTGGCCTCCGCATGGGACCGAACGGTGGCCAGCGGCGTGCGAATGCGGTGGGCGGCCTCGGCGATGAAGTCTTCCGACTGGGTCAACGTATGATCCAACCGCGACATAAAGGTGTTCAATGATCCGACCAGCGGCACCATCTCGGATGGAACGGGCCGTGCCACAGGGCTCAGGTCTTGCGGGCCGCGCCGCGTCACCGATGTTGTCAGCCGACGCAACTGCGCGGACGTGTCTGATGCCGCCCAAGTGGCCAGCGCCGTGGCCAGCGCGAAAAACCCCAACCCCAAAACCGCGACATTGCGCGAAATGCCGTTCAACGTGTTCGACAAGGCGTCCTGCGTTTGCGCGACAGACACCGACACCGTGCGCTGCCCATCTGCGGCAATCAACCTGCGTGCGCCGGTCGCCACGCGCACGGGATCGCCGCCCATGACCGATGTCGTGAAAATCTGTCCTTCGGGCATGGCGTCGGGCACCTCCAGATCGCCATAGCCAGACAGCAACTGACCATCCTCACGGATCGCGTAAAACACACGATCATCCGCATCCGTCGTCAGCATCGACAAGGATGAATACGGAAAATCAAGCGACACTTGCCCGTCTCTGATCACGGCCGAATCCAGGATCGACGACATCGACGCGGCCAACACGTTGTCTTGCCCTTGCTGCGCGATTTGCGCCGACAGCGCGCGCACGGCCACATACAGGATCACCGCCAGAACCGCGGCGCCGCCCGTCAGGATCAACGCCAGCCGTGTGCGCAGTGATCCGCGCGCGTTCACCTCAGCCGTCATGGTCCAACCTATAGCCCAGCCCGCGTAACGTCTTGATTTGCACGTCGGACCCATCCAGATGTTTGCGCAGCCGCCCGATGTAGACCTCAACCGCGTTCTCGGACACATCGTCATCGTATGAGAACAGACGATCCACCAGCTTTTGCTTGGAAAACACCTGGCCTCGCGCGTTGATCAACAGCTCAAACAACCGCAGCTCCCTGTTGCGCAGCTCAACCGGTTGGCCCTTGACGTGCAGCTGCCCGCCCACCGCGTCAAATTCCACATCTCCCACCTGCAGAACCGACCGCGCCGATCCGTTCTTGCGCCGCAAAACCGCCCGACAGCGCGCCTCAAGTTCTGCGTGATCGAACGGCTTGGTCACGTAATCATCCGCCCCCAAATCCAACATACTGATTCGATCAGACACCTGACTGCGCGCGGTCAAAACGATGACCGGCGTGTCATTCATCGCCGCGCGATGCTGCTTTAGGAAGGTGCGCCCATCGCCATCCGGCAACATGATATCCAGCAGGATCAGGTCGTATTCCCCCGCCTGTGCAAACCCCACCGCATCTGCAATTTTGCTTGCATGATCAACGCTGTGCCCGTCCAGCCGCAACCGCGACGTGACCGCCTGGGCAAGTTCTGCGTTGTCCTCAACCAACAGGTATTTCATCGCGCATTCACCTTTTTGGGCACGTGACAGGTCTGTGTCAGGTTGCCGTGCTCATACTCTGCCACCAGCCATGAGGAGTGGCTACCAAAAGGGAGAGACCAATGAAAATGATGAAACTGGGCCGCCGCGCCCTCATGGCGACAGCTGTCGCGACATTCGGGTTTGGCACCGCTGCCATGGCAGACGGCCACCAGATCCTGGACGAAGTGCACTTCCTGATCCCAGGCGGCGCTGGCGGCGGCTGGGACGGCACCGCGCGCGGCACGGGTGAGGCGCTGACCGAAAGCGGCCTCGTCGGGTCCGCGTCTTACGAAAACATGTCCGGCGGCGGTGGCGGCACAGCCATCGGCTTCCTGATTGAAAACGCCGAAAGCAATTACGGCACGCTGATGGTCAATTCGACCCCCATCGTGATCCGGTCGCTGACGGGCGTCTTCCCCCACAACTTCCGTGACCTGACGCTCGTGTCCGGCACCATCGGTGATTACGCCGCCTTGGTCGTGCCCGCAGACAGCGACGTTTCCGACATGGAAGGGTTCCTTGCCATGTATGACGCCGATCCAAACGGCACACCCATCGGTGGCGGGTCCGTTCCGGGCGGCATGGACCACCTCGTCGCCGCAATGGTGATGGAGGCCTCTGGCCGTGACGCGCTGGGCGTGAACTACATCCCATACGACGCAGGCGGAACCGCTATGGCAGCCCTGCTGTCCGGTGAGATCAAGGCGCTGTCCACAGGCTTCTCCGAAGCGGTCGATCTGGCCAACCAAGGCGAAGTCAAAATCATCGGCGTGACCTCTGAGGACCGTGTGGATGCGGCCCCCGACGCCATGACCATGATGGAACAAGGCATCGACACCACCTTCGTCAACTGGCGTGGGTTCTTCGCAGCGCCCGGCCTGCCCGATGACCAGCTTGAGGCGTATAAGGCCGCCATCGCCGCCATGTATGACACCCCCGAATGGGAAGCCGTGCGCGCGCGCAATGGTTGGGTCAACATCCACAACCCCGGCGACGATTTCCTGACATTCCTTGAAGGTCAAGAACAGGTGATCGGTGATCTGATGACGAAGCTCGGCTTCCTCTAAGACATCGCAAACGCATATCGGGCGGGGCAGATCATGCCCCGCCTTTTCCTTTTGACACGCAGGAGACCGGCCATGGCCCTCGATCGCTGGATCGCACTCATTCTGTTGGGGATCTGCCTTATCTACGGCTACACCGCATGGTTCACGATGGACGAAAGCCTCGCCCCTTTCATGCGCCGCAACCCCATCTGGCCCAGCACCTTCCCCAAGGTCCTGTCCATCTTCGGCATCATCGCCTGTTTTGTCATCCTGTCGGGGCTTGAGAAAGGCGAACAAAAGATCGGTGATATCGACCATCGCCGCCTGACCGATTATTTCCTTGGCCAGGCGATCCTGTTGCTGGCCCTCATGGTGGTCTATGCGCTTTGCTTGCGCCCCCTTGGCTTCCTCGCCTCCACCAGCCTGTTTCTGATCCTCGGATCCTTCATCTTGGGCGAACGCAAGTTCCACATCATGATCCCCGTCGCCCTGATCGCGACCGTCGCCGTCTGGTACCTCGTGCAAGAGGTGTTGGGCATCTTCCTGCGCCCCCTCCCCTATTTTCTAGGAGCCTGACCCATGCTCGAAGGTATCCTGATCGGCCTGCAAACGGCCCTGTCCCTGCAAAACCTGATCGTCGTGATCGGTGGCTGCCTGATCGGCACATTCATCGGCATGCTGCCCGGCCTTGGGCCCATGTCCATCATTGCCATCATGATCCCCGTCGCCATCACCATGGGCGATCCGTCTGCCGCCCTGATCTTACTGGCCGGTGTCTACTACGGCGCAATCTTTGGCGGCTCGACCTCGTCGATCCTGCTGAATGCCCCGGGTGTGGCAGGCACCGTAGCATCGTCCTTTGACGGCTACCCGATGTCGCAACAGGGCAAGGCGGGCAAGGCGTTGACCATCGCCGCCATCGCCAGTTTCGCGGGCGGCACCATCGGGGCCATCCTGTTGATGATCTTCGCGCCCATGCTGTCCTCGGTCGCGCTGCTGTTCCATTCCCCCGAATATTTCGCCCTGATGGTCGTGGGCCTGTCCGCCATCGCGGCCTTCGCAGGCCCAGGCCAAGTGACAAAGGCGCTGTTGATGACGATCTTGGGCCTGATCATGGCCACCGTGGGCGAAGGCGCACTGTTCAACCTGCCACGTTTCACCGCCGGCATCATGGATCTGCAATCGGGCTTTGGGTTCATCACCCTCGCCATGGCCATGTTCGCCCTGCCAGAGGCCGTGTTCCTTGTCCTCAAACCCAAAAACCTCGGTGACGACGGAGGAGAGATCAAAGACCTGCGCATCACACGCGCCGAGGCCCGCGCCATTGCCCCCGTCATCGGCCGCCAATCCGTGCAGGGGTTCTTCATCGGTGTGCTGCCCGGTGCTGGCGCCACAATCGCGTCGTTCCTTGGTTATGCCGTCGAACGCAACATCGCGCCCAAGGCTGAACAGGACGAGTTCGGCAAAGGATCGATCAAAGGCCTCGCCGCGCCGGAAACCGCGAACAACGCGGCCTGCACCGGGTCGTTCGTGCCCCTGCTGACCCTCGGCATCCCAGGGTCTGGCACCACGGCGATCCTTCTTGGTGCCCTCATCGCGCTGAATGTCACCCCCGGCCCGCGCCTGATGGTGGATGAACCGCAAATCTTCTGGGCGGTCATCATGTCCATGTTCATCGGCAATCTGGTGCTGCTGATCCTGAACCTGCCCTTGATCCCCTACATCGCCAAACTGCTGGCGATCCCGCGCAATTACCTGATCCCGTTCATCCTGTTCTTCACCCTCATGGGCGCCTACATCGGCCAGAACAACGCGACTGAACTGCTGCTGCTTGTCTTCTTTGGCATCTGCGGCATCGCGCTGAAATTCGCGAATTATCCATTGCCGCCCCTTCTGATCGGCTTCATCCTTGGCGGCATGATGGAGGACAACTTCTCACGTTCGATGCAGCTTTATGGCGGGGTGAATTTCGTGTTTGAACGGCCCATGACGCTTGCCCTTTTGCTGATCGCGGCCGCCCTGATCATCCTGCCCATCGTCCGCGCCCGCAAAGCGCGCAAAGCGGCAGCATGATTGCCTATGTGACCATCGGGGCGGATGATCTGGACCGCGCACAGCGGTTCTATTCCGCCCTGCTGATCCCACTTGGCTACGGGCTGGAAATCGGGCCTGAGGGGCTCAGTTTCGCGCTGCCCGTCCCCCACGGCCAAACGCCCGTTCACCCGGAATTCTACGTCAAACCCACCTTCAACGGGGCCCCTGCCACGGCAGGCAATGGGTCCATGACCGCATTTGAGGCTTCCGATCAGGCGCAGGTCCGTACCCTTCACGCAGCCGCGCTCTCTGCGGGCGGGACAGACGAAGGCGCCCCTGGCTTTCGCCCCGATTACGGCCCTCGGTTCTACGTTGGCTATCTGCGCGACCCGCAAGGCAACAAGATCGCATTGTTTTCGTCCAATCCGAACGATCCATCACGGAACGATTGACCCAATGCAGTCTATCAAGGGGGCTGCGGGCCCAAGGTTTTGCGCCATGGCTTGGCACTGGCACAGGTTGATAGCTTCTTCCAAGTAATGATGGACGTCCCACCCGCACCCTATGCGTTAGGAGAACGGGTTTAGGCGGTGATCCAATGCTGCTGCGCTCTCGCCCACGCGGTCCGCTGATGTCGTCGGCTAAGGGGGGATCATGACAGAAAGGTCGATACCAAGCACATCAGTGTCATCATGAAAGCTTGGTAGAAGTGGTGCCGCTGAAGGGACTCGAACCCCCGACCCCATCATTACGAATGACGTGCTCTACCATCTGAGCTACAGCGGCCACGGCGCGGTCTTTAGCACCGCGCCATGACTTGGAAAAGCGTTATTTTTGCTCTTCGGTGTCGGGTATCTCTTCGACGATCTCGGCTTCGACAAAATCCGCGTCGTCCTCTTTTGGCGCCTCAATCTGTCCGACAATCAGCGGCAACATCTCAGCGCCCGCTGGCATGGAAACTTCGCCCATTGGCGGCTCGCGCCATGACAGCGTATCGAAGCCGCCGCAGTTGGAACACACCGGCTCCCATGCGCCATGGATGTGTTGGCAGTTGTCGCAAATCCACTGCGGTCCGCGCGGTGCCGTCAACGCCTTGGCCAGCCAACCGCGCACAACGGCATCGGCGGATCCTTCGCCCCGTTCAACGGCGGCCATGATCGTCAGGCTGCGGGCCGTCGGGGCCTCTGCCACCAGTTCGGTGATGTCACGTCGTGCCTGCGGGAAATCCTCCGCCGCGATGTGTAGTTCGGCCAGCAGCATCTTGGTCTCTGGATGATCAGGATGCTGCTTTGTCAGCACACGGAACCGTTTCAGACGCGCATTGGCATCCTCCTCCGGTTCGATCTTGGCAAAGGCCGCAGCCAGATCCGGATGGGGGGAGACCTCCCACGCCTTTTTGATCACCCGCGTTGCGGCCCGCTTGTTGTCCTTTTCCACGTAGGTCTCAGCGGCCATGACAGCGGCAGGGATCAGATCGGGCGACATGCGGTTGGCCTCAATCGCGGCCTCCTGTGCCTCAACCGTTTGCCCGTCCTGCAAAATGCCCTTCGCCTCGGACAGGGCCAAGACCGCATCGCGGCGTTTGTGGACATTCCGTGGCAATTGCCCCGTCTTCAACTTTGCCGTCAACGTCTTGCGGGCACCGGACCAATCCTCTTTCTCCGCCTGAAGGCGCAGCAAGGTGTCCTGTGTCTCCACATGCTTGGGCTTAATCGCAAACGCCTTTTCGGCCAGCGCCAACGCGGTATCTGTATCGCCGTCTTCCAACTTTTGTTTCATGATGCCACGCACACCCACGAACCGCGTGCGCTCATCTTCCAACAGCTTGCGATAGGTCTGTTCAGCCGTGCGGCGGTCACCCGCCAACTCAGCCGCCTGCGCGGTCAGCAAATTGGTCAACTCCGGCCGTTCCAGATACTTCTCCGCGCGGCTTGCCTTGGCCATCGCCAAACGCCCTTCGCCGGACGCCAGCGCCATCATCCCCTCTGACAAGGCCTCAAACCCTTTGCGTTCGCGGTTGCGTGAGAAATAGCGAGAAATCGCCGTTTCGTCGCCGTTCAAAAACTTGAACGTCGCGATCGCCAAGCCAATCAGTTTGAACGTCAGCCACACCAGCACCACCAAAACGATGAACGCGATAAACAGCTCCAACACAGACAGCGTCGCCGCCTGCCCGCCAATATCGAAGGTCGCGCTGCCTTCCATATCCATCAACATCGTCGCGCCAAAGGTCGCGGCCATGACAACCGCAACAAAGGCCAAAATCTTAATCAGGGACCACAGCATAAATAGGCAGCTTTCGTTTATTGATAGGTTTCAGACAGGGACGACAAAGCATCCAGAACATCGGATCGTGCCTGCGCGCGGGCCGTCCAGTCGGTCATCTCGGCGCGGGACACTTCGGGCAGCGCTTCGATCTCCGCCAGCGCATCCGCGATCCGGCCTTCCTTGACCGCAGCCTCAGCGCGCGACAGGACCGCATCAGGGCCAGGCCCCTCCTGGGGGGAGGTAGACCGCACATCAAACTGGCTGCGCAGGAACCCGCCAAGGCCCCCCTCGTCGCCCGACACACCCTCAGACCGTGCGGATGCCAGCGCCGCGCGGGCCACCGCAGGGAAATCCGCCACCAGTTCTGCAGTGGTCGCAACACCGATCTCCGCCGCCGCAGTCAACGCCGCAGGGGCCTCCCCGTCAAACGACGCCAAAGCATCGGCAAAGGACGCACCTGTATCAACAGCAGTTGCAATGCGGTTGATCGCGGCGCGCGCTTCAGCAGCCTCAGCCGCGGCCAATGCCTCTTGTTCCAATCTTTCCGCCTCCGCACGGGCTTCGGCCAGATCGGCCTCTGCCTGTGCTGCGGCTGTCATCACGGCACCTTGTTGGGTTTCCAACTCAGCCCTCAACGCGTCCAATTCCGCCTGATACGCGGCCAGCGCAGTGTCCGACAACGTGCCATCCGCATTGGGCTGACGTTCCACTTGCGCCAAACGCTCATCCAGTTGGGTGATCTGCGCCGTCAACGCCTCAACAGACGCAGCGACAGTCGCGTTGACCTCGGTTGCGACATCTTCAATCCGGGCCTCAACGCCTGACAAATCCACCGGCGGAAGATTATCCAAACGGTCCTGCAGGGCGGCAATCTGCTCCGCCTGTGCCGCAATCATCTCAGCACTGGTGTCCGTATTGGTGTAGGTCGCGATGCCATAGCCGATCGCACCAGCAGCCACACCACCCAAAAGCAGCATCAAAAACCCGCCACCCCCGTTTGACGGCGCAGGCTGGGGTTCAGGCGCAGGCTCTGGCAAAGTCTCAGGCGTGTCCTCAACAACGTCTCCGTCAATCGACACATCGTCTTCCACGGTCGCGTCTGACGTCACATCCTCGTCTTCCACGATCTCCGCATCTTCAACAGACGTCAGATCGTCCTGCGTCTCAGACACATCCTGATCCGGCTTTTCCTCAGTCTCACTGATCGGAGATTTGGCCACGTTCGCCACCCACTACCTGTTTATCTAACCATTCGACTGTACAGCGCACCTGACAGACCCTCAAGCGATCAAAGCAGCCACAGCCTGTGTCATAGACGCCAAATCAGGACGGTCAGCCACCGTGATATTTTGGGGCGACATCTGTTCCGCCGCCTGGGCCACCGCCGCACTTATGGCAACGATATGCATCCCCTTTGGTTCCAACGGCCAATCCAAAAATAAAGACACTGTTTCAGCGGAAAACGCGGGAAAAATGATATTCCGGTGCGCCCTCAACAGACCGCCCAATTCAGCAGGGGGCGGACACGCGATCTTGCGATAGTTCACCACCTCCGCACAGGTCACACCCGCAGCCGTCAGCCGCTGGCTGACGTCGCCGCGCGAAATTTCCCCGCGCAGGTGAACCAACCTTCCGCCCGTTTGTTCCGTGAGAATCAGGTCGATGAGTGTGTCCGCATCGCCCGCCGCACTGCGCGCCTCATACCCAGCGGCCCGCGCGGCCTGCGCCGTTGCGTCGCCCACACACCACGCAATCCGGCCCTCCCCTTCGGGCGCAAAGGCCACGCCAGCTTTCGACGTGAAAATCGCCTCGTCGAAACACGGGACAGAGCGCGCCACCTCTCCAATCTCAAAAACAGGCGCGATCACGGGTTCGAATGCGCCAGCATGCTGTCGCAGACCCTCAACAAAGGCCTCCGACGCCGCCCTCGGGCGCGTGACCAACACGATCGGATTGTCAAAGCGGACCATAGACGCCACCCCCAGCCATTGTGGCGATTGCGGGCAAGTGTTACCTGCAAGGCATCCAGACGCAAGCAATGGGCACACCATGTCCGCATCCCGCACCATCCTCGGCATCGAAAGCAGCTGTGACGACACCGCCGCAGCCCTCGTCCGTGGGTCGCCAACGGGCGCCGAAATCCTGTCGAATGTGGTCTACGGCCAAACGGACGCCCATGCCGCATTTGGTGGTGTCGTGCCTGAAATCGCCGCGCGGGCCCATGCTGAAAAAATCGATCTTGCGGTGAAACAGTGTCTATCTGACGCCGGATTGACCATCAAAGACATCGACGGCATCGCTATCACCGCCGGTCCTGGATTGATCGGGGGCGTCTTGTCGGGCGTCATGTGCGCCAAGGGCATCGCCGCCGCGACAGGCCTGCCCTTGATCGGGGTCAACCACCTCGCAGGTCATGCGCTGACCCCACAACTCACCGATCACATTGAATTTCCATATCTGATGTTGCTGGTCTCCGGCGGGCATTGTCAGTTTCTGCTGGTCGAAGGCCCGGATCGCTACACCCGTTTGGGCGGCACAATTGACGACGCCCCGGGGGAGGCGTTCGACAAAACCGCGCGCATCCTTGGCCTACCCCAACCCGGCGGCCCCTCGGTTGAGGCCACGGCCAAAACAGGTGATCCCAAAGCCATCAAACTGCCGCGTCCGCTTTTGAACCGTGATGATTGCAACATGTCGTTCTCCGGTCTCAAAACTGCAATCCTGCGTGCGCGTGATGATCTGGTCGCCCAACATGGGGGTCTGCGCATAGGGGACCGCGCCGATCTTTGCGCCAGCTTTCAAGCAGCGATCACGGATGTTCTGGCCCACAAAACCCGCCGTGCACTGGCGGTTGCCCGCGCGAAAAACCCCGCTGTTCACACCGTCGCGGTGGCGGGCGGCGTTGCCGCGAACTCTGCGATCCGCGCAGAACTTCAGGCGATTTGTGCTGAAACAGGCACTGATTTTGTCGCACCCCCCCTCGCTCTGTGTACCGACAACGCCGCGATGATTGCCTTTGTTGGCCTGCATCGTCTGGCATCGGGCGATATCGATGACATGTCTCTGTCGGCACGCCCCCGTTGGCCACTTGATCAGACCAGCCCAACACTTTTGGGCAGCGGCAAAAAGGGGGCCAAGGCATGAAAATCGCTGTCGCCGGAGCGGGCGCATTTGGAACCGGTCTTGCCATCGCTTTGGCGGCGAACGGTCCTGTCACGCTCTGGGCGCGTGACCCAAAGGCCAGCGCCGCCATGCAAGCGACCCGCATGAACGCCGCGCGGCTGGACGGCTACACCCTGCCGGAGTCTGTCACGGCAACCTCAGACCTCAACGCTGTGTTTCAGGCAGACACCATTCTCCTCGCCATTCCGACGCAAAAACTCGGCGCATGGCTGGGCGAGCATGCGGAAAAGTTGCGCGGCAAACGCCTTGTCGCCTGTTGCAAGGGCATTGATCAAACGACCCTGCGCGGCCCCGTCGCCCTGATCGAAGCGACCGTGCCCGACGCCATCGCTGCCATGCTCACCGGCCCCAGTTTTGCAGCCGACATCGCGGGCCAGCTTCCAACCGCGCTCACCCTCGCCTGCGCGGATGAAGGCGAAGGCCCCTACCTTCAAGGCTGCCTGTCCACGCCCACCTTGCGCCTCTACCTCAGCCCCGATGTGATCGGCGCGGAATTGGGCGGGGCGCTGAAAAACGTCATCGCGATTGCCTGTGGTGTGTGTATGGGCGCGGGCTACGGCGAAAGCGCGCGCGCCGCTGTGATCACACGTGGCTTTGCGGAAATGCGGCGCATTGGCAAAGCCCTGGGCGCGGATCCGGAAACTCTCACGGGGTTGTCGGGGTTCGGGGATCTGGCGCTGACCTGCACGTCCGACGGATCACGCAACTACCGGTTCGGCCAATCCATCGGGGCGGCGCAAGATTTCGATCCCACCACCACCGTCGAGGGCGCCGCAACAGCCATATCAGTGTCTAACCTTGCCAAAAAGCATGATCTTGACCTACCGATTTGCACAGTGGTCGCTGCGCTTTCGGATGGGTCGATCACGCCGGACACGGCCCTTGCCACCCTTCTCTCCCGTCCTCTTCGAAAGGAATAACCATGCGTTTTGCCATCATCACCCGCGACAAACCCGATGCCCTTCAAATCCGTCTCGACACCCGTGAGGCGCATATCGCCTACCTCAAAGACACCGGCGTTGTCGAAATGGCGGGCCCGTTTCTGGACGCCGATGGCACCATGTGCGGTTCTCTCATTATCCTCACCGTGGACAGTCTTCAGGCGGCGCAAGATTGGGCCGACAATGATCCCTACGCCAAGGCGGGTCTGTTCAAACATGTTCGTGTCGAGGAATGGAAAAAGGTCATCGGGTGATGCGCTATTGGCTTTTTAAATCCGAACCCTCCACCTGGGGCTGGGACCAGCAAACCGCCAAAGGCGACGCAGGCGAAGAATGGGACGGCGTGCGCAACTACCAAGCACGCAATTTCATGCGAGAGATGTCGGTGGGCGACCGCGGCTTCTTTTATCACTCCCAGAAAGAGCGCGCCGTCGTGGGCATTGTCGAGGTCTGCGCCGCCGCCCACCCCGACAGCACGACAGACGATGACCGATGGGATTGCGTTGATATCAAGGCCGTCCGCCCCTTCACCACGCCCGTCACATTGGATCAGATCAAGGCGGATGAACGTCTGTCCGATATGGTTCTCGTCAAGAACTCTCGCCTGTCCGTACAGCCAGTGACGGACGCGGAATGGGCCGTCATTTGCGCCTTGGGCGACACCGATCCGTAAAAAAGACTAGGCAGATCGCCCTTTGGCGGGCACACTTTGTGCAGCCAACAGAGGGACTAACTATGGGAATTCTAGCGATCGTCGTTGGGGCAGCCGTGACATTTGCGTTCGGCGCGTTTTGGTATGGGGTGTTTTCGGACGCCTGGAAAAGCAGCAGTCAGGTGCCGTTGGACGCGGAGGGGAACCCGCAAAACATGCGCAGCCCAGTGCCATATGTGACCTGCGCCATCGCGCTGATCCTTGTCGCGGGGATGATGCGGCACAGCTTTGCAACAGCTGGCATCGACACGTTCGGCAAAGGTATCATTTCGGGCGCTGGCGTGGGCCTGTTCTTTGTCACACCGTGGATTGCCCTGTTTCACGGGTATTCGATGCACTCACATCGGCTGACGCTGATCAACGGCGGCTACGCAACCATCGGCTGTGCGCTGATGGGGGCGGCTTTGACGGTGCTTTGAACGAATGAAAGGGCCCAGGCACCCCGCCTAGACCCTTTCTCTCACCACGTGCACTCCAAAAAGCCACCACACGTATGTCTGAAACTGATCTAGGCCATCCTGGCCAACGGGGTTTGGATACACAACTGTCGCAATTTCACCAAACAAATTGCCCGTAAAATTTGCCTCAAAACAAAAACGCCCGCCGATACAGGCGGGCGTTTTCATTGGACTATGTGCGGCTTAGCCGTAGACGGCTTCTTTGCCGAAATGCTTGGTCAGCATGTAATAGATCACAGCGCGGTACTTATTGCGCTCCGATTTACCATAGGTCTCGATGACAGAGTTGATCGCTTCCATCAGCTGCGGGCCATCCGCCAGACCCAGCTTTTTCATCAGAAAATTCTTTTTGACCGTCTCAAGCTCGGACTCTTGGCTTCCGGCCACGGTCGACGCATCTGCGTTGTAAATGGATGGACCGCACCCGATGGTGACTTTGGTCAACAGATCCATATCAGGCGTCATGCCGCACTTATTCTTCAGGTCATCCGCATATTTTGCGATCAAATCGTCACGTTTGCTCATGGTATTCTCCCACCTTTGGTCTCACCGTACATCGGCGCTGCACATAGGTTAATGGCAGATGGGCCCATCTCAAAGGGGAATTGCGCAGGAACGACAGCCCTATCCGACCACGGCGGAACTTGGACGTTCCGCACAAAAAACGCCCGGTGATCCTCTCACCGGGCGCCTTTTTTCGTCAATCGCGATTAGCTGATGACATAGTCCCCCTCGAGACCTTCCAGCTCACTTTCATCGATCTCCGGCATCGCTTCCAGCTCAGCTTCGGTCGCCTCATCAAGGATCAATTCACCGTCAATCATGGCAAAATTGCCCAGCGGCAATGCCACGGTGTATTCGCCCAGACCAAGGAAACCGCCAATGCCGATCACGGCCTTGTAGTCCATCCCGTCGGAGATCACATAATCGATCTCACCGACGTCCTCGCCATCGGCGCTCATGACATCAAGGCCCACAATCTGGTCAACGGTCATGCCGCTGAACTGGGAAATCTGCTCCAGTCCTTCGTCTTCCATGGCCATGTCGGCGTCGGCTGTCAGTGTGCCTTCGCTGTCCATGTCCGCCTCACCGTTCAGGGTCTCTGCGGTGACTGTCATGTCGTCTTCACCGTCACCGGCCAGCGTTGCATCATCTGCGGCATCGGCCGTCATCATGTCGCCGTCTTCACCTTCGACCTCGGTATCGACGTTGGCAAACGTCTCTTCCATTTCCACGTCCATTGCCGTGTCTTCAGTCTCTGTTTCGGCAAAAGACGGCGCTGTAAGCGCAATGGTCAGGGCAGTGGTCGTCATCAGTGTCTTAAACATTTTCAATCTCCTGTGTTGAGTTTGATATTGCCTGAAGAACACAAAAAACCCCGCAGCTGTTCCGCTGCGGGGTGTGAAATTTTGATCGGAACCAAACGCCTCAAACGGCGTTAACGGCGTATTTAGTAGCGGTAGTGCTCCGGCTTGAACGGCCCCTCAGGGGACACACCGATATAGGCGGCCTGATCTGGGTCCAGCTTGGACAGCTTCACGCCGATCCGGTCCAAATGCAGACGAGCGACCTTTTCGTCCAGATGCTTGGGCAGGATGTAAACACCCGGCTGATATTCGTCGCCCTTGGTCCACAATTCGATCTGCGCCAACACCTGGTTGGTGAACGACGCGGACATCACGAAGGACGGGTGGCCCGTTGCGTTGCCAAGGTTGAGCAAACGGCCCTCAGACAGCAGGATCAACCGGTTGCCGTTCGGCATCTCGATCATGTCCACCTGTTCTTTGATGTTCGTCCACTTGTGGTTCTTCAGGTTTGCCACCTGAATTTCGTTGTCGAAGTGGCCGATGTTGCCGACGATCGCCATATCCTTCATCTCGCGCATGTGCTCGATCCGGATGACGTCTTTGTTGCCGGTGGTGGTGATAAAGATGTCCGCCGTGCTCACAACCTCATCAAGCGTCGTCACCTGGAACCCGTCCATCGCGGCCTGCAGCGCGCAAATCGGGTCCACTTCCGTCACGATCACGCGCGCACCGGCACCGGCCAAGGACGCAGCAGACCCTTTGCCCACATCGCCATAGCCCATCACAACCGCGACCTTACCGGCCATCATCGTGTCCGTGGCGCGGCGAATGCCGTCGACCAGCGATTCCTTGCAGCCGTATTTGTTGTCGAACTTCGACTTGGTCACACTGTCGTTGACGTTGATCGCAGGGAACGGCAGCTGGCCTTTCTTGTGCAGATCGTACAGGCGATGTACGCCCGTTGTCGTTTCCTCGGACACGCCTTTGATCTGCTCGCGCATTTTGGTGAACCAACCGGGGCTGGCCTTCATCCGCTTTTCGATCTGCGCCTTGATCACGGCCTCTTCTTCGGACTGCGGCACGGCGATCACATCCTCACCGGCTTCCATCCGCGCGCCGAACAGGATGTACAGCGTCGCATCGCCCCCATCATCAAGGATCATGTTTGGCCCGTCGTCGAACAGGAACGACTTGTCCAGATAATCCCAGTGCTCCTCCAAGGATTGCCCCTTGATCGCAAAGACAGGCACACCAGCTTCGGCAATCGCGGCCGCCGCGTGGTCTTGCGTCGAGAAAATGTTGCACGACGCCCAGCGCACATCGGCGCCCAGCTCAACCAGCGTTTCAATCAGAACGGCGGTCTGGATTGTCATGTGCAAAGACCCGACGATCCGCGCACCCTTCAACGGCTTGCTTTCACCGTATTCCTCACGACAGGCCATCAGGCCCGGCATTTCGGTTTCGGCGATGTCCAGCTCACGGCGGCCAAACGCGGCCAGTTCAATGTCTTTGACGATGTAGTCTTTGGCCATCACGGCTCTCCTTGCATCCATGTTGCCGCGGTGACTATCACCCGCGCCCCCTCTCGACAATCGGCTAGTTTGCGCCTTAGGGTCGCGCTTTGGTCAAGGGGGCACAATGAAACAAACGCGCGCATGGCAAAGGATGCTGTCCGGCCGCAGGCTTGACCTGCTGGACCCGACGCCGATGGACATCGAAATTGAGGATATCGCCCATGGGCTGGCCTTCGTGGCGCGCTGGAATGGGCAGACGCGGGGTGACTACGCCTATTCCGTGGCCGAACATTCATTGCTCGTGGAACAGATTTTCGGCCAGATGAATCCCAATGCGCCGGTCAAATGGCACCTTGCCGCTTTGCTGCACGACGCCCCTGAATATGTCATCGGGGACATGATCAGCCCCGTGAAGGCCGCCGTTGGGCCGGGCTATGAAACGCTGGATGATCGGCTGATGGCGGCCATCCACATCCGTTTTGGCTTGCCCGCCCAAGTGCCCGCTGCGATCAAAAAGCAGATCAAAAAGGCCGACAAAATCAGCGCCTGGCTGGAGGCCGTTCAAATCGCCGGGTTCACCGAAGCCGAGGCTGATAAGTTCTTCGGAAAAATCGACCCTAACACGGCCCAAACTGCTGAAATTCGCCTGCGTCCCCCCGTGCAGGTCCGCACCGATTTCACCGCGCGCCATGCCCAACTGATGGACCAGTTATGACCCTCACCGCCCGTTCCATGACCGCAGCAGACATCCCCGCGTGTTGCGCCATCATCAACCACACGATCAGCCTTGGCGGCACCACCGCCTACGAAGATCCGTATTCCGAGGCCGATCTACAGGCGCATTATCTGCACGAGGCGCGCGTCTCAACCGTCGCCCTCGACGGGGATCGCATCGTGGGCTTTCAGGCCGCGTTTGAAATTGAACCGGGCGTCTTTTCAATTGGGTCCTTCACCGATCAGCAATCCCCCGTGCGCGGTGCAGGCGCCGTGATGATGGAGAAAACAAAATCCGACTGCCGCGCCGCTGGCGGCACCTCCATCATTGCGAAAATCACCTCCGACAACACGGGCGGCCTCGCCTATTATTCCAAAATGGGGTTCGTTGACGAAACCGTCCTCACCGGTGAATTCACCCGCAAGGACGGCACCGTGGTAGACCGCGTGATCAAACGGTTCATGCTTTAGGTCGGTTCAGGGAAACCGCCCCAATCACTACAATTGCCAGTACGGGCTCAGGACTGCGCGCACTCGAAGATCATTTTGGCCTGTCCCTGATGACCCGTGAGGGGCGCGGTATGGCCCTCACCGCCGACGGGCAACGTCTGGCCCTCGCCCTGACGGAGGCCTTCGGCACCATCGCCACCGCAAGCCGTGATTTGCTCGATCAGTCCAAAACCCGCGCGGTTCGTGTGGCGACAACCCCGCCTGATGGCCGCCGGTCATGTCGCCGTAGCCGCGCCATCCTATATCGGGGACAGGCCCGTGACCTGCCTTGGCGATTTAAAGGGCAGTCGCTGGGTCGTCGATGGGATGCGCTCGGAAGAGCGAATGTGGATCGCAGAAAACGGGATCGACCTAAACGAGGAAACCGTCACCCAATTCCCGACCAGCCAATTCAGTCGGGAGGCCGCGCTGTCCGGCCTCGGCATCACGGTGCTGCCCGCCCCGATTGCGGACCAGTTGGAACGCGACGGCAAAGTCATCAAACTGTGCGAAGAAGAAAACTCCGACATCGCCTACCACATCCTCACCAGACCCGAAATCGTGTCGCCCACGCGGGACGTTTTCGTGAAATGGTTAAGGGCGGCTGCCAGCCTCTGAGCCATACGGCTGCCATACGCAAGCCATACGCAAGCCATACCAGCAAAACATGGAAAAAACGCGAAGGTTAACGGGGGCTACGCTTCGCCAAAATCCGCTGCAACGTCCGGCGGTGCATGTTCAACCGACGGGCGGTTTCAGACACGTTCCGGTCGCACAATTCATACACCCTCTGGATATGTTCCCACCGCACCCGGTCCGCCGACATCGGGTTTTCCGGCGGCGGCGGAAGCTCATCATCCTTGGACAAAAGCGCGTTCATCACATCCGCCGCATCAGCGGGTTTCGACAGGTAATCAGTGGCCCCAATTTTCACCGCTGCCACCGCTGTGGCGATGGCGCCATAGCCCGTCAAAACAACGATTCGGCTTTCAGGCCGCCGTTCTCGCAAGGTCTCGACCACGTCCAGCCCCGTGCCGTCCTCAAGCCGCAGATCGACAACCGCATAGGCGGGCGGACGCGCCGTCGCAATGGCCTTACCCGCGGCAACACTGTCAGCGGTTTCCACTGCAAAACCACGTTTTTCCATAGCCTTAGCCAGCCGCCGCAAAAACGGCTCATCGTCATCCACCAACAGCAGGGAGGGGTCTTCGCCAATCGCGTTCTGTTCCATACCTTACCTCATCTTGTTGGTTCAGAGGTAGCGCCGACATACCAATCGGTCAAACCAACGCGTCAACTTGCCCGATCTGCAGCATCCACAAAGCACGCAAGGCTCTGTGCCATATCCTCTGGCGGCACGTCCCGGCGAAAGAATTCAACAAAACCATGATCGGGGAAAACAAGGTATGACAGCGACGTGTGATCCACGAGGTAGTAGTCATCATCGCTGTCTTGTTTGGCGTAATAGGTCCGATACGCCTGCGATGCAGCACGCACCTGTTCGGGAGACCCCGTGAGGCCGATCATGTCGTCGCTAAAGTTATCCGCAAAGTCCCGCACCACATCCACGGTGTCCCGTTCCGGATCAATCGAAATGAACACAGGGGTCACTGTGTCGCCCTGTTCTTCCTCCACGATTTCAACGGCTTGTGCATTGCGCAACACATCCAGCGGGCAGACGTCGGGGCAGAATGTATAGCCGAAGTAGATCAAGGTCGGCCCGGTGATCACATCTTGATCCGTCACGGTCACACCGTCATCGCGAACCAGTTCAAACGGGCCCCCAATCGCACCCCCGGCCGCTGTCGATGCGCGGCACTGGGCAAACACGTCATCAGATCCGTTGATCTGGGTGGCCGCGAACGTTCCACCCAAAAGGGCAACAACGACTGCTCCGGCGGCGATGGCATAAGTCTTGGACATTGGACCCCTTTATAAAAAGTCTCGCAGTTGACGTCTTCCTATGCGCACCATCTATCAGGGTGAAATCACAACAACGTAACAGGGCAAAATGGCGCAGATCGAAGCCGAGGTTTTTCAGAACGAAAATCGCAGCAACTGGCTGCGGATGCGCACACTTGTGGTGTTGCGGTGGTTTGCCATTGCGGGCCAGATCGGGGCGGTTCTCGCCGCCCTTTATATCTACAATCTCACGCTTGAGGTCGGCTTGATCGCGGTGGTGATCGGCGCGCCTATTCTTGTGAATCTGTTCTCGGTTTTCCTCTACCCTGAAAACCGCCGGCTGTCAGAAAGTGAGGCGGATCTCCTCATTGGGTTTGACCTCGTTCAGCTTGGGTTTTTGCTCTATCTGACGGGCGGTCTGAACAATCCCTTTGCGTTGTTGATCCTTGCCCCGATCACCGTCGCCTCAACGATCCTTCCCTTGCGCAGCAGCCTCATTCTCGGCGGTATGGCGCTGGTTGTCGTAACAGTCCTGCGGTTTTTCAACATCCCCATCATGACAGAGAACGGCGCGCCACTGTTGCTGCCGGAAATCTTTGTCTTCGGCTTTTGGCTTTCCCTTGTGATCGGGGTTGTTTTCGTGGGCATTTATGCGCGGCAGGTCACCCAGGAAACCCTCTCAATGGGGGAGGCTCTGGTCGCCACGCAAATGGCCCTTGCGCGGGAACAAAAGCTGACCGACCTGGGCGGGGTCGTCGCAGCAGCCGCCCATGAACTTGGGACACCGTTGGCCACCATCAAACTGGTCAGCAGTGAGCTGATGGATGAACTGGAAAGCGGAAGCGACCTTCAAGATGACGCAAAGCTGATCCGCGACCAAGCCGACAGGTGCCGTGACATTCTGCGATCCATGGGACGGGCCGGAAAAGAAGACCACCTTCTAAGGCAGGCCCCGATTGAAACCGTTGTACGTGAGGCAAGCGAACCCCATCTTGACCGCGGTAAAGTGGTGGATATTGAAACCCTTCCCCCAGAAAACGGCCCCGTCCGCCAACCGGATATCTTTCGACGGCCTGAGGTTATTCACGGTCTTCGGAACCTCGTTCAAAACGCCGTCGACTTTGCGCATGCCACTGTCCGGATTGAGATCAGTTGGTCAGACACCATCATCAGTGTCCGCATCAGCGACGACGGGTCGGGGTTTCCCCAGTCTGTCCTGGGCCGGATCGGGGATCCCTTTATGAGACGACGGCGTTTGTCCGAAACGCGATCACAACGGCCCGGCTACGAAGGGATGGGCCTTGGGTTGTTCATTGCCAAAACCCTCCTTGAAAGGTCGGGCGCAACATTGGGGTTCGCCAATGGTGGGGCACGGGCCTTGTCCGGCTTGCGCGGTGGTGCCATCGTCAGCGTTCAATGGCCGCGGCCCGCCATCGAAGCAGGGGCGGAAACAAGCCGTGGCGCATTGGGCCAGAATACTCCGATCACCTAAGCTTTAACGGCAAATTAACCTATTGAGAGCACCTTGAGATGACTGAGTCGGAGGCTGCTTATGGGTCAGGACATTTTGGGTGTGGTCGGCGCGCTCCTCATCGGGGGATGCTTCGCCACGGGCCTGATCTTTTATTGGATCAAATCCACATCAAGCGATTCCAAAACCCTGCGCACCTTGATGCATGAGGCGGAGGGGTCGATCACATTCCTCTTTGACGACACACTGCTGGTCGATGCGACGCCCCGGGCATACGAACTGTTGCGGGCGTCCAAAGACGACCGGTCAGATTGGGAAGCTTTCCTGACATTGCTGTCTGCGCGCTTTCCCTTGCTGCGGTCACAACTGTCTACCTTGGCGGAAAAGGGGCACATGAAAATTGCCCCGTCGGACAACCAAACAGGTTGGATTGATGCCGAATACTGGCGCGGTCTGGCACGCCTGACGCTCGTTCAAGATCGCGATCATCCGAACGAAACCGTTGATCCCCTGACGGCTGCCGCGATGGAACATGAACTTGAGACGTTGCGCGGGATCGGTGAAAACTCCCCCATGTTGATTTGGAAACGAGACGCCGAAGGTGTTCTGGTTTGGGCCAATCGTGCCTACATCGAACTCAGCGAAACCATATTTCCCCTCGACGACAATGAAATCCGCCCATGGCCTCCGAAAGAGATTTTCGTCGATGCGTCCAAGCCGGCGGGCACGGCCCCGATCATCGAAATGCATCGCATTGATTTTATGGACCATACCGCCCCCACCTATTTTGAAATCACCAGCCTGAAACGCGGCACAGACACAATCCACTTTGCCGTCGATTCAACGGCGGTCGTCACAGCCCAGGACGCCCAGCGCAACTTCGTGCAGACCCTGACAAAAACGTTCGCCCAACTGTCTGTCGGTCTGGCCATTTTTGATTCTGACCGCAGGCTGGTCATGTTCAACCCGGCGCTGCTGGATCTCACCGAACTTCCGTCTGACTTCCTGATCGCGCGCCCGACGCTCTTCGCGTTTCTGGACAGGCTGCGGGATCAACAAAGGATGCCTGAGCCCAAAAACTACTCCAACTGGCGCGACAACATGGTTGAGCTTGAAAATGCGGCCGAAGAGGGCAGCTATCACGAAAGATGGCTCTTGCCCAACGGGCAAACCTTCAGGGTTTCCGGAAAACCTCATCCTGATGGCGCAATCGCATTTCTGTTCGAAGACATAAGTGAGGAGATTTCGCTCACGCGGAAATTTCGCTCCCAGATCGACGTAAGCGCTGCTGTCTTTGATAACCTTGACGCGGCGATTGCCGTTTTTTCGTCTGCGGGATCCCTGATCATGTCCAACACAGCCTATCGCGCCCTTTGGGGTGGGGATGCAGACGGTATTTTGGCCAGCCGCGAATTTGAGGATGAATTGAAGGTCTGGCAGGGGATTGCGTCGCCCTCACCCGTCTGGGTCAAGTTAACCGAAGCCGTCAACCACGCCTCCAAAGATATGGTTTGGGATGACATCATTCGGGTGGGGCAGTCCCTCAAACTCACCTGCCAATATGCCGCTTTGCCCGATGGCAACCACCAGATCATGTTTTCGCGCCTCGAAGAGGCTGAACCCGAGGGCTTGGAATTTTCCAGCCACAACATCGCATTGTCCCGCAAGGCCTCTGGCTGATTGCTCTTGCGGGTGTCAGCCCAGACTTTAATGATGCGGCATGACCCTTCAAACGCTGGACATCCCGCTTTGCGACGCTGCTGCCACAGATGCCCTTGGTGAAAGGCTGTCAGCTGCTGCACAGATTGGCGATTGCATCCTCCTCAAGGGTCAAATTGGCGCCGGTAAATCAGCATTGGCCCGCGCGTTCATTCGCGCGCGCCTTGGCCCCGACACCGAAGTTCCGTCGCCAACCTTCACCCTCGTCCAAACGTATGAAACCGCCGACGGTGACATCTGGCATGCAGATCTTTACCGGCTTGGCGACACGCAAGAGGCTGTCGAACTTGGCCTAACGGAAGCCTTCGACACCGCCATCACTCTCATTGAATGGCCGGACATTTTGGGTGAGATGACGCCTACAGATGCTCTCATCGTTGAACTGTCAGTGCGTGAGGACGACCACCTCGCACATCTTGTTTTTTCGGACCGCTGGGCCCAACGCATCCAACAGATTGCAAACGATGCGTGACGCTGAAATTGCAGATTGGCTGGCCGCGTCGGATTGGTCCGACTGGAAAAGAACCGTTCTTGCGGGCGATGCGTCTGCCCGCCGATATGAACGTCTGTCAAAACAGGGGGAGACCGCCATTCTGATGAATGCGCCACCCCTACAGTGCGGCAGTCAGAAACCCTTCGTTGCAATCGCGGAACACCTCAGATCCCTGGGTTTGGCTGCGCCGCACATATTGGCATTCGATGAGGCCTTAGGTCTGATGATCCTCAGCGATCTGGGAACATCAGACGTGGCGCAACACCTGCGCATCCGCCCCCAAGATGAGGCACTGATCTACGAGGCCGCAACCGACGTTTTGGCGCATCTGTCCGCCTCACCGGCGCCAACCGGCTTGATGATCATGACACCACAGGTCGGGGCGGACATGTTGGACCCGGCGTTTGACTGGGCTTGTGTCGATCAAAGCACTGATCTGAAATCGGACATCAAGGCACAAATGGCAGATGTCTTGATGCAGGTGTCACCTGATCCCAAAACACTCTCTTTGCGTGATTTCCATGCGGAGAACCTGATCTGGAGGGCGGATAAATCGCATCCTGATCGCATCGGACTGCTTGATTTTCAGGACGCGTTTGTCACGCATCCGGCCTATGATCTCGCCTCTTTGATCCGTGACGCGCGACGGGACGTTTCCCCTGATCTTCTCCCGCGGCTTGTCGCAAGGCTGGCAAAAGACGTTGATGAAGACACGATGACCGCCGCATTCCACACGATGGCGGTTCAGCGCAATCTTCGCATTCTCGGGATTTTTCACAAACTCGCCAAACAGCAAGGCAAGCCGCGCTATCTGGATTTACTGCCTCGCGTCAAACACCACCTATGGACCGATCTGCAGGTGAACCACCTTGCAGACCTCCGCCCCCTTGCGCGTCGCGCTTTTGGATTGAACGACGGATGACACAGCCTCCCACCTCCATCCTCCTGTTCGCCGCAGGCCGTGGCACGCGCATGGCACCGCTGACCGACACCCAGCCAAAGCCCATGATCAAAGTCGCGGGCCGACCCTTGCTTGATCATGCCCTTCAGTTTTGCGGCGGCCTCAATCGTGTGGTGAATGTCCACTACCTCGCCCACCAGATTGAGGACCATCTGCGCGGCACTGACATCAAAATTTCCAACGAACGGGATAAACTGCTGGAAACGGGAGGGGGGTTAAAAAAGGCGCGTGATCTGCTGGGCCCTGACCCCGTTTTTGCCATGAACACCGATGCTGTTTGGGCAGGGCCGAACCCTCTCGACCTTCTGCAAACGGTATGGGACCCTGATCACATGGACGGGCTTTTGTTGATGATCCCGCGCCCGAACGCGACCGCGCATATCGGAACGGGCGATTTCAACATTGCCGAAGATGGCCGCATTTCGCGCGGGTCCGATTTTGTGTATTCCGGTGTCCAGATTATTCGGACGGACATCTTGGACACCATCGACGAAGACGCGTTTTCGATGTGGTCGCTCTGGACCCCGATGCTGACGGCGGGTCGCCTGTTCGGGGCCGTGTATACCGGTCAATGGTGCGATGTGGGCCGCCCCGAAAATATCGCAACGGCTGAACATATGTTGGGGGCGTCTCATGTTTGATCCAACATCAACCCCGCGGCTTTATGCGGTGCCCCTTGGCCACGACTTTTCGCTTGAGCTGTATCGCGGCCTCCGCAGCAGGTTCGCTGGAATGTCCCCCACGGACGTCGCGCGGGTCGAAATTTACGTCAACACCCGCCGCATGGCGCGCCGCCTCACCAGCTTGTTTCACCAAGGCGACGCCAGCCTTCTGCCCCGCATCAGGTTGGTCACCGATCTTGCCCATGATGTCATTTCCCACTCCATCCCGCCTGCGACTGCCCCCCTCAAACGAAAACTCGAAGTCGCGCAGCTGGTCAAAGGCCTGCTAGAGGTTGATCCGACTTTGGCGTCCCAAGATTCGGCTTTTGATTTGGCCGATAGCCTTGTGGCGCTGATGGCCGAAATGCAGGGCGAAGGCGTGGCACCGGGAGTTCTTTGGTCTCTCAACATTGCGGATCAATCCGGTCATTGGGATCGTGCGTTGAAGTTCGTAAACCTCGTCCAGAAGTTTTTTGTCGACGATCAGCTGGATGGCGAAGGCCGACAACGACGGGTGGTCGAAACGCTGATCGATCGGTGGACATCCAACCCACCAACCCATCCGATCATCGTCGCAGGGTCCACCGGATCGCGGGGCGCCACATCCCTTTTCATGCAGGCGGTCGCAGGTTTGCCGCAGGGGGGCATCGTTCTGCCGGGGTTTGACCGTGATATGCCCGCCGAGGTTTGGGATATGCTTGACCCTGACGAAGGTGGAGAAGATCACCCGCAGTTCCGGTTCAAAACCCTCTGCGCCTCACTTGGCGTTTCGCCACAACAGGTGCCCACTTGGGGTGACGAAGCAGTGTCTAATCCCGCGCGAACCGCGCTCATTTCCCTCTCTCTCCGCCCCGCGCCGGTCACGCACCAGTGGATCAAAGACGGCCCAGGTTTGAATGACCTGCAAGGGGCGACTGAAACAATGACGTTGATTGAGGCCCCGACCCCACGGGCCGAGGCTGACGCGATTGCCGCCCGCCTGCGTCAAGCGGTTGAAGACGGGCAGACATCCGCCCTCATTTCACCTGACCGGATGTTGACCCGTCAGGTGACCGCCGCGTTGGACAGATGGGGCATCACACCGGACGATTCCGCAGGTCAGCCCTTGCATCTGTCAGCCCCCGGGCGGTTTCTGCGTCATGTCGTTGATATCATGGCCGAGGGTTTGGATGCGGAACGTCTTCTGATTCTTCTGCGCCATCCGCTGACCAATTCTTCCGCCGCGCAAACCCGTCACGCGCTTCACACCAATGATTTGGAATTGCGCCTGCGCCGGTATGGCCCCGCCTTTCCTGACCGCGACAGCCTGCTGGAGTGGGCGAACAAAACCTCCGACAAGCACCCGGATCGCGTGGCTTGGGCGGCCTGGGTCAGTGAGTGTTTGACCCGCCCGGTCGCACAATCAGACGCGCCTCTCCCCGATCACATCGAAACACACCTCTCCATTGCGGGCACCCTTGCCAAAGGGCCGGATGGTGATGGAACGGGGGGCCTGTGGCTGAAAAAAGCGGGCAGTGAGGCAAAGCGCGTCATGTCTGATCTAAGCCACCACGCCGAACACGGTGGCACGATGTCCGTGCGGGAATACCGCCGCCTTGTTGGCAATATCCTAGCGGCGGGCGAAGTGCGTGACCGCGACGAAGGGCACCCGAACGTGTTGATCTGGGGCACGCTTGAGGCGCGGGTGCAATCCGCCGATCTGGTGATCCTGGCGGGTCTGAACGAAGGCACTTGGCCAGAGGCCGCGGCGCCTGACCCATGGCTCAACCGGCCTTTGCGCAAGGAAGCGGGGTTGCTCTTGCCCGAGCGCCGCATCGGGCTGAGCGCGCATGACTATCAGCAAGCCGTCTGCGCGAAAGAGGTCATCATCTCCCGTGCTGTTCGGTCGGATGAGGCGGAAACCGTTCCGTCCCGTTGGGTGAACCGTTTGATCAATCTGATGGGTGGCTTGATCGACCAAGGCGGCCCCGCCTGTCTGTCCGCGATGCGCAGCCGCGGTGATCATTGGCTTGCCTTGGCGGCAACCATTGCCGCCCCGACCACAAAAACACCGTCCGCCCCGCGTCCGTCCCCCCGTCCGCCAACCCATGCGCGGCCGGATCAGCTGTCTGTCACCCAGATCAAAACCCTGATCCGCGATCCCTATGCGATCTACGCGCGCAAGGTGCTGGGCCTCAATGCGCTTGACCCGCTGGCGCAGTCCGCCAGCGCGCCCTTGCGTGGGATCATCGTTCACAAAATCCTCGAGCGGTTCATCACGCAAGGCATTGACCCATCGGATACGGATGCCGAAACGCGGTTGATGGAGATCGCAGATGACGTTCTGCAAACGGAATGTCCGTGGCCCGCCACACGCGCCCTTTGGCGCGCGCGCATTCAAGGGTTTGCGGCCCATTTTCTGACCGAAGAAATCGACCGTCAGGCAAATGCCAAGACCATCGGCACGGAACTGTGGGGGGAACAACGGCTTTCATCCGTGGCCTTTACCCTGACAGGAACCGCCGACCGCATCGATCTGTCTGATGAGGGTGAGGCGCTGATTTACGACTACAAAACAGGCACTGTTCCAAGCGAAAAACAACAACTCCACTTCGACAAGCAACTTCTGCTTGAGGCGGCGATGGTCGAAAAAGGTGCGTTCAAAAAGGTGGGGTCTGTCCGCACCAAAGCCGCCGTTTATGTGGGCCTCGGCTCTGCCCTGAAAAACCAGGCGGCACCGCTGAAAAAATCGCCCGCACTGGAAACATGGGACCGGTTTGAGGGCTTGATCGGCAAATGGATGGACCCCGCGAAGGGCTACACCTCCCGCAGCGCCAATGAAACGACACGGTTCGAAGGCGCATATGACCATCTGGCGCGATACGGCGAATGGGACGAAACCGATGATCCATTGGTGGAGGACATGGAATGATCCCCGACGACGCCACCCGCCGCCAGATTGAGGCAGCAGATCCCGCGCGCTCCACATGGCTGAGTGCCAATGCGGGGTCTGGCAAGACGCGTGTTTTGACCGATCGTGTGGCACGGTTGCTGCTTGCGGGCACGCGGCCGGAGAACATCCTTTGCCTGACCTACACCAAAGCCGCCGCGTCCGAGATGCAGAACCGTCTGTTCCAACGACTGGGCGAATGGGCGATGATGCCAGCGGACAAACTGCGCGATGATCTGCGTGATCTTGGGATCAGCGATGCGTTGGACCCGAAATTTCTTGCCACCGCACGCACCCTGTTTGCCAGCGCCATTGAAACGCCGGGCGGTCTGAAAATTCAGACGATCCATTCGTTCTGCGCAGGCGTCTTGCGCCGCTTTCCGCTTGAGGCTGAGGTCAGCCCCCAGTTTAAGGAAATGGAAGACCGCGCCGCACAGCTGCTGCGCGAAGACGTGTTGGACGACATGGCGACAGGGCCGGACAAGCCCGCCCTCGACGCCTTCGCGACCTATTTTACCGGTGCTGATGTGGGCAAATTTTTGGCGGATGTTTCGGGGCGCAAAGCGGCCTTCGCCACCCCGCCCAGCGATGATCAACTGGCCGGGCGGCTGGGTCTGATCCACGGGATTGATCGCGATGCGGCGCTGAAAATTGCGTTCATCGGGGGCGAAGATGATCTTGCCAATGATCTGTCAGACGCGGCCCCCAATGCCTCCGCCTCCTACGTGAAGTTCGCGGCACGTTTATCGGGCCTGAACCTGAAATCACCTGATATGGCCGTGTTAGAGACGTTATTTGAGATGTTCCTCACAAATGGTCAGCGCCGCAAATGGCCCGCGTCCAACCATAAATCCGCGTGGGAGGCGTTTGAGGATATCCTTGATGATGTCTACGCGTTCATGGACCGTGTCGCAGCGGCTTGGGATTACCTCAACGCGATTTCGGCGTTTCACAAAACCCGCGCGCTTTATACCTTCGCGCAGCCCTTCATCACCCGGTACGAGCGTAAAAAGCTGGAACGAGGTGCCCTCGATTTCGATGATCTGATCGGTAAAGCAAAGGCGCTGTTAGAAGATCCAGCCGTCGCCCAATGGGTGCTGTTCCGGCTTGATGGCGGGGTGGACCATGTGTTGGTGGACGAAGCGCAGGATACTTCCCCCGATCAATGGGACATCGTGCGCCTGCTGACGCAGGAATTTTCCACCGGGCTTGGGGCCAACCCTGACCGTGACCGCACTGTGTTTGTGGTGGGCGACAAAAAACAATCGATCTATTCCTTTCAGGGCGCAGACCCGGAAGGCTTTGACCGAATGCGCGAATATTTCGCCGAAGAGTTGGAGAAGGTCCAAAAGCCGCTGCAAAAAACCGAACTCGAATACTCGTTCCGGTCTTCAGCGGCGGTGCTGCAATTCGTTGATCAGACGTTCAAAGGCGACATGGCCGAAGGTCTGGATGACCGGATCAATCATCTGGCGTTCAAAGATGATATGCCGGGCCGCGTAGACGTTTGGCCTGTCGTTGAACCCGTCACGACGAACGATGATCGCGAATGGGATGATCCTGTCGATCTGAAAGGCGACACCAATCACGACGTCGTCTTATCACGGACCATCGCTGCTGAAATCAAACGCATGATCGACCATGAAACCCTGCCGGTGAAGGCGAAGGGCGACAACGATTGGACCCGCCGCAAAATCACGCCCGGTGATATTCTGATCCTCGTTCAGCGACGGTCTGATCTGTTTGGTGAAATCATCGCCGCCTGCAAATCCGCAGGGCTTGATATTGCAGGCGCCGACCGGTTGAAGCTGGGCGGTGAGCTTGCCGTCAAAGACATCTCGGCCCTGCTGCAATTCCTTGCCTTGCAGGATGATGATTTGTCCCTTGCCGCCGCGCTGAAATCGCCGCTGTTCGGCTGGTCCGAACGCGATCTTTACGCCCTCGCCCAGCCGCGCAAAAAGGGTCAAACCCTGTGGGAGGCGCTCCGCACGTCGGGCAAGCACACCGCAACTGTCGATGTTCTGACAGACCTGCGCAACCAATCCGATTTTCTGCGCCCCTACGATCTGATCAACCGCGTGCTGATCCGCCATGACGGACGACGCAACCTGCTGGCGCGGCTGGGTCATGAGGCAGAAGATGGCATCGACGCCTTGCTGTCACAGGCGCTGGGCTACGAACAATCAGATGTGCCAAGCCTGACGGGTTTCCTCAGCTGGCTGCAGACCGAAGACGTGACCGTCAAACGCCAAATGGACACCGCAGGTGACCGTATCCGCGTAATGACGGTGCATGGGGCCAAGGGGCTTGAGGCCCCGATCGTCATTCTCCCGGACACGAGCACCCGCAAACGAGAGGTTAAAGGCGATTTCCTGATCGACGACGCAAATGTCTTTTGGAAACCGGCCTCGCCTGTCATGCCCGACGTTCTCGATGCTGTGAAACAAGACATGCTGACGGCACAGGATCGCGAACGCAGGCGGTTGCTCTACGTGGCGCTGACCCGCGCCGAAAGCTGGCTGATCATCGCCGCTGCGGGCAAAACAGGTGAGGATCGTGACGACAGCTGGCATGCAACCGCCCTGTCCTCCATGGCGCATCTGGATGCGGTTGATCTCATCACACCCTTGGGTGGTGGAAAACGGTTCAGCCGGTGGAACTGGGATGCCGGTGAGATAGCCGCGCACACCGCACCCGCTGCCAACTCCAACGCGACCCCCGGTTTCGGCGCAATGTTGCCCCCTGTTCCCGAACGCCCCAAAACGCTGTCGCCCTCGGATCTTGGCGGGGCCAAGATCATGCCCGGTGAAACCCATACCGATGACAGCGACCTGGCGCTGGCCTACGGACGCCTCATCCACCTGCTGCTTGAGGTTTTGCCGGATGTTCCCCCCGATCAACGACAGACCCTTGCGACATCGTTGATCCAGAACCAACCGGACGCAGGTGTGGTCGGTGACATCACGTCCCTCATTGCCGAAGCCCTCGCCGTGATTGAGGATCCGCACCTCGCATGGGTGTTCCAGAATGCCTTGGTTGAGGTTCCAATCTCCGCCGACCTGCCCCACCTTGGGCCGGATCGCACCTTCGGCCTCATCGACCGACTTATCGTCACCGAAACCGACGTCATCGCCGTCGACTACAAATCGAACCGCGCCACGCCCCCCACAGCCGAGGCCACACCCGATGGACTGATCCGTCAGATGGCCGCCTACCGCGATGCCCTGCGCCTGATTTACCCCAGCAGACGTATTCGCACCGTTCTGTTGTGGACCAAGACCCTCCAAACCACAGAATTGCCCGACGCTGTGCTTGACAGTGCTCTCAATGATGTGAGGTCGCCTTGACGGCCCTGCCCCCCGCTCTTAGGTTCCCACTCCAAACACATCTTCAGGAGCAAACAGATGGCCACCGTAGCAGTAACAGACGCAACCTTTGACGCCGAAGTGCGCCAGTCCGACATTCCCGTGGTCGTAGATTTCTGGGCTGAGTGGTGCGGCCCATGCAAACAGATCGGCCCTGCCCTTGAAGAACTGTCGTCCGAGATGGACGGCAAGGTGAAGATCGTCAAAGTGAACGTCGACGAAAACCCCAACTCTCCTGCCCAAATGGGCGTGCGCGGTATTCCTGCGCTGTTCATGTTCAAAAACGGCGAAGTCGTGTCCAACAAAACAGGTGCTGCCCCCAAGGCTGCCCTGCAGGGTTGGATCGAAGAAAGCATGTAAATCGCCCATGGCGATGGTTCAGGGGCGTCCCATCGGGGCGCCCTTTTTCGTTGGAACCTTGCAGGCACAGCCCAGCGCCGCCATATAAATCCGTGAATGACGAAAGGACGACCCATGGCAGACGACAGCTTTCCCAACTGGCACGGCACAACGATCATTGGCGTGCGCAAAGGCGGCAAAGTCGTCATTGCAGGTGACGGGCAGGTGTCCGTGGGGCAAACCGTTATGAAAGGCACAGCCCGCAAGGTGCGACGCCTTAGCCCTGGCGGAAATGACGTGATTTGCGGGTTTGCCGGATCGACCGCCGATGCTTTCACGCTGCTCGAACGGCTTGAGAAAAAGCTGGAGGCCACGCCAGGCCAACTGGCCCGCGCCTCCGTCGATCTGGCCAAAGACTGGCGGACCGATAAGTACCTGCAAAAGCTGGAGGCGATGCTGATCGTCAGCGACGGAACCGATCTGTTCGTTATCACCGGCGCGGGCGACGTGTTGGAACCCGAACATGACGTTACCGCCATCGGATCTGGTGGCAATTATGCGCTCGCCGCAGGGCGCGCCTTGATGGATCAGGATCTGGATGCAGAAGACATCGCGCGGCGCGCCATGGCCATCGCCGCTGACATCTGCGTCTACACGAACGGCAATCTGACCGTCGAAACCATCGCACCATAGACCCAGAGTTTCCTCGAAACTCTGCCAACAAAATCTCAATGAGATTTTGCCTCCGAAAGGATCAACATGACAGACCTAACCCCCCGCGAAATCGTCTCGGAACTGGACCGGTTCATCATCGGCCAAAAAGACGCGAAACGTGCCGTTGCGGTTGCCCTGCGCAACCGTTGGCGCCGCAAACAGCTGGGCGATGACCTGCGTGATGAGGTCTACCCCAAGAATATCCTGATGATCGGGCCCACCGGCGTCGGCAAAACCGAAATCTCCCGCCGCTTGGCAAAACTCGCCCGTGCGCCCTTCATCAAGGTTGAGGCGACGAAATTCACCGAGGTCGGCTACGTTGGCCGCGACGTGGAACAGATCGTCCGTGATCTGGTCGAAGCCGCCATCGTAGAAACCCGTGATTACATGCGCGAGGACGTGAAACAAAAGGCCCATGAGGCCGCCGAGGAACGTGTGATCACCGCCATTGCCGGCGACGACGCGCGGTCCGGCACCCGTGACATGTTCCGCAAAAAGCTCAAGACCGGTGAGTTGGACGATACGGTTATCGAACTTGAACTCACCGACACGTCGTCTCCTTTGGGCGGCATGGAAATCCCCGGTCAACCGCCCGGCATGGGGGGCATGGATCTGGGCGCGATGTTCGGCAAGGCCTTTGGCGGACGCACGGTGCGCAAGAAGGTGACCGTCGCACAATCCTATGATCTGCTGATCGCGGATGAGGCGGACAAACTTCTGGACGACGAAACCGTCACCAAGAAGGCGCTGGAGGCGGTTGAGCAGAACGGTATCGTCTTCCTGGATGAGATCGACAAAGTTTGTCGCAACGCCGACGCGCGTGGCGCGGATGTCAGCCGCGAAGGTGTGCAACGCGATCTGCTGCCCCTGATCGAAGGCACCACCGTCAGCACCAAACACGGGTCCGTCAAAACCGACCATATCCTGTTCATCGCATCAGGCGCATTCCACATCGCGAAACCGTCCGATCTTTTGCCCGAACTTCAGGGGCGTCTGCCGATCCGCGTCGAACTCCGCGCCCTGACGGAGGACGATTTTGTCCGCATCCTGACAGAGACCGACAACGCGCTGACACGTCAGTACACCGCCCTCATGGGCACCGAAGAGGTCACGGTGAATTTCACCGACGACGGCATCGCCGCCCTCGCCCGCATCGCGGCTGAGGTGAACGAAAGCGTCGAAAATATCGGCGCGCGGCGTCTTTACACGGTGATGGAACGCGTGTTCGAAGACCTCAGCTTCACAGCACCTGACCGGTCCGGCGACACAATCGACGTGAACGCCGCCTTTGTCGAAGAACACCTGGGCGAACTTGCCCGTTCAACAGATATCAGCCGCTACGTGCTTTAGGGCTTTCGCATATCCGCGAAGACGTCCAACAAGGACGGATGAGCGATAGCGGTTATCTGACCTTCATCAAACAAAACGCGCCCTTCCTTGCGACGGGCGCGCTTTTGTCGTTCCTCAGCAGTTTTGGGCAAACCTTCTTCATCTCGATCTTCGGCGGAGAGATCAGACAAAGCTATGGCCTGACCAACGGGGAATGGGGCGTGATCTATATGATCGGCACCGGCGCATCGGCCGCTGTGATGGTCTTTGCAGGCGGCCTTGCTGACAGGTTCCGTGTGCGGCAACTGGGCATCACGGTCATCCTTCTTCTCGGCCTGTCGTGTGTGTTGTTGGCCCTCAACCCCATCGCAGCCCTGCTGCCGCTTGTCGTGTTTTGCCTGCGGTTTTTCGGCCAAGGTATGACAACGCATGTGGCCACTGTCGCCATGTCCCGCTGGTTTGTCGCCACGCGCGGGCGCGCCTTGGCGGTTGCGGCCATGGGATTCATGCTGGGTGAGGCGACGTTGCCTTTGTTCATGGTCTGGCTGAAATCCCTCATAGATTGGCATCTGATCTGGATCGGCTGTGCCGTGTTTTGCGCGGCCATGGCACCCGTTCTGTTCTGGCTTTTGCGTCTTGAACGCACGCCCCAGTCGGTTGCGAATTCCCCGCAGGCCACTGGCCTGTTCGGCAAACACTGGACCCGTGCTGACGCCCTGCGCCATCCGCTGTTTTGGGCGATGGCCCCCGCTGTGATGTCCTTTTCCGGCTTTGGCACAGCATTCTGGTTTCACCAGGTCCATTTCGCTGAGATCAAAGGGTGGTCGCACCTGTCACTCGTTGCGGTGTTTCCCTTGGGCACGATCACCCTCTTCGCCTCTACCATCGGCTATGGCTGGTTGGTGGATCGCATCGGGGCCGTCCGCCTTTTGCCGTTGTATTTGATCCCATACATCGTGGCCTTCATCCTGCATTGGTACGCGCCCACATTAGGCTGGACGGCTTTGGCCGTGATCCTGATGGGGGCCGCGGGTGGCGGCCAGGCAACCTTGTTGAACGCTTGCTGGGCGGAGTTTTTCGGCACACAGCACTTGGGATCCATCAAAGCAGCCACGACCGCCCTCATGGTTCTTGGATCTGCCCTTGGGCCAGGGGTATCCGGTTGGTTGATAGATATCGGCGTCGGGTTTGAGGTTCAGATGCTGGGCTATGCCGCGACATTCGCCATCGCCGCTGCCCTGCTGATATACCCCGTCCGCCTTGCACGGGCGTCAGCGGCTGCGACGTAGATAAACATAATAGGCCCCGCCGCCCCCGTGGCGCACGTGCGCCTCACTCACCTGCAGGACCAAAGCAGACAATGGCGCCATCGCCAGCCATTGCGGCACCTGATGCCGTAAAACGCCGAACTTCGTGGGGATCGGCCCCCCATCATCGCGATGTTTACCCTTGCCCGTGATCACCAAAACCAGCCGATATCCCGCTTGCGCCGACCGCAGCACAAACCCCGTCAACGCCGGATGCGCCTGCGCCAAGGTCATGCCATGCAAATCAATCCGCGCCTCTGGTTTCAGCTTGCCGCGTTTCAGCCGCCCATACGCTTTGTTGTCCATCTGAACCGGGGCGGACCGCATCTGCTGCGCCAATGACGGCATCAAATCATGGTCCGCTGAATGATCCACCGATTGTCCGACCTTGAACGCAGGCATCTTGCGGGGGGCGACAGGGGCCGAAACAGCTGGCGCTTTGGGTGCGGGGCGGACGACCTTTGCCTTGGGCTTGTCCAACGGGTCCGCCCTTTGGGCGACCATATCCCACAGGGCTTTTTCCTCCGCCGACAGATGGCGCGGCTTTCTCATTCGATGACATCCGGCAAAAGCGCGTAGGCTGCCTGCAACGGCATCAACACCACCATGCGCCCACCGTCTTTGATCCGGCCAGCGTCACGCCCCGCGCGGTCGCCTGTCCCAAAGAAAATATCAGCCCGCTGCGATCCCTTGATCGCAGAACCGGTATCCTGCGCCACCATAAGGCGGTTCAACGGATCAGCGCCCTGCTTTTCGATCCAGACGGGCGCGCCCAAAGGCACATAAGCCGGATCAACCGCGACAGTGCGCATCGTTGTGACACTGCGGTTCATGGCACCAAGGGGCCCCTGATCTGCGGGGACTTCGTTCACTTCACGGAAGAACACAAAGCTTTCATTCGCCCACAACAGCTTTCGCCCCTCTTCCCCGTTGGAGCGAACCCAATTTCGGATCACATCAGCGGACACTTGGTGCGGCTGGTAAATGCCACGATCGACCAAGGCCAAGCCGACAGACGAATACTCCCGCCCGTTGGCCCCGCCATAACCCACGCGCAACCAACCGCCCGTGTCCAACCTGACGCGGCCCGATCCCTGCACTTGCAGGAAAAACACATCCACCGGGTCGTCAATCCAGGCGATTTCCAGTCCTTGATTGGCATACGCGCCCGTTTCTTCGATCTCACGTCGGGAATACTGGCCCGGGTTTGAGGGCAGCCGATACAAGGGGTACTGATACGGGCCGCCACGGGTCAAAGACCCGCGCAGCTCCGGTTCAAAATATCCCGTAAACAAGGCGTCTTGCCCATCATCGATCAGAACCGGCGTAAAGAAACGTTCGAAGAATCCGCGCGCTTCCTGGCCCTGCCGCGCGACATCACACAGGCCCTTCCAATCCGCACTGCGCATATCGCCACAGGTGTTCAAAAACACCTCCAACGCCGCTTGATGATCGTCCTCGGCCCAACCGGCCAGATCGTCAAACTGCAAAAGCTGATAGGTTGGTTGCGCCATTGCTGCCCCCGCCGACATCAGCGACAGCCCAAGGGCTGCCGCGCGCAGGATCATTCGCCCGTGGCGACGAGGAACCAGTTCGGATCGCCCGTGCCCATCTTGCGGCCGAACGTCCAGACGTCGCGTTGTTTCTTCACATCTGTGGGCGATCCTTCGATCAGATCACCACCTTTGTCGTAAACGGCAGATGTGCTTTCACTCAGGAATTTGACCGACACTTCGGCCTCTTTCGTTGCTTCGTTATATTCCGCATCCACGAGGGACGTCTCAGAAATGCCAACGAAGGTAAAATCGACGCTGAGCCCGTTTTTCTCCCGCGCGTCTACGACACCGGCAAAGGCCTCATACACGTCGTCGGACAGAAACGGTTTGATATCCGCCAGATCGCCATTTTCAAAGCCCGTCAAAATCATCTCATAGGCGCCACGCGACCCACGCAGAAATTCACGCACGTTGAACGACCGGTCATCCGCCTTCATCTTTGTCAGGGCGGCGGCGGCATCACTGCCTTCGTCCACATAATCTGTGATGTCGGGATCAGGCCCACCCTCGATCACGTCAAAATCCGGTTGGGCGCGACGTGATGGCTCGGGCGCCTGCACGCGTGGCTTTTCGAACCCTTCACGGGTGCCCAGTACGCTGCGCAGACGAAGGATCAAAAAGATCGCAATACCGGCAAGCACCAAAAGCTGAAGGATAGGCGAATTCATAAGCGTTTCTTTCCTATAAGTGGTAACAAGCTGTTTCGTTTCTTATGTAGGGTTCGGGCGGGTGCAAGTCCACCGCTGCCCCACGGATTCATAGCCAGGCGGAGGCCACATGTTACTCCTTTTGCTGTTTATCGGCATTCCCTTGTTGGAAATCACGCTGTTCATTCAGGTCGGCGGTGCCATCGGATTGGGCTGGACCCTTGCGATCGTGGTGCTGACGGCCTTTTTGGGCGCATGGATGGTGCGCAGTCAGGGCGCGCGGGCGATGTTGAACCTGCGGTCCTCCTTTTCCAGCCTGCAAGACCCGACAGAGCCTTTGGCCCACGGGGCGATGATCCTGTTTTCGGGCGCGCTGTTGCTGACACCTGGGTTTTTCACCGATTTCGTCGGCTTTGCGCTGTTGGTGCCTGCCGTCAGATCAGCGGTCTATCGACACCTGCGATCCCGCGTGAACGTGCAAAGTTTCCAAATGGGCCCCGATATGCGCACCCAACACAGACCCACCGGCCCCCGCGACCGCGTCATCGACGGTGAGTTTGAGGAGGTGGATCCTAAAAATCCGCCCCAAAACGGCCCATCCGGCTGGACCAAACATTGAGGCCCAGCGCCTGCCCTGATACACAAGCCCGAATTTATAGATATCCGGAGAGCCACATGGCCGAAGAGACAACACCCCCCGCAAACGGCGCAGCAGATGCCACCGCCACACCCCCCCAGATCAAACAGCGCATTCTGGCCCAGTTCGTCCGCGACCTGTCCTTTGAAAACGTCATGGCGCAAAAAGGCGTCGACGGTGAGGTAAAGCCTGAAATCAAGGTCGAAGTGAACCTTGATGCACGCAAACGCGGGGCGGACAACCAGTATGAAATCATAACCAAACTCAAGGTGACATCCACCAACGCCGGGTCTGACAAGACCTTGTTCCTGCTTGAGTTGGAATATTCCGGTGTCTTCGAAATCCAAGGCGTGCCAGAACAACAGCTGCACCCCTACCTGATGATCGAATGCCCGCGCATGACCTTCCCGTTCATCCGCCGCATCGTCAGTGATGTGACCCGCGACGGTGGCTTCCCGCCGCTGAACCTTGAACAGATTGATTTTGTCTCAATCTATCGTCAGCAGCTGGCCCTTCGTGCACAGCAGCAAGCAGCCGAGAAAAAGGCAGACGCCTAAATCTTGGACCAAAGGGCGTTTTCGCCCAGCTTTTCAATGAACGCGGCGTGGGCCTCTGCCTCCGCCGCGTTTATTTTTGACCCCAGCGGATTGGGCCGCGGCATGGGGCGCCATTCGGACCCGGCCGCTGTTGCCGTGCCGCCCGATGTTTGACCGGCCAGCGCAAAGTCAGGCTGCCGCCCACCGATCAATTCAAGATAGACCTCGGCCAGAATTTCACTGTCCAGCAAAGCGCCGTGCAACGTCCGGTTTGAATTGTCGATCCCGAACCGGCGACACAGCGCATCCAGGGACGCGGGCGAGCCTGGAAATTTCTTGCGCGCAATGGCCAAAGTATCCAACGCCTGATCCATGGGCAGCAAGGCGCGGTTCAGCCAGCCCAGCTCGGCGTTCAGGAATTTCATATCGAACGCCGCATTGTGGATCACCAGTTTGGCATCCCCCACAAAGTCAACAAAAGCTTGGGCAATGTCGGCAAAGACGGGCTTGTCTTTTAACGTGACCTCCCCCTTCTCGGCGGCGCGGGGTCCGGCCTCAAGGATGTCCGGGCCGATCCCGTGAATTTCAAACGCGCCAGCGGGCATGGACCGTTGCGGGTTGATGTACTGATGATAGGTGCGGCCCGTGGGCATATGATTGTGCAGCTCAATCGCGCCGATCTCGACGATGCGGTCACCCTCGCCCGGTTCAAAGCCAGTCGTTTCGGTATCAAGAACGATCTCACGCATTGGATGCACCTGCTTTGATTTGCTCAAGAATATTTGCCACGGACTGACGGGCCGCGTCCAGCGTCAGCGTTTCAATCACCCAATCGGCGCGCTTGCGTTTTTCGGCATCGGGCATTTGGCGGGACAAGATCATATCAAAATCGGCCTCAGACATCTCACCCCGCGCAAGAACGCGGGCGCGTTGCACGTCAGCGGGCACAGTGACCACCACAACCCCGTCACACATCGCATCGGTTCCCGTTTCAAACAAAAGCGGGACATCCAGAAGCGCGATAGGCGCCGTTGTGGCGTTAAGAAAGTCAGCCCGGTCTTGTGCCACCAAGGGGTGAACAACCTCCTGAATATGATCCAGAACAGCCGGATCCTCAGCAATCAGATCGCGCAGCTTGGCACGGTCAACGTGGCTATCTGTGATAACCGAAGGATAAAGGCGCGCCACCTCTACCGCAGCAGCGCCACCTTTGGCGTAAAGGTTTCGAACGGTGGCATCCGCATCCCAAACCGGCACGCCTGCATCTGCAAACATCTGCGCCGTTGTCGATTTCCCCATCCCGATTGAGCCTGTCAGGCCCAGAACGTAGGTCATCCCAACACCGCTGCACGCGCGTCGACGTCAACCTCGGGGCGGGTTCCGAACCACCTTTCAAACCCGGGAACAGCTTGATGCAAAAGCATGCCAAGCCCGTCCACGGTGACGCATCCTGCGGCCTCGGCCTCTTGTAGGAATCTGGTTTTCAATGGGGAATAAACCAAATCAGTGACAACCGTTCCCCGACGCAACCCATCCAGCGGCACCCGCAATTCGGGCTGTCCCGTCATCCCAAGGGAGGTGGTGTTGACCACCGTGGCGGAGTCCTCAAGAATATTTCCGGCCTGCACCCAATCCACCACCGTCACTTTGGTGCCGAAAGCAGATTGCAATGCCTCAGCTTTGGGACGCGTTCGGTTGCTGAGGAAAATTTCCTGCACGCCGACATCGATCAAGGACGCGATCACAGCACGCGCCGCACCACCTGCACCAAGAACAGCTGCTGGCCCAATCGAAGGCGCCCACCCTGGCGCACCTTGTTTCAGGTTGGCGATAAACCCATAACCGTCCGTGTTGTCTGCATGAATTTTGCCATCCCGCCTGAAAATCAACGTATTGGCAGCGCCAATCAATGTAGCCCGATCTGTCGCCAAATCCGCAATCTGCAGCACATCCACCTTATGGGGCAACGTCACATTACATCCGACAAACCCCATCTTGGGCAGGGACCGAATGACGCTTTCCAAATCACCCTCAGCGACATGCATGGGGACGTAAAAGCCGGGCCGGTTGTAGGTTTTCAACCAATGTCGGAACAGGTGCGGAGATTTGGAATGTGCGATGGGGTTTCCAATCACACCTGCCAATGGAATTTTGTGTTCAGTCATGTCGGCAGCGTCCCGCGCAAAGTAAGGTAAGACAAAAGCTCCAACAACGGCAGCCCTTGGATGGTAAAGGTATCGCCCTGCACCATGCGAAACAACCGGATGCCTTCTTCTTCGATTTTATACCCACCCACGGACCAACGGATGCTGTCCCAGTTTCGTTCAACATAATCCTCAAGATAGGCGTCGGAGAAATCGCTCATGGTCAGACGGGCGACGCCCACATGACGCCAGACCGGTTTCATGTCTTCGTAAATCACGGCCGCTGACAAAAGTTGATGCGTTTCACCCCGAAGCAAGCGCAACTGAGACATGGCATCTGCAACGTCTTCCGGTTTGGACAAAACCTGACCTTTGAACGACAACACCTGATCACAGCCAAGCACCAAACCCCCGCCCCCTTTTTCCGCGACCTTGCGCGCCTTCATCTCGGCCAAGGTATCGGCAATATCACGCGGTGGGGCATCCTCTGCCTGAAGTGCATCTTTAACCGAATCTTCATCAATTCGGGGTGGAGTGATTCCAACGCGTACACCGGCAGATCTGAGAAGTCTGGCCCGGCTTTCTGACGCAGAGGCCAGAATAAGGTCAAAAGACATGTGGATATCCTCGTGGGTTATCTGTTGGACATGTGATGGGATGGTTTGGGCGCAAAAACAAGAACCCTCCTCATCCTCGAATTCTATCCCGTCTGTCCCACACGCAGTCCCGTGTTATCCCCTTGGGACAAGGAAGAATCGGTGTTGTGGATAAATCTGGCGCGGACTCATAACATCCATCATTGCAATCTTCGTTTCATAGAAAAATGCGTGAATCTACAGTGAGAAACAGTGTTTCTTGAAGTGGGCGTATATAGTCTTTTGCGCAAATCAGCGTGGATAAGTCTTTGGGTATCAGAGCTGTCCACACTTATCCTCAGCACAACAACATCATCTTCCTTTTTAAAGATTCTTTTTAAGAAGAAGAAAAATTGAGGTCCGATCCAGCTGACCTCATGGAATTGACAGAGATGGTGGGACGTCCTAACAGTCTGTCATCCTTCGTCCGAAGGTGGTTTTCCAGAACTAAGAATGAAAAGGCTGCTTTCGTGGCCGGAGATGCTGATGTCGACTGAGATGACGTCCAACGACCGTTTGAACCTTGCTGATCTAAAGGCACAAAGCCCGAAAGATCTGTTGTCTCTCGCTGAAGAGCTGGAGATTGAGAACGCGTCGACCATGCGCAAGGGCGACATGATGTTCGCCATTCTCAAAGAACGGGCAGAAGAAGACTGGGTTATTGGTGGTGACGGCGTTCTTGAAGTGTTGCAGGACGGCTTTGGCTTTTTGCGGTCCCCTGAGGCAAATTATCTGCCCGGTCCGGATGACATTTATGTTTCTCCTGAAATGATCCGTCTTCATGCGCTTCGGACAGGTGACACGGTTGAAGGTGTCATGAAGGAGCCGTCGGACACGGAACGGTATTTCGCGCTGACAACTGTTGAGAAAATCAACTTCGAAGACCCAGAAAAGGCGCGTCACAAAGTGGCGTTCGACAACCTGACGCCTCTGTATCCCGATGAGCGTCTGAAGATGGAAACGGACGACCCAACCACCAAGGACAGGTCAGCGCGGATTATTGATCTGGTTGCCCCGATCGGGAAAGGCCAGCGATCTTTGATCGTGGCCCCGCCGAGGACTGGTAAAACGGTTCTCTTGCAGAACATCGCGCATTCAATCGCGGCAAATCACCCCGAGTGTTATCTGATCGTCTTGTTGATTGACGAACGCCCCGAAGAAGTCACGGACATGCAGCGATCTGTGAAGGGCGAAGTGGTGTCGTCCACGTTTGATGAGCCGCCGTCCCGTCACGTTGCCGTATCTGATATGGTCATTGAAAAGGCCAAACGGCTGGTCGAACACAAACGTGACGTGGTGATCCTTTTGGATTCGATCACGCGTTTGGGCCGCGCATTCAACACGACCGTTCCGTCGTCGGGTAAGGTGCTGACCGGTGGTGTGGACGCCAATGCCCTGCAACGTCCAAAACGGTTTTTTGGTGCAGCTCGGAATATTGAAGAAGGTGGATCCCTCACGATTATCGCAACAGCGTTGATTGATACGGGCAGCCGCATGGATGAGGTGATCTTTGAAGAGTTCAAAGGCACCGGTAACTCGGAAATTGTTTTGGATCGCAAAGTGGCGGACAAACGCGTGTTCCCAGCGATGGATATCTTGAAATCCGGGACCCGCAAAGAAGACCTCTTGGTGGACAAGGTGGATCTGCAGAAAACTTATGTCCTACGTCGTATTTTGAACCCAATGGGCACGACGGATGCAATCGAGTTCCTGATCTCAAAATTGAAACAAACGAAAACCAATTCTGATTTCTTCGACTCGATGAACACGTAACTTATTGTTTAAATACAATGGGTTGATGGTATGGATACTATTTTCGCTTTGGCGACGGCGACGGGAAAGGCGGGTGTTTCGGTCATCCGTGTTTCTGGTCCAGACGCACTGATGGTTGCGGCTAAAATGGGTGCGCATTTATCGGATCACGATCGCAAGTTAACGCGCTTGGTTGCGCAAGATGGTACCCTCATTGATGAAGCTTTTTCCTTAAGTTTCGCGCCGGGTCGGAGTTTTACCGGCGAACAAGTTGTTGAGTTTCAGACTCATGGATCGCCAGCAATCGTGTCTGCGGTTTTGGGAGAACTTCAGGCGTACGGATTAAGGATGGCGGAGCCAGGGGAATTTACCCGCCGAGCGATGGAAAGTGGTACCCTTGACCTTGCCCAGGTTGAAGGCCTCGCAGATCTCATTGATGCCGAAACAGAAGGCCAGAGACGTCAGGCATTGAGGGTGTTTCAGGGTGATCTTGGGGGTCTGGTTGACGGTTGGCGAACCAAATTGATCCGCGCAGCGGCTTTGCTTGAGGCGACAATTGATTTTGTGGACGAGGACGTACCGGTCGACGTCTACCCAGAGGTCAGCCAGCTTTTGAACTCCGTCTTAGTGGAAATCCAAAAAGAAGCTGATGGTGTATCCATACGAGAGCGAATTCGCGATGGATTTGAAGTTGCGTTGGTGGGGCCACCAAATGCAGGGAAATCCACACTGCTGAACAAATTAGCGGGTCGTGATGCCGCTATGACGTCAGACATTGCAGGGACAACCCGTGATGTCATTGAGGTAAAATTGGACCTCAATGGGTTGCCGGTCACTATTCTGGATACAGCGGGCCTTCGCACTGGTGCAGATACTTTGGAAGAAATGGGGATTGAACGCGGCCAAAAACGTGCTTCTCTGGCGGACATACGTGTCCATCTGTCCCCCAGTGGAGAGTTTGATGCAGTCCAACAGACTGAAGGCTTGGATCTTTTTGTCCAGTCAAAATCTGATCATGGGACTAAAGGTGGCGCCCTTTCTGTATCGTCGGTCACTGGTGAAGGGATAGATGAGCTTTTAGATAAGATCATATCCCACTTGGCTGGCCAGATGGCGCATGCGGGGGTAGCGACCCGTCAGAGGCATAAAGTGGCGCTTCAGGCGTCCCATGCAATGTTGCGTCGTACCGTTGCATCACTTGAGGATGATAACCTGCCTGTAGATTTGATTTCGGAGGATTTGCGTCAGGCCATTCGACGTCTTGATTCTTTGATTGGTCGCATTGATGTCGAGAATCTGTTAGACGAAATTTTCTCAAGTTTTTGCATCGGTAAATGAGGATTGTTTCACGTGAAACATGAGATGGACGTTGTTGTTGTGGGTGGTGGGCATGCAGGTTGCGAAGCAGCATGTGCTGCCGCGCGTATGGGGGCTACGGTTGCCTTAGTGACGCTAAAGAAAAACGATATCGGCGTTATGTCTTGCAACCCGGCAATCGGAGGGTTGGGAAAAGGACACCTCGTCCGCGAAATTGACGCGCTAGATGGTGTTATGGGTGTTGCGGCTGATCATGCCGGCATCCAATTTCGGTTACTCAACAGAAAGAAGGGCCCGGCGGTACAGGGACCTCGGACACAAGCCGATCGAAAATTGTACCGTAAGGCAATTCAAGACTTGGTTTGCTCTAACGAAAATCTAACAATTCTGGAAGGCGAAGTTGTCGACCTAATGATCGATAGAGGCGCCTGCAGAGGGGTTGTTTTGAAGGATGGATCGCAGATCAAAGCGTCTTCTGTGATCCTGACGTCAGGAACGTTTCTGCGGGGGGTCATTCACATCGGTGATAAGTCATCGCCTGGTGGTCGAATGGGCAATGATCCGTCGATTGCATTGGCCCAGAGATTGGACAATTTGGATGTTCAATTGGGTCGGTTGAAAACAGGTACGCCGCCTCGTCTTGATGGCCGGACGATCAATTGGTCAATTTTGGCATCGCAAGACGCGGACGACGATCCTGAGGTGTTTTCATTTTTGCACTCTGGCCCGATTGTGCGTCAAATCTCTTGCGGGATTACGCACACAAACCCGAAAACTCACAGAATTATTGCCGAAAATTTGGAGAAGTCTGCCATGTATGGCGGTCATATCGATGGGGTCGGTCCAAGGTACTGTCCGTCAATCGAAGACAAGATCGTCCGGTTTGGCGACAAAGACTCACATCAAGTCTTCCTGGAACCTGAGGGACTTGACGATCATACTGTTTATCCAAACGGGATATCGACGTCTTTGCCGATCGATGTTCAGCATGATTATGTTCACTCCATGGTTGGCTTGGAACACGCTAAAATCCTCCAGCCAGGTTATGCAATCGAATATGATTTTGTGGATCCTAGAAATCTAAGCATGTCCTTGGAGGTTAAAGCTTTGGCTGGGCTATATCTGGCGGGGCAGATCAACGGTACAACAGGATATGAAGAGGCTGCTGCCCAGGGCTTGGTTGCGGGTCTGAATGCAGCTGCTGCGTCTCAAGGAAAAGATCCGATCATTTTTGATCGTTCGACGTCCTACATCGGTGTGATGATTGATGATTTGACCGTCAGGGGTGTAACGGAGCCCTATCGGATGTTCACGTCGCGCGCAGAATTCCGACTTTCGCTGCGCGCAGATAATGCAGACCAAAGACTAACAGAGGCGGGTTGGCATTGGGGATGTGTGAGTGAAGATCGTTGGACGCTGTTTAAGCAGAAAGCTGACGCTTTGACGGCAGGTCGGTCATTGCTTATGTCGCATTCGGCATCATCTCGACAGTTGCATGAAATTGGGGTCAAGGTGGGTAAAGATGGTCCACAACGGACGCTCTATGATGCTCTTTCGATTGCTGGAACGACGATCAGTCAACTTGCTGAACTAAATGATGAGGTAGGTCGCATCGAGTCGCCAATTGGCGTGCAACTCGAAAGGGACGCACTCTACGCAAATTACATCGCGCGGCAGGCAAATGATGTGGACGCCCTGAAAAAGGATGCTGAGAAGCAAATTCCGAGAGACTTTGACTACAACCGTATCACGGGTCTCTCCAATGAGCTTAAGTCAAAATTAACGGTGGCGAAACCTGACAATATCGCACAGGCCGGCCGAGTGGATGGCGTAACCCCTGCGGCCTTGATGCTTATTCTGGCTGATCTGCGTCGGGGCGCGACGCCCAAGAAAGCCTCGTGATGTCAGCGCACAATTTGGATGTTTCACGTGAAACAAAAGAGAAGTTAGAAGAATACGTCCGACTGCTGGCCAAATGGAACAAGTCGATTAATCTAGTCGCCCCCGTTTCACTAAATGACGTATGGTCCCGTCATATTGAGGACAGCGCCCAAATCATGAGCTTCGCTGATTCAAATTGGGAGACCTGGATCGACATTGGAAGCGGAGGAGGTCTCCCTGGTCTGGTTATCGCGATTTTGGATGAGCAACATCGTCCAATTACGCTTGTCGAAAGTGATACCCGAAAATGTTCCTTTCTCCGAACAGTCAAGAGAGAGCTTAACCTGAACGTTGATGTTCAAAACCTCAGAATTGAACACTTTCGTGGCAGCGCGGCAGACATTTTGTCAGCACGCGCATTGGCCCCCCTAGATCAACTGCTTCAATTTGTGCCTCATCTGCTGAAGGCTGATGGAAAAGCGTTATTTTTAAAGGGAGAGACGCACCGCGATGAGATTGAGGTGGCCCAAGAAAATTGGCGCTTTGAACTTACAGTTCATCCAAGTAAGACTCATCCAGCAGCCGGAATTCTTGAAATTGCAGGATTGAAGCCCCGTGAATCTTAGTCGTACGACCAACCCAAAAATCTATGCAATTGCGAACCAGAAAGGCGGCGTGGGAAAGACCACCACAACCATTAATTTGGGGGCCGCTTTGGCAAAACAAGGCCAGCGTGTTCTCCTGATTGATCTCGATCCCCAAGGCAACGCGTCAACCGGCTTGGGCATAGATCCCAACGACCGTTCATTGACGACCTATGACCTCCTTTCAGGAGACGCCACGCCGAGTGAGATCGCACAAAAGACAACGATTGAAGGTTTGACAATCATTCCTGCGACAACCGACTTAAGCTCTGCTGACATGAACCTTATGGCGAATGAAAAACGAAGTTATATGCTGCATGACGCTATTCATCAGCCTGATATCGATCGCCTCGACCTCGACTATATCTTGATCGATTGCCCACCTTCCCTCAATATTTTGACGGTCAACGCGATGATTGCCGCAGATGCAGTCATTGTGCCGTTGCAAAGTGAGTTTTTTGCACTCGAAGGGTTGTCTCAGCTGATGCTCACCGTACGCGAGGTTCGCCAAACTGCGAATGCAAAATTACGGATCGAAGGCGTCGTTCTGACAATGTACGACAAGCGGAACAACCTGTCTCAGCAGGTTGAAGAGGACGCGCGCCAGAACCTTGGGGACATGGTGTTTCAAACCGTCATTCCAAGAAACGTCAGGTTGAGCGAGGCTCCCTCTTTTGCATTATCCGCGATCGACTATGATCCGACATCCAAAGGGTCGCTCGCCTATGTCAGTCTCGCCAAAGAAATCATGGAACGAACGCCCACTCAAAATCGGAGGTCAGGATGAGCAGCTCTAAACGCAACAACCGCGGGTTGGGCCGCGGTCTCTCTGCCCTCATGTCAGACGTTGCACCGAACGATCCGGATCCATCATCCGCCCCAACGTCTGCAGAACGTTTTATTGCCATAGATCAGATCTACCCAAACCCTGATCAACCGCGCCGAACCTTTGATGATCAAGCAATGGAGGATCTAACCGCCTCGATCGCTGAAAAGGGCGTGATTCAACCGCTGATCGTCCGTCGCAAAGATGGCCCAAAGGGCGCATATGAAATCGTCGCAGGCGAACGACGCTGGCGTGCATCGCAAAAGGCACAGCTCCACGAAGTCCCCGTCATCGTCAGAGAGTTCGACGATGTCGAAGTTCTCGAAGTCGCCATTATCGAGAACATCCAACGGTCAGATCTGAATGCCATCGATGAGGCTGCGGGGTATAAGCAGCTGATGGAAAAATTTGGTCGAACCCAGGAAGAAATGGGAAAGGCCCTTGGCAAAAGCCGAAGCCATATCGCAAACTCCGTCAGGCTCCTGACCTTGCCGGATTCAGTTCAAACCCTCTTGGCCGATGGTCGGTTATCCTCCGGGCATGCGCGGACGTTGGTGGGACACCCTGATGCAGACACTCTTGCGGCGGAAATCGTCAAAAAAGGCTTGTCGGTTCGGGATGCCGAAAAGCTCGCGAAGGCCGGAAAATCATCAAAGCAGAAAGCCAGCCAGCCCGCACCAAAGGCGAAAGATGCGGATACAGTTCAAGTCGAAAATGAACTTGCCGCACAGTTGGGCATGAAAGTCAGTGTCAATCACGCAGCGGGACGCGAAAATGGGCAACTGGTGCTTCATTACCGTGACTTGGAACAGCTTGATGATCTTCTGCGGCTCCTGTCTGGGGGCTAGCGCGCCAGAAGACGGTCCAGAATAGAATTAAGGACAGGGCGCCCCGCCGCTGAGACGCGAAGCGTTTCATTCTCCAGATGAATGAGGCCAAGATCATCTAAATATCTGATTTCATTCAATTTACTGTTGATCCAAGACGGCGGAAGCGTAATTCCATCAACCAGCCGCAAACCCATCATCACCTGTTCTTCAAGACAATCTGTCGAAGTCAGTGGCGTGTTCTCGACATCTCCATGACCTTGCGTTTTCACACGTTCCAACCAAGCAGCCGGTGCTTTTGCACCCACTGTCGCAAAACGCGTTCCATCCAAAGTCAAACGCCCATGCGCCCCGGGTCCAATTCCGGCCCAGTCGCCTGACGACCAATAGATCAGGTTATGGCGGCTTTCTTGGCCAGATTTGGCATGGTTAGACACTTCATAGGCCGGCAAACCGGCCTCAGAACACAATGATTGGGTCACATCCCACATGTCCGCAGCCAAATCTTCATCCGGCAAACCGCGCAGGGTGCCGCGCTTAAACCGATCTCCGAACGCGGTCCCGTCTTCAATGGTCAACTGATACAAGGACAGATGATCAGGATCGTACGACAGCGCTTGCCGCAACTCTGCGTCCCAGGCCTCAATGCTCTGATCCTGACGGGCATAGATCAGATCGAAACTCACCCGATCAAAGGTTGATCGCGCTACATCCACGGCACGCAAAGCGTCCTCAGCAGAATGCAATCGCCCGAGTTTCTTTAGATCAGGATCGTTCAACGCCTGAACACCGACAGAAACACGATTAACACCCGCTGCATGATATCCGGCAAACCGGTCTGCCTCGATGGACGTGGGGTTTGCCTCAAGCGTGACTTCAAGATCATTCGCCAAACGCCACCGCGCGCGAATCTTCTCCATGATCCGCTCTACCGTTGACACCGCCATAAGACTTGGCGTGCCGCCCCCAAAGAAAACCGAATTCAATAATCGGTCATCCGTCAGCTCAGCGATGCGGTCCAACTCCGCCTCGAACGCTTCCGCCCAGACGTCATCATCGACAGACCCCACAACGTGGGAATTGAAATCGCAGTAGGGACATTTAGCCTGACAAAAGGGCCAATGAAGATAGATGCCAAAGCCTTCAGGCAAAACAACCCTCAATCAGCTTCTTGAACGCATCCGCCCGATGGCTGATCTTGTTTTTCTCCCAACGGTCCATTTCCCCAAAGGTGACATCATAGCCGTCTGGTTGGAAAATCGGGTCATATCCGTGGCCTTGGTCGCCTCGCATGGGCCAAACCACTTGGCCGGGCATCACACCCTCGAACACCTCGTCATGCCCATCGGGCCAGGCCAAAACCAAACAACACCGAAATTGCGCGCCGCGGGGATAGGGCGCATCGACGGCCTCCAACTCGGACCACGTGCGCGTCATCGCCATATCGAAATCACGACCATCTGGCGTTTCCGCCCAATCCGCCGTGTAGACACCTGGCGCACCGCCCAAACCGTCCACGGTGATTCCGCTGTCATCTGACAACGCAGGAAGCCCCGTCGCCTTCACAGCAGCATGCGCCTTGATCCGTGCGTTTCCGGTAAACGTCGTTTCCGTTTCCTCTGGCTCAGGCAGGCCGTGATCTGCGTTCGAAGAGACCTTCACCCCGAAAGGAGACAGCAAATCCGCAATTTCCTCCAACTTGCCACGATTGTGCGTGGCAATCAGCAGATGATCCCCGTCAAACTTTCGCATCAGGATACGGCCGCCAGCTGCGCGGCAGACAAGTCCGCGATGCCTTTGTCTGCCAAATCCATCATCGCATTCATCTGGTCGCGGGTGAACGTCGATCCCTCTGCCGACATCTGGATCTCAATCAACTTCGATCCTGTCATCACAAAATTGCCGTCAACACCCGCCTCTGAATCCTCCGGATAATCCAAATCCAAAACTGATTGGCCCGCATAGACACCACACGACACGGCGGCGACCGGATCCACCAACGGGTCGCTGATCACATCGCCCGCTTTCATCAGCTTTTGCACAGCCAGCTTCAACGCAACCCAACCGCCGGTGATCGACGCGCACCGCGTGCCACCATCGGCCTGGATCACATCGCAATCCACGACGATCTGGCGCTCGCCTAATGCCACACGGTCCACTCCGGCCCGCAAGGACCGCCCGATCAGGCGCTGAATTTCCTGCGTCCGCCCGCTTTGCCCGTTCTTGGCCTCCCGCCGCATCCGCGTGTTCGTCGCACGGGGCAACATGCCGTATTCCGCTGTCACCCACCCAAGGCCGGAATTCTTCAGAAACGGCGGCACCCGTTCATCAATCGTTGCTGTGCACAACACATGGGTGTCGCCACATTTGATCAGACATGATCCCTCCGCATGGCGGGTCACCCCGACTTCGATTGAAATTGGCCGCATTTCATCTATCTGACGTCCAGAGGGGCGCATGGTGTATCCTTTCATGGTTTCCCACCGGATACGCGCCCTGCCCTTCAATTCCAACCCCGATTGACCTTTCGCATCGCTCGTTCATAAATGCCTTCGCCCAAGGGGACAGCGCCATGACCGATCAAACGCCCAGCCTCGATGATATGAACGCCCGCTCGCGTGAGGTGTTTCGCCGTGTTGTCGAAGGCTACCTCGAAACCGGCGCGCCGGTGGGGTCGCGCACGCTGACGCGCACCTTGTCCGAACAGGTCAGTGCCGCCACCATCCGCAATGTGATGCAAGACCTCGAATTTCTCGGCCTGCTGGACAGTCCACACGTCAGCGCCGGTCGCATCCCCACACAACAAGGCCTGCGAATGTTCGTCGATGGTTTGCTTGAGGTTGGCGATCTTGACGGCTCGGACCGCGCCAAGATTGATCAAACCATGGGCGGCAACAGCGATGATGTTGCAACACTGCTGGATCGTGTCGGCTCCGCCCTCTCCGGCGTCACCCAGGGCGCCAGCCTTGTCCTCGCGCCCAAGCACGAAGCCGAAATAAAACACATCGAATTTGTCAGCCTGGCCGCCGACCGCGCGTTGGTTGTTCTGGTCTTCGCCGATGGTCATGTGGAAAACCGCGTCTTCACCCCACCCCCGGGGCAAACCCCGTCGTCCATGCGTGAGGCCGCGAATTTCATCAATGCCCTCGCTGCCGGTCGCACCCTGTCTGAATTGGGCAAGGCGATCGAACGGGAAATGAAAACCCGACGGCAAGAGATTGATACGCTTGCCGCAGAACTCGTCTCCTCCGGTGCCGCAATCTGGGAAAACAAAGGCGAATCAACCGAACGGCTGATCGTGCGGGGCCGCGGAAATCTGCTGACCGAGGATGATCAGGCAGACCTCGCCCGCATCCGCACGCTCTTCGATGATCTTGAACGCAAGCGTGACATCGCCGAATTTCTTGATCTGACAGAGGCCGGCGACGGCGTGCGCATTTTCATTGGCTCTGAAAACAAACTTTTCTCACTTTCGGGTTCCTCTTTGGTGGTTTCCCCATATATGAACGCTGATCGAAAGATTGTGGGCGCAGTCGGGGTCATCGGGCCCACGCGTCTGAACTACGGGCGCATCGTGCCCATCGTGGATTACACCGCGCAACTGGTCGGAAAACTAATCTCCGATCGCGGATAAGAAGGTTAGGTCATGGCTGACAAAGACAACGAATTTCTGGACGACATCATGGCGGACGTGAACAGCGGCCCCGAAGATGAAATGACACTCGACGACCTCGCCAACGAAGAGGTGAATGAGGACATCGTCGATCTGCAGGCCGAAATCGCTGAATTGAAAGACGCTTACATGCGTGCCCTTGCGGATGCTGAAAACACCCGCAAACGCGCCGACCGTGACCGGCGTGAGGCTGAAAATTACGGCGGTTCCCGTCTCGCCCGTGACTTGCTGCCTGTTTATGACAACCTCGAACGTGCGCTGTCCAACGCGAAGGAAGACGGCAAAGAAGGCGACAAGGCCTTGCTTGAAGGCGTCGAACTCACCATGCGCGCCCTCGTCGAAGTTTTCAAAAAGCACGGTATCCAGCCTATTAAGCCTGAGGTTGGCGACGCCTTTGATCCTCAGCATCACGAAGCGATGTTTGAGGCCCCCGTGCCCGGCACCACCAAAGGTGACATTATTCAGGTTTCCGCAACCGGCTTCATGTTGCACGATCGTCTGTTGCGTCCCGCGCAGGTCGGCGTGTCCTCTACGCCGAAGTCTTGATCAGCCCGCGTAGCTCATAAATCAGATCCAACGCCTCTTTCGGCGACAGATCATCGGGCAAGACATCCTTCAACCGCGCCTCCACCTCGGACGGCGCGGTTTTTGCTGGGGCGGGCGCTGGTGTGGCACTAAACAACGGCAAATCATCGATAACGGCCTTTTGCTGCCCTTCCCGCTCGCCCTTCTCCAACGCTTCCAACACCACCTTCGCGCGGTCCACGACGGCGCTGGGCAATCCGGCCAACCGCGCCACCTGCACCCCGTAAGACCGATCCGCCGTGCCGCGTTTCACTTCATGCAGGAAAATCACATCGCCTTCCCATTCCTTCACGCTCACCGTCGCATTGGCCACCGCATCCAACTTGTCCGAAAGCTGCGTCATCTCATGGTAATGGGTCGCAAACAGCGCGCGGCACCGGTTTACATCGTGCAGATGTTCCAGCGTCGCCCAGGCAATCGACAACCCGTCATAGGTCGCCGTGCCCCGCCCGATTTCATCCAAGATCACCAAGGCCCGATCATCCGCTTGATTCAAAATCGCCGCTGTTTCGACCATTTCCACCATGAATGTGGATTGCCCCTTGCTCAGATCATCTGACGCGCCAACGCGACTGAAAATCTGGCTGACCACCCCGATTTCAGCCGCCGATGCAGGCACAAACGCCCCCATCTGCGCCAACACCGCGATCAGGGCGTTCTGCCGCAAATACGTCGACTTACCGGCCATGTTCGGCCCGGTCAGCAACCAGATGGATTCACCCGTCAGGTCACAATCATTCGCTACAAACGGTGTGCCCGACGGTTTCAACGACGCCTCAACCACCGGATGCCGCCCGTCTGTGATCACAAACTCTCGCCCCGATGTCATCACTGGCCGAACCCAGCTTTCTTCCCGCGCCAAACGGGCCAAACCGGCGCTCAGATCAAATTCCGCCAACGCCCGCGCCAGCGTAAACAACTGTGGCGCTTGCGCCAAAATCGCATCTCTCAGGCTGGAATAGAGACGTTTCTCAATCTCCAGACACTGCCCACCCGCATTCAAAATGCGCGTTTCCAGTTCGGACAGCTCAACGGTGGTGAACCGCACCTGATTGGCTGTTGTCTGACGGTGAATGAACGTTTCAGACAAGGGCGCGGCCAGCATTTTAGCCGAATGGGTCGCCGTCACCTCGATGAAATAGCCCAGCACGTTGTTGTGCTTGATTTTCAACGCGGCAATTTCAGTGTCCTCAGAATACCGTTGCTGCATCTGCGCGATCACCGATCGGCCTTCATCGCGCAGCGACCGAAATTCATCCAACTCGGCGTCATACCCAGACGCCACAAACCCGCCATCTCGTGCCAGCAATGGCGGCTCGGCCACCAATGCCGCATCCAGCAGATCCAACACTTCGCCCTGCCCCACCAAATCGCGGGCCGACTGTGCCAGAACCTCTGGCATGTCGTCAGGCAAAGCATCGGCAATCGCCTCGGCCTGCGCAATCGCGCCTCGGATCGCCGCCATGTCGCGTGGCCCGCCCCGATCCAGAGACAGCCGCGACAACGCACGGTCCAGATCAGGCACCTCACGCAACCGATCTTCCAATAACGCGGCCACATCGCCTCGATCCAGACACCAGGCCACCGCATCATGCCGCGCCCCGATCAGATCCAAATCCCGTGACGGTGACGCCAACCGCCGTTCCAACAAGCGCGCCCCACCAGACGTCAGCGTCTTGTCGATCACCGACAACAGCGATCCGGCGCGCCCACCTGCCATGCCATGTGTCAATTCCAACGATTTCCGTGTCGCGGCATCAATCTGCATCGCCGCGTCGCGCGCTTCCCGAACCGGCGGACGCAGCAGGGGTAATTTGCCCTTTTGGGTAATGTCCAGATATTCAACCACGGCAGACATCGCCGCAATCTCAGCCCGCGAAAACGCGCCAAATCCGTCGAGAGATTTGACAGAATAGACACTGTTCAGGCGTTTTTCGCCATTTGTGCTGTCAAATGCCGCGTTCCCCAATACCGTCAAAGCAGCGCCGCTGTCTTCGACAATCGTGCCAAAATCTGCCTCTACACTGTCGGCCAGCAACACTTCTTTCGGGGACAGCCGGGCCAATTCGGGCCCCAATCCCGCTGCATCACACGCCAGAACTGAAAACGCCCCCGTCGAAATATCAACCCAGGCCAACGCCCCGTCCCCGCGCACATCCGCAAAGGCCGCCAGAAAGTTGTGACGTCGCGCGTCCAGCAATGAATCCTCGGTCAACGTGCCCGGCGTCACCACCCGCGTGACGCCCCGTTTCACCACCGCCTTATATCCGCGCTTCTTCGCCTCAGCCGGTGTTTCCAACTGCTCACACACCGCCACGCGATGCCCTTTGCGGATCAACGTCAGCAAATACCCTTCGGCGGCATGAAACGGCACGCCGCACATGGCAATATCTTCGCCCAGATGCTTCCCACGTTTCGTCAGCGCAATGTCCAAGGCCTCTGCCGCCTTGACCGCATCGTCGAAGAACAGCTCATAAAAATCGCCCATGCGATAGAACAGCAAGGCGTCCGCATGGTCGGCTTTGATCTCTAGGTATTGCGCCATCATTGGCGTCACGGTGCTGCTCATCTGTCCCCCCGAACATTGCCTCGCCAACCTACCCAGCCAATGTTAGCGACGAAAGTGCTAAAACGGACGGTTGCCGCCCTGAAACCGGCCCCCTATCAATGCAAGACGCAAGGGAGGCGAACATGGCAAACAACAAGGTCACACGCGAGGACGCATTGGCGTTTCACCTGGAACCGACCCCCGGCAAATGGGAGATCAACGCAACCGTCCCAATGACCACCCAACGTGATTTGTCATTGGCCTATTCCCCCGGTGTCGCCGTGCCCTGCGAAGACATCGCAGCAAAGCCTGAACTGGCCTACGACTACACGAACAAGGGCAACCTCGTCGCGGTCATTTCCAACGGTACAGCCGTTCTGGGATTGGGCAATTTGGGTGCATTAGGGTCGAAACCGGTGATGGAGGGGAAGGCCGTTTTGTTCAAACGGTTTGCTGATGTAAACTCCATCGACATCGAACTCGATACCGAGGACGTGGACGCCTTTTGCAATGCCGTCAAACTCATGGGTCCGACCTTTGGTGGCATCAACCTTGAGGACATCAAGGCGCCCGAGTGTTTCATGATCGAACAGCGTCTCAAGGAAGAAATGGACATTCCGGTCTTTCATGATGACCAACACGGCACCGCCGTCATCTGCGCCGCTGGTTTGATCAATGCTCTGCACATTTCGGGCAAGAAAATCGAAGACGTCAAAATCGTTCTCAATGGCGCGGGCGCTGCGGGCATCGCCTGTATCGAACTTCTCAAGGCGATGGGCGCGCAGCACAACAACTGCATCGTCTGCGACACCAAAGGCGTGATTTTCCAAGGCCGGACCGAGGGCATGAACCAGTGGAAATCGGCCCATGCCATCACCACGGACCTGCGCACGCTTGAGGACGCGATGAAGGGTGCGGACGTGTTCCTTGGCGTTTCTGTCAAAGGCGCAGTGACACCTGAGATGGTGCAATCCATGGCCGACAACCCCGTCATTTTCGCGATGGCCAATCCAGATCCTGAGATCACCCCCGAAGAGGCGCATGAGGTGCGGGTGGACGCGATTGTCGCGACCGGTCGCAGCGACTACCCCAACCAGGTGAACAACGTCCTCGGGTTTCCCTATCTGTTCCGCGGCGCGCTCGATATCCATGCCCGCGCGATCAATGACGAGATGAAAATCGCCTGCGCCCACGCCCTTGCCCAGTTGGCGCGCGAGGATGTGCCTGATGAGGTCGCAATGGCCTACGGCAAGAAACTGACCTTCGGACGGGATTACATCATCCCCACGCCTTTTGATCCGCGACTGATCTATGTGGTGCCGCCGGCAGTCGCCCGCGCGGGCATGGACACTGGCGTCGCGCGTCGGCCGATTGTCGACATGGACAGTTACGAACTTGGCCTGAAAACGCGGATGGACCCGACCGCATCTATCCTGCGCGGCATCAACGCCCGCGCCCGCGCCAACCAAAACACGGTGGTCTTTGCCGAAGGAGACGACACCCGCGTCCTGCGCGCCGCGGTTCAATACCAACGCTCCGGTTTTGGTCGTGCGTTGGTTGTTGGCCGCACCGATGACGTGAAGCAAAAGCTGGAGGCCGAGGGCCTGGGCGATGCAGTGCGCGAACTCCGCGTCGTCAACGCTGCCAACACGGACCATTTGGAAACTTACAAGGAATTTCTCTACAACCGCCTGCAACGCAAAGGCCATGATCGGCAGGATATCCACCGCATGGCGTCGCGTGATCGTCATGTTTTTGCATCCCTGATGTTGGCCCATGGTCACGCCGACGGGATGGTGACCGGCGCCACCCGTAAATCTGCGCATGTGTTGGAACTGATCAATCACGTTTTCGACGCGGGCCCCCACGACGGTGCCGTAGGTGTCACCGCTGTCCTTCACAAAGGTCGCATCGTCCTCATCTCCGATACGCTTGTCCACGAATGGCCCGATGAAAACGATCTGGCTGACATCGCCGAACGCGGGGCCGAGGTTGCTCGCACCCTAGGGATGGAGCCCCGGGTTGCCTTTCTGTCCTTCTCAACCTTCGGCTATCCCGTCTCTGAACGGGCAGAGAAAATGCACATCGCGCCCAATGTCCTCGAAGCACGTGGCGTTGATTTCGAATTCGAAGGTGAGATGACAGTTGACGTTGCCCTCAACACCAAAGCGCAAGAGGCCTACCCGTTCCAACGTCTGACAGGTCCAGCCAACGTGCTGGTCGTGCCCGCGCGCCACTCTGCGTCGATCTCTGTGAAACTGATGCAGGAAATGGCGGGCGCGACGGTGATCGGCCCTATTCTGGCAGGCATCGATAGGCCCATTCAGATCTGTTCAACCGTCAGCACGGTGAACGATATCCTCAACATGGCGGTCCTCGCCTCAAGCACGGCTAAGTAAATGGCACTCTGGAACCTTGGCGGCATCAACGCCGATCACGTCTACGGCGTCCCGCATATTCCCGCCCCGGGGGAGACGTTGGATGGACAGTCCCACAGTCTCTATCTCGGCGGAAAAGGGGCCAATATGTCCGTTGCCGCCGCCCGCGCGGGCACCCACGTCCGCCACATTGGGGCCGTCGGCGAAGACGGCGCATGGGCGCGGGACCGGCTGATGGAATACGGCGTCGATACACGCGCGATCACAACCGTCGAGGCTGACACCGCTCATGCGATCATCTTCGTTGCTGAGGATGGTGAAAATGCGATCATGGTCTATCCCGGCGCCAACCGTGCCATCCCCGAAGACCACCTAAAACAGTCACTAACACAGGCCGAAACCGGTGATTGGTTCGTTTGTCAGAATGAGGTGAACCTCCAAGACGAAGCGGTAAAGCTCGCCGCTGACATGGGTCTGAACGTCGCCTATGCGGCCGCCCCTTTTGATGCAGATGTCACAAAACGTCTTTTGCCGTACCTCGATTTTCTGATCTTGAACGAGGTTGAGGCAGACCAGCTGAAACAGGCCACAGGCCAAGGCCCCGCTGATCTGCCCGTGCGCGACGTGGTTGTCACCTTGGGCGCAAAGGGCGCGCAATGGTTCGGGGAAAACGGTGTCGTCGATGTGGCACCCCACGTCGTGACCGCAGTGGATACAACTGGCGCGGGCGACACCTTCACGGGCTACGTCTTGGCGGGCCTCGATCGGGGGCAACCGATGGAACAGGCGCTAAAAACGGCGGCTAAGGCCTCCGCCCTTATGGTCACACGTCACGGCACCGCCGACGTCATCCCCGATCTGGCCGAGGTTCAGGCGTTCAGTGGGTGATGAACGGCGCGTTTGAACCCCAGATCGCCTCAACCCGTGCATCACGTCCACAGGCTTCGCGGTAGAACGCGTAAGCCTCATCTTGCCGCTTGGGGCCAGCCCGCGTCAGCAGCAACCGGCTGCCTTTGTAATAATCCTGATGGTAAGCTTCAGCTTCGTAAAACGGGGCCGCCTGCATGATCGGGGTCACGACGGTTTGTCCCAATTCGGCCTCCGCCGATGCCTTGGCGGCCCGCGCTGCGTCAAGTTGCGCTTGCGTCGAAACAAAAATCGCCGTGCGGTAGCTGTCACCGCGATCACAAAATTGCCCGCCTGCATCCAGCGGATCAATCGACCGGAAAAACAAATCATAGATCTGCCGTTCGCTGATCTGGCCGCGGTCAAATCGGATCTCAACCGCCTCATAATGGCCGCTGCCCGACATGGTGGCATAGGTCGGGTTCTCGGTCGTCCCGCCGGTATAGCCTGAAACAACCTCCGCGACGCCGCGCACCTTCTCAAAATCACTTTCGACGCACCAGAAACAGCCACCGGCCACGGTGATCGTTTGCATGTCGCGCGCGTCGGCTTTGCTTGCGTTCAGAAGGGTGGCAATTCCAATGCTCACCGCCAGGGCAAAGGTTTTCAAATTTGTCGTCAGATGTGTCATCGCAAACCTCAGGGTGTTGCACATAGCATCGCGCCAGACCTTGCCCGAAACAACCAGGCGCAACGCAATGTCACGCCCAGTTTACCGATTGCGATTAACCTTTGGTGCCAGCCTGGCTGCCATACGCAAGCCATACGCCTGCCATACGCGAGCCATACCAGCATTTACTGGGTTTTTCGCAAATGGTTAACGGCGCTGGGCGGCGTTATTTGACCCGACGATTCCGCGCCGCCAGCAATTTCAAACGCAGTGCATTCAGCTGAATAAAGCCCGCTGCATCCTTCTGGTCGTATGCGCCCGCGTCTTCTTCAAACGTCACATGCGCCTCGGAATAAAGGCTGTGATCAGACCATCGGCCCACGCAATTTACCGAACCTTTATAAAGCTTTAGCGCGACAGTCCCGCTGACGTGCTCTTGGCTTTTATCAATCGCCGCCTGCAGCATTTCGCGTTCGGGGGAGAACCAGAAGCCGTTGTAAATCAGCTCTGCGTAACGGGGCATTAAGCTGTCTTTAAGGTGGCCTGCGCCACTATCCAGCGTGATCTGTTCAATCCCGCGATGGGCCTCAAGCAACACTGTGCCACCCGGCGTTTCATAGATCCCGCGCGACTTCATCCCAACGAACCGGTTTTCCACGAAATCCAACCGGCCAATCCCGTGCTTTCCGCCCAGTTCATTCAACTTGGCCAGGATCGTTGCGGGCGACATCGCCTCACCATTGATGGCAGTGGCATCGCCCTTTTCGAACGTGATTTCAATCACTTCCGGCGTATCGGGTGCATCCTCAGGCGCGACGGTCCGCTGATAAACATAGTCAGGGGCAGCAACAGCGGGGTCTTCCAAAACCTTGCCCTCAGATGAGGTGTGCAGCAGGTTCGCATCTACAGAAAACGGCGCTTCGCCGCGTTTGTCCTTGGCAATCGGAATCTGATTTTTCTCAGCAAAATCAAGGAGTTTTGTCCGGCTGGACAGATCCCACTCCCGCCACGGTGCGATCACCTTGATGTCGGGGTTCAGCGCATAGGCACTCAGCTCAAACCGCACCTGATCGTTGCCCTTGCCCGTCGCCCCATGGGACACAGCATCCGCGCCCGTCTCAGCCGCAATCTCAACCAACCGCTTCGAAATCAAGGGCCGCGCGATGGAGGTGCCCAGCAAGTACAAACCCTCATACAGCGCATTGGCACGGAACATCGGAAAAACAAAGTCGCGCACGAATTCTTCGCGCACATCTTCGATAAAGATGTTCTCTTCCTTGATGCCCAGCGTCACAGCCTTCTCACGTGCAGGCTCCAACTCCTCCCCCTGGCCCAGATCGGCGGTAAAGGTCACAACCTCACACCCATATTCTGTTTGCAGCCATTTCAGAATGATCGACGTGTCCAGACCACCGGAATAGGCAAGGACGACTTTCTTCGGGGCGGACATGGGCGACTCCTAGATAATTGTTTGGCGCGGATTACGCCGATTTTGATGTCAGAGCAAGCTGGCCACAAAGGCTGCATCGCCTTCGTTCGTCAGCAGGGCAGGGGCCTCAACCATGGGAACCCAAATCGCGTGGTGTCCCTCTTCGGTGGGGGGGCCCATACGAAGGGTCGGTTGTGACCAATAAACCGTGCAAATCTTTTCGGCCCAAAGATCGTATTCAGGCATGAAAACAAAGCGTTTGAAAACGCCAAGGCGGCGGGGTTTGTCCATACGCCAGCCGGTTTCCTCCATCACCTCACGGTGCAGCGCGGGCAAGGTGTGTTCGCCTGCATCGATCCCACCGCCCGGCAGTTGCAATTCAGGCGCGTCGCCGTCCTGCACGGTCAGCAACACATCCGCCCCGCGTTGCAGTATCACATAGGCCCCTGGACGCGGCGTGTAGCGCATAGCAGGGTCAACGCGTTCGCCGTATCGTCTGATCATGGTCTTTTACCCTGCCTTGTGACACCTATATGGACGCGGTATGCCAATCCCTGACCTGTTAGGAAAGCCAAATGACCACTGCATCAACTATTGCGTGGGACGACACTGTTCTGCCATTTCAACTGGACGCATCGGACATCCGCGGGCGCGTGGCCCGTCTGGACGGGGTGTTGGATCAGGTTCTGTCACAGCATGATTACCCCCCCGCGGTTGAGGCTTTGGTGGCGGAAATGGCGCTGCTGACGGCCTTGATCGGTCAGACGATAAAATTGCGTTGGAAGCTGTCGTTGCAGGTGCGCGGCGATGGTCCTGCACGTCTGATTGCCACGGATTACTATGGCCCGACTGAGGACGGACAACCTGGCCGCATTCGGGCCTACGCCAGCTATGACAAGGATAAGATTGACCCGACAGGGCATCCGTTCAGCCAGATCGGCAAAGGCTACTTTGCGATCCTCATCGACCAAGGCGAAGGCACCACCCCCTATCAGGGTATCACGCCGATCGCGGGTGGCAGCCTGTCTGCCTGTGCTGAGGCGTACTTTGCCCAGTCTGAACAGCTGCCCACATCGTTCAAACTGACGTTTGGCAAATCCTCTGTTCCAGGCGGCACGGAAAGCTGGCGGGCGGGTGGCATTATGCTGCAAGCGATGCCCAAGGCGTCCCCCTCGGCCAACCCCGATGGTGTATCCGACGACGGGCTGACGGCCGCCGCTGATCTGATGGATGACGAAGAGGGTGAGGACTGGAACCGCGCCAACCATCTTTTGCAAACCGCAGAAGAGATGGAGATGATAGGCCCCTCCGTTCAACCGACAGAACTGTTGGTCCGTTTGTTCCACGAAGAACAACCGCGCGTGTTTGATCCGCAGCCGGTGCAATTCGGGTGTTCGTGCTCTGACGACAAAGTGCGTCAGTCCCTGTCGATCTACTCGGCAAAGGACATCGCCACAATGACAACGGACGAAGGCATTGTGACGGCCGATTGTCAGTTCTGCGGGGCGCACTACGAATTTGACCCCGCAACCTTGGGGTTTGAGGCCACGGAAGGCCCAGATGCAAAATCCTAATGCAAAGCCCTGAGGATCTCAAAAATGCCCTGCTCCGCGCGGTGGACCGCGTGGGGCAGGGCACGTCTGATTTCGATCTGAACCCCGAAGTGGTTTTGCCCAAGGGCCGTGTTTTGAAACAAGCGGGCGTCTTGATGGCCGTGACACATGACGCGCAGGTGATCCTGACCAAACGATCCGCTCATCTGAAAAACCACCCCGGACAGATCGCTTTTCCAGGTGGTCGGATGGACGACACCGATACCGATCTGGTGCAGACTGCCCTGCGTGAGGCGCAGGAGGAAATCGGCCTTGATCCGACATGCGTCGATGTTCTTGGCCCGCTGCCCAGTCATGAAACTGTCACCAGTTATACCGCCACCCCGATCGTCGCGCTGATCCCGTCCGGGCTGACCTTTACCCCTGAACCTGGCGAAGTGGCTGAGGTGTTCACCGTCCCCTTGTCTCACGTCACCACGATTGCGAATTTTGCTGTGCAGGGCCGCCGTTGGCGCGGGCAAAGACGCCAGTATTACACGGTGCCGTATGGACCTCATTACATCTGGGGGGCCACCGCCCGAATGTTGCGCAGCTTGGCAGAGGTGTGGGATGACTGAGGCGTCTCGCATCCTTTGGGGGCAAGACGGCACCTTGCGTTCCATCGGTCAGCCCGCTTGGTTGACGGACCCAGACCTTGCCCAACTGATGCAAGGGTTCGAAGACGCAGGCCAACAGATCTATGCCGTGGGTGGGTGTGTCCGCGATACCGTGATCGAGGCGGAACAGAACGTCCCGCCCAACGAACCGCGCGTGCGGGTGAACGATGTTGATCTGGCAACAGATGCTGTTCCCTCCCGCACTGTCGAAATCATCGAACGTCTTTCCGACATTCATGGCAAGCCGTGGAAAGCGGTCCCCACGGGAATTGACCATGGCACAATCAGCGCCATCGGCCCTCGGTCAGGGCAGGCGTTTGAGATCACGACGTTCCGCCGCGACGTCGACACGGACGGTCGCCATGCCACTGTCGCGTTTTCGGACACTGTCGCCGAAGACGCCCAGCGCCGTGATTTTACGATGAATGCCTTTTATGCGGACCGTCAGGGGAATGTCATTGATCCCGTGGGCGGCTCTGCTGACCTGAAGGCGCGGCATGTCCGATTTATCGGCGATCCCATGCAGCGCATTGAAGAGGATTACCTTCGGATCCTTCGGTTCTTTCGGTTTACAGGGTCGCACGGGCGGTCCGAAGATGGGATTGACGCCGATGGCCTTGCCGCCTGCGCGATGGGGGCAGATGGGCTGGATGGCGTATCGCGTGAACGCATCGGGGCTGAGGTCGTGCGCATCATGGGCCACCCCGATCCAGCGCCCACCATTGGGTCTATGGAAATGTCAGGTGTCTTGGCCCGGATTTTGCCGGGTGCAGGGTGTGCCTCGCTTGCCCGTCTTGTGGACCTCGAAGGAGCCTATCCGGCCGAGGACCCCATGTTGTCCCCCGCTGACGTTCCCACACGGTTGGCGTCTTTGGGGTGCGACGACATTGTGGACCGGTTGCGTTTGTCGAAAGACCAAGCCCGCAAAATTGCACTCGTCCGCCAAGAAGCAGGCGCGGCGACGCCACCGCACGAATTGTCATACCGCCACGGTTTTTGGCCGGCTGTGCAGTGCCTGTTGTTGCGCTGGGCGTCGTTGCTCAGCCCGTTTGATGCCACCGCAATCGCGGATTTGGAATTGGGGGCGCAAGCAACCTTTCCCATCACCGCCCGCGATCTGATGCCGGAGTATTCCGGCAAAGCATTAGGGGATCGGCTGGCAAAGCTTGAGGCCGCCTGGATTGCGTCAAAGTTCACCAAAACAAAAACAGATCTGATGAAGATGCCATGACGGCGCTGATTGGGTTTGTCTTCTTTGGCTTGTTCTCACCGGGGCCGAACGTCATTCTTCTGACAGCGTCTGGCGCACGGTTCGGGTTTCAGCGGACGTTGCCCCATTTGCTGGGTGTGGCGCTGGGCGTTGGTGTGATTGCGTTCGTCACGGGGCTGGGCCTTGGCACCTTGATCACCGCCTATCCGGCTTTGCGCATCGGTTTGATGATCATCGCCTCGCTGTGGATCTTATGGATGGCGTGGAAGTTGTGGCACGCCAAACCCGCCGCGGCAGAAGACAACGACCGGCCGTTTACCTTTGTGCAGGCGATTTTGTTCCAATGGATCAATCCTAAGATCTGGGCGGTCGCGACCTCGGCCTCTGCGCTGGTGTCTGGCCTTGCGCCGTTGGACCAAGGGTTGACCTTGGGCGTGACGTTTTCGCTGACGAACCTTGGTGTGTGCCTGTTCTGGACCTGCGCCGGCAGCCTTTTGAAAACCTTGTTGTCTGATCCGGCGAAGTGGCGCATTTTTATGCGGTGCATGGCCATAGCACTGGCCGTCTTTTCCGGTTTGGTTTTCCTTTAATCCGTTTCGGGTTAAGTCAGGGACGGAAAGGTACTGTTCCTGTGTTCCGTTTCTTTGAAAACCTTGTTGATCCGTATGAGCCCTACGCGCAGGTGGACGCCCCGCCCACGCGCCTTTGGCCGTTTCTGAAGACCTATGCGCGCCCGTTCAAACGGGTCTTCTGGGCGGCTGGTATCATGTCCGTCGTCGTCGCTGTCATTGAGATTTGGTTGATCGCCTACATGGGTCGATTGGTGGATCTGATCGCGCCCGGATCCGAGGGTACGGTGTGGTCCGACTACGGATGGGAATTCTTCGCTGTTGGTCTTTTTTTGCTGACCCTGCGTCCGCTTTTGCAGGTCATTGATGTCGCACTCCTCAACCAATCCATTGTGCCGAATTTCGGCACCATCGTGCGGTGGCGGGCGCATCGTCATGTCTTGCGTCAATCGGTTGGCTGGTTCGAAAACGACTTCGCCGGACGCATCGCCAACCGTATTATGCAAACCCCACCCGCTGCGGGGGAGGTTGCGTTTCAAGTCTTCGACGCCGTGACCTTTGCCCTGGCCTATATCGTGGGCGCTGCGGTTTTGCTGATGGGGGCGGACCCTCGATTGCTGATTCCCCTGCTGGTTTGGTTTGTTCTTTATGCAGCCTTGGTGCGCTGGACTGTGAAACGTGTGGGCCCCGCTGCGCAGGCGTCCTCTGATGCGCGGTCTGAGGTGACGGGCCGCGTCGTTGACAGCTACACCAACATTCATTCCGTCAAGATGTTCGCGCACCACGACCGAGAAATCGACTACGCCCGCGACGCCATCGAAAAGACCCGCACTGCGCTGCAACGCGAAATGCGGCTGTACACGATTATGGATGTGTCGCTGGTGGTGTTGAACGGCTTCCTCATCGTCTCTGTCGTTGGTTGGGCGCTGTGGCTGTGGTCCGGCGGGCTGGCTTCTGCGGGGATCGTTGCGGCCGCTGCGGCGCTGACATTGCGGCTCAATGCGATGACGGGCTGGATTATGTGGGCCGTGACAAATCTGTTCCAAAACCTTGGCGTTATCGCCGAAGGGATGGAAACCATCGCCCAGCCGATCACATTGGTCGATGACGAAACGGCGAAGCCCTTGGCCATCGAAGGAGGGGCGATTCGTATCGAGAGTCTGACCCATCACTACGGTCGCGATGCGGGTGGCATTGATGCATTGTCCCTTTCGATTGCGGCTGGGGAAAAGGTCGGGCTTGTTGGGCGCTCAGGGGCGGGTAAATCCACTTTGGTGAAACTGCTGTTGCGGTTCTATGACGCCGAAGGCGGCCGAATTTTGGTGGATGGGCAGGACATTCGCACCGCAACACAAGACAGTGTGCGGCACGCCATCGGGATGGTGCAGCAGGACAGCTCCCTCCTGCATCGGTCGGTGCGCGACAACATCCTTTATGGGGATCCCTCCGCGTCTGAAGAACAGATGATTGAGGCGGCCAAACGCGCCGAAGCCCATGACTTCATCCTCGATCTTGAGGATGGCGAGGGCCGGACAGGATACGATGCCCAAGTCGGCGAACGCGGCGTAAAGCTGTCGGGCGGCCAGCGGCAGCGCATATCGCTTGCACGGGTGATCCTAAAGGACGCCCCTATCTTGCTGCTGGATGAGGCGACATCAGCCCTCGATTCTGAGGTTGAGGCGACGATCCAATCGACCCTCACCAAATTGATGGACGGCAAAACCGTCATTGCCATCGCACACCGTTTGTCGACGATTTCGCAAATGGACCGGATTATCGTGATGGATGCGGGCCGCATTGTCGAAGATGGGACGCATGATGAACTCTTGGCGCAAGACGGGCAGTATGCCGGTTTCTGGCGTCGGCAGTCTGGCGGGTTCATCGGCACTGATCTGGACGCGGCCGAATGATCCTACAAACATGGCGGCGCATGGTGATTTGGGGCGTGCGCGCGTTGCGCAGCGAGGATCGCGCCGTGACACCCCCACCGCAAACACTGCTGAACTTTATACGCTGGTCGATTCGTGGTGCCGGCTGGGCCATTGCGCTGACCATCGGGTTATCCCTCGCCCATGGCGCGACAGAGGTTGCGACAGCATGGGCGCTAGGCCGCATTGTTGATGCTGTGGCCGATGGCGCGTTGTCCAGTGCGGGTTGGGTATTGGCGCTGGCGCTGTTCTTGTTGCTGATCGCGCGGCCCATTTTGTTCAGCGCGGGGGCATTTGTGCAGTCCATCGTTTTGGGGCCGGGTATTTTCACCCAAACACTGCAACGTCTTTACCGGCACAGTGTTGGCCAGGCGGTCAGCTTTTTCGATAATGACTTTGCGGGTCGTCTGGCACAAAAACAGATGCAAACAGCGGGTGCGATGGCGCAGGCCATCACCGAAAGCAGCGGGCCCATTTTGTTCGGATTGGCCAGCGTGCTGGGCGCGGTTGTCTTGGTCGCGACCATCGCGCCGGTTCTGGTTCTTGTCATGCTGGTCTGGTTTCTTGGGTATCTGGCATTTCTGCGCTTCACGATCCCGAAAGTCCGCTCTCGTGCAGGTGCGCGGGCTGAGGCGCGCAGCCAGGTGACTGGGCATGTTGTCGATACGGTCACGAACATCAAAACGGTCAAACTGTTCGCACGGGCGGATCACGAAGACGAACAAGCCATCCGCGCCATGCGGGTTCTGCACGAACGACAGGGCGATTTCGGCGAAATCTCCGTTCTGTTTCGGCTGGGGCTGACGTTTATTGCGGGGCTTTTGCCGATTGCACTTGTTGGGGTCGGGCTGATGCAGCCGGATGCCTCTGCCGGTGATATTGCGGCGATGGGTGCCGTGGCCATCCGCCTTAGCCAGATGACTGGGTTCATCAGTTTCACCCTTATGTCGATCTATGCCGATCTGGGTGAGATTGAGGATGGCATGAAGACATTGGCGGGTCGGCACACGCTGACGGACGCCAAGGGCGCTGGCGTTTTGTCTGTTGAGGGCGGCCAGATCGAATTTAAAAATGTCACCTTTGATTATGACGGCACGGGTGGTGGGATTCGCGACATCAACCTAACCGTCAAACCGGGGGAAAAACTGGGCATTGTCGGGGGATCAGGTGCGGGGAAATCGACCCTCGTGAACCTGCTGCTCCGGCTTTATGACGCCAAGGAAGGGCGTATCGAAATTGATGGCCAGAACATCGCAACGGTGACGCAAGACAGCCTGCGGCAAACCATTGGCGTGGTCACGCAGGAAACGGCGATGTTCAACCGATCTGTCCGCGCCAACGTGCTTTATGGTCGCCCAGATGCGACGGACGACGAGATGATGGATGCTATCAATCGTGCTGAGGCCCGCCAGTTCATCGAAGACCTGAAGGACACCAAGGGCCGCACGGCGTTTCAGGCCCATTTGGGTGAACGGGGGGTCAAACTGTCTGGCGGTCAGCGCCAACGCATCGCCCTTGCCCGCGCCATGTTGAAAGACGCTCCGATCTTGGTTCTGGATGAGGCGACAAGTGCCCTCGATAGTGAGGTTGAGGCCGCGATTCAAATCGCCCTGGATCGTGCGATGGAGGGGAAAACCGTCGTGGCCATCGCGCATCGTCTGTCTACAATTGCCCACATGGACCGCATTATTGTGCTTGAACAGGGTCGCATTGTGGAAGAAGGCAGCCACCAAGACCTGTTGGCGCAGGGTGGAACCTATGCGCGGTACTGGACACGACAGTCCGGCGGGTTTGATGTGGAAAACGCCGAGGCTTCGTAAATGACCCAGACTGTTGAAAAGATGACCCAAGCAGGCCTTGGCCAGTTGGCGGATGGGACGTTGCTGGATCGCGTTTTGCCAGGCGAAGAGGTTGACGTTCAGCCAGACGGATCCGCGCGGATCGTCACCCCCGTCGCTGATCGCGTCAAACCCCCTTGCCGTCATTTCAAAAGCTGTGGCGGCTGTGCGGTCCAGCACGCCTCAGACGGGTTTGTGGCAGATTGGAAAACCCAGATCGTTGCGCGGGCCCTGTCCGCACGTGATCTGGCATTCCCATTTCGTGCCTTGCATACCTCTCCCTCTCAAAGTCGGCGCCGCGCGCGGTTTTCAGGGCGGCGCACCAAAAAAGGCGCAATGGTCGGGTTTCATGCGAAGGCCTCTGACGCGCTGATTGATGTGCCTGATTGCCAGCTTTTGCTGCCGACTTTGCGGGCTGGCTTTCCCGCGTATGAAGCGTTGACGGTGATCGCCGCGTCCCGCAAATCTGAAATTAACCTGACCGTCACCGATACGTTGGGGGGGTTGGATGTGATGGTGACGACGGAAAAGCCCCTTGATGGGCCGCTGCGGATTGAATTGGCGGCATTGGCGGATGCGCATGATCTGGCCCGTTTGGCGTGGAATGACGACGTGGTCGTGACCCGTAAGTCCCCCGATCAGCAATTTGGCCCGGCCCGCGTTGGCCCGCCCGCCGGTTCGTTTTTGCAAGCGACCCGTGAAGGGGAGGCCGCCTTGGTCGATGCAGTGATGGGCACAGTGGGGGACGCCAAACGTATCGTTGATCTGTTTTCGGGGGCGGGCACGTTTAGTCTGCCTCTCGCCACACAGGCGGAAGTTCACGCCATTGAGGGAGAGGCTGAGATGCTTGATGCCCTTGATCGGGGCTGGCGCACCGCTGTGGGGTTGAAACGGGTGACGACCGAGGCCCGCGATCTTTTTCGCAGACCGTTGGAGCCGGACGAATTGGATCGCTTTGATCTGGCCGTTCTTGACCCGCCGCGGGCGGGGGCGGAGGCACAGATCAGAACCTTGGCGGCGTCCAAGTTGGCGGCAGTGACAATGGTGTCGTGCAATCCCATCACCTTCGCCCGCGACGCGGCCCACCTGACATCGGCAGGTTTTGTGATGGATTGGATCGACGTTGTCGACCAATTCCGGTGGTCCCCGCATGTCGAACTTGTGGCGGGTTTCACACGTTCGTGAGCGACGATTCGCCTGTGCTGCTAGGCAGATTGCGGCAAATGTCGTAAGACGATGAAAAACCTCTGTGGGCAGTACCGCAATGATGAATCGACGCACATTTACAAGTGCCGCAGCGCTGTTCGCGCTGACGGCATGTTCGAACAAATTTCGTGTTTATGCTGGCCCGCCGGTCACCAGCATCGTTGTGCAAAAAGAACGTCGGAAGATGTTCCTTTTGAATGAACAGGACGTCTTGAAAACCTACGACTTTGAACTGGGTTTTGCGCCCACAGGTCATAAGCAGGTTGAAGGCGACGGTCGGACGCCCGAGGGCGCCTACTACATCGATCGAAAAAACCCGAACAGTCGTTTCTATCTTTCGATTGGAATTTCATATCCAAACAACCGCGACCGCGCACGGGCAGCGGCCATGGGACAATCACCCGGGGGTGATATCTTCATTCACGGCACGCCAAAGCGGTTCCGGCGTGAGCCTGATTGGACATGGGGGTGTTTGGCTGTCAAAGACCGTGAGATGGAAGACATCTATGCCATGGTAAATATTGGCACGCCCATCTTCCTGTATCCTTAAATTACTGAATGGCCAGCGGATTGGCTTCTGCGACAGCGCCCGCGCGTGTGCGGTCTGCCAGAACAAGGGTCCACCAGATTTTGCCGTTCGCTTCCTGAAACCATGAAAAACCCATGTCGTTTGCAGCCGGATCAAGCAAAACAGCGCGCGTATTCGGGCGCTGCATCCATGCTGCCAGCGTTTCAAGCTCTGTCTCATAAGTCTCAGAGATCGTTTCACCGGTCAGTTGGCCTGCATAGCCAACACGGCGCAGACGGTCGATTGGGGACGACCCATCAGATCCGAAGTGCCATGGCCGATTCTGAACCGACATATCCCGCGAATGAGTCGCGGCGGCAGCATTCAGCTGCGCGTTCAGTTGGACAGGGCCAGCGCCTGCTGCTTGTCGCAGCGCATTTAGTCCGTCCACCATTCTGAACTGAATATCCGGTCCATCCTGTGCGGAAATCCGATAAATCTGCTGCGCAGGAAGGCCATCCGGGCCCACAGGTGCGGATGTGCTACAGGCGCTGAGCCCAAGACCGGCGATTCCCAAAAGAAATGAACGACGACGCATTGATGATCCCTTATCGGTTTTGTCCGCAATATCGCCTAAAACCGAGCTATTCAAACCTTCAGATGTGCAAAATGGTTCCCGCTGCATTCACATTCGTTTGTGAAACATGATGTACCAATCACACGTACAAATCGTTGAATTTGTTTAAGTTATTGAAATAAATATATGAATTTTGCGCCCTATGCTACGATGTGGCGACAATGTGACGGCGAAGTGTTGCTGATATGACGACAGGTGCGTCGGAATACTGCTACGATTGGCAATGTCTTTGCATTCTGATTGCATCCATGATTTGGGATAATCCGAGGAAAGTCTTGGGTGCCCATGGCGCAACCTCAATAAATTTGCCGTGGGCAAAAAACTGGAGAACGAAAATGAAAAAATTTGCACTTGCTGCTGCATTCGCTGGCGCTGCTTCCACTGCTTTCGCAGGTAACGTTGCTGCCCCGATCATCGAAATGGAACCTGTTGTAGTGATCGAAGAAACCGCTGGTTCTTCCTCCTCCGCAGGCCTGATCATTCCACTGATCCTGGTTGCTCTCATTGCTGCTGCAATGAACGACTAATCAATTCGACTGATTTAGAAGAAAGGCTGCCCGTTTGGGCAGCCTTTTTTTGTGAGTGGCGATGTCGGAACGGGCTGTTTCAGTCCAGCCAACCTTTGAGATTTCTTTGAACAATACCAGTCAAAGCGTCCATATGGGCGGCATCGTCGTTCAGGCAGGGGATGTACATGAACTCCTCGCCGCCGGCTTCTTCAAAGCTCTCTTTGATTTCTTCGTTGATCTCTTCCAACGTTTCGATGCAATCGGCTGAAAATGCAGGGGCACAGACTGCGATGTTCTTTTTGCCGTCTTCCTCAGCCAGACGGGCCACTTCCTCAACCGTGTAAGGTTTTAGCCATTCTTCGGGGCCAAAACGGCTTTGGAAGGTGGTGACGATTTGGGTGTCGTCCCAACCCAGTCTCTCTTTCAACAGGCGTGTCGTTTTCTGGCACTGACAATGATAGGGATCGCCTTCCATCAGGTAGCGCTGCGGCACCCCGTGGTAGGAACACACCAAAATCTCCGGCTTGGTTTCGGCGGCGGCATAGGCGCGTTCGATAGATTGGGCCAGTGCTTCGATGTAGGCAGTGTCTTCGAAATAAGGCTCAACCACACGTGCGATGGGCTGCCATTTTTCTTCCATCAGAGCGCGAAAGAACTGGTCGTTTGCCGTTGCCGATGTGGCGCCTGCGTAGTGTGGATACAGCGGGAAAAACAAGATCTTCTGGCACCCGGCTTCAATCATCTCCTGCACTTTGGACTTTGTGGATGGATTGCCGTAACGCATGCAAAAATCAACGACGACATCATCGCCATAGACCGCATGAAGACGTTCCTTCATCGCGGCGGTCTGTGCTTTGGTGATGGTCAACAGCGGGCTTTCATCCGCCTCTTCGTTCCAGATGCTTTTATAGGCGGCACCACTGGAAAACGGTCGTTTTGTCAGGATGATCAGCTGCAACAAGGGCTGCCAGACCCAAGCGGAATAATCGACAACACGTTTGTCGCTGAGAAATTCATTAAGGTACCTGCGCATAGACCAGTAGTCGGTCGCGTCAGGCGTGCCGAGGTTGGCCAACAAAATACCAACCTTTCCGGGCTTAACTTTGGGGTGATCCGCGGGGGCGTGCACCGGGCAGACAGCGACGTCGTGCATTGCGTCTTTTGATTTGGCGTCAAACATAGGGGCCTCGCGTGGATCAGCTGGGGTCATCGGGGTCAGATAACTGTATTACGGGCGTCGTCAATCTTTGGACCGTATTAAAGGCGTCTCGGTTGTGTTTAGCACATCGGCCAGACGATGGGTCGCAGACCCAGGCCGCAGGGGTTTGGGCTGGCTGTCTGCGGGGGCCCATCCGGTCAGGGTGACAATCTCGAACGTCGCGGGGATGCGGCCGTCTTCTGTTGCAAATGCGGCCTGATAGGTGGCCGCCGCCTGACCAATGACCTGTCGGGGCGTGAACGTCTTTCGCCGCGCGTCCATCGCATTCGCTTCGCCCATGGCGCGCAGATCACGCATCAGGTGCAACGCGGTTTCATAGCTTGCGGTCAGTGGCATCATATCAGCCACGGGAAGGGCAAAGCCCGCACGTTGGAGCAAGCCGCCCAGATCCCGGACCTCACCCATTGGCAAAATGCGGGGGGATAATCCGCCAGTCACCGCCGCCTCGGCCTCAGCCAATGCGGCGCGCAGTTCATGCAAAGTTTGGCCCGCGAATGTTGTGGCTATCAATAAACCATCCGGTTTGAGGGCGCGGCGACACTGCACCAGTTGTCCGATCGGGTCATCGGCCCAATGAAGCGAGAGCGCGTGGATAACCAAATCATGGGCGGCTTCGTCCAGTGATAAGACGTCCTCATCGGATACAATCTTGGCCTCTGGTATGCGGGCCCGCCAAAATTCTGGAAAACCCGTCACCACTGCGGGGGATGTAAAGGTTCTGTTAACCTCGATCAGTCTTTCTTGGACATCATCAGCCGCAGCCTCTTGCACGAACATTTCCGACGCGCGGGTTCTGTTGCGCATCAGGGCGGGGCGGTCGGTTAGGCGGGGTGGTGTCTCCATGCCCGTCAGATAGGGGGTTTGGTCCATGTTGCAAAGTCTGATCCAGACGATCTATCCGCCTCAGTGCGTCATGTGTGATGCGCGGACGGACGGAAACTTTGCCCTTTGCGGTGAATGCTGGCCCCTGACGCCGTTTATCGACGGTATGTGTTGTGACGCCTGTGGTCAGCCTTTGCCGGGTGCGGGCGCCCCTGATCCGACAATTTTATGTGATGATTGCATGACGATCGCGCGTCCATGGTCCAAGGGCCGCGCGGCGATGGTGTATAAGGATAAGGCACGCAGGCTGGTGCTGTCTTTGAAACACGGGGATCGGACGGATCTTGTGCGGGCGGCTGGGCCATGGCTTGCGCGGGGGGGGCGGGATGTTTTGATCGATGGTAGCCTTATCGTCCCTGTCCCTTTGCACAGATTTCGGCTGTTGAAGCGCAAATATAACCAAGCTGCATTGCTTGCAGGCCAATTGGGGCTTGTCACAGGGCTTGACGTTTTGCACGATGGCCTGCAGCGCCGCAAACATACCGCCCCACTTGAAGGCCATTCAAAAGATCAACGGTTTGCCGCCTTGACGGATGCGATAACACCCAACCCAAAACATGCGGATCAGATTAAGGGGCGTAAGGTCGTGATTGTTGATGACGTCATGACGTCGGGTGCGACTTTCGCCGCCGCGACGCAGGCCTGTTTTGCAGCAGGCGCGGATGACGTTTCCGTGCTTGCCCTAGCCCGCGTCGTCAAGGATGCGTAGATAGGGGCAAACCTTGAAAGGAATGCCAATGGCCACCGTTGAACTTTATACCACTCCGATTTGTGGTTTTTGCCACGCAGCGAAACGACTGCTAACGTCCAAGGGCGTCAGCTTTAGCGAGGTTGACGTGATGGCGGACCCGTCCCGTCGCGCTGAGATGACACAGCGTGCCAATGGGGGTCGCACCGTTCCGCAAATCTTCATCAACGGTCAACATATTGGTGGCAGTGACGATCTGCACGCATTGGATCGCGCCGGCAAACTGGACGCGCTTTTGTCCGCGTGAAGATTGCGCTTCTCCAGCTGACGTCCTCCGATCATCCACAAGAGAACTGCGCCGTCACATGCGATTTAATCGCACGGGCGGCCAAGGAGGGGGCCGCGTTTATCTGCACGCCCGAAGTCACGAATTGCGTCAGCATGGATCGCGCACATCAGGCGGAGGTTTTGCGACATCAAGATGATGACGCGACCTTGGCGGCATTTCGTGCTGCTGCGGCCAGCAACGATGTCTGGCTGTCTGTCGGGTCTTTGGCCCTAAAGGGTGGGGCTGATGGTCGGTTTGTGAACCGGTCATTTCTGATCGCGCCAAACGGCGACATTGCCGCTTGGTATGACAAAATCCATATGTTCGACGTCCGGGTGAGCGATACGGAAACCTATGCCGAATCCTCTGGCTATGCGCCCGGTGATCGCGCTGTGGTGTGCGACGCAGGCTTTGCCAAGATCGGGCTGACGGTGTGCTATGATCTGCGGTTCCCGCATTTGCATCGCGCGCTGGCGAAAGCGGGCGCAGATATTTTGCTGCTGCCGTCTGCCTTTTCACCTGTCACAGGCGCGGCACATTGGGAAACCTTGCTGCGGGCCCGTGCGATTGAAACGGGGTGCTATGTCATCGCCGCCGCACAAACGGGCACCCATGCCGCGCAAACAGGCAGGGACCGCCAGACGTACGGGCACTCTGTCGTGATCGCCCCATGGGGAGAGGTTTTGGCAGACGCTGGAACAGATCCCTGCATCCTTCACGTTGAAATTGATCTCTCAGAGGTGTCTAAAGCACGTAGGCGTATTCCTGCGCTGACCCATGACAGAGATTTCAGCGGCCCAGAAGTGTATGAGTTCCCAAACAGATAGCCTTGCCGTCGCGCTGTTCAGCGAGATTTTAACCGTTGATCAGTTGGCCCGTAACAACGTGGCCAAGGCGTTGCCGCGTGGCATGGTGCTGTCGCATTTTTCTGTGCTGAACCATCTGGCGCGGACGCAGTCCGAACGGTCTCCTGCACAACTGGCGCGGACGTTTCATCTGACCCGCGGTGCGATGACGAACACGCTGCGCAAGCTCGAAACCTCGGGGTATATTCATATCCGCCCCGATTGGGACGATGCCCGCCGAAAGATGGTGACGATCAGCCCAGCGGGCCGCAGCGCGCGTGATGCAGCATTGGCCGCCATTGCCCCCATCATCGCCGATGCAGTGGATCAGATCGGCGTCGATAAGGTGCGGGCTATCTTGCCGGTATTACGCGATTTACGCATTCAGCTGAGCGAAAGTGAGTGACCCTTAAGTCGCTTGAGATGCGAAGTGAGCTTTTGACCCTCACGGATATCTCCCATCTGACGTGGCACGACGGCTATGCCGTCCAACGCACTCCGAGTGAGCCGAATTTCTGGCATGGCAACCAAATCATCCTGCAGCATAACAAGTTTACCGCAGATGAAGCTTTCGCGATGTTCGAACGCGCCTTTCCGGATGCGTCTCATCGGTCTGTGGTTTGGGATATGCCCGAACTTGCCCGCGCCGACCTGCCCGATTTCACCCACCTTGGCGGCGTCGTGGACAGCACAGATGCCTTAACGCTGCAAAGCCAGATTGCCCCGGCGGATATTCCGGACGGAATTGATATTCGACCGATCGAAGGGGACGCCGATTGGGCGCAGGTGCTGGACCTGATGGATGAGGTCGGCATCGAGGAAGGATATCCCGCCGATACCCATCGGCCATTCCTTGAGAAACGAAACATCAACCGCCGTGCGTTGATCGCCAAAGACATGGGACAGTGGTTCGGCGCATTTGAGAGCGGCATGCTGGTGGGACACATGGGCCTGTTCCATGACGCGTCGGTGGCCCGTTATCAATGTGTTGAAACGAAGATGACCCACCGCAGGCGTGGCATTTGCGCCGTGCTCTTGCGGGTGTCGGCCCTATGGGCGCTGGGCCGTGCGCCCGATGCGACAGTCACAATTGTCGCCGAGACTGACAGCGATGCAGGCCGGTTGTACCGCCGTATGGGGTTTGCCTGGGCGGAAACGATCCATTGTGCCGTGAAGGCGGGCTATTGACCCTCGGGCTTCAACGCTGCCGTGACATAGTTCACGGAAAGATCACGATCTGAGATTGACCAGCTCCACCCTAGAAAATCAAATTTGAACCCTTTGCGATCCACAGGGTTCAGCCCCGCCTGTTCCATCAGATCGAACAGCTCATCGGGGGTGATAAATTTGTTCCATTCGTGGGTGCCCTTGGGCAGCCACCGCATCACGTATTCCGCGCCGACAATAGCCATGGCGAAACTTTTGGGATTGCGATTGATGGTGGAGCAGATGTGCAAGCCACCCGGTTTCAAAAGCTGCTGACAGGCTGTCAGGTAGGACAGGGGGTCCGCCACGTGTTCGACGACCTCCATGTTCAAAACGATATCGAATTGTTCACCTGCCGCTGCCATGTCCTCTGCCGTTGTGTGCCGATAATCGATGGTCAGGCCGGATTGTTCGGCGTGAACCATGGCGACCGGAATATTGCGTTCCGCCGCATCGGCGCCGACCACATCGGCCCCCAAACGCGCCATGGGTTCGCACAGCAGGCCACCGCCACACCCGATATCCAGAATCCGTAGACCAGCAAACGGGGCATCCGTTGTCAGATCTCGATCAAACTCTGCCGCGATCTGACTGGTGATGTAATCCAGCCGCGTCGGGTTGAGCATGTGGAGGGGTTTGAATTTACCTTCGAGATCCCACCACTCGGCCGCCATGGCCTCAAACTTGGCGATCTCGCCAGGGTCGACTGTTGTTTGTGCGTTTTGCATGGGTCTCTCCGAAAGTTTGGCCGAGGGGCGCGGCTTCATCTGGGCAATGTTTATACCGCGCTATATAGGTCGGCTATGGATAAGGTCTCAGGACAAAACCGCCCAGGCGTGCATCTTTTTCCACCTATCGATCCCTTTGATCAGCAAATGCTGGACGTGGGCGATGGGCACCGCGTCTATGTCGAACAATGCGGCAACCCACAAGGGCGGCCTGTCGTCGTGTTCCATGGCGGACCGGGGGGCGGATGCAGCCCCATGATGCGGCGGTATTTCGACCCTGCGATTTATCGGGTCATTCTGTTTGATCAACGCGGGTGCGGTCGGTCGCGGCCTCATGCCAGCGTAGAAAACAACACGACATGGCACTTAGTGGCAGACATCGAATTGATCCGCCGGACCCTCGATATTGAGAAGTGGATCGTCTTTGGGGGAAGCTGGGGCGCAACGCTCGCTTTGATTTATGCGCAGGCCCATCCAACGGCCGTCACCCATCTGATTTTGCGCGGAGTGTTCCTTGCCACACAGCGAGAGTTGGACTGGTTTTATGGTGGCGGTGCAGGGCAATTCTGGCCGGAGCTTTGGGCCCAATTCGAAGGGCTGATCCCACCTGACGAACGCGACGATATGATCGCAGCCTATTACCGGCGCTTGTTTTCTGGCGATACGATGATCGAAACCCGCTACGCCCGCGCATGGGCCGCGTGGGAAAACGCGCTTGCGTCCATCGACAGTGAGGGCGCTGGCGGGTCTGGTCCGGCTGAATATGCACGCGCCTTTGCCCGTCTTGAAAACCACTATTTTGCAAACAGTTGCTTTCTGGATGAAAGCACACAGATCCTGAACAACATGCGCAAGATCGACCATATTCCCGGGGTGATCGTGCAGGGCCGTTTTGACATGATCTGTCCGCCCGCGTCTGCCTATGCCTTGTCGCGCCTTTGGCCTGCCAGCCGTCTGAAGATGGTCGCAAAAGCAGGGCATGCGCTGTCAGAGCGCGGCATATCGGAGGAGCTGATCAGGACAATGAACACCATCGGAGTCTCAAAAATCGCGAAAATATAGGGGGTTGAAAGCTAAGTCCCAGCCGTTACGCTGAACCCCAAGGAAACTTGGGGACAAACGCTTGTCATCTCTTATACGGATTATTCTCCAACGTCTTGCTTTAGGCCTTTTGACGTTGTTCGTGGTCTCAATCGTCATCTTTGTTGCAGTGAACCTTTTGCCTGGTGACTTTGCCGAGGCGATTTTGGGGCAGGGTGCGACACCGGAATCGGTGGCGAAGATCCGGCAGGACCTTGGCCTCGATCAGCCGATGGTTGTCCGGTATTTCGACTGGCTGGTCGGCATGTTGACGTTTGATCTGGGCACCAGTTTCGCACAGCTGAACTTTGCGAATTTTGGTGGGGCAGGGTCCGTCACAGTGGCCGAACAGATTGCCCCGCGTTTGTCGAACACGATGTTCTTGGCGACCGTAACCGCCTGTATCGCGGTTCCTTTGGCAGTGACTTTGGGCATCCTTGCGGCGCTGTATCGCAATACGGCCTTCGACAAAGCGGCCAACATGTTCACGCTTAGCTCGATCTCCAGCCCTGAGTTCTTCATGGCCTACATCCTGATCCTGTTTTTGGCGGTGCTGAACCCGATCTTCCCAAGCCTGTCCAACATCTTTGAGGGCATGCCGTTTTCCGAACGGTTGGAAAAATCCATGTTGCCTGCGTTGACGCTGACCCTGGTTGTCACAGCGCACATGATGCGGATGACACGGGCGGCGATCATCAACCTGTTGGCCTCCCCCTATATTGAAATGGCGCGCCTGAAGGGCCTGAGCCCCATGCGGGTGATCGTCAAACACGCGCTGCCCAATGCGCTGGCGCCGATTATCAACGTGATTGCACTGAACCTTGCTTACCTCATCACCGGTGTGGTCGTGGTCGAGGTTGTGTTTGTTTATCCTGGCATTGGTCAGCTGTTCGTCGACAGCGTGAAAATTCGCGATATCCCTGTGGTGCAAGCCTGCTGCCTGATCTTTGCCGCCGCATACATCCTTTTGAACCTGACCGCTGACATCTTGTCGATTGTGTCCAACCCACGTCTGAGGCACCCGAAATGAGCGGTCTGATGTTCTTCGCTATCGTCTTAATTGGTCTGTTGATCGGGGCCTACGTCTTCCGGTTGGGCGGGCAAGCTGTCACAGGCAACGCGCCCAAGTTCCGCGATATGAGTTTTGGGGAGGCGTTCGGCTTCGTCTTTGGCGCGGCCCTTTTGGTTTGGGCGCTTTACTACTATTTCCAGCCCAAGGTTCTGGACACCGGTGTTCCAAATGCGGGCGTGGTCTTCTTCCGTTGGGCGGTGCAAGGCTTTATCATCGCGGCCATCGCTGCGTTTGTGTTCCGCTTTTTGGGGCGAATGGTTGGCACCGAAGGCACCAAAAAGCTGTTTCGGTCCATGCCGCTGACTGCTGCTTTCGGGATCCTCGTGATTATAATCTATGCTGTCGTCGCCGTTTTTGCCGGTGTGATTGCGCCTTATGGTCAGGCTGAAATCCTGGGTGCGGCCAACGTTATGGCCGGTGGTGACCCGGCGCTGGGCGGCAACCCTGATTATCCGCTGGGCACGGATCAGATCGGCCGCGACATCCTCAGCCGTCTGATTTTTGGCGCGCAGAATACGGTGGGCATCGCGTTCATCACCACCTGTCTGGCGTTCTTCATTGGCGGGTCGCTCGGTTTTCTTGCGGCGACGTTACAGGGATGGCTGGATCAACTGCTGTCGCGTGGCGTCGATGTGCTGATGGCCATTCCATCGCTGATCTTCGCCCTGCTGTTGATGACGATTGCCAGCGTTTGGGCCAATGAATTGGGCATCCCGCTGACGATCTTCATGGTGCTGATCATCGCCGTGATCGACAGCACGCGCGTCTACCGTCTGGCCCGCGCCGTGGGCCTGAACATCGTCGTCATGGATTATATCGAGGCCGCCAAGCTGCGCGGTGAGGGGCTTGGTTATCTGGTGTTCAAGGAAATCCTACCAAACGCCATGGCGCCGCTGCTGGCAGAATTTGGCCTGCGCTTTTGCTTTGTGTTCCTTACGATTGCGGCCTTGTCGTTTCTGGGTGTGGGTATTCAGCCGCCTTTGGCCGACTGGGGCACCATGGTCCGTGACCTTGCCCCGTTCATCAACTTTGCGGCGTTCGCGCCGACCGCAGCTGTCACGCCGCTTTTGGCAGCGGGTGCCATCGCGTTGCTGACCGTGGCTGTGAACTTCGTGGTCGACTGGATGTTGCACAAATCATCGGGGCTAAAAGAATGAGCCGTTTGCTAACCATCAAGGGCCTCAAGATTGAAGGGCGGTCAGATGAGACGTGGAACCCGATCATCAATGGCGTCGATCTTGAACTGAACAAGGGTGAGGTATTGGGCCTCATTGGGGAATCCGGTGCGGGCAAATCAACCATTGGTCTGGCATCGATGGGCTACACCCGCGACGGGGTCCGCATTTCAGACGGCACTGTGGAGTTTGATGGGATTGATCTTGTCAAAGCCTCCGCTGCGACAAAACGCAGTTTGTTGGGCAAACGGATCGCTTACGTGGCGCAGTCTGCTGCGGCGTCCTTCAACCCCGCGCATAAGTTGATTGATCAGCACACGGAGGGGCCCACACAACATAACGTCGCGGGTCGGTCTGAAAGCGTGCAGGACGGGATTGAGCTTTACCGTAAATTGCGTCTGCCAAACCCCGACGAAATCGGGTTTCGCTACCCGCATCAGGTCTCCGGTGGCCAGCTGCAGCGCGCAATGACGGCAATGGCCATGTCGTGCCGCCCGGATCTGATCATCTTTGATGAGCCGACAACAGCGCTCGATGTGACCACGCAGATCGAAGTCCTCGCCGCGATCCGTGAGATTGTTGAGGAGTTTGACACCGCCGCGATCTATATCACCCATGACCTTGCCGTGGTGGCGCAGATGGCCGACAAGATCAAAGTGCTGCTGCGCGGCGATGAGGTCGAAGAGGCCGACACGCGGACCATGTTGTCCGCGCCGAAAGAGGATTACACCAAATCGCTTTGGGCGGTCCGTGAATTTCAGCGCCCCCAGCAACCCTCGCCCCCTGCGGATGCGACGCCGGTGGTGTCCGTGCGCAACATCACCGCCGCCTATGGCACGACAGACGTTTTGCATGATGTCAGTTTTGACATCCACGCAGGTCGTACAGTGGCCGTGGTGGGTGAATCTGGGTCCGGCAAATCCACGACGGCACGTTGCATCACGGGTCTTTTGCCACCGCGAATGGGTGAAATTGCATTCGATGGCAAAGTTCTGCCCGCCGATTACCGCAAGCGCACCAAGGATCAGTTGCGTCAGGCGCAGATGATTTACCAAATGGCCGACACTGCGCTGAACCCGCGCAAAACGATTGGTGAGATTATCGGTCGCCCTGTGCAGTTCTACGGTGGCCTCACTGGGGCGAAGCGACGCGAACGCGTCAATGAGCTCCTCGATCAGATCGAGTTGGAGCCGTCACAATATTATAATCGCCTCCCCTCTGAGCTGTCGGGCGGTCAGAAACAACGTGTCGGGATCGCGCGGGCTTTGGCGGCCGATCCCAAGTTTATCATTTGCGATGAGGTCACATCGGCCCTCGATCAGTTGGTCGCCGAAGGCATCCTGCGGCTATTGGCCGATCTTCAGGACAATTTGGGCCTCTCGTATATGTTTATCACCCACGATCTGGCGACGGTAAAATCCATCGCAGATGAGGTCGTGGTGATGAAGGATGGCAAAGTGGTGGAGCAAGGTCCAAAGACCGAGATGTTTACGCCACCACATCATGCCTACACAGATTTGCTTCTCAGTTCGGTTCCAGAAATGGACCCGGATTGGCTGTCAGATCTGTTGAAAGAACGGGGCGTGGACAACATCGGTGATGCCGCTGTTGATAAAATGTGACCGAATCAGCGTAGAGTAAGCGTCATACAAAGAAGAAAACTTCAGGGAGACTAACACATGTATGGAATTAGCAGACGTGGATTGCTTCAGACCGGTGCAGCCGCCGGTGTTCTGGCAGCAACCGGAATGCCCCTTCGCGCCCAAACGCGCGGCGGTAAACTGACGGCGGGTCTGGGTGGTGCAAACACATCCGACAGCTGGGATGCGCGGACACACTCCGACATTTTCATGATCGCGGCATGCCACGGCACCGTGTTCGATTGCTTGACAGAAGTGGCGGCCGACGGGTCCTTGCAGGGCGAATTGGCCGAAAGCTGGGAGGCTTCTGCAGACGCCAAAACCTGGACGTTCACTTTGCGCTCTGGCGTTACGTTCCACAACGGCAAGCCATTTGGCGCGGACGACGTAATTGAATCGCTGCAGATGCATGTGGGCGAAGATTCCAAGTCCGCCGCGAAGCCAATCGTCGAAGCCATCTCCGAGATGAACAAGCTGTCTGACACTCAAGTGGAATTCGTTCTTGCCTCCGGCAACGCTGACTTCCCCTATCTGATGTCCGACTATCACATCGTCATGTATCCAGCTGGTCAGATCGAAGAGGCCATCGCACAGGGTATCGGTACGGGTCTGTATCAGGTTCAGTCCTTCGATCCCGGTGTGCGCATGACGGCGACACGCTATGCTGACCACTACAAAGGTGACAGCGCTGGCTTCTTTGATGAGATCGAATACATCGCCATCAACGACAACACCGCCCGTATGAACGCGCTGATGACCGGTCAGGTGGACACGATCAACCGGATCGACTTCAAAACCGAAAGCCTGCTGCGCGCTAACCCTGCGCTGCGCATTCAGGAAGTGACCGGTAACCAGCATTACTCCATGCCGATGCTGACTGACGTGTCGCCTTACGACAACGTCAATGTCCGTAAGGCGCTGAAGTACGGCATCGACCGTCAGGAACTGGTCGACAAGATCCTGCTGGGTCACGGTGCGATCGGCAACGATACACCAATCGGGCCTGCAAACCAGTACTACCACGCTGAGATGGAACAGTTGGAATACGATCCCGATCAGGCGAAATTCTACCTGCAGCAGGCCGGCATGGACAGCCTCGACATCGAATTCTCCGCATCCAATGCGGCGTTCGAAGGTGCGGTTGATGCGGGTCAGTTGTTCCAGGCCTCCGCTGCGGCGGCGGGCATCAACATCAACGTGGTGCAGGAACCAGCTGATGGTTACTGGTCCAACGTTTGGCTGAACAAGCCGTTCTGCGCCTGCTACTGGTCTGGCCGTGCGACAGAAGACTGGATGTTCTCCACCGCCTATGAGGCCGGTGTGCCTTGGAACGACAGCCAGTGGGACAGCGATGACAGCGCCCGTTTCCAGGAATTGCTGTTGGCCGCACGTGCAGAACTCGACACGGACGTACGCCAGAGCCAGTACTTCGAAATGCAGCAAATCCTGCGCGACGAAGGCGGCGTGCTGATCCCAATGTTCGCCAACTACGTTCAGGCTGTGAACAACCGGATCTACAGCCCTGACACTGTTGGTAACCTCTGGCAGATGGACAACGCCCGCATGGCGGAGCGTTGGTCCGTGGCGTAAGCCAGAGCGACACCAGACAAACGAAAGCCCCGCCCGTTTGGCGGGGCTTTTTTACGTCAGGCCTTTTGTTCGGAATCGTCCGATAGAAAAACGGCTACTTTGTTCAAGCTTGGCACATTATCTGCCACAGCCTTGATGATGACCAAGAACGGCACGGCGATGATGATGCCCGGCACGCCCCAAAGCCAGCCCCAGACGAAGACTGTCAAAATCACCGAAACAGCGTTGATCTTCATGCGGCGCCCAACCAGCGAAGGCGTCACAAACTGTCCCTCAATGCTGCTGAGGGTCATGTAAATCACGGGCGCCAAGGCCGCATGGGCAAGCGTATCAAACTGGATGATTGCAATCGCAAACACGGCAATTGATCCAAGCACCGCCCCCAAAAAGGGGATGAAGTTCAACAAAAACGCGATGATGCCCCAGATCCATGCGTTGTTTAGGCCCAAGGCCCACAGGCTAAGCCCGACGCAAAGACCAAGGCCTGCGTTGATGGCCGTGATGGCAAGCAGGTATCGGGATATCCCTTTTTCCACATCATGGATCGCGCCAATCGCGGCGTGTCGCTGTTCTGCCGTATCTGCCATCCGTGACAGCTTGCGCACGATCAGATCGTTTGAGGCAAGGAAGAACAGGGCCAGGACCAGAGAGATCGCCATCGTCGTGGCCACCGTCGCAACACCAGATGCCGCAGACGTAAGAAACTGGGGTTGATCCACAGCCACCCGCTGAACGGGCTGATCGCCCTCGGTGGCTTCTTCAGCGATATCCTCGACTTGTTCGGCGACGTCGCGAACGGCCTCTACACTCGATGACAGTCCGGATATCTTGGCGCGGATTTCGGCCTCCAGCTGTGGTAGATCCGTCAACCAATTCGACACCGGCGCCGCAACAAGCACAACGACCAGCGACAGGGCCGTGCCAAGGCTTATGACAATCGCAAAGGCAGACACTGCCTGAGGGATTCTGTTTCGGGTCAAAAGCCGCACCAATGGGCTGAAGGTCAGCGCAATAATGATCCCAATCATGATCGGCAAAACCAGTTCTCGGGTGAAGTAAACGGCGGCAAAGATATGAAGCAACAACAGGCAGATCAGAACGCTTTTGATGGTTCTCAAGTTGTGCACGGTTCATCCTTTCCTGATCTGGCGTAAACACGCGATAGGGTCGTTTGGTTCCGATCAGCGGGCCGCATCGACTGTCTCAGAGAGGCGTGTATTTCGCCCCCCCTTGCGTCTTGGCCCACGGTTGCGTATACGATGCCCAACAGCGGCGCTTCGGCCTCCACCCCCGAAGCCCACCGGATACGATAACGGGCCGCGGGCCCGTTTTTTTGTGCCCGCCGCCCAGACCAGACAGAGGACAGCATGTCAGACCTGATCGCCCGCGCGGCCATGGATCGCCGCATCACTGAAATCATCACCCCCGTCATCGAAGACATGGGGTATGAGGTCGTGCGCGTGCGTCTGATGACGGGCAAGGAATCGATCTTGCAGATCATGGCCCAGAAACCTGATGGCACGATTGAGGTCGACGATTGCGCGCAGATCAGCACGGCGGTGTCTGCGGTTTTGGATGTGGAAGACCCGATCTTGGACGCCTACACGCTTGAGGTCAGCAGCCCCGGTATCGATCGGCCCCTGACGCGGCTGAAGGATTTTGACCAATGGGACGGGTTTGAGGCCAAGATCGAAACCGAACAGCTGATCGATGGCCGCCGTCGGTTCAAAGGCACATTGCAAGGCACCGAAGGGTCCGAAGTTCTGATCGAGATCGAAGAGAACGGTGAACCGATTACCATCGGTTTGCAGTTTGACTGGTTGACCGATGCGAAACTTGTTCTGACGGATGAGTTGATCCGCGATGTTTTGCGCGGCCGTAAGGACGCAGGCCAGATCGACGAGACACAATTTGACGAAGTTGAGACCGTGTTGGACGGCTCGGAAGAGGAGAAAGACTGATGGCGATTACATCTGCCAACCAGCTTGAACTGCTGCAAACCGCTGAGGCCGTGGCCCGCGAGAAGATGATCGACCCAGGTTTGGTTGTCGAAGCTATGGAAGAAAGCCTCGCCCGGGCGGCAAAGTCCCGCTACGGCGCTGAGATGGATATCCGTGTCCACATTGACCGTAAAACCGGTCGTGCCACGTTTACCCGCGTGCGGTCTGTCGTCGACCCCGAAGAGTTGGAAAACTATCAGGCGGAGTTCACGCCTGAGCAGGCGAAGCCCTATTTCGAACCCACGAAGGCCGGATCCCAATGGATGCGCGAAGACACCGAAATCATGGATTTCGCTGGTGGCCCGCAGATTGGTGATCGATTTGAAGAGGTCGTACCGCCTGTCGAAATGGGTCGGATTGCCGCGCAATCGGCCAAGCAAGTGATCTTGCAAAAGGTCCGCGAGGCCGAGCGTGACAAGCAGTACGAAGATTTCAAAGACCGCGCCGGCACTATCATCAACGCGCAGGTCAAACGCGAGGAATATGGCAACGTCATCGTTGACGTAGGCACGGGTGAGGCCATCCTGCGTCGCAACGAAAAGATCGGCCGCGAAAGCTATCGCCCGAACGATCGGATCCGGTGTTTCATCAAGGACGTGCGCCGCGAACAGCGCGGCCCTCAGATTTTCTTGAGCCGGACCGCACCTGAATTCATGGCAGAGCTGTTCAAGATGGAAGTGCCAGAGATTTACGAAGGCATCATTGAGATCAAATCCGTAGCACGTGATCCCGGTTCGCGCGCGAAGATTGCCGTGATTTCCTATGACAATTCCATCGACCCCGTGGGTGCCTGCGTTGGTATGCGCGGCAGCCGTGTGCAGGCCGTCGTGAATGAATTGCAGGGCGAAAAGATCGACATCATCCCATGGAACGAAGATATGCCGACGTTCCTTGTGAACGCGCTGCAGCCCGCCGAGGTCTCCAAGGTTGTTTTCGACGAAGACGCTGAGCGGATCGAAGTTGTCGTGCCCGAAGAGCAGCTGAGCCTCGCCATCGGTCGTCGTGGTCAAAACGTGCGTTTGGCGTCTCAGCTGACCGGCCTCGATATCGATATCCTCACCGAAGAGGAAGAATCGAAGCGCCGTCAGGCCGAATTTGAGGTGCGCACCAAGCTGTTTATGGAAACGCTCGATCTGGATGAATTCTTCGCCCAGTTGCTGGTGTCGGAAGGGTTCACCAACCTTGAAGAAGTCGCCTACGTCGAGGTGGACGAGCTGTTGGTCATCGATGGTGTCGACGAAGACACCGCCGCCGAATTGCAGGCCCGTGCCCGTGACGTGATCGAAGCCCAGAACGCCAAGGCGCTTGAGAACGCCCGTGCCTTGGGTGTCGAAGACAGCCTGGTTGCATTTGAGGGGCTGACACCCCAAATGATTGAAGCACTGGCCAACGATGGTGTTATGACCCTCGAAGATTTCGCGACCTGCGCGGATTGGGAACTGGCCGGTGGATGGACCGTTGTTGATGGTGAACGCACCAAAGACGATGGATCGTTGGAACCGTTTGATATCAGCCTTGAGGAAGCACAGGACATGATTATGACCGCGCGTGTGATGCTGGGTTGGGTCGACCCCGATGATCTGGTGTCCGACGACGCGCCCGCCGACGAAGAGGAGCAGGAGGCCTGATCTCAGGCCTCCGGGTAACCTGATGGGTCGCGGCGGGCGAACCAAGGACCGTGATGTCCCCGAACGCCGGTGCATTGTCACCGGTGAGGTCAGCCCCAAGGCGGGGCTGATCCGCTTTGTGGTCGGGCCGGATGGCACAGTGGTGCCAGACGTTTTGGAAAAACTACCCGGACGCGGTATGTGGGTCACAGCGACACGTGACGCGTTGGCCAAAGCCGGTAAGGGACAGTTTTCACGGTCCGCCAAGGCGGCAGTGACGGTGCCGGATGGTTTGGCCGACGAGGTTGAACGGCAGTTGGCGCGCCGTGTCGTGGACTTGATCGCGTTGGCCCGCAAAGCCGGGTTGGCGGTCTGCGGGTTTGAAAAGGTCAAAGGCTGGCTGGCAGGGGGCGCGCGTGTGCGGGCCCTGATGCAGGCCTCTGACGGGTCGGAACGCGGAAAGACGAAGCTGTGGACGCCTGAGGGCGCACGTTATTTTGGATGCCTGACTGCACAAGAGTTGGGTTTGGCATTCGGGCGGGAGACTGTGATACATGGGGCGCTTGCCTCTGGTGGACTCAGCGACCGTGTTGTAAAGGAAGCCTCAAAGCTGAGAAGCATGCGAGAGATAATCGACGGTGAGGGCACCGTCGGGAAGGATAGTAAAGCTACATGAGCGATTCAGACGGCAAAAAACCACTTGGAATTGCACGGCCCGGACAGGTGAAGCAAAGCTTCAGCCACGGACGGACCAAAAGCGTTGTCGTAGAGACAAAGCGCAAGCGCGTTGTCGTGCCCAAGCCAGGTGCGGCCAAGCCCGCAGCAGGCGGGTCTGGCAGGGCGACCCCTTTGGGGGGCGATCCATCCAAGCGTCCCGCTGGTATTTCTGAGGCTGAACTTGAACGTCGCATGAAGGCGCTTCAGGCAGCTAAGGCCCGCGAGGCCGAAGATGCCGCCAAACGTGAGGCTGAGGAAAAGGCCCGCGCTGAGGAGCGTGCGAAACGTCGTGCCGAACAGGAAGCCAAAGAGCGGGCCGAGAAGGAACGCGAAGAGGCAGTGAAGGCCAAGCAAGAAGAGGAAGAGCGCAAGAAGCGTGAGGCCGAAGCTGCCGCGCAAGCCGCCGCTGCCCCTGCTGCTGTGGATCCGGCTGTGGCGCCGGCCCAACGTCGCACACCCGGCGGTGCGGCCCCCGCTGCGGCGCCTCGCAAGAAAGAGAACGACCGTGAACAGCGTGGCAAGGGCAAGGGTGATGATGGTCGCCGGTCCGGCAAACTGACGCTGAGCCAGGCAACCTCTGGCCGCGATGGTGGACGTCAGCTGTCCATGGCGCAGATGAAACGCAAACAGGAACGCGCACGCCAAAAGGCGATGGGCCAGAATGTTGAGCGTGAAAAGGTCATCCGCGACGTTCAGCTGCCAGAGGCCATTGTGGTATCCGAGCTTGCAAACCGGATGTCCGAAAAGGTCTCTGACGTTGTGAAGGCACTGATGACCAACGGCATCATGGCGACGCAAACGCAGACCATTGATGCGGATACGGCCGAACTGATCATCGACGAATTTGGCCACAACGTGGTGCGCGTTTCTGATGCGGACGTCGAAGACGTGATCAAAACGGACGACGATAAACCTGAAGATCTGAAAGGCCGTCCGCCGGTCATCACGATCATGGGTCACGTTGACCATGGTAAAACATCCTTGCTGGATGCCATCCGCAACGCGCGCGTTGTGGCCGGTGAGGCAGGCGGGATCACGCAGCACATCGGCGCCTATCAGGTGACAACCGAAGGCGGCGCGGTGCTGACGTTCCTTGATACCCCTGGTCACGCGGCGTTTACGTCCATGCGGGCCCGTGGTGCGCAGGTCACGGATATCGTGGTCTTGGTGGTCGCGGCGGACGACGCTGTGATGCCGCAAACGATTGAGGCGATCAACCACGCCAAGGCGGCCAACGTGCCGATGATTGTGGCGATCAACAAGTGCGACAAGCCTGCCGCCAACCCCGACAAGGTGCGGACGGATCTCTTGCAGCACGAAGTCATCGTAGAGAAAATGTCGGGTGAGGTTCAGGACGTCGAAGTCTCCGCAACAACCGGTCAGGGGCTCGATGATCTTCTTGAGGCGATTGCGCTGCAGTCCGAAATTCTTGAACTGAAAGCCAATCCTGAGAAAGCCGCACAAGGTGCGGTGATTGAGGCTCAGCTGGATGTGGGCCGCGGCCCTGTCGCGACTGTGCTGGTGGAAACCGGCACGCTCAAGCAGGGTGATATCTTCGTCGTGGGTGAGCAGTGGGGTAAAGTCCGCGCGCTGATCGACGACAAAGGCGACCGTGTTAAGGAAGCGGGGCCGTCTGTTCCGGTTGAGGTGTTGGGCCTGAACGGCACACCTGAGGCGGGTGACGTGCTGAACGTGACCTCTACCGAAGCTCAAGCTCGTGAGATTGCCGACTACCGTGCGCAAGCCGCCAAAGACAAACGTGCCGCTGCCGGTGCTGCTGTGACGCTGGACCAGATGATGGCCAACGCCAAGGCGGACGAAAACGTCAGCGAACTGCCCATTCTGGTCAAAGCTGACGTGCAGGGTTCTGCCGAAGCGATTGTTCAGGCGATGGAAAAGATCGGCAACGACGAAGTGCGCGTTCGCGTTCTGCATTCCGGTGTTGGTGCGATTACCGAATCCGACGTTGGTTTGGCCGAAGCATCGAACGCGCCTGTGATGGGTTTCAACGTGCGCGCCAATGCGTCTGCCCGGAACACGGCAAACCAGAAGGGCGTGGAGATCCGGTATTATTCGGTGATCTATGACCTCGTGGATGATGTAAAAGCAGCAGCCTCCGGTCTGTTGTCTGCCGAAGTCCGCGAAAAGTTCATCGGTTACGCGTCGATCAAAGAGGTCTTCAAGGTCACAGGCGTCGGCAAGGTTGCCGGTTGTCTTGTCACCGAAGGCGTTGCTCGCCGGTCGGCTGGTGTGCGTTTGTTGCGTGACGATGTGGTGATCCACGAAGGCACGTTGAAGACGCTCAAACGCTTCAAGGATGAAGTGGCCGAGGTTCAGTCAGGTCAGGAATGCGGTATGGCGTTCGAGAATTATGACGATATCCGCCCGGATGACGTGATCGAAATCTTCGAACGCGAAGAGGTTGAGCGGTCCTTGTAAGGACTACCACCACCCCAAACAAAAAAAGGGACGCCAGTTTGGCGTCCCTTTTTGCTTTATCAAATCGATTTAATTGGTCCGGCGCTGAACCGGTTGGCCTTCGTATTTACGATCACCGACCGAAATAACAAGACGACCGTTTGCAAGTGTCTTAACCAATAGACCCTGAATTTGAATGTGGTTTCCCACAGTGATTGTACGCAGCATAACATCCTCCCCAGGTGATGCGTGAACAGGATCTGAAACGCGATCCGAACTGGATAACAATGAAACAAAATTAGCAGTGATTGGGTATTAGGCAAGAAATAATAAACAATCTGTTTACAGCCAATCCCTCAAGATCGGGATAAGCGGCACATCTGCGGCTGGCATCGGGTAATCGCGCAGGTCTTTGGCGTGGGCCCATGCCAGCGTTTGGCCCTCACGTGGTTGCGGTGTGCCGTCCCACTTGCGGCAGGCGAACAATGGCATCAACAGGTGGAAATCATCGTAGCTGTGGCTGGCGAAGGTCAGCGGCGCAAGGCAGGAATTCCATGTCTGTATGCCCAGTTCTTCGTCAAGCTCACGGATCAGAGCGGCCTCAGGCGTCTCGCCCTGTTCAACCTTGCCACCTGGAAATTCCCAAAGGCCAGCCATGGATTTTCCTTCGGGACGTTGGGCCAAAAGAATACGCCCGTCGATGTCGATCAGCGCGACGGCGGAGACGAGAATTGTTTTCACGATCGGTAGTCCGCGTTGATGGTGATGTAATCGTGGGTCAAATCGCAGGTCCAAACGGTGCCAAGACCACCGGCAATCCCAAGATCCACACTGATGACGATGGTTTCGTTTTTCATATATGCGGCCCCAGCCTCTTCGGTATAGCTGTCGGCAACCCAACCGTTTTCGGCAACCAGCACATCCCCAAAGTGGATCGTCAGCCTGTCCCGATCGGCCTGTGCTCCAGACTTGCCGATGGCCATGACGATACGCCCCCAATTCGGATCCTCCCCCGCAACCGCCGTCTTCACAAGGGGTGAATTGGCGATGGACAGGCCAACCTGACGGGCCTCTGCGTCGGAGGCGGCACCGGTCACACGGACCTCAACGAACTTCGTCGCCCCTTCGCCATCGCGCACAACCTGATGCGCAAGATCAAGCATCACACCGTGAAGGGCCTGCGTGAAGCCCGCGCTTTCGGATACATCAACGCCAGAGGCACCGGTGGCTGCCAACATCAATGTGTCAGAGGTCGACGTGTCGCCATCTACCGTAATACAATTGAATGTCGCTTCCGTCAGCGCACCCAGCAAAACCTGAAGTGGGAAATGTTCGATTTTGGCGTCGGTAAAGATGTAGACCAGCATCGTCGCCATATCCGGCGCGATCATGCCGGAGCCTTTGGCGATCCCCGCGATGGTGACCAAAGTGCCGTCAATATCAACAGTTGCGCTTGCACCTTTAGCGTAGGTGTCCGTGGTCATGATCGCTTGGGCGGCGCTTTCGATACCGGTTTCTGACAGATTATCCACCAGCCCACCCATGACAGCGGTGATTTTGTCATGGGGCAGACGTTCCCCAATCACACCGGTCGAGGCGGTGAAGACACGGTTGCTGTCAACCCCGGTCAAGGACGCGACAGCATTGCAGATCGCCTCAACCGACTTTTCGCCGGCTGATCCTGTGAACGCGTTGGAATTGCCCGAGTTTACAACAATGGCCGCAGGTCCAGCCGCATCGCCCCCGATCTTGGCCTGACAATCCAGCACATTGGCCGACCGAGTGGACGAGCGCGTGAACACCCCCGCCACGGATGTGCCTGCAACCAGTTCGGCCAACATCACATCCGGGCGGTCTTGGTATTTTACCCCCGCTGCGGCGGATGCGAACCTGACGCCCTTGATGACAGGCAGATCAGGAAAGGACGCAGGCGCAAGGGGGGAGGTCTTCATGTTACTGATCCAGCAGGTCGAGGTTCTGGATCAACGCCGGATCAAACGCACCGTCTTCGGGCAGGGTGATTTCGGCCGCATCTGTCAGAGACGTGATAAGATCGTTTAGCTTTGCCTGCTGAATCTCAGACGTCAGTTCCGCGCGCATCTCATCCAATGTGGGCAATGCCGTCTCACGTGTGTCGTTTAGTTTCACGACATGCCAGCCGAACTGCGTTTGCACGGGCGCGGACACTTCCTCAACCTCCAGTGTCGCGACGGCCTCTTCAAAGGGGGCGACCATCATGCCGGGGCCAAACCAGCCCAGATTGCCACCATTGGGGCCCGAGGGACCGGTGGATTTTTCTTGCGCTGTGGTCGCAAAATCCGCGCCGTCCTCGATCATTGCGATGACTTCAAGGGCTTCTTCCTCTGTCTCTACCAGAATGTGAGAGGCGTTGTATTCCGTACCGGGTTCTTGATCGGCAAACCGCGCATCATAGGCCGCCTGCAAATCGGCCTCGCTTATCTCTTCTTCCGTCAGCGCATTTACGACCTCACCGGCCAACAAGGACCGGCGTTCGTTTTCCAGCGTCATTTCCACGCGGGCGGGCACATCCTCAAGGGAGTTCGCCAAAAGCTGCTGATTGATGAGCTGTTCGACAAGGCCGTTGAACACAACATCATCGGGCAGTTGTTGATACTGCGCGGGCAGTTGTGACCGCAGCATGATCAATTGACCTAGTGTTATGTTGGCGCCGTCGACAGAGGCCACGACAGTGTCGGCCTTTGGCCCTTCGTGGCCATCTGCATGGGCCAGACCCGCCGAAAGTACAACGGCAGCCGCAGCGGCCAGATATTTGGTGCGATTAAGCATGTTAACAGTCCCTTGATGAGCCGCGACAGGCCGCAGCGTTGACACCTATGTAGCGGCCCCTTACATCGCATAAAGGTCCCGAGGGGGCCGGTCTTGGCCACATATCTATGGGGCGCGCCGGACAGGCACAACCAACCTCCTCACACTTTGATGTCAGAGACGCGGGTTGCCGCGCTTGGAGAGAATATGCTCGGTCTTGGAACACTTACGAAAAAGGTCTTTGGATCGCCGAATGACCGTAAGGTAAAAGCGACACGCCCGATCGTGGACAAGATCAACGCGCTTGAGCCTGAGTTCGAGAAGCTGACTGACGAAGGCATCAAACAAAAGACCGAAGAATTGGCCCAACGTGCCATGGGCGGCGAAAGTCTGGATGCGATCCTGCCCGAGGCCTTCGCCAACTGCCGTGAGGCCGCCAAACGTAGTCTTGGCCTGCGCGCCTTTGATACACAGCTGATGGGCGGGATTTTCCTGCATCAGGGCAATATCTCCGAGATGAAAACCGGTGAGGGTAAAACCCTTGTCGCAACATTTCCCGCCTATCTGAATGCGCTGACCGGCAAGGGCGTGCATGTGGTCACGGTGAACGACTATTTGGCGAAACGTGACGCCGAATGGATGAGTCAGGTATACGGTGCGCTGGGTTTGACGACGGGCGTGATCTATCCCCAACAGCCCGAAGACGAAAAACACGCCGCCTACCGGTGCGACGTCACTTACGCCACCAACAATGAGTTGGGTTTTGATTATCTGCGCGACAATATGAAGGCAGAGCTGAGCCAGATGGCCCAGCGGGACCACAACTATGCCATTGTGGATGAGGTCGATTCCATTCTGGTCGACGAGGCACGAACGCCGCTGATTATTTCCGGCCCCGCGCAGGACCGGACGGACCTGTATCTGGCCATTGATAAGTTGATCCCTGAAATTCAGGATGACCATTTCACGTTGGACGAAAAGACCCGCAGCGTGAACTACACCGATGAGGGCAACGATTTTCTTGAGGAGCGTCTGGGCGCCGCGGGCCTGATCCCCGAAGGCCAAACGCTCTATGATCCTGAAAGCACGACCTTGGTGCACCACGTCAATCAAGGCCTGCGTGCACATAAGCTGTTTACAAAGGACAAGGATTACATCGTCCGCGACGGCGAGGTTGTTCTGATCGACGAATTCACCGGCCGTATGATGGCAGGTCGCCGTCTGTCCGAAGGCCTGCATCAGGCGATCGAGGCCAAGGAGGGCTGCAAAATTCAGCCTGAAAACGTGACCTTGGCGTCTGTGACATTCCAGAACTACTTCCGTCTGTATAACAAACTGGGTGGCATGACTGGCACCGCCCTGACAGAGGCCGAGGAGTTTCAAGAGATTTACGGTCTCGGCGTCGTTGAGGTTCCGACAAACCGGCCGGTCGCCCGTGTCGATGACAACGATCAGGTCTACCGCACCGCGAAAGAAAAATTCGATGGCGTGGTTGAGGCGATCAAGAAGGCCCATGAAAAGGGCCAACCAACCTTGGTGGGCACCACGTCCATCGAAAAGTCTGAATTTCTCAGCCAGCTTCTGACGGCGCAAAACGTGCCTCATAACGTGCTGAACGCGCGCCAGCATGAACAGGAGGCGCAGATCGTCGCCGATGCCGGTAAGCTGGGCGCTGTGACGATTGCCACCAACATGGCAGGACGCGGCACGGACATTAAACTCGGTGGAAACGTCGAATTCAAAATTATGGAAGCCATCAGCGCCGACCCAGAGGCTGACCCCGATGAGATCCGTGCGCGGATCGAAGAGGCGCACAAGGCAGATGAACAAGCGGTCAAGGATGCGGGCGGTTTGTTCGTGCTGGCCACAGAACGCCATGAAAGCCGCCGGATTGATAATCAGCTGCGCGGGCGGTCTGGCCGTCAGGGTGACCCTGGGCGGTCCTCCTTCTTCTTGTCACTCGAAGACGACCTGATGCGCATTTTTGGATCCGAACGTCTGGATAAGGTGCTGTCGTCTCTCGGCATGAAAGAAGGCGAGGCCATCGTGCACCCTTGGGTGAACAAATCGCTCGAACGTGCGCAAGCAAAGGTCGAAGGCCGCAACTTTGACATCCGTAAGCAGTTGTTGAAATTCGACGACGTGATGAACGACCAACGAAAGGTCATCTTCGGTCAACGGCGCGAAATTATGGAAGCCGAGGACCTGTCAGAGATCACGGCAGATATGCGTTCTCAGGTGATTGACGATCTGGTTGATCAGTATATCCCCGCAAAATCCTATGCGGATCAGTGGGACACCGAAGGGCTTTACGCGCAAGTGATTGCGCAGCTTGGCATTGATGTGCCCGTCATTGAATGGGCCAATGAAGAAGGCGTTGACGACGAAGACCTGCGGGAACGTCTGGAAGAGGCCGCCGACAAACACATGGCCGCTAAAGAAGAGGCCTTCGGCGTTGAGGTCATGCGCAACATTGAAAAGCAGATCATCCTTCAGACCATTGATGCGAAATGGCGTGAACATCTGCTGACATTGGAACACTTGCGATCAGTCGTTGGTTTCCGTGGATATGCGCAACGTGATCCGCTGAATGAATACAAAACAGAATCCTTCCAGTTGTTCGAAAGCCTACTTGACGGGCTTCGGTCTGATGTCACCCAAAAGCTGGCCCAAATCCGCCCGATGACGCAAGAAGAACAGCAGGCGATGATTGCACAGGCGCAAGAACAACAACGTCAGGCCATGGCTGCGGCAGCTTCTGCCGGTGCTGCAACGGCTGCGGCAACATCGGCGGACGCAAAACCTGGCTTTGTTGAGGATGACCCTTCGACATGGGGCAACCCTGGCCGAAATGATCAGTGCCCATGTGGATCTGGCAAAAAATTCAAACACTGCCACGGCCAATTGTCCTAATCGTCTCAAGATTAAGTCAAACCCTCACCAAACGCCGTTTTTCCGCCCCATTGCGGTCGGAAAGACTCCGCATCAGCGCCCTTCTATCGTCACGGGTGTAGGGCATTACCGACTCTGACCCTTGCGGGAAGGAGTGAAGGAAATGGCCCAACTCAAGAAAATCGGCATGGCCGCCGGGACGTTCAGCGTCGCGCTGGGCATCGGGTTTGTTATGCAAAACGGTGACGCCTTAGCGAGTCGGTTTGGAACCGGTGAAACGGCTGACGTCCGTCCGTTTACGGTCGAGGACGAAACACCGGTTCAGGTGGTTCAAGCCAGCCTGACCTCTGATGTTGATCTCACCTCAGACGCCCCAACAAACGCGGAGATCGTTGCCGTGGCCTCAACCAATCCAATGGAAGAGGCTGCCATAGCAGATGTAGCGGAAACGGATATTGCCGATGAAGCCCCCGCATTGATGGAACCGGATCTGGTCAATCAGATTGCTGTGACGGTACCAGCCGATATGCGCGTCCCTGATTTGGGTGAAACACCTCTGCAGTTGGCAAGCATTGAAAGGGATCCCGCCCCTCTTTTGTCCGAACTGGGCGTAGCGGAAACTGCAACAGTTGAGGTTGATTGCGTGCCGGAAATGATGGCCGCCCCTCTCGCCGGTGCAATGGTTGAAATCGCTGTGGTGGCCCCATGTCATACGGACGCCTCGTTTACGATTCATCATCAAGGCATGATGTTCAACGCCATGACAACGGAAACGGGCACAGCAAAGATTACTGTCCCTGCCCTGTCTGCCACCGCTGTGATCATCGCCGCATTCGACAATGGTGATGGTGCGGTGGCCACCGCACAAGTGCCTGACTTTGCTGCATTCGACCGCGCAGTGTTGCAGTGGCAAGGGGCAGCAGACGTTTCGCTGAGCGCCTATGAGGGTGGCGCCGCTTTTGGTGACGCGAACCACATTCACGGTGACAATCCCGGCGACATGGATCGGTTAACAGCTTCCGAAGGTGGCTATCTGATGCGTTTGGGCGATGCGACGGTTGAGAACGGCCTGATGGCCGAAGTCTATACATTCCCGACCGGAACCGTAGTCGGTGACATGGATGTCTTGCTGGTGGCCGAGGCTGCGATCACGGATCAAAACTGTGGAAATGAACTCAGCGCGCAAAGCATTCAGGTCGGACCCGATGGCGTGGCATCCGCCCTTGACCTAACGATGGTCATGCCAGATTGCGATGCCGTCGGTGATTTTCTGATCTTGCAAAACATGTTTGAGGACCTGACACTCGCCGCAAGATGACTTGGGCGCGACTGATAAGATCAATTAGATTACGAAAACTGTGTGCGGCGATTTTCGCCGCACTCGTCGTTTGTGCGGGCCCCGTTTTGGCGGAGGATGTGACCTTTCGCAGTGACGATAACGCAGTCGTCGTCACTGGCCGATTTGTGGCTTTTGACGGTGCAGTTGTAACTGTCGCAACGCCAACAGGGCCGTTGTCCTTTCGTGCCAATGGGATGGAGTGCGAGGGCGCAGGCTGCCCTGATCTCGACGATTATGTCCCAAACCTGCGGATGGTCGGCGCGGCGCGGATCGCGGACGTTTTGATGCCGTCCCTCATCGACGCATATGCCCGCGAAAAGGGCTGGACCGTCCGCGAAGATACATCTGGTTTCGCCCTCAGCCGCCAAGATGGCACGATAAGCCTAGAAATAGCACTGAACGTTGCGCCCGCAGAGGCTGCCTTTGATCTTTTTGTCGACCAATTTGCTGATGTCCTTCTGTCCGTTCGAGAGTTGACTACGGATGAGGTCTCTCTGGCGCGTGCCCGTGGTTTGGGCCGGTTGGATACTGCACGTCAGGCGCGGATTCTTGCGCTTGATGCGCTTGTTCCTGTGACCAAAGCATCGGTGGGCAATCTTTCAATCGACATGGGCGCATTGGCTGAAGCCTTTGCCGGTGCGAATGCCACGTATTCCGTCGTGACGTCAGCAGACATCGCTGCCCAGATGTCTGGGTTCGAGGACCGAATGATGCGGCCTTTCGGGCTGTCCTTGACCCAAGACATTCAGGCATTTGAAACGGTCGAGGATGTAACTGATTTTGTGTCTACGACGGCTGATCGGCTGGCGCTTGTTCCGTATGGCTTGACCCGCAACGCACAGCCACTGGCCCTTAAGGGTGCTTGCGGGCTTGAGGCGCGGGCTGCATTCTTGCCGTTGAAGACCGAAGATTATCCCCTGACATTCCCGATGTTCTTGTATTTGCCGCAGCGTGAACGACATCCTCGCATCGATGCATTTCTGGATTGGCTCAGGTCGCCCTCGGCCCAGCTTGTGATCCGACGGGCTGGTTTTGTCGATCAAGCAGCCGTGCCCATCCCATTGGCGGATCAGGGAGACAGATTGGCGAACGCCATTGTCAGTGCGGGGGTGGAGGTGCCGTTGGGCGAATTGCAGCGCATGATCCGTGTTTTGGCCCCGCAGGTGCGAATGTCGAGCACCTTTCGCTTTGAACCGGGGTCCACACGGCTGGACGGACAGTCTCGGTCAAATGTGATGCAGTTGGCGCAAGCAATCAGGGACGGGCGCTTTGGCAATCGTCAGCTTATGTTTGTGGGTTTCAGCGATGGCCGCGGCCCAGCAGACGCCAATCGCGATTTGTCTGCCGCCCGCGCAGATGCCGTGCGCCGTGCGGTCGAGGCTGCTTTGGGCAGTCGTTTGCCAAACAACGTGACCCTAGACATCGACGCCTTTGGTGAGGCTTTGCCCATGGCGTGTGACGATACGATCTGGGGTCAACAGATCAACCGGCGGGTTGAATTGTGGGTCTCCGACGCAGGCTAAATCAATCCTTGCGATTTGAAGCTCAGTTCGCGGGACCGCCCGATGATCAAGTGATCGTGCAACGTGATCGACAGGGCCTGGGCGGCTGATGCGATCTGATGGGTCATCGCAATATCTTCGTCAGACGGGGTCGGGTCGCCCGATGGGTGGTTATGTACGAGGATCAGAGCGGATGCGTTGAGCTCAAGTGCCCGTTTCACGACCTCTCGCGGGTAGACCGGCACATGATCAACTGTCCCTTCCCCCTGCTGCTCATCCGCAATCAGTACGTTTTTGCGGTCCAGAAACAGGACGCGGAATTGCTCAGTGTCACGGTGGGCCATCACGGTATGACAATAATCCAAAAGCGCGTCCCATGAGCTGACAACATGGCGCTGCATTATTTTTGCACGGGCCATGCGGTGTGTCACAGTTTCCATCACCTTGAGTTCAAGGGCCACCGCGGGGCCAACACCATCCACCTTCTCAAGCCGCGCAATCGGGGCTGACAGGACACCGTTCAGATCGCCAAAAGCCTCGATCAACCGTCGGGCCAAAGGTTTTACATCCTGGCGCGGAATGCAGCGAAACAGGGTGAGTTCGAGGATTTCATAGTCGGGCATCGCAGCAGCCCCACCCGTCAGAAAACGGTGCCGCAAACGTTTGCGATGATCGGCCAAATAAGACGGCACCTTGGGCTTTTTGCCCGCTATGCTTTTGGGAGGACTGGTCTGAGGGACAGCAATCGGCGCAGGTTGAGGAGGATCAAAAGGTTCAATGACTTGAACCTCATCCTCATCGAAAAACCCAGCCTGCGGGCGTTCAGCAAAAAGGGGCGCGTTATCCATGCGCCCCTTTGTCAGATGATTCCATTGCCGAAAGGTTAATGTCAGCCTTTCATGCTTTCCCAAAACGATTTGACCGAATTGAAAAAGCTGGAGCTTTGCGGATTGTTTTCGGCAGAAAGCTCTTCGAACTCACGCAGAAGCTCTTTCTGGCGTGACGTCAGGTTGACAGGTGTCTCCACAGCCATTTCGATGAACATATCGCCAGGGCCGCCGCCGCGCAGGGCAGGCATGCCCTTGGCCCGCAAACGCATTTGACGCCCGGATTGGGACCCAGCCGGAATTTTTACGCGGGACCGGCCGCCATCAATGGTTGGCACTTCGATATCGCCGCCCATCGCTGCGGTCGCCATGGACACAGGGACCCGACAAAATAGGTGGTTGCCTTCGCGTTCAAAAAGGTCGTGCTCGCGAACCTCGATAAAGATATAAAGATCACCTGTTGGCCCGCCACGCATGCCTGCTTCGCCTTCGCCTGCCAAGCGGATGCGAGTGCCGGTTTCGACGCCAGCAGGGATGTTGACCGACAGTGATTTTTCTTTCTCGACCCGGCCTGCACCGTGGCAAGTTTGGCAAGGGTCCTTAATTGTTTGGCCCATGCCGTTGCAGGTCGGACAGGTGCGTTCGACCGTGAAAAAGCCCTGCTGCGCGCGGACTTTGCCCATGCCGGAACATGTGGGGCATGTTTGTGGTTCAGACCCGCCTTCGGCCCCTGTGCCGTTGCAAGACCCACATCCAACCGAAGTAGGGACCGTGATTGTTTTCTGGAGGCCGGCGAAGGCTTCTTCCAATGTCACCCGCAGATTATAACGCAGGTCATTGCCGCGTTGGGCGCGGTTTTGGCCACCACCGCGTGCACCGCCCATATTACCGAACAAATCGTCGAAGATATCGGAGAAGGCAGAGCCGAAATCGCCACCACCCATGCCACCAGGTCCGCGTCCACCGCCGCCCATGCCGCCTTCGAAGGCTGCATGACCATAACGGTCGTACGCCGCCTTTTTGTCGGCGTCCTTCAGGACGTCATAGGCTTCGCCCACTTCTTTGAATTGGGCTTCGGCGTTGGGGTTGTCTGAATTGCGATCGGGGTGAAGTTCTTTCACCTTGGTGCGGTAGGCTTTCTTGATTTCATCCGCGCTGGCGCCCTTGGACAGGCCCATCACTTCGTAATAATCGCGTTTTGCCATGAAATGTCCCCTTATCTGGGATGCATAAAACCGGCCCGGATCACCCAAGCCGGTTTTATTGCGTCACACCGTTTAGGCGCGTTTGTCGTCGTCCAGATCTTCAAAGTCGGCGTCAACGATATCGTCGTCGGCCCCGCCTTCGTCTGCACCGGGCATATCGGGTTCGGCTTCACCAGCCTCTTCCTGTGCGGCTTTGTAAATCGCCTCACCCAGTTTCATGGCGGATTCCGTCACGTTCTGGATGCCGGACTTGATCTTGCCCGCGTCGTCGCCCTCAAGGTCATCTTTGAGCGCCGCGATGGCCAGCTCAATAGCTTCGATTGTGGTCGGGTCGACCTTGTCGGAATGCTCTTCCATCGACTTCTCGGTCGAATGGATGAGGCTTTCCGCCTGGTTCTTCGCCTCAACCAGTTCCTTGCGGTCCTTGTCGGCCTCAGCGTTTTCTTCGGCGTCGCGTACCATCGCTTCGATGTCGTCGTCAGACAAACCACCGGAGGCCTGGATCGTGATCTTCTGTTCCTTGCCTGTGCCTTTATCGGACGCGCCCACTGACACGATGCCGTTGGCGTCAATGTCGAAGGTCACTTCGATCTGGGGCATGCCGCGCGGGGCGGGTGGGATTTCCTCAAGGTTGAACTGACCGAGCATTTTGTTGTCGGCGGCCATTTCACGTTCACCCTGGAACACGCGGATTGTCACGGCGTTCTGGTTGTCTTCGGCGGTCGAGAAGATCTGCGACTTCTTCGTCGGGATCGTTGTGTTGCGATCGATCAAGCGCGTGAACACGCCGCCCAGGGTTTCGATACCCAAGGACAATGGTGTCACGTCCAGCAGCACCACGTCTTTGACGTCGCCCTGCAGAACACCGGCCTGAATGGCGGCGCCCATGGCGACAACCTCATCAGGGTTCACACCCTTGTGGGGTTCTTTGCCAAAGAATTTGGACACTTCTTCAATGACCTTCGGCATACGGGTCATACCACCAACCAATACGACTTCGTCGATGTCGTCGGTTTTCAGACCTGCGTCCTTCAACGCAGCCGCGCATGGCTTCATGGACGCCTTGATCAGATCACCCACAAGGCTTTCCAGCTTTGCACGGGTCAGTTTGACCACCATGTGCAACGGCGTGCCGTCGGACCCCATGGAAATAAACGGTTGGTTGATTTCGGTGGACGACGCGCTGGACAGCTCAATCTTGGCTTTTTCAGCAGCTTCTTTCAGACGCTGCAGGGCCATCTTGTCCTTCGTCAGGTCGACGCCGTTCTCTTTTTTGAACTCATCCGCAAGGTAGTTGACGATGCGCATGTCGAAGTCTTCGCCGCCAAGGAACGTGTCACCGTTGGTGGATTTCACTTCGAACAGGCCGTCGTCGATCTCAAGAATGGTGACATCGAATGTACCACCGCCAAGGTCATAGACCGCAATCGTCTGCGTTTCTTTCTTGTCGAGGCCATAGGCCAACGCCGCCGCTGTCGGCTCGTTGATGATGCGCAGAACCTCAAGACCGGCAATCTTACCGGCGTCTTTGGTGGCCTGACGCTGGGCGTCGTTGAAGTAGGCGGGTACAGTGATAACGGCCTGATCCACCGCTTCGCCCAGATAGCTTTCGGCGGTTTCTTTCATCTTTTGCAGGATGACAGCGGAGACCTGAGCAGGGGAGTATTTCTCACCCTTGGCTTCCACCCAAGCATCGCCGTTGCCGCCGTTGATAACGGCGAACGGCATATTCTTTTTGTCTTTGGCCAGATCAGCGTCATCAAACCGGCGGCCAATCAGACGCTTGACGCCAAAGATGGTGTTTTCGGGGTTCGTGACAGCCTGACGTTTTGCAGGCTGACCCACCAGACGTTCGTCGTCGGTAAAGGCCACGATAGAGGGGGTCGTGCGCGCGCCTTCGGCGTTTTCGATAACGCGAGGCTGCGAGCCGTCCATGATTGCGACGCAGGAGTTCGTTGTCCCGAGGTCGATGCCAATGACTTTTGCCATGTTCAAATCCCTTTCCTAGGCGATGTGAGGCGGCACGGACCCGTTCCGGCACCCGTGCCCAATGGTTAATTGATTGAAAGGGGCAGGCCCTTTCCGGATCGAACGGTATATAGGTGTGCGAAATGGGGCCTGCAACCTATGGAAGGGTGCTGAGATGGGCAAAAATGACAATCAAGGCATGGATGCGCGGCCAACGGTGATTTTGCGCGGGGTTCAGGTGTTTCAAGGCCTGCTGAATCGCGCCGCGCAAGAGGCCATGGTTCGGGAGATTCGCGATATCGTTGCGGCCGCCCCGCTGTTCTCGCCCATGACGCCCTACGGCAAGCCGATGACGGTGCGCATGACCAGTGCGGGGCGGTTCGGGTGGGTGTCGGACAGGTCAGGGTACCGATATGTGGAACACCACCCGAATGGGCAGGCGTGGCCCCCCATCCCGTCTTCGGTTCAGGCCGTTTGGGACGCGGTTTCGGGGTCCGCACATGCGCCGGAATGCTGTCTGGTGAACCTCTACCGAGACACTGCAAAGATGGGATTGCACCAAGACCGGGATGAGGCGGATTTTGCGCATCCGGTCGTATCCGTTTCCTTGGGCGATGATGGGTTGTTTCGCATCGGTGGGACAACGCGTGGCGGGCCGACCGAATCGATCTGGTTGAAATCAGGGGATGTGCTGGTCATGGGCGGCGATGCGCGCCTGGCCTATCACGGCATCGACAAGACTCGGGCCGGATCCTCGACAGTGCTGGATGGGGGCGGACGGTTGAACCTGACACTGCGGGTCGTGACATGAACCCTATTGAATCGTACAGCATCCTTTGTGGACGAAGTTGCCATCGGGGGCCGATGTGAACAACAACGCAGACATTCCGTATTGGCGGTCTGACATCCCGTCCGAACACACCCCCGCCTTGACGATAAGGGTGCGGGTCATTGTTGGACCTTCCCGCGCCTCAACCAGGTACCCGTCGGGCGCTGTTTCTTCGTGAATGACGGTCAGATCACGACGTTCAAGCCCCAGTTCAGTGTAGTCCGCCCCACGGGGATAAAACCCGATATCCCAAAACGGCTCAGTTCCGCTGCACACCAAGGGGCGTGGGATTTCATTGGCGGGGATCGGATTGGGCCGCAAAAACCGCATTGAAACCCAACCCGTGCTTTCCGAGGTGGGGATCAGCGCCCAACCATCCTGTTGATCCAGCACCTCAACATTCAGGGTAAAGGGCTCAAGCTCACCCGTTTTGTCGAAAGAGGCGCCGGGCCCGTTGCGGATGTTCAATACGTCATCCTCGGCTACGCCGGTGACGGAAAACCGTTCAGGCAGCGTTTGGGCGGCGCCAGTGGTGGCCCACATCAGCAGAATGACAAAGACACGTATCACTTGCCCGCGGCCCAACTGGTCGACACGCGGCGTCGCGTGTAAAATTCAAGCATAAGACCAATCATCAAAAGGGTCACACCCACCTTCAATGGATATTCAATGGAACTGAAGTGCGGGTTGTAATTGATAAAGGCGAACCCGCGGGCCTGATCGATGGCATGAAACAACGGGTTCCAATCAAACATCACAAGCATCGACGACGGCAACGTGTTGGCCACAAACATCTTACCTGACGCGATCATATTGGCCCTCATATAGATCAGTTGAATGACTGATACGACTTCGGGGGCCCAGGGTTTGATGGCCAAAAAGACAACACCCGCCGCAACGCCGGTAAACCAAGCAACCAACAGCATGGCAAACGCACCGATCGGCTGGTGGATGGTGATCGGTTCAAGGATCGCATGGTAGAGATATAGAACAGTCGAAAGCGACAGAACCTGAATATACAGCGATGACAGCGCCGAGGAGGCAATCGCGATAATGGTGTTCATGGGGGCGTGCAGCATCATCGCGGACGTCGGCCCTTCGGATCCGGCAACAGCACCCACCGCCTTGATGTGGGTGATATACATGAAAATGCCGGTCATAATGTAGACGAGGAAATCCCCCCGAATGGCAATCTTACGCACCCCTAGAATCGTGAACATGGTGTAGAATGCGGCGACAAGGATCATCGCCTGCAACATATTCAGGATCAGCCCGACCAGCGCATTGCGATGGGAGCTTCGGATGTTTCGGACGATGGAGTGGTAGATCAACTCAAGAATATTGAGGGCGGATCTGGACCGTGTTGTCGGGCGCCGTGCTTCGAACATTATACTGCCTGCCAGTTCTGAACGTATCGGTTGGATGCCTTATTGGCACGAATTTCTTGCCGAACCTTTAGCGTCACACCATAAGGGCGATCAGGGCTGCAATCAATGAAAACAGCCCAAAATTGAAGTGATGAGAGGGCAAGATGGATTACGACAAGCTGACAGAAGTGATGCGGAGGCTTTCGCTCGAGGCGGGCGATATCATCATGGATATTTACAACGCCGACGATTTTGAGGTGAAATCCAAGAGTGACGACAGCCCCGTCACGGCCGCAGACGAAGCAGCAGATGCCCACATCGCGGCCGGTCTACGTGCGGCGTTTCCGGATGTGACGTTGATCACCGAAGAACAGGCCGACAGCCATGCGCTGTCCGCGACCACGTTCTTGATCGTGGATCCTCTGGATGGCACCAAAGAGTTTATCCACCGGCGCGGCGATTTCACGGTCAACATCGCCTATGTCGAAGAGGGCGCACCGCGGCGCGGCGTCGTCTATGCGCCTGCAAAGGGCCGTCTGTTTTACACCAATGCGGCCGGTGTCTCCGTTGAAGAAGTGGGCGATCTGGATAAGGACGCCACCGGAACCACCATTCCGATCTCTGTCAGCACGCCCGACAACACCGGCCTTATGGTTGTTGCCTCCAAATCGCACCGTGATCAGGCGACTGATGATTACATCAATAAATATGCCGTCAACGATATGAAAAGCGCGGGCTCCTCTCTGAAGTTCTGCTTGGTTGCGACAGGTGAGGCTGATCTTTATCCACGTGTGGGGCGCACGATGGAATGGGACACTGCTGCGGGGCACGCCGTCCTGACCGGAGCGGGGGGCCATGTTGTCCGGTTCGATGATCATATGCCGCTGTCCTATGGCAAAGAGGATTTCGCCAACCCCTTCTTCATCGCCTACGCGCCGGGTGTTGAACTGAAGATGCCTTAACCCAACATGAAGCCCTAACGGCGTATGCACCCCCAAACGCCGTTGCCATTTCGTGAAAACTGATGCCGGAACACCCACTTTCCCCTCTTTTGCGCAGAAAATTTCGGATTATCAGTAGAAATGGATGGCAAAAGTGTTGAACAAACGGCCATAAGACTGGGTAAAAAAGGGCATCACATGAGAAAGAGCGTCACAAAAGCGATCTTCCCTGTCGCAGGGTTGGGGACACGGTTTCTTCCGGCGACCAAATCGGTTCCGAAAGAGATCATGACCTTGGTGGATCGCCCGTTGATTCAATATGCAATCGACGAAGCCCGTGCCGCCGGCATCAAGGAATTCATCTTTGTCACCTCACGCGGGAAATCCGCGTTGGAGGATTATTTTGACAACGCGCCAGAGTTGGAAAGTACCCTGCGCAAGAAGGGCAAAACGGACCTTCTGGATGAGCTGAAATCAACCAACATGGACAGCGGCGCGATTGCCTATATCCGTCAACACCGTGCGTTGGGCCTTGGTCACGCGGTGTGGTGCGCACGTCGTTTGGTGCATAATGAACCCTTTGCCGTGATTTTGCCCGATGACGTGATTGCCGCGGAAAAGCCCTGTTTGCAGCAGATGGTTGAGACACATGCAGAAACCGGCGGGTGCATGGTCGCCGCGATGGAGGTCCCTGCGGACAAGGCGTCGTCTTACGGGATCATCGACGTCAAGGAAGACAAGGGATCCGTGGTATCGGTGCAAGGTCTCGTGGAAAAACCAGCAGCGGATGAGGCCCCATCGAACCTCGCCGTCATTGGCCGCTATATCCTGACGCCTCAGATCATGCGGAACCTCAACAAGATCAAAAGCGGATCGGGCGGTGAAATTCAGCTGACCGACGCCATTGACGCAGAGATGCGCGAAGGCCGTGATGTCTATGGTTATCGGTTCCGGGGGCAACGGTTTGATTGCGGATCCAAGGCTGGGTTTTTGCAGGCGACTGTGGCCTTTGGTCTGGCGCGGCCTGATCTGCAGGGTGAATTCGACACCTACCTGCGAGAGTTGATGTCAATGCAGCAAGCCGCCCAATAGCGGCGGGCGCAGGTGTTTCCTGTCCACCCGTCAGGTGAACGCCCGACGTCCGGGGCCTTGTTTGCCTATCGGATGCGATGGAAACGGCGGCGATTGCTGTACCGTGCCTGGAAACGTCGGGGTGAGGTGTCTGCGGTTCAACAGCGTGATATCCCCCCGTCCGGCGTTTTGGTCTTTGCCACGATGCGCAACGAAATGTTGCGGTTGCCGTTTTGGCTGGCCCATTACCGACAGCTCGGCGTGACGCATTTCCTGATTGTCGACAACGGATCGGATGATGGCGGTGCTGCGTATTTGGCCGAACAGCCGGACGTGTCTTTGTGGACGACTGACGCCAGCTATAAGGCGTCTCGGTTTGGGGTGGATTGGCTGACGAATCTGCAACGCGCCTATGGCGTCGGGCGCTGGTGCCTGACTGTCGATGCAGATGAACTTCTGGTCTATCCCGATCATCAAACGCGCAGTCTTGATGCGCTGACCGCCCATCTCGATGCGCAGGGCCGAGAGGCGTTGGGCGCGCTGATGTTGGATATGTACCCCAAAGGCTCCGTCGGGGCCGTGTCGTATGCGCGGGGCGAGGATCCGACACATGTGTTGAACTGGTTCGATGCCACGGGATACCGCGCCAAACTGCATCCAGTATTTGGCAATCTGTGGATCCAAGGCGGCGTGCGCGACAGGTTGTTCTTTGGAAGCAAACCGGACCGCGCCCCGACGTTGAACAAAACGCCTTTGGTCAAATGGCGGCGCGGCTATGCCTATGTGACATCGACCCATCAAATCCTGCCACGCAAAGTAAATGATGTGTTTGAGACTGGCACCGGAGACCGAGTGTCAGGCGTGTTGCTGCACACGAAATTCCTGCCCAACATCGCGTCAAAGTCGCAAGAAGAACTGTCGCGCGGGCAGCATTTCGAAAACAGCGACCTTTATACCCCCTACTACCACGCCCTGATGGAGGAACCCGATTTATGGTTTGACGGGTCCGTTCAATATGAAGACGCTGCACAGCTTGAGGCATTGGGCCTGATGTCTCGCGGTCACTGGTAGCCTCATCGTGACGTCAGGGCGGTTGCCTAATCCTGCCCTTTGTTTATTGAATGGAAACAAAGAGATGCTTTTGCGCGTATTTTCAATAAACTGTTAACCGTAAAACGATTACGAACAGAAGAATGCGAGTAGGCAAAACGAAAGGACAGGTTTGGGAGCCTTAACGTCATATCGGCTGCGTCTTCAGCGCAAGCGGTGGCACCTTCGTGCGCGCCGCAAAAGTCGTGAACTGACGTCAGTGATCGACCGGACTGACAAGATCAAGCCAGGCGATATTCTGGTCTTCTCGACCTTTCGGAACGAAGACATCCGCCTTCCCTACTTCCTGAAATATTACCGCGATTTGGGGGCCGATCATTTCATCATGATCGACAACATGAGTGAGGATGACGGCGCCGATTTCGTGGCCAACCAGCCCGACGTGTCGCTATGGCGCGCCAATGGCAGTTATCGGCGGTCCCGGTTCGGGGTGGATTGGTTGAACCATTTGCAACGCAAGTATGCCGATGGCCACTGGACACTCGTCGTCGATCCAGATGAGTTTTTTGTCTATCCGTTCTGTGACACGCGGCCCATCCGCGCGCTGACGGACTGGCTGGACGCATCCGACATTCGCAGTTTTGGCGCGATGTTGCTGGATATGTATCCAAAGGGGCGGATGGATGCGGTGCCCTACCAACGCGGCCAAAATCCGATGGAGATTGCCACGTGGTTCGATAGCGGCAACTATACGATCTCAAAGAACCACCTGTACTATAACCTGTGGATCCAAGGCGGCCCGCGGGCGCGAATGTTCTTTCGCGATGAACCATGGCGTGCGCCCGCGTTGAACAAGACACCGCTGATTAAATGGGACCGTCGCTATGCCTATGTCAGCTCAACCCACATGGTGCTGCCGCGGGGCCTGAACCTCGTCTACGATGAATGGGGCGGTGAGAAGGCATCGGGTATTTTGCTGCATGCCAAATTCCTCGATACGTTCGGAGAAAAGGCAAAGGAAGAATTGAGCCGTAACGAGCATTACGCCAATTCCCACGAATATCGCGCCTATGCGCAAGGCATCGCAGACCACCCCGATTTGTGGTGCAAATGGTCCGAAAAATACATCAACTGGCGCCAGCTTGAGATTTTGGGCCTCATGTCGAAAGGCAATTGGGCATGAGTGTTGGCGTCGTCATGTTGGTGCATACGGCATTGCACCGTGCCGAACAGGTGATCCGCCATTGGTCGGCGGCGGGCTGTCCTGTTGTCATCCATGTCGACAAGAATGTCGGGCGTAAAACCTACGATGAATTTGTCGCCAGTCTGTCCGATCTGGATGACGTGATCTTTTCCAAGCGGCACCGGTGTGAATGGGGCACTTGGGGGATTGTGGCGGCGTCCCAGTCGGCATCCGCCTTGATGTTGAAAAAATTTCCGGCTGTGCGGCATGTCTATTTGGCGTCAGGGTCATGCCTGCCCCTGCGTCCCATCGGGGATCTGAAGGATTATCTGGCCAAACGTCCCCGCACAGACTTTATCGAAAGCGCGACAACAGCGGACGTGCCATGGACGCAAGGCGGGCTTGATTTTGAACGTTTCACCCTGCGGTTCCCGTTTTCATGGCGCAAACAGCGGTTCCTGTTTGATCGCTATGTCGAATTGCAGCGCCGGCTGAAGATGCATCGCCGGTTGCCAGACGGCATCATCCCGCACATGGGGTCGCAGTGGTGGTGCCTGACACGACAAACACTGTCCGCAATTTTGGAAGACCCGGAACGATCCGTCTACGACACCTATTTCAAACGGGTCTGGATACCGGACGAAAGCTATTTCCAGACGTTGGTGCGTCTGTATTCGCAAAACATCGAAAGCCGGTCTTTGACACTTTCGAAGTTCGACTATCAGGGCAAACCGCACATTTTCTATGACGACCACCTGCAACTGCTTCGTCGGTCTGACTGTTTTGTGGCACGAAAAATCTGGCCCCACGCGGATCAGCTGTATGATCACTTCCTGAATGAGGAAAACCCCCTGAAAGGGGCGGAGCCGAACCCCGGAAAGATCGATCGCATCTTTTCCAAGGCGGTGGAACGTCGGACCCGTGGTCGGGCCGGTTTGTTCATGCAAAGCCGTCTGCCTCGTCCCGGGCATGAGAACGGATTCACCTCCGCCCCCTATTCCGTGTTCGAAGGGTTCACCGAACTGTTTGAGGATTTCGAGCCCTGGTTGGCGCGGATGACGGGCACACGGGTTCACGGCCACCTGTACGCCACGGACCGCGTGCATTTCGAAGGCAATCAGACGACGTTCAGCGGCGCGCTGTGCGACAATGCCAAACTGCGCGATCACCATGCGCAGTTGTTTCTGATCAACCTGATTTGGAACACCCGTGGCGAACGGCAGTGTTTTCAGTTTGGCCCCACCGACACCCAGTTTGCCAGCTGGGATCTGGCCAAAGACCCGAATGCGCAGATCAGCGTGATTTCCGGAGCCTGGGCCATTCCGCTGTTCCAGTCCAATCGCAACTTTTCCGATATTCGGGCCAACGCCGCGGAATTGCAGCGCATTGAAAGCGAACACATCAGTGCCCTAAGGTCGAGCCACGCCAAGGCACGGGTGCGCGTCTGGACGTTGGCGGACTTCATCGAAACCCCGATGGAGGCGTTGCAGACGGTGCTCGATGAAATGGGGGCCAAGAACCTCCGCCGTGTGACGGAGGCGCCAAAGATGGCGGATTTGACGGGCTTCGGTCAGTTCTTGCAGAACCTCAAGAACCAAGGGATGCATCCTTATTTGATGGGCGATTTCCCCGCCGACAATGCGCCTGCGCCCGCCCGCCCGACGCGGCGCAAACCCTATCTGGTGCGGTGATCCATGACGCAGTTTGACACGTTCGTGGTGTTTGCTGAAATGCGAACAGGGTCCAATTTTCTTGAGGCCAACCTGAATGCGCTGGATGGGGTGACCTGCCATGGGGAGGCATTCAACCTTAATTTCATCAGCTATCCCAGCCGCAAACGTACGTTTGAAATGTCGTTGGAGGACCGCGATGCCAACCCCGAAGGCCTGTTGCACAGGATCGCGGCCGCTGATGGCATGAACGGGTTTCGCTATTTCAGCGATCATGATCCGCGGGTGTTCGACGCCATCGTCAAAAACCGCCACTGCGCCAAGATCGTGCTGACACGCAATCCGGCTGAAAGTTATGTGTCCTACAAGATCGCCAAGGCGACCAAGCAGTGGAAGTTGAATGACGTCAAACGGCGTCGAGAAGATACAATCGTGTTTGATCCCGACCAGTTCGAGGCACACATCACGCGGCTGCAAGGCTTTCAGGTCAAGTTGCTGAATGCGCTGCAGGTGACAGGGCAGTCTGCGTTCTATGTGGATTATGAAGATCTGCAGAATGTCGATGTGATGAATGGCTTGGCCGCCTATTTGGGCGTGCCCTCACGGCTGAAGGCGCTCGATGATACGTTCAAAAAACAGAACCCAGCATCTCTGGCAGACAAAGTCGAAAACTTCGAAGAGATGGAGGCGGCGTTGGCCCGCGCGGACCGGTTCAATCTGACGCGCACGCCGAATTTCGAACCCCGCAGAGGCCCATCGGTGCCGGGCTACATTGCCGCGCCTGTTTCGCCGCTGATGTATTTGCCGATCCGGGGTGGCCCGATCGACGCGGTGTCCGATTGGTTGGCCGGTTTGGATGATGTGGACGTGGATGATCTGTTGAGGAAATTCACGCAGAACAGCCTGAAGCACTGGAAGGCAGACCATCCAGGCCACCGGACCTTTACCGTGGTGCGGCATCCCGTTGCGCGGGCCCATGCGGTGTTTTGTGATCGGATTTTGAACAGCGGGGAGGGCGGATTTACGGACATCCGCGCCGTACTGCGCCAACACTTCAAACTGCCGATCCCCGCGCGCTATCCTGATGCAAAGTATGGCACGGCAGACCACAAAACCGCGTTCTTGGCGTTCTTGAAATTTCTGAAAGCGAACCTGGCCAATCAAACCGCGATCCGCGTTGATCCACATTGGGCCACTCAGGCACAAACGGTTGAGGGGTTCGCTGAATTTGCCTCACCCGATTTGATCCTTCGGGAGGACGCCCTCGAAGAAAGCCTTGCGATTGCCGCGGCCCAAGTGGGGCTGACAACGATGCCGCAAGTGGCAGACGTGACGGACACGAACGCTGAAATGCTGGATGAGATTTACGACGAAACGGTTGAGGCCACTGTCGCGGATGTCTACCAGCGCGACTACGTCACCTTCGGGTTTGGGCCATACAAAGGCTAGGCCGCTTGGGCCGCACTCGCCTCTGTCAGGATGGTGTAAATCGTGGCAGGGTCTTCGTTGGCACGCAGCTTGGTACAGATGTTTTCATCCCGCAGCGTCCGCGACACCAGCGCCAGCGCCTTTAGATGTTCAACACCGGCATCTTCAGGCGCAAACAGCGCAAAGGCCAGATCGACGGGTTGGCGATCGACGCTGTCAAAGTCGATCGCCTTTTTCAGACGCAAGAACAGACCGCAGACCTTTGTCAAACCTGGAAGGCGCGCATGGGGCAGGGCAACCCCGTGCCCCACACCCGTTGGGCCAAGGCCCTCGCGTTCCATCAGGGCATCGACGACCATCGAATGATCAAGGCTAAAAGACGCCTCAGCCATGTCGCCCAAATCGTGCAACATACGTTTTTTGCTGGAGGCCCCTGCAATAACCTTAATGCCCGTTGCCGGAAGGATGTCCTGAATGGTCATGTCTGTTCCTGAACGGCGTATCGGCCGTTCTAGCCTGCGTTGCGTGGATCAACCCAACCGATGTTGCCGTCTTCGCGGCGGTACACCACGTTGATCCCACTGTGTCCTTCATTCCGAAAAACAAGAACCGGCGCGTCTGCGAGTTCCATTTGCATAACCGCCTCCCCGACGGACAGAGATGGAATCTTGGTCTCCATCTCAGCTACAATCATGGAACTGACGCCGTCCGGTTCATTCTCTTCCGACTCAGTATTTGAAGCGAGGATATAGGACCCAGCGTCGGAGAGTTCAACAGGGTTGACGCGTTCCTTATGGTGGTCCTTCAGGCGCCGTTTATACCGCCTGAGTTGCTTTTCCATTTTCTCGGACGCGCTGTCAAAGGCGGCATAGATTTCTGCACTCTTTCCAGTTGCTTGCGCGGTCAGACCTGTCGAAAGATGCACCACTGTTTCGCAAACGTGTTCATGCCCGCTTTTTGAAAACACGATATTGGCGTCGGTCGGCCGGCCTGCATATTTGCTAAAAATGCCACCCATTTCGGTTTCAACGTGGGTTTGCAGGGCTTCGCCAATGTCGATTTGCTTTCCAGTGATTTGATAGCGCATCTTGTCTCCTTCATTTCTGATACAGGCAATACGGGCGTGCGAACCTTTAAAGTTCGGTTAAGTCACGCCGTGATTGTCAGGATGGATGGCAGTGTTTGGGTTGTATCAAACCGGCGCCCGTAAGGCGTGTCCCCGATTTCATGTGATACCAAAGCTGTCATCCTCCCCATTGGGCGACAGAATGGGGCCGTCTGTCAATGGGGGACGATGACACGATCAGGTGACGCGGAACGAATTGCCCAAATAGACGCGGCGGACGTTTTCGTCTTCAACCACCTCTTTGGTGGTGCCAGACATCAGGATTTTTCCGTCATGCAATATGTAGGCGCGGTCGACGATTTGTAGGGTTTCCTGCACGTTGTGGTCGGTGATCAGCACGCCGATGCCACGGTTTTTCAGATCCGCTGTCAGGGTCCGGATTTCCCCCACAGCAATGGGATCGACACCCGCAAAGGGTTCATCAAGGAGGACATATTTCGGATCCGCCGCCAGACAGCGCGCGATTTCGGCGCGGCGACGCTCCCCGCCAGAGAGGGCCATGGCAGGGGCGCGGCGGATGTGACCGATGTTGAAATCTGCCAACAATTCCTCAAGCCGTTCGCGGCGGCGCGTGCGGTCGGGTTCAGCGATTTCGAGGATGGAGAGGATGTTTTCCTCAACATTCAGGCCACGAAAGATCGACATTTCCTGGGGAAGATAGCCGATGCCCCGTTTGGCGCGCCGATACATGGGCAGGGCGGTGACGTCGCGCCCGTCGACAATGACATTGCCTCCCTCAGGCGTCACAAGGCCTGCGATGGAATAAAAACAGGTCGTTTTGCCGGACCCGTTTGGCCCCAGAAGCGCCACGACTTCGCCGCGGCCAAGTTCCATCGACACGTCTCGGATGACCAGCCGTTTGCGATAGCTTTTGCGCAGATTGACGACCTTTAGGCCCACATCGCCATCGGTGACGGTCAGGTCCGGCATCAGTTGCCGCCTTGGTTCAGGATGGTGCGCACGCGGCCCTCCATTTGAGCGGACCCCGTGGTGAGGTTGATGCGCATGGTGTCGGCGGAAATGGCGCTGGGCCCTTGGGTCAGCAAAACATCGCCGCGCATGACCAGTGTACCGGCATCCAGATTGTAATCCGCTGACGCGGCCTCGGCTGCTTCGGTGTCGGTGACAAATGTGACGCCGCCGCTGGCGCTCAGCCGGCTGATGTTTCCGGCTGCCCCGTCATATACGACCTGCACGCGGGCCGCAGACAGGCGCAACTGGCCCTGGCCCAACACGACATTGCCTTCGAAAACCGCAGTGCCGCTGTCTTGATCCACGCTGAGGTTATCTGCGGTGATTTCGACCGGGGCGGTTGGATCTGCGGACAGGCCACCAAGGTTGACGTTGGTTTGGGCAGACACGCCGGACGCGATCAACATCGACACAGTCACCAGCAGAGATTTCAAAAACGTCATGGCGCAGATTCCTATTGTTGCGGTGTGTATACCAGCCGAACCCCATTTTGGAACAGCATCACTTGTCCTGTGGCGTTTTCGGGGGTCTCGATGACAAGCTGTCCAGCAGTCAAAGCGCCGTAGGGGGCCTGCACCTCAAGCGCGCCGTCGCTGATGATGCGGCCCGTGGTGAGGTTTGCGGTGAGGCCCATGGTTTCCATTTCGTACCCGTTGGAGGTTTCCAAATGGGTCAGGCCAGACAGGCGGGCTGTGTTGCCTGCTGTATCGATCTCACCCGCGCCTGCGCGGATGTCGATGGTGGTGCCGTTCGCGGCCTCGATGTTTGCGATCATGGCCTCAACCGAAATGACGTCACCTTGGGGGCGGGCGGTGCGGGCGGAAAAGGTGATGACTGATCCATCGTCAGCCACGCCGGACAGCTGCGGGCCGGACAGGCGCGGTTCCTGCGCGATCTCCTCGATCTCGGCATAGGGGATGGTGGTGTCCTGACTGGGGGCGCGGGCAAACAGAAAGACGGTGGACATCAGCGCCAAGGCAGCCAGCGGCAGCGTGACCTTCAGCAAGGTCACAAACTGCGAATAGCTTTCGTCGCGGAACATATCAGACGACGCCGGCGCGCAGACAGTCGTGAATGTGAAGAATACCGGTGACGTCTTGTGATCCGTCGGGATCGACGACGAACAAACAGGTGATTTTGCTGTCTTGCATCAGATGAACGGCCTCTTCGGCCAGCGCATCGGGCCCGATGGTGCGCGGGCTGCGTGTCATCACTTGCCCCGCGGTCAGGTCCAGCAAACCGGCCATGTTCCGACGCAAATCGCCGTCGGTCACGATGCCCGAAAGATAGCCCGCTTTGTCGAGGACACCAACAACGCCGAACCCCTTTTGGCTGATCATCAGCAGGGTATCGCTCATGGGGGTGGATTGGGTCACCAGCGGCAGGGCGTCGCCTGCGTGCATCAGGTCGCCCACGCGGGCCAGCTGTGCGCCCAGTTTGCCGCCAGGGTGAAAGTCGCGGAAGTTCTCGGCAGAGAAATCGCGCTGTTCCATCAGCGCCACGGCCAGCGCATCGCCCAAAGCCAGCGTCATGGTGGTGGAGGTGGTGGGGACAACGCCAGTGCCACATGCCTCTGCCAGCTTGGGCATGGCGAGGATGATGTCGCTGTGCCGCGCAAGCGTGCTGGCGGGTTTGCTCGTGATCCCGATGAGCGGGATATCGAACCTTTGGGTGTAGGCCAGAAGGTTGGCCAGCTCCGGCGCCTCACCGGAGTTGGAGATCGCGAGGACGACGTCTTGTCTGGTGACCATGCCGAGGTCCCCGTGCGATGCCTCAGCCGGGTGAACAAATTGCGCAGGCGTGCCTGTGCTGGCCAAGGTCGCGGCGATTTTGCGGGCGATGTGGCCGGATTTTCCAATGCCGGACACAATGACACGGCCCTGCGCCTTGAGGATGGTATCAACTGCGTCTGTCAGCGTGCCGTCAAGCTCATCCGCCAGACGCCTGAGGGCCTCTGCTTCTTCGCGGATGACGCGGCGCGCGGTGTCGAGAAACCGTCCCATCAGTGAGAGAAGATGTCCTGTTCTGGCCAGCCTGCCAGATCCAGCGTGGCGCGCATGGGCAGGAAGTTAAAACAGGCCTGCGCCATGTCTGTGCGGCCTTCGCGGGCCAGACGTTCGTTCAGCTTGTCGCGCAGCGCATGGAGGTAGAGCACGTCAGAGGCCGCGTAGTTCAGCTGACCTTCGCTGAGGTCTTCTGCGCCCCAGTCAGATTGCTGTTGGAACTTGGAAATATCGACGCCGAGGAGCTCTTGTAGCAGATTTTTCAGCCCGTGACGGTCGGTGTATGTCCGCACCAGCTTGCTGGCGATCTTGGTGCAGTAGACAGGGGCCGCAGTCGTTCCAAAGGCGTGCGCCATTGCCGCAATATCAAAGCGGCCAAAGTGAAAGAGTTTCAGCACATTGGGATCGGCCAACATACGGCACAGGTTTGGTGCCTCTGTCTGGCCCATTTCGACCTGCACTAGGTGACAGTCCCCATCGCCGCCGGACATCTGGATGAGACACAGACGGTCACGGTGGGGGTTCAGGCCCATCGTTTCACAGTCAATCGCCACAACAGGACCAAGATCGAGGCCGTCGGGCAGGTCTTTTTTGTAAAGGTGATTTGCCATGATGATCCCTTTCTATCATGTGGAAGGGATGGTGCCCAGAAGAGGACTCGAACCTCCACGTCCATACAGACACCAGCACCTGAAGCTGGCGCGTCTACCAATTCCGCCATCTGGGCACAGATCACGTGAGATGGGCGTTTAAGGGGCAGCGCGGGGGGTGTCAACGGGATTCGACAGCGATTTTAGGCAGATCGTGGATTTGAGTTTTTCTGGTCAGATGAAGACAGGGACCTGCGCCAAGATGCGCCTTGTTTATCAAGGGGTCTGGCGGTAGATCAGGGCAACACTCGGCCCAGGGAACCATCGCGAGGAATTGAACCATGTCCAAACTTGTCACTATTTATGGCGGGTCCGGTTTTGTCGGACGGTATATCGCGCGGCGTCTGGCCAAGGATGGCTGGCGGATCCGTGTGGCGGTGCGCAACCCTAACGAGGCAATGTTTGTAAAGCCGTATGGTGCGGTGGGACAGGTTGAACCTGTGTTCTGCAACATTCGTGATGATGCGTCTGTGCGGTCTGTCATGGTCGGGTCCGATGCGGTGGTGAACTGCGTCGGTGTGCTGGACGAGGTTGGCAAGAACACGTTTGAGGCCACGCAGGCGGACGGCGCGGAACGCGTGGCGCGGATCGCTGCGGAGATGGGTGTGGCGCATATGGTGCAACTGTCTGCGATTGGCGCGGATGCTGACGCGGACAGTGAATATGCCCGCACGAAGGCTGCGGGTGAGGCGGGTGTTCTTAAACATATGCCGCATGCAATGATCCTGCGTCCGTCGATTGTTTTTGGTATGGAAGACGGGTTCTTCAACCGGTTTGCCGGTATGGCGCGGTTTGGGCCGGTGTTGCCCGTCGTCGGGGCTGAGACCAAGTTTCAGCCGGTCTATGTCGATGACGTGGCGGCTGCGGCTGTGATGGGTGTGAATGGAGAGGCCAGCGGGGTTTATGAGCTCGGCGGGCCGGACGTGCACAGCTTCCGCGAATTGATGCAACAGATGTTGCAGATTATCCGCCGTCGACGGTTGGTGATGAACATTCCGTTCTGGGCGGCACGGGTTATGGCGTTCGGGTTTTCGGTTGTCCGGTTCGTGACGCTTGGTTTGGTGCGCGGGCCTGTGACGGCGGATCAGGTGAAGAATTTGGCCGTAGACAACGTGGTGTCTGAGGGTGCCAAGGGGTTTGATGATCTTGGGCTGCAGCCCACCGCGATGGAAGCGATTTTGCCGGATTATCTGTGGCGGTTCCGTCCGTCGGGCCAGTATGACGCGATCAAGGAAAGCGCCAAGAACCTTAAGGCGTAGGTGTTTCTTCGAACCCCCCGGATCGAGGAAAGCGCCAGAAATCTGAAGGTTTAGGTGTAGGCCACCCACAGCAGGATCAAGCCGAGGATGACTCGGTAGATCACGTAGGGGGTGAAGCTGACGGTGCGCAGCAAGCGCATCATCAACGACAAAGCGGCCAGGGCTGCGAGGAAGGCCAGAGCTGCGGCGATGGCCCCGTCGCGGGCGGCCTGGGCGTCGGCTGTCAGGGCGACTTCGGCGCCAAGCAGAACGCCGGATGCGGTGATGGTGGGGATCGACATGAGCATGGCCAGTTTCGCGCCGTCCTCGCGGGCGTAGCCCAGTTGCCGAGCGGCGGTGATGGTGATGCCGCTGCGTGACGTGCCAGGGATCAGTGAGATGGCTTGCCACAGGCCCATCGTGAAGGCGTGCTTTAGCGACCATTGGTTCGCGGTGCGTGTCGTGGGGCCGGTTTGGTCGGCCCAGTAGAGCACGAGGCCGAAGATCAACATGGTCCAGCCGATGACAGCGACGGACCGCAGCATGTCATCCAGTCCGGTGAGTTTCAGGATCAGTCCGAAGATCACAACGGGGATCGTTGCGATAATAAGGCAGAGCGCCAGGAACGCCCCCTGCGTGTCGATTTTGCCACGAGCCAGACGTGCCAGACCGAACAATGCGGCGCGGACATCGGACCAGAAATAGAGGATCACAGCAAAGAGGGTGCCGACGTGGACGGCCACATCAATGACCTGTCCCTGATCGTCCATACCGGTCAGTTGGGGCAATAAAATAAGGTGGCCCGAAGAAGAGACCGGAAGAAATTCCGTGATGCCCTGAATGAGGGCCACAAGGACGAGGGTGAGTAGGGGCATGGTCTGTCCGCACGATTCGTTTTGACCTTTGTAAACGGTGCGGAGTCGAGGGGAAGGGGGCCATTAGGACCGGATCGGACCTAAAAAATGCACAACATGCGAAAAGTTTGCTTGCGAAGTGGGCCATTTCTCGTAATTAGGTCACACATACTGACTTTTCTTTCGCGAAGACCCCGATTAGAGAGACGGTTCAGAATTTGGTTTGGAGGCGTTGCGGTGGCTGGTCAAAAGATGCTGAAGTTCGTGGATGTAAAACGGGATATGCCGGAGAAGCGGCCCCCCAATTTACGGTCCGAAGATTTCAAAGAGATTTATGCAGAGTACGCCACGGCCAAGGCCGAGGAGCAGGCCAGCCGGTGCAGCCAGTGTGGTGTGCCTTATTGCCAGTCGCACTGCCCGCTGCACAACAACATTCCCGACTGGTTGCGCATGACGGCCGAAGGCCGCCTGCAGGAGGCCTATGAGATCAGCCAGGCCACCAACACCTTCCCCGAGATTTGCGGCCGCATCTGCCCGCAGGACCGGTTGTGTGAGGGCAATTGTGTGATCGAACAGTCCGGCCACGGGACTGTCACCATTGGCTCCGTCGAGAAATACATCACCGACACCGCGTTTGAGGAAGGCTGGGTGAAGCCCATCCGCCCGGCGACCGAACGCCCCGAAAGCGTCGGCATCATTGGCGCGGGCCCTGGTGGTCTGGCGGCGGCGGATATGCTGCGGCGTCAAGGCGTGCAGGTGACTGTGTATGATCGCTATGATCGCGGGGGCGGCCTGCTGACCTATGGCATCCCCGGGTTCAAGCTGGAGAAAGACGTCGTGATGAAGCGCATGGCGCAGCTGGAAGACGGCGGCGTTGAGTTTGTGCTGAATTGCAACGTGGGCGAAGACATTTCGTTCGATGCCATTCGCGGTAAACATGAGGCCGTGCTGATCGCCACGGGCGTCTATAAAACAAGGGCTTTGGAGGCCCCAGGCGTTGAGAACGACGGCATCGTGCGCGCCATTGATTATCTGACGGCCAGCAACCGCAAGAGCTTTGGCGATGATGTGGAAGAGTTCGACAGCGGGGAGCTGAACGCCGAGGGCAAACGTGTTGTTGTCATCGGGGGTGGCGACACCGCGATGGACTGCGTGCGCACGGCCATTCGTCAGGGTGCGGAGAGCGTGAAGTGTCTGTACCGTCGGGACCGGGTGAACATGCCGGGATCCCAACGAGAGGTGCAGAACGCCGAGGAAGAAGGCGTCGAATTTGTCTGGTTGAGCGCGCCCAACGGCTTTGCCGGCGGCGCCGATGGCCCTGCCCGTGCGGTTGAGATGGCCAATTCCGTGACGGGTGTGAAGGTGCAGAAAATGCGCCTTGGCGCGCCGGATGCTACGGGCCGCCAGATGCCTGAATTGATCGAAGGATCCGACTATGTTGAGGACGCCGATCTGGTGGTTCAGGCGCTGGGCTTTGAGCCGGAGGACCTGCCGAAGTTGTGGGGCGTTGATGGCCTTGAGGTGACCCGTTGGGGCACCGTGAAGGCGGAATTTACGACCGGTCAGACCAGCCTGGATGGTGTGTTTGCCGCCGGTGATATCGTGCGTGGTGCGTCCCTCGTGGTTTGGGCCATCAAGGACGGTCGCGATGCGGCTGAGGCGATCATGGAATACCTGTCGCAAGGTGCGTCTGTGGCCGCCGAATAGGGGCCAAAATCGGGGGCTGGCACGCGTATGGCTTGCGTATGGCTCGCGTATGGCAGGGCTGCCAACGTCCCTGAAGCGATAGGTCAGACAGACTGACATGGAGAATGAACAGATGATGAAGACGACGACCCTTGCCGCTTTGATCGCCAGTGCGCTGGCTGTTCCTTCTGTTGTGGCGCAAGACGCGCAGCAGTTTTCCCTGCCACAAGGGTGTGAGGCCTATCTGACAATCCAGACGTCTTCATGTTCGGTGTCGCATCATTTCACCTGTGATTTCGATGCGGCGGGTGAACAGCGCCGTGCGACCCTGGATGAAGAGGGGTTGAGCTACATTGGCAAGATCAATTCCGAGGCGGAGTGGGTCGAGAGTTTTCATCTGCGGTCCGGCCATACCGAACAGCTGTCGTTTTCGGCGGACCGGATGATGATGACGGATCTGCTGGCCGGTGACGTGGACACATGGGATTTCACGACCTCCAGCGATGAGATTGGCGAGACGCAATATGTGGGCTTTGATCAGCTGACCGGAGAGGCCGTGACGATTGATGGTGTTGACCTGCTGCGCACGGAATACGCGCTGACGGCGTTTGATGAGGACGGCACCGAGATCTGGCGCGCCGAGGGCCGTGAGTTTGTGAACGCCGAGTGGCGCATGTTTATCGGTGGCGTCAGTTCGTACACCACGTCCGAGGGCACATTTGACAGCGACGACACGCCTGTTGAATTCATTTTTCCGGGTGAGGAGGGGTTCCTGTCCCAAAACCCAAAACATGGCTGCGGGGTGGAGTTGTCTTCCGCCGAGCTGAACAGCCTGATCACCGCCACCAAATACTGAATTTACCGCCTTTGAGAGCGATCAAAGGCCGGACCGAGGAGACCTGAGATGACCAAATATGATGCAGCATGGGCCGAGGCCGAACGCCAGAAACGTGAGTGGATGGCCGAGAACGGGTTGTATGACCACGGCGACGAGAAGGCCAACTGTGGCGTCGGGCTGGTTGTGGCCATTGACGGTGAGAAAAGCCGGTCGGTCGTGGAAAACGGCATCGCGGCGCTGAAGGCGATTTGGCACCGTGGCGCTGTTGATGCCGATGGCAAGACGGGCGATGGCGCGGGCATTCACGTGCAGATCCCGTTCAAGTTCTTCGGTGAACAGGTGGAGCGCACGGGCCATGAGCTGCGCGAGGGCGAGATGTTGGCCGTGGGTCAGGTGTTCTTGCCGCGCACGGATTTCGGCGCGCAGGAAACCTGTCGGACCATCGTGGAAACCGAAGTTCTGCGGATGGGGTATTACATCTATGGCTGGCGCCATGTGCCCGTGAATATTGAGTGTCTGGGCGAAAAGGCCAACGCGACACGGCCCGAGATTGAGCAGATCCTGATTTCCAATTCCAAGGGCGTCGACGAAGAGACGTTTGAGCGGGAGCTTTATGTGATCCGTCGCCGGATTGAAAAGGCGGCTGCGAGCGCGGGCGTGCGGGAGTTGTATCTGGCGTCGCTGTCGTGCCGGTCGATCATCTACAAGGGCATGATGCTGGCCGAGCAGGTGGCGGAGTTTTATCCCGATCTGCTGGATGAGCGGTTCATCTCCGCCTTTGCGATTTATCACCAGCGGTATTCGACGAACACCTTCCCGCAGTGGTGGTTGGCGCAGCCGTTCCGCATGTTGGCCCACAACGGGGAAATCAACACGCTGAAGGGCAACCTGAACTGGATGAAATCCCATGAGATCCGCATGGCGTCGGGCACGTTTGGGGACATGGCCGAGGACATCAAGCCGATTGTGGCGGGCGGGTCGTCTGATTCGGCGGCGTTGGACGCGGTGTTTGAGGTTCTGGTGCGCGCGGGCCGGTCCGCGCCGATGGCGAAGACGATGCTGGTCCCCGAAAGCTGGTCCAAGCAGGCAACAGAGCTGCCGAAGAACTGGCGCGACATGTATTCCTATTGCAACGCGGTGATGGAGCCGTGGGATGGCCCCGCCGCCTTGGCGATGACCGATGGGCGTTGGGTCTGTGCGGGCCTCGACCGCAACGGGCTGCGGCCCATGCGCTATGTCGTGACCGGTGACGGCCTGCTGATCGCTGGGTCCGAGGCGGGTATGGTGCCCATTGACGAGGCCGGTGTTGTTGAGAAAGGCGCGCTGGGCCCCGGTCAGATGATCGGGGTGCATATGGGCAAGGGGGCGCTGTATCACGATGAAGAGCTGAAGGATAAAATGTCAGCCGCTTTGCCGTTTGGCGAATGGGTCGGCAAGATCAACGAGCTGGACGAGACCCTTGGCGCGGTCACGGAAAGCCCGCTGTATCAAGGGGCGGAGCTGCGCAAGCGTCAGATCGCGGCGGGCTACACCATTGAGGAGCTGGAGAACATCCTCGCCCCGATGGCTGAAGACGCCAAAGAGGCGCTGGCGTCGATGGGCGATGACACGCCGTCTGCTGTGTTGTCGGAAAAGTACCGTCCGCTCAGCCATTTCTTCCGCCAGAACTTTTCCCAGGTGACGAACCCTCCGATTGACAGCTTGCGCGAATTCCGTGTGATGTCTTTGAAAACGCGGTTCGGCAACCTCAAGAACGTGTTGGATGAGGACAGCAGCCAGACGGAGATTCTGGTTCTGGACAGCCCGTTCGTGGGCAACGCGCAATGGGATGCGCTGCAGGCTGCGTTCAATGCACCCTGCGTTGAGATCGATTGTACCTTCCCTGCGGATGCCGGTGCCGGTGCATTGAATGAGGCGCTGGGCCGGATTCGGGCGGAGGCCGAGGATGCGGTTCGGTCTGGCGCAGGCCATCTGACGTTGACGGATCAGCATCAGGGTGAGGGCAAGGTGCCCATGCCGATGATCCTGGCCACGTCTGCTGTTCACAGCTGGCTGACGCGCAAGGGGCTGCGGACGTTTACGTCGCTGAACGTGCGGTCGGCGGAATGCATTGATCCGCATTATTTTGCCGTTCTGATTGGCTGTGGTGCGACCGTGGTGAACGCCTATCTGGCCGAGGATTCTTTGGACGACCGGATTGAACGCGGGCTGCTGGATTGCACGTTGACCGAGGCAGTGGCGCGGTATCGCAATGCGATTGACCAAGGTCTGTTGAAGATCATGGCGAAGATGGGGATTTCGGTGATTTCCTCCTATCGGGGAGGTCTGAATTTTGAGGCCGTGGGCCTGAGCCGCGCGATGGTGGCGGAATATTTCCCCGGCATGCAAAGCCGGATTTCCGGTATCGGCGTGACCGGTATTCAGCGCAAGGTTGAGGACGTGCACCGTGCCGGTTGGCAGGGGGGCCGCGATGTGTTGCCCATTGGCGGGTTCTACAAAGCGCGCCGTCAGGGTGAAAAGCACGCTTGGGAAGCGCAGACAATGCACCTGATGCAGCAGGCCTGTAACCGCGCGTCTTATGAATTGTGGAAGCAGTATTCGACCGCGATGCAATCCAACCCGCCCATTCACTTGCGCGATTTGCTGGCGATCAAGCCCTTGGGCAAGAAGGTGCCTTTGGAAGAGGTCGAATCCATCACGTCGATCCGCAAGCGGTTCGTGACGCCGGGCATGTCCCTGGGCGCGCTGTCGCCTGAGGCGCACAAGACGCTCAATGTGGCGATGAACCGGATCGGGGCGAAGTCCGATTCCGGCGAGGGCGGCGAAGATCCGGCGCATTTTGTACCGGAACCAAACGGTGACAACCCGTCTGCGAAGATCAAGCAGGTGGCGTCGGGCCGTTTTGGTGTGACGGCTGAATATCTGAACCAGTGTGAAGAGCTTGAGATCAAGGTGGCGCAGGGCGCCAAGCCCGGTGAGGGGGGTCAGCTGCCCGGCATGAAGGTCACCGACCTGATCGCGCGGCTGCGCCATTCGACCAAGGGTGTGACGTTGATTTCGCCGCCGCCGCACCACGATATTTATTCGATCGAGGATCTGGCGCAGCTGATCTACGACCTGAAACAGATCAATCCGCGCTGTAAGGTGACGGTGAAGTTGGTTGCGTCTAGCGGCGTTGGTACGATTGCGGCCGGTGTGGCGAAGGCCAAGGCTGACGTGATCCTGATTTCTGGTCACAACGGCGGCACCGGTGCGTCGCCTGCCACATCGATCAAATACGCGGGCCTGCCGTGGGAGATGGGCCTGACCGAGGCGCATCAGGTTCTGGCGATGAACAACCTGCGCGACCGTGTGACCCTGCGGACCGATGGGGGCCTGCGCACGGGGCGTGACATTGTCATGGCTGCGATGCTGGGCGCTGAGGAATACGGGATCGGCACGGCGGCGTTGATCGCCATGGGCTGCATCATGGTGCGTCAGTGCCAGTCGAACACATGCCCCGTGGGCGTGTGTACGCAGGATGAGGCCTTGCGCGACAAGTTCACCGGCAATGCCGACAAGGTTGTGAACCTGATCACGTTCTATGCGACCGAGGTGCGCGAAATTCTGGCTGAGATCGGCGCGCGGTCCTTGGATGAGGTGATCGGCCGTGCGGACCTGCTGGATCAGGTGTCGCGTGGGTCGGCGCATCTGGATGATCTGGACATGAACCCCATGTTGATCACCGTCGATAGCGCGAATGAGATCGTGTATGACCGGAACAAGCCACGCAATGCGGTGCCGGATACGCTGGACGCACAGATCGTGCAGGATGCCGCGCGATTCCTGAACGATGGCGAAAAGATGCAGCTGGAATATGCGGTGCAGAACACGTTGCGGACGATTGGCACGCGGACGTCTTCGCACATCGTGCAGAACTTCGGCATGCGCAACAGCCTGCAGCCGGATCATCTGACGGTGAAGTTGAAAGGGTCTGCCGGGCAGTCTTTGGGGGCCTTTGCGGCGCCGGGGCTGAAGTTGGAGGTGTCGGGTGATGCCAACGATTATGTCGGTAAGGGTCTGTCGGGGGGGACGATTGTTGTGCGTCCGCCCATGGCGAGCCCACTGGTGGCCGCCGATAACACGATTATCGGCAACACGGTGCTTTACGGTGCGACCGATGGCTATCTGTTCGCGGCTGGGCGTGCGGGGGAACGGTTTGCCGTTCGGAACTCCGGTGCGAAAGTGGTGATTGAGGGCTGCGGGTCCAACGGGTGTGAATACATGACCGGGGGTGTTGCGGTGATCCTTGGGTCCATTGGCGCGAACTTTGGCGCGGGGATGACGGGCGGTATGGCCTATCTGTATGACCCCAAGCGGGAGGCCGATGCCCTGATCAACATGGAGACCTTGGTGACCTGTGGTGTGACGGTGGACCATTGGCATGCGCAGTTGCGCGGGTTGGTGGAACGGCATCATGCGGAAACTGGCAGTGCCAAAGCGGCGCAGATCCTGCAGCATTGGGACAGTGAGGTTGCCAACTTTGTGCAGGTCTGCCCGAAAGAGATGTTGGTGCATTTGCCCGCACCCTTGGGCATCGAAGAGACAGCGGTCCCTGCCGAGTAATTCGGTCAGACACTGATGAAGGACGCCGCGACATCAGACTGTCGCGGCGTTTTTCGTTGGCGGGCATCGTTTTGCCGCATTTGGCGCAGGTTGGGCTGCATTGTGCTTGAATTGGAAACGATCGGTCAGGTGATGGGTTTTCTTATATCAACAAGGGGTGTGGTTGCGTTTTGAGCCGCTAGTGTTGTGCCGAAAACTCCAATTTTTATCCTTAATTGTTTCTAAAAATGCACCAATTCGGGTGCGACCTTACCGGTGTTTAGACCAGTGAGGTGATGTTTTGCCGACAACGTATACAGACCAGTTTTTCACATTTGATCCTGCAAATCCGCCGGGTGGCGGGACGCCCGTGTCGTTTGTGACGCGCACCTTGACCGACCAGAATGACGACGGCGACGTGGACCGGTTCAACGGTGATGCCATTGGCGGAGTGGATATTTCAGCGTCCTACCCGGGCGATACCGTCACCATCTCCGTGGTCGGTGTGGGCAATGTGACTTATACGGGCATCACGTTTTATCTGGCCGACGGGGGCCGCGTCTTTACGCCCACGGATGGGCAAGTTTTGCAGAACGGCACCTTTGTCGGTTCAACATTTGAGCTACCCCAAGGGCCGTTGGATGTGGGCGGCCTGGGACCGCCCTGTTTTGTGGCGGGTACGCTGATCGAGACGGAAGACGGGCCTGTCGCTGTTGAAGACATCAAGGTTGGGCAAAACGTCCGCACTGCGGATCACGGGTTGCAGCCGGTGCGCTGGCATGGGTCGTGGCGTGTTGTGGGCCATGGCACCCATGCGCCGATCCGGTTTGCCACGGGCGCCATTGGCAACGCGCGACCGTTGCTTTTGTCACCCCAGCACATGGTTCTTTTGTCCGGTTGGCGGGCGGAGCTGTTGTTCGGTGAAGATGAGGTTCTGGTGGCGGCCTGTCATTTGGTCAACCACGACACCATCGCACGGGCTCCCGCCCGCGATGTGGTTTATCATCATCTGATGTTCGAAACACATGAGGTGATCTTTTCCCAAGGCGTGCCGACCGAAAGCTTCTGTCCTGGATCGTATATTCTGGGGGATGATGATGTGAGGGCCGAGATTGAGGCATTAATGCCGGAACAATTCTGCGACGTCGCAGGGGAATGGCACACGGCCCGGCCAGTTGTGGGACGGGCAGAGGCAACGGTGCTTTGCGGTGACAGATGGGTCGGCGCAGGGCCAAACATGGGTGCAAGAGCTTGACCGGCCCTACCTGCATAGGGTGAATGGCGGCCATGGCACGGGCATCTTCCAAGACACCAAAATCGAAGGTCAAACTTCGCGATCGGCCCAAGTGGCTGGTCCGGGTGATTTTGCGATATGTCCTGAGGGGGATTTTGATTGTGATAGCTTTAGCCGTGGTGGCGACGTTGACGTTTTCGGCCATTAACCCGCCAACGACACCTTATATGTTTTCCGAAGGACGCCGGGTGGGTGGTGTGAACCAGACGTGGGTGCCGATGGAGGACATCGCACCGGTGATGGCGCGATCTGCGGTCGCTGCTGAGGATGCGAATTTTTGCACCCATTGGGGGCTGGACCTGACAGCGATCCGCGCTGCATTGGAGGCAGGCGGTGGCCGTGGCGGATCTACGATTTCCCAGCAGGTGGTGAAGAACGTCTATTTGTGGCACGGGCGGTCTTGGCTGCGCAAATCCCTTGAGGCCTTGATGACGCCGTTGGTTGAGGCCGTGTGGTCCAAGGAGCGTATCCTTGAGGTTTATCTGAACGTCGCAGAATTCGATGAAGGTGTGTTCGGGGTTGAGGCTGCTGCGGTGCATTATTTTGGCGTGACGGCGGCGGATCTGACGCCCACGCAAGCGGCACGGTTGGCCGCTGTTTTGCCGGCGCCACAATCGCGGTCCGCGTCGCAGCCGACGTCATTTGTGCGCAGCCGTGCGGCCAGTATCATGGACGGAGCCGCGACGATTGCGGCGGACGGCCGCGCGGGATGCTTTGAATAGCCCCGCGCGGGATTGTCTTGGGGCCAGCCATAAGGCATTGAAGGGGAACACCTGATTTGGGGTCCTCATGAACCGTTTGTATCATTATCCGCTGTCTCCATTTTCGCGCAAAGTGCGGTTGTCGCTGGCCGAAAAGCGGATTGAGGTCGAGTTGGTCGAAGAACGGTATTGGGAACGGGACGCTGATTTTCTGCGCCGCAACCCTGCCGGTAAGGTGCCCGTGTTGAAGATGAACAACCGCGTGATGGCGGACAGCACCGCCATTTGTGAGTATCTGGAAGAGACGCACCCCACGCCTGCCTTGCTGCCCAAGGACGCCGAGACCCGTTATGAAGTGCGCCGGTTGGTCGCGTGGTTTGACGACAAGTTCAACGAAGAGGTCACCACCAAGTTGATGGGCGAACGGGTGTTTCGCAAGGTGATGGGCACCGGATATCCCGACAGTGCCAACGTCAAGGCCGGAGCGAAGGCGATCAAGTATCATCTGGATTACATGGCGTGGTTGCTGGATCAGCGCCGTTGGCTGGCGGGCAATGACATGACCTTGGCGGATTTCGCCGCGGCGGCCCATTTGTCCTGTCTGGATTATGTATCGGACGTGGATTGGAACCGAAGTGAGATTGTGAAGGACTGGTATGCCAAGATCAAATCGCGTCCGGCGTTCCGATCTATTCTGGCAGATCAGATTTCCGGATTTCCGCAGCCCGGGCATTATGCTGATCTGGATTTTTGATTTGGTTCGAATTGGCGGGGCCAATCCGACCGGCTGGGGGTTTCACCCCCAGACCCCTAAGGTATTTGTGACCCAAAGAAGCGGATACGCCTTGTGTCTGAGGATCTGAAAGACCGTTTGAAGGCGCGGGCCTTTGAGGAAGGGTTCGCGGGGTTTGGTGTCTGCAGGCCCGATGCGGTGCCCCAGATTGCCGAACGGTTGGCGCGTTTTGTCGAGGAGGGGCGCCACGGGCAGATGGCCTGGATGGGCGAGCGGATGGCCTGGCGTGGTAATCCGACGGCCTTGTGGCCTGAGGCGAAATCTGTGGTGATGTTGGCGGAGCCCTATACGCCAGAGCATGATCCTTTGGCGGTGTTGGAGCAGAGGGACCGCGCGGCGATTTCCGTTTATGCGCAGAACCGAGATTATCATGATCTGGTGAAGAAGCGGCTGAAGCGGGTGGGACGCTGGTTGGTTGACGCCGCGAGCTGCGAGATCAAGGTGTTTGTGGACACGGCGCCCGTGATGGAGAAACCCTTGGCTGCGGCCGCCGGTTTGGGTTGGCAGGGCAAGCACACCAATCTGTTGAGCCGCGCGTTGGGGAACTGGTTTTTTCTGGGCGCGATTTTCACGACCGTAGAGTTGCCGGTGGACCGACGCGGGGAGGAGCGGTGCGGGTCGTGTCGTGCCTGTTTGGATGCCTGCCCCACGGATGCGTTTCCGGCGCCGTTTCAGTTGGATGCGCGGCGGTGCATTTCCTATCTGACGATCGAACATAAGGGGCCGGTGCCCGAGGATTTGCGCGGTTTGATGGGCAACCGTATTTACGGTTGCGACGATTGTTTGGCTGTCTGCCCATGGAACAAGTTTGCCGCTGAGGCCCGTGAGGTGCGCTATGCCGCGCGTGCCGATTTGCTGGCGCCGCCGCTGCGGGAGCTGGCCGCGCTGGACGACGCGGCGTTTCGCTCCATGTTTTCGGGCAGCCCGATCAAGAGGATCGGCCGGGATCGGTTTGTACGAAATGTGCTGTATGCCATCGGCAATTCGGCGGATGCGAGCCTGTTTTTGGTGGCTCAAGGGTTGGTGGAAGACCCAGCGCCTGAGGTCGCAGATGCGGCGCGCTGGGCCTGTGGCCAGCTAAGGGAGACGATATGATGTGGCGATATGTGATGTGTTTTCTGCCAGTGATGGCGGCGGCTGAGGTTGAGCAGGGACCAAAGAACGCGGATTTTGTGCCGGCGTTTGACGGTCAGACGCGGGCGGCGGAGTTGCCGACCACGGACCTTGACGTCAGCGTGTTTGCGAGTGGGTTGGATTTCCCGTGGGGGATTGCGCCCCTGCCGGAGGGAGGCTTTCTCGTCAGTGAGCGGGGTGGCGCACTGCAGCGGGTTGATGCGGATGGACGTTTGATCGGTGCCGTCAGCGGGTTGCCTGAGATTGAGGCGATCCGTCAGGGTGGGTTGCTGGATGTTGCTGTGTCGCCAGAATTCGCCACAGATGGATTGGTGTATTGGACCTATTCAAAGCCTGTGCGTGGCGGCGTGGCTTTGGCAGCGGCGCGGGGGCGGTTGGATGGGGATGCCTTGGTCGAGGTTGAGGACATCTTTGTTCAGGCACCCGCGACCTCTGCCGGGCAGCATTTTGGAAGCCGGATTATACCTGTGGATGGTGGGGTATGGATCACGACTGGTGATCGCGGAACGCCGGATCTTGCCCAGGGGAACAACACGGTCGGCAAGGTGCTGTGGTATGATGGGGCTGATGTGTCGGTTTGGTCGACGGGGCACCGGAACATTCAGGGGGCCATCTTGCGGGATGGCACGCTGTGGACGGTGGAGCATGGGCCACGCGGTGGGGATGAATTGAATCGTCCTGAACAGGGGCTGAACTACGGGTGGCCGATTATTTCTTATGGGATTAATTATAATGGTCGCGACATCACCGGCGGTGAAGCTGTTGCAGATGGGCTGGAGCAGCCCGTCTATTACTGGGATCCGGTGATCGCACCAGGTGGCATGGGCGCCTATCCCTCTGACGCGGATTTTGTCCCGTGGCGTGGCGACCTTTTGGTGTCATCGTTGCGCCCGGGCGGCGTGATGCGGTTGCAGATCGACGCGGGCCGTGTTGTGGGTGAGGAACGTCTTTTGGCAGATGTGGGCCGCGTGCGCGACGTGGAGGTTTTGGCAAACGGTGATCTGTTGGTTCTCATCGATGCGCCCGATGCCGATATTTTGCGGGTGCGGCCTGTGGGTGGCGCTGGCGGCTGATCAGGCGTAGGCAGGGGCATGTCTTTTGCCCCAGCCACCCAAATCAACGTCACGCGCGGCATCTTTTTGATGCTGTCGGCCATCACAGTGTTCACTGTGATGAGTGCGTTCATCAAGGCCGCCGACCGCGTGCCTGCAGGGGAGGCAATGTTCTTTCGGTCCGTCATGGCGATGCCGGTGATTCTGGTGTGGTTGGTGACCCATGGCGGCATCATGCAGGGCATCCGCACCCAATCGGTGCGCAATCACGCGGTGCGCGGCATCGTAGGATCCTGTGCGATGGGTCTGGGGTTTGCGGGCTTGAAATTCCTGCCCCTGCCCGAAGTCACGGCGATCCGGTTTGTCACGCCCATCGCAATGGTCGTGCTGGCCGCGATCATTCTGGGGGAGAGGTTTCGGTTTGTCCGTATTGCGGCAGTGGCCTTGGGGTTTATCGGGGTCGTGATCATTGTGGCGCCACGGCTGTCTGTAGGCCTTGGATCAACCGAGGCGCTGGGCGTGGTGTTGACCTTGGGTTCGGCCTGTCTGGCCGCGCTGGCTCAGGTGTTCGTAAAGGGCATGGCGGGGCAAGAAAGCACAACGGCGATTGTGTTCTGGTTTTCGGCCACCGCCACCGTGTTGTCCCTGACGACTGTGCCCTTTGGCTGGGTCCGGCCGACGCCGTACGAATTGTCCCTTCTTGTTGGTGCGGGCCTTGTCGGGGGCTTGGGTCAAATTCTGCTGACAGCCAGTTATAAGTATGCAGAGGCAGGCGTATTGGCCCCGTTCACCTATGTGTCCATGTTATGGTCGGTTCTGATCGGTTGGATCTGGTTCAGTGAGGTTCCAACAGCGCAGATGTTGATCGGTTCTGCTTTTGTGATCGCGGCAGGCATCATCATTGTGCTGCGTGAACGCGCGCTGGGCCAAGATGCCACGGCCCGCCGCAAGGTAAAGGCCAAAGGGCTGCAATAGGCCCGCACGGCCCCGCCGTCTGACGACGAGCGCGCCCGCCCTGCGTGCCCACGAAAAAACGCGACGTTGGGTGCCCCGCGCCGCGTCTCATCTTCATCTGACCAGAAAAACTCCGGGGGAGTCCGCAGGACGGGGGCAGCGCCCCCTGCCCGGCCCCTTTATGTGCGCACCAGTTTCTCGTAGTCGTCGGCCACGCCACGGGTCAGGGCGCCGACCTCGAACGTATAATCGCCGATCTGGCCCACGGGGGTTACTTCGGCGGCCGTGCCGGTGAGCCAGCATTGTTCGAACCCTTCGAGTTCTTCGGGCATGATCACCCGTTCGTGGACCTTGATCTGCCGTTCCGCCAATCGGCTGATGATGGTTTGGCGCGTTAGCCCGTTGAGGAAGACATCGGCCTTTGGAGTGTGGACCTCACCGTCTTTGACAAAGAAGATGTTGGCGCCGGTGCATTCGGCGACGTAGCCGCGGTAATCCATGAACAGCGCGTCAGAGCAGCCCTTGGCTTCGGCGGCGTGTTTGGAGGTCGTGCAGATCATGTAAAGACCAGCGGCCTTGGCATGCACGGGGATCGTTTCGGGGCTGGGGCGTTTCCATTTGGCGATGTCGATTTTCGCGCCCTTGGTTTTCGCGTCGCCGTAGTAGCTGCCCCATTCCCAGGCGGCGATGGCCAGATGCACGGGGTTCTTTTGGGACGCGACGCCCATGTCTTCACCGGCCCCGCGCCAGGCCACGGCGCGCACGTAGGCGTCGGTCAGATTGTTGGCACGCAGGACCTCGGCTTTGGCGGCTTCGATTTCGTCCACGGTGTAGGGGATTTGGAAATCCAGCTCTCCGGCGGAGAAATGCAGACGTTCGGAGTGTTCGCGACTCAGGAAGATTTTGCCGTTATAGGCTCGCTCGCCTTCGAACACCGAAGAGGCGTAGTGCATGGCGTGGCTGAGGATGTGCACATTGGCAGACCGCCAGTCCACCAGCTGGCCGTCCATCCAGATTTTGCCATCACGATCATCATATGCACCGGCCATTACGTCCTCCATCGGTTTTGCATTTATTACGTCGTTAGGTCCGATGCGGTCATTTTATTGCGTCAAACCTGCGATTCGATACCTTTGGGTGCTTGGAATGTCAACAAAGCTGACGTATTGTGTCGGGGAATGTGAAGGAGGCCGCCGATGGACACAGGCGCGCGAGAGGGCGGCAACGCGCTGCTGTTTTTGACGGATGAGCAGTTGCGCAAGGGCATTGAGGCGATGTTCTTTGCCTATCAGGGCTTCACCGCGGATCCGGACCGGATTTTGGCCGATCTGGCCTATGGTCGGGCGCATCACAGGGCCATTCATTTCATCAATCGCAGCCCCGGCACCACCGTGAACAACCTGTTGGCGATCCTTGGGGTCACCAAGCAATCGCTGAACCGTGTGTTGCGTGCTTTGGTTGAGGATGGTTTGGTGAAAAGCGAAGTCGGTCAACGCGACAAGCGGGAGAGGCATTTGTTTTTGACGGATGCGGGCATTGCGTTGGAACGGCGGCTGTCGGACGCCCAACGGGACCGGATGCGCGCGGCTTACCGTGCGGCAGGGCCAGAGGCCGTGGCGGGATTCCGTCAGGTTCTTGAGGCAATGATGGATGATAAAAGTGCAGCCCGCTACGCGGCGCTGAAGGAATTGAAAGGGTAGGGGCATGCTGAACGACCAACCACATTTGTTGATCGTCGATGATGACGAACGGATCCGTGTGCTTTTGCAGAAATTTCTGGTGCGCAACGGGTTTTTGGTCACCGCTGCGCGGGAGGCCGCCCATGCGCGGCGTATCCTGTCGGGCCTTGATTTCGATATGATCATTCTGGACGTGATGATGCCCGGCGAAGACGGTGTGACATTGTGTGCGGATTTGCGAAATGACCGTGAGACGCCAATTCTGCTGTTGACCGCCAAAGGGGAAACCGAGGATCGGATCACGGGGCTTGAGGCGGGGGCGGATGATTATCTGGCCAAACCGTTTGAGCCGAAGGAATTGTTGCTGCGGATCAATTCGATCCTGCGCCGCGTGCCGCCGTCTGAGGCGGAACGGGAGGTGCCCAAGGTGCTGCATTTAGGGCCGTTGCGATATGACATGGAACGCGGCGAGCTGTGGCAGGACGAAGATCTGGTGCGATTGACCGCAACAGAGGTGCAGTTGATGAAGATTTTTTCAGCCACACCAGCGGAGGCCTTGAGCCGCACGGAATTGGTCGAGAAGTTGGGGCGGGCTGGCGGACAGGCGCAAGAACGGGCGGTTGATGTGCAGATTACGCGGTTGCGTCGTAAGTTGGAGGCGGACCCCAAGCAGCCACGGTACCTGCAGACGGTGCGCGGGGCTGGATACATGCTGGCCCCGGATTGATCCGGAGCGATGTGTCACGGGGCAACAAAATTCCGGAATTTTGTTGTCTGCTTCGCGAGAGTTTTTTTGGTCAGATGAAGGAGGTGCCCAATGGCAACGGCATTGGTGACCCATAAGGCGGGATATGATCATGTGACGCCGCCGGGACATCCAGAGCAGGTCGCGCGGCTGGATGCGGTTTTGGGGGCTTTGGAGGGGATGGATTTGACCCCTGTAGAGGCGCCTTTGGCCGCCGACGATGACATTCTGCGTTGTCATCCCAAGGCCCATATTGAGGCGATCCGCGCGGCTGCGCCTAGCGATGGGTGGCGGTCGTTGGATGCGGATACCCATATGTCTGTGGGCACGCTAGAGGCTGCGTTTCGGGCCGCAGGTGGGGGCCTGAGGGCTGTTGACCTGGTCATGGCGGGGGATGCGTCCAATGCGTTTGTGGCGATGCGCCCCCCTGGGCATCACGCGGAGCGGGAAACGGCCATGGGGTTTTGTTTCTTTGGCAACGTGGCGATTGCGGCGAAACATGCTTTGGAGTTCCATGGGCTGTCGCGTGTGGCCATCGTGGATTTCGATGTGCATCACGGCAATGGCACCCAAGATCTGGTAGAGGAGGACGCACGGATTTTGTTTTGTTCGTCCCATCAGATGCCATTGTATCCGGGCACGGGTGCGGCGCATGAAACGGGTGTCGGCAATGTTTTGAATGTGCCTTTGGCCGATGGGGCCGGATCCGCTGCGTTTCGGGCGGCGTGGGAGGATCAGGTCATTCCACGGCTTGAGGCGTTCAAACCTGAACTTCTGATCATATCCGCCGGATTTGATGCACATGCGGATGATCCCTTGGCGGGCATGATGTTGAAGGATGATGATTTTGCCTGGGTGACGGGGCGGTTGTGCGATGTGGCGGATGCCCTGTGTGGCGGTCGGGTGGTGTCCTGTCTTGAGGGGGGGTATGACTTGGACGCGTTGGGCCGGTCGGCCCGCGCACATGTTGAGATATTGAAGGAGCGGGGCGCATGAGTGTGGATGTCAGCGAAATGAGTTTCGAAGAGGCCTTGCGCGAGTTGGAGCAGGTCGTTGGCCAGTTGGAGCGCGGTGAGGTGCCCTTGGATCAGTCGATTGCATTGTACGAACGGGGTGCTGCGCTGAAAAAGCGGTGTGAGGCGAAGCTGAAGGAGGCCGAAGAGAAGGTCGCCAAGCTGACGTTGGATGGGGATGGCAACCCTGTGGGCACGGCGCCTCTCGATGGCTGAGTTCAAGGCGGCGCTGGCGGCGGATGCTGCGGCCATTACAGACTTTCTGGTGCCAAAGCTTGCCGTGCCCCAGCGGGGAATTTTGGGCGAGGCGATGGCCTATGCTGTGCAGGGTGGCAAGATGCTGCGCGGGTTCTTTGTTCTTGAAACTGCGCGGTTGCATGGGGTTTCGCCTGATGGGGCGATGCATGCGGCGGGGGCGATTGAATGTGTGCATGCCTATTCGCTGGTCCACGATGATTTGCCCTGCATGGATGACGATGATCTGCGGCGCGGCCAGCCTACGGTGCATCGTAGGTGGGACGAGGCCATCGCAGTGCTGGCCGGAGATGCGTTGCAGGCACAGGCGTTTGCCTTGATTGGAACGGCAGATCTTTCGGATGCTGTGCAGGCGCAGTTGATGGTGTCCCTTGCGGACCGAGGCGGGGCTGACGGCATGGTCGGCGGGCAAGTGGCAGATATCGCGGCGGAGAGCGCGGGGGGCGCGCTTACACTTGATGAGATTACGGCGTTGCAGGCCGGTAAGACCGGGGCCTTGTTGATTTGGTCGACGATGGCGGGGGCTGTTATGGCTGAGGCCGATGCCGCGCCTTTGCGCCGTTATGGTGAGGCGATTGGTCTGGCGTTTCAGATTGCCGATGATGTGCTTGATGTCGAAGGCGATGAAGCCGCTGTTGGCAAGGCTGTGCGCAAGGATGACGCGGCAGGCAAGGCGACCTTTGTGTCGCTTCTGGGCTTGGATGGGGCGAAACGCCGCGCGGCGGAGTTGGTGGATGAGGCGTGCGATGCGCTAAATGGCTACGGAGACGCCGCCGCAACCTTGAAAGATGCGGCACGATTTGTGATTGAGCGGTCGCACTGACAGAAAGGCCGGCACTATGGCTGACAGACCCCATACACCGAATTTGGATCAGATTGATCTGCCGTCTGACCTGAAGGGCCTGAACGATGCGCAATTGCGCAAGGTTGCGGATGAGTTGCGGGCCGAGACAATTTCGGCGGTGTCCGAGACGGGCGGCCATTTGGGCGCGGGGCTTGGTGTGGTTGAAATGACCGTGGCATTGCACGCGGTGTTTGAGGCGCCCAAAGACAAGATCATTTGGGATGTGAGCCACCAGTGTTATCCGCACAAGATCCTGACGGGCCGCCGTGACCGGATCCGCACGTTACGTCAGAAGGACGGGCTGAGCGGGTTCACCAAACGGTCTGAGAGCCCATATGACCCGTTTGGGGCCGCGCATTCGTCAACGTCGATTTCGGCGGCGTTGGGATTTGCCGTCGCGCGCGATTTGGGCGGTGAGGGCGGTGATGCGATTGCTGTGATTGGCGATGGGTCGATGTCGGCGGGTATGGCCTATGAGGCGATGAACAACGCGGGCCATTTGAAGAAACGGCTTATCGTGATCCTGAATGACAACGAGATGTCGATTGCTCCGCCCGTGGGGGCGATGTCGTCTTATTTGTCGCGGTTGTATGCCGGCGCGCCCTTTCAGGAGTTTAAGGCCGCCGCCAAGGGGGCGGTGTCGTTTTTGCCGGAGCCGTTTCAGGAGGGCGCGCGGCGGGCCAAGGAGATGCTGAAGGGCATGACCGTGGGCGGGACCCTGTTTGAGGAATTGGGGTTCTCCTACCTTGGGCCGATTGACGGGCACGATATGGATCAACTGTTGTCGGTGCTGCGCACGGTGAAAGACCGCGCGACGGGGCCGATTTTGATTCATGCGATCACCAAAAAGGGCAAAGGCTATGCCGAGGATCGCGCGGACCGTGGCCACGCAACGGCCAAATTTGATGTCGCCACCGGTGAGCAGAAAAAGGCGCCCAGCAACGCGCCGTCCTACACCTCCGTTTTTGCGCAGAGCTTGATCAAGGAAGCGACGAAGGATGACAAGATTGTTGCGGTGACGGCGGCGATGCCGGATGGGACCGGGCTGGACCGGTTCATGAGCCGGTTTGCCTCGCGGTGTTTTGACGTGGGCATCGCGGAGCAACATGCGGTGACGTTTTGTGCGGGGCTCGCTGCGGGCGGGATGAAGCCGTTTTGCGCGTTGTATTCCACGTTCTTGCAGCGTGGGTATGATCAGGTGGTGCATGATGTTGCGATCCAGCGGTTGCCCGTGCGCTTTGCCATTGATCGCGCTGGATTGGTGGGTGCCGATGGGGCAACCCATGCAGGGTCATTTGACGTGGCCTATTTGGCGAACTTGCCCGGATTTGTCGTGATGGCAGCCGCAGATGAAGCCGAATTGGCGCGGATGGTGGCCACGGCGGTGGCCCATGATGACGGGCCGATTGCGTTCCGGTTCCCCCGGGGTGAAGGCGTCGGTGTTGAAATCCCCGAAGAGGCCACGCCACTGGAGATCGGCAAGGGCCGCATGGTGCGCGAGGGATCGCGGGTTGCGATTTTGTCGTTTGGGACACGGTTGCAAGAGGTCGAGGCCGCAGCCGAAGCGTTGGAGGCGCGGGGGATTACCCCGACGGTGGCGGACGCACGGTTTGCCAAGCCGTTGGACCGCGACATGATCTTGTCCCTTGCGGCGGATCATGAGGCGCTGATCACGGTGGAAGAGGGTGCCGTCGGCGGGTTTGGATCGCACGTGGCGCAGCTGTTGGCGGAGCAAGGCGTGTTTGATCGCGGGTTGAAATATCGCAGCATGGTGTTGCCGGATATTTTCATTGATCAGGCCGGACCACGTGAGATGTATGCGGTGGCTGGCATGTGTGCCGAGCATATTGAGGCGAAGGTTCTGGATGTGCTTGGCATTGAGGTTTTGAGTCAACGCGCGTGAATTTTGCGTGACGGGGCCGTCGCTGTTTGGCTGCGCCAAATGCGCCCCGCCCGCCGTCCCGCGGCCTCCGGCGGGAGTTTTCGGGTCAGATGAAGGTTAGTCGTTCTTGGGCAGACGTTTTTCGATGGCCTCAAGCCGTTTGAGGACTTCGTCGCGGTAGGTGTCTGTGGCAGCGTTTGATTCTTCCGCGTGGGCGTCCTGCATCGAGTTCACGATCAGACCGACCAGAAGGTTTACCACCGCAAATGTTGTGACCATGATGAAGGGCACGAAGAATGCCCACGCGTATGGAAATTGTTCCATGACGGGGCGGACGATGCCCATGGACCAGCTTTCGAGTGTCATGATTTGGAACAGGCTATAGGCGGAGGCACCGAGGTCACCGAACCATTCGGGGAAGGCGTCGCCAAAGAGTTTCGTGGCCATGACCGAGCCAATGTAGAAGATCAGGGACATCAGCATGAAGACGCTGCCCATGCCGGGCAGGGCTGTTAGGAAGCCTTCGACAACGCGGCGCAGGGACGGGGTGGCGGAGATGACGCGGAGCACGCGCAGGATCCGCAGGGCGCGCAGGACGGAGAAGCCTTGTGCAGCGGGGACTAGGGCGATGCCGACGATGGCGAAATCAAAGATGTTCCAGCCGGAGCGGAAGAAGGCGAAGCGGTAGGCGATGAGTTTGAGGACGATTTCGGCCACAAAGATGTAGAGGCAAATCGTGTCGAGCAGAAGGATCAGCCTACCTGCCGCTGCCATGACAGTGTCTGACGTTTCCAGCCCAAGTAAGACGGCGTTGAAGATGATGACCCCGATGATGGTCCGCTGAAAAGCTGGGTTTTCGACAAAACGTGCGATCGTTTCACGGGGCGTCATGCTGGTTTCCTTTTGTTTGCGTCGATATGCCTATTCGTGAGGGTTGAAACAAGTGGGGGAAACCGGATGGCGCGTGGTGTTCTGATATTTCGGTGGGCTGTGTTCTTGCTGGCGGCTGGGTATTGCATTCGCACGATATTTTTCGGGTCGTATGAGGGGTTTGGAGGGCCGTTCCGGTATTTGACGATTTGGGCGCTGTTTTTGTCGTTTTTTGCGGCCAGCCGGATGTTGGCGTTGAGCGAGGGGCGATCGACACGGCGTTGGGATGCGTTTGTGTCGATGACGGCTGTGATCAATGCGATGGTTTTGATTTTGTATTGGCGGCTGTATTTCGCGGACCCGACATCCGTGACACGGGACGGGCAGTTGGGGGACCTGTGGCTTGAGCTTTATTTGCACGGTGTGGGGCCTGTGCTGCAGTGGATTGATGCAACGTTTATCCACCGTGCGTTCCGGCGGGTGGGGCAGTCTCTGTTGCTGCTGATTGGGGTGATTTTTGCCTATGTTGTCTGGGCGGAGGGTGTTGTGGGGCCGATGAACGACACGCCGATTGGTGCAGTGACAAGTGGGCTGCCCTATCCGTTTTTGAACGATCTCGATTTGGCGGGGCGTGCCATATTCTACGGTGCGAATTTAGCGGTGGCTGTTGTGGTTCTGTTGGTTTTTGTCGCGATCAGCTTTGTTGTGCGGCGTCTGTTTCCGCGGCAAGAAGTGCTTTGAGGCCGCTGCGGTAATCAGGATAGAGAAGGCGCACGCCGAGGTCGTCTTTAATCCGGTCGTTCCGGACTTTCTTGCTTTCCGCATAAAAGCTGCGGGCCATGGGGGTCATGTCTGCGTCTTCGAATGCGATGGCCGGTGGGATTGGCAGGTTTAGCAACTCGGCCGCGTGGGCGATGACGTCTTGTGGAGGGGCGGGGTCATCGTCGCACAGGTTGTAGACGGCCCCGGGATTAGGTTGCGCGATGGAGGCGGCGAGGACTTGGGCGATGTCGTCCACATGGATGCGGCTGAAGACCTGACCTTGTTTGATGATGCGCCGTGCCGTGCCATTGCGCACCTTGGAAAACGGGCCGCGCCCCGGGCCGTAGATGCCCGCAAGACGGAAGATGTGCAGGGGCAGGCCCATGGTCTGCCAATCGGCCTCTGCGTCGATGCGCAATTGGCCCCGTTTGGTGGAGGCGGACAGGGGCGTATCCTCATCCACCCAGCCACCGTCGTGATCGCCGTAGACGCCGGTGGTGGACAGATAGCCGACCCATTGAAATTGGTCGCGGCGTGCGGCGATTTCGTCTCTAACCTTGCCCAAAACGGGATCTCCATCTTCGGTTGGTCCGGCGGAGATCAGCAGGTGGGTTGCGGCGTTCAGGGCGGGCGTGAGGTCTGCGCCGGGCCAGATGCGGGGCTCTACCCCCTCGGCCATGAGGGACGTTGCCTTGTCCTCGGACCGTGTGGTGCCGATGACCCGCCAAGTGTCATCCAACAGTTTCGTCAGGGCGCGGGCGGAATAGCCGTGGCCAAAGGAGAGAAGTGTTTTGGTCATGCGGCACGTTCGCCCAGTGCGCTGGGGGGTGCAAGGTGTGATCGCACGGCAAGGCGGGTTGTTTGATGGGCGCGGATCGCATTAAGTCGTCTGTATGAAACAGATTTTGCTTTTGAATGGCCCGAACCTGAACATGTTGGGCACCCGCCAGCCCGAGGTTTACGGGCATACGACACTGGCCGATGTGGAACGGGATGCGCAGGCGCTGGGCGCTGAGTTGGGCGTGGGCGTTGTGTGCAAGCAATCCAATTATGAGGGCGAGCTGGTCACCTGGATCCAGGAGGCGCGCGGCGATATGGCGGGGATTGTGATCAATCCGGGCGCCTATACGCATACGTCTGTGGCGATTTTGGATGCGTTGAACGTGTTTGAGGGGCCTGTGGTGGAAATCCATATCTCGGACATACATGCCCGCGAAGAATTCCGGCACCATTCCTACGTGGCCTATCGTGCCGATGCGTCGGTGATTGGGCAGGGCGTTGAGGGGTATCAAATTGCCCTGCGTGACGTGGTCAGCCGCCTTTAGCGGCCTTTCCACACCGGATCGCGTTTTTCCGCAAAGGCGCGTGCCCCTTCGAGTTGATCTTCGCTGGAATAGAGACGATCCACGGTGGCGAGCTGTCTGTTGGTGATGCGATTCATGGCGTCTTGAAATTTGCTGTCTTCGGCGTCGCGCACGACCTCTTTGATGGCGGCGTAGACGAGGGGCGGACCGGAGGCCAAAAGCCGCGCCATATCCCAGGCTTGGTTCATCAGATCGGCGGCGGGGTGGACGTGGTTGATGAGGCCCCAGTTCAGCGCCTCGGTCGTGTCAAACCACCGACCTGTCAGCAGCAGTTCCATCGCGATGTGGTAGGGGATGCGTTTGGGGAGCTTGACAGACGCCGCATCGGCCACGGTGCCGGAGCGGATTTCAGGCAGCGCGAACGTGGCGTGATCGGCGGCGAGGATGATGTCCGCGCTGAGCGCGAGTTCAAGGCCCCCACCGCAGGCGATGCCATTGACAGCCGCGATGACAGGTTTGTTCATGTCGCGCAATTCTTGCAATCCGCCGAACCCGCCGACGCCGTAGTCGCCATCGACCGCATCGCCGTCTGCCGCCGCCTTGAGATCCCAGCCCGGGCAAAAGAATTTCTCGCCCGCGCCGGTCAGGATCGCGACGCGCAGGTCCGGATCATCACGAAAGCTTGCGAAGATCTCCCCCATGATGCGTGATGTCGCGAGATCGATCGCATTGGCTTTGGGGCGGTCCAGCGTGATTTCGAGGATGGCCCCCTCGCGGCGTGTGGTGATCGGGCTAGTCATGGCGTTTCCTTATGAGGGCGTCTGCGGCGATGGCGGAAGAGGGGGTGACGATGAGGGGATTAATCTCAACCTCTTCAATCGTGTTCTGATGTGTGATCACAAAGTTTTGGACCGCGTCGATGGTATCGATCAGGCTCTCGATGTTGGCAGCGGGACTGTTGCGATAGCCGATCAATCGCGGATAGGTTTTCAGCTGTGTTAGACACTGCTTTATGCGGTCCCGCGTCGCGGGGACAAGACAAGAGGCAGTGTCTTGGAGGAGTTCGGTGTATATGCCGCCCGCGCCCAAGGTGAGGACAAATCCATGGGCAGGGTCTTTGATCACGCCCACCAAAAGCTCTGCGATTGGATCGGTGATCATGGTTTCGAGCAGTAAAGTCTGCGACCCCATCTTCGAGGCAGCCGTGCGAATGTCGTCTTCTGTTCGGAGGTTGAGCACCACGCCACCTGCGTCACTTTTGTGACTGAGGCCGGTGGTCTTCAGCACGAATGGGCCGGCAATCGTTCGCGTTTGGGCAAGAATGGTGTCTAAATCGCCGTCCCATGTTTGGGGAACTGGCATGCCGTGGGTGTTCAGAGCCGCTTTGGCGGCCGCCTCCGTCAGCACGGGGGCGTCGGTGTTGGGGGTCGGATCGATGATGTCCAAGGGCGATGGCAGGCGGTGCTGGGCGGCGGTGACCGCGCCCAAGGCTTCTGACACTCCGTTCATAGGAATGATGCCGCCCGTCATCAAAGTCGCGGCTACATCTTCGGGCATAAGTTCAGGCAGGGTAGACACCATGGCGATTGTGCCGCCGGTCTCGGCCTTTGTGCGGATCGCGGCCTTGATCACACACTCCCAATCGGACGGGTCGCAGATATCCGCGCGCGGGAAATCGACGATGAGGAACGTCAGCGCAATTTCAGGGTCTATTATTGCGGAAAACGCCTGTGTCATCGCATCTGTGTCGCGCCAAATATAGGTATGATAATCCAGCGGATTGGCCAGTGCGACCTTGGGGCCGAGGGCTGTGGCGAGGTCGGTTTTCTGGCGGTCGTTCAAGGGCGGAAAGGTCAGGGGCGTCGGGTCCGCCATGTCGGCGATCAGGCTGGCCTCACCCCCCGAACAGCTGACCGAGGCGATTTTGGTCGATGTTAAAGGCCCCGTGCAGTGCAGAAGTTTGAGGGTTTCGATGAACGTCGGCAGGTCGTGCACACGGGCAATGCCCAGATGGTCGAGAACGGCCGCAGCGCCAGCATCACTGCCTGCAAGGGACGCGGTATGTGACACTGTTGCGGCCTGTGCCTCTGCCGAGGCGCCGACCTTGAGGGCGACGAGGGGGATGTTTTTGGCCGCTGCGGCACGGGCCAACGATTGCCACCCCGGAAGGTCTTTGAAGCCTTCGATGTGGAACCCGATGGCGGTGACGCGCGGATCATCCAGAAGGGCGTGGGCGGCGTTTGCCATCGTAAGCTGGGCCTGATTTCCGCATGTGATCACATACCCGATGGGCAGGCCGCGTTTCTGCATGGTCAGGTTGATCGCGATGTTGGAGCTTTGCGTTAGGATGGCGACGCCGGTGTCCACGGGTCGGCAGCCATGTTGATCGGGCCAAAGCGATGCCCCGTCGAGGGCGTTGATCATGCCATAGCAGTTCGGACCCAAAATCGGCATGTTTTGTGCCGCTTTGAGAAGGCGGGCATTGGCGTCGTGTCCGTCATTTGTTTCGCCAAATCCGCTTGCGAAACAGACAGCGCCGCCTGCCCCCATGCGCCCGAGACGTTCAACGGCGCCGATGGTCGCCTCTTTGTTGATACCTACGAAGGTGGCGTCGGGCACGCCGGGCAAATCAATCGCGGTGGGATAGGCGGGCAGGCCGCAGATGTCTTCGGCGCGGGGGTGGACGGGCCAGATATCGCCTGCGAATTCGGATTTGATCAGTTGTTCGGTCACGGATTTGCACCACGCACCACCGCCGATGACCGCGATGCTTTTGGGGCGAAACAGTCTCGATAAATCCGTTCTCATGCGCCCAAAGCCCGCAGCAATTCGCGGCTGATGATGTGACGCTGGATTTCGGATGTGCCGTCCCAGATGCGTTCAACGCGCGCGTCGCGCCAGAACCGTTCAAGGGGGTAATCATCCATCAGGCCCATGCCGCCGTGGATCTGGATGGCGGCGTCCGTGACGCGGGCCAGACATTCAGAGGCGAAGAGTTTCGCGCTGGCGATTTCACGATTGGCGGGCAGGCCTTTATCGAGGCGGTCCGCGCAGGCGAGGGTGAGCAAATCGGCGGCGTCGATTTCGGTGATCATGTCGGCCAGCTGAAAGCTGACGCCCTGAAACTTACCGATCTTTTGACCGAACTGTTCGCGTTCGGCGGCATAGTCCAGCGCGTAATCAAACACGCGGCGCGCGCGGCCCACGGACATCGCGGCGACGGTGATCCGCGTGGCATAAAGCCATTCGTTCATGACAGCGAACCCGCCGTCGACCTCTCCCAGGACAGCCCCGTCAGGCAGGCGGCAATCGTCAAAATCGAGGATCATATTCTTGTAGCCGCGGTGACTGACGGATTTGTAGCCGTCGCGGATCGTGAAGCCGGGGTGGCCGCGATCAACTAGGAAGGTTGTGATGCGCTTTTTGGGGCCACGGGGGGTGTCATCTTCGCCCGTTGCAACAAAGACGATGAGAAAATCGGCGTGATCCGCGCCGGAGATGAAGTGCTTGGTGCCGTTGAGGACCCAATCGCCCCCATCGCGCACGGCGGTGCATTTCATCCCCCGCACGTCGGACCCGGCACCTGGCTCTGTCATCGCCAGCGCGTCCATCCTCTCCCCTCGAATGGCCGGGTCGCGGTAGCGTTCGATCTGTTCGCCTTCGCAGGCCATGAGGATGTTTTGGGGCCGCCCGAAAAAGTGCGTCAGCGCCATCGACCCGCGCCCGAGTTCACGTTCGACGAGCGAAAATTCAACATGATTGAGGCCCGCGCCCCCTGCACTTTCAGGGAAATTACAGGCGTAAAAGCCAAGGTCGATGGTCTTTTGTTTGATCTGCTGGGCAAGGTCCGGGGGGACCTCTCCGGTGCGTTCAACGAGATCTTCGTGGGGGTAGATTTCGTTTTCAACAAAGCTGCGGACGGTGTCCGCGATCATGGTGTGTTCGTCTGTCAGGCCGTAGGTCGTCATGCTGGAGTCCGTTCAAAAAGGGAAAAAGAGGCTGGGTTAGAGCCTGTTTTCACCCCGGACGACGGGTGCTTGTCCAAACGGTAAGGTCGTCGTGGAACCGTTTAGCTGGCATAGGTTGACCCTTCTTCATCCAAGATTGCCTTGAGTTCGGAGAGGTGGCGTTCGTCTTGGTCTGGATAGTCTTCGAGTTCTTGCGCGGTTTTTTCTGCGATGTCATCGGGAATGACGCGCAAGGGTTGGCCAGTTTGCAGGGCGCGGATGTAGGTTTCGGCGGCGCGTTCGAAATAATAGAGACGGTTGAAGGTCTCTGCGACCGATGTCCCGATGATCATGATGCCGTGGTTGCCCATGATCATGACCTTCTTCTTTGGATCGATCAGGAGGGCGGCGCAGCGTTCGCCCTCTTCCTCAAACGCGAGGCCGCCGTAGCTGTCATCAATCACGTAGCGGTTGAAAAAGGTCGCGCAGTTCTGGTCGATCGGGGGCAGACGGCTGTCGGCAAGGCTGGCCAGAACGGTCGCGTGGATGGAATGGACATGCATGGCGCAGCGGGCGTGGGGGCAGTGGCGGTGGATGCCGCCGTGCAGGCCCCATGCGGTGGGATCGGGGGCGTTGGGGCCGGACAGGGTTTCGGGATCGTTGGCGTCGACCACAATCATGTCGGAGGCTTTGATCCGGCTGAAGTGCATCTGGTTGGGGTTCATCAGGAATCGTGTACCGTCGTCATTGATGGCGAGGCTGAAATGGTTGGCGACGCCTTCGTGCATGTTCAGCCGCGCCGTCCATCGAAAGGCGGCGGCCAGATCGACGCGATCCTGCCAGTGATCCATATTTGGTCGCGTGTGTGTGACTGTCATCCCGGACCTCCCTTGGCGGATAGGCTGTCAGGTCATCGGGGCTGTGACAAGTCTGTGCGCGTCACGGCAGGTCATCAGCGCGACAGCAGATGAAGGAGCGCAGTTTCTGACTGACGCAGGTCGGCTGTGGTGTTTGACGGATCGATAAGCGCGGCGCGATCCTCGGCTGGCATATCGGTCAGCGCGATGACGTCAGGGTGGATGTAGCTGTTTCGTGCGATGGTGGGTGTGTTGGCGAGGCGGCTTGCGGCGGCGTCTGCCATGGATTTGATCGTGAGGTCAGGGTCGCGCAGGGCGACATCAAATGCGGCGACCGTGCCCGCCCATGTGCGAAAGGTTTTGGCGGTCAGGCGGTCGTCGTCGGTGATGTCATAAAGCGTGGCGTTGATGGCGTCGGCGGTGATGCTGTGGGCGGCACCGGTATCATCGACCCACGAGACGAGTTCCGCTCCCGGAAGGTCTTGCAGACGGTTGAGGGCACGGTTCAACGTTTGATCGCGCAGTCGCTTGCGGATCTTTTTGCCGCCTTTTCCAGTGTAGGAGAGACGAATTTCGCCGTCTTTCAGATTAAGGTGGCGGGGTTTGAGGGTCGTCGCGCCGTAGGTGCCGTTCTCTGCGGCATAATCGGCCGTGCCGACACGAATGGCCGCCCGATCCAGCAGGGCCAGAAGGGCGGCAATTGCGTAGTCTTTGGTGCCCACGTCTTCTTTCAGGTCGCGCCGCACGCGGCGCCGGATCCGCGGCAGCATAGCCCCGAAATCGGCCAGTGCATCGAATTTTGTGAGCGCGCGAAAGGCCGTCCAATCTGCGTGGTAGCGATATTGCTTGCGCTGTCGCACGTCACGGCCTGTGGCCTGCAGGTGGCCATTCACCTTTGGGCTGATCCAGACGTTTTCATAGGCGGGGGGCACGGCGAGGGCGTTGATCCGTTTGCGTTCGCGCGCGCAGTTGATGCGGGTGCCGTCCGGCGCGATGTAGCTGAACCCGCGCCCTCGTCTTTCACGACGGATGCCGGGTTGGTCGTCGGCATAATGAATGAGATCTGGCGCCTGCGTCATGTGGGGGTAACGCGGCGTTTGGGCGAGGGTTCCGGCATGAGATGGCTGTTCTGGGTCTTGCGTGCCCCTTATGTCTGGGGCATGAGAGTGCATGTTACGCACTTTTCACACCGTCCGATCCGCCGCAGTTTGCCCTGCGGCGTTTTTTGTATTTATCCTGTCCAGCACCATGAAAAGGGAGGTCCGCCCATGACACCGTTTGAAGCCCACTTGCCTGTGGTGTCCCCTGATGTGCCCGCAGCAGAGGAATTCCGCGACCCCAAGGCCGCGGTTGCCCGCTTGCAGGAGTTGTACCAGATCGCGGTGGATTTTTTGACGCAGACCTTTGCGGACAACGTGACAGGCGCGCGGCCGGACACACGGTTTCGCGCGTTCTACCCCGAAATCCGCATCAGGACGTCGACCTTTGCGCAAACAGATTCGCGCCTGTCGTTTGGACATGTTGCAGGGCCGGGCGTCTATTCCACGACCATCACGCGGCCAGATTTGTTCGAAGGCTATTTGACCCAGCAGATCGGTCTGTTGATCGAAAACCACGATGAACCGGTGTTGATTGGTGTGTCGGCCACGCCCATGCCTGTTCATTTTGCGGTGTCTGGTGAGGTGGAGGTGCCACAGGAGGGCACCTTGCAGTTCACCTTACGCGATGTGTTTGATGTGCCCGATCTGGCCACGACCAACGACGATATCGTCAATGGCATGGGGTTTTTGCATGCCGACGGGTCCAGCCCTTTGGCGCCTTTTACCGCCCAGCGGATCGATTATTCCCTGGCGCGGTTGCAGCATTACACCGCCACCAAGGCAGAGCATTTCCAGAACCACGTTCTGTTCACGAACTACCAGTTTTATGTGGAAGAGTTTGAGGCTTACGCCCGCAAGATGTTGATGGACCCTGACAGTGGCTATACGTCGTTTGTGTCTACGGGCAATCAGGTCATCACCAGCGCGGCGGAGGCGGTGACCCAGCCAGAAAAGATGCCGCAGATGCCGACGTATCATCTGTGCCGCGAAGACGGATCGGGGATCACGTTGGTGAACATCGGGGTTGGGCCATCCAACGCCAAGACGGCAACCGATCATATTGCGGTGCTGCGGCCCCATGCGTGGCTGATGGTGGGCCATTGCGCGGGTTTGCGGAATTCACAGCGGTTGGGTGATTTTGTTCTGGCGCATGGCTATCTGCGTGAAGACCATGTGTTGGATGATGATCTGCCCGTGTGGATGCCGATCCCCGCGCTGGCTGAAATTCAGATCGCTTTGGAAGAGGCGGTGGCGAGTGTCACCGAATTGGAAGGGTTTGAGTTGAAGCGGATCATGCGGACGGGCACCGTCGCCACGATCGACAACCGCAACTGGGAATTGCGCGACCAAGACGGGCCGGTGCAGCGGCTGTCGCAATCGCGGGCCATCGGGTTGGACATGGAAAGTGCAACGATCGCGGCCAACGGGTTCCGGTTCCGCGTGCCTTATGGGACGTTGTTGTGTGTATCTGACAAACCGCTCCATGGTGAATTGAAGCTGCCCGGCATGGCGTCTGATTTCTACAAAACCCAGGTGTCGCGGCATTTGATGATTGGAATTCGTGCGATGGAGAAGCTGCGGGATATGCCGCTTGAGCGGATTCACAGCCGGAAATTGCGGTCATTTGAGGAGACCGCGTTCCTTTGATCGGCTGTTTGTGCCCCTTTGACTCGGGGGAAAGTGTGAAAAACGCCCACAATATGCGGTTTTTCCCTTGTAATGGTGCACAAACAGTTGTGGAACATAGGCACATACAGTTTACTGACTGAGCAATAAGCCCCAGCCAAAGGGGCAAACGAGGAGATGAACAATGGCGACGAAACCAATGACCAAAACGCAGCTGGTTGCTGCATTGGCCGAAAAAATGGACACAGATAAGAAATCTGCATCCGCAGCACTGGACGCGATCACCGGTCTGATCACTGACGAAGTATCCGCAGGCGGCGCTGTGACCCTGCCTGGCGTTGGCAAAATCTACTGCCGTGAGCGCCCCGAGCGTATGGTGCGCAACCCTGCCACCGGTGAGCAGATCAAGAAAGAAGCCGACAAGGTTGTCAAAATGACAATCGCGAAGGCACTGAAGGACAGCGTGAACGGCTAACGTTCCCATCTTTCACATGTTAGAGGGTCGCCCTGTGATTGAGTTCAGGGGCGGCCCTTTTTCGTGGCGGAGGCAGGCATGAAGATTGACGGCAAAGCGATTTTGATGGGCGTGGTGTTTGGCATCATCTGGGCGTCGGCGTTCACCTCTGCACGGGTGATCGTGCAATATGCCCCGCCGCTTTATGCGCTGACATTCCGGTTTTTGTGTTCGGGGATCATCGCTGTCGTGATCGCGCGGGCGCTGGGCCAATCGTGGCATTTGACACGGGGCCAATGGGCGGCCGTTGTGGTGTTCGGATTGTGCCAGAATGCGCTGTATTTGGGTCTGAATTTCGTGGCGATGCAAACGGTAGAGGCCTCTTTGGCGTCGATCATCGCGTCGACGATGCCATTGTTGGTGGCGCTGGCCACCTGGGCCTTTTTGGGGGAACGGTTGCCCCCATTGGGCATCGCGGGATTGGCCGCTGGCATGGTGGGTGTGGCGCTGATCATGGGGGCGCGACTACAGGGCGAGGTTGATGTGTTCGGGGTGGGCCTGTGCGTGATTTCTGTCATCTCGCTGACTGTGGCGACGTTGATGATGCGGGGGGCCTCATCGGGCGGAAATTTCCTGATGATCGTGGGCTTGCAGATGTTTGTGGGGGCGGCGGCGTTGGCGGTGCCAGCTGTTGTGTTTGAGACGTTTACCGTCGATCTGACGTGGCAGCTGGGCGTTGCGTTCTTGTACACGCTGATCTTTCCAGGCGTGATTGCGACGTTGATCTGGTTTTTGCTGGTGGACCGGATCGGGGCGACGCCTGCGGCTGTCTTTCACTTCCTCACACCATTTTTCGGGGTCAGCATCGCGGCGGTGCTGCTGGGTGAGGAGCTGGGATCGCTTGATATCGTCGGCGTGCTGATCATCACGGTCGGCATTCTGGCGGTGCAGCTGAGCAAACAGAAGGCCTAGCCGATCTGCCCCCGTACCCCGCCGGTTTGGCCACGATCCAGCAGGATGTGATCAAGGATCACGGCGGCCATCATCGCCTCACCCACGGGAACGGCGCGGATGCCGACGCAGGGGTCGTGGCGGCCTTTGGTCACGACCTCGGTCGGGGTGCCGTCCATGCGGATGGATTTTCGGGGGGACAGGATGGATGACGTGGGTTTGACGGCAAAGCGCACGACGATGTCCTGGCCGGTGCTGATGCCGCCCAGGATGCCGCCTGCATGGTTGCTGGAATATTCTGGCCCGTTCGGACCCATGAAAATCTCATCCGCGTTGGCCCGGCCTGTGAGGCCTGCGGCGGCCATGCCTTCACCCACTTCGACGCCTTTGACGGCATTGATGGACATCATGGCGGCGGCCAAATCAGTGTCTAATTTGGCATAAACGGGGGCGCCGATGCCTGAGGGTACGTTGCGGGCCACGACCTCAATCATCGCGCCAACGGAGTTATGATCATCCTTGCGCAGCCAGTTGAGGTAATCTGTCCAATCGTCCACAGCGCCCGCATCGGGGCACCAGAAATCGTTGCCATCAATCGCGTTCCAATCGAAGCGGTCCCGGTCGATGTGTTTTTCGCCCATCTGCACCATGTAGCCTTTGATTTGCACGCCAGGTGCGATGGCTTTGATCGCCTCACGCGCGACGCCCCCTGCGGCCACGCGGGCCGCGGTTTCGCGGGCTGAACTGCGCCCGCCGCCACGATAATCACGGATCCCGTATTTCTGGTGATAGGTGATGTCGGCGTGGCCGGGGCGGAAGGTATTGGCGATATCGCCGTAGTCTTTCGAACGCTGATCGGTGTTGCGGATCATCAGCTGGATGGGGGTGCCGGTGGTCGTGTCCTCAAACACACCGGACAGGATTTCGACCGCATCGGGTTCATTCCGCTGGGTTGTCATCTTGGACACGCCGGGGCGGCGTTTGTCGAGCCAGTGTTGCAACATCGGGGCCGTCAGCGCGACGCCGGGGGGGCAGCCATCCACTGTCGCGCCCAAGGCGGGCCCGTGGCTTTCGCCCCATGTGGTCACGCGGAAGAGGTGTCCGTAGCTGTTCATCGACATGTGAAGGCTCCTTTGGCGTGTGGATAGCCGCGCTGTGCGCCCTTGCCAAGCCTGTCCGCGCCGCTTACGTTCCGGCGTACCTCGGGGGGCTTTGTTATGAAGCTGAGATGCCACAGTGGCGGACCCGTTGAACCTGAACCGGTTAAGACCGGCGGAGGGAAGGTAACGGGTTCTGATACCCAATGCCCCCACCGTTCGGCGCATTGAGAGGAAAGAACCGATGAAAAAGACCCTACTCACTGTCGCAGGACTGTTTGCTGCTACGGCTGCCCATGCAGACGGCCATGCGAACACGTTGACAGTTTACGCCCCCGATTATTTCGGATCCGAATGGGGCCCCGGCCCGTCGATTGAGGCCGCGTTCGAGGAACGTTGCGGCTGTGATCTGGTGTATCAGACCGGCGACCTGCTGCCGCGTCTGTTGCTTGAAGGTGAGGCCACCGAAGCGGACGTTGCCATTGGCTTTAACTCCGATGTCAGCAAGCGCGCACGCGAAAGCGGCTTGTTCTCGCCGCACGGGCTGGACCTGTCGCCCCTGACCCTGCCGTTGGAGTGGACTGACGATACATTCCTGCCGTTCAACTACGGGCATACGGCCTTCATCTACGACAACACCAAACTTGACGGTTTCGACAGTTTTGAGGCTCTGCTGGATGCGCCGGATGATGTGCGTATTGTGATCCAGGATCCGCGGTCTTCGATCTCTGGTCTGGCGTTGGTGCTGTGGGTGAATGCAGTTTACGGCGATGAGGCCGAGGCCGCCTGGGCCCGTATGGCGCCGAAAATTGTGACGGTGACGCAGGGCTGGTCTGAAAGCTATGGCCTGTTCACTGATGGGGAAGCGGATGTTGTGCTGTCCTATACCACGTCGCCTGCCTATCACATCATTGCAGAAGAAGACCTGACGAAGTCTGCCGCTATCTTTGAGGAAGGCCATTATTTCATGGTTGAGACGGCTGCAAAGCTGGCAGGCACCGACAACGAAGATCTGGCCGATCAGTTCATGGCATTCATTCTGACGGAAGACTTCCAGACGATGATCCCGACGACGAACTGGTCCTTCCCCGCCGCACTGGAGGAAGACAAGTGGCCCGAAGGGTTCCAGGAGCTGCCGATGCCTGAAACGGTTTTGTTCTATTCCGAGGATGAGGCCGCGGCCCTACGCGACACTGCGATTGAGGCATGGCGCAGCGCGCTGTCTCAGTAATCGCAGCACTTTTTGTTGCGGGGCTGGTCGTAGGCCCCGTTGCAGCTGTGTTGTGGCGGGGCGGTGGATTCACCGCCCTGTCTACCGCTGATCTGGACGCGCTGCAGTTTACCGTGTGGCAGGCGTTCTGGTCCGCAGCGATCAGTGTCGGATTGGCGGTGCCTGTGGCGCGGGCTTTGGCGCGACGTCAGTTTTGGGGCCGTGGGGCCCTTATTTCAATCATGGGTGCGCCGTTCATTTTGCCGGTGGTTGTGGCGGTGTTGGGCCTGATCTCGGTGTTTGGCGGGCGCGGGTTTCTGAACGCGGTGTTGGGTCCATTGGGCCTGCCGCGGCTGGATGTTTACGGGGCCCATGGCGTGATTTTGGCACATGTGTTTTTCAACCTGCCCTTGGCGGTGCGCCTGATCCTGCAAGGCTGGCTTGCCATCCCGTCAGAGAGGTTTCAGGTCGCGGCATCCTTGGGTGCGCCTGTGTTTTGGCTGTTGGAATGGCCGATGTTGAAACGCATTGTGCCGGGCGCTTTTGCGGTGATTTTTGTGATCTGTCTGGGGTCCTTTGCGGTGGCGTTGACGTTGGGTGGCGGGCCGCGTGCGACGACGGTGGAGCTGGCCATTTATCAGGCGTTCAAGTTTGATTTTGACCTTTCGAAGGCTGCGTCCTTGGCTGTTGTGCAACTGGCGTTGGGGCTGGGGGCGGGGCTCGTGGCGCTGTTCCTCGCACGGGGGGATATGCTGGGCGCTGGTCTGGACCGTGTGGTGCGCCGGTGGGACGGATCGCGGGTGATGGACGCGATGTGGATCGGGGCGGCCGCGTTGTTTTTGTTGGCCCCGCTGTGCGCGCTGGTGATTGCAGGCGTGCCCGGGTTAGGTGATTTGCCGGGCAGCATCTGGGCCGCGACAGGACGATCCGTGGCGATTTCCTTGGGTGCCGTTGTGTTGACGATGATGTTGGCTTTGCCCTTGGCGACCCGCGCGGGGGAGGCGGCATCGCTGTTGGGGATTTCGGTGTCCGGTCTGGTTTTGGGGACCGGTTTGTTCATTCTGTTGCAACCCTACGTGCGGCCCTCTTCTGTCGCGCTTCCGGTGACTTTGTTGGTGAATGTGTTGATGTCCTTGCCGTTCGTGCTGCGTATTTTGCGGACAGGCGTTGAGGGGGCGAAGGCGGATTACGGACGTTTGGGGGCGTCGCTGGGATTGCGCGGCTGGGCGTTGTGGCGGATCGCCTATTTGCCACGGCTGAGGCGCCCGATGGGGTTTTCGGCGGGCCTGACGGCGGCCTTGGCGATGGGGGACCTTGGGGTGATCACGTTGTTCTCAAGGCCCGGTCAGGGCACGTTGCCTTTGGCGATGTATGAATTGATGGGCCGGTATCAGATGGGGGCAGCCTATGCGGCGGCGCTGGTGCTGGTTGCGGTTTCGTTGGCCCTGTTTTGGGTGTTTGACCGAGGAGGGCGCGTGAATGCTGACGTTTGAAGGTGCGGTGTTTCAGCAAGGATCGTTCATAGTGTCCGCTGATTTCGCGGTGTCTGAGGGGGGTGTGACAGCTGTCATCGGGCCGTCGGGTGCGGGCAAATCGACCCTGTTGCATGGGGTTGCGGGATTTGTGCCGCAAGTCGCGGGGCGGACGCGGGTTCAGGGCCGCGACGTGACGCGGGCTGCGCCGCAGCACCGGCCTGTTTCAATGCTGTTTCAGGACAACAACCTGTTTCCCCATCTGACAGTGATGCAAAACGTTGCCCTTGCACTTGGCCCGCGTTTGCGTCCCGCGCGGGATGTGCGGGACAGGGTCGAAGAGATGTTGGACCATGTGGGGTTGTCAGGGCTATCGGATCGTAAGCCCGCTGGTCTTTCGGGAGGACAGCAGAGCCGCGTGGCGTTGGCACGGGCGTTGTTGCAGGACCGCCCTGTGGTGTTGATGGACGAGCCGTTTTCGGCGCTGGGGCCCGCCTTGAAGGATGAGATGCTGGATTTGTCGGTGTCGCTGGCACAAGGACGGACCGTGGTGATGATCACCCATGATCCGGCAGACGCGGGGCGGATTGCCGATGCGGTGATCGGTGTGGTGCCGGGCCGGGCGTTGCCGCCTGTGCCCACGCAAACCTTCCTGACGGATCCACCGGATGAAATGCGGGATTATTTCAGCCTGTTATAACGCAAAAGGCCCGCCAGATTGGCGGGCCTTCGTTTTGAGGTCGAAAGACATTTAGTCTTTCTTTTTATGCGGCGCCCAGATGCGCTTGTTTGTCAGGTACAGCAGCACCGACAGCACCGTCAGGAAGATGACGCCTGTCAGGCCAGCCTGTTTGCGGGCCATCATTTTCGGTTCTGCTGTCCACATCAGGAAGGCTGCGACGTCCATCGACACGCTTTCCAGATCAGTGGCTGCGCCATCTTCGTAGAACACGTCATCCCCATAAAGAGGGGGCGCCATGGAAATCCAGCTGCCCGGATACTTGTGGGAGCCGTCTTCGTAGGTGCATTCCTCAGGGTAGCCACCAGCCGCGAATGCGGTGTTGTAGTAGCCGTCCATCGGGATTTCCATGTTGGCGGCGCATTCGGGTTCGTCTGCGTAGCCGGTCAACAGGGAGGTGATGTATTCAGGGCCGCCCATGCCGTTCACAAACTGGCTGATCCCAGTGCCGTAGGGGCCGTGGAAGCCAGCGCGCGCTTTGGCCATAAGGCTGAGGTCAGGTGCGTTGCTGAGAGAGCTTTCGGGGAACTTGTCGGCAGGTGTCGCGGGGCGGAAGTCGCCTTCGCCATCAAACAGAAGTGGGTCGAACACTTCGTAGAATTCCGCGTAGGCCCGCATCTGATCTTCGGGCAGCATGGGGCCGCCTTCGTCAGACAGGTTGCGGAAGGCCACGAATTTGAGGCCGTGACACGCGGAGCAAATCTCAGTGTAGACTTGCAGACCGCGCTGCAGCTGGTTCGTGTCGTAGGAGCCGAATGGACCTTCGAACGAGAAGTCGTAGTTGATGACTTCGCTGTCGCCTGCGGCGTGGGCCGTGCCTGCAGCCATGCCGAGGGCGACGGCTGCAGTGAGGGTGAGTTTACGGAACATCAGTCTTTGTCCTTTCTCACTCGGCCGGGGTTGCGACGGTATCACCGGACGCAGCCTTGGAGCCGTAGTGGGCGTTGAAGTCGTCCTCGATCGTGGCGGGGGGAGTCGTCGGCTTTTCGATGACGCCCAGCAGCGGCAGGATTACGAGGAAATAGGCGAACCAGTACGTCGAACCAATCAAGGCTATGATCGGGTAGATGCCTTCGGCTGGCATTGCGCCGACCCACATCAGGACGATGAAGTCCACGACGAGGATGGCAAACCACCACTTGAACATCGGCCGATACCGACCGGAGCGCACCGACGATGTGTCGAGCCATGGGGCCAGAGCCATAACAACGATCGCACCGAACATGGCCAACACGCCGAAGAACTTTGCGTCGATGATGCCGAAGGACACCCACTCGGCAATGATCACAACCCAGACGGTGTTATCGAAGGCCCGCAGGATCGCGTAGAATGGCAAGAAGTACCATTCGGGCACGATGTGCGCTGGCGTCGCCAGTGGGTTCGCCTCGATGTAGTTGTCGGGGTGGCCAAGGTAGTTGGGCATGAAGCCGACCACAGCCATGAACACAGCGAGGATCACGGCCAGCGCGAACAGGTCCTTGATCACGAAGTAGGGCCAGAAGGGCAGCGTGTCTTTCTCGGCGTCTGCTTTGGATGTGCGGCGCACTTCGACGCCGGTTGGGTTGTTGTTGCCCGTGGTGTGGAAGGCCCAGATGTGAACGATGACGAGGCCAAGGATCACAAACGGCAGCAGATAGTGCAGCGAGAAGAAGCGGTTCAGCGCGGGCTGGCCCACAGCGGACGCGCCCAAGAGCCATGTCTGCAGGCTTTCACCCACGAACGGCACAGCACCAAAGAGGCCGGTGATCACGGCTGTCCCGTGGAAGGACATCTGACCCCATGGCAGCACATAACCCATAAAGGCAGTGCCCATCATCAACAGGAAGATCAGCATACCGATGATCCATGTCACCTCACGCGGGGCTTTGTAGGACCCGTAGTAGAGGGAGCGGAACATGTGGGCATAGACGGCCACGAAGAACAGCGATGCACCGTTCATGTGGAAGTAGCGGATCATGTGGCCACCGTTTACGTCGCGCATGATGTGTTCGACAGAAGCGAAGGCCAGATCGACGTGTGGGGTGTAGTGCATGACCAGCACAACGCCGGTGATGATCTGCAGGAACAGTGTGAATGTCAGCACGATGCCCCAGATCCACATCCAGTTCAGGTTCTTGGGCGTGGGGATCATCAGTGTGTCATAGGCGAGACCCAGGATCGGCAGGCGGCTGTGCAGCCACTTTTCGCCGTTTGACTTGGGCTCGTAATGGTCGTGGGGAATTCCGGACATAGGTCGTTCTCCTTAACCGAGTTGAATGGTTGTTTCGTCCACGAAGGACGCTTCGGGGATGGGCAGGTTGCGGGGTGCGGGGCCTTTGCGGATGCGCCCAGCGGTGTCGTAGTGCGACCCGTGGCAAGGGCAGAACCAACCGCCAAATTCGCCTGCGCCGTCACCAACTGGCACACAGCCAAGGTGGGTGCAGACGCCGGATTGCACGAGCCATTCGCCCGCTTCGTCCAGTGCGCGGTTTTCGTCTGTCGCCGGATCGCTGTCAGCGAGGTTGGCGTTGTTTGCCTCACGGTCGATGAGGTCTGCGACGTCTACGGCGCGGGCTTCTGCGATTTCTTCCTCGGTGCGGCGTCGAATGAACACCGGCTTACCTTGGAACAAAACCGTCATCTGCGTGCCGGGATCAATTGCGCTGACGTCAACGCGAATCGATGCAAGCGCCAGAACGTCGGCGGAAGGGTTCATTTGGTTGACGAGCGGCCAGACCGCTGCGCCTGTGACGACTGCACCTGCACCCGCTGTCGCGTAGTAGATGAAATCGCGGCGTGTGCCTTGATGGTCTTCTGGGTTTGACACGTGTCCATCTCCGAAGTTGGTGGGCGGAATGCCCTGCGAAATAGGTCAAGGACCCCAAAAATGGAGTCCTTTCAGCGGGCTACTTAGCGGCAAGACCCTAATAGGTCCAGTATGATTGAGGGCAGACTTGCAGACTGCGGCGATTGGCCCCTAGGCCGGATCGGTATCAATCATGGAGGGACGTGCGGCAAATTCCCCATGCCATTTGGCGAGCGCGTCATTTCCGGCCTGCCAGTTGCGGTGACCATGGCGAAAGTCGACATAAGACAAGGCACAGGCGACGGCGATTTGTGCGGCGTTCAGCGGGCCTGTTAGGTGCGACATCCATCGGGCATTAATGGCAGCTATCGCGCGGTCTGCTTTGCCCCACTGCGCCTCAAGCCATTCGGGGCTTTGCTGGGCTTCGGGACGCAGGCGCGTTTCATAGACCATGCCGACGGTGGCATCCATGATGGCATCTGCCGTCGCCTCAAGCGTCAAAACCTCATAGAGGGCGTGCGAAGGATACAGCCCCGCGTCTGCCTGATCGTCCAGATACCGCGTAATCACGCGGCTGTCGTAGAGGGCGGGACCATCGGCCCGCACGAGGGCGGGAATTTTACCGGTGGGATTCGCGGCAAGGATTTCAGCGGCCGATTTCAATGGGCTTGAGGTGACCTGTACCTCCTCCACGCGGTCAATCAGACCCGTTTCGCGCAGCATGATGCGGGCTTTGCGGGCGTAGGGAGAGGGGGGCGACATGATCAGGTGCATGGGATTACTCCGGTGGGGTGCGCATGAGGGCGGCGAGGGTTGCTGTGTCTGTTCCGATGCCAGAGGTTTCTATCCCGTCGGCGGCGAGGCGCGCCACGTCGGGTTTGGGTGCATGGGCTCGGTCCTTCAAGGGAACAGGACCACGTCGTCACCGTCTTTCCAAGGGGTGTATTTCGTCATGATCGCGGCGAAGCGGTCTGACGCTTTGAACGCGGCGAGCCAGCGTTGCGCGTGTTCAAATGGCTGGGCGGTCCACCAGTCCAGATCGGTATGGGCGAACTGGCGAACGAAGGGGAGGATTGCCAGATCAGCCAGACCTGCGCGATCCCCGCCCAACCATGGCTGACCGTTCAAGATAGTGTCCAGTTTTGCGATGAACTCTGCCGCCTTGGCGCGGCTTTGCTGGGCGTCCAGATCTGGATAGCGGACGGCGTATTTGGTTTGATCGAGGGCGGTTTTGAATGGGCCATCGTTGAGCTGAATGAGGGCCGCGATCTCATCGGGCATCGCGTTGATCAGACCTTCGGGGTCATTGCGACGAAGCGCCCAGTGCATGATGTCGAGGGATTCGTCGATGACGCCCTTTTCGGTGATGAGAACGGGCACTGTGCCTTTGGGCGATGCATCGAGCATCGCTTGTGGTTTGTCGCGCAGGACGATTTCACGCAACTGGACCTGCTGGCCGCTGCTGGCCAACGCGAGACGGGCGCGCATGGCGTAGGGGCAGCGGCGGAAACTATAGAGGATGGGCGTGTGCGGCATATCGGCCCTCCGGGGGGAGTTTTTCTAGTCAGATGAAGCCAGAAGCTGCGTGTCCGTCTGGCCGGTGATTCTGGCGGTGACGATCTGGGATTCAGGTTGGTCGCTGTCGAAGGTGACTTCGGTGAACTGTTCCGTGCGGCCCATGCGGGGGTTTTCCATGAGGATCTGGTGCGTGCGGCCCTGTTGGACGGTCAAATGTTCAGCCACGGCGGCGTCACCGGCGGCGCGCAGGCGGGCGGCGCGGGCTTTGATGTCTTTGCCATTCACGGCGGGCATGCGGGCTGCGGGCGTGCCTTGGCGCGGGGAGTAGGGGAAAACGTGCAGCCATGTCAGGGCGCAATCCTCGACGAGTTTAAGGGAGTTTTCGAAATGCGCCTCAGTCTCGGTCGGGAAGCCCGCGATGATGTCGGCGCCGAAGGTCATGTCGGGGCGGAGTTTGCGGGCGTCTTCGGAAAAGCGGATGGCGTCATCGCGCAGGTGACGACGTTTCATGCGTTTGAGGATCAGGTCGTCGCCGTGTTGGAGGCTGAGATGCAGATGCGGCATGAGGCGGGGTTCCGTGGCGATGGCCTGCATAAGGTTTTCGTCGACCTCAATGCTGTCGATGCTGCTGATCCGCAGGCGCGGCAGGTCGGGCACCAGTTTTAGGATGCGCATCACCAGATCGCCGAGCTTTGGCGCGGCGGGCAGATCGGCACCCCAAGACGTCAGATCAACGCCGGTCAAGACGACCTCGTTGTATCCTTTGTCCACCAGCCGTTTGATTTGGTCGACAACGACGCCCGCAGGCACGGAACGGGAGTTGCCGCGGCCGTAGGGGATGATGCAAAACGTGCAGCGGTGGTCGCAGCCGTTTTGGACCTGCACATAGGCGCGGGACCGCGTGCCGAAGCCGTCGATCAGGTGGCCTGCGGTTTCGGTCACCGACATGATGTCGTCGACTTGCACGGGTTCCGTGGTGCCGATGAGATCTGGCGCCATGCCGGCCCAGGTCGAGGCCTGCATCTTTTCGGTGTTCCCGATGACCTTGGTCACCTCCGGCATCGAGATGAATGTCTCAGGTTCTGTCTGTGCGGCGCATCCTGTGACGATCAGGGGCGCGTCGGGGTTTTCGCGGCGCAGTTTGCGGATTTCTTTTTTGGCCTTGCGCACGGCCTCTGCGGTGACGGCGCAGGTGTTGACGACCATGGCATCACGCACGCCTGCGGCCTCGGCCAGTTCTTTCATGGCTTCGGTTTCGTAGGCATTCAGGCGACAGCCGAGGGTGGTGAATTTCGGGGCGTTCATGGGTGCCAGACGCCAGTGAAGACATGGGCAGTGGGGCCGGTCATCCAGACGCCATCGTCGCGCCAATCGATGTGAATCGTGCCGCCGTCCAGATCGATGCGCACGGTGCGGCCTGTCAGACCTTTGCGTTGGGCGGCCACTGCCGTGGCGCAGGAGGAGGAGCCGGAGGCCAGCGTGACACCCACGCCGCGTTCCCACACCCGCATACGCAGGTGGTTTTCACCCACCACATGGGCGAATTGCACGTTGGTGCGTTGCGGGTAGAGCGGGTGATGTTCGATGGCCGCGCCGCGCGTGTCCAGATCAACCGCGTCGGCGTTGTCGACAAAGAAGGTGCAGTGGGGGTTGCCCATGCCGGTGGCCAGCGGGGCGCCGTCAATCGGCAGGGCGTCGATGTCCACGTCGCGGGCCAGCGGAATGTCGCGCCAATCGAGTTGCGGCGGACCCATGTTGATCGAGGTCAGGCCATCGCCCGCGTCTTGTGCGTAGAGCGTGCCGTGATCCGTTGTAAGCGTCAGCGAGGACTGTCCTGATTCCCCCATCAGGTGCCGTGCGATGCAGCGTGTCGCATTGCCGCAGGCGCCCGAAGTGCTGCCGTCGGAATTGTAAAAGGTCAGGTGCACATCGGCCTGGTCGGTCGCGCCCAGCACCGCCAATTGGTCATACCCCACGCCGCGATGACGGTCCGCCATCGCCATAACAAGGCTGTTTGACACGCGCTTTACCCCATCGCGTTCGTCAATGACGACGAAATCATTGCCAAGCCCATGCATTTTCATAAAGGGCACGCCGGTATTGGGGTCTTGTGTCATGGGCGGCATATAGGGGAGGCGCGAAAATGAATCCAGAGCATTGGTCTGATTTGGGGTTGACGGTCTGGGCTGTGGTTTCTAAATGCAGCGCCAGTGGGCCGTTAGCTCAGTTGGTAGAGCAACTGACTTTTAATCAGTAGGTCGTTGGTTCGAACCCAACACGGCTCACCACTTTCCCTCTCGTTGAACGACATTTGGGTGTCGAGGCTGCCATGACCAGTTTTGACGTTCGCCAGATTTCATTGGGAGGTGGCCTGTAGCGCGATCCGAGATGCGCCGGGTCATCCAATGCTTTGGCCAGGGTCGTTTTCGTTTGATGTTTGTCTTGGACGTGCGCAGGTTCTGCCCCTTTCGGAGACATGCTATAGTCAGGCCGACTATGGGGTCGTCTGGACTGTCGCTATTGTATCGGCCAGAAGGCGCGCGATTGTTGCGGATCCCTTGAGGGAGGGGTGGATTCGATCCTCATCATAGAATGAGATATCCATCGGATCGATAACCTCATCGACGGACAAGAAGGTCACATTCGGGATCTGGGCCACCCGCGTTGCCAAGGTTTCGAAATAGGGCACACACCCGCTGAATTCGTTTCCCCCAACGGGTGGTTTTGCATAGCCAAGAAAGACGACATGCGTGCCATCGGTGGTGACGTCGTTCAGGAACTGACCAAGTTCTCCGCCACCGCTCTCGGTTATCAATACCTCAACCTCTTGCGCGCATGTCTGCGCGCACCCGCACGCTTCCCCAAGGTCATTCCCACCACCTGTCATAACCAGAATATCGGGCCGGTCGGCTCCAAGTTGCTTGCGGATATCAAAGCCCCGCAATCCGCCCCAGAACCCGGTGCTGACCTCTGCGCCAGAAACAGCCCTGTTCTCCACCGGACGGTTCAATTCGCGTGACAGAATTGCTGGAATGGATGCGTCTTCATTCCACGCCAGAATGCTGTCACCGACCGCAATTATGGATTGCGCCGCACCATGTGACGGCAAGATGAGAGAGAGGCAGGTGAGGATGCTTCTCAAAAACACAATGTCCTCCGGTCTTGGTGTTGGGGCCTACGCTGCTGCGGTTGCGGCGGCGTACCCAAAGTAGTTCAGGACTGTGACGACACCCCAAAACGTGCCAAAGACGATGCCCACATTGCGGCCGTGCCGTGTCACTCTGGGATGATGCCCCAGCCCCGAAAGACCGGCATGATTGGCGTTCACCAGCACAAAGAGGGCTGCCATGATCCCGAGTATGACATGCAAGGTATGGCGATCAGCCAATGGCAACGTCAGCCCATAGAGGATGCCAGCGGCCAGAGAAATAAAGGCCAGTGCGCCCTGACGTTGTTCGAACAGCATCACGAAAATATAGTTGGCGCCTGCTGGGGTCTTGTCTGCGGGCGCGGCTGCGATTGCGGCGTCCAGCATGGCGATTTCGTCATCATGGGTCAGCAGCTTGGACGGGCGCGGCAAACCGGGCCCGAAAAACGGCAGAACCCAGTTGACCACCCAACGGGCCCAAAGTGGGCGGTAGACTTCGACGGCATGAACAAAGGCCGGAGCAATACAAAGCAAGAGGCCCAGGGTTGAGATCAGGGTATTAGACATAGGCGGAGGCGTTCTTTCTGTTGGGATGTAAATTAGCAGGTTCCGGTTAAGATTGAGGTCGCCGAACGGGGCGGGTTTACTCTGGGGTCAGGTGCGCGATGGCGCCTGTCCAGTCCTCTAGGTGGCAGGGCTTGGAGATCCGCCTGCCCTCACTTCTGGCCGCAGTGCTGACACCCGTTCTTTGCGTCTTTGGCATGGAGCCCCCCCGCTTGCACGATTTGTTACTGAGTGGTACGAATAAGAAATACACTTCGTCAAGATAAAAATACCACCCAGTAACAAAATGAATGATGACTCTCCCAAACCCGCGCGCGGTCGACCGCGGAAAATGAATTCCGACGACGTGCTGGATGTCGCCATGACAGCCTATTGGCGCACCGACCCTGCGGATGTGTCGGTCAACGCGATTTGCCAGATGGCGGGCATCTCCAAACCCTCGCTGTACCGCACATTTGGCAACGAGGACGGACTGATGCGCGCGGCTCTCGACAGCTATGCAGAGGGTGTGGTTGCGGACATCTTCGAGATACTGAACGGCGGACGGGGGCTGCGCGGCACGCTTGACGGTCTTGTCGACTTTGCCTGTGTTGACCCGCGCATGGAAACCGGCTGCCTCTTTTACAAAATGCGGACGGGCAAGCACCGTCTTGGGCCGGAAACACGGGCGCGGGTGGAGGAACTCGACGCGGCGGCGCAGGCCGCATACTTAGCTTTCTTGCAGTCCTGTCGTGATACCGGAGACTGGACCGACGACTTGTCAATCCAAGCTGGCGCAAAATACCTCAGCGAGCAAATCGCGCTTGCCATCACCCAACGGGCCTCTGGCGAGGACCCGGCGCGCATTCGTGAAATGCTGGGCTTCGCATTGTCCGTGTTCAGTCGGCCTAGATAGCTGTCACGCAAGGCGCATCCGATCCCCGATGGGTGACCATGAGACTCTGGAATTCTATGCAGCTTTCCCAGGCGCGACTGTTTAGCCGAATTGCCAAAGCGTGCCCCGTCAACCTTCGGTCGGTTTACAAATAGGTGTCATAGTACTCAGCGAATGCGTCGGCCTGAAAGGCCATTGCATCCTTTGAGATCGGTGCCTTGGGTGCAACAGTTTCGAACCCGTGAAAACCACCTTCGTAGAGTTTGAATTTCGTCGGTACACCGGCACGGTCCAATGCATTGATGTAGGCGATCGTCTCATCTTTGAAAGGTTCCATGTCACCGACAAAGCTGATGGTCGGTGGGTGCCCTGTCAGGTCTTCGCGCAATGCTGGTGATGCGTGATCCGGAACGTTTCCGTTCAGATGGCCTAAGTAATTAGTCCACGCCAAAGCGTTGGAGCGACGGTCCCATACAGCGCTTCCGATCATTTCACGGCCCGATTTGGTTTCCATGCGATGGTCAAGCATCGGATAGATTGGCATCTGAAACGCGATGTGGGCCGCTTTGGCGTCGAGGGTCTTGAGTGTCAAAGCCGCCGCCATGCCGCCGCCGCCGCTATGCCCGCCGACAATGAACGCATCATCTCGGATGCCCAGATCAGCCGCGTTGTCCTTCATATACATCAAGGTATCGAAGCAATCGTTCAAGCCATGCGGATATGGGTGACCGTCCAGTGAGAGACGGTAGGCCGGCGCCACGATAACGACATCGCGTCGCGCGATGAGGTCCTGAAAGAAAGGATGCGCTTGTTCCGGCACGCCAACCTGATAACCGCCGCCATGGGCATAGATCATTGCAGGCAGAGGGCCTGTCACGCCTTTGGGTTTGTAGACGCGGGCGCGAATTTTATGGCCGGGCGTCGGGACGCTTGGAATGAAGATTTCGTCATTGGCCAGACCTTTGATTTGATTGCCAACCATGGGCTTCATCCCAAACCGTTGCATCATGCGCAGGCCCCAGTTCCGCCTGGCGATCCACGTCACGATCCGCCCCGCGAAATAAGCTGACTGCAAGTCCTTGTGATACATTGCGCGTCTGAGGCGGGTCATGGTGGGGATGCTCCTGTCATGTGAATTTGCTAGGGGCAAATCTAGAAAGGATGTGGCGGTTTCTCACTCGCGCGATGTGCCAATGTGCCCGCCGTCAGTGCCAATTCCCGATTTATGGGGCTGCATCCGTGTCTGGTTGCGCCAGTGTTCTGGCGATGCGCCCTCCCATCGTCTGAAGGCGCGGTAGAACGAGTTGGGATCTTCGAAGCCCAGCAGAAAACTGATCTGCGTTGCGCCGAAGTCAGTTGTTGTAAGGTAGTGCTTGGCAAGGGCTTCACGCGCGTCGTTCAGCGCTTCGAGCCAAGTTGTGCCGTCCTCAGCCAGCCGTCGCTGTAGGGTGCGTTTGCTCATCGCAAGTTCGCGCGCGACATCTTCGACACTCGCCCGTCCGCTCGGCAAAAATTCGTTTAGGCAATGGGCAACACGCGCGCGCGTCGTTAGCGGGGACTTGCGGGATATCGGGCTATCCCTGCGCAGTTGAGGTTCAAAAAGCGCCCATATTTCGTCGTTATGTGTCACGAAGGGCAGGGCCGCATCCTGAGCGTGCACTGTGACGGTTGCCGCCGATTTGCGTAAAATGACACATCCGAAATGCGCCTCATAAGCCGCGAGGTCCGGTGGGTTGAATGGAAAGGCGACGGAGTTTGGCACGATCCGCTGGCGTGTGGCACGTCGCATGAAATTCACTAGAAAAACGATTTCGGTCAAAGACTGCGTCGGATGAAGGGCATGGCCGCCCGCTGCGCGAAAGACGATTGTCGTGTCGCGATCCCCCGTGCGCACATCAAGTCGGAACGGGCTGACCCGCCGCTTGTAGTCCGCCATACGCTGCGCCGCGACATTCATATTCGGCGAACACATCGCGGCAAAGAAGGCGGGATCAAAATAGTCGATCCCGCTTGCATCGCCCAACTTCAGCGCAAGATGCGGATCATCGGCTTCGTCGGTCACAGCCGTCAGAAGTCGGTAATACGCGTCCAAAGATATCCGGCTGCCGTCGCCTTGCAACAGCCCCGACGGAAGATCGGCCCGTTTCAGGATGGTCAGAGGATCGATCCCAAGTTCGTCAATCAGCACCGATGCGGCCTTGCCGACATGGATTTTGGGATTGTTCGGATCGGACACGGGAGAGCCTTGAGTAAAGTCAAACAGGGCGTAGGTTAGCCTGTCTTGTGAAACGAGCCTACTCCCGTTCATGCCATTTCACTTACTTTATACGCCAAATAACGGGTGCCGAATTTCTACGCCCGAAGCAACGAAAAGGCGATATGACCGTGCAGTATAGGCCGGTTGCAGCAGTGCGAATGCTGTCGTTTCAAAACCTGTACCCTTATGGTCCAGCGACGCCAGCTGACGCCTTACCGTTCGAACATGGTGGGGTTACGGTAGTTCAATGACGCCAACGCGTGCGCCAAGTTGCCAGACGCCTGCCCATTCGTTTGAGGCCTGAATGTCTGCCCAGCAGGCGGCCATCTCATCTGAGAAATTGATGTCGTCAAACAGGATGAGTGCGCCGGATTTTGCGTGCTGGCGTGCGAGGTCCAGTTGGGCCGTCACGAAGTCCCGCGTGTGAATGGCGTCGATCAGAACGATGGAGGCCGGGGCTTTGATGCGGTCTGCGGTGTCCTCAAACGTGCCGAGGGTCAGAACGTGGCGCGGGGCGATCAGATCGAAGTTTTCCTTCGCAATGGGATGCCAGTCTGCGTTGGGTTCAAAGCTGTAGAGCGTGCCGGTGTCGGCCAGCTTTAGCCCTGCCAGCCAATACATCCCACTGGCCCCGAAGGCGGCGCCGACCTCAATAATCGCATCGGGGGCAAGGGTCGCGGCGAGCCACGCGTAAAACCTGCAAAAGTTTGCCTTGGTGCGCACATCATTCATGCGACGTTGAGGATTGGCCCCCATCGGTTTGCGGCCGTAGTTCTTCACGTTGGTGTATTCGGACCAAAGCGGCATATGCCCCAGACCATCCGTGGCCGCGATTGCACCCTCAATCGCGCCAAACAAAGGGCGGCACTGGGCATCAAAATCAGGCTGTTCGTCTGGGTAGCGGGCGAAAATGTCGGCCGCTTTGCTTGCGTCTGTGGTTTTGAGTGTCTCAATCCGGATCGGCATGGGCGGCCCCTTTCGTCTGAATAAGATGCTGAGAGATCGACCAGGTGTTGTCCAGCCTCATCGCAGGGCCGTGTCTTCGAATTCCAATTCTGCCGCGGCTTTGATGGATCTGCGGACGGCGGCCTGTGCTGTGCGGGCAAACAGGAACGTCCCCTTTACCTGTGGTGATTTGGGGAAATGCCATTGGCCGGTGATGCGGGTGGCGGTGGCGTTGATTTGGCCTGTGTAGACGGGGTTATCGTCAGCCTCGAAATCCGTATAGGTTTTGGTGAATTGAACGCGCGCACCCGTGCGGTCCCCCACCAGAACGGCCAATAATGTATCCGTGGATTGCGACCGGAATGTATTGGGTTCAACGATTTCGCCCCGTAAGACCCCCGCGGTTTCCGTCAGGACCGCGTCAAAGGACACCGGGCTGCCAAAGGCGATGTTGTCGTAGTCATATCGACCTGTCCAACTTCCGCTCAGGCTGTCCGAAGCACCCATAATCAACCCTTCCGCAGGGTATCACCGAAGGTGAGCGTGGGTTCCAGTTCGACGACCTGACCTTCGTCCGCCGCCCCTTCTGCATTGCGCGCCGCAATGATCCGGGCCGCCGTCTGGCCGATTTCAAACCGGCAGGCATCCATCGTTGCCAACTGGTGGCTGAGACCATCCAGAAGATCGACCCCGTTGAACCCCGCAAGGCCGATCGAGCCGGGAATGTCGATGCCTCGGTCTTGCAGACACATCAGACCGCCTGCACCGATCATGTCGTTTGAGTAGTATAGAAAATCGAGGTCAGGAGTGCGGTTGAGCATCGCATCCGTCATCTCTCGGCCTTTGGCAAGGGCGGAGCCGCCGGAATAGAATTCCTGATCGGCAATCTCAATTCCGCCTTTCGCAAGGGTCTGAGTGAAGCCTTCGAACCGTTTACGGGCGCGGTGGTCGAGGGGCATTTTCGTGCCCATGAAGCCGATCCGTTTGTATCCTGCAGCCAGGATCGCTTCCGCCATGACACGACCAGCGCGGCGGTGGGAAATGCCCACAGCGGTGTCGATCGGCTCCCCGTCGGTGTCCATAATTTCAACCACTGGAATGCCGGACTGCATCAGCATCGCACGCGACGCGTCGGAGTGTTCCAAGCCCGCAACGATCACCCCTGACGGACGCCACGACAGCATCTCAAACAGGACTTTTTCCTCTTTCTCGGGTTGGTAGTCCGTGACGCCAACCACGGGCTGTAGGCCAGTGTCGTCCAATTCTTCGCTGATACCGGACAGAACCTCTGGAAAGACCATGTTCTTGAGGCTGGGGATCACGACGGCCACGAGGTTCACCCGTTGCGATGCCAAAGCGCCGGCGATCTTGTTGGGCACGTATCCAAGCATGCGGGCGGCGTCTTTGACTTTTTCGCGGGTCGCTGCGCTGACATCGCCTTTGTTGCGCAAAACGCGGCTGACGGTCATTTCGCTGACGCCCGATGCCTCAGAGACATCGCGAAGGGTCAGGGGGCGTTTGGATCGGGTCTGCACTGTGCCTGTCCTGATAGTGTTTCTTTCTCTTACCGCCCAACGCCGTGGAAGTCCAAGGTCTTGCGCGACGCGGCGAAGAGAGGCACAGAGGAGAGGGCGCGGCCCCGTGGCTCAACTGGATAGAGCAGCCCCCTCCTAAGGGGCAGGTTGCAGGTTCGAATCCTGCCGGGGTCGCCATTTCTTTTCGATTGCTTTGCGGGACACGCGCAGGATTTTCGGGGCTTGTATTGATAACGGCGTGGCCGCACAAAACCTGTTCAAAAAGGGAGGATGCCCATGGTCCGCGCGTTGGTTTGGAATGAAAACGTACATGAGCAAGAGAACGCGGTGGTGCGAGATATTTATCCGGAGGGCATTCATGGATGCATCGCTCGGGCTTTGTCTCAGCACGATGATATTTCTGTGGACACGGCGGTTTTACAGGATCCTGACCATGGGTTGACCCAAGATCGTCTGGATCAGACGGATGTTCTGGTGTGGTGGGGGCATGCCGCCCATGGGGATGTGGCAGATGAGGTGTGCGAACGTGTGTGTGATGCGGTGCTGGGGGGCATGGGCATCATCTTTTTGCATTCGTCGCATTTTGCAAAACCGTTCAAGCGACTGATGGGGACGTCCTGCAATCTGTCTTGGCGTGAGGCGGGGGAGAAAGAACGCCTGTGGGTGACCACGCCATCGCATCCGATTGCGGCAAACTTGCCGCCTCATTTCGAGTTGGAAAACGAGGAGATGTATGGCGAACCCTTCGGTGTGCCCGCGCCCTTGGAAACCGTGTTCCTGAGCTGGTTTGAGGGCGGCGAGGCGTTTCGGTCTGGCCTGACCTATCGGCGCGGGGCGGGCAACGTGTTTTACTTCCGCCCAGGCCATGAGACCTATCCCACGTACCATCAACCCGTCATCCAGCAGGTGTTGGCAAACGCTGTGCGCTGGGCGCATAATCCTGCGCCCCGTATGACGGACGTGCATGATGCGCCGAATGTTCCTATTGAAGACGCGCTTGAACCCTTGACGCAAAAGGGCGCGCGTTTGCACAAGGATGGTGAAGATGGGTTCCGCTGAACCGCGGGTTCGGGTTTTGATCCTTGGGACAGGTGGGATGGCCCATACCCATGCCAAGGCCTTCGTCGCCCATCACAAGGCGGAGCTTGTGGCGGCTGTTGAACTGGATGCCGACCGGTTGGCGGAGTTTGCGGACACCTACGAGATTGAGACGCGGTTCACCTCCCTTACTGACGCGATTGAGTGGGGGGATTTTGATGCGGTGTCGAATGTCACGCCGGATGGTGTGCATTTTGCGACCACAAAAGACCTGATCGCAGCGGGCAAGGACGTGTTGTGTGAAAAGCCCCTTGCAACCAACCAACTCGAGGCCGCGACGCTGGCCTCTTTGGCGGGTGAGGCGGGCATCGTGAATATGGTCAACCTCAGCTACCGCAATGTGCCTGCGTTGCAAGAGGCCGCCCGTTTGGTGGCGGGCGGAGAGATCGGGGCGGTTCGGCATTTTGAGGCATCGTATCTGCAAAGTTGGTTGACGCAGGATGCGTGGGGCGATTGGAAAACCAGCCCCGTGTGGTTGTGGCGCTTGTCGACGGGTCACGGGTCGAAGGGTGTGTTGGGGGATGTGGGGATACACATCCTTGATTTTCTGACCTTCGTGGCAGGCAGTGATGCGGCCGACGTGTCCTGCCGGTTGCGCACATTTGACAAGGCCCCCGACGGGCGGATCGGGGAGTATTCCTTGGACGCCAACGACAGCTGCGCCATGACGGTCACGTTGCAAAATGGCGCGATGGGCGTGGTGAGTGCGTCGCGCTTTGCTTCAGGTCATCATAATGACTTGCGGTTGCGACTGTACGGAGACGAAGGCGGGCTTGAGGTTGCGTTTGAGAACGGTGAGGGCCGGTTGCGCACTTGCACCGGCGGTGACCTGACAAACGCCAGTTGGGTCGAACGCAACGTGCCGTCTGGTGATGATATTTTTGACCGGTTTTTGACTGCGGTGCAGTCTCGTCAGATGCCAGAGCCCAGCTTTGCGACGGGCGCGCGGCTTCAGGCGGTTTTGGATGCGGCAGAGGCATCGGATGCGCAGCAAGGCGCGGCGGTTCTGATCTAGGCGCTTAGTCTGGTTTCGTGGCCCAACGGGGTGGCGTTTTGTTGAGGAACGCATCCAGCCCATGGGCGGCCTCCTCCCCCTCCCAAATATGGGTCAGGGCCTCAACCGTTTCATCGATGGTTGCGCGGTCAATGACGGCACCCAAGGAACGGGCGAGGGCTTTGGCCGCCCCGACCGCACCGGGGGCGACCTGCAGATAGGGGGCGACCTCCGCCTCAATCGCGGTGTCCAGATCGGCGGCGGGCAGGGCGCGGGCGACAATGCCAAGCTCCTTCGCTTCATCCGCGCCGAAGACGCGCGAGGACATGAAGACCCGCCGCGCCCGGCCTTCGCCCATGCGGGCGATGACATAGGGGCCAATGGTGGCGGGGATCAGACCAAGACGTGTCTCCGTCAGGCCGAACAGGGCGGCATCATCGGCGATGGCCACGTCGCAGACACAGGCAAGGCCCACGCCACCGCCCATGGCGGCCCCGTGGATGCGCGCTATCAGGGGGGTGGGCATGTCGTTGAGCGCGCCCAACATATCGGCAAGGCGTCCTGCCTCGGCCACGCGGGTGGCACGGTTGGCTGTGATCTGGTCGCGCATCCAGCCCAGATCGCCGCCCGCGCAGAACACGGATCCCGCGCCCTGAAGAACGATGGCGCGGATGGTGGTGTCCGCACCCATCGTTTGGGCCATTTCGGTCAGGTCATCCATCATCTGCGCCGAGAGGGCATTGCGTTTTTCGGGCCGGTTGAGTGTGACAGTGGCCACATCGCGCGGATCGACTGTGACCTTGAGGGTTTTGAATTGCATCGTCATGTCCTTATGTCCTCAGACTTTGGGCGAAAACCGCCGCTTGGCTTAGCCGTTCGGGGTCAATACCGGTGGTAAAACCGTTGGCGTGCAGCATGTTGACCACCGCCTCAGTTGCGACATTTCCGGCGGCACCGGGGGCGTAGGGGCATCCGCCCAAGCCACCGGCCGCGCTGTCAAAGCTGCGCAGTCCCCGATCAAGACCGACCTTTATGTTGTCCAACGCATGGCCTTTGGTGTCGTGGAAATGTCCGGCAAGGCGGGACGCGGGGATGCGGTGCAGGAGGGTGTCCAGAACCCGCGCCACGGTTTTGGGTGTGCCGTGCCCGATGGTGTCGCCAAGGCTGATTTCATAGCACCCCATATCGATGAGGTCCGACGCGACCCGCGCCACGTTGTCCGGCGGGGTGGGCCCATCGTAAGGGCAATCGGTGATGCAGGATACATATCCGCGCAGGGGCACCCCCGCCGATTCTGCGGCCTTTGCGACGGGGCGGTAGCGATTAAGGCTTTCTTCGATTGTGCAGTTCAAGTTGGCTTTGCTGAACCCTTCGGAGGCAGAGGCGAACACCGCAACCTCATCCGCGCCTGCTGTGATCGCGGCGTCAAACCCACGCGTGTTCGGTGTTAACGCACTGTAGAGGACGCCTTGCGTTCGGGTGAGGCCTGCCATGACGTCGGCGGCGTCAGCCATTTGCGGGACCCATTTGGGGCTGACAAAACTGGTGGCTTCGATCTTGGTCAGGCCCGTGGCGCTGAGAAGGTCGATCAGCCGGATTTTGTCAGCGGTCGGGATGTGTCCGCTTTCATTTTGCAGCCCATCGCGGGGGGCCATTTCAAAGAGGGTCACATGATCAGTCATCGCGCGCCTCCAGCCGGATCAGGGTTTGCCCGTCCGCGACTTGATCACCTTGCGCGCAAAGGACTTCGGCCACGATGCCATCGCGTGGTGCGCGGAGGCTGTGTTCCATCTTCATCGCCTCGACAATCAGAAGGGGTGCATCTTTGGTGATGTGGTCGCCTGCGGCGCAGGTCAGGGTGCTGACAAGGCCGGGCATGGGCGCCACGATGACATCCGCGTCACCGTGGCTGACGTCGGTGAGGGCCAGAGGATCGGGATGGTGGAACCTGCGGGTCGTGCCACGGTAAAACACTGTGATCTCTCGTCCGTGGGTGATTACGTTGGCTTGCGTCGCGGTCCCTTGGGTCTCGACGATCCAGCCTGCCTTGGCCGGTTGGAGCCGAAGATCGTTGCCGTTCACCGTGAACGTATCGTGGCCCAGCAGTGTGACGTGATGTTGGCGCGCCTCACCTGCCTCCTCAAGCGTCAGTGCATGGGTTGGCTGCCCCCATGTCCGAAAGCCCTGAAGGTGCGCCCAGGGGTCTGAGTCTGCGGAGGGCAGAAGCCCAAGAGCCGCCAGTGCCGCGAGGGTTGAGGGCGCTTCACTCCTTTGCATATCAGACGTCAGGCTTTGTAGATCGCGGGCGATCAAACCCGTGTCGACCGCGCCGTCCCGGAACCCGGCGTGCCGGACCAAACGGGACAAAAAGGGCGTGTTGGTCACACAGCCAGCGATTTCGCATGCGTCCAAGGCCGACGCCAGTCGGGCAGCGGCCGCGGCGCGGGTTTTGGCGTGGACGATGACCTTGGCAATCATCGGGTCGTAGTGGGATGTTACGGCATCCCCCTGATCAACCGCGCTGTCGATCCGCAGGCTGCCTTGTTCGAATGCAACTGCCCTTGGCCATGAGAGATGATGCAGCGTTCCGGTCGCTGGCAAAAAGCTGTTGGCCGCGTCCTCTGCATAGATCCGCGCCTCCATCGCCCAGCCGTTTATGGACAGATCTTGCTGCGTTACGGGCAGGGCCTCCCCCGCTGCGACGCGCAGTTGCAGTTCCACAAAATCGAGGCCGGTGATCGCCTCGGACACGGGATGTTCGACCTGTAGGCGGGTGTTCATTTCCATGAACCAGAAGCCGTCGGTGCGAAGGGGGCCAGACCCGTCCACGATGAATTCAACAGTGCCCGCGCCGGTGTATCCGATTGCCTTAGCCGCATTCACGGCGGCCTGACCCATCGCGTCGCGCACAGCTTGCGGCATGTCGGGGGCGGGGGCCTCTTCGATGACTTTTTGATGTCGTCGCTGAAGGGAGCAATCCCGTTCGAACAGGTGCACGATGTTGCCGTGCCTGTCGCCGAAGACCTGAATTTCGATGTGCCGCGGCTGGGTGATGTATTTTTCGATCAGACAGGCCGGATCGCCAAAGCTGGCTTGACCTTCGCGTTGGGCTGCTGCCAGCGCATCGGAGAAATGCGCGGGGTCCTCAACCAGGCGCATGCCTTTGCCACCGCCGCCAGCGCGGGCCTTGATCAGTACCGGATAACCGATGGTTTCAGCCTCCGCCGCCAGCGTGTCGGGGTCTTGCGCAGGGCCATGATAGCCAGGCACCACAGGGACGCCTGCCTGTTCCATCCGTGATTTTGCTGTGTCTTTAAGGCCCATTGCCTTGATTGCGCTGGCTGAGGGCCCGATGAACGTGAGGCCTGCGGACTCTATCGCGGTGACAAAATCGGGGTTTTCGGACAAAAAGCCGTAGCCGGGATGAATGGCCTGTGCGCCGGTGGCCTGTGCAGCGGCGATGATGGCTGCGATGTTCAGATAGCTGTTTGCGGCATCTGCCGGGCCGATGCGCACCGCCTCATCCGCCATCCGCACATGTTTGGCGTGCGCGTCCGCATCGGAATAGACCGCCACTGTGGCGACCCCGAGACGTTGGGCTGTGGCCATAACGCGGCAGGCGATTTCGCCCCGGTTGGCGATAAGGATTTTGTCAAACATGGCCTGCCCTACATCCGAAACACGCCAAACCGCGTGTCTTCGATTGGGGTGTTCAGGCTTGCCCGCAGGGACAAGGCCAGAACATCACGGGAGGTGCGGGGATCAATGATGCCGTCGTCCCAAAGCCGGGCTGAGGCATAGAGAGGATGGCTTTGTTCGGTGAACATATCGATGGTGGGTTGTTTGAATGTGGCTTCCTCTTTGGCGGACCACGATTTGCCCTGACGCTCCAGCGCTGTGCGTTTGACCGTGGCCAGAACGCCTGCCGCCTGTTCGCCGCCCATCACGCCGATCCGGCTGTTGGGCCATGTCCACAAAAAACGCGGGTCATAGGCCCGTCCGCACATCCCGTAATTGCCTGCCCCAAAGGATCCGCCGACCAGCATGGTGATTTTCGGAACAGAGGTTGTGGCCACGGCGGTCACCAATTTGGCGCCATCCTTGGCGATGCCGCCGGCCTCATATTGTTGGCCCACCATGAAACCGGTGATGTTTTGCAGAAACACGAGGGGGATTTTCCGCTGTGAGCAAAGCTGCACAAAATGCGCGCCTTTGAGTGCGCTTTCGGAAAACAGCACACCGTTGTTGGCGATGATCCCCACGGGCATTCCCATCACATGGGCAAACCCGCATACCAATGTTGTGCCATAAAGTGCCTTGAATTCGTCAAAGCGCGACCCGTCCACAAGCCGGGCGATGACCTCACGGATATCATAAGGTGTTTTGAGGTCAGCAGGGACAACGCCCAAGATCTCTGCCGGATCATATGCGGGGTCTTCGGGCGGTTGCAGATCAATGTGGGCGCTGCGGGCTGCACCAAGGTTGCGCACCGCATCCCGCGCCAAAGCAAGGGCGTGCGCGTCATCTTCGGCCAGATAATCGGCCACGCCGGACAGGCGGGTGTGAACATCTCCGCCGCCCAGATCCTCGGCGGTGACGATTTCGCCTGTTGCCGCCTGAACAAGGGGCGGGCCCGCCAGAAAGATCGTGCCTTGTTCCTTCACGATGATGGTCACGTCCGACATCGCGGGCACATAGGCACCGCCCGCGGTGCAGGAACCCATAACCACGGCGATCTGTGCAATGCCCTTGGCCGACATGCGGGCTTGATTGAAAAAGATGCGCCCGAAATGGTCACGGTCGGGAAACACCTCGTCCTGATTGGGCAGGTTCGCGCCGCCACTGTCGACAAGGTAGATGCAGGGCAGATTGTTTTGTTCCGCGATGTCTTGGGCGCGCAGATGTTTCTTCACCGTCATGGGAAAGTAGGTGCCGCCCTTAACCGTCGCGTCGTTGCACAGGATCATCACATCACGGCCCTGTACACGACCCACGCCGGCAATGATCCCCGCAGACGGGGACGCGTTGTCATACATCCCATGCGCCCCGAACAGTCCGATTTCAAGAAACGGTGCGCCGGGATCCAGAAGGGCTGCGATGCGGTCACGGGGCAGTAATTTGCCACGGTCTTTATGACGGGTGCGGGCGGCGTCACCGCCGCCCGCCATGGCCCTATCGGCGGCATTTCGGATCGTGTTCAGCGCGTCATGATGGGCGGCCTCGTTCGCCTTGAAGGCCTCAGACGTGGGCGAGATGTTTGACGTCAGAACAGCCATCAGCGCATCGACCCCATCAATTCGCGCCCGATCAACATACGGCGGATTTCGGATGTGCCCGCGCCAATCTCCATCAGCTTTGCATCGCGGAAGATGCGGGCGACCGGTGCATCGTTCATAAACCCTGCGCCGCCCATGGCCTGCACGGCCTGATGGGCCACGGTCATCGCTTCCTCGGACGCATAAAGGACGCAGGCGGCGGCGTCCTGACGGGTCACGTCGCCCCGATCACAGGCCTTCGCGACCTCATAGATATAGGCGCGGGCGCTGTTCAGTTTCGTGTAGATGTCGGCAATCTTGCCCTGCATCAGCTGGAAATCCCCGATGGGTTTTCCGAATTGAGTGCGCTGGGCTAGGTAGGGCATGATCTCATCGAGGCAGGCGGCCATGATGCCGGTGCCGATGCCAGACAAAACCACGCGTTCGTAATCCAGACCGGACATCAAAACCTGCACGCCGCGGCCGACTTCGCCCAAGACGTTGTCCATTGGGACTTCGACGTCGTTGAACACCAGTTCAACCGTGTTCGATCCGCGCATGCCGAGCTTGTCGAAGTGTGGCGATTGGCTGAACCCCGCCATGGATTTTTCAATCAGAAAGGCAGTGATGCCTTTTGATCCGGCATCGGGGTCTGTCTTGGCATAGACGACCAGCGTGTTGGCCTCACCGCCGTTGGTGATCCAGTATTTGTTGCCGTTGAGGATGAAGCGGTCGTTCGTCTTATCCGCCCGCAAGGACATGCTGACCACGTCAGACCCGGCCCCGGCCTCAGACATGGCGAGGGCCCCGACGGAGGCTCCGCTGATCAGATCAGGCAGGTAGCGTGCTTTTTGAGCGGCAGTGCCATTCAGGCCGATCTGATTGACGCACAAATTGGAATGCGCCCCGTAGCTGAGGGCAACACTTGCGCTGGCCCGCGCGATTTCTTCCACAGCGACAACATGGGCGAGGTATCCCATACCTGCGCCGCCGTCGGCCTCGGGGATGGTGATCCCAAGAAGGCCGAGTGCGCCCATCTCTTCCCACAGCCCTGCGGGGAAAAGGTTGTCTGTGTCTGCTTGCGCGGCAAGGGGTTTGACGCGGTCTTGCGCCCAACGATGCACCATGTCGCGCAGGGCATTGACCTCGCCGCCTAGATCAAATGTCATTGAGGCGTTAAACATCGTTTGGCCTTTTTGTTGGGGGAGAATAGGGCGCGCCCACACTTTGCAGGGCGGCGCGCACGTAGCATTCGGTTATGTCGGCCGGGCTTTGCGGGCCGGTTTGGCGATACCAGACGGTGATGCCGCCCAGCATGGACAGGATGGCACGGGCCTGAATGGCCGGATCCGTCAGGAGAAACGCACCGCTGTCATGGCCTGCCTGGAGAATGCTGCGCAGGGCGCTTTCATAGGTATCCCGTTTCGACATGACGGCCTGGGCGCCGTCCCCTTCAAGGCTGCGCAATTCCATGTAGGCGATAAAAATATCGTCGGGGTTTTCGATGTTGTGATGGATGTGGCCGCGAACAAACGCCTCAAGGTTCTGTAGGGGCGTTGCATCAGGATCAATGGGTGCAATCGCGGCCTTGTGGGCGCGTTCAAGGTTTTCCACCATCAGATCGACAAGGATCGCCTGCTTTGATGCAAAGTGATTATACAGCCCGCCCGGTTGCTTGCCGATGGACTGTGCGATGTCACGCATGGCGACCGCGTTGTATCCCTTTTCGGCAAACAGGCGGCGGGCTGCGTTTCGGATGAATTGCTTGGTGCGGTGTTCTTGGGTCATGGCAAAAATGAATGTACGTTCATTCCTTTCTAGCAAGGCCATATTGATCTGTCCAGCGGGCAAGCGGTCTTGACCCTTGACGGCGGAGGCAGCGCTGTGAAACCTGCGCGCCAAAGAGGGGCACGCCCCTCCATCGCGTTTGCACGTTTTCAGAAAGGCTGCCTGTCATGACTTTGTCCCTCAAAAACCCCGCCCTTCTCCGCGAAGCTGCCCTTGTTGGGTCCCGTTGGATTGACGCGGACGGGGCGGGCATTGCCGTCACCAATCCGGCGACGGGTGATGTGATCGGCCATGTGCCGGATCTTGGTGCAGATGAGACGCAAGAGGCCATTTCGGCGGCTGAGGTGGCGCAAAAAGACTGGGCCAAAAAGACAGCAAAGCAGCGGGCGGATGTGCTGCGCTGCTGGTTTGACCTGATGATGGCCAACCAAGAAGACTTGGCCCAGATCCTCACGGCCGAACAGGGTAAGCCACTGGCAGAAGCCCGCGGTGAAATCGGCTATGGCGCGTCTTTTCTCGAATGGTTCGCAGAAGAGGCGCGTCGGGCTTACGGCGATGTCACACCGACCAACACACCGGACAAACGGATTGTGTGCATCAAGCAGCCCGTGGGCGTCACGGCAGCTATCACGCCATGGAACTTCCCCAACGCGATGATCACGCGCAAGGCGGCCCCTGCCTTTGCTGCGGGCTGTGCGATGGTGCTGAAGCCGTCCGAACTGACACCTTTTTCGGCTATCGCGATGGGCGTTTTGGCGGAAGAAGCCGGGCTGCCTGCGGGGCTGTTTTCGATTGTGACAGGTGATGCGGCGACCATCGGCGGCGTGATGACCGCCAGCCCTGTGGTCCGCAAGATCACCTTTACCGGCTCCACTCGTGTGGGCGCGATGCTGTATGAACAATCGGCCAAGACGATCAAGAAACTGGGGCTGGAGTTGGGCGGCAACGCGCCATTTATCGTGTTCGATGACGCCGATCTGGATGCGGCTGTTGACGGTGCGATCCTGTCCAAGTTCCGCAACAACGGCCAGACCTGCGTTTGCGCCAACCGCATTTATGTGCAGGCCGGCGTTTATGAGGCCTTTGCCGAAAAGCTGGCCGAAAAGGTCTCTGGCCTGAAGGTCGGCAATGGCGCTGAGGACGGCACTGTCTTTGGCCCGCTGATCAACGATGCGGCGGTGAAAAAGGTCTCTGGTCATATTCAAGACGCGACGTCCAAAGGGGCGCAGGTCGTGCTGGGTGGCAACGCGCATGAGATGGGCGGGACATTTTATCAGCCAACCATTTTGACGGGCGTGACATCCGACATGGCCGTCGCGACCGAGGAAACCTTCGGCCCCGTCGCGCCGCTGTTCAAATTTACTGAAGAGGCCGAAGCGATTGAGGCGGCCAATGCCACGGAGTTCGGCCTTGCGTCCTACTTCTACAGCCGCGACATCGCGCGGGCCTGGCGCGTGTCGGAGGCGCTGGATTATGGCATGGTCGGCGTGAACACCGGCCACGTTTCCACGACGGAGGCGCCTTTTGGCGGGGTCAAGTCATCAGGGCTGGGCCGCGAGGGCGGGCGTCAGGGCCTCGATGATTTCATGGAAACGAAATACATCTGCATGGGCGGGATCGACTAAACCGTCTGATTAGCGTCAATCGCGTCAGGGGCGGGGGAGGGATCTTCCGCCTTTTGCACATCTTCGTCATCCTCCCACGCGTCTTTCATCAGGTCACGCGCGGATTGCTTGAGACGCACGTACGCCGATTGGGCGCCCGGGATTGCACGGCTTTGATAGATTGGATCGACCGCAGCAGCGGTGCCCGCCACGGGGGAGGCAATGATATTGCGCCGCATCAGATCCTGCATAACTGCATCCGCTTGCGCGGGGCCGATGTTCAGCCATTTTTGAATGAGGGCGGGGGATGCTTTGGCGTGGGTGCGGGCAAAGAGGGCCGCCCAATCCAACGTGGCTTGTCGGATTGGGGCGGCAGCTACTGGGATAGCCGCTGCGGGCAAAGGCAAAACTGGGATGATCGCAGTTGCCCCGGCAGATCGGAGAAAGTCTCGTCTCTTCATGACAGTGATATGGGGTGCGCGGGGCGTGCCTTAACGGGGAAAGCGGCTTGACCGTTCCCCCACCGGATCACACCATGCGAATAACGTCTTTATCGATGGCCAGCATATAGCCACGTCGGGCGATGTTGCGCACCAGCAGTTCAGAAATCATCTGGTTGCCCAAGGTGTCGCGCAGCCGTTTGATGCGGGTGGCGCCTGCGGCCTCTTCGCAATCGGCGGCGGACCGGCCCGAGATCACGCCCTCGATTTCGGCCCCTGACAGGACCTCATCGTCCATGCGGGCTTCTGCCAGCACGCTGAGGGTTTCAATGGCTGCATCTGTCAGTTTGAATTCAAAGTTGTTGAGGTAGACCATATTCTGGTCGCGGCTGATCAGAAGGGAATTGACCTCAATCCCCTTGCGTTCGATCTGACCCATGCGCCGGTTCATCGCGATGAGCATCACAAGAAACGCGACTGCGGCGATCAAAAGCGCGGTCGCAAAAACCAGGAGTACAAAGATCACAAACCGGTAGCTGTCCAAGGTCGCCGAAAAGGCGGTTCCGGATTGGGCGAGGATTTCCAGAAGTTTAATTTCAGCCTGACCGGTCAGCGACGCGTTTTCCACAAACAGCTGTTCCACCCGCGCGTTGAACGCGTTTGCGTCGGGGAGGTTCAAAAACAGCAATACCGCTGCGGTGCCAAGGATCAGCACGATGGCGGCGATCCCTGCGATGACGATGCGGTTGCCGGTCTGGCGGGCCTCAATAGCGGAGGTAGTTTTCGCCTGCACTCTCTTCTCTCTCCTCTAGTCCCGCCTCATCGAAGACGCTTTCGATGCTTAGCAACTGCCAGTCATCTTGCGCCAGTCGTGGGGCCAACTGGGCGGCGGCTGCGTCGACCGTACAGTCGCCTGTGATTTCGGCCACACCGTAGTGCAACCGCAACGGATCGTCACGTTTGGCTTTGTAGTCGGCAAAACACGCGGCATGCGCTGTGCTGGACACGGCCATCAACGTGACAGTTATTAGAAGAGTGCGTTTCATGAGAGGAGCATGGCTGTGGTGCCCGTGTTATTCAATATCGTCGACCAACTTTCCTGTGCCATCCCATAACATCTCCGCGCTATTGAGAGGCAAAGGGCCCTGCGCCCATCGTTGATCCAGTTCAGCCGACATGCCCGTCGGCGACCCACACACAAAGGATCATCGATATGTTTACAAAAACACTGACGGCAGGCGTTCTGGCCGTATCCCTCGCCCTGACAAGCCTGTCCCCCACCCAAGCGCAGGCGTCCTTTTCCGAAGAAGACGCTGTGGTTGGCATTCTGACGCTGCTGTTGCTGGGGGCCGCCATTCACAACAGCCGCGACAATGGTAACGACCGCCCGCGGGTCGACCCCAATGCGTGGAAGGTGTTGCCCGATCAGTGCCTGCGTCAGACCACCCGTCGCAATGGCAATTCCATCCGGTTCTTCGGCCAGCGGTGCATGAACAACAATTACGCCTATGTGTCCCGTCTTCCACAGGCGTGTCACGTCCGGTTCCGCAATGAAAACGGCCAACGTCGCCAAGGCTGGCGCGCGCGGTGCCTGCGCAACGAAGGGTTCCGCTTTAACCGGCACTAAGGCCGCAGCGGACAAAGGCGGCCCGCCAAAGAAGGCCGCCCAAACGGAGGCAGGGGGGAGGACATGGCCCCCTGCCTCTTTCGTTTGTTCCATGCAATTTGTGCAGATCGGGGATGCGGCTTTGGGGCTAACTGGGTCAGAATTGCTGACTATATTGTTTGTTGTAACCAGAGTGAGAGACAAGATGATTCAGGATCGACTGACCGCAAAATTTCAATCTGCGAAACCAGCCCAGCGCCGTGTCACCAAACCACAGCCGCGTCCGGCGCCGAAATCTGCGAAATCCCCTGCGACGGACAGCTACACCAAAGGCCGCCGCCTTTCGGGGTCTTTCTGGATCTGATTCAGTTGCACTCTCGCACAGGGTCTGATTGACCCTGTGCCATGAAAACCCTGCCCGATTATACATTCGAAACCGATCTGCGCGCGCAGGGACATCTGCGCATCGCAGGTGTTGATGAAGTCGGGCGCGGCCCTTTGGCTGGTCCTGTGACGGCAGCAGCGGTCATTCTGGACCCTGCCAACATCCCTGACGGTCTGAACGACAGCAAAACCCTCACCGCCAAACGCCGTGCCGCGTTGGAGCCGCTTATTTTTGACGCGGCCGAGGTGTGCATCGCCCATGCATCGGTGGCCGAGATTGACGAGCTGAATATCTTGCGCGCGTCCCATCTGGCCATGGAACGGGCCGTGGCGGGGTTGGGCGCTGTTGATCACGCACTGATTGATGGAAATATGATCCCGCGCAATCTGGCAGTCCCTGCAACGACCGTTGTGAAGGGCGACAGTCGATCTTTGTCCATTGCTGCGGCCTCAATTGTGGCCAAAATATGTCGCGACCGGATCATGGTTGAATTGGCGCAACAGTTCCCCGGTTATGGATGGGAGACGAACGCAGGATATGGATCGAAAAGCCACATATCTGCGCTTCAAAATTTGGGTGTGACCCCACACCATAGACGGTCTTTCAAACCGGTCCACAATATGTTGTGACAAGAAAAAATCGTAAGCTGTTGATTCAATAAAGTTTTTGACTGCGAATCGCCTTCGTTCCACATTGGGATCAACCAATGAGCGGAAAAATCCGCCGGGACAGAGGCAGACGATGACAAAGAAAAAGACCGCAGGTGGTGCGTCCGCACTGCCGCTGAACACGATCATTGATGGGGATTGTATTGAGGTCATGAACAGCCTGCCTGAAGGCAGTGTTGACCTGATCTTTGCGGACCCGCCCTACAACCTTCAACTGAAGGGTGATCTGCATCGACCGGACAATTCCAAGGTCGACGCAGTGGATAACGATTGGGATCAATTCGACAGCTTTCGTGTCTACGATGATTTCACCCGCGCATGGCTGAGTGCTGCGCGGCGGATCCTGAAACCGGATGGTGCGATCTGGGTTATCGGCAGCTATCACAATGTCTTCCGCATGGGGGCAGAGTTGCAGAACCAAGGGTTCTGGATCCTCAACGATGTGGTCTGGCGCAAGTCCAATCCGATGCCGAATTTCCGCGGCAAACGTCTGACGAATGCGCATGAGACGCTGATCTGGGCGTCCAAGGCCGAAAAATCGAAACCAACATTTAACTATGAGGCGCTAAAGGCGTTGAACGAAGGCACACAGATGCGCAGCGACTGGGTGCTTCCGATTTGTACAGGACATGAGCGGTTGAAAAACGAAGCTGGCGAGAAAGCCCACCCCACACAAAAACCCGAAAGCTTGCTGCACCGTGTGCTGCTGGGCACGACCAATCCCGGCGACGTGGTGTTGGACCCTTTCTTTGGAACGGGCACCACGGGCGCTGTCGCCAAGATGCTGGGCCGCGATTACATCGGCATCGAACGCGAGGCTGAGTATCGCGCAGTGGCTGAAAAACGCCTTAAGAAGATCCGAAAGTTCGACAGTGACGCGCTTGAGGTCAGCCAGTCCAAACGCGCCGAACCCCGCGTGCCGTTCGGTCAGGTCGTCGAACGTGGCATGTTGCGCCCGGGCGAAGAGCTGTGGTCCATGAATGGTCGCCATAAGGCCAAAGTCCGCGCTGATGGCACGTTGATCGCCGCTGACAGCAAAGGGTCCATCCATCAGGTTGGGGCAGCCTGCGAAAACGCACCCAGCTGCAACGGTTGGACATATTGGCACTTCCGCCGCGATGGCAAAAAAGTTCCGATTGATCTTTTGCGCCAGCAGATCCGCTCTGAGATGCGGGCGAACTGAGCCGAACCCCCTTTAGAATTTACGATTACCGCCTGTGCCTGCGGCCTCCAGCCGTGGCACCACTCTCACCCTCTGTCGGTTCCCAAGACCTGACAGGGGGTTTTTTCTGTTTTGCCGACCGCCAATTCCGGCCATAAGTCTTTCGAAACGACAGGACAGATCATGGCAAAAATTCTGCTGACAGGCGGCGCAGGTTATATTGGGTCACACACCTATCTGGCACTTGTTGAGGCCGGGTTTGAGGTTGTGATTTTCGACAACTTTTCAAACGCCAAACAGGACGTGCCGGCACGGCTGCAGGATATCACTGGTGGATTGGTCCATGTGTTCGAAGGCGATGTTCTGAACCCTGAGGATATGCGTGCCGTTTTTGATGCCCATGATTTCGAAGGTGTGGTTCATTTCGCGGCGAAAAAGGCTGTGGGCGAAAGCGTCGAAAAGCCTCTCGATTACATGCACACGAACGTGGGGGGGTTGCTGACGTTGCTGGCTGAGATGGACCGCGCAGATGTCCGCCGCATCGTGTTTTCCTCGTCGGCCACGGTTTATGGTGACACGGATATCCAGCCCATTCCGGAAGATCACGGGCGCACGCACACCTCCCCTTATGCGTTCACAAAGATCGCGGGGGAGCAGATATTGGAACAGCTGGATGACCGTTGGGCCGTGGGCATTCTGCGGTATTTCAACCCAGTCGGGGCCCATCGGTCCGCCATGATTGGTGAGGATCCGGCAGATATACCGAACAATCTGGTGCCTTATATCGCCAAGGTCGCAACGGGTGAGTTGGATCAACTGTCGGTGTTCGGCGACGACTATGACACCCCAGATGGCACCGGCGTGCGCGACTATATCCATGTCGAAGATCTGGCAGAGGGGCATGTGTTGTCGATCAAGACATTGATCGACACAGGCGACAGCCACACCGTCAATCTTGGCACGGGTGACGGGTCGTCTGTGCTGGATGTGGTCCATGCCTATTCAAAGGCCTGCGGGGCCGATCTGGATTACCAAATCGCGCCACGCCGCGACGGGGACGTTGCCGTTTTGACCGCACGACCAGATCGCGCAAAGGCCCTGCTGGGGTTTGAGGCAAAACGCACCTTGGCCGACATGTGTCGGTCAAGCTGGGCGTGGGTCAGCGGCCAACGCCGCAACGATAAAGGTTAGCGCGGCATTGGATTGGTGGCGGCCTTATAGGGCGCCCAATCCTCAATCTCTGGGTAGTATTGTTTGCGCCATGCGCGCACCCGCGGGTTCATCACGCGCCGCCAGACCGGCGGCATCATCGCGGCCATGGTCATGATGGGGTAGCCGTATGGCAGCTGCGGCGCTTCGTTCTGGTCATAGGTTTGCAGCAGCGGAAAGCGCCGGTCTGGTTTGTAGTGATGATCGCTGTGACGTTGCAGGTTGATCAGCAGCCAGTTGGACGCCAGCTGGCTGGCGTTCCACGAATGATGTGGTTTGACGTGTTCGTATTTGCCGTCGCCAAGATGTTTGCGGGTCAGGCCGTAATGTTCGACGTAGTTCACCAGCTCAAGCTGCCAGATGGCGATGAAGGCCTGCCAGGCGAACAGGCCAAGCCCGATCCAGCCGCCGATCAGCACCGCCAAGGTCAGCATGCCCAACTGCAGCGCGGCATATTTCCAAAACGGGTTGCTGCGGTCGTGCCATGGGAGTTTTTTGCGGGCCAGCATCGCGGCCTCTGCCTTGAACGCCGACACCGGCTGTTGGCGGAGAACACGGGGGAAATATCGGTGGAAGCCTTCGTTGTAGCGCGCGGTCACCGGATCACGCGGCGTGGCGACATAGCGGTGATGCACCAGAAGGTGTTCACTGCGGAAGTGTGAATAAAGAACCATCGCCAAAAGAATATCGCCCATCCAGCGTTCCAGTTTCGGGCGCTGATGGCACAATTCATGCGCATAGGTGATGCCAATGGTGCCGGAGATGACACCGATGCCAAAGAACAGGCCGAACATCTCAAGGCCGGACAAATGGCCGGAGGCGGTAACGTACCACAAGATCCCGAACAGCGTGATGAACTGCAGCGGCGCCCAGACGATTGTGATGGCGCGATACCAAAACAGGTCTTCTTCCGGGGTCTCAAGATCTGCATTTTCTTCATATGTGCCGGCGAGGGCATCAATGGCCGAAAACAAATACCATGTTGCCACCGGCAACAGCAGGACAGTCCAACCGCCCACAATCGCCCCGAACCACGCCAGCGGGATCAGTGCGGCGGACAGCCAAAACGGGGCCGCACGGCTGATGTGGGCCATTTTGGATTGGGATACGATCGGAAATGATGTCATCGGCGTCGTCCTTAAGCTGGGGTGTAGCATACGGACGGCGGGCCTATTCTCAAACCTGCCGTAGCGTCGCAGCCGCCAGATTGTAGGCCTTTTGCATCACCGTGGGCAGCGCAGAGGGGGTAAAGTCGGCCTCAGGAATGAATGCCCCACGATTTGGGGCGGTGTTTTGGGGCACTTTGGCCGTCTGGACAGACAGAATCAGATGAAAGTGCGTGAATGTATGGCGGGCCGGTTCGTTCAACGTGTCCCATGTGGCGTCCATGGGCGGTGCAGGATCTGGCGTGTCTGACCAATCGGTTGTGGGCCAGCCCAGCATGCCGCCCAAAAGGCCCTTGTCCGGTCGCGTCTCCAGCAGCCACGCGCCATCCGCGCGGCGGGCGATATAGGCGGTGCCATACCGCGTCGGTTTCGGTTTTTTGGGTGTTTTCCTCGGCAATTCCAGCTGCGTGCCTGCGGTCTGGGCGTCGCAGTTTGGCCGCACAGGGCAAATGCCGCAGGCAGGGGATTTCGGGGTGCAGATCGTGGCCCCCAGATCCATCACGGCCTGCGCATAATCGCCAGGTCTACTGTGCGATGTATGCTGTTCTGCATAGGACATCAGCACCGGTTTGGCCGCGGGCAAGGGGGTGTGTTCGTCGTAAAGCCGCGCCATGACCCGTTCGACATTGCCATCCAGGACAGTCGCAGGCACATCAAAGGCGATCGAGGCGATCGCCGCGGCGGTATAGGGCCCGATTCCAGGCAGGGCGATCAAACCTTCGTAGGTTTGTGGAAAGGCACCCCCATGATCGGCCACCACCGCCCGCGCGCATTTCAGGAGATTGCGGGCGCGGGCGTAGTAGCCAAGGCCCGCCCAGGCCGCCATGACGTCCGCGTCCTCAGCTGCCGCCAAATCTGCCACAGTGGGCCAAATGCCTGTGAATTTGCGGTGGTAGTCGCGTACAGCAGCGACGGTTGTTTGCTGCAACATGACCTCTGACAGCCAGACGGCATAGGGGTCTGGCCGCACGCCCGCGCGTTTGTCCGCAGGCATTACGCGCCATGGCATTTCGCGGGCATGGACGTCGTACCAATCCAGTAACGCGGAAGTGACCGATGTTTTCCCCAAGTTATCGTTCCTTTGGCTGCGGTTTCACTGGCGCTGATCTGCCTAACCTTTAAAATAAAGCGCAACGATGAAACAGCCACGTTCCTATAGCACCAAGCGGGGATTCTCTCGCGCAGCGTCCCTGATGCAGAAAAGCATTCGGGGCGCGACGGAGACCCGTGGCTTTGCGCAGACCCGCGTTTTGACCCACTGGGCCGAGATCGTGGGGGAGGCCACGGCCAAGATCGCCCATCCCGTTGATGTCAGTTATGCCAAGGGCGGGTTCGGAGCCACGCTGACGGTTCTGACTTCAGGCGCGCAGGCCCCGATGCTTGAGATGCAAAAGGAACAGATCCGCGAAAAGGTGAACGCCTGCTATGGCTACAATGCCATCGCGCGGATCCGTATTACCCAAACCGCGCGGACCGGTTTTGCAGAAGGCCAGCTGGCCTTCGATCATGGCCCAACGCGCGCCAAAGGCCCCGCGCCTGAGGCGCGGGCCAAGGCGCAACATGTCGCCGCACCCGTTGAAAATGAAGAATTGCGTCTTGCGCTTGAGGCGCTGGGGGCCAATGTCATCACCAAACGTCCAACTGACACCTGAGGGGTCCCAATGAATAAATCTGTACTTGCGTCTGTGGCGGTGGTTGCCGTCGTTGCCATCGCCGGCGGTGCCTATTTTATGAACCAGCCGTCTGCGGCCTCTGATGTTGTAGCGGATGCCGAGCGCCCGCAGTTTGACGTGGTCGATATGGCGCAGGGCAATCCCGATGCGCCGGTGACTGTCATTGAATACGCGTCCTACACCTGCCCGCATTGTGCATCGTTTCATGCCAATCAGTACCAGCAGATTAAGGAAAACTACATCGACACGGATCAGATCCAATTCATCTACCGTGAGGTGTATTTCGACCAACCCGGCCTGTGGGCGTCCATGGTGGCACGGTGTGGCGGTGAGATGCGGTTCTTCGGGATCTCCAACATTCTGTATGAAACCCAACAGGAATGGGCCCGTCAGGAAAGCGGTGAGGCGATTGCGGCTTCCTTGCGCAATATCGGGAAAATTGCGGGACTCAGCGACGAAGAACTCGACGCCTGCATGAGCGATGGTGACACCGCGCAAGAGCTGATGGCCTGGTATCGGTCTAACGCTGAACTGGATGATGTGACGAGTACGCCAACATTCATCATCAACGGTGAAAAGTATTCGAACATGAATTACGCGGATTTTGCAGCCGTTCTGGATGAAAAGATCGCCGAAGCGAACTGATCATCTGAAGACGTGGACGTTGATCAATCGCGGCGCCTAAGCAGTGCCGCGATTTTTGTATCCAGGGGGTCCCAGTCTTCGACCATCAGGCGCACGGGGATGGTTGTCACTTTGGTTCGAAAGGTGGCGGGCAGACGCACGGCGTCTTTCTCGGTCGTGACCATGTGCAGGCCACGGGCCTTCGCCTCGACCTCCAGCCGGTTCAGCAGCGTGTCGGTCAGCGGTTGATGATCATCGAGGGCCTCGCCCCGAACAACGTTGGCCCCCATAGCTTTCAAGGTGGCAAAGAACTTCTCTGGGTGGCCGATGCCAGCGAAGGCCAGCACCGGTAATCCGTCAAGCGGCATACCCGTCGGCAACGGGTCGAGTTGCCCATTGAGACGCGGACACGTGGCGGGCAGGTCAGGCTGAAACCTGTCGCGGGCGTGCTTTGGGCCAATGACCAACAGGGCATCAGCGCGCGCAAGACCCACGGCCGCCGGTTCACGCAAAGGTCCGGCGGGCAACACGCGGCCGTTGCCGAACCCTTTGACAGCATCGACCACAACGAGGTTCAAGTCTTTATGAACCGACGGGTTCTGAAACCCGTCATCCAGCAAAATGACATCCGCGCCTGCGCGTTCGGCGGCCTGCACCCCCGCCGCGCGGTCTTTGGCGACATGGGTTGGGGCAAAGGCCGCCAGCAACAACGGCTCATCCCCCACCTGGTCTGCGTCGTGTGTTCTGGGGTCCACCGCCACAGGGCCCTCTAGGCTGCCACCGTATCCACGGCTGACCACGTGAACCGCAAACCCTTGTTCGGTCAGGCGCTGACATAGGGCGATTGTGGTGGGTGTTTTTCCAGTCCCGCCCGCATTGATGTTGCCGACACAAATAACCGGCACCTTCGCGCGATAATCGGGCCGCTTTTTCACCCGTGCCGCTGTGGCGCGTGCATAAAGGGCCGCCAAGGGTTGCAGCATCAAGGCCCGAAGGCTGCGGGGTTTATACCAAAACAGCGGAGGCTTCATCGTTGGCGTCCTTGTGCAGTGTCGGCGTGGGTGATCGCCGCCTCAATCAGGCCGTTGATCAAGTCTGAGGATTTTGTGATTTCCTCCCACCCTGCAAACGCCATGCGCGCTGTTTGTTCCGGTGACAGCAGCGACCCGACCGCGATCCCAAGTTCTGAAGCGGTGCGGATTTCCCGCGAGGCTTCGACGCTGCTGAGGCGATCAAACCGGGCGACGTGAGGGGATTTGTGTGGGCCATGAACGACTGCCGATCCCAAAATGATCTGCTCAAAAGGAGAGGCGGCGGGGCCGTGGCCGTTCAAAGTGCCTCCAATGAAGGTGAGCGGCGCGACGCGGGACCATAGGCCGATCTCTCCCTCCAGATCGGTAACATAGGCTTGCATGTCCATATCGGGGTCGTCCCCATCTGACCTCAGGCCGGTTTTCAGGCCAGCCTCTCGAAGGGTGGTGGCAACCTCTGGTCCACTGTCTAAATCACGCGGGGTGAGCACCAGCAACATCCGGTGGCTCTTGCGGCTGGCGGCCAGGTGGGCGGCGGCCATATCTTTGACTTCGGATCCGGTGACATGAGACGCGTGCCACAGGGGGCGCGACTGCATCGCCTCAACCATGACCGTGAACTCATTGGCGTCGTATGTCAGGGGTATCGGATCTTCGAGGATCGGACCCGTCGCGCGGACCTTTTCAGGCGCAACACCGCCTCGCCGCAGACGCGTGGCCGTTGCGCCGTCCGCCGTTAAAATCAGGTCGAACGCCTGAACAGCGGCCTTGGCCGCGCCGGGGATCCAGCGGGACGTGCCTGCAATGATCCCGTCCACTTGCGCATTGATCAGTGTTGCTGGAATGGCCGCGGCCGCGACACTGCGCAAAAGGGCGGGGCGCAAGGGGCCCCCGTTCCAGATCAAAGACCGAGGTTCGTTTGCATCCAGAAAGGCCCGCGCCCGTGTGGGGCTGTCGGCTGGCAGGTCTTGCAGTGTCACCGAGCCGGGCAGATCCGTCAGCGTCGCCAGAAAATCCATTGCGCCCGTCAGCAAGATTTCGACGCCATCGGATTGATCGACAAGACGTTGAACCAGCGACACCGTCGAAGGTGTGGCCGCAGCGTCGCCGCAATGAACCCAGATCAACGGTCCGTGCCTGACTTAGCCCAGTTCTTCGGTGGACGACGCGGGCTGTTCTTCATCCCGCAGACGGTGGATGTGGGCGATGAAATAGCGCATGTGCGCATTATCAACCGTGCGCTGGGCTTCGGCCTTCCATGCGTTGAACGCGGCTTCATAGTTGGGGAACATGCCAACGATATGGATGTCATCGACGTCCTTGAAGGCGTTCTTGGTTGGATCAATGAGTTCGCCGCCGAACACAAGATGAAGACGCTGCTGGGACATGGGGGCACCTTTGGCTAATGGGTTTGGCCCGACTTTAGGGCTTTGCGGATGGGGGGTAAAGGAAGGTCGCGCGCGGGCCCGCTAGGCCAAGGCGGCGATGATTTGATCATGGATCCCGCCTGCGGCGACCATGCCGTTGATCTGCGGGTGGTCGTTGTTGAACTGTGGCGCGTGCCCGTCTTTGGTTGTGGCTTTGCCGCCTGCTTCGTCCACAATTAGGGCACCCGCTGCCACGTCCCACTCCCATGTGGGCCGGAATGTCAGCATGCCGTCAAAACGCCCTTCGGCCACAAGCGCCAGACGAAACGCCAAGGACGACCGGAAGGTCCGTTTGAACGGGGGCACGCCCGCGCGCCAGTGTTTTGGATCAACGGTGGGTTTGGTGGTTAGCAACGTGGCATCGGACATCGGTTTGTCCGATTGGGCGGTCAAGGTGACGCCGTTCAAGGTCGCCCCTTCACCCAAGGCCGCCGCATAAAGCGCATCCCGAATGGGCAAATAGACCACAGCCGCGACTGGACGTCCGTTTTCGACAACGGCGAGGGAGTGCGCCCAGTCGCGGCTGCCCTCGATAAAGGCGCGGGTGCCGTCAATGGGGTCTACGATGAACTGACGGTCTGTCTTTTGTCGTGCTTTGCCGTCCTCTGTTTCCTCGGACAGCCAGCCATAGTCTGGGCGGGCAGCTTGCAAATCTGCCTCCAACTGGCGGTTCACGTGCAAATCCGCCTCGGTCACGGGGCCTTGGCCGCCCGACTTTTCCCAAACCTCGGGTGCGGCGTTGAAATAGCGTTTTGCGATGTCACCCGCTGTTCGGGCGGCATCGATCAAAAGGTCAAGATCACGCACCAGCCAGCGTCATCCCGTCAATCATCAGGCTTGGCACCACGCGGCTGAGGTGTGCGCGCGCATCGTTTGCGGGCACGATCCGGCCCAGCATATCCAGCAGATTGCCCGCGACGGTACATTCATTCACAGGGTAGGCAATTTCACCATTTTCTACCCAAAAACCAGAGGCCCCGCGTGAATAGTCGCCTGTGTTGGGGTTGATCGTCGACCCGATCATCGATGTGATCAACAGACCCGTCCCCATATCGCGCAACAGATCAGCCTGCGACTGCCGCCCTTGGGTCAGTGCCACGTGGGTGATGGACGGCGACGGCGGGCCGGAGGTTCCGCGCGCCGCGTTGCCGGTGCTTTGCAGCCCCAGTTTACGTGCTGTCGCCAAATCCAATGTCCAGCCGGTCAACACGCCTTTTTCGATGATCATCCGATCTGTTGTGGGCAGGCCTTCACCGTCAAACAAACGGGACCCGTAGGTGCGGGCACGGTGCGGTGTTTCGATCAGGTCAATGCCATCGGGCAAGATGCGTTCGCCGACCTTGTCCAGCAACCAAGAGGATCCGCGCGCGACGGCCGCCCCATTGCTGGCGGCCAGAACATGCCCAATTAACGACGACGAAATACGTTCATCAAAAACCACGGGGTAAGTGCCAGTTTGCGGTTTTCGCGCGCCCTGAAGGCGCACAGCCCGCTCGCCTGCGGTGCGGCCAATGTCGGCAGCGGCGCGACGATCTGCAAGATGGATGCGGCTGTCGTAATCGTAGTCACGTTCCATGCCCGCGCCACTGCCCGAAATCGCCACACAGCTGAGTGTCGATGCCGTCACTTCATACCCGCCAGAAAACCCGTTCGTTGCGGCAAGGTGGATTTTGCGGCGGCCATAGGCGGCGGTCGTGGAATCCATTTGCGCGACGCCATTGACGGACATCGCGGCGGCCTCGGCTTCGCGGGCTTGGTCTTCCATCCATGCGGGATCTGGTTCGGCTCTATCGTCCACCAGATCAAGCATGCCGGCGTCGATGTCCGTGGCAAGCTGGGCAGCATCGGCAATGCCCGCATGCGGATCATCGGGCGCTTCTTTTGCCATGGCGACGGCACGGGCAGCCATTTCTTCGATGGTCCGGTCAGATGTGTCAGAGGCGGAGACGTTGGCAGACTTCTGACCAACAAAGACCCGCAGGCCAATGTCCGTCGCTTCGGACCGTTTGGCTTCTTCCAGAACGGAATTGCGCACATCAATGGAAATAGATGTCCCATCGACAGCCAGCGCATCGGCGGCATCGGCGCCTGCAGATGTGGCGGCTGTGATAAGACGGTGGGTGAGATCGGCAAGCGATTGGGTCATGGAACTTCCTTTGCTTGCCAGCTGAGGTAGTCCGAGTTGCGGCGGCCCGCAAGGGTGGGCCGCCGCAAAGGTTGGTTATTGAAGCCGTTGACCGTTGGCCAGAACGTGACCTTGCTCGTTCACTTCGATCACAGTTTCAAGCATGTCATCTCCCACAGGGGTGGCAAACATACCCATCATCATGCGCGGCATCATTAGCTCCTCGGCGGGGATCACGCCCATTTGGACAAGCGTATCCATCAACTGGTTTGCCCCGTTGATGTTGATTTTCACGGCGCCTTCGGGCCGTGGCACGCCGGGGATTGTTTGGAAATCGGTCCAGTCCAGGGTCATTGAGCCTTGCGCTGAGGCCTCCGCACCCAAGGCCGCGATGCGCAGGTTTTCGATCGTCACCTGATCGACCTCAATCGGGGGTGGGCCTGCCATCTGACCCAAGGCCGCGAAATCCAGAAGGTCGATGCCCGACGTGCCGGTGCCTGTCAGATCAAACGTGATCTCGGCCGGATCGCGGGGGAGCAGACCGGCGGGGTCAAACAGGTTCCAGATCGTATCTGCCATTGTGACTCCGTTCAGCGAGGTCGCAACACGGAAGTCCTGTTCTTCGTCGGACGCATTTAACGGGAGGTCGTAGTTCGCGGAAATTCCGGCCATCGCAAATTCAAGATCACCGGGGAAGATCAGCGGGTCGTTCATCAGGAAGTCAAAGTTTGAGGCATCGACATCGATTTTGAACCCGTCTTCGCCCAGAGACATCGCAAAGGTCTGTTCGCCTGTGGATGTCTCCTGCCGGTTCAGTGTGTCACCGTTCAGGCTGGTCAACGACGTTTGGGTTGTGCCCTGTCCCACGCTTTCAATCGCTACATTCAGACCGTCGCGCATCGCTTGGCTCAGGTTCATGACGTTGGATCCACCAACGGGCAGGCTTGCCGTGATATTGGTCTGCGTTGGACGCGTGATCTGGGTTGACGTGGACGATACATTGTCGGCGATGAACGTGAAATCGGCGTTGCTTTCGCCCGTCATCGACTGCGCCACGTAAGAGATCAGGTTGCCTTCGGTGATGCGGCTGTCGTTGGCAAATTCCGCCATTTCGAGGAAGCCGGTCATGTCGAAGTTTTCGGGACCATTGCCATCGACTGTCAGGTTGGTGACCTCAACCCGCAGGGTCTCACCGCGTGTTTCATAGGCGATGTCGCCTCGCTCGCCGGTGGCTGTCGCGGTATAGCTGTCGTGGGTGAGAACCATCGTCGCCGTAAATGAGCCTTCGCCGGCGGCACCGCCGGAAATCGTGAAATTCATGGGCGACGGATAGGAAATGGTGACGGACCCGTCGGCATTGTCCGTCATAGAGATCGCATCAGCGGTCAGCTGCATGCTTCCCGCGCCCTGTGGCAGAATGAAGTTCAATTCCGGCGCGACGGACCCATCTGACAGATCACCACTCAGCGTGCCGCCCGCGGCGCTGATCAGGGCTTGCTGGTTGGCCCAGACATCCGCTGCGGTCACGTCGGCCAAGGCGGGGCTTGCGAGAACGGTGCCCAGTGCTGTGCCAAGGGCAAACAAGGATGTGGATAATGTACGGTTCATAAAACGTCTCCTGATGACTTGATCGGCCCGCCGAAGCGGGCCGTTTAAAATACATTTGAGGCAGAGGTTAACGCAGTCGCTGGCCATTGGCGAGGACATGACCTTGGGCATTTACGCCAATCGTCGACGTCAGCATATCATCGCCGACGGGGGTGGCGAACATGCCCAACATCATCCGTGGCATCATTGCCTGATCCTGCGGGATCAGACCCATGGTGATCAGGTTGTCGATCAGGCCATTGATGCCATTGATGGTGAAGTTGGCTTCCCCTTGCGGGCGCGGAAAGCCTGGGAATGTGGTCAAATCACTGTTGTCGAAGGTGAAGGCTCCGTCGCCCGTGATTTCAGCCCCGCCGCCGCGCAGCGTCAGGTCTGTGATGTTGATGGAATTCAATTCGCCGGGCACGTCGGTCATCATCATGGCGTCCTGCTGGGCGGGGTCCAACAGATCAAAGAAGGGTGTGACCTTCGCATCGAGGGTCAAGGCAATGGTCACAGGATCACGCGGCAAAACGGAGGCCGGATCGGCCAGGTTCCAGATCGTATCGCTGACCGCCAGATCGGTAAAGTTGAACGCCATGCGCGCATCGCGGGCGTCCCCCTCGCCTTGGCTGAGCGGGATTTGAAAGTCGAACCCGTATTCGCGCAACGACGCCTCAATCGGGAAGGGGAGTTCCTGAGGCAGCGACATGCTGATCGAAATGCCATCAGCACCGCCGGCATAGGACATCGCGTCATAGCCGAACGCAAAGCCCATTTCGCCGCCCTCAACGCCTGCATTCATAATGGCACCTTCGCCATCGGCCACAAAATCAAGGTCGTAGTTCACCGCGCCAAAGGTGTATCCCCCCTCGATGGCCAATCCTTCATCAAAGGGGGGCACATCGGCGTCCATGTCCATATCGAGGGGCATGGCGATGGTGGCCGCCATCGCCAGATCCGCCATTGAGGCGACACCCTTGAACCGGTTCGCGCCACCAGCTTCGGAGATATTGGCATTCAGATTCAGGCCCCCGAGGCTGAATTCGTAATTTACCGTCGTCAGATCATCGGTCACGACGGCATAATTGCCCGCCATGTCAGACATCACCAGTTCCGCGACCTCCAGCTGCACCTCTTCGGCGGCCGCGCCTTCGATCGTATCGAGGGTAAAGGAATAGGTGTCGGCGGACAGATCGTACACCATCGTATCGGGGTCACCGGAAACGATGATTTCCATGCCGTCTTGCGCGACAGTGACGTTCAGGATGGTCGGTTGAGTTGATGGGGCCTCAGTCACGCTGATGGTCAACGGATAACTGGACGCCATGGTCATGCTCACCGTGCCGTCACCCTGTTCTGTCAGGATCAGGTCACCCACGTCGGCCACAATGCTGGCCTCGTCATCGGTCATTTCAATGCGCACATCCGACACGGTCAGTGTGTCGCCCGTCTGGGTCACGTCCCCGGTGGTGAACCCCTCACCGTAGATCCCCATCTGGGCGCTCCAATTGTCCCAGACCTGCTGGGCTGTCACATCGGCGGAGGCGGTCGTGCTGCACACGATGGCGGCGAGGATGGGGGTACATGTCAGGACGGAGAAACGGCGCATAGAACTTCCTTACAGGTTTTTAATGGGCAGAGCTTTTCAAGTCGCGCCTCAAGGGTCAAGGTCAGGAAAACGTGAAACTGCGCCAGACTTCGGGCGCATTTGTGCAGAATTTCAGGAAGGATTTGCGCATGGATATGACGGGAAAGGTTGTTTTGATCACTGGGGCCAGCCGCGGGATTGGGGCCGCAACCGCGCAGGCCTTTGCGCAGGCGAGCGCCAAAGTGGCCTTGGTCGCGCGATCGTCGGATGCGATTTCTGAACTGGCGGCAGACATTGGCAGCGCGGCCATCGCCATTCCATGTGACGTGTCCGATTATGCCGCAGTGGTGGCAGCGATCCAGACAACCGAAGACACCTTTGGCCCACTGGATGTGGTCATCGGCAACGCGGGCCTCCTTGATCCAATCAACCATCTGGCAGAGGCCGACCCAGAGGCTTGGGGCACAACCATCGACGTGAACCTCAAGGGCGTGTTCAACGGCATGCGCGCGGCAATGCCCGGCATGATTGAACGAGGTGCCGGCACAATCATCACCGTCTCCTCCGGCGCGGCCCATGGCCCGGTTGAGGCGTGGTCGTCCTACTGCGCATCCAAAGCGGGGGCCTATATGTTGACACGGTGCGCCGACAAAGAGGCCCGCGACAAGGGTTTGCGCATCATGGGCCTGTCCCCCGGAACCGTCGCTACGGACATGCAGCGTGATATCAAGGCGTCGGGCATCAACCCCGTCAGCCAGCTTGAGTGGTCCGATCATATTCCGCCCGAATGGCCCGCCCGCGCATTGCTGTGGATGTGCACGTCTGAGGCAGACGCCCATCTGGGCGACGACGTGTCTTTGCGCGACGAAGACATCCGCAGGCAGGTTGGCCTGATATGATCGACGTCACTGACGGCGGCAACCAATGCACCCTGCGCATCAATCGCCCCGATAAGGCAGGCGCCCTGACTGAGGCGATGTTGGCTAAAATGGCGGATGCGGTCGAACAAAGCGACGCGCGCGTGCTGGTGTTGACGGGCACAGGTCCGGTGTTCAGTGCAGGTGCGGATTTGGACGATGTGCACGGTGGCACTCTGGCCACGTCGCCAGAATGGGAAAGGTTGTCAGGTGCCGTGGCCGCGTTTCGCGGGTTGAGCATTGCGTCGCTGAACGGGACATGCGCAGGCGGGGCGTTAGGCATGATGCTGGCGTGTGATTTGCGCATTGCGGTGCTAGCAGCGAAATTTTTCTATCCGGTCATCAAGGTCGGCGTTTTGCCACAACCGTCCGATCCCGCGCGGATGCGGGCGCTTGTCGGGCCATCCGTCACCAAACGCATGTTGCTGGCCGCCGCGAAACTCGATGCGGCGGAGGCGCTGTCGGTCGGTTTGATTGACCAGATCAGCCATGGCGACTTGGCGCAGGACACGAACACACTTGTCAAACATGCCCTAACGGCCGATCCGGGACAGGTTGCAGGCATCAAGGCGTTGATTGGGCCCTGACGACAGGCTAACAGGCAAAAAACATCGGGGGTTTGCGTGGAAAACATTCTGGAGACCGCACAGGGCTATGCGACGTCCGCCTTTGACGTTGCCTTCGCGTGGCTGATTAATCCCGCGAATTGGAGCCAGTTTGCCCTGTTGGTCGTGGCCTATCTGGCGGCTGTCTATATCACGCGCAAAATCAGCCCTCGGCTGGTGGCGGCCCTGACGCCCGCGACGGACAGTCAGACGGTTCTGTCAAAGGTCCGCCGGTTTGTTCTCATTTTCCTGCCGCTGTTGATGCCGCTTTTGGCGTTTGGGCTGACCGCCATTGGTGAACAGGTCACGCGATCGATCTTCGGCTCGGGTGAGGTGATCGCCTTTGGCAAACGGGTGTTCCTGTTCCTTGCGGTGCGGGCGTTCGTCCGTGACATGCTGACGGATCCGATGCTGAAGGCGCTGGGCAAGATGGTGCTCATCCCGTTGGCGGCCATCTATGCGCTGGGCTTTCTGGACCCAGTGCTTGCGTGGATGGAGACGACGATCATCCCGCTGGGGAATATGTCGTTTTCGCTGTTGGGACTGTTGCGGTTTCTGGTCGTAGCATCGGTTATGTTCTGGCTGGGCCGGTGGTCGAACGACCAGTCCAACGCGCTGATCGACAAGCAGGAAATGCGTCCCGCCACACGCCAGTTGGCGGCCAAAGCAGCAGAGATCGCGATTTTCGGCGCGGCCTTTCTGATTGCCATGAATATTGCGGGCATACCGCTGACGTCCTTGGCGGTGCTGACCGGTGCTTTGGGTGTTGGTATCGGTTTCGGCTTACAGAAAATCGCATCCAACTTTGTGTCCGGCGTGATCTTGCTCCTTGAGGGGCAGGCGACTGTTGGCGATTACGTCGAACTCGACGGAGGTGAGGCAGGGACGATTGTCAGAATGACCGCCCGCGCCGCGATCCTTGAGACATATGACGGCAAATGGATCGTCGTGCCCAACGAAGATTTCATTGTCACGCGCGTTGTGAATTATTCGGATTCTGGGTCTGCGAACCGCTATAGCGTGGACTTTTCCGTCAGCTATGACACGGACATCAACCGCATCCCGGACATTGTGGGGCCCGCTGTGGCAGCACTGGATTTTGTGTTGGATCAACCCGAAAATCCCGATGTTGAGCTGGACGGGTTCGGCGACAGTGGCGTTGATTTCGTGGTGGAATTCTGGGTCAACGGGATCGATGACGGCAAAAACAAATACCGCAGCCATGTTCGCTTTGCCGTTTGGAACGCCTTGAAAGACGCAGGCATCGAAATTCCGTTCCCGCAACGTGTGGTCGAAATTAAGGGCAGTCTGCCCCAGCAACCTGCGTGACAGACGCGTTGATCATTGGGGGCGGTCCCGCAGGCCTTATGGCGGCTGACGTCATTTCTGCGGCGGGCTATGACGTTGTCGTGGCCGACCAGATGCCGACGGTCGGACGCAAGTTTTTGATGGCAGGCAAATCGGGGCTGAACCTGACCAAAGCTGAACCGAAGACGCAGTTTCATCAGGCCTATGGTGCTGCAAAAGACGCCCTGTCGCCCGCCTTGTCCGCGTTTGGCCCTGATCAGGTCTGCGACTGGGCCGAGGGGTTGGGCCAGACGGTATTTACGGGCACCACCAAACGTGTCTTTCCGACTGTGATGAAGGCCTCTCCGCTTTTGCGGGCGTGGCTGGCACGGTTGAATGCGCAAGGCGTTCAGATCAAAACACGTTGGCGCTGGACGGGGTGGGACGACGGGGCCTGCTTTGATACCCCAGACGGCCCCGCGACGATCAAAGCGACGACAACCGTGTTGGCGCTGGGGGGGGGCAGCTGGGCGCGGCTGGGCTCGGACGGGGCGTGGGCGCAGACGCTGCCCGATGCCACAAACCCATTCAAACCTGCCAATATGGGGTTTGAGGTCACGTGGTCGCCACACATGGCCCCGCATTTTGGTGCCGCCGTCAAAGGGTGCGCTTTGTCCGCGGGCGATATGGTCAGTCGGGGTGAATTTGTCGTCTCTGCCAAGGGGATCGAAGGCGGCGGAGTTTATGCGGTCTCCGCTGCGGTGCGCGATGGGGCACGCCTCATTGTGGACCTGTTGCCGGATATGTCGCTGGACGAGGTCCGCGCGCGGATGTCATCGGGCAAAGCCAAGCAATCCACCGCGAATATGCTGCGCAAGACGCTGAAACTCGACCCCGTGAAACGCGCGCTGTTCAATGAATTTGGGCGCAATGCGCAAGATATGGCGGCCACCCTCAAAGGGTTGGCGTTTCCCTATTTGTCGCCGCGTCCAATGGATGAGGCGATCTCAACCGCGGGAGGGGTGCGGTTTGATGTTCTGACACCAGACCTCGAACTCATGTCAAATCGAGGCGTGTTCTGCGCGGGCGAGATGCTGGACTGGGAGGCGCCGACGGGCGGCTATCTGATCACCGGCTGTCTGGCGACAGGGCGTCACGCAGGGCTCGCGGCGGTGCGTCGCCTTCAGATCTCGTAGTAGTCGCGGTACCAATTGACAAAGGCCTTCACGCCCGTCTCAACATCCGTCTTGGGTGTATATCCGGTGAGGGATCTGAGCAGTGTGCCGTCAGCCCAGGTGGCCGGCACATCGCCGGGTTGCATGTCCATGAAATTCTTGGTCGCGGTTTGGCCCAATGCCTTTTCGATCGCTTCGATGAACGCCATGAGCTGCACCGGCTCACCGTTGCCGATGTTGACGATGCGGTGGGGGGCGACGGGGGACAGGCTGTCGCCCTCGGGGATGTCATCCAACCGCCGGGGCACCGCGTCCAGAAGCAGATGAATGCCGTGCACAAGGTCTTCGACATAGGTGAAATCGCGGGACATGTCGCCGTGGTTGTAAACGTCGATGGCGTCCCCGTTCAGCACCGCCTTGGTGAACTTGAACAGCGCCATATCGGGCCGTCCCCAGGGGCCATAGACCGTAAAGAACCGAAACATGGTCGTGGGAATATCGTACAGGTGGGCATAGCTGTGTGCCATGACCTCATTCGCCTTTTTGGTGGCCGCATAGAATGACATCTGCGTGTCGGCCTTGTCGGTCTCGGTGTAGGGCATCCGCGTGTTCGCGCCATAGGCCGAGGAGGTCGAGGCGAGCAGCAGGTGTTTGACCGGTGTGGCGCGCACAGCCTCAAGCAAATTGAAGGTGCCGATGATATTTGCATCCACATAAGATCGCGGTTCTTCGATGGAATAGCGCACGCCCGCTTGGCCCGCCAAGTGGATGACGTAATCGGGGCGTTCCTGCGCCACCAGATCGTGCAGCACCCCATCGGCTTCAAGCCGCTCATTTACCGCCCGAAACCCCTGCGATTGCAGCAAATCCGCCTGCCTGCGTTCTTTCAGGCGCACATCGTAATAGTCCGTCATGGCGTCAAACCCGACGACATCAAACCCCTGCGCAAGCAGCAGCTTTGACAGGTGATAACCGATAAATCCGGCAGAACCGGTGATCAGGGCCTTGGGCATTGGGGTGTCCTATTCACAGCTTGGATCAAGCGGTGTCCGCCCGATGGAGACATAGGCCGCAAATCCTGCGCGTTTGGCATCCTTGATCGAATAAATGTTGCGCAGATCGGCCATGTGCGGCGTGGCCATGTGTTTGGCGATGCGTTTCAGATCAAGACCGCGGAATTCGTTCCATTCGGTCAGGATCACCAGAAGATCGGCGTTGCGTGCAGCCTTATACGGGTCGTCCATCCATTTGACGCCAGGCAACAGCGCCTCGCCCTCGTGCATGCCCTGCGGATCAACCGTGCGCACCTTTGCGCCACCGCCGACCATGGCCGGAACAATCGTCAAAGCGGGCGCATCGCGCATGTCGTCCGTGTTGGGTTTGAACGTCACGCCCAACACGGCAATTGTCTTGCCGTTGAAACTGCCGCCACACAGATCAAGCAACTTGTCGATCATGCGGCGTTTGACCTCTTCGTTAACCTTGATGACGGTTTCGGTGATCTGCATCGGCACAGCATGTTCCTGACCGATACGGGCCAAGGCCTTAGTGTCTTTGGGAAAACAGGATCCACCATAGCCGGGCCCTGCGTGCAGGAATTTGTTGCCGATGCGTCCGTCCAGCCCCATGCCCTTGCTGACCTGTTTGATGTCCGCGCCAGTGCGTTCGCACAGGGCCGCGATTTCATTGATGAACGTGATCTTGGTCGCCAGAAAGGCGTTTGCGGCGTATTTGATCATCTCGGCGCTTTCCAGATCGGTGGTCACAATGGGAAAGTCCCGCAGGAACAGCGGGCGATACACATCCGCCATGACTTGGCCCGCACGGTCCGTTTGTACGCCGACAACCACGCGATCCGGGCGCATGAAATCATCGATCGCCGCCCCTTCGCGCAAAAATTCAGGGTTTGAGGCGACGTCAAAGTCCAGTTCAGGATTGGCCTTGTGAACCGTCTGTTTGACCTTGCGATTGGTCCCCACTGGGACTGTCGATTTGGTGACGATGACGGTGTAGTCTTTGGCCGCATGTGCGATTTCTTCGGCCACGGCCATGACAAACGTCAGGTCGGCGTGGCCATCGCCACGGCGGGTTGGCGTGCCTACGGCGATGAACACGGCTTCGGCCCCGTCGATGGCAGACGGCAGATCCATCGTAAAGGTCAAACGGCCGGCCTCGACATTCTTGGCCATAAGGTCTTCAAGGCCCGGCTCATAGATGGGGACCTGTCCGGCCTCCAACATCTCAATCTTTGCGGGATCCTTGTCGACGCAGACGACATCATGGCCAAAGTCCGAAAAGCATACGCCTGACACAAGGCCCACGTAGCCGGTTCCGATCACTGCAATTTTCATGGCGCTGCCTCACTTATTTTGAAGTGTCATAGCGCGTTGCGGCGCTGGCGGGCCAGACTAAAATCTGCCTGTCTGTGTCCAGACATGTGCCTGTTGTCTTATCGCCCCAGCACCCGCATCAGTGTGCGCCACAAGATCACCACATCAAAACAGACCGATGCCTGTCGGGCGTATATCAGATCAAGGGTCGCTTTGCGCGGGATGCACCGACGCACGTAGATGCGTTCCGTTTCCTCGGCGGAGGAGGCAGCGGCGATCAGACGTTCTTCGTGTCGGTGAAAATAAAGCGTCGCCAGCCCCGTGATCCCCGGACGGCACCGCAACACGCGACCGTACAGATCGGGGAAAGCATCGGTGTATTGACGCAACGGCGGGCGAGGGCCAACCATGCTCATGTCGCCGCGCAGAACGTTGATCGCCTGTGGCAATTCATCCAGCCGAAAACGGCGCAGCGTGCGCCCGATGGGTGTGATGCGGCCCGTTTTGTCAGCACCAGTCACACCCGCATTTTCAGCCGCGTCAACCACGGTCATCGTCCGAAACTTGATCAGCGCAAAGGACTGGGACGGGGTGCGCATGCGTTCGGCAATATAAAACACAGGGCCCCTGTCCGACCGTTTGATCAGAACTGCGATGACAATCATGGCAGGCGCAAAAAGCGTCAGGATCAAAGCGGCGCAAACAATATCAAACAGTCGTTTCATAGCGCGTGGTCCTGCGCCACTTGGCCCGCCATTTCGGCCGGATAATCTGCGTCCCATGGCAAAGAAACCACCCTTTGCAGGGCGTCGGTCGACAGCACGACGCGCGGGGGCACGCCGGTTGGCGTGGGGGCGTCGTCCCATTTAAGGTCAGGGAAAACATGATCGCGATAGGCCACCAACACGCGGTCCAGCGGCACGGGCGTCGGTGCCGCGATATTGAGTATCCGCAGCGGTTCAGCAGGTCGTGGGACAAGGGTGCGAATGACGTCAAACAGGTCCGCAGGCCCAATGTAGGACCGCACGGGTACGGACCCGTCGGGGTATCTGTGCAGCGTCATCGGCGACCCCTTGCCATGGTGTGTGGCCGCGATCCGGGTCAATGCATCGGCGCCCGCAACATTCCCGATCCGCAGAATTGTGACCGCAGGGCAATCTGCGGTGTCGGTCAAACCGCGCGCCACATCCTCCATCCGTGCTTTGCTGATGCCGTAGGGCGTAAGGGGCGACAGCGCGGCGCTCTCCTCAAAATCCGCCCCATCGCCCGCACCGTAGACTGCAACTGACGAGGCCAAGATGACATGCGCGACCCCGGCGGACGCGCAGTGTTTCAGCAGGCTTTCCACAAACGTCACATTGATGGCGGTCAGCGCCGCCGTATCGCCATTGGCGGAGCCGATCATATTGATCACGGTGCTGTCTTTCGCCGCGATCAGGCCCGTCTCCGCCGCGTCGAAATCACCTGACCACACAATATCGGCGCCTGCGCTGCGGCCTTGCGACACCCAGCCTGCTTGAGCACGCCGCGCATGCCGGATCAGTGATCCGCCCAATTTGCCCTGTGCCCCAAGCACGATTGTCGCCATGGTCACCCTCCGACACAGCTGTGCGTTTGTTCGCGTTATGGCATAAATCCCCCAACTCGGAACTACTTTGTCGTCAGGAAAAATTGACCTTGCGGAACCAAAGGCGAGAATGCGAAACGGTTTCTATGAACAGTTCAAAACACCTTGTAGGGCTGTCTGCCCTCGCCCTGACGACGATTTTGTCAACGCCCGCCGTGGCGGACGACGATTGGCGCGCGACGTATTCGCTGTATGGGACACCGGGAATCATCGATATTCCGACGGCGGTGGCCCCCAAAGACGGGGAAATCTCGGCGACTTTGGGTGGGTTTGGCGACACGCAAAGGGCGACATTTTCGTTCCAGCTTTTGCCGCGTTTGTCTGCGAACTTCCGGTACTCATGGATTGATACCTTCGATCGCAGCTTTGATGCGCAGTACCAACTGGCCTACGAGGGTGAGTACCGGCCCGCGATTGCCATCGGCCTTCGGGATTTTCTGGGCACGGGGCGCTACAGCAGTGAATATATCGTCGCCACGAAAACGCTTGGGTCGAATGTCCGTGTGACGGGTGGTCTCGGCTGGGGGCGTTTGGGCACAATTGGTGGATTTACGAACCCGTTGGGCGTGATCGACGAAGGATTTGAAACGCGCCCTGACGACAGTGTTGAAACCGGCGGAACCGTCTTGGCCGGCCAGTTTTTCCGCGGGGACGCGGCTTTCTTCGGGGGCGTGGAATGGCGCCTGAACGACGAATGGACGGTGCTGGCGGAATATTCCTCCGACGCCTATGAGCGCGAAATCGAACTAACCGGGTTCGAACGTAAATCGCCCCTCAATTTCGGTATCACATGGGAGCCGAACGACTCAGTCCAGCTGGGTGGTTATTACGCCTACGGCAACGAAATCGGCCTGTCCGCTACGATCATTGTTGATCCGACGACGCGCAGCGCGCCAAGCGGGTTGGACAGCCCACCCTTGCCTGTGGCCATTCGGGGCGAAAACGTCATCGCAGCCGCGTCTTGGGCGACGCCGCAAGACCAAGCTGTCGGTGTTGATATTCTAGGTCAGGTCCTGGCCACCGACGGGTTCCGCCTGCTGGGTGCTGAGGTTGTTGGGACCGCGCTTCGGGTGCGCTACGAAAACACCTCATTTCGTGCCGAGGCCCAAGGCTTGGGCCGTGTCGCGCGCATTTTGACGAATGCAGCCCCGCAGAACATCGAGACCTTTGTTCTTGAACCGTCGCGTCGGGGGATTGCCCTGTCGTCCGTTACATTGCGCCGCAGTGATCTGGAGCGGTTGGAAAACACCGCTGGCGCATCCGACCGCATTTATGAACGTGCCTTGTTTGCGGATGCCGCGGGGCCTGCACCGGCGATTGAGTTTGAAACTGACAACGCCGCGTTCCTGTGGGGTGTCTATCCCTATTTGGAACTGTCCTTGTTTGATGGTGATAAACCCGTCCGCGGGGATGTCGGGATTGAGGCGACGTTCCAGTACGAATTTCGACCCAACCTTTTGTTGGCAGGCACCTTCCGTCAGCGTCTTGCTGGCAACCGCGATGAGGTGGGTGCGATTGCAGCCTCGACTTTGCCGGACGTGCGGCGGTCTGTTTTACGCTATGGGGCCGAAACCGGCAACGGGATCGAGAACCTCTTTGTAGCCTGGTACGGCCGTCCTGGCCGTGACCTTTATAGCCGCGTTTCGGTGGGCTATCTGGAACGTCAGTTCGGCGGAATTTCAACAGAATTGCTGTGGAAACCCACCACAAGCCGCCTCGCACTCGGGGCTGAGCTAAACTACACCCTGCTACGCGATTTTGATCTTGGGTTCGGGTTCCGCCCCACCTGTATCGACGAAGACTGCACCATCCGTGGCGATGGTGACTATGATGTCGTGACCGGGCACCTTTCGGCCTATTACGACTTTGAAAATGGATATCAGGCGCAGGTGGATGTCGGTCGGTATTTGGCCGGGGACTGGGGCGCGACGTTCAGTCTGGATCGCGAATTCGACAATGGCTGGAAAGTCGGCGCTTATTTCACCCTGACCGACGTCCCGTTTGAAGATTTCGGCGAAGGATCGTTCGACAAAGGCATCCGGCTGGAAATTCCGTTGGATTGGGCTGTCGGTACGCCAACACGGGACACCAGTGCTGCGAATTTGCAGTCTCTGGCCCGCGACGGTGGCGCGCGGTTGGAGGTCGATGGCCGTCTGTACAATGTGGTGCGCAATGGGCATGCCTCACAAATGCAAGACAACTGGGGACGGTTCTGGCGATGACATTGAAAACACTCTGTGCGGCATCTGCCCTCGCCGTTCTCGCGTCCTGCGGGCCGCTGGGACAAGGCGTTACGACGTCCACGTTCACATCGGTTGCGGCCCCATTGTTCGGGACGTCCGACAATGAGGTTGAGGTTGCGGCCCCTCAGGCACAGTTGACCCGCGCGGCGATTGAAGCCTCTGATGCTGAGTTGATGTTGGTCAGCTTGGTGTCCCGTGCGTCTGTCGATGTCATGACGCGCATCTCAACGTCATCGCGATCCGACACATGGATCAGCACCGACGGTGTTTCTGTGACACTGGTCGATGGGATGATCGTAGCATCGCGCGGGACCGGATTTGACCTGATGGGGGCCGATACGGCAGCGGCGCGCCAGTCTTTGCGGCGCGGCGGGAGCCATACGCGAACCTACGATTTTCTCGATAGCCTCGACCAGATCGTGACTGAACAGTTCAACTGCGAAATGACCTTTCTTGAGGCCGATGTCATCACCATCGTCGAAAGGACCTATAGCACTAGAAAATGGCGTGAAGACTGCGCCGGATCCGGCGTTCGGTTTGCGAATCTCTATTGGGTTGGCCCGTCGGGACAGATTGTTCAATCACGTCAGTACCTGTCGACAGGCATTGGCTACATCGTTTTTCAGCCTCTTTGACGGTAATTTAGGCGGAATATTGGGCCCTACGGCGTGAAATAGACAAAAAAGTGGCAATCTGGCACTCATCTTGCGTCTGGCCGAAAAAAAACCGTGCGTTTTGGAAAAGGGCCAATTATATCTGTGTCAAAGCAATCAATACGTGTGCTGTGCGCATTAACCGATCAGGAGTTTCCATGTTCAAGAAGACACTTATCACCGCAACTGCAGTTGCAGCCCTGTCCACCACAGCATTCGCTGGTGACATTTCCCCAGCCGGTACAGACGATGATGAAATCATCCTGATCCCAACAGTTCCAGTTGGTTCCAGCGCTGGTATCCTCGGCTCTGCTGGTGGTGCAGCTGTTCCTGCGATCCTCGGCGCGGCCCTGTTGGCTGCTGCAATTGCTGCAGGCGGTTCTTCCTAAGAATTGCGTCACATTGTGACACCAAAGGGCGGTCCAGTCGGGCCGCCCTTTTTGTTTGTTGAGTTGAGTGTTTTGGGTAGGCTGTCTAACTGCCGCGCCGACGACCCAACATCGCCAAGCGAATAAACATGCGTTCCACCAACGCGCGATCCGGTGCCGTGCTGGCCGACCGCAACGTCAAATCTGTTTCTGTAATCGCGCTGAGCGCTTCCTCCAACTTTGGGCGCCCCCATCCGCTGGCCTGCCGTACCATGCGATCACGGCGCGGGCCAAAGATAGGGGGCTTCAGCCGTCCAATGCCAGAGGCCGCCCCACCGGGATCAGAGGCAGCGGTATGAAGCTGTCGGAAATGGCGCATCGCCGCGATGCATAGCGCCACAGGCTGTGTGCCTTGGGCGTAAAGCCGTGCCAGAACGGGGCCAATCTCGGCAGCCTTCAGTTCTGCCACTGCGTTCAGCAGATCATCCAAGCCGGCCTCGTTGGACTGCGGCGCGCAGGCTTCGACATCTGCAACGGTGGCTTCGGTTGGATCGCCCAGCTTAAACAGGCCCAGCTTTTCAATAGTTTGCCGCAGGTCGCCCGGCGGCATGTCGCGCGCATAGGCCCCGATTAAGTCCATCGCATCACGGCTGATATTGGCGACGCCCGCATCACGCAGATGGCCCTCGATCTCATCGCGAGAGGGGGGATCATCGTAGACACCGGCAGCATAGGCGCGCGGATGACTTTCAAAGAGCTTTCGCAACGTGGACCGCGCGGCCAGTTGCCCCGCCGTCACGATGATCTGGGCATCCCCGTCTGCCCAATCGGCCAAAGCAGGGGTGATCGCTTTGGCGACACTGTCGCCTGCTTCCTCGACGAAGGCGACGCGCGGCCCTGGAAAAAAACCTTGTGCCTTGATTGCATCGCCCAGCATCGCGGGGTCTTTGCGCAATTCGGCACCTGTCATACGGGTCAGGCGCATTTCCTCTTCGCCGTCTGGCCCCACAAGGGCCTTGATCACCTCTTGCCGTTTCAAGGCCACGCGCATGGCGTCTGAGCCGTAAATCAGGATACCTGCGGCATTCGGATCAGGTTTGCGGAAATAGGCGGCCGCGTCGCGGGCAGTCAGTTTCATAGCCCGCCAGTGGCCTCGACGATGATGTCCGTCACAATCAGATCTGCCAGCGCGATCGCAAGCCGGTCACGGGCGTCGTCCTGCGCCTCTTGCGAGGCGACGGTCGTGCCAAAGGCGGAATACGCGGTGAAGGTTTCGGCCACCCCGCTGGCCAATGGGCTATCACGGCCGTCTTCGGTCAACGTCCACGTCGCTTTGCCGGGCAGATTAAACCGGTTGATGTCTTGCGAAGAACTGATGACGACGGCGACTTCTTCAATCTCAAGATCGATCGTCAGCAGGTAGTCCCCTTGCTCCACCCGGCCCAACCGGTCTTCAAGACGTGTCCGCAGCCGAAACCCCTCAGGCGTGTTTGGCGCGCGGTAGGCGATGCGCCCCCGCAGGGACCGGCCCGAACTGGTCGGGCCATACACAGGTTGAAACCCGCATCCAGCCAGCGACAACGCCCCAAAAGACGTAAGGATTTGACGTCGGTTAAATGACAACATTCACGATCCGGCCTGGCACAACGATCAGCTTTTTGGGCGACCCGCCGTCCAAAGCCTTGATCACAGCGTCGTCTGCTAGCGCCAGCTTTTCAACCTCTTCTTTCGGCATGTCCTTGGGTACGGCGATTTCCGACTTACGTTTGCCGTTGATCTGGATGGGCATCGTCACGGTGTCTTCGACCAACATCGCCTCGTCTGCTGTTGGCCAAGGTGCATTCGCAATCAGGCCCTCACCCCCCAGCATCGACCAGATGTCTTCGGCCAAATGCGGTGTCATGGGGGCCATCAATTGGGCCAGCGCTTTCATCGCTGTCCGCTTGGCGTCGGTGCCCGCCTTCGATTTCTGGATCGCAGCGGTGAACCCATAGAGCTTTGCGATGGACGCGTTAAATCCGAATGATTCCACACCTGATGTGACGTCCTGAATAGCCTTGTGCATATCCCGCAACAGCGCCTCATCCGCCTCATTCGAGGCGTGTTCACCTGCGGCAATGTCCGTGGCGATGCGGTGCACGCGCGACAAATGTTTGAATGCCGCCTCAGCGCCAGAGGCTGTCCATTCCACATCCCGTTCGGGCGGGCTGTCGGACAGCACAAACCACCGCGCGGTGTCGGCGCCATATTGCTGGATGATCGCCACGGGATCGACAACGTTGTTCTTGGATTTGGACATCTTGGCGGAGGGCACGATTGTCACCTCTGTCCCGTCTTTCAGGAAACCACCGCCATCACGTAGATCAACCTCTTCGGGGTAGTGATACACTGGGCGGCCATCGGCACCGTCTGTTTTATAGATCGCGTGGGTCACCATACCTTGGGTGAACAAGGCATCAAACGGCTCAATCGCGCTAGCAGGCAAATGGCCCGTTTTATGCATCGCGCGGGCGAAGAAGCGCGAATACAGCAGGTGCAAAATCGCGTGCTCAATCCCGCCGATGTATTGATCCACGTTCATCCAATAGTCGGCGTCAGCTTTTTCGGTCGGCGTCCTCGCATGGGGCGCTGTGAAGCGGGCGAAGTACCAGCTGCTGTCAACAAACGTGTCCATCGTGTCTGTCTCGCGTTGGGCGGGCTTGCCGCAGGCGGGGCAGGGCACATCGCGCCACGTGGGATGACGATCCAGCGGGTTGCCCGGGATGTCGAAGCTGACATCGTAGGGCAATTCAACAGGCAGGTTCTCTTTCTTTTCGGGCACGACACCGCAACTGTCGCAATGGACAACAGGAATCGGCGCGCCCCAATACCGCTGGCGGCTCAAACCCCAATCGCGCAGACGGAACTTCGTCACGCCTTGGCCCACGCCATTGGCCTCACAGAAATCGACGGCGGCATCGATCGCTTCATTTCCGGTCTGTTCGGTCTCACCTGCAAAGCCGCGCACATAGATGACCTTTTCGGTCTTGGTGGGCACGTAGGCGTCGCCGCCGTCTTCTGGCATGGTGCTGCCGTCGTCCGTGGCGGGGGCGTAGGTGGACACCACGGGCAGGTCGTATTTACGGGCGAAATCAAGGTCGCGCTGGTCGTGGGCTGGGCAGCCGAAAATGGCGCCGGTGCCGTAGTCCATCAGGATGAAGTTGGCCACATACACGGGCAGTTCCCACGACGTATCGAACGGATGGCGCACGCGCAGCCCCGTGTCAAAGCCCATCTTTTCGGCCTTTTCCAAGGCCTCTTCTGTGGTGCCGCCCTTGCGGCATTCGGCGTTGAACGCAGCCAGATCAGCGTTGCCCGCCTCAAGCTCCTTCGCCAGCGGATGATCGGGGGAGATCCCAACGAAGGACGCGCCGAGCAATGTATCGGGGCGGGTTGTATAAACCTCAACCCGGTCATGACTGCCCGCGGGTTCGGTGAGGGAAAACGCGAATTGCAGACCACGCGATTTGCCGATCCAGTTTTCCTGCATCAGCCGGACCTTGGCGGGCCAATCGTCCAGACCGTCCAGCGCCTCCAACAGCTCATCCGCCATGTCGGAGATTTTGAAGAACCACTGGGTCAGCTCTTTGCGTTCAACCTCAGCACCCGAACGCCAGCCCTTGCCGTCGATGACCTGTTCGTTGGCCAGAACGGTCATGTCCACCGGATCCCAGTTGACGGTGGCGTTCTTGCGGTCGATCAGACCGGCGTCCAGCATGTCGATGAACAGCGCCTGTTGCTGGCCGTAGTATTCGGGATCGCAGGTGGCAAACATGCGTGACCAGTCGATGCCAAGGCCCAGCGGTTTCATCTGGGCGACCATCTCGTCAATGTTGTTGTACGTCCAATCCTTGGGGTGGCCGCCCGTGGCCATGGCGGCGTTTTCGGCAGGCATCCCGAAGGCATCGAACCCCATGGGGTGCAGCACGTTGTGACCGGTGGACAGTTTATACCGCGCAATCACGTCGCCCATGGTGTAGTTCCGCACGTGGCCGATATGGATGCGGCCGGACGGGTAGGGGAACATCTCAAGCACGTAATACTTCGGCTTGTCGTCACTGCGCACAGCTTTGAACGTGTCCGCCTTGTCCCAGGCGGCTTGCCATTTCGCTTCGATTTCTGAGGGGGTGTACGGCATGAAGAGTGTCTTTCAAAAACAAACGCCGGGTACGATGACCCGGCGCGTGGAAATCAGGGTCGGCGTCTTTTACAGCGCACCGTCCGCGATGCGCAACTGGCGCGCGCGCGATAGGATGGCGTCTTCGATGGCGCGGGTGGTGTCCGCCGCCGCGGGGCCTGATCGCGTCAGCAAAGCGACGTTCAGTGACCGCGCATCAAGCGCCGGATCGGTGATGGCCACAGTGGCGCGGTACGCGCGGCTGCCGCCAGGGGGCGTGCCGTAGCCCATCACGATGACGCCGGTGAACGGATCCACTGATTCTACGGGTAGAAAGTTCAGCACATCCAGCGAGGCCGCCCAAAGATACCGGTTTACCGCAACGCTTTCGGCGCCCCGTGTGCGGATCGCCTGGGTTGTCGCGGCTTCACCACCGGACCCTGACCCAAATCCAAGGCTGCCGATAGACCCCAAAGGATTGCTGCCCAGGCTGCCGGAACCGCCGCAAGCAGCGAGGGAGGCCAAAAGACCAATGCCAAAGGTCAGGCGACGAAGGGATGTAGATAGTGTCACGTGTCAGACTTTCACTTGTGCGTTGTGAAAGGTGTAGCGAAGGGGCGCGCATGTCACAAGTGTTGAAGGCAAAGCACCGGCCTGCGCACCTTGGTCAGCCCCCAAAAGCAAAGGGCGGCCCCCGAAGGAACCGCCCCAGCTTAGCAAATCTTCAGGTTCGATTAGAACTCGAAGGACAGCTCAACAGTTGTACCGCGCTGGTAGTCCTGTGCGCCGATTTCGTCTTCTTCGGAGTCGTCGTCATCTTCAGCGAAGGAAACGAGGAGCATCGCGCCGGAACCGAGGTCGTACTCACCACCAACATAGTAGTCGTCGCCGTCATCGGAGAGACCAGCGTAGACGACCAGGCCGGAACCTACGTCATAGGAACCGTCGATGGACCAGTCGGACTCTTCGTCGGTGGCAACGGTGACAGCGATTGGGCCGTCTTCGTATGCGATCGCCAGATCCCAGTCATCGTCCTGATCGGAGTTCGTGGCGTAGCCAGCGTCGATCGTCACAGGGCCGAATGGGTAGGATACGGAGACACCAATGGAGTCGTCGCCATCGGATTCAGCATATGCCAGACGAACGTCTGCGCCGCCGAAGGATGTACCAACGGAGATACCGAAGACTTCGTCTTCGTTAAAGTCGCCGTTGTCACCGGAAACGCCTGGGATCAGGTCTTCGTCTGTGTAAGCACCAGCAGGAACGCCAGCGGCTTCCTGGTAGGCCAGAACAACGTTGAAGTTGCCGAAGTCGCCGGACAGACCAACGGACAGCTGGTCGAGGTCGCTGTCGCTTACGTCACCAACGCGAGTACCGGCATTGTTTGCCAGAACGTAGGAAACCTGTGCTTCGATGCCACCGAAGGTGACTTCGCCGCGCAGGGCTTCTTCGCCGTCAGCTTCGGAGAAGTCGTCGTTGGCCATTGGACCAGCAGCAATCCAGACGTTCTGAGCAGCGAAGTTGGTGTCGCCGTAGAACAGGCCTGCCATGTCGTTGGACAAGGACAGCTCGTAGTCGGTGCCGTTTTCGTTGTTGCCGTCTGCCAGATCGATGAAGTCGATGGATGCAGCAGCTGTCAGGCCGTTGTCGAGCTCAGCAGCGAAGCCGATGGTCACGTTCAGGTCAGAGAAGAAGCCGTCGTTGTCGCCGATTTCGTCGTCGTTATAGCCCAGGGTTGCGTCACCGGAGAAGGTAACACCCAGGTGGCCCTCTGCGGAAGCGGCGCCAGCAAAAGCGACGATCGCTGCAGAAGAAAGAAGGATGCGTTTCATGTTGATTCCTCGTGTTTGCATTCTCGAGAATGCCAGTTGAACTAGCATTGGCACTGTCTTTGCGCGCAATGGGGTGCACACTCAAGGAAATTGGCCCGCGTTTTTGGACCCGCGTCAAAAATGATGCAGTCGTGCCACACAATGTTTTTCAACAAACGGCCCCTGACAGTCATGCGATAACGGCCTATGTCAGGGTGAAATATAAAACACGACGCATTTTCAGGAGGTTGCCATGTCTTTGGCCGAGATCACCGACCGTATCCACAAAGCCTGCGCCGCTGCAGGCCGTGACGCCGAAAGCGTTCAGTTGATTGCGGTGTCAAAGGTGCAGCCCAACGAACGGGTTGAGGCGGTTTTGAAGGAAGGCCATCGCATCTTTGGGGAGAATCGCGTGCAAGAGGCGGCGGGGAAATGGCCGGATTTTCGCACAGCTTATGATGGGATTGATCTGCATCTCATCGGCCCTTTGCAAACCAACAAAGCCCGACAGGCGATGGAGCTGGCACAGTCTATCCATACGTTGGACCGTCCCAAGCTGGCCAAGACCCTCGCGCGGCTCGCCCAGGAAACGGGGTCCTGTCCTGACTTGTATATTCAGGTGAACACAGGGGAAGAAGGCCAGAAGGCTGGTGTTTTGCCGGCTCAGGCGGATGCCTTTGTCAAAGAAGCGCGGGCGATGGATCTTCCTGTCAAAGGTCTGATGTGCATTCCGCCTGTTGATGAAGAGCCGTCGTTGCATTTTGCCTTGTTGGCCAAAGTTGCCGAACGCAATGGCCTGACCGGTCTGTCCATGGGGATGTCCGGTGATTTTGAACGCGCGATTGCCTTGGGGGCCACCCATGTCCGGGTGGGGTCTGCGATTTTTGGGGAACGCACCACGGCGGGTTAAACGACCACCAGACGGGTTTCGTGGCGAATGCGCGGGGCGATCCATGCCAGATCACGCGGTCGCAAGCCAATGCACCCTTCGGTCGGGTGACCTTGTTTGCGCCAGCGGTGAATGAATATCGCCGACCCGCGTCCTTTGACAGCGTAGGGCCAGTTCCAATCGGTGAGGATCACCAGATCATAAAGCGGGTCCGCACGGCGCAAAACCTCGTGTGAGTGTGGATAGGGCGCGCGGACCATCATGTTGTAGTCTTCGTGCGTGGGATCATCCGACCACAGATCCCCCCGTTTGATGGGCAGCGCCCAATCCACAGGCGCTGGTATCCTGTCAGGCCGATACAGCATTCCGACCAAGCGGTGTGTGCCGCGGGGCGTGGCGCCGTCGCCTTCGCGCTTGCGGTTCGTGATGCCGCCTTTGCCGACAGAGCATGGAAAGTGGCGGCCCATAAACCGAAGGCCCGTGGGCGTTACGACGAGATCTGTTGGTTTCATGGGCACATGATCAGCAAATCCCGCAGGGCGGGGCAAGCGGTTTGCGGGCATTGTCGTGTCGCCGGGCTGCGTCTACGGTGCGCGCAAAGGACGGGACTTATGCCCACCATTGTTCTCTTTACGACCCTTCTGGCCGCCATATTGCATGCCAGCTGGAACGCCTTGGCCAAGGGGGCGGCAGACAAACACCTCAGTATGGCGGGCGTGATCATTGGGCATTTGCCATATGCCGCCTTGGGGCTGTTGTTCGTGCCCATGCCTGATTTGGCGTGCTGGCCCTATTTGATTGGCAGTCTTGTCATGCACTTTGGCTATCAGGTGTTTTTGCTGAACGCCTACCGCATTGGCGACCTTACGCAGGTCTATCCTGTTGCGCGGGGCATCGCGCCGCTGATCGTAGCGGCCGTGTCGGTGACGGTGCTGGGCGTTGCTTTGGTGGGGTTGGAACTGGCGGCGATTGCTTTGATCGCGGCGGGACTGTTGTCGCTGGGCCTTGTGCGCGGACATGCGGGCGGGCGGAATACAAAGGCCGCGATGTTGGCAGCGGTCACGGGATGCTTCATTGCGGGCTATTCGCTGATCGATGGATTGGGCGCGCGGGTGTCGGGCACAGCCATCGGATTTTATGGCTGGTCAGCCATCGGCAACGCGATTGTCTTCGCGATCTTTTTGCGCCTGCGCCATCCGGGCGTGATCAGCCGCCTTTGGCCCGAGGGACGGTTTGTGTTGATCGTCGGCGGGGCTGCATCCTATGCCGCCTATGCCTTGGTGGTCTGGGGGTTCATGCAAGCGCCCATCGCACTGGTGACGGCCCTGCGCGAAACATCGATCATCTTTGCGCTGTTTATTGGCGTGGTTTTTATGAAGGAACGGCTGGACCTGATGAAGGTCGCGGCCACCTTTGCCACCATCACAGGCGCCATTCTGCTGCGGTTTGCGCGCTAGAACAAATGGCCCGACTTGGCGGCTTTGGTGGCAATGTAGGAGGCGTTCAGCGGATTTTCCCCGACATGCAGTGGCACCCGTTCCACCACGGACAGCCCGCAGCCCTCAAGGCGGGCCACCTTGGCGGGGTTGTTCGTCAACAGGCGGACCTGTGAAAATCCCATCTGCCGCAGGATTTCGGCACCGATGCGAAAATCGCGTTCGTCGTCGTTGAACCCCAGACGGTGGTTGGCCTCAACCGTATCGAAGCCTTGGTCCTGCAACGAGTAAGCGCGCATCTTGTTGGCAAGGCCAATCCCGCGCCCTTCTTGGTTTAGGTACAGCAACACGCCTGACCCTTCGGCCCCCATCTGCATCAGTGCTGCACGCAGCTGTGGGCCGCAGTCACATTTCAGGCTGCCCAGAACATCGCCGGTGAAACAGGCCGAGTGTAAACGTGATAAGACAGGTTGCGACCGGTCGGGGTGGCCAATTTCCACGGCGTAATGTTCTTCGCCGCCATCGTCGGGGCGGAAAATATGGAGCCGTCCAGCCTCTGACACATCCATGGGCAGGCCCGCATGAACAACGCGGTGCAGGGGGCTGGTGTCGGATGTGATCGCGTCCTCAGGCAGGAAGGTCAGATTATTGTTCAGGGCAAAGGCGCGTGGGTTCGCGACCTCAATGGTCAACACAGCGGGTAGCAAATGCGCGGCCTTGGTCAGGGCGATTGCGGCACGGTGCGGGCCTGCGGGCCCGTCACGCAGGGTTTTCAACGGCCCCTTCATCGGGTGATTCAGATCCCCTGCCGGATCCGCAATGGACGCGACCCAGGTGCGGGTGGCGGATTTGGGAAGGGCAATGCGGGCGATATCCCCGTCGTAGGCTGTGGCCTTGATCGTCTGCGCCCGCCAGCTAGTGATCGCGATAACCGGATCGCTGCCTTCGCCGCGCAGCGCGTTGAAGCGGCTTTCGGTCAAAACCTCGATCGCGCAAAACACCAGACCGCTGGACAAAACCACCGGCACACCCATGCGCAAATCACCCCGCGCGCGGGAGATTCGTTCGGAGGTGTCAGGCGAAATTGACATATTTGACCTTGTTTGACCGCCTTCAGGTCGCGGTTTTCGTGAGAATTTGAAACATTTGCCCTCTGCGCGACACGTCGCCGTGAGGGAGGGCGTGTCTGTCTTGCCAGTTTTGATGCATCCGGCCATGTGTAATAGCAAGACGGAGGACGCGAAAATGGCCCAATTAAAAAAGATTTTGCTTGTCGATGACGACGAAGACCTGCGCGAGGCGCTGGGAGAACAATTGCTGATGACGGAAGACTTCGACGTCTTCGAGGCCGGCAATGGGGCCGAAGCGATGACCAAGGCGAAGGAAGGCCTGTATGATCTGGTGATCCTCGATGTGGGCCTGCCCGACACCGACGGACGTGAGCTGTGCCGCTTGATGCGCAAGCAGGGCGTGAAATGCCCGATCCTGATGCTGACGGGCCATGACGGCGACAGCGACACGATCCTTGGGCTTGATGCCGGTGCGAACGATTACGTCACCAAACCCTTTAAGTTCCCTGTCCTGCTGGCCCGCATCCGCGCCCAGTTGCGCACCCATGAACAGTCGGAAGATGCTGTGTTCACCCTTGGGCCATACACCTTCCAGCCTGCGCAAAAGATGCTGGTGACCGAGGAAGAGAAGAAAATTCGTCTAACCGAGAAAGAGACGAATATCCTGAAATTCCTGTACCGCGCGACCGAAGGTGTGGTGGCCCGCGACGTGCTGCTGCATGAGGTTTGGGGCTACAATGCAGGGGTCACGACCCACACGCTTGAGACCCATATTTACCGTTTGCGACAAAAAATTGAACCAGATCCCTCCAACGCGCGTTTGCTTGTTACAGAGAGCGGCGGTTACCGATTGGTGGCGTGACGCGGATCTGAGAGTTTCCCTTGGTGACTGGGTTAAATCACCACCTCCCTGTTGGACTTGCCCCGGCCTTTTGGTCGGGGTTTTTTTATTTCGAATTTGCTGCGCAAATCCGACCCGCTGGGGGGCTAGCCCCCCAGACCCCCCAGAGTTTATATGGTCAGATGAAGATGAGGCAGGATGCCCAAGGGAGGTGGCCATGAAGATCGAACCGTTTGGTGTAGAGCAGTGGATGAACGCGTGGGAGACCAAGTGCGCGTATAACTTGGCCGAGACCTGTGTGGCGTCTTTGACTTTGGCAGAGCTGATGCAGATGGCGGGGGCCACGCAGCAAATGCCGTCAGATTTGGCCGCGATGCAGATGACCTATGGTGAGATCCGTGGGTCGACGGCGCTGCGCGGTCTGGTGGCCGCGATGTTTGAGGGGCAGGCGGCGGACAATGTGTTGATCACCCACGGCACCATCGGGGCAAATCACATGGTGTATCAGACCCTTGTGGGGCAAGGCGATCACGTGGTGGCGATCACGCCAACCTATCAGCAGCACACCGCGATTCCGCGGTCTTTGGGCGCTGAGGTGAGCGAGGTTGCCTTGCGCGAGGAAGACGGCTGGTTGCCAGATTGGGATGCGGTGGCCGCCGCAGTCACACCGGCGACCAAGGTGATTGCCTTGACGAATCCCAACAACCCGACGGGTGCCTTGATTGACCGTGCAGGGTTGGAACGGGTGGCCGAGATTGCGCGCGGCGTGGATGCTTGGGTGCTGTGCGATGAGGTGTATCGCGGCACGGAGCAGGGGGACCCTGTGCCGTCCATTGTGGATGTTTACGACAAGGGCGTTTCAACGGGGTCCACGTCAAAAGCGTTTTCGCTGGCGGGGCTGCGGTTGGGCTGGATTGTGGGGCCTGAGCCGTTGTTGGACGACTGTGAGATCCACCGCGATTACACGACCATCAGCGTTGGCATGGTCGACGATTATTTCGCCACAATGGCCTTGGGTGCCAAGGACGCGGTTTTGGGCCGGTCGCGTGAGATAACGCGGGGCAATTTGGCGATACTGCGCGATTGGATCGCGGCAGAGCCAAAGGCGGATTTTGTCGAACCCAAGGCGGGCACCACGGCCTTTGTGAAGCTGGACGTGCCTATGACGTCCTATGACACCTGCGTGGCGTTGTTGAAGGACACGGGCGTGATGTTCACACCGGGATCGGCGCTGGGCGTGGAGGGCTACGTAAGAATCGGATTTGCATGTTACCCCGAAACCCTGAAAGAAGGGTTAAGCCGCGTATCAGACTGGCTTGCGCAGCAATAGATCATAAAAACAAGGGGCTTGGCATGACCTTCACACTGGCGACATGGAACATCAATTCGGTGCGCTTGCGCGAAAATCTGGTGGCACGATTGATGACCGAAGAGGCGCCAGATGTGCTGTGCCTGCAGGAGTGTAAAAGCCCCGTCGACAAGATCCCGTTGGAGCAGTTTCAGACGCTGGGATACACCCACATGGTGGCCCGTGGGCAAAAGGGCTACAACGGTGTCGCGATCCTGTCGAAGCTGCCGATTGAAGAGGCGGGCGCAGAGGATTTCGCATCCCTCGGCCATGCGCGCCACATCGCGGGGCGGTTGGAAAACGGGGTGACGGTTCACAACTTTTATGTGCCTGCGGGCGGCGACAAACCGGACCGTAAGGTGAACGAAAAGTTTGGCCAAAAACTTGATTACCTGACTGAAATGCGGGACTTTTTTCGCGCTGAGACGCCGAAAAAAGCGATCCTTGTGGGGGATCTGAATATCGCCCCGCGTGAGGACGATGTGTGGGATCACAAGAAGCTGTTGAAGGTCGTCAGCCATACGCCGATTGAGGTGGCGCATTTGACCGAGACGCAAGAGGCGGGCTGCTGGGTGGATGTGACCCGTCAGGACATCCCAGAGGGGCAATTGTACAGCTGGTGGTCCTATCGCAGCCCTGATTGGGACGGGGCCGACAAGGGGCGGCGGTTGGATCACGTTTGGGCCACGCCTGACATCTCAAATGCGGCCCATTCCAGCCGCGTTCTGCGGGATGTGCGGGGGTGGGAGCAGCCCAGCGATCATGCCCCCGTCTTTGCGACGTTTGACCTGTAAAGGGGCAAAAACAGGGGGCTGGCACCCGTATGGCTTGCGTATGGCTCGCGTATGGCAGGGGTGCCAGTTTTTTGCAGATCGCCCTTCCCCCTTGGCCTTTGACGCGCGCCGCCCCATATAGGCGCACATGGCCCGACGGTTGTGGCCCAGACGGAGAATGCGATGCTTGAACTTGGTGGCGGGGCCCCCGCGGGTGCGGATGATTTGGTGAAGGACGGCGGCGACGCGACCTTTATGGAGGACGTGGTTGAGGCCTCCAAAGAGGTGCCGGTGATCGTCGATTTCTGGGCACCGTGGTGTGGGCCGTGCAAAACCCTTGGGCCCGCCTTGGAAGAGGTCGTCAAAAAGATGGGTGGCCGCGTGAAGATGGTGAAGGTCGATGTGGATCAGAACCAAGCTGTCGCGGGTCAGTTGCGGGTGCAATCCATCCCGACGGTGTATGCGTTTTTCAATGGCCAGCCCGTGGACGGGTTTCAGGGTGCCTTGCCCCCCAGTGAGGTTGAGGCGTTTGTGACCAAGATCGCCGATCTGGCGGGGGAGCCGGACAACGGTCTGGCCGATGCGATTGAGGCAGCGGAGGCGATGTTGACCGAAGGCGCTGCCGCTGATGCCGCCGAGACCTTTGCCGCGATTTTGGAAGAAGATGGCATGCATGCGGGGGCTGCCGGGGGGCTGATCCGGTCCTATCTGGCGATGGATGATCTGGATCAGGCGGAGGCCGTTTTGAATGGTGTCCCTGCCGAGATTCACGACGCTTCTGAAGTTGAGGCCGCACGGGCCGCTGTCGAATTGGCAAAACAAGCGCAGGATGCAGGGCCGGTGGCCGAATTGCGGGCCGCTGTGGACGCCGATGAGAACGACCATCAGGCGCGGTTTGATCTGGCGGTCGCCTTGCAGGGCGCGGGTGACAGTGAGGCTGCGGTGGATCAGCTGTTGGAGCTGTTCCGCCGGGATCGGGAGTGGAACGATGGTGCGGCCAAGACGCAATTGTTCACGGTGTTTGAGGCATTGAAACCCACAGATCCGGTGGTTCTGAACGGTCGTAGAAAACTGTCATCAATGATATTTGCCTGACGGATTTGTCGGCCTATGTCCTATCGCATGGTCAAGCCAACCAACCTACCTGATGTGATCTCAATCTTCCCGCTGCCTGGCGCTTTGCTTTTGCCGCGGGCGCGGTTGCCGTTGCATCTGTTTGAGCCCCGTTATCTGGCGATGTTGGATGACGCGATGAAGACCGATCATCGGATGATCGGGATGATCCAGCCCAATGGCGAAGACCGCCTGCATCGTATTGGATGTGCGGGCCGGGTGACGGCCATGTCCGAGACGGACGATGGCCGCTACATGATCACGTTGTCTGGCGTGTCGCGGTTTCGGGTCGTGAACGAAGTGGAGGGCTTTGTCCCCTATCGCCGGTGTGAGGTCATGTGGGACGGATTTGGAAACGATCTGGGCCCCGAAGAGGTGGATGCAGGGTTGGACCGCGACGGCCTGATGGCCTTGCTGGAGAGGTTTTTTGAAGACCGCGGCCTGAGTACGGATTGGGATGGCATCAAAGAGGCAGACCCCGAGCTGTTGATCAATTCACTGTCCATGCTGTGCCCGTTCGAGCCCGAGGAAAAGCAGGCGCTGCTAGAGGCACCATCGTTGTCCACGCGGCGCGAGACGTTGGTGACGTTGATTGAATACGCGTTGCGCAGTGGCGATGATGAGACGCGGATGATGCAATGACCGACGTTGACGATGCGGAAAAAGCGTTTGACCCCAAAATGTTGGAGGCTTTGGTCTGCCCCCAGTGTCACGGTGTGCTGAGCTATGACGCTGAAGCGAATGAGTTGATCAGCACGGCGGCGCATCTGGCCTACCCCATTCGCGGCGGGATCCCTGTGTTGTTGATTGACGAAGCGCGGTCGACCGACAAGGATTAAATCTGGGATCTTAATCACTTGGCAACCTTGTTTCTATGAAGGTGGGGCAGGAGGCCGAACATGGAATCATACCTGCTGCCAGCTGATGAGCTGGCGTTGATCCGCGCGAAGAAACGTAAACTCAGTGACCGAGAAAGACAGCTGCGTGACGGGTTTTTGACGGGGCGTTTGAACCCTGTGGGGTTGGACGCATCGGTTGAGGTGAAGGTGACGCGCCAACGTCTTTTGCGCAAAGAGATGTTGCCGCCTGAAATCAGAAACAATCCGCAGTTTTGGGACACGCGGGAGGTGACCTCCGTCGTTTTGCGGAAAGTCGGGGCACGCGGCGCCCTCCCGACCCCGCAGCAGGCTGCGGACCCGCGAGGGGAGTGGTCGGGGTCGCGCACCTAAGGTGCGTGGGTCCGAGCGCGGGGGGGTCCGATGGGATCAGGCGCGCATCAGGCTGGGCAGATCACCGGTGAGGCCTGCGGCCTCTCGAATAAAGGTGCGGCGCAGGCCAGGGGCGGCGTTCAAGAGGCCCATGCCTGCGTCCCGCACGGCACGCACCAGTGGATTGTCGTTCGAGAACAACCGGTTGAATGTGTCTGTGGCGATCGCCAGTGTCGCGGTATCGAAGCGTCGCCATTCTTCGTACCGTGCCAGAACGGCATCACTTCCGATGTCTTCACCTCGCGATTTGGCGTCTTGCAGCACATCGATCATGGCGGCGATGTCGCGCAGACCTGCGTTCAGACCTTGGCCCGCAATCGGGTGGACGCCGTGGGCGGCATCGCCCACCAGTGCCACGCGGTCCGCGATGAACCGGTTGGCCAGCGTCAGGCCCAGCGGATAGCTGAACCGTTTGCCGGTCAAGGTAATGTCGCCCAGAAAGTCGCCGAAGGCGGGGCGTAGGGCATCCAGAAACGCATTATCGTCCATCGCCATGATGTCCTTGGCGCGGGTATCGGTTTCGGACCACACGATGGAACAGCGGTTGTCTGTTAGGGGCAGAATTGCCAGTGGCCCTGCAGGCATGAAGAACTGATGTGCGATACCGCCGTGGGGCTTTTCATGTGCGACGGCACAGACAATTGCCGTTTGCCCATAGCCCCACCCCGTACGTTTGATGCCCGCGCGGGTGGCCGTGCCCGACGCGCGGCCGTCTGCGCCGATGATCAGCTTTGCGGTGATGACTTCACCTGAGGTGAGCGTGACTGCACCTTGCGATTGCGTGGACACCGTTTGTCCGTTCACTTGAGTGATGCGGTCGGTCTCATCCATGGCGGACAGCAGCGCGCGGCGCAGGTGGCGGTCTTCGACCATGAAGCCCATGGGGCCTTCTTCGATCTCGGCATGGTCGAAATGCAGCATCCACGGGGAGGGGCCTTCGCCCGCGCGCCCATCGGTGACTTTGATTTCCAACATCGGTTGGGCCGTGTCCGCCACTGCGTCCCACAGCCCCAAGCCACGCAACAGCCGCATGGAGGCATGGGCCAGCGCATAAGACCGACCGTCAAAATCACTAAGCGCGCGGGTGGGAGCGGGCAGGGTGTCGATGATCGTCACGTGCAGGCCAATATGGGCCAGCCCAAGCGCCAGCGCAGAGCCATTTAGCCCGCCACCTACGATCACAATGTCAGTCTGATGTGTCTTGGCTGTCGTCTTCGTCATGTCTGGCAATATGCGCCCCGCAGCGGGATTGTCCATGTGCGCTGTGGTCGCTACCGTTTGCCCATAGGGAAAAGAGGTGTGCGATGCAGGATTGGCTTTGGGCGACGGCGGCGGATTTGGGGCGCGGGATTGGCGCGGGCGACATTGATCCGGTCGATCTGTGTGAGGTGTATTTGGCGGCGATTGAGGCCCATCCCCACCGGGACCGCATTTATGCACGGGTGACGGCGGATCGTGCGCGGGTCGAGGCCGCTGCGGCCTCGGATCGTGCACGGGCGGGGCGTCGGGTGTCGCCGTTGGACGGTGTCCCGGTGTCGTGGAAGGATTTGTTCGACACGGCAGGTGTCGCCACGGAAGCGGGGACCGCGCTGATGGCGGGCCGTGTGCCGCAGAACGACGCAGAGGTGTTGCGCGCAGCGACGGCGGCGGGGCTGGTGTGTTTGGGCAAAACCCACATGTCGGAAATCGCCTTTAGCGGCTTGGGCCTGAACCCGATCACCGCGACGCCGCCTTGTGTGAATGACGACGCGGCGGTTCCGGGCGGGTCTTCGTCGGGGGCGGCCGCTTCTGTGGCGTTTGGTTTGGCGGCGGCGGCGATTGGGTCAGACACAGGGGGGTCGGTGCGGATTCCGTCGATCTGGAACGATCTGGTGGGGTTCAAGACAACACATGGGCGGTTGTCGCTTACGGGTGTTGTGCCGTTGTGTTCTGAATTTGATACCGTGGGTCCGCTGTGCCGCAGCGTCGAAGACGCGGCCCTTGTGACCGCCGCGTTGGAGGGATCGCGCGCGCCGGATTTGGCGGGGGCCAGCCTGACCGGACTGCGATTTGCCGCGTTGCAATCGGTGGTTCTGGACGACGTGGCTGAGGCGTCGATGGCGGGTTATCATGCGGCGCTAAAGCGATTGGCCGATGCGGGGGCCGTCATCGAAGAGGTGGCCGCGCCGGAGTTGGAGCGCGCCTTTGCGATGTCTTTGCCGCTTTATACAGCGGATGCCTATGCCAACTGGCGCGATCTGGTTGAGGCTGCGCCGGACAAGATGTTTCCGCAAATCCTGGAACGGGTCAGCGCAGGGCGCGATGTGCCGGCCCACGACTATCTGGCGCTTTGGGCGGAGTTGCGCGACCTGCGGCGCAGTTATGATGCGCGGATGGCGGGGTTTGATGCGGTATTGTGTCCGGGGGCTGCGAATATGCCCCCTGATGCGGACCGTCTGATGACGGACGATGCCTATTACAAAACACAGAACCTGTTGACCCTGCGCAACACGCGGGTGGCGAACCTGATGGGGGGCGCGTCTGTGGCCTTGCCTGTGGGCGTGCCGTCGGTGGGTCTTTTGATCAACGTGGCAGGGGGGCAGGATGACCGGTTACTGCGGATTGCCGCCGCCGCTGAGGCGGCGTTGCGCTAGGGCTTGGCGCAAAAGCCACACAAGCCCCCGATCTTGCGTCCTTTTTGTGGACAGGCCCGCCTGCCTCGGGCTAGTTTGGGCAAAAGCGGTCCGCCAATGAGGCCGTAATTTGAGGCAGTCATGATGTACCCCGAGCGGTTTTCGAACCTCCCGGCCTATGCGTTTCCACGCTTGAGGTCTTTGCTTGACGTCCATGAGGCGGGCGGCACGCCGATCAATATGACGATCGGGGAGCCTCAGCATACGTTTCCGGATTTTGTGCCGGGTGTGCTGGCGCGGTCGGTGTCTGAATTCAACAAATACCCTGTCAACGAAGGCGCGCCAGAGCTGTTGGCCGCTGTCTGTGGCTGGGTCACGCGGCGCTATTCGGTGGATTTGACGCCGGACCGTGTGATGGCGCTGAATGGCACGCGGGAGGGGTTGTACAACGCCGCGATGGCCTTGGCCCCTGAGGTCAAGAACGGCCAAAAGCCCGTCGTGTTGCTGCCGAACCCGTTTTATCAGGTGTATGCCGTGGCGGCCCTGTCGGTGACGGCGGAGCCTGTGATGGTGCCCGCAACCGCCGAGACGGGGCATTTGCCGGATTATGCGTCTTTGCCCGCGGATGTGCTGGACCGCACGACGATTTGCTACATTTGTAGCCCAGCCAATCCACAGGGTGCGGTGGCCGACAAGGCCTATTGGGCGCAGTTGATTGCGCTGGCTGAAAAGCACGATTTCAAAATTTTCGCGGATGAATGCTATTGCGAGATTTACCGCGACACGCCGCCCACCGGTGTGTTGGAGGCCGTGGCCGACACCGGCTGTGACCCCGAACGGGTGGTTGCGTTTCATTCGTTGTCCAAACGGTCGAACCTTGCGGGGCTGCGGTCGGGGTTTGTGGCGTCTGGGCCCAAGAACATCGCCGAAATTCGCCAGCTGCGGACCTATGCGGGATCGCCCTTGCCGATGCCCTTGCAGCGCGTCGCGGAGGCTGTTTGGAACGACGAGGCGCATGTCGAGGAAAATCGCAGACTTTATGCGGAGAAGTTCGACGACGCGGATGAGATTTTTGCAGGAGTCGAAGGCTATGCCTCACCTGAGGCGGGGTTTTTTCTGTGGTTGCCTGTTGAGGATGGGGAGGCCGCGGCGCTGACGCTGTGGCGCGAGGATGGGGTGCGGGTGTTGCCGGGCGCATACCTCAGCCGTCCTGGCCCAGCGGGTGATCCGGGGCAGGGATATATTCGGGTGGCTTTGGTTGCCCCAAAACAACAAACGCGGCGGGGTCTGACATTGATCCGCGACCGTCTGTATACGTGAGGATCTGAGGCACATGGCATCTTATCAAACCCGTCAACGTGACCCCCTTTTGGACAGCACAACGCAGGCCGCCATTGAAAAGCGCGGGCGAGAGCTGATCGGCATCGCGCTGTTTGTGGCCGGTTTGATGGTATCGATGATGCTGTGGTCCTATGTGCCGGATGATCCGAATTTCATGTCCGCCACGGATGCGCCCGTGCAGAACTGGCTGGGCCGTCCGGGCGCGTCCTTTGCTGCCGCGTTGTACATGATTGTTGGCTATGCGTCGTGGATGGTGCCGCTGGTTCTGATGGCGTGGGGTTTGCGGTTCACGCTGCACTACGGGCAGGACCGCGCGCTGGGGCGGATCGTGTTTGCGCCGATCGCCATTGCGGGGACTGCGATTTATGCGGCCACCCTGTCGCCCGGTGAGGGCTGGGATGAGACGTTCGGGCTGGGCGGGCATTTTGGCGACATGGTGCTGTCGATTATTTTGACGATCCTGCCGTTTGGCACGACGTTCAGTGTCAAACTGATGTCGTTTATCATGGGGATGGGCGTGCTGGCGCTGATGGCCTTTGCGCTGGGCTTTACCATGGTGGAACTGCGCAGGTGCGGGCGATTTTTGCTGATCGGCGTGATCGTGGCCTATTCGGCTGTGTTGCGCGTTTTAGGTATGACGGCGTCGGCGTCTTATGCGGGCGCGCAGGCCCTGGGCGCCAAGGTGCAAGAACGCCGCGAATTGTCGCGTCAGGAAAAGGAGGCCTATGAGGCCGAGTTGGCCGCCGCCCGTGCGGTTCCCGCGCCGTCCCACGCGGAGGAGGCCGCGCGTGTGGCCGCTGTGGTGCGGGCCAACCCTGCGATGCCCACACGGTATGAGGATTTCGATCCCGTTGAAGACGCCGCCGCGCCTATAGCGGCCCCCGTTGAGGCACCTTTGGTGGCACCTGCGCGCACGGCGGAGCCAGAGGCAAAGCCCGGTTTGTTCAAGTCCTTCCTGAAGCGGGCGGAGCCATTGCCCGAGCATGAATTGGTCGATGAGCAGATGACGGGCGACGTGCCTGAGGCGGACACGGACCGTATTTCTGCGCGGATCGCATCGGCGGTGCGCAACCGGTCTGGACAGCCGCCGCAGGTTCAGATTGCAACGAAACCAGGCGTGAACCCTGCGGTGACCGCCGCCATTGCCAGCCGGATGCAACAGCCCGCGCGGGTGGAACCGCCCGTGGCTTCGGGCCCGCGGCCTTTGGTGTTGAACACCGATCAGCAGCAGGCGCTTGCCCAAGCGGATCAGGGCGCCGTCGCGCCGATGGTGGATGTGATCGAGGATATGGATGTGGGTGCCGATGTGCCTGCGCAAACGCCTGCGGCGGCGTATGAAGCCGCCCCTGCGCCTGCCCCTGCCCCTTCGCCTGCGCCGGTTGCGCCAGCTGTGGCCCCGCGTGCTGCGCCGATCCGTGCGCCAGAGCCCAAATCGGTGGTGCAGCATCCTATGCGCAAGACGATCCAACCGTCGACTCAAGCCCGTGCTGAGGCGCAGCCTGCGTTGAAATTTGACGACAGCCGCCCGGCCTATGAAATCCCGCCGCTGGGCCTGTTGGCCAATCCTGCCGACGTGACCCGCCATGTGCTGTCTGACGAGGCGTTGGAAGAGAACGCGCGGATGCTGGAAAACGTGCTGGATGACTACGGCGTAAAGGGTGAGATCGTCAGCGTCCGCCCTGGCCCTGTTGTCACGATGTATGAACTTGAACCCGCCCCCGGTTTGAAAGCATCGCGCGTGATCGGTCTGGCGGATGACATCGCGCGGTCCATGTCGGCGCTGTCTGCGCGCGTGTCCACTGTGCCCGGACGCAGCGTGATTGGCATCGAACTGCCCAATGAGAACCGCGAAATGGTCGTGCTGCGGGAAATGCTGAGCGCGCGTGATTTTGGCGACAGCAATATGAAACTGCCACTGGCCTTGGGTAAGGATATTGGCGGCGAGCCGATCATCGCGAACCTTGCCAAGATGCCCCACCTTCTGATTGCGGGGACGACCGGATCCGGTAAATCCGTGGCGATCAACACGATGATCCTGTCGCTGCTGTATAAGCTGTCCCCTGACGAGTGCCGGTTGATCATGATCGACCCCAAGATGCTGGAACTGAGTGTCTATGACGGCATCCCGCATCTGCTATCCCCCGTTGTGACGGACCCAAAAAAGGCGGTTGTCGCGCTGAAATGGGTCGTGGGCGAGATGGAGGAACGCTATCGCAAGATGTCCAAGATGGGTGTGCGCAACATCGACGGCTACAACGGCCGCGTGGCCGATGCGTTGGCCAAGGGTGAGATGTTCTCGCGTACCGTACAGACGGGCTTTGATGACGAAACCGGTGAGCCGGTGTTTGAAACCGAAGAGCTGACGCCCGAGAAGATGCCCTACATCGTCGTCATCGTGGACGAGATGGCCGACCTGATGATGGTTGCGGGCAAAGAGATCGAGGCCTGCATCCAGCGTCTGGCGCAAATGGCGCGGGCGTCGGGCATTCATCTGATCATGGCGACGCAGCGCCCGTCGGTGGATGTGATCACCGGCACCATCAAGGCGAACTTCCCCACACGGATTTCCTTTCAGGTGACGTCGAAAATCGACAGCCGCACGATTTTGGGAGAGATGGGCGCCGAACAGCTGCTGGGCATGGGCGACATGCTGTATATGGCAGGTGGATCGAAGATCACCCGCGTTCACGGGCCCTTCTGTTCTGATGAGGAGGTCGAAGAAATTGTGACTTACCTGAAGGCCTACGGCCCACCGCAGTACATGTCCGGCGTCGTCGAAGGGCCTGCGGAAGAAAAGGCCGACACCATTGACGCGGTGCTCGGCTTGGGTGGCAACACCGATGGCGAAGATGCGCTCTATGACACCGCTGTCGCCATCGTCGCCAAGGACCGCAAGTGTTCCACGTCCTACATCCAGCGCAAGCTGGCGATCGGGTACAACAAGGCCGCACGTCTGGTTGAGCAGATGGAGGATGAGGGCGTCGTCAGCCCCGCCAACCATGTGGGCAAACGTGAGATCCTGATCCCCGAGGCGCAGTAACCTTTAGGTTGGCGTGCCGGTGGGGGTGTCCTCCTCCGGTGTGGCCAGGATCGCTTTCATGCGTTCGCTCAACTCCGCATCCCAGGCGGGGCGGGCCTCAAGCACGGCTTTGACGAAGGCCTCATTCTCGACCCCGCGCACGCCCGGAATGTGATGTTCGGCTGCGGCCAGCATCGCCTTGCGGTCCATGTCATTGAAGGCCTCCGACATCGCGTCGGCTTTGGCGCGGCTGTGGCCCAGCGCCTCATACGCCGAGCGCCCCATCCGAAGGGAGCTGTCATAGGTTTCACGGATGATATCGCGACAGCCCGCGTGCCACAGGTCGTAGACATGCATTCTGTCGATCGCGCGGGCGATGATGTGAACCTTGGGGTGTGTTTTGCGCACGTAGTGCACCAGCTCGGTGATCTGGTCTTTGTCGTCGATGGCCACCACAAGGATCTTCGCCTCATCAATCCCTGCAGCATGCAAAAGGTCAGGGCGTGTCGCATCGCCGTAGTAGGCGCGGAACCCGAACATACCGATCATGTCGATCTGGGCGGCTGAATAGTCGATCACCGTCGCGGATTCGCCCATTCCGGTCAGCATTCGGCTGACGATACCGCCCACGCGGCCATGCCCTGCGATGATGATGTGGGACGTGTCTTCGATGGCTTCCATCTCACGGTCCTCACTTTGGACAAACCGTGGCGCAATCACACGGTCATAGAGGATGAACAGCGCGGGCGTCAGCAACATCGACAGCGCCACGATCAGCAGCAGTTGATCGGCGATGGCGGTGGGGATGACGTTATTGGCGGTGGTGAAGGACAACAGGACAAAGCCAAATTCACCCGCCTGCGCCAGGCCCAGCGCAAAGAGCCACCGGTCGGCGCCGCCAATCCGGAACACCACGGCCAACAGATACAAAACGGCGGCCTTGATGGCGATCAACCCAAGGCTCAGCGCGACGATAGGCAATAGGTTCGCGGCCAGAAGGCCAAAGTTGATGCCCGCCCCGACGGTCATGAAGAACAGGCCCAACAGCAACCCCTTGAACGGGTCGATGTCAGATTCCAATTCATGGCGGTATTCGGAATTGGCCAGCACGACGCCTGCAAGAAATGTGCCCAAGGCGGGCGACAGGCCGACCAAAGACATCAACAAAGCGATGCCAATGACCATCATCAGCGCCGTCGCCACGAACAGCTCACGCAGGTTGGCCGCGGCGATGAAGCGAAAGATGGGCGACGTCAGAAAGCTGCCGCCCAGCACGACTGCGGCAATCGCTGCAATCGTGACACCTGCTGTGGCCCATGGGCCCAGACCGTCAACAAGGCTCATGCTTGGGCCGTGCCCGTCAGCGTGGCCATTGTCGTGCCCGCCGCCCTGTTCGCTGTGATCGCCCCCCGCATGGGTGTCCACCACGGTCGTGGTCGAAGGGCCTGTGTCGTGATGAACCGTTGCGCCAACATCCGACATCTCGGAGAGGGCCAGAAGGGGGATGAAGGCCAGCATGGGAATGACGGCAATGTCTTGGGTCAACAACACGCTAAAGCTGGACTGCCCGCCATCGCTTTTCATCAGCCCCTTTTCATTGAGCGTTTGCAAAACAATCGCTGTGGATGACAGGGCCAGAACCAAACCAATCGCCAAGGCAACCGACCACGCAATGCCAAAGATCATGGCAACCGCCATAACGGCCAGTGTCGTAAGCGCCACCTGACCGCCGCCAAGCCCCAAAAGACGCCCGCGCATGGCCCAAAGCATCTTTGGTTCCAGCTCAAGCCCAACCAGAAACAGCATCATCACAACGCCGAACTCTGCGAAATGCTGGATCGAAATCACGTCGACGTCCAGCAGTGCAAGCACGGGCGAGATCACAATCCCCGCGATCAAATATCCAAGAACGGACCCAAGCCCCAGCCGCGATGCAATCGGCACGGCAATGACGCCTGCAATCAAAAATACAAACGCCAACATCAAAAAGCCAGTCATGTCAGGACCCCCAAGTTATTCCCTGACATGCACGCTAAGCATTGGCGCAGTCCTTTGATAGGGCAAAACACCCGTCGCTTCTTTGGGTCAAAAATACCTAAATGCCCGACCGGCATTTAGTGGAACATGCGAAAATGCAGGGCTGTCATCGCCTATCAGGTGGCGTGATATCGCTTAGCGGCCCATATGGCCCTATCTAATTTCCAGCCAAAGGGTGCAAATCGCACCCACCCCGATTAGGTACAGGTCTATGAATAAAATTACGCGACGACTTTCCATGATGGCCCTTCCCCTCGCACTTGCGGGGTTTGCGGCTTCACCGTCTCAGGCGCAGCAGCTTTCGCTGGCGCAGGTGTCGGGTTACCTCAATTCATTCACGACGGCCGAAAGTGAGTTCACCCAGATCAATGCGGACGGGACGATCTCGACAGGGACCGTCTATATCAAACGGCCCAACCGCGTGCGGTTCGAATATAATCCGCCGGAACGGTCGCTTGTGGTGGCCGGGGGCGGGCAGGTGGCGATCTTTGATCCTCGCTCTGACGGGGGCGCTGACCGCTATCCGCTGAACCAGACGCCGCTGAAAATCATTCTAGAACGCAATGTGGATTTGACGCGCACTGATATGGTGACACGACACGTGAGCGATGGCACGACGACAACCGTCACCGCACAAGACCCCGACCGGCCGGAGTTGGGCAACATTCAGATGGTGTATACCGCCAATCCGGTTGAGTTGCGCCAGTGGATCATCACCGATGATACCGGCCAGCAGACCACGGTGATTTTGGGGGATCTGCAAACCGGCGGATCGGTGCCGGACATTTTGTTCAACATCCAGCGCGAGATGCGCAATTGGGGCAACTAGATTTGCCAAAAACGCCAAACAAAACATAATGCAAAACGCGCCCCTAAGGGGGCGCGTTTTTCGATTGGATCAGATGTGTTTATCGAAACCGGCGGCAGCTGCGCAGCTGGGCGTCGTACATGACTGCGCGGTCGCGCACTTCGCCTGCGATGCGCACCAGCCAAGGTTTGCTGCGATAGGTGCCACGGCGCCAGCCGGTGCGGCCATCGTGATAGGCCAGATACTGGTTGTAGGTGTCGTTAAGAGGGATCCCGTTTTCCTCCACCGTAAGGGACATATACCACCCCATGAAATCGGTCGCGTCACCGATGTTCGTACGGTCAGACCGGCGGCCGCCTTCTTGCTGCTGGTATTCTTCCCACGTCCCATCCAACGCTTGGCTGTATCCCAAAGCCGAGGATTGCCGCCCTGTCGGGATCACGCCCAACGCATAGACGTGGGGCGGGCGGTTGTCCGCGATGAATTTACTTTCCTGATAGATCATCGCCATCAGCACGTGGGGTTGCACGCCCCAATTGCGTTCTGCGGCCTTCAGCGCGCGAATATAATGCGGCCGTTCAGTGACGATGGAACAGGCGTTGTCCAGATTGCGCGGCGCAGAGCCGTCCCGGGTGCCGCAGCTGCCCAAGACCAACATCATCAACCCCGCGAGATAGAGTTTCTTGCTCATCTGCCTCTCGCTCTCAATATTTATATTTTTATTGCCCTCACGATAGCGGAGGCGGCCCCTTGTGAAAACAGGTTTTGCGGGTCTGTCAGATCACAAATGCCAGAATGAGCGGTAAAGTGATCACCGACATGATTGTCGACACCACCACAAGGCCCGCAACACTGTCCGCGTCGGCCCCGTATTTTTCCGCCAGCAGGTAGGATGTGACCGCAACGGGTGTGGCGACCTGTACGATCAGTACGGCAAGGGCCGTGCGATCAAGCCCGAACCAAGCGCCTGCCGCCCATGCACAGCCCACGCAGACTGCGACTTTCAGCGCTGACAGAACAGACGGCACCACGAACCCCGCCGGTTGCAGACGGGCCACGGCGACACCCAATGTGATCAGCATCATCGGGATCGCCATTTGCCCGATCAGATCCAGCGCATTGGTCAGGAACGTGGGTGTCTGCCAGCCTTGCCACAAAAACAGCGCGCCCAGGAGGGTCGCCGCCACCACGGGTTCTTTCACCACCTTGATCAGGGACCCGCCGCCCGACACCAGCCAGATGCCGAAGGTAAAGCTCAGGATGGCCATCACAGCAAAGACCACCACCGCGTAATCCAGCCCCACATCGCCAAACGCAAACAGCGCAAGCGGCAGGCCCAGATTGCCGGTGTTGCCAAAGATCAGCGGGGCCAGAAAGGTGCGACGGTCCAACCGGCCCAACACGACCAAAGCCAGCATTGCCAATGTCACCAAGGCATAGGCGGCAAAGCTGGCCAGTGACAAGGCGGCCAGTGCGCTGGCCTCGACCTGCGTACGCATCAGCGCCACGAAGATCAGGCAGGGCACCGACAGGGTCATCGCGAATCGCGTGACGAACTCAACCCGGTATTCGAACCCCAGTTTGACCCAAGCGAAGCCAACTGCGGCCAACAAGAACACCGGTGCCGTGATTTCCAGCACTGTCAGAAGCATTGGCACAGTTTGTTTCCTCAAAATTTAGAGACTTGCGATGGACTCCCATGGCACGGTTTGTCTAGTAACGGCCAAGGGGCTGAAAAACCATGCTGAAGACACGCGCGAAATATCATTTGGGCCAAGTGGTCAAGCATCGCAAACATCCGTTTCGCGGTGTGGTGTTTGATGTGGACCCGCGGTTTGCCAACACCGAAGAATGGTATGAGGCCATTCCCGAAGAGGCGCGGCCCGCCAAGGACCAGCCGTTTTACCACCTATTGGCGGAGAACGATCAATCCTATTACGTGGCCTATGTCAGCGAACAAAACCTCGTTGCGGATTATTCCGGCCAGCCGGTCGATCACCCTGATCTGGATGATCTGTTTGGCCCGTTTGAGGACGGCCAGTACCCGCTGCACTTCCAGCTGAACTAAGGCTTTTTCGACCAGAAAAAGACCATTCCACCGAATGAGAAGATCGCCGCATTGATCGCCGCCTGAAGCGTCGCGTCAGGCACGCCGTTTAACGCATCGTTCACCGCCACGCCGCACAGCAGCCCGCCTGCGATCATGCAGGCCAAGCCGCCCGTGCGGGCGAGGCGTTTGGCGAGGGCGTGCCAGTGCATGTCTAGTACCCCAGCGCGATGCCGTCTTTACGCGGATCAGACGCGCCTTCGAGCATCCCATCGGGGCGCAAACGGATGGCTTGCGCGCCACCGATCGGTGTTTCGGCGCGCGTCACCGTATGGCCCTTGTCGGCCAGCGCCTGCGCCACGGCCTCCGAGTACCCGGTTTCCACGTTCAGGGTGTCGCCTTCCGCAAAACACCGCGGCCGGTCAATGGCGGTTTGCGGGTCCATCCCGAAGTCTTCCATGTTGGTCAGGAACCGCGCATGGCCGCAGGGCTGATAGGCGCCGCCCATCACACCGAATGGCATTTCAATCTTGCCCGCCCGTTTGACCATGCCGGGAATGATCGTGTGCATCGGGCGCTTGCCGCCGCCAGCCTCATTCGGGTGGCCTTCCTCCAGTGTGAAGCCCGCAGCGCGGTTCTGAAACAGAATGCCGAATTTATCCGACGCAAGGCCGGACCCAAAGGAGTGGAAGATCGAATAGATCATGCTGACGCACATGCGGTCTTTATCGACCACGGTGATATAGACAGTGTCGCGGTGCACTGCCTCGGCCCCTGGCAGGCTGGGCGGGATCGCGGCGTTCGGATCAATCATTTCGGCCAGTTTGGCGGCCGTCTCGGGGCTGAGCATATGATCCAGCCGCGCGGTATGATCCGGGTCTGCGATCACGCGGTTGCGGGTGTCATAGGCCAGTTTGGCGGCCTCGGCCTCAAGATGGGCACGGTCGGCGCCCATGGGGTCGAGCCCTGCGATGTCGAAGTGTTTGAGGATGTTCAGCATCAAGATCGCGGTCGCGCCTTGCCCGTTTGGCGGATGTTCGACCAGTTCGATGTCTTTGTAGGTGCCCGAAATCGGGTCTGTGTAATCCGCGCGCACAGCGGCGAAATCGTCCAACGTGTGGGTGGCGCCCGCGGCATTAAGGGAGGCGACCATGTCTTCGGCCACCTCGCCCTCATAGAACCCTTCGCGTCCGTCCATGGCGACACGGCGCAGCACCTCCGCCTGGCCGGGGGCGCGGAACATCTGGCCGACGGTCAAGGGGGTGTCCTGTAGCGTATAATGCCTGCGCCCCGCACCCCAAAGCGTGGCGCCAGATTGGGCATAGTCAAACGCGACCTTGGGGGCCACTGGAATGCCTGCCTCTGCGTAATGGATCGACGGCGCGAGGATCGCCTTCAGCCCGATTTTGCCATGGTCTTTGGCCAGCCGGATAAACCCGTCCATTGCCCCCGGAAGGCTGATTGCGTGGGGGGAGGTGAGGGGGAGAACGTCCAAGCCTTCGGCCCGCAGCTTCGCCGCATCCAGCCCCGCAGGCGCACGGCCCGACGCATTCATAGCATGCACATCATCGGACCCTGGCAGGTTGAACAAACAAAACGCATCGCCCCCGATGCCAGTCGACTGCGGCTCACACAGGCCCAGCAAAATCGCGCCTGCGATGGCTGCGTCCATGGCATTGCCGCCCGCCTCAAGGATTTGGACGGCAACTTTGGCCGCCAAAGGATGGGAGGTTGCACAGATGCCGTTCTGGGCAATGACGGCTGAGCGGCCCGGGCTTTGAAAATCTCGGGATTGAAAATCACGCATGGAAGGTCCTTCTCGTCTTTGACGGAAACCTAGCACGGCACGATTGGGGGGAAAGCACATAAGTCCCCGACGTCGCGCACTGGGTGGGGGCTGTAAACGCGACGCCGGGATGAGCCTATGCAGCTACAAGAACAGTTATGACGTTCAATTCGGGTGAGCTTAGGTCGCCTTCGCGGCAATAATGTGGTTTTTCGTCCTTAACAGTCTCTTGCGACCTTGAGGTTTGCGCGACCTGCGTTTCTTTGGGTCAAAAATACCTAAATTCCGACACCGCAAAGGATCGCACCATGCCTGATTATGATCTTCTGGCCAAAACCATCCGAAGTCTGACCGAAGGCGAAGAGGATACCGTTGCTTTGATGGCGACTGTCACCTGCGAAGTGCATCATGCCGATGACCGGTTCGACTGGACGGGCTTTTACCGCGTGACAGGCCCGCAGATGCTGAAGATCGGACCCTACCAAGGGGGGCATGGATGTTTGCAAATCCCCTTTGCGCGTGGGGTGTGCGGGGCTGCGGCACGTACGGGGCAGGTGCAGTTGGTGCCAGATGTCGAAGCCTTCGAGGGTCACATTGCCTGCGCATCATCGACACGGTCCGAATTGGTTTTGCCGGTCTTCAACGCGCAGGACCAGGTGATTGCCGTGTTTGATATCGACAGTGATCAGCCAGATGCGTTCACCCAAGCGGATGCAGATGCACTGGAGGCGATTCTAAGCGATGTGTTTTCGCGCCAAACGGGCTGATTCCAGGAAACGAATGGTTTCGTGAAAAAATCCTTTGAAATTTCACGAAGCTGAGGCAAAGATTTTCCCGACGTCAGGGAGTTTGCCAAAAGTGATTCACAATCCGCCCGCTGAAAGCCGCACCCTTGGGGCTGACATTCGCGCTTTGCGGAAAGCGCGCGGGCTGACGTTGACGGAATTGGGCGAAACGTTGGGTCGGTCTGTGGGCTGGCTGAGCCAGGTGGAACGGGATCTGTCTGAACCGTCGATCACCGATTTGCGGCAGATGGCCAAGGCGCTTGATGTGTCTGTGTCCAGCTTGTTTCGGTCGGCCGCACCCGAACACGAATTGGGGCGCATTGTTCGCAGTGATGCCCGCCGCCCGATCGGGTCGCGCACGGAAGGCTTGGTTGAGGCGTTGTTGTCGCCTGATCTGACGGACGACTTTGAAATGCTGCATTCCACGTTTGAGCCGGGCGCGATCTTGCACGACGAAGTGACGCGCCCGACCCAAGAGGTCGGATACATCGCGTCAGGCAAGATGACCCTGTGGATCGCGGGTCAGCGGTTTGATGTGGCGGCAGGGGACAGTTTCCGCATCCGCGGAGAACCCTATCGGTGGGAAAACCCCTATGCCGTGCCCTGTGTTGTCATATGGGCCATCGCGCCCCCTGTGTATTAGGGGCGCTTGGGATGACGTTCGAAGGATGGACCGTGTTCGCGCTGTTCTGGGTGGTGTTTGTGACCACGCCAGGGCCCAATGCGGTCAACTGCATTTCCAACGGCATGACACATGGGTTCGTGCGCAGCCTTCCGGGTGTGGCGGCAATCCTGACACAGGCGAGCCTGTTTCTCGCGCTGTCTGCACTGGGGGTGACCGCCCTTTTGGCCGCATCCGAGACAGCGTTTCAGATTGCGAAATACATAGGCGCGGCCTTTCTGGTGGTCCTTGGCCTTCGTGGCTGGATCACTGCGAAGACGCCGCCCACGGCAGAGGGGCAGCCCGCCGCAGGTTTGTATTGGCGGGCTTTGGCCATCGCCACGATCAACCCGAAATCTGTCGCAGGCTACTTGGCCGCTTTCAGTCAATTCGTTCAACCTGACGTGCCAATCGGTCAGCAGATGTGGGTGATTGTTCCCACGGCGCTGACGCTGACCGCGATCAGCTATTGCACCTATACTGCGCTGGGCGCGGGGCTGGGCCGCGCGGCGTTGGGGGCTGTGTTCAACGTCTGGTTCCGCCGCGCGATGGCGGGCTGTTTTGTGATCTACGGCGTGCTTTTGGGCGCGTTCCAGCCGGTGGGGGCGCTGAGATGATCGGTGGGTCTTGTCTGTGTGGAGGCGTGACGTTCACGCTGAGCGGTGCGTTGCGCCCGTCAGTGGCGTGTCATTGCGGGCAATGCCGCAAGACGTCGGGTCACTATTGGTCTGCCACGCAGGTCGCCGCCGATCAATTTACGCTGACGTCGGATGAAACGCTGACATGGTTCGCGTCATCAGCACAGGCAAAGCGCGGGTTTTGTCATCGGTGCGGGGCGTCGATGTTCTGGATGCATGAGGACGACGGCGGCGCCGTGTCTGTCGCCTCCGGCACGTTGGATGGGCCCACGGGGCTGCACACAGACAAACATATCTTCGTCAAAGACAAGGGCGACTACTACGACATCGCGGATGGGACTCCGCAGATACAAAAATACTAGGGAGCAACAAAATGGCTGATTTTCCAACAACGGCCCGCGTGGTCATCATCGGGGGCGGCGTCGTCGGCACCTCAACCCTGTTTCATTTGGCGCGCGCTGGCTGGACCGATTGCGTTTTGCTGGAAAAGAACGAATTGACCGCCGGGTCGACGTGGCATGCTGCAGGCAACTGTCCCAACTTTGCGCCCAACTGGGCGGTGATGAACATGCAGCGGTTCGGGCTGGAGCTGTATCGTGGGTTGGCCGAGGACGTGGACTACCCGATGAACTACCACGTCACGGGGTCTGTCCGTCTGGCCCATTCCAAACAACGGATGGAAGAGTTCAAACGCGCCAAGGGGCAGGCCAAGGCCCAAGGCCTGGATCTTGAGATCCTGACACCCGAAGAGCTGCGCGAATATAACCCCTTCATGGAGATCCACGACCTTGAAGGCGGCATGTGGGACAGTCTTGATGGTGATATCGACCCTGCCCAGCTGACCCAGGCGTTGGCCAAGGGTGCGCGGGATGCGGGCGCGCGGATTGAACGGTTCTGCCCCGTGACAGGCGTGGACCGCGATGGGGATGAATGGGTCATCAAGACGGAAAAAGGCGATATCCGCTGTGAGTTTGTGGTGAACGCCGCAGGCTACTACGCCCAGCGCGTGGGCGAGATGTTTAAGCCTCACGGCGGGCGCACGGTCCCCATGGTTGTCATGTCGCACCAGTATTTCCTGACCGGTCAGCTGCCTGAGCTTGAGGCATGGACCAAGGAACAGGGCCACAAGATGCCGATGATCCGCGACCCCGACATCAGCTATTATCTGCGGCAGGACAAATACGGCCTGAACCTTGGCCCGTATGAGCGCAATTGTAAGGCCCATTGGGTGACGCCCGAAGATCCAATGCCTGAGGATTTCAGCTTCCAGCTGTATCCCGACGATCTGGAACGTTTGGAATTCTACATCGAGGACGCCATGGCCCGCGTGCCGCTCTTGGGCGAAGGTGGGGTTGAGCGCAACATCAACGGCCCCATTCCTTATGCGCCCGATGGCCTGCCCATGATCGGCCCCATGCCCGGTGTGAAGAATGCGTTTGAGGCGCATTCGTTCACCTTCGGCATCGCGCAGGGTGGCGGCGCGGGCAAGGTGCTGTCTGAATGGATCATGCATGGTGAGACGGAGCTGGACATGTGGTCTGTCGATCCGCGCCGTTACACCGATTATGCCGATCACGATTATTGTCTGTCCAAGGCGCTGGAAACCTACGGCCACGAATACGCCATGCATTTCCCGCACCACGAATGGCCCGCAGGGCGCGACAAGAAACACTCGACCCTGCACAGCCGTCTGGCCGAGGCGGGGGCGCAGTTCGGCGCCTACAACGGATGGGAACGGGCCAATTGGTTTGCCAAGGATGGTGAGGACACGTCCGAGGACAGCACCCAAACCTGGGACCGCAACGGACCTTGGGAGCCCGCCATCAAACGTGAGGTTGAGGCCGTGCGCGATGGCTGCGGGATGCTGCCGATCACTGGTTTCAGCCGCTACAAGATCGAAGGACCGGGGGCGAAGGATTTCGTCGACAGCCTGACCGCCTCGCGGTTGCCCAAACCGGGCCGCGTGTCGCTGGCCTATTTCCCCGACAGCCGCGGCCGCATCCTGACGGAAACCTCCGTCATGGTGCATTCGGATGACGAGGTTGGCCTGATCACGGCCGCCACGGCGCAATGGCACGATTACGAGATTTTCTGGCGTCAGGCGCCCGAAGGCATCACCGTCACGGACCACACGACTGAGGTGGAAACGCTGCTGGTCACAGGCCCCAAGGCCCGCGACATGCTGGCCCCGATCACCGAAGGCCACGATTTGTCTGCGTCCTGGCTGAGCCTTTCGATGAAGGGCACAGTGGCCGGACAGGACTGTGCGTTGCTGCGCGTGTCCTTTGCCGGTGAGCTGGGTTGGGAAATCCATGCCGCACCTGAAGCCATGCCCGCGATCTGGGATGCGCTTTTGGCGGCGGGGGTGACGCCGTTCGGGATGTATGCGCTGAATTCCATGCGGATCGAAAAAGGCTACCGTGCGTGGAAGGGCGATTTGTCGACGGATTATTCGTTGCTTGAAGGGGGGCTGGACCGGTTCGTGAAGCTGGACAAAGACGTCGATTTCCCGGGTAAGGCTGCGCTGTTGAATGAACAGCAACAGGGCCGAAAGAAGGGCTTTGCCACCATGGTGATGGAGCCCGGCCACCAAGACGCGCCGTACATGGCGCCGGTGTGGTCCAACGGATCGATCGTGGGAGAGGTCACGTCTTGTGCGATGGGGTATCGGACCAATCAGTGCATCGCGCTGGGCATGGTGCAGACCGATTATCTGGCCGAGGGCACCGAGCTTGAGATTGACGTGAATGGCACCCGACGCCGCGCTGTCGTCCAGAAGGATGCGCCCATGTGGGATCCTGAAAATATGCGCATTCGGGGGTGACCAAAGTCTGGCCAGACTTTAAGGGCAGAGTTTCAATGAAACTCTGCCCGCTTGAGGAAACGACATGACACAGATTACCCTTTTGGATGGTGGCATGGGCCAGGAATTGGTCCACCGCGCTGGTGACAATCCAACACCCTTGTGGTCGACCCAAGTGATGTTGGATCACCCTGGCCTTGTGGCGCAGGTACACCGCGATTTTGCCGCCGCAGGCGCGACTGTTGCGACGACAAACACCTACGCCATTCACCACGACCGGCTGGAGGGCACGCCCGTGGCCGACCGGTTTGCCGACCTGCATGCCACCGCGTTGAAGGAGATCGCGCAGGTGGAGGGGCGCAAGGCCGGATCCATCGGGCCGTTGGTGCAAAGCTACCGCGCCGACATCGCGCCGCCCTACGATGAGGCGGTCCCGAAGTATGCCGAAATCGCGCAGTTGTTGGCGCCGTCGGTCGATATGATCATCTGTGAAACCGTGGCTTCTGTTGCGCATGCGCGGGCGGTGTTTGATGGGGCCAAGACCGCGGGAATCCCCGTCTGGGTAGCCTTTACGGTGTCAGACACCGATGGGACTGTTTTGCGGTCGGGTGAGCCTTTGGCCGAGGGCGTGGCCGCCGTTGCGGGGGCCGATGCCGTGCTGGTCAATTGTTCAGCCCCTGAGGTGATCATTGACGCGCTGCCGTCCTTGGCTGCAGCAGGCCTGCCTTACGGGGCCTATGCCAACGGGTTTGAACAAATCACCGAGGACTTCTTGGGCCACAAGCCCACGGTAAATGCGCTGAATGCGCGCAGAGATTTCACCCCCGCTGTTTATGCCGATCACGCCATGGCGTGGGTCGATGCGGGGGCCACCATTGTGGGCGGCTGTTGCGAAGTCGGCCCCGCCCATATCGCCGAGATTGCCAACCGTCTGCGGGCGGCGGGTCACACCATCATATAGGAGGCCGATTGATGGCTGATCTTCCCAATAAAGCACGTGTTGTCATCATCGGTGGCGGCGTCATTGGCTGTTCTGTGGCCTATCATTTGACCAAACAGGGATGGTCGGATGTTGTTTTGTTGGAACGCAAACAGCTGACGTCTGGCACGACGTGGCACGCGGCGGGGCTGATTGCCCAGCTGCGCGCGACGCAGAACATGACCAAGTTGGCGAAGTATAGCCAAGAGTTGTACGGCACGCTGGAAGATGAAACCGGTGTGGCCACGGGGTTCAAACGTTGCGGGTCGATCACGGTCGCGCTGACCGAAGAACGCCGTGAAGAGATTTACCGCCAGGCGGCCATGGCCCGGGCCTTTGGCGTTGAGGTTGAGGAGATCAGCCCCGCTGAGGTTCAGGCGAAGTATGAACACCTCAACACCGACTGTGTTGTGGGTGGTGTGTATCTGCCCCTCGACGGGCAGGGCGACCCCGCCAATATTGCGCTGGCGCTGGCCAAGGGGGCGCGGCAACGCGGTGCGGTGGTCAAGGAACGGGTGAAAGCCACGGGTGTGGTGAAGGACGGGCGCCGGATCACGGGCGTGCAGTGGGAGGACGAGACCGGCCAAGGCACGATTGCCTGTGATCATGTGGTGAACTGTGCGGGCATGTGGGGCCGTGAGGTGGGCCAGATGCTGGGCGTGAACGTACCGCTTCAGGCCTGCGAGCATTTCTACATCGTCACCGAGGCCATCGAAGGGTTGCAGCAGCTGCCCGTGCTGCGGGTGCCCGACGAATGCGCCTATTACAAAGAAGACGCGGGCAAAATGTTGCTGGGCGCGTTTGAGCCCAACGCCAAGCCGTGGGGGCCCATCCCGGAAGATTTTGAATTTGATCAACTGCCCGAAGACTTCGATCATTTTGAGCCGATCTTGGAAGCCGCTGTCGAACGTCTGCCCATGTTGGCGGAGGCGGGCATCCATACGTTCTTTAATGGCCCCGAAAGTTTCACCCCCGATGACGCCTATCACCTTGGACTGGCGCCCGAGATGGACAATGTTTGGGTGGCCGCCGGTTTCAATTCCATCGGGATCCAGTCTGCGGGGGGCGCGGGCATGGCCTTGGCGCAGTGGATGGATGCAGGCGAGAAACCCTTTGATCTGGGCGATGTTGATATCAGCCGGATGCAGCCGTTTCAGGGCAACAAACATTTCCTGATGGAACGGTCCAAGGAAACGCTGGGCCTGCTGTATGCGGACCACTTTCCCTACCTGCAAAAGCGCACCGCGCGCGGGGTGCGGCGGACGCCGTTCCATCACCACCTGATCCAGCATGGCGCGGTTATGGGGGAATTGTCCGGTTGGGAACGGGCCAATTGGTTTGCCCGCAACGGCCAGACGCCGGAATATGAGTATTCGTGGAAGCGGCAGAATTTCTTTGACAATGTGCGCGACGAACACCTTGCCGTGCGGTCTGGCGTCGGGATGTACGACATGTCCTCCTTCGGCAAAATCCGCGTCGAGGGCCCCGATGCCGAGGCGTTCATGAACTATGTGGGCGGCGGAGATTATTCCTGCCCTGTGGGCAAGATCGTCTACACACAATTCCTCAACAACCGCGCGGGGATTGAGGCGGATGTGACTGTGACACGTCTGTCTGAGGTGGCCTATCTGGTCGTCACCCCTGCGGCCACGCGGCTGGCCGATCAGACGTGGATGGAACGCCATAAGGGTGAATTCAACGTGGTCATTACGGATGTGACAGCGGGCGAAGGCGTGCTGGCGATCATGGGCCCCAAATCCCGTGATCTGTTGCAGGCCGTGTCGCCCAATGATTTCACCAATGCGGTGAACCCTTTCGGTACGGCGCAAGAGATTGAGATTGGCATGGGGTTAGCCCGCGCCCACCGTGTGACCTATGTGGGGGAATTGGGCTGGGAAATTTACGTCTCAGCCGATCAGGCGGGCCATGTCTTTGAGGCGCTGCATGAGGCGGGGCAGGACCATGGGCTGACGCTCTGCGGGATGCATATGATGGACACCTGCCGCATCGAAAAGGGCTTCCGCCATTTCGGCCATGACATCACCTGCGAAGACCACGTGATGGAGGCGGGCCTTGGCTTTGCGGTCAAGAAGGACAAGCCTGATTTCATCGGTCGTGAGGCGGTTTTGGACAAGCAGGAAAAGGGGCTTGAGACCCGCATGGTGCAGTTCAAGCTGACCGATCCTGAGCCGCTTTTGTATCACAACGAACCGATCCTGCGCGATGGGGAGTTGGTGGGCTATCTGTCGTCGGGGGCCTACGGGCATGCGCTGGGCGGGGCCATGGGCCTTGGCTATGTGCCATGCAAGGGGGAAAAGCCTGGCGATGTTCTGGCCTCAACCTATGAGATCGACGTGATGGGGACACGGGTGAAGGCGGAGGCGTCGTTGAAGCCGATGTATGACCCCAAATCGGAACGCGTGAAGGTCTGACGTCATGGCAAAAGTCGATGGTGTGAAGTGGATTGCCACGGTGATCCAATTGATGGGGTACGCCTTGACAGGGTTGAACATCGTGCCGTGGAATATTGCGGCTTTTGTCGTGGGGATCGTGCTGTGGTTCATTGTGGGTGTGATGTGGAAAGACCGCGCGATCATGGTGGTGCATTTGGGTGCGTTCATCGCGATCGTGGGTGGCTATCTGAATTCGTGATCCAAGCCGAAAATGATCACGCGGTGGGTTTCCTTAGGCCGCACATCATGCGCTAGTGCGGGCATGGCAAACACATCCAACACGCCCAACGTCGATACGCCCCAAGGCTTGGCCTTTGCTATTTCGGCCTATCTGTTGTGGGGTTTTTTGCCGCTTTACCTGAAGGCCCTGTCGCATGTTCCTGTGCTTGAGGTCATCGGACACCGCGTGATCTGGTCGGTGCCTGTGGCGGGGGCGGTTTTGTTGGTCTTGGGGCGGACAGGGGACATCGTGCGGGCGATCCGTGATCCGCGTACCTTGGCGATGGCCTGTGTGACCGCCGCTTTGGTGTCGGTGAACTGGGGCATCTATGTTTATGCCATTGTGACAGACCGTGCAGTGGACGGGGCGCTGGGCTATTACATCAACCCGCTGTTTTCGATGTTTTTGGGGGCCGTGTTGCTAGGCGAACGTCTGACCCGCGCGCAGACGGTGGCCGTTGGGCTGGCGGCAATTGCTGTGGTGATCTTGTTTGTTGATGCGCAATCAGCGCCTTGGATCCCCCTTGGGCTGATGACGTCGTGGGGGTTCTACGCCTATTTCAAGAAGTCCCTGCCGGTGGGGCCGAACCAAGGGTTCTTGTTGGAGGTTTTGATCCTCAGCGTGCCGGCGCTGGCGTACCTTGCTTGGTTGCATGGGTCCGGTGGAGCGACGTTTGGCTTGGGCTGGGGTGTGTCGTTGCTGTTGGCGGGGTGTGGCCTTGTGACTGCCGTGCCGCTGATGCTGTATGCGAACGGGGCGAAGCTGACACGGTTGAGCACCATCGCCATCCTGCAATACATCGCGCCCACCATGATCCTGCTGCAGGCGGTGTTCGTGTTTGGCGAAGAGCTGGACCGCGCGCGGATGATTGCCTTTCCGTTGATCTGGCTGGCGCTGATCATTTACACGGTGGCGCTGGTGCGGGGCATGCGACGCGGATAAGAGGAGGCATGTCTGACGATTATGCCCCCCCGATGGACCCGCTTGAGGTGATCCACCACGACCATGAAATCCTGATCGTGAACAAACCCTCCGGCCTGTTGAGCGTCCCGGGGCGGGGGGACCATCTGGCCGATTGTCTGCTGTCGCGGGTACAGGATGCGTTTCCGACCGCCCTTCTGATCCATCGGCTGGATCGGGACACGTCGGGCGTGATGGTCTTTGCCCTGACGCCCCACGCGCAACGACACATCGGGTTGCAGTTTGAAAAACGTCAGACGAAGAAAACCTATGTGGCGCGGGTGCTGGGACACCTGCAGCCAAAGACCGGTACGGTGGACCTGCCGTTGATTGTGGATTGGCCGAACCGGCCCAAACAAATGGTGTGTCATGAGACGGGCAAGCCCGCACAGACGGATTGGCGGGTGCTGAAGGCGAGCGATGCGGAAAGCCGTGTGCGAATGTTTCCGAAGACGGGCCGCAGTCATCAGCTGCGGGTGCATATGTTGGCGCTGGGCCATCCGATTTTGGGCGATCCGTTTTATGCGGACGGGCCAACGCGCGATGACCATGCGCGTCTGATGTTGCATTCAGAGGAGTTGCGCCTGCGCCATCCTGACGGGGGCGAGGGTGTGCGGTTTCGGGCGAAGGCCCCGTTTTAGGACGCTGCGACCCCTCTGCCCCGGAGCCAGACGAGGCCCCGCGCCATCAAAGGTTGGCGAGCCGTCTGTCCGTCAGGTTCAGGCGCCCCGCGACGATGGGGGCCACTGTTTTGCGAAGGTCGGGGTCTTGCGCCAGCAAGAGGTCGAGCTCATCCAGGCGGTTCATCGCGATCAGTTCGGCGACCTCCGCGCTTGGAAGGGCGTGAACCGGTTGGATCAACTCAACGCGGGCCTCAGGGATCAGGGCGCGGGTGGCGTTGGGGTCAAGTGTGGTTTCGACAAAGGCGTAGATGCCGGTGCCCTTCGCGGGCAGTGCAAACGGGCTGAGGGTGACGCCCGTGACCGCGTCATGGGCCATCAGATCGGCCCTGATCTGGGCGCCCTCGGTGGCGATGCGGTTGCCGGTGCCTTCGCCATCGGACCAGTTGAACAGGCCGCGCGTGATGGCGTTGTAAAGGCGTTTGCCGGTGGCCATCCAGATGCGGGTGGGCAGGGATTTGCGGGCGAGAATGCGGCGTTCGGTGGCCGTCAGCAGATGTGGCGCGTAGCGACGTTTTTGTTTGAGAAGGTGGCGCAGGTCTTCGTAGCCCATGGTGCGGTAGAGCCAGCCGCGCCGCCGGTGGACGGAGGCCAATTGGAAGTCGATGACTTCCGCTTGGCCGTCTGGCCCCATCAGCCAGTTTTGCGGCTTTGCCAGATCGTTGTGCGTCACACCCCGCCGCCGCATGTCGCGCAGGATGCGTTTGGCGTCGGAGTAAAAGGCGGCATCACTGGGTTTGGACAGGTTCAGCGGCATACCGTCGGACCAGCTGCGCAAGATGCCCGCCCTGTCTTCGCGGATCAGATCGGGGGTGCCTGGGATTCCGGTGACAGTGCGCAGGGCGCGGGTTTCCTTGCGTGCAAGGAAGGTCGCGATGGGTTTGGCCCACCAAGGCACGCCATCCAGTTTGCGCAGAACCAGTTTGGTGTCCGGCGCGTCTTCGAGGTGGCCGGAGACGGTTTCGGAAAATTCGTCACGTTTGTGGACGGTGGTGGGGATGAAGCGGGCGGGCATGGGATGGTGTTACCCGCCCCGCAAGACTGGGGCAAGCACCCGCGCCATAGGCGCGAACGCTTGCTGGGTCTGGATCAGGACGTCCAGCCTGAGACGGCTTTGACCTCAAGGAATTCCTCAAGCCCGTAGAGGCCGCCTTCGCGTCCGTTGCCGGATTGTTTGTACCCACCAAAGGGGGAGCCTTGGGCAAAGCCTTTGCCGTTGGTTTCCACCATGCCGGAGCGCAGGCGGCGGGCGGCGTAGTGGCGCTTTTCGTCGTCTGGGGTCTGGATGTAGTTGGTCAGGCCGTAGTCGGTGTCGTTGGCGATCGCGATGGCCTCATCAATGGTGTCGAACTTCATGATCGCCAAAACGGGGCCGAAGACCTCTTCGCGTGCGATGGTCATGTCGTTGGTCACATCGGCGATGACCGTTGGCTTGACGTAGTAGCCGCGGTTCAACCCGTCGGGGCGCCCAAGGCCCCCGGCAGTCAGGCGGCCTTCGCCCATGCCGACCTCAATCAACCCTTGGATTTTGTCGAATTGCGCTTTGGACACGACAGGGCCGATGTGCTGGCCTTCTTCGGAGGCGGGACCGACGTGGGTTTCGTTGGCCACGCGTGTGGCGATTTCAACGGCCTCATCATAGAAGCTGGATTCAACCAGCATCCGCGTTGGTGCGTTGCACGATTGGCCCGAATTGCGGAAACAGCGGGACGCGCCGTATTCCACGCCCTTTTCGCCTGCATCCGCAAAGACCAGATTGGCGCCTTTACCGCCCAGTTCAAGGCTGACCCGTTTGAGGGTGTCGGCCGCCGATTTCGAGATCAGCTTACCTGCGCGGGACGATCCGGTGAAGGAGACCATGTCGACGTCCGGATGCGCGCTGAGCTGGGAGCCCACGCCTGCGCCGTCGCCGTTGACCATGTTGAACACGCCTTTGGGGAAGCCAGCCTCGTCCATGAATTCTGCAAAGAGCGAACCAGACAATGGGGCGATTTCGGAGGGTTTCAGCACTGTTGTGCAGCCCACGGCGATGGCGGGCACGGCCTTGAGCACCACCTGGTTCATCGGCCAGTTCCATGGCGTGATCAGGGCGCAGACGCCGATGGGTTCCAGCAAGGTTTTTTCCGTGCCTGTGAAGTCACGTTCGAAGGACATCTTATCGAAGGCTTTGATGAACCCTTCGAGGTGCCAGGACCCTGCGCCCACCTGATTGACGCGGGACATGGAAATCGGAGCGCCCATTTCCATGGACATGGCCTGTGCCATTTCCTCTTGGCGGTCGTTGTAGACCTCAAGCAGTTTGTGCAGCAGAGCCATCTTTTCGGATTTATCGACAAAGGCCCAATCGGCGAAGGCGGCTTTGGCGGCAGCTACGGCAGCGTCGGTGTCGGCCTGATCGCCCAATGAAATGACCGCGCAGGCCTCTTCGGTGGAGGGATCGATGACCTCATAGTCGTTGGCCTTGGCTGGGGCGACCCATTGGCCGTTGATGTAGAATTCGCGTTTTTCGAGCATGGAAAGTCTCCGCTGTGTGCTGTCCAGTTGGATCGATCGATCTAACGTCATATATGACTGACAGACGCTGACAAGAAGGAGAGCCGACATGGGCTTGCGCATCAACGACACTATTCCGGATTTGACGGTGGAAACCGATCAAGGGACCGTTTCCCTGCATGATTGGGTTGGCGACAGCTGGGCCATTATTTTTAGCCATCCGAAAGACTTTACGCCTGTCTGCACCACGGAATTCGGCGCGGTCGCACAGCTGGCAGACGAGTGGGAAAAACGCGACACCAAGGTGATGGGCGTGTCCGTGGACGGTGTGGAAGAGCACAAGAAGTGGAAGCAGGACATTGAAGCCGTTGGCGGCGCGCCTGCGAACTTCCCGATTGTGGCTGACGATGGTCTGGAGATTTCCAAGGCCTTCGACATGTTGCCTGCGGAGGCTTACATGCCGGATGGGCGCACGCCTGCGGACAGTGCGACGGTTCGGTCGGTCTTTATCATCGGGCCGGACAAGCAGTTGAAACTGTCGATGACGTATCCGATGACTGTGGGTCGCAACTTTGCCGAGGTGCTGCGGGCGCTGGATGGGTTGCAGACCTCTGCCCGTGAGGGCGTGGCCACGCCTGCGAATTGGCAGGTCGGTCAGGATGTGGTGGTGCCCGTGGCCGTGTCCGACGAGGATGCGATTGCGAAATATGGATCGATCGACACCAAACTTCCGTATCTGCGGATGGCGAAGCTGCCAGAATAGAAGGCCCGTCGAGCGACGCTGTCTGCTGCGCAGAAGCGCCCCGCCCGCCGTCCCATGAGAGGTCCCGCCCTGTTTGGGCGGGGCTTTTGATTTAGGCGTGCAGGACGACGACCGTGTCCATCGGGACGCGGGAATATAAGTCTTCGACGTCCGCATTGGTCATGCGTACGCACCCATTCGACACGCGTCGGCCGATGCCGGAATTGTCTGGCGTGCCATGGATGCGCAAGAACGTGTCCCTGCCGCCACGATACAAATAAAGCGCCCGCGCGCCCAGCGGGTTGTCGCCCCCGCCGTCCATGCCGTCGGCGAAGGGGCCATATTTTTCGGGATCACGACGGATCATCGCAGGAGTGGGTGTCCAGCGCGGCCATTCGGCCTTGCGGCGGATTCGGTAGGTGCCTGGACGCCAACGGTCCTGAGGTGCGATGCCGACCTCGTAGCGGAGGGCTTCGCGGTTGGGCAATGTCCAATAGAGCGCAAAATTCGACGGTGTGACGTGGACTTGTCCCGCAGGCACATCACCGGCCAAAGGCACGATGCGCGGTGCTGCGGCCGAGGCAGACAGCGCCGCGGGCGCGGCCAAGGTCGCCGCGGCAGTGGTCATCAGCGTGCGTCGGTTCATCATCATTGTTTGTCCTTTCGATACCAAGATCGTTTGAGGACACAACGGCACGGATGCGGGTGAAGTTCCGGTGACCGCCAAACGGGCTTTAGTGCAAAACAGCGCGGGTGCCCAAGGGCACGCGGTTGTACAGGTCAGAGATATGACTGTTCACCAGACGCACGCAGCCATTGGACACAGCAGACCCGATGGTGCGGGGCGCGTTGGTGCCATGGATGCGCAGGAAGGTGTCACGGTTGCCTTGGAACAGATACAGCGCACGGGCACCCAGCGGGTTGTTGATGCCGCCTTCCATGCCATCGGCGTATTGTTCGTAAGCTGCGGGATCACGTTCGATCATATCGGGCGTTGGTGTCCAGCTGGGCCATTCCTTCTTGGCGTTGATCCGGAAATCGCCGCTTTCATAGAGGCCACGGCGGCCGATGCCGACTGCGTATTCCAGCGCAAGGCCGGGGCCAAGCATCCAGTAGAGTTTGAACGATTGGGGTTCGACGTGAATTTCACCGGGCGCGTAGTCGCGGTCAATTTGAACAACGCGGGGCAGCTGACTTTCTGGGACAAGGTATTGTGCGGAGGCTGGGCCTGCGGCGGCCAGACCGGCCGTGGCAGCGGCGGTATTCAAAAATGTACGGCGCGTAATCATGATGTTCCCCTTGGTGTCTGTCTTCAATTGTATGCCGTGGATGTCAGATTCGGGGCAAGGGGAGCATTCTCAAGTTTTGGTCAGGATTTCCAGACCGTTGTCGTGACGACACCACCAAACCGCAGGACGATGAAACGTCGGTTTGTGCGATGTCAGGTGGAGCGTGAGACATGAGCCGGAAAACAAAGGCCCCGACGCTGTCGGGGCCCTCGGTATTCAGGTGTCTTGATGTCTTAAAACGCGAACCGAACGCCGAAATTCACGGTGACAGTATCGACGTCGTCACCAACGGAGCCTGTGATCGTCCCGTCTGGGGCACGACGCGCGGATTCGATGTCAAAGTCACGGATAAACCGCACATCTGCAAACACGTCCATCGTATCGGATACGGCGTAGGCACCACCGGCGATGATTTGGGCTGTGAGGCCTTCGTCAGTGTCCGCAAGCGTCACGCCAGGCCCGTAGGAGATGTCAAAATCCGTCGAGGCGATGCCCAGACCCCCGCCGAGATATGGCGTAACGGGGCCAGCTGTTGGAAAGTCTTTGTACAGGTTTGCGAACAATCGCGTGGTGTTCAGCCCGCCATTTGCCGGTTCTTGGCCGGGACCGTTGCCAGAGAAATCTGTGTTGTCGATATTGGTCTCAGAGTACGACAGTTCAATCTCTCCGCGCACGCCGTCGCCCAATTGAGGCAGGCCGCGACCGACGCCGAACCCGATGGAATGGCCATCATCAAAAAAGGTTTGAACGTTGGCGGGGTTGCCGCCCACCACGCCTTCAAAGGTTGGCTCTTGGGAGACTGCAAAACCGCCAAAGGCAAAGCCGTAAAGGGCTGTTGAGGAATGACCCTCCGCCATGGCGGAAGTTGCGAACAAGGTCGCGGCGAAAATGGGTAGGGATTTGAACATGGGAAACCTAACGCGGTTTGAGGGGGGAGAGTATGCTGAAGAGCCAGCGGTGATGCCCATTTCGTACGCCACTGTATACGAGGCGTCATTACACTGATCTTCACATGCGCGCCCTGAAACGTGAGTGACGTTTCACAATCGTGAGTGAATAAATTTTCCAGATCCCGCAGAAGTCGATTTATCAAATAAAAACAGGCCCCTGCGGGACAGGGGCCTGTTCATTTTGCTTTAGGAAAGAAGATTTAGTCTTCTTTTTCTTCTTTCGTGATCTCTTCGCCGGATTCCTGATCGACCATCTTCATGGCCAAACGGACCTTGCCGCGGTCATCAAAGCCCAAGAGCTTTACGAAGACCTCTTGGCCTTCTTTCAGAACGTCGGACGGATGGTTCAGGCGACGGTTTTCGATCTGGCTGACGTGCACGAGGCCGTCTTTCTTGCCGAAGAAGTTCACGAAGGCGCCGAAGTCGACGATTTTGACGACTGTGCCTTTGTAGATCATGCCTTCCTCAGGCTCTGCTACGATCGAGTGGATCATGTCGTAGGCCTTCTTGATCGATTCGCCGTTGGGCGATGCGATCTTGACCACGCCGTCGTCGTTGATGTCGACCTTGGCGCCGGACACTTCCACGATTTCGCGGATGACCTTACCACCGGAGCCGATGACTTCGCGGATTTTGTCCGTTGGAACCTGCATCGTTTCGATGCGTGGTGCGTGAACGGAGAAGTCGGAGGCACTGGAGAGTGCCTTGTTCATCTCACCCAGGATGTGCATCCGGCCTTCTTTGGCCTGTGCCAGGGCTTTCTTCATGATCTCGGGCGTGATGCCTGCGATCTTGATGTCCATCTGCAGGGACGTGATGCCGTTCTCAGTCCCGGCCACTTTGAAGTCCATGTCGCCCAAGTGGTCTTCGTCGCCCAGGATGTCGGACAGAACCGCGTAGGATCCGTCCTCTTCGAGGATCAGACCCATGGCCACCCCGGCAACCGGTGCTTTCAGCGGCACGCCTGCGTCCATCATGGACAGGGAGCCACCACAGACGGACGCCATAGAGGACGAACCGTTGGATTCTGTGATCTCGGACACCACGCGGACGGTGTAGGGGAAATCGGTGGCGGCGGGCAGAACGGCCTGAAGGGCGCGCCATGCCAGTTTGCCGTGACCAATCTCACGACGTCCGGGAGGACCAAAACGGCCAACCTCACCCACCGAATAGGGAGGGAAGTTATAATGCAGCAGGAAGTTCGACTTATACATGCCCTGCAGGCTGTCGATCATCTGCTCATCGTCGCCGGTGCCCAGTGTGGTCACGACCAGACCTTGGGTCTCACCACGGGTGAAGAGGGCAGAGCCGTGGGTCCGTGGCAGAAGGCCCACTTCGGACACGATGTCACGGATTTCGTCGGTCTTACGACCATCGATCCGCTTGCCGGTTTTCACGACGTCACCGCGCAGGATGGACGCCTCAAGCTTTTTCATGGCGGAGCCAAGGTTGGCATCCTCAAGCTGCTCATCGCTCAGGGCTTCTTTGACCGTCTCGCGGGCGTTGGCCACGGCTGCCGTGCGTTCCTGCTTGTCGGTGATCGCAAAGGCGGCCCGCATTTCGGTTTCGCCAGCGGCTTTCACAGCGGCGTAGAGGTCCGAGTAATCAGGCGCCTGGAAATCAAACGGCTCTTTCGCGGCGTCTTCGGCCAGATCAATGATCAGGTCGATCACGGGCTGGATCTGCTCATGGGCGAATTCAACGGCGCCGAGCATCTCTTCCTCGGTCAGCTCATAGGCCTCGGATTCGACCATCATCACGGCGTCTTTGGTGCCGGCCACAACAAGATCCAGACGCTGGTCTGGGTTGTTACGCAGGTTGTGCATGTCGTCGAGCTCAGGGTTCAGGATGTAATCGCCATCCTCATAGCCCACGCGGCAGGCAGCAATCGGGCCCATGAACGGCGCGCCGGAAATCGTCAATGCGGCGGAGGCGGCAACCATGGCAACCATGTCAGGATCGTTGACCAGATCGTGGCTGAGAACGGTACAGATCACGAGGACCTCGTTCTTGAAACCATCGACGAACAGCGGACGGATCGGACGGTCAATCAGACGGCTTGTCAGTGTCTCTTTTTCCGTGGGGCGCGCCTCACGCTTGAAGAAGCCACCCGGTACTTTACCGGCGGCGTAATACTTTTCGTTGTAGTGAACCGTCAGCGGGAAGAAGTCCTGCCCTGGTTTTTGTTGCTTGGCGAACGTCACGTTGGCCATGACAGAGGTTTCGCCATAGGTGGCGATCACGGAACCGTCTGCCTGACGGGCAACCTTGCCCGTTTCCAGTGTCAGCGTTTCTTCGCCCCACTGGATGGATTTTTTCACTTCTTTGAACATTATCGTTTCCTATCAGGGGGCGCGCTTGGGCGTTCCCAAGTCCCCCGTGTCATTGGTGGCCCCATTGCCACCGACCCCAATCCTTTTGTGTGCGCCGGGGTCTTAAGCGTCACGTCTCAGATAAGCGCGCGTTTACACGGGTTTGGTACGTTTGGCTAGGGGTGCGACAACAGCTTCGCCAGCAGGGGATGGGGAAAGGTGCGGCGGCGGGTGATGGCGTAGAATGTCTCATGCAGGGCCAGATCGAAGGGCGCGGTTGTCAGGCGGCCTGCGGCGACCTCATCGCGCACGACGATGGGGGGCACGACGGCAAGGCCTTCGCCCTCACGGGCAAGCAGGCGGATCATCGCCATATCATCGACCTCAGCCGCGATGCGCGGGGTGATGTTGTGCCTGTCGGCCTGTGCCAGAATGCCTGCTTTTATGGCGGGATCTGTGGGCAGGATCAGAGGTTCGGCCCGCAGCAGATCGGGCAAGGTCGCATGGCGCATCTGGTCGGGCCGCCCGTGGATTTGCACCGGTTGTTCGGCCAGTCTGTGGGTCAGGATGTCGGGGCCAATCGCGGTGCTGGGCAGGCTGTTGGACAACATAACATCAAGGTTGAGTGTCATCAGATCGGCCAGAAGCGCGGCTTCGGTGCCCGACCGTAGGATGATTTCAAAGTCATCGCGGTGCAGCGCAGGGCGCAGGAACGACAGCTGAAAATTGCGTGACAGGGTGGGCAGGGCACCGATGCGAAGGGTGGGCACGCTGCCTTCTTTTTGCAGCACCGCTAAAAGATCCTGGCCCGTTGCAAAGATGCGGTCGGCGTGGTCCAGCGCGATACGTCCGGCCTCTGTCAGCTCAAGTCGGCGGCCGATGCGTTCAAAAAAGGCGTGGCCCAACCTGTCTTCAAGCTGTTTGATCTGCATCGACAGGGCGGATTGCGACACGTTCAGCTTTTCGGCGGCGCGGGTCAGGTTGCCCTCATGCGCGACGGCGTGAAAATAGCGCAGGTGATGATAGTTCAGGTCCATGTTCTTATAAATAGAACGTTTGGTGCTGTATGTTATATTTTTCTTTATCTTGGTGCCTCGCTACCTCAGGCCAAAGCCAGTGGAGAGCATCATGGACATCATCACCGACATCGCCAGCACCATGTTGGCGCAGTTGCAAAAACCCACCTTGTCCTTCCTGATTGGTGGGATGTTGCTGGCCGCGATGGGCAGTAAGTTCGAAATCCCGCAGCCGGTCTACAAATTCGTCGTCATATTGCTGTTGCTGAAGGTTGGCATTGGCGCGGGGATGTCCGTGCGTGATGCAAATTTGGCTCAATTGGTCGTGCCTGCGGTTGGGGCGGCTGTGGTTGGCATTGCGATTGTGTTGATCGGCGCGCGCACCATCGCGCGGACCCGCGGGATCAGCCACATGGACGGAATGGCGACGGCCGGATTGTTCGGCGCGGTCTCGGCATCGACGTTGGCGGCGGGCATGGCGGTGCTGGACAGTGAAAACATCGCATATGAAGGGTTCATCGGCGCACTGTATCCGTTCATGGACGTGGCCGCCTTGGTCACAGCGATTGTCTTGGCCAAACTGGCGGAGGCCCGGCAGGGGGCTGCTGCGGTGCAGGGTGGGACGATGACCATTGGCGGTGCCCGTGCGGGTGGCCCAACGGTCGAGGGCGGGTTGGTGCGTACGATCCTGAAGGACACGGTGCAAAGCCCTGCGATTTCAGCACTGTTGTTGGGTTTGGCGCTGGGCCTGTTTGCGCGGCCTGAGACGGTTTACGCCAGCTTTTATGAGCCCCTGTTTCGCGGGCTGTTGTCGATCCTGATGTTGATCATGGGGATGGAAGCCTGGCAGCGGCTGTCTGAGATGAAGGGCGTGGCCCATGCCTATATCGCTTACGGTCTGTTGGCGCCGTTGGTGCACGGCGCCTTGGGGTTCGGTGCGGGGCTGATTGCGCATGAGGTGACGGGATTTTCAGCCGGGGGCACGGTGTTGCTGGCGATCATGGCGGCGTCTTCGTCTGACATCAGCGGGCCGCCTACGATGCGCGGGGCGCTGCCCAAGGCAAACCCATCGGCCTATGTTGGCACGTCGACGGGGTTGGGAACGCCTGTGGCGATCCTATCGATCCCGTTGTGGATGGCCCTGGCCGATGCGCTGATCGGGTTCTGAGGGCGGGGCTAAAATTCCGGAATTTTAGCGGGCACCGGGGGGTTAGAGTGGTTCCGTCAGGTAGAGCCGGACCTTCAGGCCCCCGTGGGACACCGGCGCGCCCGCGTCCTTGAACGGCAGTTTGGTCGCCTTTGCGAGGCCAGCATCCGTGGTTGTCAGCCCCACACGCCAGCCCTGAAAATGGCTGCGCATCCGGTCGCCAAAGGCCGTATAGAGCGCGAACAGCGGGGCCTTGTTCCCGATCCGCGCGCCGTAGGGTGGGTTCGTCAGGATCAGGCCGGGGGTGTCGCTGGGCGGGGTGATCGCGCTGATCGGGTTGGGTTTAAAATCGGTGACCTCCGCAACGCCTGCGCGATCCGCGTTGGCCTGTGACATCTGGATGGCACCGGTGTCACGATCGCTGCCGTGGGCCGTGTGGGCCGAAGGACGATCGGGGCTGTGCATGGCAGTAAAGATGTCGGCGTCGAAATTTGGCAACTGTTGGAACGCAAAGGCGCGGCTGCGGCCGGGGTCGAGCCTGCGGGCAATTTCTGCGGCCTCGATCACAAAGGTGCCAGACCCGCACATCGGATCAAAGAAGGGTGTTTTGCCGTTGTAGCCCGCCGCCCGCAGGAACATCGCGGCCATGGTTTCGCGCATGGGCGCTTTGTTCACTGCCTCTTTGTGGCCGCGTTTGTGCAGGCTGTCGCCGGAGGTGTCCAAGGAGAGCGTGACAATGTCGCGGTCGATCCGGACCTTGAGGGCGAAGGAGGTTTCTGTTCCGGGATCAACAGGGGTATAGCCATGGGCGGCGAGGGCGGTTTTTACCCGTTCTGCGGCTGCGCCTGCATGGTAGATTTTCGATTTGTGGCACGTCGCCTCAACCGAGATGAAACCCTCGCGGGGCAGCAGGCCCGGCCAGTCAAATTCGCGGACGTTCTTTTCCAGCTGCGACAAATAGAGCGCACGGAAATTCGCGATGCGCGCCAACACCCGGGTGGCCCCCCGCAGTTGCAGGTTGGCGCGCCAGACGGCGGGCCAATCGCCCTGCACCGTGACGCCGCCGGGCATGGTTTCAGTGACTTTGAACCCTTTTTCGCGGGCCTCGGATGCCAGAACATCCTGCTGGCCGGGGGCGGTGATCAAAAAGATATCCATAGATGTGCTTACCGTGAAAGGGAGGCAAAGAAAAACCGCCGAAAGCTGTAGCCCTCGGCGGTTTCAAATGCGTGAGACGCAAAATGTCTTAGCGACGGATGCCCAGACGCTTGATCAGGTCCTGATAGCGGGCTTCGTCTTTGGCTTTGGTGTAGTCCAGCAGTTTCCGACGCTGGGCGACCATTTTCAAAAGGCCACGGCGACCGTGGTTGTCTTTCTTGTGGGTCTTGAAGTGTTCCGTCAGCGTGGTGATGCGGGACGTCAGAATGGCAACCTGAACTTCGGGCGAACCGGTGTCGCCTTCTTTGGTTGCGAATTCTTTCATAAGGCGTGCTTTTTCGTCAGCGGTGATCGACATCGGGGTCTCCTTGGTTAAAGGGTGAATGGCGCAAGCCGGGATGTCGTCCAGCAGGGCCCATGGAGGGTGAACTGCGCCCGTAAAGGGAGCAGATGCGGGCGTATAGGAAGATTCCCCATGCTTGGCAAAGGGTTTTTGGCCTAGGCGGCGGTTTCGTCCTGGCTGTCCGAAGGTTCAAGCCGGACGAGGCTGGTGTCGAAACTGTCGACCCCATGCAGGATGGCGACAGGTTCACCGTCCGCAAGAAGCGTCAGGCCTGTGTCATTGGGGACAGTTGTCAGCGCTGGTTCTGTGCCGGAGTAATTGACGACAAGGACGTCTTCGCCGGTCATATCCATGATCTGGACGGTGCCGGATGTCACCTGAAAGGTGTCCGCATCATCACCGCCGGTCATGACGTCGCCATCATTGCCGACTAAGGTATCATTGCCTTCGGAGCCGTTGAGGTAATCGCGTTCGGCCACGTCTTCGCCCGTGACGCCATCGACAATATCGTTGCCTTCGGAGCCTTGAAGATTGTCTTCGCCTGCGCCGCCGATCACCGTGTCATCGCCGTGGCCGCCCAAGACGTTATCGTTGTTTGCGCCGCCATCCATCCAGTCATCACCATCGCCGCCCTGCAGCGCATCATCACCCGCGCCGCCAGACATGATGTCGTCCCCAACATGACCGTTGATCAGATCATCGCCCTCATCGCCGGAGAGTGTGTCACCGCCGCGCCCGCCCAAAAGCTGGTCGTTGCCCGCGGCCCCTGTGAGGCTGTCATCGCCATCGCGGCCATCGATAAAGTCATCGTTTGTGTCGCCATCGATGGAATCCTCGTCGTTTGAGCCGAATTCTTCAACGCGGTCTGCCTGCTCATCCTCAACCGTGGTTTCTGTGGGACCGTTGGTCGGACCCTCACCGGTTGTTCCATCAATCAGGTCGAGCATATTTCCCGAAAGCTCATCCTCGGACGGCTCTTCGACGACGTCTTCTTCGAGTTCTTCGACATCCGCACTCATGCCGACCAAAGCCGTCCCTGCGATTGCCGCGCCAAGTAGTCCGAGAATTGCAAGCATGGGGTCGCTTTCGTGGTTAATGAGAACTGCTTTTGATCGTTTGGTTTGTCTCACCCTCTCATAAATGGGCCGCGACATCCAATTCCTCGCCTTTGATATAGAACAAAAGGTGAAATTGCGCGGTTTTTATCGATAGTTGGTTAACGCAGGCTTAGTCGGAATAGTGTCAGTCAACCCAGGGCGCCGGCGTTTGGCTGTAGGCAATGTAGAGGGGATGTTTGGGATGCCCTGCCTTGGTTAGCCCCAGATGAAAGAGGGGTGCGCCTGTATGGCGCAGCATCGTTTTCACGGCGAGACCGCGATTCATGTGGTCGCCGTGCGCACCCCAGGCGCAGATCGTTGTGTGGGCCCAATTGACCGCCTCAAGAATCGCTGCGTCGTTGTCGGGGCCAATCGGGTCGGCCGCCTGCCTCATGTCGCGGGGATCGGTGTCGCGCCATGCGAAAATATTTGTCACACGAAAGGCCCCGTGGCCCAAGGCGCGGGCCCGACGTTCGCAGCGCTCAACGGTTGGGTCGTTCTGAACCTCTGTGGCGGTGGACGGGTTGAGCATGACAAAATGCACCTTCGTTCCGCCCGTATCCCACACCCGCGTCAGCGCATAGCGGTAGCGTTCGCAGTCGGAATAAATCGCGGTGGAGGGCGCGTCGCCCTTGGTGTGGGTGCGTGTGATCATGGGTGGCTTATGACGGAGAGGGCCGATCTGTGCTAGGGTGGTCGCAGCATGAAAGGAGACGACATGAAACTCGGTGCATTTTCGATCAGTCTTGCGGTGAAGGATCTTGCCGCATCGATCGCGTTTTATAAGGACCTTGGGTTTGCCCGGTTTGGCGGGGACGATGCCCATGGATATGCGATCATGAAGAACGGGGAGACGTTGATCGGGTTGTTTCAGGGCATGTTCGAAGGCAACCTGATGACGTTCAACCCCGGTTGGGATCAGTCTGCGGGGGCGGTCGATCCGTTTGACGACGTGCGTGCGATCAAGGCGGATCTGGTCGCCAAGGGGCACGCCGTCAGCCAAGAGCAGGGCGGGGAGACGGGGCCTGCGTCGTTTGTGGTTGTGGACCCGGACGGGAACCCGATCTTGATTGACCAGCACCGTTGAGACCCAAGGGAAACGGGCCCTCCGGGGGGAGTTTTTCTGGTCAGATGAAGATCAGTCGCGCACGAAAACGCGGGTTGGGTGAAGTTCGCCGGATTTGAAGGTGCCAACAGCGATGGCTTGTCCGTTGTGGTCGGCCCAGCAGTCTTCGCCATAGTCGACATCGCCCATGACGAGGGCGGCATTGCCGTTGCGCAATTTGACGATGCTGGCCTCGGGGCAGTGGACGCGAGGCAGATCATCGAGGCCGTCTTCGAGGGGGCGGATCAGGTGATCGAGGTTGGTGGTTTTGGCGTGTTCGTTGAGTTGGTCGAGGCCAATCCCATCGGCGGCATCAAAGGGGCCGGACCAGATGCGGCGCAAGTCGCGCACGTGCCCGTGACAGCCCAGGGCCTCCCCCAGATCGCGGGCGATGGCGCGCACGTAGCCGCCTTTGCCGCAGGTCATCTCAAGCGTGACGTGATCGGGGTCGGGGCGGTCGATGAGCAGCAGTTCTTCGACCCAAAGGGGGCGGGCGGCGATTTCGAAGTCTTCGCCATCGCGGGCGCGTTTGTAGGCGCGTTCGCCGTCGATTTTGACAGCCGAGAAGGCTGGTGGAATTTGCATGATATCGCCCACGAATTGGCCCAAGGCCGCTTTGATCTCATCGTCTGTGGGGCGGGTGTCTGAGCTGGCGATGACTTCGCCTTCGGCGTCGTCGGTGTTGGTTTTCTGGCCCAGGCGCACGGTGAAGGTGTAGGCCTTGAGCGCGTCGGTGATGTAGGGGACGGTTTTCGTGGCCTCCCCCAAAGCGACGGCCAGCACGCCGGTTGCTTCGGGGTCGAGTGTGCCGGCGTGGCCTGCCTTTTTAGCATCCAGCGCCCAGCGGACTTTGTTGACCACAGAGGTCGAGGTGATGCCTGCGGGTTTGTCCACCACCAGCCATCCGTGAAGATCGCGTCCTTTGCGTTTACGTGCCATGTTGCCCCCTTATGGTTCAGGCGGGCGGGTTAGTCTGCGGCGCTTGCGTCGTCAAGCACGCCAACGATCGGACCCAATGCGCCGAAGCCGAAATCTGAGCGGCCTGACGCGGCATCATAGAGGCGGCTGACCTTTCCATCGAAGAACAGCGCGTTGGGCGTTTGCAGCACATCGCGAAAGAGCGTGGCGAAATCATGGAAGTTCACTGCATCGTTGGAAATGGCGAAGTGCGCGGTTTGCCCGTCTGCGGTGGTGCCGACGCCGTTGCGGATGTTGCGGCTGTCGCTGCCGTCAATGAAACGCGGATGCAGGGCGCCATCGATCACAAGCATAGGGCCGGATTGGGTGGCGTGGGTGCAGGCGGGTGGGTTGGCGGCGTAGGCCCGTGCCTCAATCACAGTGTACGTGTCGGCGATGCAGAACACACCGTTGGGCAGAAGGCCGAAATTGCCGGGGCCGTCCGATGTAATGACACGCATTTCTTCAACACCGTCTTCGATGTAGTGGCCGACGGGATCGCGGTCATCGTGGTACATGCCGGCGTTCATCGCGAAGAGTAGATTTTTGCCTGACGCCGCCTCAACCGCGCGAAAACTGCCCAGGATGTCACCGGCATCGTCGCGCAGAAACAGCTGCAGGTCGTCGTCAGTGGTTACGTCACAAACGGTGAAGGAGGCACCCAAATGCGTGATGTCTTCGCAGGTCACAGCCGCCGCAGGGCTGGCGCAGACCACCAAAGCCGCCACCCACCGCATCAGTCGTCGAGGTCCTGCCGCACCCGTTGATCTGCAAACATTGCGCGGGTGGCGTCCATCCGGTCGTACATATCATCAATGCGGAATCGCAGGTCTGGGGCGTGTTTCAGTTTCATCCCCTTGGTGATCAGGTGACGGATTTCGCCTTTGTTGCGGGCCAAGGCCTCAATCGCGAGATCTGCGTCCTTGCCGCCCAAGGGCAGCACGAAAGCGGTTGCGATACTGAGGTCGGGGGTCATCCGAACCTCACCGACGGTGATGGACATGCGTTGCAGGTCAGGGTCGTGCACCTCACCGCGTTGCAACACTTCGGACAGCGTGCGGCGGAGAAGTTCGCCAACACGCAGTTGTCTTTGGGACGGACCGTCCTTGCCTTGAAAACTGTTCTTTGCCATGGGGTCCATGTAAGCAGACTGAACGTCCTTGCCAAGCGGCAGGGTGTGGATGTGACGTAAAGGACAGGCCATGAGCGAAACCATGACGGACAAACCAGGGATTGTGATCACCGGCGGATCAGGGCGCATGGGGCAAATGTTGACGTCCGCTGTCTTGGCGTCTGATGCGTGCCAGCTGGTGGGTGTGCTGGAACGTGAGGGGCACGATTGGATCGGGCGCGATGTGGGGCAGACCATGGGCGGCGCGCCGGTCGGAGTGACTGTGACGGACGATGCGGTTGCGGCCTTTGCAAAGGCGCAGGCGGTGATTGATTTCACGGCCCCCGCGGCCACGGTCGGGTTTGCGGAGCTGGCGGCACAGGCCCGCGCGGTGCATGTGATCGGAACGACGGGGCTGACCGAGGGCGACATCGCCAAGCTGGATGCAGCGGCCCATCATGCGGTGATTGTGCGGGCGGGCAACATGTCCCTGGGTGTGAATTTGTTGGTGCAGCTGACAAAAAAGGTCGCGGCGGCCCTGGATGAAGATTTCGATATCGAGGTGATTGAGGCGCATCATCACCACAAGGTTGATGCGCCGTCCGGAACAGCCTTGATGTTGGGGGAGGCTGCTGCGGAAGGGCGGGGTGTGTCCCTCAAAGACGTAAGCGACAGCGGGCGCGATGGCATCACAGGTGCGCGGAAACGGGGTGATATCGGTTTTTCCGCGATCCGTGGCGGTGATATTGTCGGCGAACACGACGTGCTGTTTGCGGCGGCGGGGGAGCGGATCAAGCTGACCCATATTGCGACAGATCGCGCCATTTTCGCGCGCGGCGCGTTGAAGGCGGCGCTTTGGGGGCAGAGCCAGAAACCGGGAGCCTACGATATGTTTGACGTGCTTGGTTTGGGCAAAGAGTGAACTTTTTCACCTCTTGATGCGTATCTTAGGGAAACCGATTTAAAGGAGGCCTCGATATGCTTCGTGCCCTAACCCTTTCTTTGGCGGCCATTGTCGCCCTTCCGGCGGCGGCATCCGCCTTTGAACGCATCACCGACCGCTCCACTTTTATGGAGACTGTGGGCGGTAAAGATTTGCGTATTGCGCTTTATGGTCTGACGATCAATGTGCTGGACAGTGGGGCCATTACAGGCCGTGCGGCCGGTTGGGATTTGACGGGATCATGGTCGTGGGAGAACGGGTATTTCTGCCGCGATATGGATTGGTCCGGCTATCCGATTGAATACAACTGCCAGCTGGTTGAAGTGAACGGGGACCGGATCAGGTTCACGGTTGATCAAGGCGCGGGCGATGATGCGGTGTTGCGAATCCGCTGACGCCTGCGACCCGCCGCGTGACGCGGCGACCCTCAGGCGGGGGTCAGCCCGATGGGGCTTGGGTCCTGCCGTGCTGCGATAAGTCAAACGTTCAAAAATCGATGGCGAGGCCTTTTTTCTCCCAATCGCCATAGCGGACGGGTTCTGGTCCGTCGCGGCCGCCCAGTTCTTCTGGAAGATCGAGGGCTTTGGCCGCTTTGCGGCGGGCCTCGGCCTCGGCCAGTGCGCGTTGGGCGGCAGGGGGCAGATCTTTGGGCTGGTCCATTGGCATGTGCGTCTCCTTGCGGTGGCTCAGTTCCTGATATACGCGCCTGAGGCAGATCGCCAAGGGGTTTACGATGTCGCAGCCAGACGCAAAACGCAGCCAGTCGAAACAGGGGTTGGGCCCGCGCAAGGCCGCGTTGTACCTGTTGGATCAGGTGACGGGGCAGGGCAAATTGCTGCCCGAGTTGATTGGCGACGGGGCGTTGGCACATTTGCCGCCCGAAGATCGCGCCCGCGCCCAACGGTTGGCGACACAAACATTGCGCGGGTTGGCGCGTGCGGACCGGATGTTGGCCCGCTTTGTCAATCGCACCCCGCCGCTGGCGGTGCGCAATGTGCTGCGGCTGTGCACGGTTGAGCTGTGCGGCGGTGAAGCGGCGCATGGTGTGGTCAATGCCGGTGTTGAGCTGGTGGCGCGCAACAAGCGCACCGCGTCGATGAAAGGTCTGGTCAATGCGGTGCTGCGCAAGGTTGCCGCCGAAGGACCGGAGGGCTGGGCCAAACTGGCGACGCCGCGGCTGCCCGGCTGGCTGCGCGACCCCCTTAAAGATGGATACGGGCCACAGGTGGTGGCCGCGATGGAGGCTGCACATTTCGCAGGTGCGCCGTTGGACATCACCGCGAAGGCGGACCCTGAGGCCGTGGCCAAGGCGTTGGGCGGTGTGGTGTTGGCCACGGGCACGGTGCGGTTGGCTGAGGCGGGGCAGGTGTCCTCGCTGCCAGGGTTTGAGGCGGGCGACTGGTGGGTGCAAGACGCGGCCGCCGCGATCCCTGTGCAGATTCTGGCGCCCCAAAAGGGGGAGGCGGTGTTGGATCTGTGCGCCGCACCTGGCGGCAAGACGATGCAGCTGGCGGCTGCGGGCGCACGGGTGACGGCGGTGGATGCGTCTGGTGGCCGGATGAAGCGGGTGCGGGAAAATCTGGATCGGACCGGTCTGGCCGCCACAACCTTTGTGGCGGATGCCTTTGCGGTCACCGATGGCGGATTTGATGCCATTTTGCTGGACGCGCCGTGTTCGGCAACCGGCACGATCCGGCGGCATCCTGATTTGCCTTATGCCAAGGACGGGTCTGAATTCGGGATGTTGATCGATCAGCAAGCGCGGATGATTGATCACGCGCTGGGCTTGCTGAAACCGGGTGGCCGTTTGGTCTTTTGCACCTGTTCGCTGCTGCCCGATGAGGGGGAGGTTCAGGTGGAAGAGGCCGTGTCACGTCACGCGGGTCTGACGGTCGATGCGGCGGCCTTGGAGCGCCCCGGGCTTGACCCAAATTGGCGCACCGACGAGGGTGGATTGCGTCTGCGGCCTGATTATTGGGCCGATCAAGGCGGCATGGATGGATTTTACATCGCCCTGATGCGAAAGCCTGCGTGACTTAGACCCCTGTTTGCATATAGATTGGCCCCGCAAAGATGCCGAATGGCACGGGCGAGAGGCAATTTCAGTGGTGGACACGACCCACATTCAAACCGGACGCGTGGGCGTCATGGATCGGCTGCACGCGCGACTTGCGGCCCGCACGCGGCCTGCGACAGGGTTTCGGTCAAATCCTGAACCGCGCATGATCGGGCATTTTGCCCGTGGGCGACAGCTTTTGGCCGGTAATTTTCTGTTTTCGGGTCAATTGGTTGAGGCCCCGAACACATCCATCTGGGATGCGGTGACGCAGGTTGACGCCTCTGCGCCTGAGGTTCACGGGTTTGCGTGGCTTGATGATCTGGCGGCTGTGGGCGACAACAAGGCGCGCATGGCTGCGCAAACGTGGCTGCACGACTGGATTGACAGATACGGACAGGGCGGCGGCGATGGGTGGACACCTGACGTGACGGGCCGCCGCTTGATCCGTTGGATCGCCCATGGCTTTTTTCTGTTGCGGGGGGCGGACAAGGACGCGTCTGAGGCGTATTTCCGCTCAGCCGCGCAGCAGGCGATTTTCCTGTCGCGCCGCTGGAAGGCCACGCGATCCGGTTTGCCACGGTTTGAGGCTGTGGCGGGGATGATTTACGCAGGGCTGAGCCTGCAAGGGATAGAAGATCGCGTCACACCGGCGATTGCGATGCTGACCCGCGATTGCGACCGTCAGATCGGGCCGGACGGGGGCATTGCCTCACGCAATCCCGAAGAGCTGTTGGAGATTTTGACCCTGCTCACATGGGTTGAAACCGCGCTGACCGAAGCCGAACACCCCGTGCCGAGCGCCCTGAGAGAGGCCATGGGCCGGATCGCGCCCACCTTGCGCGCGTTGCGTCATTCGGACGGCGGGTTGGCACGGTTCCATGGTGGCGGGCGCGGGCTGGACGGTTGGCTGGATCAGGCGCTGGCGGCGGTTGGGACGATGGAACAGCCGGACCGGACGTTGCAGATGGGCTATGGCCGGTTGGCCGCGGGGCGCACGACCCTTATTACGGATGTGGCCCCCCCGCCGGGCGGGGTGTCTGCGGCGCAGGCCCATGCCTCGACCCTCGCGATGGAGGTCACATCGGGGCGGCGGCCCTTGATCGTGAATTGCGGATCCGGTGTAAGTTTTGGCCCAGATTGGCGGCGGGCGGGGCGGGCCACGCCCAGCCATTCTACCTTGGGCATCGACACGCGGTCGTCTTCGCTTTTGTCGACGCAGCGCGACGGGTCGGAGGTGATGACAGATGGCCCGGTTGAGGTGCAATCAGAGATCAGCACCGTCGCAGACGGGTATCGCCTTGCCATGGCGCATGACGGATACCGTGTCAGTCACGGGCTGACCCATGTGCGCACGTTGGATCTGACGTTGGATGGACGGGCGATTGCGGGCGAAGACCTGCTGACGATCCTTGATCCCGAGGATGAGCCTGTCTTTGATCGCGCGTTGGACGCCGAGACGTTGCAGGGCATTCCGTGGTCGGTGCGGTTCCATTTGCATCCAGAGGTCGAAGCTGCGGTCGATTTGGGCGGCGCGGCGGTGTCGTTGACGCAGAAATCTGGTGAAATTTGGGTGTTTCGGCAGGACGGGGCCGAAGATATGCGGCTTGAGGCGTCCGTTTACCTTGAAAATGGGCGATTAAGGCCCCGTGCGGCGCAACAGGTGGTTTTATCTGGGCGGGCTTTGTCATATGCGACGCGCATCCGTTGGTCATTGTCCAAGGCGCAAGATGTGCCCACCGCGTTGCGCGATGTCGATGATCCTGCGGCACTGGAGTTCTGACCTGCCTGAGGGGGCCTTATTCAATGACCGACCTGCAACCTGTTCGCCGCGCGCTTTTGTCTGTTTCCGACAAGACCGGATTGATTGATCTGGGAAAGGCGTTGGCCGCGCGGGGGGTTGAGTTGTTGTCGACAGGCGGATCGGCCAAGGCGCTGCGCGATGCGGGATTGACGGTGCGCGATGTGGCCGATGTTACGGGTTATCCCGAAATGATGGACGGCCGCGTAAAGACGTTACATCCGGGCGTGCATGGCGGTTTGTTGGCGCTGCGGGACAATGAGGCGCATGTAGCCGCGATGGACGACCACGGGATCGGCGCGATCGATCTGCTGGTGGTGAACCTGTACCCGTTTGAGGATGCTTTGGCGCGCGGTGCCGACTACGACGATATGATCGAGAACATCGACATTGGCGGGCCCGCCATGATCCGCGCCGCCGCCAAGAACCATGCTTTCGTGAACGTGGTGGTGGATGTTCAGGATTATGAGGCTGTTTTGGCAGAGTTGGACGCCAACGACGGGGCCACGACCTATGCGTTCCGGCAGACGTTGGCGCAGGCGGCCTACGCGCGCACGGCGGCATATGATGCGGCGGTGAGCGGTTGGATGGCCGGTGCTATCGGAAATGACGCCCCGCGTCGGCGGGCGGTGGCGGGGACCCTCGCCCAGACGCTGCGCTATGGCGAGAACCCCCACCAGCAGGCGGCGTTCTATGTGGATGGGTCAGATCGTCCAGGTGTCGCGACGGCGCAGCAACATCAAGGCAAAGAGCTGTCCTACAACAACATCAACGACACAGATGCGGCGTTTGAATTGGTCAGCGAGTTCAACCCCGAGGACGGCGCCGCTGTTGCCATCATCAAGCACGCCAACCCCTGTGGCGTGGCCAAGGGCACCAGCATGGCGGAGGCCTACACCAAGGCGTTCCGCTGCGATCAGACGTCTGCCTTTGGGGGCATTGTCGCCCTGAACGGTGAGTTGGACGCGGAAACGGCTGACATTATCACCGGGATTTTCACCGAAGTTGTGATTGCCCCGTCGGCCACCGAAGAGGCGAAGGAGATCTTTGCCAAGAAAAAGAACCTGCGTTTGCTGACAACCGGTGGTCTGGCCGATCCGCTGACCACGGCGCAGACCATCCGCCAAGTGTCGGGTGGCTATCTGATGCAGGACAAGGACAGCGGCTTTATCGGGCGCGCCGATTTAAAGGTCGTGACCAAGGTTGCGCCGACGGATGCGCAGTTGGACGATCTGTTGTTTGCGTGGAAAGTCGCCAAGCACGTTAAATCCAACGCTATCGTCTATGTGAAAGACATGGCGACCGTGGGCGTCGGTGCAGGCCAGATGAGCCGCGTGGACAGCGCCCTCATTGCCGCCAAGAAGGCCGAACGTATGGCCGAGGCGTTGGATTTGCCCAACCCCTTGACCCAAGGGTCTGCCGTGGCGTCCGATGCGTTCTTCCCCTTTGCCGATGGTCTGCTGGAGGCCGCAGCCGCGGGCGCGTCTTGTGTGATCCAGCCCGGCGGATCCATGCGCGATGATGAGGTGATTGCCGCCGCAGATGAGGCGGGCCTTGCCATGGTGTTCACCGGCATGCGTCACTTCCGCCACTGATCGAGATTGGGGATTTGTTATGCGTTTGATGTTCTGGACTGGGATGTGGGTGTTTCTGGCGGATCAGCTGACAAAGTATGTCGTGCTGTATCAGATCGACCTGCCCAATCAGCCAGGTCAAACGTATGACGTCTTCCCGCCCTATCTGGTGCTGCGCATGGCGTGGAACCGTGGGGTGAATTTCGGGCTTTTTGCCGATTACGATATGCGTTGGGTTCTGATTGGTGTGGCCTTGGCGATCACCGCGTTCGTCATTTGGTGGGTGAGGCGAGAGGCGATGTCGCGCTGGGCCTTGATCAGCGCGGGCCTTTTGGTGGGCGGCGCGCTGGGCAATGTGATTGACCGGTTGATCCATGGCGCCGTGGCCGATTTTCTGAACATGTCATGCTGTGGGTTTACCAACCCTTATGCGTTCAACATCGCGGATATTTCCATTTTTATCGGCGCTGTGGGTCTTGTGTTGTTCACCGATGGGGACAACAAAAAGAAGACCGCGTGACGGGGCCTTTGCTTTGGTCTAAGAACGTCGGCAAGGAATGAAGGGGTTCGATATGCGCAAGGCAATCGTGATGGGTGTTATGGTGCTGACCTTGGCCGCCTGTGCTGGCGGTGACCGAGGTCTGCGGGATTTGCGCAGCAATAGCGGTGGCCCCGATGAGTTTCAGGTGAACCCCGTCAACCCTTTGGTTTTGCCGTCTGATCTTTCGAATTTGCCCGCCCCGACACCTGGAGGCGCAAACCGTGTCGACCCCAACCCGAATGGGGAGGCTGTGGCGGCCTTGGGCGGTAATCCCGCAGCTTTGGTGCCTGCAGGTATTCCCGCGACTGACAGTGCCATTGTTGCGGCAGCGGGCCGGAATGGCGTTGATCCGTCCATCCGTCAAACGCTTGCGGCTGAGGATCAGGCGTTTCGCAGCCGTGCGTCGCGGCTGAGCTTCTTTGGCGGACGGGACCGTTATTTTGCGGCCTATGCGCGGCAGGCCCTTGATGCCTATGCCGAACTTCAACGGTTCCGCAATGCGGGGGTGGCGACGCCGACGGCGCCTCCACAATAAACGCTCGCGCCGCTCACATCCGCGTATGACACCTTGAAGACCGCGTCGCGCGACGTAGATTTTAAGGGACGGACAACCGCGGAGATTTTTATGCGCCTATTTGCCCTTGCCCTCAGCCTCGTGGGGACAATGACCCTCGCCGAAGAGGTGACGACCTATCAGCTGGACAACGGAATGGATGTGGTGGTGATCGAAGATCATCGTGCCCCTGTCGTCGTTCATATGCTGTGGTACAAGGCGGGATCGGCGGATGAGCCTGCGGGTGTCTCAGGCATTGCGCATTTTCTGGAGCATCTGTTGTTCAAGGCGACTGAAAATGTCGAAAGCGGAGAGTTTCAGCGCGTCGTGGCCGAAAACGGCGGATCCGACAACGCATTCACCAGTTATGATTATACGGGCTATTTCCAAAGGGTGGCCGCCGACCGTTTGCCTCTGATGATGCAGTATGAAGCGGACCGGATGAACAACCTTGTCCTGACCGAAGAGGATATCGTGGCCGAGCGCGGCGTGATCCTTGAGGAACGCAACCAGCGGACCGAAAACTCCCCCGGAGCTTTGGCGCGCGAACAGATGATGGCGGCGCAGTATCAAAACCACGGCTACGGTGTTCCAATCATCGGTTGGATGCATGAGATGGAACAGCTGGATATGCAGGACGCATTGGCGTTTTATGACCTGTATTATTCGCCCAACAACACGATCCTCGTCGTGGCAGGGGACGTTGAGCCGGACGAGGTTCTGGCCTTAGCCGAACAATACTACGGCCCTATTCCGGCGGAACCTGATTTGCCCGAGCGGGTTCGCCCACAAGAACCCCCGCAGCGGGCCGAACGCCGTTTGGTTTTCGAGGACCCGCGGGTCGCACAGCCCTATGTCACACGCACTTATCTGGCGCCAGAACGGGATGCCGGTGCGCAGGAAGATGCCGCCGCGCTGACCTATCTGGCCGAAATTCTGGGCGGATCGTCCTTTACCTCGGTTCTGCCGGTGGCGTTGCAGTTCGACACCAACACCGCCATTTACGCGGGTGCTTTTTATTCAGGCGTCAGTCTGGATGATACGACCTTTGGCCTGACGGTGGCCCCCGCCGAAGGGGTCACCCTGCAGGACGCAGAGGACGCGATGGATGCGACCCTTGCGCAGTTCATGGAAGTCGGCATCGCGCCCGACCGGATGGAGGCGTTGCGGACACAGCTGCGCGCCGGTGAAATCTATGCGCGCGATGATGTGGGTGGGCTGGCCCGCCGCTACGGCGCGGCCCTGACCTCGGGCCTGACGGTTGAAGACGTGCAGGCGTGGCCTGACGTGCTGCAAGCTGTGACGGCTGAGGACGTCATGGGCGTGGCCGCCCGTGTGTTGAACCGTGACCGCGCGGTCACCGCCTATGTCGTTCCTAGCCGGGAGATTTTGCAATGATCCGTCGCCTCATCGCCGCCCTGACCTTGTCCGTGACAGCTGTAACCGCCCAAGCCCAGACCCAGATCAACATCCAAGAGGTCACATCGCCCAGCGGGATCGAGGCGTGGCTGGTTGAAGAAAATTCTATCCCCTTTGCGGCGATTGAATTCGTGTTTGATGGGGGCGCTGTTCTGGACGCGCCCGACAAACGAGGCGCTACAAACCTGATGATGGGCCTGATTGAGGAAGGGGCGGGTGACCTGACAGCGCGGGAATTCCAGGAACGCCGTGAGGCGCTGGCCGCGTCGTTTTCGTTTGATACCTTCGACGATTCGGTCACTGTGTCGGCTGTGTTCCTGTCCGAAAACCGCGACGAGGCCATCGCCCTGCTGCGCGAAGCGTTGATCAATCCGCGGTTTGATCAGGACGCGGTGGACCGTGTCCGCAGTCAGGTTCTGGCGGGCATCCGGTCTGATGCGAACAATCCCAACCGGATCGCAAGTGCCGCCCTTGATGCGGCGGCTTTTGGCGATCACCCCTATGCTACTCCGATCAACGGGACCGAGGAGACGGTCACCGCCTTGACGCGCGATGATATTCTTGAGGCGCACCGCAACGCGCTGACCACGGGCCGCGTCCATGTGGGCGCGGCTGGTGATTTATCCGCTGAGGAGTTGGGTGAGATCATCGATGCGTTGATTGGTGATCTGCCAGAAACGGGGCCGGAGTTGCCCGAGGATGTTGCGTTCGGGTTGGACGGGGGGATCACAGTGGTCCCTTATGCCACGCCGCAATCGGTCGCCTTGTTTGGTCACAGTGGGATAGAACGCGACGACGAAGATTTTTTTGCGGCCTTTATTCTGAACGAAATTTTGGGCGGCAATGGTGTGGAAAGCCGTCTGTATAGAGAGGTTCGTGAAAAGCGCGGGCTGACCTATGGCGTGTCGACGTTTCTGGTGCCCAAAGATTTTACCGAGATCTATTTGGGGTCCGTCGCGTCCTCAAACGATCGGATTGCGGATGCGATTGAGGTGATCCGCGATGAATGGGCCGCTTTGGCGTCCGAGGGGATCACGCAAGAAGAACTGGATGCCGCGAAGACCTATTTGACCGGTGCCTATCCCCTGCGGTTCGACGGCAACGCCGAGATTGCGGGGATCTTGGTGGGGATGCAAAGCGTGGATTTGACGCCCGAATATGTCGCTAACCGCAATGATTTTATTGAGGCTGTGACCTTGGACGACGTCAATCGTGTGGCGGCTGAGCTGTTGGACCCGGACGGTCTGCACTTTGTCGTGGTGGGGGAGCCCGAGGGCCTGCAATAACCCGTTAACCACGAATAGGGCCTGTCAGAATCAAAGCGAGTTATGCTAGCTTTTGTGGCATGGCTGCCTTTGACCACAACATAAGCGCGACACAACCTGTGATCCGCCAACTGGACGATGCTGCGATCAACCGGATTGCCGCGGGTGAGGTTGTCGAACGCCCTGCGTCTGCGGTCAAAGAACTGGTTGAAAACGCGTTGGACGCCAAGGCCAGCCGGATTGAGGTCGCAATTGCCGATGGCGGTAAGACGCTGATCCGCGTGACGGACAACGGCGTGGGCATGACGGCGGATGATTTGCCGCTGGCCCTGTCGCGCCATGCCACGTCCAAAATCGACGGGACCGACCTACTGAACATCCACAGTTTCGGCTTTCGGGGGGAGGCGTTGCCGTCCCTTGGCGCTGTTGGCCGACTGACGATTCGCAGCCGCACGGCCACCGCGGACGGGGCCGAGGTGACAGTTGCCGGTGGTGCCCATGAGGCTGTCCGCCCTGCCGCGCTGACGGCTGGCACGGTGGTTGAGCTGCGCGATCTGTTCTATGCCACGCCTGCACGGCTGAAATTTCTGCGCACGGACCGGGCCGAGATGCAGGCGATCAGCGATGTGATCAAACGGCTCGCCATGGCGGAGCCGTTCGTGACCTTTATCCTGACCGATGTGTCAGGCGGCAATTCCCGTGTGACGTTCCGCGCGGATGCGGAAACCGGCGATATGTTTGACGCGTTGCATGCCCGTTTGCGCTGTGTGTTGGGCAAGGATTTCGCAGAGAATGCGCTGGCGATTGATGCCGAACGCGAAGGGGTGCATCTGACAGGATATGCCGCGCTGCCGACCTATTCGCGCGGATCCGCCGTGCAGCAATTCCTGTATGTGAACGGGCGGCCCGTGCGCGACAAGGTCCTGATTGGGGCGTTGCGCGGGGCCTATATGGACACGCTGAGCCGCGATCGACATCCGGCGGCATGTCTGTTCATAGACCTTGATCCGACACGCGTGGACGTGAACGTGCATCCTGCGAAATCCGAGGTCCGGTTTCGCGATCCAGGGTTGGTGCGGGGCCTGATCGTCAGCGGATTGCGTCATGCGCTGGCCGAGGCGGGGCACCGTGCGTCGAGCACGGTTGCGGCGGCGACGTTGGGGGCCCTGCAGCCGGAACAGCCTGCGCAAGACAGCGCGCGAATTTATCAAATGGACCGCCCCACACCGTCGCGTGGGTCCGCCTATCAGCCGCCAAGCACCGGCTTTGCCGAGTTCGCGCCGGATTATTCCGGTCGTGTTGAGGCCCAGCCCGTGGTCGAAGATGAGGAGACACAGGATCATCCGCTGGGAGCCGCCCGCGCGCAGGTGCATGAAAATTACATCATCGCCCAAACGGCTGATGGCATCGTTATTGTCGATGGCCATGCCGCGCATGAGCGGTTGGTGTACGAAAAACTAAAGGCCCAAATGGCGGAGACTGGCGTGGCGGCGCAGGCCCTGCTGATCCCCGAAATTATCGAGATGTCAGAGGTCGATGCCGCCCAGCTGTTGGCGGTGGCAGATGACCTTGCGCGGTTCGGATTGACTATTGAACCGTTCGGTGGCGGGGCCATTGCCGTGCGTGAGACACCTGCTTTGTTGGGCGAAGTGAACGCTGAGGCCTTGTTGCGGGACGTTCTGGATGAGTTGAGCGATCAGGGGGCCAGCACCTTGGTGCAGGAAAAGCTTGAGGCGATCCTGAGCCGTGTTGCCTGTCATGGATCAATTCGCACGGGCCGCCAGATGCGGGGTGAGGAGATGAACCAGCTGTTGCGCGACATGGAAAGAACGCCCCGTTCGGGCCAATGCAACCATGGACGACCCACGTATGTGGAGCTGAAACTCAGCGATATTGAGCGTCTTTTCGGACGCACCTGACCCCTTGTGTGTCAAATCCCTATTGAGAGACGTCCCGCCGCTGGATAGCCTGCCGCAAATCATTTGGGGGCCCGTATGAGGATTCTTGCAGTATTGGCAGGTGTTTTGACGCTCGGCGCGTGTTCCGTCGCGGATCTGGAACGTGATGTTGAGGGTCTGCGTCTGAACAACCTGACGGAGGAAACCCGTCGTGCGTGGGACGAGGCGAACCGCGATCTGCCCTTTGATCGTGGAACGGTTTTCGTCATCGCGAATGAGCACGGCGATATGCATACCTATTCTTTGCGGCCCTGTGGCGGGGGGCATATTTGCGGCGGGGCCGGACACCGTGGGCATGTCGAACGGACCGCTGATTATTTTATCGTGACCGGTGCCTACCCGCACCGCACATTTCTACTATCGCCAGGTGGCGACGGTTATTTGACTTGGCGAGGAGTACATCGTGATCTTGCGTGGAATTAAACTGACAGGGTTGGCAGTTGTGGTTGGCGGCCTTTCGGCCTGTATGACACCGCTGCCCGGCGGGGAAACCGGCCCGTTCGCCCCTGGCAACACATTGACGTTTTTCTATCAGGGGGTCCTGACGGATCCGCCTGAACAGGCGCAGATCGTTGAATGCGGCAATGAATTCGTCTCTCGGTCCTGCGTGCGTCAATCCAACGGCGTGACCTTGCCCCTTGAGGGGACAGAAACCGGCGCTGTGATGTATGGCAACGAGACGCTTCAGATCGTGTTGCAACCGGATGCGGGTGGTGTGCCGTCCGGTGTGGGTCAGTTGAACAACCTTGAAGAGGGCACGTCCAACGGAATGCGCTGGGTGTCTTTGCCGTCGTAAAACCGTTCGGCTGAAACGAATAAGGGCGTCCCTGATCTTTCGGGGACGCCCTTTGTCGTTCTGGTGCTTTGCTTTGCGTCAAATGCGCAAAAACGGCTGTGCGATCTTCGGGATCCAGCTGTTGAACCGCAACGGCGCGTCCGTGGCCGCAAGGCAGATGCAATCCATCCCCTCTTCGGCGACGGGCTGGTGATCCAGTTCATCCGTGGCGACCTCAATATCGCCAGTGGCGAAACGGTCGCTTTCATCGCGAAAGGCGCCTTGCAGCACAAGGGTCAGTTCGGTCCCGCGGTGGCCGTGATCGGGCACCGCGACGCCAGCAGGAATGTGGAGCAAACGAACGCTGGCGGACTTGTCGGTTTTGAGGATCGCCTGACGAACCCCGCCGCCCACGCGACGCCATTTCACGGCATCAAGATCGCCACCGACGTAGTCTTGCAACGGGCTGGGAAACAGGCCGTTGCGTGCGGGGGTTTCTGCCACAGGTTCGTGCAGGGCCGTATCGTCTTTCGCGATCAACTCAAGCGTGGCTGCGAAACTTTCGTCGGACACGTTTGCGGGTGTCTCAGCGTCCATGACGGCCCCACCTACGGTGTCGAATTCCATCATCCGCGCGCGGCATTCGTCGCACATGGAAATGTGGGTCGCCACGACAAGGTTGAACCCTTCGGGCAAGGTGCCGGCTGAATAGGCCATCAACAGCGCATCAGTCAGGTGGTGTTTAATCTCGTTCATTGCTCTCTTCACTTCAACTGATGGCGCAAGCGTTCCAGCGCCAGCCTTATCCTTGATTTGATCGTCCCGAGGGGGAGGCCGGTTTGCTCTGCGATCTCACTGTGGGTCAGGTCGCCGTAGTAGGCCTTTACGATCAGATCTCTCTGTTTTTCGGGCAGGGCAGCCAAAGCCACCCCGAGTTGTTCACTTTCTTGCTGGAGGGCCAGCACATCTTCTTGGTCGGGTTCGGCCTCCGGTCCCCATGGCAGGTCTTCTGGTTCCGGCCTGCGCTGTTTGCGCAGAATGTCGATCCGCCGGTTTCGGGCGATTGTGAAGACCCACGTGGACACACTCGCCTTTGTGGGATCAAACATATGCGCCTTACGCCACAGGGTCGCCATGACCTCTTGCGCGACTTCTTCTGCCAGATCAGGGCTGGCGCCCGACTTCATCAAAAACGCTTTCACCCGTGGGGCGAAGTGCCCAAAGACCTCAGCAAAAGCCTTTTGGTCTTTGTCATCCCGGATGGCTGTAAGGTGGGACACCCATGCCATACGATCTGGTTTTTGTGTTGCCACAACGTCCGCCTCTTTTAGGGGCCTGCCCGTCTTTGGGCCGGCCTTCAAAAGTGTCTCTGCCAGCTGTCCATCTTTTGCAGTCCGGGACGCGGGCTTCGCCAAGGTCGATGTTTTGGTCAACATAAGAGGATTACGTCGCAGATTTGCGGCTGGATCACCTGTGGCAGCGAAAAAGTTAACAATTGGGACTGTTAATTTTATTGCCTTGAAATGAAACCAAAACTCCAGCCTGACCGTAAAGGATATGAGACAACTTGCAAAGAAAAGTGTAAGTAAAAAATGACACATAGGGGTTCGGGTGTAATGTCGAGTAAACAAACAGGCGAAACACCGCGGCGGATCGCCGTCATCGGTGCGGGCATTTCTGGTATGGCCGCCGCGCATGAGTTGGCAAAAGACCACCGCGTGGTGTTGTTTGAGGCCGAGCAACGGCTGGGCGGGCATGCGCGCACACGCATGGGAGGACGGAACGGTGATCAGCCGGTCGATACCGGATTTATCGTGTTCAACTATGCCAATTACCCGCATTTGGCGGCTTTGTTCGACGAGTTGGACGTGCCCGTGGTCAAATCCAACATGTCCTTTGGGGCGTCGATGGATGGGGGGCGGTTTGAATATGCGCTGACCAGCCTGCGCGCCTTGTTTGCGCAGCCCAAGAATGCGGTGAACCCAAAATTTCTGCGCATGATCCGCGACATCTTTAATTTCAACAAAAACGGTCTGCGGTTGTCCAAGGAAGAGGGGCTGACCGTTGGCGGCCTGTTTGAAAAGCTGGGCGCGGGGGAGTACTTCCGGGACCGTTATCTGCTGCCCCTGAGTGGGGCGATCTGGTCTACCCCGACCGAAAAGATCATGGATTTCCCGGCCCATGCGATGATGACGTTTTTTGAAAACCACGCGCTGTTGGGAATCACCGGCCAACATCAGTGGTACACCGTGAAAGGGGGCAGTCAGGAATATGTGTCCCGTCTTGGGGTGTCGATGGCGGAGCGTGGCGTGGTCATGCGCCTGGGCACCCCGGTTGAAGGCGTGCGCCGGACGTCTGATGGCGTGACCATCAAGGCCCCCGGTTCTGATTGGGAGGCCTTCGACGACGTCATCTTTGCAACCCATTCCGATGACAGTCTGCAGATGTTGCAGGACCCGACGGGGCAGGAACAATCGGTGCTGGGTGCGATCAAATATCAGCCCAACCGCATTGTTCTGCATTCCGATGAAACGATCATGCCCAAGCGTAGATCTGTCTGGGCCTCGTGGATTTACTCCGAGGACAAGGACAAGGCGTCGGACCGGATTGACCTGACCTACTGGATGAACAAATTGCAGCCTTGGTTGAAGGCGGATTCATTGTTTGTGACGTTGAACACCACGCGCGACATCAACCCGGATTTGATCTGGGATGAGGTCGTGCTGCGCCATCCTGTTTATGATCTTGGGGCGCTGTCCGCCCAAGGTGAGGCGGCGGCGATGAATGGTACGGCCAACACGTGGTTCTGCGGGGCTTGGATGAAAAACGGGTTCCACGAAGATGGGATCGGGTCTGCAATGGATGTGGTGGCTGCGATCCGTGCGCGTGGTGCGATGGCCTTGGCTGCTGAGTAACGACGTGTCCGCCGTTCAACATATCGCAGGTAAAACCTATCATGGCAGGCGCGGGGCGACGAAGAATGCCTTTCGCTATTCCATCGACTACGTGTTGTTGGATGCCGAAGGCGCGCCCGACCACCCCGCGCTGTTCGCGCGGAACGGTCGGGGGGCGATGTCGCTGCATGACAGCGACCATGGCGGGGCGCCGGGTCAGGGCCGCGGTGCGGCCTGGGTGCGGGATATTTTGGCGGAACACGGGCTGAATGTCGCAGGGCGGATCGAGCTTTTGGCGCAACCGCGGGTGTTGGGGCACGTGTTCAATCCCGTGTCGTTTTGGCTGTGCCATGACGCGGAGGACGTGTTGCGTGTGGTGATCGCCGAGGTCACGAACACCTTTGGCGACAGACATTCCTATCTGTGCCATCACAATGATCTGCGCGAGATCACGAAGGCGGAGACGATCACCGCGCAAAAGATTTTCCATGTCTCGCCGTTTCAGGACATCGCGGGCGGCTATACATTTCGGTTCGACATTCAGCCGGACCGTGTCGGCATCTGGATTGATTTCTCAGAGGATCATGCAGGGTTGATTGCGACCCTGACAGGGCCTCGCAAACCTTTGACCAACGCGGGCATCCTGCGGTCGATGTTGCGCCGCCCGTTTGGATCGCGCCGCGTTTTGGCGCTGATCCACTGGCAAGCGGTGAAACTGTGGTGGAAGGGCGTGGCCTATCGTGCGCGACCCGAACCGCCGAGTGATGAGGTGTCGCGATGAATGCCCTTGCCCAACGGTTTCCGGCCTACACCGGCTTTGCAGCGGTTCTGTCTGGCGCGGGCCTGCCAATCTATATTTACGCGCCCAAATACTATGCGGACACCTACGGCGTCAGCCTGACTGCCTTGGGCGCTGTTTTGTTTGGCCTGCGACTGTTCGATGTTGTGCAAGACCCTGTTCTGGGCTGGGTGGCCGAACGGTTGCGCGGTGGTAAGGCGTGGGCCGTGGCCGCGGCGGCCGCACTTTTGGCCTTGTCGATGATTGCGCTGTTCGCGGTTGAGCCTTTGTTTGATCCCGTCTGCTGGTTCGGCATGTCCATCACGGGGCTGTTTTCGGCGTTCAGCTTTCTGACCATCAATTTTTACGCCCAAGGGATCGCGAAGGTTGAGGGGCTGGACAAAGGCCACACGCGGTTGGCGGCATGGCGCGAATCCGGTGCGTTGTTGGGCGTGTGTCTGGCGGCGGTGGCGCCCACTTTGCTGATGGGGGTGTCTGACAATCCGTTCGCCACATTCGCCTGGGGCTTTGCTGCGGCGACGGCGGTTGCAGCGGTGTTCATGTGGCCCGAATGGACAGCCGCATCAACCGAACAGGAACCGACGCCGATCGGTTCGATCCTGTCGGATCCCTTGGCCCGCAAACTGCTTTTGCTGGCACTTGTGAACGCCACGCCGCTGGCCGTGTCCTCAACCCTGTTTTTGTTCTACGTCGAAAGCCGTCTGGATGCGCCGGGCTGGGAAGGCCCGTTGTTGGTGCTGTTCTTTCTGGCGGCAGCACTGTCTGCACCTTTGTGGTCCGCGCTGGCAAATCGGTTTGGCGAAAAACCTGTCTTGCTGGCGGCGATGATGCTGGCGATTGCGGCCTTTGGATGGACCCTGACATTGGGCACGGGCGATGTGATCCCGTTTGCGGTGATCTGCGTTTTGTCGGGTGCGACAATTGGTGCCGATTTAACTTTGCTCCCGGCCCTCTTTGCCAAACGTATGTCTCATATAGCCCCCAACGGTGGCCAAGGGTTCGGTCTGTGGTCGTTGGTGTCAAAATTCACACTCGCCTTTGCGGCGGTACTTTTATTGCCCTTGATGGAAGGGGCCGGTTTTGCCGCCGGTACTGACAATCCAGCAGAGGCGCTTACGATGTTGACGGTGCTTTATGCGTTGGTGCCGTCGCTGTTGAAATGCGTGGCGGTTGCGCTTTTGCTCGCCACGAAACTGGAGGACTGAAACGATGACGTCCACGATCCTAATACTTCTGGGTGCCGCTGCGGTGGTGGCCCTGTTGCTTTTGAAATTCCGTTTTGCGTCGTTTATGGCGCAGACGCCCGATGATTACACCGAAGGCCCGCTGTTCAACATGCGCGAGGTCTTTAACGGCCCCATTGAATGCGAAGGCGTGATTTATGGCCCTACGGGTCGCGTGACATCGCGGTTTGAGGCCGATTTCGTGGCCTCTTGGGACGGTAATGTCGGCACGGTAAAAGAAGAATTCCGCTACGACAGCGGTAATATCCAGCACCGTGAGTGGACCTTCACGTTGGGCAACGACGGCACGATCAAGGCGGAGGCCCCCGATCTGGTCGGCGCAGGCACTGGCACCCAGCGCGGCAGTGCGGTTCAGCTGAATTATAACATCAAGTTGACGGATGAGGCAGGCGGCCATGTTCTGTCCACCACGGACTGGATGTACATGACGCCCAATGGAAACGTGATGAACCGATCGCAGTTTCGGAAGTTTGGGATAAAGGTCGCTGAACTGGTGGCCACGATGCGGCCCAAACACGCCGCAAACCTGCAACCAGGAGAGTGACATGAGAGATTTCAGCGGCAAGACATATTGGTTGGTGGGCGCGTCCGAAGGATTGGGCAAGGCGCTTGCCGCTAAATTGAGTGCCGCTGGCGCCGAAGTGATTTTGTCGGCTCGGTCTGAGGACACCTTGGCCGAGGCCGTCAAAGACATGCCGGGCAAGGCGCGCTATCAGACCATCGATATCAGTGACGACGACAGCGTGAAGGACGCGGCGACAGCCGTGGGCAAGATCGACGGTCTGGTGTTATTGGCGGGTGTCTATTGGCCTTTTGGCGCGGATGAATGGGACGCCGACAAAGCCACGGCGATGGTCGATATCAATTTCACCGGTTTCGTGCGGGTGTTGGGGCAAGTGGTGCCCGCGATGGTGGACCGAGACGATGGACACATTGTCATCACGTCCTCCCTGACGGGGTTTCGTGGGTTGCCGGGGTCTATTGGTTACACCGCGTCCAAGGCGGGCACGATGTCCTTGGCCGAATGTATGCACGCGGATTTGCGCAAAACGGGCGTCGACGTTCAGGTTGCCAACCCCGGTTTCATCAAGACCCGCCTGACGGACAAGAACGATTTCAACATGCCGTTCCTGATGCAGCCCGAAGAGGCCGCACAAGAAATGCTGGAGCATATGCGCACGGACCATTTCAAGAAGAGCTTTCCGATGGTCTTTTCGTGGGTCTTCCGCCTGTCACAGTTTTTACCCGATTGGGCCTATTACCGCATCTTTGGAAAGTGACCGTCTTTACACATTGTCTTTGAACGTCGCGCGGGCCCGTGCCCAGACGCCTTGTTTGTCGTCTTTCAGGTCAAGCAGGTATGGCAGCAACTGGTCCGCGAAATCCTCGGTGCTTTCTGTGGGCATGAGAGACGGCAGATTGTCGATGGCCATCACCTCAAGCGGTGGGGTGCGGTGAACAACAGTGGTAGGATTGCCCCAAGTTGTTGACTGGTCATAGACCTTGATCGGTGAAAAATCAGAGGTCGGATCACAGGCAATGTCGCCGATGACACGCAGTTGTCTGTCGGCGTCGGTGGCGTCTTTGTCCACGAACACCGGCGCACCTTTATGGGCGAGGATGCAGTTGAGGAAAACATCGTATTCTAAAACCTCGGGGAAGGGGCCGCCATGTGCGGTTTCGTCTTTGTCCCATTCGGTGGGAGTGATGCCCACTTGTTTGCACAGATCCGCAGCCCCGCTGCCCACGCGCCCTTTGGCGCCAATGATGATCACACGGGTTGATCTTTGAAGGGCCTTGCGGACCTCATCGACCATATCATCTGCCGACGCATAGGCCGACACCTTGCCCAACGTCTGATCGTTGCGCTGGGCCGCCAACGCCAAAAGGGATACCGCAGCACCGGCAAAACCGGCCCAATAGCCAAAGGCCGCGACGCGCCGTTCGTTGCCGTCCACGAGATATTCCAGATCAAGCAGGGTGCCGCCGCCCTTTTTGAACCGATCTAGCAGTATGCGACCGTCCGCTTGGCCTTTGTAGGCGTGACCGAACATGATGTGCGTGTGGGGAAGCGCAGTGCCGTCGTCGTCAAGCTCTTTCAGGCCGAGAATTATGGTATCGTCGGGCGCGTTGATCCAAGAGGCGGGCGGGGCGATCTCACAGCCCTGATCGCGGTAGTCTTCTGTCGGGATGGCGCGGTTTTCGTCGTCTTCCACCACCACGCGCCAACCTTGATCGATCAGCTTGGCCGCGCCCGCAGGCGTCAGCGGCGCGCGGGCTTCGTTGTTGCGGGGTTCAGCGCGCATCCAGATCAGCATGGGGTGTCCTTTTTATTGGATGGCGCAAGCGTTGCACAGGGCCTTACCGTTGTCACCTTTGGCGTGGCGCGATTTAGGCTTGATCTTTGGCGGCGGCGTAGTCTGACCGCAACTCCTCCAGCCGCGACAGGGCCTCTTCTTTGGTGTTGCGAATGTTGGGACGTGTTGTCTTGGCCTCATACCGCAGGCGTTTGTCGGCCTCGGTCTCGGACCCCATGGCGTAACGGACGGACCCCATCGAATAGGTGTCATTGAACGCCTCTGACCGGAGGGAGAACTGGACCCATGCGGCGGACTGGATCCGCGTGCCTTCGTAATTGTAGATGATCCACCATTTATGACGCGTGGCCCGGATGGCCTCTTCCGTCCAGTTGTGCACGTCGTTGACATCGCGCGAATGCAGCAGGTTCATCCCGCTAAGGTCGATGTGCAAAATGCCGGTGTCATGGTCGAACGACAGACGCCGCAGGAACGCGTCTTTGGTGAAACTGGGATGATGCGCCAGCCTTTCGCGCCGTTTGGAGGGGAGCGTGCGCAGGTGATCCCATGCCTCATCTCGGCTGCCAAAGAGGTTGGGGTTCTCGCGATCTGTGCCCTTGGTACGGGCAATCTGGGCCAGCGTGTCGGGGTCTGCATCATAGCGCACGGTCCTCATCCCGTGTCCTTCGTTCAAATCACGCCCACGGCGCGTAAAGGCGAACCATGCGCTTTCATCGACGCGGTAGTCTTGTGTGTTCACCATGAAGAACCATTGCGGTTCCCCTGTGTCTTGCAGCCTGCGTTCGACCTCATCGTAAAAGGCGTTGACGTCTGCCGACGACCGGAACTTTAGCCCCTGAAAATTGATTTCGACAATTTGCGCGCCTTCATGGACAGTGATCCGGTCCTCTAGGGCGGTGGGGGTAAAGTCGGACACGTAGGGCATTGAAACACTCGGTGAGTTGCGAGGCCGGAACACAAACGGCACATTCAGGGTTAAGGGTAGCACGCAATCGGCGTGTTGCTATTGGATAGCCGGTGCTGACGGTCAATATCTTTATCAGCACACCACAGAAAGGACGCCCCATGCGCCATCTTTTGATCTCTGGCCTGATGATTTTGCCTCTGTCCGTTATGGCACAGGACATGGCCTTGGTGTTGGGCCAAGAACGGTACGAGGATTTGGACCGCGTGCGGGGCGCGGATAACATCCTTGCGGCGCAGGACCGGTTGGAGCGTCTGGGGTTTGAGGTTTTGGCCCGCGCCAATGGGCGTGCGGATGTTGTGCGGGATTTGGCGGTGGCCTTTCGCGCGGGGGCCGCGGATGCGGATCGTTTGGTTGTTTCGCTATCAGGGCATTTTGTGACGGACGGAAGCCGCACATGGCTATTGACCGCAGAGGCGGGCGCGCTTGATCTGTTCACGGTGCAGACCACCAGCGTGTCGGTGGACAGCATTCTGCAGGTGCTTGCGTCAAAACCGGGACAGGCAGTTCTGCTTTTGGGGCAGGGCGACGGCGATGATCTGGATCTGGACGGGACCGGTCTGCGCGCCGGTGTGGGGGCGGCTGACATCCCGCAAGGTGTCACCGTGATTTCGACCGATCCGGGCACCGCTGCGGACACGCTGAGCGGGCTTCTGACGACGCCCGAGGCGGTGATCGGTGCGCGCCTTGCGTCGAACCGTGAGTTGGATGTTTCAGGGTATCTGCCCATGGATTGGACACTGATGCCATCCGAGGTGATCGTGGACGAGGCAGAGGTTGCGCCGCCCGCAGGCCCCACCGAAGATGATCTGACGGCTGAGGCTGAATTGTGGGATCAAGCGACGGCCGCCGATACGGTTGAGGCCTATCGCACCTACATCGCACGGTATCCTGAAGGTCGGTTTGTCGAGGATGCAGAGGCGCAGATTGCTGCGATCCGGTCCGAGCCCAACCGAGATGCCCGCCTGACCGAAGAGGCGTTGAACCTGAGCCGCGATCAGCGCCGCGATATCCAGTCGGATCTGACCTTGCTCAATTACAATACACGCGGGGTGGATGGTATTTTTGGGCCTGGTTCTCGGGGTGCCATCACGAATTGGCAGCAATCCAACGGGTTCCCGCAGACGTCATATCTGGATCGTGATCAGATCAACCTGTTGGACGCACAGGCAGGACGTCGTCAGGCAGAAATCGAGGCGGAAGAGGCCCGCGAACGTGCGGCAGCAGAGGCCCGCGACCGCGCCTATTGGGCCGAAACGGGTGCGCGTGGCGATGAGCCGGGTTACCGCGCCTATCTTGAACGGTATCCAGAGGGGCTTTTTGCGAACATCGCGAGTGCCCGATTGGCGACGATCGAAGACAGCCGCCGCGCCGAGGCGGAGGCCGCGGATCGTGCCGCGTGGTCCATTGCCGACAGTGAGGACACGCTTGCGGGTTATCGCGAATATCTTGTGGCCTATCCCGACGGCGTGTTTGCAGCCGAAGCCAGAACACGGATTGAAGCGGCAAGCGGGCCGCAAGTGACCGACGCACAGCGCGCGCAGGCCCGCGCGGAGGAAGAGAATTTGCGTCTGTCTGGCGTGCGCGCACAGCTTCTGGAATTGCGTTTGCGGGATCTGGGCCTGAACCCTGGTCGTCTGGACGGCGTGATTGACGACGCAACCCGAAGCGCCATTGCGGAGTATCAACAGGCTGAGGGGATCACCCCCACCGGATTTGTCGACCGGCGCACCGCGATTGGCCTGATTTCAGGGTCAATCAACATCACAATCAGCGACTGACGAAAAAGGCCCCGCACAGCATGCGGGGCCTTCCTATTCATATGGACAGGGCGTTACGGGCGCGCTGGCACGTAGCGTTCGAACACCATCCGGATGAAACCGGTCGTCGAATCGTCCAGCTGCCGGACGGCCACCAGATAGGTCCCGGGTTGCACCCGCACGGTCAGCAGGGAATCCAGCGATCCTTGGCTATCGTCATTGTATCCGACCTGACGCCCCAGATCGTCGTACATCACCAAGACCGGATCACCTTGGCCTTGGGCGATGGCCTCAACCAGAACCAAGCCGCCTTCGTAAATGTCGAAGGAATACCAAACGGCGTCACCGCTGACATTCACGTCTTCGCGCAAACGGGTTTCCAATTCACCCAAAGAAAACACGGGATGCGATCCATCCAGCGGCGGGCTGGCATCGCCACGGTTATAGAGGTTCCGTTGAACTTCAGCCGCGTCATATTCCTTTGCGGTCACGGTGATGGGCGCAGATTCGTCGCCATAAAGGCCCAAGGACACACAATAGGTGCCAGCGGCCAGCGGGTCTGCCAGATCTACACGGCTGTTTAGGCCGTCAAAATCGTCGTTTTCCGCGATCCAGTCGCCCGCAGGATCAAAGATGGTCAGGATCGGGTCCGCGTCCTCATTCTCAGCTGTCAGGGTTACGGAGGTGGGCGCATCCAACTGAAGGCTGTAGGTGTTTTGTTGGTTCCACGCGTTTGTGACAGGCTGGCCCAACGTAAGCGGGGTTGCGCTGGACAGATCACATTCACCGCCATCGGACGCCGGGGGCAATGCGCCAAATCCATCGGTCAAAGGTTCCAGATCAATGCGGCCTGCGCGGACAAATCCGGTCAGCGGGGTGCCATCAAAACTGCGCATCGCGACGCAATAGGTCCCGGGTTGCAACACAGTTTCCGCACGGCTTGCGCCTGCGCCGCCGCTGTCATCGTCAGAGGCGACGATCGTCCCTGCCGCATCGCGGATGTCGATGACTGTGTCGCCACCGCCCCGACCCTCTGCCTCGATCCGGTATTCGCCCGCCTCGGAGACGGTGAACAGACCGACATATTCATTGCGCAGCAAAACCAACGCCATTTGTTCGACATAGGACGACGTCGTGGAAATATCCGACGAGGCCTCATCCCCGCCCAGCCACTGGGCATTGGCTGCGGTGCCGCCGCACAGACCCGCATCCTGTGCTGCTGCAGGCAGGGCGGCCAAGGCAAAAAGGCCGGCCGTCAAGGCCGTTGAAATTCGTTTGGTCATGAAATCCTCCGATCAAAGTAATTGACCAAAGGGTAAGCGGCCTGCCTGTCCATGACTAGGGTCGAGATGTGCAATTTCTGCGCAAGGCTGGCAAACCTGACCTGCGGGAGATCCTAAACGGGTGAGGGCATGAAACGAAAAAGCCGCGCCTCGATGTCTCGGGCACGGCCTTTGAATTGGTCTTTGGTCGATTTAACCCTGGCGGGCTTTGAACCGACGCTGGGTTTTGTTGATCACATAGACCCGGCCCTTACGGCGCACGACGCGGCAATCGCGGTGGCGCTGCTTGAGCGAGCGGAGGGAGTTGCGAACTTTCATAGTTCTTTCCTTTATCTCGCGGCGCGGCGATTGCGCCTGTTGTCGTTTGCCAGCACATAGGCTGGCGGTGAATTCGTGGTGGACGATACTGGGATTGAACCAGTGACCCCTTCGATGTCAACGAAGTGCTCTACCGCTGAGCTAATCGTCCGTCCCCGTCTTACGTTCCGCGTCCCATAAACAAACAGGACGCGCAATCGCGCGTCAGGTGAGGAGGGCTATATAAAGAGTCGGCAGAGGGATCAAGGGCTTTTGGCATTTGAGTTTTCTGCGCTACGTTGCGACACGAGCGGGGACTGTGCGAGGCACAAAGGGGCTGCGATGACGGCTGACGTTGAAAACCAATCCTATCTGTTGCGTCGCCCTGATCGGGTGACGACCGCTGTCGTTTTTGCCTCGCCTCATTCGGGCCGCGCATATCCCGAACCATTTATGCGTCAGACCATTCTGGATGAACAAGAAATCCGGTCATCGGAAGACGCGTTCGTTGATGATCTGTTTGCATCGGCTGTGGCGCATGGGGCGCCTTTTTTGATGGCACAGGCACCACGGGCCTTTCTTGATTTGAACCGAGGGGCTGATGAGTTGGATGGGGCTGTGATCAGTGGTGTCCGACGGGTGGCCCACAATCCGCGCATCGCCAGCGGTCTGGGTGTGATCCCGCGTGTGGTGTCCAACGGGCGCCCGATCTACAACGGGAAACTGTCTTTGCAGGATGCGCACGACCGGATCTCAACGGTGTGGCGGCCTTATCATGATACACTGCAAATGCTGTTGGATGAGGCGCACAGCACCTTTGGGGAGGCGATTTTGATCGACTGCCATTCCATGCCCAATGAGGCCTTGGAAAATGTGGGCCCACCTGGTGCGGTGCGGCCTGACGTGGTTTTAGGGGACCGGTTCGGGGCCTCTGCGGCGTCTTCGGTGGTCGAAAAGGTTGAGGCAGCGTTTACTGCGGCGGGGTTGAAAGTCGCGCGGAATATGCCGTTTGCGGGTGCCTATATTTGCCAGAATTACGGCCGCCCCTCCCGTCGATGTCATGCGGTTCAGGTCGAAGTGAACAGATCGCTTTATATGGATGAAAAGACGGTCAAACCGAATGCCTCCTTTGCGGCCTTTAAGGACCTGTTGAATGGTGTCGCAGGGCAGTTGGCCGATATTGGTCGAAGGGACGACGCCCGGATGGCGGCGGAATAACAAAATTCCGGAATTTTGTTACGTGTCTAAATTTCTGGAAATTTAGACCTCACCGCAGCGCACGGCCCTTTAGAATAGCATCGGTCCCAAATTTTTCACGAATGGCATCCGCCGCCCGTTCTGCCTCGGCCCGTTTTCCAGCGTCAGGATCCAAGAGATCACCTTCGCGGTCCGCATCGCCAGCAGGCACAAGATCCGAAATGCCGACCCCTAAAAGACGGTAAGGCCCTTGGTCGCCCACTTGATCGAACAAGCCCCGCGCCGTGCGGTAGATCGTATCGGCCAGTTGTGTGGGCTGATGGAGGATTTGACGTTTGGACAACAGTTTGTGGTTGGCACGTTTGAGTTTCAGTGTGACCACCCGTCCGGCTTTGTCTTTGGCTTTGGCGCGCCCGGACACCTTTTCGGCCATGCGCCATATGTGGCCATCAAGGATATCGGTGTCATTTGTGTCGTCATGAAATGTCGTCTCATTTGACAGGCCTTTGACGGGGGTGTGGGCACTGACGCGGCGGGCATCTTCTCCGCGTGCCAGGGCATAAAGCCGTTCACCCATGCTGCCGAAGCGGTCATTCAAATCGCGTCGGTCCCATCGCAACAGATCATCGAAGGTGCGGATACCTGCGGCCTCAAGGCTCGCTTGTGCTGCAGGGCCGATGCCCCAGATGAGGCGGACAGGTTTGGGACGCAGGAAGTCCGTCGTCTCGGCGGCGCCAATCACTGAAAACCCGCGCGGCTTGTCCAGATCCGATGCGACCTTGGCCAGAAACTTGTTATGGCTCAGCCCGATGGAGCCGGTGATCCCGATTTCATCCGACATGCGTTTGGTCAGCCGCGCCAACATGACCGCGGGCGGCGCGCCATGCAGTTTCGCGGTGCCGGTCAGATCCATGAACGCTTCATCCAGAGAGAGCGGTTCGACTGTTGGGGTCAGCTCATCCATCATGGTGCGGACCTGGCGGGATACTTCAACATAGCGGTCCATCCGGCCGCGGACGATCACCGCCTCGGGGCAGAGTTTAAGGGCCTGAAACATCGGCATGGCCGAACGCACGCCTTTGATCCGTGCGATATAGCAGCATGTGGACACGACGCCCCGACGGCCTCCGCCAATGATGACCGGTTTGCCTTCGAGGTCTGGATTGTCGCGTTTTTCAACGCTGGCGTAGAACGCATCGCAATCCATATGCGCGATACTCAGGTCAAAGAGTTCAGGGTGGCGCGTGACGCGTGGACTGCGACAGACAGGGCAGCGGTGTCCGTCATCAAAAGTGTGCAAGCAGGCGCGGCAAAGGGCAGGCATAGTGTTCTTTAACGGGCAGAGGAGAGCCGTGGCAAGCGGGCCCTCCGGGGGAGGTATTTCAGACCCAAAGAAACACCGCGTCGGACATGGGGGTTGCTGTTGCGCAAATACAAAATGGGGTTGATGGTTGGCGGGCCATGACAAGCCTTGGTTGCGCGGGGGACGGTAGGGATTTAAGGTTTTGTTATAATAAATCTTGATCCAATTCGGATTGGGCAAAGCACGAGGGTACGAGGGACATCATGGATTTTGAACAACTGATCGGCGATCTGATTGGGGGCAATATTGTCCTTATTTTGTTGGCCGCGTTTATCATTGTTTGCATTTTGGTGGGCGTGCGGATTGTCCCGCAGTCCGAAAAGTTTGTGGTTGAACGGTTCGGACGGTTGCGAGCGGTGCTTGGCCCCGGCATCAATTTCATCATCCCGTTTCTGGACCGCGTTGCACACAAGATTTCCATTCTGGAACGGCAGTTGCCGACGATGGCGCAGGACGCGATCACCAGCGATAACGTGTTGGTGCAGGTTGAGACCTCCGTGTTCTACCGCATTATTGAGCCTGAAAAGACGGTCTACCGGATCCGCGATGTGGACGGTGCGATTTCCACGACGGTGGCCGGCATCGTGCGGTCTGAGATTGGTAAAATGGAATTGGATCAGGTGCAGGCCAATCGCACAGGTTTGATCATGGCCATTCAAGACCAGTTGGCGGCGCAGGTGGACGATTGGGGCATCGAAGTGACCCGTGCCGAAATCCTTGACGTTAATCTGGATGCTGCAACGCGGGCCGCGATGTTGCAGCAGTTGAATGCAGAACGTGCGCGCCGGGCGCAGGTGACCGAGGCCGAGGGCAAGAAGCGCGCGGTTGAGCTTCAGGCGGATGCGGAGCTTTATTCAGCGGAACAGGCCGCGAAGGCCCGCCGTGTGTCCGCAGACGCAGAGGCCTATGCGACACAAGTGGTGGCCGTGGCGATTGCCGAAAACGGGCTTGAGGCGGCGCAGTATCAGGTGGCGTTGAAACAGGTTGAGGCCGTGAATGCGTTGGGATCTTCGCAAGGCAGCAACACTGTCGTTCTACCAGCCAATATCGTCGACAGCTTCGGCGACGCCTTCAAGATGTTGAAAGGGCGGGGCTAATATGGGCTGGTTCAATGAATGGTGGATCTGGATGGTCGCAGCACTTGTGCTTGCGATTGTGGAAGTTCTGATCCCAGGTTGGGTGTTTCTTGGCTTTGCAGTGGGCGCGTTTTTCATGGGGGCCATGATCTGGCTGGGCGTTGGCGCGGGCCTGTCGCTGGCGTGGTCGTTGGTGCTGTTCGCGGTGCTGTCCCTGGTGGCCTATATCTTGCTGCGTCAGATGTTTGGGATCCGACGGGGCCAGGTGAAAATTTGGGATCGTGATATCAACGACTAGGCAGCGCATAAAAAAGGCCCCGCACATGAGGCGGGGCCAGTTTGGTCAGTCACGAGGATTCAGGTCCGAGGGACAGATCGGACAGAGGCAGTGACAGACGTTTCGAAATTCTATCGGATGGACATAAGACCGCCTTCGCGCCCAGCCATCTTTTGCGCTTGTTGCGTCAGGCTGCGGCGGATTGTTGCATCGTCCATCATGAGCGTGCCAGGAATAGAACACGGGTACCGGTACGTTCGGCCTTCGCGATCAATATCCACGCGCGCCTCAAATGCACCGTTGGTGGGATTGTAGCAAATGTCGCCGACTGCAATACGAGACATATTCAACTCCTTCTTTCTAATTACCGAGTGCGCTGCCGAACGGCATGACCAAGCAAAGCGCGTTTTACCTGTGAGGGGTCGAGTGTTGCTGGTCCGTCGACGCGACAGTCAAACGAAAGAGGCCCATCGCGGGTGGGCAGAACCACTGCGGCCTCGAAACCGCGGCCAGTGTATCGGATGTCATTCAAACGGATCATGGTTAATCCCTCATGTTGATTTGGTGGCAGCATTCTCTGCCTACACAACATTTGGGGATAAATTTGGTTCCATGGAAGGGAATCAGGGGTCACAATTCCCCTCAAACCCGTGATAATGCGCGAAATTCTCGTGATATTTGCGCCGAAAGTCTTGTTTTTTAAGCGTTTGGGCGGGTTGCTGCGGCGGAGCGTAATTCCGCTTGCACCGCCTCGGCTGCGGCCTTTGGGTCGGGATTTTGCCAAATCGGGCGCCCTACAACCACGTGATCCGCGCCATTCGAAATGGCTCTGGCAGGGGTCGTGACCCGTTTTTGATCGCCCAAGTCTGCCCCTGCAGGCCGCACCCCGGGGGTCACGATCAGTTTTCCGTCTGCCTCTGGCAGGGCCCGGATCAGCGCTGCTTCTTGAGGGGAGGCGATGACGCCATCCGCGCCATTGGACAATGCTGTGCCCGCGCGTTCCTGCACCAGATCAGTGATGTCGCCGCCCTTGATGCAGGAGGCATCAAGATCAGCGCGGTCCAGCGATGTCAGGATCGTCACAGCCAGAATTTTCATATTGCTGCCGCCTTTGCCCTCTGCGGCGGCGCGGACGACATGAGGGTCGCCGTGGACTGTCAGGAAATCATGCCCGAATCGGGACAACCCGCGCACGGCGGCCTCAACCGTGGCACCGATATCGAACAGCTTCATGTCAAGAAAGATGCGTTTTCCGTGTTCATCCGAAAGTTCATTCGCGAGGGCCAGCCCGCCCCCTGTCAGCATACCAAGTCCGATTTTATAGAAGGTCGCGGCGTCACCGATTTTCTGGGCAAGCGCGAGGCCCTGCAACGCGTCCGGAACATCGAGGGCGACAATCAACTGATCTGAGGCGTGTGCGGCGGTCATGGCGGGGCTCCGTGATGGTTGCGTGCCTTTTAGGCGGGGTCATCTGATCCCACAAGATGGGAACTTTGTGCCAGAGGGCATCGTTGGAGAGGCGTAACAAGAGCGGAGAGTACCATGTCAGATCAAACACCGAACGCATCCACGTCCACATCCAGAACCAGCGTGTTTTGGATCATAGTGGTCCTTTTTGTGGCTGTTGCTTTGATCATGTCCGTGGCGCTGATCTTTTTGGAAAGAAACACGACGCCGACGACGGGCACGGCAAACAGTTCGACCGAAGAGGTCGGGCCTGCCGCTACAGGTGTCGTTGATACCACCGGCGCTGGGCTGTTGGAGGACGAAGGCGTGGACAGCGCGCTGGAAAACGGTGCTGGCGCAAATATGGGCGGTGACGTCCAGGGGAGCGTGGCCACCACAGACGAGGCACCTGACCGGGGCGTGACAGACACCGAACCACGTGTTCAGGGGGATGTAACGCCGGACATCGAAAACTAATAACAGCGGCCCGTCAGGTTTTTGGCGGGCCTCTTGATATCTGTTGGGGACTTTCCCATTTCTTGACTGAGGCCCTACCTTTCCTGTGCCGCCAAGCGGGCAGTTCATTTTCGGGGCGCTTGAAAAAGGAGAGACGCTATGAACTTGGACAAGTTCACGGAGCGGTCGCGTGGTTTCATTCAATCCGCGCAGACGATTGCATTGCGGGACAGCCATCAGCGGTTGACCCCCGAACATCTGCTAAAGGCATTGCTTGACGATGATCAGGGCCTTGCTGCCAACCTGATCAATGCGTCAGGAGGCAACGCAAAGCAGGTGCACCAAAACACTGAAATTGCGTTGGGCAAGCTGCCTAAAGTCACCGGTGACGCGGGTCAGGTCTATATGGATGCGACGACTGGCAAGGTCTTGGCCGAGGCTGAAAAGCTGGCCAAGAAAGCCGGCGATAGTTTTGTGCCCGTTGAGAGGGTGCTCATGGCGCTGTCGATGGTCAAATCGAAGGCGAAAGAGGCGCTGGATGCCGGCAAGGTGACGGCCCAAGGGTTGAACGCCGCGATCAATGATATCCGCAAAGGTCGCACTGCGGACAGTGCGTCAGCCGAAGACGGCTATGATGCGCTGAAGAAATACGCGATGGATCTGACGGCCCGTGCCCGCGAAGGCCGCATTGACCCGATCATCGGGCGGGATGAGGAAATCCGCCGCGCCATGCAGGTGCTGTCGCGCCGGACCAAAAACAATCCCGTGCTGATCGGTGAGCCGGGGGTGGGTAAAACCGCGATTGCCGAGGGCTTGGCCCTTCGTATTATTGACGGTGACGTGCCGGAATCCCTGCGCAACAAATCCCTGTTGTCGCTTGATATGGGCGCGCTGATTGCAGGCGCGAAGTATCGGGGTGAGTTTGAGGAACGTCTGAAAGCCGTGCTGTCCGAAGTGTCCGAGGCTGCGGGCGAAGTGATCTTGTTCATCGACGAAATGCACACCCTTGTGGGGGCGGGCAAAGGCGACGGTGCCATGGATGCCGCGAACCTGATCAAGCCTGCGCTGGCGCGCGGTGAATTGCACTGCATTGGTGCGACCACGCTTGATGAATATCGCAAGTATGTCGAAAAAGACGCGGCTTTGGCCCGCCGGTTCCAGCCGCTTGTCGTGCAGGAACCCACGGTCGAAGACACCGTTTCGATTTTGCGCGGCATCAAGGAAAAGTACGAATTGCACCACGGTGTGCGGATTTCCGACAGCGCCTTGGTCTCTGCCGCGACCTTGTCGCACCGCTATATCACGGATCGGTTTTTGCCGGATAAGGCGATTGATTTGGTGGATGAGGCCGCGTCGCGCCTGCGGATGGAGGTCGACAGCAAACCAGAGGAACTTGACGCGCTGGACCGGCAGGTGTTGCAGCTTCAGATTGAGGTGGAGGCCCTGCGGCTTGAGGATGATCAAGCCTCCAAAGACCGTCTTGTGAAACGCGAAAAAGAATTGGCCGATCTGCAGGACCGCTCAGCCGAGATGACGGCCAAGTGGCAGGCAGAGCGTGACAAGCTGGAAGGCGCACGTGAGCTGAAAGAACAGTTGGACCGCGCCCGTGCCGATCTGGATATCGCCAAGCGCGAAGGCAATCTGGCCAAGGCCGGTGAGCTGTCTTACGGCGTCATCCCAGCGTTGGAAAAGCAGTTGGGTGAGGCCGAGGAGGCCGACGACCTGATGGTCGAGGAAGCTGTGCGGCCCGAACAGATCGCATCCGTGGTGGAACGGTGGACGGGTGTGCCCGTCGCCAAGATGCTGGAAGGCGAACGTGAAAAACTGCTGCGCATGGAAGACGGCCTGCACAAGCGGGTCATCGGCCAGAATGCGGCGGTCCGTGCCGTGGCCAATGCTGTCCGCCGTGCGCGTGCGGGTTTGAACGATGAGAACCGCCCGCTGGGGTCGTTCCTGTTTCTGGGGCCAACGGGTGTCGGTAAGACTGAGCTGACCAAGGCCGTGGCCGAGTTCCTGTTTGACGATGACAACGCCATGGTGCGCATCGACATGTCCGAGTTTATGGAGAAACACGCGGTCGCTCGTCTGATCGGCGCACCGCCCGGATATGTGGGGTATGACGAAGGTGGCGTGCTGACTGAGGCCGTTCGGCGGCGCCCGTACCAAGTCATCTTGTTTGATGAGGTCGAAAAAGCGCATCCGGACGTCTTCAATGTCTTGTTGCAAGTGCTGGATGACGGTGTGCTGACCGACGGTCAGGGCCGCACGGTCGATTTCAAACAGACGTTGATCATCCTGACATCGAACCTCGGAAGCCAAGCCCTTAGCCAACTGCCCGAAGGTGGGGACAGTGCCACGGCGAGGCGTGATGTGATGGACGCAGTGCGAGCCCATTTCCGGCCTGAGTTCCTGAACCGGCTGGACGAAACGGTCATCTTTGACCGGCTTGCCCGCGCGGATATGGACGGCATCGTTGATATCCAGATGGTGCGGCTGTTGAAACGTTTGGCCGCCCGTAAGATCACGCTTGATCTTGATGACGGCGCCCGCAAATGGCTGGCCGATGAAGGGTACGATCCGGTGTTTGGGGCACGTCCGCTTAAACGGGTCATCCAGCGGGCGTTGCAGGACCCACTGGCAGAGATGTTGCTGGCCGGCGATATTCTGGATGGAGCGACCGTTCCGGTCAGCGCCGGCAGCGATGGTCTGATCGTGGGCGACCGCATCAGCGCCTCAAACCGGCCCAAACCGGATGAAGCCACGGTCCACTGATCCAGCTGAGATGTGAAAGCCCTTCGATCAAATCGGGGGGCTTTTGCTATTTGCGCAAGGCGGGCAGGCCGACGCCCGTGGCCTCAAATCCGCCATCTGCGGCGATGGTTTGACCAGTGACGAAGCTCGCCTTGTCACTCAGTAAAAAAGCGATCACGTCGGCAATTTCGCGTTCGGATCCGTACCGGTTCAGCGGAATGGCATCGTGGTAGGCATCAATGATGTCCTGGCTGTGCACCGCCATTGCCAGCTTTGTTTTCACAGGCCCCGGGCAGACTGCATTGGCGCGAATGCCGTATTCGCCCAGCTCCACCGCCTGTTGCAGGGTCAACTGGATCACTGCGGCCTTCGACGTGCCGTATGCCACCCGTAAGGTCGACGCGCGCAGGCCGGAAATGCTGGCGATGTTCACGATCGCCCCACGGCTGTCCTTTAACGCAGGCGTTGCGGCCTGCGTGCACAGAAACACACCGTCCAGATTGGTCTCCATCACCGTTTTCCAACGGTCGAATCCCGTCTCTTCGATCGGGCCGAAATCCGCGACACCTGCATTGTTCACCAAACCGTCGATGCGTCCGAAATGGCGCAAAGTTTCGGTGATCATTCCATCAACCGCGTCCGGATCGGACACGTCGCAAAAAATGCCGTGGACATTGTCGCGGGTCGTCACTGCCTCGGCCAAGGCATCGCCGTCGCGGTCAACCAACGCAACCTGCCATCCGGCCTCGATCAGAACATCTGCAGTGGCCAACCCAATGCCGCGCGCGGCGCCTGTAATAAGTGCTGTTTTCATAGTCGGCATCCTGTCCGGCCAAGCGGGCCATGTAAACGAAAAAGGGCCGCCCGAGGGCGACCCTTTCGTTGGATCGGACAAGGCCTTATTCGGGGATGAGGACCGTGTCGATCACGTGGATCACGCCGTTGGATGCCTCAACATCTGCGGTCACAACGGTGGCGTCGTTGATCATCACGCTGTCGCCCAAGGATACGGTGATCTCTGCGCCGTTTACAGTCGGGGCCATCATGCCGTCGGACAGATCACCGGACATCACTTTACCGGCCACGACGTGGTACGTCAGGATTGCGGTCAGCGCTTCTGTGTCTTCCAACAGGCCCTCAACGGTGCCTTCGGGCAGGGCTGCAAAGGCCTCATCCGTGGGGGCAAAAACGGTCAGCGGGCCGTCACCCTTGAGGGTTTCAACCAAGCCAGCGGCCTCAGCAGCGGCCAGCAATGTGGTGAAGGACCCTGCCTCTGCGGCGGTGTCCACGATGTCCTTGGAATGACCGTCAGCGAATGCGGACGATGCAGTCAGGGCGAGGGTGGCAGTGGCTGCCATAAAAGTACGACGAAGCATAAGTTTCTCCTTTTATAGGTTAGACACCTCGTTGGTATCGAAAGGGAATACGTCGGCGGAGCGCTTTGGTTCAGCGGGGTTTTCCGCCGCTGGGGTTTGACGACATCGCGTCCCGCGCTAAGCCGCGCGCGTGTGGTCATTCCAGTCACAAACTTGTGATCGGTTGCGGAATTCGCCGGTTGATCCAGCCGGTTTTTGCCAATGATATAACGGCCTGTTCAGTTGACGTTACCCCTCCGAACGGGTCTGCTGGGAACAACGTCAGTCAAAAGGCCTCGCCATGTTTTCCAGTTTTTCCATGAACGTCTTCGAAGGCTTGGCAGTCGCCTTGATCGTGGCCGTTGGTGTGATCTTCGCCGTGCTGGCCGTGATGTTTGTGATCGATCGGTCCCAGACCCACGATGCCATCCGCCGCAATTATCCGGTGGTTGGACGGTTTCGGTATTTGTTTTCTGCCTTGGGGGAATTCTTCCGCCAATATTTCTTTGCAATGGACCGTGAGGAATTGCCCTTCAACCGCGCCCAACGGGATTGGGTCAAACATGCCGCCGAAGGCAAGGGCAACACCGTGGCCTTTGGATCGACGCGCAACCTCATGACGCCGGGCACCCCGATTTTCACCAATGCCGCCTTTCCGCCGCTTGATGATCAATTTGCCAAGACCGAAAGCCTCGTGATCGGCGGGGGCGCCCGTGAACCCTATGCAGCACCCTCCATCTTTAATCTCAGCGGAATGTCCTATGGGGCGATCTCCAAACCCGCAGTGCAGGCACTGTCACGGGGATGCGCGAAAGCAGGCATCTGGATGAACACAGGCGAAGGTGGCTTGTCGCCCTACCACCTCGAAGGTGGCTGCGACATCGTCTTTCAGATGGGAACGGCCAAATACGGTGTGCGGGATGCGGATGGCAACCTTGACGATGATGCCTTGCGCAAAATCGCGGCGCATCCAACGGTCAAGATGATCGAAATCAAGCTGGCCCAAGGGGCCAAGCCCGGCAAAGGCGGCATCTTGCCCGCCGCAAAGATCAGCTCTGAAATTGCCGAAATCCGCGGGTTGCCCAAGGGGCAAGATGGCATCAGCCCAAACCGCCACGCCGAGGTTGATGATTGGCATGACCTGCTGAATTTCATCGCCCATGTGCGCACCGTCTCTGGTTTGCCAACAGGCATCAAAACCGTCATGGGCGCCGAGGCGGCCTTTGCAGAGTTCTTCGATACAATCGTCGAACGCGGCGCAGACCTTGCGCCCGACTTTATTACGCTGGACGGGGGCGAGGGCGGCACTGGCGCATCTCCGATGCCATTGATGGATCTCGTCGGCGTCTCCATCCGTGAGGCCTTGCCGCGCGTGACCGCCATGCGCAACGAACGCGGCCTGAAGGACCGCATTCGGATCGTGGCATCGGGCAAATTGGTAAATCCAGGCGATGTGGCATGGGCGTTGTGTGCTGGTGCCGATTTTGTCACCTCGGCGCGGGGCTTTATGTTTTCGCTGGGCTGTATTCAGGCCCTGAAATGCAACAAGAATACTTGCCCCACAGGCATCACCACCCACGATCCACGCTTTCAAAAAGGTCTGGTTCCGGCTGAAAAATACGACCGCGTGGCCGCCTACGCCAAAAGCCTCATTAAAGAGGTGGAAACCATCGCCCATTCTGTCGGCGTTTCTGAGCCCCGCAAAATGCGCCGCGATCATGTGCGCATTGTGCAGGCGGACGGCACCAGCGTTCAACTGTCCAAACTCTACCCCGTAGAGGCATAGGTTCCGGCTTCTTTGGGTCACAAATACCTCGGGGGAGGGCCGTAGGCCCGGGGGCAGCGCCCCCTAACAAAAACATGGGCAGCGCCCCCTAACAAACACATGGGCAGCGCCCCCCAAACAAACACGCAGCGCTCTCAACATGTCGACCTTAAATAGCGCCCGCCGGGCGCGCTGGTCGGATGGGCAACGCCCATTCGAACTCAGAAACATTACAGGCCCCCCGCGAAGACGTGACAACGGATTAGGTGACCTCGCCACAATCGCCCTATATAGAACTCTAAGCTTAATGAACCGGAGGCCCCCAATGGCGTATCGCTGGAAAAACACACTCACACAGGCCGACGTTACGCCGAAACATCTGTGGATGAACCGTCGCGCCGTTCTTGCAGGGCTTGCGGGGGCCGGCGCCTTGGGTGGAACAGTCCATGCCCAAGAAACGCTTGAGCCGAACACCTTGGAAGAGATCCGGTCCTACAACAACTTCTATGAATTCGGCACCGGCAAGTCTGATCCGGCTGCCAACGCGGGTGACATGGTCACCGACCCGTGGGAGGTGACGGTCGATGGTCTCGTCGACAATCCCGGCACCTATGCGCTGCAAGACCTCATCGGCGATCTGACGGTCGAAGAACGCATCTACCGGTTCCGCTGTGTTGAAGCTTGGGCGATGGTGATCCCGTGGAATGGATTTGAACTGGCCGACCTGCTGAACAAAGTCGGCGTCAAGGAAGGCGCCACCCATGTGGCGTTCGAAACCGCTGTGATCCCTGAGGTGATGCCAGGTGTGCGCCGCCGTGTCATCGATTTCCCCTATGTCGAAGGCCTGCGTCTGGATGAGGCGATGCACCCGCTGACGATGATGGCCACCGGCATTTACGGCGAACCGATGGCCAACCAGAACGGCGCGCCCATGCGCTTGGTTGTGCCATGGAAGTACGGGTTCAAATCCATCAAGTCGATCGTGCGCATTACTTTGACAGACGAACAGCCCCCCGCGACGTGGAACATCATCAACCCCCGCGAATACGGGTTTTATTCCAACGTGAACCCGCAGGTGGACCACCCGCGGTGGAGCCAGGCATCGCACCGCGTGATCGGGGGCGGGCTGTTCTCCGCGCGTGAGGACACGCTGATGTTCAACGGCTACCCCGAAGTTGCATCGCTTTATGACGGGATGGATTTGACCGTCGATTACTAAGCCCCACACTCGCCCCTCGTCGTGCCGCTTGATCTGACAACAGATGCTTTGCACAGCCGAGCGGTATTTGAAGTAGGGAATTTTAGGATTAGACCTCTGGGCCGACGCAGAGGCCTTTTGGTCCGCCGTTGGTGGTCCCGATCTGACCTCTGTTGTACGCCCTTATGTGAATATGTCGACCGCCTTGTGTGAGGACCAATCCCAACGTTGCATGGCCCGTATGGTCATTGATGAAACCTACCGCGGTGGGGGCAACAGCGACTTCAATCCCTACCTGTGCAGCCAAGCCCTGCGCTGATCGGGGTGGAACGCACCTCTGAAACAAGTCCTCACCTTCGTGTTGGTCAGCTGACAAAAGGGTTCCATCTGAACCTTTTGGTGTCCAAATGGGTTCAAAGTATGCAGACCCACATAAAAGGTGCGCCCCTATGACCGCGATTGTCGACCCGATCAACCGATTTGCCCGCAAGGTGCCGACATGGGTTGTCTATATAGGGTATCTGCTGCCGATCCCGTTCTTCTTCTATCTTGCCGCAACGGGCGGCATGGGGGTTGAGCCGATCAATGCCCTGGAACGTGAGATGGGCGAGATTGCGTTGCAGCTGTTGATCATCGGTCTCGCGATCACGCCGCTTCGCAAACATGCCGGATTGAACCTACTGAAGTTTCGCCGCGCCATCGGCGTGCTGGCTTTTGTCTACGTGGGTGTTCACCTTGGAATTTGGGTGGTGTTGGATATGTCGCTGCGCTGGGAACAGATGTGGGGAGATATCTGGAAACGGCCCTATATCACGATCGGCATGATCGCGTTTTTGGCGATGATTCCATTGGCCGCGACGTCCAACAATTACTCTGTGCGAAAAATGGGCGCCACCGCATGGCGGAAGATGCACAAACTGGTCTATCCGATCGCCGCCTTGGGGGCCGTCCACTTCATCATGGTCCAAAAAGTGTGGGAGGCCGAGCCGCTGATCTACCTTGCCGTGATCCTCGGCCTTGTGGGGCTGCGTTACATCCCGTCACAAAAAGCGACTGGCGTTGCGTCCAAAGGTTGATAGCGTCGCGCCATGATCTGATCATGGGACGACTGCGATGGACAATCGAGACGCACGCGCGGCAACATATTTGATTATGGCGCTGTTTGCACTTCAGCCCATGGCCTTCGGGGCTTGGTTGGCCCTGATCCCCTATATCAAGGACACACTGTCGTTGGAGAAGGCCGATTTGGCCCTCGCCCTGTTGGGCATGCCAGTGGCCCTGATTGCGGTCTTGCAAGTGGCCAGTCGGATTGTGGCGCGGATCGGGATACGTCGAACCTTCATCTATCTGTTCCCGCTCCAGACCCTTGCTGTTTTGTTGCCGTTCTTCGCGACAGGTCAGACCTCGTTGTTTTTTGCGCTGGCCAGCCTCGGCGCAATCGTCGCCTTTATGGAGGTCGCGTTGAACACCTATGCTGGGCGACTGGAAAAGGAGGCTGATGTCATGATCATGTCGCGCTGCCATGGGTTTTGGGCGCTGGGCGTGACCGCTGGGTCCTTTATGGTGACGATGCTGTTTGGTCTCGGGCCTCTGGTGGCTGTACTTGCCGTGTGCGCTGTGTCTGCGGGTGTTGGAATATTTGCAGCAATGAACTTGCCAAAGCTCGCGGGACAAGAGGACGGTCCGGCCCCCAAGCCGCAAAAGCTACGGGATATGCCGCGCATCTTGTTTATTATCGCGGCCTTCATGTTTCTCGTCACGATGGTCGAAGGCGCGATGACGGATTGGGCAGCTGTGTATTTGTCCGAACGTCAGGGCGGTGCACCCGAAGACGCAGGCATCGCCGTGACAGTGTTTGCGGGCTTCCTCGCGGCGGGGCGGTTTGTCGGTGACTATATGAAGGCCCGGCTAGGTGCGCGCGGGGTGGCGCGGCTGACCGTTGGGTTGGCAATTGCCGGTCTTGGCTTGGCGACGATCCCTGAAGGACCGGTGTTTTTGTTCGCAGGGTTTGCGCTGTCGGGCTTGGGCGTTTCGATTGCATTCCCTCTGGGGGTTTCGGCGGCTGCGGGGTTGGACGACCAACACGAAGCACAGAACATCGCCACGATTGCCATGATTGCCATGTCGTCCTTTTTGATCGGCCCTCCGTTGATCGGGTTTCTTGCAGAATGGCTTACCCTTCGGACTGCGTTGATGTTGCTTGTGCCGGGGCTGGGGGTGGCGTGGATATTGGCGGGCACATTGCCTGCGAAAAGATCCTAGACAGGAATCCACCCAAATGAGTCGCAGCAAATCAGCGATTCATTTAACCAAATCACCGGAAAACAGCGCCGAGGATTGAGTGGATAGTAGAAGGCAAGGCGCGGACCGCTACATCTAGGACATAGGACAATGCCCTACGCGCAATAATCCTGCGAATGACCCAAGGGCAAACGCAAGGGATGGCAAGCAACACTCTGAAAATATGGGTAAAATCGGAAAAGTGAGAAAAAATGAATTTTTCCGAAAAAAGGGGTTGCGGGTGTTTGTTAGTAACCGTAGAACCCCCCTCACCGGCGGCGCTGAGAGGCGCGGACGGGGCGCCAGACGGGTCGGACGGAGCGGAAACGCAGCCAGACGGAGACGAGGCGG
>NZ_FWFT01000005.1 GCF_900172275.1 Pseudooctadecabacter jejudonensis
ACACCTGGCCCCATTCCGAACCCAGCCGTTAAGTGCCGTAGCGCTGATGGTACTGCGTCTTAAGACGTGGGAGAGTAAGTCACCGCCAAACCTAGTAAGAAATAGAAAAATATCTCTCTCATGATGTAAGACTAATTTCGGTAGCGCGGGATGGAGCAGCCCGGTAGCTCGTCAGGCTCATAACCTGAAGGTCGTAGGTTCAAATCCTACTCCCGCAACCAAAATTTCCCCAAAATCCTGATCCAAGTCTGGCGTGAGTGTCGTTTGGTCGTTCGTTTCATGACGGAGGGCACGGGTCGTGCAGTATTGCATGTCACCCATCCGCAATATGGCCTTCCCCTTCCTCAGTCATCGACCTATTTTCTCGTCAAAGGAAACAGCATGACGCAAATTGTTCAGGTCACCGACCTTACCAAAACCTATGATGGCGGGTTTCAGGCGCTGTCATCCGTACATCTCGATATTCAACAAGGTGAAATTCTTGCCCTCTTGGGGCCGAATGGGGCTGGCAAGACAACACTCATCTCAACAATTTGCGGCATCACCCGTGCGACCTCTGGCCAGGTATTGATCGGGGGGCACGATAGCGTCTCTGACTATCGCGCTGCCCGAAATCTTGTTGGCCTTGTCCCGCAAGAGATCAACCTTGAACCGTTTGAGACAGTGATGAACACGGTCCGGTTTTCGCGTGGACTGTTCGGCAAAAAACCAGATCCGGTCTACCTTGAACGCGTGCTGCGGTCTTTGTCCCTTTGGGATAAGAAGGACGCGAAGATCATGATGTTGTCCGGTGGCATGAAACGTCGTGTCTTGATCGCAAAAGCCCTGTCCCACGAACCGCGCGTCCTGTTTTTGGACGAGCCTACAGCAGGTGTGGACGTCGAGTTGCGCAAAGACATGTGGGATGTCGTTGCCCAGCTAAAGGCCAATGGCGTGACGATCATCTTAACCACGCATTATATCGAGGAGGCGGAGGCCATCGCTGACCGCATCGGTGTCATCGCCAAGGGTGAAATCCTGCTGGTCGAAGACAAGGACGCCTTGATGACGCGGATGGGACAGAAAAGTCTGAAGATTGAGCTGTCAGAGCCCATCGATACAATACCCGACGGGCTGGGCACTTACGACCTGGACCTCGTAGACGGTCACCTCGTCTACACATACGACACCCGAACCGAACGGACGGGGATCACAGGCCTGTTGGCAGATCTGCAAAAGAACGGTTTGATCATGAAGGATCTTCAGACCCGTCAGTCTTCCCTTGAGGAGATTTTCGTCTCACTGGTGACAGACGCCCCCCAAACAGATACACATGATAAGGCGGACGCATCATGAACTTTCAAGCGGTCCGATCCATCTATCTGTTTGAAATGGCGCGATTCTTTCGAACCTTAATGCAAAGTTTCATCAGCCCTGTCATCTCAACCTCCCTTTATTTCGTCGTGTTCGGAACCGCCATCGGCAGCCGCATCCAGGAGGTCGAGGGCGTGGGATACGGTGCCTTTATCGTGCCCGGTCTCATCATGTTGAGTGTGATGACCCAAGCAACCAGCAACGCCAGCTTCGGCATCTATTTTCCGAAATTTATCGGCACGATCTATGAATTGCTGTCTGCACCTGTGAACTTTCTTGAGATCACATTGGGCTACGTCGGGGCGGCGGCCACGAAGGCGATGTTCATCGGTCTGGTCATCTTGGCGACGTCATTTCTGTTCGTCGACATCACCATTGCGCACCCTCTGGCCATGCTCGCGTTTTTGACGTTGACCTGTCTCTCGTTCTCTTTGTTGGGGTTTATTATCGGCATCTGGGCGGGCAATTTTGAACAGCTGCAGCTGATCCCATTGTTGATCATCACGCCTTTGGTGTTCTTGGGGGGATCGTTTTATTCCGTTTCCATGTTGCCGCCCATCTGGCAGACGGTCACCATGTTCAATCCGGTTGTTTACCTTATTTCCGGCTTTCGGTGGTCGTTCTTTGGCACGGCTGATGTGCCCATCGCGTTCAGTCTGTTTGCCATCGCCCTGTTTACCGCCGCCTGCGTTGCCGTAATTGCGTGGATTTTCAAAACAGGCTGGCGCATCCGGCAGTGACCGCACCTTGTTTCACCCCGCCCTGCGGCCTACATGGACAAACATGAAACGCTGGATCCCATTCCTGAAATCTGATCCCCATGTTGCTGTCGTCCGCCTTCAGGGCGCGATTGCCACATCGGGCCGCGCCTTGTCCGATCGTGGGCTATCAGACGCCATTGAAAAGGCTTTTTCGTCGAAGCCCAAGGCCGTCGCCCTCGAAATCAGCAGCCCGGGGGGATCGCCTGTTCAATCCTCCCTGATCGCTGCCCGTATTCGCAGGCTGGCCGACGAAAAAGATATTCCCGTCTTTGCCTTTGTAGAGGACGTTGCGGCCTCAGGGGGCTATTGGCTTGCCGTGTCTGCGGATGAGATTCTTGTCGATCCCGGCTCTATCGTCGGGTCAATCGGTGTGATTTCTGCGGGCTTCGGACTAACGGGCACACTCGACAAAGTCGGGGCGGAACGTCGGGTCTATACCGCGGGCAAATCCAAATCCATGCTCGACCCGTTTCAGCCGGAAAAACCCGCCGATGTGAAACGTCTCAAATCCCTGCTTGAGGACCTGCATGAGGTTTTCAAATCCCATGTCGCGTCGCGGCGCGCCGGAAAACTGGATGATAGCCAAGATTTGTTTACGGGCGAAATTTGGGTCGGCCAGAAGGGGATTGATGTTGGCTTGGCCGACGGGATCGGCCATCTTGTGCCTACAATGAAAGACCGTTTTGGCGATAAGATCAAATTCCGGCGCTACGGACAAAAACGCCCCTTCCTTGCAAGGTTCGGTGCGCAAATTGTTGATGATGCGGTAGGTGGCATCGAAGAACGGGCCGCCTATGCGCGGTTTGGTCTTTAATGATTTTCAAGATCGTCTCTTTGTTCCTGATTGGTATGGGTGTGCTTGCCATGTTTGGCAAGCTGACTGTGCCTGGCATGAAACGTTTGACGGATGCCAAATGCCGTCGGTGCGGGCGCTTCACTTTCGGCAAACCATGTGACTGTAAGGGGCGGGGCTGATGTTGGATTGGTTTGCGCTCCCCGCTGGCCCTGTCACGGATTGGGCGTTCACGATCATCGGATTGGTTCTGCTGCTGTTGGCGGGCGATAGCCTCGTCAAAGGCGCCGTGAACTTGTCGCTACGCGTCGGTGTGCCTGCGCTGATTGTGTCTTTGACGATTGTGGCGTTCGGGACCTCCGCGCCGGAGCTTTTGATCTCCGTTCAGGCGATTTGGGATGGCGTACCCGACCTGGCCTTGGGCAACGTGGTCGGATCAAACACGGCGAACGTGCTGTTGGTGCTGGGTGTCCCTGCGCTGTTGGCGGTGATGCACACCAGCCAATGCAACACCAAGGTTTCGTACCAACAGATGATCGCCGCGACCGTGCTGTTCATCGCATTGGCCTATCGCGGCGTGTTTGACTGGATTTCGGGGCTTATCCTGTTGGCAGCCCTTGCCGCGATGTTGATCCATGCCGCGATGGCCGCCAAAGACCACCGTGCCACCTGCGCGGACGAGGAAGATGATCTTGAAGGGGCGGACCCTGATCTGCCGTGGTCCAAAATTCTGGTGTTTTTGGTTTTGGGCCTCATTGGCCTACCTTTGGGGGCAAGCCTTTTGGTGGACGGGGCATCGAACATTGCGCGTGATTACGGCGTGTCCGACGCGGTTATCGGGCTGACCCTTGTGGCGATCGGCACCTCACTGCCGGAACTTGCGACTACGGTGATGGCAGCCCTGCGGCGTCAGGCCGACGTGGCCTTGGGCAACGTGATCGGGTCCAACATGTTCAACCTGTTGGGCATCATTGGTGTCGCTTCCCTCGTTGGAAACATTCCGGTCAGCGAAAACTTCTTCAACTTCGATTTCTGGGTGATGCTGGCGGCTTCGCTTCTGTTGATCCCGTTCGTTTACCTGCGGACAGATTTGACGCGCCTTTGGGGCGTCGCACTGACAGCGGCCTACCTCGTCTATCTTTGGCTGGTGCTGTAATGGGCGCTGCGCTGATCACGGGGGCCTCTGCCCGGCTGGGCAAGGCCATGGCGCTCTATCTGGCAGCGCGCGGCTATGACATCGCGGTTCACTATCATTCGGGGGAAGAGGCCGCATTGACCGTTGTGGCTGAGATTGAGGGGATGGGCCGTAAAGCCCATGCCGTACAAGCCGACCTTCTGAATGAGGATGCGACAAGCGTCTTGATCGACCGCGCAGCGGCAGCCCTTGGTCAGCCCCTGACAGTGCTGATCAACAACGCGTCGATTTTTGAATACGACAGTCTGGAAAGTGCCACCCTTGACAGCTGGAACCGCCATATCGGGTCTAATCTGCGGGCGCCGTTCGTGCTGACGCAGGCTTTCGCGGCACAATGCCCCAAGGGCGCACGTGATGACGCGGGTGAGCCTGTGGCGCGTGGATTGGTCATTAACATGATCGATCAGCGTGTGCGTAAGCTGACGCCTGAATTCATGACTTACACCATTGCGAAGATGGGCTTGTGGGCCTTTACGCAAACCGCAGCGCAAGGGCTTGCACCAGACATCAGGGTGAACGGTATCGGGCCTGGGCCCACGTTGCAGGGGGCGCGGCAGTCCAAAGATCACTTTGACGCCCAACGGGCCAACACTGTTCTTGGACGCGGCGCGAACCGGTCTGATATTACCGCAGCGCTTGGATATTTCCTCGATTCGCCGGGGGTGACGGGGCAATTGCTTTGCGTTGACGGGGGCCAGCATTTGGCATGGCAAACGCCTGATGTTCTTGGGGTTGAATAGAACGCCGCGTCAACTTGTGCACCGCAGGCGTATGCGTTCACATTCCGTTTACATTTCATTAATGAATTCAATAATTTAACAATCGTTAATTTAATTTTGGTTTATTTTCAATAAGTTGACGGAGTGCCTAAAAGATAGGCAATGTGATGAACCCCCATTGTTTTAACGGGAAATCGCGTCTCACCGCGATCTACCCCCGCAGTTATCCCCAGATTCGGTGGGTATGTTTTCACTTGCAGCATGGCCCCCGCCATTGCAGCGAAAAGAGAGAATCATAAGGTGGAGTCATGACCAGCGATTCGGTGACAGTTCCAACAGGGCATGAGGTGATTCAGGGCTATTTGCGGACCCTCGATTCATCCCCCGGCGTGTACCGGATGCTCGATTCTGAAAGCCGCGTTCTTTACGTCGGCAAGGCGCGCAATCTCAAGAACCGTGTCAGCAACTACGCGCGCCCGTCCGGGCATTCCGCGCGCATCGCTACGATGATATCGCATACGTCGTCGATGATGTTCTTGACGACCCAGACAGAGACCGAGGCGCTGTTGCTGGAACAGAACCTCATTAAACAGTTGAAGCCCAAGTACAACGTGCTGCTGCGGGACGACAAAAGCTTTCCGAATATCCTGATCTCGAAAGATCACGATTTTCCGCGGATCGACAAACACCGAGGCGCGAAGAAAAAGAAGGGGACGTATTTTGGCCCCTTTGCCAGTGCGGGCGCGGTAAACCGCACGTTGAACACCCTTCAACGGGCGTTCTTGCTGCGCACCTGTAGTGACAGCGATTACGAAAGCCGCACACGCCCCTGTTTGCAGTATCAGATTAAACGCTGCAGCGCGCCCTGCGTCGGCAAGATTGAGGAGGGGGCGTATAAACAACTGGTCCGCGATGCTGAACGGTTTTTGACCGGCAAAACGACGGACATGCAGGCCGCTTTGGCCGCGCAGATGAACCAAGCGTCTGAGGAGATGGAGTTTGAACGCGCCGCAGCCCTGCGCGATCGCATCAAGGCGCTGACACAGGTGCAGACCGCCCAGGGCATCAATCCGCGCGGCGTCACAGAGGCCGATGTGATTGCCCTGCACCGAGAGGGCGGACAGGCCTGCGTGCAGGTGTTTTTCATTCGCGCCAACCAAAACTGGGGCAACCGCGATTATTACCCCCGTGTCAGTGGTGACGAAGACCCCGCCGAGGTCATGCAGGCGTTCATCGGGCAATTCTATGCGGACCGCGAACCGCCCCGTATGTTGTTGTTGTCCCATGGTGTCGATGATGAAGATCTGGTGTGCGAGGCTTTGGCCGAAAAGGCGGGCCGCAAGGTTGAGATTACGGTGCCCCAGCGCGGTGAGAAGGCCGAGCTGGTCTCGGGGGCTGCACGCAATGCCCGCGAAAGCTTGGGGCGAAAGATGTCCGAAACCGCGACCCAAGCGCGCCTGTTGCGTGGTCTGAAAGAGGCTTTTGATCTGCCGCAGGTGCCTGAGCGCGTTGAGGTCTACGACAACTCCCACATTCAAGGGGCGTTTGCTGTGGGCGCAATGATCGTCGCGGGGCCCGAAGGTTTCGACAAGAACCAATATCGCAAGTTCAACATCAAGGGGGAGGAGCTGACCCCCGGGGATGATTTTGGCATGATGAAAGAGGTGCTGACGCGGCGGTTCAAACGGTTGTTGAAGGAAGACCCAGACCGCAAGCAGGGCACCTGGCCTGGCTTGTTGTTGATTGACGGCGGGGCGGGGCAGGTGAGTGCCGTGCGCGAGATTATGGACGAATTGGACGTCAGCGATATCCCCATGGTGGGCGTGGCCAAAGGTGTGGACCGTGATCACGGCAAGGAAGAATTTTACCGCACGGGCAAACCCGTCATGGCACTGCCGCGCAATGATCCGGTTTTGTATTTCATCCAGCGGATGCGCGACGAAGCGCACCGATTTGCGATCGGCACCCACCGTGCCAAACGCGCCAAGGCCATCGGGGCGACGCCCCTTCATGACGTGCCGGGTGTGGGGGCCGCCCGCAAGCGGGCTTTGTTGCAGCATTTCGGGTCTGCGAAAGCTGTCGGGCGCGCAGCACTGGCCGATCTGAAAGCTGTTGAAGGAATTTCCGACAATATGGCGGAGACGATTTACGGGTATTTCAATGAGAAATAACGACCTTATCCGCGGGTAAGATTCTGATTTTGTTAATGAATTGTTTACCTCTACCCATCTGATTTCGAATGGGCTTTGCCCATCCGACCCGCGCCGCTGCGCGGCGCGACGGACCGATCGCGACAATGCGTATCATCTTTGCGCGATGTGGTTGGTTCCGGCGGCGGATCAGGTATTTTTGACCCAAAGAAGCGGGGGTGTGGCGCTGCACCCGCAAAGGACGTAGACGTAAGCGATGATGTGGACTGTTCCGAATATTCTGACGCTGCTGCGTTTGCTGGCCGCCCCGGGTGTGGCGATCATGTTTTTGTATTTCGCGCGGCCTTGGGCCGATTGGTTTGCTTTGGTTTTGTTTGTTGTGGCAGCGACGACGGATTGGGTTGATGGCTATCTGGCGCGCGCCTGGAGCCAAGAGAGCAAATTTGGTGCCATGTTGGATCCGATTGCGGACAAGGCGATGGTGGTGATTGCCTTGCTGGTCATTTGTGGGTTTTCGGGGATGGATCCGTGGATTTTGCTGCCGGCCACTTTGATTATGTTTCGGGAGACGTTCGTGTCCGGATTGCGCGAATTTCTGGGCGACACGGCGGGCACGTTGAAGGTGACGTCTTTGGCCAAGTGGAAAACGGCCGCGCAGATGACAGCGATTGCCGTGCTGTTTTCGACCGGCGCGTTCGAGACGTATTTCAACATGGCGATCGAAGGCCTTGATCAGCAGACGTTTGATGCGGTGATCGCGGGGGATGTGCCCGATGAGGGTGGCATTCGTTGGAAGTTGAATGGGATGATCTATTCTTGGTGGATCGGGATTGTGTTGCTTTGGACAGCGATGGTGCTGACGGTCATCACCGGTTTTGATTATTTGCGCAAGGCGATGCCCTATTTGCGCGACGCCTGAGCGGCGTGGGAAGGACGACAATGCAGGTTTTGTATTTCGCATGGGTGCGTGAGCGGATCGGACTGCCGCGCGAGGAGATTGAGACGCAGGCGGCCACGGTGAACGATTTGGTGGCCGAGTTGATGGCGCGCGAGGCCCGGTATGAGATGGCCTTTGCAGACACAAGCGCCTTGCGGGTTGCCCTTGATCAAGAGTTGTCCGAGTTCGACGCGCCGTTAGAGGGTGTCCGTGAGGTCGCCTTTTTCCCGCCGATGACAGGGGGCTAGCCCGTGATCCGCGTGCAGGCCATGCCGTTTGATCCAGGCGGGGAGTTAAATACGTTTTCGGCAGGTGTCGAGGGCGCGGGTGCTGTTGTCAGTTTCACCGGCATCGTGCGTGATGTGTCCGGCGGGCTGCGCGGGATGGAGATCGAGCACTATCCTGGCATGACAGAGAAAGCGCTTGGTGCCCTTCGTGCGGAGGCGTTGGGCCGTTGGGATTTGGCAGATGCCCTGATCATCCACCGGTTTGGACGGCTAGAGGCGTATGAGGTTATCATGATGGTTGCCACGGCTTCAAAGCATCGCAAAGATGCATTTGAGGCCGCAGATTTTTTGATGGATTACCTGAAGTCTCGCGCGCCGTTTTGGAAAAAGGAAGTCACCGAGGCCGGAGAGGATTGGGTGGTGTCCAAGGCAGAAGATGAAGATGCGTTGTGCCGGTGGTAGGCGTTGGTTTTTGAGTTTTTCTGGTCAGATGAAGATTATGCCATGGCCGCACAGGTGTCGTGTTGTGGGCATGTGATGATGTGATCGTTGACCAGACCACAGGCCTGCATCCAAGCGTAGACGATCGTCGGGCCGCAGAATTTGAAGCCGCGTTTTTTCAGGTCTTTGGAAAACTGGGTTGAGATGTCTGTCGCGGCGGGGACATCGTCCATCGATTTGAATCGGTTCTGTAGGGGGCGGCCACCGACGTAGGACCAGCAGAGTTTCGAGAAGTCATCTATTTGCAGATAGGCTTGGGCGTTTGTGATCGTGGCCTCGATCTTGCCGCGGTGACGGATGATGCCCTCGTTTTGAAGAAGGCGCTGCACGTCGGCCTCGCCCCAGTTGGCGATGGTGGCAGGATCGAAGCCTTCGAATGCCGCGCGGAAATTATCTCGTTTTTTCAGGATGGTGATCCAGCTGAGCCCCGCTTGAAAGCCGTCGAGGATCAGCTTTTCCCACAGGGCCCGGCTGTCCCATTCGGGCATCCCCCATTCGGTGTCGTGATAGTCCAGATAGATTGGATCGGGCCCTGCCCAGCTGCAACGTTTAGACATGATTGGCCCCCGTGATAAGTGCCTACAATTAAGTTCAAACCCGAAACCTTTACCAGCCCTTAAGCACGCGCGTGCCATGGAAGAGAGGTGAGTTGGAAAGGGTGAGACCTGTGATAAAGTCGGCCAAAACATGGGATGCACAAGTTCCGCGAGATCCCTTGGAATATGCTGTCAGCGTGCGAGACCGTGATGTCATGGGCATGGTGCGGTCCGCGTTGAAAACGGATGCCTGTCAACTTGCCCTGCAGCCCGTGCGCGCGGCGCGCGACGGCTATCCAGTGGCGTTTTATGAATGTCTGATCCGCGTCATGGATGAAACGGGTCGCATTATTCCCGCGGCCCAGTTCATGGGGCAGATTGAGGAAACGGGAATCGGGCGAGATATTGATGCCGCCAGCTTGAAATTGGCGTTCCGGCTGTTGGCCAAGCATCCTGACTTGCGGTTGTCGGTCAATGTTTCCGCGCGGTCTTTGGGGGATGCTGCGTGGCGCCGTGTCCTCGACCATGAGTTGCAGAGTGGAATGCACTTTGTGGATCGGTTGATTTTGGAGATTTCCGAAGAAAGCGCCATGAACCTGCCTGAGGTTGTCATTCGGTTCATGGAAGAAATGCAACCTTACGGCATCGCGTTCGGGCTGGACGATTTCGGGTCGGGGATGACGGCGTTCCGCTACCTAAAGGATTTCTTTTTCGACCTTGTGAAAGTCGACAGTCACTTCATTCGCAACATCAACGAAGAGCCTGACAATCAAGTTCTGGCGGAGGCGTTGATCACCGTCGCCCATCAGTTTGAAATGTTCGCTGTTGCGGAAGGTGTTGAATCCGAACAAGAGGCTGATTTTTTGAAATCGATTGGGGTGGATTGTGTGCAGGGGTATCATTTTGGCGTGCCGAAATTCTCGGTCTAGTGGCCCTATGCATGGCGGGCTTTCGCGCTGCGGGTAGGTGACGCAGGGTCAGGGCGTTGCGTATGGCAGGGCGTTCCCATATGCACGAAGGCAACGGCGGGTAAGGGGGTCCGCAGCCAAGGTGCATGGTGGCATGCGTTTTGGTCCGATTGATACGGGCTCTCTTGGTCGTCACACGTTTGGACGAACCAAAGGAGTCACTCATGACCAACGTCGTAATCGCATCAGCCGCCCGCACCGCAGTGGGCAGCTTTGGCGGATCTTTCGCAAACACACCCGCCCACGATCTGGGCGCTGCCGTTCTTGAAGCGGTGGTCGAGCGCGCAGGCGTGGACAAATCAGAGGTGTCGGAGACAATCCTGGGTCAGGTCTTGACCGCCGCACAGGGCCAGAACCCCGCGCGACAGGCGCATGTGAACGCGGGCCTGCCCAAGGAAGCGGCCGCTTGGTCGATCAACCAAGTATGTGGGTCCGGCTTGCGTGCGGTGGCACTGGGCGCCCAGCACATCATGCTGGGCGATGCGTCCATCGTCGCAGCAGGCGGTCAGGAAAACATGACGTTGTCCCCCCATGCGCAGGCAATGCGTGCGGGCCAGAAAATGGGCGACATGAAACTGATCGACACAATGATCAAAGACGGCCTGTGGGATGCGTTCAACCAATACCACATGGGCCAAACGGCGGAAAACGTCGCAGAGCAGTGGCAGATTTCCCGCGATATGCAGGACGAATTCGCTGTTGCGTCTCAGAACAAGGCCGAAGCTGCGCAAAAGGCGGGTAAGTTTGCAGATGAAATCGCGGCCTTCACGGTCAAGACCCGCAAGGGCGATATCATTGTGGACAGTGATGAATACATCCGCCATGGTGCCAACCTTGAGGCGATGGCCAAAATGCGCCCCGCTTTCACGAAGGACGGATCTGTGACGGCGGCCAACGCGTCTGGCTTGAACGATGGGGCCGCTGCGACGTTGTTGATGTCCGCGGAGGAGGCTGAAAAACGGGGCATCGAGCCGCTGGCGCGCATCGCATCTTATGCCACCGCCGGTCTTGACCCGTCCATCATGGGCGTTGGCCCGATCTATGCGTCGCGCAAGGCGCTGGACAAGGCAGGCTGGTCGGTCGACGATCTTGACCTTGTCGAAGCGAACGAGGCTTTCGCCGCACAGGCCTGTGCTGTGAACAAAGACATGGGCTGGGATCCGTCCATCGTCAACGTGAATGGTGGCGCCATTGCCATTGGTCACCCGATCGGCGCGTCTGGGTGCCGTGTTCTGAACACCTTGTTGTTTGAGATGAAGCGCCGCGATGCCAAGAAGGGCCTTGCGACCCTGTGCATCGGTGGCGGGATGGGCGTCGCTCTCTGCGTTGAGCGTCCCTAACTATTTTGCATCTGCCGCGTAATTTTATTGCTCTGCAGAATTCATCTATATAATAACATTACCGAACAGATTCCTTGAAGGAGAAGACTATGGGACGCGTTGCACTCGTCACGGGCGGTAGCCGCGGTATCGGCGAAGCCATTTCTAAAAAACTGCAGGCCGACGGGTATACCGTCGCCGCGACCTACGCGGGCAATGACGAAGCCGCTGCGAAATTCACCGAAGAGACGGGCATCAAAACCTACAAATGGAATGTCGCGGACTATGACAGTTCCAAAGAAGGCTTGGCACAGGTTGAGGCCGATCTGGGCCCGATCGAAGTGGTCGTCGCCAACGCCGGCATCACCCGCGATGCCCCATTCCACAAGATGACGCCAGAACAGTGGCATCAGGTCATCGACACGAACCTGACCGGCGTGTTTAACACCGTCCACCCCATCTGGCCCGGCATGCGGGAACGCAAATTTGGCCGCGTGATCGTGATTTCCTCGATCAATGGTCAGAAGGGTCAATTCGCGCAGGTGAACTACGCTGCGACAAAGGCGGGCGATTTGGGCATCGTGAAATCACTGGCCCAAGAAGGCGCGCGGGCGGGCATCACGGCAAATGCGATTTGCCCGGGCTATATCGCGACAGAAATGGTGATGGCGGTGCCCGAAAAGGTGCGCGACAGCATCATCAGCCAGATCCCAGCCGGTCGTTTGGGGGAGCCTGAAGAGATCGCGCGCTGCGTGGCGTTCTTGGCCTCTGACGAAAGCGGGTTCATCAATGGTTCGACGATTTCTGCCAATGGGGCGCAGTTCTTCGTCTGATCCAACCATCAGAAACAACAAAAGGGCGGGGATTTTCCCGCCCTTTTTGCATTTTGATCGCGCAGCTTAGCGGCGGAACAGGTTGGCCATCATGCGCCCGAAAGCTCCGGCGCGCTGGGCGCGGGCTGTGGCGACGATGCGGTCAATGTCTCGTTGGGTGAGTTGGGTGTACATCGCGTAAATCCATATGCTCGTGTGGTTCCTCCCACGAGTGTGGTTTTACGTGTCTGCGCCGGCCCAAGAAACTGACATTGCCGCAAGCCCGCCTTGCAGTTTTCGCAAGGCGCCTGTGCCACATAAAAAGGGACCATCCCCGAAGGAATGGCCCCTTAGGTCGTTCGGCTGGACGGGTCAGATGACCAAAGCCTGCCGGAGCGATTTATTTGCGGCGGAACAAGCCGCGCAGAACGGCGCCGCGTTCGGCGTGGGCGGCGCGGATGGCGTCACGGGTGCGGGCGTTTGTCGTTGCTTCGTACATATCGTGTCCTCCTTGAGGGTGTTTCGATGTCTGTCCCTAAGATGGGCTTATTCGGACATTCCTACAAACGAGACTTTTCAAGCCTTCGGTTTAGTTTTACTTATGTGAAATGTCTGACCGTCTGCCCCCGTTAACCGCCCTTCGCGCATTTGAGGCCGCTGCCCGCCATTTGTCTTTTGCGCAAGCGGCCGCTGAATTGCACGTGACACCCGCCGCTTTGTCGTTCCAGATCAAGTCGCTTGAGACCCATCTGGGCCAGCCGGTCTTTCGTCGTCTGAACCGTGCGGTTGAATTGACAGAGGCAGGGCGCACCTTGGCACCAGGGCTGACAGATGGGTTCGCGGCCTTGTCTGCGGCTTGGCGAAATGCTCAAAGGCTTAGCGATAACAAGACGTTGACTGTCACAGCGGGGCCAGCGTTCACGTCCAAATGGTTGGCCCCGCGCCTTTTCGAATTCGCGCAGGCCCACCCAGAGATCGAATTGCGGTTTTCGGCCTCCCTCCGTCTCATCGACTTTTCCCGTGATGAGGTTGATGTCGCGATCCGGTTCGGATTGGGGGCAGATGATGGGCTGTTTTCTGAACCCCTGATCCGCGAATGGCTGATGCCAATGATGACGCCGGAACTGGCGGCAGAGTTTGATACACCAGAAAAATTAACCAACGCCCCGCTGGTTCATGACGATTCTATCGCGTTTTTTAATGCCCCCACGGATTGGGCGGCGTGGAGTCGTGTTGCAGGTGTCGACATGGATACCTCCAGTGGCCTGCGATTTTCGCAGGCAGATCACGCTTTGGACGCAGCGATTTCAGGGGCGGGTGTGGTTTTGGGCCGCGTTTCCCTGGCGACGCGCGCGTTGGAGCAAAAACGGCTGGTCGCGCCGTTTAAAACAGGGCTTCTGACGCCTGCATATTTCCGGTTCATCTGTCCGGAAGGAATGCAAAAGAGACCGCATGTGGCGGCGTTCAAATCTTGGGTTGTTCAGGAAATTCAGGCGTCTCATGTGTTCGAAGACGGACGCGATTTGGTCCCTGTCGGGTAGGTTCGGGGACGACGCTGGCGCGCATCGGCGCCAACGCCAAAGCGCTTAGCCTGCTTGCAGGCGTGTGATTTCTTCTTTGAGATGGAGTTTTTGTTTTTTGAGACGCGAAATCTCAAGGTCATCAACGCCGGGGCTGCGCTGGGCAACCTCTACGGCATTGGAGAGGGATTCGTGCTTTTTCTTGAGTTCGGCCAAGTGTGACGTCAAGCTCATGTAGTCCTCCATTTGTTGATGTGTCCTTACAGAGAACCATAGATAGGCCCTGCTGTCACGCTGCGGGGCAGCATATGACACCCCGACATGACACTCCGAAAGTATTGCCAAAAAGTTAACCGATGTTGGGGAAAGCTGCGCCGTTTCTTAAAATTGCAGCAATCTCTGGCCGATAATCTTCACGATCTTTTGTATGGGCGCTGCCGGTATGCAGCACCACAGGCGCCGTCAGGCGAAACGCCGCCCGGCCTCCTTTGCGCGCCCGCACCAAGACACGATCGGCGTCATATCTAGTGCGCCCAGCGATGGGCGTAACCACGATGGACCCCATCCGGTCATCCATGGCCGCCAAAACATCCGCCAGCCGATGGGCCTTTTGGATCAGCGTCAGATGCCCCTTGTGCCGCAACCGGCGCGCGGCCTGATCCACCCAATCGCGCAGATCAGTGTCGCCACGGAAAGCTGTGTCCTTGTCCCGCGCGGCACTGGGGTTGCCTGTGGCAGGGTCAAAATAGGGCGGGTTCATTATGACGTGATCAAAGCTTTGTCCGCGGATTTCGGTTGGCATCGCCCGAAGGTCGGCGGTGTGAATGTCTGCCGCGATCTCGTTGCGCGCGGCATTGGCGCGGCACAGGTCAGCATAGCGGTCCTGAACCTCAACCCCCGTCAACGTCAGCCCCGGCACACGGGCCGCCAGACACAGCATCGCAGCCCCCGTGCCGCAGCCCAGCTCCAACACGGATTGCCCCGCGGTGGCGGGCACGGCAGCGGCCAACAACACCGGATCAACGCCCGCGCGATATCCAGTGCTCGGCTGTTCCAACGTCAGCCGTCCGCCCAGAAAGTCGTCCAGTGTGGTGTCAGAAGCCAAGGTCAATATCGTTGGCCTTCAAAACAGAGGTCGCGATGAAATGATCTTCCCGCCGGACCATCAACCTGCGTGGCAATATGCCCAAGCTTCCGTCAAGGATGCTCATATTTACGTCCAACTCGAACACCTCTATATCCTCGCCTTGAAGAAGGGCCTTGGCAAAGGCGATGATGGTGATGTCATTGGTGCGCAAAAGTTCTTTCATAATTCCGATTTAGGGTGCTTTGCCCCCCTTTGTCGAGCAACTGACGGAGTGGTGATGAGCCTCGACCAAGCATCAACGAAACCTCATGAGAGACTGGCCGCCGCATTAAGCGACGAGATGGATGCCGTGAACACCCTCATCCGTGAGAGGATGGCGTCAGAACACGCCCCCCGCATCCCAGAGGTCACGGCCCATCTGGTTGAGGCAGGCGGCAAACGCCTGCGCCCGATGATGACCTTGGCGTCGGCCAAAATGTGCGGCTACGACGGTCCTTATCATGTGCATTTGGCCGCGACGGTTGAATTCATTCATACAGCGACCTTGCTGCATGATGATGTGGTTGATGAAAGCGAACAGCGGCGGGGGCGGCCCACGGCGAACCTTTTGTGGGACAATACGTCGTCGGTGCTTGTGGGCGATTATCTGTTCGCGCGGTCGTTTCAGTTGATGACGGAAACCGGATCGCTGGACGTGCTGCGCATCCTGTCCAACGCTGCCGCAACCATTGCCGAAGGAGAGGTGCTGCAGCTCACCGCGGCGCGGGATCTGGCGACAGATGAGGGCATTTACCTCAAGGTCGTGCGCGGCAAGACGGCTGCCCTGTTTTCGGCGGCTATGGAAGTGGGCGGTGTGATCGCAGGCCGCGATGCAGGTCTGGTCAAGGCGCTCTTTGATTATGGTGATGCGCTGGGCATCGGGTTCCAGATTGTTGATGACCTGCTGGATTACGCCGGTACGGACGCCACGGGCAAGAACATCGGTGATGATTTCCGCGAGCGTAAACTGACCCTGCCGGTGATCAAGGCGGTCGCAAAGGCCGATGATGAAGAACGGGCGTTCTGGGTGCGGACCATCGAAAAAGGCCGTCAGGAGGACGGTGATCTGGATCATGCCTTGGACTTGATGGCCAAACACGACACGCTAGAGGCCACGCGGCAGGACGCGCTGGCTTGGATGGACACCGCAAAGGCGGCCTTGGACCCACTGCCCGACCATGACATCAAAACGATGTTGCTGGATCTGGCCGATTACGTGGTCGCCCGCGTCAGGTAGGGGCTTCGTCCGTGGGGGCGATCCACCAGCTAGGGTGGCCGACCCGCAAAGCTGCAGCGGCGTTATCGCGGCTATCAGCGTCTTCGAAGATCGCAAAACAGGTCGCACCTGATCCGGACATGCGGGCCAGCTGGCAGCCCTGTTGCGCAGACAGGCGGGACAGAACCTGATCTATTTCGGGCGCGGCGGCGCGGGCCGGTGCCTCAAGGTCATTGCGTTGATCCGCAAGCCAAACCACCCAATCGTCAATATCAAATGGATCGGGCATGGCGTCTCCCATGGGTGGGTTGGTCTTCCGCGCCAGCGCTTCAAACACGACCCGCGTGGACACGCCAACGCCGGGGTTGACCAACAGCATATCCAACATCGGGGCAGGACCCAGATGGGTCAGATCATCTCCGATGCCCGCCATGCGCGTGACCTCAGCCGACATGCACACAGGCACATCCGCGCCAAGCGCCACCTGCGCGGCCAGATCGGGCAGGGGTGCGCCCCAAAGCCGCGACAAAGCTCGCAGCGTGGCCGCCGCGTCGGCAGAGCCACCCCCGATGCCAGAGGCGACGGGCAACCGTTTGGTCAGGGTTATGTCCGCCCCATGGTTCAGCCCAAAACTGCGCGCAGCACGCAAAACAAGGTTGTCGTCATCGGCAGACAGACCAGCCGCAAACGGCCCGTCAATCGTCAGCCGCAGGGTATCCGCAGGACGCACGGTAATTTCATCCCCAATGGAGGTGAACATCACCATCGAGTCCAACAGGTGGTAGCCATCAGCGCGCTGACCCGTGACATGCAGGGTCAGGTTGATCTTCGCAAAGGCGGGTTCAGTGACCGCGCCGTCAGTTGGCGTCATTGGCGACCTCAACCGCCGGTTCAAGGTCGACGCCTTCCTCGGCATAGACCGCATCAAGGCCCAGGTTCAGTTTGCGACGGATACGGTCGGCATCCTCGTCAGAGGGGCCAAAGGACAGGGCGCGGGCCCATTGAAAGCGGGCCTCAACCTCACGTCCGACTTTCCAGTAAACATCGCCCAGATGGTCGCTGATGACTGGGTCATTCGGGGCCAGTTCCACGGCGCGTTCCATAGGGCCAACCGCATCTTCATAGCGGCCAAGTTTGTAGTACGCCCACCCAAGGCTGTCGATGATCGCCCCGCTGTCGGGCCGCGCCTCTGCAGCGGTTTCGATCATGGTCACGGCTTCGTCAAACTTCATGCCGCGGTCTACTAAGGAGTAGCCAAGGTAATTCAGGATCGACGGATTGCCGGGATTCAGGTCCAGTGCGGCGCGGAAATCAGCCTCCGCTGCGTCCCATTGATCTAGCCGTTCATGGGTCATGCCGCGCGAATAAAGAAGCCACCAGCGGATCGAAGTATCCGCATCGTTGGCCTCCAAAGCGGCATCATAGGCCGAATTTGCGGCGGCATAATTGCTTTGCTGGCGAAACACATCCCCCAAGGACGCATGGGCCAAAGGCAGGTCAGGGTGGCTGCGTGTCAGCTGGGTCAGAACCTCAATCGCCTTGTCGTGCTGCCCGTCGAGGCGCAACGCCTCTGCGCGGCCCAACTCGGCGCTGTGATAGGCGGGATCTTCGGTTGAAACCTGCGCAAACGTCACTGCGGCGTCGTTGTATTGTTCCAGCGCATTCAGTAAACGGGCGGCGGCGATATGCGTGTCTGCATCTTGCGGCGCGATATGGCGGGCCGCTTGTGCGTACAGCAGCAGATAGCTTTCGTTGGCTTCCCCCTGCAAAATATCGCTCAGGCTTTTGAACGCATAGGCAAGGCCTTCGGCAGGGTTCGATACTGTGTTGTCCAAACGTGGGATTTGGCCCGCTTCGATCGCATCTCGCAATTCAGCGATTTCGGGGTCCATGTCTGACCCAAACGCGCGTGTGACGATGCCGCGGGCCTTATCGAACTGGCCCAAACGGCACAGAATTTGCAGATGTGCGGACACGGATCCACGGGTGGGGACGATGCCTTCGTTGGGGGGCAGGGAATAGATCGCCTCGGCGGCCTCAAGCTCCCCCATGATGGTCAGGGCCATGGCTTTGTGCTGCTGGCCGAAATTGCGCAGGCCCGGGGTGTCGGCCACCTCGTCAAAGGACGCAAGGGCGCGGTCCATCTGGCCCAGACCCACAAAGGCCCAAGCCTGACCAAGACCATCCAGAAGGGGGCCAACCTCATGCCCCGCTTCGAGCATGTCGAAAATGGTGCCCCAATTCCCGCTGCGTGCAGCCTGCGCCATGATGGCCATGTTGGCGACTTGGCTGTCACCTCCAGACGCTGTGAATGTTCGGCCAATGGCCGCTGCGGTTTCAACCTGACCGCTGCCCAAATAGGCCGTCAGCGTCTGTTGAATGAGAACCGGATTATTGGGGTCGGCTATCAGCGCGTGTTGGAAATACGCGGCTGCGGCGGAATAATCCCCCCCGATGCCGGCCTGACGCGCGGCAAGATAAGCCCCCGCATCTGTCGTTTCAGCGAGCGTTGGTCCTGACAGGCACAGCGCAGCCGCCACACCAGTCGTGCACATCTTAGCAGTCTTCAAAAACGTCATTCGTATCCCCTTATCGTCCCCAATTGGCAGCCTAGGCAGGAAGAAACAACGGATCAAATAACATTTTCGGATTTGGGCGGTATATCGCGAATGTCGCACGACATGGGTGCTGCACCAAAAAAGGCCCTGCGCTGCAGGGCCCTTTGGGGTCGGTCTATTCGGTTTACATGTTGGGGTAATTTGGCCCGTCGCCCCCCTGCGGCACCGTCCAGTTGATATTCTGGCTAGGGTCTTTGATGTCGCAGGTTTTGCAATGCACACAGTTCTGGAAGTTGATGACAAAACGTGTGTCTTTGCCGTCTTCCTCGACAAACTCGTACACTCCGGCGGGGCAATACCGCGCCGAGGGGCCCGCGTATTCAGGCAAATTGACGGCTACAGGCACCGTGCTGTCCTTAAGTTTAAGGTGCGCGGGCTGGCTTTCTTCATGGTTGGTGAAGCTGAAGGACACGTTCGTCAAACGGTCAAAGCTGATTTTGCCGTCAGGCTTGGGGTAGTCGATGGGTTTGTGTTTGCTGGCCTTTTCCGTCGCAGCCGCGTCGGATTTTCCGTGCTTTTTGGTGCCGAACAGTGAAAAGCCAAGCGTGTTGGTCCACATGTCCAGACCACCCAGTCCCAATGCGCCCAGCACACCGTTGTTGGACTGGAAGGGCTTCACATTGCGGACCTTGTGAAGATCCTTGCCCACCGGGCCAGTGCGCAGTTCGCTATTGTATTCTGACAACTCATCGGACGCGCGCCCTGCCGCAATGGCCTTTTGTGCGGCTTCTGCAGCGGCAATGCCCGACAGCATGGCGTTATGATTGCCCTTGATTCGCGGCACGTTCACAAGGCCCACGGAACAGCCCAGCAGCGCCCCACCTGGGAAACACGCCTTTGGCATCGATTGCCAGCCGCCTTGCGCGATGGCGCGGGCACCGTAGGCCACGCGCTTGCCGCCTTCCAGCAGGCTTTTGACCATCGGATGGTGCTTGAACCGCTGGAATTCCATGTAGGGGAAGACATGGGGGTTCTTGTAGTTCAGCGCCGTGACCAGCCCGATGAAGATCTGGTTGTTTTCGGCGTGGTAGATGAACGACCCACCCGCCGCGTTCCCGCCCAAAGGCCAGCCCAGAGAGTGGAAAACCGCGCCTTCGCGGTGCTTGGCTGGGTCGATCTCCCAGATTTCCTTCATGCCGATGCCGTATTTTTGTGGCTCGGCGTCTTTGTCCAGTTCGTACTTTGCGATGACCTCCTTCGAAAGCGACCCGCGCACGCCCTCAGACAGGAAGACGTATTTTCCGTGCAGTTCCATGCCCGGTTCGGTGTCGGGGCCGATGGTGCCGTCAGCTTCCAGCCCGAAGACGCCAGCGACGACGCCTTTGACTTCGCCGTTGTCCCCGTAGACCAGTTCGGAACAGGACATGCCGGGGAAGATTTCAACGCCCAGTTCTTCGGCTTGTTCGGCCATCCAGCGGCAGACGTTGCCCATCGACACGATGTAGTTGCCGTGGTTGTTCATCAGCGGCGGCATGGGGAAAGTCGGGATTGGCAGTTGGCCGGCCTCACCCAAAAGATAGAATTTGTCGGACGTCACCGGCACGTTCAGCGGCGCGCCCTTGGCTTTCCAATCGGGGATGAGCGTATCAAGGCCCACGGGGTCCAACACGGCCCCCGACAAGATGTGCGCCCCCACTTCGGACCCTTTTTCCAGCACGACCACATTCAGATCGGCATCCAGCTGTTTCAGACGGATCGCCGCAGACAGGCCTGCGGGGCCTGCACCGACGATCACAACGTCGTATTCCATCGATTCGCGTTCAATCTCGGCCATGTTTTGCTCCCTTGGCTGGATGGGCACTGCGTCCGTGTCTGCATATCGGAACGCCCGCCGTGCAGCAATCTTGGGGCGACATAAAATTGCGCAGAGCCGACCGAAACGTAACGTCTGCAAATAAAGGCCCGCGTCACTGCATACCCCCTTGAGGGTTGCAAGCCCCGCGGGTTATGCAAGAGCACTTGAAAAACCGCACCGCAGGACGCTTGAAATGGACAAAATACCGCTGACACGCGCTGGCTTTGACAAACTGGATGCCGAACTCAAGCATCTGAAGACTGTCGAACGCCCCGCCATCATCCGTGCCATTTCAGAAGCCCGCGAACATGGTGACCTGTCCGAAAACGCGGAATACCATTCCGCCAAGGAAAAGCAGTCCTTCATCGAAGGCCGCGTCAAAGAACTCGAAGGGGTGATTTCGCTGGCCGATGTCATTGATCCGTCCAAACTGTCCGGCGCGATTAAGTTCGGGGCGCATGTGACGTTGGTGGATGAAGACACCGACGAAGAGAAGACCTATCAGATTGTTGGTGAATATGAGGCTGACATCGAAAACGGCCGTCTGAACATCAAATCACCCATCGCGCGGGCGTTGATCGGCAAAGACGAAGGTGACAGCGTCGAAGTGCGCACGCCAGGCGGTGAAAAGTCTTACGAAGTGCTTGAGGTCGTCTATAAATAAGCCCGCAAACAAGGCGATCCCGATGCCGAATGATGGCCAGAAAACCGATGTCACCCAGACCAAAAACGGGATGATGGGCGCGCGTGTGCGCACGGCGGACGTGCGCGTGACCGGGATTGAGGTCGTGGCCATCGTCGTCAGCCTGATCTGGCTTGTGGGCGTGGCCGTGTTCTTTCTTGTGCTTCCAACCGAGGGCGACGGGTCCGCGCAGATCGACAGCTTGCGTTTTGTGATGACGTTGATGGCGATTTTTCTGCCCATCGCGATGGTCTGGATCGCGGCGATGTCCGCACGATCAGCCCGTGTTGTGCGCGAAGAGAGCCGCCGTTTGCAGGCCGCGATTGACGGGATGCGGCAGACCTATGTGGCGGACCGTCAGGCGCGCGGCGCGGGGATTGAACCCACCGTCGAACGCAAGCTGAACGAAATCGCGCGCGCCACGCAAAAGACCGAAACAGCGCTGGCGACCTTTGCGTCATCGCGGCCTGCGGCCAAGGCGCAGCCCGCCCCGCCGTCACAAACCGCCCAGCCGCGCGGCGATGAACAGCCCAGTCTTGCGCTCGGCACCACGGCCGAGGACATCACACCCCCGATCAGTAAGCCTGATCTGGTCCGCGCGCTGAACTTTCCCGACACCGAAGGGGACGAAGTGGGTTTTGCCGCCCTGCGCCGCGCTTTGAAAGACCGTACGGCCAAGCAGTTGATCCAGGCCAGCCAAGACGTTCTGACCCTGCTTAGCCAAGATGGCATCTACATGGATGACCTGCGGCCCGACCGCGCGCGACCCGAAATCTGGCGCAAGTTCGCTGGCGGGGAACGGGGCAAAACGGTGGCGGCCTTGGGTGGTGTGCGGGACCGGTCGTCGCTGGCATTGACCGCAGGCCGCATGCGTGAAGACACAATTTTCCGCGACGCGGCGCATCACTTTTTGCGCAAATACGACCAGATGCTTGTGACCTTCGAAGAAGACGCCTCGGATGAGGATCTGGCCGCCTTGGCCGAAACCCGCACCAGCCGCGCCTTTATGCTTCTGGGGCGCGTGACAGGCGCGTTTGACTGACCGACTGGCCTATATTCAACTGGCCCCGACCGTTCGGGTCATCATCGTCGCACTTTCAAAGCCGAAGACATGGCGCAACGGGCCAAGCTGGTGCACGTCCCCTTCGATGAACCCTTCGCGCAGATAAAGCGCACGGGCGCGCGGGTTGCTGTCGATCACATCCAATCTGACCTCGGCGTAGCCGCGCTTTCGGGCCTCCGTGAAAACGGCACCCAACAGCGCGGTGCCCACGCCTTGCCCACGGGCGGCATCATGCACAAAAATGCCGTCCATCAGGAACCTTTGGTTTTCTGTATCCCGTTCCAGCAGCGCCAAAAGCGCGGCGCGCCACGCTCCGCCGAAAGTTCCATAATGCCGCCGCATGTCCGCCCAAGCCCCGCCAACCAACGCGCCCTGAAAGGTCTTGAAACCGGCCACGCCCAGCAAAATTCCCCGCGCGTCCCGTGCGCAAAGCGCATGTGTCGGGTCCAGCACGTCGCGGACAAAGGCGATCCCGCGCGGTGCAGGCCCCATCACGCGGCCAAGTTTCGCCCCAAACGCCTGCCAATACATCGCGGCGACCTGGTCCCGTTCTTCGGGGACGAAGCCAAGGCTGACAATCATGCAGGCACCCCAAAAATCCAACCTTCACGGTTGCGCGGCACATCAAGCAGGGCTGCCCGTTCCGCTTGCGCCATGTTGGCCACCAGATCGGTCATTGTATGAACCTGCATGGCATCCTTGATGGGGTGAACATCGCCATTCGCGGCCACCTGATCCGCAAAAAGGGACGGCCAGATCTCGACGAAGGCAATAGGACGGTCAAGGCTCTCAAAGGGCCAAACAGAAATCATATCGGGAAACCGTTCGATCATCCGCCACAGCACGGGCAGCCCCATCAAGGTCTGCGAGCCCACAGCGCCCGCGCCCGCCAGCTGCCAAACGGGGAACGCCCCGGGCAGTCGGTCCTCGACGGCACGTTTTTCGGCGAAGGCGGTGCAGGTACGCGTGCTGCCTTTGCGCGGCAGGCCGTCCACATCATGGGGCGACGCATTTCCCCAAAATGGCCCCACGCCGTCGAACCGGCTGTTCATGACGCCTGCGACCTCAAACCGGTTGTTTGCCTTGGGGCTGTCGACAATCAGTCCCTCAAGCCAACGCCACATCGCCAACGGGTCGGCGTCGCCTGTGATCGCCTCAGCAAACCCATCTGGGAAGCCAAAGGCGAAGTCAAACCCAACAAAGACGCGGCGTTTGTTGGTCAGTTCATCTTTCAATGCGGCCCTCAACCAGACCTCAAGAAGTTGGCGGTTGCGAAAATACAGAGGTTTTTCCTGTACACCGTACCGCCAGATGGACACCCAGATGGCATCAGGGCTGGGCACCGCAGGGCGTTGGTTGCCACCTGACCAATCGACCGTGATGTAGGTGTCGAACGTCACGTCCATCGGGCGGCCTCAGTCAAATCGTCAGGGGTGTTGATGTTAAAAAACGCATTCGGCGTTGTGGCGGGAAACAGGGCTATGGCAGCCCCGTGGTGGCTGGTGAAATCTCGGACCTTGCGGTTGCCGCCCGTCAGCCATGTTTGCAACGTTGGGGCAAGCGTCACCGGCCAAAGCGCAAAGGCGCCCTGCACACCGTCCGGCGTTGCCGCCACGGCAAACCCGTCCGTGCTGTCCAATGCGGCCAGTTGCAACTGCGGCACCAAATCGCAAGGAAAGAACGGCGTGTCCACAGCCACGCTGACGATATGGGACGCGCCACGCTCTGCCGCGGCCTGAAGACCTGACAGAACACCGGCAAGGGGGCCAAGATACGAGGGCAGGCTGTCGGAGATCACCGGATAGGATGTCTCGACCGGTGTGTTGGCGTTCACAAGGATATCGTCCACTTGGGGACTCAGGCGCGCAGCGCAGCGATCCAGCAGGCGTTCGCCACCCAAGATCACATCGGCCTTGGGCTGGCCGCCCATGCGCCGTGCCAATCCACCGGCAAGGATCAAGCCCAGCGGTTTATCCATGGGACATGCGATCTTTGATGTCGGTGATAAAGCGATCCGGTGCGCGCATCGGGGCCTCATGTTGCCAATCTTCGGGGTCACCGCTAAGGCGGTGGGCAAATATTAGGACAGGACAATGACCAACGCGACCCAGAAATCACATTACTGGACGGGGTTCCGCATGGGCGTCCCGTTTTTGCTGGTGGTGATGCCCTTCGGTCTTTTGTTTGGCGTTGTCGCGACCGAAGCTGGGCTGACCACACTGCAAACTTTGGCGTTTTCGTCCGTTGTCTTCGCTGGCGCTGCGCAGTTCGCAGCGTTGCAGCTGATGGTGGACAATGCGCCCACGCTGATCGTTGTGGCCACAGCCCTCGCGGTTAATTTGCGGATGGCGATGTATTCTGCCTCCCTTGCAGTTTGGATTGGCGACGCACCCTTTTGGACACGCGCCTTTGTGGCCTACGTCAATGTTGATCAAAGCTATGCGGTATCGATCAACGAGTTCGAAGACACCCCGGATCTGACCGTGCCCCAACGGGTCGCGTTCTTTCTGGGCGCGGTCAGCCCCATTGCGCCCATGTGGGTGGTGGCCACCGCGCTGGGCATTTGGCTAGGTGAAGGCATTCCTGAATGGATGGCGCTGGATTTTGCGGTTCCGATCTGTTTTCTCGCCATCATCGCGCCCATGATGCGGACGCTGGCGCATATGGTGGCGGCTGTCGCGTCCATTGTGTTTGCGTTGGTGTTGGCTGGCTTGCCGTACAACCTTGGCCTTTTGGGTGCTGCTGTCCTCGCGATGATGATCGGCGCACAGGTGGAACTGTGGCTGACCAGAAAGGCCGCACCATGACCGACGCCTATATCTGGACCATCATCGCGATCCTCGGCATCGGGACCTATCTGATCCGATTTTCGTTTCTAGGATTGATTGCAGGCCGTGATCTGCCGGAATGGATGTTGCGGCATCTGCGCTATACGGCTGTGGCGGTTTTGCCGGGCTTGGTCGCCCCGCTGGTGCTCTGGCCCTCCGCGACGGAGGGGGAGGTCGATCCCGCGCGGCTCTGCGCGGCCCTCGTGACCTTTGGCGTCGGCATTGTGACGCGCAATGTGGTCGCGGCCATTCTTTGTGGTGGGGTGACGCTTTATGTGATGATCTGGGCGCTGGGCGGGGCCTGACGTCTACTGATCGGCGCGAATGGCCGCGTCAATCTCAGCCGCCGCGATGGATTTATCATCGCTGTCGTCTTCGTAATATTCCCGTGACCGCACGCCCGGAATTTCCCCGAACTGATCGGCCAGTTTGTTTGGAAACAGGCTCGACCGGATAGAGGTGAAGCCAGGCAATTGACCCAACAGCCGCGAGGTGTGGCGTGTGCATGCGGCCTTTGGCGTAGGGCCGTTCGCAATCGCCATACGAAGCGCCATTTCGGCCACCTCGGGGGGGACCTCAACCTCTTGGATGAGGGTGTAGTAGGTCGCACGCGAATGATAGGACGTGTAAAACTGCTCAATCCGCGGCGTAACGCCATAATGCACATCGTTGCGTTCGGGGATCGACGGATGGCCGAACGTCCCCGCAGGATCCCACAGCACGCGCTGGCTGGCGTTGATCATCAACCCGCTATGCGCGCCATTGCCGGAGCTTACGTTTTTCATCGTGAACAACGTCAGCGATTTGGGCCCTGGATGGGTGTACGCCACACGGTCAATATCCGCCTGAGAGGCAAGGACCTCTTCACGCAGAACGGTATCCCCACAGGCCGCAAGGGCCAGTGGGGCGGTCAAGATGAACGTGCGGCGTTTCACCTAAATTAACCGTTGATCATTGCCAAAAGGATCAGCGCCACGATGATGACGATGCTGCCTTTGGTGACCCAATTCATAAAACCGGCAAAGGTTTTTTCCTGAACGGAGATGTCCATTTCGCCGTGCTTGTGATCAGCCATGTTGTGTTCCCTTTTTCTCAGTCGGGCTGTCCATATCGGATCGGTGGCAGCTTGTCAGCCCCGAACCCTCCATATGGGGCTAGGTCAGGTCGTCACATCTGGCGTGTCCAGATCCGCGGCCAACCGAAACCCGATGCGGTTGGGTTCGGCCGCGGCCACCTGCTTGGGCAAAGCGCGCAACATCACCGACAACTGGCTGACATGCTGCACCAATTGTGTTTTCGCGCCTGTGGGGTCGGTGCCGTAAAAGGTGATGATATCAGGGTCGAAATACCCCATGCCTTCAATCCGGATCACGCCCGTGTCGCCACCGGCAAAGCCCATCGCGACCTCATGTTCATTGTCCAACTGCTTTTCAAAGTTCTGAATATAAAGAATCAACCGCTCATACGCCCACCGCGATGGGCTTTTGGGGCCGTCCGGTTTTTTCAAAACGCTGGCGTCCGGTTTGGATGCGTCGGGATCGGTGTGAACCTCATGCAGGACCGCGCCTTCGAGGGCTTCGGCTGAGGTTTGGATGTCATCGTTCATCATCTTGTCCTGTCAAAGCGGCAGCGCCGTGGTGTCTTTGATATCCTCCATAACGAAACTGGCGGAAATGTCCGAGACCGAAATCCGTGAGGTGAGGCGTTTGTAAAACCGGTCATAGGCGGCCATGTCCGCCAGTTGGACCTTGAGAACGTAATCCAGATCACCGGTCATGCGGTAGGCGGCGGTGATTTCGGGCAGAGCCTCAACGGCGATGGCGAACTCCTTGCGCCATGTGTCGGAATGATGGTCCGTACGGATCATCACCAACACTGACAACGGGCACCCGATCTGCGCCGCGTCCAGCAGGGCCACCCGTTTGCGGATGATACCCGCGCCCTCCATGGTTTTGATCCGCCGCCAACAGGCATTGCGCGACAGGGCCACCGCATCTGAAATCGCATCGACCGACAGGCTGGCATCTTTTTGCAAAAGAGACAGAATTTGATGGTCTAATGTGTCGATTTGTGTCGCCATATCGGGATTTTATCCCATAAAATACGTATTTGGCCAGTCCCTTTGGGATGTATTGGTTCCTGGCTTGGGCGACAGTGGTGAAAACAACGTCAGAGGATCCCATGACAGATATCACACCGCCCAACCGCACCTCCCTTCTTGATCGCTGGTTCCTGGCCCATCCGGCCTCTGTCGATGAAACCTATTTGCAGCACATGCGCTTTGCTGCGGGCTTTGCGTTCTGGCTGGCCGTCGCCGCCGCCGCGGCCGTAATCCATGCGCTGATCCCGCGTCTCTGCGAAACCACCGCCAGTCAAATCCTGCGCAAGCTGACCGCACGGATGGAGGCCCGTCACTGATGTGCCGGATCGCCGCCTACGCGGGGCCTGCCATTCCACTTGAGAATATCATCATTTGCCCGCGCCATTCCCTGCTGGAACAATCCCAACATGCGACCGAGGCGAAATTGGCCGTGAACGGCGACGGATTCGGCATTGCGTGGTACGGCGAAGGGGGAGACCCCGGCCTCTACCGCGATGTCCTGCCCGCATGGGCCGATGAGAACCTAACAAGCCTGTGCCGCATGGTTCGGTCTCGGCTGTTTTTGTCCCACGTGCGCGCCAGCACTGTGGGCGGCACCAGCAGGCAGAATTGCCATCCTTTCAAACACGGGCGCTGGACTTTTATGCACAACGGCCAAGTGCCCCATTTTCCCCAGATCAGGCGGGCCCTTGAACAGGCGCTGCCCGATGAGCTTTACGCCGCGCGGCAGGGCACCACGGACAGTGAAATGGTATTCCTGACCCTTCTGGCCCATGGCCTTGATACAGATCCAGAGGCCGCCATGACCCGCACCTTGGCAGCTTTGGGCGCAGGTCCGGCGCCCGTCAAGCTGACCTGCGTTTTCAGCAACGGGCACGATGTCTTTGCCTTCCGCCATGCCTCACACGGGAAGGCACCGACGCTTTATGTTTCGGGCCCGTTGGACAACGGCGGGCGCGCCTTTGCGTCTGAACCTTTGGATGGCGGCGCATGGGACGTGGTGCCCGAAAATCAGATTGTCACCTTGGGAAAACCGGCGGTTTCTCAGGCGGCCTGAAACAGATAGGCGCCGTCTTCGCCCCGTTTTCGCGTCGCCTGTCCGGTCTGGTGAAGGTGGTTCAGATGGGCCAACGCCTCAACCAAGGCAAGGCCATAAGTCCCTTCATCGATGGTGCGTTTGAACAGCGGTGCAAAACAGTCGCCCGCGCGTTTCGGCGTCGCGATGAACTCCAGCAATCGTTTCAGCGCGCCATGATGATTGTCGATCAGCTGGCGCATCCGCGTGGGCAGTCCCGTAAAGGGCAGTTTGTGCCCCCCCAACACCAAGTGATCCTCCCGCGCGAAAGGGGCCAGCCTTTCACAGGCCTCAAGCCATTCTGCCAATGGGTCGGCGTCGGGTTCTGTGGGGTAAACCCCGATGTTGGGGCTGATGGATGGCAACAGCTGATCGCCCCCGATCACCAGATTGTCGTCGCGGCTCCAGAACGTCGCATGTTCAGGCGCGTGGCCGTTGCCCATGTGAATGTCCCACGTGCGCCCCCCCATGGTGATCACGCCGCCCTCTTGCAAGCGGGTGAAGCCCAGCGGCATGGGGTGCACGCAATCAGCAAAGTTGAAGGGCCGTTCGGTTTGGCGTTTTGCCAGCATGTCCGCCGACATGCCCGCACGGCGGTAAAAATCGATGGACCGCGCGGGGTAAGCGGGCTGTTCGTCCAGCGTCAGCATCCGCGCCATCAACCAAGCTGTACGGGGCATCGCAAGATCCGCGCCCGCCTCTTGAAACCAACCGGCCAAACCGATGTGATCAGGGTGGTGATGGGTGCCGATGATGCGGGTGACAGGCTTGGCGGCCAGCGGTCCGTCCAGTAGTTTGCCCCAAATCGCCCGCGTTTTGCGCGTGTCAAAGCCTGTGTCGATCACCGTCCAGCCATCGCCGTCGTCCAACGCGTAGACATTCACATGATCCAACGCCATGGGCAGCGGCAGCCGCATCCAAAGAACACCATCGGCAACCTGAACTGCCTCGCCTTCGGCGGGGATGTCGGGAAACGGATATCGGATGCGGGCGCTCATACGGCCCACCTAGCCCAGATCGGCCTAGGCCACCAGATCGTCAATGGTCAGCGCCATCAGATCCTCGGCCCCTTCGCGGACATGGGCCAGAAGGCCCACATGCTCCGGCAGGATCCGTTTGATATAGAAGGTCGCCAACCGTTTGCGTGTGGCATCGCCCTCAAGCGCTGCGATCAGATGGTAATATCCGCCCAACACCCGCGCAAACGCCCTCAGATAGGGAACAGCCCCCGCAAACCGGTCGGTCATCTCTTGGTCGACAAGCCATTCCGTCGCCTCACGCAGGGTCTCACAGGCCTGCCAGACAGGTTCGGCCAGATCTGGGGCGCTGGCCTTGTGGGCCTCGGCATAGGCTTCAACCTCATCCAGCAGGGCGAAGGCCGCGTCGCCGCCGTCCATCATCTTGCGCGCCACAAGGTCCATGGCCTGAATGCCGTTGGTGCCCTCATAGATGGTGGTTACGCGCACATCGCGTGAATATTGGGCCGCACCGGTTTCTTCGATGAACCCCATCCCACCGTGGGCCTGAATGCCCGTGGCGGAGACCTCAACGCCGACATCCGTGCCAAAGGCCTTGCTGATCGGGGTCAAGAGGGCGGCGCGGGCCTCCCATGCGGGATCTTTCGTGGCGTTCGCCATGTCAATGGCCACGGCGTTGGCCATGGCGATGGCGCGAGCGGCATACGTGTCGGCCTTCATCGACGCCAGCATCCGGCGCACATCGGCGTGTTCCACGATCGCCCCCGTGCCGGGTGCTTTGCCCTGCTTGCGGTCCATCGCATAGGCCAGCGCGTGCTGATAGGCGGCCTCGGCCACGCCGATGCCTTGCGTCGCCACACCAAGCCGCGCGTTGTTCATCATGGTGAACATCGCAGCCATCCCACCATGTTCCGGCCCTACAAGCCAACCGCGCGCACCATCATATTCCATCACCGCAGTGGGCGACCCGTGCAGGCCCATCTTATGTTCCAGGCTGACCACGCGCAGCGAATTGCGTTCGCCCAAACTTCCGTCTTCATTCGGGATAATCTTGGGCACCATGAACAGGCTGATCCCCTTGGTCCCCGGCACACCATCAGGCAAGCGCGCCAGCACCAGATGACAGACATTTTCCGTGAAATCATTATCGGCCCAAGAGATGTAGATTTTCTGCCCGCTGATCGCATAAGACCCGTCGCCGTTCGGCTCCGCCTTGGATCGCAGGGCACCCACGTCCGATCCGGCCTGTGGTTCGGTCAGGTTCATCGTGCCGGTCCATTCGCCCGAAATCAGCTTGGGCAGGTAGGTCTCTTTGATGGTATCTGACGCATGATGTTCCAGCGCCTCAATCTGGCCCTGACACATCAACGGGTTCAGCTGCAGCGACAGACACGCCCCCGCCATCATGTCATTCACCGCTGTAGCAAGCGTCAGGGGCAGGCCCATGCCGCCATATTCGGGATCCGCGGAAATGCCGATCCAGCCGCCTTCTGCAATCGCCTTGAACCCGTCGCCAAATCCGGGCGCGGTGCGCACAACACCGTTTTCCAACCGCGCCGGTTCCAGATCACCGGGGCGCTGCAGCGGGGCGATGATGTCGTCGCACAGCTTGGCGGCCTCGGTGAGGATGGCGTCGCACATATCGGGCGTGGCCTCAGCAAAGCGGTTGGTGCCCGCGACCTGATCAAAGCCAACAACGTGATCCATCAAAAACCGAAATTCGTCGGCGGGTGAACGATAGGGCATTTGGGCCTCCCTCTCTTTGGTCAGGGCTTGGGTTCTTGGCAACGGCGTGCGCGCCGCGTATGTGGTCGGGGTTTACGTATAGGTGAATGGCATGGCGCCTTCGATCAACCAAAACGCGACGTCATGGACCAAGTGACCACACGCACTTTTGCGCCCGATGCTGCGGGCCTGACCGCTGCGGCAGATGTGCTGGCGGCAGGCGGGCTTGTCGCCTTTCCGACGGAAACGGTCTATGGTTTGGGTGTAGATGCGCGCAATTCAGACGCCGTCGCGCGGCTTTATGCCGCAAAGGGCCGCCCCAGCTTTAACCCGCTGATTGTGCATGTGCCCACGCTTCAGGCGGCGGAACGGCACGTTTCGTTCGACGCAACCGCCCGCGCGTTGGCGCAGGCCTTTTGGCCCGGTGCGCTGACATTGGTGCTGCCACTGAAACCAGATGCGGGCATATCGCCCCTCGTGACCGCCGGGTTGGAGACATTGGCCGTCCGCGTGCCCGATCACGCCCTTGCCCGCGATCTGCTGCAGGCCTTTGATGGCCCTGTCGCCGCGCCTTCCGCCAACCCGTCTGGTCAGGTCAGCCCGACGAAGGCGGTGCATGTGGCCGACCACATGACAGGCCTTATCAATGGCATTGTGAGGGGCGGCGATTGCACCGTGGGCGTCGAATCCACCATTGTCGCAACGCAGCCTGTGCCGACAGTGTTGCGCGCCGGTGGCCTCCCGACGGAAAGCATTGAGGCCGTGATCCGCCAGCCCTTGGCCCGTGCAGGCGACAGCGCCGCCCCCACCTCGCCCGGTCAGTTGGCGTCGCATTATGCGCCCAAAGGGACCGTGCGTCTGAATGCCGAAACGGTTGAGGCGGGCGAAACCCTTTTGGGTTTCGGGCCAGTGGACGCTGCGATCAACTTGTCACGGTCCCGTGATCTGACCGAAGCCGCCGCCAACCTGTTTGATGCGCTCCACCAACTAAACGCAATGGGTGCTGAGAAAATCGCCGTCTCGCCCATCCCTGAAACGGGTCTGGGGGCTGCAATCAATGACCGGCTGCGCCGTGCAGCCGCGCCCCGCTAGGCCGATCCGCCTGAGGACGACAACATCAACGGGTCAATTCCAAGGACTTTCAGCGCGGCCGTCCATTTGTGCTCCGCCGCGCGGCCAAACAGGATGTCGTCGGTCGCGTCACTGACAAGCCAGCCGTTGCGCACCAACTCCCCCTCCAGTTGCGCGGGTCCCCATCCGGCATACCCCAGCCCCAGCATGGACCGTTCTGGCCCGGCACCCATGGCGATGTCTTCCAGAATGTCCAAGGTCGCCGTCATGGCAATGCCGCCTGCGACCTCCATCGTGCCCGCGCCGGACGCATAATCCGCCGTATGCAGCACAAATCCGCGCCCCGTTTCCACCGGTCCGCCGTAATGCACCCGCACATCTGTCCGCAATTCCCCGTCGTCGATGGACAATTGTTCCAACAGATCGGCGAATTTGATGTCGGGCGTAGGCTTGTTGACGATCAGACCCATCGCGCCCTCAGCCGAATGCGCACACATATAGATCACCGCTTTGTCGAAACGGGGATCGCCCATGTCAGGCATGGCGATCAACAGTTTGCCGGTCAAGTTGGTGGTGTCTGTCATGCTTTGATAGTGGGCGCGCTGCAGGGCATGCGCAAGGGGCACGCTTGCCGGATATGACAACCGCCTAACCCAAACGTGACTTTCTATTGCGCGGCCCTTGGGCGAAGTACAGGTTCATGATGACTCGCATTCTCTCCCCCGTGCTGGCCGCCCTTGCCTTGGCCGCCGCCACCGCCCCGTTGTCAGCCAATCCGGCTGAGGGTGTCGTTGATCTTGAAATCTTGCCAGGCTGGCGCACCGATCAGGGCACGCATATGGCGGGACTGCAGTTTACCTTGGCGCCCGGGTGGAAAACCTATTGGCGCGTGCCGGGCGATGGGGGCATCCCCCCCCGTTTTGCCTGGAACGGGTCGGAGAATTTGTCAGGCGTGGCCCTCCATTGGCCCGTGCCTGAGGTCAGCCATATCAACAACATGCGCTCCATTGGCTATTCTGACATCGTGATTATTCCTGTCGAACTGGCCCTTGATGATGCAGACGCCGCGGCCCGTATGGCGGGGCAAGTTCAGATCGGCGTGTGCGAAGAAATCTGCATTCCGGTGATGCTGCCCTTCGCTGCTGATTTGCCTGCAGGGGGGCGGCGCGACCCGAGCATTATTGCGTCCCTCGTGGACCGGCCACAAACAGAACGAGAGGCAGGCGTGCGATCCGTTTCCTGTGCGATTGAGCCGATCGACGGTGGCCTGCAGGTCACCGCAGCAATCACCATGCCGCAGATTGACCGCACCGAAGAGGTCGTGATTGAGGCGGGCGACCAGCAGGTGTGGGTGTCTGAACCCTCCACATGGCGCACCGCAGGAACCCTTTATGCCAAGTCCGATATGATCCATGTCAACGGCCAAGGGTTTGCCCTTGACCGGTCCAACATGCGCATCACGGTGCTTGCCGACGGGCAATCTGTCGAAATTCAGGGCTGCTCCGACCGCTAGGTTGCGGTGGATCTGCGCCTTGATAGGCCGACGATCAGCGCGGTGATGATATAGACCAACAGCAGCCAGACTATCACAGCCAAGACAAAGACGCCCAACGCCGCCCCAACACCCGCAAAAAGCATGGGCAGTACGCCTGCCAGAGGTGCCCATGGCGCACCGGTCAACATCACCGGTGCTGCAATGGCTGCGAACAACCCAATAGCGCCCAAAGCCGCCAATCGTGCAGGGATCGAAATGGCCCGCGTGCCGCTGGACAATCCGCGTTTTGCCGATTGCACCTGCGTGCCCACGTCCCCCTGCATGGCCATCAACGACGGCACGATGAACAGCACCAGAACCATCCCAAAGCCCAAGCCGTAGACCAATGTGATCACCGTGGGTTTCAGAAACTCTGCTTGAGATGAGCCTTCGTACAAAAGGGGCGCAAGGCCCAAGACCGTCGTCAACGTGGTCAACAAGACCGGCCGCAATCGGTCGCTGACCCCGTCGATGATCGCGGGCACCAGCCCGCGGGTCTCGGCGTATTCGTCGATGGTCTTCACCAGAACAATACTGTCATTGATGATGATACCGGTCATGCCCAACAGTCCCACGACAGTGAAAATCGACAGCGGAACCTCCCACTGGGCGTGGCCATAGATTGTCCCGATCAGGCCGAACGGAATGATCGCCATAACCACAATCGGCCGCGTCCAGCTTTGGAAAATCCACGCCAGCACAAGGAAAATGCCCGTCAGGCAGAAAATCAAACCAATGCGCGCGTCGTTCAGGAATTCGTCTTCCTGTTCGCTCAACCCCGACAAAGAGGTCGACACGCTATAGGCAGCCTCAACCCGTGGCAGGATGTCCGATGTGATCAGATCCTGAATTTCAGACGCCCGATCCGCATCATCATCCGTCAGATCCCCGGTGACCGAGATCAGCTGCACGCCGTTTTCCCGGGTCACCGTGCTGAATCCCGTGCGCGACTGCACGGTCACAATATCGGCCAACGGCACATAAATCCCACCATCTGCGCGCATCTGGGTGCGATCCAGAAAATCCGCCGTCAGCTCACCACTTGGCAGCTCCACCCGGATGGTCGCAGAGCGAGGCCCGTCAGGGTACGTCGCGGCCTCAATCCCGCCCAGACGGTCGCGCAACACGCGTCCCAGCCCGTCGATGCTGAACCCAAGGGCCTGACCCTGCGGCGTGAGTTCAAGGATCAGCTCTTCCTTGTCGTAGGCCAGCGAATCCTCCAGCGCGGAAATCTCACCGAACTGGCCAAGCTCCGTTTTAAGGGCCTCAGCAGCGGCCTTCAGCACTTCAGAATTGGCCCCAAACAGCTGGATGTCGATGTCATCCCCTCCAGGGCCAGACGCCCAAGACCGGAAGCTGACAGTTTCCACCATCGGGTGCCGGATGACGCGGTCTTGCAGTTCAGCCACGAAGGCAAAGGACGAATAGGGGCGGCTGTCTGCGTCGATCAGCTCAATCGCGATTGCGCCCAGCTGGTCGGCGTCCTTGGTTTCTGCCCCCGCGATGCCACGGCCCGAATTGCCGCCGATCTCCGCGATGACGTAGTTCAGCGGGTTCACCCCATGCCGTTCTTCATATTCGGCCCCCAAAGCCTCGGTCACGTCTTGCAGCGATTGCATCATCTCAAGCGTGTCTTGCCGCGTGGCACCAGGCAGCATGGCGAAATTGCCGGTCACGCTGCCTTGTTCGGGCGCGTTGAAGAACCGCCATTGGACGTCGCCCCGGATCAATCCGCTGACCTGTACCGCCAGCAGCACGACCGCCAGCGCCATCACCGGATAGCGCGCCCAGATGATGCCTGCCATGAACGGACGGAACAGCCGGTCTTTGACCCAGTCAAAGCCGCGGTTCACGATGCGGCTGGGCACATCGTACCATTTTTCGCCGCCCTCTGCCGCCTTCAGGGATTTGTACATGTGATGGGGCAGGATCAGGAAACATTCGATCAATGACGCGATCAGAACGACGATCACGGTAAACGGGATGTCCGCGATCAAATCCCCAAACCGTCCCCCAACCAGAACCAACGCAAAGAACGCTATGATCGTTGTCAACGTGGCGGAAAACACAGGGCTGAACATCTTTTGTGCCGCGTTTTCGGCGGCCTGCGCGGGGCTTTCGCCCAGTTTGCGGTGGCGGTAATCGGCGTGCTCCCCTACCACAATTGCGTCGTCCACGACGATGCCAAGGGTGATGATCAGCGCAAAAAGAGAGATCATGTTGATCGTCAGCCCTGCCGCCCACATCAGCGCAATCGCACCGGCCAAGGCCACAGGTATCCCCGCCGCGACCCAAAAAGCCGTGCGCGCATTGAGGAACAAAAACAACAGCGCCACGACCATCGCCAACCCCAACGCCGCGTTTTCATAAAGAATGTTCAGACGGCCCGTGATCAGCTCCGCCCGTGCGCGGATCAGCTCAATACTCGTGCCTTGGGGCAAGGTGGCGGCGTAGCTGTCGGCCACCTGTTGCACGGTGTTTTGCACATCAATAGCATCGCCCGTTGCGGCACGGTCCACGCGAATGGTGATGGCCGGATCGTCGCCCACGAAATAGGCCCGTTCGCGGTCCACCCCTTCGACAAAGACCTGCGCCACATCGCCAATGGTCAGGCTGGCGCCGCTTGCGTCTGTGCGCAGCACAATGGCTTCAATCTCATCGGCGGTGCGTTTTTCGACGCCGGTGCGCACCCGCGCTGATCCGGACACATCGCCTGCCGGATCTGCGTTCACCTCTTGCGCGATGGCTGCAGCGATGTCCGACATGGACACGTCGTAGCGGATCAGCGCCAGAGACGGCACTTCGATAATGGTCGATGGGGCCGCGACGCCACGGATCGTTGTGCGTGTCACGCCTTGGGCAAACAGCCGCACGGTAAATTCATCAGCAAAGCGGCCAAGCTGTTCGGGCGCCACCGGCCCCGTGATCACCACATCGGTGACCCTGTCCGACCATTGCCCGCGCCGCACGCTGGGGTCTTCGGCATCGTCAGGCAGGTTGGATGTGGCATCCACGGCCAGCTGCACGTCTTCGGTCGCCTTGGCCATATCCCAGCCAGGTTCAAACTCCATCGAGATCCGCGCCGTGCCCTCGTAAGATGCGGAGGACGTGTTGGTGACCCCTTCAACCGCCAAAAGCGCAGGCTGCAACACCTGCACGATGGCCGCGTCTACGTCTTCTGCGCCGGCCCCAGACCAGGCCACAGACACGGTGACGTTGTCGATGATGACATCAGGAAAGAACTGTGCCCGCATCTTGGGGTAGGCAGCAATGCCTGCGGCAAGAAGAACCACCATCAACAGGTTGGCGGCTGTGCGATGGCGGGTCAAATAGGACAGGATACCACTGGCTTTGAGCATCTCTTAGCTCCCCATCCGCGCTTCGATGTCGTCCACGACGTTTGACGGTACTTCGTCCTGTTCCAGCTGCCCGATGATGCGGGTCTTGACGGGCGGCGGCATACGACTGTCTTCGACAAAAGCAATCAGACGCGCGCGACGCTCATCCTCCAAAGCGATCATTTCAGGCGCTTCGGGCACAACGGGGGCGGCATTGGGGTCAATCGGCTGCACCGCAATGCCCTGCCCCAGAAGAGGGGAGCGTTCGGCCACAATCTGTTGGCCATAGGCCTGCGGCGCGCGGATCAGCACATCGTCGCCCTGACGGCGCAACACCTCAACATCGACCTCTGACAGCCGGTTTTCGTCGCCCAACACCAGCACCGTTTCATTGGCCCCCACCGCAGTGGCCGGCACACGGGCGACGCCGCGCAATGGGGGCTCGGTCACCGATACGGTCACGAAATCGCCAGGCCGCAGGGCCGCCGTTGCGTCGATCTGTGCAAACAGCAACCGTCCCGTTTGCCCGTCGCCCACCACGGCGCTTTCGCGGGTCACTTGGCCCTCGGCCATCAAGGTCAGCCCCTGCGCCTCAAGGGCTACGGTCACCGGCGCGTTGATCAGACTGCCGTCTTCGCCCAACAGGCGTGAATATTGCGCCGTGGACAGGCGGAACGACACCTCCAGATCATCCTTCTGGATCAACTGTCCCAGGCTTTCGTTGGGCGTAACCCGTTCACCCTGCGATACCGTGACGTCTGCCAAAGTCCCCGCAAAAGGCGCGGTGATTTCGGTGTCCTGCAAGGCGCGTTCAGCATCCGCAAGGTTCAGCTGGGCGCGGTCCAGACGTGTGGCCGCTTGATCCAGCCGCGCCTGTGCCTGCGCTTCGGCCTGACGGCGCGACAGCACGGCCTGTCTCGCGGTGGACAAGGACAGCTCCGCCGTCTCAATGGCAGCCGCCGTGCCCACTCCGCGATCCGACAAATCCTGCTGGCGGGTCAGCGCCTGTTGGCGCAGGGTCGCCTGCTCACCAGCGGCGGCCAACTCGTCTTGGGCGAGGGTCAAAGCCCGCTCGGCGTCCCGTGCCTCGGCCTCCGCATCGCGCAGATCGGCGATCAACCGGTCGCGCGCCGATTGGGCATCGCGGGGGTCGATGCGCACCAACAATTCGCCAGCCTCAACCTGTCCGCCGTCCACAAAATTCGGCGACACCTCCATGATCGTGCCACCTGCCAAGGCGCGCACGTCCAGACGATTCGCGCTGTCCAATTCACCAAACACCACCAGTTCCGGCGCAATCACTTCTGGCGTCACAGTCACGACATTGACAGACAACACACGTTCGCGCTGGGGAAAGCTGCGCGGTTCTGCGTTCATGCGCTCCTGCACGGCCAGACGCACCGTATTTCCGGCCCATGCAAACAGCGCCAACGTTACCGATAAAAGAAAAATACCAACCAGACTGCGCCGCAAAAACTGCATGTGTACCTCCATAGACCCCAAACGACTTAAGCGGCATCAATGCCGCTTCAATCCGTTTGTTTTACGGGCGATACGTGCGTTCGGATTACTTCCGTCGCTGATGTTCGTCCAAACGGGGCAGGATCTCGACGAAATTGCAGGGCCGATGCCGGTAATCCAGCTGTTTGACCAGGATCTCGTCCCAAGCGTCCTTGCACGCCCCCGTACTGCCGGGCAGAGCAAACAGATAGGTGCCATTTGCCACCCCACCGGTGGCCCTGCTTTGCACTGCAGATGTGCCAATCTTGGCCATGGACACATGGGTGAAGACCGTCCCGAAGGCGTCGATCTCTTTTTCGTAGACGTCGCGGTGCGCCTCTACCGTGACATCGCGCCCCGTCAGACCGGTGCCACCCGTCGTCAGGATCACATCCACACCGTCGTCCTCACACCACGCGCGCAGTTGGTTTGCAATCTCGGCCCGTTCGTCGCGCAACATCTTGCGATCAGCCAGTTCATGCCCTGCCTGCGTCAGCCGATCCACTAAGGTCTGACCGGATCGGTCTTCGTCCAGCGTGCGGGTGTCGCTGACACTCAGAATAGCGATGCGCACGGGGATAAATTCGCGGCTTTCGTCGATGCTCATGTGACGTCTTTCAGTTTTGCCTGCAGGGCCAAAAGGTCGGCCCAGGCGTCCCGTTTCGCGGCACTGTTGGTCAGCAAAAATGACGGCGGGAAGATCGGCAGGGCCGGCACGCCGTCCACCTCAACCCATCGGCCGCGCAACCGTGTCATACCGCTGCGCCCCAACAGCGCCTGACACGGCGCGTTGCCCATCAAGACAACCAGCTTCGGCGCGGCCAGTTCGATGTGACGGCGCAAAAACGGTGTCATCATCGCCAGTTCCGCCGCGCTGGGATCGCGGTTTTGCGACGGGTTCCATGGCAGCACCGGTGCCATGTAAACCGCGTTTTCGCCCACGCGATTCAGCCCAATGGCCCCGATCATCTTGTCAAACAATACGCCCGTGGGCCCCGACATCAACTGTCCCGCGCGGTCGTCGTCGCGGTCGGGCGCATCGGTCAGGATCATCACAGGCGCGCCTGCGACCCCGTCGCTGAAAATGAAATGCCGCGCCGCCGCCTTCAGGTCGCAATGTTCATAGGCCAGCATCGCAGCACGCAACCCGTCCAGATCACTGGCCGCAGCCGCCGCATCCTGCGCGGCCTGCGCCACGTCGATTTGGGGTGTTTCAGCTGGCGGCGGGGGCGGGGCCATCTTGGCGGGATCCGTCTGCACTTTCGGCGCAGGCTTTTTATCCTCAAGCGCGTAGCGGTCGATTGGGGCGTCGGCAATCGCCTCATCCGCGCCCATCTCAACCTGCCAGTCGAGAAGCGCCTTCGATGTCCAGTAGTCCACAGCCGATTCCATGCCGCACCTTAGCCTGCCGCCAACGGGACTTCACGTGCTGATCTTGCCGCGCCCCCGCGCCAGCCCTATAACCCACCAGAACCAAACCGAAGGGGTCCCCATGTCATTTCGCGCGTCGCACCTGCTGGGCATTGAACACCTTCACCCCACAGAAATCACGACGTTGCTGGATTTGGCCGATCAATACGCCGAACACAACCGCATCGGGCGCGCCCACCGCGATGTTCTCGAGGGGTTGACCCAGATCAACATGTTCTTCGAAAACTCAACCCGCACCCAGGCCAGCTTTGAAATCGCGGGAAAGCGCCTTGGCGCCGATGTCATGAACATGGCCATGCAGGCCAGCAGCATCAAAAAGGGCGAAACCCTGATCGACACGGCGCTGACGTTGAATGCCATGCGCCCCGATTTGCTGGTCGTCCGGCACCCCAATTCCGGTGCAGTGAACCTTCTGGCGGAAAAGGTAAATTGCGCCGTTCTGAACGCAGGCGACGGGCGGCACGAACACCCGACGCAGGCGCTGTTGGACGCTCTGACAATCCGCCGCGCCAAGGGCCGTTTGCACCGCTTGTCTATCGCCATTTGCGGTGACGTCGCCCACAGCCGCGTGGCGCGATCCAACATTATGCTGCTTGGCAAAATGGAAAACCGCGTGCGCCTTGTCGGCCCGCCCACGCTGTTGCCCAGCGGGGTTGAGGAATTCGGTGTCGAAGTCTTTCACGACATGCGTGAGGGGCTGCGCGACGTGGACGTCGTCATGATGCTCCGTCTGCAAAAGGAACGCATGGACGGCGGGTTCATCCCGTCGGAACGTGAATACTTCCACCGCTATGGGCTGGACGCTGAAAAGCTCAGCTACGCCAAGGACGATGCCATCGTCATGCACCCCGGCCCCATGAACCGCGGCGTTGAAATCGATGGCACGATTGCCGACGACATCAACCGCAGCGTCATTCAGGAACAGGTGGAAATGGGCGTGGCCGTCCGTATGGCCGCCATGGATCTCTTGGCGCGCAACCTGCGGGCCGCGCGGGGTGCAAAGGCGGCAGGGATCGGCACCGGGGTGATGGTGTGACCGAAGGCCCGCCCCTGACCGAGGGAGAGGCGGTCGTGTTTGATCACATCCCCTCCCTCAAACCCTTCAAACGCACCGCCCGCATCCTGTTGCTGGCCTCGTTGGTGCCCACAATCGCCTTTCTGATCGTCTTCCCAGATACGTTCTGGCCTGCTGTCCCGTTGTTTGTGGCCTGTCTTCTTTTGGTGCAAGAACGATGGACGATCAGCAAATATCGCGCGTGGGTCACGAACCGGCGCGTGATCCTGCAAGGCGGTCGCGACATCGCGCTGGGCGACATCACCAAAACCCAAACCCGCGGGTCCGCCTTGATGATCACAACTGGGATCACGCGTCTCAGGCTCTATTATGCGGAGGACCCAGCGGCGTTTCAGGCCGCAGTCGACACCGCAAGAAAGGCTGCCCCATGACGGACACCATGCATGTCTCTGCCACCGAAATCGGCGTGGTCCGCGTCTTCGCCGTTGATCTGCGGGCCGATCAGGTGGACGCATTTGAGACGAAATTGCAGATCGGCGACACCACCACTTGGCCCATCGCAGACGCGCTGGGTGCTGACCTGCTTGATCCCGACCACTTCGATCTGTTCGACAGCGCCATCCTTGATGATCTGGGGCTTGCCGGCCTGCTGATGGACGGTCACGGCATCCCCAAGGCCGAGGTAGAGCCGATGCGCGCCCAGCTTGAAGCAGTGACTGGCCACGTGCTGATCCTGCACAGTCGTGCGGTCAACGGCACAGATCAGACGTTAACCCCGAAACCGCCCCTGCGCTGGATCGGGACCTTCGCCACCGAACGTGCGCCCGTCAGTTTTGACACCCTGCCCAACCCCGATCCGTCCGCGACGCTCGAAGATCCGCCGCAAACCAAAAAGAAACAGCCCTCCGACGCAGCCATGTCCGGCCGCATCGCCACTCTGGCGCTGCTGGTCATGGCCCTGTTGGTCGGCCTGATGATCTGGGTCGCTGGCTAATGGCCGCGGACCCCACGTTCCCACCAAACGAGGCCCCATTTTGACCACCCTTCGTTTCGAAAACGCCCGCCTCATTAATCCAGAGGCCGGCACCGATACCTTAGGTACTCTGACCGTCTCAGGCGGCGTCATTGCCGAAGAGGGCGCCGCGCCCGATGAGGTGATTGATTGCAAAGGCCATTGCCTCGCCCCCGGCATCGTAGACATCGGCGTAAAAGTGTCTGAACCTGGGGAGCGGCACAAAGAATCCTTCGCCTCCGCCGGACGCGCTGCGGTGGCGGGTGGTATCACCACGCTGGTGACGCGCCCCGACACCACGCCCGCCATCGACACGCCCGAAACGCTGGAATTTGTTGAACGCCGCGCCGCGATTGATGCCGCCGTCAATGTCCTGCCCATGGCCGCGCTGACCAAAGGGCGGCAGGGGCGTGAGATGACCGAGATCGGCTTTCTCATGGATGCAGGGGCCATTGCCTTCACCGATTGCGACAGCGTCATCACCGACACCAAGGTTCTCAGCCGTGCCCTGACCTACGCCAAATCCTGCGGCGCGCTGGTCATCGGTCACGTGCAGGAACCGGGGCTCTCTGCGGGCGGCGCTGTGACCTCCGGCAAATTCGCAACCCTGCGGGGTCTGTCTGGCGTGTCGCCCATGGCCGAACGCATGGGAATAGACCGGGACATCGCCCTGTTGGAGATGACGGGTGCGGCCTATCACATCGATCAAATCACCACGGCCCGCGCGCTGCCTGCGCTGGAGAGGGCAAAGGCCAATGGGCTGGACATCACCGCAGGCGTAGGCATCCACCACTTGACGCTGAATGAAATGGACGTGGCCGACTACCGCACGTTCTTTAAACTCAAACCGCCCCTGCGCGCGGAAGAAGACCGTCTCGCGGTGGTCGATGCTGTGGCCTCTGGCCTGATCGACATCATCTGCTCCATGCACACCCCGCAGGATGAGGAATCCAAACGTCTCCCCTTCGAAGAGGCCGCCTCCGGCGCTGTGGCCCTCGAAACCCTGCTGCCCGCCGCCCTGCGGCTGGTGCACAACGGACACCTTGATTTGCCGACACTGTTCCGCGCGCTATCGCTGAACCCCGCCAACCGTCTGGGTCTGCCCTGCGGGCGACTGACCCCCGGCGCGCCCGCCGATCTGGTGTTGTTTGACCCTGACGCCAGCTTCAAACTCGACCGGTTCGCGTTGAAATCGAAATCGAAAAACACGCCCTTTGATGGCGCCATCCTGCAAGGCCGCGTGACCGCCACCTATGTCGGCGGTGAAAATATGACCGTGCAGATGAACGATGGGCCGCATGATGCCTGAACTTGTCAGCCCCGCCACAACTTTGGGCCTCTGGGCCCTGATCGGATACCTAATCGGGTCCGTTCCGTCTGGCGTGATCATCGCCAAACTGATGGGGCTGGGCAATCTGCGCGACATCGGATCGGGCAACATCGGGGCCACGAACGTGCTGCGCACCGGGTCCAAAAAGGCCGCCGCGTTGACCCTTGCGCTGGATGCGGGCAAAGGTCTCGCGGCGGTTGGGTTGGCCTTGGCCTTTGTTGGACCCGACGCAGGGCAAGTGGCTGGGTTCATGGCCCTCATCGGCCACTGTTTTCCGGTCTGGCTTGGTTTTCGCGGCGGCAAAGGGGTGGCCACCTTTTACGGTGTGCTCTTCGGGTTGGTCTGGCCCATCGGCCTGATCGCGGCCATTGCATGGCTCGCTACGGCGGCGATATCGCGGCTGTCGTCCCTGTCCGCCCTCGTTGCCGCCATCGCCGCGCCCGTCGCAGCCTTTATCGGCTGGCCGGACGTCTTCTTTCTTATGGTTGTCCTCTGCGCCCTCATCTTCTGGCGTCACGCGGCCAACATCCGCCGTCTCATGGCCGGTGAAGAAACGAAGATCGGTCAGAAATGACCTTTGCGGCCACGCTCGCCGCTTTGCCCATCGGCACGTTTCGCGCCCATGCCCACGGTAAAGACTGGATCGTCACCCGCAGCCTTGTCGCCGGCGGGCGCGGCGAAAAACTGGTGGGCGAGGCACTGGACGGGTCCGATTACATCAGCCTTAACCTCTATCATCTGGCCTCTGGCGATCTGTTGAACCCCTGCGAAATGTCCACCGCCAAGGTGCGTGCCTTTGTGGCGGACCTAAAGGTCTTGGCCTGACGGGAGTATCTGTTGTTTCTGTCATAACAGAAATTCAAGAACGCGAGTCGCTCGATGAACCTGACCCCTGCCATGCAAGACTTCATCCTCCACTGGGGGGAAATGGGGGCCAAGTGGGGTGTCAACCGGTCCGTGGCCCAGATCCACGCGCTGCTGCATATCTCGCCCAAACCGATGACGGCGGATGAGATTTGCGAGACGTTGACCCTCGCGCGCTCCAACGTGTCGACCGCGCTCAAGGAATTGCAGGGTTGGAAACTGGTGCAGGCCAAACGCGAACTGGGCGACCGCCGCGCTCACTTCACATCTGTTCGCGATATGTTTGACTTGGTGAACGTCGTCATCGAAGGCCGCCGCGAACGTGAATTTTTGCCCACCTTGCTGGCGCTTCATAAAGTGCGGGAGGAGGCGCAAACCGACGGCACCGGCCCAGATGTCCGCGCCCGTATCGAAGAAACGCTGACGACGATGCAAATGTTCGATGACTGGTACCGCGACGTGTCCAAACTGTCGCGCTCCGTCCAAATCGCTGTCTTGAAACTGGGTGGTCGCATCGCGCGGTTTTTGCCGAAGTCCGGCTGATCCGCCCCGCCCTAAGCACCGAGCAAAAAAATTTGGGAAACGATTTCTGTCATGACAGAAATGTTCGACATAAGGAAAAAAGTTTTGTGGCCAGATCGCCACCTCATGGCCCCCAAACACCCACGGGCCCCGCGTCCTCATCGATATATGGTTGATCCGACCGCGTTCTTTTTGGCGGTGATCGGCGCGCCCCTGTTGGTCACGTTGGCCACCTTTTGGCTCGTCGTGCCACCCTTTGCTCTGGTGATGGGCGGACCCGTTTATCTGATTTTCGCCATCCCTGTTTTGCTGTGGGATATACCGCGGCACGAACCAACCTTCGCGCGGTTGGCGTGGCTCGGCTTTGGCGCGGCGATGGTGGTTGCGGCCTTGATGGCCCTCTTCGGGCGCATCCTCCCCGCCTCGGGTCTGGATCAGGCCGCAGCCCTGTACGCTATCATGGGCGCCATCATCGGTCCTCTTTGGGGGGGCTTCGCTGCCCCCCTCTACCTCAAATTCCGGCGTGCGTCTTGCGCGCAGCCCATTGCCTGACCTCTTAGAAAGGAGACTTAAAATGCCCCTCGCATCCTTTGCAATTGCCGCCTATGTCCTGCTGTCCCTCGCAGCCCTGTGTGCCCTCGGCTGGATGATCTTAAAGATCGGCACCCTCCTGGGCGACTGCCCCGCCGCACAGGCCCGCGCCAAAGCGGCCAGCGTGACCATCGCCACCGGTTATCTTGCAATCGGGGCGGGCGGTATCGTGATCGGCGGCGCAGTTGCGGTTTTCGTGGCGCCCGCCATCGCCCCCCTCTTTGCTGTCTTGGGATTTGTCATCCTGTGTCTGGGCCTGGGCTTCAGCAATGCCATATCAACCCTGCGCGCGGTCATCGCACCGCCTCAGCAGGTCGGGCCCCAGGCCCCCAAAGCCGATCCGTTTGCTGACGCACCACCGCCAGCAGTCTAACCAAGACAACAAGCCGCTCCCGGCAACCATCGGGCGCGGCCTTTCTTTCATCTGACCCGAAAAACTCCCGCCGGAGGCTCCGACCAGCGCCACGCATACCGCCGGCTCAGTAAGAATACGCCGCGTAAATCTGGCTCAGATCGCCGCCCCACTCGCCGTTGTAGGCGTCCAGCAATTCATCCGCCGGCGTTTTGCCGCTTTCGATGCTTTCTTTCAGCGCGTTCAGGAAATGCGTCTCGTCCGGCACCAAACCACCGGCGCCGGGCATGGCGCGGTTTTTCAACCCGGTCTCGGCAATCGCCACAACCTCCCGTGCGATGTCATGCATCGATTGCCCCCCAACGGTGGCTTGCAATCCATGTACGGACGCCTCAACCCGCCACGCCTCACGCGTCTGCGCATCCCAACCCTTGCACAGGTCATAGGCCGCATCCAAGGCCTCCTGGTCGTAGGTCAGACCAACCCAAAACGCAGGCAATGCACACAGCCGCCGCCACGGGCCGCCATCGGCCCCGCGCATCTCAATGAACTTCTTCAACCGCGCCTCGGGGAAGGCTGTCGTCAGATGATCCGCCCAGTCCGAAAGGGTCGGCGTCTCACCGGGCAGGGCGGGCAACTCACCCTTCAGGAAGTCGCGGAACGACTGCCCCAAAGCATCCACATATTCACCATCGCGGTAGACGAAATACATCGGCACATCGAGGGCGTATTCCACCCAGGCCTCAAACCCGAAGCCTTCGTCAAACACAAACGGCAACATGCCCGTCCGGCTGTCGTCCAGATGGCGCCAGATCCGGCTGCGCCAGCTTTTGTGACCGTTGGGCGCACCCTCAAAAAACGGCGAATTGGCAAACAGGGCCGTCGCCACAGGCTGCAACGCCAGGGCCACACGCATCTTTTGCACCATGTCCGCCTCGGATGAGAAATCGAGGTTCACCTGAACCGTGCAGGTTCGCCGCATCATCATTTTGCCGCTGGTGCCGACCGTGTCCATATAGGCATCCATCAGCTTATAACGTCCCTTGGGCATCAGCGGCATTTCATCGTGGGACCATTCGGGTGCCGCACCCAGACCGATAAAGCCCACGCCAATCTCATCCGCGATGGATTTGACTTCCGCCAAATGGCTGTTCACCTCGTCGCAGGTTTGGTGGATCGTCTCAACAGGCGCGCCCGACAACTCCAACGCACCGCCCGGTTCAAGGGATACATTGGCCCCGTCCTTTTCCAACCCGATCAGATGTCCGGCTTCGGTTACAGGCGCCCAGCCGTAGCGGTCACGCAAACCGCTCAACACGGCCTCGATAGATCGCTCCCCCGCGAAGGGCAGGGGTTTGTGGCCGTCCACGCAGTAGCCGAATTTTTCGTGCTCGGTGCCAATGCGCCAATCGGCCTTGGGCTTGCAGCCCTCTGCCAGATATTCGGCCAGTTGTTCGTGACGTTCGATCGGACCGCCGCCGGATTGTGGAATAGACATATAGGGCGCTCCGTTTCGTGTGTGGGTGTCCACCGTTCGCAAGGTGGGTCGCCGGTGTCAATGACAGAGTGTCAACACTTCCTGTCAATTTAACTGTCTGTAAGGCCGATGGTCCGGCGCCATCCAGACGGTCATCTGCGCAGGTTTTTTGCGGTGCAACACAGACAACATATGTTCGGTGTTCAGGCCGGGCAGGGCGGTGAAGGCATCAAACAGCACCTCAACCCCTTTGGCATCGGTCGGAATGTCGATGAAATGACCGTCGCGGTTGATCAGCCGCCAGGCAGGCGCAGGCGTCACATCCAACTGAACCATCAGATCTAGATCAGCCACGCCGCCGTCCTCAGGTCCCAAATAGGTCACGCGCCGTTCGTCCAGGACGACAACACCCGGCCCGTCAGATGTCCCCCGAAACCGCACCTTTTGCGCCGCCGACACCGCAAAACCCGCCGCCACGACGGCCAGCCCCCAGCCGATCCAAGCCACAATGCCAAAGAACGCCATGCCCCACCAAATGCCGATCCCGATCAGGGCCAGCGCAAACAGAACCTCGCGCCAGCGCCACGCCAGGGTTTTGACTTCGGGTCGGATCATCGCGGGGTCTGCCCATCTTGGAACATGATCAAGGCAAAGTCTCCAATTGGCTGAAACCCGATGGCCTCATACGCGGCCAGCGCCGAAGGGTCATTCGCAAACAAAATGGCCCGTCTGGCCCCTTCCGCACGTGCCGCCTGCAAATGCAACGCAACCGCCCGCCGCGCCAAGCCGCGCCCGCGCAACGCGGGCGGCGTGTACACACCGCCCACCTGCACCACATCATCCACCCAAGCGTTGAACCCTGTCATTGACACTGGCGCGTCGCCGTCCACCAACAGGCGGTGGCTATCCGCTTCGATATAGGCGCTGATCTCGGCGTCAGCCCGTGCTGGCCCCTTGGCCTCTGGTTCGCCAAGGATATTGATGGCGTAGTCTGTGCGCCATGGATGAACCACTGTGCGGTCATGTTCGGTCAACGGGCGCAAGGTGCCAACACCGTTTGGTACCTCCAAAGCCTCCAGATCCAACGCGTAAAGAACCTCAGCCGCGTCCAGATTGGCGACACCGTCACGGATCCCCGCGGCCCGCAACATCGCATTCATCTGCGCCCCGTGCCCAATCGCCCCGGTGATCGGATGCGGCAAGATATCAACTGCCGCGTGCCAATCGTCTGCCTCCGGCCATTGGGCCATGACAACGCCCGCGCTGGATTGCGCAATCACGCCCGACACAGGGTCCCCCGTGATCCAATAGGTCATAGCACGGGGGTGATCCGCGCCATCCGGCCCGAATCGCCGAAGGTTGGACACCAGAAACACGGATGTCTCGATGTGTGCCAGCAGGAACGCTTCGACCTCTGCGACCTCTTGCGCCGCCACGCGCCGCCAGCTCACACCCAGTCCCCCAAGCGCGCCTGCCATACCGTCAAAGCCGCCACCGCAGCTGTCTCAGCCCGCAGGATGCGCGGCCCCAACGACACCGGCGCGGCCAGGCCTTGCAGCACCTCCCGCTCCGTATCGGAAAATCCACCCTCCGGCCCAATCACAACGGCCCAGGGGCCTGCGATGACGTCTGGCAAGACGGAAGGGCGTCCTGCCGCCGCCTCATCGCAAAACAGGATACGCCGTGCGGCGTCCCAGCCGCCCATCAGCGTGCTGAATTTCTCAACCCCAACAACCTCAGGCACAACCAGCGCCTCGCACTGCTCCGCTGCCTCCACGGCCACCGCCTGCAATTTGTCCAGCCGCACCCGTTTGGCGTCCTGCGTGAAGTCTGTCTGCATCAGCACAATCCGCGCCACGCCCAGCTCCACTGCCTTTTCCACCATGAACGATAGGCGTTCTTTGCGAATGGGCGCGCAGACCAGCCACAGATCGGGCGGGCCCACCTGCGCCCGCGTCTGCACCTGGCAGACCAAATCGCCGCCCTTCTTGTTGGCCACTCCAACCCGCGTCTGCCACTCCCCGTCGCGCCCGTTAAACAGCGCCACGGCATCACCCACATCCAGACGCATCACCCCGAACAGATAATGCGCCTGATCCCGCGTCAGGCTTACCCTTTGATCTGCCCCCAAAGGATGATCTACATAGAGCCTGATATGATTGCTTTTCCGTGCCATGCGAGGACCATATGACCCAAGATCACGGGATGCCAGAGGCGACACCACAGGGTCACATCCCCGACAGGTTCAAAGACAGCTGGGTCAATACATGGGCGCCAGAGGCCACCCGTCCCTTCCTGCGTCTGTCCCGCGCCGACGCCCCGATCGGCACATGGCTGCTGCTGCTGCCGTGCTGGTGGGGGCTGGCGCTGGGGATGCTGCACACGGGCACGGCCAGCTTGCACGACGCATGGATCGCGATTGGATGCGCTCTGGGAGCGTTTTTCATGCGTGGGGCAGGGTGCACATGGAACGACATCACCGACCGGGACATCGACGCGGGCGTGGAACGCACCCGAAACCGCCCCATTCCCGCCGGTCAGGTGGGGGTGCGCGCGGCGCTGATCTGGATGGCGCTGCAATCGCTGATCTCGCTGTGCATTTTGCTCACGTTCCACCCGAACGCGGTGCTGCTGGGGGTGGCGTCCCTGATCCCCGTAGCCATCTACCCTTTTGCCAAACGGTTCACGTGGTGGCCGCAGGTGTTTCTGGGCCTTGCGTTCAATTGGGGCGCGCTGCTGGCGTGGACGGCCCACACGGGCTCTCTCGGCTGGCCTGCGGTTGCACTCTATCTGTCCGGCATCGCATGGACGCTTTTCTATGACACCATCTATGCCCACCAAGACGCCGAAGATGACGCGCTGATCGGCGTGAAATCCACCGCGCGTCTGTTCGGGGACAAAACACCGACGGCCTTGCGCCTGTTTATGGTGGCCACTGTGGTTCTGATGGGCGTGGCCGTCGTGCTGGCGGGGCTGAACGCCAATGCATTGGCGTTGGTTGTGGCCCTCGGCGGGCCGTGGGCCATGGGTTGGCATCTGGCGTGGCAGCTGCGCACATTTGATGCCGACGATGGGCCGGGCCTCTTGCGGCTCTTCCGGTCGAACCGAAACGCGGGCCTGCTTCCTGTGCTGTTTTTCGCCATTGCCTTGTGGCTATGATTGAAGTGTTGACGCGAACCCCCTAATCACGGGGCAACAGGTTTCAAAGGATCCGTTCATGCGGCTTTCAGAACTTTTTGTACGACTGGGCGCATTCGCTGTCGCCGCGATCATCTGCGTGTTCGGCGCCAACTTCGCCGTCGCCACAGTTGAAGACCGGTCCGTAAAGGCGGTGCAGGCCGCGCTGATCACCAACGGGCACGACTTCGCCACCGTGCTGGGCGACGGGTTGCAAGTCATTCTGGAAGGCGAGGCCCCGACCGAGGCCAATAGATTTCGCGCCATTTCCACCGCAGGCTCCATGGTCGACGCCAGCCGTGTGATCGACAATATGTCCGTCACCCCGTCCGAGGCGCTGCAGGCCCCCGAGTTCTCCATGGAAATCCTGCGCAACGACAGCGGCATCTCCCTTATCGGGCTGATCCCCGCTGCAACAGACCGTGAGGCGCTGACCGAAACCTTGGCCGATCTCGCCGGTCAGGACGCCAACTTTGCCGACTTCCTGGAAACGGCAGACTACGACGTGCCTGCCGGTTGGGACAATTCCGTAGACTTCGCCCTGCGCGCGCTGGAACAACTGCCGCGCTCAAAAATCTCTGTGCGGGCCGGCCGCGTCGCGGTCGAGGCGATCTCGGATTCCGCCGAAGAAAAGGCGCGGTTTGAAAACGATCTGCGCCGTATCACCCCGCAAGGCCAGCTCGTGACGCTGGACATCATGGCGCCCCGTCAGGTCGTGTCGCCCTTTGTGACTCGGTTCATCAAAGACGCGGATGGCGCGCGCTTTGACAGCTGTGTCGCCGATACGCCCGCCGCCGAACGTCGCATCGTGGCCGCAGGGCAGGCGGCAGGCGTCGAAGGCCGCATGGGGTGCACCGTGGCGCTGGGCGCACCCTCGGCGCGCTGGGCCGATACTGTGACCATGGCTCTTGAGGCGGTGGATGAGCTGGGCGCAGGCACTGTGACAATCTCGGACACGCAGGTGACGCTCGTGGCGCAGCCGGGCGCAGTCGAAGGCCTGTTTGACCGTGTCGCGGGGGAGCTCGAAAACGCGCTGCCCGAATCCTTCGCGCTTGAGGCCGTGTTGCCCGCAGCCCCCACGCCCGGCAACGAAGGCCCCCCGCAATTCATCGCCACGCTCAGCCCCGAAGGCCTTGTGCAACTGCGGGGCCGTGTGTCTGATGAACTGCTGAACACCACCGCCGAAAACTTCGCCCGCGCGAAATTCGGGTCCAACGACATCTCCATGGCGACACGCGTCGTCGATGGCCTGCCCCGTGAATGGGCCGTGCGTGTGCTCGCGGGGGTTGAGGCCCTGTCGTCGCTGTCAAACGGGTCGGTCACGGTCGAGCCTGAAAACATGATCGTGCGCGGCAACTCAGGCATCGAAGACGCAGGCGGGATCATCAGCCGTCTCTTGATCGACAAACTGGGCAGCACCGCAGATTTTCAGGTCGACGTCACCTATGTTGAGGCCCTCGATCCCATCGCGGCCCTTCCCACCGAGGAAGAGTGTCTGGCCCAAATCACCGCCGCAACCTCCTCGCGCAAAATCACGTTTGACCCGGGGTCCGCCAACATCGCAGGCGAAGGCGCGTCGATCCTTGATGACATCGCCGAGATCCTTCAGCGGTGCCCCGACAAGCGCATTGAGGTCGCAGGCTACACCGACAGCCAAGGCTCCGAGAGCGGGAACCAACGTCTCAGCCAGCAGCGCGCCGATGCCGTTCTTGATGCCCTGCGGATCCGCCGCGTGCCGGTCGCCGCCTTCCGCGCCGTGGGATACGGCGAAGAAAACCCGATCGCCGACAACGAGACCGAAGAAGGCCGTGAGGCCAATCGCCGGATTGAGTTTACTTTGATCACGTCCGAGAGTACCGAAGAACCCACCGCCCTCGAACAGATCGAGGCCGAAGCAGCGGCGGCGGACGCTGCCGAAGACGACGCAGAAGAGGCCAGCGAATGAACAGAACCGAATTCATTGTCGCCACGGCAATTATCCTCTTTGTGGCGTTCTGTCTGGGGTGGTTTGCCAGCTGGCTGATCAACCGTTTCACCCGCGTCTCCAAAGCCGAAGTGGGGGAATTGGACCGCATGGCGCAAGCCCTGCACGAAGCCGAAGAAACCCGCGATCAGGCGATCACCTATCTGCAACAACGTGAGGCCGAGATTACCAACCAGCTCAGCCAGACAGAGGCAGAATTGCGCGCCGCCATGGACGGTCTGCGCGACGCCCGCCAAGAAGCCGAGGAGTTGCGCAGCCAACTGTCGGGCCAACGCGCAGGTTAAACGTAGGCTGAACGCAAAAAGGGCGACCACAGTGGCCGCCCCATTTTACTCATTACTCAAACAAAGCGGTTAGCGTTCGAACATCAACCGCACCGTCACGGGTGTGGACCGTGTGATGCTGTCGAGGCTTGCCAACTCCTGCAGCGCGTCGATACCGCTGTCGATGCCCAATTCGTCTGTGGCCAGAAACAGCATGTCATTTGTCGTCACCATGACGCTGCGCGGTGACAGACGGGCGACGAAAACTTCCGTAAAAACCGGAACGTCATTGTCCAAAAAAGCTAGGTTTGCATCCAACTCCATGGTCATCGTCTCCCCTGGGCGCATGGATGAGATTTCATCCATATCCAGATCTGCAGTCAGCTTGGCGCGCGGCGCATTGGCAAACACATATTCGATCATCCGTTCATTGCGGATGTCGATATTGGTGGCGACCCCGGAGAGCGGGATGTCGATGGCAACGGCCCCGTCCCGGCTCACCGTTCCGCTGAGGCCTTCAAAGGTATGCGTCTCACCGATATAGGCGTTCTTGACCGATCCAAATGCAAGTCGTGACGCCTCAGCGTCAAGGGTCCAAGTCTGTGCCGTAGCGCCGCTTGCAGCCAAAAGCAGTGCCAACGTGGCGGAGATGAGTGTGGGTTTCATGGTGGCCTCCCTAAAAATAAACCTCGGAACACGTCCTCGTTATGAGGGCGATCACTGCTTCAACACGTCGCACTTCCTGTTTATTCACTTTCTCATGGTTGATTTTTCCAAAGCGCAGTTTGACCAAGCGATGACACAGGCTCTCCCGGCGCTGTGGCGCTTTGCGTTGTCCTTGTCAGGGTCTTCGGATTTGGCGGACGATTTGTCTCAGAAAACCTGCCTGCGGGCCTTGGAACGGACCAGTCAGGTGTATGACGTCACCGGGGTCAGGCGCTGGCTTATGACGATTTGTCGATCTGTTTGGTATAATGATTTGCGCGCCAATGCCCTGCGCCAAACCCAATCGCTGGATCCGGCGGCTGGCGTTGATGTGGCGGCAGATATTTTGCCCACCGAAATGAATATTTACGCCAGAGAGGTGTTTATGTCTGTGATGGCGCTGCCCGAGGCACACAGATCTGTCGTTTTGTTGGTTCTAATCGAAGGTCACACCTACAAAGAAACAGCTGCCATCTTAGATATACCGATAGGCACGGTGATGAGCCGTCTGTCATCGGCACGCGCGAAACTGAGACCACACCTCTCCGATGATCCGATTGTGGTGCGGAAAAAAGGACTAAGATGACATTTAGTGATACCGAGCTGAAACTCTATCTGTCAGGAGCTTTGGCCGAAGATCGCGTCCCCGAACTGGAGGACGCCCTTGCGGTTGATGACGCGTTAGAAGCCCGACTGCTGACTTTGGATTTGGAGGCTGCGTCGGATCTGCGGGAGGCCTTCGCCCACGTTCCTTTGGCCGAAAACGTCCAGACTTTGACACAGCTGACCCAATCGGCGGCCAAGATCGACGCCCCAGTGCGTGGCAAATTGCGTCAATGGGGCGTGCCAGCCTTGGCCGCAGCGGCATCTTTTGCCTTGGCCGTGGTGGTGACCGGCCAAAGCCCGGAACCTGTCGCACTCGACTGGAAGGACGCGGTCGCGATCTATCAGTCGCTTTACACCGAAGACACGCTTGCCAATCTGCAAGTGGACAGCGCCGCGCTGGACCAACAACTCAGCCTCAGCGCGCAGGCTCTGGGCCGCGATTTGCCGCGCGATGCGGTGGGCGATCTGGATGGTCTGCCCCTGCTGCGGGCACAGATTCTAGGGATTGACGATGCCCCGCTTATTCAGATGGCCTATTTGACCGAGGACGGCCAACCGGTGGCGTTTTGCATGACCGAAGGCGGTGATGCGGCGGACGTCGTGGCGCAGACCTTGTCGGGCCTGCCGACGGTGCATTGGTCAGACGGCAGGTTCAGCTATATGATCGTGGGGGATGTGCCTGCAGACAGGCTGTCTCGCATGGCAGATCAGGTCCGCCAGACGCTTTAGCTTCAACACCGTAGGCTATTGCGCCATCAAGGTTTGCAAAATCTCTTTCGCGTTGTCGCTGGCCCAATCGGCATCACCAATCAGCCGCGCGACCTCGAACCCGTCGGGATGGAGAACCACCGTAACCGGCAGGCCAATCACGCCCATATCGCGGGCCAATGCCGAATTATTGTCGGTGTGCAGCGGCAGGTTATCGACGCCGATTTCATCCAGAAAGCGGATCATTGCGGGGCGCTGGTTGATGCCCGTTGCCACCGTCACGACCTCAAATGTATCGCTGTCCATCGACGCCTGCAAATCTGACAGATGCGGCATTTCCTTGCGGCACGGCGCACACCACGTGGCCCAGAAATTCAGGACAACCCATTGGCCCTCATAAGACGCCAGTGTCATGTCTGACCCGTCTTCATGGGTGAACACCACGTCCGATCCGCGGTTCACACCAAACTGCAGCTTTTGCATGTCCGCTTCACGCAACGCCTCCACGGCGGAGAATTCCATCTGCGGCAGGGCAGGGCTTTCCTCAGTCGCGGTTGCCAAGTATAGCCCACCCGCAACACCAATGATCGAGGCTGCGGCGAAAATAAGCTGTTTCTTCATCGACGGATCCATGGACTAAGGGTGACAGACATGTCGGATACAACATCCTCGAATGCAATGTGGGGCGGGCGGTTTGCCGCAGGGCCGGACGCCATCATGGAAGCGATCAACGCATCCATCGGGTTCGACCAGCGTTTGGCGAAACAAGACATCGAAGGCTCCCGCGCGCATGCAGCCATGTTGGCCGCCCAAGGTATTATCAGTGATGACGATGCAAAGGCGATAAGGGAAGGCCTCCTCACGGTGTTGTCAGAAATTGAGGGCGGAACCTTCCCCTTCAAGACCGAACTTGAAGACATTCATATGAACGTCGAGGCCCGCCTGAAAGACATCGTCGGTGAACCCGCAGGCCGCCTGCACACAGGCCGGTCCCGCAACGACCAGGTCGCCGTCGATTTCCGTCTCTGGGTGCGCGATCAATGTGATGCCGCCGAAGTGGCACTGACAGCGCTGATGAGGGCGCTGCTGGGTCAGGCCGACGACGGCGCCGATTGGGTCATGCCCGGTTTCACCCACCTGCAGGTGGCCCAGCCCGTGACCTGGGGCCACCACATGATGGCCTACGTCGAGATGTTTGCCCGCGACCGCGCGCGTTTTGCAGATGCCCGCGCCCGAATGAATGAATCGCCCTTGGGGGCCGCGGCCCTCGCCGGCACGTCCTTCCCGCTGGATCGCCAAATGACGGCTACGGCGCTGGGCTTTGACCGCCCCATGGCCAATTCCCTCGATGCTGTCGCGGCCCGTGATTTTGCGCTTGAGTTCCTCTCCGCCGCATCCATTTGTGCGATGCACCTCAGCCGTCTGGCCGAAGAGTTGGTGATCTGGTCCTCCGCACAATTCCGTTTTGTCTCGATGTCGGATCGCTGGTCCACGGGGTCCAGCATCATGCCGCAAAAACGCAATCCGGACGCGGCGGAATTGCTGCGGGCCAAGCTGGGGCGCATTTTCGGGGCCAATGTGGCGCTTATGACGGTCATGAAGGGCCTGCCGCTGACCTATTCCAAGGACATGCAAGAAGACAAGGAACAGGTCTTTGATGCCGCCGACAACCTGATGTTGGGGCTGGCGGCGATGGCGGGCATGGTGGCCGATATGAAGGCGCGGCCCGACGATTTGCGCGTGGCGGCCGCCATGGGCTTTTCCACGGCGACCGATCTGGCCGATTGGTTGGTGCGTGAATTGGGCCTGCCGTTCCGCGACGCGCACCATGTCACCGGATCACTGGTGGCTATGGCCGAAACCAAAGGCATCGATCTGCCGGACTTGAGCCTCTCTGACATGCGGTCTGTTCACGACGGCATCACGGACGCTATCTTTGACGTGTTGGGCGTGGACAATTCTGTTCGCAGCCGCACATCCTACGGGGGCACCGCACCAGATAACGTGCGCGCCCAAATCGCCCGATGGACAGACGCATTGGGGAAAGAGGTAAAGTCATGAGAAAACTGTTCACCCTTGCCGCATTTGTAGTCGTCGCCGCCTGCGGCGCCGACGATCCGCCGTTTCGCCCCTCTGGCAATGTGGGCATCAGCGTCGGGCCAAATGGCGTGACGCCAAATGTTGGTGTTGGCGCCACCAATGGCACCTTCAACGTGGGGCTCTCGCTGTAAATGCGGTGGCTGTTTGCGGCGATGGCGGTGTGGGGCACGATCCACCCGATGTATTATTTTGTCAGCTGGTTTCAGGCCAACACCTGGGACATCATGGCGATGGTCGATGCATGGCATGCCAATGATGCGGCCTCCGGTCTGGTCTGGGATCTGACGGTTGCTGCTGTCGCCCTGACTGTTTGGGTCATCTATGAAGCGGTCCAAACCCGCCAATGGGTCCGGCTTGTCGCGATCCCTGCAACCTTTTGCATTGGTGTCAGCTGCGGGTTGCCACTGTACATCTTTATCCGGATGTCCAAGGCGCGTGCCGCAGGCGGGTAACAAAATTCCGGAATTTTGTTGCCTCCGGCGGGAGTTTTTTGGGTCAGATGAAGGTTGGACCGCGCGCGTGATCTGCTAGGTCTGCGTTAGGTGCGAATCTGGGGGCAATCATGGACCACTTTCTTTATCGTGACGGACAGCTTTTTGCTGAGGATGTGCCTTTGGCCCAGATCGCGGCCGAGGTTGGGACGCCGTTCTATGTGTATTCTTCCGCCACGTTGTTGCGTCACTTTAAATTGTTTGATGACGCCTTGGCTGGCATGGATCATCTTGTGTGCTTTGCCATGAAATCCCTGTCCAATCAGGCTGTCCTGAAGCTTTTGGGCGACGCAGGTGCTGGCATGGACGTTGTGTCTGGCGGTGAATACCGCCGCGCCCGTGCAGCGGGCATTCCGGGCGACCGGATCGTGTTTTCGGGCATCGGCAAAACCCGTGAGGAGATGCGCACCGCCCTCGAAGGCGGGATCCGTCAGTTCAACGTGGAATCCGAGCCTGAGATGGAGGCTCTGTCAGAGGTTGCCACGTCGCTCGGGCTTGAGGCACCGATCACCGTGCGCGTGAACCCCGATGTGGATGCCAAGACCCACGCCAAAATCTCTACCGGCAAGAAAGAAGACAAATTCGGCATCCCGATTTCGCGCGCCCGTGAGGTGTATGCGATGGCAGCCGCCTTGCCGGGTCTTAAAGTGATCGGCATTGATGTGCATATCGGATCACAACTGACCGAGCTTGAGCCCTTCCGTCTGGCCTATCGCAAGGTGGCTGAATTGACCGAACAGTTGCGCGCCGATGGCCATGAGATTACGCGTCTTGATCTCGGCGGTGGCCTTGGCATTCCCTATGCGCGCGACAACAGCGCCCCCCCTCTGCCCACCGATTATGGTGCCATGATCCGCGAAGAGGTTGGCCATCTGGGCTGCGAGATTGAGATTGAGCCCGGGCGCCTGATCTCCGGCAACGCCGGTCTTTTGGTCGCGGGCGTCATCTATGTGAAGTCCGGCGAGGGGCGGCGGTTCCTGATCCTTGATGCGGCTATGAACGACCTGATCCGCCCCGCCATGTATGAAGCCTGGCATGATATCATTCCTGTGATTGAACCTGCGGCGGGCCATGATCTGACCCCCTATGACATCGTTGGCCCTGTGTGCGAATCCGGCGATACCTTTGCCAAAGGCAGAATGATGCCGACGTTGCAGGCTCAGGATCTTGTCGCGTTTCGCTCTGCGGGGGCATATGGCGCTGTGATGTCCAGCGAATACAATTCCCGACCCCTCATCCCTGAGGTTTTGGTGCAGGGCGATCAATTCGCGGTTATCCGCCGACGCCCGACCTTTGACGAAATGATCAATCGAGATACCATACCAGAGTGGCTGTAGTTCCCGCAGCCACCCAAGCCGCAGGAGAGGGCCGCTGACCCCACCCCCATCCGCACAGAGGCATCTGAGGATGCCCATCGCCCTGACCCGCGCCGGCCTGTTGGCTGAGCGTGTGACAGTGGCGTTCTGGCCCCTGTGGACGATTGTGTTTGTGGCGTTGGCCCCATTGATGATGGGCTGGCACGAATGGGCCCCGCTTGAGGTTCTGTGGGGCGGGGGCGTCGTCCTGATCCTTGGGTTTCTTTACGCCCTTTACCGTGGCATCCGCGCCTTTCGGTGGCCGTCTGAGGATGAGGCCATCGCCCGGGTTGATGCCCGCCTGCCGGGCCGTCCCATCGCGGCCCTGACCGACACGCAGGCCATCGGCGCGGGGGACCCCGCGTCTCAGGCCGTTTGGGCTGCGCACCTTGACCGCATGGCCGCCAAAACGCGTGAGGCCCGCGCCGTTCAGCCGGACCTGCGTGTGTCTGACCGTGACCCATACGGCACGCGGTACATGGCGTTGCTGGTGATGGTCGTAGCACTTCTGTTCGGGTCCATCTGGCGGGTTGGCACGGTTGCAGATGCGGCCACCGGTGCAGGCACCACCCTGGCCACCGGCCCCGTCTGGGAAGGCTGGATCGAACCGCCTGTCTACACGGGCAAGCCGACGCTTTATTTGGCCGACATTGTCGCCAATCGCGTGCAAATCTCGCAAGGCTCCTTCGTCACGATCCGTCTATATGGGGAGGTCGGCGACCTGACCGTCTCTGAAACCGTGTCGGGCCGCACAGCAGACATCCCGCCGGCCACCGATCTGCAGCAGGGGTTTGAGGTCACCCGATCCGGCACCATCTCCATTGACGGCGAAAACGGTGCCGCGTGGAATATTCTCATCCTCGAAGACACGCCCCCGACCGTGGACCTCACCGCCCCGATCGAGGCTGAGGCCAGCGGCGAAATGGCGCAATCCTTTGAGGCTACAGACGATTACGGCGTCGTCGCAGGCACCGCCACCATCGCCCTTGATCTTGCCGCGGTGGACCGCCGCTATGGTCTTACCGTGGATCCCGACCCGCGGGATGCAGTGGTCATTGATCTGCCCATGCCCTTTTCCGGCGACCGTGCCGATTTCGAAGAACAACTGATCGATGACTTCAGCCAGCACCCCTTTGCAAACCTGCCCGTCACCCTGACCTTGCAGGTCGAAGACGCGCTGGGCCAAACCGGCACCACCGATCCCGAACCTCTTATCCTGCCCGGTCGGCGCTTTTTCCAACCCATCGCTCGCGCGGTCATCGAACAGCGCCGCGATATCCTGTGGTCCAAATCCAACGCCCGCCGTGCGGCGCAGGTCCTGCGCGCCGTCTCCCACCGCCCCGATGATTTCTTCCCGAACGAGGCCGCCTACCTGCGTCTGCGTTTCATCGTCAGCCGTTTGGAAACCGATGGCGGTCTGACGGATGACCTTCAAACCGAAGTGGTGGAAGCGCTTTGGGAATTGGCCATCCAGCTTGAGGAAGGCTCCCTCGCCGATGCCCGCGCGCGACTGGAACGCGCACAGGAGAGGTTGGAAGAGGCGATGCGCAACGGCGCCTCTGACGAAGAGATCGCCGAATTGATGCAAGAGTTGCGGGAGGCGATGAATGACTACATGAACATGCTCGCCCAAAACGCCGAACCCAATCCAAATGGCCCTGATCAGCCCCAGCAAAACAGCGAAGGCAACCAGATCACGCAAGACGAATTGCAGGCCCTCATGGACCGGATCCAGGAGCTGATGGAAGAAGGCCGCATGGCCGAAGCGATGGAGCTTATGGAACAGCTCAATGAGCTGATGGAGAACCTCCGCGTGACCGAGGGCGAAGGCGGGGAGGGCGGCCCCCAAACCCCCGGCCAACGCAGCATGGAAGACCTCGCTGAAACCTTGCGCGATCAACAACAGCTCTCCGATGAGGCCTTCCGCGAATTGCAGGACCAATTCAATCAAGACCAGCAGCAAGGTCAGCAACCGCAACCGGGCCAGCAACAGGGCCAACAGGGCCAGCAACAAGGCCAACAGTCCGGCCAACAGGGCCAGGATGGGGAACAGGGCCAAAGCGGTCAGCAACAAGGCCAGCAGCAGGGCCAAGGTCAGGGGCAAGGCAACAACACCCAAGACGGATTGACCGGCGAAGGACAGGGCGGCGAAGGCGGCGGCAGCCCGCAGTCCTTGGCCGAACGTCAACAGGCCCTGCGGCAGGGCCTCAACCAGTTGCGCAATGGGTTGCCTGGCCTGTCAGGGGATGCCGCCGACAATGCCGAACAATCCCTCGAACGCGCCGAAGGTGCGATGGACAACGCCGAGGACGCCCTGCGTGAGGGTGATCTGGCCGAAGCGATTGATCAACAGGCCGAAGCCCTTGACGCGCTCCGCGACGGGATGCGCAATCTGGGTCAGGCGCTGGCTGAAAACGAAGGCGACGAATTGCAAGAAGGGCAAGGCACCCAAACGGGCCGTGCCGAAGGTCGCCCCGAACCGGAACGCCGTGATCCTTTGGGCCGCGAGATGGGAACCCAAGGTCAATTCGGGTCCGAAGAATCCATGTTGCAGGACGAAATCAACCGCCGCGCCGAAGAACTCCTGCGCGAACTGCGCGATCGATCATCGGAACAAACCCGCCCGCAAGAAGAACTTGATTATCTGCGCCGCCTGCTTGACCGGTTCTAGGCCCGTGCATTCATGCGCAGACCGCTTTGGCGGACGGCACGCCCCCCTTCATCTGACCAGAGAAACTCAAATCCCACGTCCCCACGTGGGCATAGGCCCGCAGGATCACTCCGCCGGGACGACGGCCTCTGGCTCCGCATTGCTGCCCGCTTGGGCCACAAATTCACTCACCTTTGCATCCAGCCACAGGCGCAATCCGTTCACCCACTCCACATAGGCGGTCAACATCGGTTCGACTTGGGGCAGTGCAGCACTGATCTGAGGTGCAAAGACATAAACCGCCAAAGCAATCAAAAACAGCGCTACGATGAAAACGAAGCCACGCCGAAAGCCGCCACTTTTTGTGGTGGCGCCATCCTCCATCCCGTCTGCGGCGGCAGGGGGGGCGTCAGGGCGCAGTGTCGAATTGATTTCCTCAATGTCTGGCAGCAACTCACGACGGGGTGCATCCACCTGACTGCTGACCGTTGCGGCCACGGCTGCAGTGGTCGCTGCTGCTGCGGCGGTGGCCGTCTCAGGCTCGCCGCGTAAACGGGCAAGACGGTCACGGGCCTCACGGCTGCGTCGGTCTTCGTCCGGATCATGTGACAGATCCATTTCCGGCTGCGTTTCAATCGGGTCTGCTTGTGCGGCGCGGGCCGCTTGCTCAAACTCGGCCTCTTGGCGCAGGATGTCAGCCACCTCGGGGTCCAATTCGCGCCGTTGCGGCGGGGTGACCGTTTCGGGTTCGGCGTTGTCGTCCGCTGCTTCCTCAGGGTCAACGGGGTCATCGCCCTCAGACCGCGGCCCGTCGTCCCACGTCTCGTCGGTGTCCCAGTTCTCGTCGGTGTCCCCGGTCTGACCGGTGTCATCATCCGACTGCGTGTCGTGCTGAGACGCGGCGTCCGGTGTCGCCTCCTCTTGCCACGTCTCGTCCCCCCCCTCATCGGGGTGGTCTACGGGGGCCAGCCCGTCGCCTTTATCGTGATCCTCCGGATGCTCCAACGCGACCGAATGGCCGGGCTGTTCAAACCAGGTATGCGCGCAGTTTGAGCATTGCACATCACGTCCCCCCTCCGGGATAACGTCATCCGCAACCTCATATTGGGCGCCGCAATTGGGGCAAATCAGCCGCATATCTCGTGTTCCTAGCCTCGGCAGGGCGGGTTATCCCGCTATTGTTGTTCGAAACATACCCCTCAAAAATCCACCGCGCAAAGGTTTTGCAATAAAATCAAGGGGCCTGTTGATTGCATGTAACGCTTCTTTGGGCCAAAACCAAACCAACGAATAAGGACACCCCCGTGATCGAGTTGGACAACGCAGGCTACAGCTACGGCGGCGCGGAGATTTTCTCCGCCCTTGATCTGTCCCTTGCGCCGGGCTCCTTTCATTTTCTCACCGGCCCGTCGGGTGCGGGCAAAACCACGCTGCTGAAACTCTGCTACGGTGAATTGATCGCCACCGGCGGGCAGGTCCGCCTGTTTGGGCAAGACGCGCGGGCGCTGGGCCGTGATCAGGTCGCCCAGATGCGCCGGCGCATCGGCGTCGTGCATCAGGACTGCCAGTTCCTTGATCATCTGTCGGTCGCCGAAAATATCGCCCTGCCGCTCACCGTGTCGAATCGCGCCGCGCACCCGAATGACGTGACCGACCTGTTGGGCTGGGTCGGGCTGACCCGTCAGGCGAACCAACGCCCGCCCGAGCTGTCGGGCGGTGAACGTCAGCGCGCAGCCCTCGCGCGCGCCGTCATCATGTCGCCCGATGTCATTCTGGCCGATGAACCCACCGGCAATGTCGATTGGGAGATGTCCCAGCGTCTGCTGTCGCTTCTGGTCGAACTCAATAAAATGGGCAAAACCGTTCTGATCGCCACCCACGACCTCAGCCTGATCCGCACCGCGAAATCACAGATCTCCGCCCGTGTGTTGCGCCTCAAAGATCGCAAACTGCAACTGGCGGGGGCGGATCTATGACACCGCGTCTGCAATCCCTCATTGATGCGCTGGCAGGCGACCCGCAGGCCGACCGCGCCGTCCCCCCCACCGGCTTCACCGCACGCTTGACCGTGCTGTCCGCCGCCGCGATGGCGTTTCTGGCGGTTTTTGCGCTGGCCCTGTCGCTGGCCACAGGCCGTTTGGCGGATCGCTGGGCGTCGGAACTGGCGCAAACCTCAACCTTGCGCATTTCCGCCCCCGCAGGCCAGATGGCCGCACAGACGCAGGCAGCCCTCGCGGTCTTGACCACCACGCCCGGCGTGGCCTCTGCCCGTGCGCTGACAGACGACGAACAACGCGCCCTCCTCGCCCCGTGGTTCGGCCCCGACCTGCCGATCGAAACCCTGCCCGTCCCGCAACTGATCGAAATCGTCGAAGACAGCGCGGGCTATGACGCCACGGGCTTGCGCGCGCGTCTGTCCGCCGAGGCCCCGGGCGCTGTGTTGGACGACCACACCCGCTGGCGCGCACCCCTGGTCGAGGCCGCAAGCCGCCTGCGCCTGCTCGGCTTTACGGCCATGGTGCTGATCGCCGCCGCCACCGCCGCCATGATCACACTTGCCGCCAACGCAGCCCTTGCCGCCAATGCGCAAGTGATCCGCGTCATGCGTCTGGTGGGTGCGCAAGACACCTATATCGCCAGCGCTTTTGTGCGTCGCTTCACCCTCCGCGCGCTGATCGGGGCCACGGCGGGCATGGTGCTGGGCACCTTGGCCGTGCTGCTTTTGCCAAGTACCGATGCGGCAGGCGGGTTCCTTACGGGGCTGGGGTTTCAAGGCTGGCACTGGCTTTGGCCACTGATCATCCCCATACTTGCGGGCGTCGTGGCCTTCGTCGCAACCCGCCACGCCGCCCTGCGCACGCTTAAGGAACAATCATGACATACGCCATTCAATGGATCCGGTCCCTGGCCTTCATCGTGCTGATGTACCTGCTGATGGTCCCGTGGGCGATTGTGTTCATGATCCCAGCCATTTTCTCCCGCTCCGCCGCGATCCGCTGCTGCCGGTCTTATTCGCAATGCATCATGTGGCTGGCCTATCCCATGATCGGCCTGCGATGTGAGGTCCGCGGCACACCGCCCAAGGACGCCTGCCTGATTGCAGCAAAACATCAATCCTTCCTCGACGTCCTGATGATCTACAGCGCCATCCCCGCAGGGCGCTTCATCATGAAAGACATCCTCAAATACGCCCCCATCGTGGGCCAATTCGGCCTGCGCGTTGGCTGTATCCCTGTGAAACGCGGCGCACGCGGTGCTGCGATCAAACAGATGCTTGCAGATGTTGAGGCGGGCCGCCTCTTTCCCGGACAGCTGATCATCTACCCGCAAGGCACCCGCATCGCCCCGGGCGTCAGCGCGCCCTACAAAATTGGCACAGGCGTGCTCTACCGTGAGATGGATCAAACCTGTGTACCGGTGGCGGCCAACGTCGGTGTGTTCTGGCCAAAGCGCGGCATCTACCGCGCGCCGGGCACAGCCGTGGTGGAATTTCTGCCCCCCATCGCGCCGGGCCTGTCGGTTGAAGACTTCATGGCGCACCTGGAAACCGCCATCGAAACTCGCTCAAACGCCCTGATGGTTGAGGCCGGCTTTACTGCGATTGAGGACAGCAAATGACCGTCACCACCATCGCTGAACTTGAGGCGCTTTATGACGTCGCCGTGCCTGCCTCCCTTGATAAGGTCGTCACCCGCATCACCCCAAGCTATGCCGCTTGGATCGATGCGGCACGGTTCTGCATCCTAACCACCGTCGGACCCGAAGGCACCGATGGCTCCCCCCGCGGCGACACCGGCCCCGTGGTGCGCCGCGTGGACGACCGCACGCTGCATCTGCCTGACTGGCGCGGCAACAATCGCATCGACAGTCTGCGCAACATCGTACGCGATGGGCGTGTCAGCCTGATGTTGATGGTGCCGGGCAACAGCAACGTCATCCGCATCAATGGCACCGCCGTGCTGTCGGCGGACGAGGACGTCACGCAGACATTTGAACAGCGCGGCAAACACCCTAAATCCGTGATCATAATCACCGTGGCCGAAGCGTATTTTCAATGCGCCAAAGCCATCATGCGGTCCGATCTGTGGACCGCAGACCCGGTGACAGGCCTGCCCACCGCAGGCGATATGATCAAGGAACAGAAGGCAGAATTTGACGGCAAATCCTACGACGAGGGCTACGCCGAATATGCCAAGACACGGATGTGGTAGCCCATGAAACGTTGGGGTTTTTTGACAGGGGCTGTACTGGCCGCCATCGGAGTGTGGCTGTTTTACGCCCTGACCGAAGTCACCGATAAGAACCGTCTGGCGCGCATCTTGGCCGATCACTGCCTGCCCTACGTTCACACCGGCACCGATCCCTTTGCGGACACCGGCCGCGCGCCCGGGGTCTATGACACCACGCCAACGGCCAGCCTGACCAACGGCGGCATCCGTATCCTCGATGACGGTCGATTCACGGCTGTCTGGGGGGAGGCGTCGGACGAAGGTGTGCGCTTGCGTCTGTGTACCCTAGAGGCCGCAGGACCCGCAGGGTTCAGCATCGCGCCTGCGTCTTTCGTGCCAAGCATCACGGCGCAGCTCAGCACCACAAAACCCCTCGTGCCCGACACGCAAGCCCTGCCCGAAGGCACTGCAACGCTGGTCTGGTCCACCCCGGATATGCCGCCCAACACGGCCTACCGCGCGCTTGCCATTACCACGCGCAGCGGTGCGGCGGCGACGCTTCAGTCGCTCACCCTGATCGACACGATAAACTAAGCCATGCGCCTGCCATGGCAGCAATCGGACTTGCACCCCCACGCCCTGTCCCTGACCGAAGACGCGCTGGACCGGCCCGATTTCGCTGCGGCTCTTGCTGCCGATCTGGCCGCCTTCAACCCGCCGCCCGTTATCCACCGCTACCGCATCGTCGCCCGTCAAGGTCAGGCAGTACCCGTGCTGATCACCGCAGGCTTCACGGCCACCCGCCTTACCCAGATCATCCAGCTGCCACTGGATCTGCACAGCCACCCCGCGCTCACGTCGCCCCTGCCGGACCACATAAACGCCCACTGGTTCACGCCGACCGAACGCGCCCCTTGGGACGATTGGGTCACCGCACACTGGCGCCACTACCGCGCCACGCATCAAACCAATCCGCCGCGTATCCCTGACACCGGCTTGCGCGATATCTTTGCAGGTCCCGACCTCGTCGCAGGCCTCGCCCTGCGCGACGGCCCCCAAGGCCGCACCCGCGCGTTTGCCAGCCTCCGCGACGACCAGGACATCGGCTGGATAGGCGGCGCACCCCCCCTCATTCCATATGCATTGTCCGCCTGCCTGCGCCGCGCCATCTCGATCGGCTGGACCCACGCCACACTTGAGGTCGACGATGACGATCACCCGCTTTGGGCCCTCGCAGAGCAGCTCGGCCATCCTCCCACAGACACCTTCGTCACATGGCAGAAAGAACGCTCAGGCCTGCCCCACACGCACTAGGCTTCTTTGGGTCCCAAATACCTCGGGGGAGGCCGCAGGCCGGGGGCAGAGCCCCCTAAAAACATCAGCAAGGCAGAGTCCCCTAAAAACATCAGCACGGCAGCGCCCCTCAACAAACCCAAGCAGCCTCAACTCAGCGGGCAGTCGGCCACATCCACGGACACAACGACAAACACCTCCGGCCCATACTCAAGGCCGCCCACATCCACAAACAACCGCGCCCCCTCCACAAAGATCGCGCCTTCCCCCAACGTCACAGTCGAAGTCTCGATGTCCTGCTCGGCGCCATTGAACAGCACGCATTCCGTCAGAAAATCCAAAACATAGCCATTGAACGCAGGTTCCGGAAACTCACCCGACACAGTGTCGGGGTAGGTCAGGATGATTTGCCGGTCGCGGATGTCGATGATGGCGGGCACAATGTCCCACCCGTTTTGCGACCCTTCCGGGCCCAGCCCGTATTCAATCCCGTGACCCACTTGTGCCGGATGGCGTTCGCCCACGTAAATCGGCGCATCGGGGTCATCATAGGCCAATGCGCCAAACGTCACCGTGCGGTCCATCAACCCGCCCGCGTGTGCCGCACCACCGATAAGCGCGCAAAGCGCAAAGAGCGCCGCGCGCAAGATCAAGCAGCCAGACCCTTCTGACCCAGATCAAGGTATTTTTTACGACGTGCGGCGGTCCGGTCCTTACCGGTGTCCAGCTCCGCCAGCATTTCACCAATGGCGGCCCCGACATTGGCAATCGTCTCGTCCTTGTTGCGGTGCGCCCCGCCCATGGGTTCGTCGATGATACGGTCACACACACCCAACTGGTGCAGCTCCTGCGCGGTCAGACGCAAGGCCTCCGCCGCTTCGCGCATCTTCTCTGCGTCCTTCCACAGGATCGACGCGCAGCCCTCGGGTGAGATCACCGAATACACCGAATGGGCCAGCATCGCCACACGGTCCGCCGTGGCAAAGGCCACAGCCCCGCCAGATCCGCCCTCACCGATGATCACCGACACCAATGGCACACGCAGCTGCAAACATTTCTGCGTGGACCGCGCAATTGCCTCAGATTGGCCGCGCTCTTCTGCGCCCTTGCCCGGAAATGCGCCGGGCGTGTCGACCAGTGTGATCACGGGCAGGCCAAACCGGTCGGCCATATCCATCAGGCGGATCGCCTTGCGATAGCCTTCGGGGCGCGCCATGCCGAAATTGCGCTCGATCCGGCTTTTGGTGTCATTGCCCTTTTCATGGCCGATGACCATCACAGGCTTTCCGTCAAACCGTGCCAGGCCCCCCATGACCGCGTGGTCATCGGCAAAATTCCGGTCGCCCGCCAGCGGGGTATATTCCGTAAAAAGCGTGCTGATGTAATCCTTGCAGTGGGGCCGGTCTGCGTGACGGGCCACAAGACATTTCCGCCACGGCGTCAGGGTGGTGTACATTTGCTGCAGCAGGTCGGCGGCTTTTTTGTCCAGCGCCTGCGCCTCATCCTCGATGTCCATTTCCTCGTTCGCCCGCGCCATGGCCCGCAACTCAGCCGCCTTGCCTTCAATCTCGGCCAGCGGTTTTTCAAAATCGAGGTAGTTGGTCATCCGTCGTGCCCTTCGCGTTCTTTTCCCCGATATAGGGCGCGAAAGGGCATAATTGCAATGCGCCAGTGCGACAGGCCAATGCGACAGGCCCGTGCGACAGGCCCGTGCCAGCGGCACCTGTCGCAGCGCGGTCGTTTCGCCAAAGGGTCTCTCCCGTCCGGCGCCTCCGCTGTCCTGCGGTGTATAGACTGGGTGTGTTCGCAAAACAGCCCCAGCGGCAGTTGCGCCAAATCCCCCATGGCGCAAAATCTTTGCAAGCGTTAAACTTTTGCGGGCGGTGTCAGCGTCCCGCGATCATGTCGGATTGTTTAACAATCACGTCCGCCTGCTTGATGCTTGCAATGTCCACTAAACGGCCTTTGTAAACGGTCGCGCCCTCACCGCGGGCCTTGGCCTCTTCCATGGCGGCAAGGATTTCACGGGCCTCGGCAACGGCATCGTCGGATGGGGTAAACACCTCATTGGCCAACGCGATCTGTTTTGGATGGATCGCCCATTTGCCGACCATGCCCAAGGTGGCCGACCGGCGCGCCTGCGCACGGTAGCCTTCATCATCGCTGAAATCACCAAACGGCCCATCGACGGGCAGCACGCCGTGGGTCCGGCACGCCGCGACTATAGCCGTCTGCGCCCAATGCCACGGATCGCTGTAGTGGCGCGTCTCGCCCTGCAACATGTAGTAATTGTCCTGCGTGCCCCCGATGCCCGTCGTCTGCATCCCCATGGACGCCGCAAAATCTGCAGCCCCCAGTGACATGGCCGCCATCCGCGGGCTGGACGCCGCGATCTCTTCCACATGGGCGATGCCTGCCGCGCTTTCGATGATCACTTCGAAGGTTATTTTTTTGGATCGGCCTTTTGCGGCCTCAATTGCCGTGACCAGCGCGTCGACGGCGTAAACGTCCGCCGCGCAGCCCACTTTGGGGATCATGATCTGGTCCAGCCGCTCCCCCGCCTGTTCCATCACATCCACCACGTCGCGGTACCAATAGGGGGTGTCCAATCCGTTGATCCGCACGCTGACGGTCTTGGTGCCCCAATCGACGGTGTTGATCGCCTCGATCACATTGGCACGGGCCGTGTCTTTGTCCGTGGGGCTGACGCTGTCCTCCAGATCCAGATTGACCACATCCGCTGCCGACGCCGCCATCTTTTCAAACAGCTTTGTGTTTGATCCAGGTCCGAACAGCTGGCAGCGATTCGGGCGGGCAAGGGGGCTGGGTTGCAGGCGGAAGGACATAGGCACCTCAAATCGGCTGGGTAATGATGTTTCGCGTCAGGTTTCGCCAGCAATAGATTGTTGCGCAATATGCTGCAAGCGCGAATTCGCAACCGCAGCAACGCGAAAATCTCTCGCAAACATGTTTGTTTCTGCAAAAATATCCTGATTATTTTGAAAAATACTGAAAACTCGGCACATTATTCCCCCAAACCTATCCCAATTTGTGCGAAACGAATTGGAGACTGCTATGATTCCCACACCCTACCTTTTGTTCCTTGGCGATGCCCCAGATCAACTTGCCGCAAAGGTGGCGCAAGGCATCAAGGACTGGCGTCCGGAAAATGCCGTTGGCCAATTGCGCCTGCCCGGGTGTGGCGCTGATGTTGGTCTGACAGACATGACGCTGGAGGAGGCGAAAGAGGCGGGTGCTCAGACGCTTGTCATCGGGGTTGCCAACCGTGGTGGCGTGATCAGCCAGGCCTGGAAAGAGGTTTTGGTGAAGGCGCTTGAGATGGGCTATGACCTCGCCTCTGGCTTGCACAACTTGCTGCGTGACGAAAACGATCTTGTGGCCGCGGCGAAGGTCAATGGTCGGACCCTGCACGACGTGCGCATCCCGTCCGTGGCCTATCCGATTGCCAACGGTGTGAAACGGTCGGGCAAGCGGTGCTTGGCTGTTGGTACGGATTGTTCGGTTGGTAAGATGTATACGGGCCTTGCGATGGACGCAGAGATGCGCAAGCGCGGTATGAAATCCACATTCCGTCCGACAGGCCAGACGGGCATTCTGATCACAGGTGGCGGCGTGCCGTTGGACGCGGTAGTGGCAGACTTCATGGCGGGCGCGGTTGAGTATCTGACCCCCGATAATGACGATGATCACTGGGATCACATCGAAGGGCAGGGCAGCCTGTATCATGTCAGCTATTCCGGTGTGACGATGGCCTTGGTCCACGGTGGCCAGCCTGATGCCCTCGTGCTGAGCCATGAGCCCACCCGTGCGCACATGCGCGGTCTGCCTGATTATCAGCAACCATCACTGGAAGATCTGCGCGACACTGCGCTGGCCATGGCGCGGGTTGCCAATCCGGCCTGTCAGGTGATCGGCATTTCCGTGAACACCCAGCATCTGTCAGAGGATGAGGCGACGGCCTATTTGAAAGAGGTCGAAGACCGCATGGGTCTGCCGACGGTGGATCCGTTCCGCCATGGGGCCGGACGGCTGGTCGACGCGCTGGAAGGCCTGTAACCTGCGCGTGCCGCGGGCGGGCAACAAAATTCCGGAATTTTGTTGTGCCTCCGGCGGGCATATTTTTGAAACAGCGAAACGGAAATAAGGGGCGCGTATGATGTTTGAGGTTTCACACGACACCTTTCGTTTGGCGGATGTGTTCACCATCAGTCGTGGATCGCGCACCGAGGCCAAGGTTTTGTCCGTCACAGTGTCGCGTGACGGGTTGATGGGCTGTGGCGAATGTGTGCCCTATGCGCGGTATGGTGAAACATTGGACAGTGTCGCAACCCAGATTGAAGGGGTGCCTGGAGATGTCACACGTGCGCGGCTTGATCAGTATTTGCCTGCGGGGGCCGCGCGCAATGCTGTTGATTGTGCGCTGTGGGACGTGGAAGCGAAGGCCGCAGGCAAACGCGTTTGGGATCTGCTGGGCGTGCCGCAGCCTGCACCGGTGATCACGGCCTTTACGTTGTCCCTAGATACGCCTGAAAACATGCGCGCATCGGCGGCCAAGAATGCCCATCGGCCTTTGCTCAAGGTCAAGCTGGGCACGCCGGACGACATGGCCCGGCTTGAAGCCGTGCGGGCGGGCGCACCGGACAGCACCATCGTTGTGGACGCCAATGAGGGCTGGACCGCCGAGGTCTATACAGACCTCGCCCCCCACCTTCTGCGCCTAGGTGTGTCGATGGTGGAGCAACCCCTGCCCGCAGGGGACGATGACATGCTGGCGGAGATTGCCCGTCCTTTGCCTGTGTGCGCGGATGAGGCGTGCCACGACACAGCGACCTTGTCAGGTCTTCGTGGCAAATATGACATGGTCAACATCAAGTTGGACAAGACCGGTGGTTTGACGGAAGCCTTACGCTTGCGGGATGCGGCACGGGCTGAGGGGTATTCGGTGATGGTCGGGTGTATGGTCGGGTCATCCCTCGCCATGGCGCCTGCGACGATTGTGGCCCAAGGGGCGGAGGTTGTGGACCTTGACGGGCCGCTTCTTCTGGCCGAAGACCGCGATGAGCCTTTGGTGTTTGATGAGCGTGGCGTTCACCCGCCTGCCGCCACACTTTGGGGCTAGGGTGCGAAGCGCGCCAGAACAGGAACGAACACGCTGCGCGACGCGGCGCAAGACGGATGAAAGAGAGACACGCATGAGCCGGACTGTTTACGTCAACGGGGAGTATCTGCCCGAAGAAGACGCGAAAATTTCCATCTTTGATCGGTCGTTCCTGATGGCTGACGGGGTGTATGAGGTCACATCGGTTCTGGATGGCAAGCTGATTGATTTCGAAGGCCACAAGGTGCGTCTGGAGCGGTCGCTCAATGAGCTGGACATGCAAAAGCCTGAGGCCTTTGACGACCTGCTGGAAATCCACCGAGAGTTGGTGCGTGCCAACGAGATCACCGACGGGCTGGTCTACCTTCAGGTCAGCCGTGGCAGCGCTGGCGACCGTGATTTTGCCTATCCCAGCGAAGACGTGAAACCCACCTTGGTGCTGTTTACGCAAAACAAGCCGGGTCTGGCCGATAGCCCTGCAGCCAAAAAGGGCATCAAGGTGATTTCGATCGAAGATCAACGGTGGGGCCGGCGCGACATCAAGACGGTTCAGCTTTTGTATCCGTCCATGGGCAAGATGATGGCCAAAGCCGCCGGTGCCGATGACGCGTGGATGGTCGAGGACGGCTTTGTGACCGAAGGCACCTCCAACAACGCCTACATCGTCAAGGGCAACACAATCATCACCCGTCAGCTGTCCAATGACATCCTTCATGGGATCACCCGTGCGGCGGTGTTGCGCTTTGCCAAAGAGGCTCAGATGACGGTGGAGGAACGCAGCTTCACCATGGAAGAGGCGAAAGAGGCGGATGAGGCGTTCATCACCTCGGCCTCGACGTTCGTGATGCCCGTGGTTGAGATGGACGGCGTGCCTGTGGGGACTGGCGAAGTTGGGTCCGTTGCGCCGCGGTTGCGTGAAATTTACCTCGATGAAAGCCGCAAAGCCGCCGTTTGAGTCTCACTGCACATTTGCTCCGCTTGCCTTGTCTGCTGTCTCACGACCATAGTGTCGGCAGTCAGATAACCCCAAGCCGGAGGATGGTGTGCGTAGGCTGATTGGCGTTCTCGTGTTGATCGCAGGGACAGGCGGCTTGGCCTATTGGGCCAGCGCCACCCACGCTGTGCGCATCGAACAGCAGATTACACAAGCGGCCACCGCCTTGGTGCAGGATGCCAGCCGCGATGTGGTCATCGACGTGTCGGGGCGGGATGTCCGCGTCGCAGGGACGGTCGCGTCACAGACGGACCGTGATCGTCTTGTGGGTCAGTTGTTTGCATTGGACGGGGTTCGTGTTGTCGAGGCCGATACCCTCGCCCTGCTGCCCATCGCCTCCCCGTTTGAGGTGCGGATCACACCCGGCGCCGATGGCACTTTGATCGCAACAGGGGTGCTGCCCTCAGAGGACAGCCGCGCGATGCTTCCAAATATTGACACCTCTGCCGTGACGCTGGCGGGTGGTGTCCCCGATGACCGATGGACCTCCGCCCTTTGGATGGGGGTGCAGGCGCTTGACGGGATAGACGGCGGAGGGCTCATCCTGTCGGATCGTGCGCTGACGCTCTCAGGCTCGGTGCGCACCCCACAGGAACAGACCGGTGTGGCCAACGTGATGGCGGATCTGCCGGACGGTTACCGGTATATCGATGCGCTTGATGTGCTGGACGACGGAACGCCGCTGCGTCTTGACATTGCGTTGTCAGACGGGCGCGCCCGTGCCACGGGCAAGGTGCCTGCTGACATGGCCTTCGCTGCGGTTACGGATGTTTTTGGCGGTGCAATGGTGGAAATCGCCCAATCCGCGCTGCCCGCAGATCCCCCCGACTGGCCGCAGATCACGGGGCGTTTGATCACCGCTTTGGCGACACTGAACAGCGGCCGCCTGAACGTCGAAAGCACGACCGTCTCGCTTGCGGGGCGCGGCACGCCCGATGCCTTGGCGCGGGCCAATGCCATGTTGGACAATCTGCCCGCATCCTATGACGTGACGCGCGATCTTGCCCTTGATGATGATGGCGCGCCTGTGTCGTTGACGATCGCTTGGGACGGCGCAACCGCCACCGCATCCGGCAAATACCCCGCAGGCTTTGCGCCAACCGGCCCCTTGGGCACGCAGGTTGAGGATACAGGAGCCGCCAGTTTTCTGGAAGACGACGGTGCGTTTGCGGCCAATGCCGCCGCCGGGGTCGCGGCTTTGGGGCAATTGAGGTCTGGCACCCTCACCGTCACGACGCAGAACATAACGCTCAGCGGAACGGCGACATCGCCACAAGTCGGCACCGTGATCGACACCCTGCTGACCGAGGCACCCGTGCCATCAACAGTCGATCTGATCTACCTCGATGACGGATCGCCCGCCGCATGGACGTTGACCTATGATGCATCCAGCGGGGCAACCGTCGAAGGACGCCTGCCCACGACACTCTCGCGTGCGGATCTCGCAGCCGCTTTGGGCAGCGACGTCACGGGCGATCCCGTCACTGCCGCCGAAGACGACACGGCAGGCCCCATGCCAGACGCGTTGCGGCAAGTGGCCGCGATCCTGCCTGAGTTGGATCAGCTGACCGCATCGGTGGACGGCACCGGCGCGGCCCTTGATCTGGTCACGACCCCTGGCAGCGACATTGATCTTCTGGCGGCAGAGCTTGCGCAAAACCTGCCCGCCAGCGTCGCCTTCTCCATTCGCACGTTGGATGAGGCGCCCCAACAGGGCAGCACCCGCACCAACGCGGCCACCGGTCTGGATGAGGTGTTCTTAGACGGCTTCTGGATCCCTGACCTTGATTTCGCAACGACCCTCGATGGGTGCGCGGCTGAGGCGGACAGCCGTCTGGGCGCCCGCCAGATCGGTTTCGTGTCAGGGTCCGCCCGTCTCGATGCGGCCTCCCTGCGCACGATCAACGCGCTGGCCGCGATCGCCCGTCCTTGCGTTGAGGCGGATCTTGAACTTGAGGTCGCGGGCCACACGGATGCCTCCGGCGATCCTGATCAAAACCAAATCCTCAGCCAAGAGCGCGCCGAAGTGGTGCGCCGCGCCCTGATCGAACGCGGCGTCCCCGCCCGTGCGATCACCGCGATCGGGTTTGGCGCGGACAGGTCCATCGCCACCAACGACACCCCTGAGGGGCGGGCGGCCAACCGCCGCACAGAGATTGATTGGTTCGAACGCGGCGCGCTGCGCGATCCATGATGACACATAAGGGACCAAACTATGTTTGTTGAATGGGACTTTCTTCTGGCCGAAATCTGGGTGCTCCTGGCGCTCGCAGTGCTGATTGGCCTTTTGGCGGGCTGGTTGATCTGGGGCGGGCGCGGGGCCGCGGCAGACCGCGACGCGCTGTTTCGCCTGCAAACCCAACTGGACCGCGAACGCGCCCGCACGCGTGCCGCGCTGAGCGGACCTGACACCGACATCCCCCCAATGGAAGGGGGCGGCTACCGCAGGCCAGCGACCACATCGCTACCCGCCGCAGCCTCCCCCACCTCAGCACGGCCCTCCGACACCCCGACACAAAACGTGGCCCCGCCGCCGACACCCTCCGCGCCAACACCTCCCGTGCCGGACCCCGCCACGTCCAAACCATCGGGCCTCGATGCCCCCCGGGATGGTCTGCCCGATGACCTGACAAAGATCAGCGGGGTTGGCCAAAAGCTCGCCAAACTTTGCAATGATCTCGGGTTTTACCATTACGACCAGATCGCCGCCTGGACGCCAAAGGAAATCGCATGGGTGGACGACAACCTCGAAGGGTTCAAAGGTCGCGTCACACGGGACAATTGGGTGGATCAGGCCAAGGCGCTTGCCAAGAACGACCTTCCAACCTTCCGCAGGAAACACTGACCCCTCAAACGTGCCCGTTTCGCTGTTTCAAAAATATGCCCGCCGGAGGCGAACAAAATTCCGGAATTTTGTTTCCCCGCCCGCCGCAGGCGTTAGTCTTTCCCGTCTGATCCCACATTCGCCTCAAACGCCTCTTTAAATGCGGCATCTTGCGCTGGGCTGGCCTCGGTTTGATAATTGGCCTTCCACTCGGCCATGGTCATTCCGTAAAACGCCTCGCGGCCTTCATCTTTGGTCATTTCTATGCCCCGTTCAGCGGCGGCGTCTTGGTACCACCGGCTCAGGCAATTGCGGCAAAACCCGGCGAGGTTCATCATATCGATGTTCTGCACATCGGTGCGGTCTTCCATCAGGTGCTTTTGCAACCGGCGAAAGGCCGCCGCCTCCAGTTCCAATTGTGTCTGGTCGTCAATCTGTGCCATCTGTGGCCTCCATGTCTGCCAAGGCGCGGGTCAGGATCGGGGCCAGCCGTTGGCCCCACATCGTCTGATCCTGCGCCGTTTCAATCAAATCGTTGCGCACCTCAATCAGTGCATTGGGCCGCCCCTTTTGCAATGCGTGCCTATCAATGCTGTCACCCGGCAAATGGCCGACGTAGGGCTCATTGTCCCCCACACATAAATCGGCCTCCAAACGCAATTCCCGCAACAGCGGGTCGGACAGCCGGTCATCGAACTCATGCAGCACCCCGATATGCCAAGGCCGCGGTGCCCGCCCTTTCAGTTGCGGTGTGAACGAATGGATCGCAACAATCACGGTGTCGTCCTGCCGCGCAGCCAAATCGGCGACGGCTGCGTGATAGGGCGCATAAAACGCCTCCACGCGCCGCGCTTTTTCGGCCTCGTCCGCATCGCGGTTCGCGGGGATCACCGACCCATCATACAGCTTCATCAACAACGTCGGATCATCAAGACCACGGTTCGGGTCGATCACCATGCGTGAAAAGTTGGACAGAACCGCAGGCGCGCCCAAAGCATCCGCCAGCGCACGTGTCACGCCCGCAGCCCCGACATCATAGGCGATGTGCCGCCCCATGTCTTCGGCAGGCAGGCCTAGATCACCGCCACCCACCGAAGGGGGCACCACGTTCGACGCGTGATCGCAGGTGATCAGCCAACATGACTGGCGCGTGGCACCGTGCAGAAAAAACGGCTCATATCCGTCAACTGTCATCTGATTGTTAACCTTCTCGGGGCAGTTGTAGCCCGCCTGAATTTCGTTATAAGACCGCCAACTGTTAGCGGTAACCGCACCGCCGAACACCGACCGATCGAAGGAATAACACCATGAAACGTGATCGCAACGTCAAGATTGTCGCCACCCTTGGCCCTGCATCCGATGACTACAAGATGATCCGCGCCCTCCATGAAGCGGGCGCAGACGTCTTCCGTTTGAACATGAGCCATGGGGACCACGCTGAGATCAAGGTTCGCCATGAGATTATTCGCCAGGTCGAACAGGACACAGGCAGCCCGATTTCCATCCTTGCGGACCTTCAGGGGCCGAAGCTGCGCGTCGGTGTATTCGCAAGCGAGGATGGTGAGGATCTTGAGGTCGGCCAGTCCTTCCGCCTTGATCTGGATGACGCGCCCGGCACCAAAGACCGCGTCCAGCTGCCCCACAAAGAGATTTTCGACGCGCTGGAACCCGGCGCGCACCTGTTGGTGAACGACGGCAAAATCAAACTGCGTGTCAAAGACTGCGGCCGCGATTTTGCCGACTGCGAAGTGCTCGTGGCGGGCACCATTTCCAACCGCAAGGGCGTGAACGTGCCTGATGTGGTTCTGCCGCTGGCCGCCTTGTCGGAAAAAGACCGCAAGGATCTGGAATTTGTCTGTGATCTAGGCGTGGATTGGCTGGCGCTGTCGTTCGTGCAGCGTCCCGCCGACGTGGATGAGGCGCGCAAGCTGTCCAAAGGCCGTGCTGCGATCCTCTCCAAGATTGAAAAACCCGCCGCTGTGAAATCCTTTGACGATATTCTGGCGGTCTCTGACGGGATTATGGTTGCCCGTGGTGATCTGGGCGTTGAATTGCCTGTCCAGAACGTGCCGCCCATCCAGAAACAGCTGATCCGAAAGTGTCGCGCGGCGGCCAAGCCTGTGATCGTGGCGACCCAGATGCTCGAATCCATGATCGAATCGCCCATGCCCACCCGGGCCGAGGTGTCCGACGTGGCCACCGCCATCTATGAAGGCACCGACGCCATCATGCTCAGCGCGGAATCCGCCGCCGGTGATTTCCCGATTGAGGCTGTGACGACAATGAACAACGTCGCGGTCGAGGTTGAGGCAGATCCCACCTACACCGACATCATCGAAGCCAGCCGTGCGACCGACGGCAAGACCGTGGCCGCCGGGATCGTCGCCGCCGCACGTGAGATTGCCGAAACCGCCGACATCAAAGCGATCTGCTGTTATTCCCAGTCGGGCACTACAGCCCTTTTGACATCGCGTGAACGTCCGCGGGTGCCGATCATCGTGCTCAGCAGTGATGAAAACACCATCCGTCGGCTCTGCCTCAGCTGGGGCACGACATGTGTGAAGTCTGTCAAAGTGGTCGACCGCTTCAAGACGGCAGTGATTGAGGCCATCCGCGCTGCGACCGCCACGGGCATCGCCCAAAAGCAGGACATGGTCGTCGTGACCGCCGGTGTGCCGTTCAATACGCCCGGCAGCACGAACATCCTGCGGGTGGCCCCTTGCGACGAAAGTTTGATTTTGGCCGGCGCTTCGGAGTAACCTTTCCAAAACCTTAGCAATGAGGGTGGGCATGGATCCGGATTTAATGTTGGTCATCGGCTTGGTTGTCGGTGTGTTTTCAATACCGTCGATAATGGGGGCGTTGGCCGATGGGGCCGTGCCCCGTGTGGCGTCTATTGCTGTGCTGATTTCCGGCGGGCTGATCGTTCTGGCCATCCGCGACAATCCAGGCGGATATGCGGTGTCTGATATTCCGGATGTTTTCGTGTCGGTCGTCGGGCGCTATATCAACTAGAGCGCGGATTTCCGCCCCTTTTTGCTTGCCATACAGTCAAACGCGGGCTACACGCCCCATTCAACCCGCGCGACCGGCCAGTTTGGCATGCCGAGTCGTGTGTCACAACCGACTTTACAGGAGACGGAAATGCCTAAGATGAAAACGAAATCGAGCTGCAAAAAGCGGTTCAAAGTGACGGCCTCTGGCCGCGTTCTGGCCGGTCAGGCGGGCAAACGCCACGGCATGATCAAACGCACCAACAAATTCCTGCGCAACGCGCGCGGCACCACAACGCTTTGTGCGGCTGACGAGAAAATCGTCAAGTCCATGATGCCCTACGCACGCTAAGAGGAGGGTAGACCATGTCTCGTACCAAAGGCGGAACCGTCACTCATCGTCGTCACAAGAAGGTCACGGATGCAGCGAAAGGCTACTATGGCCGCCGCTCCAACACCTTCAAAGTTGCACGTCAGGCCGTCGACAAGGCGAACCAGTATGCAACCCGTGACCGTCACAACCGCAAACGCAACTTCCGCGCCCTGTGGATCCAGCGGATCAACGCGGCTGTGCGTGCCACCGACGAAAGCCTGACATATTCCCGCTTCATCAACGGCCTGAACCTGGCCGGGATCGAAGTGGACCGCAAAGTGCTGGCCGATCTGGCCGTCAACGAACCCGAAGCCTTCGGTGCCATCGTTGAAAAGGCAAAGGCTGCAATGGCGTAAACGCCACGCCAGACCCTGCGTCATCAAAGGCCGTCCTCATGGGCGGCCTTTTTGTTTTTGAATGCTGCGTGTTGTAAGTCAAAGTCGCGATGACACCTGGACTGAAAGACCACGAATGAAGCTTATCCCCAGCAAAAAGCAGTGGTTGAATTGGAGCCTTCCATCCAAAGCCACGTACATCGGAACCCTCGCCGGTGTGCTGTCGCTTTTGGTCGCGGTGCTGCAAACCGGTGCTTTGCAGAGGGGATGGGCCTATCTAACCGAGACATCCCCGCCCAGTTTCAGTTTCGAAGACGCCAACCCAAACATCGTGGATGAGGTCACAGCGGACCTGTCCGAAAAGGTCATGTTCGACTTTAACGACCATAGGTCCATCACCCTTAAACGAGTGTTTCAGCACATGGATCTGTGTTGGCCGGACGGCTATAACACCGATATTGATCGGGATTATTGGGTGACAAGCCAATTGCTGGTCTTGCGCATGATGGCCATCAATTCTGTGTTCAATAGCGATGCCTATCGCATTGATGACTTTGATCGCCACCGCAACCACGGGCTGGAGGTCGGGTTGGTCGCGTTGCGGGATTTGGACGTGTCTCAATTCCGTCAAGCGTTCGAAGTGTTTCGGTACTACAGGGACACGATCACGCTTCATGAAAACTATGAAGCAAGGTTGTCCCAAGCGTCTGATATCTTGATTGCCGGGGATCCACAGTTTGCTTCCTTTGACGAGGGCACCCGGACGCGATTTGTTCAGATCAAGAATGTCCTTGGCATCGCGCCCTATCCGTCTCCCTGTTTTCACGCAGCACTTTACAGTGTGTCGCTAGAAGACTGGATCGTGTCATTTTGGGTCCGCCGTCACGCAGAGGGGAATTTCCATCTGGCCAGTTGGTTGCTGGATCAGGCGTTGGCCCAGACAGCCAACAGAGACCTTATCGCGCCGACACCCATCACACAGCTGCGGGCGAGGTATGACTCCGCCCTCTAGGGGCGCCTCCGCCAGAACAGGCGCTTGCGATACTGGTACATCCCGTCCGTATTGCATCCGACGCGTACCTCAGCTACCCCGCAGATCAGCACAACAAGGGCCGAGTACTCATGGACGATCTCAAATCCAAATACCTTGATCTTATAGGCAATGCAGCGGATGAGGCCGCATTGGAGGACCTGCGCGTCCAGGCCGTCGGCAAAAAGGGTGAAATCAGCCTCAAGATGCGTGAATTGGGTAAAATGACGCCCGAGGAACGACAGGTGGCCGGGCCTGCCCTCAACGCCCTCAAGGATGAGATCAACGCGGCATTGGCCGCGAAGAAAGCGGGTCTTGCAGACGCCGCCCTTGATGAGCGGCTGAAGGCAGAATGGCTCGACGTGACATTGCCCGCCCGCGACCGTCGTGCCGGCACGATCCACCCCGTCTCTCAGGTGTGGGAAGAATGCACGGCGATCTTTGCCGACATGGGCTTTGCCACCGCCGAAGGCCCCCAGATTGAATCCGATTGGTACAATTTCGACGCCCTCAACATCCCCGGTCACCACCCTGCCCGGGCCGAGATGGACACCTTCTACACCCACCGTGCGGACGGCGACAATCGCCCGCCCCACGTGTTGCGCACCCACACAAGCCCCGTGCAAATCCGCTCTATGGAAGAGCAGGGCGCCCCCATCCGCATCATCTGTCCTGGCCGCGTGTACCGTGCGGATTATGACCAGACACATACGCCGATGTTCCATCAGGTCGAAGGTCTGGCGATCGACAAAGACCTCTCCATGGCGAACCTGAAGTGGGTGCTAGAGGAGTTTTTCACCGCCTATTTCGGCACCTCCGTCAAAACCCGTTTCCGCGCGTCCCACTTCCCCTTCACGGAACCGTCGGCTGAGGTCGACATCCAGTGTTCTTTCGAAGGCGGCACCGTGAAAGTGGGCGAAGGCGATGACTGGCTCGAAGTCCTCGGCTCCGGCATGGTCCACCCCAAAGTGCTGGCCGCAGGCGGCATCGACCCGAACGAATGGCAAGGCTTCGCCTTCGGCATGGGCATCGACCGGATTGCGATGTTGAAATACGGTATCCCCGACCTTCGTGCATTCTTCGAAAGCGACCTGCGCTGGCTGCGCCACTACGGGTTCAGCGCGCTACAGGTGCCGACGGTGCATGGGGGGTAGGATTGCTACGCCGCATTCTCATTCTAACCACGCTGCCAGCCTTTCCGTTGCAATTGGCTGCTCAAGATTTTTGCCAGCAAGTGTGGGGCGCTGCTATCGTGGCACAGGATGGGGAGTTTCTTGGATATGTTGCCTCACCATACGATTCAGATTCTATTTTTAACGAATACGGAAGCCATGGCTCAGAGTATTCTACAACGAGCATTCTGAACAAATATTCAACTTATGGCTCGGAATATTCAAATCTCTCCCCATTCAACGACTATGCTAGCGAACCACCGCTCCTGATAATAAACGGTAACGCAGTGGCTCACGTCACCACAAACAGATATTTGCAAAGTCCCGTCAGCCCGTTTGCGTTGTTTAGTTGTAAACAGTGAACAAAGCCCGGCACCGCCGGACAGCGCACGACCCTCCCCCCGGGAGGGCGCTTTTGCTACGTCAGTCCCTCGCGCGGCCGATAAAGCTTGAGGCAAACGTCCCCGCCCAAACAGCCCGATCACATGCGCCCACCCAGGGTCGGGCGCTGCCCTCTGTTTGTCGCCAGAGACCGTAACTCCATCCTAACCTCCACCTGCTAACCCCGCCTTTCCACCCGCGAAAGGCACCTCATGCTCCTCACACTCTACCTCCTCGGCGCGATCTCCTTTGGCCCCGCCTGCCTGATCGCGGCCGCGCTGCGCCACCGGCCCACGGTCGTTTGGTATTGGAACGGGTTTCTCCTGCAACCGGTCGCGCTGGCCATCCTCCTGTCCCTGCCGCCCCTTGATCCCCCGCCCAGGCGGGCCACCTCTCCCCCATGAGCACCCGTTTCAAACTCTATCTGATCGCCCTCGTTGCGCTGATCGTCGTGGCCCATGTGGAGCTGTGGCGCGATCCGGATATTCCGCTGGACACAAAGCGCCGTCTGACGACCCTAAATGCGCTTGGCTGGGCCGCGATCATCCTGCCGGTCTTTGCCGTCAATCAGTGGCTCAAATCCAAGACGGCCAAGACCGACGAACGCCCCTAGCAGCGCGTTGGCCTTTCCGCTAAACCCCTGCCAACACGTATTCCGGCAGGGACCAGACAGATGAAATTCACGCTTTCATGGCTCAAATCGCACCTCGACACCGACGCCTCCGTCGATGAGATTGCGGACACCCTCACCGACCTCGGGCTTGAGGTTGAGGGCATCGAAAACCCCGCCGCCAAACTTAGCGATTTCATCATCGGTAAGGTCACAGCCGCCGAAAAGCACCCTGACGCGGACAAGCTGCGCGTCTGCACCGTCGACTACGGCCAAGGCCCCACGCAGATCATCTGCGGTGCGCCCAATGCGCGGACAGGCATCACCGTCGTTGTGGCCCGTCCAGGCACCTATATCCCTGGCCTCGACATCACCATTTCCGTGGGCAAAATCCGCGGCATCGAAAGCCACGGCATGATGGCATCCGAACGGGAATTGGAACTGAGCGACGAACACGACGGCATTATCGAACTGCCCGCCGGAGAGATTGGCCAATCCTTCGCGGATTATCTGGCGGAACATGACGCGGCCAAGGTCGATCCGGTCATCGAAATCGCCATTACGCCCAACCGACCTGACGCCTTGGGCGTGCGCGGCGTGGCCCGGGATCTGGCCGCGCGCGGTTTGGGCACCCTCAAACCCTGCACCGTAGATCCGGTGCCTGCATCCGGCCCATGCCCCATCAGCGTGACAATCGACGCCGACACCCTCGACCAGGCGCCCGTGTTTTTTGGCCGCCTGATCACAGGCGTCAAAAACGGGCCCAGCCCTGACTGGCTGCAGCAACAGCTGCGCGCGATTGGGTTGCGTCCGATCAGCTTCCTCGTCGATGTGACCAACTGGTTCACCTATGATCTGAACCGCCCGTTGCACGTCTTCGATGCTGATAAAATCACAGGGGGCAGCCTGCGCCTGCACCGCGCCAGCGGCGAAGAAAGCCTGCAAGGCCTGGATGAGCGTGACTACACCTTCCCCGAAGGTGCCACCGTTATTTCGGACGCCGAAGGCCCCGAATCCATCGCCGGTGTCATGGGCGGCCTGCGCACCGGCGTGACCGCAGAGACCACCAATGTCTTCGTCGAAGCGGCCTATTTTGACCCGATCCGCACCGCCTACACAGGCCGCGCGATGAAGATCAATTCAGACGCGCGCTACCGGTTTGAACGAGGCATTGACCCTGCCTTCACCCCAGAAGGGCTGGAGCACGCCGTGCGCATGATCGTCGATCACGCGGGCGGTGCCGCGTCCGAGGTTGTGCAGGCAGGTGCGGTTCCCGACACCTCGCGGGCCTACAAACTGGACACGGCACGCTGTTCCTCGCTGGTGGGCATGGATATCCCGGCAGATCAGCAACGCGCCACGCTCACCGCGCTTGGGTTCACCATGGAGGGCGACATGGCACAGGTGCCCAGCTGGCGCCCCGATGTTCAGGGCGAGGCTGATCTGGTCGAGGAAGTTGCCCGCATGGCGTCCCTCACCAACCTTGAACCCAAACCCATGGCCCGCGCTCGCGCTGGCGTGCCCGAACCCGTTCTCACGCCCATGCAAAACCGCCTGCGCATGGCGCGACGGACGACGGCCGCGCTGGGATACAATGAATGCGTCACCTACAGCTTCATCGACAAGGCAGCGGCCACCCTGTTTGGCGGTGGGGACGATGCGACGATGCTGGCCAATCCCATCAGCTCCGAGATGTCGCACATGCGCCCCTCTGTCCTGCCCGGCCTGTTGCAGGCCGCCGCCCGCAATCAGGCACGCGGTCTGTCCAACATGGCCTTGTTTGAGGCAGGCGATGCCTTCCACGGCGGTGAACCGGGCGAACAACATACTGTCGTGACAGGCATTTTGGTCGGCAAAACGGGCCCCAAGGACGTCCACGGCACGTCCCGCGATGTGGATGTTTACGACGCCAAGGCCGACGCCGAGGCGATCCTTACGGCCATGGGGGCGCCCGCCAAAGTGCAAATCCTGCGCGACGCAGGCGCCGAATGGCACCCCGGGCGTCACGGCAAAATCTGTCTTGGCCCCAAAAAGGTGTTGGGCGTGTTTGGCGAAATTCACCCCAAGATTTTGACCGCGCTGGACGTCAAAGGCCCTGTCGTGGGCTTTACCCTTTATCCGGCTGAAATTCCGCTCCCCAAAAAGCAAACCGCCAACCGTGGTGCGGCCAGCATCCCTGACCTGCAAGCGGTTGAACGTGATTTCGCCTTTGTTGTGGACGCGGGTGTTGAGGCTTTGACGCTCGTCAACGCTGCGGCAGGTGCGGACAAAGCACTGATCGAGGATGTGCGCGTCTTTGATGAATTCATCGGTGGCAGTCTGGGCGAAGGGAAGAAATCCCTTGCCGTGACGGTCCGCCTGCAGCCCAAAGACGCGACGCTGAAAGACGCCGATATTGAGGCTGTGAGCACCAAGATCGTCGACAAAGTCACCAAGGCGACAGGTGGCACGCTGCGGGGCTAGACCTTACCGCGCCGCAATCGCATCGGCCAGCATGTCGAACACCAGCCTGATTTTCGGGCTGGTGTGTAATTCGCGGTGTGCGACCAGCCAGACGGGAAATGCCACCTGCAGCGTTTCCGGCAACAAAGCCTCCATCTCGGGTGCGGCTGCCCCAACGCTTTCGTCCATGGGGCAAATCCCCAATCCAGCGCGCCCCATTTCCCATGCGACCAACCCATCCGCGGACGACGTGCGGAAGTTGTCTGGCGTCAGGGGGATATCCAGCCCCGTCATATACTCCACCATACGGTCAATATTGCCGTAGGCCACCCAATCCATCTTCGCCATGTCCGCGCGGGTGTTCGGCCGGCCGACGCGATCAAGATAGCTGCGGTTTGCGTAGAAATACCCCTTCGCCTCGCGCACCATGCGTGCCACCAGATCGGGCTCTTCGGGTCGCATGTGGCGGATGGCGATGTCTGCTTCACGGCGCATCAGGTCACTGATGTCGTTGGTGGCCACGACCTCAACCTGCAACTGCGGCGCGGTTTTTCGCACGGCGCTGATGACGGCGGGCAGCAACGTGGCGGACATGATATCACTGGCGGTGATTTTCACCCAGCCGGTCAGGTCCGACCTTTGCGCACTGGCCGCGATGGTGGCGCTGTGTGCGGCGTGTCCCATGGGCTGAACGTGCGTCAAAACCTCACGTCCGGCGTCGGTCAGCGCCAATCCGCGCCCCACGCGTTCGAACAACAAAAGGCCTAAACGATCTTCCAATGCGGCCACCTGCCGGCTGAGTGTGGGTTGCGTCAGCCCCAAAATACGGGCCGCCGCCGACAGCGATTGCGCCTCTGCTGTGACCATGAACGCCCGCAGATGGTTCCAATCGAGCCTGTTGGGGTCAATATCCATACGCAAATGTATAGATACCGTGTGAATTTCGTCAATTCCGCCGCCACCCATACAGCTGTATTACATCCCCTAAAGAACGGAGGTTCACATGAACGACGCAGCATTCTGGGACAAGATCGCCCCCAAGTACGCCCAAGACCCGATCAAAGACATGGCCGCCTACGAATACACCTTGGGCCGCACCAAATCCTACCTGACAACGGACGACCACGTTCTGGAAATCGGCTGCGGGACAGGATCAACGGCCCTCACGATCGCCCCGCATGTGCGCAACATCACAGGCACCGACGTGTCACCTGGGATGATCGCGATTGCCAATGAAAAGGCGGCACAGACCCCGAACGCCAGCTTTCACGCGGCGCGCGCCGAAACGGTCGCACGCGGGCACGGACCCGTCGATGCAATCTTGGGGTTCAACCTGTTTCACCTTGTTCCCAAGGCCGAAGACATCTTCGCGGACATTCACCGCGCCTTGCCAAAAGGGGGGTACTTTATCTCAAAAACGCCCTGCCTTGCGGACCCCTCCATCGGGGTCAAACGTCACCTGTTTCGCGCCATGATCCCGCCCATGCAGTGGATCGGCAAAGCGCCGACGGTGCGGTTCTTCACCCAAGTCGAACTGGAACAGGCCATTCAGTTTGCAGGGTTTGAGGTTGTGGAGGCCGGGAATTTTCCCGCCATCTCCCGCTACATTGTGGCGCGCAAAACCTGACGTGCTACATGGCCCCCTAACGAAAGGGGGCGCAGCATGCTCAACGTATATCTCTCCGGTGAAATCCATACCGACTGGCGCGAACAGATCATCGCAGGGGCACAGGGTTTGGATGTGACCTTCAACAGCCCCGTGACCGATCATGCGGCCTCAGATGATTGTGGCGTCGCCATCCTGGGGGAGGAGCCGAACAAATACTGGCACGACCACAAGGGCGCGATGGTCAACGCGATCCGCACCCGCAAGGGGATCGAGGACGCCGATGTGGTCGTCGTGCGGTTTGGGGAAAAGTACAAGCAATGGAATGCCGCGTTCGATGCGGGCTTTGCCGCGGCCTTGGGCAAATCCCTGATCATCCTGCAGCAGCCTGACCATGATCACGCCCTTAAAGAGGTCGATGCCGCGGCCCTCGCCGTGACCCGCGAACCGCGCGAAGTGGTCGAAATTCTGCGCTATGTCCTGACTGGAAAACTGCCGGGCTGACGCGTTTTCTGGCCAGGCTGCCATACGCGAGCCATACGAAAACCGTACGCGAGCCATACGCCGAAAAAAGGCCCCTGCATTAACCTTTCGCAGGGGCCTTTAACTCTTTCTTCAGAGTGGTGTTAACCATTCCGATCCGGAATATTGCGCCCTTTTTGCACGGCAGGACGGGCGTTGAACCGTTCAAGATAGGCGGGCACATGGGTCAGATCGTTGAAGCCCACCACATCTTTTGTGCCATAAAACTCCAGCGCGCCCAGCCATGGCGCGATGGCCATGTCGGCGATGGAATAGTCGCCCGCGATCCAGTCCCGCTTGGCCAATTCACCCTCAAGGACGTTCAACAGGCGTTTGGCTTCGTCGACAAATCGCTGTTTGGGGCGCGGGTCTTCGATCTCGGATCCCGCGAATTTGCTGAAATAGCCCAACTGCCCGAACATAGGCCCAAGACCGCCCATCTGGAACATCAGCCATTGGATGACATGGGCCTTGTCCGCCGCCGTTTTCCCAATGAATTTCCCTGATTTTTCAGCCAGATAAATCAAGATCGCGCCACTTTCAAACAGACCGACGGGTGTGCCATCGGGGCCATCGGGATCAATGATTGCAGGGATTTTGTTGTTGGGGTTCAGGCTGAGGAACGCCTCTGACTTCACGTCTGCATCGGACAGTGTGACGCGGTGGGGTTCATACGGAAGGCCCATCTCCTCAAGGGCGATCGAAACCTTCACGCCGTTCGGGGTCGGGAAGGAAAACAGCTGCAGAATGTCGGGGTTCTGGGGCACCCAACGCTGGGTGATGGGAAAGTCAGAGAGATCGGCCACGGGGGGTTCCTTTCGATTGATGCGGGTAACGTAAGGGGAATGTTCCGGAATATAACCCTTTGGTGGTGTGCGAAATTTAAGTTAACACTGTGCACGTGGGCGCAGGGAGGGAATTTTCTGCGTTGTAGCCAATACAGTGGGAAGAAAAATGCTGAACGAATTCAAAGACTTTATCGCCAAGGGCAATGTCATGGACATGGCCGTTGGTATCATCATCGGTGCCGCCTTTACGGCGATTGTGACCTCTCTTGTGGGGGATTTGATCAACCCGATCATCGGCCTGTTCATGGGCGGTGTTGATTTCACCAACAACTATGCCGTGCTGGCCGGTGACGTTGCCGAAGGCGCATCGCTGGAAGCTGCGCGTGAAACTGGCGCGTCGATCTTCGCTTACGGTGCCTTCATCATGGCCGTTATCAACTTCTTGATCATCGCCTTCGTGGTGTTCATGTTGGTGCGCTATGTCAACAAGGTCAAAGCCGCTGCCGAGACGCCGGAAGAGCCCGTGGAAGAGGCCCCCGCAGGCCCCACGCAGGAAGAGCTGTTGTCCGATATCTTGGCCGCTCTGCAGAAGTAAGCCGTCTCTTTGTGACGCAAAAGGCCCGCCCCATCAGGCGGGCCTTTTTTCTGGGCTGCCAACGCAAGTTGCAGGACAAGACGTCTAGCGGATCCTCCGGGACTCTCTGCGACAGCCTTCGCGCAGTCATGCTCATTGCCCCCCTGCCGGCTTGCATGGTGCCTGCATGACGGAGAGACACCACCTCCGGCACCGCGTAAGGTGTCAATCCAATGCAAACTTCTGAGGTTTGATTTCCTCGGGGCAATCCATGCGCATTTTGGGTATCCTCAGTCCTGAGGGTCGTCATCTCGCGGTGCTTGCGGCGAATGACTCGCTATTTTTCGCGTGGTTGCGATAAAGGTGCGACAATCTTGCTTTGATTGACAAAAACACGGGAGGATTTCCGAAATGGGTGATCTTGATGACACAGATCGGCGTTTGCTGAAGGCCTTGCAAAGAGAGGGGCGCCTGTCGAACGCGGAATTGTCGGACAAGGTGAACCTGTCCCCCTCCGCCTGTCACAGACGGGTCCAACGTCTTGAAAAAGAGGGGTTTATTGATGGCTATGTGGCCCTCGTGAACCCGCGCAAGGTAGAACGTAAAACGACGGTCTTTGTGGAAATCACCCTGCGGGCCCAAGCGGATGATGTGCTGGATGCGTTTGAAAAGTCTGTCGCGCGCATCCCCGATGTTCTGGAATGCCACCTGATGGCGGGGGCCGCTGATTATTTGCTGAAAGTCGTGGCCGAGGACGCCGAAGATTTCGCACGCATTCACCGGCGTTATCTGGCCAGCCTGCCCGGCGTTCAGGGCATGCAATCCTCGTTTGCGCTGCGCACCGTGCGCCAGACAACGGCCCTGCCGGTTTAACGGTTGGGGAACTATCCCGCGTTTTCGGGTGTTTGTTCGGCAAGTTGATCCAAAAGGAGTATCATCATGCGTGGAATTCTCAGCCTTATCGGCCTTGTTGTTGTCGTCATGGCCATCATCAATCTGGTGTAGACATGCGCAACATTCTTTATATCATCGGCCTGATCGTCGTGGTCGTCGCGATCCTGCGTTTGGCAGGCATCGCGTAAACACTGACAAGACAATTACGAAAAAGCCCCCGCGCCAAATTGGTACGGGGGCTTTCTCTATTCGAAACGTGTTCAAGGCTGCTTAGAGCATACCTTCACGCTGTGCTTTCTTCCGAGCCAGCTTGCGCTGACGGCGAATGGCCTCGGCCTTCTCGCGCGCCTTTTTCTCGGACGGCTTTTCGAAATGCTGCTTAAGCTTCATTTCACGAAAAACGCCCTCACGCTGGAGCTTTTTCTTCAGGGCACGAAGCGCCTGATCGACGTTGTTGTCACGAACACTAACCTGCATGTGGTTTTCACCACCTTTCTAAGTTGGATTTGCAAGGAATTGCAGGAGTTGGCCGTATAGCAAAGGGGTCCTATGTTGTCTAGGGTGCCCCGAACGCTGCAAATGGGAGGCTGCTATGACACCCCAAACCGACCCTCGACAGATTGAATTGCTGGATGCCGTCTTGCCCCATGTGGCCTTTGACGGCTGGACAGAGGCCGCCTTTAAGGCCGGTGCAGACGACAGCGATATGACGCTGGAGGCCGCGCGCGATGCCTGTCCACGGGGTGCCGTTGATCTGGCGGTGGCCTTTCACCGGCAGGGGGATGCGGCGATGGTTGCGGCGTTAAAGGATGCTGAACTGGCGGAGATGCGGTTCCGCGACAAGGTTGCCAATGCGATCTGGTTGCGGCTTGAGGTTGCCCAAGACAAGGAGGCGGTGCGTCGCGGATCGGTGCTTTTCGCACTGCCGCACATGGCACCGGAAGGCTCCAAGCTGATTTGGGAAACGGCCGATGCGATCTGGACCGCGCTGGGCGACACGTCAGACGATGTGAACTGGTACACGAAGCGCGCGACACTGTCGGCGGTTTATGGGTCTGTGGTTCTGTATTGGTTGGGGGACGACAGCCTTGATGGTCAGGCCACGCGCAGCTTCATCGACCGACGGATCGAGAATGTGATGCAGTTTGAGACCTTCAAATCAGCGATCAAGTCCAACCCGCTGACCAAGCCGTTTGCGTCTGTGCTTGGGCAGCTGACCTCTCGTATCAAGGCACCGGGGGAGGCCCCGACGGACGTGCCCGGGCGGTGGTCCCGCGGGGGCTGAGCGGCCCCGCCGACTGATGATGCAAAGCGAAAGACAAGAGGGTGACAGATGTCCGATACCATGCGCGCCATTGAAATTACGAAACCCGGCGGCCCGGAGGTTTTGGCCGAAACCGTGCGGCCTTTGCCCGTTGCTGGACATGGGCAGGTGGTTTTGAAAATTGCCTATGCTGGGGTGAATCGCCCTGATGCCCTACAGCGCGCGGGCAGTTATGCCCCGCCCAAGGGGGCAAGCCATCTTCCTGGGCTTGAGGCCTCGGGCGAGGTTGTTGACGTCGGGACAGGGGTCACCGATCTGGCCCTTGGCGATCACGTCTGTGCGCTTTTGCCCGGCGGTGGGTATGCAGAATACGCAGCGACCCCTGCCGCGCATTGTTTGCCCGTCCCGGACGGGTTGACCCTGAAACAGGCCGCCTGCCTGCCCGAGACGTTTTTCACCGTCTGGTCCAACGTCTTCATGCGTGGCGGCTTAAAGGCGGGGGAGCGGTTCTTGGTCCATGGTGGATCGTCTGGCATCGGCACAACGGCCATTCAACTGGCCGATGTGATGGGCGCACGGGTGTTCACGACCGCAGGTTCGGATGACAAATGCGCGGTGTGCCGTGATCTGGGTGCAGAGGTTGCCGTGAATTACCGCGCGGACGATTTCGTCGAGATGATGAAACAGGCGGGCGGCGCGAACCTGATCCTCGATATGGTGGGCGGGGATTATCTGCCCCGCAACGTCCGCGCTTTGGCCGACGATGGACGCCTTGTGCAGATCGCTTTTTTGCAGGGACCCAAGGTTGAGTTGAATTTTGCGCAGGTGATGATGCGGCGGTTGACGATTACCGGTTCAACCCTGCGGCCGCAAAACGATCAGGCCAAGGCAGACATCGCATCGCAACTGCGCGACCACGTTTGGCCCTTGATTGCGGCGGGGCGCATTGCCCCCGTGATGGACCTTGAATTTGACTTGACCGAGGCCGCTGCCGCCCACGCGCGAATGGAAAGCAGTCAACACATTGGCAAAATCGTTTTGAAGGTCGCCTAGCGTAGGATGTCCATCTCAAGCAGTTGGTTTGTTGCATTGTCGATCAGCAAGCGGACCTCGGGCGTGGCGCGATAGATGGTGCTGTCACCAACCGAGTCTACAAATTTGAACTGCTGGACGTCGACAGGATCAACAAAGACGCCCTGATTTGAATAAGAGGGGGCCTCAACCACGATGGCCTCACCGGTGCCGCCGATCTGCGGGAAGCCGATGGTGGGGTCATAGCCATCCAAGAACGCCTGGAGGGCGGCAATGTCTTCGGGCACGACATTTTGCCAGTTCGTCGGATTGTTGCCATTCGGCAGCGCCGGATTGTCGTCGTCCCCGTTGAAGGCATCGAGTTGCGCAAGCAAACCGGATGCATCGTCTGAGCCAAGATCAAGGGGCGCGACATGACAGAGCGTTCCGACCTCCGCATTGCCCAGATGTTGGACAAAATAGGGCTGACCATTGAGTTGAGACGCGACCTGATCGCACGTCCGACGCGCCTGCGTTGCAGCCGCACGCAGCGGGCGCTGTCGTAGGTCATCAATGCAGTCTTGTGTGTAAAGGCCCGCCTCGGTCGGCTGACACAGCTCTGTGGGTTGTGCTGGAACCATCATGGGAACCATGACGAGTAAAAAGGCGACCGGTTCGATCCTCATTCCTCTTCCCCCGTTGCGACGGGTTCAAAGGCGGGCGGCTGGGGTGTCGCCCGGTCAGGCGTGGTCGGGGGGGACACAGCGTCTTCCGTTTCGACATCGGCACGACATATCTCATAGGTCCCGCCCTCTTCCGTCAGGCACCATGCGGTAGCACCGGGGGGGACGACCTCAATAGATTTGATCGGGATGGCGAGGGCCTGTGTGATGCCCATGACAAGGACGCCACCCAGCATGAACAAGACCCCGGGCGAGTATGAGGAAAACGCAAACTGGCTTTCTTTCAACGTCTTGGCCGCATCTTCGCCGTCCGACAAAGCGGACAGGGCGTTGGGGCCGCCACCCATGCTGCCGGAAATGGTTGTCAGCGATGTCACCTGCCGCAAGATGAACAATCCACCCATGGTGCACAGGGCCAGCCCGACAACGAAGGAAAACCCGGTGATGAACGTGCGCATCACCAGCGCCAGCGCCACGCGACGTTCGCGGTAGATCAAGGTGTCAACGTAATATTCGCCCAAGTCTTCTGATCGGTTCAGGTGGGGAAAATCAATCAGACCGGTTTGACCCAGCACAAGGCCAAACAAGACCAGAACCCCCATCGCCCCGCCGCCAACCCAGGCAAGGATGCGGATGTCGCCGTCTTTCACCAATGTATTGGTGGCATACGGTGGGGCCTTTGGGGGCATTTCGTCTGGTGTGTTGTCGTCTGCCATGGTCAATTCCTTGTTGAATTGACCTTACGTTAACTTTCAATCAACGATCTGGCGAGTCTTCAAAACCTTACCTCACCGGATCAAACAGCGCGTCGTCCAAACTGCAATCGCGGATGACGTCGGATCCGCAATGTCGCAGTTCCAAATCGCGGGTCAGGCAGATGCGGGCCTCCTGGATGCGGCCGGACCGGCAGGTGATGGTGATTTCGTCTGCATCCAGCCCATCGTTGTCGCGCATGAATGCCTCTTCGATCAGGGACGCGGGCAAGGTCACGGGATCGGTCAGGCGGCGGAAGACCTCTGGCCGTGTGATCCGGCTGTAGGCCTCACGTGAGAGGTCATAGAAATCATCGGGGCTGAGGCCAGAACACGACCCGTGTTTGTTCCACTGATGCCATGCTGAACCGGAGGACCCATAAAGATCTGCCTGGGCCGCCGTGTCACTGCGCGAGGGGTTGCGAAAGCTGTGCCTGCAATCGGATGGCCAACCACGTTCATATTGTGGCCAAAGCCCATGCAGCACCCACCCGAAATCTGCATCCGCATCGCATTGCGGTGAACCCCGATCATCGCCTTCGAGGGCGCACCAGGTGGGTGACCATGACAGCGCCAGGACGTAGTAGTCGAAGTCCCCCGCCCTGTCTTGGGCGTGGGATGTGGCGGGCAGGGCAAGGGTGATCAGAAGGGCAATAAGGCTGCGCATTTGGGGTCTTTCCATGTGGCGTTGGCCCGACTATATACGTCTCAAGTTCCCCGACAACGTGAACCCGGCCTGAAACGGTCTGCCCATTTAAGGGTGTAGGGAAGGCGTGTCTATTGATAGGAGAAAGCAGATGGCTCAGAACCTGCCCATCATGGCCAAAGCAACCGCAGTCTGGCTGTGTGACAACACGACGATCACCTTCAAACAGGTCGCAGATTTTTGCGGGCTGCACGAATTGGAAGTGCAAGGCATCGCGGATGGTGACGTGGCAACCGGCGTCAAAGGGTTTGACCCGATCGCCAACAAGCAGCTGACCCAGGAAGAGATCGACAAAGCTGAGGCTGATCCGTCCCACAAGCTGAAATTGCTGTACAACCCCGCCTCGGCTGGCGAGGAAAAACGTCGCGGCCCGCGCTACACGCCCCTCTCCAAGCGCCAGGACCGGCCTGCGTCGATCTATTGGCTGGTGAAGTTCCACCCAGAGCTGAGCGATGGTCAGATCTCCAAGCTGGTGGGCACGACGAAGCCTACCATTCAGGCGATCCGTGAACGCACCCATTGGAACATCAACAACATCGAACCGATTGACCCTGTGGCGCTGGGCCTGTGCAAACAATCCGAGTTGGATGCGGCTGTACAAAAGGCCAACGCCAAGAAGGCCAAAGAGGGCGGCGTAATGTCTGATGATGAACGGCGTAAGCTGGTGTCGACGGAACAGAGCCTCGGTATGGATGCAGAGCCCAAGATCCCTGCTGGCATGGCGGGTCTTGAGACGTTTACGCTGTCCGACGCACCAGAGCCGGAAGAGGACACATCGGTGCCAGACGCCGATACGTTCTTTAACTTGCCCGATGATGACGGTGACGACGAAGATTGATCTTCGCAAGTGGTGTGAAATTGAAAAACCGCCCCGGCCTTTGGCCCGGGCGGTTTTGCTTTTCTGTTTGATTTGATGGGCGCGAGGGACAGCCGGTTTACTGGCATCGGTTATCGATAGGCGCGCTGGATGGGTGCCTCCGGCGGAGGTATTTTTGACCCAAAGAAACGGGTGTTACACAGATTTTCGGGCGTTGAGGGCTGCTGTGATGGTGCCATCATCGAGATAATCGAGTTCGCCGCCCACAGGCACGCCTTGTGCGAGCGACGTCACCTGCACGCCTTGCAGTTCGTCGGCAATGTAGTGCGCTGTGGTCTGGCCGTCGATTGTGGCGCCGAGGGCAAGGATGACCTCGGTCACACCTTCGGTGGTCACGCGGTCGCGCAGTTTGGGGATGCGCAATTCATCAGGGCCGATGTCGTCGAGGGCTGACAGAGTGCCGCCAAGCACGTGATAGCGACCCTTGAAGACGCCGGCCCGCTCCATCGCCCAAAGGTCGGCCACGTCTTCGACAACGCAGATTTGTCCGATGCTGCGTTTTTCGCTGGCGCAGATATCGCAGATGTCAGAGGTTCCGATGTTGCCGCAGTTGAGACATTCACGGGCGGTTGCGCCCACTGTCGTCATGGCATCGGCCAAAGGGGAGAGGAGTTGGCCGCGTTTCTTGATCAGATGCAGCACAGCCCGACGCGCCGATCTGGGGCCGAGGCCGGGCAGGCGGGCCATCAGGTCAATCAGCGCGTCGATGTCTTTTGGGGCCTGGCTCACGCGGGGGTTAGAACGGCAGTTTCATATCTGCCGGAAGCCCGAGGCCTTCGGTCAGCTTTGCCATTTCTTCCTGCGCTTTTTCGGAGGCTTTGGATTGGGCGTCTTTGATGGCGGCCAGGATCAGGTCTTCGACCACTTCTTTGTCGTCGCCGTTGAAGATGGACGGGTCGATGTCGAGGGCTTTGAGTTCGCCTTTGGCAGTTGCGGTCGCCTTCACGAGGCCCGCGCCGCTTTCGCCGGTGACCATCATCGTGTGAAGCTCTTCTTGCAGGGCGGCCATATCGGTTTGCATCTGCTGAGCCTTTTTCATCATGCCGGCCATATCGCCAAGGCCACCTAGTCCTTTGAACATCTTGTCTGTCTCCTGAATATCGTTGTGCTTTAGATAGGCGGCGCAGTGCGGAGCCGCAAGCGGCGGCTAGCTGTCCTCGAACGGGTCCCATTCTTCGTCGACCTCGGGGAGGGCGTCGGCCTCGGCCTCGGCGGCGAGGGCTTTGGGGGTGCGGATGTCTGTGATCTTGGCGCTGGGGAAGTGTTGCAGCACAGCCTGAACGAGGGGCAGTGCGGTTGCTTTTTCCTTGAGCGCGTTTTCTTCGGCGTCGCGGATTTCGGCAATCGTCGGTGCGCCGCCCTCATTTACCAGCGTCACGGCCCAACGGTTGCCTGTCCAAGCTTGCAGGCGGCTGGCCAGCCGTTGGGCGAGGTTTTGGGGGGCGTTGGGGCCAGGTTCGAATTCAATGCGACCGGGTTGATAGGCGGCCAGGCGCACGCCGTCTTCAACATCGACGAGCAGTTTGGCGTCGCGGTGGCGGCGGATCAGTTCGACCACGTGATCGAACGTTGGGTAATGAGACAAGGCCTCCTCAGCCGCGACAGCCACGGCGGTGTTGCCTGCGGACATTGTGGTGCCAGCGGGGCCCGCGTGCGTTTGCGTCGGGGTGCCTTGTGCATGGGTGTGTTGTGATGTGGGGGCTGGACGTGACCCACCGCCGCCCGCCGGCGGAGGCGGTGTTTGACCGTCCAGTTTGCGCACCAGTTCTTCCGGGCTGGGCAGGTCGGCCACATGGGTCAGGCGGATCACGGCCATTTCAGCGGCCATCATCGCATTGGGCGCCATGGAAACCTCTTCCAATGCCTTCAACAGCATTTGCCACAGCCGCGTCAGCACACGCATTGGCAAGGCCTCGGCCATATCTGCGCCACGGGTGCGTTCGTCAGGGCCGACAGTGGGGTCTTCGGCGGCATCGGGGGTGATTTTGATAACGCTGACCCAATGGGCAATCTCGGCCAGATCCCTCAGGATCGCCATGGGATCGGCGCCGTCTGCATATTGACTGGACAGTTCTCGCAGGGCCTCGGCGGCTTGGCCTTTGAGGATCATGTCGAACAGGTCCAGCACGCGTCCACGGTCGGCCAGGCCCAGCATGGCGCGCACTTGTTCTGCGGTGGTTTCACCCGCACCGTGAGAAATAGCCTGATCCAGCAGCGATTGCGCATCCCGGGCGGAGCCTTCGGCGGCGCGGGTGATCAGGGCCAGGGCGTCATCGGTAATTTCGGCACCTTCGGAGGTGGCGATTTTACGCAACAGGGCGATCTGGTCCTCGGGTTCGATGCGACGTAAGTCAAACCGTTGGCAGCGCGACAACACCGTCACGGGGACCTTTCGGATTTCCGTGGTCGCAAAGATGAATTTGACGTGGGCGGGGGGTTCTTCCAACGTTTTCAACAGCGCGTTGAACGCGCTGGTCGACAGCATGTGAACTTCGTCGATGATGTAGATCTTATAGCGGGCCGAGGCCGCGCGGTAATGCACGCTTTCGATGATTTCGCGGATGTCACCTACGCCTGTACGGGATGCGGCGTCCATCTCCATCACGTCCACATGGCGGCCTTCCATGATGGCCACGCAATGTTCGCATTGACCGCAGGGTTCCGTGGTTGGGCCACCATTTCCGTCCGGCCCGATGCAGTTCATGCCCTTGGCGATGATGCGGGCTGTGGTGGTTTTACCCGTCCCGCGGATGCCGGTCATGATGAACGCCTGCGCGATACGATCAGCGGCAAAGGCGTTTTTCAGCGTCCGCACCATGGCGTCCTGCCCCACGAGATCGGCAAAGGTCTCGGGGCGGTACTTGCGGGCGAGGACTTGGTACTGGGTTCGATCTTGGGGGGCGTCGGATTCGGTCATTTCGCTAGACTATGCGCGGGCCAGCGGGGCGTCCACTAGACAAACCAAAGAATGAAGCCTGCGCCGATGGCGGTTGCGGTCATCAATATGGTGATGACTGTAAGCGTCGCGGTAGAGGCGCCCTGAACCGTCCGTTCATTCAGACGGTGTATGGTGTGGCAGGCTTTGCTGCGCGCCGACCAAAACAGCACAATGGCCGCGATCAACGGGATTTGTGCCACGATACGGGCCACGATGGAGGGCTCGAAATCCCCGAACACGGCCTTGAACGCGAGGGCCAGACCTATCGCGCCCATGCCGCCGCCTGTCCAGCTGGCAAAGGTGCGTTCATTGGCCATCAACGTGCGGTCTTCGGCCCAATCGGTGCGGTCCTCGGCGAGGTCTTCTGATTTTCCCATACAATGAGATATAGCAGACGCCTTGCTGGGGGCGAGGGGGCGGGGTAGCGTTGTGTGCAAAAGAAGGTCGCGCGCGCCGTGTCGGACACCCCCTCCCATCTTGATCACGCCTTGCAGCATTTGAATAAGGCGCTGCATTTCGGGTGCCTTGAGGACGTACATCAACTGTTGAAGGCGACGCCGGACTTGGCGCATGGCCACTTTGGGCTGCTTTGTGCGCTTTATGACGTGGATGCTGTGCGGAAGACGCTGTCGCAGGATCCCCGCGCGGCAATCACCCCTGCTGGACCTTGGCTGCCTTTCATTCATTTGTGTAAATCGCCGCTATGGCGGGAAAGCGCAGAGCGTCTGGACCAGATGACCGCCATTGCACAGTTGCTGGTGGATCATGGCGCGGATGTGAATGCGCCCAGTTTTGATGAAGGAGCTGCATTGTCCCCGCTGTATTGGGCCTTGGGACATGCGGGCAATCTCCCCCTTGCGGAATGGTTGCTGGATCATGGCGCTACCCCCGATGACAACGAAAGCCTGTATCACGCGACGGAGTTGGGGCACGCGCAAGGCGTGGCGTTGTTGCTGAAATACGGTGCGACGGTGGATGGCACGAATGCCCTGCCGCGCGCGATGGATTTTGACGACGTCGACATGGTGACACTGCTGATTGAGGCGGGCGCGGACCTGTCTGCTGGCACGGATGCGTGGCAATCCGGAACAGGGATGCAATCGGGCGTGCCAGTCTTGCATCAGGCGGCGCGGCGGATGAATTCCGCCCCCGTGTTGGACGTTTTGCTGGCTCATGGGGCTGACCCGAATGCGACATGGCAGGGGCACAGTGTCTTTGCGTTTGCCAGCGTATTTGGCAATCACACCCTTGTTGAGAAACTGACCGACAGGGGAATTTCGGCGGATTTGACACCTGATGAGGCCATGTTGGCTGCGGCGGCGCTGGGGCATGTGCCCGACGGTTTCATCAACCCCGATACCTTGCCCGAGGCCTATCGCAACATCCTGCGCGAGATTGTTCATCTGCCTGGCAAAACCGACCACGTGAAGGCGCTGATTGCCATTGGCCTTGAATGGGACCGTCCGGATGCCGAAGGTCTGACGCCTGTGCAGGTGGCCGGATGGTCAGGCCTGCCTGATGTGATGGGGTATTTCCTGTCTCTGAAGCCTGATTTGTCCCACATCAACGGGTATGGTGGCACTTTGTTTTCAACCATCCTGCATGGGGCGGATATGAACCCGACGCGTGCAAAGGGGGATTATATCGGCTGTTTGCAGCTTGCGCTGGATCATGGTGTGGCGCTGCCGCGCAAGGGGATTGAGGCATCAGGTGATCCTGCAATCCGCGCGTTTTTGCGCGAATGGGCCGCCGCGCGTCCGGGCCAAGTGGTGGAGGACGGCATTGTCTGACTTTGGAATACATGTCCTTTCCCTTGGTGCGGGGTTGATTGCCGTGTCGCCCGTTCCGGGCAGGTCTGGAGATTATGAAACAGACCTGTCCACGCTTTTGCACTGGGCGCCTCACCTGGTTTTGACGATGACCACCCAAAGCGAGATGGACAGAATGGGGGCGTCGTCGTTTGGCCATGACCTAGAGGCTGTGGGCATCGCTTGGCATCACTTGCCGATTGTGGATTTTGGCGCACCGGATGCCACGATCCGACACCAATGGCACGAGGTCTCGGCGCAGGCGCATACACTCCTCAAAGAGGGTGGGCGCGTGCTGTCCCATTGTTTTGGTGGCTGCGGTCGATCCGGTATGGTCGCTTTGCGGCTGATGGTCGAAGCGGGTGAGGCGCCGGATGCCGCACTTGCACGTCTGCGCGCGGTGCGGCCCTGTGCGGTGGAACGCGATGCGCAGTTTGATTGGGCATCACAAACGAGCGGCCACTAGCGCCGCCGTTTCGCGGCCCCGCGTTCCTTGCCTTCGTTATACATCTTTTGAAGCCGCTTCATGTGGGCGCGATTTTCGCCCACCGTGGCCGTGTTGAACCGGTTTTCGCGTTCCAGCTTGCGCCACCGTTCCAGCCGGTCCGCGTCCAGATCCCCGGCTTCGATCGCTGCGCGCACGGCGCAGCCCGGCTCGGTCTGATGGGCGCAATCGTTGAATTTGCACTGGGCGGCAAGGTCGGTGATGTCCCCAAAGACATCTTCGACCCCTTCTTCGGCGTCGACCAAACGCAGTTCCCGCATGCCGGGGGTGTCGATCAACCAGCCGCCAGTGGTTGTGGCCCGCAGGTTGCGGTTGGTGGTCGTGTGGCGACCCTTTGCGTCATCTTCCCGGATGTCTTGCGTCGTGTCGATCTGGCCCGTCAGACGGTTCTGGATCGTGGTCTTGCCAACCCCAGAGGATCCGACCAAGGCCAGCGTCTGCCCGTTGCTGCACCAAGGGGAAAGGCGGGCCACGTCTTCGTCGTCTTTGGCGTTTATGGCGATGGCGGTCAGCAGCGGGGACAGGCGTTCGGCCTGCCGGATGTAGTCGCTGACGTCGTCCACCAAATCAGCTTTGGTCAGGATGACCAAGGGCATGCAGCCCGACGCGCCGCACATGGCCAGATAGCGTTCCAGGCGGGCCACGTTGAAGTCTGCGTTGCAGCTTGTGACGATGCCCAAGGTGTCGACATTGGCGGCGATCAGCTGGGGTTTGCTTTCTTCGCCCGCGGCGCGGCGGGTGATTGCGGTGGTTCTGTCCAATGGCTCGGACGCGGCGGCCCCGGTAGCGATGACCCAATCGCCCACGGCATAAAGCCCTGCAGCGGCGGTGGGTGAGAGCGACACAGTTCCATAGGCCTGCAGCCCGTCCAGACGGGATCGATGCACGGCAGTGATCCGTGTGGGCGCCATGTCATCGTCCAGATCAACCTGACGCGCAAAATGAGGGGTCCAGCCAAGGGTGGCGAGGGTATCTGTCATGTCAGGGTGTTTATCCTATTGGACGACCTCGCGAAAGCGGTGCTTACGCTTTGTCGTTCCATGTCGTCCGCGCTGTGGTGCAAGACGATATGGGTGAGAGGTTGGACATCGACCCAAGTGGGGCTCGTTGTGGCTGCTTCCTTCCGGACCTGACCAGGTTGGCGAGGCACTTGCCCGCGCCAACCCCTCGGGCGTCATATACGAACGGGTGCGGTCCGATGCAAGGGGGCGAAGTGGTCTTGCACGCGCGGGCGGGTCATGCAACGCACAGATCATGAAACATGCAGAGACAGTGACATTCGGCGGGTCGGGCCTGAACCGCGCCGCACATTTACGGTCAAAGGCGGAAGGTTTGGCCGCGCAAAGCGATACGCGGGCCCTCGTTTTTTGGCGTGGCAAAGTGCTGACAACACACGAGGGCGGGCCGCTGATGCGCGTGCCGCTAGATCATCCGGTGATGGCGGATGCGGGCGATGTGCGGCTGTTTCTGGGGCTGGATGACGACGGGCCTGTTTTTGCGCTTTCACTGGATCGGTGGACGCCTGATCTGTCGGATGCAGAGGATCTGAACACGTTCCTCGACCCGACGCTGCAGCAACATCCAGCCACCGGAGATGCTGTTTTTGCTGAATTGCGGGCCATCATGACGACCCTGACCGCGCGAGATGCTGAATTGGCGGCGACCGCACGGGCGGTGCTGGGTTGGCACCAAAGCCACCGGTTCTGTTCGGCCTGTGGTGCCGAAAGTCAGGCCGCGGACGCGGGGTGGCGACGCAGCTGTGCGGCCTGCGGCACATCGCATTTTCCGCGCACCGATCCTGTGGTCATCATGTTGATCACCGATGGGGACAACGTGCTTGTCGGACGCTCCCCCGGCTGGCCCGAGGGGATGTATTCGCTGCTGGCGGGTTTTGTCGAACCGGGGGAAACGATCGAGGCCGCCGTGCGCCGCGAGGTGTTTGAGGAGGCAGGCATCAAAGTCGGCGAGGTCAGGTATCTTGCCAGCCAGCCTTGGGCGTTTCCGTCCTCTTTGATGATTGGGTGCGCAGGGCAAGCGACCACGACGAAAATCACCCTCGATCCGGAGGAGTTGGAGGACGCGATCTGGGTCACACGAGGGGACATGATGCTGGCCTCAAAGGGGGAACATCCGACGATCAAACCCGCCCGAAAAGGCGCCATTGCACATTTTCTACTAGAGAACTGGCTGGCGAATACGTTAGATTAACACAGATAAAATATCGCCCCGAAACGGCTGGCAGAACAGGCAGATCATCATGGACATACAAGCGCGTGAAGACATCGAAGCACCGATTGAATTTGTATACGATCAATTGACCGATTTTGCGTCTTTTGAACGATCGGTGATGCGGCGCGGTGCTGACGTGCAACGGCTTGCCGATGGGGCTGCGAATGGACTGGGGGCCAAGTGGCGCGTCAAATTCATGATGCGTGGTGTCGAACGCAAGATCGCCGCTGAAGTGACAAAAGCCGAAAAACCCAACCTGATCGGGGTCAGTGTGACCTCCAAAAACGTGGATGCCGAAATTCAGCTGGAATTGGTGCCCCTCTCCCCCGCCCGCACACGGTTGAATGTCTCTTTTGATGCTGTGGCCAAGACAATTCCTGCCAAGTTGTTCTTCCAGTCCCTGCGGTTTGCCCGTCAAAAGACGAACAATCGGTTCAAAGGGGCGGTTGGCAATTTTGCCGAAGATATCGAAAAGCGGTATCGCGCCTAATCACTCGCCGCTTCATGGCGGCGCGGGGCGGCGGGAAAAACGCCCATCAGTTTGATGTGATCGGTGAAATAATCCAACTCTTCCATGGCGAGTTGGACGTTGCGATCATCGGGGTGGCCCTCGACCTCTGCGTAGAACTGGGTCGCCGTGAACTGTCCGCCGACCATATAGCTTTCAAGTTTGGTCATGTTGACGCCATTGGTCGCAAACCCACCCATCGCTTTGTATAGGGCCGCGGGGATATTGCGCACGCGGAAGACGAAGCTGGTGACCATGCCGTGATTGCCGCGCCGTTTGAAATCCGGCTCCCGCGACATGATCAGGAACCGTGTGGTGTTGCGGTCATGGTCTTCGATGTTGCGCGCCAGAAGGTCGAGACCGTAGATGTCTGCGGCCATTTCAGACGCCAACGCGCCTGCGGTCATGTCATCCCCATTTGCCACATCCATCGCCGCGCGGGCGTTGTCTGGGCTGACCACTGGGGCAATGCCCTTTTCGCGCAGAAACTTGCCGCATTGGGGTAAAATCACGACGTGCCCGGCGGCGGTGCGAATTTGATCCAGGCTTGCCCCTGGTTTGCCCAACAGGTTGATGTGCACCCGCACGAAGGCCTCATCCACGATGTGCAGCCCGCTGTTTGGCAGCAATGTATGCACATCGCCCACGCGTCCGTAGGTTGAATTTTCAACGGCGATCATGCCCAGATCGGCGTCCCCTTTGCGCACGGCTTCAATTGCGGCGGCAAATGTGGGGCAGGGCAGGGGCGTGTGATCGGGCCGTGCCTCAACGCAGGCTTGATGGCTGTAGGCACCAGGCTCTCCCTGAAACGCGATAGATTTTGACATGACGCCCCCCCAGTTTGCCCCCTGATTTATGTCTCAGTGTGCACCGATGTGCACCGAATGCAAAAAATGGGCATTTGGTCGCGGTGCTACACCTTGATCATAGGGGTGGGAAGCGGATACACGGCGTCTGAATCGGGAACAAGATGGAACGCGACATGTTCGACACAATGACATTGACCAAAGCACTTGGCGGCCTGTGTGGCACTCTGCTGGTGTTTTTGCTGGGCGGCTGGGTCGCCGAAGGGATTTATCACTCGGGCGGTCATGGACATGGCGATCATGCGCAGTCCTACACCATCGAAGTGGCGTCTGCGGATGACGCAGCAGAAGAAGTCGACGAAGGCCCCGCCTTCGCTGAGGTTTATGCCGCCGCAAGTGCCGCTGATGGAGAAAGCCAGTGGCGCGCGTGTTCGGCCTGTCACGCGCTTGAAGATGGGGTGAACGGCGTCGGCCCGCATCTGTATGGTATTGTTGGTCGTGATGTGGCGGCTGTGGATGGCTACGGCTATTCGGGCAACCTGATTGCCGTGAACGACGTCTGGACCGCGGAAGAGCTGAACGCCTTCCTCGAAAAGCCGTCCTCATACGCACCGGGCACCGCAATGGGCTACAACGGTATGCGCCGCATCGAAGATCGGGCAAACCTCATTGCCTACCTCGCCACCATCGGCGAGTAAGCGATCTGATAGACACGACAAAGGCCGTCCCTTGGGGCGGCCTTTTTTGTTGGGAAATCAGGCGTAATCACGGCAATGTCACGCAATCTCAACTTGAACATTCGACAAACTGCGATTTAGCTTCAAGTTAAAGGGGTGAGACCCAATTCAAAGGAGTGCCCGATGTCCAAGCCACAGCGTAGACCTGCCCAAGCCGCAACCCGTGTCAAAACCAATACGGCACCGAAATGGGCGATGCTCCTTGCGGGGTCTGTTCTGGCCATCGGCGCTGCGACATTGGTGCGTGCGGACAGCCACGAAAACATCACCATCAGCCATGGCTATTCCAACTTTGGGGAACTGATGTACCCCGCGGATATGGAGCACCTGAACTACGTCAACCCAGATGCACCCAAAGGTGGGGAAATCAGTGTTCAGGCACAGGGCACGTTTGATACCTTTAACAACTTCACCCGAGAGGGGGCAGCGGCAGCAGGCACCACCTTGCTGTTCGAAAGCATTCTGGCCAGCACAGCGGATGATCCCTACGGATCCTATTGTTATCTGTGCACCACAATGGAATTTCCCGAAAGCCGTGACTGGGTGATTTTTAACCTGCGCGACGACATCACCTTCGCAGATGGGACCCCGATGACGGCTGAGGACGTGGCCTACACCCACAACCTGTTCATGACGCAAGGCCTGCCAGAATATGTGGCCGTCGTGTCGCAATACATCCAAGAGGTTGAGGTCTTGGACACCTTGCGGATCAAGTTCACCTTCAGCGAAGACGCCCCGCGTCGGGATGTGCTGGGCTTTGCTGGCGGCACGACAGTCTTTTCAAAAGCATGGTTTGAAGAAACCGGCGCGCGCCTAGACGAGAGCACGGATGTGCCATTCATGGGCTCGGGCGCTTATGTGATCGAAAGCTTCGACACCAACCGGAACGTCATCTACGCCCGTGATCCCGATTGGTGGGGCGTCGATCATCCGTTGAATGTCGGGCAGAACAACTTTGACCGCATCCGGTATGAGTATTTCACCGACGCATCGACCTCCTTTGAGGCATTCAAGGCGGGTGAATACACGTTCCGCAATGAAAATTCGTCCCTTCAGTGGGCAACGGGCTATGACTTCCCGGGGGTGGAATCCGGCGCTGTCGTGACACGAGAATTGCCGAATGGGTCCATCGGGTCCGCGCAGGCGTTTATTTTCAACCTGCGTGATGAGAAATTCCAGGATCCGCGGGTGCGCGAAGCGGTGCGTTTGATGTTTAACTTCGAATGGTCAAACGACACGTTGTTCTATGGCTTGTACGACCGGGTCGAATCCTTCTGGCAGAATGCCGATTTGCAGGCCCAAGGCGCCCCATCCGAGGGAGAGATCGCCCTGCTGCAGCCGCTTGTAGACGAAGGCCTGCTGGATGCCTCCATCCTCACCGACGAAGCGATCTTGCCACCCACCTCTGATGCACGTCGGCCCACGGACCGCGCCAACCTGCGCCGCGCCTCGGCCCTGTTGGATGAGGCCGGATGGATCACTGGGGATGATGGCATGCGCCGCAAGGACGGCCAGCTGCTGGAGGTCGAATTCCTTTCTGCGTCCCCGTCGTTTGATCGGATCATCAACCCATACGTAGAAAACCTTCAGCGACTTGGTGTGTCTGCGTTCCTCAACCGTGTGGATTTCGCGCAATACGTGGAACGTCTGAACGCGCCGTCTGATTTTGACATTGTCACCCACACCATGACCCAAGGGTTTGAGCCTGGCAGCGGGATGCGTCAGTGGTTCGGGTCTGAAACGGCAGCTGACAGTTCGCGAAACCTCATGGGGCTTCAGGATGAAGCGATCGACCGTCTGATGACCAGTGTCATTGCGGCGGGTACTTTGGATGATCTGCGGACATCAACGAATGCACTTGATCGCGTGTTGCGGGCCAAAGGGTTCTGGGTGCCACAGTGGTATAAATCGACCCACACGGTCGCGTATTACGATATGTACGAATATCCTGATCCGCTGCCTCCGTTCGCCTTGGGTAACCTGTCGTTCTGGTGGTACAACGCAGAGAAAGCGGCCGAACTTGAAGCATCGGGTGCCCTGTAGGGGATCGTGATGGGCCTCAAGAAGACCAGTAAAGGTACAGGCTGAATGGGCAGTTATATCCTCAGACGATTGCTTTTGGTGATCCCGACATTGCTCGGGATCATGATCGTCAATTTCTCACTGACTCAATTCGTGCCGGGCGGCCCTGTAGAACAGATCATCGCCCAGCTTGAAGGGGGCGGTGACGTCTTCGAAGGCATCTCAGGCGGTGGATCTGAAATTGTTGAGGACACAAGCAACGACAGTGTTGGCGCCCGCGGCTTGCCACAGGAATTTCTGGACCAACTTGAGATTGAATTCAATTTCGCCCGCATCGCATGCGAAGACGGCTTCACCGGAGAGCCCGATCTGAGCGCCGAGGAATGCAGCGCCGTCCCCATCCCTGCGCTGGAGCGGTTTTTCCTGATGATGTGGGACTATGTCCGGTTCGATTTTGGCGAAAGCTATTTTAGGTCGGTGTCTGTGGTGGATCTGGTGCTGGAAAAGATGCCTGTGTCGATCACCCTCGGTTTGTGGTCCACGCTGATTGCGTATCTGATTTCGATACCACTTGGCATCCGCAAGGCCGTGCGCGACGGGTCGTCGTTTGACACATGGACATCTGGGGCAATTATCGTGGGCTATGCGATCCCCGGGTTCTTGTTCGCAATCCTGTTGATCGTGCTGTTTGCGTCGAACAACTGTTTCCGCTTTGGCTTTGGCATATCAGACTGGCTGCGCGACAATGCGCGGTTCTTTTATGACATCAACCCGACCTGTAAGCGGCTGTTTCCCCTGCGCGGTCTGACGTCATCGGATTGGGAAACCTTCAGCACTTGGGGCAAGATCGTGGATTATTTCCACCACATCGCCTTGCCGGTTTTGGCATCAACCATTTCCGCCTTTGCGACGCTGACCTTGCTGACCAAGAACAGCTTTCTCGATGAGATCAAAAAGCAATACGTCATCACCGCCAAGGCCAAAGGCCTGCCAGAGCGTCGCGTGATGTACGGCCACGTCTTCCGCAATGCGATGCTGATCGTAATTTCCGGTTTCCCCGCGCTGTTCATCGGTGTGTTCTTCGGCGGATCGCTGATCATCGAGACGTTGTTCTCGCTGGATGGTCTGGGGCGGCTGGGGTTTGAGGCCGCGTTGCAGCGCGACTATCCGGTGATTTTTGGCACGCTCTTTGCGTTCTCTCTGGTTGGACTGGTCGTGGGGATCATTACCGATATCACCTATGTGCTGATCGATCCGCGCATTGATTTCGAAAGGAGGGGGTAAGATGGCCAACACCACCGAGGCCTCCATGCAGGCATTGCCAGCGCGCAAGCGGCGTCTTTCGCTTTCCCCGCTGAACCAGCGCCGTTGGACAAATTTCAAACGCAACCGGCGGGCCTATTGGTCCTTGTGGATCTTCTTGACCCTCTTTGTGTTGTCGCTGTTTGCGGAGTTTCTGGCCAACGACAAACCCATCCTTGTCAGTTACCGCGGTGAGCTGCGGATGCCGATTTTCAACTTCTATTCCGAACAGGCCTTTGGCGGCGATTTCCCCACGGAAGCGGAATACAAGGATATTGAGGTCAAATGTCTGATCGAAACCGGCGGGCTTGAGGATTGTTTTTTTGAACCTGAAGATCTGATTGCCGCCGCCAATGCCGGCACGCTTGAGGCGGAAGGGTTCGAAAAGGGGTGGCTGCTTTGGCCGCCCATCCCTTACAGCTACAACACGATCGTCGACATTCCGGGCGTTGCGCCGTCAGCCCCCGATGAGAACAACTGGCTGGGCACGGATGACACCAAACGGGACGTTGTGGCGCGGGTGATCCACGGATTCCGGTTGTCGATCCTGTTTACCATCATCGTGACTTCGGTGGCCTCAGTCATCGGGATCATTGCCGGGGCAGTGCAGGGATATTTCGGTGGCTGGGTCGATTTGACGTTTCAGCGGTTGTTGGAAATCTGGGGGTCAACCCCGTCGATCTACGTGATCATCATCCTGTTTGCGATCTTGGGGCGCTCGTTCTGGCTCCTTGTGTTCCTCACTATCCTTTTCGGCTGGCCCGCTTTGGTGGGGCTTGTCAGGGCGGAGTTCTTGCGGGCGCGCAACCTTGAATACGTGCGGGCGGCCAAGGCGCTGGGCGTGCGCGACCGCACGATCATGTTCCGCCATATGCTGCCCAACGCCATGGTGGCGACCGTCACGATGCTGCCCTTCATCATCACCGGCACGATTGCTACGTTGGCGTCCTTGGATTTCCTGGGCTTTGGCCTGCCATCCTCCGCCCCGTCGCTGGGCGAGATGACGTTGCAAGCCAAACAAAACCTTCAGGCCCCGTGGCTGGGCTTCACCGCGTTCTTCACCTTTGCCATCATGCTGTCCCTGCTGGTCTTCATTTTTGAAGGTGTGCGGGATGCGTTTGACCCCAGAAAGACCTTTTCATGACCCGCCTTCTGGACGTCAAAGACCTGACCGTGGATTTCAGGCAGGACGGGCAAACCGTCCATGCCGTGCGCGGCGTCTCCTTTCACGTGGACGAGGGGGAGACCGTTGCGCTGGTCGGTGAATCCGGGTCCGGAAAATCGGTATCGGCGTTGTCCACGGTGCAGCTTTTGGGCGACAGCGCCAAGGTTGGCGGGTCGATCCAATATCGGTCTGATCAGATGGTCGGCGCGTCTGAGGCAAAGCTGCAAAAGGTGCGCGGCAACGACATCAGCTTTATCTTTCAGGAGCCGATGACATCGTTGAACCCTCTGCACACCATCGAAAAACAGCTGGGCGAATCCATCGAACTGCATCAGGGCCTGCGCGGCGCAAAGGTGCGCGCGCGGATTATTGAGCTTTTGAACCAAGTGGGCATCCGCGACCCCGAAGACCGGCTGACGTCGTATCCACACCAGCTGTCGGGCGGGCAGCGCCAGCGTGTGATGATCGCCATGGCGCTGGCCAACGGGCCGGAACTGCTGATCGCGGATGAACCAACGACGGCGCTTGATGTGACGATTCAGGCACAAATCCTCGATCTGTTGGCTGACCTGAAACGTGACCTAAAGATGAGCCTTCTGTTCATCACCCACGACCTGACCATCGTTCGCAAAATTGCCGACAGGGTCTGTGTGATGAAAGACGGTGAAATCGTCGAAACCGGCCCCACGGCTGAGATATTCGCCAACCCGCAGCACCCCTACACCCGCATGTTGCTTGAAGCCGAAAGCGTGGGCCTGCCCGATCCGGTGCGCGAGGGCGCGCCCGTCGTGGCCGAGGCGCAGAACCTCAAGATCTGGTTTCCAATTCAGGCGGGGCTGCTGCGTCGCACTGTGGGGTATGTGAAGGCCGTCAACGATGCCAGTTTTCAGATCCGAGCGGGTGAAACCGTGGGCGTCGTGGGCGAATCCGGGTCTGGCAAGACGACACTGGCGCTGGCGATGATGCGTTTGATTTCGTCCGAAGGGCGGATCGTGTTTCTGGGTAAGGACATCCAAGGGTTCCGAGACAGGCAAATGCGGCCCTTGCGGTCAGACATGCAGATCGTGTTCCAGGACCCCTACGGATCGCTAAGCCCGCGCATGACCGTTGAGCAGATCATCGCGGAAGGGTTGACCATCCACGGCACGGCGGCTGGCAAAAACCCGCGTGAGATGGTGGCGGATATCATGCGAGAGGTTGGCCTCGATCCTGCGTTGATGGATCGCTATCCCCACGAATTTTCAGGGGGCCAACGTCAACGGATCGCCATTGCCCGCGCGATGATCTTGCGCCCCAAATTGGTGGTCCTCGATGAACCCACATCAGCGTTGGATATGACCGTGCAGGTGCAGATCGTCGATTTGCTGCGCGATCTGCAACGTCGCCATCAGTTGGCCTATCTGTTTATCAGTCACGACCTAAAGGTCGTGCGGGCGCTGTCCCATAAGGTGATGGTGATGAAACGCGGCGACGTGGTTGAAACAGGCGCGGCAGAGGCCGTGTTTGAACGGCCCGAAACAGACTATACCCGCGAGTTGATGGCCGCAGCGTTCGAATAACGCGCCCCGCCTTTGGCGGCGTCAGGCGGCAATCGTCACGACAGCCTCTCCCAGCCCCTCGACCGCACAAACGCAGGTCTCCCCGCGTTGCAGCGGCCCCACCCCGGCAGGGGTTCCCGTCATGATGACATCGCCCGGCTGCAAGGTGACTGTGCGGGACAGGGTTGCGATAATCTCGGGCACGGACCAGATCATCTGACTTAGATCGCCGTCTTGTTTCATCGCCCCATCGACATGACAGGTGATTGCCCCGGTGGTCGGGTGACCGACCTGTGCGACAGGCGTAACGGCGCCGATGACAGCGGAATTGTCGAACCCCTTGGCCATGCACCACGGCGTGCCGCTGCCTTTTGCCAGACCTTGCAGGTCTCGTCGGGTCAGATCGTTGCCCACCGCATAGCCATAGACGTGATCCAGCGCGCTGGCCTCTTCAATTTCGGCCCCACCTGTGCCGATGACCAAAACCAACTCCGCCTCAAAATGCAGATCGGAGGTGTTGGGCGGATAGGGGATGGTGGCGCCGCTTTGCACAACGCAGCTGGGCGGCTTGTCGAAAAACAAGGGCGGGTCCGCTTTGGGATCGCCGCCCATCTCAGCCACATGATCGGCGTAGTTTTTGCCCACACACAGAATGCGGTGCACCTCGACCACCTCGCCGGATATGGTCTTGAGAGTCTGGCGGGCAGGGGCAGTCACAACGGCGGGCATGGGATCGGTCCTTTGGGGTTAGTCAGGCCCGATCATGAAACACGTGGTGCCGCGCGCTTGCAAGCGGGCGCAGGCCAATTCTGCACCATCTCGCGTCAGCCCCATAAAGTTCGCATCAAACCCTTGGGAGGAGCGGTTGACGCGGCGCAGCGACCCATCCAGCGTCGACATCTCGTTCAGCGCCACGCGCAACAACACCCGTTCTGCTTGATATTGTGACGCATAGCGGCCCACGTTGATCCCCCACAGACGGCTGCCCGATGTGGAAATGCGGGTCACGACCTCAGGTTCTGTCGGCACGGGGCTGGCTTGTTGGACAGCGGCCAGAACGACGTCTCCGGGGCGTGCCTGGGGGGCGGCTGTGGTTGTTGGGGCGGCGGCGGTCTGCAAAACCTCGCTCACCGCGTTTTCAATGACATCGGCGTCGACCAAAAGAACCTCTGCCGGGGCATCGTCAGGCGTTTCAATCATACGCGCCTGTGGGCGCAGTGACCGCGCCACAAGGCCATTCACGCGGACGGTACGCGCGGCTGTGCCGGGGGCAGGGGCATCACTTCCGGCCCCTTGAGGGCCTACGGGGCGCGGGCGATCAACGCGGGCGGTGCTGGGCGCGCGGGCAAAACCCATATCCATCAGCTCAGCCACGCGGGCATTTCGGGCGGCGGTGGAGGATCCCCCAAACATCGTCGCGATGATCCGTTCCTGCCCCCGTTCGGCAGACGCCACAAGGTTAAAGCCCGCCGCACGGGTGTAGCCAGTCTTGATGCCATCCGCACCACGATAGGCGTTGAGGAAGCGGCGATTGGTGTTCGCCACCTCACGGACACCGGCATCAGTCGAACGGCGCGAGAAGATGTTATAATACTGCGGGAAATCGTAAATCATGTGACGGCCCAAGGTCGTCATGTCGCGCGCGGTGGACATATGGCCTGCTTCGGTCAGGCCATGGGCATTGCGGAACGTCGTGCGGGTCATGCCCATGGCGCGGGCTGTGGCCGTCATCCGGCGGGCAAAGGCGGCTTCGTTGCCTTCTAGTGCGATGCCGATGGCCGTAGCGGCGTCGTTGGCGGATTTGATGGCGGCCGCACGGATGAGATAACGGAACTGAATACGCTGACCGGACCGAAGGCCGAGTTTCGAGGGCGGTTCATTCGCGGCGAGGGGCGTTATCGTCACCATGTCATCCAGCCCAATTTCGCCCCGTTCAACGGCCTGAAACGCGATATAGAGCGTCATCATTTTGGTCAAAGACGCCGGATGCAGCGGGGTGTCGGCATTGCGCGAATGCAAGACCTCACCCGTGCGGGCATCCATGACCATCGCAGCATAAGGCGCTGCTTTGACCTGCGCCGGCGCAATCGCGGCGAGAAGAAGGGTAAACAATAGCAAAATGCCCGCCAACGCGGGGTGATTAATACGTCGTGTCACGACACTGCCTCTTTACTGCCTCGTGAGCCCCGATTTTTGTGGGGTCTCATTTGTTATTCAACAAAGCTAGCACGTGGGCGAATTTCAGAAAACAGCAATAAAACAAAGGCTTTTAGTGTGGCTTCCCTGCACTTCGGGCGTCTGGTGTGCCACATCTAGGGTGCGACATGCGCCTCAAACGCTAGATGGGCGAATGTGGCGGGAATGTGGCACCCGCGCCATCAGCGGATGCACGCCACCTAGGACAACGATGCAACCAATGCGGGCAATTCAGTGAGAGAGGTGATTTGCCGGAAACGGCGGTGCTCCACCGGCGGCTCGGCTGCCTCATAGGCCCAGGTCAGATCGTGGGGGACATGAATGCCCCACGCGCCCGCGGCCAGCGCGGGGATCACGTCGGATTTCACTGAATTGCCAACCATCATATGATGCGCCGTGTCAAAGCGCGCAAAGATATGGGTGTAGATGTCGGTGGTCTTGTCGCTGACGATTTCGACGTGATCGAACAGATCGCCCAGACCTGACTGCGCCAGCTTGCGTTCCTGATCCAACAAATCGCCTTTGGTGATCAACAGGACATGCGCGTGCGGCGCGACGGCCTCAATCGCGGGGCGGACCCCGTCCAACAGCTCAACAGGGTTGGCCAACATGGCGCGTCCCATCGCCAACAGATCCGCGATCGTGTCGGTGGACACGCGGCCGTCCGTCACCTCAATCGCGGTTTCGATCATCGACAGAACGAAGCCCTTCACGCCGAAGCCATAGATCGCCAAATTGCGCTGTTCGGCTGCCAAAAGACGCGCCATCAGCGTGTCGCTGTCCGTTTCTTCTGCCAACATCTGAGCGAAGCGGGCCTGAGTCATTTGGAACCCGCGTTCGTTGTGCCAGAGAGTGTCATCGGCGTCGAATGCAATGGTCCACTGTTTTTTCATCATTTGTGGCCTCTTGCCGCAACGCATCCCCCTTTTCATAAGGGGTGTAGAGACTATATTGAGGCCTCAGGATATGGCACAACCCGCAAAGTGTAGATGAGACCGGCAATGCTGAATGGCACGTGGATGATGGCGGACAATGACAAAGACGACGATGGCGACATCGGCGTCAAACTTGAAACGCGTCCGAAGACCAAACGCCCTCCGATGTATAAGGTATTGATCCTGAACGACGATTACACCCCGATGGAATTTGTGGTGCATGTGTTGGAACGGTTTTTTGGTATGACCCACGCGCAATCTGTCGAATTGATGATGACGGTGCACCAAAAGGGCGTCGCGGTTGTGGGCGTGTTCAGCCATGAAATTGCCGAGACCAAAGTGGCGATGGTGATGGATTTCGCCGCGCGTCACCAACATCCCCTGCAATGCACGATGGAGAAAGAGTAACGGCCCCCCGTTGCTTTCCCCATGAAACAGTCCCGCCTGTCCACCGCCCTTGAAGACGGGCTTTCCCTTGATGGCCCGCTGCATGTGCTGCGTCCGCCTGCGGGCTATGATCTGGCTGGTCTGACCGATGCGACCGTTGAAACGGTCTTCGCACCCGATCACGCCTATTGGACGTCCGCTGGCCGAGTAGGGGATGGTGCCGCGCGTGGGGCGACGCTGGTGGTTTTGCCGCGCTCTAAGACCCTGGCCCGTGTCATGGTGAATGACGCCATTGCCGCCGGTGGGTTGGTCATTGTGGATGGCCAAAAGACCGATGGTGTGGACAGCATTTATAAAGATGTGCGCAAGGTCGCAGCGATTGAGGGTGTCATCACCAAAGGCCATGGACGGTTGTTCTGGTTTCAAGCGGCTGAGACACCGGACTGGACGACGTCGGTCAAATCCCCCGATGGGTTTGTCACGGCTCCGGGTGTGTTTTCAGAAAGCAAAATCGATGCGGGCTCTGCCCTGTTGGCCCCCCATGTTAAGGCCCTCAAAGGACGCGTGGCAGATTTGGGCGCGGGCTGGGGATATCTGTCGCGGGCTATTTTGCAAAGCGATGCGGTGACGTCCCTTGATTTGGTGGAAGCCGACCGTGTGGCGCTGGACTGCGCGCGGCAGAACGTGGGCGATCCCCGCGTCAAGGCCCATTGGGCCGATGCGGTAACTTTTGACGGCGGGCCGTTTGACGCCGTGGTGTCCAACCCCCCATTTCATACGGGCCGCGACGGCGATATAGATTTAGGACGTGGTTTCATCGCCACAGCCGCCCGTTTGCTGACGCCGCGCGGCGCGTTCTTGATGGTCGCGAACCGTCATTTGCCCTACGAATCCACGCTGGAGGCCAAATTTGGCCGTGTTGAGGAACTCGACGGATCAGGGGCGTTCAAGCTCTTTCGTGCGACGCGTCCGAAACGCTGACGCAGACGCCCCGTCGTCACGGGCGCGACCTTGAGGAGGTCACATGACATTTTCAATAGCCGGAAAGACCGCGATTGTTACGGGCGCCGCCAACGGGGTGGGCCTTGCGATTGGGCGACACTTTGTAGCTGAGGGGGCGAACGTCGTCTTCGCGGATATGGATGAGGACCGGCTGGAGGCCGAATTGGGGTCGGCTGATGTTGAACCGGAACGCTACCGGACCTTCGCCTGCGATCTGCGGCAAAAGCTGTCGATCAACAACCTGCTGTCGATGACCGTCGACAGTTTTGAACGGGTGGATATTTTGGTGAACGCTTCGCGGCAAATGGTGTCGTCTGATCCGTTGAACCCCAAGGAAGATCATGTTGAAACCCTTTTGAATCAAAATCTTATGACGGCGCTGCGTCTGACGCAGGCAACGGCAAAGCGGATGATAAAACAGGCCGAGGATCAAGAGGAGGGACCGGTCGGGTCCATCATCAACCTCAGTTCAATCGCGGCGCGACGGGCCCATGCAGATCTGCTGGGCTATTCGATCTCCACGGCGGCCTTGGACCAGATGACACGGTCCATGGCGGTGGCTTTGGCGCCGCATCGGATACGCGTGAACGCGGTGGCGTTCGGATCTGTCATGTCGTCGAGCTTGAAGCACCAGTTGAAGGAACACGACGATTACCGGTCTGAGATCATTGATCACACCCCGTTGGGCCGCATCGCCGGCCCTGGCGAGGTGTCTGATGCGGTGCAATATCTTGCCGCCGATGCGTCAAATTTTGTGACCGGCCAAATCATCACGGTGGACGGGGGGCGGACCCTGATCGATCCGGTCGAAGCCCCCGCCCACTGAGACCTTCAGGCTATTCAGGATGAACCGCGATGCATTGCTGCACGCGGGCCTGAACGTCCCGCGCCACGGATGCGCGCCGGGATTGAAGTTGGTCGAGCTTGATGCGTTCTTCGGCAATGTTCAGGGACACAGGTTCCTGACGGGTGAATGTTTCGGTCTCTTCACATGGAAATCGGAATGTTGAGCCGTCCTCATTTGTGCCTTCGCATGTGGTGCGCAAAACGCGAACGTCTTGCACTTCGACCAAGGCAAATCCGCGATTGATGTTGCCTTGGGTCGTGGCAATCAGCCGATCCAGAGTGCTGAGTTCACGATTGGCAGAGTTGATGCATTGTTCGCGCGGGGTGGCACAGGCCGCGAGGGCTGCAAGGCAAAGCAGGGACAGGGTGATACGGGTCATGTAGTATTCCTTGGACAGGCTGAGTGTCTCATGTGTGTGACAGGTCTTGGATTGCTGCCAAAACTAGTGATAGGTCTCATTGATAGGCAATAACAAAGGTGCACCGATGGCCACGGACGAGATGATTTCCCAAAAAGCAGAGGCCTCTGCGTGGTTCCGAAGCCTGCGCGACGACATCGTTGCGGCATTCGAAAACCTTGAGGACACACAGGTGGGTGGCCCCTTTGCCGGGCAGCCTGCCGGACGGTTTGAAGTCACCGAGACCAAGCGGACAGGCGATGCAGGCGAAGACGCCGGTGGTGGTCTGATGTCGGTCATGCGCAGTGGCCGTGTATTTGAAAAGGTCGGCGTCAACATTTCAACGGTGTACGGCACCTTGGGGGAGCGGGCGCAGGCGGCCATGGCTGCACGCAAAGGCATTCCGGGCATGAAGGACGACCCGCGGTTCTGGGCCTCCGGCATCAGCCTTGTGGCGCATATGCAGAACCCGCATGCCCCCGCCGTGCACATGAACACGCGGATGTTCTGGACGCCACATGCGTGGTGGTTTGGCGGCGGATCGGATTTGAACCCCTGTCTGGAATACGACGAGGATACGGCGCATTTCCATGCCACCCAAAAGGCCTGGCTCGACCCCCATGGGGAAGACCATTATCCTAAGTTGAAGGAATGGGCTGACACCTATTTTTACGTCCCTCACCGCAACCGCGCACGGGGTGTCGGTGGCATTTTCATGGATGATTATTGCACGGGCGATTGGGCGGCGGATTTCAAACTGACGCAGGATATTGGCCGCGCCTTTTTGCCAGCCTATGTGCCGCTGGTTGAGCGGCGGCGTGACACAGGCTGGGGCGAGCCAGAGAAAGATGCGCAGCTGGTGCATCGTGGGCTTTATGCTGAATACAACCTTGTTTATGATCGCGGGACCAAGTTTGGGCTTGAGACGGGACATGATGCCAATGCGGTATTGATGAGCCTGCCACCACTGGCGAAATGGCACTGAGGCCCGTCGGGCGTCGCTGTTGAGGCCTGAAGGCCTCAAGGCGCCCCGCCCACCGTCCCAATCTTGAGTTGTACTGGCCAAGATGAAGGGTAGGCGTGCATCTAGTTTGTGATGGCGCGGACCGTTTCACGGTTGGGAAAACAGGTGGGCGTCTGGCCCGCGGCGGTCTGCCATTGGCCGATGGCGCGGCGGGTTTTAAACCCCACAAGCCCGTCGGCCCCGCCCACATCATAGCCTATCGCGATGAGCCTGTTTTGCATCGCGGCGATGTCAGAGCGCAGAAGATCATCGACCGGTTGCCACGGTGTACGGAACGGTCCGACGTTGAACGCGATTTTATCACCCACGTGGCCCACGAACAGCGCGTAGAGATCGGAGTTGTTGTAGGTTTTCAGCACGTAAAAATTTGGCGTGACCAAAAAGGCGGGGCCGTTTGTGCCGGCTGGCAGCAGAAGGGCCGCGTCGCCGTTGCGTTCATGCGCTGGGAAGGGGCGGCCTGAGACGCGGGTGACGCCCACGGCTTCCCATTCGGCGATAGTGCGCATTTGGTCGCGTCCAGCTGCGGTGCAGGGCAAAGAAGGGGGGAGGTTGACCTCAAAGCCCCAGTCGCGCCTGCCGTCCCAACCGTTTGTTGCAAGGTAGGATGCAATGGAGCGGATCGTGTCGGCCTCGGACCGCCAAATATCGGCGCGACCGTCTCCGTCCCCGTCGCGTGCGTGGGCCTCGAAGCTCGTCGGCATGAATTGCGGCTGGCCCATGGCACCTGCCCATGAGCTGCGCATTTGATCGGGTGCGATATGGCCCGCTTGCGTGATCCGCAGGGCGGCGAGGAGTTCATCGGTAAAGTAATCGGCGCGGGCGGACATGAAGCCTTTGGTGCCCAGAGTGCGGAACGTGTTGTAAGGGATATCGACGCGACCGAAGCCGCTTTCGCGGCCCCAGATGGCGAGGATGATGTGGGCGGGCACGCCGGTTGCGCGTTCGGTTTGTGCCAGAGTGGTTGCGAAACGGTTGGCGTAGCTACGCCCCAGATTGGCGGTGCCGTCGACAGAATTGGGGCGGAAATAGAGCGCGGGGCTGCGAAATTCGGTTTGGCTTTGTGTGCGCTGTTGCGGTGGGGTGGTGCCGGGAGGGACCAGATCTGGAAGATCCCAGTTCAGAGTGACATCGCTGAAAGCGGCGTTGAAGGTGCGCTTCGAAACGCCGTCGGCATGGGCGCGAGGCCAGATTGTGGTTTGCAGCCAGGTTTGAAACAGGGCTTCGGTTTCGGCGCGGGTCTGCGCATGCGCGGCAGGGGCCAAAAGGGCGAGACACATGAGACAACGCACCAACATGGCCAGAGGTTAGCCGTTGTTTGGAACTCCGCCAAGAATGGGGACGGACACGGGCGGATTGTTGCCCGTATCCGTTTGCAAGTGTCGTTGGGTCAGCTGCTGCGCACCGTATCAATCATCAGTTTTACATTTTCAGGATCTGCATCGGGGGTGATCCCGTGGCCCAGGTTGAAAATATGCGGCCCGCTTTTGAAGGCGTCGACGATTTTGCGGGTCTCAGACACCAGTGCGTCGCCGCCCGTAACCATGTGGGAGGATTTCAGATTGCCCTGCACGCAGCCACCGGTCTGGACGTTTGCAGCGGCCCATTCGGCGGTCACACCATCATCCAGTGCGATGCAATCTGCCCCGATGGCCTCGTGCAGGCCGACGTATTTGTCTCCGGCCCCGCGCGGGAAAGCGATGACGGGGGTGTCGGGGTGACGCGCCTTGAGGGCGGCGGTGATTTTGGCGGCAGGTTTGACCGCATAGTTCAAAAAATCGTCGCCCTGCAGGGATCCCGCCCAGCTGTCGAAGATTTTGACGACTTCGGCGCCCGCGTCGATCTGCTTGCTCAAATAGTCGATGGTGCCTTCGGTGATCAGATCGAGAAGGGCCTCAAACGTGGGTTTATCTTCAGCCTTCAGCGTGTGGGCCGGACCTTGGTCGGGGGTGCCCTGGCCTGCGATCATGTAGGTTGCGACGGTCCAAGGAGCGCCGGCAAAGCCGATCAACGTGGTGTCGGACGGCAGTTCGCGGGACAGGATTTTGACCGTTTCGTAAATGGGGGCGAGGTGGTCGTGGATGTCCGTGGCGGGTTTGAGTTTCTTTAGGTCATCCGGGGTGGTCACCGTGCTGAGGCGTGGGCCTTCACCGGTGACAAACCACAAATCCGCGCCCAAGGCCTGCGGCAGCAGCAGGATGTCGGCGAACAGGATCGCCGCATCAAAGCCGTAGCGGCGGATGGGTTGCAAAGTGACCTCGGCCGCGAGGTCGGAATTGTAACACAGTGACAGAAAGTCGCCGGCTTCGGCGCGGGTGGCGCGGTATTCGGGCAGGTAGCGACCTGCCTGACGCATCATCCAGATGGGGGGGGTTGGCAGGGTTTCCCCGTTGAGGGCACGCAGGATGGTCTTGGTCATTTAGGGTCCTTTCCAGTCCCCTTTGGTGTCTCTTTTGCGCGCGGCAGAGTCAATAGAGTTGTCAGGTTAGGTTGACAGGTCTAAGGATGAACCTATGGAATACGAATTGCCCACCCCCGCCGCACCCCTCAAGATCGGAACCCGTGGATCGCCGTTGGCCCTTGCGCAAGCCCATGAAACGCGCGCGCGGCTGATGGCTGCGTTTTCGCTGGATGAAGCGGCGTTTGAGATATGTGTGATCAAGACGACGGGCGATGACCGGGTGTTGATTGACGCGGATATTGCGTTGAAGACGATCGGCAACAAGGGACTGTTCACCAAGGAGATCGAAGAGGCGATGTTAGAAGGGCGGATTGATATTGCCGTTCATTCGACAAAAGACATGCCGGTGGAGCAACCCGAGGGTTTGGTGCTGGATGTGTTTTTGCCGCGTGAGGATGTTCGTGATGCATTTGTGTCTTTGACAAACGGCGGCTTGGCGGATTTACCGAAGGGGGCTGTTGTGGGCACATCGAGCCTGCGGCGGCGGGCGCAGTTGCGGGTGAAAAGGCCTGATCTGACGGTTGTGGAATTTCGCGGCAATGTGCAGACGCGGTTGAAAAAGCTCAAAGAGGGTGTGGCGGATGCGACGTTCTTGGCGATGGCTGGTTTGAACCGGATGGATATGTCCGACGTGCCTGCGACGGCCATCGCGCCCGAGGATATGTTGCCTGCGATTGCACAAGGCACCATCGGGATTGAGTACCGCGCCGATGACATCCGTGCGTCCCAGATGTTGGCGGCCATTCATCACGGTGAAACCGGTCAGCGGCTTGCGGCGGAACGGGCGTTTTTGGCAGCACTCGACGGATCGTGCGAGACACCGATTGGGGGTTTGGCCCTGATTGACGGGGACAGCCTTTGGTTGCGCGGAGAGATACTGTCGCCGGATGGAACGCAAGTGTTCAAAGGCGAACGGCGCGGTCAGGTGGACCAAGGTGCCGCTATGGGACAGGATTTGGCGGCAGAGCTGTTGGGGCAGGCCGGACCGGACTTTTTTGCCGCCGTTGCCGACGGGTAAGCCAAAATTACATAATTTTGGCGGGGTCCTAAAATTATATAATTTTAGGACTGGTCGGGAATCATTTTCCCTGGATTGAGGATCGCGTCAGGGTCCAGCACGCCTTTGATCTTGCGCATCATATCAAGGGCCACCGCATCTTTACGTCGCCGCATGGTATTCAGTTTGGACAGCCCGATTCCATGCTCCGCAGAAAAACTCCCGCCGAGGGTCGTCACGACATCCTCAACCGCTTCGACCAGTCTGTCTTTCAGGTCGGCGTCGTCCGAGGATGGATAAATCGCGTAGTGAATGTTTCCGTCGCCCAGATGAGAGATATAGAATGGGTCGGCCTTGGGGTCGATCTGCGCCACGCGGGCGTTGATTTTGTCGAGGAACGGCTCGACTTGGTCCAGTGGCACGGCAATGTCGGTGTCCACAATGGGATGGCGCCAGAACGTCAGTTCGGCGGCGGCCTCTCGTCTCTCCCACATCTCGGTGCGCTGGGCGATATTCTGCGCCACGGTGGCATCCAGGACCGCACCGGTTTCTATCAAAGCGGCGAGTTCGGTTTCCAAAACTTCCGTGACGTTCATGTCAGTGGTCGTTGCGACCTCGATCAGTAGATTATGGGGATAAGACTTGGCAAAGGGCGGTTTGGATTTGGCGATGCGCCCCAAATGCACGTCGATGTAATGTTTGGGCATGTATTCAAAGGCCTCAACCGCGCCACCGGTTGCGTCTTGCAGGCGGTTTAGCAGCGCCAGTGCGTCCGCCAGACCCCGCGGGGCGGCCATGGCGGTGACCACATTACGCGGTTTGGCGGACAGCTTGACAACTGCCTTGGTGATCACGGCCAAAGTGCCCTCGGATCCGATCAGCAGTTGCGCCAGGTTCAGGCCCGAGTTGTCTTTGTGGAGCGCCGTCATCAGATCAACGATGCGTCCATCGGCCAAGACGGCCTCAACCCCCAAGACCAGCCCGCGGGTATTGCCGTAGCGCAGCACATTCGATCCGCCCGCATTTGTTGAGATGACACCGCCCAGCATCGCAGACCCTCGTGCGCCGAAGGTGAGCGGAAAAATCAGCCCCCGATCTTCGGCCGCATCGTGCAGGGACGACAGAATCACGCCTGCATCGACGGTGGCCGTTCGGGCCGCAGGGTTGATGGCGTGGATCGTGTTCATCCGGTCCAGCGACAGCAGCACGCCTCCGGGCGCATAGGTGCCACCGACAAGGCCGGTGTGGCCAGAGACGGGCGTGATGGATTGCTGGTTGGCGTGCGCCAGCGCCATGATTTGGCTGACCTCGCGGGTGGACGCGGGGCGCAAGACCACGCCAGGCTGGGCGCAATATTTGCCTGTCCAGTCTTTTGACCAACGAGCGGTGTCGTCCCCTGTGAGGGCGTTTGCCGCCCCGACGATGGCAGCGAAGTCCTGCACCAATGCCATTAAATATCCTCCCCCAGATCGCAGACAGTAGTGGATACCAGCACGGAGTCAAAAGGCCACGCCCGTACGGTCCACGATTGTCGCAAATTTGTCGATGAAGGCTGAGGAGTGGAGGTGTGGTGGCGTTACCTGGATTTGAACCAGGGACCTAACGATTATGAGTCGTTCGCTCTAACCAACTGAGCTATAACGCCATGCACAGACGCCGAATTAGTCGCACCGGGCGGCGCTGTCAAACCGATTCTGCGAGAAACTTTGCCGACGTTAGATTCGTGCGAACCGCCATTCGGTGGTTTGTGTCAAAGGGGTGTCCGGCATCACTGTGATCGACGGGAAATGGGCATGCGCAGGGGCATTGGGCCAGCCTTGGCATTCAATGGCCAGCGCCGCGAAGGCAGGTCCATCATCGTAGATGTGCGCGCCGGGTTCCGTGGTGGACACCGTCATTGCGACACTGTCCGTGGCCAGTTTCAGCACGGGCGTCAGCGCACGGCGGGTCTGCGCGACAGGATAGGTGTTGTCGTAGCGTGTTTCGCCCAAGATCAACGCGCGGGGCCTGCGGAAATCAAAGGCGGTGTCCTCTACGGGGAGGATGTCCCCGGTGGGCAGGCTGTCAGCGTCGATGGGCAGAACGGTATCTGCAGTGATCTGCAAGGTGTGATTGGCCATGTGGCCTGATCCATCCAGACACCAATAACTGTGATTGGTCAGGTTTGCCCATGTTTCCGTGTCGGTCTGGGTGGTGATCGACAATGACAGGGCGGGGCCTTCGGTTATGGCATAATGGGCCGTGATCACGCGGTTGCCCGGAAGGCCGCAATCGCCGTCCGGCAGCGAAAGGGCAAGGGTCGCGCTGTTGTCCGAGTGATCCTTGACCGTCCAGATGCGGGTGTGGGGGCCACGTGTGCCGCCATGCAGGGTGTGGCGGCCGTCTTGGTTGCGCTCCAATTGGTGTTCGATGCCATCAATGACGGCCTTGCCGCCGCCGATGCGATTGGCCACGGGGCCCACGATCGCGCCGTGATAAAGCATGTCACCTTCGTAGTCTGTCAGATCGTCTGACCCGACAGTGAGAGACTGTTCGATCCCGTCCAGCCAAACGCCTTGAACAATGGCACCCAGCGTCAGGAGAGAGACCGTCAGGCCATGCGCCGTCAGCGTCAGTTGATCGACGTCGCGGCCGCGCTGTGTTGTTCCAAAGTGTTTCATAATGCCTCCCAGTGGACACCTGCAGGGGGGATGGCGGTGCCATTCCAAAGGAGCGGTTCCGGCGCATAGTTGAAGACAAAACGATGTGTGTCTGTATCGCGGATGCGTAGGCCGTCGGGCAGGGTGTGATGCGTCAGGCCGACCTCGTCGCAGACACCCCGCAGGATGGTGTCCCACGTGGGGTCGTCGGGCCAACCCGCAAGGTACCGCAAGGGGCCGCCTGCGATTGCAGGCAGACCATCGGCGCAGCGCAGCAGCACCGGTGCCGAGCCTTCGGGAACTTCGCGCCAATGCAGGAACTGCCCACCATTTTCCAATGGGATGCTGGCCTGTGGCGGGATCGATTCAGTCAGTGTCACGGCCAGATCCAGCGGGTCGATGTTGGGGCCCATCGGTGTGGGGATCGATAGATGCTCTGTCTTGGTGTCCGTGCGCGGGCCAATAAGGGCCACGTGGCCCTCTGGCGTTGCAGCAAGGGCCTGTTTTAGTGGGGCGCTGACGGACATAATACCGGGGGCGAGCGTGATTTTATAGGCGCTGAGGTCGGCCGCATCTGGCGGCAGGATGTCGACATTCAACCCTAGACGGCGGCAGGCACGGTAGGCGGCGAAGGCAAGGCGGAACTGGTCGAAATCAGCACCTTGGGGCTGTGCCTCCCATGCCCAGGCGCTTTCATAATCGAACACAAGCGCCACGTCGGCGCGGGCGGTTCCGACGTCCGGCAGGGTTTCGATTTCACGGGCGACCTGCAGACATTCAGCCAAGGCGGGCGCGTCTTCGTTGTCGGGGCGCAGCAGGCCGGCATGCATTTGTTCTTGCGCCCAAGGGGCCTGTCGCCAGCGGAAATAGCAGACGGTTTCAGCACCATGGGCGAAGGCCTCCCACGCCCAAAGGCGGGCCATGCCGGGCAGGGGTGCGGGGTTGTAGGGGGCCCAGTTTACGGGGCCGGGTTGTTGTTCCATCACCCACCAACGCCCCCCCGCTGGCGATGGAGCACCGCCTGCACGGCCCACGGCGCGGTAAAGATCGTGGTGAAAGGCCTGATTGTCGGGGTGGCCTTGGCGCATGAATCGGGCTTTGAAATCCGGCGCGCCCTCAAGCCGGTCGGACAAAAAGCCGATCGGGTAGCTGTCCCAGCTTGCGATATCGAGGTCAGCGCCGACTTTGAAGTGATCAAACGACGTTTCACGGCCCATGTAGTTGTGGATGATCGGCGCGGTGGAGCGTTCGCGGATTTCAGCGACCTGTTCGCGATTGAAGTCAGCGACCATGTCCGATGAGTAGCGGTAGAAATCCAGCACGTGGGGATGGTTGGGTTCTGTGACCGTCAGGTTAGGCAGGCCGATGTCCGTGAAGTCATCGCATTCCATGGACCAGAACACGTTGCCCCATGCCCGGTTCAGCGCGTCAGTGCTTTGGTATTTCTGGGCCAGCCATGTTTGAAAACCCGCCAAGGCCGCAGACGAATAGCTGCGCGTGGTGTCGTGACAGGCGTATTCATTGTCGGTTTGCCATGCGGCGATGTGGCGGTTTGCGCCGTAGCGTTCGGCGAGGATCGCGGTGATACGACGGCTTTCGGCGCGGTAGCCTTGGTGACTGAAACAATAGTGACGCCGTGAGCCGAAGCCGCGGGGGCGGCCTTGTTCATCGACGGCGAGCATATCGGGGTGCTTTTCAAGCATCCATCGCGGCGGTGTGGCCGTGGGCGTGCCCAGAATGATCTTGAGGCCCGCCTCTCCCAACGTGTCTATGGCGCGATCAAGCCACTCCCAGTCGAACGTTTCTGGCTTGGGTTCGATGCGCGACCACGCAAACTCCCCGATGCGCACCCACGACAGGCCGGCGCGGACCATGCGGGTGGCGTCGTCGGCCCAAAGATCTTCGGGCCAGTGTTCAGGGTAATAACAGACGCCAAGGGTGCGTTTCATGAGGGACCTGTGAAAGGGGATGGGTCGGGTTTGAGTTTTTTTGGTCAGATGAAGAGGGGCGTGGTGCCTAGAGGATCACACGGTGTTCGGCTTGGCCCACGGCGTCAACGGGTGTGGCAAACGTTTTTCCATCGTCGTCCCCGATCAGACCATCTGCGGCGGAGGTGCAAAAGAGTGTTTTGAGGTCAGGACCACCAAAAGCCGGACAGGAGGTTTGGACGCCTGGAAAGGCTACGGTTTGGGTCAATGTGCCGTCGGGCGCATAGCACGCCACGCGGTTGGCACCCCATTGAGCGTTCCAGAAGTTGCCAGACGCGTCGACCACGGCACCGTCGGGGCCCCAATCGGTTTGGCCGAAGTCCATCCAGACCTCAGCGTCGCCCATGGGCCAACCGTCGGCTTCGCCCAGTTTTTGGCGCATGATTTTGCGTGTGACGGTGTCGCAAAAGTAGGCGTGCGTGCCTGAGGGGGCAAAACAGATGGCGTTGGTGATGGTGATGTTGCCGTGCAGTTTGCGCACTTCGCCTTTGTAGAAACGGTAGATGGCGCCTGCATTTGCTTCGGCATTGAGGCCCATCGTTCCAATCCAAAAGCCGCCCCAGGGATCGGCACGACCATCGTTTGAGCGCGTGATCGGGTTATCATCCTCGATCGCGGCGACCTGTTCGGTTTTGCCGGACGCAAGATGCAAGATATGCAGGCCGATGCTATCAGCCATCAGCAGGGTGTCGTCGTCAATCCAGCCTGCCGCTGAGACGTGGTGGTTGAACTGCCAGTGCCGCCCTTTGATGTGGAGGCGTTTCCGCAAGATATCGAACCAGAAAAGCTCTCCCCGTTCGGGGTGCCAAAGGGGGCCTTCGCCCAAGGTGCATCGAGTGTCGTCGTAGATCATGCGCGGGCCTCATCGTAGGCGGCCAGGATGTCTGTCGCGCGCGTGGCGATGTCGGCGGTGGACATGCCGGGTTTATAAAGCGCGGAGCCGATGCCAAAGCCGTCAGCGCTGGCGTCCATCCACGTTTTGAAATTTTCGGGTCCTGCGCCGCCTACAGCGTAGACCTGTGTACCTTTGGGCAGGACCGCGCGGATCGCTTTCAGCCCGTCTGGCCCAAGCAGCGAACCGGGAAAGATTTTCAGGCCATCGGCGCCGTTTTTCAGGGCGGCGAAGCATTCGGTGGGGGTCATCACACCGGGCCAGCTTTGCATGTCGGCGGTTTTGGTGGCGTGGATCACGCGCGGATCCACGTTGGGCGAAACGATGAGTTTGCCACCCGCCTGCGCCACGCGGTTCACGTCCTCCACGCTCAGCACGGTGCCTGCTCCGATCAGGGCCTGCGTGCCATGTGCGTCTGCCATGGCACGGATGCTGTCGAAAGGATCGGGGGAGTTCAGCGGCACCTCGATCGTGGTGATACCTGCGTCAATGAGGGCGGCGGCGGCGGCGGCGGCCTCAGCCGGGGTGATGCCGCGCAGGATGGCGATGATGTTGCGGGTGGTCATAGGTCAGCCTTTTAACAGGGCATGGGCGGCTTTGATACCGGCCAGCGTCATGGTGGTGGCATCGGCGCGCGGGGCGGGGACGCCTTGGGCGGTGAGGCCGGACACATACGGCGCACAGACTGCATCGGCCCCGATGATGGCCACCCGCTGGCCGAGCCAGTAGGGTTTCGCCGCAGCGAGTTCAGCCCCGATGAGCAGGCCGCTCAAATGTGCGCGGGCTGTGACCGTGTCGGTGCCCGCGACCAGTTGACCGGCACGGATTGAGAACAGACGTGCGGCGAGGGCTTCGGGTTTGGACATCGCATCAGACAGGGCGGTCAAAAAGGTGTCTTCGTTCCAGCCACAGTCCGCGATGGAGTGGCGCAAGACAGAGTGACCGGAGAGGAGCGCGAACATTTCACCCGTCATGAAGGTGCGAAAGCTGACGATCTCACCGGCGGACACATGCACCCATTTGGTGTGGGTGCCGGGCAGGCACAGCACGCCGTCCCAGCCGTCATTCTGGGCCAGAAAGCCTGCGATCTGGGTTTCCTCGCCGCGCATGACATCGGCGGGGTTGGTTTGACGCACGCCCGGGATGATGTGGACGATGAGGTCTTCGTGGGTAGTGGGCGCCTGCACCATTGTGTCGGGGCTGACGGCACAGGGAGCGGTTTGGTACGGCGCTTCGACCCAGCCTTGACGGGATCCGACCATACCGCAGGCCACGACGGTGCGTGCGCTGGTCAGCCAATCACCGGCCACGTCGATCAACACGCCCTCAAAAGCGTTGGGGTTCAGGTCGCCCATGCCCTTGTCGGATGTGCGTTCGCCCAGAACCGCGCCACAGGCCCCCATGGCCCACAGGCGCATGTTTGAGGTCCCCCAGTCAGCGGCAAGCCACGTCGGTGTCGTCATAGGCGTGTTCCTTCCACGACCCACATGGTGTCCGGGAACGACCACGGCAAGGTCAGGCCATGGTGCATCAGATAGGCGCCAGACACCGCCACGGGGCCGTCTTTCAAGGCCGGAACGCCGCGCGACAGGTGCGAGGCCGTCAAGCGGTTTGCGAGGTTGATTTCATACATCGCCGTGGGGTCCAGATTGGTCAGTCGCAGCGGACGAGGTGAGATTTGCGCGGATGTTGCGGCTTTGCCGGCAAACACCACAAAGCGGTCGCCCTCACGGGTCATTTGTTGTTCGCAGATCACCGCTGGGTCAGAACTGTCGAGGCGCAGGATATCGGCGTCTTCCATCCAGTCGCGGTTGTGTTTCCACCAGCTTGTGACCTCGGTCAGGACACGGGTTTCGTAGTCATCCAGTTCGCGGGGGTCCATTTCAAACCCCATATGGCGCTGGGCGGCGACCCATGCGCGGAACGAGATGTCAAAAACCCGGCCCGACGTGTGACAGCGGCGGGGGCCCACGTGGCTGCCGGTGATTGACAGGGGCAGAAACAAGGCCGCGTTGTGCTGGATGTTCAGCCGCTCCAACGCGTCGTTGCTGTCTGACAACCACACACGTTGGGTGCGTTTGAGGATGCCGAAATCGATGCGGCCCCCTCCGCTGGCACAGCTTTCGATTTCCACATGGGGAAAATCGGCGCGCAGCCGGTCAATCAAGGCGTAAGACCCACGGGTCTGTGCCGCGTCGGGCATCGGTAGGACGCGGTTGTGATCCCATTTGATGTAGTCGATCGGGTGATCCTGCAAAACGCGGGCAATACGGTCATAAAGGTAATCGCGCACAGCGGGCAGCGCCATGTTCAGGGCCTTTTGCTGTCGGCCTAAAAGCTGGTCTTCGGACCCCAGCGCCCAGTCTGGGTGGGCGCGGTGAATGTCGCTGTCCGGGTTGATCATCTCAGGCTCAAACCAGATGCCGAACGCCATGCCTTGGGCGTGGACATGATCGATCAGCGGGCCAAGTCCGTCAGGGTATTTGCGGACGTCAACCTCCCAGTCGGACAGGGCGCGGGTGTCGTCGTCGCGGTTACCGAACCAGCCGTCGTCCAGCACAAACCGTTCCGCGCCGAGGGCTGCCGCGCGGTTTGCGATGTCTTTGAGGACGTCGAGCTTGTGGTCAAAGTACACCGCTTCCCAGCAGTTGTAATGCACCGGGCGCGGGCGGTCGGGTTTGGGCCAGGTGACGATCCGGTCGCGGACGTGACGTTGGAAAGAGACGGCGCAGCCGTTCAGCCCGTCTGCGGAATACGTCATGTAAAGGGGTGCTGTCGCGAATTCTGTCGCAGCTTCGTGTTCCATGCGGGCGGCGTGGCCCCATTGGATCTGGCGACGCCCATCGGGCAGTTCTTCGGCCACCATGCGGTGCCCGCCGGACCAGCCATAGTGAAAGGCATAGGCCTCCCCTTGGGTGTTGGTGGCACCGGTGCAGGGCACAATCAGGCCCGGGAAATGTTCGTGTCCCGTGCGGCCTGTCCGGTTTTCGCGGTAGCGGATGCCAGGCGACCAAGCGGTGCGATTGGTTTGGAATTCGCCGCACCAACGACCGGTGAAATCGATCATTTCATCACTGGCCTGCGGGGCGGGCACCACTGGGGCGGCCAGCCAATGCAGATGGATCGGGTTGTCCGCGTTCAGCACTGTGCGCGCCACGATCATGTTGGTCTCTGCGTCGGTCGTAAATTCGAACGAGAGAGTCAGGCCATTGCCTTCATCGCGGTAACGGATCTGCAGATCCCTGCCCGTCTCGACGCTATCAAAGCAGAACTTTGGCAAGAGGGGTGTGCCGTCTTGACTGCGCACAATAAGACCGGGTTGTCCGGGAAACGTGCGCGACGCCTCGGGGCACAGGCTGAGGTCGGGGTTTTCGTCCAGCATGCCGCCGGTGACGTCGATCATATGGGCGTTGTGCAACGTCTCAAGATCTTCGCGCAAAGGCAGGCGGGCGCCCCAATAGACAACCTGTGGCAGGCGTTCGCCGGTGGCGGTGATCACCATGGTTTGGCGGCCATCATCCAACCGCCACGTGTGATCTACGGGGCGGCGCGCGACGCCTGTATCGTCAATAGGGAGGGCCGCGGCGGGGGCTGCCGCCGCAGAAGTCGTCGGTGTCGTCATGTTCGTTCCGGTCCTACTTAACAGCGCCCAATGTCAGGCCCGCGATAAAGTGCTTCTGCATCAAGAAGAACATCGCAACGGGTGGGAGTGCCGCGATGATCGAGCTGGCGCTCATCATGTGATACGCGACGCCGAATTGGGTGTTAAAGGCAGTGATCCCCGCGGTCACCGGTTGGGCGTTGGGTCCTTGTGTCAGCACCACGGCCCAGAAGTAGTCATTCCAGATGAAGGTGAAGATCAGCACGGACAAAGCCGCCAATGCCGGTTTCATTAAGGGCAGGACCACAAAGACGAAGATGCGCCATTCGGCCACGCCTTCGACCCGGGCGGCTTCGATCAGCGGGAAAGGGAGCGCGCGGATGAAGTTCCGCATGAACAGCGTGCAAAACCCTGTCTGAAAGGCCACGTGGAAAAGGATCAGGCCCAGTTTCGTGTCGTATAGGCCAAGGCCAAGTGTTAGGTCGCGCACCGGCACCATCAGGATCTGGAACGGCACGAAGTTGCCGGCGATAAAGATGAAGAAGATGAGCAGGTTGCCGCGGAACCGGTAAACCCCTAAGGCAAAGCCGGTCATGGCCGAAAGGGCGACAGCCCCAATGACAGTTGGAATCGTGATAACGAAAGAATTGAACAGATACTTCGGCATGTCGCTTTCGAAGAATACCCGCCCGTAGTTGTTGAACAGCTCGAAGCTGGCGGGAATTGTCCAGTAGTTGCCCGATGCAAAGTCACTCGCCGGTTTCACGGAGAACAGCATGACCCCCAACAGCGGCAGTAGCCACACCAGAAGGGCAAAGGGCAGCAACACCTGATACGTGATGCGCCAGCGTCGGGACGATTTCTGAATCGGTGCCGGGAACATGGCTTAAGTCCTCCGCGTCCCGGGCTTGACCCGGGACCTCTTGAAAAAAAAGTCTGCGGTGAGGCCCCGGATCAGGTCCGGGGCGGGGGCAAAAACGACACTCATCAGCGGGCCCCTTTTTCGTCTTGGTACATCGACCACAGGAAGTAGGTGATGAACAGCAGCATGATGAAGAACAGCACTACGGCGATGGCCGCGCCATAGCCCATGCGGAAGCCGAATTCGGACAGGGATTCCTCGAACATGTAGAAGCTGAGAACGCGGGTGGACCCGAACGGCCCGCCGTTGGTCATCACGGCGATGAAGTCGAACGACCGCAGCGCGCCGATGATCGTCACCACGAAGGCGATGAATGTCGCAGGCTTGAGCTGCGGGATGATCACGTACCAGAGCATCTTGTGGCCCTTGGCGCCGTCCAGTCGGGCGGCCTCGACCTGCTCGGGGTCCACGGCATTAAGCCCTGTGAGATACAGGATCATACAATAGGCCGTTTGGGGCCACAAACCCGCGGCGATGATGCCATAGGTCGCGGTATTCGGATTGCCGAGAACGCCGCCCCGAATATCAATCCCGAACCAGCCGGTGATCACGTCGAACAGGCCCGAGTTGGGCAGGTAGAACCAGGTGAACACAAGGCCGACCACGACCTGTGAAATCACGAAGGGAAAGAAGAATAGCGACTTATACAGCCTAATGCCTCGCACTGTCTGGTTGAGAAACAGCGCGATAAACAGGCCCAGCGGAATAGCGAGCAGATACAGCACCAGCCAGCGGACGTTGTTCCAGAACGAGACCTCGAACTTGCGATCCCCGCCGAGCAGACGTTCGTAGTTGGCAAGGCCGACCCATGTTTTTTCGCCCAGACCGTCCCATTCATGGAACGAAATCCAGAACGACTGGAAGATCGGAATGATGACGTAAAGCAGGAAAAACGCGATCCCGGGGAGCAAGAAAAGCCAAGGTGTTACGGCGATCTCGTTCCGCTTGTACCAGCTTCGATTTTGAGCAGCTGTGACCATTGGGAAACTCCGGCTGGGTCAGATCATTTGAAAACCGCAAAGGTCGACTGCGGCTTGCAAATGAACTGTGGCGAAAGGCGGTGTAGGGCGGGACTGGTCCCGCCCTACACCGATCGGTCTTAGTAGACGCGCTGGCGGGTCTCTTCGAGGCGCTCCAGGATGTCATCCAGGTTCTCAGGGAACACCATGAACTCCTGCAGGCCTTCCATGCCGGCGGATGCCATTTCAGCGGGGAAGTCGCGGTCAAAGAACTGCATGATGCCACCGGTCGCGTTGGTTGACAGCATCTCAAAGCCCTGCTGGATGAACTTGTCATCGGCAACAGAGGCGTTGGCGTTCACGGGTAGCTGGCCCAGGGCATCGCCTGCGTTGATCTCGGACTGAACCTCAGCGGAGGTCACGTAACGCAGGAATTCCTTTGCAGCTTCGACGTTCTGTGCGCCAGAGGCGATGTGGAACGTATCGGTCGGTGCGTCTTCTGCCGGTGCGACGTCAGGATTGATCGTCGGGAACTGGTAGAAGTCCAGCTGGTCGTCCGTCAGGCCACCATCACGGAAATGGGACACAGAGAAGTTGCCCATCAGGTAAGCGGCTGCTTCGCCGTCAATCATGAAGGGCAGGGCTTCCTGCCAGCTGTAGGTCTGGTGGTCGTCAATGAAGGCGCCCATGTCGATCAGCTGCTGCCAGTTGGCAAAGGTGTCGCGCACACGCTGGTCGGTCCATGGGATTTCGCCATTGGCAAGCTGGATATGGAACTCATAGCCGTTGGTGCGGGAGTTGATGTAGTCAAACCAGCCGCCAGCGGTCCACAGGAACTTGGACCCGATGGTGTAGCACTTGCGACCGCTGTCGAGGATCGCTTGACAGTTTGCCAGCTCTTCTTCCCAGGTTGCTGGCTCTTCGAGGCCCAGCTCTTCGAAGATGTCTTTACGGTAGTAGACGCCCCACTGGTAGTATGTGTATGGCACGCCCCACTGCGCCCCATCGAGGGTCATCGCGCCCTTGGTGGAAGCCAGTGCATCGAACTCTGGTTCGGCCCACAGATCAGAGATGTCCATGAACAGACCTGCATCAACGTAAGGCGTCATGCGGGTGGCGGCGTACCAGTTCACAACGTCGGGTGGGTTTGCCGTCAGTGCGTTACGGATCTGGGTTTTCCAGGCTTCGCGGTCGATGATTTCCAGCTCAACCGTCAGGTTGGGGTGCAGGGCGTCAAAGTCTGCCGCCATTTGTTCCATCGCAGCACGTGGTGCCGGGTTGGACATGTCGGACATGATACGCAGCGTGCCTTCGAGGCTCGAGTGGCCGTCTGCAAATGCGGATGTCGATGCGACACCCAAAGCGAGCGACGCAACGGTCGCTTTCATAATGGAATGCATGGTTTCCTCCCTTAGCTTCCATCTCAACTAGTTTCATTATTTGAAACTTAGTTTTGAATATTGAAATTTAATCGCGACTCGCCCATGGTTGTCAACAGCGGCGTTGGAGGACGGCCCGAAATGGAGGAATTTTTGTGACCGCGTCAGGTGACGGTACTGTAGGCAAAGCGTTGGACGTCCTCGATCAGGTTGCGTCCTTCGGACGGCCTGTGCGTTTTACCGAACTTCTGGAACACTCGCCCTTTCCCAAGGCGACGTTGTACCGGTTCGTGCAAACGCTGACGAATCAACGGATGTTGTCGTTTGATCCAGACCGCGGGACGTACGCGCCCGGCGTGCGTCTGGTGCGCCTGGCCCATGCGGCGTGGCAAACAGCATCACTTGCGCCGATCGCCCGCGATGAGATTGACGCGCTTTCGGCTGAGGTCGGTGAAACGGTGCATCTGGCGCAGCTGGATCATGCGCAGGTGATTTACGTCGACAAACGCAATGCCGCCGAACCGGTGCAGATGTTCAGCCAGTCCGGCAAGGTCGGTCCTGCCTATTGCACCGGAGTGGGCAAAGCGATGATGGCCTATCTGCCTGAGGCCGCGTTGCACGATGTCTTGGGCCAGCAAAGCTATCATCAGTTCACTCCCACGACGCACACATCCGCCGAAAGCCTACAGGCAGAGTTGGCCGACATTCGCGCCAATGGTTACGGGTTTGACCGCGAAGAACATGAGCCGGGCATCATCTGCGTGGCGGTGCCTATTCTGACCGACACCAATCGGGTGTTGGGGGCCTTATCCGTCACCAGCACCACAACCCGAACAAACCTCGCGGGGCTGGAAAGCCTTGTCCCGCGCATTCAGACGACGGCGGACGCTATTTCGAAAGAAGCCAGCCAATGGCACTTTCCGGCGACTGTCACCCCACACTAAGAAAAGGAAAGCCCATGTCCGGCGTTACTATGAACAAGGTCATCAAGAAGTATGGCGACGTGCAGGTGATCCACGGGATCGACCTTGAGATCGAGGACGGCGAATTCTGCGTGTTTGTGGGCCCGTCGGGCTGCGGCAAATCCACCTTGTTGCGGATGGTCGCGGGCCTTGAGGAGACAACGGGCGGGTCGATGAGCATCGGCACACGGGACGTCACCCATATGGACCCTGCACAGCGCGGTGTGGCGATGGTGTTTCAGACCTATGCGCTTTACCCGCATATGACGGTGAAGGAAAACATGGGCTTTGGCCTGAAGATGAACAATCACCCCAAAAAGGAGATTGAGGAAAAAGTCGCAGAGGCCAGCCGGATTCTAAAGCTGGATGACTATCTGTCACGTAAACCCGCAGCCTTGTCCGGTGGTCAACGTCAGCGGGTGTCGATTGGTCGTGCGATTGTGCGCGGTCCCGAAGTGTTCTTGTTCGATGAGCCGCTGTCCAACCTCGATGCCGAATTGCGCGTTGAGATGCGGGTAGAGATTGCCCGACTGCACAAGGAAATCGGGGCCACGATGATCTACGTGACCCACGATCAGGTCGAGGCCATGACGCTGGCCGATAAGATCGTCGTGTTGCGATTGGGCCATATCGAACAGGTCGGCGCGCCCATGGATTTGTACCGTGATCCCGACAATAAGTTTGTGGCGGGGTTCATCGGCTCACCTGCGATGAATTTTATCAAGGGCACAGCGGGCGACGGTGCGGTTGAGGTTCCGGGGCTTGGGCAGACGATCGAGATCGGCATTGCGCCGGCATACAAAGGCAAGTCAGTGGATGTAGGCTTGCGGCCCGAACATTTGGCGATTGATCCTGCAGGGGGCGATCTGCGCGTGGATCTGGTCGAAAGCCTCGGCGGGGTCAGTTACGCCTATCTGGAAAGCCCTGCGGGTGACCGTATTGTCGTCGAAGAACGGGGGGACGACCGGGTGAGCGAGGGCCAGATGGTGGGCCTCACGTTTGAGACCCAGCGCGTTTATCTGTTCGACGCGGAGACAGAAATGCGCATCCGTACGTGACGGGTGGCCAGACTTTTCAAAAAGTCTGGTGTCAAATTCTTGGAAGAATTTGGGCCCTGTGACTGATCGCAGGGCCCTTCCTTTTAGCGTTTGCCGTAGTAGAGGCCCACGACATGTTCGGCCTGTGCAAAAAACAGCCAGCGGGCCGCGAACACGCCGACAAGGTGGCTGATAACAGCAAGTGCCGCCAGAACATGGTCGGCGGTGCCAGACACGCTGGCAAGTTGCGTCAAAGCCAGCAGCACAATCGGCGCCACGACCATCAATCCCATCGCCACGATGCGCAGTTTGGCCGCATGTTTGCGGCCAATGACGTAGACGAATTCCTTCAGCAGATAATTCGTGCCGGTGTGGGGCGGCTCAAATGCGCGGACGGTGCCGCGATCACCCAAGCCGGTGGCGGTGCCCATATCGGTGCCGGAGGCTTCCAACGCTTTGTCGCCCACCACCCAGTGGGCCAGTTGCGCCAGTGCCGCAAGGATCAGCAACGGGATGGCCAGCGTCACCTGACCGGCCAGCAGCGCGCCACCGGCGATGCAAATGCTAAGAAACATCGCGGGTGTGGTTATATTGTGCCAGCGCGGTACGGTCTTGAACTGGGTATAGATCATCGCGGTGGTGAACACGGTCAACACCGACAACACGGCACCCACAACGCCCAGCACGGTCCAATGCGTGCCCAAAAAGATCGCGCCGATCGCATAAAGACCCATCACCAGCAGTGCCACGACCGCACAGATGCCTTCACGGCTAAGCCAGCTGGACCGCCATTGTTTGAATGCCTTCAGCGCCCGTTCGGGACGGCCCAGGTGGAACGTAGACGAGATCAGCCCGCCCACGGCCAGCGCATAGGCAATGAAAAACCAGATGAACGCGCCCATGCCGGTGGGTTGCAACACGCCCAGCCCTAGAAAAGCCAACAGGCCAAAGCCCAGGCCAGACAGGGTGGAAAAGAGGATAACGGAGGGTGCGGGATGCATTAGGACTTACCTCCTGGCATTGTGGTGAGGGCTTTGTCGAGCCAGCCGAGGAACCCTGTGGGTTCTGCTGCGACGGGTTCAAGAAATGGGGCGAGGATGTCGACGTCTTCGCTGCGGTCGCGGTCTTTGGGACGCGGGGGCAGGTATTTGTTCACCGGCTTGGTGCCCATTTCAGGCATCAGATCCATTCCGCCACGTTCAGCGGTCAGTTTGCTGACGTTGCTGTCCGGGTCTGCGAAATCCCCGAAATGCCGCGCACCGGCGGGGCAGGTGCGCACGCAGGCGGGTTCGCGGTCTTCTTCGGGCAGGTTTTCGTTATAGATGCGGTCGACGCACAAGGTGCATTTCTTCATCACCTTTTCGACTGCGTCCATTTCGCGGGCCCCATAGGGGCAAGCCCAGGCGCACAACCCGCACCCGATACAATCCGCCTCATTCACCAGCACGATGCCATCTTCGACACGTTTGTAGCTGGCGCCCGTGGGGCAGACGGTGACGCAGGGCGCGTCTTCGCAGTGCAGGCAGGATTTGGGGAAGTGGATGAGTTGGGCGGGCGCGTCGTTCGCGGGCTGCACCTCATAGGAGTGTACACGGTTGAGGAACGTGCCTGAGGGGTTGGCGCCATAAGCGTCGGTGTCGGCCAGAGGTGCACCATAGTTTTCGGTGTTCCAGCCTTTGCAGGAGATCACGCACGCGTGGCAGCCGACACAGGTGTCGAGGTCGATCACTAGGCCGAGTTTGCGGTCAGTTGAAGTGGGCAATGTGGTCATGAGACACCGTATGGTTTGTGTATGGCTGGCGTATGGCTCGCGTATGGCTGGGTGGCCATATGACGGAGGGTGGCGTGCGGGGCAGACCGACCCTCCGGGGGGAGTTTTTCGGGCCAGATGAAGGTGATCGGTTCTTCTGCGTCGCGGTCCCATGTGGCCACAAACCAGATGAAGGATCCGATCATCACCGCAAGGGCCGCAAAGATCAGGGCGAGGGTTTTATTCATTTGCCCACCTTCCATGTCAGGTCCTTTGGCCCTTTGGACACGGGGGCGGCCTGCGGATCGAAGGCGGGCTGGGATTGCTGGCCTTTGGGTGCTGTCGTTTTTTCGATTTTGACACGCAGGTCGAACCAAGCGGCCTGACCTGTGATCGGGTCGGAGTTGGACCAGCGCATACCGTCGTCCTGTTCGGGCAGAAGTTCATGGATCAGGTGGTTCAGCAGGAACCCTTTCGTGGTCTCAGGCGCGTCGTTGTCCAGCGCCCAGGCGCCTTTGCGCTTGCCGATGGCGTTCCATGTCCAGACGGTATTTTCATTGAGCGCGGCCATGTGGGCCACAGGCACTGTAATGACACCTGTAGGAGAGGTGACTTTGGCCCAGTCGCCTTCGGCAAAGCCGTGCTCATCCCAGATTTTCGTGGGCACGTAGAGAGGATTCACACCGTGGATCTGCCGCAGCCAAGCGTTTTGCGTGCCCCAGCTGTGATACATTGCCATCGGACGTTGGGTCAGCGCGTGGACGTTATATTCGGACGTGTCTGTCCTCTCATCCGACAAGGGGGCGTACCAGATGGGCAGCGGGTCCATCGTGTCCTTGATGCGGGCGCGCAGATGATCTGGCGGTTGCACGCGCCCGACGCCTTCGGCGGCCAGCTGCATCCGGCGCAGGGGTTCGACGTAGGGCGTGAAGATATAGGGTTGGGGGCTGTCAAAGAACGACATCTCCACCGCCCAATCCTGATAGGCCATGTTGAACGGTTTGTAGTAGGCCGCCTCTTCGGGGACGTGGCTCATCCAGAAGCCGCCGTTTTTAATATAGGCGTCAAGCTGCGCTTCATTCGGCTGGCCGCGGCCTTCGGTCAGGCCGTTCTCGCCCATGCGCCAACCGGCCAGCGGGCCCACGCCAGGGCGGCGCATGTGGTTGGTGATGTAGTCGGCGTAGTCGTCGTATTTTTGGCTGCCGTCTTCGTTCACAAAGCCGGGCAGGCCAAGGCGGGCGCCCAGATCACACAGCACGGATTGGAAGCCGCGCACGTCGCGGTCAGGTTCCACCACGGGCCAGCGGATGGCGTCGGCCACGGCGTCGGCCTCACAGATCGGACGATCAAGGAGCGATATACAATCGTGACGTTCCAGGTAGGTGGTATCTGGCAGGATCAGGTCCGCAAAGGCCACCATTTCGGACGAATAGGCATCCGAATAAATGATGCGCGGGATGACGTATTCGCCGGTTTCATCATCCGTGTCGGTCAACATCTCCATCACCGCTTTGGTGTTCATGGAGGAGTTCCACGACATGTTGGCCATATACATGAACAAGGTGTCGATTTTGTAGGGATCGCCTGCGTGGGCGTTGGCGATGACCATGTGCATCATGCCGTGGGACGACAGGGGATTTTCCCACGTGAAGGCTTTGTCGATCCGCACGGCCGAGCCGTCGTCTTTGACCAACAGATCATCGGGCCCATGGGTGAAGCCCAAATGTGGGCCGTCCAGCGCCTCCCCAGGGGTGACTTTGCCATGGGGTTTGGGGTGGGCTGTTGCGGGCTTGGGGTAGGGCGGTTTGAACCGCATGCCGCCGGGTGTTTCTACGGCACCGAGGACGATTTGCAGCGTGTGCAGTGCGCGGCAGGTTTGGAAGCCGTTGGAATGCGCGGAAATCCCGCGCATGGCGTGCATGGAGACTGGGCGGCCCACCATTTTGTCGTGCTTTTTGCCGCGGAAATCTGTCCACGGGCGGTCCAGTTCGATGGCTTCGTCAAAGGCCACGCGCGCCATATCGGCGGCGAGACGTTTGATGCGGCTGGCTTCGATGCCGGTTTGCGCGGCGACGTTTTCCGGCGCGTATTTTACATCGAGGAACCGTTCAGCCATCAAGTGGAAGACGGGGCGGTGGGTGACGCCAGCGTGGCGGTGGGTGGCGCGCAGGTCAGGTTCCACGCCTTCACCGTTCCACGGGGCCAGATCCCCGGTGCGGCTGTCGATGACAAGCGGCTGGCCGTCACTGTCCCGCAGCAGCAGGCCTTGTTGATCGCTGGCGGGGTCTTCGTTGACCAGACACGACGCGTTGGTGAAGCGGGCAAGGTAGTCAAGGTCAAGCTTGCCGGCCTTAAACAGCTCATGGATCAGCGACATGATCAGAAGGCCGTCGGTGCCGGGCGTGATGCCGAACCAATCGTCGGCCACCGCGTTGTAGCCAGAGCGGATTGGGTTCACGCCCACAACACGAGCGCCGCGGGCTTTGATCTTGCCGATGCCCATTTTGATGGGGTTGCTGTCGTGGTCTTCGGCGACCCCGAACAACACGAACATCTTGGTGTGGTCCCAATCGGGCTGTCCGAATTCCCAGAACGCGCCGCCCATGGTGTAGATGCCAGCGGCGGCCATGTTCACGGAACAAAAGCCCCCGTGGGCTGCGTAGTTGGGCGTGCCGAAGCCCTGCGCCCAAAGCGACGTAAAGGATTGCGACTGGTCGCGGCCCGTGAAGAACGCCAGCTTTTCGGGGTGCTTTTCGCGGACGGGCTTTAGCCAGTCAGTGGCGATTGTGAGGGCCTCTTCCCAAGAGATCTCTTCGAACTCACCCGATCCGCGAGGGCCGACACGTTTCAAAGGTGCCTTCAGGCGCGAGGGCGCGTTGACCTGCATGATGCCCGCGCTGCCTTTGGCGCAAAGGACGCCCTGGTTCACGGGGTGGTCCTTGTTGCCCTCGATGTAGGCGACTTTGCCGTCTTTCATGTGGACGTTGATGCCGCAGCGGCAGGCGCACATGTAGCAGGTCGTTTTGCGGACCTCGTCCGAGACCTTGGGCGATGTGTCGAGGATCGGTTGATCTTTGGGCATGTCGTGTCCTTTCAGGTCAGGCGGCAAGGGTTCTGATCAGGCCGAGCAGGGCAAGGCCGATCAGCAGAAACAGGCAAAAAGGTTTGTAGTAGGGTTGCAGGCGTGGCGTGAAGAATTTTGTGCCAAGCCAGACGCCAAGAAGTGTCGGCGGAATAAGCGCCAGCCCCCGAAGGGCCGCGGTGCCGTCCATGGTGCCAAAGCCCAGCTGGATAAACAGGGAAAAGACGCCGGAGGCAAAGAGGTAAAGCACGAGTGTGCCGCGCATTGAGGCGGCGGCCGTGCCCAGTGACAACACATAAAGGGCGATCACCATGCCGCCCACATGGGCAAGGCCCGCCGCGATGCCCGCGACGATGCCCGCGACGACCGTGCCGCCGGGTGTGCGCAGGCCGGGAAACTGCACCTTGAGAAGTTGCAGGACGGCCAGTGCCACGATCAACGCCAGCGCCACGATACGGGACGTCTCGACGGGCAATGACATCGTCAGCATCAGCCCCAACGGCCAACCGATGGTCGATCCGATGACCAGCAGCAGGGCGATGCGCCGGTCGGCATCGCGGATGCCTGCGCGGGCCATCAACAGGCTGGCGGACATTTCCAGAAACCACAGAATGGGGATCAGCACGATGGGCGCAATGAAGGTCGCGGCGGAGGCCATCACCAGCGCCGACAGCGCAAAGCCTGAAAACCCACGCACGAGGCCCGCGACGAAGGTGATCGCCAGAAGGGCTAGAAATTCGCCAGCGGTGAATGCGGTAAGCGACAGCAGCCATTCCATCACACCGCCCCAAGGGTCAGCGCATCAAGGGCGATCTGACGTTCTTCTTGCGCTTTGACCACGTGCACAGGCACATCGCCAAGGAAGGCCAGATGGGCCATAATCCGGTCGCGGATCTTAGCGGAGTTTTCGCCGATGCCACCGGTGAAGGCCACGGCATCGAGGCCGCCCATGGCGACCACCGCTGATCCCGCGTGCCGTGCGGCCCAGTAGCAGAAATGATCAACGGCGAAGTTGGCCTTGTCCGTATCGGCGGCCAGCAACAGGCGCATGTCGTTGGCCCCGCCCAATCCCTTGAGGCCGCTGTCTTTGTTCAGCCGCCGCGCGGCCTCATCCGGCCCGTGGATTTCGGCCATCCGCAGCACGGCCATGCCGTCAATCGCGCCGGACCGCGTGCCCATGGTCAGCCCGTCCAGGGGGGAATAGCCCATGGAGGTCGCAACAGACCGGCCGTTCTTGATCGCACAGAGCGACGCGCCAGACCCAAGGTGCAGCGCCAGCAGCCGTTTGGGTAGATCTGCGCCGAATTGCGTCACGATCCACGCATAGCTGAGGCCGTGGAACCCATAGCGTCGGATGCCCATCGCGCGGTCTTCGGCTGGGATTGCGTAGGTTGTGGCGACGTCGGGGTTGGTGGCGTGAAAGGCTGTCCCGAAGGATGCGTATTGCGCAAGGTCCGGGGCCAGCGATTGCAGCGCGCGAATGGCTGCAAGGTTGTTGGGGTTGTGCAGCGGGGCAAGCGGCGTTGCGGCCTCGATGCCCGCGATGACGTCATCGGTGACGCGGCAGGGTGCGACAAGCGTGGTGCCGCCGTGGACCACGCGGTGGGCGGCTGCTGTCAGGTTGGACAGGGCGACGCCTTGCGCGGCAAGGCTGGACAGGATCGCGGCTAGGGCCGTGTCGTGGTCAGGGGCGGCGATGTCTTTGTCATCGGTCCCAAGGTCCAGATGCGCCAACGGGCCGCCAATGCCGCTGACCTGACCGGCCAGGTGTTGGGTCAACGCGCCGTCTGGCCCTGTCTGGAACAAGGCCACCTTGATCGATGAGGATCCGGCGTTGACGACAAGGATCATGCGCTAGCCTGCCGCCACGATTGCGCCAAGGGCGATGGAGGACAGGCGGGCCGCCGCCGGATCGGCGCGGGAGGTCAGAAGGATCGGAACCTTGGCGCCCATGACGATGCCACCGGCGCAGCCACCCGTCAGATAGACGAAGGATTTGAACAGCGCGTTGCCGCTGACAATATCCGGCACGATGATGGCGTCGGCACGCCCTGCCACGGGATCATCGGTGAGTTTCTTGGCCTGCACGGCCTTTGGCGACATGATCAGATCAAAAGCGAGCGGGCCTGAGAAATCGGCGTCGTCGATGTTCTCCTCCGCCCAGTCGCGCAGGGCGCGGGCGTCCATGGACGAGGGCACGCTTTCGATGGCGGATTCTGTTGCGCTGAGAAACGCGACCTTAGGGCGGGTGTTGCCGATCTTGTGCAGCAGCTTAACCACCTCAACCGTCGCATCTTTGCGGGTATCTAGGTTAGGCGACACGTTGACGGCCGCATCGCTGATGGTGATGGCGCTGTCGCCTTTGGTGATGTGAAAGATGTGGACAAAGCGGCTTCCGGTGCGCAGGCCGTTGTCGCGGGACACTGCCGCGCGCATGAAGGCATCGGTGTGCAGCTGGCCTTTCATCAGAACGTCTGCGCGGCCCTCTCCGCAGGCTTTTGCCGCGGCCATCCCGCTTTCAATTTCGCCGTCGGCGTCGATGATTTCAAACCCAGAGATGTCCCAATCCAGCTTGGCGGCCTCATCCTCGATCATGTGGCGCTCGCCGGTGAAAAGCGGAACCATCATGTTGGCCTCAACGGCCTCTTTCGCGGCTTTCATGGGCAGGGGGGCACCCGCGCGGGCAATGGCCACGCGGGGGGAGGGCAAATCTTGGGCGAGTTTGATGATGTTTTGCGGTGCCTCAGCCACGGCGTCAGACAGAAATCCATCAGGCAAAAAACTCTGCGTCATTGCGGTCCCCTTAAAAATGGTCGGGCCGAGGCGAGGGAGATCCCCGCCTCGGCCAATCTGTTCAGACAGACATTAGGCCAGTTGTGGCTTCATGTCGTCCTTGGAGATACCGGCCACGGCCACAGGCTTTTTCATCGCGTCGCGGCGGAAGGGCTCACCCAGTTCCTGGTTGATCATGGCTTCGATCAAGGTGGTGATGCCGTTTTCCATCTGGTCTTTGATGGCCTGGTTCAGGGCGTCTGTCAGCTCCTCCTGCGTGCGGGCAATCACACCCTTCAGGCCACAGGCGTTGGCGATGCCTGCATAGGACACTTGGGTGTCCAGTTCTGTGCCCACGAAGTTGTCGTCGAACCACAGGGTGGAGTTCCGCTTTTCCGCGCCCCACTGGTAGTTGCGGAAGACGATCTGCGTCACCGCTGGCCATTCGCCACGACCGATGGCTGTCAGTTCGTTGACCGCGATCCCGAAGGCACCGTCACCTGCAAAGCCAACCACAGGCACATCGCGCTGGCCGATCTTGGCGCCCACAATGGCGGGCAGGCCGTAGCCACAGGGGCCAAAGAGGCCGGGGGCCAGATATTTGCGGCCTTCGTCGAAGTCAGGGTAGGCGTTGCCGATGGCGCAGTTGTTGCCAATGTCGGAGGAGATGATCGCCTCACGGGGCAGTGCGCTTTGGATCGCGCGCCATGCCATGCGGGGGGACATCCAGTCAGGCTTGTCCGCGCGGGCACGTTCGTTCCAGGTGGTGCCTGGATCGTCGTCCTCGTGGTCCATGGAAGACAGCTGTTGCGCCCAACGGGATTTGGTTTCTGCGATCTTGGCTTTGCGGGCGTCACGGCCTGCGTCGCCTGCATCCGCGGAGAGGTTTTCGAGGATGCCTTTGGCCACTTTGGCCGCGTCACCGACGATACCCACGGTGACCTTTTTGGTCAGACCGATGCGGTCTGGGTTGATGTCGACCTGAATGATCTTGGCGTCTGTGGGCCAGTAATCCATGCCGTAACCGGGCAGTGTGGAAAACGGGTTGAGGCGCGTGCCGAGGCAGACGACCACATCAGCGTCCTTGATCAATTCCATCCCAGCCTTGGACCCGTTGTAGCCCAGCGGGCCTGCAAACAGCGGGTGGGAGCCTGGGAAAGCGTCGTTGTGCTGGTAGCCCACGCAGACAGGCGCATCGAGCTTTTCGGCCAGCGCCTTGGACGCCTCAATCCCGCCTTCGGACAGGACCACACCGGCACCGTTCAGGATGACAGGGTTTTTCGCGCCGGAGATCAGCTCAGCCGCTTTTTTGACGGAGTTTTCGCCGCCACCGGAGACTTCGAATTCAATCGGCTCGGGGATTTCGATGTCGACCACCTGGGTCCAGAAGTCACGCGGGATGTTGATTTGCGCAGGTCCGGACAGGCGCTTGGCCTTGGCGATGACGCGGGTCAGAACCTCGGCCACGCGGGTGGGGTCGCGCACCTCTTCCTGATAGGCCACACAGTCAGCGAACAGGTTCATCTGTTCCATTTCCTGAAAGCCGCCCTGACCGATGGTCTTGTTGGCGGCCTGCGGTGTCACCAGCAGGCAGGGGGTGTGGTTCCAGTAGGCGGTTTTGACGGCGGTCACGAAGTTGGTGATACCGGGGCCGTTTTGGGCGATCATCATGGACATGGCACCGGTGGCACGGGTGTAGCCGTCGGCCATCATCCCGGCTGAGCCTTCGTGCGCACAATCCCAAAAGGTGATGCCCGCATCAGGGAAGATGTCAGAAATGGGCATCATGGCGGAACCAATGATCCCGAAGGCATTGTCGATGCCATGGGCCTGTAGAACTTTTACGAAGGCTTCTTCGGTCGTCATTTTCATTTGGGAATCCCCTCTGATCAAATTTGGGCTGAACTTACGGGTTTGTCGAACGGCCCGTTAGGTCCAGTTGGTTGTAGGTCTTACTGCCAGTGCTTTGAGAATTAAGACCAGAAGTCTCATTTATGAAAGGTTTTGTCGAGTCGCGATTTCACCCCCGTGCGGCATCGGCGGGTCGTTAACCCATTTCGGCCAAGGTGCGTGCCAGCAGTGCGACACCTTCGGTGATGCGCGGCGTCGGAATAGAGCTGTAGGCAAGCCGGTAAAAGTTCTTGGGCGGATTCGGGTCTCCGAAAAACGCGTGGCCGGGTTCAATCAGAACCGATGACTTGGCCAGTCTTGCGGCAAGGTCGCGTGTGTCGATGTGATCCGGCGCCCGCATCCACAGCGAGGACCCGCCAAAGCTGCCGCGTCCTGCGACGGTCAGCCCATGTGCGTTGACAGCGCGGTCAATGGTAGTGCGGCGGTCGTGAAACGCGCGGCTCATGCGGCGCACCAGAGCGTCATAATGACCACGGCTGAGGAAATAGGTGACGGTCCGCTGGATGTGTCCCGGTGGGTGCCGCAGGACAGAGGCGCGCAGGGCGCGGGCTTCGCGGATAAAGGGCGCGGGGCCGACAAGATAGCCCAAACGAAGCCCCGGAAACAGCGATTTGGAAAAGCTGCCCACGTAGATCACCCGCCCGTTCTTATCGAGGGATTTGAGCGCAGGAGACGGCGGTTTGAGGAACGACATCTCAAATTCGTAGTCATCCTCGACAATCAGAAAATCGTCGCGTTCAGCCCTTTCGAGCAGTTCATGGCGCCGCGACATGGGCATGGTCGCCGCTGTGGGGCACTGGTGGCTGGGGGTGGTGAACACCACGTCGGTGCCGTGGGGCAGATTGGCGGGCGGCAGGCCGTCGCCGTCCACGGGAATGGCATGCAGATGACAGCGCGATTGTTCAAGGATGCCGCGCAGGGCCGGATAACACGGGTCTTCGATGGCTGCCGTGCGCCGTTGGGTCAGCAGCACCTGCGCTGTCAGCCACAGGGCATTTTGTGCCCCCAAGGTCAGCAAAATCTCATCGGGTTTGGCAAGGATGCCCCGGCGCGGCAGGGTCTGGCGGGCGATGAAATCCAGCAGTTTGGGGTCGTCACTGTCGAAATAATCCGCCGTGAGCGCATCGAAATCCTTGCGGCCCAGCGCCTCAAGTGCGCACAGGCGCCAGTTCGCACTGTCAAACAAGGTCGGGTCGGCTTGACCGTAGATAAAGGGATAGCGGTAGTCGGCCCAGTCCGCAGGCTTTGAAAAACTATCCAGTGAGGTGAACCGCTGGCCGATCGCGCGGGACCAATCCACGGTGCTGGCCCCTGCGGCCTTGGCCGGAAAATGGGGTGGTTCCGGTGCGTTGTCGGACACAAAATACCCAGACCGCCCGCGCGCCACGATGTAATCGTCGGCCAACAGTTCGGTAAACGCGAGTGTGACGGTAATGCGGCTGACGCCCAGATGTTCGGCCAGTTTGCGCGAGGAGGGGAGCTTTTCCCCCGGCCGAAACCGGCCCGCCAAAATACCCTCTGCCACAAGCTGGCGGATCTGCGTTTGCAGGGTGCCTTCGGCATCGGGTTTTAGAAAAAAAGTTTCAACAGGAAGGGCCATGGGGCGCAGAATAGCTGGACCCATGGGGGAAGTGAACTGGTCTTATGGGCGCAGACAATTTCTCATCGAGAAATTGGTGACAAATCCTCGAAGAGGATTTGGCGGCGCCGCTTACTGCTGTTGTGCCACCATCCGTGCGAAGGCGCGACTGTCCACCGCCAAGTTGGCCTGCGCGAAGGGCGATTTGTCGTCGTCGGGGTTAAAGAACGTGCTGTCCACGGCGATGATTTTCCATGCGCCATCAACATTCAGCAAGAATGGTGATCCGCTGTCGCCCTGCGCTGTGTCGCATTCGTGCAGGATCGAATTGTCATCAAACGCCTCAACCACGCGACAGCCGACGTTGCCTGACAGGTTGTCGCCGGTGTCCCAGCTGTAGCCCGCCTGATTGACGATCAGACCAGACCGCCCAATCTGGCTGAGGTCAGCGGAGGTGAGTTCATGGACATCCAGATAGCCGACTTCATTCCCCAACGGGCGATCCAGTGTGACCAGCGCCCAGTCGTGGCCATTGCCGCCGCCAGCGGGCTGTGCGTCGGGGGTATAGTTGGGGTCAAACACCGCGCCTGTCACGCGAGCCTCCCCCATGGATTGGCCGACCGAAAGACCGGCGGTAAAGCTTACAGGGGTGAGGGTTTCCTCGCCCGTATCCGTGACGCAGTGGGCCGCCGTCAAAACCAGCGAAGGGCCCACAAGGGTGCCCGTGCACCCGCCGTCCTGCAGTTCCAGCGATCCGATAGCGGCCCATGGCATTTGTGTCGCATCGACCAGCAGGCGGTCATCGCGGCCAAAGAAGTGGTTTTCAAGGCCTGCAGGACGGGACCGGCCCAGACAATCGGCTGTGTCGCTGAACGCTTCACACGTGCCGTCTCCGCCCGAGGCCTCATTGCAGATGCCATCGAACGCGGTGTTGCAGGTATCGGTGCGGTTGCGCAGATAGGCCACGGCGGCGCAATCGGTCACGTCCGTGCCTGAGGTGCAATTGTCCGTGCCGATGCCCGGTTCGTCACATTCGCCATCGTTGGCCCAGCGGCAACTGTCTTCGCCACCCAGAGCCAGCGCGCGGCAGTCCGTGGCGTCGGTGCCCGGGGTGCAATAGACGGTGCCCCCGAAAGTGGCATCGTCGCATTCTCCGTCATTGCTATATTGGCAGCTGTCGTCGCCCAACTGGCCGCGTAGATCGGCAGGAACCAACGCCAGCAGACGTTCAAGGGCCGCAGGGGAATCGCCATAAAGGTTGCAATCCGTCGCGTCTGAGCCGTCGACGCAAGCGCCGCCGCCGCCGTAGCGCAGCTCGTCACATTCGCCGTCATTGGCAAAGGCGCAGCTGTCGTCCGCAATCCCCGCGGCCAGAAGGGCGCAGTCGGTCGCGTCGGTGCCATCGGCACAATAACCACCGCCCCCGTAGCGCGCTTCGTCGCATTCGTTGTCGCCGGACCATTCGCAGCTGTCGTCCCCGGCGGCTACGGCTGGCGCGGCTGTCGGCGCACCGCAATCGGTGGTGTCCGTGCCATCTGCGCAGAACCCTTGACCGCCGTAGCGGGCCTCATCGCAGGCGCCGTCGTTTGCGAACACGCAACTGTCCGCCTCATCCATAGGGGGCAGATCAGCCGTGGTTTGCACGTTGATCAGACAGTCCATCGCATCGGTGCCTGCATCGCACAGGCCAGACCCGCCAAAGGCTGCGTCATCGCATTCGCCATCGTTTGACCAGCGGCAGGTGTTGTCGCCCAGATTTCCAATAGACGTCGTATCAAGGCCCAGCGCATTGGCGCGCATCAGAAAATCGGCTTCCCGTTGCACAATCCAGTCGGCGCAATCGGCGGTGTCTGAGCCATCAAGACAGGACCCCGTCCCGCCATGGCGGTATTCATCGCATTGGCCGTCAAAGGCAAACGAACAGCTGTTGTCGGCGATGCCTTTGGCCACAAGAACGCAATCATTTCCGTCGGTGTTGGGTTCGCAATAGCCCTGTCCGCCAAATCGAGCCTCATCGCATTCATTGTCATTGGCATAATCGCACGAGTTTTGCGCCGCAGCGGGTAGGGCGAGGATCAAACACAGCAGGGCAAGGGCAGAACGAAGCATAGAAAAAGGGCCTTATGACAAAAATGTGATCCCATCTTTCCAAAAAGAAAGGGCTGGGTCCACAGTGAACCCAGCCCGCCCTTGTTTTTGTCTAGGTGCGTTTACGCGAAGACGCGGCCCAAGGCACCGTCGACGGCATTGGTGATTTCATCAATGTCATCGGCTGTGGCGATCAGCGGGGGCGAGAAACACAACGTGTTGTTTTTGCTGGGGATCGACCGGTTGGTTGCCCCGATGATCACGCCTTGCTGCATGCAGTCCGCGACAACGGCCTGCACCATCTTTTCGTGCATCGGTTCTTTGGTGTCGCGGTCTGTGACCAGTTCGGCGCCGCAGAACAGGCCTTTGCCGCGCACATCACCGATCACGCGATGCTTTTCGGCCAGCGCCTGCAGGTTGTCGACCATGCGTGCACCCATCGTCAGGGTGTTGCCCAGCAGATCTTCATCCTCAAGGATGCGCATGTTTTCAAGTGCCGCCGCAGGGCCTGCGGTGCAGCCACCAAAGGTGGAAATGTCGCGGAAGTAATTCATGGGATCGCTTGCGTCGTCCTTGAACAGCTCGAACACTTTTTCGGAGGTCACACAGCACGAAATTGCCGCATAGCCAGAGGCCACACCCTTGGCCATGGTCACAATATCAGGTTTCACGCCGTAGTTCTGATAGCCGAACCAGACACCCGTGCGGCCCATGCCGCAGACGACTTCGTCGATGTGCAACAGAATGTCGTACTTTTCGCAAATCTCCTGCACACGTTCCCAATAGCCCTCGGGCGGGGTGATGACGCCACCGCCTGCGGTGACAGGTTCAAGACACAGGGCACCGACGGTGTCGGGACCTTCGCGCAGGATCACCTCTTCGATCTGGCCGGCGGCCCATTCGCCGTAGTTCTGATCGGGTGCGCCGTCCTGTTCGTGCTTGCGGTATTCCATGCAGTGCGGCACGCGGATGAAATCAGGCGCGAAGGGGCCGTATTGCGCGTTGCGTTCGTCCTGCCCGCCTGCCGACATCGTCGCGAGGGTGGAGCCGTGGTAGTCGCGGTCACGGTACAGGATCTTCGTCTTTTTGCCGCCATAGCGTTTGTGGGCGATTTGGCGGACCATCTTGAACGCCTTCTCGTTCGCCTCAGAGCCAGAGTTGCAGTAATACACCCGCGTCATGCCCGGCATCTTCGCGATAAGCTTTTCAGCAAAAAGCGCGCCCGGAATGGTGCCCACGGTGCCGCCAAAGAAGTTCATTTTCAGGATCTGGTCGCGCACCGCGTTGGCGATGCTTTCACGGCCATAACCGACGTTGACGGTCCAGACGCCACCGGCGACGGCATCAAGGTGCTCCTTGCCGTGCTGATCCCAGACACGCATGCCTTTGCCTTCGACGATGATGCGCGGCTCGCCGGTCTCGAACGGCTTGTGCTGGATAAGGTGGTGCCAGACGTGGGCGCGGTCGGCGTCGACGACGTGAGTAATATCGTTTGCTGTCATTCCGTCCATCGCTCGGACCTCCTGCTCGAATCAAAGGGGCGCAGTGTGCGCGATGCCATACTATTACGATTTTCGGGCATCCCAGATAGGGCCAGAGAGTTCGGCCGAATATCGCCAGTTTTGCCGCATGGGTTGCCGCTTGACCAAGGCTGCGCTGACGCCTTTATAGAAGGGGAAGAAGGGGCGCGTTATGGCCACATACAAATTCGATATCAGCGGGATGACCTGTGGCGGCTGTGCGGCGCGGGCCGAACGGGCGTTGGGCGGCGTTGCCGGTGTGACATCGGCGGCGGTGAACTTCGCCAACCACACGGCAACGGTTACGGCGCAGGGCGTGCCGGCCCATGTGGTCGCCGCCGCCGCGGCGGAGGCAGGCTACCCCGCGACTTTGCGCGCACCCGAGGGTGAAGCGACCTTGTCAGAGGCGGATGAAGGCCCCTTGCGCCGGTCGGTCTGGATCGCCGCTGTGCTGACATTGCCCATCTTTATCATTGAAATGGCCGGACACGCCGTGCCTGCGGTGCACCACTGGATCGCGGGGACCTTTGGCCTTGGCGCGTGGTGGATGGTGCAATTCGTTTTGGCGGGGGCCGTTCTGGCGGGCCCCGGACGCGTGTTCTACCGCCTTGGGGTGCCTGCATTGCTGCGCGGTGCGCCGGATATGAACAGCCTTGTCGTGCTGGGGGCGAGCGCGGCCTTTGGCTATTCCACCGTGGCGACCTTTGTGCCCGCGGTTTTGCCCGACGGTGCGGTACAGGTCTATTTTGAGGCCGCAGCGGTTATCGTGACGTTGATCCTCTTGGGGCGTCTGCTAGAGGCGCGCGCCAAGGGGAGGTCCGGTGCGGCCATCAGCCGTTTGATTGGCCTGCGGCCCGATGTGGTGCGGGTGGAACGGGACGGCGCCGTGGCTGACGTGCCCTTGGCTGACGTTGTCGTGGGCGACATCGTGCATCTGTCCGCGGGCGCACGGGTGCCCGTCGATGGCGTGGTGCGTCAGGGGGCGGGCGTCGTGGATGAGGCGATGTTGTCGGGTGAGCCTGTTCCGGTCGAAAAAGCCGAAGGCGATCCACTTACAGCGGGCACAATCAACGGGACAACGGCCCTGGTCATGCAAGCGGAGGCCGTGGGGGCGAATACGACCCTGGCGCGGATCATTGATATGGTGGCCGAGGCGCAGGGCGCGCGGTTGCCCGTGCAGGATTTGGTGAACCGGATCACATTGTGGTTTGTGCCTGCGGTTATGTGCATCGCGGCGCTGACGGTGGTTGTCTGGATGTTGGTAGGCTCAGTGCCGCAGGCGTTGGTTGCGGGTGTCAGTGTTCTGATCATCGCCTGCCCCTGTGCCATGGGCCTTGCCACGCCCATGTCGATCATGGTCGGCACAGGACGGGCGGCAGAACTGGGGGTTCTGTTTCGGCGCGGCGATGCGTTGCAGGCTTTGGCGGGTGTCGATGTCGTGGCCTTCGACAAAACCGGCACGTTGACACAAGGCACGCCGCAGGTTGTGGCGCGGACGCTGTCCGACGCCGATCTGGCCCGTGTTGCGGCCCTTGAGGCAGCATCCACCCATCCGTTGGCCGCTGCAATTGTTGAGGCCGCAGGCCGCGATATTGGAATAGCGAAAGACGTCCAAACCGTCCCCGGCTTGGGTGTCACGGGGAGGGTGGACGGCGCGCGCATTGTTGCGGGCAATGCGGGCATGATGGCGCGCGAGGGCATCACAATCACTGAAATATCCGATACGTCTGACACCCCCGTCTATGTGGCGATCGACGGTGTTTATGCAGGCTACCTCGGCCTGCGCGATCCGGTGAAACAGGACGCGGCACTGGCCGTGGCTGGGCTGTCGACGGGCGGTATGGACGTTGCGATGATCTCTGGCGATACAGCGCAGGCCGCGCAAGCCGTCGCGTCTGACCTTGGCATCACAAACGTGGTGGCGGATGTGCGTCCGGACGGAAAACAACAGGCTTTGGCTGTCTTGCAAACGGGCGGGCCGGTCGCCTTTGTGGGCGACGGGATCAACGACGCCCCTGCGCTGGCGGCCGCCGATGTCGGCATTGCCATGGGCACCGGAACCGACGTGGCGATTGAGGCCGCAGATGTGGTGCTGATGTCCGGTCATCCCATGGGCGTGATGCACGCGATTGAGGTCAGCCGCGCGACCTTGCGCAACATTTGGCAAAACCTCGGTTGGGCGTTTGGGTATAACGTCGTGCTGATCCCTGTCGCGGCACTTGGCCTGTTGTCCCCACAGCTGGCGGCCCTCGCCATGGCAGCCTCCAGTGTTTTAGTGGTGACAAATGCGTTGCGATTGCGTTTGGTGGGGCGCAAATCCTAGCCCAACACATCGGAGACCAACATGACCCCACTCGCAGTTGATGTGATCGACTTCATGGCCTCCTTTGGGGATCTTCCGCCGGAAGACACGGCGGATTTGCGCGCCTTGGCCGAGGCGAGCACATCGTTGGAAGACCTTGTCGCGTCGGTGCGCAATGACCGCAGATTTGCATGGGCCGTGTCGCAGGATTTTCACCTTCCAGCGGGGCTTGGCCTGAACGATCATTTGTTTTGCACAGACCACATTGACCCGAACGCCACGGCGGCGGACGGTTATGTGACCGACTGTTTCGGGATCCGGACACAAACCGATACAGCGACCAAATGGGCCCCATTGGACGGCACAGTGCAGCCTTGGACGTTTCGCGGGTGTTTCGAACACGACGCGATGGAGTGGTTTGCCTTGCTCGACAGCATCAGGGTATCGAAACCCAATGACACCTTTCACATCATGGAACTTGGGGCGGGTTGGGGCCCGTGGATCACAGCAGGTGCTGTTTTCGCAAAGCGCCAAGGTCTTTCGAACATTCATGTCACAGCCGTCGAGGGGGACCGTCAGCGATTTGAATTCATCACCCGCCACCGCAAGGATAATGGCGTTGACGATGTGCCGTTGACGGCACACCACGCGGTTGTTGGTCCGTTTGATGGGACGGCCCTTTTTCCTGTTTTGCCCGATAGCACCCATGATATGGGCTTTGCCGCGATTTTTGATCGTGACGATCCGGCGACCATCGGCAAGGACTACCGCGGCGCACATCGGGAGCATATCAAAGTCGCCTCAAAGGGGCTGCCTGGCCTTTTGAAGGACGGTCCGATTGTCGATTTCCTGCATGTGGACATCCAAAATTCGGAAGCCATGGTGATCGCGGCTGCACTTGATGAGTTGGATCAGTTCTGTCGGCGGATGTACGTCGCAACCCATTCAAGGTCGGTTGAGTGGGAGGTTGCGCAGTCTTTGATGGGGCGCGGGTGGGTCTTGATGAAAGAAAAGGCCTGCGAGATGCATTTTGGTGATGCCTATACGCAAACGGGCCGGACATGGCCGTTGGTGCTGAAGGATGGCGCCCAATACTGGCGCAATCCCGCGTTTGATTAAACGCGCAGTCGAGGGCGAGAGCGAGGGCGAGGGTCAGATTGCTGTGCGGCGAGGCCAGGCGGACTAAAAGTCCACCGTCACACCGGGGAGATTCAGGGCCTTGATCAGCTCCCGCAGTTCCTGCCGTGCGGCGACGTTTGAAATGTTCAGCCCCTTTACCCCCAGATCGCGTAGATCAAGCAGGGTCAGCCCTCTGGGAAAGAGTTCACGGAAGATGACGCGTTCGTTGAACCCGGGCGCTGTGCGGAATCCGATGCGACGGCTGAGTTTATCAATCGCCGCTTCCATCTTTTGTTTGTTGACCATGTTCTGTGCGCCCATCCGGTTGCGCACAACGACCCAGTCAATCGGTTCGAACCCCGCCTGCGCGCGCAGCTGCCGCGCGTTCCAGACCATCTGGGAATAGACGGACGGGCCGGTGATCGTTTCGGCGTCGCTGTCGATGTGGGCCAGCAGATCGAAGTCGATGAAACTGTCGTTCAGCGGCGTGATCAACGTGTCCGCCAGCGAATGCGCCACCTGAGACAGCCGTGTATGGCTGCCCGGGCAGTCGATCAGGATGAAATCGTTGTCGGGCTCCAACCCCGCCACAGCGGCGGACAGGCGGTGATCGAAGATGTTTTCGCCTTCGCGCAGGGACGCGGGATCGACCTCCGGCAGGTCGTGATAGGTGGGGGTGGGCAGATCCAGGCCCTGTTCGGCCAGATGCTTGGTGCGGTTGTCCACGTAGCGGCCCAGCGTTTTCTGGCGCAAATCCAGATCAAGCGTGCCAACCTTGTGCCCCATCCGCGACAATGCGGTGGCCACGTGCATCGACACGGTCGATTTGCCCGCGCCGCCCTTTTCGTTCCCCACGACGATGATATGCGCCACTGCCTTGGCCCCTTTTGTTGTCCTCCGGATCGGCTGTCCGGACCGCTCGCGTAACCTTACCGGCTGACGGGCGCAAGGCAAAGAGGGATTGACTTGCCCCGCTGCACGCCCCATGTGCCTGTGCAACGGATCAAGGCCGGCTGCCGCGTGAGCAGGCGCAGTTTTTTGCGCAAGAGGCCTGATCAGATTGGTTCCCAAACTCACGCAGGGGTGCCTTTGGCCATTCGGGCCAGGCGTTCTGTGGCGGGCAGTTCCCGCAAGTTGATCGGCCCGTGTGCCGATGCCATCGGGCCTATGCCCCTTGGTTTATGTCGGGCCTTGTGGTCCGTAGAAAGACGATTGATGGATTTTGATATGTTGGGCCTTGCGCCCCGCCTGATTGCCGCCCTTGAAAAACAGGGCATCACCGACCCCACCCCGATCCAGACGCAAGCGATCCCCCATGCCATGAACGGGCGCGATGTGATGGGTCTGGCCCAGACGGGCAGTGGTAAGACAGCGGCCTTTGGTCTGCCGATGATCAACATGCTTCTGAAAGAGCAGGGCAAGCCCGCGCCCAAGACGGCACGCGCGCTGATCCTTGCGCCCACGCGTGAGTTGGCCAAACAGATTCAGGAGAATTTGGCCGCCTACACCACCGGCACGCATCTGAAGACCATGTTGGTCGTGGGTGGGGCTGGCATCGTGGGCCAGATGCGCAAACTTGAACGGGGGTGTGATCTGTTGGTGGCCACACCGGGCCGTCTGATTGATCTGCTGGACCGTAAGGCCGTGCGGCTGGATGAGACGCATTTTCTGGTGCTGGATGAGGCGGATCAGATGCTCGACATGGGGTTCATCCATGCGCTGCGTCAAATTGCGCCGCTCTTGGCGCCGGATCGCCAGACCATGCTGTTTTCGGCAACCATGCCCAAGCAGATGAACGAATTGGCTCAGGCCTATCTCAACAACCCGATGCGGGTGCAGGTCAACGCGCCGGGCAAGGCGGTGGACCGGATCGAACAATCGGTGCATTTCGTGGCCAAGGCGGCCAAGACTGATTTGTTGATCGAACTGATGGACAAGCACCGCGATGAACGGGCGATTGTCTTTGGTCGCACGAAACACGGGTCTGAAAAGTTGCATAAGCTGCTTGAGAAGAAGGGTTTTGCCTCTGCGTCGATCCACGGCAACAAGTCCCAAGGCCAACGCGACCGCGCGATCACGGACTTTAAGGCAGGCAAGGTGACGGTGCTGGTGGCCACCGATGTGGCGGCCCGTGGTCTGGATATTCCTGAGGTCAAACACGTCTACAACTACGACCTTCCCAATGTGCCGGAAAACTATGTCCACCGGATTGGCCGGACGGCGCGTGCGGGTGCGGACGGTATGGCCGTGGCCTTTTGTGCACCCGATGAGATGGGCGAGTTGCGCGATATCCAAAAGGCCATGAAGGCCGACATCCCCGTGGCCGGTGGCCGCCCCTGGGCCCGCGACGAGGAAGAAGCCAAACCCAAGCGCGGCGGCGGTGGCCGTCGTGGTGGCGGCGGCGGCGGTGGAGGCCGAGGCGGCCCGCGCGGTCAAGGCAAACCCGGCGGTGGCGGTGGCCGCCCCGGTGGCGGCGGCAAGCCCGGTGGTGGCAAACCTGGTGGCGGGCGGCGGCGGAAGCCGAAGGCAGGGTGAGAAAAACGGACGTCGGTTGGGCGGAAGTGCTGGCCTTCAGCTTTGCGGGGCAAAACTGATGTCAGTGGCGACTGTGTCGATGTCTGCTTCGCAGTTGCGCTCTCGGCCATGTTCGGACGACAGCGTCAGCGATCGTGCACACCTTTACCCTGGATGATCTTGTCGCGGAATTTCTCGATCCGGCTCACCCGTGTCTCGGGCTTTTTCGCGCCGTTCAGGTTGATGACATAGCTGTTCTGTCGTCCGCGCGTCAGGGCATGGAACGCCTCGGCAAGCTCGGGATCGGCATCCAGCGCCTCGACAAGTTCCTCAGGCAGTTCCAGTACGCTATCATCCCGTGGCGGCTTCTTTCCCTCAACGGCATAACCTTTCGCTTCTAACAGATAGGCCCGGATCGTCGCCTCCATCGCGTCCGGTCCGTTATGCGAGGTGAAGCGGATCATGTCTGGGTGTTTTGTGTTCGGGCCCTGCGTCTCCAGCACCCCGTCGGGGTCTTGCAACAAGGCCGCGTTAAAGAAGCTGAGACGGAAGTTGTCCTGAAACGCACCGATGATAACGATGTTGCGGTCCGCGTGCATATAGCAGGGATGTCCCCACTTCACCGTCTCAATCAGATCAACTGACAGGCAAATTGCACGAAGCCTGGCCAGACCGTTTGCCCAGAATTTGGCCGAACAGTCTTTGGTTTCAAACCGAGGGCAACGTCCACAGCCCTTCGCAAAATAGTCCTCAATGTCAGAGATCATCATAGGCCTGCCGTTCTTCCCAGATCGCGCATTGCTCGCTCAACCAGTTCTGTGCAGGCGTGAAAGCCTTTGGAGCCAATTCGCATATCCGGGTGCGCCCTTCCTTCTTCGATGTGATGAGGTTGGCGGTTTCCAATTTTTTCAGATGCTCCATCAGCGATGGCATCGCCATGTTGTGAGGCTTGGCCAGTTCGCTGACCGACGCCTTGCCCCGCGCAAGGCGCTGAAGGATCATGCGCCGTGTCGGATCGCCAAGTGCTGCGAAGTAAGGATCAAGGACGGTATCATACTTAGACATATGCCTAAGTAAAAGAGAGGACACGCCCGATCAATACACGAAGGAATACCCCTAAGTTATGGGCAAGCGGTCGTTCGCTACACTCTGACCAATGAGCAAGTTGGGCTCAAACCTGAGAGTTTCTGCGCGCCACGCCCCCAACGAAAAACGCCGCCCCGAGGGGCGGCGTTTCTATTTGCAAAGTGCCAAAGCTTAGAAGCCCAGACCTTCGTATTTTTTCTTGAACTTGGACACGCGGCCGCCGGTGTCCAGCAGGCGTGCGCCGCCGCCGGTCCATGCGGGGTGCACAGTTGGGTCAATGTCCAGCGCCAGCTGGTCGCCTTCGGCGCCCCACGTGGATTTCATCTGGTACACAGTGCCATCGGTCATTTTGACGTCGATGATGTGGTAATCGGGATGGATGTCTTTTTTCATGTCGTCCGTCCTTATGCGTCTGCGCCGCTGGACAGCGGGCGATAGTTTGTCTTTTCAGCGATACGTGCGGACTTACCACGACGGGTGCGCAGGTAGTACAGCTTGGCGCGGCGCACACGGCCACGGCGCACAACTGTGATGCTGTCGATGTTGGTGGAATACAGCGGGAACACACGTTCCACGCCTTCACCAAAAGAAATCTTGCGCACCGTGAAAGAGCCAGCGATGCCCTTACCGTTCTTGCGGGAAATGCAGACACCTTCGTAGTTCTGCACACGGGTGCGGGTGCCTTCGGTCACTTTGTAACCAACACGGATGGTGTCACCCGCTTTGAAATCTGGGATCTCTTTGCCCAGTTCGGCGATTTGTTCCGCCTCAAGTTCAGCGATCAGGTTCATTGACCTTCTCCTCTATAACGCGCGGTTTGCCCGCGGATGTGATTGGCTGCCAGAGCTTCGGTCTTCATAGGGTCGCCCGTCTTATCAAAGACTGGGTCGCCCACCGGAGGGTTCACGGCCTGTGCTATGCTATCTGGCGGATTCACGGTGAAGAGGTCGCGTCCAATACCAAACAGGCCCTGCGACTCATTCAAGACGCGGACAGGCGGCGTATACGGGGCAGGGGCCATGTGATCAAGGGCAATGTCTCACCGACGGGGATGGCATCCGGCGCCCCGTTTTACATGACCCCACGTTGCCTGCTTGCGGGCGCGATAGACGGGGCGCCGGTGTTTGACCTCTCGCTATAGGCAAGCTACGTGGTCGCCAAACCAAAAGTGATATTTGAATGACCCAGCTTACTGATCTGACCAAGGATCGGCCGGCCCATGTGATCGTGGGGGATGGCATCACGGCCCTTGCCTTTCTTGAAACCGGCACCTTTGCGCAGGGCGATCATGTGATCGTCATGGGGCGCGCGGCCACGTCACTGGGGCGTGGGGCTGCCTATGCCGCAGGAGAGGCTGGAACGCCGTGGCGGTTCGCGTATCTGCTGAATTCCCCGGCGGATGATATCGACCCTGCCTTTGCCAAATGGCTTGCGGACAAGTGGGACGAAATTGCCGCGACGATGTCAGGGCGGTCACCGAACTGGCTGGCCGCCGCTGGACCCTTGGTTGACGCGGGCGACATCTACGGAGTGAACGCGCCGCGTGAATTCTACGGGGACTTCATGGCCGAAGTTTTGGCCGTCCGCAGAGCGGAGTTAGAAACACAGGGCGTCTGCGTGACCTTGCATGATTGCGACGCCGTGGCCCTGCGGACCACCCCCACCGCGATCGAGGTTGAGACAGCGACCGGTGACGTGGCCTATGCCCATCATGTCGACGTCGCGCCCGGCGGCCCTTCTACGATGGACATCGAAGGTCATGATGGCCCCTTTGCGGCGCCCAGCGTCTTTGGCCACGAACACCGCATTGCGGAGCACATCAAGGCGGGGGCCGAGATTTGCTGCATTGGCGGCAACGCAGCCATGCTGGATGTGCTGCGTTTGTGCCAAAGCCTCATCCCCGACGATCAGATCAAGTTTGTGGTCTGCGCACCAGATGGACAGGTTCCGCCGCCGCTTGTCCCGCGCATGCCGCGCCGTATGACCCAGCCAAACCTGACCACCGGGCATGAAACCGCCGATGGTTTCTTGTCCGAAGTCGCGCGGGAAATTGATGCAGCGAAGGCTGCAGGCGATGAAACACGTGAGATCCGCGCAGGGTTTCGCGCGCACTTTCTGGCCAATCCCCTGCACAGTTTTGTGCCTGATATCAACGAGGCACGTCGCGTGCCTGGAACCTTGCGGCACTGGCTGCGCGGCGGCACGCGCGACACCATCTGGGACATGCACCGCTTGATCGATGCGGGTGTGGTGCGGATGGTACAAGGCATGGTCGCGGGGGTTGATCATCTGGACACCGGCGCGCGTGTGCGGCTGCTGGACGTCGATGGCCGCGAAACCACAATGGACACCGGATTTGTCGTCAATTGCGCAGGCGCGGGCCCCCACTCGGTTTATGATCCGTTGACCGAAGGGTTGCTGCGCGACGGTATGGTCGGGGTGGCCCCCATCAACCGCGGTTTGAAGGTCGGTGCGGGGTGCCAGACCAAAGATGCGCGCGTTCGTTTCCTCGCGCCCAGCGTCACCGAGATCGGTGACGAGGTTATGGCGATGCCACTTTATGATGCGCACATGCTGCGCACCTATGTCCGGCGGGCGCAGGCGAAAACCACACAATAGCATGATAAATTTAGTGGGCTTTTAAGGTTTTATTTCTGATTCTCCCCGATCCTCCCTCCAACTTTTCGGAGGTTCGGAATGAAATATCGTGCACATCGTTACCCAACCCGCTTTCCCGTCACGGTCGATATCGGGGGGACGGGCGTGAGAGCCGTGATCACCAGTATCAGCTCTTCCGGGGCTTGCTTGAACATGCAGCCAGCGCCCAAAACCGGCCAGATGCTGACCTTGCGCCATACCAACACGCGCCACGTGGCCAAGGTGAAATGGGCGACGGAGGACAAGGCGGGGATCGCTTTTTCGCCGCCGCTGTCCAAACCCGCGCTTGATCGGATCAGGTTTGGGGTCAACCAGATCGGGGGCCACACGCGACCGCGCAAAATCGGTTTCGCGGGTTAATCCGTCAGCGGGCCTTTACGCTGGTGGCGCTCCCATAGATCTGGGCGACGTTCGCGGGTGATTGCCTCACTCATCTCGCGACGCCACCGCGCCACTTTGCCATGATCACCCGAGGTCAGGACATCAGGAATTGTGTGGCCTTCCCACTCGGCGGGGCGGGTGTATTGGGGGTGTTCCAGCAAGCCGTTGGAATGGCTTTCTTCCACAGCACTTTCGGCATTGCCCAACACACCGGGCAGCAGCCGGACGCAGGCGTCAATCAGCGTCATGGCGGGCAATTCTCCCCCTGTAAGAACGTAGTCCCCCATCGACACCTCCATGATCTGGTGATGATCCAAAACCCGTTGATCAACGCCCTCGAACCGACCGCACAGCAACGTCACACCGTCTTGCTGGCTCAGGTCTTGGGCGATTTTCTGGGTGAAGGGCACGCCGCGCGGGCTGAGGTACAACAGCGGCATCCGCCCGCGCGCGCGACGGCGCGCATCGCCCAAGGCGTTCGCCACCACGTCGGCACGCAGAACCATACCCGCGCCGCCACCTGACGGTGTGTCATCCACATTGCGGTGTTTGCCCACGCCGAACCGGCGCAAATCAGTCGTTTGCAATTGCCAAAGCCCGTCTTTCAGCGCACGGCCCGTCAGGCTTTCCCCCAACAAACCAGGAAACGCATCGGGGAACAGCGTGATCACTTGCGCCGTCCACGCTTTGGCAAGGCTGGGCTTGTCGGTCATCAGCTCTTGCGGTTTCGCGCTGAGCTGGATGGATTTTCGACCGATGGACTTGCCGAGAGGGGCCGGTTTATCTGGGGTGTCCGTCATGGGGTTTTGTCTTCCTCAAGCAGGTTTGCCTTGGCCGTTTGCGCCGCGCGATCCGAAATGGCCGACCGATTGATCGCCAAAAGTTCATCCACCAAGGCTTCGGGCGGACCTGCGTTCATGTGGTCCTTCAGGGTCAGCCTGCCCCGCAAATGTCTGGGCAAGTTAAGAAGGTCGATCAAAGGCGCGGCCAGCCCTTCTGGCCCGTCCAACCCGTCGATGTCGCGGATTTGAACGCGGCCCTTGACCGCGCCTGCGATATCCTGGGCCACAGATTTCAGGTCCGACGCGGCACCAAACAACGCGCGGTAATCGTCGAAGTCCAGCACAACGCGGCTGTGAAAAAGGTTGTGACGAAAGGTTGAGCGCAGCCAGCTTTCGGGGCCGCGCGTCGAGAGATGAAAATTGACCTCAGCGTCGTTGCCAAAGACCATGTGAATGACATCTTCGGCCGCAGCCATCAGGGCGGGGGCCGCGCCGTAGCCTTGTTGTCCGTCGCGTCCCGGCATCCGGCCCAGCAGATTTTCGTCTGAGATCAGGACTTTGCGAGATGTGCCCACATCAAGGGCCGACAGCGTGCGGTGCAGTTCGTCCCGAAAACCGGTCAACAGGTCCGCCGTGCCAAACCGCGAATACCGCACAGCCATTCGCGCAGCACCACCGCGGGTCCGGCCTGGCAAAACAAGGGCACTGCGTGGCCAGATGTGTTTGCCGTTTTCGCGCAGATAGGTTTGGACGGTGGTGGTTCCGGTTTTGTGAAACCCGGGGTGGACGATGATACGGCGGGGCGCCATCAGTCCGCGTCCGCAAACAGCCCGCCGGGAGGGTCAATCACGACGCGGCCCGCTGCCAAATCCACGGTTGGAACAATGGCGCGGGTGAAGGGCACAAGAACACTGTCCTTGAGGCCGGGCGCCACAATTTCAAGCAGGTCGTCAGCCCCGTTGGACTGCACCGCCTTGATGCGACCCAATTCGGCACCGCCGGTGTCCACAGCCAAAAGGCCCATTAAATCAGTATGGTAGAATTCATCGTCTGGCAAAGACGGCAAGCTCGTGCGATCCGCCAAGAGGTCCACCCCGCGTAGGGCGTCGGCTTCTTCCTTGGTGGTAATGCCGTCGATGCGGGCGATCAACGCGCCCTTTGTCTGGCCCTTCACCACAATCGTGGTGATGGTTTTGCCATCGGAGCGCGTCAGAGGGGTGTAGTCCGCCAGTGCCTCGGGATCGGCGCAAAAGGATTTCAAACGCACGTCGCCATGGACGCCAAATGCGCCCGAGATGGAGCCGACGATGATTGGGTCATCTGACATGGTGTGCCTTTGAGTGGGAGGGGGTGGGGCGAACGGCGACGATGTCGCCACCCGCCCCACCAAGGGCCGGATTATTCCGCTGCGTCGTCTGCAGCTGCCTCTTCCGCGGGGGCGGCGGCTGCTTCTGCGGCTGCGGCGGCTTTGGCGGCTTTCTCTTCGGCGCGGTCCTGGGCTTTTTTGCCTGGAACGGCTTTTTTCATGTTGGCGCGTTCTTTCTTCTCGGTCACGCCAGCAGCTTCGAGGAAGCGGGAGATACGGTCGGTGGGCTGGGCGCCCTGATCGAGCCAGTACTGAACACGTTCCATGTCCATCTTCACGCGCTCTTCGCTGTCTTTGGCCAGCAGGGGGTTATATGTGCCCAGCTTTTCAACGTAGCGGCCATCACGTGGCATGCGGCTGTCTGCAGCCACGATACGGTAGAAGGGGCGCTTTTTGGAGCCACCACGGGCGAGGCGAATTTTCATAGCCATGATATTGAATCCTTTAGGGTTTTGATTGGTGTGTTTGATGGTGCTGAATGACTTCAGCGATGATGAAGTTGAGAAACTTCTTGGCAAATTCGGGGTCCAGATCGGCCCGGTTTGCCAAATCTTCGAGCCGTGCGATCTGCGCCGCTTCGCGGGTGGGATCGGACGGGGGAAGGTCGTGGTTGGCCTTGAGTTTCCCCACGGCCTGAGTATGTTTGAACCGCTCACCCAAGGTATAGACGAGGATCGCATCGAGGCGGTCGATGCTGTCGCGGTGGTCCTTGAGGACGTCGGCGGCGCGGGTTGTCGCGTCGATCATGTCGGGGGTCATTTCGAGCCTCCACTGGGTGCTGGTTTGCGTATGGCTGGCGTATGGCACGCGTATGGTAACAGGGCTGGCATCAGGCGGCCCCTTTCACGTGGCGGTAGACGTGGACGTCTTCTTCGTCAGGGTCATAGAACAACGAGTCTGGCCCATTCAGGGCGTCGGTTGCCGCTTGGTCAAAGGTTGCGCCCAAGGCGCGGGCGACGTGAGCGGACGGGAGGTTGGAGGCGTCGATGTAGGAGACGAACGTGGTGAAGCCCGTTACGTCCCACGCCCAGGGCATGATCGTGCGCAGGGCTTCGGTGACGTAGCCTTTGCCTTCGTGATTCGCGGACCACAGGGTCCAGCCGAATTCGGGTTCGGGCCAGATCATCGGGTGCCAGCAGCCCAATGAGCCGACGGGTGTGCCATCCTTCAGGCAGGCCACAAACGAGCCATAGCCGCGCAGCACCCATTGGCCTGCCAGACTTCCCCACATGCGGTTCGCGTCCTTGATGGTGAACGGGCCGCCGATGAAATCGGTGCGGTCAGAGAGCGCAAATTTTGAGAAGGCCGCGAAATCATCAGCGCGGGGTGCGCGCAGCGTCAGACGATCCGTCTGAAGGGTTGGGATGGTGTAGGTCTGGGTCATGGTGTTGCTGCCTTTGCGGGCAGGGCAAGCAGGCGGTTGCCCAACATGCCTGCGGCCATCGCGCCAAAGAACAACAGTGCGTCACCGCCGCCGTAACCAAGGACGGCCATGGCGGGACCAGGGCACAGGCCCACAATGGCCCAACCGGTGCCAAACAGGGCCGAGCCTGCGATCAAACGGCGGTCAATGACGGGTTCGGACGGGGTGGGGATTGCGGTGCCAAGCACGGCCTTTTCAAGGCGCGCAGCAATCCGCCATGCCAGCAGCATGGGCAGAATGGCGCCGCCCAGCACGAAGGCCAGCGTCGGATCCCAGTTGCCGAACAGGTCCAGCCATCCTTGCACCTTTGCGGTGTCGGTCATGCCCGACACGGTGAGGACCGCGCCAAACAAGGCGCCAGCAAGAAGGGCGAACAGACCCCGCATCAAAACACCCCCAATAGATGGCGTCCGACGAACATGGCCGCAAAGCCCGCGACAAGATAGGCGACGGTGGCGGTGATCCCGCGGGCCGAGAACCGAGATATGCCGCAGACGCCGTGGCCGGAGGTGCAGCCATTTGCCATACGGGTGCCCAAGCCCACCAAGAGGCCGGCAACACCAAGAAGCGCAGGGTTGGAGGTGAGATTTGTAGCCGGATAGCCGAATGCGAAACCGTAAAGAAGCGGAGCCGCGATCAGGCCCGCGATGAACAACGCCTTTTCCCACGTGGGGCCGGTGGCGTCGACGATGCTGCCGAGAATGCCGGACGCGCCCATGATGCGGCCATTCACCAGCAGATAGAGCGCGGCTGCGCTGCCGATCATCAGACCTCCGATGAGGCCGAATATCCAGTCCGTCGGGATCATGTGTCTGCGCCTGCGGCGGGCGGGCCCAAAAATTCACAGAATTTTTGGGTGCAAAATCTTTGAAAGATTTTGGCCTCCGGCGGGAGTTTATTGGGACAGATGAAGAGGACGCGCATTACAGGCCGAGCTCCTCAACCGAGGCGCCGGTCAGGACGGGGCGGGTGAAGGAGCGATCAAAGCGGCGAATGCATTTGGTGGCTTGCGCGTGCGCGTAGGCGCGGCGGCAGGCGGGGTCTTGATCCATGCGGGTGCGGTAGTCTTCATAGGCCGCCAACGACGGGAATGAAAAATGGCAGTAGGCGATATCGTTCGGGCCTTCGTGAGGGAGGTGATAGCCGTGATGTGTCCCGCCGAGTTTGTCGACAAGATGGATCCACGCTTTGGCGTAGACCTCGAACGCGTCCAGTTGATCTGGATCGATCTCATATCGCAGGGTGCATGTGATCATTTCTTTTTTCCGAACCCCGAAAGACCAGGGGGAAGGGCGGCACCGCCGCCGAGGCCTGGCAGCCCCCCCATTCCGCCGGGAAGCTGCGCGCCCATTTTCTTGGCGGCCTCTTCCATGGCTGCGGGGTCGTTCATGTCGGGCATGCCGCCTTTGCTGAACATGCCTTTCATGGCCTGTTTCAGCATGCCGCCTTTGCCCATTTTGCCCATCTTTTTCATCATGTCGGACATTTGCCGGTGCATTTTGATCAGCTGGTTAAGTTCGCGGACCTCAAGCCCTGCGCCTGCGGCGATGCGTTTTTTGCGGCTGGCTTGCAAAAGCTGGGGGTTGGCGCGTTCTTTTTTGGTCATGGAGTTGATCAGCGCGATCTGACGTTTGAGGACGCTGTCGTCAAACCCTGCTTCTTCGACCTGTTTCGACATTTTCTTCATGCCAGGCATCATGCCCATCATGCCTTCCATGCCGCCCATCTTGAGCATCTGGTCCAGCTGCATTTTCATGTCGTTCATGTTGAAACGGCCCTTCTGGAAGCGCTTCATCATCTTTTCGGCCTGTTCGGCCTCGATTGTTTCCTGGGCTTTTTCGACGAGAGAGACGATGTCGCCCATGCCGAGGATGCGGCCCGCGACGCGGTCGGCGTGGAATTCCTCAATCGCGTCCATCTTTTCGCCCAAGCCCACAAAGCGGATGGGGCGGCCTGTAACGGCGCGCATGGACAGGGCTGCACCGCCGCGGCCGTCACCGTCCATTCGGGTGAGGACCACGCCGGTGATGCCGATGCGGTCGTCGAAGTTTTCCGCGGTGTGCACGGCGTCCTGACCTGTCAGGCCGTCGACCACTAGCATGGTTTCGCGGGGGTTGGCGACGTCGCGCACAGCCTCAACCTGTTGCATCAGTTCTTCGTCGATGCTGAGGCGGCCGGCGGTGTCGAGCATGTAGACATCGTAGCCGCCAAGGTTTGCTTGCGTTTTGGCGCGTTTTGCGATTGCGACGGGATCTTCGCCCTTGACGATGGGCAGGGTGTCGACGCCGATTTGCACGCCAAGGATCTGCAGCTGTTCCATCGCGGCGGGGCGGTTCACGTCCAGCGACGCCATCAGAACCTTTTTGCCGTCCCGTTCTTTCAGACGTTTGGCCAGTTTGGCTGTTGTCGTGGTTTTACCGGAGCCCTGCAGGCCGACCATCAGGATGGGGGCAGGTGGGTTGTCGATTTTCAGGGTGCCGGCGTCATCGTCGCCCTTGAGGACATGCACCAGTTCGTCGTGCACGATTTTGACGACCTGCTGGCCGGGGGTCACGGATTTGGTGACGGATTGGCCGGTGGCCTTTTCCTGCACGGCTTTGACAAAATCGCGGGCCACGGGGAGGGAGACGTCTGCCTCAAGCAGGGCGACGCGGACCTCACGCAGGGCGGTTTTGACGTCATCCTCAGACAGCGCACCTTGTTTGGTGAGGCGGTCGAAGACGCCGCCGAGGCGTTCTGACAGGTTCTCAAACATATGCGCACCTTTCGCGTCGTTGTCGTTTGTCCGACCTATATAGGGCCTGACGGTTCATTGCGGTACTGCCCCCCCGTTGATGGTCGAAGGGCACGACCAAACAAGTTTGGCCCCCGTGGGCGCAACGCGCTGACGGGGGGCGATCCTTGGGTGGTCAAGGACCGGACGGCTGGTGCTGTCCGGATGGTTTGGGTGGCGTTTAGGGTGCAGAGGCGGCGGAGTCAAGCGCGCGCCAGTTGCGCATCCAGTCGCTGACGGTGGTGGAGACCGCGATCGCGTCTTGGGTCGGCATGAGGTGATTGGACAGACGGTGGCGCCCCTTGTCCATGCCTTGGCGCACGTAGAGGGTGATGTGGCGTTTTGGGTCTTCATCTGCGGGGCCGCGGGGGCGGTGGCGCAACACGCGGGTCGACTGGACCTCAGCCAAAGGCCAGGTGTTGCGGTGCAGGCCCATGACGGAGCGGTGTACGAGGGTGGCGGTGTTGCTGGGCGCATCAAGCACCAGTTGAGACCGTTCAGCGGCAAACAGCGCAAGGGGCAGCAGCCATGACACAGTCAAGAGCAACCACAGCAACAGCCAACCGATGGTTCCATCTGGCAACGTGGTGATGTGCCAGCCCACCCAAAGGGCGCCCAATGTCAGAAGGGCGAAGACCAGCGCCCTTTTCCAGCGCAGGCCGTTGATGACCAGGCGGTCGGGCGTGTTGTGAACGACCCTCATGGGGGGGAGGCCCTGCGCCCGCCGCGCAGGTTGATGACAAACGTGTCGTCCGTCGATTGCGTCAGCTTCATGGGGTGCGGTCCAGCCATGTGTTGGCCGCATCCACGATTGGGTCGAGTTTTGTACGGGCGAGGGGGTAAGTGTTTAGACTGTAGCTGCCCTCGTCCATGCCGCCGTCGACCCGCAGGGTGATCAGGCCCGTCGCGGCGTCCGGCAGCGCGGCTTCGGTGTTCAGTTTTTGGCTGATGTAGACGCAATCCACGTTTGGCAGATCAAACCGCAGCTTGTCATATCCGATCATGGAACTGCGGCGCAATTCAGCGGTGTTTTTCGTGCGGTCCAGCACAAGTTGGCTGCGCCGTGGCGACAAAACCGTCAGCCCGCCCAATGTCAAAGGGATCATGCTGAAGATCAGGTAGACCCAGAATGGTGCAGGGTCTTGCCCACCAGATAACTGGAACATGATCCAGATTGTGAACAGGAAAAGCGGCAGCCACAGCCACACTGTCCCCCATTCGACTGAGTTCAGAACGAAAGACCTGTCCGTTGTCTGGGTGATCCGCATGGGGCGCAGTCAAACGCGCCCCATGCAGGGTGTCAACGCTTACGCGGCAACGGGGGTGGCAATGTCTTTGGCTGCGATGATTTCGACGTCCGAGATGCCGATAAAGCCAAGGAAGAACCGCAGGTGTGACGACAGAAAGTCGATGTCAGACCCCACAGGCACGCCGCCTGAGGCCACGGTGACGATGGCCTTTTTGCCGGTCAGCAGGCCTTCGGGCCCGTCTTGCGTATAGCGAAAGGTGACGCGCGGGCGCGCGACCAGATCCATCCACGCCTTCAGGGACGCAGGGGCTGCGAAGTTATAGATCGGGGCGCCGATGACGATGGTGTCGGCCTGTTGTAGCTCTCGGATCAGGGTGTCCGAGAGGGCCAGGCGCGCCGCATCCTCGGCGCTGCGGGTCGCGGGATCGGTCAGGCGGGCGTCGGCCCATGCGCCATCAATTTGGGGAAGGGGGTCACGCGCGAGGTCGCGGTAGGTGACGGTGCCGCCTTGATCTGCCACCACTTTGGCCGACGCAGCGCGGGACAGGCTGGTCGTAAGGTTGGCGGAGGCGTCGATGTGGAGTGTATGGGTCATGTCGGGTCCTCTTGTTTGCGATTGACCCCTGATATGGGATTTGCGCAAGTGAACACGACTACTGCATTTGTCTAGCCAATGTGCAAAAATGCAGATATTATGCTTGAGTGTACGATCATTGGAGTGTGTGGCCGCCCTTGGGGATGGTCAGACACGTCATTGGTTTTGGTGAAACAACCAAGATGGGGCACACGATGGACAATTGGGATGAAATTCGCACCGCGTTTCAGGTGGCACGGATTGGCACTGTCAGCGGGGCCGCCGATGCGCTGGGCGTGCACCATGCGACGGTCATTCGCCATATTGATGCGCTGGAACAGCGGCTGGGGGTAAAGCTGTTCCAGCGCCATGCGCGCGGCTACACCCCCACGGAGGCAGGCCAGGACCTGATGCAGGTGGCAACAGCCACGGACGACCAGTTCACCCAGCTTGCGGGGCGCATTCGCGGGCAGGGAGAGGGGGTCTCTGGCGATCTGGTGGTGACATCCTTGGTGATGCTGTCGCCCATGTTGACGCCGGTGATGGCGCAGTTTCGACGTGAAAACCCCGAGCTGACGGTGCGGTATTTGACCGGGGATCGCCTGTTTCGTCTGGAATACGGGGAGGCGCACGTGGCAATCCGTGCGGGCAAGGCCCCTGATCAGCCGGACAATGTGGTGCAGCCGTTTACGTTCCAGCCGCTGCATCTGGTCGCCTCGCCCGACTATATTGACGCCTACGGCCTGCCCGAGGGGGAGGGCGATCTGCAAAATCACTGGTTCATCGGACATGACGACGCCGAAAGCCGAGCGCCGTTCATTCAGTGGTTGAACACCCATGTGCCCACAAATCGCATCGTGTTTCGCACCACGGACAACCGCGCCATGGTGGATGCGGTGCTGGCGGGGGCGGGGATCGGATTCGTGTCAAAATGGGAGGTGGACCGCCACCCTGAACTGGTCGAGGTGATCCCCTCGCGGCCTGAATGGTCAGCCCAGTTGTGGCTGGTCACCCATGTGGATTTGCATCGCACGACGAAAGTGCAGGCGTTTTTGAAATTCCTCAAGGAACAGGCGGCGGGCTGGGAGTTATAGCTTTCGCAGGGGGAAGGGTCAGGCCCGCGTGATAGGCACGATCCAAAAGTGTCGCGCGACGGCTGTCTGATCCGGTCGATCCGCATAGCAGTTCAATCCGACGAGGGGCCAGGCCGAAGTAGCCAAACGTGCCGTTCATCCAAAGGGTGCTGAGGGCGTCGGTATAGCCTTCGGCCTCCATCTCATCGGACCGCGTACCGGCAGGGATCAGCAAGATCCCCGACCGCGGCCGCTGCAACGACACATCAGGATCGCTGAGTTGGTCATAGGCCCACCCCCAGGACCAAACACGGTCCACCCAGCCCTTCATCATCGATGGCATGCCCCACCAGAAGAGGGGAAACACCAATGAGATGGCATCGGCCCGCGCGATCCTGTCTTGCTCTGCGCGGATGTCTGCGGGCAGGGCTGCGGCCCCCTCCGCCTCTATATCGGCCTGCGTCCACAACGGGTTGAACCCTTCCGCATGCAGATCGGCGGCCTCAACGGTGTGGCCCGCGGCCCTGCCGCCATCCATGAACCGCGCGGCAATGGCATGGCTGAACGACGCAGGGTTCGGGTGATCAATAACGGTGAGGATATGCATGGTGGGCCCTTTCACCCGCCACTGTGCATCCTCAACCGCGGTTGAGATCAAGACCTTTCTGTGCCGCCCTCAATCTCGCTTTGCAGAAACCTCTCGAACGCATCGAGGTTCACAGGTTCGAACTGGCCAAATCCCTGCATCCAGACAGAAGCCTCCCGCAGGGCGTCCGGTTCCAGTTTGCACCACTTCACCCGCCCGCGTTTCTCCTGACTGATCAGCCCCGCCGCCGTCAGCACGCCCAAGTGTTTGGACACGGCGGCCAACGACATCTCAAACGGGTGGGCCACGTCCGTGACGGCCATGTCATCCTCCAGCAGCATCGCAAGGATCGTGCGGCGGGTGGGGTCGGCAAGGGCGGCAAAGACGATATCAAGGCTCGGCGTCATAGGGCCATCAAACGCACCCGCCGTGAAACGTCAACCAAATGGTTGAATATCGAATGCACCCCGATTGGCCGTTTTGCCGCACCGCCTGGGTTTCGCTGTTTCAAAAATATGCAATAAAAACAGATCCATAACCGTCACATCAGCCCGCTTGACTCCGTCCCTTCCCAATCCTACACCCAGCGCAACTATTCGAAGGGGACAGCAGGTGTCCGATCCGAACAATACGGGCGATCACGCAGCGCGCATGAAGGCGCTTGAGGGCAAGATCGCAGCATTGAAAGGAACGGAAGAACGGCGCCCTCATCAGGACGAACATTACTCTCAGGCGCAGATGGCGTGGCGGATGGTGATCGAACTGGTGGCCGGTCTTGGGATCGGGTTCGGCATTGGCTACGGGTTGGACGCATTTTTTGGCACGTCCCCTTGGTTGATGATCATTTTTATCTTCTTCGGCCTCGCGGCTGGTGTTCAGACCATGATGCGATCGGCCCAAGAAATACAGAGAGACCAACTGGCCAAACAGGCCGGTCAGGATAAGGAAGAGTAACGTGGCAGATCCAGTTGAAGGCGGCGGGCTGAGCTTCAAACCCCTTGATCAGTTTGAGGTCAAGCGTCTGTTTGGCGAAGGTCCGATTGAGTGGTACACGATCACCAACGTCACCATGTGGATGGCGCTTGCGGTCCTGTCGATCGTTTTGCTGTTGGTGATGGGCACGCGCAAACGCGCTGTGGTTCCGGGCCGGACGCAGTCGATTGCCGAAACGCTGTACGGTTTTGTCTACACAATGGTTGAGGACGTGACGGGCAAGGACGGGATCAAGTATTTCCCGTACATTTTCACACTGTTCATCTTCATCCTGTTCTCGAACTTCCTTGGCCTGCTGCCCATGTCGTTCACAACGACATCGCACATCGCGGTTACCGCGATCCTGGCCTTTGCCGTCTTTATCACCGTCACGGTTCTGGGCTTCGTCAAGAATGGCGCCAGCTTCCTGAGCCTGTTCTGGGTGTCCAGCGCGCCATTGGCCCTGCGCCCCATTCTGGCCGTGATTGAAGTGATTTCCTACTTTGTCCGCCCCGTCAGCCACTCCATTCGTTTGGCTGGTAACCTGATGGCCGGTCACGCCGTTCTCAAGGTGTTTGCGGGCTTTGCGCAAGTGGGCCTGATCATCGCGCCTGTCGCCATTCTGGGCGTCGTCGCAATCTATGCACTGGAGGTGCTGGTGTCTGCCATTCAGGCCTACGTCTTCACCATCCTGACCTGCGTCTACCTGAAAGACGCGCTGCACCCCCATCACTAAGAATGTCGCCCGGGGGGCATCCCCGGGCTGCTAAACTTCCAATCCGGGTGTTCAACATGAACACCAACCGAAACAACCGCAGAGAAATCTGCAAATGAGGCAAAGCGGAAGAGCTCCGCAAAAGCACTAACTTCCAATCGTAAGGAGATACATTATGGAAGGCGAACTCGCACACATCGGCGCTGGTCTGGCTGCAATTGGTTCCGGCGCTGCCGCGATCGGTGTTGGTCACGTGGCTGGCAACTTCTTGGCTGGCGCACTGCGCAACCCATCTGCTGCTGCCGGTCAGACAGCAACCTTGTTCATCGGCATCGCATTTGCTGAAGCTTTGGGGATCTTCTCGTTCCTCGTCGCTCTGCTGCTGATGTTCGCTGTCTAAGATTTAAGACCGCTTATCCTTACGCATCGGGTGGGTCGCACCTGTGATCCATCCGAACGTGAGGCAACAACATCGGCGACAGGCGGCACCCGCCTGACGCTACATACGACACGCCTAAAGGCCAGACCTTAAAGGAAGCGAACACAATGGCTGATACACCAGTCGAAGCAGGGGCAGAGGCCAGCGGCGCAGGCATGCCGCAGCTGGACTTTTCGACATTCCCCAACCAGATTTTCTGGCTTCTGGTCACGCTTGTCGTGATCTATCTGATCTTGTCCCGCGTGGCCCTGCCACGGATCGCGTCCGTATTGGCGGAACGTCAGGGCACGATCACCAACGACATCGCCGCCGCCGAAGAGCTGAAGATGCGCGCGCAGGAGGCTGAGGCCGCCTACGACAAAGCGCTTATTGATGCCCGTGCAGAGGCGGCCAAGATCGTCGCGGACACCAAGGCTGAAATTCAGGCCGAGTTGGACGTCGAGATGCAGAAAGCCGACGCTGAGATTGCTGCGAAAACAGCTGAAAGCGAGAAGGCGATTGCTGAAATTCAGGACGGTGCGACCGAGGCTGTGAAAACAGTCGCCAAGGACGCCGCCAAAGAGATCGTCGCCGCCATGGGTGGTAAGGCCGATGCCCGCACGATCACCGCGGCCATCAACGCGCGGATGAAGGGGTAAGGATATGAAATATACATTGACCGCTCTGTTCGCCCTTGCTGCATCGCCCGCGTTGGCCGCATCGAAGAACCCGTTTTCGCCGGACTTCTGGTCGCTGAGCAACACGGACCTGATCGTTCTGATCGCGTTCATCATCTTCATTGGTGTGCTGATCAAGTTCAACGTGCCGGGCATGATTTCCGGCATGCTGGATGGCCGCGCCGAAGGCATTAAATCTGACCTCGATGAGGCCAAGGCGTTGCGCGAAGAAGCACAGACCTTGCTGGCCAGCTACGAGCGCAAACAGCGCGAAGTGCAGGAACAGGCCGACCGTATTGTCGCCAATGCAAAGGACGAAGCGTCGCGCGCGGCGGAGCAGGCCAAAGCCGACATCAAGACGTCTGTGGCCCGCCGTTTGGCCGCCGCTGAGGACCAGTTGGTCAGCGCCAAAGATGCGGCTGTGCGTGAAGTGCGCAATCAGGCTGTGACCGTCGCTGTTGCCGCCGCACGGGATGTGATTGCCAAGCAGACCACCGCTGCGGATGCGAATGCGTTGATTGACGACGCCATCGCGGAGGTCGGTGCGAAGCTGCACTGATCCGACCAAAATGATTTAAAAAGCCCAGCCAATGTGCTGGGCTTTTTTGTGCGCAAAGCGACCCGAGGCTGTGCCTCGACCCGCTTTTGTCGTGCTGCAATCCCCCTCGGGTTGAGGCGCAGCCTCAGGTCGTGGGGTCATCGGCGCAGTTCATGATCCAGCCGTTTGCGGGCGATGGCATCGTTGCGTTCTGTCTTGTCTTGTTCGAACAAGGCGGCCTCGACAAATCCCAGATGGCCCTCGACCGCTTTGCGGGCGCCTGTGGCATCGCGGGCCTGAAGGGCGTCATTGATCCGGCGGTGTTGGTCCAGCAACTGGTCGCGGGTGGTCCGCTGTTTGAACATGATCTGGCGGTTATAGAACACGCCTTCGCGCAACAGCTGATACATGGAGCGCATCATGTGCAACATGATGACATTATGGCTCGCCTCGATGATGCTAAGGTGAAAATCGGCATCCAGGCCCGCCTCTTCCGTCGGGTTGCGTTTGGTGTGGGCGGTTTCCATTTTCTTGAAAATGGTGTCGATCACAGCAAGGTCGGTGTCGGTGCCGTTGGTGGCGGCCCGTTCGGCGGCCAGCCCTTCCATATCGCGCCGAAAGGCGATGTAGTCGAACACCGCTTCGTCGTGATTTGCGAAAAGCCGCACCAGTGTGTCCGAGAACGCGGAGCCCAGAACGTCGCCGACAAACACGCCCGCGCCGGCACGGCTGGTCAGCAGGCCGGTTTCCTGTAGCTCGGCCAGCGCTTCGCGCAGGGAGGGGCGCGAGACGCTGAGGCGTTCGCTGAGTTCGCGTTCCGAGGGGAGCCTCTCGCCGGGTTTGAGGATGCCCCGCAGGATCAGTTGTTCGATTTGGCGGACAACTGCGTTTGAGATCTTTTCAGGCTGGACAGGTTCAAATGGCATTTCGGGCCCTCATGCGAATTGGTCAGTTTATATGACCAACGCACGGGGGGCCGCAAACGAAAAGGGCCACCCTGTGACGGAGTGGCCCTGGTCATGATCAATCGCGGGTGATCAGTTCGGGGTGATCGTGATTTCCACGCGACGGTTCTGGGCGCGGCCTTCTGGCGTCAGGTTGGACGCAATTGGGGAAGATTCGCCACGGCCGATGGAGCGGACGCGGTTTGGCGCAACGCCACTGGAAATGAGAGCAGAGGCGACTGATTGCGCACGGCGTTCGGACAAGCTTTGGTTAAAGGCGGCAGAGCCGGTGTTGTCCGCATGGCCGATGACATTCACCGTTGTGTTCGGGAAGTCGTTCATCGACCGGGCCAGAGCATTTAGATCCGTGCGCAAAGCGCCAGACAGCTGGTCACTGTTCGTCGCGAACAGAATGTCCTGTGGCAGTGTGACGATGAGTTGGTCGCCAGTGTTAACGATGCGGGCGTTGGACCCAAGCTCCGCGCGCAGCTGCGCCTCCTGACGGTCCAGCAAAGCGCCGGCGCCGGCACCCAGACCTGCACCGATCAGCGCGCCGGTGACGATGCCACGGTTGCGTTCACCGACGGTATCGCCGCGCGCCGCACCGATCAGCGCGCCTGCGGCTGCACCGACCAAGGCACCTTGCTGGGTGTTGCGGTTCGGGTTGTTCGGGTCCTGAATCTGTTCGCAGGCGGTCACGGCCAAAAGGCCGGACACGGCCACTGCGAGGGAGGTTTTGGACAGGGTCATTTTAATCGTTCCTATTTGGGCACCGGACATGGTGCGCTTGATGCGGTTTATATCGGACAAACCCCGATGCTATCCAATAACGCCGTTGCGACGGGCGGGGTTCCGCCGATGATATCTGAAAACCAACATATTTTATGGGCTGTTAGCCCGCTTCTTGTCGCGCGCTTTCCCATGCGAGGAGGGCGCGTTTGACCGGAAGCCCCCAGTGATACCCCCCAAGACCTCCGGATTTTCGCATGGCACGGTGGCACGGGATCAGCCAGCTGATCGGATTGCGACCGACGGCTGTGCCCACAGCGCGGACAGCGCGCGGGTGGTCAATGGCACCGGCGATTTCGGAATAGGTGGTGACCTGACCGGACGGGATTGTCATCAGCGCCTCCCACACTTTGAGCTGAAATGGCGCGCCGATCATCACCAGTTTCGCGTCGCCCCGCAGGGACATCGCGGCCTCAACCCATGGTGCGATCGTGTGCGGGTCATGCGAAAACGTGGCATTGGGCCAGCGGCGGGCCAGATCGTCGTAGGCCCAATCGTCGCCCATTTCGGACGTGAAGCCCAAACCGCAGATGCCGCGGTCTGTGCCCATGGCGATCACCGGACCGAAGGGGCTGTCGAATTTGCCCCAATGGATCGTCAGATCTGCGCCACCTTTGGCGAAGTCCCCCGGGCTCATGGCCTCCCACGTCAGGAAAAGGTCATGCAGGCGCCCTGATCCCGACAGGCCAACCGCATCTGCCGTGGCAAGGGTTGTGAAATTCTCAGCCAGAAGTGTCTTGGCATGCCCCAAAGCCAGATATTGTTGATAGCGTTTGGGGGACACACCGGCCCAGCGGCTGAAGACACGCTGAAAATGGGCGGGGGACATGTCCATCTTATCGGCCAAGGCCTCAAGCGAGAGGGGGGCACGTGCGGCATCTATATGATCCAATGCACGGCGAATGACGTGGTAATGATAGTGGTCTGAGTGTTCCATGCGTGCACCCTATGCAGCGAAACATCGTCACGCGACCCGAATGTTGCGCGAAGCGGCATCCTTGCTTGAACCTTTGCCCGAACGCGGGCCATAAACCCCCATGGCCCGACTTCAAAAACAACTCGACTATCAAACCATACGTGAGATTTTCACACGGTTTCATGCGGCTGATCCCGAACCCAAAGGGGAATTGGACCATGTGAACGCCTACACGTTGGTTGTCGCTGTGGCCCTGTCTGCGCAGGCCACGGACAAGGGCGTGAACAAAGCCACGGCAGAGTTGTTCAAGATCGCCGATACCCCGCAAAAGATGCTGGATTTGGGCGAAGAGGGCGTGATCCAGCATATCAAGACCATTGGGCTTTATCGCAACAAGGCCAAGAACGTCATCAAGCTGAGCCGGATCCTGGTCGACGACTATAGCGGCGTCGTCCCCAACAGCCGCGCAGCCCTGCAATCGCTGCCCGGCGTGGGGCGCAAAACGGCCAATGTGGTGCTGAACATGTGGTGGCAGCAACCGGCGCAGGCTGTCGACACCCATATCTTCCGGCTGGGCAATCGCAGCGGCATCGCACCTGGCAAGGATGTGGATGCCGTGGAACGCGCGATTGAGGATAATATCCCTGCCGATTTCCAACTGCACGCTCACCACTGGATGATCCTGCATGGTCGGTATATCTGCGTCGCGCGAAAACCCAAATGTCAGGCCTGTCACATCAGCGACCTGTGTCTTTACAAGGAAAAAACCGAATGAATTTTGATGTGATTGGCATTGGCAACGCAATGGTCGATGTGATTTCCCCCGCCCCTGACACGTTCCTTGATCAGATGGGCATCACCAAGGGCATCATGCAGCTGATTGAACGGGACCGCGCGGAGTTGCTTTATGCCTCCATGTCGGAGCGCGTCGAGGCCCCGGGCGGGTCCGTCGCAAACACCATTGCGGGCATCGGTGAATTGGGCCTGCAAACGGCCTTTATCGGCAAGGTCAAAGACGACGCCTTGGGCCGGTTTTATGCGGATGCCCTGGATAAGGCAGGCACGGCGTTTCCGCTGGCGCCGCAGCAGGTTGAGTTGCCAACGTCGCGGTCGATGATCTTTGTGTCGCCCGATGGCGAACGGTCGATGAACACATATCTTGGTGCCGGCGCGGATATTTCATCCGCCGATGTGCCGGACGTCTTTGGCACGGGGTTGTTGTTCCTCGAAGGCTATCTGTTCGACAAGGACGACGGCAAAACCGCCTTTTCCGAGGCCGCAGGCAAGATGAAGGCCGCAGGCGGCAGGTCTGCCATCACGATCTCGGATCCGTTTTGCGCCGAACGTCACCGCGCCGACTTCAAACGCCTGATTGCCGAGGACATGGATGTGGCCATTGGCAATGCGGCGGAATGGAGGACGCTGTATGAAACCGATGATCTGGACGCAGCCCTGCGCCAAGCCGCCGAGGTCTGCGACATCGTGGCTTGCACCCGGTCGGGGGAGGCCGTGTGGGTGCAGCGCGGGTTCGAACGCTTCACCGCAGACGTCACACCGGTGACACCCGTGGATGCGACAGGCGCAGGCGATCAGTTCGCGGCCGGTTTCCTGTATGGTATCTGCACGGGGGCGGCGTTGGATGTGGCCGCGGCCATGGGGGTGATGTGCGCGGCTGAGGTCATCGGCCATATGGGCCCACGGCCAGAGGCCAACATGATGGCAGCGTTCCGGTCCGCTGGCCTCGTTTGACCTTTAGGCGCGGCAGGTGTTCAGCCAGGCCGCGTCGATGGCGTCAATGACCGCCGGATCAAACCTGTCCTCTTCCTTCCAATACTTGCCTGAGGGCACCATGTAACCCGCCCGCGCCTCAAGCGCCAAAGCATGATCAACGGCAGCCTGATCAATCTTTGGGATGGCGGAAAGATCATCGGGCGCGGCGCGGGGAAACACCAAACGGCTGGCCTCTTGGCTGAGGTTCAATGTCCGGCACCCGCGCGCAGCCGCCATGGCCTGCAAGCGGGCCGATTTCCCCTCAAGCGAACGCAAGGTCACATCGGCCCGCAAGGGATCAGCAGTTCCTTGGCCATAGAAATGGGTCTGGGCCCCGTCATAGGTCATGTCACAGCCCAGAAAGGCCATCACGCTGGGCTGCAGGTCATGCAAGGCCCAGTATCCAGCCGTAAACGCCATCGTTCCGCCCGCATAAACAAACCCGCCCAAGGCATTCTGCGCAGGCACATAGGTTTCATAGGTGATGATCTTTTGTGAGGCCGCAAGATCGACAGGCTGACGATCGGCTGGAAAATCGGACGGATGGATCAAAAAGTCCCAATCAGGCCGCACCCGCCACGCATTGTTGATGGCCACGATCACATCAAAAGGCCCGCGATCCCAAGCAGCCGCCTGTGTCACCGTCGGACCACTGCCCAAAACCAAAACCCTCATCACCGCCCTCCGCGCCAACCGTCGCCCAAAGATAGCGCGCCCGCGTTTAAGGGCGAGGCCACACACCGCCCGCGCAGCCTTAGTTTCGCTGTTTCAAAAATATGCAAAATCCACGGGCCATTGCCCATTCGATATCACCGGAAAAGCACCGCAAATTTTCGTCAGAAAATTTGCCTCCCGCTCGCGGCACGCGCTGATCGAAGATCACTCCCCAAGTTTTGCATGCACCTCGTCCAGGTCAATCTCGGCGACGGGCATCTTGTTGGCGGGGTTTTCAAAGTCGTATTTGAACAGATTGAAATCCCGTTTGTAGATCTCATAGACCAGATGCATCGACAGGTCGTCGAAATAGTCCTCGACCGGATGGGCGCGTTTGGGGCCGTGGCCTTCGCTTTCGTTGAACCGCGGGATGTCTGCCAGATCGACGGGATTCGGCGTCTCGATCCCGTCCAGAACCAGTTGCATGCCGTCGTTGAACTGCTCGGTCCAGAAAATTTTATCGTAGCGCCCGCCGTTGACGATGAAGGTGCTGATATGGCCGGACATGGCAGACCAATGAATGTCAGGGTCCATGGGGCGGCGCCAGCGGATGGTGTCGCGGGCGAACAGCAGAAAACGTCGAAAGCTTTTGATCTGGTCAAATTCGAACCCATCGTCGGGGCTTCCAACCTCGATCCCGTATTTCTGGATCAACAGCGGCACCAAATTGCCGCGATAGCGCCGCCCGTTGCGTTGAATGCCGCAGATTTTGTCAAAGAATGACGACAGGATGCGGGTGTAGGGGTTGCGCACGCAGGTGAAGGCAAAACTTTTGTGGTTGCGCACGTTTTCCGTGATCAGCGGTTGGCTGTCGTCCATGGCCCATTTGTGCATGCCCGATTGGGCATCGTGGATGTCGCCATCAAAAAATTCACCATGGTCGGAATAATACATGATCTGTCCGATGGTCGAACAGGCGCATTTTGGCACCACGCGGTACACCACACTTTCACTTTCCGTCATCCATGTGCCGGGAAAACCCATCTGTTCGTCCTCATACTGTGTCCGCGTGGTTCTGTCCCGCAGCGGTTTTGTGCAAAAAAGCAAAGAAATCGTGTTTATTCAATCGATCTTCACGTTTACATATCTAAAACACTGATCACCCAAGGGGAATATTGTTTCCGATATGGCAAAAATTGCCTTCATCCTGCTGTGCCACAAAGACCCTGAGGCGATCGTGCGTCAGGCGGAACAGTTGACGGCGGTGGGGGACTATATCTCGATCCATTTTGACGCCCGTGCGCCGAAGGCGGCCTATGATATGATCCAAGGCGCGCTGAAGGACAATCCCAACGTCACCTATGCCACCAAACGCATCAAATGCGGTTGGGGGGAGTGGAGCCTGGTGCAGGCGACGCTCTATGCGGTGGAGGCTGCGGTGAATGCCTTTCCACGGGCCACGCATTTCTACATGGTGTCGGGCGATTGCATGGCGATCAAATCGGCCACCCATGCCAAGGCGCTGCTGGACAGCGACGATTGCGACTACATCGAAAGTTTCGACTTTTTCGAATCCGACTGGATCAAGACGGGTATGAAGGAAGAGCGGCTGATCTACCGCCATTTCTTCAATGAACGCACGCACAAGACGTTGTTTTACAATTCGTGGTGGGCGCAGCGAAAGCTGAGGTTGGAACGTGAAATTCCGGCCGATTTGCAGATCATGATCGGGTCTCAATGGTGGTGTCTGCGCCGCCGTACGGTGGAATGGATCCTCGATATGACGCGCAACCGGCCCGATGTGATGCGCTTTTTCCGCACCACGTGGATCCCGGATGAGACGTTTTTTCAAACGCTGGTCCGCCATCTGGTGCCGGAGCCAGAGATCCGCACGCGGACGCTGACGTTTTTGATGTTCACGGACTATGGGATGCCGGTGACGTTTTATGACGATCACTATGACCTGTTGTTGAGTCAGGATTTTCTGTTCGCGCGAAAAATCTCACCCGAGGCGACGACGCTAAAGGAACGGCTGGGGCGGCTTTATGCGTCGGGGCGGACGGACTTTAAGATTTCGAACGAAGGCACGCGGCTGTTTCACTTCCTGACCGGACGCGGGCGCATTGGGCGGAGGTTTGCGCCACGGTTCTGGGAGACGGAGGCGTCGCTGGGCCGCGAACGCGAATTGCTGATCATTGCCTGCAAGAAATGGCATGTGGCCAAGCGGTTGGTGGGGTCGATCCAGCATCATACCAACATTCCGACCATTGATTATCTGTTCAACGAAGACCACACGCCGCTGCCCGATTTGGGCGGCATTCAAACCACGCTGAGCAAACGGACACGTCACAGACGCGCGTTGATGCGGATGCTGTTTGATTATTATGAGACGGACCGTTTGATCATTTGTCTGGACACGGCGAGCCTTGATCTGATGCAGGATTTCTTTTCCGACAGATCGACCACGCGGCTGTTGGAGATTGAGTGCGAATTCACGGATGAGTACCTGATCGGTCACGCCAAACGTGTGGGGCTTGCAGGCGAGCAGACGGCGGATGAAACGATGCAGCAGTTGCTGCCCACGATCCGCTATGACGTGGTTTACGAAAGCGACCGGATCGGGGATGCGGGTTTCGAACATCATTTGCGTATTCGCGAGGCGGCGAGCCCGGATGAGAATGTGCCTCCTCTGGCGGAATTCCTGAGCGTGCCGGAAGATGTCGCCCGTAATTTGGCGCAGACCCCCTATTTGTTTGCAGACTGAGGAGATTTGGCATGGATTTTGCCTATGACGACCAAAACATCTTTGCCAAGATCCTGCGCGGAGAGATCCCCAATAAGACGGTTTACGAAGATGATTATGCGCTGGCCTTTCATGACATTGCACCGCAAGCGCCAGTGCATGTTTTGGTGATCCCCAAGGGCCCCTTTATGTCGCTGGATCATTTTACCCGCGACGCCAGTGACGCCGAGATTACCGGATACATGCGCGCGATTTCCAAGACATGTGAGATGATTGGCGTGGAAGACGGGTTTCGCGCGATTGCGAATGCCCGCGCGCAGGGCGGGCAGGAAGTGCCGCATCTGCATGTGCATCTTTTGGCCGGTCGTCCCATGGGGCCGATGCTGGCGCCTTAAGTTTCGAATTTGGCTGCGCCAAATCCGACCGGCTGGGGGCTGTGCCCCCAGACCCCCCGAGTTTGTTGGGTCAGATGAAGGGGGGCGGCGGGTTTAGTTGCGTGTGAGATCCAGAAAGACGTCTTCAAGGTCGGGGTCTTCGGTGCGCACGTCTTTGACCGCGATGCCCGCGGTGCGGATCAAGTCCAGGACATCATCGGCGCGGGTCCGGGTTGTTTTGTAGGTGAAGGCCAGGGTGCCGTTGTCGCGCTTGGTCGCCGTGATCCCGGAGGGCAGGGACGGAAGGTCTGTGTCGCTGTCGGGTGTAATGACCAGCGTTTTGGCGTCGAGTTGGCCGAGCAGATTGGCCGTGGTGTCATTGGCGATGACCGTGCCGTGGTTGATGATGGCGATCTGGTCGCACATCTGTTCGGCTTCTTCGAGGTAGTGGGTCGTCAGGATGATGGTCATACCATCGTCGTTGAGTTTGCGCACGTTTTGCCACAGCAGGTTGCGCAGTTCGATATCCACGCCGGCGGTGGGTTCATCGAGGACGAGGATTTGCGGGCTGTGCACGAGGGCTTTGCCCAGCAGGAGGCGGCGGCGCATGCCGCCCGACAGCGACCGCGCGTAGGCTTCGGCTTTGTCTGTGAGGCCGGTGAGTTCAAGCAGCTCTTCCGTGCGACGTTGAGATTTGGGCACCCCGTAGAGACCTGCCTGCACATCCAGGGAGCCGCGCGGGGTAAAGAACGGATCGAGGTTGGGTTCTTGCGGCATGATGCCGATGGCGGCACGGGATTGGCGGGGGTTTTTGTCTTGGTCAAAGCCCCAGATGCTGACGTTGCCTGCAGATTTGGTCACCAATCCTGCGAGGATATTGATTAGGGTGGATTTGCCCGCGCCATTGGGGCCAAGCAGGCCGAAAATCGAGCCGCGCGGCACTGTCAGGTCGACGCCTTTCAGCGCGTCCTTGGCGGGGCTGCGTTTGGTGGCGGCATAGGTTTTCTTCAGGCCCGAAATTTCGATGGCATTGTCGGTCATGGCGTGATTTTCCCGTCTTGTAGGCCCGCTGCGGATCGCTAGAATACGCGGCGACCAACCTATTCCAAGGGCACCTAGCGCGCCCGCAGCCCAGAGGCAAACCAATGGCCCAACCCGCCCCCGAAACCAAGATTGTCAACGAGTGGCGGATTGCCTGTGATGGGGGCGAGGGTGCGCTGGGCCACCCGCGTGTCTGGCTGCAGATCCCGCGCGATCAGGGCTTTGTCGAATGCCCCTATTGCGATGCGAAATATGTGCACGCCGAGGCCGCGTCTGTTGACTAAGGCGCGTCTGGCCGCTGGTGCGATAGCAGTGGCGGTTGCGGTGACTTTGGCTGTCCGGCTGACCATGACCGCACAACAGAACGAGACATCGTTTTGGGGCGCTGTCTGGATTGATTATCGGTTTTTCACGATCTGGACCAACACGCTGGTGGGCGGCGTTACGGCGGCGTTTGCCATGGGGCGCCGCCTGCCTGATTGGGCGACTGCGGGAGCTGCGGTGTCTATTGGGTTGGTGGGATCCGTCTATCACACGCTTTTGGCAGCAGGGCGAAATCTGACGGGGTTGGATTTTGTGATTGATCATATGGTGCACACGGTTGTGCCGCTTGGCTTTATCGCGCTGTGGCTTTGGGCCTTGCCGAAAACGGGGCTGCGTTGGCGGCATTTGGCGGTGTGGAGCGCCTATCCGATCCTGTATTCCGTTTATGCCATTGCCCGTGGGGCCGCCGATGGCGTCTATCCGTATTTTTTCTTGAATGTGCCTGAGTTGGGGGCTGCCGCTGTGGCCGGATGGGTGGCTGGATTGGCGGCGGTTTTTCTGGTGGCGGGTGCGGCGATGATTTTGGGCAGCCGGATGGCGGCCCGTTAGCTGATCGGAATAGCGCCTGCGGTGCAGGGCAGTTCAGGCGTGCTGTCCTGTGTCAGATAGGCCAGCACATTGAGGCCTGACCAGGCCTTGATAAAGCGCCCTGCGCTGTCTTGGCCGCGCCCGATGACGGTGCCTGTGTCGGGATCCTGACTGTAGTAGATGACGTCTGCGGTGGTTCCGTCGTCACAGGCCAATTGGGCAAATCCGGTGCCACCCAAGCCGCCGCTGGACCAAGTCCCGATGCAATCGTGGCCGTCTGACATGAAGCCGCGCAGGGTGCCTGTGTCCCATCCGATGGCTTCGCCGTCGAAATAGACGCCATCGTTGCCCACGCAGGCCAAAACACGCACGCAGCTGTCCTCTGACCCGATGGCATTCTCGCAGCGGGAGGGCGATGGTGGGCTGTCTGTCCGGCCCGGAACCTCTAGCGTTTGGGCGGCGGCGGCGGGGGCCAGCAGAAAAATGGCGGCTGGCAGTAGACCCCGGAACATGGCACACCATGTCCGTTCAAGAGAGGATACCATCATGGCATTTGGCAAGGGTCACCATCTTCATCTGATTGACGGGTCGGCGTTCATTTTTCGCGCCTATCATGCCCTGCCACCGCTGACGCGCAAGTCCGATGGGTTGCCCGTTGGTGCCGTAAGCGGGTTTTGCAACATGCTGCAACGCTATGTTGAGGGCAACACCGGGGGCGATGTGACCCATGTGGCGGTGATTTTCGACAAGGGCAGTCACACGTTCCGCAATGACCTGTATGACCAGTACAAGGCCAACCGCGACGCGATGCCCGAGGATTTGCGCCCGCAGATCCCGCTGACCCGCGATGCCACGCGCGCCTTCAACATCGCCTGTGAGGAGATGGAGGGGTTCGAGGCCGATGATATTATCGCCACCCTTGCCCGTCAGGCGCGTGAGGCCGGTGGGCGTTGCACGATCATCAGTTCAGACAAGGATCTGATGCAGCTGGTGGGCGACGGCGTGGTGATGATGGACGCCATGAAGGGCAACAAGGTGATTGACCGCGACGGGGTTGAGGAAAAGTTTGGCGTTGGCCCCGAACGGGTTGTGGATGTGCAGGCCTTGGCGGGCGACAGTGTGGACAACGTGCCTGGCGCGCCCGGCATCGGGATCAAGACCGCCGCTTTATTGATTAACGAATACGGTGATCTGGAAACCCTGCTGGACCGTGCCGAAGAGATCAAACAGCCCAAACGCCGGCAGACGTTGATTGAGAAGCGTGAGCAGATTGAGCTGTCCAAAAAGCTGGTTACGTTGGACGACCAGATGGAGCTTGCGTTTAGCCTGGATGATCTTGAGGTCCGTGATCCTGACCCAGATGTGTTGTTGGAGTTTCTGGCAAGCATGGAATTCCGGACCATCGTGCGGCGGATTTCTGAAAAGCTGGAGGTTGAGCCACCGGTCATTGAAGACACGCCTGCTGCGTCTCAGGAGGGCGAGGATGCGTCGGAGCAGCCTTCGTTTGACGAGGCGCGCTATGAGTGGGTGAAGGATGAGGACGCGCTGAAGGCGTGGATCGACAAGATTTATGCCCGCGGCTACGTGGCGGTGGACACGGAGACCACAGCGTTGAATGAAATGCGCGCGGATCTGGTGGGCGTGTCGTTGTGTGTTGAGGCTGGCGAGGCCTGTTACGTGCCGCTGGCCCACAAGGGGGGCGCGGCGGATGATCTGTTTGGCGATGATGCCTTGGCCGAAGGGCAGATGGATTTTGAGGCGGCGCTGGCGATTTTGAAGCCGATGCTGGAAGACGACAGCATTCTGAAGATTTTTCAGAACGCCAAATACGATGCCAAGATTTTTGCCCGCAACGGGATCATGGCAGCCCCCATCGACGACACGATGTTGATGTCCTATGCGATGAATGCGGGTCTGCACAATCACGGGATGGACGGGCTGAGCGAACGGTATCTCGGGCACAACCCGATTGAGATCAAATCGCTGTTGGGCACGGGCAAATCGGCCATCACCTTTGACCGTGTGGCGGTTGAGGATGCGGTGAAATACGCGGCGGAGGATGCGGATATTACCTTGCGATTGTGGCAGGTTTTCAAGCCGCAGTTGCACCGTAAGGGGGTGACGACGGTGTATGAGACGTTGGAGCGTCCCTTGGTGCCGGTGCTGGCGCGCATGGAGATGTCGGGGATCAAGGTGGACCGCGACACGCTGAGCCGGATGTCCAATGCGTTCAGCCAGAAAATGGCCGCACTGGAGGATGAGCTCTATGCGCTGGCGGGGGAGAAGTTCAACGTCGGCTCGCCCGCGCAGGTCGGTGACATCCTGTTCGACAAGATGGGGCTTGAGGGCGGCAAGAAGGGCAAGACGGGGAAATATTCCACGGGTGCCGATGTGTTGGAGGATTTGGCGACGGAGCACGAACTGCCTGCCCGCGTGCTGGATTGGCGCCAGCTGAGCAAGCTGAAATCGACCTATACGGACGCGCTACAGACCCACATCAACACCGAGACGGGGCGTGTGCACACGTCTTATGCGATCACGGGGGCGAACACGGGACGATTGGCCTCGACCGACCCGAATTTGCAAAATATCCCGATCCGCACCGAGGAAGGCCGCCGTATCCGTGAGGCCTTTGTGGCGGAGGATGGCAAGGTGTTGGTGGCGCTGGATTACAGCCAGATTGAGCTGCGGATTTTGGCCCATATTGCCGACATTCCCGCGCTGAAACAGGCCTTTGCCGAAGGACACGACATTCACGCCATGACCGCGTCCGAGATGTTTGATGTGCCGTTGGATGAGATGACATCGGAGATCCGGCGACAGGCCAAGGCGATTAACTTTGGCGTGATTTACGGGATCAGCGGTTTCGGTCTGGCGCGCAACCTGCGTATCCCAAGGGCCGAGGCGCAGGGGTTCATTGACCGCTATTTCGAACGTTTCCCCGGCATTCGGACTTACATGGATGACACGGTGGCCTTTGCGAAGGAACACAAACGGGTCGAGACGTTGTTTGGCCGCCAGATCCACACGCCAGAGATCAGCGCCAAGGGCCCTGGTGCGGGGTTTGCCAAACGTGCAGCGATCAACGCGCCTATTCAGGGGACGGCGGCGGATGTCATTCGGCGGGCGATGGTGCGGATGGATGATGCGATTGCCCATCTGCCCGCCAAGATGCTGCTGCAGGTCCATGACGAATTGGTGTTCGAGGTCGACAAAAACGCGGCCGATGATCTGATCGGCGTGGCCAAGGATGTGATGGAAAACGCGGCGGATCCGGCGGTGAAGTTCGATGTGCCTTTGGTGGTGGATGCGGGCATCGGTGATACTTGGGCCGAGGCGCATTAGGGGCGGCTAAAATTCCGGAATTTTAGCGATGCGGCGAAATTTCCGGATATTTCTTAGCGGAACTGTGACGCCGTGGGGCGCGTTTCTTTTGTGAAATTGATCACAGGAGAGATGCCATGAAAGATGTAAGTCACGATAAATCAGCCCGTTTTTGGGACGCAATGGAAGATGTCGATGGCGGCATGTTGGGTTTGGCCACCGGCCCGCTGATCCCCATGACGCCACAGGTGCGTGATGATGGCAAAGACGGCAAGATTTACTTTCTGACCGCAGACGGCAATTCTTTGTATGTGGCCGCAACGGAAGGCCCCAAGCCTGCACGGTTTGTGGTCGCGGACCGCGGCGAAGGCATTTGGGCCGATATCGAAGGAGAGCTGGCTGTCGAGAACGACAAAGCCCTGATCGATGAATTTTGGAGCCCCTTTGCAGCCGCTTGGTTTGACGACGGCAAGGAAGATCCGGACGTGCGTTTGATGTCCTTCACCCCAAAGACGGCAGAGGCGACGTTGACGGACGACAATCCGCTGAAATTCTTTTACGAGATGGCGAAGGCCAATGTGACGGACGACAAGCCGGACCTCGACGGCTGGAAGGGCAAGATCGTCTTCTAACCAAGATGAGGAATGCTAAAAAGGGGCGCCGCATCGGGCGCCCCTTTGTCGTGTTCAGGGAGGAGAACACGGGGGAGGGATTAGTTCACCTTTTCGGCGTCGATCACGTCCTGCTCAACCGGTGTGGCTTTGGTGATTTCAATCCGGCGGGGCTTCAGCGCTTCTGGCACTTCGCGGGTCAGATCGACATGCAGCATGCCGTTTTCGTGGGACGCACCGGTGACGCGCACATGGTCCGCCAGATGGAACCGGCGGGAGAACGCACGGGTCGCGATGCCGCGATGTAGATACGTCCGTTCGGTCGTTTCCTCGGCCTTTTTCGCGGTGACGTGAAGGGAGTTTTCCTTCACCTCAACGTGCAGGTCTTCGTCTGAAAAACCGGCCACGGCGATGGAAATGCGCCAGCTGTCGTCGGCGGTTTTTTCGATGTTGTAGGGGGGGTAGCTCTGGCTGCCTTGGTCGGTGCTGAGCATCCGGTCCATCATTTGGGCAACTTGGTCAAAACCAACGCTGGCACGGTGCAGCGGAGCAAGATCAAAGGTTCGCATGGGTATCCTCCATTGAGCGATTGTAGCGATATGTAGGCCGTCCCAATCGGGCACGGCGGGGGTTGTACAAGACCCTGTTTAGGCGCCTTGTGACCATGATGTGGGGAGGTCTGTTGCCGCTTTCAAGAGGGGCGTTGCACAGTTATCGGGCCGCGATTGAGCAGCGCGATTCAGGGTCTGACGAACAGCGCACCCGTGTCGTTGCGTTGGCCTGAATTGAGGACGCGCGCGGTGGTCGGGGCGGAGTTCAGGCCCGTCCCACCGCTGTCCAGTTCAGCGCGCAGCGTGGCGATGGGGGCGGCCAGATCCATGCCAAGGGCCACTTTGGCGCCGTCCAGTTCCGCCATGGCCGACACGACAGACACCAGACGGGGCACGCCGTTTTCCGTGCGAAAAATGGGCGCGCCGGAGGCCCCGAAATCCACATCGCAATCCATGATCAAGACGCCGTCTTGTTGGCCAAGGACATTGCAAATCTCTTGCAGGGACGGGGCCTCGATCCGGTCTTGGGCGTAGGACACCACGCCGATTTGTGTGCCGCGACTGGTTTGCGTCGAAATTTCAAACGGCGTCACGCGGGAGGTTCGGATTGGTTGGCTCAGCTGCAAGAGGGCGACGTCAAAGGGGACGATATCATGGGTTGCCTCGCCGGTGTGACGGTAGGACGGATGGATGATGGCGCGTCGGATGGTGCGGGTTGCCTCAGGCCGGCCACCGCGCAGACCGGCGAGAAACGAGACGCGGTTTGTATCAACAGGCGCGGGCGCGGTTTTTTCAAACATGCAATGGGCGGCCGTCAGGACCAGATCAGGGGCAATCAAAGCGCCGGTGCAAAAGCCTTTGCCGTCGATATCGAGCCTGCCGACGGCCTCCCAGCCGCGGGCATCGTTGCCGGTGGTGAGTTCTTGGAGGCTGGTGGTTTGAGTGTTCGTCTGCGCGCTGGATGGCGCGCCGATCACGGCCAAAGCTGCTGCCAGAATATACGTTAAGCCTGCGATGCGCATGGGTGCCCCGTTCGTTTCCACTGTCGTAGCCGCGAACTTGGGCACAAATGTGGCAGGCTAACGCAGGATCGGCACCTCAGGCGCGCGTTTTCCGGGGGCTGTGAGGGCGGGGGGCTGCGGGCCGCCGGTTGCCCAATCCAACAGCTCTACCGTGTGAACGATGGGCACATCTGTTCCGCTGCCGATCTGCATCATACAGCCGATGTTGCCCGCGGCGATGATATCGGGGTTCACGGCCTCCAGCGTGTCGACCTTACGCGCCTTGAGTTGTTTGGAAATCTCTGGCTGCATCAGGTTGTAGGTGCCTGCCGATCCACAGCACAGATGGCTGTCGGCGGGTTCGGCCACGCGGAAGCCCGCGCGCTTCAACAGGTCCTTGGGATAGGTCTTGATCTGCTGGCCGTGTTGCAGCGAACAGGCGGCGTGATAGGCGACAGTCAGGGGGCCTGTGCCCGTGGCATCGGGGCTGGTCGCGTCGGTGCCTGCGACCTTCATCTGGGCCATATTGGGCGAAAATTCCGGCGCGCCGTCGGGCAGCAGATCAATCAGGACTTCGCTGACATCCTTGGCCAGTCCTGCAATGGTCGCGGCGTCCTCAGCCAGATCGGTTTCAGCAAACATATGGCCGTAATCCTTGACCGTGGTGCCGCAACCTGACGTGTTGATGACGATCGCATCCAGGCCCTCGCCGGCGATTTCAGCCATCCAGGCGCGGATGTTTTTGGCGGCGGTGCCGTGGCTTTCGGAGGTCTTGCCCATGTGGTGGGTCAGGGCCCCGCAACAGCCCGCGCCCTCGGCCACCACAACCTCGGCCCCCAAACGGGTGAGCAGCCGGATCGTGGCGTCGTTGATGTCGGTGTTGAGCGCGCGCTGGGCGCAGCCTGTCATCAGCGCCACGCGCATCTTCTTTTGTATGGCCGGGAAGGTTTGCGGGTCGTCATTGCGGCTGACGGGGGGGATGGTTTTGGGTGCCATTTCCAGCATGGCCCGCAGGCGCGCATCGGGCATCAGTCGCGCAAAGGGCCGCCCGATCTTGGCCCCCAGCAAGGCCACCCGAAACCGCATGGGATAGGGCAGGATGCGGGCCAGTACCCAGCGCAGGGCGCGATCTGCCCATGGGCGGTCGTAGTGTTTTTCGATGTATTCGCGGGCGTGATCGACCAGATGCATGTAGTGCACACCCGACGGGCAGGTCGTCATGCAGGCCAGACAGGACAGGCAGCGATCAATGTGTTTGACGGTCTTCTCGTCTGGGACACGCTCATTCTCAAGCATGTCCTTGATCAGGTAGATGCGCCCACGCGGGCTGTCCAACTCATCGCCCAAGACCTGATATGTGGGGCAGGTGGCGGTGCAAAAGCCGCAGTGCACACAGGTCCGCAGGATCTGGTTGGCGCGGGCCGTGCCGCGATCTTTGAGTTGCGCGTCGGTGAAAGTGGTTTGCATGATTATAGTCCGTTCGCGTTCAGCAACAGGTTTAAAAAGGTGGCCGCAAAGGCGACCGTAAGGGCGGTCAACATGCGCCCCCACAGATCCATATCGGGGCGGCGCGGCAGGGCCAGCACCATGGCCAACCCGCCCAAGGCAACACCGACGAAGAACGGCAGGCCCAACAAGCCCACGGCCCCCGGCAAGGATGGCGCCAGAAACGCAAATGCCAGACCGCCGCACATGGCAGCCGCCGCAAGCGCCCAGTGTCTCACGATGGCTGCCAAAACCACGGCCCCCAGACAGGGCAGGACGACGAAGGTGAAAGCGATCCCGCTGATCATCCCATCAGCCCGGGGTTCAGGATGCCACGCGGATCGAACCGCGCCCGCAGACCACGGGTCAATGTCGTAAGAACCTGATCTTGCGGTTCAAAGACCGGTACCGCGCGTCGTGTGGGTTCGGAGGCCCGTACCAAAGTGGCGTGGCCCGCAACGGGCAGTGGACGGATGTCTGATCCTTCAGGCACGCAGGCCCAGATCAACCCACCGCCCCAATCCAGTTGGACGTTAGCGCCTTCGGGCAAGGCCGCGATCATATCGGGTGCTGCACTGGGCTGCACCGAAATCCGCCAGATGTCCCCAGACAAAGAGGCAAGGCCCGTGACGTTTTTCAAATCGTCCCATAGCGTGCCTGCGGCCTCGCCTTCCAACACCTCGACCTCTCCAAACTTGGTCAAAAGCTGCGACAGCTCTTTGGTGCGATAGGACACCGATGCCGCGAACCCCTCGATACGGATGTAGGTGGCATCCGCATGCGCCGCGCCCGTCACCTCAAAGGGGGAACCTAAGGCCGCTGACATAGCCGACACAGCTGCCGCCACATCCAATCCATGCACCACCAAGGTCGCGCCGGTTTCAGGGCGGGGCAACACCTTCAAGGACACTTCGGTCAAAACACCAAGCGTGCCGTAGGATCCTGTCAGCAGTTTCACCAGATCATAGCCAGTGACGTTCTTCATCACGCGACCGCCGTTCTTGATGATCGTGCCAGCACCATCCACAAACCGCACGCCCAACATGTGGTCCCGACAGGCGCCCACAGCAATGCGGCGCGGCCCGCTGACATTCGCAGCCACCACGCCCCCGATGGTCGGCGTGCCGTCGGTGCCCAGCAATACCCTGTGGTCCATCGGCTCAAACGCCAACCTTTGGTTTTCGGCCTCCAATGCGGCCTCAATCTCGGCCACAGGGGTGCCCGCTTGCGCCACCAAGGTCAAAGCCCCTGGTTCATAAAGGCTGATCCCGCGCAAGCCGGAGACATCCAAGGTCTCGCCCGTCACAAGCGCCCCGATATCGCGCGTACCGCCCCCTTTGATCCGTAAGGCGCCGGTCGCGTGTTTCACGGCCTCGGCCACGTCGTGTTCTGTCGTCAGTGTCATCTTGTCGCTTCTTTGGGTCAAAAATACCTCAGGGGGACGGCGCGCTTTGCGCGGCGGGGGGACAGCGTCCCCCTGCTCCGCCCGCAGCATGCGCCGATCGTCAGATCGTTCCTCACTCGGCCGCAATGCGCCTCGGTTCACTGTGATCAAGCGGGAAGACCTTGGCGGGGTTCAACAGCCACAAAGGATCAAACACATCCTTCACGGCCATCTGCGCCTCCAGGTCTTGGGGCGCGAACTGATGGGTCATCAAATCGCGCTTTTCGATGCCGACACCGTGTTCACCGGTCAAACACCCACCCGCATCGACGCATAATTTCAGGATCTCAGCGCCCATGGCTTCGCACAATTCCAGATCACCGGGTTTGTTGGCGTCATAGCAAATCAACGGGTGCATATTGCCGTCGCCTGCGTGAAAGACGTTGCCGACTTTCAGCCCATACTCTTCGGACAGCTCGCCGATCCGGCGCAGCACCATGGGCAAAGACGACACGGGGATCGTTCCGTCCAGACACATGTAATCGCTGATCTGGCCGATTGCACCAAAGGCGGATTTGCGGCCCAGCCAGATGCGGGCGGCCTCATCGGCGTCCTTGGCCTCGCGCAACTCAACCGGATCATGTCGGCGCGCGATGTCCAAGATCAGGGCCAACTGCTCGTCAATCTCCGCGTCTGAGCCTTCGACCTCAACAATCAGCAATGCCTCACTGTCAGGATAGCCCGCCTGCGCGTAATTTTCGGTTGTTTCGATGCACAGCCGGTCCATGAATTCGATGGCCACGGGCAGCACACCGGCTTTGATGATGTCTGCCACACAGGCGCCTGCGACTTCGTTGTCGTTGAATGCCATCAACACAGGCCGCGCGCCTTCGGGCTTGCGCAAAATGCGCAACGTCGCTTCGGTCACGACGCCCAGCTGCCCTTCGGAGCCGCAGATCAGACCCAGAAGATCCAAGCCCGCCGCATCCAGATGCGCCCCGCCGATTTCGGTGACGGTGCCGTCCATCAACACCATCTTCACGCCCAGCAGGTTGTTGGTCGTCACACCGTATTTCAGGCAGTGGGCGCCGCCGGAATTCATCGCGATGTTGCCAGCAATGGCACAGGCCAACTGGCTGGATGGGTCGGGGGCATAGAAGAAATCCATCGCCTCTACAGCGCCTGTGACGCTCAGGTTTGTCCGGCCGGAGCCGACGCGAATATACCGGTCCTCGTAGTTTGTTTCGATCACGGCATTCAAACGGGCGGTGCCCAGAATGACGCAATCCGCGGTGGGCAGCGCGCCCCCGGCCAGCGATGTGCCGGATCCGCGCGGGACCACCGGCACGCCCATGTCGTGGCAGATTTTCAGGGCTGCAGCGACTTCTTCGGTGGTGCTGGGCAGCACGGCACAGAGAGGCGGGCACTTGTATGCGGTCAAGGCGTCACATTCATAGGCGCGCACTTCGGATTCGCTGTGGATGACGGCCGTGGCGGGCAGAACGCCTTGAAGACGTTCAACAATCTGCGCCTTGCGGGCCAGAACGGCGGGGCTGGGGGCTGGCATGTCCATTGGCATCTCCTTTGATTGGTAAGGAAATATAACCAATTTGACCCCGTGTCTATCCCCTCCTTTGGGCCTAGGGTGCGGCATATGAACATTCTCAGCGCCCTCGAAAGTCTGACCGCCCTCGATTTGCTTGTCGTGGCGGGTCACCTGATCCTGTGGCTTGGCCTCAGTTGGTGGATCGAACATCCGTCCTCCAAACGTCCATCCGTCACGATTTTGATGTCGGAGTACCGACGCAAATGGATGCAGGTGATGCTGACGCGTGAGCCGCGCATCTTCGACGCGCAAGTGATGATGAGCCTCCGCCAAGGCACATCTTTTTTCGCCTCAACATGCCTTTTGGCTTTGGGCGGGCTGTTGGCGTTGATTGGCAACGTAGACCCGATCCGCGGCTTTGCGGCAGATCTTGGGCAAGCGGACAGCCCTCCGGTGGTGTTACAGCTGAAACTTGCGTTGGTGTTTCTTCTTTTGGGGAATGCGTTTTTGAAATTCGTCTGGGCAAACCGCGTGTTTGGGTATTGTTCGGTGATGATGGGGGCGGTGCCCAATGACCCCTCGGATGCGAACGCACCCATCCTTGCGGCCAAGGCGGCTGAGTTGAACATCCGCGCCGCGATGAGTTTCAACCGTGGCCTGCGGGCGATGTATTTCGCACTGGGTGCTGTGGCGTGGCTGGTCGGCCCTTGGGCATTGGCCGTGGCCACATGTTTGACGGCCTGGCTGGTCTGGAGCCGCGAATTCGCATCCATACCGCGCAAAATTGTGATCGGGGATGACGCGATCTGACTTGGAACTGGCAGGTTTCGGCGTATGTAAAGGGAATGAACCGTTTATTGCCCCTCTTGTTTTTGGCGACACCTGCCTTTGCCGACGCCCCTGTGATTGAGGACGTGACCTATTCCAATGGTCGCTTCAACGTCACCTTGTCCCACGGCGATACCGGGTGGGATGACTATGCCGACGGTTGGCGCGTTGAACTTGCAGATGGCACAGTTTTGGGCACGCGCACTCTGGCGCACCCTCATGTTGACGAACAGCCCTTCACGCGGTCGTCCAACATCGCGGTGCCTGCTGGGGTTGATGTTGTCTATGTGCGGGCCTCAGACAGTGTCGGCGGCTGGGCCACCCGGACAGAGCGGTTTTCGATCCGCTGACGGGGCGCGCGGTTAGCGCCGCCCTTCGCGCAGCCAAGCACCAATCACCAACAGTGCGGCCAACACCAGCGCAGCCCATGCGGGCAACAGCGGTGACACGCTGATATCTGCGGTCCGGTAGGCATCACGGGGGGTGATCCCGATCCATCCATTGCCAATGGCAGGGCGACCCGCGCGAACGGCGCGGACAGACGGTTGGCCGTCTTCCAGGATGCTGACACCGCCATTCGTTCCAGCGACAAGATCGGCCATCACATCGGCGCCCGCGATCGTCTGTTCGAATTCACGCGGCGCAGCAGGGCCAAGGGCGATCACCGTTTCCGTCGCACTGTCGGTAAGTCGGTAAAGGCCCACCTCCGGCGCGTCCCACAACAGTTCACGCCGCCCGGGCGAGGTCTCTTCAAGCTGGACAATGGTTTCGGTGCCGTCTGGATGAACTATCGTTACGTCGCCTGTGTCCTCTTCCAGGGACCGCCGGATGATCCGCATGGTCAGGCCGTTCGGTTCCACCCAGAGGGCTTCCTCCTCCAACTCCGGTTCCTTCATCATCCAATGGGCCAAGCGGCGCAGAAGTTCCAACTGCGGGCCACCGCCCTCATACCCCCGATCCCAGAGCCAGGAATGATCTGACGCCATCAGGGCCACACGCCCTTCGCCGACACGGTCCAGCATCAGCAGCGGTTGGTCGTTGATGCCTGTCATCACAACATCCGCCGTGGGGCTTGGCGTGACCTCAACATGGCGGAACCAGCGGCCCCAGCCGGGCACGCCGTCTTGTGTGGGGGCGGGGGCGAATTCGGCCAGTCCTTCGGTCACGGGATGCCGCTCCCCCAGATCAGAGATCATAGGCGTAAAGCCCTCCTCATAGACCCGCGCCGTTGGCGCACCAGGCAGCACAGCCCCAAGCGGTGAGCGGTAGATGCTGTCAGCGGTCGCATAATCCGGCCCGGCGGAGATCAGGACAGCCCCGCCGTTCTGCACATATGTCCCGATATTATCGAGGTACGTGGACGGCAAAATGCCCCGCCGCTTGTAGCGGTCAAAGATGATCAGATCGAATTCATCCACCTTTTCCAGGAACAATTCGCGCGTTGGGAAAGCAATGAGGCTCAGCTCATTTACGGGCACGCCGTCCTGTTTTTCAGGGGGGCGCAGAATGGTGAAATGCACCAGATCGACAGAGCTGTCGGATTTCAGAAGGTTGCGCCACGTGCGTTCGCCTGCATGGGGTTCCCCACTGACCAAAAGCACGCGCAAGCGGTCGCGTACCCCGTTGATCTGCACGACCGCTTCGTTGTTGCGGTCGGTCAATTCGCCGTCTGCCACGGGGGTGGCGAACTGCATGACGTTCATGCCGCCATGGGGCAGATCAATCGGCAGTTCGATGTCTTCATTGACGGGGATCTGAAACGCCAAGGGCGCGCCGCCATCAATGGCGATGGTCAGATCTACGGCCTCGGTCTGGGGGGCCGCACCTTGGTCTTCCACACGCAAGGTCAGGGTCACGGGTTCGCCCAAAATGGCAAAGGCGGGCGCGTTGCGGACGATCAGGCGGCGGTCCCAATCCTCATCCTTGCCCGTCAGCAACACCTGCAAAGGGGCGGGCAAAACAGGCGGGGCGGCGGGCAGATCATGCAACCGGCCGTCCGTGATCAAAACCATGCCCGCCACACGGGCCTGCGGCTCTTCGGATAAGGCCTCTGACAAGGCCATCATCAATTCGGTGCCGCCATCGCCCTCCGCGTCCCCCAAACGGGACACGCGCAGTTCGGTGTTGGGGCGGTCGGCGATTTCGGCCTGCAGATGCGCCAAGGCTTCCGCGGTTTGGTCAGGCCGGTCCGCGATCCTCTGACTGGCGCTTTCGTCGATGATCGCAATCACAATATCGGAAAGGCTATCGCGGTCCTCTTCTTGCAGCGACGGGTTGGCCATGGCCCCCAGCAGGACAACTGCGGCCAAGGCCCGCAAGATCCAGCCCACCAGCCCGCGCCAAACCGCAACGCCCAACCCCAAAACAGCCACCGCCGCCAGCACATATAGAACGACCAAAGGGACCAGCGGATCCAGAATAACGCTGCCTGTCATAGGCCGTCCCCTCGTTTCGCTGTTTCAAAAATATGCAAATCCCACGCAGCCATTATTGTCCCAACCTATCCAGTAGGGCGGGCACGTGAACTTGGTCGGATTTATAATTGCCCGTCAGCACATGCATGATCAGGTTGACCCCGAACCGCATCGCAATCTCCCGTTGACGTTCTCCTGCCATGCCGCGTCCGATGGGCACCATCGCATTGCCAGATCGGTCCTGCGCCCAGGCGGCGGCCCAGTCATTGCCGCCCACGACCACGGGTGTCACGCCATCGTTCAAATCGCGAAACGGCATTCCATCGGCCTGTGCCGCATTGGCGGGGGCGGCCTCAACCCAGACATCGCGGCTGGGGTGGCGGCCGGGGAAGTCTTGAAGCAAATAGAAGGTCCGCGTCAGGACATGATCTTGCGGGATGGGTTCAAGTGCGGGAATATCGAGGCCCCGGGCAATCGCCTGCAGCTTACGCCCCTCGGGGCTGGCGGAGCCAAACCGCGCCAGATCGGCATCGCGGGTGTCAAACAGGATCATGCCACCACTGCGCAGATAGCGGTTCAGCTTGGCATAGGCCTCCCGCGTGGGCAGGGGCTGATCGGCGGTGACGGGCCAGTAGATGAAGGGAAAGAACGCCAGCTCGTCCACCTCAATGTCTATCCCAACGGGCAACGTGGGTTCAATCGAGGTGCGTTGGAACAGCGTGTTGGACAGCCCGTAAAGCCCTGCATCCGACATCTCATCCACGCGCGGCTCACCGGTGATGACATAGGCCAGCTGGACGTTCGACGTGGCCTCAATCGCAAAACTGTCGTCCTGAGCCTGCACATCCACGGGCACGCTGACCACGGCAAGCGCCACCATCGCTGCGGCCGCGGCGCGTGGGCCGCGCAGACGGCCCGACAGCGCGAGTGAGGCGATAATATCAAAGCTGAGCAACACAAGGGCTGCAGCCAGCAGCCAGCCTTTCAAAAGCGTTTCGCGCACCACGGCGAGGCCCTCCACTGTGATCCGAGCGGGCCATACTGTCGGCGCAAGGCGCGTGTCCGGACCGATGACATTCACCGCGATCCGCCGGTCGTCCCCAGCATAAAGGCCGGGCAGCATATCGGCTGAGGGTGTCGCAGTGGCGAGGTCTTCGCCCGCGACGCCGGGCAATGTGTCTGCGCGCTCAAGGTCGCCGAATCCGTTCAATACGTCTTCTGGTAGCCATGTCGTACCTGCGAGGTCCTCTGCCGTGGGGGCCGCGGGACGCGTTGAAATGGCCATGCGTTCCAACATCTGCACGAACAGGCCGGACAGCGGCAATGTGGACCATTCGGCGTTGGCGGTGACGTGGAACAGCACGACGGAGCCTTGGCCCAAAGATTTGCGGGTGACCAAGGGCGTGCCATCGGCCAGCACGGCGATCACCCGGTCAGATAAGGTGGGGTCGGGCTGCGCCATGACCTGTGCGGTGACCTCAACATCGTCAGGCACGGTTAGCCCGAAAAAAGGCGACGCTTCGGGGAAGGGGGCCAGGGCCTTTGGTTCACCCCATGACATGGCGCCCCCGATCGAGCGACCGCCCGCGCGCAGACGCACCGGCATCAAAGGGTCCTCTTCGCTGCGGGAAATGTCGGAGGACGCGAGGCGGGGGCCTGCGAACCGCACCAAAAGGCCGCCGTTTTCCACCCATTCGGTGGTCGCGTCTGCCTCAATCGCGGTCAGGTTGGCGACATCGGCCAGAATGATCACATCGGGATTGGCCAAAAGCACGTCTTCAAGGGTGCCTTCGATCAGGTCTGCCGTGGGGATCAGAGCCTGTTCGAGGTAATGTAGCGGCGACAACAGATCGAGGGTTTCGGTGTCAGACGCGCCCGCCAGCAAGGCGACCTCACGTCGTTTGAGGGCGTCATCGGTGAGGGTGACTGCACCGGCGGACCGCACGCCTTCCACCTCAAATCGGGTGACGCGGTTGCGCAGCTCTGGGGGCAGATCGAAGGTTGCGACCGCGTCGGTTGCATCCTCGGTGAAGTCTGCGGGGGCGGTGGCAAGACGACGTTCGACGCCTGCAGGATCAAGGCCAAACGCCGCAATGGGCACGGCCCGCGCAGTGCCGGGCGTGGCGCGCTGAAGCGTGACGTTCACGGTGGTGTCGTCAATGGTGGCGGGTTGCAACCCAAGGATCGCACGGGGGCTTTCAAAGACTGTCACAGTGCCACGGTTTTCGAGGGCTGCCAGGAGCGTGTCGCGTGTGTCGCGGGCCAGCCCGTCGGACAGCCAGAACGTATCAAATGTGCCGTCCAACGTCTCAATCCAGTCGGCTAGCGTGCTGTCTGTCGGGGCAAAGGGGGCCGGTTGCAATGAGGGGAGCGTTTGCTGCACCGCTTGTGCATCCCGAAAGACCAGAGGGCCAGCGGGCAGGTCAGTGAGGCTGATCAGGGCGGCCGAGCGCCCATCGCGGGCGGCCTCATCCAGGGCGGCGTCGATCCGGTCTTGACGCCGTTGCCAATCACGTGCCGACGCCCAGCTGCCGTCGGTAAGGACCAGCAGCGGCCCGCTGCCGGGGGCGCGGTCTTGCGGGTTCAGCACGGGGCCTGCGAAGGCCGTGATGATGGCGGCGACAGCGGCGAGGCGCAGCAGCAACAGCCACCATGGCGTGCGGTCCGATTGGCTGTCTTCATCCGCAAGGCCCAACAGCAGGGCCACACCGGGAAAGCGGCGGCGGATCGGAGCAGGCGGCACGGCGCGCAGCAGCACCCAGAGGATCGGCAAGATGATCAAGCCGAGCAAGAGCCACGGCGCGGTAAAGGCCAGAGAGCCGAGGGTCAGCATGGTGTGCCCCCAGCTGGCTGGAGGGCCTGTTGCGACGGTGCAGTGGGGGCGCTGCCCCCCGGCCTGCGGCCGCCCCCCGGGATATTTTCAAAACAAAGACAGAAGGCTGTTTGGGATCGGTCGCGCATCATGTCCGGCGTTCCAATGCGGCATAGACCCACAACACCGCCGATGCAGCGCTTTGGTCGGTGTGGTGGGTGTGAAATTGCCAGCCGCAGGTGCGGGCGAGGGCCGCCAGACGGTCTTTGCGCTCTGCCAGTCTGTCCAAGTACCGGTCGCGCAGATCGCGGGCTTTGAGGGTTTCGTGTGTGATCTCTCCGGACATGCTCTCGAAGATGGTGCGGCCGTCGAAGGGGAAGGCCTCCTCGGCGGGATCGAGGATCTGGACCAGCGCGCCGCGCACGTCCGCATCGGCAGCTTTGGTCATTGCGGCCTCAATCTCTGTGATGTCGCCCATGAAATCCGAGACGAACAATGCGCGCGAATGGCGCAACATGCCACGGGTGTCAGGGGTCGCGAAGTCGGCGTCTGAAGTCGCGCAGAGCAGGTGCGCCATCTGGGCGATCTGCGCTTCACCCCGCTTGGGGGGGAGTTGATTGCCCGTCAGCCCGACACGTTCGCCCCCGCGCAGAAGCAGAATGGCGGTGGCAAGGGCAAGGCTGCGGGCGCGCTGCGCTTTGGTCACGCCGGATTTGAGGGTGGTAAAACCCATAGAGGCCCCTGGATCGACCCACATCAGGACCGATTGTGCGATTTGCCATTCCTTGTCCTGCACGAATTGCGCGTCAGAGCGGGCGGAGCGGCGCCAGTCGATGCTGCGCATTTCATCGTGGTTTTGCGCGGGTCGGTATTGCCAAAAGGTGTCACCCAGACCCGCACGTCTGCGCCCGTGGTCGCCCACCAGAACCGTCGCGGCCAAATGTTCCGCCTCGGCCAGAAGGGGCGGAAATGGCGCGGCGAGGTCTTCGGACGCCGTTCTGAGGGACAGGGGTGTGTCGATCATGCCGCGGCGGTCACGCGGGTGATGTCGGAGGCCACTTGATCAATGAGCGCATGCAAGTTTTCGCCGCGGGCGCGCGCGGCAAAGCTGAGCGCCATGCGGTGGGTGAGCACGGGGGCGGCCATGGCGCGCACATCTTCGGCAGAGGGCACAAGACGGCCACGCAAAAGGGCCTCGGCCCGCACGGTGAGCATCAGCGACTGTGCCGCACGGGGGCCCGGGCCCCAACTGACGGAATTGCGCACCATGTCAGGCGCGCTTTCATCGTCGGGACGGCAGGCACGCACCAGATCGAGGATCATTTCCACAATGGCGTCGCCCACAGGCATGCGGCGCAGCAATGTCTGGGCCGCCAGCAGTTCGGCGCCAGTGAAGACGGCCGTGGCGGCGTCTTCGGCGGTGCCTGTCGTGGCCAGCAGGATGTCGCGTTCCGTGTCGCGGGTGGGATAGGGCACATCGATCTGAACCAAGAAACGGTCAAGCTGGGCTTCGGGAAGGGGGTATGTCCCCTCTTGTTCGATGGGGTTTTGCGTGGCCAGCACGTGGAAGGGCTGTCCGAGGGGGCGATGTTCGCCCGCGATCGTGACCTCTTTTTCCTGCATGGCCTGCAACAGGGCCGACTGCGTGCGTGGGGAAGCGCGGTTGATTTCATCGGCCATCAGCAGCTGACAGAAAATAGGTCCTTCGATGAACCGAAAATCACGGGTGCCGTCGGCGGCTGTTTCCAAGACTTCGGAGCCCAGAATATCGGCAGGCATCAAGTCAGGCGTGAACTGCACGCGGTTGCCGTCCAGCCCCATGACCGTGGACAGGGTGTCCACCAAACGGGTTTTGCCCAAGCCCGGCAGGCCGATCAGCAAGGCATGTCCGCCGCACAAAAGCGACGCCAACGTCAAGTCAACGACCTGATCCTGTCCAATAAAACGTTTCGCGATTGAGGCGCGGGCCTCAGCCAGTTTGCCCCCGAGGGTCTCGATTTGCGTGACAAGCTCTGCGTCGGTTGCCATGGTCAACGTCTCCTTCAGGGTCATATAGTACGGCCTACAGTTGAACAGATATCGCGATGGACCCCAATGGCAAAAACAAACCAAAGTGATGGCACCTTGAACGTCTCGGCGGAAAGTCTCGCATCGTCGGCGCGGGCGGCCCACAGCACCCGCGGGTTGCCACCGGTTGAGGACTGGAACCCGCCGTTTTGTGGTGATCTGGATATGCGGATCGCGCGGGACGGGACGTGGTTTTATCTGGGCACGCCGATTGGGCGGCCTGAGTTGGTGAAGCTGTTTTCGACGATCATCCGCCGCGATGGGGATGATTATTTTCTTGTCACTCCGGTCGAAAGGGTCGGGATCACGGTGGATGATGCGCCGTTTGTGGCGGTGGATTTTGATGCGGCCCGCGCCGGGTTGCGGTTTGTGACCAATGTGGGCGATGCCGTGGTCGCGGGCCCTGATCATCCGATCCGCGTAGTGCGGGACGCCCAAACGGGGGAGCCGTCGCCGTATATTTTGATCCGTCGCAATCTTGAGGCGCTGATTGATCGCAAATCGTTCTACCGGCTGGTTGAGTTGGGCGAGGTCGAAAAGATGGACGGCGACGACTGGTTTGGGGTGCGGTCTGGGGGCGCTTTTTTCGGCATTTGCCCCGCGCTTGAGCTTGACCTCTGATGCCGCGGTTTTGTGCCAATCTATCGATGTTGTTTGGGGAAGTTCCGTTGCTGGAGCGCCCTGCAGCTGCGGCACGGGCAGGGTTTGAGGGCGTCGAGGTTCTGTTTCCTTATGATGAAAACGCGGCTGATTTGGGCACGGCATTGGCCAAGGCCAAGATGCCGCTGGCTTTGATCAACTGCCCACCGCCCAATTACGCGGACCCTGATGGCCCGCGGGGCTTTGCGGCTGTGCCCGGGCAAGAACAGCGGTTTCAGCAGGCCTTTCGCCGGACGCTGCGCTATGCGGGGGCGCTGGGCGCGGAGCACATACATATCATGGCGGGGGTGGCCGAGGGGGATGCGGCGAAGGCCGTCTTTATCCAGAACCTGACATGGGCGGCGGCGTTTGCGCCCAAGCAGTCGTTGACGATTGAACCGATCAACCGCCACGACATGCCGGGTTACTTCCTGAATGATTTCACCCTTGCGCTGGAGGTCTTGGAGGCCGTTGGGGCCAAGACCCTTGGTCTGCAATTTGATGTTTATCACGCAGCGCGGATGGGGCTCGATGTGATGCAGACATGGGAGGCCGTGAAGGGGCATGTGCGCCATGTGCAGGTGGGCAGTGTGCCGGATCGACATGAACCGATTGGCGGCGATTTCGACTATCCCGCGTTCTTTCAGGCCTTGGACAAAGGGAAATTCAAAGGCTGGGTCAGTGGGGAATATCGCCCCAAGGGGCGGACCGAAGACGGGCTGGACTGGATAAAATAACGTGTCTGTTTGCGCTGGTGTTTGATGCTGACATAATGCTGTCAGCAGGGGTGTGTCACATAGGGTCATCAACACTTTGATCCCTTAAGGAGACACGAAAATGCAAGCCTATGTTGTTTGGACTGAAATCCCCGTCACCGATCTGAAATCGTCCTGCGATTTTTATGGGTCGGTGTTTGGCTGGACCATGGAAATCACCCAGATGGGCCCCAATGATGTGGCGATGTTCAATGCTGTGACGGATGACGATGAGATGGTCGTGGGCGGGCATCTGTACCCAGGCACGCCAGCCTCGTCCGGGTCGACCATTCACATCGCGGTTCCCGATACGGCAGAGGCCGCAGCACGCCGGTGTGTGGCGGCGGGTGGCCAAGTCATGGGGCCGGTCATCGACATTCCGCAAGGACGGTTTCAATATGCAACCGACCCTGATGGCAATTCCATCGCGCTGTTCGAAACGCGGCCTCACTAGAAAGGACGCCGGTATGAAACACTTCCCCATGAGACACGTTCCATGAGGCGGGCCGACAGGCTGTTTCAGATCGTCCAATATTTGCGCGGCGGGCGTTTGATCACCGCCGCGCAACTTGCGGAGCGGCTAGAGGTCACGAAACGCACCATTTACCGCGATGTGGCCGATTTGATCGGGTCTGGTGTGCCGATCGAGGGGGAGGCCGGTGTCGGCTATGTCATGCGGGCGGGGTATGATCTTCCCCCTTTGATGTTCAATTCAGATGAGATTGTGGCCCTTGTGGCGGGCGCACGGATGATCCGTGCATGGGGCGGGGCGCAAATGGCGCTCGCTGCGGAAGAAGCGCTAGTGAAGATTGAGGCGGTTTTGCCAGATGAGGCGCGTGATCGCGCAGGCGCTGTTCCGATCCATGCCTTTCAGTCGGGTGGTTTGTCGGCGGATGTCCGGCAGCTGATTGACGATATCGAGGCCGCGGTTGAACGGTCGGTCCGCCTTGATTTGGAGTACGCGGACAAGACAGGTCAGGCGACATCCCGCATCATTCGCCCTTTGGGGCTGTGGTTTTGGGGGCAAACCTGGACCGTTGTGGGGTGGTGTGAATTGCGCCAGCATTTTCGGATGTTTCGGCTTGACCGGATCCGCGACATGGAAGAGGTCGGGCCGTTCAAGTCTGAGAAGGGCCAGACCCTGCGCGATTTTTATGCGCTGGGCTTTCCCAAGGCCGATTGAGGGGGCTCTAAAATTCCGGAATTTTAGAGCAGGCCAAAATTCCGGAATTTGGGGCCGGGATTTGGGACCATGGGAGGGGATGTTCTTAAAAAAACCGCTGGGCGGCGCGGCGATTGGGCCACGCCGCCGGGGGTGTCAGTTCGACAGGGTTTGGGCCAATCGCATCAGGCGCACAGCCTCTGCACGGTAGCCGTAGGGGTCGTCGCCGCGGTTGGCGTTGGCCAGTGCAATGGCGTCGTCATAAGACCAATTACCAAGATAGCTTGGGTCGCGCATTATCTGGCCAAAACCTGCGATGGCTGTGGCAAAGGCGGCTTCCGTCCCTGCGGTGCCAACAGTTGAGAACGGCTGTTCGATCAACTGGCTTTCCGTGTCCCCGGGGGATTTGTAGCGCAAACGCAGAAAGCCCAGTTCATCACTGGTGTTGATCGGCTCAGAGGGTTGATAGCGCAGCGCGTCGTTGAGCTGTGAGGGAGAGCCGACGGGCGTAATTTCATAGATCGCCGTGACCGTATGGCCCGCGCCCAGTTCGCCTGCATCCACCGCGTCGTTGTTGAAATCTTCGCGGGCAAGGGCGCGGGTTTCATAGCCGATCAGGCGATATTCGGCCACGGTTGCTGGGTTGAATTCCACCTGAATTTTGACGTCGTTGGCGATGGGAAAAAGGGCACCGGAGAGCTGATCAACCAGTGCTTTTTGAGCCTCGGACAGGGTGTCGATATAGGCGGCGGTGCCATTGCCGTTTTGAGCCAACGTTTGCATCGTGGCGTCTTGCAGATTGCCGCGTCCGAAGCCCAAAACGCTCAGATAGACGCCGGTGTCTCGTTTGTCGGCGATGAACCGTTCCAGCCCGCGCGGGTCGCTAAGGCCCACATTGAAGTCCCCGTCGGTGGCCAGCATGACGCGGGCGACCTCCCCATCTTGGGTCATCTGTTCGGCCAAGGCATAGGCCTGTTCCAGCCCGCCCGCGCCATTGGTGGACCCCCCTGCGGTCAGCGCGCCAAGGGCTGCGTTAATCGTGGTGCGATCGGTTGCAGAGGTGGGGGGCAGGGCCACGGTGCTTGATCCCGCATAGGTGACGATGGCCACCTGATCGTCAGCATGGAGTTCAGACAACATGAGCCGGAAAGACTGGCGCAGAAGCGGCAGTTTGTTCGCGGCCTCCATGCTGCCTGAGGTATCGATCAGGAACACCAAATTGAGGGGCGGGCGATCCTGCACGGCGGGGCGTTCGCCTTGAATGCCGATATGGACGATCTGCGTGCCTGCGTTCCACGGTGTGTCGAACACGGAAATTGTGGGCGCAAACGGGTGCGGGCCCTCGGGGGCGGGATAGTCATAGGGGAAGTAGTTGATCATTTCCTCAACCCTCACAGCATCGACGGGCGGCAGTCGGCCGGATGTCAGCGATTGGCGGAGCAGGGCATAGCTGGCCGTGTCCGTGTCGATCGAGAATGTCGAGACGGGGGTTTCCGTGGTGATGTGCACGGGGCTTGGATCCGCATTGGCGAAGGTTTCGGTCGATCTTTCGGGCTGCAGGGTGACAGCTTCGTCCATGGTGGGGGCGATGCGTGTCAGGGCCAGGGAGTCCCCGTCCGCCTGCGGCGCGGGCGCGCGATCTGCGGCAATCGTCAGGCTGTGGGCGCCGTTTGAAGTGGGGGCGGCCAGCACGGGGGCGATGTCCTCTGCCATGGCGGGTTCAAGGGGCGCCGTTTGGGCGATATCAGGCGCGATTCCCGGCCGCGGCACCAGGTTTTGGCCTAGGGGCGTCGTGATGATGAGGCCGCAGGCGATGAGGGCGGTTGTGGCCGTCAGGCCCCCGCGGGAGGTCAAAGTGGTCAGCATGGTTTTGGTCCTTGTCCAAAGGGTGGGTTTGGACATGGGACGCGACTGGTGCTGCGATCCTTGGAGGGTTTCGAAGTTTTTCGCAGCGAGGGCCAACGCACGCGCTTTGGCGCCTGCATCGGGCGCCGGGGTCGCGGCCATGAGTGCGGTGGAGAGATCATCCAATGGGTCTTGATCGTGGTCGGTCATGCTACGCGCCCTCCGTTTTCTTGAGGGATTTGAGGAATTTGCGGGCCTCGGACAGACGCCAGCTGATGGTGCCTTCCGAGACGCCAAGGATCGCGCCGGCCTCTGCGTGGGTCATATCATCCAATGTCAACGCAAGGGTGTCGCGCAGGTCTGGGGGCAGGGCCCGCATTGCGGATATGAGCCATTCGGCGCGGTTTGCATCCTCGGCCAGGTCTGCCTGGCGGTTGACCTCCCACGTGCCCCAGCCGTCTGCGGCGCGGGCATGGGTGGTCTGTTTGCGGCGGCGGTCGTGGGCCGCGTTCACCGCCACACGGTAGAGCCATGTCCTGACACGGGCGCGGCCATCGTAGCTGCGTAATTTGGCGGGCAGGGCCGCGCAGATGTCCTGTGTCAGGTCTTCGGCGTCATGCTGCGTACCGGTCAGACGAAAGCACAGCCGAAACAGCCGATCATATTGCCGCGCCAAAAGACTGGCAAAGGCATCTGCATCGCCGCCTTGGGCCGCTTTGGCCAGGTCTTCGTCTGTCACTGTCATCCGCATCACGTTCGTTAGACGGGCGCGCGGGGTCAATCCTTGGAAAAGACTTCAGTTTGTTTTGCGGGGGTCTAAAATTCCGGAATTTTAGAAGGGTTTGACGACAACGACCCACAAGATCGCGATGACACCGACGACGCTGATTTCGTTAAACACGCGCAAGTAAAAGTCGCTTTCGCGGAATTCACCGCGTTTGGCGCGCACCACCATGCCGCCGGTCATCATGTAGTGGATCACCAACAGCCCCACGAGGCCCAGTTTCACCCAGACCCAAGTGTCAAACGCCCATTGGGTGCCGAGCCAGATCCCCGTGATCAACGCGATGACCATCAGCCCCGCGGAGAAGCGATAGAGCCTGCGCGTCAGATCTCCAAGGGGGCCGAATTTCTGCGTTTCCGCATATTCGCGTTTCCAGTAGATCAAGGCACGCGGCACTGCGAAGATCGAGGTCATCCACCCCATCACGCACAAAATATGTATGATTTTCACCCAAGCCATGGGCTGCGTTCTGCCCCAGTGGTCCCGTCAGCACAAGCCTGTTCATTTATCCTGTGGGCGCTAGGGTAAAGTGTGCAACGGGAGAGGACAGATCATGCAGCTTGACGACGCCTATGCCAATTCCGCGCATATCCCCGATGGGGAGAGCTATTATGCGCGGTGGGAGGCAGCGGCGGACGCCTTTCGCGTCCGCCACCCGCTGTCTGAACTGGATGTGCCGTATGGTGCGCAAAAGCGGCAGACGTTTGATGTGTTTCACCCGGACCGTCTGGCGAAAGGCACGGTCGTTTTTGTGCATGGCGGCTATTGGAAGGCCGGATCACCCGCGATGTTTTCGCATGTGGCGCAAGGGGCCGTCGATGCGGGATATAGCGTTGCGATGTTGGGGTACTCCCTTGCCCCTGACGCGCGTATCGGGGCGATCACGCAAGAGGTTGCAGCGGGTCTGACGGCGATTGCGGCCCGCACGTCGGGCCCGCTCCATCTGGTCGGGCATTCGGCGGGCGGTCATTTGGTGGCCCGCATGGGGTGCGCGGATGTGGTGGACCGGTTTGGCGCAGACTGGATCGGGCGTGTTGCGCGGATCATGCCGATTTCGCCGCTGGGGGATCTGGCGCCTTTGATGCAGACCTCAATGAATGCGGACTTGCAGCTTGACGAAGATGAGGTCACGACCGAAAGCCCCGTTCGCCATGACGCACCCAAGGTGCCCGTTCATGTTTGGGTGGGCGGCGCCGAACGGCCTGCGTTTTTGGATCAGGCGCAGAGGCTTGCGGCGACGTGGGGGTGCGACATCACCATCGACCCCGAGAGGCACCATTTCGACGTGATCGAAGGGTTGGAGGATGCGCGCTCCCCCCTGCTGACGGCGCTGTTCAGCTGATATCGCAGAGCCCCAGATGAATCACGCGGTCCCCTGTCAGGGCGGACGTCCTATAGCCTCGGTCGGACAGGAGGATGTAGGTGTTGCCCATGGCGGCGGGTTGGGGTGCCGTGAAATGAAACATGGGCCGCGCGGCCATGATCCTGTCTTGGCCGAAGATAATTTCAGCGTCATCCGGGCCAATGCCGACGCCCCCCAAGTCAGTGGCCAGATTGGGGTCCGTCAGGCCAAGGGCGTAATCCGTGGCGGCGGCCTCTGATGCAAATTCCCCGCAAAACACATGCACCCGGTTTGAGGCCAAAGGCGGCGGAGCCACCGGTTTCGACTTGATCCGTCCGAACAGCGGAAAAAACAGAACCTTGAACAGGTTGCGGATCATATGCAGCGTCCTCCGTCCACTTCCAGGGCGACACCGGTGATCATGCTTGCCTCATCGGAGCACAGGAATGCAGCCGCGTTGCCCATATCCTCGGGCGTGGAAAAACGGCCCAGGGGGATGGTGGACAAGAATTTCGCGCGGACCTCGGGCGTGTCTTCACCCATGAAGGATTTGAGCAAAGGCGTCTCACCGGCCACAGGGTTGAGGGCGTTGACGCGAATGCCATGGGGGGCGAGTTCGACGGCCATGGCCTTGGTCGCGGTGATCATCCAGCCCTTAGAGGCGTTATACCAATTGAGGTTGGGGCGCGGGCTGACGCCTGCCGTTGACGCCACATTCAGGATCGCGCCACTGCCACGCTCCTTCATTTTGGGCACAAAATGGCGCGCCATAAGATAGACCGATTTCGCGTTGACGTTCAGGACGCGGTCAAATTCGTCCTCAGCCACGTCTTCCATGGGTTGCGGCAGGTGGGTGATGCCTGCGTTGTTCACAATGATATCGGGCAGGGGCATTTTGCCCGCCATACGTCGCACCGATGTGTTGTCGGACACATCGACGACCCAAGGGCGCGCCCCGATGGCCAGTGCCACAGCCGTCGCGGCATCGCCATTGATATCAGCCACCAGAACCTGCGCGCCTTCGGCCACGAATTTGGCGGCAATGCCGGCCCCAAAGCCTGAGCCCGCGCCCGTTACGATGGCTGTCTTTCCCTGAAGTCTCATGTGTCTACCATGGGTCTGGTGACACCAGATTTCTACAATTTTTTGGCCGCAGTACTTTGGAACTGGCTTTTGCGGTGGCGCCATTGTTAAACTTTGCCCCAAAAGAACCAGAAAGGCCTGACATGCAGTATCCCTCCCTTCCATTCCGACGCTTTGCGGCCACCGTTTGCGTTCTGGTCCTGGCGGCCTGTTCCACCCAAGAGGAGCTGATCGGGGGGGTGCCTGTCAGTCAGATTGTCGAAGGTTACGGCGTGTTGGAAGACGGGGAGTACACCCTGCCGCCGATCCCGTCTGAATATCTGAGCGAGATCAATCAACGCACGGTTGTTGAATACAATGGGCCTGAAAGTGCTGGAACCATCGTTGTCGATCCACACGCCAAGCTGCTGTATCTGGTTGAAGAAGACGGGATGGCCCGCCGGTATGCGATTGCCGTCGGCGCGCAAGGGCTGCGCATGCGGCGTCCGTCGGTCGTGCGGCTGAAACGCGAATGGCCTGCTTGGACCCCCACCCAGAACATGTTGCGCCGTGAGCCCGAAGTGTACGGCCCCTTTGCTGCAGGCGTTGAGGGCGGTCTGGCAAATCCGCTTGGGTCGCGGGCGCTTTATTTGTTCCAAAACGGGCGGGATACGCATTTCCGGATTCATGGCACGAATGATCTGGCCTCTATCGGCAATTCGGGGTCTGCGGGCTGCATCCGGATGTTCAACCACGACATCATTGATCTGTACGAACGTGTGCCAAACGGAACACGCGTTGTAGTGCGCACGAAAGATCAGTCGGTAGATCTGGAGGGCGAAGAATTGGCCAATCGCGGCGTCTATCTTGAGCCCAATATCGTTGATCCCGATCTGATTTACGGCACTGACGAGGAGGAGACGTCAGAGGCGGAGGCCGAAGAGGCCACAGACGCCTAGCCGGGTCTGGAATTTCTGCCTTTTTCAGGTCAAAGTTGTGCGGAATAAGAGCTGTAGGGGATGTAAATTCTCTACGGCATACATATGTATACAATAACAAGACGTAACGAGAGGGACACCCATGGCCGATTTTGATGCACAAATCCGCGAGAGCCAAGCGCAGGTGCAGGACGCGCAATCCAAGATTTCCGAATTGACCAGCCGGATTGAAACCGCACGTCAGAAAATGGCCGAAGGGACGGATATCGCTGTCGATATCGAAAACGCGTCGTTGGAAGATGTTCACGCCCATACGGAGCTGATGAACGCAAACATTGCAGAACTGATCATGGGGCTTGACGATGTCACCGCTGGGTTCCAGCAAGATTTTGATGAAATGCGGTCCAAGACGGGTTGGGAAAGTTTCGTCGGCATCTTTTCCAAAGGCAAATCGGACAGCATGCGTCAGGAACGGATCCGCACAGCGACTGTCGATGACAAGCTGCAAGACCTGATTTCCAAATCCGACGTCATTACCAAGTTGCTGCAAGATCAGCTGGCCACGTTGGAAGAACAGAAGGTGAAGGTTGAGGGCAACCTGAGCGGCACGTTGGAAGAACGCGAAGCTGTGGTCGGTGAATTGGAAGCGGTCCGCGATGAGATCCTCGCAATGGACCCTAAGATTATCGCGTTGGAAAACAAAATCTCCGTGGAGCAAGACGCGGCTGCGCGCACTGCGTTGGAAACCGAATTGGCCGCGATGAACACGGCCTACAATGAAGCTGTGCAGCAAGAACAGGTGAAGCTGGCGAAGTCCCAGACGTTGGAACGCTACATCGAGAAGGGCAAAACCTGGATCGATTCATTGCAGAACCAGGCGGCGACGCAGATGGTGCTGATCAACAAGCTGCAGACAGACACCAAGCAGCGTGTTGTTCTCTATGATGCGCTGACGAAATCCTTGAAGACGGCGCAGCAGCAGGACGTGGCCCATCGCATTAATGAGATCGGCGTGAAAACGGACCAAGAGGCACAGACAGCGATGGCCGCAATCGGGTCTGCCACCAACGCCCGCATGGCCGAGATGATGGAAAGCCACGAGGACCACATGGTCTTCGCCCGTGAGGTTTTGGAGCAAAAGGCCAAGGCGGATGAACGCTTTGCACGGCGGTTCCAGAAGATCGTGGAGAAGCACGACAGCAATCAGTATGGCGATTAAATGCGAGTATACTTACTAGCGCTTAAGTCAGGGTTGATTGTTGTGTGGCCGGTAGTGGCCCTCATTTCTGGTGGTTTGGTCATGTATGGTAGCTACGTTTCCCAGACAGAGCTGACTTGGCCGTATTGGGTTGGCGGCAGTTTGTGGGTTGGTGGGTTGGTTTACATCGCCTGCAAAGCATCTGGAGGATCTGAGTTCGGAGCGCCCGGCGGACCAATTGATGGCGGAGGCTGTGGTGGCGGAAGTGACTGACACCGCCTACGACCATTTCCAACTTGAAGACACCCGCGTCACGCGGCGGTATTTTGGCAAGTTTGAACGGATTATCGGCCATCTGGCCCGTGTAGCGGGTGTGTTGGAGGCTGAAAGCCGGCTGTCGAAACAGGATGTTGAGGTGATGACCCGCTATATTGTGGGCCTCAATTACACCTTCCGTGCGCTGGCGCATAAATATCATTTCAGCGGGCGGTTTGCCCATGCGGGCAAGCTGACGTTTGACCGTGTGGACAGCGGGTTTCCGGTTTATTCCGAGTTACTGACCATGGCCAATGATGCGGCTCAAGCAGATCGTCATTTGCGCGGGATGCGGTCGGTTGAGGACCTCAAGCAGGATATGGTTCGCGTGATTTTGGGCGAACAGCAGGTGCCGACAAAGTTGCAATACGCGCTGTCCCAGCGGCTGTATTATGAGGAATTGGCCAAGGGCGAATTGTTCTGGGCGCGCAATGATCCGGAGGCGATTTGGCTGGGCAATCCTGCCCGTATGCAGCGTCGGTTCCTGATCCATTGGGCAGTTTATGACAGCCAGATCAACCTGCCCACGATCTATTTGATGGAGTTGGAGGACACAGGCCGCGTGGGCCTGCCGAAAGACGACCGCCGTTGGCCGGAGGTGCAGGCCCATCTGATGGCGCAATCGGTTGCGGGGCTGAAACTGCTGACGATTGCACGGGGCTTTGACGAGGATTTCGACGACCTGCACCCCAAACGCCTGCGCAGGTTCCATGTAGGCCCGATGTATTCCCACGCGTTCACCCGGCAGTCGGGGCCCTTGCGGGAGGTGTTGGAGCTGGCGCGGTCGCCCGTCGGTGAAGACTGGGCGTTGGTCTGGACGGAAGAAGAGCTGCGGTCTGAGGACACGGTGCAGCAAAAATCCGGCTGGTTCGGGTCTGTGCAGCGGGAGGTCTTTGCTCTCGACCCGTTTGAGGGGCGCGGGGCAGAGACGGGGGCGTCGAAGGTGGAACGGTCGATCATCCTGCCGCAACAGCCCTATCAGGCCCTTGAAGAACGCAAACCGCCCGGGTTTTCGGATGTGCGCAAATTCGTCGTGTCACCCAAGGGCCGCGTGTTGAGTTACCGGTGAGGGCGGAGTTTTGAGTTTTTTTGGTCAGATGAAGATGATGGGGAGGCGCTAAGACTATGAGTCAGACAAGCGACACGATGGAGTTGCGCGAAGACGATATCGTCAAGCATTACGAGGCCGCGACGGCCATGGTGCAGGGGTTTGATCACATGCCGCGCATTGCTGAGGCCAAGGAAGCGGCTGCGCCGGAGCGGTCGAGCGGGATCGGCACGCGGAGGCGGTTTCGGTCGACGACACCGGGGCTGGTGACGCGACGCACGGCGCGGTCAGAGGGCGTGCAGTTGATGGCGCGGATTGAGGGCGCGGATGAGGGCGATGCGCTGATCTCACCCGCGCAGGCCACGGTGTTGCATGGGGTGCGGCGGGCGATTGCGATTGCATTGGCGGTGGCGGAGCAATTTGCGGATCGCACGGGGCTGGCGGAGTTGAAGCGGTCCAATCTTGAGGGCACTTTGCCCAGTGGCAAGAAAGCTGAGTTCAGCGAATTGCTGACGGCTGAGGCGCTGGTGTCACTGTATGTTTTCGGCAATGCGACCGCGTTTTTGCTCGCGCCCCATGCGGGGGAAGACACGGTTGAGGTGGGTGAGGTTGAGGAGGTTCTGACCGACAACGGCACGCTGGCCTTGCATGGCGCGCTGTGGGAGCTTGATCAGGATATCGGGCTGTTTGCGGATACGGAAGGCAAGCTGGTTGCGACCGTTCTGGCCTTTGCCGAGGCGTTGATGGGCAAGGTTGAGGCCCGCGCGTCCACCGCTGGGCGGCTGGAGCCATTCACGACGGCCGCATGGGGTGTTGAGGAAGACGGGCTGACGATCCGTGGGTTCAGCCCCGCGCGCAAAGGCAAGTCCTCCGCCCTGACGATGACGTTCAAGAAGCCAAATGAGGTCGTGGGCAACCATATCGCCAAATATCAGGCCATGAAGCTGGCCAAGATGCTGATGGCATATGATTTTGACCGGCGGTTGAACCCGTTTGCAGAATTGGGCGGATTTATTTTTACGTTCATGGGCGACGGTGCGCCGGGCACTGGCAAGACCACGCTGATCCAGATGATGGCCGGATTGATCAACGATTACTGTCAGGTGGCGGGCTACGCGTTTCGGTATCAGAACCTGAGCACGGACAACATCGACAGCTATCAGGGCAAATCGGGCCAGAACGCCAAGGCGTTTATCAACAACGTGATTGACCCTGGCGTGATCGGGTTTGGCACCATCGACGATATCGACCAGCTGGCGGGCAAACGAGGAGACCGTCAGTCTTCCGCCGGTCAGTTGGAGATTACGGCGGTGCTAATGGAAAGCTTCGCGGGCGCCAATACGGTGGTGCGTGGGAACTGCACCTTCGGGATGTTCTCGAATTACCCAGAGAACGTGGACGACGCGCTGCGCCAGCGGGCGGGGGCGCGGTTTTTGGTGGACGGGCCGCAGACGCGGGAAGATTATGTCGATATCCTTTATCTGTTGATGGGTAAGAACCATGACATCCCTGTGGGTGATCATGAGGTGTTCAGCGCACAAGAGATCAAGAAGGCCGTCGCTGCCAGTTTTGAGAGCCACAGCCGCCCCCATGAGCCGGGATTGATGAATGTCTTTGACCGTGTGTCGTCCCAGGTGGGTGAGCTGGACACGATCAACAAGTTGGGAACCTACCTGAAGGGCATTCAGGAGGCGGATAACCGTTTCACGGGCCGCGCGATTAAAAACATCACCGATGCCGTTAAGGTGCGGGCGATGGATTTTGAGCTGCCCGATGAGTGGATGGAGAACCCTGAGTTGTTCTTGGCCAAGGATTACGACACCAAAAAGGCGATGATCGAGGAGATGCGCCAGCCCATAACCACGGATATGGTGATCCAGGAAATCAACCGCTACGCCGACAGCGAATTCCGCTATGCGGACAAGTCCGACGAAGTCGCGATTGAAAACATGGTCCGCGATTTTGGCCGTCAGGAAGAGGCGAAGAAGCGGTATCTGGGGGGCAAAGCCGACTGATGGGGATTGACGCCAGCAACTTTTGGACGCTGCTTGTGCCTGCGATGTGTTTGGCAGGCTTGGGCTTTGCGGTGCCGCGGGTGTTGGCCTTGTTCTGGCCTGAGGGCGTCAAATGGCTATTGCTGCTGGCGCTGGTGGCAACAGTCATTATGGGCCTGTTGGGCGCTGGTTTTTTTGCGCTGCTTTACATGCTGCAAGGCGACAGCTTTGCGGATTTGTACCGCACCAATGGCATCGGCACGATCGTGCATTTCGGACGGTTGAGCGTGGTTTCATCGCTGATGTGGGCACCGCTGATGGTGCTGTCGATCATCTACATCCCACGCAATTGGGTGAAGGAAGTTTGGTGAGCGATGGTTGAAGTTTTGGTCTTTGGTGGTCTGGGATACGCGATCACCTGGTACAAGGGGGCAAAGGTGGCCATCTGGACAGGACTTATTCTTGCCCTGCTCGCCAGTCTCGTGACGGTCGTGGTGTTGTCTGTTTTGACCGCTGGAATGGGTGGGGCGGACGATCTGTTTGAAGTGATGGTTGACCTGATAGAATTCGCATTTGTCGGGCTGTTTGCAGGGGGCTTGTTGGCGATGATCATTGGCTTTGTCATAGTGGGTTATGGCGCGGGGATTTGCGTGGCCCACTTTCAGAAACGACGGAGGGGCACCTTGTCATGAACCTTTTGATCCAAAAAGGTCTGATGTTTGGCAATCTGATCCCCGTGGTCAGTCCTGTGCTTGTCGAGCGTTATAACCGGGCGCTCAAACGCCTGACCGGCAAGCAAACTGAGCTGACGGATTTTCACATCGACATCTCCGGCTATTCGCCTGAAATCGGGGATGAGTTGGGGGATGATCTTTACCTCAATCATCAAGGCGTGAACCGGCAGTTCATTTTGCTGACGACGGAACAGAAGACGGCGCCGCTGCTGAATGCGAAATTTTCAACCAGCCGCGGGATTTTGCGCCAGTTTATTGAGGCCAATGAGGCGCAATTGTTTGCCCTGACGGCGCGCGATGCGGTGGCGGGTGAGTTGGTGAATTCCGTCTATTCGTTGGCCTCGCCCGCGCATTTGATGGATGTGGGCAGCATCACGGTTGAGGCCGATACCACCGAAGGGGCCGTGGCCGCGGCGGGCCGTTTGGGCAACATGATTGATCAATTCATGTCCCAAGACGGAGCATGGCATAATGATGTGCTGATCGCCGAGATGATCGGGCTGGCCAAGGACACGGGCGACATCACCCGCAACCCCGTCAGCCTGAGCGCGCAAACCTATGCGCAACGCAATTTCTGGACGGCGCATTTCGGCGGGGTCTATCTGTTCCGCGAAGTGGACGCGCCCGGTGCCATTGCCATGTCAGCTGACGAAGGCTTGCAAGGGCTGGACATGGCGGTGATGACCGGTGCGCAGCGCTCGGAGATTGCGCAGTTTCTGAACGCCAATGATCTGGTTGAGCCGATCTTGGATGCGCGCGGCATCGACAGTGCCGCGATCCTGCGGCAGAAAATGGATTTTATCGTGGCCTCTGTTGCGGCCTCGCTGGGCGAGGATTTGACCCGCGCGACACGGCGTGATCTGCGCAATTTGGGGCGGCGGTATCACGATCAGTTGCCGCGTGAGTGGCAGGGGCTGGCGGCCCTTGTGCGCTGGGCCGAAGAAGACGGGCCGTGGCCGCGCATCGACAGTGAACACCCCGCCTATTTCTACACGTTGCGGTCCAAGGGGCATGCCGATGCGGACCTTGTGAATATGCTTTTGGCGGATTTGACACCGTTGGACATCCGACAGTTGTTTATCTGTCATAAGGATGCGTTTTACGCAGCCTATGCGGGTTGGCCTGCCGCCAAGCAGGCCTACGTCGCCGAGTTTTTGGCGCAGGAATATCAGGTCGACAAGGCGGGCACGCGGGAGGCTCTGTTCGGGCATGAAGACGCCATGGAAGAACCCGTAAGTCCGGCGCAAAGCCCATGGGGTGCAGCGCCCGCACAGGGTGATATCATTGACCGCGTCGGGCCTTGGGGCGCGGTGAAACGCCGGTAGAACACGCAGGAGGGGACGCGATGCAGTTTGTCAGATTGGTTTTGGGCGGCTTTGTCATCCTTGGGGTGATCTATATCTGTGTGTCGCTGTATTCGCGATCGGTGCGGCGCGAAAAGCTGGAGAACTGGTGGGATGAGGCGCCGGTGGACGGCATGACCCGCGAGGCGTATATCGCAGAAGGCATGGCGAAATATGAGGTCGGTTTGCGCCGCAAGCTGATCTGGCTGATCTTTGTCATCCCGCCCCTTGTGGTCGGCACGATCATTTATTTTATCAACTAGAGGTCCCACCCATGCGCAACATCAGACGTTTCATTCGCATTGCCTTGTTGCTGATTGTGGGGCTGTTCTTGCATTACGTCATGCCGCAGCAGGATGTGGCCCGCGTGACGTCGACCGAGATCATCCGGACGGATTTTGGCGGCTGGCAACGTCTGTTTTTCGCCCAAGCAGACAGCGGGCAGGTGGACAATGTCACCCGTGATTTACGGCTGATCAACACCGAGAGGTTGCCGACCTATATGTTCGGTCTGATCCGCGGGGGGTCGCCTGAGACGATGGTGTATCGCAACGAAGATACCGGCTGGATTTATCCGCCCTATTTCAAATTCGACAGTTCCGATCTGCAGGCCGAGGCATCGGCTGCTATTTCAACAGCGGTGCCGCAAGAGTGGGTTGTGGTGACCCACTATGGCTGGCGCATTCGCTGGGCGTCGATCTATCCCAACGCCGTGGCAATCCGGCCCATATTGGTGGCGGACGGGGAATCGCCCCTGGATTACAGGCCGTTTCCTTGGGTGAACCTGATCATCTTTGTTGTGCTGATCATTGGTTTGGTCTTTGTCCGGGCGATGTGGATGCAGTTTCGGGAACGCACGTTGGATCCGATTGCGGACAGTGCGGGGGATAGGTTGGATCATGTGAATGCCGATCTTGCGGAACGTCGCGGGCGTTTTCGTCGCTGGCTTGATACGTGGAAGTCGAAGTGACGATCTGACGATCGGGTCCTGCGGACGGCAGGAGGGGCGCCCCTGCGGGGCGCCTTTTTTGCATATTTTTGAAACAGCGAAACGGGTGGGGGTGGTTTGATCCTTTGCGTGTGCCGCGTTACTCGCCGTAGGGAATCCAGATTGTTTTGACTTCGGTTGCCTGCGCCCTCCAGGTGGCCGATGGCCAGCTTCGGTGTGTGCCATTGTTGACCCAAGTGCGTTTGAGGGTGACGGCAGACCTGGCCTCGATCACCTTGGAGACGTCGCTGGTGGAGAACGACCACACCGCGTCGATATTGGCGTGGGCCGCCATGTGGGGTGCGAGGTCGCCGTGGGCACCGGTGAGGATGTTCACGACGCCTGGCGGAACGTCTGACGTTTCAAGAATTTGGTAGAAGTCAGTGGCGGCCAACGGAAAGGGGTGAGAGGCGACCGCAGTGAGGCGGTTGCCCATCGCCAAGGCTGGCGCCAAAGGTTCAATCAGGCCCATGAGGGGGCGTGTGTCATCGGTCAGCACGCCGATGGATCCGATGGGTTCGTTCATGGCCAAGGCCACGCCACGGATCGGCACGCCTTTGGCGGCACCGTCGTGTTTGTCGGCCCATGCGGCCCAGGTGAAGAGGTGGTCGATTGCGGTCTCAACCTCTGCCTTGCCGTTGCGGCCGCCGGTGAGGGCGTTGATGCGGGTTGCGAATTCATCCGCGCGGGCGCTCAGGTTTTCGCCGATGTAGTAGAGGATTTGGGCGCGCAGGTGGCCGCTGGTTTTGGACCAGCCTTTTGCGGCGGCCATGGCCTCTGCGGCGTTGCGCAGATCTTTGCGGTTGGCGATGCTGGCATGGCCCAGCAATTGGCCGGATTTGTTGAAAACGGGCTGGCTGTAGCCCCCATCTGGGCGGGCCTGTTTGCCCCCGATATAAAGCTTTGCGGTGCGATCAAGCGGATCGGCGGGCGTGCCATCGTCACTGGTGAAGGTAACGGGTGTCTTGAGTGGCGTCGGCTTGCCGCGTGGTTTGGTGTAGCCCTGCAGACCTTCCCAGCCGCCTTCGCGGCCAAAGCCGCTTTCGCGTACGCCACCGAACCCCGCTGCGGCATCCATCATGTTGGTGCCGTTGATCCAGACAATTCCGCTGACAAGTTTCGGGGCGATGTCCAATGCAAGATTGATGTTTTCGGACCAGACGGACGCGGCAAGGCCATAGCGGGTGTTGTTGGCAACCTCGACTGCTTCTGCAGGGGTACGGAAGGTAGTGGCGACCAAGACGGGGCCGAAGATTTCCTCCTGCATCAACGTGTCAGACGGGGCGAGGCCGGTAATGAGGGTGGGCGGGTAAAAGCACCCGTCAGGCGCGCCGCATTGATAGGTGTCGCCTGCGGTGTTCTGCGCGACCATGCTGCTGATCCGGTCCAGTTGCGACGGGTCGACGATGGCGCCCACGTCGATGCATTTGTCCAGCGGGTCGCCCATACGCAGAGCGTCCATGTGCGCCTTGAGCTTTGCATAGAACGTCTCGGCGATGCCTTCTTGCACCAACAAACGTGATCCCGCACAGCACACTTGGCCGCCGTTGAACCAGATGGCGTCAACAAGGCCTTCGACGGCTGAATCGATGTCCGCGTCCTCAAACACGATGTAGGGGGATTTTCCGCCCAATTCGAGGCTGAGGGCCTTGCCGGTTCCTGCGGTTTGTTCGCGGATCAGGCGGCCCACGGCAGTGGATCCGGTGAAGGCAATTTTGTCCACGTTTGCGTTCACAAGTGCGGCGCCGGTTTCGCCGTCGCCAGTGACGATGTTGACGACACCGGGGGGCACGCCGGCTTGGGTGCAGATCTCGGCAAAGATCATCGCGGTCATGGGGGTGTATTCAGCGGGCTTCAGGACGACGGTGTTGCCCATGGCCAAGGCGGGCGCGATTTTCCATGCCAGCATCAGCAGGGGGAAGTTCCACGGAATGATCTGGCCACACACGCCAAGGGGTTCGACGTCGGGCATCTCGTCGTCCATCAGTTGGGCAAAGCCCGCGTGATGATAGAAGTGACGGATCGCCAAGGGCACATCAATGTCACGCGCCTCGCGGATGGGTTTTCCGGTGTCCAGGGTTTCCATCACCGCCAGAAGACGCGCATTCTTTTGCATCAGACGCGCGATGGCATAAAGAACGCGGGCCCGCGTTTTGCCGTTCTTTGCCCATTTCGTTTGGGCCTTGCGGGCAGCAGTCACGGCCTTTTCCACCTCAGCTTCGGTGCCTTTGGTGACACCAGCCAGCCGTTCGCCTGTGGCAGGGTTTGTCGTGTCAAAATCCGCGCGCATCGCATCCCATGTGCCACCGATGAAATGGCCCGCGATGCCGCCGCGGGCCTCGATCCACGCGCGTGCATCCGACGCATCCTCAGGGGCGGGGCCGTAGTCCATGGTGTCGAAAATGTCCTTAACGGTCATGGGGTGCGGTCCTTCTTCATCTGACCAAAAAAACTCAAATCCACAGGCTATCCAATCGCGTGACGCCAGCCGGCGGAATAGCCACCGGTGACATGGTGTTCCAGCTGACGTTCGATATCGCCCAGCAGGGAAGACGCGCCGAACCGGAACAGATCAGGCTGCAACCAACGGTCGCCCAGTTCATCCTTTATCATGCTTAGATACACCAGCGCGTCCTTGGCTTTGCTGATGCCGCCTGCGGGTTTATAGCCGACGCGCAGGCCCGTGCGCATGTAATAGTCGCGGATGGCCCTGATCATGGTCAGGGTCACGGGCAAGGTTGCGTTGACGCTTTCTTTGCCGGTTGAGGTTTTGATAAAGTCCGCCCCTGCCATCATGCACACCAGCGATGCGCGGGCGACATTCCGGAGCGAACCAAGCTCCCCCGTGGCGAGGATCGCCTTGACGTGGGCTGTGCCACAGGTCCGGCGCATTTCGGCCATTTCGTCATACAGCGCCTGCCAGTTGCCCTGCAGGACGTGGCGGCGCGTGATGACGATGTCGATTTCTTCGGCGCCTGCGGCAACACTTTCGCCGATCTCTGCGATGCGCAAATGAAAGGGCGACAGACCCGCCGGAAAACCGGTGGAGACAGCGGCGACGGGGATGGACGTGCCGCGCAGCGCATCGACAGCGGTGGGCACCATGTCGTGATAGACGCAGATTGCCCCCGTTGTCAGGCCTTCCATCCCAAGGGTTTGGAGCAAATCGGCGCGCACCGGTTGGCGCGCCTTGGCGCACAGGCGGCGCACGCGGCCCTCGGTGTCGTCCCCGCTCAGCGTTGTCAGATCCATCAGGCTAATCGCCTTGCACAGCCATGCGGCTTGGTGGTCTTTTTTGACGGACCGACGTCCGGGCAAGGTCACCGCGCGCCGTTCAATGGCCGAAGTGTTGGCCTGCACAGACCGGACCCAAGACAGATCCAATGGCATGCCATCATTGCGCGGTTCTTGGACCTGCGGCAGGTGGGTTTGAGTGGGGGTTGTCGTCTGCATCATAGGCGTCCGGTTTGGTAAGGCATCAACCTGTCACGGGGCCAAACGGTTGGCAAGCGGTGACGCCGCGGTCAGCCGCGGGGTTGCACCAGATCGCGCTGGCGCGCGGTGCGATATTTTTGCGGCGTTTCGCCGAAGGCCGCAAGAAAGGTTTTGTGAAAATGCGACAGGTTCGGCAGGCCGCAGCTGTCTGCGATGTCTGAGATGCTGTCAGCGGTTCCGGTCAGACAGCGCGCGGCATGGGCCATGCGTTGCGCGTTGATGTATTCCACAGGTGTCTGCCCCGTGTAACGGCGCATGGTGCGCGACACATGGGGGTGGGCCCGTCCGCACAGTGCCACAAATCCGGCGGCCCCTTGACGAAAGACCGCCGGATCGCGGGCGGCGGACAACGCGTGGATCAACCAATCGGGCGCGCCTTGGTGCAGGCCGTCTGGCGCGCGATCAAGGGCCGTCAAAAGTGGAAGTAAGAACGCTTCAAGATACAGCTTGTCACGGGGGCTGCGTTCCAGTTTCAGGGCTGCCGTATTCAGGTCCGCCAGTTGCCGAATGTCACGGTGTGTCACGGCGGGCGTCGCCCCGCCCGCCCAGAAGGCAAGTCCCGTCAAATCCTCATGTCTGTTGCCGATGGCCCGGATGACGCCGGGACGGATGGCAAGGGACACCACGATTGCAGCATCCCCTTTGCCCTGAATGGCGTGGGGCTGATCTGGCGCGATGAACACCAGATCACCTTCGGTCAAATCCCTTTTCAACCCGGACATATGCAGACGCACCGTCCCGTTTTGAACCCAGAGCATTTCGTGAAAGTCCTGGGTGTGCAGCCCGCGGGGACGGCGGGTGTCCAAATCCGCGCGGATCAGCAAGAACGCCTCATCGGAGGCAAAGATTTGGGCGGCGGTCAGGGTCTGCACTGTCTCCATGTGACCGTTCATAGCATGGTCATTTGATGCCACGGAACCGTAAAAGCCGCAGGTTTTGGTGTGACAAGCCGCGTGCAACGGGGTAATGCGCCTATGACACCACAAAGAGGTTAACAAGATGTCCTTCGACCGTTCGATCAAGATTGCGCCGTCTATTCTATCCGCTGATTTTGCGGCACTCGGGGCGGAAATTCATGCGGTTGAGGCACAGGGGGCGGATTGGATCCATGTGGATCCGATGGACGGTCATTTCGTGCCGAACCTGACGATCGGGCCCAACGTCGTGGCAGCGATCCGGCCTCATGTGAAAACGTTTATGGACGTGCACCTGATGATTTCTCCGGCCGATCCCTACATTGGCGATTTCGCCAAGGCGGGCAGTGATTTGATCACTGTGCATGCCGAGGCCGGGCCGCATTTGCACCGGTCGCTGCAATCCGTGCGGGCCGAAGGGTGCAAGGCCGGGGTGGCGCTGAACATGACAACCCCGTTGGACCATGTGTCTGATATTCTTGATGATATCGACATGATCCTGATCATGACGATCAACCCCGGCTTTGGTGGACAAAAGTTCACGCACGCCATGGTCGACAAAGTGGCGCGGTGTCGCGCGATGGTGGGAGACAGGCCCATTCACATTCAGGTGGACGGCGGAATTGACCCCAACACAGCCCCCCTTGTGGCATCGGCGGGGGCCGATGTGCTGGTCGCGGGATCGGCTGTGTTCCGGGGTGGATCCGTGGACGCGCCGCAGGTCTACGGTGACAACATCCGCGCCATTCGAGAGGCGGCTGAAGGGGCGCTGTAACCTCTGCACATAATCTGCACAGATGTGCAGGACGCCCTGCATAGGCCCTGTATAGACGGTATGGCAAGCGTATGGCTTGCGTATGGTTCGCGTATGGCACCAGACTGGCAGGGGATCCCTTTATGACCAAAACATTAATGCATCACGTCCCGGCATCCCTGATCTGGGATGCGTGGTGGCTGGACCACGACAACCGCCCGTTTCCACCGCAACGCTTGGACTGTAAGGTGGTAAAGAAGGGGGCCACGCCATGAGCAGCACAATCCTGATTGTCGATGATGACGCGGACATTCGTGACGTGGTGCGCATCGCACTGGGGCAGGCAGGGTTTCAGACGGAAGACGCGGGCGACGGCGCCGCAGGCTTGGCCGCGACCCAGCGCATCAAGCCTGATCTGGTGGTGCTGGACATCGGCCTGCCTGAGATGGACGGGCTTGAGGTGTGCCGCCGCATTCGGGCCACGTCCGAAGTCCCGATTTTGTTTCTGACCGCCCAAGGCGACGAGGTTGACCGCATCATCGGGTTGGAAATGGGCGCTGATGATTATCTGGCCAAGCCATTTTCGCCCCGCGAATTGGTGGCCCGTGTGAAGGCTATTTTGCGGCGCGGTGGCACGGTGGCCGCAGCGGCGGACAGTGTACTGCGTCATGGTGTGTTGGAGGTTGATCCGGCGCGTCACCTGTGTCGCGTGTCGGGTGAGGTCGTGACCTTGACCGCGCGGGAGATGGACCTGCTGGTGAAGTTGATCACGCGGCCTGATCAGGTGCATCCGCGCCCTGATCTGGTGGATGCAATTTATGGCACCAACGTGCATGTCAGCGACCGGACGATGGACAGCCATCTGCGCAATCTGCGCGCCAAACTGGGGGCTGCTGGCTGTGCAGATGCGATTGAAACCATGCACGGCATCGGGATCCGGATGGGTCCGTGTTCGGCCGGTGGATCAGATGCGGGCTGCGGGGCCTCTGCGTGATGCGGATTGCCGCGAAATGGCGTCCGCCGCTGTGGATGGTGTTGGGCGGCACCTTGGCGGTGGTGTTGTGTTTGCCCATCGTGGGCATTTTCTTTGTGCGCTACATGTGGCCGATGATCGGCTACCGAGAGGCGGTTTGGGTCGCGGGTTTTGGTGTTTTGGGCACCACGTTCGTCTTGGGTTGGATGCTGTGGCGGATTTTATTGCGTCCGATCACGGCGCTGCGGGACCGAGCGGCGTCGGTGCGGCGCGGGGACCGCGCAGCGGTGGCGCCGTTGGATCATTACGGCACGTCGGACATGGAGGGGTTGGGACAGTCGGTGCTGGATATGGGCCGCGCGTTGCAAAGCCGCGAGGCTGTGTTGCGCGGCTATGCGGACCACGTGACCCATGAGTTGAAATCGCCCCTGACGGTGGTGCGGGGCGCCGCGGAATTGCTGGCGCTGCCGGATTTGCCCGACCCCGAACGCGCCCGTTTGATCGCGCGGGTTGAGGCCGCAGCCGACCGGATGACGGCCCTTTTGGACGCGCAGCGGACCCTTGCGCAGGCGCAAGAACCCGCAGCGGGCGGCGTGGTGCGTTTGTCGGATGTTGCGACAGATGTTGAGGTTGAGGCAGACGGCGATGTGCCCTTGCCCGAGGCCGCATTGCGTCTGGTTCTGGACCACCTGGTGGGCAATGCCCGCGCCCATGGGGCAACTCAGGTCACTGTCGGGTTCCGCGATATCCTATGGGTCGAAGACAACGGAACCGGCATTTCAGACGGCAACCGCACGCGTATTTTTGAGCCGTTCTTTACCACACGCCGCGAAGCGGGCGGCACGGGCATGGGCCTCGCCATTGTCCGCCGTGTGTTGGATGCCCATGGTGCGGAGATTGCACTCGCGCCGTCGTCGGAGGGCGCACGTTTTGAGGTCCGTTTCTAACGGTGCTCTTGTCCCATGCCCTTTTTGGTCAGGAAGGACGGCAGTTTGTTCGGCTCTGCTTGGGCGGGGTTCTGAGTGGGCGCGGAGTCAGCTGCGGCGCCCATCGCCTTGATGCCAGCCACCCCGCTTTCGCCCAAGGGCACTGTCGCAAACGGGCCGCCGAGGCACAGTTGCGCCGGATCGGATGGATCGGAGGCAGGGGCATTTGCCATCAGCGCATCGACCCAGTTCTCGGCGTTGTCTTTGGGGTGGTAGCCCAAAAAGGCGGCTTTGGCATTGTTGACTGGCGCACGGTCATTGTTGGACAGACCCCAGATGCAGGTGAAGCCAGTGGTCGTGGCCTTGACCGCACAATCCACCAAATGGCGCAGATCGTCGTAGCTGAGCCAGGTGCGCAGGGCGCGGGGGTTCTGAGGCTCTTCTGTGCAGGAGAAAATGCGCAAATGCACCGATTCCATCCCCCGTTTTGTCCAGTAAAGTTTGCCTAGATCTTCGGTGAAACACTTGGCCAAACCGTAGAAGGTGTCTGGCGCGTGATCCACATCCAGATCCGCACCGGCGGCGTTTTCAACCATGCCGACTGCGTGCACTGAGGAGGCGTAGATGACGCGTTTGACACCGTGGCGATGGCCGGCCTCCCACACGTTGTAGGAGCTGAGGTAGTTGGGCCCCAAGAGGTCCTCGAAGGGGCGTTCATCAGGGATTGAGGCGAAGTGGACGGCGATGTCCGCGCCCTCCATCAAGGGCAGCACCGCGTCGAGGCTGGCGCAGTCCGCTTGCACAAAGGTTTCATTGGGCAGCAGCGTGTCCGGCGCGTCGGCGATGTCCATACTCAGCAGGGTGTCCGCACGGGCGGCGAGGGTTTCGCGGATCTGCATGCCAAGGGCGCCGCAGGCCCCTGTGAGGACGATTTTGCGGTAGAGTTTTGACATGGCGCGGCCTTTTTTCTGCGTTCGGGCAGAGGGTGGTCTGCCTGCGCGTGCGGGTCAAGGGCAGGCGGGGTGCCGGATGTCAAAAGATGCGCGGATTTTTGCGTCTTGGTCGGCGGACAGGTAGCGCGGGCAGTGGTCGCGCAGGATTTGGTCGACGCGGGCCTTGGCGCGGTCATAGGCGGTCAGCGCGCCGTTTTCGGCCCAGGTGCGCGGGTCGTCGCGGTCTGCCAGGGACGGGTAATGATAATCGCGTTCCATGGCGGCGTGGGTTTGGGCGTCGCCTAGAAAATGCCCATCGCGCAGGATGGCCGCGACGGTGGCTTCGTAGCCCAGCGTGTCGTCGCTGACTTCGATGCCACGCAAGGCCCGATAGGTGAGGCTGTGCATTTCATCGTCCAGCACGAAGGCCTCGAAGGATGCGCCAAGCAGGGACGCGGTCATGCCGCTGGATTCGTAAATGAGGTTGCCCCCTGCGAGGGCTGCGGCCAGAGACGTCAGCGCCTTTTCAGTGCCGTACTGCGCGTCGATTGCCTTGGCGTCGGTCATCGAGGAGGCCACGCCAGAGGGCAGGCCGAGCCAGTTGATCAGCTGCGCTGAGGCCGCGTTGAGGACGGCGGTTTCCCCGCTGCCGCCCGCGAAGGACCCGGTGCGCAGATCAACGACCAGCGGCCAGTTGGAAAACACCATCGGGTGGCCAGGTTTGATGATGTTGACCATCGTCAGGGAGGCCAGGGTTTCGGCCAGCGACATGGCAAGGAAACCCGCCAGCGTTGCGGGGCCCGTGGCGCCCGCCTGTGCTGCGGTGATGCAGCTGACGGGGATGTTGTGCGCGAGGCATTCATAGGTCACGTCGACCGCGTCTTCGCCAAACCGCATGGGGCTGATGACGGGGCTGATGTGAGCTTTGACGAACGGGGTTTTGTCGAACTGGCCGTCTGAGGCGAGGTTGAACAGGTCAACAAGTGGGGCCACGTGGTCTGCCAGTGTAAACGCCGTGGCGACCGGTTTTGTGGTGTTCGCCATGAGCGCGTAGGCGGTGTTCACATCAAGCGCCCATTCGCTGTCCATATCACCCGCAATGCAACACCGCGTGAACCACGCCACGTTGTCCAGCGCGTCTTGCAGGCGCGTGAAATCGTGCAGGTCGGCCAGTGTAGACGGGCGGTAGAGGCCGGTGTCGCGGTCCAGTGTGTTGACCGCCGCGCCACCGGTGCCGAAGTAAACGCGGGACCCGCCGACCTCGATCGTGCGGTCAAGATCCCGCCCGTAGAGGGGGAATGTTTTCGGCGCGCGATCGATGCAGTCTTCGACTAGGGTGCGCGGCAGGACGATGCGGTCGCCTTTGTCTGTGGCCCCAGCGGTCACAAGGTCATCGCGCAAACGATCGGGGACTTCCCCCATGCCAAGATCAGACAGAAGGCGCAGGGCCGTGTCGTAGATTTGTTTGCATTCGGCGTTTGTCAGTGGGCGGTATTGCCCGCCGATCTGACCGGGGGCTGCGGGGTTGATGCGCGGCGGGGCGGCCGCTTTGGCATGGCGGGCCTTGCGGCCGGAACGGGTTGGGCGTGTCATGGCCGTAGCGTCGACGGCTGAGGGGCCCGGCGCAAGTCTGCTGGACAGTCTGCGGAAAAACCGAAATTATGATTAGATTATGGAGAATGCTGATCCCCCCTTTACGTTTCGCGCCGCACAGGTGTTTGTCGCCGCTGTTGAGGCGCAATCCGTCACGCGGGCGGCCCATCGGTTGGGCATGGCGGCCAGTTCCGTGTCACAGCAACTGTCCACGTTGGAGGCCGCGCTGGGCGCAAAGCTGATTGAGCGATCCGCGCGGCAGTTTCGATTGACCCGCGCGGGAGAGGTCTTTTTGCCCGCCGCGAAAGCGTTGTTGGATGACGTGTCAGCGGTGAAGGCGCAGTTGGTCATGGCTGATCAGGCGCCGCCAATGGCGGTCCACGTCGCATCGATTGAGGAGTTGGATGCGACGGTTTGTGCGCCGTGGTTGTTGCGGCTGAAAGTGAGGTTTCCGAACATTTCGGTCACTTTGTCCAGTGGGGCCAGCCATGAAAACCATGACGCATTAAGCAGTCGTGCGGTGGATTTGATGATGGCCGTCGACACGGTGGCAGAGGTTGATTGGGTTGAACAGCACCCCATTTTGCGTGACCCGTTCGTGTTGGTGACAGCCCCGGGTCTTGCGCCCGAAGCGATCTTGTCGCGGCCCTTTGTGCGGTATGCGGGTGATTTGCAGATCGGACGGCAGATTGAGGCGCAGTTGCGTCGGTCGGGGGTGTCGCCGCCGCGCGGGTTTGAGTTTTCGACCAATCAGGCGTTGTTTGCCATGACGTCAGAGTTGGGCGGTTGGGCTGTGACGACGGCTTTGGCCTTTCTTGGCACGCCTTTGGCGGGGAACCTGGTGCGGGCACATCCCCTTCCGGTGCCCGCATTTTCGCGACGTCTGGCGTTGCATGCGCGGGCGGGCGCGCTTGGCGGATTGCCCGCACAGATGGCGGGCGACATGCGGGCCTGCCTTGGGGACCGGATTCTGCAGGACGCTCAGACCCGATTGCCGTTTTTGGGTGACGGGCTTCAAGTGCTTCGGTAATTCCGAATTAAAGATTTTGCGTATGGTCCAAGGATTGATCGACGCCCCCTGATCTGCTGACCTCTCCCTGTTGCAGAGCCGGAGGATTGCCCCATGAAAACCCAGACCAGAGCCGTTGTCATTGGCGGGGGCATTGCGGGATGTTCGACGCTGTATCACCTGACGCAAGAAGGCTGGAGCGATGTTGTGCTTGTGGAGCGTGATGAGCTGACGTCTGGCACCACGTGGCATTCGGCGGCGCAGGTGACAAACTTTGGCATGAACCAGACGATGGTTGGTCTGAAATCCCACTCGATCAAGCTGTATCAGGACTTGCGCGACGATCCGGATTATCCTGTGCAGTACAATCATGGTGATGGCGGTATCCGGCTTGCGAACACAGAGGCCCAGATGGAGGGGTATCGCCACTTTGCATCCATGGCGCGGGGCATGGATGTTGAGTTCGAGGTGATCGACGCCGAAGAATGCGCGCGCAGGCATCCGCTGATTTCCACCGACAATCTGGTGGGGGGGCTGTGGGATGGCAATGACGGCGACATTGATCCCGCGTCCCTCTGTCAGGCATTGGCGCGGCGGGCGCGCAAGGCGGGGGCGGAGGTCTACCGCCAGACCGAAGTCACCGGCCTGACCCAGCATCGTGACGACACCTGGACCGTTCATACCAACAAGGGCGACATCGACTGTGAGGTCGTGGTCAACGCCTGCGGCTACCGCGTCAATGAGGTGGGCGCGATGATGGGCGTGCACCACCCTGTGATGTCGATGGAACACCAGTATTTCGTGACCGAAGACATTCAGGGCATCATCGACGCAGGCCACCGGATGCCGCTGCTGCGCTGTCCCATTAGCGACTATTATTGCCGTCAGGAAAAGCAGGGCCTGTTGTTGGGGTTCTATGAACAGGATTGCCGGACGTGGGGCATGGACGGCATTGACCCGAAGTTCACCAATGATCTGTGCCCTGACGATCTGGATCGGATCACGGACGTGTTGGAGGGGGCTTTTGAGCGGATGCCCGCGTTGATGGAGGTGGGCATCAAGAACGTCGTCAATGGGCCGATTACCTACACGATTGACGGCGCGCCGCTGGTCGGCCCCATCCCTGGCAAGCGCAATGCCTATTGCTGCATCGGTTTGCGGGCTGGCCTCGGTGAGGGCGGCGGACATGGCTGGCTGTTGGCGCAGCAGATTGTTCATGGAGAGGCTTGCTATGACACTTGGGTCATCGACCCGCGCCGGTTTACAGGCCACACCAATGTTGAGCTGACGGCGCTGAAGGCGATTGAGGATTATCAGAACGAATTCCGGTTCCATTTCCCCAACGAACATCGCCCTGCGGGACGTGGGGCAAAGACGACGCCGCTGACCCCCATTCTGGCCGCAGAGGGGGCTGAGTTTACGGTGGTGAATGGTTGGGAGCGGGTGGAGTTTATGAAACCTTCGCCTGATTTTCATGTGACTCACAGTTTCAAGTTTGATGAGGCGTTTGATCTGGTGCGTGATGAGGTCATGGCCGTTCAGAACGCCGTCGGCATCGCCGAGGTCAATGGTTTCAACCGGATCGAGATCACGGGTGCGGACCGACACGCGTTTCTGGATCGAGTGATCTGCGGACGGGTGACGAAGACGCCCGGCCGCGTGGGGCTGGGGTATTTGCTGAACGATCATGGCTGCGTAAAGGCAGAGGCTACGGTGGCCAATCTTCCTGCGTCCGATCGCGGCCCGGACCGCGTTTGGTACGGATCGGCGGCGGCGTCGGAATTTCACGATATGGATTGGTTGCGCGCCCATGTGGCGGACGGCGAAGATGTCCAGCTGCGGTCGTTGACCAACGATCAGACGATTTTGGTCGTGGCGGGGCCGAAAGCGCGGGATGTCATGGCCGCGGTGAGCCGTGGCGATTGGTCAGCGGAGGCCTTTCCATGGCTTAGCGTGCGAGAATGTTTCGTGGGCTTTGCCCCCTCGACGGTCATGGGCGTCAGTTTTTCAGGCGAGTTGGCGTATGAGGTCCACGTGCCCAATGCGTCCCTGTTTGCGGCCTGGACGGCGCTGCGCGCGGCGGGTACGGCGCATGACATGCGCGTGTTCGGCGCGCGCGCGATTGAGGCGATGCGGATGGAAAAAGGGTTCCTGCATTGGAAATCCGACATCATCACCGAATTTGATCCGTTCGAGACAGGGCTGGACCGGTTTGTATCCATGAATAAGGACTTCGTGGGCAAAGCCGCGTTGGAGGCCCGCGTGGCCAAGGGCAAGACTGCGCAGTTGGTCACTTTGGTCTTGGACAGCACCGATGCGCCCGCCCATGGCGGGGCGTCGGTGATGATGGGCGATACGCATGTTGGCACGGTCACATCCGGCGATTGGGGCCACCGCGTCAGGCAGAACCTGGCCTACGCCTTTGTGGGGCCGGACCACGCGGCGATTGGGGCCGCGTTTGAGGTGGATGTTTTGGGCACACGGGTGCCGGCACGCGTGATCCCCGCGGGCCCTTACGATCCGGACTATGCGCGCATTCGCAGTTGACTTACGCAGGGTGCACCAAAGCGTGAAGGACGCTGCGACCGAGCTGCTCAAAGCTATGTTTCACCTGACCGAGGGGATGATCACCCTTGATGGAAATGCTTCGGGGCCGTTGCTAAAGGCGAAACCTGCGTGGGTTGGCGACCGTGTTGGTGCGCCTGCTGGGTCTTTCACAATGAGCGATATGTCGTCAGTGAAGGTGTATAGGCGTTGTCGGGGTTGGCGATGTCCGTGCACCGGATCTGATCCGGTTCGGGTTCACGCGACTTGATTCGGATGAGGTTGAGGTGATCGCGGCGGTGGTTGTCTTTGCAGACGTGATGGACAACTGGCTGTGGGATAATGCCGCCTACAAGACACGATCGCGCGTGACATGAGAGGGGCAACAAAATTCCGGAATTTTGTTCGCCTCCGGCGGGAGTTTTTCTGGTCAGGTGAAGGGGCGGCGGGTTACAGTTTTGTCAGCTGGGAGGGGAATGTCATGACGCGTTTTTGGGTCTTTGTTGCATGTGGATGGGCCGCGGCGGCGGCGGCGGAGGATTTGCCGCCTGCTGTCACCGATGATCTTTATGCACCGGTCGATTTGGATGAGGCGGAGCTGGGTCAGCTGTTGTTTTACGATGCGATTTTGTCGGGCAATCGCACGGTGTCGTGTGCCACCTGTCATCATCCGACCCATGCCACTGCCGATGGCGTTTCGTTGTCGATTGGGGACGGTGGGATCGGCTTGGGGCCGGACCGGCGCGTTGATCCTGCGAATGTGCCTGAGGAGCGGATCCCTCGCAACGCGCCTGCGCTGTTCAATCTTGGGGCGTCGGAGTTTGTTGTCATGTTCCATGACGGACGATTGGAGGCAGATGTCACGCAGCCCAGCGGGATCAGAACGCCAATGGGTGGGGACATGGCGGAGGGGTTTGCCTCTGTGTTGTCGGCACAGACCATGTTTCCGGTGCTGAGCCGTGATGAGATGGCGGGATCATTCCGTGAGAACGATGTGGCCTTGGCCGTGCGGCAGGGGCGGATCACAGGCGAGGACGGTGCGTGGGATATCCTGTCACGCCGCGTGGCGGCTGTTCCGGAATATGCGGCGCGGTTTGAGGCCGTTTATCCGCACATCGAAGCCCCCGACGATATTGCGTTCACCGATATTTCAAACGCGATTGCTGTGTTTATGGCGTGGGAATGGCGGTCCGATACGTCGCCCTTTGATGCGCATTTGCGCGGTCAGCCTTTGACTGGCGATGCCTTGGCGGGCCTTACTTTGTTTTATGGCGACGCGGGCTGTGTGGCCTGTCATGCGGGTCCGTTTCAGACCGATCATCAGTTTCATGCCATGGGGGTGCCGCAGATCGGGCCAGGAAAATCTGCAACCTTTGAGGATCACCACCGTGACGAGGGGCGGTTTCGGGTGACGGGCGATGCGGGCGATCTTTATGCGTTTCGCACGCCGTCGTTGCGCAATGTGGCCCGCACGGGGCCTTGGGGGCATGCGGGTGCACATACCGATTTGACGGGCTTTGTGCGTGATCATCTGGATCCGGTGACGGCGCTGTCCCGCTATGACCGCAGTCAGGTCGTCTGGCCTGCGTTTGATGCGGTGGATTTCGCGGTGATGGATGACCCAAGTCAGGTTGCGGCGATTGCGGCGGCTGTTGAGGTCGGGCCTGTCACGCTGAGCGATGCGCAGATCGACCAGATCGTCGCTTTTCTGCATGCGTTGACAGATGAGGCGGCCATCGAGGGACGTTTGGGCGTGCCGGAGGCTGTGCCCAGTGGTTTGCCGGTTCCTTAGAGCGGGCAGGCCTTAGGGCTTTTCGATCAACACGGTTTGGTTCGCCGTGGCCGTGTGGGTCGAAGTGCTGGCGTCGGGCCAAGTGACCTCAACCGTGACGTCTGTTGCATCCCCCAGCCCGAAATGACGCGGCAGCAGTTGTCCGCCCGCGTGGCCGCCGCCGATGGTGTGTTGTTGGCTTTGTGAGCCGATGCGGATGATCGCGCCGATGGCGTGTCGGTTTCCGCCAGATTGGCGGAGGTCGACACGCAGCCAGTTGCCGGTGTCTGGCGTGACATTTCGATAAAGTTCCAGCGGGGCGCGGCGGTTGGTGACGATCAGATCAAGCCGACCGTCGCCGTCAAAATCAGCCAAGGCCCCGCCACGGGACCGATCAAAAGATGCGATGCCAGCCGTCTCAGCCCGTTCGACAAATGTGCCATCCGGTTGCTGCATCAACAAATTATTGGGGTCGCGGGTCGCCATGCCGGGCATCTGGTCCACGTTGCCTTTGGCGATAAACAGATCCGCCTGCCCGTTATTGTCCACGTCCCCGAATTCCGCGTGCCAACCGGTCGAGGGCCGCCCGTCGCCGCCCGTATGTGGACGCTGGGCGTAGGAGCCGATGGAGAAGGGCGCGGCGCTATAGGTGCCGTCTTCGCCTGCGATCTGCAGGAGTTGGTCGCCCATCGAGGTCAGCATCACTTCATCACGTCCGTCGCCGGTCAAATCGCGCGACGCAATGCCCATGCCCCAGAGAGATACGTTCTGCCAGCCGTCTTCGGGGCCCAGAAAGCGGCGATCCGCGATGTCCCACATTTGCTCATACCCGCCGGACACATAATAATGGCGGTCGTTGGACAGACGCAGCGTCGGACGGCCCCGCGCGTCGCGGGCGGCCAGAATGGACAAAGGGCAAAAGCCAGGTGTCAAGGGCGTGGCCATGTAGCCGTTTGGCGTGGGATGGTGGATGACGTTGTCGTCGCAGGCCTCAAACGGGCCCATGGGGTCGGATTGATCCACGTAGTTGCCAACGGCGAGGGTCGGTTTGTCGTTTCCATCCCACCACGCCGTGAAGGCAGTGGACCACGCGTCCGTGGGCGCAATGCCCGTGGTGTCGTCGGTGCTGAAGGTGCAATCGGGGCCGCCCATCAGGACCGTGTTGGCGCCGTTGCGCAACGTGAACAGATCAACATGGCCGTCGGCGTCAAGATCAATGGGATAGGCGCCGGTCGTGGCGATCAGCGGTGGAACGGCTCCTTCGGAGAAGGTGAAATCGCCGGTGTTGATGAACAAGCGCGCAGGGGCTGCACCGCCCGCGGCGAAGACGTCGGGCAGGGTGTCGCCGTTGCAATCAAAGACAGCAACGCCGCCGCCCACGAAGTGCGTCCAATCGCCTTCGTAACTGTGGGGCGGTAATGCGGAGGAGCGGTTTTCGAACAACGGGTCCGCGGTGGTCATGCTGGCCAGACACACGAATAGACAGACGGGGCGGATCATGCCGCGCGGGCCTCACCTGCGATCATGCGGGTGGTGATATGGGACAGGGCGAGGGCGGCAGCCCCGCGCGCCCAGACCAGATCACCCCATGCATGGATGGCGATTTTGCAGGGTTTGCGTCCTTCGTTCAGGGTCAGTTTGTGCATTTCGTCCATCACGGTCTCAGCATAAAGGTAGTCATATTGCATGCGTTCACCCGACAGGATGATCAGTGCAGGATCAAACAGTTGTACGACATTCGACAGCCCCAGCGACAGATAGCGGCCGGCGCGGCGAAAAATGGTTTCGGCGGCGGTGTGGCCTGCTTTGGCTTGTTGGAACAGCGCCTCCAGGGTGTGTTCGGGTGCGCGCGGTGTCGGGGAGGCGTGATCAAGGGCTGTGGAGGCCTCACGGCTGAGGGCGTAGTCTGCCAGATAGGCCTCCAGGCAGCCGCGCTGACCGCATCGACACAACGCGCCATCCAGTTGCACTTTGGTGTGGCCCAATTCCAGACCCAAGCCATTGGCGCCACGGTACAATTGGTTGTCGAGGACAAGGCCCATGCCAACGCCGCTTTCAATTGTGACCACCGCGAAGCTGGACATGCTGCGCCCTTGGCCAAACCACAATTCGGCCAAGGTCAGCATGTTGGCGTCATTGTCCAGAACCACGGGCATGGTGAACCGTTCGGCAAACAGATCAGCGAGGTTGGCATCACGCGTTGTGATCATGGCGGACCACACGACGACACCGGACCGGTGATCAATGATTCCGGGCAGGCCGATCCCGACGGTGCAGATATCCGTTTGAGATTTTCCGCTGGCGGCGAGGAGTTTGTGGATCAGCGCCTCGGCCTCATCCATCAGCTGCTCAACGGGCCGGCGCACGTCGCCTGAGGGCAGATCCGCCTGTGCAATCAGGTTCCCTGAAAAGTCGATCATCACGGCGATATGACGTTTGAAGGCCAGTTTGATCCCGATGACATAGCCTGCGTCCGGGACAACGGTCAGGGCCACCCGTGGACGTCCGCGACTGCTTTCTTTTTGTGGGCTTTGGACCTCTTTCAGAAATCCGGCCGTGATCAAGTCCGCCGTCAGTGTCGTCGCGGAGCCCGCGCTGATGCCGAGGGCCTGCGTAATGTCTGTACGGGTCGCCTGACCTTGGGCGCGGACGTATTCGAAAGCATTCTGTCGCAAGGTTTGTCCCCCCTCGCGGGCGCCCGTCAAAAGAGGGCCGCACCCTGTCGTGGGCTGTGTTGCGGACACATTTGCCAGAGATGCTGACATTATTTCATCCCCTAAATTAAAAATGCCGCAGGTGCAGCATAAACCCCGTATGTGAGCAAAGGTTAAGACGGTTTTTCGGGGTTGGCGACAAAAATGTGCGGTTTTTGAAAATTTTATTTTGACAGCTAAAATAAATTAGGGAAGTTTAATGCCATCGGGTCAACCGACTCGCTGTCGTCCTTGCAGGACGGCACTAACTGGGAGGTTATAATGAAAAAACTGTTTATGGCCGCCGCTTTGACGGCGACTTCTTTGGGCACGACTGTTTATGCAGACGGCCACGGCATGACAATCGGCGTCAGCTGGTCCAACTTTCAGGAAGAACGCTGGAAGACCGACGAAGCCGCCATCGTTGGCGCGCTTGAGGCCGCTGGTGCGACCTATATTTCTGCGGATGCGCAGTCTTCGTCCGCCAAGCAGCTGTCCGACGTCGAAAGCCTGATCGCACAGGGCGTTGACGCCCTGATCATCTTGGCACAAGACAGCGCCGCCATCGGCCCAGCTGTTGAGGCAGCCGCCGCAGAAGGCATTCCTGTCGTGGGCTACGACCGTCTGATCGAAGACAGCCGTGCGTTCTATCTGACGTTCGACAACGTCGAAGTGGGCCGGATGCAGGCGCGCGCTGTTCTGGAACAGCAGCCATCTGGCAACTACGTCATGATCAAAGGCTCCCCCACCGATCCAAACGCAGACTTCCTGCGCGGTGGTCAGCAGGAAGTCCTGCAGGCCGCGATTGACGCCGGTGACATCACCATCGTCGACGAAGCCTACACCGACGGTTGGTTGCCTGCGAACGCGCAACGCAACATGGAACAGATCCTGACAGCCAACGACAACATGGTTGACGCTGTTGTGGCCTCCAACGACGGCACCGCTGGTGGTGTTGTGGCAGCCCTGACCGCTCAGGGTATGGAAGGCATTCCGGTGTCCGGTCAGGACGGCGACCACGCCGCGCTGAACCGCGTCGCATTGGGCACGCAGACCGTGTCCGTCTGGAAAGACGCACGTGAGCTTGGTGCCGCTGCTGGCAACATCGCTGTGCAGTTGGCCGAAGCCAACGGTGATTTCTCTGCCGTTGAAGGTGCAATGGAATGGACGTCGCCCGCAGGGACCGACATGTCCGCGATCTTCCTGGCACCTGTGCCTGTCACAGCTGACAACCTGACCGTCGTGACCGACGCCGGTTGGATCGAAGTGGATGCACTGTGTCAGGGCGTCACCGACGGCCCGGCGCCTTGTAACTAAGCCTCTGTGTCCCGGCCTGCGCGTGACGTGGGCCGGGATTCCCTACTTTCGCACAATTCGCTTACGTCACCGCAGGCCGCAGATCCGCGCGCCTGAGCGGAGGAGTTTTTCATGTCCGATCAGACGGCACATGCCCCGAAGACCCAAACCAAACGCAGCATTTTCCAGGAACTGGAGCTTGATACCCGTCTGTTGGGTATGATCGGCGCCTTTATTCTGGTGGCGCTGGTATTCAATGTGATGACGGACGGACGGTTCCTCACCCCGCGCAACATTTTCAACCTGACGATCCAGACGGTGAGCGTCGCCATTATGGCGACGGGCATGGTGTTCATCATCGTGACCCGCCACATTGACCTGAGCGTGGGCGCTGTGTTGGCGACCTGTTCGGCCTTTATGGCGATGACACAGGTGCGGTGGCTGACGGATGTGTTCGAGATTGGCCATTGGGCGATCCCGTGGATTACCATCATTGGCGGGCTCATTGTGGGTGCGATCATCGGGGCCTTTAACGGCTGGATGATCGGGTATCTGAGCATCCCTGCGTTCATTGTGACGTTGGGCGGGTTCCTCGTCTGGCGCAATGTGGGGTGGTATCTGACCGAAGGGCAGACCATCGGGCCACTCGACAAGACCTATATGATGTTTGGTGGGATCAACGGCACCCTTGGCGGACCACTGAGCTGGGTCGTTGGCGTGATCGCCATGGTCGCGACCGTCTTTTTGATTTTCAACAGTCGCCGCGTGAAGGCCAAGCACGGGTTCAATGTAAAGCCAATGTGGGCCGAAGTGACGCTGGCGGGCATTTGTGTTGCGGCCATTGCGGGCTTTGTGGGGATCCTGACAAGCTACGGTGTGCCGGAGCGGGTCGTGGCCCGTGACCCTGCGCGGTTTGGCTGCGAAGTGGCCGAAGGTTGCACGCCGGTGTATGGCCTGCCGATTTCGGTGTTGTTGCTGATCGCGGTGGCCGCTGTCATGACGATTATTGCGCAGAAAACGCGGCTTGGCCGCTACATCTTCGCCACGGGCGGCAACCCCGACGCGGCAGAGCTTTCGGGCATCAACACACGGATGTTGACGGTCAAGATCTTCGCGCTGATGGGCGTGCTGTGTGCGCTGGCCGCCTTGGTCGCATCGGCCCGTTTGGCCAACCACACCAATGACATCGGGACGTTGGACGAATTGCGCGTCATTGCAGCCGCTGTCATTGGCGGCACGGCGTTGTCGGGTGGGTTGGGCACGATCTACGGCGCAATCCTTGGTGCGCTGATTATGCAATCGTTGCAATCGGGCATGGCCATGGTGGGCGTGGATGCGCCGTTGCAGAACCTTGTTGTGGGCGCGGTCCTCGTCCTCGCCGTCTTTATCGACATTCAATACCGTAAGCGCGTGGGGGCAAAATAATGGCACCATTGGTTGAAATGAAAGACGTCTCTATCGCGTTTGGCGGGGTACAGGCGGTCGACAATGTCTCGATCTCTTTGGAGGCGGGTGAGGTCGTGGGTCTGTTGGGCCACAACGGGGCCGGTAAATCGACGCTGATCAAGATGCTGTCAGGGGCCTACAAGATGGACAGCGGCGAAATCCGCATCAACGGCGAAAAGGCCACCATCACATCGCCCCGCGATGCGCGCGATTACAACATCGAAACCATCTACCAGACGCTGGCCTTGGCCGACAATCTGGACGCGGCGAGCAACCTGTTTTTGGGGCGTGAGCTAACGACGGCGTTGGGGTTTGTGGATGACGACCGGATGGAGGCGGAGACGCGCAAGATCATGGCGCGCCTTAACCCCAATTTCAAAAAGCTCAAAGAGCCTGTATCGGCCCTGTCGGGGGGTCAACGTCAGTCGGTGGCGATTGCGCGGGCGGTGTATTTCAACGCCAAGATCCTGATCATGGATGAACCCACGGCGGCCTTGGGTGTGCATGAGACCGCCATGGTGGCCGAGCTTATTCAGGAGTTGAAAAAGCAAGGTTTGGGCATCTTCCTCATCAGTCACGACACCCGTGAAATGATGGAGTTGTGCGACCGTGTGGCGGTGATGAAGAACGGTCAGATGGTCGGCACCGAACGGGTGGAAGACGTGACCGAGGATGACATCTTGTCGATGATCATCTTGGGCAAAAACCCGAAAGCTGCGGCTTGATGTTCATCGGTCTGGATCTGGGGACATCGTCGCTGAAGGCGATCCTGGTCGGCGCAGACCAGACCGTGGTGGCCGAACATTCGGTGCCCTTGACGGTTGAACGTCGCCATGACGGCTGGTCTGAACAAGATCCTGCGTCGTGGTGCGACGCGGCCGTCGTGGCCTTGCGCGCTTTGGCGGGCAGGGCGGATGTCACCGGGGTTCAGGCGATTGGGTTGGCCGGACACATGCACGGCGCCACTTTGGTGGGTGCGGATGATAGGCCGCTCAGGCCTTGCATGTTGTGGAACGACACCCGATCGGCAGATCAAGCCGCGCGGATGGATGCGGACGCGCAGTTTCGCGACATCACGGGCAATATCGTTTTCCCTGGCTTCACTGCGCCCAAGGTCGATTGGGTGCGTGAAAATGAGCCTGATGTTTTTGCAAATATCGCTAAGGTGCTGTTGCCCAAAGATTATCTGCGGCTGTTTTTGACCGGCGAACATGTGTCCGAGATGTCGGACGCTGCAGGCACGTCGTGGCTGGACACTGGCGCGCGGGATTGGTCAGATGATCTTCTGGGCGCGTGCCAGCTGGGGCGCGAACATATGCCCGCGTTGATCGAAGGGTCTGCGGTATCTGGCACGTTGCGTGCCGATTTGGCGGCTGATCTGGGCCTGCCCGTTTGCGTGGTGGCCGGTGGCGCGGGTGACAACGCGGCGGCGGCAATGGGCGCAGGCGTGGTCAAGGACGGGACGGGTTTCGTGTCCCTTGGCACATCGGGCGTTCTGTTCGCGGCGAATGATGGGTATCGCCCTGATCCTGCGACGGCTGTGCATACCTTTTGCCATGCGGTGCCCGACACGTGGCACCAGATGGGGGTGATTTTGGCCGCCACGGACGCGCTGAATTGGGTGTCCCGTCTGACCGGCCAATCGGTGGCAGAGTTGACGGGTGATCTGGGGGAGGTCATCGCGCCCTCACGGACGCTTTTCCTGCCCTATCTGGGCGGCGAACGGACGCCCCATAATGATGCCGCCGTGCGCGGACACTTCCTGCATCTGGATCACGCGACCGATGCGAAAGAAGCCGCGCGCGCGGTGATGCAGGGCGTGTGCTTTGCCTTTGCCGATTGCCGCGATGCCTTGGCTGCGACAGGAACAACGTTGCCCCGTGCGCTGGCCATGGGCGGTGGCGCAAAATCAGACCACTGGCTGCAGATGATGGCCACCACGCTGGGCATTCCGCTGGATGTGCCTGCCGCCGGTGACTTTGGGGCTGCTTTTGGGGCCGCGCGTCTTGGCATGATGGCCGCAGGCGCAGGCGTTGAGGTCGCAACCCAGCCACCGCTGTCCAAAACAATCGACCCGATCTCCAAGCTGACCGATGCGATGGCTGAGGGTCACTCTCGTTATAAACACGCCTACTCCGTCTTGAAGGACCTTTAACATGACCGACTTTTTCAACGGCATCCCCAAAATCGCCTTCGAGGGCGCGGACACCACCAACGAATTCGCCTTCCGCCACTACAACCCCGATGAGATGGTGATGGGCAAGCCGATGAAAGACCATCTGCGGTTCGCTGCGGCCTATTGGCATTCGTTTGCCTGGCCCGGGGGCGACCCTTTTGGGGGGCAGACGTTTGAACGCCCTTGGTTTGGGGACACCATGGAGTTGGCCAAGCTGAAGGCCGATGAAGCCTTTGAGATGTTCCAGATCCTTGGCGTGCCTTATTTCTGTTTTCACGATGCGGATGTCCGGCCTGAGGGCGCGAATTTCACCGAGAACTCCGCCCGTTTGGAAGAGATCGTTGATTACTTCGCCGAGAAGATGGACGCGACGGGGGTGAAGTTGCTGTGGGGCACTGCGAACCTGTTTTCGCACCGCCGGTTCATGGCAGGGGCCGCAACGAACCCTGATCCTGAGGTCTTCGCGTTTTCTGCAGCAACAATCAAAACGTGCATGGATGCGACCATGAAGCTGGGCGGCGAAAACTACGTGCTGTGGGGCGGGCGTGAGGGGTATGAGACCTTGCTGAACACCGACATGGGCCGTGAACGCGCGCAGGCGGGTGCCATGTTGCAGATGGTTGTCGATTACAAACACAAGATCGGTTTTGATGGCGCGATCCTGATTGAACCCAAACCGCAGGAGCCCACAAAACATCAGTATGATTACGATGTGGCCACCGTCTATGGCTTCCTTAAGGACTTTGGTCTTGAGGGAGAGGTGAAGGTCAACATCGAACAGGGCCATGCCATTTTGGCCGGTCACACGTTCGAACATGAACTGGCACTGGCGCGCGAATTGGGGATTTTCGGATCCATTGACATGAACCGCAACGATTATCAGTCCGGCTGGGACACCGACCAGTTCCCCAACAACGTGCCGGAAATGGCACTGGCCTATCTGGAGGTTTTGAAGGCGGGCGGGTTCACCACTGGCGGTACAAACTTTGACGCCAAGCTGCGGCGGCAATCGCTGGATGCGGAGGACCTGATCCTGGCCCATGTGGGCGGTATGGATGCCTGTGCGGCCGGTCTGAAAGCCGCCGCTGCGATCCTTGAGGACGGTGGATTGGAAGGTGCACGCGCATCGCGTTATGCCGGATGGGACAGCGAATTTGGCAAAGGCCTGATGTCGTCAGATCTTACGTCCATCGAGGCGCAAGTGCGGGTGAACGACATCAACCCGGAGCCAGCCTCTGGCCGACAGGAACGTCTGGAGAATCTGGTCAACCGGTTTGTGTAGCCCCTAGGCGGAGGACGGGATGACCACGACAACGGTCTTCCCGTTCAGGCCTGTTGGCCGTTTCCTTTTGGGGGCTTGCCGCAGCGGTTCGCGTGCGACGCACACCGTCGCGCTGCAGCGTCAACATCAGGCAAGATTGACTGCGCGATGCCGCGGGCGTTCACCGCTCGCTTGCGGCACAAAGGCGTTTTCTATGATTGGGGACTTTTCCGGTTGGGATGGCGGGGTTCCCAAGGGATTTCGTAACCCATTGTTTTCGTCCGCATAAAAATTTCGCGACACCCCACGACGGTATGCAGTTGCCTGTATCCGTATGGCCGTAATACCGAAAAGTGCTGATCCGGTCCGCAGCGGGCGTAAAGGTCACTATCCGATTGCGCAGTGGGCCAGAACGTGCCCTTCTGCACGGGCAGCTTTGCCACAGACGGCAACACGGCCACACCTTTCACAACCATTGAACGGCGCGATGTGGGCATCACCATGAACGTCGTGCCCCGCATCACCGCTGGCGGCGTTGTTCAATTGGTGATCGAGCAGGAGATCTCCAGCCTTACGAATGCCAATGTCGAAAGGGCCGCCGATCTTGTGACCAACCGCCGGGTGATCAACACGACTGTGATGGCGGACAATCGGGGCACGGTGGCGCTGGGCGGGCTGATCACGGACGACTGCACCAGCGGAGAAAGCCGTGTTCCAGGGCTAAGCGATGTGCCGCTGGTCGGTGAATTGTTCCGGTCCCGCAACGCGCGCGAAACCAACCGGACGCTGTTCGTCTTCTTGCGCCCCACCATCCTGCGCAGCAACGCTATAACCGGTTGCAAACCGCCGACATAACCGAGCCGCCCCGTTCTATCCTGAACGAAACCGAAGTGCGAAATCTTCCGCTGGAGATACAGGGCCTTTACTAGGGCCTTTACTGAAGCTGCGGATCACGTTGCCGCTGTTTCGTTTCATGGATGCGACCGGGCAAAGAACGCTGCGCCTTAGCGGGTTGTGGACGTGACGCTGACCCCTCCGTTTGCCGCCATGCCGCCAGAACGTGACGGGATCTTGGTCCCCTTCCGTTCGGATCGAATGGTCTGGACGGAATACGGATCGTGGGTCGCAAGTTGTTCTCCCGATTATCAGCGACTTCTATGTCAGCATGGCGTCAAGGCGTCGATGAGTGGCAAGGGCAGCGCGGCCGTCAAAACGTTCTTCAAGATCATCAAGTCCGATTTGGCACGCGGAAACGTGAATTGAGCGATAGGTGGAATCGACGATACCCTGCTTACATATATGGTGAATTCGGAAGGATCACGGACCAAGCCATGAATTTACGGGATCTCGAATATGTCTTGGCAGTGGTTCAGAACAGAAACTTCAGTATTGCTGCTGAGAGATGCAACGTATCGCAGCCCGCCCTTTCGAACCAGATCAAGAAGCTTGAACTTGAATTGGGAATAGATCTGTTTTTGCGGTTGCCCGGAGAGGTGCGCCCGACCGTTGGCGGTGCGCGTATTGCAGAAATCGCATCTCTGGTGCAGCTGAACGTGCAAAAAATCAAAGACCTGGCAACCGAATATCGTGACCCGGAAGCGCTCCCCCTCCGGGTCGGAGTAACGCCGGCTTTGGCGCCATATCTTACACGCTATCTGTCTGATCTGTTTGGCGCCACCTTTCCCAATATGCGCGTCATTATGGTCGAAGATCTGCCGGACAGCATGTTGAAAAAGGTTGCAAATTACGAGTTGGATACGGCCCTCCTCGCACAAGCAAATCGAAGCAATGCCCTCGATTTCACACCCGTCTGGAAAGAAAGGCTGATGCTGGCGATGCGCCGCGGGCATCCATTGGAAAACCGTCCCCAGATCTTCGTCGAAGACGTTCCAGCCGATGATCTTATCCGTTTGCCCTATTCCTTCGGGTATGATCTTGAGGCGCGGCTCCCGGTCTCCGACAATGCTGAAAAGAGCAACAAAGCGTTCGATCTTTCAGCTGCGCGGTTTGATACGGTATGTCGCCATCTCCGTTACTCCGATAGCGTGACGATTGTCTCGTCAGTGGCCGCGGAGTTCATGCAGGTTGAGGACTGGGGGATGTCCTTTGTGCCTTTTGCGGGGCCTGGAAATACCCGCTGCATTGGTGCGGTGTCCCGTCCCAATTGCCCTCGGTTTTCAATCCTGAAAAAGATGTATGACTATATATCGCAGCAACCGCCCGGGGGGGCTTCGCCTGTTTGAATGGGGCCTGTCCTCACAACGGGCAGGGGTGAGGCCTTTCCGCATATCTGCATTTTCAAACCGATTGGGAATCGCCCGTCAGCTTCATGTTGGGGATGTGCGGCGGGCGATGGCGATATGGCCGCTCCCGCGGGACAGGGATACGCGCAATACCGGGCGTACGGCTGATTTTATGGTTCACGCAAAGCCTCGTTCGCCTTGATCAAAGGCTTGATCAGATATTGCATCACGGTCTTTTCGCCCACATGCAGCTCTGCCGACGCCAGCATGCCCGGACGGATATCGAAGATCTCTTGCCGACCTATGAGGCTTGCGGGGTCAATCGCAACAAGGACCTTATAGTATGGTTCTGCATCTGCCGTCTCTTCATCCTCGAACGTGTCCGCACTGATTTGCGCCACCTCGCCATAAAGGCTGCCATAGATTGTGAAATCATAGGCGGTCAGCTTGATTGTGGACGGCATGTTCGGCGTGACAAATGCGATATCGGCGGGGCGAATGCGCACCTCGATCAACAGCTCGTCATTCTGGGGCGTGATTTCAAAGATGGGCTCGCCCGGTTGGACAACGCCACCAACTGTCGTTGTGAAGATCGTATTTACAATCCCATTTGCTGGCGACCGCAACGTCGATCGCAAAAGCTGGTCACGGCTTTGCGCGATCTGTGCCTCAAGACGCGCTTTTTCGGTCAAAAGCTCTGAGATTTCATCCGCCCGGTCCAGTTGAAATTCCGCCGTCAACTGGTCCAACAAGGCCTGGCTGTCCAGTGCCGCCGATTGCGCGTTTATCAAGTCAATTTCGGGCACCGCGTTCTTGGCCACAAGGTCGTCCAGCAAACTGACCTGACGGGCGTCCAGATCAACCTTGTCGCGGGCCGAGGTGATGGCCGTCTCATGGTCAAACAGGCGCGCTTCGAAAAGCTGCACCTCGGATTGCGCCAAAATCGGGTCCGCCTGCCAAAACCGATCGTCCAGACTAAAGTCTGTCACACCGGAAAGTTCGGCCCGCAACCGGTCCAGCCGCGCGTCGATTGCCAAAATCTGGCCTTCAAAATCGCGCACGTCCGCGCGGTATTGGGTCTCGTTCAGGCGCGCGATGATCTGGCCTTCTTCGACAAAATCGCCTTCACCGACATTGATCTCTTCGAGAATGCCGCCCTCAAGGCTCTGCACGATTTGATTGCTGCTGGACGGCACCAATACCCCGGGGCCGCGCACGATCTCATCAAGGGGTGCATTGCGCGCCCAGATGACGAAGACCGTTACAAAAGCCGCAAGGACCCAAACCAAGGTCGCACTGCTGCGGCGTTTTCTGCTCCCAGATGCTCTCATGTTACGCTCCTTGCTTTCTGCTCAATTTTCCCAAAACGTCGTCACGGTCCCCGTAAAGCGCCACTTTCCCGCCTTCCATCACGGCCACTTTGTCACAAAGCGATACGATGTCGGTGCGATGTGTCGTCAGAATGCACGTCCGCCCTTTCAGCCAGCCACGCAAAGCCTCGATCACGTCGCGCTCCAGGTTCTGATCCATCGCTGCCGTCGGTTCATCCAGCAGAACGATCTGTGGATCCGCGAGGTAGATCCGCGCCAGACCGAGAGACTGACGTTGGCCGACCGACAGGCCTGCACCCCCGTCAGACACCGGCATGTCCAGACCAAGCGGATGCCGATCCACCATCTTTTTCAAGCCGCAAAACTCCAGTGCTGTCATCAGCATGCCTTCGTCGGCCGATGTCGGACCAAGCGTCAGATTTTCGCGCAGGGTGCCTGTGAACAAGGTCACATCCTGTGTCAGGAACCCGATGTTACGGCGCAGGGTCACTGGATCAATCTGGCGCATTTCCAGCCCATCAATCCGCACATCTCCTGTATCAAAATCGTAAAGTCCGGACAGGATCTTGAGCAGCGTTGACTTGCCGGATCCATTTCGGCCCAGCATCCCGATGGTTTCCCCAGCCGACACGTCGAACTTGGTCACCGATAGAACCGTATCCTGGTCCTGTGCATAGGCAAACCGCAGGTTCTCGATCTCTATCGTTCCGTGCAAGACATCGCGCCGCGAATACTGCCGACCAGCGACGCGTTCTTGCCGGGCACTCGTGATGGATGTCAGCCCCTTCAGGGCGACTTTCACCTGTTGCCATTTGGCGATAGCGCCCGAAAGTTGGGTGATCGGCGCAATGGTCCGCGTGGTCAGGATGCTCATCGCGATGATCGCACCGACAGTGAATTCACCCGCCAGAACCATGTAGACCCCGGCCACCACGACAGAGATATACGCCGCCTGCTGGAGGCCTTGTGACACATATGCCAGCGTCGCCGCGGTTGCCCGCATGGATTGAGTTTTATCGGACATGACATGCACGATGTCTTCCCAGTCAGACTGAAACTTGTTCTCCGCCCGGTTCAACTTGATGGCTTCTGCACCATAGGTCACCTCATTCAAGACCCGGGCCTGCGCCGAATTTGTTCCCTGCATCTCTTGTGACAGGCGGTTCAGCCTGCCGCGGGTGAGGACGCTGAGAAGAACGATCAGACAGACACCTGTCATCACGACCGCCACCACTGGTCCGGCGATCATATAGATGATGCCAAGGAACACCGCGACAAAGGGGATGTCGGCAATAGACCCCATTGATGTCGCTGTGAAAAATTCACGCACGGAGGAAAATTCACGCATCATGGAGCCAAGTGCGGCGGGGCCTGCGCTGCGCTCATTCATGCGCATACCCTGCAGGGACGACATCAGCTCGGCGCTTGCGTTGATCTCGACCTGACGTCCCATATCGTCGATCAGCCGTCCCCGTGAGATGCGTAAAACCGTCTCAAACACGATGGCGATGGCAGCACCGATCGCAAGGACCCACAATGTCTGAAAAGAGGCGTTCGGGATGACACGATCGTAAACCTGAAGCGAGAACAAGGAGACCGCGATTGCCAGACAATTCGCGACCAAGGTCGCCAGAACAATCTCGATGGACAGCCATTTCTGCCGGAAGATATGCCGCCAGAACCAATGCCCGCGGGCCGTCTTGCCGATATGCTTTGCCTCCAGCGCTTCTGTGCTGGGGGCCGCAATAATGCACAGTCCCGCATAGTCTTCCTGCATCTGTTCCCTGGTGCGGATCCATACCGCATCATCCAGAACAGGATGCGCGATGACAAAGTTCTGTCCGTCCATGCGAAGAACGGTCAGAAAACGGCCATCATGTGTCTTTATACACGCGGGCAGGTCGCGTGCCGTGAGCTGTCCGACAGATTTTACAGTGCTGGAATATCCGATCCGCTGTATGGCGCGGCGCACATCATCAACGCCAAAGTCTTCGAGCGTGACAGGCAGACCCGCAATCAGCTCTTCACTTGTGATGGGCTTTCCGATCAAGCCCAGATACTGAACCAATCCACTCAGCAGATCGGATTCATGACCATTTTTTTTCGCGTCGGGCAGAAAGTAGACATTGTTGGATTGCATATCGGACTCGCACTTACTTTTACAGTTTCAGCCCCCTTTGACGATGTCCCCCGTCTGTCGCTGTATGTGCACCAAGCCAAACGGATAAGGAAATTCATTGTTCTTATGTTCGGTATAACCTGAGCACCTTGAACCACCTCATAAATGGGGGCTGCCAAAGCAGGTGAAACGGCCCGACCTTTTGCGCGCATTTGGCGGAATATGGACGTCTCCGGATTGCATTGCGCTCTCGCTACACCAACTGTTGATGGACAGTATCGGGGAGGCACTGGTCGTTTCGGAGCCACCAACGATGTGTCGCTAAGACATATAAAACTTTAAAATTTCAGATACTTATGAGATTAATTTTGATCGGCTCTGACTGAATTGCGATTCAATTTTGTCGCAGTCGGACAAAACCTTAAAACTCTTTGTAGCGAAGTTTTCGAAAGCGTGATTTAGACTCTCGGTGATGAGGAAAATTGCAGTTACCCTATTGATGTGTACGGGTGCGTGTACACTGGTTCCGATCCCAACCGACCCTGAGCTGGATCCGGTGGCCGCACCGCTTATCGAACGGTCTGATCCGGAAATGGCCGGCGATTTCAACCTCCTTGTCGAACAACCGGATCCCTATGCCGCCATCATTGCCCAGAATTTTGACGAACTTCGGTTCTTGTTCGAGGGGAATGCACGTCAGTTACAGCTGTCAAACTTTGGCTCGCAGCAAATTCGCTATCCGCAGTTTCGGCCCGGTGCCCAACTCAGATCGACTGGATCGGCCTCTTTGACGATCAATGTATCGCAAAGCTTGTATGACGGCGGCGCGGCATCCGCGCAGCAGTATTCGGGACAGACCGCGGCCATCGCCCGGGAAATCGAAAACCTGGCCGAGCTGACCGACGAAGTCGCGGAAGACATCAATTTTTATCTCGATTATCACCGAAATCTGAAAACGATTTCTATTCTGCGTGAATTCTCACGGGAACTGGAAGACCTTTTGGATCTTGCCAATACCCGTCGCAGCGGTGGTATCGGACGCGCGAATGAAGTTTCGTTGTTTGAGTTTCAATTGGCGGAAGTTCAAACCGATATCGCCATTGCCCAATCGAGTGCCGAATTGGCCCTGGCCCGGCTAAGCAATCTTGACGCGCAATTGTTACAAATCCCGCCGCGGGACCTCAACCTGCTGCAGGACCGTATCCCGCTTTCGGTGATGGAGGCCTTGGCCGAACGCGAAAATCAGCGCAGCGCACTCGAAGTCGCGCGCTCCAACGCGCGCCCCCAGGTCACCGCAGTGGCCAGCGCGGGATTTGATCCGGCGACCGGGTTGCCGACCGACAACCTGGGCATTGATGTGTCGGTGAATGATCCGATCACAATTGGCGGCAATACGAACCTGCGCATCGCCGAAGAGGATCTGAGGCTGGCCGAACTGCAGTTGGAGGATGCCAAACAAGATGCTCAATTGCGCATTCGCCAGATTCTGCAGGAGGTGAACGCCCTGCAGGCCCAACAGGTCAGGGCGGGGGCGCTTGCATCCCAGGCACGCAACCGGTTGGCAGGATTTGAGGACTTGTTCCTCGCTGGCGAAGCGAACATCACCGATGCGGTGAGCCTGATCGATACGGTGCAAGCCACAACGGAGTCGCAAATTGATCTGGAATTTCAGCTGAAGGAAGCGCAGCTGGAGCTGGCGCGTCTATCCGGAAGCTTGATCCCGGCATTTGAATGACAGCCCCAGCAGGGCGGTTGACCAAAATCAAAGGGTAAGATGAGGCACGTCCGAAGGTTCTATGGCGCGGCACGCCGTGCTGATGTGATCGGACGTCGAAAGGAACGGGACGCCGATCATGATCCTGACCGGCGTCCCGTGTTTTCGTTTAGATGACAGAAACGGTGTCTTCGATCTCGACAATGGCCTGGCCATTTTCGAAGACGTTGAAGGTCACGCCGCCATCTGTGACCGATCCGTTGGCGGTAAAGCCATCGGCCAGATCGACAGTGTCATTGTCCTCACCGAAGACGCGCAACGTGTTGCTGTCGTCCGAGATGTTGAGCAGGTCGCTCAACTCGAACCCAAGCGTGTTGCCACCACCATTGAGGTCGATCTGCTCGATCCCGGCGATCTCTTCGTCACCGACAGCCGTCAGATCCAGCGTGAGGCCCGTGCCATCAAGGCGAAGCGTATCGGTGCCGGTTCCCCCGTCGATATCGGCAAAGTCCAGATCGGACACTGCCAGCACATCGTCACCGGCCCCGCCGCGCAGAACATCTGCACCGCCGCCACCGATCACGACGTCATCGCCGTTGCCTGCAACCAAACGATCTACCGCCGTGCTGCCAGTCAGCGTGTCGTTGCCCTCGGTGCCCACTTGCGTGGCCTCGGACCCGAAACCGCCGCCGAAGATGAGGAAGGTGTTTCCGACCGCTTGGCCGTCTTCACCATCTGCCAGCGAGGACCCGACGATCAGATCGTCGAAACCGTCACCATCGACATCGCCCGCACCGCTGACGGCACTGCCAGCCCGATCGCCTGAGATGTTGCCGTTGACGACAAAGCCACCGTTGCCTTCGATCACATCATTCAGATCGACCGCTGTGCCATCTTCCTTACCGAAGACAACGAAGCCTGCACCGACGTTGTTCACGCGCTCTGGGTCCACAAGATCGACGTCCGTTGCACCTACGATCAAGTCATCCAGACCGTCACCGTTGATGTCGCCTGCCCCGCTGACCGAGATGCCAGAGTCGTCATCGCGTCTTGCGCCATTGATCACAAAGCCACCGATGCCCGCCTCGATATCAAGGATGTTGACGTCTGTCAGATTGGTCGAACCGAAGACGACAAAGCTCTGACCGGCGGCATTATTGCCATTGGCCTGCGCAACCGGTGCACCAATGATGAAGTCAGAGATACCATCACCGTTCACGTCCCCGGCCGCACTGACTGAGCGCCCGAAATCATCGCCGATATCGGCGCCTCCGATCACAATGCCACCAGTGCCCTGAGAAATATCGCCAAGGTCAATGGTCGTGCTGATATCGGCACCGCCAAAGACGACAAAGCTTGTGTCTGCATCTGGTGCACCGATCAGCAGATCGTCAAACCCATCGCCGTTGACGTCGCCTGCACTGCTGACAGAAGCGCCAGCGGCGTCGCCTGCGTTTGCACCAACGATGGTAAAGCCACCGGTTCCAGCCTGAATATCGGCAGGATCGACCGCAGTCAGACCTTCGCCGCCAAAGACAACAAAGCTCTCGCCCGCCCCGTCCGCACCACCGGGTGCGCCGACGATGAAGTCATCGAACCCGTCGCCGTTGACGTCACCCGCACTGGCCACTGACGTACCCGCCTCGTCACCTGCGGCCGCACCGGGCAGCTTAATGAGAGGATCAAATGTATCAAGATCAACCGCTCTGGTGTCCCCTTTACCAAAAACGACATATCCAGCGCCGGAAGCACTCCCGCCCCCAAAGTTGAACGGTGCACCCACGATGATATCGGCCAAACCGTCGCCGTTGATGTCGCCACCGCCGCTGACAGAGAAGCCAGCGTTGTTATTGTCGGCCTCACCATTGATCACAAAGCCCCCGATGCCGTTTTCGATGTCAGACAGATCGACAGAAACGCCGCCCTCCTGACCGAAAACCACATAGGCCGTGCCTGAGTCTGTGCCATTGCGGTCAGCGCGGACTGCACCGATCACAAAGTCATCAAGCCCATCGCCATTGACGTCGCCAATATTGCTGGCCGACCCACCGGACCGGTCGCCCGCGTCCACGCCTCGGATCACAAAGCCTGCATCATTGTCGTCAGCTGCGATGTCGCCGATGCTCAGTTCAGGGCTGGGCGGATTGTTGACGTTGTTCACAATGGCCTGGACCTCACCGACCGTGTCGGCATCCACGCCTTCGACAGCGGCGATGGCGGCGTTGACCTGCTCCAGGTTGTCGGCATCGACACCGTTCACGCCAGCCGTTTCAAAATTTTCGACGGTCGGTGCGGGGTTGTTGATGTCGTCTTCGGCGTAGGCCGTGATGATGTCGAGCGCCTCCTGCGCCGGATCAACGGGCGGGTTGTTCACCCCATCGACGATGGCCTGGACTTCCTCGACCGTGTCGGCGTCCACGCCTTCGACGGCAGCGATGGCGGCGTTGACCTGTTCCAGGTTATCCGGCGTCACGCCGACCACACCGGCGGTGGAATAGGTGTCCACCTCGGGTGCGGGATTGTTGATCTCATCCTCGGCAAAGTTGGTGATGATCTCCAGCGCGTCGATCTGAGCGTTCACACCATCAACGATGGCCTGAACTTCCTCGACCGTGTCGGCATCCACGCCTTCGACGGCGGCGATGGCGGCGTTGACCTGTTCCAGGTTGTCGGCATCGACACCGTTCACGCCAGCCGTCTCAAAGTTTTCGACGGTCGGGGCGGGGTTGTTGATGTCGTCTTCGGCGTAGGCCGTGATGATGTCGAGCGCCTCCTGCGCCGGATCAACGGGCGGGTTGTTCACCCCATCGACGATGGCCTGCACTTCCTCGACCGTGTCGGCGTCCGCGCCTTCGACAGCGGCGATGGCGGCGTTGACCTGCTCCAGGTTCTCCGGCGTCACGCCCACCACGCCAGCAGTGGAATAGGTGTCCACCTCGGGCGCGGGGTTGTTGATGTCGTCTTCGGCGTAGGCCGTGATGATGTCGAGCGCCTCCTGCGCCGGATCAACGGGCGGGTTGTTGACGCCATCGACGATGGCCTGCACTTCCTCGACCGTGTCCGCATCCACGCCTTCGACGGCGGCGATGGCCTCGTTGACCTGCGCAAGGTTGTCGGCATCGACACCGTTCACGCCAGCCGTTTCAAAATTTTCGACGGTCGGTGCGGGGTTGTTGATGTCGTCTTCGGCGTAGGCCGTGATGATGTCGAGCGCCTCCTGCGCCGGATCAACGGGCGGGTTGTTCACCCCATCGACGATGGCCTGGACTTCCTCGACCGTGTCGGCGTCCACGCCTTCGACGGCAGCGATGGCGGCGTTGACCTGTTCCAGGTTATCCGGCGTCACGCCGACCACACCGGCGGTGGAATAGGTGTCCACCTCGGGTGCGGGATTGTTGATCTCATCCTCGGCAAAGTTGGTGATGATCTCCAGCGCGTCGATCTGAGCGTTCACACCATCAACGATGGCCTGAACTTCCTCGACCGTGTCGGCATCCACGCCTTCGACGGCGGCGATGGCGGCGTTGACCTGTTCCAGGTTGTCGGCATCGACACCGTTCACGCCAGCCGTCTCAAAGTTTTCGACGGTCGGGGCGGGGTTGTTGATGTCGTCTTCGGCGTAGGCCGTGATGATGTCGAGCGCCTCCTGCGCCGGATCAACGGGCGGGTTGTTCACCCCATCGACGATGGCCTGCACTTCCTCGACCGTGTCGGCGTCCGCGCCTTCGACAGCGGCGATGGCGGCGTTGACCTGCTCCAGGTTCTCCGGCGTCACGCCCACCACGCCAGCAGTGGAATAGGTGTCCACCTCGGGCGCGGGGTTGTTGATGTCGTCCTCGGCGTAGGCCGTGATGATGTCGAGCGCCTCCTGCGCCGGATCAACGGGCGGGTTGTTGACGCCATCGACGATGGCCTGCACTTCCTCGACCGTGTCCGCATCCACGCCTTCGACGGCAGCGATGGCCTCAATGATCTGTGTCAGGTTCTGCGGCGTCACACCCGCAACACGAGCCGCCTCGAAGGTCTCAACCGTAGGCGCAGGATTTTCAGCATCGTTTTCAGCGAAGTTGGCAATGCTGGCAAGCGGATCATTTTCAGGCGCCGGGTCTTCGAGGTTCCCACCACCAGACCCGCCACCGGCTGCTGCCGCGACCGCAAGTCCTGAAGCCCCCAAACCGGCCAACAGGAACGTAAAGTCATCATCGCCTGCAACGGGTGCGGCAGTTTCGAACACCAATGGCTCGTCGAAAGCATAAAAATCCTGAAGGACCAAAATCTCACCGTTGGCGAGCGTCAGGATCAGATCGTCGCCGGACCGGGCCACGTCAGCAATTTCGCCTGAGGCAAGATCGAGATAGATATCCGAAGGGGAAACGATGACAACGCGACCTGCCGCGGCCTCAATGTTGGTTACGGCATTGGTTTCTTTGTTAACGATAGTCGGCATAGCGGGTACTCCCGGTTTGAATTTCATTCGAAAGGCGGCTCGGCTGAATCCTTCGCACCGCTTTAGAGCGTCTCCCACGAAGGGATCTTTGATTTGAAATTCAAACATATTATCCGGCATATAACCTGGACGAATGACGGACTTCTTTCAGAAGGGTAAAAGTATTTAGCCGTTGAATTATCATTATATTTTAAGGGTCTGGCAGGCCGTTTTTGCCCCTGCAGTCGCGCCTGACGGCCGGACACAAAAAGGTTATGATCGGCATGAACTCGCCCAAAGCGCGGCAGCGTCCTGACATGACCCGTCCAGACAGTGCGGGTTTGGCTCTAACGCCAAAATCGGATTCCTGAGGGAGAGACATTTGCGCCAGTTATCCAGACAGAGGTGCCCCTAGATTTTTAGACGCTTTGCTTGGTCATTTTGGACGCAAAGGACGACGCATATGTAAGGGCAAATTCGTTACTCAGATGAGTTCAAGATCGACGCGGTGACGCAGGTCACGGAGCGGGGCTATTCGGTCAAGGAAGTGGCTGAGCGGATCGGGATCCGCTGACCGGCAGGCTCTTTTCTGAAAGAAAAGATGCCGAGAGGGGGCACCAAGTCTCTGTACACTTGGATGGCGAGGTTCTCGAAGCCACAAAGGCAAACCGACCAGGAGGCTGAGGTCAGGCGGCTGAAGAAAGAGCTGGCCCGGGTCACGGAGGAACGTGACATCTTAAAAAGGGTGAGGCTTGTCCGCCATTGGTCCGAAGACAATGCCGAGCGCGTACTTCGCCAGGGATGCAAAGTGAAGTACGCGTTTATCCATTGCCCGGCAGGCGATTTGCCCAGCAAATCTGCCGAGAGGGGACGCGCATCGCCAGCAGCATTCTGTCCGGGTTCTTTGCCAAATGCTGAGCGTTCATCCGAGCGGTTTTTATGCATGGGTTAAGGAACCGTTAAGCCAGCGTGCGTTTGAAGATCGGCGTCAAACCCATGAGCCGCATCAGCCGCATCAGCCGCCTGATCCGCTTTTCATTGACCAGATACCCGTCGTTGCGCAGATGCCAAGTCATCTGGCGGACGCCGAAGAATGGCGTTTCCAGGAACTGCTCGTCGATCTGGCGCATGAGCATCAGGTTCATCGCCGTTTCACCCTTGGGTTGGTAATAAATCGACGACCGCGAAATCGACAGCAGCTTGCATTGCGTGCCTCCCTCTCGGGATCATGCTGCGCATGACCCTGCCGGGCAGTGATCGATAGGCTCGGATTGTCCTTTTCACTCATGCCGCGCCTCACTTCAGGCCCCAGGGCTTGAGCTTTCGTGACAAAGCTAGGGGGACCGTGGCCCCAGCGGGGCCGCGAAAGCCCCCGTACCGTTGGCGACGGCATTGGCGGGTTTTCTCAAACCAATGGCGTTCACCCGCCAATTCACCCGATCTTGGCGTGCAGGTCTTTCATCTGCTCGTCGTCGATTTCTGGGGCTTTCTTTCCGCCTCACTCGAATACGCCGGACGCGCCTTCAAGCAACGCCCGTTTCCAGGCGTGGATCATGGTGGCCTTACGTGACATTCGCTTTGCGACTGCACTGTCGGTAATAGATGCACACCAAACTGGGTGGCAAGTTCAGCCACCGTGCGCTCGCCCTTCAACGCGTCCAGCGCGACTTTTGCCTTGAACTCAGGGTTGTGGTTCTTCCGTTTCGACATCTCTGATCTCCTTTTCGTTGAAGATCAGCAGACAACAAATCGCAGCTTACGTCAGTGTCCGAATTTCGGGGGGGAGCTCAGTATAGAGGCGCAAAATGCTCTGTTTACTATCCCGGCAAGGTTCTTTGCTGTGGAAAACCTGTGCGTCCGCAGGCTGATTTGAATGAATTGGCCTCTTATTCCACTTCCAACAGGTAGACGCCGTCGCCAGACATAAACAGCCCCGCGCCTGGTCACATGATTGAGGCGTTGCATCTTCGACGCTCCGTTTTGAGCATCGGAAAAATTCACGGCCAGCGCGTGCCAACAGGCATCATGTGCGCACTGATGTGTCGCATAGATGTGTAGCGGTGGGATAAAACCTAACTACGCACCAGAACGGCCCCATATAAATCAAAGACTTAGGTTGAAGCTGGCTGGGATGGTAGGATTCCCAGCGGATTTCTTAACCCATTGTGTTTGCAGTAAAAAATTTCGCAACGCTTCACAACGTGATGCAGTCGTGTTGCACATAGAGGCGTTGTCGTCAATTGAAGAGGGTTAAACGTTGGTCGCTATAATGATATCTGGGCAGGGGGGAGGACGCTGGTAAATCTCACATGCATCAGGAGAAGACATAGGCCCATTGCTGCCATTTACGAGCAGGTCCAAATGCTGCGCTCGCAGCCCTTTTTGCGGACATTCGCCGCGCTTGAGAGATCAGTAGCTCCGCGTTACAATTACTTTTTTAAAGTGCGATTGCGACAGCCAGGGATGCTTCGGACATAGCTGGGTGAACATTGGGTTAGCCCTGCCGTGATGTATCTCGAATGAAGCAACGTCGAACATAAGGGGAATTTCAATGAGGATTGCTGCGTTTAATGTCGAAAATCTATTTGATCGCGCTCGGATTATGAACCTAGAAAATTGGGACGACGGACAACCTGTACTTGACGCCTATTCTGAACTTACCTCGTTACTTGAAGAGGAATCTTACTCAAAGACCAACAAAGCCAAGATGGCCAACCTGATGATCGAACTTGACCTCGAGAAGGATGACACAGGGCAGTATGTCACGCTTAGACGCAACCGGGGCCGATTGGTGAAACGACCCAAGTCAGGCGGCATCGAAATCATAGCTGATGGCCGAGATGATTGGATCGGATGGCTCGAGCTTCGCGGTGAATCCGTTAACGAGATTGGAATAGATAATACAGGAAGGGTTATTCGCGATGTCGATGCGGACGTACTCGCGGTGGTAGAGGCAGAGGATCGAGTCGCGCTTAAAGAGTTTGGCGACCAGGTCCTAGAACGCGTCGGTGGCCAACCGTATCCCCATGTGATGATGATTGATGGCAATGATCGGCGCGGGATTGACGTCGGTTTAATGACTAAGAATGGCTACGACATAACGTTAATGCAAAGTCATGTTCATGAACTGAACTCAAAAGGCTACCCAATATTTAGTCGAGATTGTCCAGAATTCCTTGTGGAGACTTCGTCCGGCCAAAAAATTTGGTTTCTTGTGAACCACTTCAAAAGCAAAGGTTACGGTTCAAAAAAAGCGAATGATGCCCGCCGAAAGTCGCAAGCCAGCGCGGTCGCCACATACTATGAGAGATTGAAGAATGAAGGATATGATAACGTCGTTGTCCTTGGTGACCTAAACGACTTACCAGACAGTGATCCGCTGGAACCTTTGCTAAAAGACACTGACCTGCGCGAGGTTTCAGAACATGTGTCATTTGATACTGGAGAGTTTCCCGGAAAAGGAACATACAAGCTTGGGAATGACACCGACAAGATTGACTACATCCTACTGTCGCCAGCGTTGTTCAACAAAGTCACAGCCGCAGGTGTTTTCCGAAAAGGAGCTTGGCCAGGATCAAGACCAAAGCGGTGGGATACCTACAAGGAGCTCAAGAAGAAAATCCATGTTGCTTCTGATCACCACGCCATTTGGGTTGACGTCAGCATGTAGCGGCCACCATTTGCCAGAAATGCAGAATTAGCGCGTTGGGGACACAAAGGCTTTGTTGGGCTCGGCCCAAAGCGGTCATTGGCCTATGGTTCATGATGCTGCGGTCGCAGCCCCTATAGCGGACATTGGTCTTTTTGAACGACTTTTATCGGCCTTTGCGCAAACGCACATATATCAAGGGGCCAACCGAAGTCGCGTTCCCGGCAATAGAAGTGCTCAGGTATACTTCGCGCTGATGGCGAGTTCGGCGCGGATGGCGGCACCAAGGTCAGCGTCCGAGGCATCAGCAGGGACCACACGCGCTTCGTGCCCCGGGATTCCATCATAGCCGCGGCGGGTGACGGGCTTGTGCCCCTTGATCTCAATCTGGCCGTGGATCTCGCGTAGCGTTGCAACGGTATAGCCGCGATAGAAGGCTTTGAAGGTCTTCACGCCTGCCCGTTTCATCATGGCGGCCTCCGCCCGTTCAAAATTCTTGCGCCGGGCTTCGTTCAGCCGGTCGGATTCTTCGCTCGTCGGGTCGATCATCCGGCTGTCAGCAAGGGCCAGTCGGGCGGATCGTCCTAGTTCTTCGTTAGAGCAGGCTGGATCCAGGAAAGCATCATAGCTGTCCGGGTCAATCACGCTGTTCCCGCTGAGATGCTCTGTGTAGATATTGATGAAGAACTGATAGGCTTCGACCGACGCCAGCTTTTGATCGGGGATGGGAGGGCGGCGTCTAATTGTCTCTTCGGCTAGCTTCGCAAATTTCGCCCGCATTTTGGCACCAGCCTCTTCGGGGGTCAGAACTTTTCGTTTCATTGAATAAACCTCACCTGTAGAATTACGCCATTGTCCGAAGCGTATTCGATGGCTCTTTCGATTTGTATGATTTGTTGTCGGTTGGTTCCACGCGGAACAGCCAACAAAAGGCGCTGACTATCAATCATGCCCGCCCGCAAATCTGGACCTGTCCCGCTTTTGTGCCGCCCCAAGTGCTCGTTTAGGCCACCTTGCGTTCGAAAGCGACCGGGCTTTTCCAACCCAGTGCTGAGTGGCGGCGACGCGGATTGTAGAAGCCATTGATGTATTCGAAGATGGCGATCTCAGCCTGCCGCCTCGTTGCCCATGATCGTCGCCAGATCAACTCGGCTTTGATCGTCTTGAAGAAGGTTTCGACCGCTGCATTGTCATAACAATTACCCTTGCCGCTCATGGACACCTTGAGACCATTCTGGCCCTATGCTCTTCGACAAACCTAAATCTCATTGCTTTAGGCCCGCAAAGAACTGGTTCGTCCATTGTCCTCGGACCAATGGCGGAAAATGGCCTCACCCTTTTTTAAGATTTCCCTCTCCTCCTTAAGAAGCCGGTTCTCACGTCGAAGCCGATCATTCTCTTGGGCGAGCTCTAAATCATCTTTCGAAACCACGTTCGTGTCTCGATGTGCTGTGGTCCATGTGTTCAGCGTCGACATGCCAACGCCAAGATCGTCTGCCACCTGCTTACGCGTAAGCCCACTGGTCAGGGCAATACGCACCGCATCAGCTCGGAATTCGTCCGTCCGTTTCAGTCCCATAGTTCGTCTCCTTTATTGCAGTAAATGCTATCAAAGGAGCGGCATCAAACCGCGACAGGTCCACTCAGAGGCTATTGAAATCTAGAAACTTGGGCCGTTCGTTAGGACGGCCCATTGCTGACGTTCGACTGCTTTAACTTTCGCTGCGCTGCGGCTCGCCAAAGGCGACGTTCGCTGCGGCCGCTAATCCGGATTCTGTTGTTTGATCAGTCACCGTCAGAATTAAGTATTAGCTCAATCGGTTTATCCCTTGCTGAGACAATTGGAGTACCAGTTCGGCTATGGAAACACGCTGGGTTGGCTGGTTTAGTTCGATAGCGATCGCAGCCGCCGTTCCCGTCGCCTGTCCCATTGTCATACACTGTGGCATGCCGCGTACAGAAGCAAAAGCTGTGGAGTCTGCGGACAGGATGCGGCCTGCGAACATCAAGTTGGTGATTTCCTTGGGCACGAGCGAGCGGAAGGGAATCGTGTAATATTGCCCGTCTTCGATGGCGGCATCGTGGGTCATGTCCCCCTCCGCCCGCATAACATCGTCTATGGGATTGTCGCAGGCGACGATCCCGTCCTCGAACTTGGTCGCGCGGGCCAGGTCCTCGCCAGTCAGCCGATACATGCCCTGCAACTTGCGGGTCTCGCGCACGCCGCTGGTCGGCGACAGCATGGACATATGGGCCCGCTCAAACCCCGGCACGTCGCTTTGAAGGAACTTTGCCAGTTGGTGACAGCGGCGGCGTCCCTTTTGGGTGGCAGCGCCGACGGCGACAGGATCGGTCCCATCCACCCCGCGAATATGGACCGAGTTGCAGAACACCGATCCTTCGTGAAACCCGCGCATGAGGTAGAGCATTTCGAGGTCTTTGTGCAGGCGACCTTCCGCGATTCCTTTTGCCGCATATTTGCGAAAGTATGGGTCAGGGTCGGCAAAAGCTTGGGTCCAATCGACCCCCATCATGAAAAAGGAAATCGTCACCGCCATCATATTGCCTGACACATCGCCGAGCACATAAGGCACGCCAGCCTTAGCCGAGATGTCGCCATCACCGGAGCAATCGATGACGATTTTTGGCTTAATCGTGAACGGCCCATGCCTGTCGCAGCACGCGACCGATGCAATCCTCTCGCCATCCATGTTGGGCGACAGCGCCATCGCCCCCAGCCGCACTCGAACGCTCGCTTCTTCGAGCATCTCGAACATGGTCATGGTGGCGATGTCGTGGTCGTAGATAATTTCTGGGCCAAAGTTTTCGAGCGTGCAGGCCCGCTTTTCTGCGGCGGGCGGCGACATCGCCATGAGGCGCTCTGTCAGCTCTTCAATCAGCCCGCCAACGATCTCGTCCGTTGGATACCCCCCGCCCCATGGCATGCCGGGGCAAAAGGCCATCACACCACCGATTTTGCTGGTCGCTTCCAAAAGGGTCACATCCAGCCCTTGGCGCCCTGCGGCGACTGCCGCGCCGAAGCCTGCGGTCCCGCCACCGATGACCAGAACATCTGTTTTCTCAAGTCTTTGCATGGCCTGGGGCCTCTCGGAGAATTCGGCGAACGCCGCTAACGCTAGGAGCCTAGTACCAGAAGTCGGGTTTGGAAATGGTCACGTATAGAGGTTGGATCATTGGCTTAGCGCACCGAAATTTCGAGAAGGCGACCGTCCTCACTGAGGTAGTAAAAGCGGCCTTTATATCCTGCAACCATGTTCGCGCCCAAGCTCATCCGATCTAAGCGTTCGGTTTGAGCGAGAAGTGCACCGTCGTCAGCATCACGAAAAGGACCTCTTCGCGGCGCGCCAACAAAGGGTTTACGCGGGAGCCAGCGCCAATCACATTTGTCGCAACAAACACGCGTTCCTCAGGCGGCCCCACGATCATGGTGTAGCCAAAGGTCGTTTGATCTTCTTGCCAAAGCCGATCAAAGCCGGTGTTGGGATCGAAACTCAGGCCGGCGAGATAGCCTGCGCAAGCGTCCGCGATATAGACCCTGCTGTTGACCGGATCGTAGGTTCCCATCGAGAAGTTGAAGGATTTGTCAAAGCTCAGGTCCGCAAAGGGCTGAATGGTATGACGGACGCTGCTCTCGTGCGTCGATACGGCCCAAACCGACATGGGAACTTCCGATGGTGCGCCATTGGTTTGAAAGAAAACCCAATCAGTCCCCACATTGGGCGAGGCGGCAGCGATCTGACCGTCTGCGAGAACGCTCACCGAACCCCAAGCGTCGTCAAAAGTAAGGCTTTCGCCGTCCCACCGATATCGGAAAAGGCTTTCTGCGCCCTGCATATAGACAAAATCTGCCCCGTCATGGGTTCCGACGATCAACCGGCCGAACACAGCTTCTTTGACAGGGACTTCTGCCAAAACATCCAAACTTTCGGGATCAATTGATCCTCCCCCACTGAAGTGGTCCGCCCGTATAGTTATGAAACGGAGGATCAAATATGGGAATCAAACGACACAAGCCGGAAGAGATTGTCACGAAGTTGCGGCAGGTTGAGGTGCTGTGCGGCCA
>NZ_FWFT01000007.1 GCF_900172275.1 Pseudooctadecabacter jejudonensis
AATTCGTAAAATTTGTGCGTCAGACAGCGCGTCACTGATCCGGGCATCAACATCCACCGGATTGGGCACACGCCTCCAGGCACGTTCATGAATGTATTTCGGACAGTTTCCGAAGGTTTGGCGAACAGTGATGGCATAACCGCGTTTGGTTCGCCGAAGGACTCCGCTAAAGCGATTCCTGCGACGGCTGGCCAAGTCAATCCCAAGCACGCCAACATCCGCGCCATTTTCAAAACTGTGCACAAGCGGATCTGTAACATCCAACATGCCGGCAAGGTCAATACGGTGCGGATGGGGTGACGTCAAAAAGCCGTCAGGGCCATCCAGCATCGTGATCCAAACGCGCCCGCGTGTATCCGCACCGGACACCACAAGAAACGGCAGGCCCGTATGAAAGTCGCGATGTTGCTCGGGCAAATAATCTCGGATGAACCCGCTTGCCCATTGCGCAACCTCTCCCGCGTCCGCGCAGGTTTGGGCGCGTCGTTCCCCTTCGTGGAAGGGACTGATCTGATCACACTGCAACATGCGTCTTTCCTTCTAAAAAAGTTGGCGTGTCGAAGCAGGGGGAGGACTTCGACACGCCGGGCTTTCGTCAGGCCATCTCTGGGAACGGAGAGGGGAGCATTCTGACGAAGCCGGCTTGCGCTTCGATGCGCGCAAGCCAAGCCCGAATGTTTGGATAAGGTGCCAGATCAACGCCGCCTTCCGGCGCGTGGGCGATGTAGCTGTAGCCTGACACATCCGCGATGGTGATGGTGTCCGTGGCAAGCCAGAGGCGTCCCGTTAAATGGGCGTCCATGACGGCAAACAACTCATGTGCTTTGGCCACTGCCGCGGCGTGATCGTGGGACGTGCCAAAGACCTTGACCAGTCGCGCAGCACAGGGCCCTGAATAAATGTTGTCCGCTGCAATCGTCAGCCATCGCTGCACCTCGGCCGCATCTTTGGGGTCAGCGGGGATCCAGCTGGACCCTTTGGCATAGGTTTGCACCAGATAGACCAGGATCGCGTTGCTGTCCGCGAGCATATGGCCGTTATCATCGATAGCAGGGACCAGACCAAAGGGGCTGATCTTCAGAAAATCTTTCGATTTATGGACCCCGTTTGCCATATCCATATCAATCGCTTCATAAGGCAGACCCAATAGCGCAAGCATCAGTTCTGCGCGGTGGCAATGGCCCGATTTCGGGGTCCTATAAAGTTTGATCGGCTTAGACATCCTGAGATCTCACATACAGTCCAATTAGAACCCAAAATCGCTCAGACCGGGGTGGTCGTCGGGGCGGCGGCCCAGGGGCCAGCGGAATTTCCGGTCTGCCTCCGCGATAGGTTGTTCGTTGATAGAAGCATGGCGACTGGCCATGTAGCCGTTGTCGTCAAATTCCCAATTCTCATTGCCATAGGCGCGGAACCAATTGCCGCTGTCATCGCGATATTCGTAGGCGTAGCGCACGGCGATACGGTTGCCGCTATGGGCCCAAAGTTCCTTGATCAGGCGATAGTCCAACTCCTTGTTCCACTTGCGGGTCAGAAAATCCTCAATCTCCTGGCGACCGTTGGGAAACTCGGCCCGGTTGCGCCAGACGCTGTCGGGGGTATAGGCCAGCGCCACTTTGGCGGGGTCCCGCCCGTTCCAGCCATCTTCCGCAAGGCGTACTTTCTCGCGCGCACTTTCGCTGGTGAAGGGCGGTAAGGGATGACGAAGGTTTTGGGTGGTCATGTTGGGGTCCTCCTTGGCTTATACGTGCGCGGCGGCAGTGGTGATTGGAGGGAAGTCGACCTCGGTCTGAAACACTTCATTGACGTAGTTCGACAATACATTCAGGGCGACGAGGCCTATGATTTCGATGATCTCTGCATTTGAAAAGCCGGCCGCACGGACGTTTGAGATGTCTTGCTCGCTGACCCGGCCTTTGGCAGTTGCTACTTTCACGGCGAAGGACACGGCGGCATGCGCCTTCGCGTCTTTCGAAGCGCCGGCACGGTTCGCCGCGACCTCCGCCTCGTCCAACTTGGCCAGTGTTTTCGCCAGAAACGTATGCGCCGCATTGCAGTAGTCACATCCGTTTGTATTTGCGATGGCAATCGCAATGCGTTCGCGGGTTGCAACACCCAGCTTCCCTTTGGACAACGCGCCATCCAGACCGAGATACCCCTCAAGCGCTTCCGGACTTGTCGCCAGAAGACGAAATAGGTTTGGGACAGACCCCAACGACTTTTCCACCGCATTCAGAAAGGGTTGCGATTCCACTGGCGTGGCAGCAATCGTCTGCGGTGTGTGAATTCGGGTCATGTCGTTTTCCTTTCAATGGGGCGTTGGCGAATAGTCTGGGCGGATGGATCAGCACGGCGCAAAAGCAGAGCGTCTACAAGATGATGAGCAGGCCCAGATGGGCGCACAGGCCCCCCTTAATTCAGACGCATCATCGGTTCGCGTTCGATCCGATACGTGTCCATCTCATCGATCATACGCTTTGTGAATTCGATGAGGTCCGGCGCATCGATTCCGAAGTTATGCGTATAAAGCGCCTGAATAAGCGCGAGTGTTTTGGGGTTTACGATCTCAGGATTGTCGACAAAAAATGAATCCATCGACCAATCAGACAGCTGCCGCGCTGGGATTGGCTGATCAATCAGCTTTACAAGATTTCGGTGTCGCGGATCGTCTTCAAGCTCTGCATAGAGCCGATCGAGATTGGCTTTTTCACCTTCGATCACTTGAAAGAAGTGTTCCCCTTGAAAGAAAAGAACGCCGGTGATGTCGGTCCGCGCATTCCGTCTCACCGCTGTCTTGGTGATATTTGTCAGCTCAGCTTCTGCAAACCTGGGCGGAACGAGAGACGTAGAAACATATGAAATAAGGTGCATGGGGCCATCCTTTCTGATGACCACCTATAAATCTGCAGAGACTAGAACCGTCAATTCACCTTGACACACACAATGTCACATCAAGTTGACAATTTGACAATGATGCGATCGGTCTCAGCTTCAATATCAAATGCAGCACCATGCTCTTCAAGAACCTGACACACAGCATTCAAGGAAGACGCCCGGGGGGCATGTCCTGCCTCCATTCGAACGATTGTGGCCTTGTTGACCCCTGCTTTCTCAGCAAGATCCCGCACCGTCAAATTCAATCCGGCGCGTGCCATTCTGATGTGACCGGCAGTGACCCTGCTGGTCTGTGTTTGCACATCATCCATACGATTTCCTTCTTTGATCAAGACCGCTGAAGCAGAGATAGCACGTTATCTATATTCGTACAATGTACTATTAAGCGTTGACATCATCACTCTTATTTGTACATTGTACGAACTATAGGGCGACTCGCCCGAACTTGCGTTTCCCGGAAAGGAAAACAAATGACCAACTTTCGTGCATGCATGGACGCAATCGTCTCAAGCGTCGTGAACGCCGTCGTCGGCTCCTTTATATTCTTTGGATTGCTGGCAGCCAGCGGAGAGCTTCTCGCCGGAACGGCTGTACCCCAAAGATTGGCGGTGGATGACGTTCCCAAGCATGCGCAATTCCCCCTCCACAACTATATCTCTTCAATCGAAGCCGCCGAACTTGTCGCAGCTGATCCTGACATCTTGTTTGTTGACGTCAGGGATGAGGCAGAGATCGCGAACTTCGGTCGACCATTGCCAGTGAACGCAATCGTCCCTGTCCGCATCCAATCAGACACGTTCAACGAAACCCTGAACGAATATGTTCTAGTCGATAACCCTGATTTCCTGGACCAGATGGCCACTCTTCTGGCCAATCGAGGACAGGACCGCGGAACCATGATCCTTCTGACCTGTGGATCAGGCTATCGATCTGCCGTTGCGGCGCGGATCCTTGTTGACGCCGGATATACAAATGTCTGGCACATTCCGGATGGATATGATGGCGATGAAAAACTCGGCCTGAACGCTCAGAACGCATGGCAGCTGGCCGGATTGGATTGGACATATCTGCCCCTCGAAAGCACAGCCCCAATGCAGCCTTTATCCAATTAGGCCCTTCTTTTCCGTAAGTTGGTATTTTCGGCGGGGCGAGTAAAGAATTGGCCTAAACTGAACGCTCAAAACAGGGGTGTCACGGCCCAACCCGCCGGGCGATGACAAGATGATCCGTGAACCCTATTCGTCGTTCTGAAGGCCTGAAATGGTCACATCCGCCTTCTCAATCTGGGACTGGCCAACTTGTCGGATTGTCGCCCCCAGACTCATAAGCTGTTTGGAAAGTGGGTTCGACTTTCGCCATATCATGCCAATGGTCCGTCGCGGTTTGTTCTGCTTGAACCGTGACACAGATACGTTTGTGCCTCTTGTTTCCAACGGAACAGCCATCTCAGGGAGGACTGTTAGGCCCAAGCCTGCATTGACCATCTGAACAAGCGTCGAGAGGGATGATCCTTCCATGACGATACTAGGGTCGGTCGCACTTACGTCACAAAAGGACAGGGCCTGATCGCGAAAACAGTGGCCTTCCTCAAGCAACAGCAGCTTCATGGCCTGCAGTTCCGTCGGATCTGGAACGGGCTGTTTTGCATCCTGATCCGATCGGATCAAAACAAACTCTTCGTCAAAAAGGGCAAATTCCCGCAAGGACGGCTCAGACATCGGTAAGGCGGCGATCACAAAATCCAGGCGCGTTTGCTGAAGATCCTGCAAAAGGGTCTGTGTCACGGATTCCTTGGGCTTGAGTTCAAGTTCCGGAACAAGATGAGATAGGCGCTTCACGATCTCGGGCAGAAGGTAGGGAGCAACCGTTGGAATCATCCCCATCCGTAATGTTCCCTTCAAGGGCCCATCCGCTGTCCGCGCAAGGCCCGACATATCGTCGACATGCCTCAGGACAGTCCGTGTCCGCTGCACAAATTCCTCTCCTAACGTCGTCAGACGAATCCGGCGCGCGGTGCGTTCGACCAATGGCGCACCCAGAAGGGCCTCCAACTCCTTGATTTGAACTGACAACGCGGGCTGAGAAATAGAACAGGCCTCTGCTGCACGTCCAAAATGCTCGGTTGTCGCAAGGGCGTCAAAATAGCGAAGCTGTTTCAGCGTAAACGGTAACATAAGATTTACCTATCGTGGATTTAAGAAAATACAATTTGGAATTATGACTGGCGCCAAATAATTGAACACCAAGTTCGATTGTCACAGCCTCACAACAGCCCTCTGAAAGGAAAGCGTCATGGACGGAAACAGAATGCCAGGACTTGGTGGATGCCCTGTAAATCACGGTGGGAACACCTCGATGGATGCGTCAGTCACCAAATGGTGGCCCAGTGCGCTGAACCTCGATATTTTGCATCAGCGCGGCGCGCGGACCAATCCGATGGATGCGGATTACAACCACCGCGATGCCGTGAAAGGCCTCGATTTTGAAGCTGTGAAGGCCGACGTCAAAGCGTTGATGACCGAAAACCAGGATTGGTGGCCCGCAGATTGGGGTCATTATGGCGGCTTGATGATCCGCTTGGCGTGGCATTCTGCCGGATCTTACCGCATGCAGGACGGCCGCGGTGGGGCTGGCAGCGGCAACATCCGCTTTGCGCCTCTCAATTCTTGGCCAGACAATGCGTCCCTGGATAAGGCCCGCCGCCTGCTCTGGCCGGTCAAAAAGAAGTACGGCAACGCCTTGTCCTGGGCGGATCTGATCATCCTGTCGGGCAATATGGCATACGAATCAATGGGCTTTGAAACATTCGGCTTCGGCTTTGGCCGCGAGGACATCTGGGGGCCTGAGACGGACGTCTACTGGGGCTCCGAGAACGAATGGCTCGCTCCGTCCGAGAACCGCTATGACGATCTCGATGATGCCTCGACCATGCACAACCCGCTGGCGGCTGTGCACATGGGTCTGATCTATGTGAACCCCGAGGGTGTGAACGGCCAGCCTGATCCGGCCCGCACCGCCGCCCACGTCCGCGAGACCTTCGCCCGTATGGCGATGAACGACGAAGAAACCGCTGCGCTGACCTGTGGCGGACACACCGTCGGTAAAGCCCACGGTGCGGTGGCCGGCGACAACATCGGCGCCGAGCCCGAGGGTTGCCCCGTGCATGCCCAGGGCTTTGGCTGGGCCAACCCGGACCAGACCACCTCTGCGTCGTCGTCCTTCACATCAGGCATCGAAGGTGCATGGACCAAGAACCCGATCCAGTTCGACATGGGCTACTTCGACTATCTGTTCGACTACGAATGGGAGTTGCAGAAATCGCCGGCCGGTGCCTGGCAGTGGGAACCCGTCGATATGCCGGACAGCGAAAAGCCAACCCTTGCGGGCGGCGAAGACGGACATGGCCGCGCAATGATGACCGACGCAGACATGGCGATGAAGGTGGACCCAATCTACAATGAGATTTGCCAGCGCTTCCGCGCCGATCCGGCCTACTTCAAGGACACGTTTGCCCGTGCCTGGTTCAAGCTGACCCACCGTGACATGGGTCCTCGGGTCAATTACATCGGCCCCGACGTGCCCGCCGAAGACCTGATCTGGCAGGATCCAATCCCCGCGGGTGCCACCGATTACGACGTGGCTGCCGTAAAAGCCAAGATCGCCGAAAGCGGCCTAACATCTGCTGAGCTGATCGCAACCGCTTGGGACAGCGCGCGGACCTTCCGCGGCTCTGACAAACGCGGTGGTGCAAATGGCGCGCGCATCCGTCTGGCGCCTCAAAAAGACTGGGTGGCCAACGAACCGGATCGTCTGGCGAAAGTCCTTGGCATCCTTGAACCAATTGCCTCCGAAACTGGTGCATCCATCGCGGATACTATTGTTTTGGGCGGCAATGTGGGGCTGGAGATGGCGATTAAAGCTGCTGGTTTCTCCATCGACGTTCCCTTCTCGCCAGGTCGTGGCGACGCCACCGCCGAGCAAACCGATGCCGACAGCTTCAGCGTTCTGGAGCCATTTGCCGACGGTTTCCGCAATTGGCAGAAAGAAGACTATGCCGTCTCCGCCGAGGAAATGATGCTGGACCGCGCGCAACTTCTGGGCCTGACGGCGGCAGAAATGACTGTCCTGCTGGGTGGCATGCGCGTTATGGGCACAAACCATGGCGGCAACACCCACGGGGTCTTTACGGATCGCGTTGGCCAGCTGACTTCGGATTTCTTTGTAAATCTAACGGATATGGCAAACACTTGGCATCCGATGGACGACGGCACCTACGAGATCCGTGATCGCGCCACAGGTGACGTGAAATGGACCGCAACCAGTGCTGACCTGGTCTTCGGCTCGAACTCGATCCTGCGGTCTTATGCTGAGGTCTATGCGCAAGACGACAACAAAGAAAAGTTCGCGCGCGACTTTGTCGCCGCCTGGACCAAAGTAATGGACGCCGACCGCTTCGATCTGGTCGCCTAAAGCAATTGTCCGGGCGACAGCCAATGTCGCCCGGACATCCGCCTTGGTGTCTGACGTCAGCGCCCATGGAACTGACTTGAGGGGCGAGGGGGATCGTTTTCCCGACGCACGCGGGAGCCTCAATGACACGTGGTCGCTTTAGGCCAGCCTGCTCGTGACGACCCCGTAACAAGGGCACAAAAGCCAATCGCTAGAAAACCGCCCCGCCCCAACATAATGGGCAGGACGGTCAAAGGCTGCGTCAAACGCCGAGGGCACATCACTGCCCCAGCTGTTTCCACGTCTTCATGGTGTTGAACACCGCACGGTTGATCCGCGTCGACCGGTTGGCGCAGCCACCATAGTTGTGAATGCCGATCACATGACGGCGTTTGCGGGTCTTGTCATACCGCCACGTGGGGCTGCCGCTTTGGCCCGGTGCGGTATCAAACATATAGGCCAGCCGCTGCGGTTCCGTGCCGACAATGCGGCCCGCGTTGTACCACTGCGTGCCAAAGGTTTTGTCGCCAGGATAGCCAGAATTATTGGCCAACAGATCCTTCAACGATGCATCCGACAGCGCCGCGAAGCCAAACCACCCTGTCTGACGCCCAAGGGGGGCAGTCTCCGGCAGCACGATGCAGGCATAATCATCCGCAGGGCGGTGATCGTTCACCCAACCGCTGACGCTGTGAAACTGCGTGCTGATCGCGGACCCGAACGGGCGACGTGTCCCGCTCATGCCGGGGATGACCTCGATCTTGGTCGCCCAACCGCCGTTGCGTTTGGAATGCACGCAATGGCCTGCCGTCATCACAGTCCGCGGAGAGATAAACCACCCCGTACCGCGCGACCGTGTGCCATTGGCCATGGTGATGATCAACTGACAGATCATGCGCCAAGGTGGTGTGCCATTCTCACCCACCTGCACGCGGCCGTCATGGCCACAGACACTTTCCATCGGGGCGTCATCGAAATGGGCGGAACAGGCCATAGGAATATGATCATAGCCTTCGGGCAAGCCCACGGGCATTGTTTCGCCCAGGCCCCGGACCATCGGGTCGAACAATTCGAACCCTTCAGCATATTCCAGTGATCCGCCGCCGTGGGTTTCAACATCCAACCCGTTCTCGACCATTTCGTCGCTGGCCCAGGTGTCGCTTTCGGCAAACTCATCCTGCGGTCCGCTGTTGATGAAATCCTCCATCATCTCGATGTCGGACGCCGCCACGGTGGGCGCGCTTTCGACACCACCAGAACATCCGCAACCGCAATCGTCCTCTTTGGCCTTTGTCTTAGATTTGGCCTTGCTCTGGCCCTTTGTGGACTTTGTTGTCTTTGTGCTTTTCGCCGCCATGATCCTCTCCTTTTCAGTGGCAGAGATGGCCGGACCCCAAAGGAAGGGGCCCGACACATCAGGTTGGGATCAGGCGCGTTGCGCGCGGATGCACTTGAACGCCTCATAGGCGGCCTTGATCGCGGTGCCGTACTTTTTGGCCTTAAACGCCGTAATCGCGGCGACAATCTTGCCCACGCACTTGGCGTACTTGCCCAGACGGCGGGCCAGTTCGACCATCTTCTTGATGATCTTCTTGGCGCGGTTCTTGATGGCATTCACAATCGGCTTCACACGGTCGCGAACCCAGCTGCCCAGGCCCTCTTCGCCATTGTCGCCGTAGTTGCCATCGGCCATTTCCAAAAGCGATAGCGTGCCGCCTGTTTCTGCTGCGGGGGCGGCAAAGGGCGTGCCCTCAGCGGCCTGATCAAGAAGGCTCGTCTGCGCGGTCTCAGCCTCAGGCGCCATAAAGGTTGTGCCAAAGTCTTCGTCGAATTGGACGAAGTCCGCCTCGATTGAAGCCACTTCTGCCGCTTCATCATCCATTGGGGCAGCGCTCAGCACCTGAGACGCAGTTGCAGAAGACCCAGAGTTGCTAACCAATTCATTGTCCATGTCATGTTTCCTTCAAAACGGAAGGCCCTTTAATATCTGCGGGCCATTTATGTTGCGCCGAAATGCGGCGAAGGTCCGGAATGAACCTTGCAGTCATCCAAACACTCACCCCGTCAACGCAACGCCAGCCCGTCGTCTTTTTGGCGTTAATCTTTCGTAAAGGTTTTGAGCGGCTGACATGACGCTGGCCTTCCGCTACGCTGACGCAGGGTAAAATCGGCGCGTCAGCAAGGGGAAGGGGACACCGTGGGTGACAATCGCATCATGCTCAGATGTCTCAGCGGCGCATGGGTTGAAGGCGCGACCGCGGACGCAGAGGGCAACCTGCGCATCACGGCCCGCAAGAAGGTCGCCCTTCTGGCCTATCTGGCACTGGATCGACAAAGCGCACCGCGTGATTTGCTGGCAGGCCTGATCTGGGGCGACGTCCCCGATGCCAAGGCCCGCGCGTCCCTGCGTCAGGCGCTGTCGGAATTGCGGGCCGCCCATCCGGTTTTGCAACAGGCCCTCGTGATTGACCGCACGACCGTGTCGCTGGTGCCGGGGCACATCGATATAGAAACCGATGCGATTGTGGATCAGGTTACATCCGGCCAAATGCCCCCGCAATTGCGCGCGGGGGGTGAGACCGTCAACGACATTCTGTACGGGTTTGAAACCATCGGCGAGAGGTACGCCGACTGGGTCCGTGACATCCGCAAAGCTTGCAGCGATCGTATATTGCAGGCACTGACCACCACCGCAAACCGCGTCGATCTGCCCGCTGCCCTGCGCATTGATCTGGCCGAGGCCGCATTGATGCTCGACCCCTTGAGCGAACGGAACTGCCGCGCCGCCATGCAATTGGCCCTTGGGTTGGGCGACACCGGCAAGGCGCTGCAAATCTACTCGACCTTTTATGCGCGCATGGAGGCCGAACTGGATATGGAGCCGTCCCTCGAAACCCAAGACCTCGCCGTCAGCATCAAACTCAACGGGATTGAGGCATCAGAGGCCCAGGCCACCACTCCGACCTCATCGCCCACCGCACCCACGGTCCCGCCCCATCGCAACCATGGCCGCCCGACCCTTGCGGTGCTGCCGATGCAGGCAACCGGATCGGAGCCCATCGACGATTATCTGCCCGAACTGCTGGTCGACAATCTGGTGCTGCGCATCACCCGTACACGCGACATTTCTGTCATCTCGCGGGTGTCGATCCGGCATCTCAGCGAACGGCCCGACATCGCGCAAGTGCTGCTGCACGAACTGGGCGTGCGGTATATCATCAGCGGGCACATTCGTCGGCAGGGCGATGTCTATCACCTGAATGTCGAACTTTCCAAAACCGACGAAGGCGTGGTCCTTTGGGTTGACCGCTATCAAACCACCCTGCCCGATCTGGAAGACGCGCAAAGCCGCATTGCCGATGAGGTCGTAAACCGGATCCTGCCCAACCTGCAGGGGGCCGAACTCAGCGATGCGCGCCTGATCGACGTGGCCCACCTCAGTGCCTATCAAAAACTGCTGCGTGCCCAGGAACTCATCTACACCCTCTCCCAACCCAAATTCGAAGAGGCCGGGCGCCAACTGATCCAGACCATTGCAGACTGGCCAGATTTCACCCCCGCCCGCGTCAGTCTGGGCGATTGGCACAGCCTGCGGGTCGGGCAAGGTTGGTCCGACGGGGCAGCGAATGACCTTGCGCAGCTTGAAACCCAGCTTGAGGCCGCGTTGAAATCCGACCGTCGCAATGGCCGCGCCTTGGCCATGCTGGGCCACAACAAGGCGGTCTATGCCCGCCGTCCGGCTGAGGCCAAGGCCCTGTTTGATGAAGCCCTAAGCGCCGCACCCGGAGATGCGGAAACCTTGCTGTGGACCGGCCCCAGCCTTGCGTTTTCAGGGCAGGCCGATGCTGCGATTGAACGATTGGAACACGCGCACAGCCTGAATTTCGACAACCCTTTGGGCTTTCGCTACGACCACTTCCGCGCCATCGCCTATTTCGCCGCCGACCGGATGGAAGACGCCATGGCGCTGGGGCTTGCCTCCGCCCAACGCAATGGGCGCTATACCTCAAACCTGCGACTGACGGCGGCCGCCGCGGCCGCGATCCAGAAGAACGATGTGGCGCATGAAATGGCCGCTCGGGTCCTCAGCCTTGAGCCTGACTTCAAAATCGCGCCCCTTGTTGCCGAAAGCCCGTTTTACGATCCTGCCAAACGGGCGCAATACGGCCAGCTTTTGTTTGCTGCTGGCCTGCCGAGTTAGCCTCCCTCCCCCTGCGAATGTGGACGATGACGCGTCAAACGGCAGCTTGACGATGGCTTGACGCCCGCCCCGCTAAGATTCCCCGTATTATAACAACTTGATGGGAGAATTTGATGTTTGGATTTTTTAACGGCGGCATGAATGGCGGCATGAACGGCGGTATGAATGGCGGCATGAACGGCGGTATGAACGGCGGTATGAATGGGGGAATGAACGGCGGTATGGCTGCTGGCCCATCCTCTGGCGCCACCGGATCAGGGGCCGGCACGTTGCCCTTTGACGGGGTCCTTCCCCTGACAAATATCGACACGGCCAAGGTGCCCCATGGCATGACGTTCCCCAAATCCAGCTGGTCACCTGACCTGCGTGCCCAACTGATCTTGGGGGAATTCGGCAGCACCAACTGGCGCAGCCACGATGAGACAAAGACGGACCCAGGTGAGGTTTGGACCCACGTCGATGGCTTTACCATCGCCCCTCCATCCCTTGATCACCTCGACAATGTTGAGGCTGAACTGGCCAATCTGCTGGAGCGTCGCTCGTTTGACCGCAATGGGCCCCGCATGGGTGAAATTGCCCATCAGGCGGATCATTCGATGGATTACTGGACCAACCTTTTGTCCCTGACCCCCGCCAACAAACCCGCCACCATGGCGCTGATGTCCAGCGGCTTTGCCATTGGTCAAATGGTCGGAATGTACTTTAAGGATTTCTTCGCCCGCGCCCGTCCTGCCCACCTGTTTCCGGCGTTGATGACGGTGCTGCCCACGCCGAACCATCCGACGTTTCCATCCAATCATGCCCTGCAAAACGAACTCGTGGGGCTTCTGGCGCTGCGGTGTTTGCCCGATTGCCTGAAAGACGCCTACGGCGACGCCATTCGCAGCCTCGGCTACCGGATCGGGGAAAACCGCGAAATCGCGGGTCTGCATTTCACCCAAGACAGCGACGCGGGCCGCGCTGTGGCCCATTGGCTGAATGACACCTACTTGGGCAATCTGGGCACCGTGCAAACCCTTGTGGCACAGGCGCAAGAGGAATGGCAGGTGGACGGTCACCAAGAAGTCCATAACCTGCCCTATCTCAGCCCCGTGACCTACAGCGGCACCGCCTCCGGCGCCGCCGTGGATCCCGCGCTTGAACCAGCGGAGTAAGACTGATGGTACATTTCGGAACCTGCGCCCCCTCCCCAGAGGCCGCACGCGCCCTCAGAACCAAAACCGCAGCCAGCAACCCGATTGCATGCGAACAAAGCACGCCGATCCGGCTGCATGACACGGCGCACCCTTGGCCTGTACGCGACCAATTCGGGCGCGGCACCTGTGTGTCCTTTGCCACCATCGCCGCGATCGAACTTCTCAGCGCGCGCCGCGATGACATGCCGCCCGAACGGCTGTCGGAACAATACCTGCATGAGAGGATGCTGACAGCGCATCCTCTGCCCGATGATGTGCAGCCGACGATCCCCGAGGGCGGCGTGCTTTTGCAACAGGCCCTTCAGGCGCTTGGCAGCCATGGCGTCATCCCGTCTGCGATGATGCCCTACAAACCGTTCAGCGTCGGCCCCGACGGAACCCTGAACCCGCCCCCACCGGATGAAGCGATCTATTTGGGCCAATCCAATACAGTCGCCACGCAGGCCTATGGCACCATTGGACCGGCCAAAGGCTTGCCGCCCGCACAAGTCGACACAATCGTGCCCAAAACAGATCTGGCCCACAAATTGCTGTCTTATCTGCAAGAAGGCCTTCCGGTCGTGATTGGCCTGCCCTTGTTCCAACATGCCAGCGGCCTGTCGAACTGGACATTGCCCAACGTCATTGCAACCGGCGTGGTCCCCTGCCCCGAAGATGACAAGGCGCCCGAGCTGACAGGCCCGCGAGACGATGGCCATGTCGTCTGCCTGACGGGGTTTGAACCGGACGCCACTGAACCCTTGGGCGGCTGGTTCATCTTCCGCAACAGCTGGGGTCTGGAATTTGCCGACCACGCAAAACGGCCCACGGACAGTCATGGGCCCGATCGCGGCGCAGGGCTTCGTGGTTACGGCATGTTGTCGGCCACCCATGTCAACACCTACTGCTGGGAATACCTGGTGCCGGCCACGCACAGTTGCACATAACATCGTGGTGACATCTCCCGCGCCACGATACTTCCCCCCGCGACCCTGTCGCGGGGTTTTTTGGTCCATACACACCGCCGCGCAAACCAATCCCACGCGGGAATGATTTGCATTCAAACGTCAAACTCGGATAGATGCGGCACAGATTCCCTCAAGACCGGCCTGTCCCATGCGCGTAGCTTTGATGCATCTTCCCAAGACGGGAGGAACGACCCTCCACCGTTTGTTGGCAGAGCATTTCGAACCTGAGAAAACCTGCCCCGAACGTTTCAATGCGTTTGACAGGTTCACCCGAGAAGACCTTCAAAAGTATGACTTCTTCTCGGCCCATATGGATTTTCACGGTCTGTCACGGGTTTCCCAGCCGGCCTACACGATCACCCTGCTCAGAGAGCCGAAGGCGCGCATCCTGTCGCTGTATTACTTCTGGAAATCGCAAACCCGCGACCAGATCGAAAAGCTCAATTTGGTCGGCCCACGGTTTGCAAAAGACCGCACATTGTTGGAATTTTTGCGCGATATGCCGGACAACATGATCCAGAATATCGACAATTCCTACGTTCGAAACCTGATGGGGCGCGTCGCTCTTGGTGGACGAAACAGGCTGCCAATCGCTGAGGACGAGGCGATCCGACTGTCCATGCGAAACCTAATGCGCATCGATACAGTCGGATTTCTCGAAGATCTGCCCAAAGCAGTGGATGAGGTTTTTGCCCGCCTGTCCAAACCTGCGCCAAAGTCCATTCCCAAAACGCGCGCGCGCGAAACTTTTGGCGTCAGCGAACCCAATAGCGACAAGGTCGAAATCGAAGACGTGACACCGGAAATTGATGCTCTCTTGTCGTATTACACGCGGCTTGATTCCCGAGTGTATGATGCCGCCCGTCGCTTGTTTGCTTAGCCTCGCCTTACGGGTTTAGGCACCAAAGGCCTCAAACAACATCTTTAGCCCGCTCAGTGCCAGAAAACCGGCAAAGGCCAGCCGCAGGGCGCGCGCATTCAACCGATGTGCAATATTCGCACCAATGGGCGCAAAGATGAACGTAGCGATTGAGATCACGATCGCCGCAGGCACATTAATGAACCCGACCGAAAATGGCAGCAGCCCACCAATGTCCTGACCTGCGAAAGCGTAGCCCAAGATACCTGGCACGGCGATCACCAAACCAAACAAGGCGGCCGTCCCCACGGCGCGGTGCACAGGAAAGGACATCAACGTCAATGCAGGCACCGACAAGGTGCCCCCGCCAATACCCATCATCGCAGAAAACGCCCCAATCGGCCCCGCAATCGCAGCGCGGCCTACGGGGGACGCAGGCGGTGCAGCGGCAAGCACGATAGGGTTCGGGTTCAACATGTTCAGCACAACAAGGATCGCGATCCCCCCGAACACCGCCGACAAGGCCGCAGCATTCGCATTCGCGGCCAAAACGCCCCCAGCCAAGGCGCCCACAACAATAAACGGCGCCCATGCCCGGAACAATTCAACGTCGATGGATCCTTTGCGGTGATGCGCGCGAGCGGAAGAAATGGATGTCGGGATGATCGTCAAAAGCGATGTAGCCACAGCGAAATGTATGGCAACGCTCGGATCTACGTCCAGCAGACCAACCTCGGTTAGCCAATACAGAACCGGAACAATCACGATACCGCCACCCACGCCGAGAAGTCCGGCCAAAGTGCCGGCCACCGCGCCCACCGCCAACAAGAGCGGCACCAAAATTGCCAGTGTCGTGAAATCTGTCATCGTCGCCCTGTGGTCTGCGCTCACCTGTGTGGGCCCAGACAAACCGTGCGCGCGCCTTGAATGCAAGCACATGTGTGTCCCCGCATCCTCAATTGATCAAGCCGCCTCTGCCCAGACCTTTGACCTTCGGCCCCTTGCGCCTTATGGTTGTCGCGCGGCACGCCTGCATTCTGAAACAGGACCTGTGCCGCCGACGTAAGCTGTATTGCCCAAGGATCACAATGAACGCAGTGTTTGAATGGGTTGGGCGTTTTGCGACAGGGCTGAATCGCCTCCAGAAAATTGCTATCCTTTTGCTTGTGGACATCGCCTTGGTGCCCTTGTCCTTGTGGCTTGCTCTCACATTCGTGCAGCCCGCGTCGATGTTCGTGCAGGCTGCCCCGATAGCTTCGATTCTGTCACAACCCTCCGAACTGTGGGTGCTGGTTTTGATCATGTCATTCAGCGGGGGCGTCTTTTCCTTTGCCTTAGGCTTGCCGCGGATCAAACTGAACGCGTTTGAACAGAGCGGCATTCAACGCACTGCGGGATATGCAACACTGGTCGGACTGGTGGGGATTGCAACAAGCCGGTTCTTGTTTGGCCCTGTCAGCCAAGCCAGCGACATGGTCGTGTTCACCATGGTTCTGTTGATCCTGTCGGTCAGCACCCGCCTTTTGCTGCGCAATCTGACGATCTGGCTTTATCATCGGGGACAAGTCCGCCAAAGGGTGCTGATCTATGGTGCAGGCCAGACCGGCGTGCAATTGGCGTCGGCCCTGCAAACAGATGACGCCGTCGTGCCTGTGGCCTACGTCGACGACAATAAAACCCTGCAAAATATCACCGTGGGCGGCCTGCCCGTCTTTTCCCCCCTCAGAATTGAGGCGCTGATCAAGGAGCTGGCGATTGATCGGGTCGTGCTGGCGATGCCCTCGATCAGCCCGCCAAAACAAGCACGCATCGCACGCCGTTTCGAAGATCTCTCTGTTCAGGTTTCAACCCTGCCGTCTTTTGCCTCTCTCGTGGGGCAAGGCGAATTGCTTGACCGTATTCAACCGATGAACCCTTCGGATTATCTGGGCCGCGACAACCTAGAACACGATCTGCAGGGCTTGTCTGGCATTTACCAAGACCAAACGGTCATGATCACGGGCGCCGGTGGGTCCATCGGGTCCGAACTTACGCGGCAAATTCTGTCCTGTCGGCCAGCCCGCGTGGTGCTTTTTGAGAACAGCGAATACGCGCTATACCAACTGAATCACGAACTTGAAGACTTGCGCATCGCTGAGACCGGCATTGAAATTCACGCGGTCCTTGGATCAGTCACCGACGACACGGTGGTGCGCCGCACGATCGTCAATCACAACGTAAGCATCATATTGCATGCCGCCGCCTACAAACACGTCCCCCTTGTCGAAGAAAACCGCCTTGCGGGTTTGCACAACAACGTCATGGGCACAAAATGCGTGGCCGAGGCCGCGCGCGATCTGGGCATCAGCCACTTCATCCTCGTGTCGACCGACAAAGCAGTGAAGCCGACCAGCGTGATGGGAGCCTCCAAACGTCTTGCCGAACTGTTGGTGCAGGACCTGGCAACGCGCGCCAAAAGGACCCGTTTCGGCATCGTCCGCTTTGGCAACGTGCTGGGCTCAAGCGGATCGGTCGTGCCTCTCTTTTCCGAACAAATCGCCCGCGGCGGACCTGTGACCCTCACCCACCAAGAGGTGACGCGTTATTTCATGACCCTGTCCGAAGCCGCGCGTCTGGTTCTGATGGCGGGCAATTACACCGGTTTGGCCTCGGGGCATGGCGATGTGTTTTTGCTGGATATGGGCGCGCCCATCCCGATCCAACGGCTTGCCCGTCAGATGATCGAGGCCGCAGGGCATACCGTTTGCGATGCAGACAACCCCAACGGCGACATCGAAATTGTCATCACCGGACTGCGCGCAGGGGAAAAATTGCATGAAGAACTGGTCATGCAAAATCACGCGCAATGGCCAACCCAGCACCCCAAAATCAATCGCGTCGAAGAAGAGCGCCTCTCTGAAATTGAGGCAGCAACCGCCCTGCGCGATCTCAACCGCGCCATTGAAGCGGGGGATGAACACCTGGCGCTTGACGTGATAGACCGCTGGGTCTTTCCGTCCTTCAAGGACCGTGCGGCGCGGCGTATATCCGTGCCCGACCGCGCCAAAGACTCCGAGGCCCCATCCACCTGATGCACGTCTTGGTGTTTGGACAAACCGGCCAGGTTGCGCAGGCCCTGCAAGACTGCGCGGTCGACAAGCCTGGCCTGATGCTGACCTTTTTGAACCGTGCCAAAGCCGACTTGACTGATCCAACCGCCTGCGCAGAGGCGATCCAGCGCATCCGGCCCGATGCCGTCATCAATGCCGCCGCCTACACCAACGTCGATGCCGCCGAATCCAACCCGAAGTTGGCAGAGGTGATCAACAGCAAAGCCCCCGCCGCAATGACGCGCGCCTGCGCGGGCTGCGACATTCCCTTCGTCACCCTGTCGAGCGATTACGTATTCGACGGACAGGGCAACACACCGTGGACCCCAAAGGACACCCCTGCCCCCCTGAACATCTACGGTCTCTCTAAATGCAACGGCGAGAACGCGGTTCGCGACGCTGGGGGGCGTTGGGCCGTCCTGCGCACCTCTTGGGTGTTTTCCGAACATGGCACGAACTTCGTCAAAACAATGCTGCGTTTGGCCAAGGATCATGAAACGTTGCGGGTGGTCGATGATCAGATCGGCGGACCCACCTGCGCAAGCGACATCGCCAGCGCCTGTCTGACCATTGCCTCAAAACTGGCGCGTGACCCCATGAAATCCGGCATTTACCACTTCAGCGGCTACCCAGATGTCAGCTGGGCGGATTTCGCGCGTGCGGTGTTCGATTTGTCAGGTCAAACCTGCATCGTGGAACCGATCACAACGGCGGACTACCCCACTGCAGCGTCACGGCCTCTCAATTCCCGTTTGGACTGTCGGGCAACCACTGACATATTCGGCATCGAACGCCCTGACTGGCGCAAGGCCCTCAGCGGCGTTTTGAAAGAACTGGACACAGCGGCACCATGACCCATCCCTCCCCCCAATCCCGCAAAGGCATCGTTCTGGCAGGCGGCACCGGGTCCCGGCTGTATCCGATCACCTTGGGTGTCTCAAAGCAACTTTTGCCGATCTACGACAAACCGATGATCTACTATCCACTGACCGTCCTTATGCTGGCCGGCATCCGTGAGATCGCGATGATCACCACCCCGCAGGACCGCCCCCAGTTCGAACGGACCTTGGGCGACGGAAGCCAATGGGGCATTACGCTCACCTATATCGAACAGGCCAGCCCCGATGGCTTGGCGCAGGCCTATCTTCTGGCCGAAGACTTCCTTGATGGGGCCTCCAGCGCCATGATTTTGGGCGACAACATCTATTTCGGGCACGGCCTGCGGGACCTGTTGCAATCGGCCGATCAGGTGACCCAAGGCGGGGTCGTCTTCGGCTATCACGTCGTCGATCCCGAACACTACGGCGTTCTGGATTTTGACGCGCAAGGTCAGGTGAAAGCCATTGTCGAAAAGCCGACAACGCCACCCTCCAATTATGCGGTGACGGGCCTTTATTTCCTAGATGGAACGGCGTCTCAGCGGGCGCGGTCTGTGACCCCTTCGGCGCGGGGCGAACTGGAAATCGCGACGTTGCTCGACAGCTATCTGCAAGACGGTCACTTACAGGTGCAACAGATGGGCCGCGGGTTTGCTTGGCTCGACACCGGCACCCACGCTAGCCTTCTGGACGCGGGCAACTTTGTACGTACCCTCAACAACCGACAAGGTTTGCAAACCGGCAGCCCTGACGAGGTGGCCTTCGACAATGGCTGGATAGACCGCGCAGCCTTGGCGGCGCGATCCAAAATTTTCGCCAAAACAACCTATGGCGATTATCTGTTCAAACTGGCGCAGGAATAGCCCCGCGTTAGCTGCATGACCTACCTGACCAGCTGGGCCATATTGTGTTTATGCACCTGAATCGCCTCGTCGACGCTTTCGAAAAATTGCGCGCCATCGTCGCCCAACACCAGCGCGCAATCGCACAGACGTTTTACCTGATCCATCGAATGACTGCACACCACCGCGCTGGATGACTGCGTCCGGGCCTGGAACAAACGATCCGAACTTTCCCGAAACGCCGCATCCCCCACCGCGGTGATTTCATCAACCAGATAGATATCAAACTCGATCCCCATTGAGACGGCAAACGCCAACCGCGATTTCATACCTGAGGAATAGCTCCTCAACGGCATTCGAAAGTGTTCTTTGAGGCCTGCAAAATCCTCCACGAATTCAACGAGCCCGTCCGTATCGACCCCATAGATCCGCGAAATAAACCGACAGTTCTGCAGCCCTGTCAGATCCGGGTGAAACGATCCTGCAAACCCAACGGGCCACGACACCAGACCTTCGGTCACAATCTGCCCGTATGTGGGTTCGGACGTGCCTGCAATCATGTTCAAAAGTGTCGACTTCCCCGCGCCATTGCGCCCCAACAGCCCAAGCGATCTGCGCCCGGGAAGCGACAGGTTCAAGTCCGAGATGACCGTCTTGATTTTTCCATTGGTGACAAATTGCTTTGTCACATTGTGAAACTCGATCATGGCCGCCCCAAATCCTAACGGCGGTCCTTGATGGCATAAAGCACCAACACACAGATCGACCACAGTAAGGCCAGAAACAGCGACCAAATGAACAACAGCGTCAACCGCTGCGGATACCGCGAACTTTCAGCCGTGGTGGGCAGCACAAAGGCCGCCAGATACCGGCTTTGACGACGGGCCTCAGCCAAGGCCGCATCATAGGTGATCTGAGAACTGGCAAACCGTTGTTCGGCAAATTCGCGGTCTACAACCAGACGTTCATATTCTCCCAAAAGGTTGGCATAGGCCTCGCCTGCGTCCACACCTCCGCCGCCCAATTTGGCCCGTTCTTCTTCGATCCGTCGCTGGATCACTTCGATCCGCAACTCCGCTTGGGACACCCGCGGATCGTTGGGCCCGTTGCCGGGCAGCATATCCAGTTCAATCAAGGCCTCGGCCAATTGTGCCTCAAGACTGCCCATCAGTCCTGCTTGGGTGGACACGTCCACTGACGGGTCGACCAGTTGGTTCACGTTGCGGAACTGCGTCACCTGCTGGCGCGCCTCACGTAGCAATTCAACGGCGGCGTCCAATTCTTCCCGGGCATAGCGAATTGCGTCCTCGCGGGCGATTGCGGACAGGCCGTTGATCATGTCGGTCGACTGGTCATAAAGGGTCTGCGCAATCAACGTCGCATCCGCCGGATCAAACGCATTCGCCCGCACCTCGATCAGCCCCGCCGCATCATCATATGAGATGTGAACAAACCTGTTCCAGTGCTCAACCAGGTCCTCAATCGTCCCGTCCGTGTCAAAAGCAAAGATCGGATCATTTTCCGGCTTTGACCACATCGCACGCAGGTCAATCATGTCGTCAATGTCTGCAACCAGCTTTTGGCTTTGCAGGAACTCGTACAGAATATCTGTATCGCTTGAACTTGACCCCGACAGGTCTGTGATCCCGCCCAAAAGCTCCAACGCGGAACTGGTCTCTTCCGTGCGCACAGAAAACGCCACGGTGGATGCGTATTGATCGCTGGCAAAAACCCAAAGGTAATAGGCAATCATGATCATCGGCAGCAGGACGAAAACGACAAAACTGCTGATCACGCCCCAATGACGCCGTTTCATGCGGGCCTGTGACGCAGGGCGTGACACGGCATGACCGGCCGGTTGATTTGCAGGCGGTGCCTTCGGGGCGGGTTGCGCCGCCGCGGGTGCCCCGACTGCGGGCGCATTGCCTTGTGGCGCGGGTGCTTGTACGGACGGCGCAGGTGCCGCCTGTTGCGCCGGCGCTTGGGGTCCGGCGGGGTTTTGCGCGTCGGCGGGCTGGGCCTTCGGTGGGCCCGGGGGGACGAGTTTGGGTTGATTTGACACTGAACATCCAACTCTGCAGCAGGGAACCTGTTATAGATAACTATCTAAATTCAACCGTTTGTGCTAGACAAGAACGCGTGGGTTAAGGCCGACTGACCTGCAACGCCCCGCCTTCAGAGATTTTCATGACCACTCACGCTGATCTGCCCCCTCCCCTCAAACCTCGGGTTTCAAGACACTTGCCGCGTTTTGCCAGTGCCAGAACCGTCTTGGCGTTGATGTTACGGGAAATGTCGACGACCTATGGGCGGTCCCCCGGCGGATATTTGTGGGCGATCCTTGAACCCCTCGCGGGGATTGCTTTGTTGTCCATTATCTTCTCGATCGGGTTTCGCAGCCCCGCGCTGGGGATCAACTTTGCAATGTTCTATGCCACCGGAATGCTGCCGTTTGTGATGTTCACCGACATCAGCGGAAAGTTGGGCCAGGCCCTGAACTTTTCAAAACACCTTCTGAGCTATCCGCGTGTGACGTTTCTGGATGCCATCCTGGCGCGGTTTTTGCTGAATCTGATCACCCAGATCATGGTCAGCTATATCATTTTCATGGGCATCATCCTGACGTCAGAAACGCGGATCACGCCCGACCTCGCCATTCTTGTGAAAAGCTATTTCTATATGGCCCTGCTCGCGCTCAGCATTGGGACGTTCAACTGCTTCATGATGAAACGGTTTGATATTTACCAACGGGCCTGGGGCATCCTGATGCGCCCATTGTTTTTGTTGTCTTGCATTTTCTTTTTGTTCGACACGATCCCACAGCCCTATCAGGACTATCTGTGGTTCAATCCGTTGGTTCACATTATCGGTATGGTGCGGGACGGGTTTTATGGCTCCTATGACGCCCATTACGTCAGTGAATCCTACGTCTTGATCGTATCGTTGATGTCGTTCTCAATCGGCCTGCTCATGTTGCGCCGGTTTCACAAATCGACCCTTGAACGATAGCTCTGCGGTGAATTTCTCGATCCGTTTGCGCAGCGATCCAAATCTTTGCTTCCGGTCCGCCTCGATCAGTTGATCCAGCATAACACTGATTGCCGCGTCCCATGTCTCAGTATCCGATCCCGCCGTTGGGGTCGGTGGAATCTCAGCGCGCGCACCCCTGATCTGATCCTGCGCCCGCAAAAGCCCATCTCGTATTGTGTCGAACAATTCCATCAGATCCGACATGTTCGTCAGATCCGACGGGCCCTTGGCCAGAACATCATAATAGGGCTCATAGGACGTCCAGCGCGGGTCTTGCAGGGCAATGTCTGCCGCCTGCGGCGCAAGATCAAACAAGGTCTCGATGTCGCCCTCCAACATGTCCTTGAATTTCGCGATATGGCGTGGGGACAGGGCCCATGGTTTCTGGTGATGTGTGAACTGGCACCACCTTTGCACAGTGAATTCTGTCTCAACATCATGGCCCGTCGATCTGAACCGTGAGTTGCGCAACAAAAACCCGATCATTGCGGGGGTCTGCGTGGAATTTAACGCGCCAAGCTTTGGCAATGCGACGCCATATTCGTCCTCAAAGTTCGCAACAACATCGCCCCCAAACCGCAGCTTCAGGGTCACATTCGGCAGGTCCGCCCATTCTTTGAGAACCTGCCCCATCCGGACGGAAAGGTTCGTGCGGTCCATCCATGTCCCAACGGATTGCTTGCTCCATACGCCCCACTGGAAATAGGCCGCATTCAGCCAATCAATCGGGGGGCGCACGTAAGCGATGACCTCTATCTGGGGTGCTGTCGCGCTGGGTTCAAACCAATGGGGCAAAAGCTCTTGGAACACGCCAGCCCTTGAATACCACCCCTCTTGCGACACAACAGGCGTGAACCCCGGCGTGGCGGTCTGGTAAATCTTGTCCAATCCAGCAGCAATTTTCTGCCCATCTACCGATTTCGACAGAAAGTTCGGACAGCTGACATAGCCGCCCACAGACATAGATCGGCCAATTTTCACAAGGCGGCCCGTCATCGGCACCCAATCCGTGCCCGACGGCCGCAACGCTGAATAGGACAAAACCTCACCGGTCTTAGATTTCAGGCGTGGCGCGGCCGACAATGCGGATTGCAAGGCAGACGATCCGCATTTCGGCGCACCGACATGAAGAATGATCCTGGGCCGTTTGGTCATATTGATCCTGTTGTGCCAAAGTCCTGTGCGGCCCTGATACAGGTCTCAATGGCCTTTGTCATTTCATGCCTGTGATCCAGAACATGGCCCAATCCGCCCTGCGCCACGGACTGCCTGACAGCATCCGCCTGTGCGCCCAAATCAAACACCAAAACTGGAAGGCCGGTCGCAATGGCCTCATGGGTCGTGAACGAAAACGTCTCAGGCCAGATGGACGGAATGAGCCAACAGGTTATCCCGTATTGGGCCACCAATTCAGGCAGATTGACCACCTCATATGGCCCGTGCTGGAGGGTTTCTTTGTCCAGTTCAAAACCAGGGTCCATATTCCCCAACAAGACAAGGTCTACGGTGTCATCCATCTGCACCGCTCTGCTCAGCTCCGCAACAAAGTGCGCTCCTTTTTGGGGCGACATATTGCCCAGAACGCCAATGGTCGGCCGCCTTCCCCTGCTGGGGGTCTGTGGTACGGCGACAGGCAAGGTGTGCGGCTCGCACACGACCGAGGTCAAATCCGGATAAGCGCCTTTGATGATGCCGACGCTGGCGAGGGAAAAGCAAAGGATCTTGTCTGCGCGGATCAGGAGCGACCGCCAATGATCCTGCCATTCTGCCAATGTGACGACCCCGCCCTTGGCCCGACGGCTTTGGTGACGGCCATCCGCCGCATCAAGGGGCCAGCGAAAGACGTCCCCCTGCCCCAGTAATGTCACAGACGGGCTGACGACAAAGAAGTCATGAATAAGAACGTCAAGTCGCCCATCGGCCCCGCCCAACACATCCAGCACGAAGCCCGCGACCTCAATCGGGTCCACATCCCCGACGGCATTGGAATAGATCACATGTCTGTTTTTGACAGGCGTTAGCATCGCCACGATATCTGACCAGTCGTCTGTTCCAGCGGCAACGGGCTGTTCTAAACCCGGCCACCACAGTTCCAACGTAAACCTAAACGTGCCGCCAAACCGTAGGACAACGACGGCCTGATGGGTCTCAAAGTCGCCCTGAATGCGCCGGCGCAAATCAATTTCGGCCCCGCCGCCCATCGAATGCCCGATATAGATCGGCAAGGCAGCGCCCTGCCCCGCGTCTACCGCCCAAGCCAGCCCCAAGAACACGCGCACCGTGACCAGTGGATCCCGCCGAACGAACCCGAAAACCTCCGCATCGAACCGCGGGTAGCGGCGCGATAGGATGTCGGAATTGCGCGCAATCAGTCTCTGTTTCGCCTCAGATCCAAAGCTTTGCCCCCCCATGTGCGCCACAAACAGGGATGGCAGATAGACATGTTTCCCACCTTTGCGGGCGCCTTTTTGACACCAATCCACCTCCTCCCCATATCCAGGCGCAAAAACTGCGTCGAACTGGGGGATCTCGCGTAAGAATTGCGGCGCAAGGGCCATGCAAAACCCAACACCCGCCGGGGCCGTGATCCAGTCAGGCCCGCCTTCGATCTGGCGTGCATGATCGTCCAACCGATCCGCCAGCTCTTTGCTGATCTCCATGGGTTGGCTGATGGCAGGGACGCACCCCAGCTCCGCATCGTTTGACAGGGGCGTGACCGACGCCACCGTCCGATCAGTCCAGATCGGGCGCAAAAGCCGGGTGGCCCAGCGGTCTGGCACAAATGCATCCGTATTGAGAATAACAACGGGGTCCTCCCACGCGCGTGCGCGCGCCAGTCCCTCGTTCACAGTGCCTACAAACCCCTTGTTCGTGTCTTGCAGGACCAGATGGACCTTGTCGTCATGTGTCTTCGCAAAAGTCCCAAGGGCCGGACGCACAGCAGGATCCGGGCTGGCATCATCGATGAGGATCAGGCGCCAAGGCACATCCGTATGCGCCGCGACACGCCGCAGAGCCTCCATCGTCATCGTGCGATTGTTATAGACCGGCATAATGATCGTCACACCTGTCGCAACAGGTGCATCCGTAGGCGTCTGCGAAGACTCCAGCAGGCTGATATTTAGTGCAATCGGCGCAGGCCCTGACATGTCCAGTATCTGTTTCACCCGCGCCCGTGCTGTGGGGTCGCGGTATCTCGCCCACCGCAGGGCGTGTGGCAGAGCCTTTGCACCGGCAATTGCAAACCCTGGCATGAACCGCAAACGCGTCCCAAGCCGCGTCTGGTCATCTTCTGCGTGATAGGCCACATAGAGAGAGAAAAGACGTTTTATGCGATAATAGGGACTTATCAAATCCGCGCCCTCCTCTTTCACTAGGTCGAACTTTGCACAGTCGGCGTTACGTGCCGTCTGCGATCACTTCGACACGTCTAACGGATCTGTCAATCGTGGCAATCGCCATCAGGACGCGGTCTTTCAGATGGGTTTGAATATAGCTTGCCGCAAATCTTGAGGGCGCCAGAAGAACCCAAACCTCTGTCTCACATTCGACAGGGACGAGATTGGCAAACCAAGACCGATAGGCGGCAGGGTCGCTTTGCGATAGGATTTCAGCAACCCGGGGCCAATTCGACCCATCCTCCGGTGGCAGAGAAACTTTGTCTCCATGCAAAGGCACGACATTGGGTGTCTCTGCGGGTTCAGGCGCACCCGTCATGCGTGCTGCAAAGTCTGGACCGACGGCGTCCCAATGGGGCGCGGTGCTGCGCAACAGAGCCGTGAATTCAATCCGGTGTTGGGCCACCCGTCCGCGTGCAGCTGGCCTTTCGACACTAATCCAGCCCAGACTGCGCATCTGCGCCATCTCACGTTTGGCGGTGCGTTCGGTCACGCCCCACATGCGGGCCAATTCCTTTAGACCTACATTAAAGGTCCCCATTCGCCAATTGAACCGCGCTGTGATCACAAGCGACAGTCGCCCCGCCAATCGGCCCAAAGACCCTGAATCATGTGCAACAGTCACTAAAAGTGCTGTGAGAACATCGTACTTGATCGCCGATGATCCCGGTCCGGTGATTTTGGTTTCGCGATACCCTTGGACTTTTGCAAAGGTAGATCTCGCGTGGGACCCATAAGTGTTCATGCCCTGCCCGCCTGTTATCCTGGTCTTTGCCAGTTGCCTCATCGGTAAGGCGCCTCCTCTTCTTTGAGAGGTTGGGTTTCGAACGCTTTTCCCGACTGTTGATTTATTTGCGTTGGAAAGGGGCGGGCTGTCAAGGATTCGGTTTATCCGTCCTCTTGCTTCATATCTTAAATCAAATGAAAATTGGTATCTACGGTATTGGGGGACCTCCTGAGTGTCCCCTTATTGACGTAAGATGTCCCCACAAGACGTGGTGGAGGATGTCGAATGTCACCCCAATATAAGTGTCTAATCCCAAGAATAGAGCCAGACCCGATTCGGAGGTGCGATGGTGTCTGACCGCCTGATTTAATAGGGCTTATCCGCGGATAAGGTTCGAACACGTCTAATGAATATCATTCTCGACAAAATACGCAAATTGGGCGTAAATGCAAAACAGCAGTGAAATTACGTCCGAACGATAAGAGGCCAAAATGCTCACCCATAAAGATTTGCAAGACATGCAGTCGCGATCCCTGAAGATGCAGGGCTGGATCCGGCAGCAAACATTCTCTCCGGAGAACGAAAAAACCCTCCGCCGATTTTCAAGTTGGGAGGTGGCGGAGCTCATCTTTGGCGTGAACCAATCGACCCTGCGCGGGAAACTGGCGGCTGATCTGACCTTACCCGCGGGTAAGGTCGAGCCGGAGGGTCGGCAGCGGTGGTATACCTTGGAGGAGGTCAACACCCTGCGCCGCAAGCTGCGGCTGCGTGGCAAATCGCTGATCCCGCCGCGCCCCAAAGGACGCGCGTTCCGCACGGCCATCGCCAACTTCAAGGGGGGTGCGGGCAAGTCGACGGTCGCGCTGCACTTTGCCCATGCCGCCGCCCTCGATGGTTACCGTGTTTTGTGTGTCGATTTCGATCCACAGGCGACGCTGAGCCATTCTATGGGTCTGACCAATGTAAGTGAAGAGAATACCGTCTGGGGCATCATGGCCCGCGACCTCATCCGAGAGACGGATGCGCAGAACACTGCGCCGCGCGGCGCGGCGTCAGGCACCGCCCTGCCCCGCCGGTCCATCCCCTCCAGCATCACCGATCTTGGATTGCAGGATCTGCGTATCGCGGATTTCATCCAGCCCACCAACTGGCCCACCATCGACATCATCCCGTCCTGCGCCAACGCGGCCTTCGTGGAATTTGCCAGCGCCCAGTACCGTCACCTGAACCCTGAATGGTCCTTCTTTGCTGCCGTCAATCGGTTCCTCGATCAACTGCCCGAGGACCAGTGGGACCTGATCTTTTTCGATTGCCCACCTGCCATTGGGTATCAGTCGATGAACGCGGTCTTCGCGGCGGATATGCTTTATATTCCATCGGGTCCTGGCTACTGGGAGTATGACAGCACGACGTCCTTTATTGGCCAGTTGGCCGAAGCGTTGGAGGATTTGTCTTACGGGTTTGAGGGCACCTTATCCGCGGATAAGGTCACGCTGCCCAAGGTCTTTCACGACATCCGGTTCCTGTTGACCCGCTATGAGCCGGGCAACGATTTGCACCGCGCGATGCAGGAAGCCTTTGGTAAGGTCTTTGGCGACAAACTGGCCAAGCATCCGGTTGAGATGACCCGCGCGGTCGAACAGTCGGGGCGGTTCCTGTCGTCCATCTATGAGATGGATTACCGCGATATGACGCGGGAGACATGGCGCCGTGCGCGGGCCAGTTTCGATCAGGCCTATGATGAATTTCACGGTGTGATGATGCCCTGTTGGGAGGGGATGATCGCACCGCAAGACGCGACCTTATCCGCGGATAAGGTCCACGCTGAAGGAGAGCAGGCATGAGCAGAAAGCGCCGCGTATTCGACATTAACCTGCCGGACGAGGATGTGACCCCGCCCGATCTGGAAACGAAGTCAGCGATCCCGTCGCGCCGTGGGCCGATGGCCAGCGCAATTTCCGAGAACGCGGAGGCGCTGCAGGCGCGCAAGTCTGCCGCCGATGCGATCCGCGAGGAGAACGACGCGCTGGCCCATGAATTCGTCGCCCTGCGTGAGGCAGGCGGCGTGGTTGAGGACATTCCGCTGGACGACGTGCACACCTATCTTCTGGTGCGTGACCGGATGCCCGGTGAGGATATTGAGCTGGAGAGCCTTGTGACCTCCATCCGTGAGTTGGGCCTGTCCAACCCCATCCGCGTGATGCGCCGGCCCGATGGGACGGGTGTGGAGCTGGTGCAGGGGTTCCGGCGGCTCAGTGCCTATAAGGCGCTGTTGGAGGAGACGGGAGACGACACTTGGGCGCGTATCCCGGCGCTGGTTCTGGCCGGGGCCAATGATGTGTCCAGTCTCTATCGCCGCATGGTCGACGAAAACGTCATCCGCAAAGACCTGAGCTTTGCGGAGATGGCGCGGGCGGCGCAGGTTTATGCGGGCGATCCTTCGACCGACGCCCATGATCTGTCGGGGGCCGTGGCTGCGCTGTTTCAGTCGGCGCCGTATTCCAAGCGCAGCTACATCCGGTCCTTTGCCTATCTGTTGGACCAAATCGGCGAGTACCTTTTGTACCCCACAGAGATCCCGCGCGCCCTGGGCGTCAGCGTCGCCCGCGCGCTGAAGGACCGGCCCGAGATCAAGGCGCGCATTCGCGACGACCTGCACGATTGGAACATGCGTGGGATCCTGGATGAGCTGGACGTGCTGCGCAAACACATCGGCTTTGACCCGATCGAGCCGGACGGCGAGGCAGACATCCCACAGGCTGTTGTGGGGCCCAAGAAGAAGGCGGCGGCGGATCCCAGCAAGACCAAGACGACGTTTGACATCCGCACCAGCGCGGGCCGCGTGAAGTGTACCGCAGGTGTCGGCCGGTTGGAGATCAAGGTTGATCGTGACTTTTCGACCATCGACCGCGCACAGCTGGAACGGGCCATCGCCGGATTGGTCGACGGGTTGGGGTAGAGACCTTATCCGCGGATAAGGTTTTGCGTTTAGCGCAAAGGTGCTGAGAAAAATCGTTTTTTATCAGTATGTTGCGTTAATCACTGCCCGGCCAGCTGGTCTGCAAGTTTGGCCAGATGCGCCTCTACCAGTGATTTGGCCACCTTTGGGTCGGAATGTTCGACGTAGCAGCGACATTCCGGCGCGTTGCCCGACGGGCGCAGGTGTACAACCGCTCCACCCGCAAAGGACACGCGCAAGCCGTCGGTCAAATCCACGGCCTTTTCCTCCCCCACGCCCTCAAAAAAGGCCGCCCGTGCGGTGCTGTCCGCGGTGAGGTCTTCGATCAGGGCGGAGGACTTATCCGTGGGGATGTTTTGCACGCGGCCTGCGGCGGTGAAACAGGCAGGCAAGGTTGCGGCAAGGGCCGACAGGGTCAGGCCCTGCGCCTGTGCAGCGACCAGCGGGGCCAGCATCGGCAGCAGGCTGTCGCGGGTCATCAAGGGGGGCAGGGGGCCTGCCGGTCCGGTGGCGGTGTAGCCCAACAGGAAGCCACCGTTCGCCTCATACCCTGCGACTTTGGCGTTGGGGTCGTGCGACAGGGCGGTTTCCATTCCGGCAATTACAAAGGGAGAGCCGATCCGCGTCCGCTGACAGCTGGCAAAGCAATCCATGTCGTCAATCAGGCTGTTCGATGAGACAGGCGTGATCAGCTGATCGGCGCCGAGGAATTGCGCGGTCAATGGCCCGAGAATATCGCCCGGGATGATCGCGCCGTCGGGGCCTGCAACCATGGGGCGGTCGCCGTCTCCATCGGTGGACAAGATCGCGTCCAGCCCGTGGGCGTGTGCCCAGTCCGCCAGCATGGTCTGGGTCTCTGGGTCGACGGCTTCGGTGTCGACGGGGATAAACACGTCGGAATGTGCGAGGGCTACGGGGGCGGCGCCCAGGGCGGTCAGCACCTCTACCATTACGTCCCGCGCCACGGAGCTGTGCTGATAGACACCGATCTTCAGACCGCTGAGGGCGCCAGTTCCAAAGGCGCTGACGTAGCGGTCCACATAGACGGGCAGGGCGGTCGTTTGGTGGTCAGTTGCGCCGTCCTTGGTGGGCGCAGGCTGGCCGAGGGCTGCGGTGATCGCGGCCTCGTCCTCTTTGCTGATTTCACCCTTCGGCACGTAGAATTTGAGGCCGTTGCGGTCGGCGGGGATGTGGCTGCCCGTGATCATCACAGCGGCCTGACCGGCGGTCATGGACGCCAGCGCAAGGGCAGGGGTGGGCAGGGCCCCATGGCGAATTGCTGTCAGGCCCGCCGCTGTAACGGCCGCCTCGACAGCATCGGCAATGTTGGGCGACGACGGGCGCAAATCCTCACCGATATGCACAGCGCCGCCTGTGGGGCAGGCGGCAATGAAGGCGTGGATGTGATCGGACACCAAATCGTCCGTCAGCTCTGTCACGAGGCCGCGCAGGCCGCTTGTTCCGAATTTGGGTGCCATGTCGTGCGCCTTTTTGGTCTTGGGTCAATCTGAACGTGTGCGGGGTAACGTGGTTGTTGGGGCGGGTCAAACCCTGTGGGCTTTGGTTGTGCCCCATATGTGACTGTGGACATCTTTGATCTTCCTGCCTTGCGGGGGATGGGTTAGGTTGGCCGCGATAAGAACTGACGAAGGCCACCGCTGCTGATGGCCGTCCGGGGGGATCATGGGTCGTTTTATTGCTGCTGTCTTGTGTTGCGCCATCCTGACGGGGTGTTCGTTGGTGCCCCGTGGGGCCGGCCTGCAATCAGAGGTTTTGTCTGCACGCGCTGAGGCCGATGACCAAGGCCGCCCGGAATTCGCGATTGAGGTCGTGACCCGCGACAATCTGGCGGTGTTCGCCGACTGGCCGACGATCAACACCCAACATCTTGGGTGGATCAGCCGTGTCGATCAGCCCAACAACCGCATCATTGCCCCCGGCGATACACTGGCGATTACGATCTGGAGCACGGAGGACAATGGCCTTTTGATTGCCCCGGGGGAGAGATCCGTGACCTTGCCGGAGCAACGGGTGTCGTCCTCGGGTCGGGTGTTTTTGCCCTATGTCGGGGAGCAGCGTGTCAGCGGGATGAGCCCGGAACGGGCGCGGGCGGTCATCGAGGAGGAATACCTTGATGTGTCGCCGTCGGTTCAGGTGTTGTTGAACCTGTCCGAAGGTCGCGCGCGTGCGGTCAGCGTCGTGAGCGGTGTGAACTCTCCAGGCAGCTACACGCTGGCAGACAATGACGTCACCATTTTGCAGGTGCTGTCCGATGCGGGCGGCATTGATGCCAGTCTGACAAACCCGCAGGTTCGGTTGCAACGTGGGGGGGATTTGTATGGTGTCTCTGCGGATCGTCTGTTGAACCGCCCGTCGCTGAACACGACCCTGCGGGGGGGTGATACAATTTTCGTCGAAGCGGATGATCGGTCGTTCCTGTCGCTGGGGGCTGCGGGTACGGAAGCGATCCATCCATTTCCGCAAGACTGGGTCACGGCGTTGGAGGCGTTGTCGATCATCGGTGGAGTTGCCGAAACCCGCGCCGATGCCCAAGGCATTTTGATTTTGCGGCGCTATCCGGCTGAAACAGTGACACAAGGACGGGATGGGCCGGATCATCCGCGGACGGTATTTACGCTGGATCTGACCACGGCAGACGGCCTGTTTTCGGCGGATCAGTTCGAAATTCAGCCAGGAGATCTGGTTTACGTCAGCGAAAGCCCATTGACGGCGGCAGGCAGCATTTTCGCCGCATTAGGGTCTGTTTTGGGATTGGCGGCGCGGATCAACTGACCCTGTCAGATGCGGCCCAAGGCGGCGGCGAGGCGGATCAGTTGCGTGGCAAGGGGCGTGTCACGGGTCATGCCGATCTGCTGACTGACCATCATGCGGCCCAGCCCCCATTGCGGTGCAGACTGCCACCGTTCAAGCCGCTGTTGGTTTTCCGGCAAAAGGACAGGGCCCGCTGTCTCTAATGCGGCGAGGTTTTGGGCCTGCCATTTGCCAAAAGTAGACCCTAACACAGCCAAAACACGTTTGACGGAGGCCAACCGGCGTTGGTTGCCCCCAAGGACGTTGCCATCGTGTTGGCGGTAATCCAGCACCACATCCGGTCGCACGAGAACCTCCGCGCCGGTGCCGGTCATCAGCAGATAGAGCCACCAATCGTGAAAGGGCACGTCAACCGGTCCCACGGTTCGCACCAGATCAAGTGCGGCGGGGGTCAGTACGGCGCAGTGCCCTGCGATGCGGTTCTGCACGAGGGCGTTTGCGAAATGCGGCTGGCCACGGTGCGGACGGCTGCGCCCGATCGGGTGCCCTTGTCCATCGATATGGCGGCTTTGGGCGCTGTAAATGGCCGCGCCCCGTTTGCCCTGCAGGGTGGTGAGGGCATGGCTGAGTTTGTTCGGATACCAGACATCATCCTGATCGCTGAGTGCGACATGTCCATTGGGCAAATCCGGATGGCAGAGCAGCGACATGAAATTCGCGGCGGCCCCCGATTGTGGGCCCTCTAGCAACCGAACGGTTCGATCCGGATGGGCATTTGCAAAGGCGCGAATGATGTCGCGGGTTTCATCGGTCGACCCATCGTCAGAGACCCAAAGGGACCAGTCTTTGTGATCCTGCGTGACAAAAGACGCCAGCTGGTCGGGCAGGTGTTTGGCCCCGTTGTAGGTGGCCATTAGGACATGAATGTGGGGCAGCACGGAGTGGTCTTACCTTTGCGTTTGCAGATCAGCGGGGGGCGGTCTTCGGGGGCTTTTATTCAAACTTTAGCCGAAGCTTACAGATTTGCCCCTTTGGCGTCACGGTCTGTTCAAGGCGGCGTCATGGCGGCCCACCACATGCCTGGTCAATTGAATTTGACCCATGGAGTGGTGCGTGCAGCTGGTTTACGAAGGAATTTGGCCGCCTTCCGCTGATAGTCTGCCCGGAACGATTGTTGACATCATGTGGGGCGGCCCGGGGCATGATGTGGTGTATACCACTGGCGGCGCTTTTGGGGCGCTGTCGCAGTGGACATGGGATGGCGCCGCCCTTGAGGAGGCCGAGGTTGCCAATTTGCTGGGCGAAAGCGCGCAGTTTTCATCAGCCGATATCGCGATGTGGACCCTCGGAGGGGAGAGCTTTCTGGCGCTGACAGGCGGGGCTGTCGATGGCGTTGACCTGTATGACATAGACGGTGGGGGCCTGCCGGATTTGACCGCCATCGGGTCGGATGTGCCGAACCTGTCTGATGCGCTTTGGGTTCCGCAGAACGGCGGCGGTGGGTTGTTCATTGCCTCAATCAATGGAGAGCGGGGGCTGAGTGTTTGGACCGTCGGGGCGGATGGCCAGATGCAGGCGGTCGATACACTCATTACGGGTGAAGGTGGCGTGTTTTCGGGGGCATCCGCCCTCGCATTTGTGGAGCAGAACGCCCAGACCTTTGTTGTGTCCTTGGATGTTGCAGGCAATGCGGTCACGCTTCTTGAGGTGTCAGAGACCGGGATCGCACGGTCGGATCGTCTGGATGCCAGCGATGGTTTGGCAATTTCCATGCCGACCGCCATTGATGTGGTGCATTTTGCAGGGGTGGATTACGCGATTGTTGCGGCCTCTGGGTCGAGTTCAGTTTCGGTGCTGGCGCTGGACAATGGCACCATGACCTTACGCGATCAGGTGGTGGATGACCTGAACACGCGGTTTGATGGTGTCGGCATTCTTGAAACGACGCAGGTCGATGGACGTGTGTTTATTGCGGTGTCTGGCGCGGATTCTGGCCTGACGGTTTTCACGTTGCTGCCCGGGGGGCGGCTGATGACTATGGCCACGCTAGAGGATCAGTTGGGCGCGCCCCTTGATGACATTACGGCGATTGAGTTTGTCGAACGGGACGGAACGCTTGATATTCTTGTCGCAGGCGAGGGCTGGGATGGGCTTTCCGTGATCAGCGTCGAAACCGATGTGGGCCAGACGCTGACAGGTCCGCAATCTGGGGGGCAGGACGATCTGCTGCAGGCCGGATCGGGTGGCGGCACGTTAGAGGGCGGTGCCGGGGACGACATTCTGGTGGATGGTGCAGGTGCGGATGTGTTGTTCGGGGGAACGGGTGCCGACACCTTCGTTTTTTACGGCGATGGTGGGGTGACGGACACGATCCGCGATTTTGAAGTCGGCACCGACCAGATCAACCTTTCCTTTCTGGGTCGCGCCTATGACTTGTCAGCGTTGGAGTTTTCCAGCCTCGACGGTGGCATAGAAATCAGTTTTCGGGATGAAACCGTGCGTGTGTTCAGTGACACCGGCGAGGATATTCACGCCAGCGATCTGACGTATCAGATGCTGTTTGATGTGACCCATGTGTCGACCGCGCCGCTGCCTGTGCGCCCGCAAGAGGTGGTGGGCAGCGAAGGCCAGAACTTTCTGGTGGGGGGCGCTGGCGACGACAGTTTGTTGGCTGGGGTCCAGAATGAGGCATTTGATGATGCCGCAGCGGCCATTGCACGCCTGTATCAGGCGGTGTTGGGCCGCGATGCCGATCCGATCGGCCATTATCACTGGACCCAGCGGTTGTCAGACGGCGTGCTGGAGGGCGAAGAGATCGCGGAACGATTCGTTGATAGTCTGGAATTTGAGCTTGTTTATGGCGGGTTGAGCAACGCAGATTTCGTGGAGTTGCTGTATCAAAACGTGCTGGACCGTGCCCCGGACGAAAACGGGTTTGCGGGCTGGACACGCAACCTTGATAACGGGATGGCGCGGTCGGATGTTGTTTGGCTTTTCTCCGAGAGTCAGGAATTCCAGAATGACATGGAGATTGACGTTCTGGCCTACACCTATTCGTCCTATGACGTCGGTTGGACCGACAATGTGTTCCGTATTTATCAGGCGATTTTTGACCGTGCGCCGGATGAGGTTGGGTTCAACGGTTGGATCAACAACCTGTTGCGCGGTATGGATTATCAGGAAGCGATTGGTTTTTTTGTGGACAGCGAAGAGTTCGCGATCACCTACGGTGAGGCCACCGACGAAGAATTTGTGACCCTTTTGTATCAAAACGTGTTGGGGCGGGCCCCGGACGACGCGGGCCAGGCGGGTTGGTTAAACAACATCGGTCGCGGCATGAGCCGCGAAGAAGTGGTGACGTTTTTTGTCGACAGTGAGGAATTCATCCGCGACACGACGCAGGATTTGATCACCTACATGAGGGACGTCGGTGTTGACGACGTCCTTGAAGGGGGCGCGGGCGATGACCTTTTGCAAGGGGGCCGTGGGAGCGATGTCTTTGTGTTCGACATGGACGGCCACGGGGACGACATTGTCCTTGATTTTGAGCTTTGGGACACGCTGCAATTCGTAAATGCCGATTATGAGACCGCACAGGACGTGATCGCCGATTTGACCCAACAGGGTGATGATGCCGTGCTGACCCACTCCGGCGGATCAATCACGTTGATGGATGTGGACATTGATGACCTTAACGATGCCACATTTCTGTTTTAACAATGCATAAACATTAACGAATGCTTGCGTCCGTTGTCATGAATGCAGTATTTAAACCACAAGTTGTTGGGATGTTCTGACCGATATGAAGCGTCAGAGGCACCCCAAAAGACAGAACGACCACTTCACCTGCCGCCGAGGGAACCATCTATGTCTGATCCTATGACCACAAATCCGCTTGCGAGCAATCAATGGCACCTCGATCTACTCGGAGACATTGAGACCATCTGGGCCGACTACACCGGTGAAGGCGTTGTTGTTGCCGTCTATGACGATGGTATGGACACCGATCATGAGGATCTGGTCGACAACTATGATGAAAGCCTTGAGTTGTCGTTCCCGGATGGCGATTTCAATGGGTCGGGCGATGGTCACGGCACGGCCGTCGGGGGGCTGATCGGTGCGGCAAACAATGACATTGGTGGTGTCGGCGTTGCCTATGATGTCACGCTGGTGTCTGTCGATTTCCTCAACGATGCCGGGTCAAACTCGGCCTATTCAAGCGCCGTCAATGGCATGGCGAATTTCGATATTATCAACCAAAGCTACGGTTACACGCCCAACTTCAACCCCGCGCTGAGTTTCGCAGAAAGCGGAACGTTTGGTGCTTTCGATTATGACCTGTCCTATGAGGCGGCCTCGACGGGGCGCGATGGGCTGGGCACGATCATGGTTAAGGCTGTGGGGAACGATTCCAACAACCCCAACGCGCAGGCGGTCGGGATCTTTGGCAATGCGCAAGGCGATGCCACAAACAACTGGCATTTTGTCATCGGTGTCGGGGCATTGAACCCAGACGGTTCTGTGGCGAGCTATTCCAACTACGGCGCAAACCTGTTGGTCAGCGCGGGCGCTGGGTCCGTGACAACTGATCTGGCTGGCGGGGCTGGATATGACGCGTCAGATTATACCAATACCTTTGGCGGTACGTCTGCGGCGACGCCGGTAACAGCCGGGGTCATTGCCCTGATGTTGGAGGCCAATCCTGATCTGACCTTGCCGGAAGTCCAGATGATTCTTGCGATTAGTGCATCCATGACCGGATCTGATTACGGTGATAGTGCTTCGGGGTTTGAAGCAGGGGAATGGCGTACCATTGGTGACGGCACATGGAACGGCGGCGGACTGACCTACAACGTAAGCTACGGCTATGGTGCTGTTGACGTGCACGCCGCTGTCCGGATGGCTGAGGTCTGGTCGTTGTTCAGCGATGGCCGAACCCTTGAGACGCAGTTGCGTGAAACGGTAAGCGACACAACCAACTATGTGATCAGCGACCTGTCGACGACGGATATTGTTCTGGATGTGACGGATGGTGTTGTGATCGACCACGTCTACGTCACGATCGATATTCAGCACACCTATATTTCGGATCTGACGATCGAACTGATTGCCCCTGACGGGACTGCATTTGAACTGATGTCTGGTGATGGGGGCGGTGCAGAAATCGATTATGCCTGGACGTTCAGCGTCGCGGGCTTCCGCGGAATTGAGTCCGAGGGCACATGGACGGTGCGCATCATGGATGATGCCTTGGGCGATACCGGTGTTGTGAACGACGTCGAGCTTGAGTTTATCGGGGCCCAGGAACGCGATAACGACGTTTGGCACTTTACCGATGATTTCCTTGAACTTGCGCAGGTTGATGCTGGCCGTCGCCTGATTGGCGGCGAGGCTTCGGAAAGCACCGAAGAGACGATCAATATGGTTGCCGTTACTGGCGATGTGATTGTTGACTTGGGCATTGATGGCGCCATTCGCGTTGACCGAGAATTCTGGGCGCGGCAGGAGACGGATGCGATCCACAACGTCCTGACAGGGGATGGTAATGATCGGATCAACGGACGCGATTCCGACGAAGCGATTGTCTCTGGGCGTGGCAACGATTTGCTGTTCGGCGGTGGCGGGAACGATATCCTTCTTGGTGAGCAGGGCAATGACGTCATTTTTGGTGATGAAAACGGGGGCTACGGCACGGAAGCGTCCGGCCAAGTGTATCGTATGTACAGCGCCATTTTTGATCGGACACCCGACACAGGGGGCCACCAAGTCTGGATGAACCGCCTGCTGACTGGTGAGTTGTCGATTGATGAGGTGGCTGCTGAGTTCATCCAAAGCCAGGAATTCATCAACACCTATGGGTCCACAACGAATAGTGATTTTGTCTTGTTGCTGTACCAAAACGTGTTGGGACGGGATCCTGATGAAAGGGGTTTCAATGGCTGGGTCAACAACCTGAACAACGGCATGAGCCGGTCTGAAGTTGTACGTCGGTTTTCGGAATCTCAGGAACATATCAACAGCACGGCTGCGGGCCTTGAGACCTACGAAAACGATTCCGATGCGTCGGTCTACACCGGACGTCTTTTCCGCCTGTACGAAGGTATCTTTGGACGCGCGCCTGATGAGGCTGGGTTCGAAGGCTGGATGAACAATTTTGCGAACGGTATGACCTTTGCGGAAGTTGCCGGCGCGTTCATGGCGTCGCCTGAATTCCAACTGCTGTATTCCGATACAACCGATGCGGATTTCGTTGAGCTGCTGTATCAGAACGTTCTTGGACGTGACCCCGATGAGGGCGGTGAGCGGGGGTGGTTGAACAACCTTGCCAATGGCATGCCCCGTGAGACCGTGGTTGAGTTCTTTATCGAGAGCCAGGAATTCATCAATACAACCACGGCTGACTTGATCGCGTTCATCACCGCTATGGGCGATGACGACGCCATCATTGCCGGGGCCGGGAATAACATCGTGGCGGGTGGCCGCGACGCCGACACCTTTATCTTCGATATAGAATCGCAGGGAACGACGACGATCCTCGACTTTGAATTGTGGGATACCATTGTAGTTGATCTTGAGATCACAAATGATCTGGATAGCGCGCTGTCCCAGCAAGGCGACGATGTTGTCTTCTCGGCAAATGGGGTCGAGTTCATTTTGATGGACACTGATCTTGATGACATTGGTGAAGATCAGATCATCTCTGGCGTTATCGACCTCTGAGCGTGATGTATCGGCGCCGCCCCTTGGGACGGCGCGTGTTTCTGGTGGTTTTACATGATCGTCTGGCGTTTGAGAGACGCCGCCCTGACTGTCTAAAGACGAAGGATGAGATGTGGCAAATCTCAGCGTGGAGACGACAAAGCTGGACGGTGTGCGTTTGATCCAGCCCCACCGCTTCGGTGACAGCCGCGGGTTTTTCAGTGAAGTCTTTAACCTGGCCACATTTCACGGGGCCGGGTTTGACGATGTTTTTGTTCAGGACAACCAGTCGTTGTCAGCGCACGCTGGCACCCTGCGCGGGCTGCATTTTCAGGCCCCGCCGCGCGATCAATCCAAATTGGTCCGATGCGGGCGCGGGTCACTTTGGGATGTTGTCGTTGATTTTCGTCTAGGCAGTGAGACGTTTGGTCAGTGGTTTGGTGCTGAACTGTCAGCGGCCAATGGAAAGCAAATGTATGTTCCGTCGGGCTTTTTGCACGGGTTCGTGACGTTGGAGCCGCAGACAGAGGTTTTGTACAAATGCTCGGATTATTACGTTCCCGACATGGAGGGGACGGTGGCATGGGACAGTTTAGACATCGATTGGCCTTTGGGTGGGCGCACCCCCATTTTGTCCGATAAGGACGCCGCCGCGCCGTCGTTTGAGGATGTGGCGAGCCCGTTTGGGGCGCTGTCATGAAGCTGTTGGTGACAGGGGGCGCGGGCTTTATCGGGTCTGCGGTTGTACGAAAGGCGATCACGCGAGGTCATGAGATCGTCAACGTGGATTGTCTGACCTACGCGGGCTGCATCGAGAACGTGGCGAGTGTTCAAAGCCACCCGTCTTATGTGTTTGAAAAAGTGGATATTCGGGATGCGGCGGCCTTGGGCGCCGTGTTTGATCATCATCATCCTGACGCGGTTTTGCATCTGGCGGCTGAATCCCATGTGGATCGATCTATCGACGGCCCGGAGACGTTTCTGACCACCAACGTCATGGGGACATTCAATGTGCTTCAGGCAGCGCGCCATCAGGGCTGCAGAGTGGTGCATGTGTCTACAGACGAGGTGTTCGGATCTTTGGGGCCGACGGGGGCGTTTACCGAAACCACGGCCTATGATCCGCGCAGCCCCTATTCGGCGTCCAAGGCGGCGTCGGATCATTTGGCCCGCGCATGGCACACGACCTATGATCTGCCGGTTATTGTCACGAATTGTTCGAACAATTACGGGCCCTATCAGTTCCCTGAAAAGCTGATTCCAACGGTCATTCTGAATGCGTTGGCGGGGCAGCCGATCCCTGTGTATGGGGCCGGTGCGAATGTCCGGGACTGGCTGTTTGTTGAGGATCACGCAGATGCTTTGCTGTGTGTGTTGGACACAGGCGAGATTGGGCAAAGCTACGCGATTGGTGGAGAGGCCGAGGTGGCCAATATTGATCTCGTACGGATGCTGTGCGGGCTTCTGGATGAAGCAAAGCCGGGGTCTGTTCCCTATGCGGATTTGATCACCTTTGTGGAAGACCGGCCTGGCCATGATCAGCGATATGCCATTGATCCAAGCCACATACGCGACACTTTGGGATGGCGTCCAACCATGACGCTTGCAGAGGGATTGCGTCAGACTGTGGCTTGGTATCTGGAGAACCAGGATTGGTGGGATGCGGTGCTGAGCCGTGACGGTGTGGGCAGACGGTTGGGCCGCGGCTAAGGGGCCGGAATTGGGTGGTGTTGCCTGGGGAGCGCACTGCCGTTTTCGGGTTTGTTAAGTGGGCTTTTCTACCTTCCTTCGGACATTGTCAGGAGGTTGCCCCATGTCCGAAACATCGCCCATTCTGGGCTTGCCCTATATCCAGCCCGCCCAAGCACAAAAGCATGTCACCCATAACGAAGCCCTTGCCGTGCTTGAGGCCGCTGTTCAGCTGACTGTTGTCGCCCATGACGCAGTGACGCCGCCCGCTGCCCCTGCGGAGGGGGATCGCTATATTGTACCCGCGGGCGCAGAGGCGGCTTGGGGTGGTGCGCAAGGTGACATTGCCGTTTGGGATGGGGTCGGATGGAACATCATTTCCCCCAAGGCGGGCTGGCAGGCCTACAGTCAAGCCCTGCAATCGGCCTTGCGGTTCGATGGGACCGATTGGCAGGCCGATGGCGGAGGATCTTCGACGCAGCAGACGTTGGGGATCAATACGACTGCGGACACGACCAATCGGCTGAGCGTTGCAGCGGATGCGACGTTGCTGAACCACGAGGGCGCGGGCCATCAGGTCAAAGTGAATAAGGCGGCTACACCAGATACGGCGAGCCTGTTGTTTCAGACGGGCTTTTCGGGCCGTGCTGAAATGGGCACCGCAGGTAACGATGCCTTTGCGATCAAGGTCTCAGACGACGGTGCATCCTGGACGACAGCACTGTCGTTTGATCCGGCCACAGGCGTGGCCGATGGCGCGGCCATTCAGGCAACGCCAAATGACACCGGCACTGGTAAATTGGCACGTGCGGATTACGCCTATGGGCCAGGCAATGCCCTTGGTCCGGTGGGGATGGCAGGTGGCCTTCCGACCGGTGGCTTGATTGAGCGTGGCACGAATACGAACGGTGATTTCGTGCGCTTTGCGGATGGCACGCAAATCTGCTGGAGCCCCAATTTCGCGGTCAATGTGACTGTGCCAGCCGGCGCGATTTTTCAATCTCCGCCTGTGACTTGGACATATCCGGCGAGCTTCGTCGCCGCGCCCAGCATGACCCAAGGCGGGCAAAATCATGCGACGGTGTATTGGACAGTTGTCGGAACCGTTTCCATGTCGAGCGGGACCGCAAGTGCCATGTCTTTTCAGTCAATCAGTTCGCGGACGGTCAAGCTGATGGCCTTTGGCCGCTGGATCTAGGAGGAAAAAATGACACACACTGTGACCCTGAATTTGACCCCCGTTCGTATGGACACCGATTTGAACATTGAACGGCAGGGCGATGTCCTGATCGTAAATTCCAGCGCGATTGATCTTTCACAGATTGATGCCTTTGACCCTATGGATCCGCCGCCAGATGTCCATGAGATGATCGTGGGCCCAATCCTGCCGACCAACGACGGGTATGAAATGACGGTCTTGTTGCCCTACGGCGCAGACCGGACGGCCACACCCCCATCCGCGCGCCGTGTGGCGCTGGCGGATGGGGAGGCCTTGACCATCAATCCCGCGGGCCTTTGATCACGACCGGGCGTAGACGTCTTCGTAACGAATGATGTCGTCTTCGCCCAGATAGCTGCCGGTCTGGACCTCAATCAGGACCATCGGCAGCTTGCCGGGGTTTTCCATGCGGTGGACCGCGCCGAGGGGGATGTAAACGGACTGATTTTCAGTCACCAGCTTGACCTCTTCATCTACGGTGACGCGGGCCGTGCCCTGAACGACAATCCAGTGTTCTGAACGATGCACATGGCTTTGCAAGGACAGGGCTGCGCCCGGGTTGACGTGGATGCGTTTGACCTGAAAGCGATCAGCCAGCACGAGGGTTTCAAACCACCCCCAAGGACGATGATCCACGGGCAGCTGATCGGCCTGCTTTGCGCCGCGTTCACGCAGGACTTTGACCGCCTTTTTGACGTTCTGGGAGTCGGACATATCCGCCACCATGACGGCGTCGTGCATGGCGACTGCGACGGTGTCCTTGAGGCCAATGCCGACCAGTTCGATCCCATCACTTTCGGATCGCAAGAGCGAATTTTCGCAATCGAAGGCCGTCGTGTTGGTGGACAGAGCGTTGCCCGCGTCGTCCTTGTCTGTTTCCAGCCAGACAGCTTCCCAGCCGCCCAAATCTGTCCAATGGCTGTCAAAGCGAACGGCGGAGAGATTTGTGGCCGCTTCCATCACCGCGTAGTCGATGGATTCTTCGCGAACACGCGCCCAGTGGTCCGGGTCAATGCGGATGAAGTCGAGGTCTTGTTTGGCATTCTCAAATGAGGCTTGCACGTCCTTGAGGATGTCTGCCGCGTGCTCTTTGAAGGCGTCCAACAAAACGGAGGCCTTGGCCAGAAACACGCCTGCGTTCCACAAATAGCGGCCGTCTTGCAAAAGCTCTTCGGCGCGGGCCTTGTCCGGCTTTTCCAGGAAACGGTGAAGTTTGAACACACGGTCCGCCGTTTCGTCCCCTGTTTCGAGCCAGCCGTAGCCGGTTTCCGCGCGGGTGGGGACAATCCCGAAGGTGACGATATCGCCAGCACGTGCTGCAGCTTGCCCATCGGTTACGGCATCGCGGAAGATGTCGGGGTGGGCCACCGCGTGATCGGACGGGACCAGCAACAGCAGTGCATCAGGGTCTTGTTTGGCCACAAACAAGGCCGCGGCTGCGGCCGCAGCGGCTGTATTGCGCCCATCCGGTTCAATCATAATACCCGACGGCGTGATGCCGATATCGTCCAGCTGTTCGCTGACGATAAAGCGGAAAGGGTCGCCCGTGACCACCAACGGATCTGCAAAGCCCTCCCCGACAAAGCGTCGCGCGGACGCCTGGAACAGGCTTTCCTCGCCCACGACATCGGTGAATTGTTTCGGATAACTTTTGCGGGACAGGGGCCAAAGGCGTGTACCGGATCCGCCGCAGAGAAGAACAGGATATATCATGTGTGACTTCCAAAATTGGGATTTAGCATTTTGTTCCTCGTGCTGGGGGACGGGTCAAAGGGTGGCGTACTTACATAAAGCCGATATTGCGACGGGATTGAAGGATTGATCACAGTCCAAGCCATGATTGTGCGATGGTATAAAGCCGTTGATCCCAGGTTGTATATTTCTTCAGGGCTGATGTCTCTGCCGAGGTGAAGGCCGCCAAGGCCTCGGCCAACGCAGCGCGATCGATGGGGTCGTCTGCGCGTAATTGCGGCGTTGGCGAGATCAAACCCAGATCCGACAGCCGGGCCGCGAAGGCGCCGAAATGATCGGTCAGACCAAACACCATATCGTCGGCCAGAAGATGTTTGACGGCGCGGCGGAACACCGGCTGGGTCAGGGTATTGGTGTTCATCATTCCGGCGATGCGCCGGGTTTGGCCATTGTCGACCTCAGCCAACAGACTTGGATTTTCATGGACCTTTTGCACGAACGCACCAAAGGTTTCGGCGTGGGCCGTGGCCCATCCATGGGCGGGATGCTGTTGGTGGGTCAAAAGAAACTGGTGGAACGCAAATAGGCGGTCTTCGGGTTTGCGCAGAACGCACATATAAATGCAGGGGTGCGGCACCATATCGTGCAGGCCGTAAACGCTATGGCCCGCGATGACACGGACGTTTGCGCGCGCGTCGGCTGTCATATCGCGCAGTTTTTTGTTGGGGATACCGCCCGTGGCGGTCACGGTTTGCGATGCAGTCTGGCCTTGGACAAGTTTGGCGTTCAGATGGGTGGACCCGGATTTCGGAATATGCAGATGGATCAGGACATGTGGCCCACGCGGTTTGTCCTGACGGGAAGATGTGATCGCGGGTGTGGTCCCGTCGCCAAATCGGCTTTTGTATTCTTCGCTTTGTCTGAGGTGATCCATCAACATCTCGCGGGAGGCAAATTGCTGCAGGTGGATGATGTTTTTGTCTAAGGGGGGATGCCCCAGAACCGTATCATAGCATTCCAGCACATCGGACCGGCGCAGTGTCATGCGGGAAATAGCATTGAACAGATTTTTGTCATAGTGACGAAATGCGTGATGTTGGGCGTCCCTGTCGTGATCGTGCAATCCGGACGCATTTTTGACGTCATCCCCCATAATGTCGGACACGGTCTGTTCGATCATCGTTTGATCGGGGGTGTGGTCGGGCGCCAAATGGCGGACGGCAAGGGACAGGGACAGGGCAGGGGCATCCCTCAGGTCATGCAGATACAGGTGCAAGACATGATCCATGCGGGCAAAGTCTGAGGTCATCCAATCACGTTTGAACGCGAGGTAGCCGTCAAACGCCACTGACGCGGTGTCGCGGAATGCCTCAGGCATATCAGGTGTCCCGGAGGCCACCGCGTGTTGGAACAGGGTCAAAACGGATGTGACGTAGTCGCAGGACTGCACGATATATCGCGCGTCTTTTGTGCGGCGGGCTGTTTGGGTCAGGGCGTTCGTGGCCTCGAACGACACGACGCTGTCCGGCCCAGAGAGGAGTTTGGCGTAACGGTTCAGCAGCGCAACCAGCAGGTCCTGACCACTATCGGGCCAAGCCACCCCGATGCAGGGGTGAAACGTGACGATGCCAGACTCCCGTGATTTGGCCATTTAGTTCGGTCCCTTAAGGCCCTTTTTGGTGTTGGCCAACGCGGTATGAATTTCATTGAGGCGTTTTGCATACCTCTGCCCGATCGGGTCGGTGGAGAATTCAGTTTTGATTTTGGTATAGGCCGCTTTGACACGTTTGGCCCGTTCGGCGGGATCGGAGACGATCTCTCGCATGGCGCGAACGGTGTCATCCAGATCAGGGTCGGCCCACTTTTGCCCTTCGCGTACAAAGATGTAGTCGTTGGGTTTCAATTCCACGAGGTCGCAATCCACCAGCCAGCAGGTGTCAGGCGCACAAAAATCCATGTTGCCCGAATAGGCCGTAGTGAGAACGGGCACACCAAGGTTCATCGCCTCGATCAGGCCAAAGCCCCAGCCTTCGGACCGGTGCAGAGAGATGTAGGCGTCAGAGCCTTTTTTGAGGCGCAACAGGTCTTTGTAGGGCAGGGTTTCGTTGATCAGTACAATCCGGCTGTCTTTTGCCAGCAGTTTGTCAATGTCATCCCAGATCTTGAGCTGGGCCACATCCGCCACCTTGGTCCGGTTCTGGGTCTTGATGACCAGCCGGACCGATGCAGAGGCAGGGTCATCCTTCGGGAAGGCCGCCATGAAGGCCTTGAGAACGCCAATCGGGTTCTTGCGTTGCACGAATGAGAAACTGTCAAACGTCACCATCATGACGAAGTGATCGGAGGTCAGTTTCGCGGTCTTTTCCAGAAACGCCCGCGCGTCGTCGCGTTCAATCTCGGGCATGTCTTCATAGCTCATCCCGACATTGGTGACGGGGATGTCGACATGCGATTGGAAAATGCTGACGCCAAAATCGGTGCTGACCCAGATTTCATCCAGCATATCCATGCCCAGATAATGACAGGCGCCAGGGCTGTCCAATTCCCAAAAGAAATAACCGATGTTGTAGCTGTCGGTGAAGGCATCGGGTTGATAGGCATAGGCCAAGGGAATGGCTTCGCCATTGAGGTGGATGATGTTGACCTTGGCTTCTTGATAATTTGAGACCGCTTCTGCCCGCGAAAAGCCCTCAGGTGCTGGGTTGTCGAGGCCGAAATCAACCTTGTTGACGTCAAAGCCTTGTGCCTCAAGCATTTCGGCGGACAGGCGCACCGCTTGGCCCAACCCTGATGCTTTCTTGAACGGTCCGATGACCTGCACGTCAACAGGATCATCCGACGGGGCGATGGGTGGCAGGGCCGCGCATTCGACGCGGTGGCCTTCGGCGGTGAAAAACAGCCCCTCCATCGTATCAAGATCAAAATTCGCGTGCCGCATAGCTTGGGCATATGTGTCGCGTGTAATGCCCGCGAGGTCTTCATCAATCTTGGCGGCAAAGGTCGCGAAGGCGTCCTTTTTGTCAAACAGTCGGTCCAGCGTTCCGTCGGGCAGATACCGCCATGTTTCCGGACGTGAGGCCGCGCGCATCGCAAAGGCACACGTCAGGTCACGGCGGCCGTCCACGGTGGACAGATCGAAGACGCCGAATGTGGGGATTTCCATTGTGACACGGCGCATATAATCGCTGATCGGAAACGGCACATCGTCTTCAACCCGCTTGAGACGTTCGACCATGAAATCAGGCACAAGACAGTCTTCGCAATGCAGCGATTTGACCTGCAGATGCGCCCACCAGAAGATCGCCCAGTCATACCAGTCTTTGTCCTGAAGGTTCATGTTCTGGGCAAAAGCGGGCGTGTCGAGGGCAATCGTCTACATGATCCGGCTGAACGGGCCAACCGACCCACCAAAGAGAATGGGTTCATTTAGGTGGGCTATGACCTCTGCCGACAGTGGCACCCGAAGGCCACCCCGCATCGCGCTGTAAAGCGTCAGGTAGCGTTTGTAGAAATGATCGATGTCATCTGGGGTGCCCGCGGTATCGAATGTTTCATCCAACCGGTCGCGGTAGCGGATGTATTCGGTGTAGCCGTACATCCTGTCGGGCAGCGTTGCGTCTGTCGTAATGTAGTCGGTTTGCGCGAACAGCTTTGCATGGGTTTCAGGCAGCGGCGCACGGGTCTGGACCTTGGACGCGGGCAGGGCCAGCGCCGCCTTTAGATGTGCAGCATCCGAATAAAGCACATTTTGAAGATCACTGCGTGCAGGTTTCGGCGGTTTTGGCGCGCTATGCGTGGCGGCAGAGGAGGGCGCCGCGTCCGTTGGAGCGGGGACATCCACGACGGGGGACCATGTCCCAATCTTTACGGACTTGGGGTCGATCACCTTGATGTCCGCCTGTCCCCCATTTGCGAGGACAAGATCCTTGATGGCCGCGCTCAGGTGAATGGCAAAGGCGTGCCGTCCGTCACCAATGCCTGCGGCCTCCAGATCGTCGCGGTGAATGTTCGCGACCGTTTCAGCCAACATTGCACCGCGCGCGAACAGGCCGACACGCAAACGCCTTGTCGGCTCAGCCGTAAGCTGTGCCCACCCAAACAGTGCGTCACCCTGTGCGCCATCTACGTTTCCGCGCACCCCCGATGAGCGCGCCTTTAGATTGATCAGCTTGTGGCGGAGCGCCGTCTTACCCCAAGGCATCAAAGTCGGACTTTGCCATCATCGCTGCCAGCTCTTTGACGCGGACAGTTGGTTCCCACCCCAGTTTTTCCTTGGCCTTTGATGGATCACCGATCAGAAGATCAACTTCGGCCGGACGGTAGAACTTGGGGTTCACCTTCATCACCAGCTTGCCGGATTTCTTGTCTGTGGCGGTTTCGGCTTCGCCTTCACCTGTCCACTCCAGATCCATGCCAAGGGCTTCGGCGGCATAGGTAAAGAAATCACGGATGGTTGTGGTTTCATTGGTGGCCAGCACATAGTCATCGGCCACGTCCTGTTGCAGCATGCGCCACATGCCTTCGACGTAATCGCCTGCAAAACCCCAATCGCGCTTGGCGTCCATGTTGCCCAGTTCAATCGCGTCGGTGCCGCCTTTGGCCAGTGCGGCCAGACCCAGGGTGATTTTGCGGGTCACGAATTCTTTGCCGCGCAGCGGGCTTTCGTGGTTGAACAAAATGCCGGAGCTTGCGTGCATGTCGAAGCTCTCACGGTAGTTCATCGTGATGTAGTGACCGTAGACCTTGGCCACACCGTAGGGGGACCGTGGGTACAGACGGGTCGTTTCCGACTGCGGAACCTCTTGGACGAGCCCAAACATTTCAGAGGTGGAGGCCTGATAGAACCGCGTCTGGGGGCTGATCGTGCGCAGCGTATCAAGGATGCGCACAACGGCCATGCCATCAACGTCCGCAGTGTAGACGGGCAGTTCCCAAGACGCGCCAACGAAGGACTGCGCGGCGAGGTTATAGAACTCATCAGGTTGAATTTTGCGCAGTGTGCGGAAAATGGAGTTCGATTCGGAAAGGTCGAATTCGTGCAGGTGCACGTCTTTTGCGATCCCCAAAAGATCCAAACGGGTGGTTTCTGGCTGTGAAATTCGGCGGACCCCGCCGTGGACCTCATACCCTTTGTCCAGCAAAAGTTGCGCAAGATAAGCGCCGTCTTGCCCCGTAATTCCGGTGATGAATGCCTTTTTCATCGTATTCTCGCGCTCCTTCAGACCTTACAATATACAAAACGGACAGGGTCCGTGTCTGATGGTCCGCATAATGCGCGTCTCATTGACTTGCAACCGGCTTAACCAATTTCGGAACATGTGCGCGGAAATTGATGTGTGGCTGTGTTTCGACACTGCCACATATAAACGATCTCCTTTCAGTTGCATGCGGTCGTCCATCTGCCTAAGGGGGACGAACGATGCGGCATCGTCATCGGGCCGTCGTCTTGGGACGGCTTGGGGCGATGTGGGTGAAACGGAGAAGATGTAGATATGACCCTCGTTATTGATTGCACGACGGCCCATAGGTATGTGGGTCACTCCGCTGTCGGTATTGTTAGGGTGGAACGGGAAATCACGCGATACGCCCTGACCAGTACAGACGCGGTCTTTGTCGTCTATGACCACAACTCTCGCGAATACAAAGAACTGACACGCGACATGGTCGAAGAGGTTCTGAAGGATGATAAAGAGGCTGGCGCATCACTGCCGCCTGTTTGGAAACTTCCGCGGTTCCGGTTCCGGCGCAAACATTTCCTAATCATTGCGGGGCTGCCTTGGGACAACAACCAGCTGAGCACTGTTTATGCCAAAAAGCAGCGGCGCCAGTTCAAGGTCGGCATTGTGCTGTACGATATCATACCGGTGGTGATGCCTGAGTATTGCGTCCCTGAGATGAATTCGAAGTTCACCCGTTTCGTCCTGGATCTGGCCCATACCGCAGATGAGGTGTTCTGCATTTCGGAACACACCGCGCGGGATTTCAAAGCCTTCTTGGGCAATCTCGATATGGACGCGCCCAAGACGTCCATCTTCCGTCTCGGCAGTGACACATGGGGCGACGGTGATCTGGAGGGGGTCGATTTCCTGCCGGAGAACCCCAACGGCTACATCGTTTATGTGTCCAGCATTGAGCCACGCAAAAACCACCCCTTGTTGTTCAATGTGTGGCGGGAACTGCACGATGCCCGCGGGGATGACATTCCGACCCTTTTGTGCGTGGGCAAACAGCAATGGAACGTCGAGAATTTCATGGTGTCCGTCCAGCTGAGCGATGTGCACCGCAAGGGGCTTTTCAAAACGGTGCAGAATTTGACCGACGCACAGCTTGCGGCGGTTTATCGCAACGCCAATTTCACGGTTTATCCATCCCTGTATGAAGGGTGGGGCCTGCCCATCGTGGAAAGCATGACCTATGGCAAAGCGGCCTTGATCTCCGACAGATCTTCCATGCCTGAGGCTGGCGCTGGGATTTGTCCGATGCTGGATCCTTATGATCATGCGTCTTGGAAAGCGGCGATTGAAAACTGGATAGATAATCCCGCCGCGTTGTCTGCGGTGGAACAGACCGTGCAGGACAAATTCTCGTTCTTTTCTTGGGATGACGCCGCACGGACACTTGTTGAGGGGCTAGAATAAATTGACCCATTCGATTTCCATTTTATCCCCGTTTCCGTACATGTCCGATCCGTTCTTTGGTGGGCAAATTCGGGCGCAACATATTTTGCAGACGATCAGTGCTGCGGGCTGGCCCACCAGCGTGATTAGCGTGTTTGAAGGTCAGAACTTCTCAGAGCCGACCCTGCCTGAGGTGAACGACCGCTTGATTGATGCAGAGACCCGCGCCTATCTGATGCAAGACGGAATGCAGCCCGATCTGGATTTGGGTGACGCAGTGTTGCGAAGTGCAGCACTGCGCGATCAGATCATCGCGGATTTGGAGCATGCAGATTCCGAGATTTTGCTGCTGGAACATCCGTGGCTTTGGGCTGTTGCCAAAGAATATCTGAAGAAAACCGACCGGCAGCCGATTATCATCTACTCGTCCTACAACAACGAAATGCAGCTGTGCCGAGAGTTGCAGGCGTTGAATCCGACCCCGCATTCGGACGCGGTCAACGCGCGGATGAAGACCCTTGAGATGGAGGTTTTGACCGCCGCCGATGCGGTCATCTGTGTGTCCCAAGAAGACGCCGACAGCTATGTTGCGTTGGGCTTTGAGGGGGATACATTGGTTGCCCCCAATGGGGTGTCGCCGATGCGGCAGATGGGCGGTCTGGATTATTGGGCGAAGGAGCTTCAGGGGACGCAATGCGCGACCTTTATCGGGTCCTACCACCTGCCCAACGCCACCGGTCTTTTGGAAATGCTGGAACCGGGTTTGCAGGGTTTGAAACCCGACATGCACATCAATGTGCTTGGTGATGTCTGTCGTCTGTTGGACACCATCGGCAACCACGGCCGCGCGCGCACCACGATTTTCCCGCGGCTGTCATTGTTTGGGAAAGTGGACCGGCCGACCATCAACACATTTGTTGAGCTGTCGCGGGTGATCTTGCTGCCGATCGTGTCGGGTGGGGGCACCAATCTGAAAACCGCCGAGGCTCTTTATTCCGGCAAGCCGATTTTGGGCACGACAAAAGCGTTCCGCGGCTTCGAGAATTTCATGGATCGGGACAATGTCCACATTTGCGATGATCCGGCGGAATATGTCGCGACCCTTGAACAGCTGCTGACATCGGCCCCGAAGCCCACGAAATTGGAATTGGACCGGGCCCAACTGCTTTGGTCTGCGACGATGAATGGTCTTGATACCTTTCTTGGTTTCTTGACGGCAAAGCACATAGGTCGTCTGACAAAGGACACTGGCATTGATCTGACCGAGGTCGCGACAGATGGCTGGGGAACAGTCGATGGCGCAGGGCTGCTATGGAGCCTGGACGTCCGTTCTGTGTTCGAAATGCCGGTGTCCGTCGGTTCGGAGAATTTGCGCGTTCGGTTTGAATTTGGTCTTTTCAATCCCACCAATGAGAAGCGGATGATCAAAATCACGTCTCCCAACTTGGACGAGCCACTATTTGAGGATCATGTGGGGTCTGAATCCAACATTGTCGACGTCGTCATTCCGACGTTGAACGAACAGGATGTGACGATCGTTTTCGAGATAGACAGACTTGTCTCGCCTTCGGATCATGGGTCACCCGACACTAGACATTTGGGCACGTTTGTTCGAGGCTTGAGGTCGAGCGAGCAATAATAACAAAAAGAAGGAGTGTCTGAGATGACAACCCGGGATAACTTCGACGGCACGATGGCGTTTCTTGAGTACGTTCGGAATTGCCTCGGGATCAATTTGAACTTCAATGCCATGCAAATCGCGTTGTACCGGAAATTGGTAAAGCCCGGTTGGTCCGTGGTTGATATCGGCGCCCATTCCGGCGTGCATACACGCGTATTTTTGAACCTTGTCGGTTCAACAGGGCGCGTCATGTCTTTCGAACCCAATCCCTTTTTGAATGATAAAATTCTGGCCGATATGGGTGACGTTGAGAACCTGACACTCCGTCGTGAGGCCTTGTCCAATGAGGTGGGCAATGCAGAATTTTGGGTTCTGCCCGATTTTCCCGAGGAAAGCGGCCTGCGGTTGCGATCAAACCGTGCGGATGCAACCAAAAAGGAAAAAATCGAGGTCCAGGTCGAGTGCTTGGACAATATCGTTACGAACGGAACAGCCGTCGATCTGATCAAGATTGATGTAGAAGGTGCTGAGATGCCTTTGCTTGAGGGCGCACGTCAGGTGATCTTGAAAGCCCGCCCGATCCTTTTTGTGGAATATGGCCACACTGCATTTGAAGTCTACGGTTCAAAGTTTGATGATCTGAACGAATGGGCGCGTCTCAATCAGTATGATATTTTTGATTTGTTCGGGAACCGACTGTCAGAGCTGGATCGTTGGCACAGCATTCCGCAAGGTCTGATCTGGGACTACGTTTTGGTGCCATCGGAGAAGGTGGACGATACCCTATCGGATATCTTTGAGCCTTTGCCGAACAGATAGCGCCTGCACCTGTGGGCGTGTGATGGTGCAAGACTGACGGTCGCAATGGCGTAAGCAGGAGATTGGTGAATGGCAGGTTTTCATCAGATCGGGCGTTGTATTGTTGACCATGTGGTTCCTGACGACCAGGCCTTTGACAGGCTTGTTTTTCTGCATATTGAGAAAGCTGCGGGAAAAAGTTTAAAGACTTTTCTGGATCTTACATTTCCGGCTGGCGTGGTGTCGCCACATACGGATTATACGTCATTTGAACAGGTGGCCCCTGATTATGGACTGAGTGTCGGGCACATTGATCGTCAATATTGCGGCCGGGTCTTGGGAGAATTCAAATGGTTCACTGTCCTACGTGAACCCGTGGAACGTGTCGCATCGCTGATGAATTACTGGGCGCAGGTGGCACATCCTGCGTCGTGGATTTATCGCGATGCGTCAGAAGTTGACCGTGCGGCCTACGATCTTGCGCGGACGGCAACGCTTGAAGAATTCGCAGCGTCCGACAATCAAAAGATTGTTGATCAGGTGCATAACTTGATGTGTTTTCGGATTCTTGGCGCGGTCCAGGGCAATTCGACTGATCAGGAATACGCTGACAAAGCCTTCGATCTGTTGCAGTCCGAGGCCTTGTTTTTTGGTTTGCAATCCCAACTGCCTATGACGCTTTTGCAGATACCGCTTTTGCTTGATCTGCCCGCCCGCGATGTCCGTCTGCCCAAAGCCCGTGTCAACGAAACCTCCCTTGCTCGTGTATCCGCGCACGACAGCAGAATTGAGGATCTGCCGAGCCTTCGGGCGGACATGCTTCTTTATCGCGCGGCGGAAAAGCTGTTTCATCAGCGTATGTTATCTATCACCGAAATTTACCTCAATCGTACGACATACCAGAGGGTTCATGATCGTTTGCCAACGTCGGCGTCGCATTGATGTTTGGGGTCTACGAAACCAACTTGCCTGTCGTGAGGTCACCGCATAACAATCATATTCTATCGCACATGGCGCCCGGCGTTTTGCGAGATTTGATCCGTACGACCTAGAAAAGTCTGCCCGAAAGAGAGACCCGACATGACGCAGCAACCTCAGATCCTTCTTGTTGGTGGGACGCCGCGATCTCAGACAAGTGCGCTGTCGGTTCTGCTGAATACACACCACGACATGTTCATCGGGATGGAACGGTTTTATTTTAAGGTCTTGAGAGATTTTACTTTGGACCGTACGGATTTTGAACCGCCGCGGTTCTACGAATTGCATCCGGGGGATACCTTTCACGAGTCGATTTTTCCTGACGTCGACGTAACGGGAAAGATCGATCGGTTTGCCGATCTGTCTTATGTTGGGGACAAAATCCCGACTGTTTATGAAAAGATCGACGAGGTGCGCAGCGCAATTCCCGAGGCCCGTTTCCTGTTTATTGTCCGCGATGTGATTGATGTGGCTGCGTCCTACAGGGACCGCGCGGAGCGGAATGATCCGACATGGCCCGCTGACAAAGACCATCGACAAGGTGTTGAGGATTGGAACCAAGCCAACCGCATTTTGGGCTCTTTGGACCCTTCGTTAGACGCCAGCATTATACTTGCGCGACAGCTCTTTGATGCGACAGACAAGGCAGAAAAGCTTTATGCGCATCTAGGGTTGAACCCAAAGGCCTATAATGAGGAGCATGTGAACCTCATCTATGAAAAGGCCTCTTCTATTCTTGAGCGGCCGGTGCAGCGAAACTTTTCACAGGCGGCCTTGGATGAGATCGCGCAAAGTGCCGATTTTGAAAGCTATCAGAAGCTGTTGACCTCGCCGCATTTCGTGTCGCTTTGAAGGGCGCGCGTTGATCTGACGGCGCTTGTCATAAGTTGAACAAGAAGATGGGTCAGCCCGAATGGCAAACTTCACCATTTTGACACACCATAAATGTGCAACCCAGATGTGTAGGTTGTTCTTTGTTGATCTTGCCACGCGAAACGGGCTTACGGTTCAGCACTCGCATTTGAGTACGGCCACCGCATCAGTGGAACATGATCTTTCGCTGCTGACGAACGCGACCTATGAGGTGCAGTCGCAGGCGCACCCCGGTCGCTGTGTCCACGTTATTCGCAATCCGCTGAGCATCGTGGCCTCCGCCTATTTTTCCCATCGGTATTCCCATCCAACGGAGTATTGGCCCGAACTTGCGGCCCAGCGGGATCGTCTGGCGGGCGTGTCTCAAGCGGATGGAATGCGCGCTACGATGGATTTTCTGGAAGCCGAGGCCTTCGGGTGGAACACGGTCGGGCCGCTTTATGCGTTGTCCCGTTGGGATTTTGATGATCCCACCTTTGAGGTCTTGTGCATGGAAGACCTTGTCAGCGACGTCGTGGGCCATTTGATGCCCCGCTTGGAGGCGGGTTTTGAAACGCCACTTGTGGCGCCCCGTGCTGCGGATTTTACGTTTGAAGCCTTGTCAGGGGGGCGATCGAAAGGGTCGGAGAACGTGCGGTCCCACTATCGTTCTGGTGTAGTTGACAGTTGGAGAACGGATCTTCCACAGGATGTGATCGACCGGCTGTGCGACACCTACAGGCCATTGTTGCAACGGTTCTACCCGGACACGCTTTTGAACGCTCAGGGCGGTTAGAGACCCTGTGTCATAAGCCCTTATGCAGGGCGTCAAACGCACGGAGCTGGCCGATGAGGTCGCCCATTTGATCCACGGGGATCATGTTCGGCCCGTCTGACGGCGCGTTGTCCGGATCCTGATGGGTTTCGATAAACAAGGCGGACACGCCAACGGCACAGGCCGCGCGCGCCAGCACAGGCGCAAACTGACGTTGACCGCCGGAAGTGGTGCCCTGACCACCGGGTTGTTGTACGGAATGCGTGGCATCAAACACAACCGGATAGCCCGTGGCGGCCATGGTGGGCAGGCCGCGGAAATCGCTGACGAGGGTGTTGTAGCCAAAAGATGTGCCCCGGTCGCACAGCATGATGTTCTCGTTGCCGGTGCTGGCCACTTTCTCGGCCACGTTGCCCATATCCCAGGGGGCCAGAAACTGACCTTTCTTGATGTTGATGGCGCGGCCCGTTTCGCCTGCGGCCAACAACAGGTCAGTTTGACGGCACAGAAACGCGGGGATCTGGATGACATCCACGACCTCACCCGCGGGGGCACATTGGGCCGTGTCGTGCACATCCGTCAGAATGGGGCAGCCGAATTCATCGCGAATCTTGCTCAGGATCGTGAGGCCCTCGTCCATGCCAAGGCCCCGCTGGGTGGTGATCGAGGACCGGTTGGCCTTGTCGTAGCTGGCCTTGAAGATGAATTGCGTGCCGGTGGGGGCGCAGGCCGCGGCGATCTTGTCGGCCATCATGCGGGCGTGGTCCAGACCCTCAAGCTGGCAGGGGCCGGTGATGAATGCGACGGGGTTATTGGCACCGATGGCGATGTCACCCACGTGAACGATTTTGGGGTCGGTCATGTCATGTCCCTTAAGGCTTTTTCGATGCGGGGCTTGTCTTCGGGGTTGTTGAGTTCCCAGAACACACGGCCTTTCGCGTCCACAATCACGCAGGCCACGGTCATCCCGTTTTCCAGAAACCGCAGCTGCTCCAACCCCTCGCGCGTCTCAAGCGTGCCTTCGGGGAAGGTCGTGTATTGGGCCAGTGCGGCAGGGCGGTAGGCGTAAACGCCCACGTGGTGAAAGACGGGGATGTCGGTGTCCGGCACCTTGCCAGGGTCGATGTAGGGGATCACTTCCTTCGAGAAATAAAGCGCATGCCCTTTGGTGTTGAATACAGCCGTGGTGCCGCCGACGCGCCCGGCCTGCCGGTCTTCGACAAACATGGCGTAGGTTTGCGCGTCGCACTGCAAAACAGGGGTGGCCACCTGAGCCGACGGGTCGTCCTGCATGGCCGCAATCAGGTCTTCAAGAAACCACGCGGGCGTCAGCGGGGCGTCGCCTTGCAGGTTCACTATCAGATCAGCCTCGATCCCCGCACGGGTCAGTGCATCTGCACAACGGGCTGTGCCGTTCTCGCATGCCTCAGCGGTCATGATCACGTCGGCCCCGAAGGCCCTCGCGGCGTCCGCGATGCGGTCATCGTCCGTGGCCACAAAGACGGCATCAACGCCATTGACCTGACGGGCCACGTCCCATGTCATCTCAATCAGGGTTTTGCGGGTGCCATCGGGTTGGTCCAGCGCAACCAGCGGCTTGCCCAGATAGCGCGTTGAGGCATAGCGGGCGGGGATCAGAATGACGGTTTTCATCATGGGTCCTGTCTGCAGCAATCAGGCCGCTTTTGCGTCTGCTGCGTCACAAATCTGGTGGATCAGTTTAACCATCGCCTGATGGATTTTGTCGTCCTTGGACAATGTCCTCTCTTCGGTCAGGGACCGCAGACGTGTGTAATTCTTGCGTTTGATCAGACGCGCGACCTGAGGCAGAACAAATCCGCATTCGGCCAAAGCGATGGCAAGGTATTCGTTCAGATCGACCTCATCCCCGTCTTCGGGAATACACCAGACGTTTTCAAACAGATACATGATGAACTGCAACACGTCGTCCTTTGGGTGGCGCATGTCTGCCTTCATCGCGCCGGCAAACACATCCTGCACCATTTCATAGGACGGCCAATAATAGAGATCGTCGTCGCCTGCCTCTCGGATGAATTCGTCCAATGCCACGCGCAACGTCGCCTTGGAGACGGCGTTCGATGCCATGCAGGACTGATCGCGGAAGGTCGCGTAAAGGGGGACGGGTGACAATGTGACGATAAACTTCGCATCGGGGCGGTGTTTACGAATGAGCTGGCGGATCGCCTCAAGGTTTTCCTTGTTCTCGCCAACGGTCGAGACCCGGAATTTGTGGCGTTCTGGATCATAGCTGTCTTTGGGGATGGTGCGCCAAAAGACATTGCCCGTAGGCTCATCATACCAGATCTCGGACAAGCCGACGGTCAGGATAAACACATCCGTCTGATCAAAGATGTCGCGTGTGGCGATGCGGACGCTTTCGTCATATCCGTAGGCTTCTTTGTCGTAGCCATGCCAAAGGTCTTGATCAAACTGGCGGTTTTCCCAGGCCCATTCAAATTGCTGGCGCAAAACGAAGGTGTTTACCATGCCTTCGCCGCAACGGATCACATAGGCTTTGCTTTCGGCCTCTTTCTGGCCCGCAATGTTGAAATTACGTGCCGCGAGGTGGTTGGAAATGTTGGCGGCAAAGCAACTGCCGAATGCGGTGATGCGGGTGGATTTGTCAATCACGGGGGCGGCGGGTTTCAACCCGTGAAGAACGGCAGTTTTCACTTCATCTGCCGAATAAAGCTGATGACGCTGGGGCAGAATATTGGTGTGCTCACCGCGGTACCAACTGACATGGCGCGATTTGTCAGAATGGTTTTGCATGTCGACCATGCTGGATTTTTTGCGCTGACGGACACTGATGACGGTGTCTTTGTCTGACGTTTTGGCCACGTTCAAAACCACTCTCTGCTCTTTTTGATTGATATATGGGGTAGCAACCGACCGGTGCGAATGCAACCACGGCGAACCCTGTGGGGTTGTCGAAATCGCCATCGTGTTCGGGCAGATTTACACGGTTTGCGGCCCCTATGGTCCGGATTGCATTCGACACACCGCGTCATCAGTGCATAGTGGGGCAGTGGGGCAGGTGGTTTCGGCGGCGAAGGGTATGGAAACGGTACAATCTCGGTTGTCGTTTGTTCGCAGCCTTCGGCTGCGGAAATCGCAGGCCGTTTTGCTGTATCTGGTGGCCACGCCGGGACGATTTTACCGCAACGAAATGATCACCCAGCTTTTGTGGGATGGATCGGACGAGGTCAAAGCGGGCAATTCCTTTCGTCAAGCGGTCCGGCAGATCAGGGTTGCGTCAGAAACAGGCCAACTGTCGGCCCTTGTGACGCGCAATGGCACGATCGGTTTTGAGGCGTCAGATCGACGGCCTATTGAAGATGTCTTGGCCGCACAATTGCGGATGCAAGGGGCACAAGGGCCTGCGATGCAGGACATCCGGACGTATTTACATTTGCTGGATGTGTTGTTGGGGGTCTCGACGCCGTTCGACAGTTGGTTGACCTATGCCCGCACCCAGACCCTTGCAAAAACGCAGGCTGTGCTTGATGCCGCAATGGCCGGGACAGACATGGCTGTTGCGCGGCGGGCGGCGGAATGCACGATTGAACTGGAGCCGCACAACGAAACGGCGGTCCGGTTCATTATGCGGGATTTGTGGCAATCGGGGGCGGCAACCCGTGCGATTGCGATCTACAATGACCTTTACGCCCATCTGGATACGTTTTTCGATCAGGAGCCGGAGGCGGAGACGGTCGATCTTTTGGCCGCGATTACACTGGATCCCGAAGGTCAGCGGTCCAACATGCGCGGTGGACCTGAAAAACCGCGCATCACGCTTGAGGTTGTGGCCGCTGACAAGCCCACCAACACGGACCACGATGCGAGCCTGCAGGCTGTGTTGGTGTCTGATTTGCGCATGCGATTGGGGCGTTTTCGGGAATGGGAAATTCAACCGGATGCCGCGCGCGACCCCGCGTTTTTGTCGATTAGGTGTTATCTCCACAGCGTCGGTGATGCGCGGTATTTGTCGGTTGATGTCGAACGCCCTGATCTGGGCACGGTCATTTGGTCTGAGATGATCGACGCCCCGAATACGGACTGGACCCGTAAGGTGCGTGGGCTTGTTGTGAACATCGCGAATGCGCTGAGTGTGGTGGTGTCCCATCGCAAGCATCATGACACCAATGCTGTGATCTATGACAAGTGGCTTGAATCCCAGACGCTGATTGGCACGTGGAAACGGCAGGATGAAGAACAGGCGATCCGGCTGTTGCATGAGGTCACCGGCGCGGCCCCCGATTTTGGCCCCGCTCATGCGGAACTTGCCGGAGTTTTGAACGTCCGGCACATCTTGCGGCCCGGCACGCGCCATACCGAAGAGGCGCAGGTGCTGGCCTTGAACCATGCGTTGGATGCTGTGGCCAGCGACCCTATGGACACGCGCGCGCACCGGGTATTGGCGTGGTGTTATTGTCATGCCGGAAAATTCGACATGGCAGAATTTCACTTTGAACAATCGCTGCTTTTGAATCCACAAAACCCCATGTCGCTTGCATCCGCTGCATTGGGGTTTGCGTTTTCGGCCAATACTGCCCGCGCACAGGAGCTGATCGACGATGTCGAAGGCCTTCCCCTTACGATGGAGCCGTTCCACCTGATCTATTTGGCAGCGTCAAACTACCTGTGCGGAAATGATCAGATCGCGGTTGATCAATGCGCCCAAGGGGTGGGGTTGATGTCAACGGTCGGGGGATGGCACGCCGCGGCCTTGATGCGGATCGGCCGGCCCGATGATGCACGCGCGCGGCTGCACAGCTATGTGGCAGAAATTGCGGATCAATGGTGCGGGACTGGACCCGCAGACCCGCAGGCCGTCATCACATGGTTCGTCTCTTGTTTCCCGTTACGAGACAAAACCGTGAGAGAGGATTTACGCGCCACGTTGATGTCTGTTGCGGCTTTGGATTAAGCGGGCAGCCGCGGAGGAATACCGGGAGGGCAGCTGCCCGCTGCGCTGCTGGATCACTTACACATCAGGGTAATATAAATGCCCACCGCGCGGTAGTACGACACGATCTTCTGTTCAAGAACCGCCTGTTTGCTCAGCACGTCGGGGCGGGTTTCCCCGTCAGCCACTTTGTAGCGGCCCAACAATTCCTGTCGGACATGATCTTGCAGGGCGTTTTGCTGTTCCTCGCTGAGTTTGAGGGACGCATCATCGGGTGAGAATGATGAGATCGCGCGCAAAATGGTTTTGATCTGGCTGGCAAGGACCAAAGCTTCATCCAGCGGATAGGTCAGCGGCGGCGTGAAGCCGATGCCCGCAGGGTCGTCTCGCAACGTCTCGATGTTGACCGTGTGTGTGTTGTCGGCGGGGATCACGATGATCCGCGTGTTGGCATCTGTGTCGCCCACAGGCACGCGGCTGTCCCATTGCAATTGCACGGTCGTGTTCTGCCAAATCGCTTCTTTTTCGGCGTCGGACAGGGTGCCGCGCGGCTGTTCGATCACCTGTAGGGCGTGTTTGAATTCGCGCACCACCTGTTCATAGTCATCGGAGCCTTCGGCCAGCGCGCCGTGTTCCGAAAGTTCCACCACACGTTGGCCAATGTACGCCACCGTTAGGGGTATGCTGTTTTCACGGCGTGTGGTGTCGATGCTTTGGTCGGGGTGTAGGAAATATTTTGCTTCGCCGACCTCGCGGCCAACGATGATATAATTGTTAGACATAGTCATTCCTTCTTAGGGTGTGAGTGATTTCAATCATGGAGCTGAGTTCGTCAGGGCCGCCTTCGGGCATGTCGTCCTGACCGTATTGGATCCGGTCCATCAGGTCAGAGATCTTGCGCCGGAACACGACACTGCTCAGGGGCCCCAGATGACCCGGCCCGCCATAGAGGTGCGCCTCGATCATCAAGAGGACATAGAGAGGCATCCGGTTGAATGCAGCGGCAGGAAGGTCCCCCCCGATGTGGGGTGCAATCACGGAATTGAACGCCTGGCTCAACGCGTCTGGCGTCAGCTGATCACGCCATGTCTGCTGGGGTAGGGCCTGAATGACGGCTATCATTTCCGGTGAGCCCAGACGTTGCGGGCCTGCATCGACGGCGGTCTGAAAATCCCGTTGGATAAGATGTCTGAGGGCATGTGTAAGGCTGGCAGAGATGCCCGTCTTATCCGCTGTTTCGTTCGACTTATCGAACATGCGGGCCAGATCGAGTTTCCAGCCGCTTTCTTCCCCTTTGGAGCGTTTTGGCAGATCTGTCGCGAGTAGATCGAGCAAGGATTGGGTACCCGCCTCTTTCATCTGATAATCTGCCCTTGGCATGCAATGGAACGTGCGGAACACGCCGTGTTGAAGGGTTGCCTCATCAATGATGGGAATGCCGGACATGGCCTCATCTGACATGGCTGCGACGTCAGGATGTAGAAGGGTCGCCAGATAATCGTCACGGATCACGCGGTGCCACGTGGCCAGCACAAATTTACGGGCTTTTACAAAGGTCCGGATCGCCAGACCCGCCCGCCAGTTGGCCATTCGTTTCAGATCGGGTTCAAACGTTAGGGCGACGAAGTTGTGATAGTGCATCCAAGTCACGGCCAATTGGTGCACCATCAGGTTGTCGCGATTTCGGACATCATAAAGCGCGTAGATATGACGGTTTTTGCCGTGGCTAAGATTGACCGCAAAGGGATCGCGCGGGTTCACCCGAAACAGCATCGTAATCGGATCAAACAGATGGTGAAGCGTCACCGGGCCCGACCCGTACAGCGTTTCAAACGCCAGAGGGTTTTCAATGATGTTATAGCGCCCGTTGTTGGCTCCGTTTGGCCCGATCTGAACGCCTTTGTTGTCCTCATCCGCATCGTTGGGTTGAGGGGTGGTGCTATGCTGCACATGGGGAATGTGATCGGCCCGACGGCTGTCGCCCGCATCATGCCCGATCAGTTGCCCTAAATAAGTATAGCCAGCGGGAATATGGCCCTTTTCATTCATGCACCGGCGGCGCCAGTCCGGGTTTGTGAAGTCCAGCTTGGGCAGATCCCGTGGGAGGGCCTCATCGGTGATCAAAGCTTTCAGTTGTAGGCCGCGAGGATCTACGACCGTGCAACACTGCCCCATCCGCGCGGAGGCAAAGTTGAGGCTGATTTTGGGCGATGGTGTCGTCGTCATTCGTGGCGTCCTTGTCTATTGGGCCATGAAGGGATGATCTGGTGGGGCGACTTTGGAGGAGGGCATCCCGTCGATTTTGCACAGCCAAACAGGGCGTGAGGCGGGATCGGCGGTCAGATCCGTCAATGTGTGGGGCGGCATGGTGCTGGACAGCGCACCATGGCTGGTATTCAGGTCAGCAGGATCGGCCGGAATGGAGGGCAGCAACGCGCCCCTGCGGGCGGCATACTCGCGTATTTTGGCCTCAATGCGGTCCTGATCCGAGGTGTCGCGCCCACCGCGTGCGGCCATAACCGTGTAAAGGTTCAATTCCATCAACATGACTTCGGTCGCGGCCAGCCGGGCGGCGGCCTGTGCTTGTGTCGCGGTGCCGAAACCCAAAATCATGTCCTGCCCCATGCGATTGGCCGAACATGCCACAACGCAATGGCAGGGCAGGGGCGACGTCAGGTGCCAGAACTGTGTGTCCCGAAATGCCGTCGCGCCTGTGCGGGCCTTTTTTACGAAGCTGGTGATCTGGTGGTCGTCCAGCCAGTTGGCGGGAATTTTTTTGGCCAGACCATTGCCGCGCCACCATGACAACACGGCCTTGCGCTGCAGGGCCTCAAGCATGGCGTTGTGCTGCGCAAGGGTCACATCGGGATGGGCGGCCAGCCCGTCGGTGATCGGGTCGAATTCCGGCAGGACATCTTCCAGTGCAAGAATTTCGGCGGTTTCACTCAGACACTTTTCAAATGCGATGTCGCGCGTTGCGTCTGCACCGCTGGCCGTGCGTCCGCTGAGCGTCTGGCTTTGCAGAATGGCAAGGGACGGGGCGTAGATGCTGTCCGGCCAAATCGGAGACCGCCAGACCGTCTTAAGATTCATGTCCGATGTGATGATCTGCATATCGCGCGGATCCTTTTGCCCTGTCGTGGGAGTGTTCGCCGTTTTCTCATTTCAAACAAGATGCCTGTGATTTTGTTGTGAATTCTGTGGCGGGGGCAGATCACAATTAAATCACAGCTCTCCGTTTTGGTGATCCTCACCCCGTCGATTTCGACCAGTGGAGGGAGAGGAACGTGAACAAAACGATATGTATCAGGAACGGAGCAGCATCCGTGGCCATTGTGGCTATGACGGCCTGCACCCAACCTTTGACAGAGGACCAGGCCAGCCGCCTGACCAACACATCCCAGCAAATTGGTGCGTCATTGTCGTTGTCGGCCACGCTGCAACAGCAGGCCCATGACAACGCCTATACTACGCAGAATTTGTGCCGGTATTTGGCGGGCCAGTCGGACTATGGGCTTGGTCAGCTCGCGCCGGAGCTGGACATCGGACAGACCGCCAAAGACCGTTTGGCGCTTGCCAGAAAGTTGACTGCGTATCTTGAGGCCCTGATCGAGGCGAGCCGCGGCGAAAGTTTGAATGACCTGGAAACGGCGCGCGATGACTTCGTGGCGGCCGCTTCGCGTTTGACACCAACCACCGCGCCGATTGAGCCCGTTTTGGGGGGCAGCCTGCGTTTGTTTGGGCGGATTGCAGAGGCCCAACGTCAACGCGAAATCCGATCCATCATGGACGGGGTTGCCGATGCCATCAGCACGCTGCCTGTCATCCTACGAGGTGATCAGGCGGCCGTTCTCGCGGATGTCGAGGCGCAGATCGCCCGCTATGAACATGCGGCCCGCTGTGTCTTGCGGGTGCAGCGCACCGATGACGCCGCAGCCGAAGCGTTCGCGCAATATGACACATCGATCCGTTCGCTGAGGGCGCAGACCGCATTGATCGCGGCAGCGCCTGCATTGGTGGCACGACTGCGCACGGCGCACATCGAAATTGCAGATGAAACGGTGTCATTCGCGACCGGATTGGGCCAGCTGGCCGACGTTCTGGACGACATCAACACTATCACATCCGAAGCAAACTAAGGGACCAGAGCCATGGCCGACAATCAATCCGTCAAACGTAAGATCCTGAACGCCCTGTCTGATCTGTATTTCATTCAGCGCCACAACGACGATCTGACCACCGCCCAGAAAGACGCAATTGCAACCTCCATCACGGCATTGGAGGCGGAGTACATCGCCTTGGGCGGGCGCGCACCGGACGGGGCTTATGACGCCATTGGCGGTCATTTGTCAGGCGCGTCCGCCAGCTTGGCCAAGATCAAGGCCGAACGGGAAGAGTTGGCAACGACCTATGCGTCTGCGGCCAAGATCCTTGGGTCAGTGTCCCGTATTCTCGCGCTTTTGGCCTAAAGCACGCTCTTCATTGGAAAACGAAAGGAAACAAAATGACCAGTCAATTTGCGACATGGGTGCCGGTGTTGGTGACACTGGGGATTCTGATTTGGGGGTTGCGGTTGCTGTCAGCGATTTTGCTGGCGCCGAACGTGCAAACCACGCGGCCCATGTTGGCCAGCGCGCTGACGGAAAAGAAGGATCCCGAAAATGGGATCAGTTTCAGCCGCGTCTCCGGCGCGATCGGCTCTATCGGATTGGCGGCCTTTATGTCGGGCCTGGGGCTTTGGGTGTTCTTTGCACTCAACGACGGTTCAATGCTGACGGTCGCAGACACGACGACAGGCGCAGACGACACGGTTGATCCCACCACCGGCCATGGCGTGGCTGGGTCTCCTTTGGCCCGCCTGCGAGAACTTGAGGTGTATTTGTGGGGCAGTGCTGCCCTGTTCGCACCCTATGCGGCCAATCAGATCAACGGCCTGTTCAGCGGCAAGAAATAATATTCAAGAAGGAGACTGACAATGACCACGTCCCTGACGCAGCATGTCACCATATCCAGCCCCGCGGACGTCACCCAGACCAAGGTTTGGGGACGCATTGACCCTGATTATCTGTCCGCCGCCCCCGCCTTTCGGTTCCGCAGATCCCGCGATGTGCCAACCCGCGCGAACGATGCGCTTTTGGACGCGATGGACGACCGAGATGTGGATTTGTGGCACAAACGGAACGCCATTCTCGCGGTTCGCGATTTTCTGGAAGAACTTTGGGTGTCGGAGGATGACGATGCCCTACCCAGTACGGTGCAGGCCAAGGCTATTCCGTTCATCTATGAATATGTTCAAAATGATGGCGCTGATGAAGCCGTGCCTAAATTGATGCTTCCAGTTGCTGGCCCGGGCGGGGTGACAACCAAGCAAGTGCCCCAAAATGCCGTTGTCGCGAAAGCCGAAGACCCGGACGCGGGCAGTGTCTATTACTTCATGTTGCAGACAATGGGCGACACGGACCTACGCGCGGCGGAACTGACTGAAAAGTTGGATACCTATGAATACGCATGGAAGGAAAGGATCGACATTGCGCGCCGCGTTTTTCCTGAACAGTCAGAGATGCATTCGACGCACGAGTTTCTGGATTTGTCCGTCGGCGCCATCGTCGAAAGATTCCCATTTCTGAAAAACCAGCACAAAGCGATTACCGATGTGCGCAACACATTGCAAAAACGGCTCGTCGATGAGCAGGACTACGGCCTTGTGCAGGCGCTGTTCAAAGAGGTGCAGGATCTGAACCATGATCTGGCCGCCATTGAACGGGCTATTTCCGGCTTGGTGGGGTTCGCGTCATCGCGGGGCTTTGTTTTGGTGACCGAAGACAATCAGCCTTTGGTTGGCACCAAGCAGGGCGCCGCCCATACCTACACCGATTTCAAAGCGGGGGATCTGGTCAAGACACGCAGGTATATCTCTCGTTGGGTGGAGGAAAAGATCGTCCATCGGTCCCGTCGAACCTGGTACGGGAAACGCAAACGGTGGACGGAAACCCACCGCATCCAACGGTCATCGAAAGATATCGATTTCAAGGCCGTGGACAGTACCGATTCCATGTTGTCCGACTACATCGCCGAGACCCTCAAAGGGCTCAACGCGATCGTTTTGCAAAACGCGGACGACGGGCTTGAGGCCACCGATGGCCGGTCGCTGGCCAGCATCATGGCGCAATGCGAACTGGACGAGGCCTATCAGCGCAATTGCGTCTTGTTGATGCCTGTCTACAACCAAAGCCTGTTTGGTGAGGACATCATCGCAGGCTACCACGTGATCGAACGGCCCAACCGTGGTCGGCGGATTGTGTCGTTGCCCGATTTCTTTTTCGAAGAGCAGATCAGCTATAAACTGCGGTGGCTTGGGCTTGAGCTGGGGGAATTGGTCAGCAGTATCAACCTGTTGCCGGGCGAAGTGCGCGATATTTCGTTGCAGACCAAACGGTCATCGCTGCGCGAAACCGATTTCAAATCGACGCAGACCTATGAAAGCGACGCGACGACATCATTGGACACCGTCACGTCGATTGAAAATGAATTCCAACGGGAAAACACATCGGAGAAAACCAAAAGTTGGAGTGTCAAAGCCTCTGGGTCGTATGGGGGGTTTTCGGCTGGGGCCAGCAGCTCCGGCACGTCAAAACAGACGGCGCGGCAGTTCGCCAAAAGCCTCAATAAACTGACGACGCAGGCGATCAGCAAGCTGCGCAAAAAGGCCCGCAGTGAGGTCGTCGCACGTGAGTTGAGCCGCGAAGAGGTCGAGGCGACGTCGCGGTCATCCGGTCATATCTCAAATCCGAATGTGGGCCGGACGTTGAATGTGAACTTCTTTACCATCAACAACGTCTTTGCGGCCTCGACCTACATGGATGACATCGGGTTCACCTATATCTCCCCGTTTGAGCTGATCGACGGAACCGATATTCGCGAGGTCCGCAGCTATGCCAAGGAAGACCTGCCCGAATTTCTGGATACCGTGCTGGAGGATATGACCCGTCTGTTAATGATGGGGCAGCGGTTTTCAAACGCGGGCCTCGGACGGGCAGAACGGCATGCACGGGCCCTCGCGGATGCGAAGACCTATGTCGATGCGGTGAAACAGGATTTTCTGGCGGCGTTCCAGGATTACGCGCTTGAAGACCGGCCAACGGATGACGCTGCACTGGTTGCGGAAAAGGAACCGGTATCGGCCTTTGCCATTCAAGGCGACGGGGATGACCCTCGGGCTATGAATCTTGCACAGGACAATGATCTGGGCCGGTTGCTGTCCAAACTTGTGGCGACAGGGCGCGCCATCGAACCCGATATTGTCCTCAGCCCGTCGGGTGCCGTGTATGCCGACAGCTATACAGGACAAACCGAAGGGCTGGAGAGCTATGCGGTTGAAATGCGCAAACTAGAGGTCGAAAAGCAATTTGGCGCTGTTTTGAAAGAAATGAGCACCAAGACTGCGCTGGCGTCAGGCACCCGCGACGCGCATTACAACGTGGCACATCAAAAGGTGTCTGACACTGAGCTTCGGGTGCAGATCGGGGGCACGATCAAGGACGGCACGTGGCGCTATTCGATTGGCGGTCATCTGATCGGATCGCTTGAGGTTGCTGGTGGTCTGCGTACCTTTACGTTGGCCCTTGATCCGGACCGTCACGATAATCTGCCGATTGACCAGTTGCCCGGTCATCTGGTGCGCCATGACTGATCGCGGCGCGACCTTGGCGTTTCCCTCTGCTGTGCAAAGCAGGGGGGTTCCGGTGTTTACCACGTTGCGGGCCAACAAGGACGGGCCGATCGTGGAAGTGCGCCAGTCGAAAGGAAACGGCACACGGTTCAAAGTAATTTCGGGCGCAAATGACCGGCAGACGGGGCAGGTGCGAGGCGCGCATTTGTCTGGCGGAGCGATCCCAAAAGGGACGTGGTTTATCGCCAAATGGGCCAATGCGCCAAAGGTGATCCGGCGCAAAGCCACGTCTGATCGCGTAGGCGCGCTGACCGGCGAGGCCCTGTTGCGGGAATTCAAACGCAAGTCTTATTGGATGGCTTTGTACCGTGATGACAGTGATATCGGACAGCCCATTGACGATGAGACTTATGTGCAAGGCCAGGTCCGCAACGGTATTCGGGCGCATTTCGGATCGTACAGTTTGGGCTGTCTGACATTTCAGGACAAAGACCAGTATTTCAAGTTTATCCAGGCTTTGTCCAAACAACCGCCCACCTTTATCAATGCCCAGGGCCAGCCTGTCGAAAAAGGCACAAAACACGCGATTGAGGTCTATGGGAAATTGATCGTTGGTGACGCCATTGTGGATCAGGCCCCCGTGGACAACGTCGTTGACCGACTTTTGAACTGGTTTCAATAGCACCCGCGGAACATCGCGCAGCTTTCTGGCGTTAACCGGCATGTTGGTGCCGATTAAAGGAAAGCTGTCCGTTGTTGAAGCAAACGTCACAAATCGTTGTAAATCAGTGAGTTGAACGAAGCACTTGAGGCAGCACTTTAATGGATAGAGTGCTGATTCGGGGCCGAGTGTTGCGGTTTCGGCGTGATGCTGAACCGCCACAGATTTCAAACGAAATGGCTTCGGATGAGGGGTGCAATGCGCAAAGGCTTGATTTACAGTTGTTTTTCTCACTTTGTCAGAAAAAAAGAAGCTGTTTACGGCGTTTTAACAGACGTGTGGGACGATGTTTGATTTAGAAGAAGGCGTGAAGAACCGCCGCATTAGAGACTGTTCCGCGGGTGGGACCGTGGATTGGCCGGGGCCTTGCGATTTCGATCGGACCCCTTTACATGCGGAATATGGGCATTTCAGATGGCTTGTGCTGCGTAACTGTCTGGACCGTGTCTTTTTAACGCGCGTTAAGTTTTTATTGGGTAAAAGATTGCTGCCACGATTTTCAAGAGAACCGTTTTCTATTCGGCTCTTGGACTCGGACTCACAGGCAGCCAGCGGCTGGATTGATGCAACCCCAAGCCAAGAGGGTGCAGCATGATTGAGTCCATTCCTACCAAAGGCAGACCTCCTCGTATTGTTCTGGTCACAGCCATGCCGGCTGCCGTGCAGGAACTGTGCAATGTGAACCCTGCACACCTGCCGCGTCGGTCTATCAAACGTCTGAAGGTCGTAGGCCTTGATGCGGAATGTCACGCGGATGTCGATCTGTTGTTCTTGCCGTCGGCCTATGGTCAGTTCGAGATGGAAAGCACGTCGACCATTGATGATCTGAGCGTCCAGATCTCAGGCTATGATCTGGCCGTGGATGTCTGTGATTTTGCCGCGCTTTATCGCCGTGGCCAGACACCAGTGGAAGACATCAAGGCGTATGATGGCCATCCCGCGGAAAAAGAATATCTGGATTTTTTGCGTGTTCTCAATCTGCTGACGACCAGTCTGGATGTGTCCGACGGGAAGATTTACCGCCCGCGCGACATTACGCGGCTGACGTATAAATGGCACCCTGATGCGGATACGGTGCATTCCATTTATTCGTACGAGCAAACTGACGGCGCCTTTAAAGGGGCTTACGCCGACCATTGGGCTGAACTTGTTGAGACCGCAGATGATGTGCACACCGTCTTCAACGCTGCATTCAGTGCGGAAGAGTATAACAAGCTCACCGGCGCAATAGCACAACTGGACGAAGCGCAGGGCGAAACACTGATCGAACGTGTCATGGTTTCGAACTATTCCGACGACATGTTGCAGCGTGTCGATGATGTTGTCGGTGCGGGTGACACGGAATTCCTGCGTGATTTGGAAGACGCGCTGCAGGACCGTGTGAACGAATACAAGCTCAGCGATGAGATGCTGGACAACGTCGGTGAGATTGCTGAGCCGCTTATAAACCAGATCGAGGATGTTATTGCGCAATTAAATCTGTCCCTCGTGGACGGGTACAACATCGCCGGTAGTCCAGAATTGAAGTCGGGCGACCAAGTGTTCAAAATGGATCCGGCCGCCAATCTTCGCGACAAATTCTGCAAGAAGTTTCCTTATACATTTGCGTTTCTGGATTTCTGGAACCGGATGGAAGGCAACCGCGACACCTATGAAATGAACCGGTCGATCAACGGCTGGTACATGTCGAACTCGTCTTTGCCCACGCTGGCGAAGGCGGTTCTGAAAGCTCAGGGTGGCGTGAAAATGACAGTTTGGGCCGTGCCATTGATGGCAACGAACAGTGTCGGCTTTTTCCCCGACGCTGCGGCGCATCGCAAGAACATCGGGACGCGGATCAGGGGACAGCTGCTCGCCGTTTCGAAAGCTGCATATGTTCGCGAATTTGCATAAGATGATTTGAATAAAAGATCGGTGGCTTGGGGAAGACCACCGGCGACCTTCGACTGAGGACAGATCGGTTGTAAGGTTAAAACGTTGAATGGGGCGGGGATGACAACACAAGATGGGCCTTCACGCGGCTCCTGGACGGACGAGGCCGCAGTGCGCCTTTGTGCGAAGGATGCCATCGCCGAGGCTTTGTTTTCGTCTTGGATTGAACCGCAAGAAGGCTACTCCGCAGAGCTGAGTTATCGTCCTTTTCGGACGTATACCATCGATCCTGTCAAGAACCCGGATCCTAATCTCACCAAAGGCGACAGCAAGAACGGGGATATTTTCACATCCCAACGTTGGGCTGCCAAGCGGGCGCATGATGTGTTTCATGCGATGCGCACGAACCGGCCGCTGTTCGAAAAGCTGAAAAAATCGGATGGGTCTTTCGACCGGTTTCATTTGACCATTGTAGGGTCATCGGTCGTGGGCCTGACGTTTCATGCCGTCCTGATCCGTCTGTTTCGTCTTTGGGGCGAAAAAGACGGCGAGAATGCGATGGATCTGGATGAGGTGATGGACATCCAGTTCATGGATCCCCACCCACTTCCCATGCAGTGGCTCAGTCAGGCCCGTGATCGCCGCATTGTCCCACGGTTCGAGTATGAGGCTTTGTTCAAACATGACTACAAGGACGAAACGGCGGACTTGCCCGCTATCCGCGTCCGTAAGGCTGACCTGATCGGGCCGTGGAATGACACCCACAATTTAGAGGACCCTCGCTCCTACAAGGCCAATAAGACGTTCTTTGGGGCTGTTCCTGATGACTTTTTGATCCCAAAGCAATTGATTTGGAAAGCGTGCAGCGTTCGCTCGGTCGCAAAGGCCATTCGCAAAGGATATTTCAAGTTTGGGTGCCGGTCGAAGTTCCCTGAGATTTCGTTTCAACCTGAACCGTCAGGCGGCCCCGGTCTGCGCCGCGCGATGTTCAAACAATGTGACACAGTATACAAGCTGAACGAGGTGGACCGTGTCGTCTTTCGGACGTCCGCAGAAACCACTCACCCGCAAGACAACATGGCGAAGGTCGAAACGGACTACGTTCTTTTGGCCACAGGGCCGGGGACGGATATCCCACCAGCGCCCACCGACGATGCCGCCCAGTCAACGGACCGCAATCAGCCGATCCACAATTCTCAGGTGTCGTACTGGAACACCCACAAAAAAGAACTGGATCTGGGTGAGACCAAAGACATGCGGATTATGGTGGTGGCTGACGGGGATTCCTCGGCTGGGATGACCTATTCCAGCCTGTTCAAGGACCCCCACGCCTGTTCGCTGACATTTCTGCGCAACGCCTTGGAGGCGAACGGCGCAGTGCGAAAGTGGTTTGCGGACCTGAAAGATAAAATCGGGTCAGCGCCCGGCATTGCGACAACAGCCCACTGGCAACAGCGTCTGAATGACGATGACATTTTGGATATGTTCGTGAGTGACAGCTTTCTGGACGCTACCGTTGCGCCGGAAATCCGCACACAACTGCGTAACAAAACCCAGATCGTCGTGTCCTTGATTGAACCCTCGTCCGAACATGCCGCAGATGGCGAAAAGGCCGCAGGTGTGGCGCAATTGGACAGTGGTGATGTCCCGAATTTAATGCGGGTCGAGGATGACGTGCGGTGGTCACAGCCAGATATGTCAACGCGGGGTGGCGATTTGAGGCGCGAGGTCCTGAAGAGGTATTTCAAGGGCGCATGGCCGGAAAACAGGATCATCATGTTCCTGCTACAGAATGTCCTGGAGATCTATCAACACAGTGCATCCGATGGCGTGCCAAAAATCGAACGGTCGGATCATTTGCCGATCGGTGATGATGAGATGTGTCGTCTTCGGACATCGGTGTTCAAGGCGGACGTCACGGTTGGCTCAGGGTATTCGAGGCCACAATACTTTAAGTATGTCTTCGATTGCCGCGGCAAAAACGGCTTCACCGACGACAACATCGAAGAACCAGTCACGGTTGATTGACCGCCTTCGTTGCTGGCAGCGGTGGCGCGGCAGCCCTTTTGATGGGATGTTTTCAGGCGCGGTCTACTGACGGGCGGCGGCCAAAGCCGCCCGTAATATATCCCGATCCCCGATCTGATTGGCCAGCACGAGGATCAAGCGGGCGTTGAGAGCCATGCTTTCCGCTTCGTTCAGACCTTCATGGGCTTTCAACAGATCATCGTAGAAGCCGTCGGGGTCGGGGATGTTGGGGTCCAGCGTGAGCATAAATGGTGTTCCTATTGCCCGAGCGTCTTTAAGAGAGCGGCCTCAACGGCTGAGGCGTCGAAGTCTGGCCAGCGTGCCACGATGTGCTGGTCGGGACGGATGAGGTAGATTGCGCGGGTGTGATCCCCCAAGAACCGCCGGCGCACCGTGGGTTCTGGGTCGCGGATGTGAACAACATTGATGCGGTCATGATGTGGGGCGTCACCGCCCAGTGCCAAGATCGAAAAGTCTGATCCCAAACGATCCAGCATGTACTCTGATCCAAGCGGCGCATCAGGGCATGCGGCCCCTGGCCGGGTGGCATACGGACCGTCCAAAGCATCGGGCCCGAAGTGTGGGAAGCCGTCATAAACGCACGGCACCGACAAACGCCCCGAATTGACCAATGGGCGGGCAAAACTGTGTTGCTTTGCAAGACCCAGAACAGCATCCCGGAACAGGCGGCTGACTGTGTTCTTGGGCGTCATAAAGTCGGTCGCGCGGGAGGAATTGAGGATGTTTTCATCCGCCCCATAGGCACGTTCGGTGTGGTAGCTATCCAGCAGGGACTTTGGCGCGCGCCCCTTGAGCACCGCATCCAGTTTCCAGGCCAGATTGTCCGCATCCTGCACCCCAGAATTCGCGCCACGCGCGCCGAACGGGGACACTTGGTGCGCACTGTCGCCTGCAAAGAAAACGGGACCGTGCCGGAATTCTTTCATGCGGCGACACTGAAACGTATAGATCGACGTCCAGACCAGTTCATATTCGGGAACCGTGCCGGTCTGGCTTGATAGCATGGCGTCCACACGGCGGCGAATGCGATCTTCTTGCATTTCTGCGTCACGGTCGATGTCCCAACCCAGTTGAAAGTCGATCCGCCACACGTCGTCGGGTTGTTTGTGCAAAAGGGCCGATTGGCCACTGTCCTTGAACGGTGGTTCAAACCAGAACCAGCGTTCGGTGGGGAAATCCGCCTTCATGCGGACGTCAGCGATCAGGAAATTGTCTTCGAACACACGTCCATCGAAATCCAGACCCATCATCGTGCGAATGGGTGAACGTGCCCCATCGCAGGCGATCAGGTAATCCGCCTCGATCTGGTAGGGTCCATCGGGTGTTTCGACATCAAGCGTGGCATAATCTTCATGCACGTCGATCCCAACAGCACTGTTGCGACCGCGAATTTCGATCGGTGCGCCTTCGGCTTGGGCGGCGCGGATGGCCTGCACCAGATATTGTTCAAAATAGGGTTGTTGCAGATTGATGAAGGCCGGGTTGCGGTGGCCATCTTCGGGCAAGAGGTCAAATTCAAAGAGCTGCCGTTCGCCGTGGAACACACGGCCCACGTTCCAGACAACGCCCTTGTCGACCATCGGCACACCCGCGCCAAGTCGGTGTGCGATGTCCAGCGTGCGTTTGGCAAAACAGATGGCCTTGCTGCCCAGCCCCGCGCCTTCGTGATCATCCAGCACGAGTGCGGGCGTCCCCTTTTGTCCAAGGTCCAGCGCGAGGGCCAGCCCCACCGGCCCACCGCCGACAATAACGACGGGATGCCGAACGGGCGCTGCGTCTTGGGCCGAAACCTTTTCGTATGGATAAAGGGTGAAGGCAGTTTTGTAGCGTTCGGCAACCATGCTTTACCCCTGCAGCTGATCCCACATCTCAAGATCGCGCTTGTCGGTCCAGATGCGGGGGTGAACGATGCCGCGGGCCTCGTCGTAGGCGCGGCTGACATTGAAGGGCAGGCAGTGTTCGTAGATGGCGTAGTCCTTGAATTTCGGGTCGCATTCGGCGCGCACAGCGTCCCATGCTTCTTTCAGGGATCCGCCACGCGCGGCAACCTTGGCGGCTGGGGCATAGGTGGATTGAACAAAGTCGCGCGTGCTTTCGATGGCGCGTTCGACAGCATCTTTGCCGACCAGCGCGTCGCCGCGACCGGGTGCGATGGCGTCCACGTCATAGGCCTTGATCCGGTCCAACGTATTGCCCCAGTCGGCGAAGTGCCCGTCCCCACAGTAGCACGCCGAGTGGTCTTCGACGATGTCACCGGTGAACATGACGTTGGCGTCGGGCACGTGGATCACTGCATCGCCTGCCGTGTGCGCCCGTCCGATGTGTTTGATATCAACGCGGCGTTTGCCAAGGTAGACCGTCATGCCGTCCGAGAATGTTGTCGTGGGATATGTCAGGCCCGGGATACTTTCGTGACCCTCGAACAGGCGGGGGAACCGCTGGAATTCGCTGTCCCAGTCTTCCTGACCGCGTTCTTCGACCATGCCACGTGCGGCGTCGGACATGATGATCTGGTCAGCGCCGTAGGCGGACGCGCCCAGCACACGCACCGCGTGGTAGTGGGTCAGGACCAGATGGCTGATTGGTTTGTCCGTAACACTGCGGACTTTTTCGATCACCTTTTCGGCCAGACGCGGGGTTGCCTGCGCTTCGACGATCATCACGCTGTCGTCACCGATGATGATGCCTGAATTGGGGTCGCCCTCGGCCGTAAAGGCCCAAAGATCTTTGCCAACCTCATCAAAGGTGATTTTCTTCTCTGTCATGTCCCCTTGGGACGCGAATGCTTTGGCCATAGTCTTATCCTTTGAATGGGTCGTCGTGGGCGGGCAGGACTGTGCCGATACAGTCACCAAATCCGATTGTGTATCCGTCGCCTTGTGCCGCCCCATGCAGGGCAAGCGTGTCACCGTCTTCAATGAAGCTGCGCGGACCGGACGCGGTGTCCAGCGGTTCCTTGCCGCCCCAGCTGAGTTCCAGAAGCGAGCCGCGGTTTTCTTTCTCGGGCCCAGAAATGGTCCCAGAGCCCAAAAGATCACCCACCCGCATTGGACAGCCGGATGTGGTGTGATGCGCCAGTTGTTGGGCGGCGGAATAATACATGTCCTTGTAGTTCGTCCGCGCGATGGTTTCCCCATTGAGCGTCACGCTGAGCGGAAGATCATAAAGCATCGGGCCGGTGTCGCGCAGATGCGGCAGCAGCTCCTTTTCGCGTTCGGGCGTGTCGCAGCGGAAGGGCTCAAGTGCGGCTTTGGTGACAATCCAGGGTGAGATACTGGTGGCCGTTGCCTTCGCCTGAAACGGCCCAAGCGGTTGGTATTCCCAGGCTTGGATGTCACGGGCGGACCAGTCGTTCAGCAAAACATACCCAAAGATGTTGGCATCCGCCTGATCGACCCCGATCGGCCCGTTCGAGGGCTGGCCCACGATTGCCCCCATCTCAAGTTCGATATCGAACCGCTGAGAGGGCCCAAATCGGGGCGTTTCGTCGTTTGGACCTTTCAGTTGGCCCCAAGGGCGCCGAATATCGGTGCCAGAAACCACCACAGACGACGCGCGCCCGTTGTACCCAATCGGGATATGAAGCCAGTTGGGGGGCAAGGCGTTTTCTGCCCCACGAAACATGGTGCCGACATTGGTCGCGTGATGTTTGCCGGCGTAGAAATCTGTGTATTCGGCGACTGTGATCGGCATGTGCAGTGTGGCGTGATCCGCAGGAACCAGAAATGCCGCCAGAGTGTCTTGGGCCTCGGATCCATCAACCAGCAGATCGGTCAGCGCGGCGCGGTACTGCCCCCAGACCTCAGCGCCAAGCGCCATGAAGGCATTCCAATCGGATCCGGACAATACGTCACGGTCTGCGTCAGCCCTCAGAACACCGTTGTGTTCGAGTGCCGTCAGATCAAGGATTTGGTCCCCGATGGCTGTGCCGCACCGTAGGGGGCCGCCCTCGACTGAAAAGACGCCATAGGGCAGGTTGTTCAAAGGAAAGGACGTCGTGGCGCTGTTTGCGCTGTCGATCCATGATTTCAAAAGGGCCATTTAGCTGTCTTTCGCGTTCTGTGGGGCGTCCGGATGGGCCGCCTGGATTTCGGGCAGGGCGAGGCAGGCGGCCTCAACCCTTTGAACTTTGGGGTAGGGGTCAAGGCTAAGGCCCCAACGATGGGCGTTATAGGCCTGCGCAACAAGGCAAAGATCGGCAAGGGTGATCGTCTGGCCAAAGCTGAAGGGGCCGTCATCGCCCAGCTGTGCCTCAAGCGCGGCAAAGCCTTCGGCCATCCAGTGACACATCCAGGCCTGCGCGGCCTCGGCCGAAAATCCATGCGTGCCCTTAAGGCGCTGTACAACGCGCAGATTGTTGATCGGGTGAATGTCCAAAGCGACAGTGTGCGCTGCCGCTTGCACCTTGGCCCGCTGTATCGGGTCTTGGGGCAACAGCAAGGGTTCGGGCGCCACAGCATCAAGGTATTCGAGAATGGCCAAGGATTGCGTCAGGACGGTGCCATCATCGAGGACCAGCGTCGGAACGCCGGCACCAGGGTTCAGCGCCTTGTAATCTGCAGTATGTTGCGCCCCTTCCGTTAAATCGACGGCCTCCAATTCATACGCCAACCCTTTGAGGTTCAGAGCTGACCGTACGCGGTAGGACGTGGTGGACCGATGATAGGAATAAAGCCTCATTTCTTGCCCGGCGTCCCGTCGAACTTCTTTTCGATATCAACCCAGCAGTCGATGTAATCATCCTGCAACGGGGCCTCATGGGCCGCAAATGCTGTCAGATGTTGTGGGAAACGGGTTTCGAACATGAACGACATTGTATTGGCGAGGTATTCGGGCTGAAGGTCAGCGTTCGACGCGCCCTCAAACGCTGTTTGGTCCGGCCCATGGGGCAACATCATGTTGTGCAGGCTCATCCCGCCTGGAATGAAACCCTTTGGCTTTGCGTCATAGATGCCAAAGATATTGCCCATCAGTTCGGACATGACGTTCTTGTGGTACCAAGGCGGGCGGAATGTGTCTTCGGCCACCATCCAACGATCACGGAACAGGACGAAATCGATGTTGGCCGTTCCCTCTACTCCGGATGGGGCGGTCAGCACGGTAAAGATGGACGGATCAGGGTGATCGAACAGAATGGATCCGACGGGGCAATAGGTTTTCAGATCGTATTTGCAGGGCGCGTAGTTGCCGTGCCATGCGACCACGTCCAGCGGGCTGTGGCCGATGTGGGTTTCGTGAAACTGTCCGGCCCATTTCACGGTCACAGTGCTTGGCACCTCACGGTCTTCAAAGGCCGCCACGGGTGTTTTGAAATCCCGGCGGTTGGCCATACAGTTGGCACCGATGGGACCCCGTCCGGGAAGGTCGAATTTCTGTCCGTAGTTTTCGCAGACAAAGCCTCGGCACGGCCCGTCGAGCACTTCAACACGGTACACCAGACCACGTGGGATAATGGCGATTTCCTGCGGCTCGACATCCAGCACGCCCAACTCGGTACAAAAGCGCAGACGGCCCTCCTGCGGGACGACCAGCAATTCACTGTCTGCGGAGTAGAAATAGGCATCCACCATGCTTTGCGTCACAAGATAGATGTGACTGGCCATGCCAACTTGGGTGTTTACGTCGCCCGCTGTTGTCATCGTGCGCATGCCGGTCAGCCACGTCAGGTCTTCATCCGCGTGCGGGACAGGATCCCAGCGATATTGACCAAGCGATGTCACATCGGGGTTCACATGCGGGGCTGATTTCCAATAGGGCAGATCGACCCGTTCAAACCGATGCGTATGCTTGACCGAAGGCCGGATGCGGTAGCACCAGGTCCGCTCGTTTTGATGGCTGGGCGCGGTGAAGGCCGTGCCCGAAAGCTGTTCGCCATACAGGCCATAGTTCACTTTTTGAGGAGAGTTCATGCCTTGTGGCAAGGCACCGTCCAGCGCCTCGGTTTCGAAGTCATTGCCAAAGCCAGGCATGTAGCCGGGGCTGGTTCCAATCGAAGAGGTTGCGCTGATGAGGTCATGCGGGGAGACGTCTTTGTTCATGAGATAGTCCCTTTTGTAACTTCTTTCGGAATAATGGTTGCGAGTGCAACTAACAAGATATATTTTTGCAACATGACAAAATGCGCCTCGTTCGATCTGCAAGACTTCATGCCGTATCTGCTCAATCAGGCCGCCGAAGCGACAAGTCGGGCGTTTTCGTCGACCTATCGGACCAAATACGGAATGCTGCAGACCGAATGGCGCGTTCTCTTTCACTTGGGGCGCTATGGCGACCTGACAGCGAAGGAGATCTGTGACCGCGCAAGTCTTCACAAAGCAAAGGTCAGCCGCGCGGTGCATGCTTTGATTGACAAACACTACCTGACCCGCGCCACACGGTCAGATGATAGGCGGCACGAAGTGTTGTCTCTGACGCAGCAAGGGCGGGACGTGTTTGATGATCTGCACCAAAAGGCGCAAAGCTATGAAGCCGCGCTGTTGCAGGATTTTGATCATGCTGAAATCGCGAAGATGCGAACGATCCTTATCCGGATTGCAGAACTGGATCAGGGCCGCGATTAGCCTTGCCCTGACAAGAAAATCATCATTCCGTTCGCCCAAAGCCCTCCGTCGATTGTTGAGAGTTTGGCCGTCGGCGCGTTTGTCCTAACGCCTGAATACGCGGCCAAGTTCGACGGTCTGAATTCCGGTATGCGGCTGGTGGGTTGGTCGTGGTGCGCCGCGTGGGACACCGAATAACAGACTAGGCGTTGCTGGTTTTTTGGCGACGGCGCTTTAACGCTGCGTCGCCTTCGGCTGTGCCGTCGTGGAAGGTGCCGAACCACTTGTCGATGGGAATTGTCCCGTCTGCGTAGTTCACCTCGAAATAGCGGTGGTGGAGGTAATGGGCGTAGTATGAAAAATCCAACGATTTGTTTTCGCCGGGGGCGATACGGTCAAATCCGCTGTGCCCTTGTGCGGGCGACAGACCCGCCAGCAGGCTGACGTTCAGGAAATGCAGGGGATGGGCGGGCAAGATGAAATAGATCAGGAAGCCTGAAAAATAGAGAATATGTTCAATGGGATGCATGGACAGGCCTGACCATGGGCCGGGGTTGATGTTGCGGTGATGCAGATAGTGCACCCGTTTGTAGATCCACGGCACATGGATCAGTCGGTGTACGCAATAGAAATGAAATTCATGCAGCAGGGGCACCATGAGCCACAACAGCGCAAACCAGATGGGGTGGGTGGCGATGTCGAGTTGTGCCACGACGCCATTTGCATAAAGCCACCACGCAAGGCATTCCCACGCCGTCCAGATCGGAACGCCGAAGGCCAGTGACCAAAAGACATTGTCCCTGGTCTGGCAGCCCAAGGTGAAGGCAACGTTGCGTGGTTGCGGCCAACGACGGTTGTATTTGAACGCCGTGCCCTGACCTTTGCGGATGTAGAACCAGTAGTGCTGCACGCCCACCACAGCGATCAACAGGCCGTAGTTACGCAACAGGATAAGACCCATCCAGCCCAGTGATGCGTTTTGCATGCGGGCCAGATCGGGGGTCAGCAAGAAGAATACGACCAGCGTCAGGCTCGCGTAAATCGCCGTCCATGGAAACAGATAGCCGGGCAACCAGCTGAGGATGCCGCGTAGGCGCATGGGCCAGACGAAGACATCCGGATAGGTCAAACGTTTGTGCGGCTTCCAGTAACCACGCGCATCTTCGGTGCCGAATTTGCTGTCGTCCATCCTATCCTCCCGTCTGTGCCTCGCCGAACCTGTGGTGCAAATGTCCCTTGATCCCGGTCAGCTTGAACGAAAACAGATCGCCCTCCCATGGCGCGTCGGTCAGGTGGTTGTCCGTCATGGTGAACCGCGCTGAGGTTACAAACAGCGTATCCATCTGGGGCCCGCCGATGACGCAGCTTGTGGGCCAGGAACACGGTGTCGCAACTCGAGCCACGGGCGTCCCCTCGTTGTCCAGACGCAGGACCTCCGATCCACCGACCACGCGGCAATTCCACAGATGGCTGTCCTGATCTGTGCAGGATCCGTCAGGAAGACCGCTGCCGTAATCCGCCAGAAAGACGCGTTTGTCGTCCAGAGCGCCGGTCGCGGTGTTCTGGGCAAAACTGAACAGGGTGTTGCGGCCCGTGTCCCCGATCACAACGCGCCCACCCAGCCATGCAATCGTGTTGGTCAGCCAGAAACCGGCCTTCAGCATCTGCTCAGCCGCGCCATTTGGGTGTATGCGCCAGACCTGGCCGGTTGCCTCTGTCTGATCGCGGGGGGTGCCGTCTGCGCCGACGTTGTTTTGCATGGTGCCAACCCAAAAGCATCCATCGGGCCCCACGACGCCTTCATTCAGGCGGTTTTCGGGACGGTCCGGTTCGATCGTTGCCAAAGTCTCGAACTCCTGGCCCGGTCGCCATACAGCCACGGTTTTTTCGAGACCCACCACGTAGCCTCCGCTGCCACACATCCCGATGGAGGTGACCATTCCAGGGGTGTCGCAGGTATCGTGACATTGGGTGATCGGATCAAACAGATGGATTTTGTGACCCAGCATATCGATCCAGACCAGACGGGACGTTCGGTCGTCCCAGATCAGGCTTTCGCCGACGATGCAGCCGCAGTGCAGCAAGCGCTCAGCTGTGCCAAGCGACCTAACCGACATTGGAAATCCGCATCCCATTCATGAAATGTTTGCGCAGGAAAATGAACAGGATCAGCGACGGCAAAGAGGCGATGATCGCCGCTGTCATGATCACATTCGGCCCAAACGATGAATAGCTGCCCTGAAACACCTGCAGCGCCGCCATGATCGAACGAACTTCGGTTTTGTTGGCCAGCACGGTCGAAAACAACAGGTCGTTCCAGATCCATGTGAACTGCAACAGGAAGGTTGCCGTCATCGGGCCAAGGCAATTGGGCAGAATGATGCGCGAAAAGACGGTCCATTCGCGGGCCCCGTCCATACGCGCAGCCTCATCCATCTCTCGTGAGAGGCCATTCATGTAGTTGCGCAGCACAAGCACGGGGAAGGGGATGCAGATGGCGGTATAGAAGATCAACATGCCCAGATGGGTGTTGAGAAGGCCCAGTTCCTGATAGGTGAAAAACAGCGGGATCAGATACATCTGGAACGGAAACACCGTGCCGGAAAAGATCAGCATGAACCACAGGTTGCGGCCTTTGAAATCGAACCGCGTCAGCCCGTAGGCCGCCAGTGCTGCGATGAAAATCGCCAGTGCGCCCCCGATGCTGCCGTAGATGAAGGAATTCAGCAAACCCGCGCCCATCTTTGCGTTGTTCCAAGCGGTCACAGCGTTGTCGATCAAGGGGCCGACGCCGTCGGGCAAGGCCAGGGGGTGCTTTTGTGCGTATTCCGGCGTTGTCTTAAAGATCGAGATGATCATGTAGTAAAAGGGCACGATCCACACGGCGCTCATCACCAACGCGCCGCCCATGATCAGCCAAGACCCTTTGCCGCGGCGTCGTTCCGCCTTGGCGATTTGATCGAAGTCCAGCGTTTCAAGATCTACGGCCATGGGGTGTCCTATTTCGTCATTCTGTCAATTCGCGCCTGCATGGCGGCCTGAACCCACGTCACCGACAGCACGACAATGCCAATGACCACTGCCAGGGCAGATCCGAAGGCCCATGCGCCTTTCTGGAAGGCCTCAAAGTACATGAACACCGCAAGCGACAGGGTGCGTTGACCGGGGTAGGGGACGCCCATGACCCATAGCAGGTCGAAGGCGGTGAAACCGGCCAGCACCGACAGGATTGTGACCACCAGAAGTGTGGGCAGCAACAGCGGCAGGGTGATGTGGCGGAACACCTGCCACGGGCGGGCGCCATCCACGGTTGCGGCCTCAATCGGGTCGCGGGGGATGGCGGCCAGACCCAGTAGGATCAGCACCATGACCAGCCCCACCGATTGCCACACGAAGGTGGCGATGATCGCACCCGTGACAGTGTTGTCCTGATAGAGCCAGCCGATATCGACCTCACGGCCCGTTGCAACACCAAGCGCGCGGTTCAGCACGCCATCGGGCGCATAGACATAGAACCACAGCACGCCCACCACCGTGGGGGCCAGAATGCGTGGCAGAAAGATGATGTTTTTGAACGCCCCTTCGCCGGGGGCACCGCGCAAGAGAATGGCCAGCCCCAGCCCAATCGCCAAGGGCAATGTCATGGACGCCACGACCCAGATCGCGGTGTTGGCCAAGGCCTCGGCAAAGAAGGGGTTGTCAATCATGCGGGTGTAATTCCGCGCGCCTGCGAATTCGTCGAAGCCGGAGAAACGGCGCCATTTCGTCAGGCTGATGTAGATGTTGTAGAGGACGGGAAACAGCAGCACGATGGACACGAATGCCACTGCCGGTGCCATGAAGAAAAACGCGGTCCGAAAGGCGCGGCGGGTACGGTGTTTTTCCGTGGCGGCCAGCGTGTCCAGCCCGATACGGGCCAGAATTTCGTCGTCCGTTTCGCGCTTTGGCATGTCTGCTGTCCTGTCCGGTCGAGCGTGTCAAAGGGGGCGGCAAGGTGCACCGCCCCCCTCAGGGAGAGCCTTAGAGGTTGGCCCAGTAGTCGGCGTTCAGCGCCTGAACGGTCGCCATCACGTCCTCGGCCGTTTCCATGGTCGGGTCGAGCATGAAGCGGTTGAACTCGGCCACGATCTCGCCCTGCAGTTCAGCCGGAACAGATTCCCACCAGCGGCCAATCGCGATTGTGCCATTGGCGGCCACATCCGCGTTGATCTTTTCGACCACGGCGTTGGGGGCGGCGGCGTTGGCGTTGCCAATCGCGTTGCCGGAGGCCGCAGCCCAGGCGTTTGCCCCCTCGACAGAGGTGAAGAACTCCAACGCTGCCATGGCGTCGGGGTTTTCCGAGCCAGAGACTGACATCACGATGGGGCTGCCCTCAAGGATGGACGACGACGGCAGGCTGGGATCCGCGTTGGGCATGATGAAGGCCGAGAAATCCTCGCCCGCGGTCATGCCTGCGCCTTCGACTATGCCGACGGCCCAGTCACCGATCAGGTAAATGGCACCCTCGCCCTTGGCAAAGTCACCCACTTCGTCATTGGAACGCGGATCCGTGAAATAGCCCTTGGCGTACCAATCGGACCAGATCTGGAAGGCATTGCGGACCGCGTCGCTGTCATAAGCAACGGAGCCGTCATGCAGACCTGCGTAGGCCTCTGGGTTGGTACGGATCATGATTTCCTGAAACCAGATGAACCCGCGCCAGCCGTCTTGCGTGGTGGCATGGAAAGGCGTGATGCCTGCGGCCTTCAGCGCCTCAGCGGCTGCGTTCAACTCTTCCCAGGTGGTGGGTTCTGTGATGCCGGCGGTTTCAAAGTGGTCGGTGTTATACAGCGCGATCCACCGCGACAGGTGCAAGGGGATGCCGTAGGCCACGCCGTCTACCGAATAGAAATCCCGCAAAGAGGCGTCGAAATTGCCGCTTGCGATCATTTTTTCCCACAGCGGATCCATGGATGCGACCTGACCCGAGGCGATCAGTTCTTCATAGACGCCGCCCGTCCACCAGGTGAACAGATCGGGCATTTCGCCACTGGCTGCGGATGTCTGGACAAAGGCTTTGTACTGTTCGGGCGTGGCATAGGGTGTCTGCACCAGACGGTTGCCCGTGCTGGTCTCAGAGGCGTCGCCGACAGCCTCAAGGGCTTCGGACCAGAAGCCCTTGTCGTGAAGCAGCTCAACGTCTGCCATGGCCACCGTTGCAAGCGCCGACAGGGCCGCCGCTGAGGTGAATGTCCTGATAAAGTGTTTCATGTCTTCCTCCCGTTTAGATGTCGTTGGCTTTGGGCTGGCGCAACGTCTCGCCAGTGGTTTTGTCGAACAGGTTGAGCCGGTCGGTATCGATGCCAAAGGTCATCGTTTCTCCCGGTTCAATCATTCGGGGGTTTTGCATCCGGGCGACGAATTTGACCGCGCCCTTCCGGCAAAACAGCAGGGTTTCATTTCCCAGCATCTCGCTAAATTCGATTTCGGCCTCAAAGTGGCTGTCGGTCTCCACGGATGCGCCATGGCCCACCGGGACCAGATGTTCGGGCCGCGCGCCCATGACGGCCGCTTGCCCATCGTGGGCGGCCAGATCAAATCGGCCCTTTGGCATCGTCAGGTGAACCCCGAAGTCCGGCACATTGAGCGTCCCACCGGCGATTGTGACGTCGATGAAATTCATCTGCGGTGTGCCGATGAACCCCGCGACAAACTGGTTGGCGGGGTTTTCGAAAATGTCGATCGGACTGCCGGTCTGTTCCACAAGACCGTCCCGCATCACGACAATCATGTCGGCCATGGTCATGGCTTCGACCTGATCGTGGGTCACATAAACGGTGGTGACGCCCAGTTGGCGTTGCAATCGCTTGATTTCCACCCGCATCTGGTTGCGCAGTTTGGCGTCCAGATTAGAAAGAGGTTCGTCGAACAAGAAGACCTTGGGTTCGCGCACCAGCGCACGGCCCATTGCGACCCGTTGGCGTTGCCCGCCTGACAGCGCTTCGGGCTTGCGGTCCATGTAGGGGTCCAGTTCCAGAACCTCGACGGCCGTGTCGATGCGGCGGTTGATCTCTGCCGTCGGAAGCTTTTCCAGCTTGAGCGAGAATTCAAGATTTTCGCGCACGGTTTTATGTGGATAGAGCGCGTAGGATTGGAACACCATGGCCACACCACGATCCCGCGAAGGCGTCTCGTTCATGCGCACGCCGTCCACCGTCAGATCCCCGTGAGAGATACTTTCCAGCCCCGCAATCATGCGCAGCGTCGTCGTCTTGCCACAGCCAGACGGCCCGACAAACACGGTGAAGCTGCCCGCCGGAATATCCAGATCAATGCCGCGTACCACGGGCAGTCGGCCATAAACTTTGACCAGATCGCGTATCTTGATTTCACTGGCCATCAGGGTGCTTTGCTCACTTTTTTGACGGCCGGATCGGCGTAGTTTCGTTCAGGCATAACGGCATACCAATCGGGCCGCCCTGGATCGCGGTCGTAGGCATAGCCGCCGACGGATTTGAAATGCTCGGCGTATTCCGCAAGCTTGTCGCGGTTCACCTCAACGCCAAGGCCCGGGCCCTTGGGCACCGCGATGGCGCCGTTTTCATAGGTCATCAGCCCGCCTTCTATGATGTCATCGGTCAGGTGGTGATAATGCGCGTCAGCGGCGAAGTTCAGGTTGGGCAAAGCAGCCCCCAGATGCAGCATCGAGGCCAGTTGAATGCCCAATTCGCCCGAGGAATGGACGGCGGCGGAAAACTGGAACGTCTCCAACACAGTGCCCGCCTTATAGGCCTGCCGCAGCCCGCCCCAGAATGTGGTGTCAAGCAGGATCACATCGACGATATCCTGACGGATCGACTGAACCAATTGTTCAAAGTTTACAACGACTTGATTTGTTGCGGTGGGGATGTTGGTCCGGTCGCGTACGCGGCGCATCCCGTCCAGCCCCCAGGTGGGGTCTTCGAAATAATCGTTGGGCAGATGTTCAATGGCCCGACCCACGCGGATCGCCTCTTCGACGGACCAGACCCCGTTAGGGTCAAGACGTAAGGAGTCACCCGGAAAGGCGTCTGCCAGCGCCTCCATGACGGTGATGTCATGGTCGGGGGCGAAATGCCCGCCTTTGAGTTTGTGCGTGGTGAAGCCGTGGGTGTCTTTCAGTGTGCGGGCCATGGCGACAATGTCGTCCGCCCGGGTTTCGCCGCCCGCGGTGCCCGCGTCATTTTCATAGCGGTAGAACAGATAACTGGCGAAGGGGACAGCCTCACGGATGGCGCCCCCCAGCAGGTCACAGGCCCGCAGCCCGTGTTGCTGCCCCGCCAGATCCATGCAGGCCATTTCAACGGCGGCGTGCAGCTGCATCCGGTTGTTATAAAGCGATGCGGTAGGGTTCATCAGCTTCCAGCGCAGCTGTTCCAACTGGATCGGATCATGGCCGATCAAGTAAGGCTTCAGCCCCAGCACGGCAGCCTCGGCGGATTCACCGCCACCGCCCATCTCACCCCAGCCAGAGCGGCCCTCGCTGTCGATTACCTCGATAATCGTGCGCACGAAGCGACCCCAGTGGGTGCCGTTGGCGTGGCGCAGGGGGGCCTCCAGCGGAACCGCGACGGTTGTGGCTTTGATGTCGGCGATTGTAGTCATGACGGCTCCTGACTGGGCGAGCCACCGATCAGTGACAGCAGCCCGCCATCTGCGCGGATGGTTTCGCCAGTGATGAATGAGGCCGCGTCAGACAAAAGAAACGCGACCAGATTTGCAATTTCCGCAGGGGTGCCGGGGCGGCCCAGCGGGTGCATGGCGCGGATCGCCGCCCAAACAGCGTCAGGGTTGTCCGCAAGACCCACCGCATCGCGCAGCATCGGCGTATCAACCGACCCCGGTGCCACGCAGTTGCATCGCACGCCCTCTTTGGCGAAATCCACAGCGATGGATTGCGTCAGCCCGATCAGCCCGTGTTTTGCAGTTGTATAGGCGGCAACATCCGCTTGGCTGGCCAGCCCCTGCACAGACCCCATAAAGACGATTGCGCCGCGTGTTTTGCATAGGGCGGGCAGGGCGGCGCGGCTGAGATAGAATGCGCTGTTGAGGTTTGTGTTCATCACCTCCGCCCAGCCGTCTAGTGTTGTATCAGCCGCGGTTCCATAGCGCTGGATGCCGGCGTTATGGGACAGGCCGTCAAGCTGCCCAAAGCAGTCCAAACAGGCCGCGACTGCTGCGTCGCAGTCTTGCGGGGTGGCCACGGACCCAGTGATTGTTTCGATCTGGCCGGGCGCAACGGTGGTGTCTTGTACAAGGCCGCGCAGCGCATCGGCGTCGATATCCATGCACATCACACGTGCGCCGTCCCGGGCCAGATGGGCGGCCACAGCAGCGCCAATGCCTTTGCCCGCACCGGTTACAAGGTAAGCCTTAGACGCCAAGATATCCTCCCACCGTAAATTGTATACAATCTACATTTTTGTATACACACACACGAAGATACCGTTGTCAAGCTGCTGTAAGCTGACTATGACTGGACCGAATTGAAGACCATGGATGAGGGAACATTCCGCGGATGAGACAACTCTCGCAGTCGACGGCATCTATTGTTTACAATGGCTTGCGCCAAAAGATCATTGATCTGACCCTGAAGCCGGGCGCCTTGCTGGTGGAACAAAAGCTTGCCCATGAATACGGGGTAAGCCGGACGCCCGTCCGCGAGGTTCTTGTCTGGCTTGCAAGTGAAGGACTGGTCGAAATCCTGCGCAATCGCGGTGCGATGGTCGCCCCGATTCGTGTTGATGCGGTGCGTACCGCGCAATTTGTGCGCGAGTCGCTGGAGGTTTCGGTGGCGTTAACCGCAGCCAAAAACATGAACGCGTTGGCGCGACTGAAGCTGTCCCATGCCATCGAAGAGCAAGAGCTGGCAAATGCCGAAGGCAACGCAGAGCTGTTCTATCAAGCCGACGAAGCAATGCACCTTGAAATCGCCCAGATCGCAGGGCTGCCTTTGGTCTGGGGATACATCGAAGAAGCCAAGGTACAGATGGACAGGGTCCGCAGGCTGAGCCTGTCGCAGGCGCAGTCGTTTGACAAACTGATCGCGCAGCACCGCCGAATTGTCTCGGCCATTGCAGCGAATGATCCGGTCGAGATTACCGACAGCCTGAATGCGCATCTTCGTCAGGTTCTGCCTGATATCGATGCCTTGCGCAGAAACCGGCCGGAATATTTTGACGAAGACGCACAGGACCGTCCGGTTTCTTCGACGCTTCATGGGCAAACGGTTGCTGGCCTTGCCTGATGCGTTTGGTCAAGGGGCGGGCATGGGTTGAGATTGATCCGGTCGGGGCGATCATTGCGGACGCCGGATTCCATGTGGGCGGACAAACCGTTCGACCCTTGTTTCAGAACCCGTGGCGCGATGATCCCCGTGAAATGGACGTCCTGACCCGGCATCTTGGCGGTGAATGGCCCTGCGTGCCGTTCGGTGTGCCAGACCCGCCCGGTGATTTGCCCCTCGGCTGGCCAAATGATCTGGATCGCGCCCCGTGGCACAAACATGCCCACGGCTTTGGCGCCCATCGTCCGTGGACCTTGACGCAGGACGGCGCGCAAACGGTTTTGGCGGAAATCACCTATCCGGAGGATGGGCCGGTTGTCGGTTTGAAACGTCGCGTTCATCTGGCCAGTGAGAGCGAAATTCAACTGGAACTTGAAGTGAGCGCACGGCAAGACGCGGCCCTTCCCATCGGCCTGCACCCCGTCGTGTCGCTGGCCGATGCAGCACCGGGTGCTGCGTTTCTCCGCGTGGCAGGGGAGGATTCCGCGTGGACCTTTCCACGCGATGTTGAGCCGGGGCGCAGTCGTCTGCAAGCCAACCAACAGGGCGTTTCACTTAGATCCCTCTTGTCCACAGACGGCACGTCCATAGATGCAGCCGCATTGCCATTTGCGGGCCACAGTGAGGACCTGATCCTGCTGACAGCCCCCGGCGGATGTGTCAGCCTGTCTCGGCCGGATTTGGGGTATCAGGTCGACGTGACATGGGATGACACCCATTTGCCCAGCTGCCTGTTGTGGCTGTCAAACCGCGGACGAGACTATGCGCCGTGGGACGGTCGGGTGTGCGCCGTGGGCATCGAACCTGTCGCGGCCGCATTTGATTTGGGGGTTGAACAATCCCGATCGCTAAACACGCCACTCGCGCGAGCTGGAGTGCGCACGACCGCTCAACTGAAGGCCGGTGAGGTTTGGAGAACCGACTATTCGATCGCAGTGCAGACCTCGGTTTGATGTCCGGTTTCTGCTCCTTAATGGCAAAGGGTTAGACTCTGACTTGACCAAACTGGAGCAGATCAAACTCAGGATCGGCTCGTGGTCGGCTGGGGGTCCCTCTTGCGGGTTAACACGGCTGGCAACAGCAACAGATCGATCAAGACTGCTGCCCACAATGTGACAATCATCATGCCACCAAACACGCGGATCGGCACGAAGTCACTGAACAACGTCACAGACAATCCCGCGCTTAACAAAAGCGTCGTGACCACCATGACCATTCCCGCAGACGAGGACGCGGTCGTCACGGCCTGGGCCGCACTCTCCCCCTTCGCGACCCCCTGAACGTATCGATTGAGGAAATGCACCGTATCATCAATGGCAATTCCAAAGGCGATGGTCAGGGCCAAAACGGCTGTCGGGGTAAGCTGTCCATCCGCCCACACATGCAAAGAAGCCCCGGTGATCACAAGCGGCAAGGTGTTGGGGATGATCAAAATCGGCACCATATGAATTGAGCGGAACGCGAACGCCACCAAAGCGGTCGCCCCCAAGCTGGCCACGATCAGGCTAAACACCAGCTGTTCGATCAGTGTTATGGATTCCAGCCGCATAAGGGTTGGCAGACCAATGATGGTGTCTGCCCCTGCGGCGCGTGCGACATCATAGATCTTGTCAAACTGCGCCAGCGTCTCTTGGCTGCGCATGGGTTCGGGCACGGACAAAAAAATACGGCTCAGGTCCCCCCGGGGACGCAACTGATCGGCCAGCACTTCGGGTAACGCCGCCAAATCCTGAGGCGTCGGCTGCACGTCTGGCTGACCTAGCCACCGCGCCAAATTTACCTCTGACAAAACAGCCCCCTTCGCAACGATTGCCTCAAGTTCAGCGACCAGAGTCTGCGTTTGCGCCCATCCACCATCCGTTTCGACAACCATCTGAAATGCGCCACCGAAATCCTCTGAAATGGTGTCGTTGGTGGCACGGGTCTTGCTGTCTGCGGGCAGATTTTGATAAAGGGGGAACCACGCTTTTGTTTGACTGAACCCCCAAGTTGCGCCCACCAAGACCAGCACACAGGTGGCCAACGTCAGGCGCGGCCACATGACCCCTTTCGCGGACAGGGTCTGGGCGAACATGGCGCTGAATTTTGGGATAGGTTTGTCTGTCGGCAATACCTTCTGCCCCAGCAGCGCGAAGGTCACAATCACAAAACAGAACGACAAAATAGCTCCGAGTGACCCTAAAACCGCAAACTCGAACAATTGGGCATTGCGCGTCACCAGGATACTGGCGAAGGCCGCAGCCGTCGTCAGCGCGGTCAATGCGCAGGCTGGACCCACGTTCTTGATCGCAGCCCTCACACTGCCGGTGGCCTTCAGGTTCAAGGCTAGATGAACACCGTCGGCAACCCCCAAAACCAAAAGCAGGATCGGAATGACATTGTTTAGAACTGTAATCGGATAGCCCAGCCAAACGGACAGCCCCAGCACCCCTACCGCCCCGACTAGGGCCGGGACAACCGCCAGCACAGTCAGGCGCACATCACGCACCAGCGCAATCGCCGCCAGTGTAATGATCACCGCACCTATCAAATTCAACCCAATCAAATCCCCTTTGAGGGCAGAGACGATCTCGGTGCTGATCACGTCTTCGCCGGTTAAGCTGGCCGACAGGTCTGCAGGCAACGCACCGTCTAGAATTTGCCGAACGGCGTGGCTGGCTGCCTCAACCGTTGTGGCGTCTGTGTTGATCGATACGCTGAACAACATCGCGGTGCGGGCCGTGTTCACAAACAAAGGCAAGCCAGTTTCTAAGTCTTCAAACGCTGACAGGTCATCTACAAAGGACGGATCAATCTGCGGCCCAAAAACAGGCCTGCCCGACGGCGCATTGATCGTAGGCGGCCATCTGAGAACGAAAGGGGAGGCCACAGCAGTGACCCCCTCAACTCTCTCCAGATCCAACGACAGATCACGCAACGCGGTCATCTGCATGGCATCAAACGCATCCAGCGATACGATATGGATCAACGCAGTGCTCAGCGGGGGGTCTTGCGCGCTGTCATACGCCCGCTGCGCTTGTGAGACACCACTGTCCGAAAGAAACACCCGATGGATATCATCGTCGAAGGACAGCCGCGGCAGACTGGCCCCAACGCAGACCAGTGCCGCAAACAGACAAAACGCGGCCAAACGCGGGAACCTGATCGCGACCAGCCCAAGGCGTTCCCCCCCAAAGCCAATGCCCAAAGACAAACCTAGGCCACCCGAAATGGGGCGAGGGCTCTATGTTCTACTCCGATACGAACCCACAACATCGCCGCGTTCAACACTGTGAACAGGACAGCGATCCATCCAAGGCCCAGCACCAATGGCGCGACAATAATCTCTGCCACAACCAGCATGTAATTGGGATGAGAGACATATTTGAACGGGCCGCGCACAACAACGGGCTCTTCCAGGATGATGATCCGCGTTGTCCAACGGCGACCAAGGCTGCCCAAGATCCAGACCCTTAGCAGTTGCAAAACCGCAAACACGGCAAGCCAACCAAAATGGACGGATGCATTCAGGCCAAAGATAATGAGGCTAGCAATCCAGGTACTGTGCATCAAAACCATCACGGGATAATGCTCTGCGCCAACCTCGAATGCGCCCCGCGCCAAAAGCCGCGCGGTGTTGCGTTTTGCGATCACCAGTTCACTGAGCCGTTGCACAACGATGAAGCTCAGAAAAAGAAGCGTTGCAGTTTCCATTATGCGGCCTCCGCACTGACGTGAAACGGCAGGAAGGACGCGGTAAACCCGGGCCCGAGCGCACAGGCCATCATCTGGCCGGTTTTCTTCTCCTCAAGCACGGATTTCATCACGAACATCACCGTGGGGGCCGACATGTTACCCGCCGCGCGCAACGTCTCGCGCTCCGCATTCAAAGCGCCCTGTTGCAGGTGAAGCGCGTCTTCAATCGCATCCACGACCTTTGCCCCACCAGGGTGGCACACATAGCGATCAATATCCGCGTGATTGAGGTTCGCTGCCGTCAAAGCGCCCCGGGTGGCAGCGGCGAATTCCTGGGACACAAAGGACGGGATTGACCGGTCAAAAACCACGCCGAAGCCGGTCTCGTCCACATCCCAGCCCATGATATCCAGGGTATCGGGCCACATCTGCTGGTGACCAGTGCTGAGCGTAATGACATTGCCGGTGGCTTTGGGGGCCGTGCTCAGGCATGCGGCTGCGGCCCCGTCTCCGAACAGGACCGTCGCGATGATATCCGCCTTTTGCAGTCGATCTGACCGGAATGAGACCGAACAGGCTTCAACCACAACCAAAAGCACCTTCGATCCTGGCTTGCCCGCTGCAATGGCTTGCGCTGTCGACAGCCCTGAAACACCCCCGGCACAGCCCAGCCCAAACACCGGCACTCGCATGATATCATCCCGAAAGCCCATTTCGGAAAAGACCTGCGCTTCGAGGGACGGTGTCGCGATCCCGGTTGAGGTGACGGTAACAACCGTGTCGACATCTGCACCGGTCCAGCCTGCATCGGTAAGCGCACGCTCTGCCGCATCGATAAACATCGCCTTCGCGCCCGTCAAGAAGGCCGCGCTGCGGTCCGCCCAGCCGTGATCTTGCGAAAACCAATCGATCGGAACGACAGAGTACCGTTTGTCGATGCCCGCTGTTTCAAAGGTTTTGGACAGGCGATCAAACTGCGGATAGGTATCGCCGAAAATCAGCGCAGCGCGGTCCTGCACCTCTGATTGAGACAAACAATGTGGCGGTAAAGCCGTGGATAAACCGTGAAGATAGACGGACATGACCGACCCCTTTTTGTAAAATTTAAATTTCATTTTTGATGTTCTGTCGTGCTGATCACCTGCACCCTTCTGGCGCGAGTTCAATTCACAAAAGGATGACATCTCGTGACTGGCAGGGCATATGTCCGTCTGCCCCCAGCACCGCCGTCCATTCAGGAAACAAGCGGTCAGGACGACGACGATCGCAGGGCAAAGCGTCCTTACCGGCGACGCCATCGCGCGGACTTGTACCTGAATTTTAAGGCTTCTCTCACCATCAATTTCGTATGCACTTCCACCCGCACGAGGCTGGTCAATGCCTGTGGTAAAGGGGGGGAAATGGGCATCATTGGACGGATCATATTTTCGTTGATCTTGATGATCATGTTTTTTCTGGATTGCCTCGTTCCGCCAAGGCCGAGGCCGCCCGCATTGCCCTGCTGATCGGAAATTCAGACTACTCTGGTGAGGCGGCCTTGCCCAATGCCGCATCCGATGCGTCCCTGATGGAAAGCGTTTTTGCGGATCTGGGGTTCAAGACCTACTTTGTCCAGGATCTGATAGCCCGCACTGGATCAGACCCTTTGCAGGCCCTCGAAGAGGCGGCAATCCGCGCGGACATCGCGGTGATTTATTATACAGGCCACGGCATGGCTGCTGATGGGCAGAACTGTCTAATCCCTGTTGTCGGGGCCGTCGGATCAGAACAGGACGTCCGAGACACCGCGGTGCCCATCTCCCGCCTGCTGTCGATCTTGGCAAAGGCATCGTATTTCGGAATGGTGCTGTTTAACGCCTGTCGCACCAATCCATGGAGCCAACAGATTGAACGCGATAGCGGGTTGCGGGGTATATAAACAGGCCTAGACGGTGCTGTTGCTGTGCCAGACACCGTTGTTTTGGGCTTCGCCAGCGCGCCTGGGCACGCCGCCAACGATGGCAGGGGGCAACGGCCCCTATGCACAGGCCTGGCACGACGCCTTGCGGGCAAACCCTTACCGAGACGTCACTGATCTAATGCGCAATGATTCATGGTTAGTCCAACTTTCCACGCGGGAAGATCAAAGCCTGTGAGCGATACTTGAACTGCGACTCTTGTTGAGGTCAGGGTAGGGGTCTTAGTGCAATTCCTCCATCAACTTTTCACGGAAAACTTCGGCTGGAGTTTTCCATCCAAGGCATTTGCGCGGAGTGTTGTTGAGGCGATCGCAGATCACCTTCATATCGTGATCTGTGCATCGGCGGATGTCCCGCTTGCGGGGTAGCCACCTCCGAAACCGTCGGTTTGTGTTTTCGACGGTTCCTTTTAGCCAGGGCGAAGACGGATCACAGAACCACGACTGGGTGCCGATCTCGGCCTGCAGGTGCGGCCAGCTGACGAACTCGGTCCCACGATCAAAGGTAATTGATTTGCGCGCTGTAAGGGGCAGGTCACGGATCGCATCAATGATCTTTCCCATGACTGGCTTCGTGCGCTTGTTCGGGTTCGTCAAGATGACCGTAAACCTGCTGACATCACGGTGGAACTTCGGCTCTCTGCGCCGCCTGGTGCGACGCGGCCTGCGGGCGACACGATGCGTGGGCAAGTACAACCACAAGTCATCGCGCTGGCCTTCTTCAGAATAAATGTAGCGATAGATCGTTTCCTAACGAACTCTGGGTACAGCTCTTTCATGGATCATGCGGTTGCTGATCTGTTCAGGTGTCCAACCATTCGGTAGGCGTTCGACCACGCGTTTAACGAGGTTCGGATACTTAATCAGCTTACGCTGCCGGGCATGCCGATCTGACGCCATCATCTGGGCGGCAGCACCAAAATAGCCATCACATTTGGACATACTCTCATCGCGGAATTGATTACGTCTTGGTTCTCGGAAAATTGTCGAACGACAGGGCTTCAAGACCCGCGCCATCTCATCAACAGCGCCCTTTGCATGCCTCCAGCGTTCTATTCTGCGGCGTTCTGTGATACTCAATTGCGTATAACCGGATCCCATAGCGTTTCCTCTCGTCAGATAACATATTGTTTTCTAACAAGAGTCGCAGTTGGAGGTAGCGTGCACCCGCAGGACTTAAATGATCGCGTAATCAATGTTATGTTAAATTTATTTCACGCGTTATGCCAAATGGTGTGATGACCCAGAAGTCGCGTGATGTTTCAAGTCTGGGTCGGCTGGGCCGTTGCACGTCAAAGCCGTGCCCTCAGCCCAGCCCATAAATCAACGGCCCAGCCAGCCACCGTCGACAGGCAACGTGATGCCTGTCACATAACGCGCAGCAGGAGACGCGAGATAGGTCACCGCCCCCGCAATATCGGCAGGATCAGCCCATCGGCCCATCGGAATGCGATCAAGGATTGCCTGATTGCGATCAGGATCATTGCGCAAATCCGTGGTGTTGTTGCTGATCACGTAACCGGGGGCCACGGCATTCACAGTGATGCCTTGCGCGGACCATTCGTTGGACAAGGTCTGCGTCAGGCCCGCTACACCGCTTTTGGACGCCGTATAGGACGGCACGCGGATGCCGCCCTGAAACGACAACAAGGACGCGATATTGATCACACTGCCCCCGCCGCCCGCCGCCAAACGGGCCTTGGCAAAGGCCTGCGACAGGAAGAAGACAACCTTGAGATTGATATCCATCACCGCATCCCAGTCCTCTTCCGAGAACTCGACGCTGTCCGCACGACGGATGATGCCCGCGTTGTTGACCAGGGTTTCGATTGGGCCGTGGGCCGCCTCGGCCTCGGCGAACATGTCTTGCGCCGCTTTGACCGTGGACAGATCTGCCTTGATGGCATCTGCGGAGCCGCCCGCCTGCGCGATTTGCGCCAGCGTGTCGTCCATAGATGACCGGCCAACGGCAAGGACATGGGCACCGGCAGCGGCCAGATCGACAGCAATCGCCTGACCGATGCCTGTGTTGGCACCGGTCACCAGCGCACGGGTGCCGTTTAGGGAAAACCGGCTCACCGCAAATCCTCCATGGGGACCATATCCATATCGGTGAATGCCATGTTATCACCGGCCATGGCCCAGATGAACGAATAAGCCGCAGTTCCCGCGCCTGAATGGATCGACCAAGGTGGTGACAAGACGGCCTGTTCGTTGCGCACCACAAGGTGGCGCGTTTCGTCGGGTTCGCCCATCAGATGAATGATATTCTGATCATCCGGCAGGTCGATGTAGATGTAGATCTCCGACCGGCGCTCGTGGATATGGGCGGGCATCGTGTTCCAGATCGACCCTGCGCTAAACTTGGTCATACCCATGACGATCTGACAGCTTTCGATCCCGGCAGGATGCACGAACTGGTAAATCACCCTTTCGTTGCAGCTGTCGCGGCTGCCAAGGGGGACCTGGTTGGCCTGATCGATGGTGGCCAGTTGTGCGGGAATTTCACGGTGTGCGGGCGCGGAGATGATGTAGAACTTGGCGTCAGACCCCGACACCGTAACGGCACCGGACCCCATCCCAAGATAGAGCATATCACACCTGCCCAGCTCATACGTCTCGCCCTTGGCCTCCACCGTGCCGGAAGTGCCCAGGTTCACCAGCACAGCCTCTCGCCGGTCCAACCATCCGTCGGTGCCGGTTTGATCAACGGCATCAATGGTCAGCGGCCCGGATTTCGGCCATGCCCCGCCCACAATCATGCGGTCGTATTGGGTATATGTCAGGCTGACATCGTCTTCGATCCAGAGGTTGTCGACAAGAAATTCCTCACGCAGTTGCGTGGTGTCAAAGGTTTTGGCGTGGCGCGGATCAATGGCGCGGCGCAGTTGTGTTTTGATCATCGGTGTCTCCTTGTTGATCTTTGCTAAGGCGCGCGGGGCTTAGGCCGCGACCTGTGAATGTTTCCACTCCCCGCGCCACAAGCGGCGGTGGAATGGAGTGAATTTGACGACCTCTTCCCAGAAAAACAGCGACAGGACCCAAAAGGCGGATAAGTCGAGGTAGAGGATGAAAAAAGCAGTCGCAGGGACGCGGAACGCCCATTGCGACCAGATGAAAATGTGCATGACATACACGGTGTCGCCTGCGGCGCGCAGGGTGTTGCCGCAGATGGCATTGGTGGCGCGGGGGAACTGGATCAGCAGCAAAATAGGCAGGAAACCGAACAGGATTGCGCGGGTCTCAGGCTCCAGATCTGCGTAAATCCAGTCGATGGACAGGCACATCGCCAGAAATACACAAGCGACAATGGCCGCCGCGATGAACGCCCCGCGCCATGCGCGCGACAAGAACGTGTCCAACACATCCTCCGATGCGCCTTGGCCCAGAAGTTGCGCCACCAGAATTCCCGTCGCCTGTGCCCATTGCATGGCAATCTGGCCCACCAACATGTTCCAAGGCGCAATAAGCGTTATGGCCGCAAACCCGTTCAGCGCCATCTTGGCGTAAATCAAGGAACACAAATGCGCGGCCATTGTGGCACTGATAAAGGTGGCCGCAATTGGTAGGGAAAAGGTGATATGGCGGCGCAGTGTCGGGGAAAATGCGCCTTTGTGCCAACCTGCGACACGCCGCAAAGACCCGTGTTTGCGCACCAGCAAAAGCACCCAGAAGGCGGACTGCAAACTGATCGCTATGGCGCTGCCTGTCGCGGCCCCTGCTACGCCCATCTCTGGCAAGCCCCAAAGCCCATGGATCAGGCCGACCGACACCACAACATTAACGGGCACAGACAGCACGTACCCATAAAGCGGCAGTTTCGTCTGGCTACATCCGTTAAAGAAACTGGCGATGGACTGACCGATGGATTCCGCAATGATCACCACCATGAAAATCGTAAGATACGTCTGTGCTTGGGCGGCCACGGCCTCATTCACGGCCAGTTGATCGATGACGCCTGGGGCGATCAAGCTGATCAGCACCACCCCAACCAGCCCCAACGTAACTGTAACCGTCAAACTGGACGCGATAACCGATTTCAGAAAGATTGGATCACCCGTGCCGAACGCCTGCGCGGTGCGGATCTGCGTCGCATTCGAAAAAGCAAACAACACGCCGATGACCAGCCCGGCCAAGGCTGCAGCCAGCCCCATCGCTGCAAGGGCTTCCTCCCCCAATGGTGAAACCAGCAAACCGTCGATCACCACCGTGCCGTGCAGAAAAATAGCCTTCAACGTCATCGGCCATGCCAAAGCAAAGATATCCCGCGATCCAGGGGCGCGGGCTGCCGCCTTCGTGTGCAGGTAAGGTGTCATATCAGTTGCGATCACAATCGAGGCGATGAAACGGCGCGCGCACGGGGCTACGTGTCCGGCTTTTCAAAGTAGCTGGCGTTGGTGGCCTCAATCCGACTGATGGTTTCATCAAGTCGGCCCAGATGGATCATGCCGGCCTCAATCGCCGCTTGCGGGTCATGGGCGATCACGGCATTCGCAATGGCATGGTGATCCGCCACCAAATCTGGCAGTCGTTGCTCCTTGTCATGTCCCAGCATGCACATCCGATCGACCTTGGCTTTATTTTCAACAATGACGTCAAAGGCGTAATCTGCCCGCGCGATGTGGCACAGCAATTTGTGAAAGTCATAATCGAGTGTTCCGAACGCGTCATAGTCACCCCTGTGCGTGACAACGTCCTGAGCTGTCAGGCTCTCCCATAACAGAGACTCGGCCTCCTCATCGCAATATGCAGCGGCGCGGCGTAGAACCTCCCGCTCAATCGCCGCACGAATAAACCGTGCTTTTTCGATGTTGCGCATGGAAAACCGGCGCACTTCGGTGGCGCGTTGCGGTCGGATCAACAACAGGTCGAGGTTGGCCAATCGGCTAAATGCGTCGCGCACAGGCTGACGGGACACGCCAAAATGCGCCGCAATCTCCGCCTCAGAAATGCGGTCGCCGGGCTTCAACTCAAGCGTTGCGATCTGTTCGTGCAGATAATCAAACACATCGTCAACGCTGGTCCGGCGTTCCGTGATGACCATTGAATTCGGCATGAATCCTCTCCTCCCGAGCAGAATTTGTCAGTGATCTATCAGCTTTCAAACTAGTATACTAGACTGGCATTCTAGTTTTTTGACTAGTATACCAGATGAGAGAACTGATTCGCTCTGGGAGGGGCGAATCTGCATAGCCAAATAGGGAGTCGGCATGTCAGGTGTAAATCTTGATGGAATCGTAAAGGCTTACGGTGCACTTCAGGTTGTCCATGGGATCGACCTGAATGTTGCCGAAAAGGAATTTGTGGTTCTGGTTGGTCCATCCGGCTGCGGAAAATCGACAACTTTGCGCATGGTTGCGGGGTTGGAGGAAATCACCGACGGGGATTTAACGATCGACGGGCGCCGCATGAACCGCGTGGCCCCCAAGGATCGCGACGTGGCGATGGTGTTTCAGAACTACGCACTTTATCCGCATCTGAATGTCGCCGACAACATGGCTTTCGGATTGCGCATCCGCAAAATGCCGAAAGCAGAGATCAAGACGACGATTGATGATGTGGCCGAGATTTTGGGCCTGACCCCCTACCTTGACCGCCGCCCTGCAGATCTGTCGGGGGGCCAGCGCCAGCGGGTTGCCATGGGCCGTGCGATTGTGCGTCACCCCAAGGTCTTTCTGTTTGATGAACCGCTGTCCAACCTTGATGCCAAACTGCGCACGCAGATGCGGGCCGAGATCAAACGTTTGCACAATCGTCTTGGCGTGACCTCGATTTACGTGACCCACGACCAGGTGGAAGCCATGACATTGGCGGACCGGATTGTCGTGATGAATGATGGCCGGATTGAACAGGTCGGCACCCCGATGGAGCTGTTCAACAACCCCGCAAATACATTTGTCGCAGGCTTTCTTGGCTCTCCACCGATGAACCAGATGAAGGGCGTCATAACAGACGGCGGCGCACGGATCGGTGATGCGGAAATCAAAATTGACGGCCAGACCGCAGATCACGTGGGCCGTGATGTGATCGTCGGCATTCGACCCGAACATGTGACTTTAGGCGCGGATGAGACGACCTCGACCTTGCCGATCAACCTTGATCTGGTCGAGCCGCTGGGATCCGAGGCCCTGCTGCATGCCCGTCACGGTGACGACAATCTGGTGTTCAAGGCAGACACGAATGGTGACATCAACCATTTGTCCGGCGTAGATGCCGTGCATGTGCCATCACATCTGGTGAAAGTGTTCGATGCAGAGACAGGCCGCGCCCTGAGCATGGGGGCCTGATCCGATGTCAGACCGTAATTCCGATGTTGGCGGTATTCCCATCGAAGAGGTCGTGGTTGAGGCCAGCGAGGCCGTACGCAAAGACAAGCAGACCCGGACCCCTGACAGCACCTGGGTCAGGACCTTCGATCATTTCCGGCGTGAATGGCAGATCTATGCGATGCTGCTTCCGACGATCATCTGGTTCCTCGTCTTCCTCTATAAACCGATGTACGGCCTGCAGATCGCGTTCAAGGATTATTCGATCTTCCGTGGCGCCGCTGGCAGCCCGTGGATCGGATTTGAGCATTTTGAGACGTTGTTCAACAATGACCAGTTCATTCGTGCGGTCAAAAACACAATCACCATCAGCTTTTATAACCTGCTGTTTGGCTTTCCCGCGCCCATCATTCTGGCGCTGATGTTCAACGAGGTTCTGCACGCGACCTACAAACGCACGGCACAGACCATCGTTTACCTGCCGCACTTCATTTCTTCGGTGATCATCGCCGGTATCGTGATCACCGCGTTTTCCCCCACCGTGGGCGTCATCAATACGATCATGGGCTGGTTTGGCCTTGATCCGATTTACTTCCTGACTCAGCCAGAATGGTTCCGCCCGATCTTTGTGGGCACCGGCATCTGGCAAGAGGCTGGGTTTGGCTCCATCGTTTTCCTTGCGGCCATCGCAGGGGTGAACCCGTCGCTATACGAAAGTGCGGTGGTGGATGGGGCAAACCGCTGGCAGATGATGTGGAAAATCACCATTCCATCCATCCTGCCCACGATCTTGATCATGCTGATCATCCGCATTGGCAACGTCATGGAAGTGTCGTTTGAGTTGGTGATCCTTCTCTATCAGCCCGCCACCTATGAGACGGCGGACGTCGTGAACACGTGGGTGTACCGTCAGGGTCTGCAATCAGGTCAATATGACCTCGCCGCCGCTGCGGGTCTGTTCAACGCTGTCGTCGCTTTCACTTTGGTGATGACCGCCAACACACTGTCGCGCCGCTTTTCGCGCACATCGCTTTGGTAAGGGGATAGTCAGATGCAAAGATGGAACCTTTACTCCGGCGGCGACAAAGTCTTCGCGATTGTGGTGTCTGTCCTGATCGGCATGTTCACCGTCGCGACGCTGTACCCGTTTATCTACATCGCGGCGGTCTCGTTCAGCTCGGGCTTTGCGGCGCAGGCGGGCAAAGTGGTGCTGACGCCCATCGATGCCACGCTTGAGGCTTACGGCTATATCATCAAGGATCCGAAATTCTGGATGAGTTACCGCAACACGTTCATCTACACGATCGGTGGCACGCTGATGTCGCTGCTGTTCATCATCCCGGCGGCCTATGCCTTGTCGCGGCCTCAGCTCAAGGGGCGGCGTTTCTTCAACCTGTTTATCGCCTTCACCATGTGGTTCAACGCAGGCCTGATCCCGTTCTTTTTGAACATGCGCGATCTGAACCTTTTGGACAGCATGTTCGGCATCATCCTGGCCTTTGCGGTCAATGCCTTCAACATCATCCTGCTGCGCAACTTCTTTGAGGCGATCCCGCAAAGCTTTGAGGAAGCCGCGCGGATGGATGGCGCAAATGATTTTCAGGTTCTCTGGAAAGTGTTCGTGCCACTCAGCAAACCGGCCATCGCCACGATTACATTGTTCTGTATCGTGTCGCGCTGGAACGGGTTTTTCTGGGCGATGGTCCTGTTGCAATCCGAAGACAAAATCCCGCTGCAGGTCTTCTTGCGCCACACTATCGCACAACTGTCTGACGATGATGAATTCGCCATCGTCCAGACCGACGCGGCCTTTAGCGCCGAAACGGTGACGGCTGCGATTATCGTCTGTTCGATCATCCCCGTGCTGATCGTCTATCCGTTCATTCAAAAGTACTTTGAAAAAGGCATCCTTCTCGGAGGAGTGAAGGAATAAAAAACGCAAATGGGAGGAAATCAAATGCGTAAACTAACCATAGCGGCAACCCTGCTTGCAGGCAGTGCCATCACAACACCGGCCTTTGCCGATGGTCATCTTCGGATCTCGGAGGAACCGATTGAGTTGACCATCCAAATGAACCATCGCGCCTATCCCATCTATGATGAGGAATGGCCCGTCGAACAGGTCGCCCGTGAACTCACCGGCATCCACCTGATCAACGACACTGTGGGTGCGAACATGCGTTCGGACGAAAACACAGGCCGGACCGAGGCCCTGAACCTGATGCTGGCCTCGGGCAGTATCCCTGACATCGTCGGCTCCAGCCGGATCCGCGATTTCGTCAATCAGTTCGGCCCCGAAGGCGCGTTTGTGCCTCTCAACGACCTGATCGAAGAGCACGCGCCAAATATCGCGGCCTACTACGCAACGCGTCCCGACATCGAAGCCGCTGTCAAGGCGTCTGACGGTCAGATGTATTACATCCCCTATCTGCCCGACGGCAAATATGGCCGTGGCTACTGGATCCGCACCGACTGGCTTGAGGCGCTGGACCTCGAAGTGCCGCAGACGGTTGAGGAATATGAGAACGTCCTGCGCGCCTTCAAAACCCAAGACCCCAACGGCAATGGTCTGGCCGACGAAGTGCCGTTCTTTGCCCGCCAGTGGCCTGAACTGATCCGTCTCGTGACGCTTTGGGACGGTCGCGCCCACGGGTCCGACACCTATCACGACTTCCTGATCGAAGACGGCAAAATCGACCACGGCTACATCGGTGAAGGCTATCGTGACGGTATCGCCAATCTGGCGCGCTGGTACGAAGAAGGCCTGATCGACGCCGAAGTGTTCACCCGTGGCTCATCCGCGCGTGACTTCCTGTTGTCGGAAAACCTCGGCGGGTCGACCCACGATTGGTTCGCCTCCACATCCGGTTACAACCGCCTGTCGTCTGAGATTGACGGCTTCGCGTTTGAGGCGTTCTTGCCGCCAGCGTCCCCGTCGGGTCGCCGCATCGAAGAGCACCGCCGTATTCTGGTGAAACCGGACGGTTGGGCCATCGGCTTTGAGAACGAGCATGTCGTCGAGACGATCAAATACTTCGACTTCTGGTTCTCCGAGGAAGGTCGTCGTTTGGCCAACTTCGGCGTGGAAGGCCAGCAGTACGACATGGTCGACGGTGAGCCGATCTTCAAGCAGGAGTTCCTTGACCAAGGTCCGGTGAACCGGTCCCTCTATCAGGTCGGCGCACAACTGCAGGGTCGTGGTTATTTCCAAGACTACGCGTATGAAGCCCAGTGGAGCAACGAATTCGCCCTTGAGGGTATCGCGCTTTATGACACGATGCCTGATCTGTTGATCCCCGACTTCCTCGGCGTGGCGTTCACGCCCGAAGAACAGGCGATCTATGACCGCACATGGGGGTCGATCCGTGACTATATGCTGGAACGTCAGCAAGGCTGGATCCTTGGCAACGGCGACGTCATGGAAGACTGGGATGCCTATATCGCCCAGCTGGACGAAATGGGCATGCAGGAACTGCTGGTGGTGATGCAAACCGCCTATGACCGTCAGTACGGCGGCTAAATTTTCCTCTCGGTTTGGGGGCGGCGTATCCCGTCGCCCCCGGCCATTTTCCCCAAATAGACTCGCGGATTTTAGACCGATGCCCAAAGACACCCTGCCGCCCCTTGATGAACCCAACGCAGGCCGCTTGACCATTCAATATGGCCCGACCGAGGGCACAGACATCGTTGAAAACCCGCCCCGTTTCACTTGGCTGCCTGTGATTGACGAAGGCGCAACTTATGTTTTGCGCATCTCGACAGATCCAAAATTCTCTGCCGCCAAAACGCAGACCTTCACGGGCCTGCCCTATAATTTTTTCACGCCTGATGCGCCGCTGGATCCCGACACCTATCATTGGTCGTATGCCACCTGCGAAGCAGACACCGGTGCACCCACTTGCGAATGGAGCACGACGCGCAGTTTCACACTTGCCCCCGATCTGGCCCAAACCCCCCTGCCCGCCCGCGCCACACGGCTGGCTGGCGTGGCCACCGACCACCCGCGGCTGTGGCTGACGTCCGACAAGCTGGAGGACTTCAAGGCCGCCATCGCCAAGGACGCAGACCACGCCACCTGGTCGAGCTTTTATGAACACTCGGTCCTGATGTGGATGGACCGCGAGATTACCCGCGAACCGGCGGGCTACCCCAACCACCAACGCACAGCGCCCGTCTGGCGGCAGACCTATATCGACTTGCAAGAGGTCTGGTACGCCATCCGCAATCTGGCCATCGGCGGCAAGGTCACCGGCAACGCGGCAATGACCGCCCGCGCCAAGGACTGGCTGCTTGAGGCCGCAAGCTGGGACCCCATGGGCGTCACCTCTCGCGCCTATACGGACGAATGGGCCTACCGCGTGTGTAACGCTTTGGCCTGGGGCTATGACTGGCTGTATGATGATCTGTCTCAGGACGAACGCACCACCGTCCGCGCGGCCCTTCTGGAACGCACCCGCGATCTGGCGGAACACGCGATTGATAACGCCAAGATCCATCTGTTCCCCTATGATAGCCACGCCGTGCGGTCCGTGTCCTCCTGCATCATCCCCGCCTGCATTGCGCTGCTGCATGATGATGAGACAGGTCAGGCCGAAGAATGGCTGAACTATTCCATCGAATTCCTTTACACCGTCTATTCGCCTTGGGGCGACGCGCAGGGCGGCTGGGCCGAGGGGCCACATTACTGGATGACCGGCATTTCCTACCTGCTGGATGCCGCCAATTGGCTGAAGGTCTACACCGGCCTGAACGTCTATGACCGCCCGTTTTTCCAGAACACAGGCGACTTCCCCCTGTTCACCAAGGCGCCCAACACCCGCCGCGCGACCTTTGGCGATGATGCCACGCAGGGCGATCTGTCCTGCATCAAGATCGGCATGAACCTGCGTCAATTCGGCGGCGTCACGGGCAATGGCGCCTATCAGTGGTACTGCGACGAAAGCCAGCGGCTGAACCCCGGCACCGAGGGCGATTTTTACAACTGGGGCTGGTGGGATACGCGTTTTGACGAAATGGCCTTTCGCACTGGCTGGCCCATGGTTGAGGCGACAGACCCCCCCGGCGGCATGCGCCATTTCGAGGGGGTGGGCTGGGTTGCAGTCCAACACCAGATGGCCAATCCGGATGAACACATTCAGTTCGTGTTCAAATCCTCTCCCTACGGCTCGATCAGCCACAGTCACGGGGACCAGAACGCCTTTTGTCTGGCCGCCTATGGCGAAGATCTGGCGATCCAGTCGGGCTATTACGTGGCCTTCAATTCGTCGATGCACCGGCAATGGCGCAGGCAGACACGATCAAAGAACGCAATCCTGATCAACGGCAAAGGCCAATACGCCGAAAAGGACAAGGCCCGCGCGCTGGCCGCCAACGGCCGCATTCTGGCGGCCGAAGAACACGACGACCACATCTATATTCGCGGCGATGCAACGGCGGCGTATCAAAGCCTCTCACCCGAGGTCACATTGGCCGAGCGTGAGATTTACTTCGTCCGCAACAGCTACTTCGTGATCGTTGATAAGGTGGACGCGTCTGAACCCGTGACGATGGAATGGTTGCTGCATGCGAATAATTCCTATGAACTCGGCAAGACATCCTTTCGCAACATCGGCCAAAGGGCTGGGTTCTATGGTCAGGTCGTCTGGTCCGAGGCGGGCAAACCCGTGATCAGTCAAAAGGCAGACTTCACCGACGTGGATCCTGCCGATTACGGTGACCTGCCCGTCAGCACCTGCCTGACCGCCGCCTACCCCGCCGCCACCCGCCACCGCGTGGCGACCCTGCTGGTGCCCTATCGACTGGACGCACCAAAGCGGATCTTTAATTTCATGGATGACCAAGGCTATGACGCCGACCTCTATTTCACCGACCCGGACGAGAACACGTTCAAGGTCGTCATGAAGAAACTTGCCAACACGTAAAGGGCACACACCACATGACCGTCAAAAACTACTTCCCTGCTTCCGAAGGCACGCTTGAACCTGTCGACACTGGGCTTGCACGCAAAATTGGCGCCTTCAACGACAACCTGATGGTGGTCGAGGTCCATTTTGAGGCCGGCGTGACCGCCCCCATGCACCACCACCGCCACGAACAGATCACCTATGTGATGTCGGGCAAGTTCGAATTTACCGTAGGTGACAAGAAATACGTCGTCGGCGCGGGGGATTCTCTTTACAAAGAACCCAACATCGAACACGGCGCGACCTGCCTTGAATCCGGCACTCTGCTGGATGTCTTTACCCCGCACCGCGAAGATTTCCTGTAAGCTCAAAATAACGGAGGCCGCGACATGACCAAACCCGTGATCGGCTTCATCGGCCTTGGGCTGATGGGCAGCAACATGGTCGAAAACCTGCAAACGCGGGGCTATGACCTCTTCGTCATGGCCCGTAAACAGGCCGCCGCCGATGCGGTTCTGGCGCGGGGCAACGCGACCCAAGTGGCAACGCCCAAAGAAATGGCCGAAGCCTGCGATATCATCATGCTGTGCGTGACCACATCTGAGGTGGTTGAGGGTCTGATCTACGGCGACGATGGCATTTTAGCAGGTATCAAGAAAGGCGCTGTCGTCATCGACTTTGGAACCTCAATTCCCGACAGCACCCGCAAGATCGGGGCTGATCTGGCTGGCAAAGGTGCGGGTATGATCGACGCGCCGCTGGGCCGGACGCCCGCCCACGCCAAAGACGGATTGCTCAACATCATGGCTGCGGGCGACCGCGCGACCTTTGATCAGGTCAAACCGGTCCTCGATGATCAAGGCGAGAATGTCTTCTACCTCGGTGCGCTCGGCGCGGGCCATGTCACCAAGCTGATCAACAACTTCATGGGCATGACCACTGTTGCGGCCATGAGCCAAGCCTTTGCCGTTGCAGACCGCGCGGGCATCGACCGCGCCCAGCTTTATGACATCATGTCGGCGGGCCCCTCCAATTCACCCTTTATGGGCTTTTGCAAGGCTTACGCCGTGGATGGTGTCAGCAACCTTGGCTTCAGCATCAACAATGCCAACAAGGACATCGCGTATTTCCTGCAGATGGTGGCAGATATGGGCACGGCCTCCGCGATTGCCGAAGGCACGTCAGAGGCTTTGCAAGCCGGTGTTGCAGCGGGCATGGGTGACGGCAATGTGCCTGAGATTTTCGATCACTTCTTGACCCTTGAACGATAGGACAGCAGATGAAACTTGCCGGCAAAACAGCGATGATCACAGGTGGCGGTCGCGATATCGGGGCCGCCGCTGCCCGCACTCTGGCGGCCGAAGGGGCCAATGTTGCGATCAGCTATTTCGAAAGCTCTGCCGGTGCGGATACGGTCGTCGCTGATATCGAAAAAGCAGGCGGCAAGGCCATCGCGGTGCAGGCGGATCTGAACACACAAGCGGGTGTTGACGCGCTTGTGGGCGCCACGCTCGATGCCTTCGGCGGCGTTGATGTTCTGGTCAACAACGCAGGCGGCCTTGTGGCGCGCAAAACCTTTGCGGAGATGGATGTGGCGTTCTGGGAACAGGTCATGACATTGAACGTCACCAGCACCTTCATGATGACCAAAGCCTGCCTTGAGCACATGAAACCCGGTAGCGCCATCGTCAACATCGCCAGCCAAGCGGCACGTGACGGCGGCGGGCCGGGATCAGTGGCCTATGCGTCCTCCAAGGGCGCCGTGATGACTATGACACGCGGGCTGGCCAAAGAAGTCGGCCCCGACATCCGCGTCAACGCGCTGTGTCCCGGAATGATCGACACGGATTTCCACAACATTCACACCCCCGACGCAGGCCGTCGCGGGTTTGAGGCGAACGCCCCCCTGAAACGCCAAGGTACCATCCAGGATACCGCCAACCTAATCCTGTTTCTGGCCTGCGCTGACAGCGCCTTTATGACCGGCACAAACATCGACATAAACGGTGGTATGATCTTTTCCTAAAGGAGGCCGCCATGCGCGTTCTTTGCATTGGCGAATGTATGGCGGAACTCGCCCCCTCTGATGTGGCGGGCGATTTCCGGCTGGGCTTTGCGGGCGATACGTTCAACACCGCGTGGTATCTGGCGCGCTTGGCCCCGCAAGCGGACGTGGCTTATTTTTCGGCTGTGGGCGACGATGCCATTTCGAACGACATGCGGACGTTCATCCGCGCAGGCGATATCGATGATACGGATGTGCAGACCCGCGCAGGACGCACCGTCGGGCTGTACATGATCGCCTTGAAAGATGGCGAGCGCAGCTTTTCCTACTGGCGTGGCCAATCCGCCGCCCGCACGCTGGCCGACGATCCCGCAGCGTTGGCAAACGCGATGGACCGTGCCGATGTGATCTATTTCTCAGGCATCACGCTGGGCATCCTTGACCCTGCAGGCCGTGACACCCTGCTGGAGGCCCTCGCCAACGCCCGCGCCAACGGCAAAACGATCGCCTTTGATCCGAACCTACGACCCAAACTCTGGGCAAACGGTGAGGAGATGACGGCCCAAATCATGCGTGGTGCGGCGGTCAGCGACATCGCCCTGCCGTCCTTTGAGGATGAGGCCGATTGGTTTGGCGATGCCGATCCACAGGCCACCGCCAACCGCTATCTCGGCGCGGGGTGCCCCAGCGTCGTGGTGAAAAACGGCGCGGCAGATGTGCTTTATGTCGATCAGGGCCAATGGGGCACTGTCACCGTCGCGGCCCTTGATATTGTCATCGACACCACCGCGGCAGGTGACAGTTTCAACGCCGGTGTTTTCGCTGCCATCGTCACAGGGCAACCCTTGGACAAGGGCATCCACACCGCTTGCACGTTGTCCCGTCAGGTGATCGGACACAAGGGCGCTTTGGTGCCCGTTGACGCGACATAGAGAAGGAACAGTTTGATGCGTGAGACTTGGCGTTGGTTCGGTGAATTTGACCCTATTACACTGGCCGAGGTCCGGCAGACCGGTGCCGTGGGTATCGTCAGTGCCCTGCATGCCATTCCTTATGGCCACGTCTGGCCCCGCGATGCCATTGCCGCCCGCAAAGCTGAGATTGAGGCCGCAGGCCTGACATGGGACGTGGTCGAAAGCCTGCCGGTGCATGAGGACATCAAACGCGGCACCGGCGATATTGGCGCGCTGTTTGCCACGTACCGCCAGAGCCTTGCCAATTTGGCCGCCGAAGGCATTACCACCGTCTGCTACAACTTCATGCCGATCCTCGATTGGACGCGCACAGACCTCGCCGCGCCTATGCCCGGCGGTGGTACGGGCCTTGCGTTTGACGCTACCAAGATGGCCGCGTTCGAAGTGCACATGTTAGGCCGCGACGCGGCCCGTGATGATTACGCATCTGAGGCCCTTCAGGCCGGTGATCAATGGTATCAAAACAGCACCGCCGAAGATCAGGCAGGGCTGTTGCACACCATCATGGCGGGTCTGCCTGGCGCCGTCGATACCTACGACATCGCAGGCCTTCGCGCCGTGTTGGAGACCTATCAGGGCCTGACCCACACTGATCTGCGCGCCAACCTGAAACGGTTCCTTGAGGAGGTCATTCCGACCGCCACGGAGCTGGGCATCAACATGTGCATCCATCCCGATGATCCCCCCCGCGACATTCTGGGCCTGCCACGGATCGTGTCCACACGTGACGATATCGACTGGATCCTGAACGCCGTCGATGCACCCGCAAATGGGCTGACGCTGTGCACCGGATCTCTCGGCTCTCACCCTGACAACGACGTACCTGCGATTGCGCGGGCCTTCGGCGGACGGTCCCATTTCGTCCACTTGCGCAATGTCGCCAAACAGCCTGATGGATCCTTCTATGAAAGCGCCCATCTGGCCGGTGATGTAGACATGGTCGCCGTGATCCGTGCACTGTTGGACGCCGGCGCGCCCCTACCCTTCCGTGCCGATCACGGCCATGCCCTGCTGGATGACATCGGGCGGGATGTGCAGCCGGGCTATACCCTGATCGGGCGCCTGCGCGGACTGGCCGAACTGCGCGGGATCATCGCCGCCCTCCGCTAACCTACCCGTTCAGCAAATTCGGCAGGGTCATGGAAATGGCTGGCACGAAGGTGATCAACATCAAGGCCACGAAAATCGCCAGATAGAACGGCCAGATCGTCCGCACTGCCTTTTCCATCGGCAACTTGCCAACGGCACAGCCCACGAACAGGCACGACCCCACAGGGGGCGTACACAGCCCAAGCCCAAGGTTGACCAACAACACCATCCCGAATTGGATCGGATCCATGCCAAGGGCCATAGCCACGGGCAAAAAGATCGGTGTGCAAATCAGGATCAGCGCGGCCATGTCCATGATCATGCCCAGCAACAACAGCACCGCATTGATCATCAGCAAGATCAGAATTGGGTTTTCCGTCAGCCCCATCATGAAGCCCACCATCATCGTCGGCACGCGGTAGAACGTCAGCATATAGGCAAAGGCCGCAGCACAGGCGATCAGGATCATGACCATTGCCGTAGTCTTGACCGACTGGTTCACTGCGATCTTGAAATTCGTCCAGGTGAGCGACCGGTAGACAATCAAAGTCACCAAAAAGGCATAGATCACCCCGAAGGCGCCGGATTCCGTCACCGTGAACACACCAGACAGCACCCCGCCCACAATGATGACAGCCGTCAGCAAGCCCGGAATTGCACCAAAGAAGGCAAACATCAGCGCCTCCCACCCCGGGAACCGTTCAGCGCTGTAACCGCGTTTGACGGCCACCAGATAGGCCGCGGCGGCCAGACAGAGACACATCAGGATACCGGGAACCACGCCGGCCAAAAACAGGCTGGAAATGGACATGCCACTGCCCGCGCCCACGGCGATGGCATAGATAATCATGTTGTGGCTCGGCGGTATGATGATGCCCGCGATGGACGACGTGACGGTGACGTTCACCGCGTAATCTGCATCGTACCCCTTGTCTTTCATCACCGGAATAAGGATCGACCCCAATGCCGAAATATCCGCAATGGCAGACCCTGAAATCCCGCCGAACAACATCGACGACAACACGTTGACGATGCCAAGGCCACCGCGCACAGCCCCGACGGCCGCTTGGGCGAATTTTACCAGACGGATGGCGATGCCCCCGTGGAACATCAGCTCTCCGGCGAAGATAAAGAACGGGATGGCCAGCAGCGAAAAGACGTTGATGCCCGATATGATCCGTTGGAATCCCACCATCAGCGGCAGACCTTCGAACCAGAAGGCGGCGATGGCTGAGATCCCAAGGGCAAAGGCCACAGGTGTGCCCAGGATGACGCAGAGAGCAAAGACGCCCAGTAAAAGTGCAAGACCCATCTTGGCCGTCCTTATTCGACGCTATCGGCGCGGGTATCACGCCCTAGCAAAACCCGAACCAGATGGCCCAGGGCAAACACCAAAATCATCCCACCACAAATTGTCAGCGGCAACGATCGCAACCCTTCGGGCAATCCAATCAGGGGGATATCGTTTTTCCATTTGAATGCGGTCAGCTGCCAGCCATACCACATCATCAATCCGCCAAATCCCGCCATCATAAGGTCGGTCAACAGGACCATCGCTGTCCTGATCCGCGCGGTGACCGCTTGGCGCATCATCACAACGGACAGGTGCGTGTGTTCGTAGACGCCAATGCCTGCACCAAGAAAAGCAATCAGCATGATCAGCAGCAAGGACAAAGGATCAACCCAAGTGGGCGTATCGTTCAGAACATATCGACCAAACACCTGATATCCCAACAACACCGTCAGGGAGACAAGTGCCACACCGGTGATCACGCGACACAGATAAACGATCCCGCGAAAAAGCGCGTCGACCGGACCGAGGCCGGTTTGATGGTCTGGATTATTGCTCATGTGCCCTGCCTGCCGTGAAAGAAGACGCCCAGCCACCTAGAGCCGGACGTCTTCAGATTTAAAGGTGCCGATTACTCGGTCGCTTGTGCCAGCTCGACCAGCGCGGTCATGTCTGGGTTTGCAGCGAGGTAATCCGCATAGACAGGGGCCATGGCATCCTGGAACGGCGTCTTGTCTTCGATCATGTTGATCTGGACACCAGCCGCTTCCACGGCCTCACGGGCGGCAGCCGTCTGTTCGTTCCACAGCACACGTTGGAATTCGGCGGCTTCTTGGGCCGCTGCGACCAGTGCGTTCTGCATGTCTTCGGACAGGCCGTTGAACTTGGCGGTGTTCACACAGATGCATTCAGGAATGATCAGATGTTCGGACAGGGAATAGAAGCCTGCGACCTCAAAGTGACCGACCGACTGGAAGGATGGCAGGTTGTTTTCTGCCCCGTCCACGACGCCTGTGCTCAGCGACTGATACACCTCGGAGAAGGCCATCGGTGTACCGTTGCCGCCCATGGCGTTGACCATGCCGGTGAACAGATCGTTGTTCATCACGCGGATTTTCATGCCTTCAACGTCAGCTGGCGAATTGATGGGGCCGGAATTGTTGTAGAAAGACCGAGCGCCCGCATCAAACCAAGCGATGGGCTGAATGCCAGCTTCAGCCATGGCGTCGGCCATTGTGTCACCGGCAGGGCCGTCCAGAACGCGGAACATGTGGTCCACATCGCGGAAGATGAATGGAAGCGACACAAGGTTGGCTTCTTTCACGATCGGACCGATGGGGCCAAGGTTGAAGTTGCCGATGTCAATCGCACCCAGCTGCACCTGCTCGAGCGCATCGGGCTGGCTGCCCAGAACGCCGCCGTGGAAGACCTCGATCGTGACGTCACCGCCAGTTTTTTCGGCGACCAGTTCGGCGAACTTATCCATTGCGGCTGTGTTGGGGTGGCCATCCACGTGGATGTTCCACGCGCGCATGTTCTCGGCGGATGCTGCCGTGGCACACAGCGCAAGCGCGGTTGCGACGGCTGGCAGTGTTTTTGTTATTGTCTTGTACATTCTTCTCTCCCTGTTTGTTCAAGTGGCGCGGGCCGGACGGTCGGGGGGATGCGCGCGGTGCGCGAAAATCCGTGCCTTTTCGTCCAAGCTCGCCTGACACAATCGCCCACTCCTCCACCGGGGGACCGCATCAAGGACAGCCAATGCAGTGTTTCAAAAGCATCGACCTTGTGCTAAGTGGTGACTAGTATCCCAGAATTGTCAAGACAGTTGTTCTCTGCTTTTGTCAAATTTTGACTACACTTGCGACAAAAGGCCGCTAAGTATCAGCGCGATTAAATCATCAGGGTCCTGCCCGCCCTGTAGAAAAAGGAACGACGATGCCAGACCGCAGCACAGAACGCGACACGCGATCGACCGCTGATGTCGTCTTTGACCAGCTCTATGAAGAGATCGCTTCGCTTCACCTTTTGCCCGGCACCAAGATATCCGAAGCCGAGGTCGCCCGTCGATTCGGCGTCTCGCGGCAACCGATCCGCGACGCCTTTCGCAGGCTTGGGGACCTTAATCTTCTCAACATCCGTCCCCAACGAGCCACGGTTGTCCGCCGCTTTTCCATGCAAGAGATTGAGAACGCCCGTTTCCTGCGTCTCGCGGTGGAGCTTGAGGTGATCGAGGCCGCCTGCGCGATCTGGGATCAGACCTGCACGGATATGTTGCGCGAAAACATAGACGCGCAAAAGGCAGCCCTTGCCCAACACGACACGGCCACCTTCCATGACTTAGACTATGAATTTCATCTCCTGATTTGTCAGGCGTCCGGCAAACCCTTGGCCTTCGACACGATCCAATCGTGTAAACGCAGCGTTGACCGTTTGTGTGTTCTCAGCATGTCCCATGACGAAGAACGGGACCGTGTCTTGGCGGATCATCTGGAACTTCTTGATGCGCTGTCGGCCCACGATGTGCCGCGCGCCCGAGCCCTTTTGCGCCACCACGTGTCGCGCATCGACAAGGTGATTTCTGAAATTCATCACGCACACAGCGACTATTTCCAATAGGGTCGCGTCAGTCCGAACCCCAAGCAGGAGCACGAGATGACCCACAAACGACCCAACGTTGGCGGTGCAATTGCGCCTTTTGATCTGAAGTGTGTCAGCGGCGGCACCCGCACCATTGGGGGGCCATCCGATCGTTGGACGATGGTCTTTATTTATCGCGGCAAACACTGTCCGCGTTGCAAACGGTTTCTGAACAAACTGGATGCGGTGTTGCACCAGTGGTCCGCGCAAATGAATGTCATCGTGGCCTCGGCCGACACGCGCGATAAAGCGGAAGCCGATCTGGCGGAATTCGGTTGGCGGTTTGATCTGTGCTACGGCCTGCAAGAGGCGCAAATGCGCGATCTGGGCCTTTATGTCTCTGCCCCGCTGTCAGAGGCCGAGACAACAGCCAATTTCGCGGAACCTGGCGCCTTCGGGATTAAGCCTGATGGAACACTGATGTTGGTCGATATCTCAAACGGGCCCGCCGCGCGCCCCGACCTTGAAGAACTGCTGGACGGAATGATCTTTAACATCACCAATGACCGTCCCGTGCGCGGCACGGCCTAAGCGGGTCAACCGCTAACCAAATCCGCAACGGCCCCTTTCGCCCCGCGACTGACAAGGGACGCATAGGCGTCCTGCACCAGCTGTTCAAAGTTGGGGTTGGCCGCCAAATCAGGCGGGAAAATCTCGTCCAGGGCCAACAGCGCGCGCACACGGCCCTGGTCATCCGATGCCCCGTCACAGGTCCGGCGCAAAAGGTCGGCCATCGGGTCGCGCACATCAATCGGAGCGCCTGTCTCATCGACGCCGCCCACGTAGCGCATCCAACCCGCTACGGCGAGGGCGAGGGCACGGGGCTGACGCCCCTGCCCCAAACTGTCCGCGACCGTCGCCAAAATCCGCTGCGGCAGTTTTTGACTGCCATCCATCGCAATCTGCCAAGTGCGATGTTTCAACGCGCGATCCAGATAACGACGCAACAGGGCATCACGATAGGCGGGTAAATCCTCACCATCCGGTTGGGTCAGTGTCGGGATGATTTCTTCGTCCCATGCCATGCGGCACAGCTGGGCGAAATTCGGATCGGCCACTGTGTCGGCGATGGTTTCATACCCCGCCAGATACCCAAGATAGGCCAGCATGGAATGAGTGCCATTGAGGCAGCGCAGCTTCATTTCCTCATGGTCCGCAACCGAAGTCACCAGTTGCGCGCCCGCCATGTCCCACGCCGGTCTGCCTGTGGGAAAATCATCCTCGATCACCCATTGTCTGAACGCCTCATGAAAAACGCAGGCCTCATCGCGGGCATCGAGCAGGTCGGCCAAGGCCGCCCGGTCCGCGTCCGTGGTTGCAGGCGTAATGCGGTCCACCATGGTGGCGGGAAAGGACACGTTTGTGGCAATCCAATCGGCCAGTTCCGTATCAACCTGACGGGCAAAGGCGCTCACGATGTTCCGGGTCAGCGGGCCGTTGCTGGGCAGGTTGTCACACGACAGCACCACAAAAGGTGCAACGCCTGTAGCCCGCCGCGCGGCCAAAGCCGCAACGATAAATCCGACAGCAGACCGAGGCTTTGACAGCTGCGACAGGTCATGGGCAATATCTGGATGATCCAGATCCAAGGTGCCAGTGGCCGGCGCGCGGCAATAGCCCTTCTCTGTGATCGTCAACGATACGATTTTGACGGCCGCATCAGCCATAGCGTCCACCACCCCCGCAGGATTCTCAGGCGCGACCAGAACGTCCCGCACCGACCCAATCGTTTTGGGTAACATCCCGCCCTCATCCAGCGTGACCGAGGTAAAAAGGCCGCCCTGCGGGACCAGTTGATCGCGCGCTGTGGCACTGCGCAGGCACACCGCCAGAATGCCCCAGTCGCCCCCTGAGTGCGCCATCGCATCATGGGTATATTCCGCATTGAACGCGCGAAAAAAGGCGCCCGGACCCAAGTGAACGATCCCGATGTCAGGCGCGCTGCCCTGTCGCATCAGGCGCGGTTTCAACCCGTCCTGTGCGGGGCTCATAATCCGTAGGCCTGTTTGGCCAAGGTGTACGCCAGATCTTGAGAGACCTCGAAGGCGTCTGCCTCACGCAGGCGGCCGGTGGTCACAAGACCCGCCAGATAGGCGCTATCGGAGCGGCGCGACACATCATGACGCGCGGGGATGGAACAAAACGCCCGCGTGTCGTCATTGAACCCGGCTGTGTTGTAGAACCCGCAGGTCTCGGTCACGGCCTCACGGAACCGCTTGATCCCTTCGTAGCTGTCAAAGAACCACCACGGCGGCCCCAATGTCAGCGCAGGATAGGCCCCCGCCAATGGGGCCAGTTCGCGGGCATAGGTGGTTTCATCCAGCGTAAACAGAATAATCGTCAGATCAGGCTCCATCCCCACTGCGTCCAGAAGGGGTTGCAACGCGCCCACGAAATCAGTCCGTCCCGGAATATCGAACCCCTTGTCGCGGCCAAACTCCGCAAAGACCTGCGCGGAGTGATTGCGCACGCAACCGGCGTGGATTTGCATCGTCATCCCATCGTCGAGACTCATCTTGGCCATCTCGGTCAACATCTGCCCGCGGAACATCTCCGCCTCGTGTGTGGTAAACGTGCCTGCGATGATCTTGGCGAACAGCGCTTCGACCTCCGCGGTGGCCAAATTTGCAGTGACAGCACTGGGATGTCCATGATCCGTGGCAGTCGCGCCGTGATCCCGAAAAACCGCGCGCCGCGCACGGTGGGCGGCCAGATACCCTGTCCAGGTGTGGGTATCCTCACCTGTCATCTGCCCCAATGCCACCAAATTGTCCGCAAAGCCCTCAAAATCAGGATCGACCACCGCGTCGGGGCGATAGGTGGTAATGACGCGGCCTGTCCAGCCGCTGTCCTGGGTCATCTTGTGCCAGGCCAGATCATCTAGCGCGCCTTCGGTCGTGGCCAGCGCCTCGATGTTGAACCTCTCAAACAACGCGCGGGGGCGGAACGCATCGGTCGCCAATTGCGCCTCGATCTGGTCATAGATCGCATCCGCTGTCTGGGGCCCAAGGATATCCGTGACCCCAAACACATGTTCCAATGAATGATCCATCCACATCGCCGAAGGCGTGCCCCGAAACAGGTGATAGTTTTCCGCGAACCGCCGCCAGATCACACGCGGGTCACCCTCAACAGGTCCACCATCCGTGCGCGCAATACCAAGATCGGGCAGCGTCACACCCTGACTGACAAGCATCCGGAAGACGTAGTGATCAGGCGTAACAAACAGCGCCGCTGGGTCTGGAAAACGGTCGTTTTCGGCGAACCAGCGAGGATCGCAATGCCCATGGGGGCTGATGATCGGAAGATCTGCAACAGATTGATACAGCGCCCGTGCAAGATCACGTTGGCGTGGTTCGGCAGGATACAGACGATCGGGGTCGGTCAAAGTCATAGGGGCAGCCTTCACAGTTTACGCATTGATAGGACAGGGGCACGGCCGCGTCAAAACGGGTCTCCCAGTTTGTGAAGACATGCTACATAACGGGCCGGCGGAGACTTCAAAGCATCGTGATGTTGGCGTCGCTTTCCATGCGCCAATTTTGCGGAAGCTCCCGCACGGCCCCCACGACGTCGACGTTTGCTGTTAGACGAATATCATCGCTAGAAGCCCCGATCATCACGTCAAAGCCCCCAGGTTCGACAATCCGGCGATCATTTCGACCAGTGAAGTTGAGCATATCCGTCGGCACATGGAACGTGACCTTGGCGCTTGCACCGGCCGCCAATGAAACACGCGCAAAGGCTTTCAGTTCTTTGATTGGCCGCACAAGGGAGGCCATGCAATCGCGCGTATAAAGCTGGACAACCTCCACACCTGTCCTGTCGCCGGTGTTGGTAAGGGTTACGGCCACCTCTATCGTGCCGCCCTCATTGGGCACCTCAGCCGAGGCCAGTGTGATGTCGCTATACTCAAAGGACGTGTAGGACAGCCCATGACCAAAGGGGTAATCGCTGCCGAAATGGCGGGCGATGGGGGTGCCTGCACTTTTGAATTTGTGGTTGTAGTGGTACGGGCAGGCGCCCGCGCTGCGCGGGGTTGAAATGGTCAACCGGCCCGAAGGCTCCGCCGCGCCGGTCAGCACATCAGCCAGCGCATGGCCGCCCTGTTCGCCGCTGAAATGGGTCATCACATAGGCCGCAAGGTCTTTTTCACGCCCGCCAAGGTTATAAGGCCGCCCGCTAGACAGCACGACGATCACAGGTGTGCCTGTGTCGAGCACCGCATCAAGAAGCTGTTGCTGCACACCAGGCAGGGCAAGGGTATCTACATCGGACCCCTCCCCCACCGTGCCCGTTTGGAAGATGCCCGACAGATCACCCAAGCACAGCACCGCCACATCCGCAGCCTTGGCCGCGACGACGGCATCCGCAATCAGGTCAATCCGATCAGACACGGGAGAGTTGCGCTTAATGCTCTCGTGGTCGGCCATGTCACCCGGAAACACGGGCGCGCCGGACCCGCGGGTTTCCAGGATGTAGCAGCCTTGGGCAAAGGTGACGCGATCCTGCCCAAGGGCCGCGCGAAGGCCCGCAAGTGGCGTGATCACGTTGTCGGTGTCCGTGGTCGCATCGCTGTTGATGAGGTGGACGGGGAAAGCGTAATCGCCCAAAAGCGCCAGCGGATCATCTGCTGTGGGTCCGATCACCGCCAGTTTGGCGGTGTCACCCAGCGGCAGGATGCCGTTGTTTTCTAACAACGTGGTGCCTTGGGTCGCGACCTCGCGCGCAAGCGCAAGTGCCTCGGGCGTGCGCAGGGTAATAGCCCCTTCATCGGCGTACGGGCGTTCAAACAAGCCGATGCGGAATTTCTCGGTCAGAATACGGCGGACGACCTCATTGATATCGTCCATGTTGATCTGACCGCGTGACAGGGCTGTTTCCAAATGCGGCGTGCATTCGTTCGACGGCAGTTCCACATCCAGCCCCGCCTTGAACGCAATCGCCGCGGCCTCACCCTTATCGGCGGCAATCGCGTGGTGCGTTTCCAGCAGTGTCACGCCAATATAATCAGCCACGATCAGCCCATCAAACCCCCACTGATCGCGCAAGACCTCCGTGAGAAGACGGTAAGATGCATGGAGAGGTTCCCCATCGATGTCATGATAGGCAGGCATGATGGACGCCGCATCGGCCCCTTTGACCGCCATCTCAAACGGCAGCATGAAATCATCGGCCAATTCACGCGGGCCAAGGTGAACGGGCGCATGGTTGCGCCCGCCTTCGCTGGCGGAATGGCCGACATAGTGTTTAAGGGTGGCGAGGAATTTGCGATCCGCCCCTTGCAAACCCCGCACATAGCGGGTGGCAAACACGCCTGTCAGATAGGGATCCTCGGCGAAACACTCCTCGGTCCGGCCCCAGCGCGCATCGCGGGACACGTCCAGCACGGGGGCAAGGCCCTGATGCGCCCCGATGGATTGACACTCTGCCCCGATCGCGGCCCCCACCTTTTCGATAAGGTCTGGATTCCACGTGCCCGCCATGGACAGCGGCGTGGGGAACAATGTCGCGCCTTGGGCCATGAGGCCGGACAAACACTCCTCATGCGACATCACGGGAATGCCAAGGCGCGTGCCCTCGATGATGTCCTTTTGGAACCGGTTCAGCGCCCGCACACCCGCGGCAGGGTCCACGCCAAAAGTCCCCAATGGCCGTGTGATCTGCCCCAGACCATGCGCAAACAACGTCTTCACTTTCTCAGGATCACCGCCCGAAAAATCATTCGACGCATCCGGGCGCATCTTGTGCGCCCCGTCCTCCGAGAGCACCAGCCAAAGCGCATGCATCTGCGCCAGCTTTTCCGGCAAGGTCATTTGCGACAGAAGATCCTGAACACGATCTTCGATGGCAGCTTTGGGGTCTTGATAGGTCACGCTTTGGGTTTACTCGTCTTTGGGGAATACGTGGATGTATTCCGGCGCGATGGACAGGTGCACGGGTGCATCCAGCGCAAGATCCGCCAGCGTATCATCAACGACGGTCAGGTTTTGACCTGCGACTTTGATTTTGAGGTGGTTCACAGCGCCCGTGGGTTCCACCAACCGGACGCTCCCCGGCATGGCATTCGTCGCACTGTTTGCCGCCAGTTCAAGGTGCTCTGGGCGCAGGCCCAACTTCACGTCGCGACCCAATGCGGCATAATCAACAGACACCACCAACTTGGTGCCATCCTGAAGGGTTGCTGTCGTTTGGCCCCCTGATGTTTCAAGCGTCGCATCGACGAAGTTCATGGCCGGTGAACCGATAAAGCCCGCAACGAAACTGTTGGCAGGGTTTCGATACAACTCCGTTGGGGTGCCGATCTGCTGGATGACCCCGCCTTTGAGGATCACAACACGATCCGCCAGCGTCATCGCTTCAATCTGGTCGTGAGTTACGTAGATCGAGGTGGTTTTGACCTTGTGATGCAGATGCTTGATTTCATCGCGCATCTCGGCGCGCAGTTTGGCATCCAGATTGGACAGCGGCTCATCAAACAAGAACGCATCAGGGTTGCGCACAATGGCACGCCCCATGGCGACGCGCTGACGTTGCCCGCCTGACAGCTGCGACGGTTTGCGATCCAGCAGATCGGTGAGGCCCAGCGTCTCCGCCGCCGCCCGCGCCCGTTCACGCTTTTCCGCCTTGGACACGCCGGAGATGCGCAGGTTGAAGCCGATGTTTTCCTCAACCGTCATGTGCGGGTAAAGCGCATAAGACTGAAACACCATTGCGATGTTGCGCTCCCGCGGGTTGAGGTCGTTGACGATTTCGTTGTCCATCACAATCTCACCGCTTGTGGCGTCCTCAAGCCCGGCGATGATCCGCAGCAACGTGGATTTGCCGCAGCCTGACGGGCCGACGAGGGCAACAAACTCACCCTCTTCGACGGTCAGGTTCAGGTCATGCAGCACTTTAACCTCACCGAAGGACTTCGACAGGTTCACCAGTTCAACGCGTGCCATTATTCTGCGGCCTCCGCCTGGGCGGCGTCATGGGCGCGCGCGATGTCGGCATACCAATGGCCACTGGCCTTGATGGTGCGCACTTGTGTTTCGTAATCCACATGCACAAGGCCAAATCGCATCTTATAGCCTTCAGCCCATTCGAAATTGTCCATCAGGGACCAGGCGAAATAACCCTTCAGCGGGATCCCTTCGTTCAGGCTACCGGCTAGCGCATCAAGGTGATCTGCGATGTAGTCCTGCCGTGGTTGGTCATCGACCACACCGTTTTCATCGGGCCCCATGTTATAGCAGGCCCCATTTTCGGTGATGTAGACGGGGGGCAGGTTGTCGTAACGATCATATACTTGCGTCAACAGGTGCGAGATGCCGTCGGGCCGCATTTCCCAACCAATGTCTGTGCGTGCATCAGACCCGCTGGAGGGAACGGCCTTGAGCGCCAGAAACTCCGACGCGGGGTCCGCGTCCGTATCGAATGACCCCATGGCCCCCACGCCGGTCAGATCGGCGCGTTTGTCGGGGTCATGTTTGACCATACCGGGGAAGTAGTAGTTGAAGCCCCACCAATCCAGCGGCTGGTTGATGATCTTCATGTCACCATCCTGAACACGCAGTTTGTCACCCAAAGCGGCCTCGAACTCTGCATCATAGGCGCCGTCGAACACGGGCCCAAAGAACACTCCGTTATGGAACTGGAAGGCCCGTTCTGCGGCGGCCTTGTCTTCTTCCTTGTCGCTGGCGGCAAAGATCGATTGCGCGTTGATCACGGTGCCCATGGGGATATCGGACCGCTCGGCACGAGCGGCCTGAACGCTAAGACCGTGGGCCAGATTGGTCACATGAACCGCAGCCAAAGCCGCATCGATGGACCGTTCACCGGGTGCGTGTTTGCCGATCCAATGCCCAAGATAGGTGGAACACCACGGTTCATTAAACGTGGCCAGCGCGTCGATCCGGTCCCCAATACGTTTGACCACATGGGACGTGTATTCGGCAAAGGCGTTGGCTGTGTCGCGATCCGTCCAACCACCGTAACCCGCCAGCGCCAAAGGCAAATCCCAATGGTACAGTGTCGGGAACACCTTCAGGCCCCGTTCAACCATGCCGTCCACCAGACGATCATAGAAATCGAGGCCCTTTTCGTTCACGTCGCCACGGCCCTGCGGCAGAATACGCGGCCACGCAATGGAGAACCGGTAGGCATCGACACCCATCTGCTTGATCAGATCCAGATCGCTTTCCCAGCGGTTGTAATGGTCACAGGCGACATCGCCGTTGTGCCCTTGATAGACACGGCCAGGCATGTTGGAAAACGCATCCCAGATGCAGGGTCCGCGCCCGTCGGTCTTGGTCGCACCTTCGATCTGATAGGATGCAGTGGCCAGCCCCCACGTGAAATCTTGGGGAAAGCGGCCTGCAATTTCGGCGGGGTCTTGGGTTGTTTTTTGGGTCACTGGTTTATCCTTTTACGGCGCCTGCGGTCAGGCCAGCCATCATTTGACGAGAGAAAAAGAGGAACGCGATAAGAAGCGGCAGCATGGACAGGAATGTGCCCAGCATAATCGCGCCCCAAGGCGAGTTTGCGATAGACTGCACCGACCGAAGCGCCAGTGTCAGAACGTATTTATCAGGCGAGGACAGCACAATCAGCGGGGTGAGGAAGTTATTCCAAAGCCCGATAAACATCACGATGCCCAAGGTTGCGAGGGCGGGTTTGATCAGGGGCAGCACCACTGACCAGAAGATGCGAAACTCAGACGCGCCGTCCACCTTAGCGGCGTCCAAAAGCTCGCGTGAGATGGATTGCACCATATATTGCCGGATCAGGAAGATGCCGAACGCATTTGCAATGCCCGGCAGCCAGATTGCCAAGTGGGTGTCGAGGATGCCGAGGAACTGCACGGTCAAAAAGAATGGGATCAGCCCCAGCACCGGCGGCACCATCATCGAGGCGATCATGATGCCAAAGATCAGGTTTTTGCCCCGAAAGTTGAAGGCAAAGAACCCGTAGGCACACATGGAGCAAAAGAAGACCGCCCCCACCGTGCCGGCCGTCGCCACCCACAGCGAATTGAACAGCACCGTCCAGAACGGCATGACATCCAACAGCTTGATATAGTTTTCCGCCAAATTGTCTCCGATCCAGAACGGCGGTGGGGACGAATAAATCTCCGACCGCGAATGGGTGGCCATCAAGGCGACCCAGACAAACGGGAAAATGGTGACCAAAAGGCCCGTGATCATCACCACATGCGTTGCGTATTTGCCCAGCCGTGGAAATGTGCGCGCGCGTTTACGCGGGGCTGCCATGCGGCGTTCGGGCGGTTGTGTGTCGAGGGTTGTCATCAGCGATCGCCTCCCAATCCTTTTTTGCCGTTGAAGTAGAAATGGACGGCGGTGACGATGGCGATGAACAAGAACAACACCCATGAGATCGCGGCAGCTGCCCCCATCTCAAGCCATTCCCAGCCCACCAGATAGAGGTAGTAAGACGCGGTCAGACCCGATTGGCCCACACCGCCCGAATTGCCTTCGGTAAGCACATAAGGTTCTTCGAACATCTGCAGGTTGCCAATAATGGTGAGGGTGATGGCAAAGAACGCAAAGGGGCGGATCATCGGCAGGGCGATGTTCCAGAACTGTTGCCATGCGTTGCACCCGTCTACTTTGGCGGCGTCGTACAGGTCTTTTGAAACGGTCAGGAAACCCGCTGAATAAATAACGATGTTGAAGCCTGTGTATTTCCAGATCACCACAAAGGCGATGGACGGTTTGATCAAATCGGACGAGTTGAGCCAGCGGATGGGCATCGCCTCTTCCACCCAACCCAGAAACCACGAAAACACCGGCCATTTGGATATAGCCACCAGCCATTGGTTCAAGATGCCGGAATTGCCCGAATAGATCGTGTAAAAGATCAGCGAAATTGCGACGGTCGAGGTGATGAACGGCACAAAGAACGTCGCCGTATAGACCTGCCGGATGCCACTGCGCACGGCCATGACCAGCAAATAGGCCACGGGGATCGCGATGAGGTGTTGCGGGATGCCCGACACCAGAGCAAGCCAAGTTGTGTTATAGAGTGATTTCCACAGCCACGGGTCGTCCATCGCCAAACGGTAGTTGTCCAGCCCGACGTATTCCATGCTCGCCAACCCTGCGACCGGGTTCCATTCCTGAAACGACAGATAGGCGGAAAACATCAGCGGAAAGGCGGTGAAAACGCAAAAGATAATGATGAAGGGCGAGATAAACAGCCACGGCGTCAACGTCTTGACCCAACGTCTGCGAGTCGAATGGCGGCGGATCCTCCGCGGCGCATCCGAACGGATGTCAGTTACATCTGGATCTGGTGTTGTGTCAGCCATGGGCGTGATCTTTCAAACGGAAAGGAAGGCGCGCCCCGCCCGCAGGCGGGACGCACGCGGGAGGTCTTAGCGAACGCGACGCAGCAGCAGACGTTCGGCGTCTTGCAGGGCTTCCATGATGTCCTTGCCGTCGTTCAGAACTTCGGCGAGTGCACCATTCATCACAACGTCTTCGGCGATCAGGTCACCTTCCATCGGCGTGATGGCGGGGACCTGCTGGGCCACCTCGGCAAACAGCTGACGGGCTTGCTGACCAGCAAGGAAGTCAATCGGCTCATCAAAAGCCGGATCGCTGTAGGTCGAGGTCAACACAGGGAAAGCGCCCAGATCACGCAGGCTGTCGATCTGTGGGCCTTCTTCGGTGGTCAGGTACTTGATGAACTCCCAAGCGGCTTCGGGGTTCTCGGACTGGGCGGGGATCGCAAGGAAGGATCCACCCCACGAGCCATAGATACCGCCGGGCAGGTCAGATGCACCCCACAGGCCTGCGGTATCGGGCGCCATCCAGTTTTGCATGTGGCCGAGAAGCCAAGCACCAGAAAGCTGGGTGGCGACGGTGCCGTTCTTGAACCCATCGTACCATTCGCCGGTCCATGCGCCGATTTGGCCATCAAGGCCTTCATCACGGATTTGCTTTGCCAAAGTAAAGGCGTTGACGAACCGGTCAGACGTCACCAGCGAATTGCCTTCGGCGTCAAAGAACAGGCCTTCGCCATCTTCCAGCGTGGTCCGGACCAGAATGCGCGCCACGTCGCCCGCGTCTGCGATCAGGTACACGCCCTGCTCTTTCAGCTCACGGCCATATTCGATGTAGGCGTCCCAATCATTGATGACCGCGTCGATATCGCCACCAACCGAATCCAGCACATCGCGGCGGTAGTACATGACGCCCGGGCCGATATCGATCGGGATGCCGTACTGGTTGCCATCGGCACCCTGACCCTGGCTCCAGGCGTAGGACACGAAACCGTCCTGGAATTCTTCGGCGCCGTACGCCTCGTCAGACAGATTTACAAAACCGCCTTCGTTGATGAAGGCGCCAATGAAAGACACATCCACAATAACAACGTCACCCGCGCCGGACTGAGTTGCCAAGTTAGTCGTCAGCAGCTTGTGATGGTCGCCGTGGCTGTTCATCTGATACGTCACCGCGATGTCTGGTGCGTTCGCATTGAACAAAGGCACCTGCTTGTCGAAATGCGTATCAAACGGCGGGAAGCCGTCGACGCGGATCTCTTGTGCTGTGGCCGGCAGGGCAGCGATGACGGCAGTCACCGCCGTGGCCAAAAGGCCCGTTTTAAATGTATGTTTCATTGGTTCTCCTCCTGTTTGAGCGCCTTGGCCCCGATGTTGTGGGACATTTGTTTTACTTCCACGACAGAGGCGCGCTCGACGACCTCTGCCTCGAAGACACGTGGAATATGGGATGTATCGGATTGGCCTGTGGCCAGCGCATGGGCCAGCTGACCAGCTGCTCCACCAATGTCGCGCAGAGGCTGACGAATCGTGGTTAACTTCGGCATCAAATGCCGCGCCACCGGGATGTCATCGAACCCGATCATCGACAGATCGTCAGGCACACGGACGCCCCTCTCGCGGCAAGCCTCGTAGGCCCCAGCGGCCATTTCGTCGTTCTGAAAAAAGATGCCCGTGATCGCCGGATCGCGGTCAAGCAGCGCAAGGACAGCGGTGTATCCGCCTTCCACACGAAAATCGCTTTCGATGACATGGGGCGTCACGCCTAGACCACGCAGGGTTTCCATAAAGCCTGCGCTGCGATCCCGTACTTCGTAGAATTTCCTGGGCCCGGTGACCATGGCGATGGTGCGATGACCCTTGTCATAAAGATAGGACGCCGCCATTGCCCCACCGCGGCGATTGTCCAAATGGATGCAGCGATCCTCAACATCATGCAAAAAGCGGTTCATCAGAACGGACGTCGGACGCTCCTGCATCCAAATCGTCAATTCGTCATCGTTCAAACTGTCAGAATGGACGACAACCGCCTCGCACTGACGCTCCAACAACGAAGACCAGGCCTCCCGCTCCCCTTCCGCCCGTTCACGGGTGGATTCCGCGAGCATCTTGAACCCTTCGGCCGCAATCGCTTTTTCGGCGCCATCCAACAGCGCCCCATAATAGAGGGAGTCAAACCGGTTGATCACAACGCCCACAGTTTTGGAGGATCGGCTGGCCAGCCCGCGCGCCATTTCATTCGGGCGATAGCCCAACTCCGCCACTGCCGCCTGAACAAGGGCACGTGTGCTTTTGTCCACCACGTCAGGTTGGCTGAACGCGCGCGAAACGGTCGCCTTCGACACACCCGCCCGACGGGCCACATCGGCCATCGTCACCATGGACAAAAAGCCAAGCAGGATTGTTCGCTCAAGACGGTCAAAAAAGGGTCCTCCCAGCCCTAATGCGTTCAAAATTTTACTTGATGAACGCGGTTACAGAGGTCACGATTGCATATGAAACCGCGTTCATCAAGAGATTTTCAATGTTTTGCAAAATGACACTATTTTCTGGATTTGCCGCTGCAATCATGGTGATTGCAGCCCCAATTCAAGCGCAAGAGAGACTGGAAATCCCCCTGCGAATCGAAAGTCTGCCAGACGATTTATGGGCCAAGAATCGCATCACACCCGAGTTGGTTGAAGGCGGCTTGCGGATGTACGACACCGGCGATGGGGCCTTCAATGACGCCAGCTTCTGGCAAATCGACTTGGGGCAGGATCTTCCCTACGGTCGCAAAATGCTGTCCTTTGACGTGGCCATCGATCCGCAGCATCAACCCCTGTGGGGGCGGCATTTGATTCAGCCGATCATCGACGGACAAGAGGCCACTCCGGCCCTCAATGACGATGGAACACCATCCTACGATCTTAGCATCGCGGGGGATGGCAAAGGGTTTATCATCATCCCCGAGGATTATGGCGTCCAGACCATCACGTTGGACATTCCCACATCACAAACGCGGCTCAGCACCTTTGCCTTCATGACCGGGGGCGCTACAGGATTTGACATGACACTGACAGATATCAAAGTTGTGGCTTGGCCCGAGGATGACACCCGTGTCTTCCCGCAAAATCCTGTAACATCTTCGCTGGGGTTCCCCCCCGGACATCCCCAAAGCGTCATTGTGGAATGGTCAGGCTTTGAACCGGGTGATCCTGACGCGCCGACGACCGCCGATTTAACCCTGACAGGCCCGATGGGCGCCCAGGACATCACTGTTGCATTGCCACGCCGTGTGTCAGCCGCCTCTGCCTCTGCTGTGTCGCGGCTGTCGTTTGATCTGGACCCCGGCGCATATACGCTTACCCTTCCCGCTGTCGGCGAAAGGTCCGCCCCGGCGGAGGTTGCGTTCACGGTGCAATCTGACCGCAGCGCCCTGACCCAAATGCGCGATGAGGCATGGGGTGTCTTCTACTGGATCACATCCGGGCCAACCGGACCCTTCCCCGACGCCCACCCCCAAGACACCGCAGCGCGGATATTCGGCGGCGACGCCACCCGCGACATCACGGGGGGGTGGTATGATGCAGGCGATTACGGCAAGTATTCGGTGAACGGCGCTTGGGCCGCATCTTTGATGTTGCTGACGGGGCTGAACGCGCCTGAGGTTTTGAACCATGACATTGCCCCCCTTGCAGGCGGCACGGATCGACCCGACTGGATTGATGTTGTCACGGCCCAGCTTGACTGGCTGGTCAAGATGCAAAGCCCCGATGGCGGCGTGAACCATAAGGTCACGACCCGCAATTGGCCCGGCCTTGATGTGCGGCCAGAGGAAGACACGGCCGTCAAATACCTCATGCCAGTCTCCTCCACTGCAACCGCAGATTATGCGGCAACGCTGGCGCTGGGGGCAAAGATCCTGCAACACTACGACGCCGACCGCGCTGCCCTTTTTGAGGCCGCAGCCGCCCGTGCGCTTGCCTGGCTCGATGCGAACCCCAATCTGGTAATGATCGAGACGACCTACGATGGCGCACAATATGGCGGCCCCTACACCGACGACGATGACACGGACGAAAGGTTCTTCGCCCGCGCCGCGTGGGCCGCCCTGCAACAAACGCCCGAGGCGATCGCAGCTGTTGAGGCGGACCTTGAGACACGTCGCGCCGTCCTCTATGCCTCTGACAACGACACCTATTGGGGCAAGGTTGACCTACTGGGGATGTGGGCGCTGAAGTCCATCGAAGATCAGCTGTCAGAAAACGGTGCCGCACAGGTCAACGGCGCCCTGCGGTCCGCCGCCCATAAATGGAGCGTTCTGCAACAGCGGTCCCAATGGCTTTTGCCGATGGAAGACACCGACGGCTTCCCATGGGGATCCAATGGCGGATTGGCCACCACCGGCTGGCACTGGGCGATGTGGGCGCGGGTTGACGGGGACGACAAGTACACCCAAGCCGCACAGGTGCTTTTGCCCTACTTTCATGGGCGCAACCCGTTGGGTCAAACCTACGTGACGAACGACGTGGGCGTGCGCAATCCGCATCTGCGGCCCCATGTGTCCGGGGCGTTTGACCTGCCGCCCGGTTTCATCTCGGGCGGGGCCAATTCGATTGATCTGGCCGGCGATCCCACAAGCGGCGCAATTCTGGGCCAGCCCCCCCTGCGCATGTTTGTGGATCATAAAGACAGCTATGCCACCAACGAAGTGGCAATCAACTGGCAGGCGGCGTGGTCGCTTTATGCTAGCCTGCTCGTGGCGGCCCCATAGCGGGGACGCCAAGGCCAAACGACAGAAAACCGCCCCGCCCAAACAAAATGTGCAGGGCGGTCAAAAGCGGCATCAAACGCCGAGGGTACATCACTGCCCCAGCCGTTTCCACGCCTTCATGGTGTTTAACACCGCACGATTGATCCGTGTGGACCGGTTGGGCAGCCGCCATAGGTGTGAATATCGATCACATGACGGCGTTTGCGGGTCTTGTCATACCGCCACGTGGGACTCCCGCTTTCGCGCGGTTCAAGAATCGCCCGCACGACAAATTGAGGCTGACCGCAATATTTTGAAAAATAACCGCCGGAAAGTGGAATTATTTGTCTGCGCGTATCCATACCAATGGAGGGGTAGTTTGTAACATTGGTCAAGGGGGACAGCATGTTCGATTGGAAATCTCACATCCTTGCTGTGTCGCTCTTATTGGGGGTTACCATACTTCCTATTGGGCCCCCACAGCCCGAAATGACGGCCTATGCTACGGGTGTTGCGCCTGAAAAATCAACAGAACTTGGCCTCTATCTGTCGTCGCAAGAGGCCTTTGCATTTTTACAAGCACATCCAGAGACACTGTTTATAGATACACGGGATCCCATGGAAGTCAGCATGATGGGACACCCTGTCGGTATTGATGCAATCGTGCCAATCAATATCCACAGCAATGTTTACCTGGAAAGCCGCGCGGAATATTCCCTCGTTCCAAATCCCGATGTCATGGACACGTGGTCAAATATTGCAGCTGACTTTGGCACCAACAAAGATGACGTCATTATCGTGACATGCGGCAATGGACGCCGGTCCGCACTCATGGTCAATAAATTGGTTGCCGAAGGATATACAAACGTATGGCATATCGTTGACGGCTATCCGGGCGAGGAATCGGAATACCCAGATGGACCTAACACAAAAAATGCATGGCAATTGGCAGGGCTTCCCTGGGGCGGAGAAGAAAACCTACCAGGCTCAGCTTGGACGAGACTGCTGAACTGACCTTGTCCAGACGACACTTTTGTCCGTCAAACATTTGCGACCAGATTGAGCATCTGCGCCCGTCGATGATTCGAACAACGGGGCTCGTACACACTCAGATGCGTAAGCCGTGACACCGCAATTTCGTGGAAAAAGTATTGTTCGCTCAAGGTGGACAACATCCGGCCGTCGCATCCGTATGAAATACAATATGAAATTTCACGCAAATTTCTCTCAGGGTTCAGCTCAATTTGAAACCGCCTAAGTGTCAAGTAAACTAGACAGCTATGGCGTAAATTGATATATATAGGCTATGAAAATAGCGCTAGACCGAAAGGCTCAAAAGATCGGCACGGCCTCAACCAAATCCAATAAGGATTTGGTCCTTTCGTCGTCACATAGCCAGTCTTGGACCGAGGGCAATCTTGCTGTCGGGACCCTGACACGGAAGGCAGGAACTGAATTTGACGGTGTGACCAAACATGACACATTCATGTTGGTGTCGTCCCCTTATTCGGTTCTGGGGGGGTATGGCGGTCAAAAAGATCGGAAGGTCACATTTCTAAAAAACGATTTCACCTTCTCATTGCAAGATACACGGTCACACAGCATCGCCAATGAGACAGGGCAGAGCCTTTTCGTCACGTTTGACAAGCAATTTCGTCTGGACATGGAAGCATCGCTGCCAAGCGCCGCAAAATTGGACGAACCGTTGACTGCGACCAGTGGACTGCCGAACGCGTCAGCCTATACGCAAATCATCAATTCTTTTTTGCAGTCGGGAGGACACGGGGGGCGTTTGCGGCTTGAAAGTTTGATCACCCTTATTCTCAGTGATGTTTATAGCCGAATGCAGAAAACGGGCGAGTCTGCTGGCCCAACTCATGTTTTGCCAGATCGGGTGCTCTCGCATATCAATGAATTTATTGATGCAAAGTGTGACACCAAAATCAGTGTGCAGGAACTTGCAGATATAGCCAACATCAGTGCATTTCATTTCTCGAAAGTATTCAAACATACGACAGGGCTTCCGCCTCATCAGTATGTGATACAACACCGGCTTGAGCGAGTGAGAGATCTGTTGGAAACCTCAACGCTGCCCCTCGCTCAAGTCGCATACGAAGCAGGATTTTCCTCTCAAAGTCATATGAATGCGTCGTTTCAGCAGCACTTTGGAGCCTCACCTGGAAAGTACCGCAAGTCGATCAAGTCTTGACGACCTGTCTGAGGAAATCCACCGAGCGCTCAGAATACGAGCGGCCAAACATACACCCTCACAGCAGCGTTTGAATGAAGGCCACAGCCTAGACGGGGCCCTTCCCGACGCTAGGAAAAGACCTTTTTGCGAACACACTGACAGAAGTTCGTTGCTTTGGCCTGATGAAAGGCAAGCACGTCAACATGCGGCCACATCCTGACATCTTGAGGCTCTCAACAATTTTCTGAAAAAAGAAGCGCAAGATTCTGAAAAAAGCTGTCGACGTAGAACCGCGTCATAGGAAAACAGGAATGGGTCAAGCGCCGACCCCCACTTAAAATCTCGTGGCTGGGAAGCACCAACGGTTCAAAAGAACCAATGTCTTGGTGGTTCTTCGTGGGACGCATCAGTGATGGTTACGCCCCCGGTCCACAATCAATGCACCGCGACGGTGGCATAGCCCCCATCTGCATATTCGCGTTTAGGATGCGCAGCGCGGTGCGTAAACCTTCCTCGATCACGGGATGATAAAAGGGACGATCCAGCATTTCGCCGACGGTCAGGTGCGACTGTAAGGACCAGGCCAGCAAGTGCGCCAGGTGTTCCGCACGCGGCCCAATCATCTCTGCTCCGAGAAAACTGCCCGTGATCCGGTCACCATAGACGCGCAAAAGTCCTTTGTTTACGCCCATCACCCGCGCCCGACCCTGATCGGACCAATCGACTTCGCCAACTACGAAATCGGCATGCCGTTCGGTCAAGGCGCGGTGTGTTTCCCCCACCATCATGATTTGCGGATCACTGAACACGACCGAGATCGGCGCACTTTTCACGAAACGGCGGATGTCAGGATAATGCGCAGCGTTGTACCCTGCGCACATGCCTTCGTCGGCGGCCTCATGTAACAAAGGAATGATGTTGTTGGCATCGCCTGCGATAAAGATCGGCGCCGTGCCGCATTGACCGGTTTGGACGTCGAACAAAGGCACCCCACGCGCGTCCATTTCAAGGCTAGTGGTCTCAAGGCCCAAGGTGTCCACATTCGGCCGCCTGCCCGTAGCGATCAGCGCAAAGTCGTACTCAAGTGTTTGCATCCCTGACTTTGTCACGAGGTCCAGTGCCACCCCGGTCTGGGTCCGGCGGTGGTTTTGCACATCCGCATGGGGGTGAAAGTCGAACTCATCCGCGAACAGGGCGTTAGCCCGGGCCAAGACCTCTGGATCCGAGAGTGGCCCCACAAGATTGTCCCGGCCAAACAGACTGACCTTCACACCAAGCCGGTGCAAAGCCTGTCCCAACTCCAACCCGATCACGCCCGCACCAAAGACGGCGACCGATCCAGGCAGATCGTCCCAAGAAAAAACGTCATCATTGACGATCAGGCGATCACCAAAATTTTCAAAAAACGGCAAGATGTTTGGTCGCGACCCTGTGGCGATGATGATGGCCTCTGCCTCAACGGTTCGCCCGTCACTTAGCGCAAGCCTGTTGTCGGCTTCAAACGTGGCACGCGCACGGATCCGTTGATGCTCTGGCCAGTCTTCCACAGTGTCTTCTACGAAACCAACAAAGCGGTCCCTTTCACGACGCACGCGATCCATAACCGCTGCTCCGTCGATGGTTGGGGCATCATACGTGACACCCATGGCCTGCGTGTGCTGTCCGGCATGGGCAGCCTCTGCCGCCGCGATAAGCAACTTGGAGGGCATGCACCCAACCCGCGCACAGGTCGTGCCGTAGGGGCCGTCTTCGATCAAAAGGACGTCGTCGGTCGTCTTTGTGACTTCACGATAGGCGCGCATGCCCGCGCTTCCTGCGCCAATGATCGCAACCTTTGTTCTAAGCGTTGTCATATCGTCCTCTCAGGTAAGTGTCTGGAAATCATGTCTTTCCCCAAGCCGGATCACCTGTTTTGTGCCAAATGTTTCAAGGTGGATTTTGCCCTCTGGCACACCCGCCATCTCCAAGCCACCGCGCATCTCCGCCAGGAAGTCTGCAGGGCCGCACAGCATGAAGTGGGCGTTTGGGCTTGGGTTCAAACTGATGACTTTTTGGGCTGTGACGTGACCGCGCGCGTCATAATCCCGCCCCTCTACGTCTGTAGACTCAGGCTGGCTGTAGCAGATGTATTTGTGCAATTGCGGATTTTGAGCGACGAGAGCGTCAACTTCGGACTGAAAAGCATGGGTGCTGCCATTGCGCGCACCGTGAATATACCAGACCTCGCGGTTTGTTTCCGTCGCATTGGCCAGCATGGCAGCGACCATAGGGGTCATCCCGACGCCCGCACTGATCAGAAAAAGGGGGCACGTGCTGCAGGGGATCGTGAAATCGCCTGTAGGGGGACTGGCTTTGATCGTGCTGCCAATATGCACCTTGTCGTGAAAAAAACGTGAGACCAAACCCTTATCTTCACGCTTGATACTCACACGGTAGTGGGACAGGTCATTTGGGCTGCCTGACAAGGAATAACTGCGATTGAGGGGCCCCGCCTGCCCGGGGATGTCGACCTCAATGGGCAAATGCTGCCCCGCTTTGAATGCATCAAGCGGACGGCCATCAGGGGCCGCAAGACTGAAAGATGTGATCGTTGCGCTTTCTTGCTCCCGTTTGATCACGCGCAGGGATTGTTTGAGGTGATCTTGCGTGCTCCACCGCAGGCTGACAGCACCTGGGCGTTCAATAATCTGGTCAATCTCGACAGTGATAACGCGGGCTGCGTTCGGACCATGACTGTTGCCCGGGGTCCAGTCGATGTCTGCGCGGCCGGTGATGTGCAACAGCCCGCCGGTTTCGAAATCCACAAAAAGAAGTCCGACCCGCGGATCTGACATTAGATTGCCGATGGTGTTAAAAAAGTTGTTCCCCGGATAGTCCGGTATCTGGAGATGAGTGGCGCTGACGACACGGACGAAGCCGGGCGCGCCACCACGGTGACTGGCGTCGTAGCCACTGGAGGGGGCACCGGGATGGCCGCGGTGACCAGAGCCGATAAACATCGTATCCGCCGCCTTAATTCGTAAAATTTGTGCGTCAGACAGCGCGTCACTGATCCGGGCATCAACATCCACCGGATTGGGCACACGCCTCCAGGCACGTTCATGAATGTATTTCGGACAGTTTCCGAAGGTTTGGCGAACA
>NZ_FWFT01000012.1 GCF_900172275.1 Pseudooctadecabacter jejudonensis
GAGGCCGTGATGGCCGGTGCGAACACCGAAACCAACGTCGACATCCGCCGCTCCAACGTTGACGCGATCGCAGTCCTGAAAGTGGGCGGCCAGATCGTCGACACCCAGGAAATCGAGTTCAACTAAGATCCCCCGCGTCAGCGATGACGCAACATAAGGTCGGCCTCATTCTCCCCCTCCAAGTTGAGGCCGACCTTACTTTTCCCTTTTTCCCATCCCATTTGGCATCGTCTTCTCTCGCCACTCCTTGAAAGGATATCCCATGTTCAAGACATTGACACTTTCCCTCGCGGCGCTGGCCGCAACTGCGACACTAGCCGCCGCTGAAAGCAGCTACATTTCCAATTTCGTCAAAGAGCAAAACCGCGACAACCTGATTGAGCTTGGCACTGTCCGTGCCGCGGGCAATGGCGTGGTCGAGATCTTTGGCTACCACAAAGGCAAACTTGGCCCGCTTCTGGGGTCTGAGAGCCTTCATGCCGGTTCAAACCTCGACGTGGAAATCAACGTGCGCCGCCGCCCGCTGACCGACGTTTTGGCCGTGCTCAAGGTGAATGGCCAGATCGTTGATACGCAAGAGATCGAATTGAACTGATCCACCTTCGAAAAAGTATCCCACAGCTGTTTGGGCCGTCCGTATTGGGCGGCCCATTGTCGTGCGAACACTCCGCAAGCTGTGTGGGCTGGGACAACGACCGTTCGGTCCCGATCAGCAGGGCAGACGCCGGCAATTCATAAGACCAAAAGTATTTGAAACAGTGGTCCTGCGAGTGCGAATGATCGTCCAGGTGCGAGACAGCGATGCGCGGCCTTGATGGTGCCTCTCCACCCAATCTGTGACGGAGCCACGCGGCGCACATGGCGTCCGGTTATCCTTCAGGCCGGCGATGTGAGGATCAAAGCTGCGCATCACGGCACAGCCCTCTGGTTTCGCGCCTCAAGATCGTCGGAACAACTCCAACATGAAGCGCTCTTGCGTTCACGGCGCCGTGAGATTTGCGACAAAATCAATAAAATCAGAGACATATTCCTCACCCCGGCGGGAGAATGATGAAATATTTAATGATCACGCTTTTGCGTTCAGGCCCGAAACGTGAGGGTTTGAAATGAAATTTACGCCCCATCTGTGACCCGATGCACAGCGTTGATCGTGCTTCTGTGCATATTTGCGAGGCAAGTGCGGTCTAAGGCTCCGTACGTGCAGTCAAGGGTTTGGATCTGTCACAAGATACTCAGATTTTCGTGACCGGTGCGACCCTTCCGAAACGCCTCAACAGCCCTCATCTTAAGTTCATCGAAACGCAGCAGACACGCTGCAACACACAAGCCGCCCTACCACGGGCAACCAACACACCGCCCCACAAACGGGCACATCATACACCGCCCCAGACGGGCACCGAAAGGAAATATCATGTTCAAGACACTTACACTCGCCGCCGCCGCTGTTGCCGCAACTGCTTCCATCGCTTCCGCTGAAAGCTACATCTCCAACTTCGTGGAAAGCCAGTCCCGTGACACCCAGGTTGAGCTGGGCACAGTCCGCGCTGCTGCTGACGGTGTGGTCGAAGTTTACGCCTACCACGGCGGTGAGCTGGGCGCGCTGC
>NZ_FWFT01000003.1 GCF_900172275.1 Pseudooctadecabacter jejudonensis
AGCATCACGTTGCCCTCGTAGCGGTCAAACTTGGCGGCATATTCCATCGCCTTGGCGTCCCCGCCCGCCTCAATATCATTGAGGATGCCAACCACCGTATCATGCACATCCGAGGCGCCAGAGGCGGATGTCAGGGTCGCTTTCTTAAGATAATCGCGGGTCATGGCGTGTTGTCCTGTCACAAAGGCAATTGTAAAACTGATGTGACGATTTAGGCCCTTACAGCAAATTAATGCAAGCGCTTACATTCACGCCCGATAATTTTTCAGAAAGGCTGAAAGAAAAAATCAGGAAGTCTAACGTGTGAGGCCAGCAAACCGAACCAAACCGCCCCCAAAGCGCATGCCGACCGGGATCAAACGTCTCTGCCCCATGCCGCGCATGGAAAGGCCGCGCCAACCGGCATAAACCCACTGGCCGTGCCCGTGCATTTCGCTAGTGTAGCGCCATGACTGCGATTGGCATTGATCTGGGGGGTTCAAAAATCGAAGCCCAAGTGTTTGATAACACATGGGATCTGATCGCACGCGACCGGTGCGCCACCCCCGACACCTATGATGGCCTTTTGGCGGCCTTGGCCCAACACATCAGATGGGCGCAGGGACATGCGGGGGCGGACGCCCCCATCGGGATCAGTGCTGCGGGTCTTTTGAACCCCGCAAGCGGTCTGGTCTTTGCGGCCAATCTGCCCGCCTCAGGTCATGCTTTGCCTGCCGATATTGCAGCGGCCATCAGCCGTCCGGTCGCCTATATCAATGACGCCCGTGCACTGACAGTGTCCGAGGCTGTTTTTGGCGCGGGCCGCGGATTGCGCTGCGTGGCCAGTCTGGTGTTGGGGACGGGCATAGGCGGCGGTGTGGCCATCAACGGCGTGACCCTAGCAGGGCCCTCCGGCACAGGCGGGGAGGTCGGGCACACCAGCGCCCCCGCGCATCTGATACAGCGGCACGCCCTGCCCCTTTGGCCTTGCGGATGTGGCCGCGCGGGCTGCGTTGAAACCTACGTGTCAGGCCCCGGCCTGGTGCGATTGGCAGGGCATTTGACGGGCCAAACCCTGTCCACTGAAGAGATCGCTGCACGCAGACATGGCGACATGGCGCAGGTCTGGGCGGTCTGGAGTGCCCTTGCGGGCGATCTGGTTCACACCCTCACCGCGACCCTGGACCCTGATGTCATCGTGCTTGCAGGCGGACTTAGCCGGATCGAAGGCATCATCGACGATGTAACGGACGCGGCACGCACCGCACAAATCGGCGGCCTGCCCGTGGCCCCGATTGTGCTGGCTCAAGGAGGAGATGCAAGCGGCGCAAAGGGGGCGGCCTTTACCGCATACCAACAGGGCGACCGCTATGACTGAGCCCTATTGGATCACCGCAGATCACGTGTTTGACGGAGAGACTTTGCGCCCCGGCCTCGGCCTGCGCATCGACAAGGGCCAGGGGGTTGAGGTTGGACCGCCTCCCGCAGATGCGCAAGCCATACCGGGCGTCATTGCGCCCGGCTTTATCGACCTGCAGGTCAATGGCGGCGGCGGTGTGATGGTCAACACCACCCCCACGCGCGACGGTCTTGCGACCATCGCCGACGCCCATGCAAAGCTTGGCACGTCGGCCATTTTGCCCACCGTCATCACCGATGGGCCAGACGTGCTGGACCGCGCGGCAGATGCGGTGCGGACGGCCAAAACCGACCGACGTATTCTTGGGCTTCACATCGAAGGTCCGCATATCGCAACGGCCAAACGTGGCACGCACCATGCGGCGTTCATCCGGCCCCTTGATGCGCGCACGATTGAGGTGGTGTCCGCGCTGCGGGCGGATGGGATCGCGGTGATGATTACCCTCGCCCCCGAGGCCGCGACCACAGCACAGATCGCAGAATTGGCCGCCATGGGGGCCGTGGTGTCCATCGGCCACACGGATGCAAGTGCGTCACAGGTCAACGCCGCGATTGAGGCCGGCGCCACCTGCGCCACGCACCTTTACAATGCCATGTCACAAATGAGCGGGCGTGCGCCAGGCGCGGTGGGGGCCGTGCTGAATTCACACATCGCGGCTGGCATCATTTGCGACGGCCACCACGTAGACGATGGGATGATCGCGCTGGCCCTGCGGGCGCGTCCTGTCCCCGATCGGATGTTTCTGGTGAGCGATGCCATGGCCACCGTTGGCGGGCCGAACACCTTTGCGCTTTATGGACAGACCATAACGGTGGACGGCGGGCGGCTGATCAATGCCGAGGGCAATCTGGCGGGTGCGCACACAACCATGGCTGAAGGGGTCGCACGTCTGGTTCAGTCGGTCGGGGTATCGCTTGAACAGGCTTTGCGGATGGCCATCACCACCCCGGCCCGTTTGATCAACCAGCCCGACCGCAGGCACCTTGTGGGGCAGTGCATCCAAGACCTGCAGGTGATCCATGCGGATATGACGATAAGCCCCCTACCCCATACCAAGACGGGCTAAAGAAACCGCAACCGGTGTTTGCCCAGCAGTTCAACCAGGATCGACTTTGCATGCTGGCGGTGTTGGCGATGTGTTTCGCGCGCCGTGGCCGCATCCCCCTCGCGGATCGCCTGATACACGGTGCGGTGGTCTTCGTTGGACTTGGTCGGCAAGGGCCGCATGAACAGGGTCGTTGTGCGCGCACGGCGGACCTGATCACTCATCATGGCGACGATCGCCTCAATGCGGCTGTTGCCGCCCAAACGGACCAACTCGGTGTGAAACCGGTCATCGGCGTCGGCCCATGCATCCAGATCATTGCCCGTGATCGCCGCATCCATATCGCGGATCGCGCGGGCCAAATCGGCCAGATCGTCGTCGTCATGATCCAGTTGGGCCGCCCGTTCTGCGGCATGGCTTTCCAGTTCGGTCAGCACGTCATAAATCTCGGCCATATCATCCGGCGACAGCGGCAAAATTCGTACGCCTTTGCGCGGGCGCAGTTCCAGCAAGCCCTGACCTTCGAGGGTCAGAACGGCCTCACGTACCGGGGTGCGAGACATCTCAAGCAGGTTGGCCAGTTCCGATTCCAGATGATCAGACCCCGCTGCCAAATCCCCCGAAAAGATGCGGGCGCGCAATTCCTGCACCGCACGCTGCACGTTTGAGGGGCCTTTGTCTGGCATGAACGGCTTCTCCTACAGGGGGATTTTCTGCCCTGACTGGGCCGAAGCGTAAATCGCCGCTTCGATGCGTTCAACCGTCAGGTAATCCCGGGCGGTGTTCTCAGGCGTGCGGGCGTGACGAATGGCATCGACCACATGGGACTGCAGGGCGTGAACACAATCGCCGCCAAAGCCGTCAAAGCTGTCGGGGGGGACCACCATATCATTCGTCAGCTCTCCGAAGGGACGCAGATGCACGGCGCCATCCCCTGTCAGGGTCAGTGTGCCTGCCGTGCCTTCGAACGCCGCCTCGCCCATGGTGCGGCGGTGGTTGTCGGCGGCGTGATCCAGATGGCGATTGCCATCAAAAAGCGCACGAACGCCGTGCGGGTGATCAAACAGGATATAGCCCGCGTCCTCCCCTGCGATTGCAGGGTTCATGCGGCGCAGATCGGCGTAAACCGCCTGCGGATCGCCCAGAAGGTATCGGAAGGTGTCGACCCAATGCACAGCCGTTTCGTGCACCAAGAAGCGGTCCATGGTCTGAAAATAGGGCTGACGGTCCAGATAGGCGCGCGGGCCCTGCCCGTCGCCGGGCCGCAGACGGAAGGTGACCTGATGCAGATCGCCCAAAACGCCGTCCTCCAAAAGACGTTTGATGGCCCGGTACCACGGCTGAAACCGGAAGTTTTCGTGCACGACGATCGTGGCACCTGCGGCCTCGGCCTCAGCTGTCATCGCCTCGGCCTCGGCCAGATCAACACAGAACGGTTTCTGGCAGATGATCCAACGCACGCCGTGGGCCAAGGCTGCGCGAATGGCATTGGCCTGGGCCACGGGGGGCAGGATGATATCCAACACATCAGGCTGCGCCTCAGCCAACATCTGCCCCAGATCAGCAAAGGCAGCCAGACCGGTCGCGCGGGCGCGGGTGATATCGGAGTCGCACGACGCCACAAGGTGCACACCGTCCATCCGCGCCCAACTGCCGTAATGAAACTGCGCAAAATATCCCGCGCCGACGCAGGCAACCTTTAGGTCAGCGTTGGCTGTCATGCGACAAACAAGGCGTCCAGAACCGCGTCTGCCGCGCGGGCCGTGCCCACCGTTCCGCCCAAATCGCGGGTCAGGGCGGTGCCACGGGCCACAACGTCCTCGACCGCTTCGCGCAGGCGGGTGCCATCGGCCACCATCGCTGCGTTGTCATGTTTGACGCCCAACCAGTCCAACATCATGGCCGCTGACAGGATCATGGCGTGGGGGTTGGCCAGCCCACGGCCTGCAATATCAGGGGCGGATCCGTGGCAGGGCTGGAACACCGCGTGATCCAAGCCAATGTCGGCGGACGGTGCCAAGCCGAGCCCCCCCATCAGTCCAGCGCCCAGATCAGACAGGATGTCGCCGAACATGTTTTCGGTCACCATGACATCAAAATCCCATGGTTTCTGGATCATCCACAGGGCCGTCGCATCAACATAGGCATGATCGGCCTGCAGGTCGGGATGCTGCGCGGCTTCGGCATCGAACATCGCACGGAAGAAGGCGAAGGCGCGGAAGACATTGGCCTTGTCCACGCAGGTCACACGCCCCGGCCCGCGCCCCGCGGCTTTGCGTTGCTTGGCCAGACCAAAGGCAAATTTGAACAGCTTTTCGGAAATATCGCGGGTGATCAAAAGGGTTTCGCGGGCCTCGTTTTCGGTCATTTCCCCGCAGCCTTGGGTGTGAAACAGCCCTTCGGTGCTTTCGCGGATGAGAACGAAGTCAATCTCACGGCCTGCGGGCATGTTCAGCGGCGTGCGCTGTCCGGCCTTGACCCTTACGGGGCGCACACCGGCAAAAAGGGTCAGGGCTTTGCGCAGATCGATCTGGGGCGAAATCTCTGTCCCGTCTGCGTAGCGCACGTCGGGCAAACCCATGGCGGACAGCAAGATAGCATCTGCATTGCGCGCCCTGTCCATCGACGCCACGGGCAGCGCTTCGCCCGTTTCGACATAATGGGCGGCGCCCGCAGGCGCGTCGGTGAATGTCAGGCCGTAGCTGTCTGACGCCTTCGCCATCCGGTCAAGGATCGCAAGGGTTGGCGCCATAATTTCAGGGCCAATCCCGTCCCCATGAAACACCGCAATGTCGAAGTTCTTTTTCATCTCTGGCCCCTTTTTACCGGTTTTGGTTTGAACGAATTTTCCAACTTCTCCAATCGAAAAGTCGACAGGGCATTAATTAATGCATGCGCAAATAAATGCAATACAGAATGCAAAACCCTGAGAGGACCATCAACAGGCGATCTTTACGATCCTTGAAAGCAACTTTGCCTACACGTTGCAGGACCTGGGTGCGACAACCGTCGATCCGGCAAGCCTCGGCATTGAAAAGCCGTAGTCGTGGATCAATCCCGTTCGGGCGCGGCCCCACCCTGCGCCCGGACACCCCTTTTCTCTTTGTGACATTGGGTATCGGTGATGGAGGACGATACGGATATTTTGCGCGCCCGCGATTTTTGGGGCGCTTGTGTGCTGATGGCGCTGTCGCTGTTCTTTTTGTGGCGCACGTTTGACATTCCCCTTTGGGGCGGCAACCGCGCAGGTGTCAGCGGCGCAGACTGGTGCACTTCCGCCGCCATCGTGCCGCTTGGCATTTTCACCGCCCTTTTTGTGCTGTCCATCGTGTTGATGATCATTGCCATCCGCGCAGGCGGTGCGGCGCGCGCCCTGTCGGCTGTGGGCATCGGTTGGAACACGGATGAGGCGATCCGGTTTACCACCATCGGCATCATCTTGTTTTTCTATATCGCGGGCCTCGTGCCGTGCGTGGGTTTCGTGCTGTGCAGCGGGTTGCTGATCACCGCGCGGATCTATGGGTTCTACTTGAGCCAACCGCGCCGCATGGTGCTGGCCGCCGCGGCTGTCGGCTTGTGTGGCACCTATGCCCTGATCCGGCAATTCCCCCAATCGGACTGGGCCGCGCCGGACGACGATTGGGTCACGCTGGCCGTCTGGGCCGCGCTGCCCGGCGTGGGTGAGGACGTGGCCGATTGGGTCAGCGACGGCGTTGGCAAAACCGTCAGCACAGAGGGTGATACGTTCGGCAAAGGGTCCCTCGAAGGTCTGCTGTCCCCGGAGACGGCCAACACCGCCTGCCTTGGCCGCGCGCTGATCCCCCTGTCGGTGCCGAGCGTGAGGTTCGTGGCCTATTTCATGAACCTGCTGCAATATCCCATCGCACCCTTGGTCATCGGCGTCATCTTGGGCGGGCTTTTTGACGAAACCTTCCGCCGGTCGCTGTTGATTTCAGGCGGTGATCTTGCGGTCTTTGCGTCGCGCCCTGTTGCTGGCATTCTACTTGCGCTGAGCCTTGCGCTGATCGCCGCGCAAATCCCAGCCATCAAAAGGGCGTTTCGGCGTCTCACCAGAAGGAGCGTTTGATGTTTGTCGTTGTTGTGACCTTTCAGATCAGGGCGGGCCAAATGGCGGATTTTCTGCCAACCATGACGCAGAACGCGCAGACGTCCTTGGCGATTGAGGCCGGGTGCCACCGCTTTGATGTCTGCACGGACCCCGATCGCCCCAATGAGGTGTTTCTATATGAACTCTATACAGACAGAGCGGCCTTTGAGGCCCATCTGCACAGCCCCCATTTCGAAGCCTTCGACCACGACGTGGCGAACATGATTATCGACAAAACGGTCGCCACCTACGCGCAGGTGTCTTCATGAGCCCGTGGGAAGTCTTCGCCGTCAAATACGCGGATCGCAACGCCCGCACCCGCGCCGACAGTTTTATCTTTGACGACAATCATGACGCGCCCCACGCCATGGATTATTTCATGTGGCTGCTGCGCGCAGGCACCCGCACGATCCTTGTGGACACCGGATATGACGACGCCGAGGCCGCGGCCCGCAACCGCCCCATTCGCCTTGATCCTGCAGCGGCACTGGCGCCCTTTGGTCTGACACCCGATGACATCACGGACATCATCGTCACGCATCTGCACTACGATCACGCAGGCGGGCTGGCCCTGTTTCCCAACGCCCATTTGCACCTGCAGGCCGCGGAAATGGCCTATGCCACGGGCCCGTGCATGTGCCATGACACCCTGCGGATGCCCTTTACGGCCTCCCATGTGTGTGAGGCTGTTCAACGTCTCTATTCCGGCAAACTGACGTTTTACGATGGCTCCGCTGACATTGCAGAGGGCGTCAGCGTGCACTGCATTGGCGGCCACAGTCGCGGCCTGCAATGCGTGCGGGTGCACACGCAAGCGGGGTGGATGGTGCTGGCCTCGGATGCGGCGCATTTTTACGAAAACCTGCAGGCACGCAAACCGTTTCCCATCGTCGTCGATCTGCAAAACATGTTGGACGGGTTTGATAGGTTGGAACGTCTCGCCTCCCACCCCAGCCTGATCATCCCCGGCCATGACCCGCTGGTGCGCCAGTATTTCCCACAGGACCTGGCCGATCATATCCACCGGTTGGATGCGGGCCCCACACAGGACGTCACCTTATGAAAATCGGCGTGATCGCGGATGATTTCACTGGCGCATCCGACAAAGCCCTGACCTTGGCTGAGGCAGGCATGTCCACGGCGCAGTTCATCGGTGTACCACCCCACCTTGCGGACGCCGCGCTGGAGGCGGGGGGTGTCGCCCTGAAATCGCGCACTGCCCCGGTGGAGGACGCGGTCACCTTATCCTTGGCGGCCTGTGAATGGCTGTTGCCGCAGGGCCAGAGGTCATCCGCAGCGCGCTGCCCGAGGCGGGCCACGTCATCGTAGACGCGATCATCGACGCAGACCTGATCGAAATTGGCAAGGCGGCCCGTAACATGCCTTTGCTGTCTGGTGGATCGGGCATCGCCTTGGGCTTGCCAGCCAATGACAACGCCACACCCGCAACGCCCGCATGGGACGGCATTCAAGGGCCTGGCGTCGTGATTTCAGGATCGTGCAGCCGCGCGACACGAACGCAAGTTGCAACATTGCTCGCCCAGGTCGCGGGGTTCCAGATAAAGGCCGAGACTGCCGTGGCGGGCGGATATGATGTGGAGGCCATGGCCGATTGGGTGCTGATGCAAAACACCCCGCCCCTCGTCTAATCCTCCGCCGATCCGCAGGTGGTGCGGGCGGCGCAAGACGCCTTCGGCTCACAGGCAGCAGCTGACGCGATTGAGGGGCTGTTTGCCACCCTTTCGGCCACCCTGGCCGCACGTGGGGTGCGCCGCTTTGTGGTGGCGGGGGGCGAAACCTCAGGCGCGGTGGTCAAGGGACTTCAGGCGGTTGTTCTCAACATCGGGCCACGGGCGGCGGCGGGCGTGCCGCTGGTCCAGACGCGCGGTCTGGCCCTTGCACTCAAATCCGGCACCTTCGGCGGCCCGGCCTTTTTCAGGGAGACGTTAAAAAAGACGGAGACCGCAGGATGAGCGAGCACGCAAAGCTGCGTGAGGACATCTGCATGTTGGGCAAATCCATGTTCGATCGCGGGCTGGCCTGTGGGTCCACGGGCAACATCTCTGCGCGATTGTCCGACGGCTCCATTCTGGTGACGCCAACGGGGCGTGCCATGGGCTTTCTGGACCGCGCGCAGATCAGCCATCTGGATGCCAAATCCCAGCATCTGTCGGGCGACAAATCCACCAAACAGGTGCCGCTGCATACCGCCTTCTATCATACGCGCACCAATACCGGGGCGGTGGTGCATCTGCATTCCACCCATTCCGTTGCCCTGTCCATGATGCCCGACATTGACCCCGACAACGTCCTGCCCACACTGACCCCTTATGCGATCATGCAGGTGGGCAAGGTCAAACTGCTGCCCTTTTTTGTGCCAGGCGATCCTGCGATGGGCGCGGCCGTGCGCGGGCTGGCGGGCAAACGATCAGCGATGCTTTTGGCCAGCCACGGGCCTGTTGTGGCGGGCAAAGACCTCTTCGCCGCCACCTTCGCCATGGAAGAGCTTGAGGAGACTGCAAAGCTCGCGGTGTTGACCCGTGGGCTGGAACCGCGCGGACTGACGCCTGATCAGGTCGGTGCCGTGGTCCGCAAGTTTGATGTCGATTGGTGAGTTCTGCGGTGCGGTGCTGGATTTAATGATCGCCGCGCGGGGACTGACCCAGTCGCGGCGGTCCCGCCACAAGCAGGGAGCAGACCGCTGCGTCTGCGCGATTGCACAGTTGCGCGAAACATCAAACACCACCTGCACGGCGTGCCATCACTGAACCGCGCGACGACTCAGCGGCATCCGCCGCCCCTTGACTACAGATGCCCTGTGTTGAACCGACCAAAACATCCCATTTGCCGCGCGTCTTGCGCGAAAATCGGGCACCTTGCGCCATACGAATGATACTGATGTCGCCTAATTCTCACACAAGAGGGAAACCGCCGCACAAAAAATGGGCGTAAGGTGCTGGCCCTCATGGGGCACGCCTGTCTGGGGGTTGTTTGATGACACGCGTAAAGAAACGGTGACGGCGCTCCGTATCGGGGCGCCACGGACGGGCCAATCTTGCAGGATCCAAACCCGCCCGCGGCTACAGCAACAGCTGTGCAGATTGATCTGGGGGTTGGACGGCGCGCCGTCAAGATATTCGGGTTGGTTTGCACGCCCAAAAGGGACACTACCATGAAAATTTCTGCTCGTTCGTCACTGTTTGCGACCGCGGCCCTGCTTTGCGCGGGCACCGCTGCTTCGGCCTGTGACGACCCGATTAAGGTTGGCGTACTGCATTCGCTGTCCGGCACGATGGCCATTTCAGAAACCACCCTCAAAGACACGATGGAGCTGCTGATCGCGCAACAAAACGACGCGGGCGGTCTGCTGGGCTGTGAGATCGAGGCCGTCGTCGTCGACCCCGCCTCTGACTGGCCGCTCTTTGCCGAAAAAGCGCGAGAGCTGCTGACGGTGTCCGAAGTTGACGTGATCTTCGGGTCGTGGACGTCGGTGTCGCGCAAATCTGCCCTGCCTGTTTTGGAAGAACTCAACGGATTGATGTTCTACCCTGTGCAGTATGAGGGCGAGGAATCCTCGCGCAATGTGTTCTACACCGGTGCGGCCCCCAACCAGCAGGCCATCCCCGCGACGGATTACTTCCTTGAGGAGCTGGGCGTCGAGAAATTCGCGCTTTTGGGCACCGACTATGTCTACCCGCGCACGACCAACAACATCCTTGAACAATACCTGATCGACGCAGGCATTCCCGCAGAGAACATCTTCGTCAACTACACGCCCTTTGGCCATTCTGATTGGTCCACGATCGTGGCGGATGTTGTTGAACTGGGCGCGGATGGCAGCCAGGTCGGCGTGATTTCCACCATCAACGGCGACGCCAACATCGGGTTTTACAAAGAACTGGCGGCGGCTGGCATTTCCGCCGACGATATCCCTGTGGTGGCGTTCTCGGTGGGGGAAGAAGAACTCTCCGGTCTTGATACGTCCGATCTGGTCGGCCACCTCGCTGCTTGGAATTACTTCCAATCCGCCGACACCGAGGCCAACGCCGATTGGGTCGCGTCATGGAAAGCGGCCATGGGCGAAGAGCGCGTGACCAACGACCCCATGGAGGCCCACTACATCGGGTTCAACATGTGGGTGAACGCCGTGACAGAGGCCGGCACCACGGATGTCGACGCGGTGCGCACGGCCATGTACGGGCAGGAATTTCCGAACCTGACCGGCGGCACGGCTGTCATGCTGCCCAACCACCACTTGGCCAAACCAGTGCTGATCGGTGAGATCACAGCAGACGGCCAGTTCGACATCATCAGCCAGACATCCGAAGTTCCAGGAGATGCTTGGACAGACTTTCTGCCTGCCAGTGCTGTCCTGGTGTCCGACTGGAAAGACCTTGGGTGCGGGATGTTCAACACTGAGACAGAGACCTGTGTTCAGCTGACATCCAACTACTAAAGCACCCTTCGCATCGGGCGCATGTGGCGCCCGGTGCCCTTCCCCAAGACCTGCCCTTTCTTTGGGCCTGACCGAAAGCACCCACCTATGGTTCGTCTTTTCCTCAGCATGCTTGGCCTGCTGGTGTCCGTTGGCACCGCGACTGCGCAAGATCTGCAGTCCGTTTTGCAAACCCACGCCGATGAGATCGCCAAACCCTCTCGCGGGTCGGTCAGCGTCGCGCTGGATGACATGCAGGCGTTGGGTCTGCCCCAGGTGCCTGTTTTCCTTGAGGCCTGGTCAGACCGCAGCGTCTGGCAAGCCGAAGACAACGGGCTGTTTTTCATCGGTGAGAAAGACGGCGACACCCTTGCCCTGCGCGATGTGGACACTGGCGCGCAAAGCACCGCCGACGCTGGCGGCTTCACCCAAATCCGGCCCAACGGCGGCGTGCGTCGGGTGATCGGGGCGGCCTTGGTACAGTTCCAACTGTCCGATCCTGACCCCGCGCGGCGACAGGCGGCCCTCGATACCATCGCGCGGCGGGGCGACGCCAGCCAGTTGGCACCGCTGGCGGCCTCGCTGACGGGCGAAGAGGACCCCGCCCTTTATGCGCGCAAACAACAGCTGATCACCTTTCTGACCGCGCGGTTTGGTGACACGCCAGAGGCCCGCATCGCCGCTATCGAAAGCCTCGCCAAGGATACGTCCGTTGAGGCGCGCGCGGTTCTCAGCCAAGTTCTTGCCACGACATCCGGCGTCAGCACGCAAGCCCCCGAGGCCAACATTGCCGCCATTCTGGACCCGATGGAGGACCGCGCGGCGTTCTATGCCGAACTGGTGGACGCAGGCCTTGCCCCTGCCATTGTCCCCGCAGGCGACATCCGCGCAGCCCTTGCCGCCAACATCGAAGAGGGCCGTGTCGCAGGCATTCCCGTCGCGCAACTGAGTGATCCTGCCATCCGCGCCGAAGCCTACCGCACACTGGCGCAGGACGGCATCGTGCCGCCGCTGGTGACCGATGACGACATCGACGTCGCGCTGAGGAGCGTGGTGTTTTTTGACGCCTATGTCGAAGACGATACCGCCATCACACAGGCCGCCCGTGCCACGCTGGACGCGGTGGAAACCCGTGTGGGGATCGCGCAAACCGTTGATCTGTCACTCGATGCGCTGTCACTGGCATCGATCTATTTTCTGGCGGCCATCGGCTTGGCGATCACCTTTGGGCAGATGGGCGTCATCAACATGGCCCATGGCGAATTCATCATGATGGGGGCCTATACGGGCTATGTCGTGCAACTGGTCGTGCCCGACTATACCGTGTCGCTGATTATCGCCTTGCCGCTGGCCTTTGCGGTGACGTTTGGCGCAGGCGTGGCGATGGAACGGCTGGTCATCCGGCACCTTTATCATCGCCCGCTTGAGACGCTTTTGGCGACCTTCGGGATTTCCATTGCCCTGCAACAGATTGCCAAGAACATTTTTGGCACGCAGGCCCGCCCGCTGACCTCGCCCGATTGGCTCAGCGGGGCGTTGGTGATCTCGGACAACATCCAGATCAGCTATATCCGGATTGCGATTTTCGTGTTGGCCTTGGTGTTTCTGGCGCTGTTGATGTTCATCCTCAAACGTACCCGACTGGGGCTTGAGGTGCGCGCGGTGACGCAAAACCCCGGCATGGCGGCCTCCATGGGGATCAACCCCGACCGCGTGAACATGATGACCTTCGGTCTTGGATCCGGCATCGCCGGTGTGGCCGGTGTGGGCATCGGACTTTATGCGCAAGTCACGTCTGAGATGGGCGCCAATTACATCGTGCAAAGCTTCATGACCGTAGTTGTGGGCGGTGTCGGGTCTGTCTTTGGCACCTTGGCGGGGGCAGGCCTTATCGGGTTCCTGCAAAAGGGGATCGAGTGGTTGAACCCATCCAACACGCTGGCCGCACAGACCTACATGATCCTGTTCATCATCCTGTTCATTCAATTCCGACCCAAGGGCATCGTCGCCCCCAAGGGTCGCGCAGCAGCGGACTAAGCAATGGAAAAACGCACTACCTTTATCGGGCGCAATCCGTCTGTGCTGTACTTTTTGGTAGCCCTTGGACTGTTCACCGCCCTTGTCACTGTGATGTCAGAGGCCACGGGCGCGGGCCTGATCTCAACCTCTTTCGTCAAGACATTGGGCAAGACACTGTGTCTGTGTCTGATTGCCATCGCGATGGACGTGGTCTGGGGATATTGCGGGATCCTATCGCTTGGGCATTTCGCCTTTTTCGGGATCGGCGGCTATGCCATCGGCATGTGGCTGATGTATGCGCGCACTGAAATCATCGTGGCCGACAGCCTTGCAGGGCAAGTCATCCCCCCCACCCCGCAAGAAATCTCGGACGCGATTGGCAACCAGATTTTCGGCGTCGTGGGATCGTCAGACTTTCCACTGCTGTGGGCCTTTGCCGATCATCTGTGGATCCAGCTGGCGATGGTGGTTTTGGTGCCGGGCCTGCTGGCGCTGGTCTTTGGTTGGCTGGCGTTCCGCAGCCGCGTCACCGGCGTTTATCTGTCGATCCTGACGCAGGCGATGACCCTCGCCCTGTCGCTTTATCTGTTTCAAAACGACAGCGGCTTGCGCGGCAACAACGGGCTGTCGGGCCTGCAAAATATCCCCGGTTTCGAAGACAGCGGCCAGGACGTGGTGTCTGTCGCGTTCTTTCTGGCCTCAGCCGCGGCCCTTGCGCTCGGCTATCTACTGTTTGCATGGATCACCGACAGCAAGTTGGGCAACATCATCGAGGCCATCCGCGATGATGAGGCCCGCGTGCGGTTCCTTGGCTACCACGTCGAAAGCTATAAGCTGTTCGTTTTCACCATCACCGCCATCGTCGCAGGCATCGCGGGCGCGCTGTATTATCCGCAGGCGGGCATCATCAACCCCGCCGAAATCGCGCCCATTGCGTCCATATATCTGGCGGTTTGGGTCGCTATCGGGGGGCGCGGGCGGCTTTATGGCGCGGTCATCGGCGCGGCCTTGGTGTCGCTGCTGTCCAGCTGGTTCACAGGCGGTGGCGCGCCCAACATCGACCTTGGGGTGTACACCATCCAATGGGTCGACTGGTGGCTTGTGCTGCTGGGCCTGACCTTTGTTCTGGTTACGTTGTTTGCGCCGAAAGGCATCGGCGGTCTCTTTGATAAATTGGTGCGCAAATCATGACGTCTCTTCTTGAACTTTCCGGCATTTCAAAATCCTTCGACGGCTTTCAGGCGATCAACAACCTGTCGCTACAGATTGGTGAACCTGAACTGCGCGCCGTGATCGGCCCCAACGGGGCGGGCAAAACGACGTTCATGGACATCATCACCGGCAAGACGAAGCCCGACACGGGGACGATCCTGTTTGGCGACGACAATCGGTCGCTCATCGGCATGTCTGAGAGTGACATTGCCAGCCTTGGGATCGGGCGGAAATTCCAGAAACCCACGGTGTTTGAGGCCCAGACGGTCCGCGAAAATCTGGCCATGGCCCTGAAAAATCCGCGCGGTCCGTTCTCTGTTCTGTTTTACCGCAAAACTAAGGACGGGGCCGCGCGGCTGGACAGTATTGCTGAAGAAATCAACCTGACGGATCATCTGCAACGCCCTGCGGGGGAGCTCAGCCACGGGCAAAAGCAGTGGCTGGAAATCGGGATGCTCCTGGCCCAATCCCCGCGTCTGTTGCTGGTCGATGAACCCGCCGCGGGCATGACCGCCCATGAACGCGAACACACCACCGACATCCTCAAAAGGGCCGCACAAACCTGCGCTGTAATCGTGGTGGAACATGACATGGAGTTCGTGCGGCGGCTGAACTGCAAAGTGACCGTGCTGCATGAAGGGTCGGTTCTGGCCGAAGGCAGCCTTGATCATGTGACCAAAAACCCAACCGTCATTGACGTTTATCTGGGACGCACCGATGCTGGACATTAACACCCTCAATCTCAAATACGGCCAATCGCAAATCCTGCACGACGTCAGCTTGTCTGCCCCCGCTGGGCAAATCACCTGCGTGACGGGCACCAATGGCGTGGGCAAAACCAGCCTGCTGAAAGCCATCGCAGGGCGGCATCCGTTCAGCGCCGGTACTCTCAGCGTTGACGGCAAAGATCTGCCGCCCGGAAAACCCGCGATCATGGCGCAATCGGGTATCGGTTATGTCCCCCAGGGGCGCGAGGTTTTCCCGTTGATGAGTGTTGAGGAAAACCTTCAAACGGGTTTCGCCTGCCTGCCCAAATCCGATCGCCGCATCCCCGATGACATCTACGATCTGTTCCCCGTGCTGGCCGATATGAAAGCACGGCGGGGGGGCGATTTGTCGGGTGGACAACAACAGCAGTTGTCGATCGCCCGCGCGCTGGTCACGCGGCCATCGGTGTTGTTGCTGGATGAGCCGACCGAAGGCATCCAGCCCAATATCATTCAAATGATCGGGCGCACCATCCAGCTTTTGCGGGACCGTGGGGATATGGCTATCGTCTTGGTCGAACAGAATTTCGAATTCGCCTATGGCAACGCCGATCATTTCCACGTCATGCAACGGGGCCGCATCACTGAGGCGTTCTCAAAACAGGACGCGACCAAAGACAGGCTTTTGGCCAGCTTGGCGTTGTAGCGGCCCGCCCGGGGCAAGCCGTTGATCAACGGCGTATTCCCGCATAGCGTCGGCCCATGACGCCCGTTTTGCATCTTGTCATCCTTGAACGCCAGGGCGCGTTCCGCCCGAAAGGGTTTGAGGGCGATCGGGGGGATCCGCCCCCGTCCCAAACCGTTTTCAAAGGACGGACATGACTGAATTCACACAGATCCCCGTGCTTGATCTGGCCCCGCTTGTCGCAGGGACCGACACCACGGCCCTGACCCGCGATTTTGCCGATGCCTATGGCAACACAGGGTTTGCATATGTGATCAACCACGGCATTGATGCGGCCCTTTTGCGCGATGTGTTCGACGCCTCCCAAAGGTTTCATGCCCTGCCCGAGGCCAAAAAGCAGGCCATTGCGCTGGATAAAACCCACCGCGGCTATATCGCGATCAACACATCGACCGATGTGACGACCGATTTGGCAGAGGTGACCAAACCCAACCAATCGGCCTCTTTCATGATGATGCGCGAAGATGCGGTGGCGGATCCCGACATCTATCTGTCCGGCCCCAATCAGTGGCCCGACCTCGGCGACTTTCGCTCGGTCTGTGAGGCTTATGTGGCTGCCATGTCCGACCTGGGGCGAAAGCTTATGGGGCTGGCGCTGGCGGCGGCGGGGGTAACGGACCTCGCGATCCTGCGGGCTTTTGATAACCCGACCATTTGGCTGCGGTTGCTGCATTATCCGCCCCAACCGCCGCAATCACCCGATGATCTTTACGGCTCTGCTCCGCACAAGGATTTCGGATGCCTGACCCTTTTGGCGCAGGATGATGTGGGCGGGCTTCAGGTGCAGACACCCGCCGGACACTGGGTCGATGTGCCCCTGCGCGAGGGTGCTTTCGTCGTCAACGTCGGGGATATGCTGCACCGCTTGACCAACGGGCGGCTTCTGTCGACACCCCACCGCGTGATCAACACCTCAGGCAAGGCACGCTATTCGGTGCCGTTCTTTTTTGACCCGCATGTGTCCACCACAATCGCGCCGCTGGCGGGGGCCGGCCCCGCACGGTTCACCCCCATCCAATTTGGCGCCTTCCTGAAATCAGAGCTTGAGGCGGGCTACGACGCCCATCAAAGCGACGATTGATCCCCCCAGCATGGCGGGACGCGGACCGCTGCAAACCTATTGCGGCACACCGCCATCTGTCTAAGGTGACCAGAGACATCAGGGGACGCAGGTGGACCATGGGCAAAGCAGAGGGTGAAGGCCGCCCAAGCGGCAGACGCAGACGTGGGCGCGCAGGCGGTGACGCGGCCAACGCCTCACCAAAGCGGCACACGAACTACCGCCAGCTGCGCACCCCCTTTCCCACCATGAACGCCTTTTCCGAGGACGAGGCGCACAACATCCACGACGCCGCGCTTCAAATTCTGCAGGATATGGGCCTGCGCGTGCTGTTGCCCGAAGCCCGTCAGATTTTTGCCAAGGGCGGTGCGCGGGTTGACGACGACATGGTCTTTATCGGGCGCGATATGGTTGAGGCCGCTTTGGACAGCGCCCCAAAATCCATCCAATGTCGTGCGGGTGCGCGTGACCGCGACATCGAACTGGCCCTTGGGACACTGGCCTTTCAGGCAGGTGCAGGCGCGCCCCATGCCACAGATCTGGAACGGGGGCGCAGGCCTGGATCAGCGTCGGATTACATCGAATATCTGCAGCTGACACAGCACTACGATGTCTTTCATATGATCTCTCCTCAGGTGGAACCGCAGGATGTGCCCACCCACCTGCGCCACTATTTCACGACCGAGGCGCAGTTGATCTGGTCGGACAAATTTCCCTTCACGTTCTCACGCGGAACCCCGCAGGTGATGGATTGTTTTGAGATGATCCGCGACTACCGCGGGCTGTCCGACGACGCCTTTCAAGCCGCGCCGCATACCTACACGATCATCAACACCAACAGTCCGCGCACGTTGGATATCCCCATGGCACGCGGGGTCATTGATTTCGCCCGTCTGGGCCAGTTGTCGATTGTCACGCCCTTTACGCTGATGGGGGCCATGGCGCCCATCACCGTCGCGGGCGCTGTGACCCTCAGCCATGCGGAGGCCTTGGCGACCATCACCCTCAGCCAGCTTGTCCGCGCGGGCGCGCCCATCTGCTACGGCACGTTCACATCGAACGTCGATATGAAATCCGGCGCGCCGGCATTCGGCACGCCCGCGCATTTTCAGGCCTCTCTGGCAGCAGGCCAGATGGCACGGTTGACGGGGCTGCCTTGGCGCTGTGCTGCGGGGTCGGCCTCAAACAGCAACGACGTTCAGGCGGCCAACGAAAACCAGATGGGCCTGTGGGGCTGCCTGATGGCCGGATCGACCGTCATCATCCATGCCGCCGGTTGGCTGGAGGGCGGATTGACTGTGTCTTATGAAAAACTGATCACCGATGCCGAAGTGCTGAACATGGTGGCTGAACTGTGCGCCGGGGCCAAGGCGGGGCCGGACGAAATCGGCCTGTCGGGCGCGATCAACGAGGTGGAGCCCCAGGGCCATTTCTTCGCCACGTCCCAGACCATGGCGCGCTACAACACCGAATTTTACGAGCCAATCGTGCACGACTACGCCAATTTCGGCACATGGACCGAACGTGGTGCCCAGGATGCAAACCAACGGGCCACGGCCGTCTGGAAAGGGATCGTTGCCGACCAAAAACAGCCCGGCCTCGATATGGAACGTTGGGGCGATCTTAAGGCGTTTGTGGCCAAACGCACCAAAGACGGTGGCGCGCCTCCCGAAAGCTAACGAACCTATATCGCCTAACAGAATCACAACATGCGGCGGTGCAGGATCAGACCGTCACAGATATCGGGCCGCTGCAGCGCGTCGGTTTTGCGGCCATATCCGTGCAGACGGCGAACCTGCAAAGGTTATGTCTTGAGGCCACCTTGGCCGTCGCCCCGCGTCATGCACGCCCTACAGTTTTCACTTTGTGCCATGATCTCGGGCGCTATATAAATCATCAGGAACACAATCACAGGGTCGTCTGCGTGATGTCGAACTCTCCAAACATTCCAACTTTGTTCGACGTTGCACGAGAGGCCGGGGTGTCCACTGCAACGGTCTCTCGCTGCTTGAATGAAAAGCAGAAGGTTTCGCAAAAGACGCTGGACCACGTCATGAAAACCATTGAGGCGCTGGGATATACACCAAACTTCAACGCCCGCGCGATGGCTGCAAAGAGGACGAACACCATAGGCGCCATCATCCCGACAATGGAAAACGCAATCTTTGCGCGCGGTCTGCAGGCGTTTCAGGAAACGCTGCTGACGCACGGCTATACGCTTTTGGTGTCCAGCAACGCCTATAAACCCCAACTGGAAGAAGAACAGATCCGCACCCTTGTGGCCCGTGGCGTCGATGGTCTTTTGCTGATCGGCTACGAACGCCCCCCGGAAATCTACAGCTACCTTGAACGCCGCGGCATTCCGTTCATTCTGGCATGGATCACGCTGGCCGACCAAGATCACCCATCGGTCGGCTTCGACAACTGCGCGGCGATGCGCATGCTGGCCGACAAAGTGCTGTCCATGGGGCATCGCAAGATCGGCTATATTTCCGGCATCATCGAAGGCAATGATCGCGCGAGGGGGCGCCTTGAGGGTGTCCGTGAAAGTCTGGCGGCCCACGGCCTTGATCCCGACAATCTGCCCGTGATCGAGACCGCCTATGAGGTCGAAACGGGTGCGCAGGCCTTCGAGGCGATGATGCAGGCGGATCCAAAACCCACCGTCGTCATGTGCGGCAACGACGTGCTTGCAGCGGGCGCGATCGGCAAGGCCAAACAGATGGGGCTGCGCATTCCGGACGATGTCTCAATCACGGGATTTGACGATATCGAACTGGCAAGCATTCTGGACCCGTCGCTTACGACAATTCATGTGCCGCATCGCCTTATGGGCGGGACAGCAGCGCAGGAACTGATCACAATGATCGAAGAGCAAAGCAGCGGTGTTAGGCGGACGCTGGATGTTCGGCTTGAACTGCGCGAGTCGTTGCAGGCGGTGTAACGTCATCGCCCCATATGCGCCCTTCAGTCCACCTTACAGAATTGTAAATCTGGTGTTGAGGCAATGTGATCTAACCCCCCCATTTCTATGTCATAGGACGGCACAACGCCGCCAGAAACACATGAAATGGAGAAACAAAATGAACATCAACACCCTTAAAATCGGCGCCCTGTCTGGCCTTATCGCAGTCGGCGGCATCGCAACAATGGTATCGGCCCAAACAACGGCAGAACAAACCAACCTGACCGTCGAACAGGTCATCGAAATCGCACTTATCGAAGTGCCCGGCGAAATCACCGAAGTCGAATTGGAAGAGCGTCGGGGGAGCACCTTTTACGAAGTTGAAATCACCGCCGAAGATGGCAGCGAGATGGAATTGAAGATCGCCGCCGACGACGGAGAGATCTTGCGCGTCAAGGAAGATGACCGGGGCTGCGACGACGACCATGATGATGATGACGAGGATGAAGGCGAAGACGCGTAACGCAGTTCACGTTTGAATTCTCTTTTAGGCCCTGTAGGTTGCCCGTCACGGCAACCTACTTTGCCTTGCGACCCGAAGGATCATCATGCGCATTTTACTGTTGGAAGATGACAAGCAGCTTGGCCCATGGATTGCGGGCGGATTGCGCGAAGAAGGTCATGTCATCGACCATTTTGAGGATGGAAAGGACGCCCTGATCGCGGCCATGGGGCAAGAGTTTGATCTTTTGATCCTTGACCGAATGGTGCCCGGGCTTGACGGTCTGGCGGTTTTGAAGTCGCTGCGCGCCTCAAAGAACACGACGCCCGCCCTTTTTCTCACGGCCCTTGGTGAGGTGGACGCGCGCGTGGAAGGGTTTGAAGCCGGTGGCGATGACTACCTGACGAAACCTTTCGCGTTTGCCGAATTGTCGGCACGGGTCAGTGCCTTGGGCCGCCGCCGCGACGGGACGGCGCAGGACGCTGAGCAGACCGTGCTGCGATATGGCGACCTGACGCTTGATTTGCTCTCGCGGCAATGCGACCGGCAAGGTACGGCGATTGACCTGATGGCGAAGGAATTCAAGCTGTTGGAGTATTTCATGCGCCGACCGGGGCGGTTGGTGACGCGCACCATGTTGCTGGAACAGGTCTGGGACATGAGTTTTGACCCCACAACGAGCGTTGTGGAAACCCACATCAGCCGGCTGCGTTCAAAGATCGACAAACCCTTTGAGGTCCAACTTCTCCGGACGCGCCGCGGTGAGGGGTATGTCTTTGGTGCTTAGGGTCCTTGGCAAGTTGCGCTGGCTCCTGCGGTCATCGACCCTGCGGCTGGCTTTGATGTTGTCTGTCATCTTTGCAATCGGCTTTGCCATCGCGATTTTCGTGGCCCTAACCCTGGGCAGGGACGCAAATGAACGGCGCGTGGATGCATCCCTGTTGGCCTTGGCGGGTGCTGCGGATGTGGACGACCGTGCCGAAGACGGACAGGACATGATTTTGCGTGCCCTTGATGATCTTCAAGGATTGCCATCGCCGTTCCGACGGGCAGTTGAACGGGGCGGCGGCACGGTGGAATTGAACAGAGATTTGCGTGGCTCAGACGTCTGGCGGGTCTTGGTTGCGCAAGACAGCGAAGGCACGCCGGTCATGGTTGCCGTCTCGTTGGAGGCAACAGAAGACACGCAAGAGCTTCTTGCGGGCGTTCTTTGGGCCACGGCGGCCATTGTCGTCGTCCTGACTGTTGGTGTCGGTTTGATCAGCGGGCTTTTGGCACAACGGCGGCTTTCGCGCATCGACCAGACCTTGGGTCTTCTGGCGGCGGGGGTTTTGTCGGCCCGCACAGGGCATACCCGATCTCGTGACGATCTGGACGACATGGCCCGTCAATTGGATGTGACCGCCGCAGAGCTGGAACGCCTTGTGACCCAGACGCGCCATCTCAGCGCAAGCATCGCCCATGATTTGCGGACGCCATTGGCCCGGTTGCGGGCCCAACTTGAGATGCTGCCCGACGGGGACGCACGCGGCGCAGCCCTTGAAGAAGCAAGCCGTTTGTCGGATATCTTCGACACCATCATGCGCGTGGCCCGCATTGAGGCCGCGCAAGGCAACGACGGGTTTGAAACCGTCGAAATTTCCGACCTGTTGCAAGACATCGCAGAGACGTTCGGCCCCGTGGTTGAGGATGAGGGCAAGACCCTTTCTCTTGATTTGGAGGCCGCAGGTCAGGTGCAGGCCGACCGGAACATGCTGATCCAGGCCCTGGCCAATTTGATACAGAACGCCATCGTCCACGGCGGCGAAGTGATCACCTTGTTTGCTGCCGGTCGGTCCTTCGGGGTGGCGGACAACGGGCTTGGTGTGGATCCGGCGGACTACGCGGACATCATCAAGCCGATGGTACGTCTTGATGCGGCGCGGACGCGGGATGGCTCTGGCCTTGGTCTGGCCCTCGTGCGGGCGGTCGCAGACCGGCACACAGCCCGGCTTGAGTTGTCGCAAAACCTGCCAAGCGGGTTAAAGGTCACGTTGAACTTTGCAGATTTGTAAGGTTGCCGTCAGGCGCCCGTGAAGTCGAGGCGCCATATCAGTTTCATCGAAACAACAGATGAAACTGGAGACCTCAAATGAAAAACCTCATCACCAAAGCAACATCCGCACTTTCTGGCGCGGTCCTGTTTGCTGCTGCAGTTGCCATGGCAGGCGTCGGCTTTGCGGCCATCGCGACCCTTGCGTTTTTCGCCCTGCTGGCCGTGGGCATCGCCTGTCTGACCGCGCCGTTCGTCTCCGTGGCCAGCGACGACGACACCGCAGTTTAAGCAGCGTAAGGGAACAGGGATCACAGCAATGACATCGCAAGCAAAACCACATGGGTTCGTCACAAAAAGCATTCATTGGCTGTCCGCCGGTCTGATCGGCTTTGGCTATCTCAAAGGGCTCGACACTGTTCGCCAATTGGCCGATCCGACCCTTTTCCTGACGGAGATTGTCTTTGCGCTGTCGATCGGCGCGCTGTTCTTGTTCCGCCTGTTCTGGACCAAGCAGATCGCCGGGGCGACACGTCTGCCAGACGATGCGCCAAGGTGGGAACAACGGGCGTCGCGAGCGGTGCATGTCGGACTCTATGCCTCGGTTTTCGGAATCGTTCTGTCCGGTCTCGGGATTGCGCTGGCATATGCGACGCCGTGGCTGGGCGGGCTTTTCATGAGCGCGATGATTGGCCTGCATGAGATCACACTGGCGGCCCTGCCCCTCCTTTTGATTGCGCATGTCGCAGGGGCGATCTGGCACAAAGTAATCCGCCGTGACGGTGTGATGGAAAGCATGACGGGCCAGCTGCCGGTCTAGGACAACGTCGCTCTCGGCCCCAAAGACGGCCCAAATCGACCTTGCCCCGTACTTTCAGATTGCCACCGCTCTCACGATCAACAGTCCGCCGGTGGCGTCTGATGCGGGCCAGGGTCAAAGGCTGTTACGCAACTTATGGCAGCGTCGCACAACCTTGGACACACTGATGTTTTGACCAACCTGCGCAGTTACGGACAAATAAGTCGAGAAGACCAACGGAAAAAGATGACCGGAAACACGACAGATTTAGATTGAAACGGCGCAGTCTTAGCGAATGGAAGATGTGGGACAGGCGTGGGAACACACTCAACAGAAAGTCGAAATTTGAACGGCTTGAGCGATTCTAGCGGCGGAGGCTCAGCCCTTTGCCGCGTGTGAAGGTACTATATAAGTTTGTTATTTATCAAATAGATAGAGAGAAACATGATATTCCGTGCGGAGCAGAATGTGTAGCAAGCGTTCAGGAAAAACCCTATCAAATCGTCAATAATACGGCAATATGCTCACCCGTATTGACTGGGAATGAAAGTAACGCCCCCCGACAGAAAACGTTATACGCGAACGGCCCAAAGGAGACATCCATACTCCGATCACTATGCCGCGGGCGCAGCCCGCATTGCCGGCATTCGTGCATCCCGCAGCATTCTCGGTGCGTGGATGGCCGGATCGCGGACAAAACTGCCGTCAGTGATTTTAATGCGAATGGCCGCTGTTAGCACATTGCGACCGCAATCCAGCCAAAGATGCAATGCTGCTGAGCCCAGATTTCAGGTCGTGGGAAATATGCGCTTTCAAATTCACCTCTTCCCGGAAGGCGCCAAGTCACCAAAGGCCTGGCCTGTCGCGCTGAGATATTCCTCCTCGTCCCAAAATCCGATGAGAATTCCGTCCTTCGCGGCCGTTTTCTGGCGTGCCAGTACCGAAGGCGTCGCGGTGACCCTGGTATGATGGCGTGTTGCCCACCGCAGAAGGGCCGCATCCATGCGCGCGCGCGCTTCGACATGCTCTGGCCCGTCTGAGCGGCCGAGATCGTTAAGTTCGTTTGGGTCGTTCTGCAGGTCGAACAGGACAGGCGCGAAGCCTTCACAGATGATGTATTTCCACCGCCCGTCGAAGATCATGGTTGTATGCGCGTCTTCTTGTGACACCCCCAGTGATGCCGCCATTTCGGACCAGTGGTAGTCATGTTCGCTGATGACGTACTGGCGCGAAAACCCAGCCCTGTCATGCAGAATCGGGGTCAGGTCCCGGCCTTCGATGATGTGGGGTTTAGGCGTGCAGCCAAGTGCATTCATAATCGTCGGCGCGAGGTCGATCATCTCTACAAGCGCGTCTGATACGGTCCCACGGGTCGCATCTGCGGCGGGCCTTGGATCTGCGATGATCAGCGGCACCTTGACCGCCATATCGTGGTAAAAATCCTTATCGCCCATCCAGTGGTCGCCCATGTAATCCCCATGATCCGAGGTAAAGGCGATGATCGTGTTCTCGCTCAGCCCCTTTTCATCCATCCATGCGAACAGCCGGCCCAAATTGTCGTCCAGCTGTTTGATCAGGCCCATGTAGGCGGGGATGACATGTTCGCGCACATGATCGCGCGAAAAGCTGCGACAGACGCGGGCGTCGAGATAGGCGCCCATGAGGGGGTGGTCGGTCTTGCGCTCAGCGTCTGACCGGATTGGATCCACGATGTGGGTCTCGTTATACATGTCGTGATAGGGGGCCGGCACGATGTAGGGCCAGTGCGGTTTGATATAGCTCAGATGGCACATCCACGGGCGGCCGTCCTGCATCGCGTCTTCCATGAACTCCATGGCGCGGTCCGTCATATAGGCGGTTTCGGAGTGTTCTTCTGGCACATTGGCCGGCAAACGGGAATTCTTGAGCAGCCACGCGGACAAAAGCTCCCCCGTCTCGTCCACGCCGGAGTTGGCAAAATCTTCCCACGGGTTGTCGCTGTCATACCCATGGGCCAACAGATAATCGTCATAGGCGGACCAGTTTTGGCGCGCGCTGTCGGGATGCAATCCGTCGTCCCGCTCAAAGGGTTCAAACCCGCATTCCGACCGGTGCACGCCAATCTCGCTTTCGGGATCAATGCCAAGCCAGGCCATGCCTTCCTTGTCGGCGATCATGTGGGTCTTGCCCACCAGCACCGCACGTGCCCCCGCCTCGCGCAGGTGATCGCCCAACGTGGGCTCCCCGATTCGCAAGGGCATGCCGTTCCATGTTGACCCATGGCTGCGCACATAACGACCGGTGTAGGCCGACATGCGCGACGGGCCACAGACGGGCGATTGCACATAAGCGTGATCGAACTGCACTCCGCGCTTGGCCAGCGCGTCAATGTGGGGCGTGTGCAGATGCGGGTGGCCGTAGCAGCTGAGGTAGTCGAACCGCAGCTGATCCGCCATGATCCACAGGACGTTGGGTGTATCGGTCATGCGACATCTTCCGTTTGTGATACAGCTGGCATGGGGCCTTCGACGATGCGTTCAAAGCGGTCAATCAGGGCAAGGAACGTGTCCAGTTCCGCCTCAGTGAAGGCGTCTTTGATCGCCGTGCGACGTTGCGCCATGGTGGCCGAGGTTTCGTCAAAGACCGTGTGCCCCGACGGGGTAATGGCAACCAATGAGGTCCTGCGGTCCTCGGCACCTGTCGTGGTGACGACATAGCCCTTTTCGATCATGGGCGGAATAGTCCGGCTGATCAGGGCATGATCGGTGCGTTGAATCGTGGCCATCTCTGTCACGGTCAATGGACCGGCCTCGACCAAGTCCCAAAGCACACGCCATTCCGTGATCGAGAGCGTCCCAACACTGCGCAGCAACCGCTTTGCCTGCGACCGCGACGACAGGGCTGCGCCTGATATCCGTCCAAACAGATTGCGGTCTTGAGCGGTCTGTCGTGCGCGAAACCGGTCCAAGCGTTCTTGCTGTGATGTGGTCATGTGGCCTCCATCCCCTGAATATGATCTGTAATTTTTTACGTGACAAGTCACATAATTTTTGCAAACCTTTCCTCGGAGGCCCGCCACAAACGGGATTGTTGTGCGCGCAATGCGCGCCGTAAAGGGAGGAAAAAATGTTCAAGACATCCATCGCGGGCGCGGTGCTGGCCCTGTTGCCTGCCGCAATTTTCGCACAAACAACACTGACGGCGGAGACGACCTCACCAGGATCGACACCGCATTACATCGACACAACGCTTGCCGCCATTTTGGACGCAGACGGTGTTGCAACCCTGCAGATCACCGAAGGCGCGACGCTGACCAATTCGGTTCAGGCTGTGGCCGAGGGGCAGCTTGATATGGCGCCGGCGCCGCTCATCCTGCCGTTTTTGTTGTCGCGTGGCGTTGGCCCGTATTCGGGTGTGGGTGCCGAACAGGGCGCAGAGCTTGCGGGTAACCTGCGCGCCTTGTTCTTTTCGGCTTCGGCCGCACAGCTTTTTGGGCATTACAACAGCGGCGCCATTCAGGGGCCGGACGATATTGAAGGCAAACGCATCTACAACGGCCCGCCTCGCGGTGCAGCCCTGACCACCGGTCGGGCGGCGATCCAGCTTTTGTCCGGTCTGCAAGATGGCGAAGGCTATGAAGGCGTCCAGACCCCGTGGCCTGACACAGTCTCAACGATCACAGGCGGTGCTGTCGATGGCTGGACATTGCCCGAAGGACTGCCATCCGGTCGCCAGATCGCGATTGCCGCGGCAGGCGGCACAACGCTGTATGATATGCCGTCCGAAGTGCTGAACAGCGAATTGGGGCAACAGATCGTGGCTGCACCGGGCAATGCGCCATATTCGATCCCGGTTGAGGAATATCGCGCGGCTTATGCGGGCAATGACATCACCATCGTGACCGATGATGACACCTTCGACACCTTTGCCTTGGCCTTTGCGCAGATCGTGCCCGCCACGATGGACGAAGAACTCGCCTATCAGATCACCAAATCCTACCTCGCAGGACAGGAACGGTTCGAGACGGGCTCCCCCCGTGGTCCGTACCTGTTCCTCAGCTTCGGGGACATCGATGGCACGTCACAGGGTGTCTGCGGTGCGGTGACGATGAAGCTGCACGCCGGTGCCGTGCGCGCCTATGAAGAGGCGGGACACACCATCGCCGATTGCGTCAAGCCGTAACGCGCGGGGCTTTGCGATGACCAATACAGCCACCACCAGATCACAGGGGCAGCGCATCGCGCTGCTCCTCGCCTTTGTGCTTGTATTGGTGGGCATGGTGAACACCCTGCCCGAAATTCCAGGTCTTCAAAATTGGGCGCGTGACCTGACGGGTGTCGCGTTTTTCCGGATCTCCGGCTTTCCGACCGAATACCTGTTCCCGCCGCTTTTCATTCTGATGATGGTGGTCGTGGCCCTTGACGCGAGCCTGTATCGAAGCTGGCGCGACACCCGCCCCAAACGGGCGTGGCTGGGGGCCGCGCTGGATGTGGGCCTTGTTGCGGCGGCGATTCTGGGCGCATTGGGTTATTGGATCGAAAGCGATTCCGTCTGCCTGATCGACCAGATCACCGGCGAACGCGCGCGCCTGATCGAAGACGCCATGGCGCGGTCAGAAGGCCTGATCCCAGGCCTCACGCTGGAGGCGGAGGTGCCCGCCTGTCAGGCACGCCTTGGGGTCTGGGCCTTGCCGCTCCTGTTCAGCATCATCGTGCTGTTTTTCCTCTACAACATTCGGGTTTGGGGCCTGCCGCTCGTCATCGTGGCCAGTGTGGTCGTGTTCTACACCGTGGCAACGGCGCTGGTCTGGGTGTTTGGGCTAAGCGACAATAATTTCCTTCTGACAAAGCTGGGCGCAGACGGCGGTGATGCCCTGTCGGCAGCTGTGCAAAAAGCCACGAATGTCTTCATCACACCCGATGGGTTCATGGGCCGCTTCATGGACATCATCATCAACCAAGTCTTTCCGTATGTGGTGTTGGGGGCGCTCTTTGGCTCCTCTGCGGGGGGCACCTCGCTGATCAAACTGGCCGTGCGGGCGACCCGCAACCTACGCGGGGGGCCTGCCCATGCGGCCATTGTCTCATCCGCGATGTTCGGGACCATCACGGGCGGGCCTGTCACGAACGTGTTGTCCACCGGTCGGCTGACCATTCCGATGATGCGGCGCAACGGATTTTCGCCGCAATTTGCTGGCGGGGTCGAGGCGGCGGCGTCCTCAGGCGGGCAGATCATGCCGCCGGTGATGGGCATCGCGGCCTTCGTCCTCGTGGCGCTGACCGCTGTGCCCTATACCAAAGTGATCACGGCGGCCTTCATTCCGGCCATGGCGTTCTTCTTTTCTATCTTCCTTGCGGTGATGTTTCAGGCCCGCCGTGAAAAGGTCGAACCTATGCGGGACATCCCCGAAGACCTGATCATGGGACGTCAGGATTGGCGCAACCTGTGGATCATCTTCCTGCCCATCCTGACCATCTTGTTCCTGCTTTTGGGCAACAAGGATGCCATCAGCCAAAGCTGGTTTGCGGCGCTGCTCCCGCAGTTCGTTGTGCAAACAATCGTCAACGCGGCGGGCGATGCGGTCTCGGCGGGCTGGTGGGCCGTCGCGGTGCTTTTGCCGCTGATGTTTCTTGATCCAGAGACCCGCGCAAAGCCTGCCAAACTTTTTGTCGCCCTCGGCGAAGGCGGCATCCTGATCTCACGCCTCTTCCTGCTGCTCTTTGCGGTGTCGATCATCGCGGCCTTCCTCAACGAAAGTGGTCTGACGGGCGAGCTGACACGGGCGGTGACGACATGGTTGGCGCAGGTGACGTCGATCACGATGCTTGGCTTTGAAATCCCGATCGTGGGCGGCGTCTACCTGATGCTGGCGCTGGTCTGCGCGATGCTCTGCGCAATCCTGTTGGGTATGGGGATGCCCACGGTTCCGGCCTATGTGAACGTGGCGCTTTTGCTGGGCCCGCTTTTGTCCCAGCTTGGCGTCAGTTTCTTCACCGCCAATATGTTTGTGTTTTATTTCGCTGTCGCCTCGGCCATCACCCCGCCCGTCGCTGTGGCGGCGTTTGCCGCCGCCTCAATCACCCGAAGCGAGCCGATGCGCACTGCCGTGTCCGCCGTGCGGGTGGGCATCGTGATGTTCACCATCCCCTTCGTTTTCGCCTGGTACCCCGAGCTGTTGTTGATTCCAGAGGCCGTGACAATCACCGATGAAAACGGGCGGCGTGTCTTTATGGACGGATACTCGGAAGACACCGATTTCGTCTCGCTCTCACTCTTGCTGTGCCGCCTCCTAGCCGCGCTCTATCTCATCGCCTCGGCATTGGCTGGTTTTGATCGCGCGTCTCTGAAGCAATGGGAAGTGTTCCTACGCATTGTCGCGGCCCTACTCATCCTTTGGAAAGCACCTGTGGTAATTGGGGTGGGTGTGGCGCTCACTATTCTGTTGATCTCAAAACATTATATTATGACCTCCAAAGCCGACAGGGGGTCGCGGAACAGCGCTTAGCAGACAATCGTGCAACTTGCAGCATCTGGTAAAATGGGCTCACAACTGCCTTCCGATGCATCGCAGCATTAGATCCGATGTAGGATCAAACGGCGACGGGAACGGCCCAAACCAGTCGTCCACCTTCTGGTCTGGATGCTGCACTCGCAGCTCGAATACCGGACATTCGCTGCATCACTGAATCTTCAGAATGTCTCCGGCCGCTGATCACACCGCGCGGGTCGATTGATGATCTACTAGGACAGACGGACGCATAGGAACCAAGTCGCTCTGATTGCTGACAACAACTCTGCCATTCTCGCCTATGCCCAGCGTAATTCTTTTGGCTACTCCTGAACCTGAAACAGGGACCTTTCTACTAATCAAGTCTGCCAAGGCTGGGTCTTCAACAGCGCAGATCACTTGTTTGCCTTCTGAAACTAGTTTTCCAAGCAACTCTGCGAGATGTACGCTTCTAAAGTCATCAATATGTTGTACGGGGTCGTCCAGCAGAATTGACGACCATCGGCTCCAAGCCATCGAAAAGTTGACTGCGATCAGGAAGGCGAGTCCAGTTGCTCGTCGCTGTCCGCTCGAATATACGAATCGCGAATTTATATCATCTCCAACACTAAAACTTAGATGGCGCCTAAGTTCTCCCCGAATCTTGTACTTGATATCTTGAAAGTTTGGGTGTGGTCGCAAGCGTGCATAAAGCTCTGTAATTAGGGGTAGAATCCTATCAAGTCTCTGATTCAGTGCGTCGTTAGATGCTTTCCGAACCGAGTCATGCAGTTCTTTTGCGTCAGCTTCCTTCTGCCGCGTTCGTGACAACGTACGCTCTGCCTCACGATCCCGTTCGTGTTCTTTTGCGTAGGCGTTCGAAGCGCGCTCCAAAGAAGTCGCAAGACGGCTCATGTCCAATTCAGGAAGCACAGTTCTCAGTCTCTCAACCTGACTGCTGAGCTGTTCCAATTCGGTCTGTAGAACCATTCGATCAGTATCAGAAGAGAAACCGAGTTCTTCAATTGCTTTGGTCGAGGCGGCTACACCGGCCGGCAACAGCCTGTCTTCAAAGCTGTGGCGCAGGGAATACATCACATGTCTGTCGCTTTCCATCAGACCATTCGCCCGCAGGTATTTGTTTACGGTCGCGGACAAGGTGGCGTCACTGTCTCGGTACGTCGGGAAACCGTTCGGAAAGGCGCGCATCGCATCAAAGCTCACCCCAACCAGCGGAATGACCCGTGTCGAGTTCTTGTTCTTGATAGCACGCCCCTCGCGGGGCTTGATGATCATGTGGGGGATGTCGGCCTCTAGTCAGAATTGATCCGGTGCTGCACAGGCCGCCTCGGACGGGCGATAGCCGGTGTTGATCATCCCCAACAGAATGGCCCGCGCCTCTGCGTTCAGCGACATCAATGCGTCTGGCGCCAGTAGCTTTTTGCGGATCCAGTCATCGCTAAACGGCGGGCGTTCCGACTTTTCGCCGTCTTTGAAAGCCAGGCCATCCAGCGGAAGATCCTGCCCCAACCGCTTCATCTTGTTCACGGTTTTCAGAACCTCACCCAGATGAATCAGATCCTTGTTCGCGCTGTTCGCGGTCAGCCCGCCCGTCTCGATCCGCTCTTGCCAGTAGCTTCGGAACTCCAGCATGTCGTCAGCGGTGATCTCATTCATCGGCTTGTCGCCGACGATGCTCACAAAATTCCGGACAGCCTTCTTGCGTGGGTTCTCCCACCGCCGTTTCTGGTCGTCGCTTTTGCCGAACGTCCTGTCCTTGGCCAGTGTCCAATAGGCCTCCAGTGCCTGTGTCACGGTCAATGCCGGAGGTTTCTTGGTCCCCAGAACAGCTGCGGCGTCCACCGGGTCGGGCGTCTGATTGCGATTGGCGATCGCCTCAATCCGCTCCAGCAGACTGTTGATCGGCAGCTTCACCACCTGATCCAGCGGCATGTACCGCACGCCCTAGGCGGCCGCCAAATCCTGGACGGCTTCATAATGCTTCACCGCATCGGGATCATTTCCGGACAAACGCGCCGTCCATGCGGCCACCTGTTCGGCCCACACCGCAGATGCTTTCTGATCAGCCAACCTGCGAGAATCCGTTTTCAGACTGATCCAGATCTCATTCCGGGATTCGACCTGCTGAAATTCCACAGGCACACGGCGGCGCAGACACCACTGATTTCCTCTCTTGATCACAGACATAACGCACCCCGCTTTGGCCCTGCTGTGTAGCAGTTTGTGTGGCAATTTGAGGGTGTTCGATTGGCCCATACACTATACAAAACACCCCCTCGAGGGCTAAGTACTCGTAAAATATGGGCATTCAAGGTTTGGTCGAGTTTGATCATGGCGGAGGCTCAGGGATTCGAACCCTGGGAGGACTTTCACCCTCGTCGGTTTTCAAGACCGGTGCATTCGACCACTCTGCCAAGCCTCCGCTGCGGGTAGCTTTACGCGGGCGAAATTGATTCTGAAAGGTCCTAGCGCGCGGTTTGTCACACCATTGTGCTGTGGGGTTTTCCGCCGAAACGCCGTGCAAACCCTTTCAAACGAACGACTGTGGCGCTAGTGTTCCACAAAAGCCCCGCGATGACGGGGTGTTGAGATATTGAAAAACCCGCAAAGGGCAGCGTGACCGGACAAACCGGCACAAAAGTGAGGGCGAATTATGTCGGGCAAGACATTAGGATCATTCAGAAAATTTGGCGTGCCACTGGCAGTGACGTCTATGCTGGTTCTGACCGCATGTGATGAAAACGGGGAATTTGCTTTCCCCACCTTGGGCCAGGCGGCCGCAAATGACACTGGCGTCACCACGTCACAAAGCGTCGAATTGGTGGAACGCGACGTCGAAGCGCCTGACGCGTTTCAAGTGACCGAAGCGGGGTTGTGGGACGGGCGGCCGTCCTTGGGCGGTGTCTGGGTGGCCCATCCGGATGTGTCCGAACCCGAACGCGTGATCATCCGCAATCAGGCCAACGGCACCTTCGTCATCGGGGCCTTGTTCCGACGTGAACGTGAGAATCCGGGCCCATCGCTGCAGGTGTCGTCTGACGCGGCTGCGGCGCTGGAGATGCTGGCCGGCGCGCCGGCCACGTTGCAGGTCACAGCCTTGCGCCGCGAAGAGGTCGCCCCTGCGCCCGAGGCACAGCCGACGTCGAGTTTTGAGGCCCCAACAGACATCACCGCGACCCCCATCGAAAGTGCGCCGCTTGATGCACCCGACGCCTTGGCCGGGGCGGCCGCCGCGATCGACGCGGCAGAAGCCGCAGTACCCGCAGTTGCCCCGACATCTGCACCAGCCCCTGCCCCTGCAGCGACACCCGCCACCCTTGCAAAGCCGTTCATCCAGCTTGGCATCTTCTCGGTTGAGGCCAACGCCACAGGCACCGCAGACCGGATGCGCGCAAACGGCATCGTGCCAACCGTTCTTGAACAAACCAGTCAGGGCCGTACCTTCTTTCGTGTGATCGTAGGCCCTGCCACGTCCGAGGCCGAGCGCGCTGAATTGCTCCGTCAAGTCAAGGCGCAGGGGTTTGAGGACGCCTATTTCGTAACCAACTAGACCTGAACGCGAGGTTTGAATGCTCCGCCATCTAGCTGCCCCCATTGCTGCCCTTGCCCTGTCTTTGGGCGCGGCCACATCCCCTCTGGCCCAAGGGTTCGACACCCGCGCAACGGCCGCCTACGTCATTGATCAGACAACGGGCACCGTCTTGTTGTCCAAAAACGCGGATGAGCCTTTGCCGCCCGCGTCCATGTCCAAGTTGATGACCGTCTATATGGCCTTCGATGCAATCGCCACGGGGCGGCTGTCGGTGGATGAAGAATTGCCCGTGTCGCAGCACTGCTTTGAATACACCGGCTCCACCATGTTTTTGAACGTCAACGACCGCGTGCGCGTCGAAGACCTGTTGCGCGGGATCATCGTGTTGTCGGGCAACGACGCATCCTGTGTGATCGCAGAGGGTCTTGCGGGCACCGAAACGGCTTTCGCCAATCAGATGACGGTCAAGGCGCGTGACCTAGGAATGATGAATTCCACCTTCGCCAATTCCAACGGCTGGCCTGCGGTGGGGCACCGGATGTCCATGCGTGACATCGGGATCCTGTCGGATCGTTTGATCACGGATTTCCCGACGTTTTATCCGCTCTTTGCGGAACAGCAATTCGACTATGATGGCGAACATCCCGCCAACGTGCGCAACCGTAATCCGCTGTTGGGTTTGGGCATCGGTGCCGACGGTCTGAAAACGGGCCACACGCAAGAGGCGGGCTACGGCCTCGCGGGGTCGGCCAAACAGGGCGACCGGCGCGTGATCTTTGTGATCACCGGCCTCGACAGCGCACAGGCGCGGGCCGAAGAAAGCCAACGCATCGTAAACTGGGCGTTCCGCCAATTCGCCCAGCGTGATCTGGGCACCAGCGGCACCCAAATCGCGGAAGCCGACGTCTGGATGGGCGAACAGATGACCGTGGGTCTGACATTGGCCGAAGACCTGTCCTTGCTCGTGCCCAACACGGGCAGCACCGAAATTGACGCGGAAGCCGTGTTCAACGCCCCGATTGAAGCCCCGATTGCCGCGGGCGATGAGTTGGGTGAGCTTGTGATCCGTTTGGAAAACCTGCCTGAGACGCGCGTGCCCCTGATTGCGGCGGCAGACGTGGCGCGTGGTGGGTTCAACACCCGTCTGCGCACCACGGCTGAGATTTTGGCCGCCCGCATCATGGCCGATGACGCCCCTCAAGCCCAGGCCGCGGCGGAGTAGACCGTGACACCCGGCGCAGGCAATGGCCCCTCCGGCCTTTTCATTTCGTTCGAAGGGATCGACGGGTCGGGCAAATCCACCCAATCGCGCCTTTTGGCTGAAAAATACGACGGCGCCTTGCACACCCGAGAACCAGGCGGCAGTGCCGGGGCCGAAGAAATTCGGGCGCTTTTGTTAACGGGCGATCCAGACCGGTGGTCGGCCGAGACGGAAATTCTACTTTTCACCGCGGCCCGTCGCGATCATCTGGAAAAGACGATCCAACCGGCGTTGGACGCCGGACGCATCGTCATTTGCGACCGCTTTGCCGACAGCACCCGTGTCTATCAGGGCGCCACACGCGGCGATCTGCGGGCCACCGTGGACACCCTGCACGGTTTGATGATCGGCCGCGAACCGGATCTGACATTCATCATCGACATGGACCCTGAAACAGCCCTGACCCGTGGACTGGCCCGTAAATCTGGCGAAGATCGGTTTGAGGACATGGGGCTCGCGTTTCAGGAAACCCTGCGCCACGGGTTCCTCAGCCTCGCCCACGCGCACCCCGATCGCTGCATCCTGATCGACGGCAACCGCGACACCGCCGCGATCGCCGCCGAAATCGCAGCCCATGTGGCCGACCGCGCACGCCATCTTGCGGACGCCTTCTGATGGCGACGCCCCCCGAAGACCGCCCCCTGCCCGACCAGATCGAGGGCGCACCGCATCCGTCAGAAACCCAGGCCCTGATCGGTCAATCACGGGCCGAAGCCGATTTTCTCGAAGCCTTCGCCACAGGTCGCCTGCATTCCGGCTGGCTGATCACGGGGCCCAAGGGCGTGGGCAAAGCCACCCTGGCATGGCGAATGGCCGCCTTTTTGCTGTCCCAACCCCTCACGCCAGAGGACGATATGTTCGGTGCCCCGCCCCCACCGACGTCTTTGGAAGTGGACAATGAACACCCCGATATGCGCCTGATCCGGTCTGGCGCACACCCGCGTTTGTTCACGCTGCGACGATCGTGGAATGAAAAGGCAGACAAGTTGAACACCGTCATTACTGTCGATGATGTGCGCAAGCTGAAGAGTTTCTTTGGCATGTCTGCGACCGACGGTGGCCGTCGCATCGTGATCGTGGACCCCGCCGATGAGATGAACGTCAACGCTGCCAACGCGATCCTAAAACTGCTGGAAGAACCGCCAGCCGATGCAGTGATCTTGCTGATATCGCACGCGCCCTCACGTCTTTTGCCCACCATCCGGTCCCGCTGCCGCGAGTTGCGCTGCGGGCTGCTGTCAGCCCCTGAGATGGCCACGGCCATGGCGCAGGCAGGCGTTCAGACGGACGCGAGCGAGGCGTTGGCTGCCCTTTCAGGTGGGTCCGTGGGCGAGGCAATCCGCCTGACCAACCTTGATGGCATCACGCTCTACTCGGATCTCGTATCGCTCATGTCTGGCCTGCCCATGATCGACCGCCCCCGCGCGCTGGCCATGGCCGACAAATGCGTCGGCAAAGCAGGGGCCACGCGGTTTGAACTCACCCTCGACCTGATCGACCAATTCCTCGCCCGCGCCGCCCGTGCAGGCCTGCAGGGCCCACCAGCGGTGCAAGCGGCGCAAGGCGAGGCGCTGCTGCTGACCAAACTCAGCCCCGATGACCGCGCCGCGCGCCGATGGGCACAGCTCGCCCAATTGGTATCGGACCGCACCCGCCACGGTCGGGCCGTCAATCTTGACCCTGCTGCATTGGTCCTAGATACGCTATTTAAGATCGAAGAGGCCGCGCTTGAGGTGGCCGCCTGAACCAGAGGCTGAAATGACCACGCCACAGATTGTCGACAGCCACTGTCACCTCGATTTTCCCGACTTTGACGCTGAACGCAGCGATGTGATTGACCGCGCCGTCGCCGCAGGGGTAACGCGCATGGTCACCATCTGCACCAAACTGCGGCTTGAGCCTCAGGTCCGCGCCATCGCCGAAGCCCATGATCCGGTGTTCTATGCCGCAGGCACCCATCCCATGTCCGCCGCCGATGAACCCCTCGCCACGGCCGAGGACCTCATCGCGCTGTCTGGCCATCCCAAATTCGTTGGCATCGGCGAAAGCGGGCTGGATTACCACTACACCGCCGAGACTGCGGAGGTACAAAAAACCTCCCTCAAGGTGCATATCGAGGCCGCACAAGAAACCGGCCTGCCACTTATCATCCACAACCGCGCATCAGACGAGGACATGATCAACATCCTCAGCGCAGGCATGAAGGCTCAGCCGTTTTCGTGTGTCATGCACTGCTTTTCCAGCAGCGCCAAACTGGCAAATGCAGCAATCGAAATGGGGTTCTACCTAAGCATGTCGGGCATTGCTGCCTTCCCCAAAAGCACCGACCTGCGGGACATCTTCGCACGTGCGCCGGTGGACCGGATTCTAGTTGAAACCGACAGCCCCTATCTGGCCCCGCCGCCACACCGCGGCAAACGCAATGAACCGGCCTACACGGCCCATACCGCCCAAGTGGGCGCAGACACGTTTGGGATGTCTTATGCCGACTTCGCCGCCCAAACGACCGCAAACTTTGACCGCCTTTTTACCAAAGCTGCGAGGTGGGGCGCATGACGCTTTCTTTGCGCATTTTGGGCTGCGGCTCCTCTGGCGGCGTGCCCCGTCTGGGCGGCAATTGGGGCGCCTGTGATCCGACCAATCCCAAAAACAGTCGCAAACGATGTTCCCTGCTGGTCACACGCGAAGGCCCCGACGGCACCACCCGTGTGCTGATCGACACCTCACCGGATCTGCGCCAACAGCTGTTGGACGCCGACGTCGGTGAACTGGACGCACTGGTCTACACCCATGCCCATGCCGATCATGTCCATGGCCTCGATGACATCCGCATGATCGTCTACAACATGCGTCAACGCCTGCCCGTTTGGGCCGACGGCGACACCGGCAATCAACTGCTGGCCCGCTTCGGCTACGCCTTTGTGCAACCCGCAGGCTCCAGCTACCCGCCCATCTGCGACCTCAACACACTTAAAGAGGATGTCACAATCGACGGTGCAGGCGGCCCCATCACCCTCACCCCGTTTGAGGTTGAACACGGGTCCATTGACGCCTTGGGCTTTCGCATCGGGAACGCAGCCTACTTGCCCGATGTGTCCGACATCCCCGACCCCGCTTGGGCCCAATTGCAAAACCTAGACCTGTGGATCGTCGACGCCTTGCGCCGCGACCCTCACCCAACCCACGCGCACCTCGATAAAACCCTGGGCTGGATTGACCGCGCCAAACCCAAATCCGCCGTGCTCACCAACATGCACATCGACCTCGATTATCAGACCATCTTGGACGAAACACCGGACCACATCCAACCGGCCTACGACGGTCTGACATTAACCCTTGCAGACTAGCGCACCCTCCCCTTCATCTGACCCAAAAAACTCCCCCCGGAGGGTCGGCCCGCGTCCCATGCACCACACCCCCGGCTGTCGCCGCCAAAATTCGCAGAATTTTGGCCCCCGCCCGCCGCAGGCGCAAATCTGGTCGTCAGGTGGTCTACACCATGACTGATATCCTTACGGTCATCCTTCCGGTCTTTATCGTGCTGGCATTTGGCTACGGCGCCGTATGGCGCGGCCTTTTCAGCGACGATCATGTCGATGGGCTTATGAAATTCACCCAAACCTTCGCAATCCCGTGCCTGTTGTTCCGTGCGATATCGACCCTTGATCTGGGCCAGAACTTCAATGGCCCCCTCTTGCTGAGCTTCTACACAGGCGCCACGGTCGCGTTCGGGCTGGGCCTTTTGGCCGCGCGCCTCCTGTTTCGTCGCAACTGGCAGGACAGCGTGGCCATCGCCTTTTGTTGCCTTTTCTCCAATTCATTGCTGCTGGGCCTGCCCATCACCGAACGCGCCTTCGGGCCTGATGCACTGTCGGGCAACTATGCGATCATCGCAATTCATGCGCCATTTTGCTACCTGTTGGGCATCACAGCGATGGAGCTGGCCCGCGCGCAGGGGACCGCGCTGTCCCATGTGCCCGCCAAGGTTGGGCGTGCGATGTTTTCCAACGCGCTTGTCATCGGCATCTGCACCGGTTTGGTCGTGAACCTCGGCCAAATCCCCCTGCCCGTGGTGTTGACAGATGCGATCGATCTGATGGTCCGCGCAGCCCTTCCGGCAGCCCTCTTTGGTTTGGGCGGGGTCCTTTACCGATACCGCCCCGAGGGCGACATCCGCACCATTTTGTTTGTCTGCGCCGTTTCCTTACTGGTCCATCCCACGTTGACCTACACGCTGGGCACCGCAGGCGATCTTGGCCGAGACGCGTTGCGGTCTGCGGTGGTGACGGCCTCGGCCGCGCCTGGCATCAATGCCTATGTGTTTGCCAATATGTATGGGGCGGCCCGCCGGGTGGCAGCCTCGGCGGTGCTGATTGGCACGGCCCTGTCCATTTTAACGACCAGCCTTTGGATCACTCTGCTGCCCTGACGTGGGCCGCGTCAATGGCCGCCTGAACGCACCACAGAGCCGCAAGGTTTCGCGCAGGTGATCCACAGGTGATCCACAGGTGATCCACAGGGGCCAGAAAACCCCTTTATGTTACCGCAAACATCACTATGAAGCGGACAACCCAAACACAGGAGCATCCCCATGGCCGATTGGTGGCGCGACGCGATTATCTATCAAATCTATCCGCGGTCCTATCAGGACAGCACTGGCGACGGCGTTGGCGATCTGGCGGGCATCACCCGCCGCCTGCCCCATATCGCCGATTTGGGCGCAGACTGCATCTGGCTGTCCCCCATCTTTATGTCCCCGCAAAAGGACATGGGCTATGACGTCAGCGACTACTGCAAAATCGACCCGCTTTTTGGCACGCTTGAGGATTTCAAAACCCTGATCGATACCGCCCATGATCTGGGACTGAAAGTCATCACCGATCAGGTCCTGTCCCACACCTCAGACCAGCACGACTGGTTCAAGGCCTCACGCAAGGACCGCACCAACGACAAAGCCGATTGGTACGTCTGGGCCGATCCGCTGCCCGATGGGTCACCACCCACCAACTGGCACAGCCACTTTGGCGGCCCTGCGTGGGAATTCGACCCGGGCCGCGGGCAGTATTACCTGCACAACTTTCTGGCCTCCCAACCGGATCTGAATTTTCACAACCCCGATGTGGTCACCGCGATCCTGAAGACCTGTCAATTCTGGCTTGATTTCGGCCTCGATGGCTTCCGTCTTGATACGGTGAACTACTATTTTCACGATCAGAAACTGCGCTCAAACCCCGCCGCCAATGCCGCCCCACAGGTCATGGCCACCGATCTGTATGGAATGCAGCGCAACATCTACAACAAAACACGGCCCGAAAACCTGGGCTTTCTGGAACAGCTTCGCACCCTGACGAATGGGTATGACGACATCATGATGGTTGGCGAAGTGGGTGAAATGGGCGACCGCTCGATTGAGATCATGGGCGAATACACCGCCGGATCAGACCGCCTGCACATGGCCTACAGCTTTGCCATGCTCGGCCCCGATTTCAACGCCGCACACTTTCGCAACTGCATCGAGGGCTTCCAACGCGGGGCGCCGGACGGGCACCCCTATTGGTCGTTCTCAAACCACGACGTGCCCCGCCATGTCACCCGCTGGCTGGACCATTCCGCCAGCGTGGACGCCATCGCGCGCCAGGCCGTCGCCATGCTTATGTCGTTCCCGGGCACCATCGGCATCTATCAGGGCGAAGAACTTGGCCAGACCGAGACCGAGCTGACCTATGATGAGCTGACCGATCCCCCCGCCCTGCGATATTGGCCCGCCGTCAAGGGCCGCGATGGGTGTCGCACACCCATGGTCTGGGAAAAGGACGCGGCAAACGCAGGCTTCTCTGACGGCACCCCATGGTTGCCCGTCAAAGCGCCGCAGGCGGAAAACGCGGTGGATCAACAAACAAGTGACGGCATCTTGGCCTACTACAAGGAGGTCATCGCCTTCCGCAAAGCCTCTCCCGCGCTGTCCGGCACGCAGACCGAATTCATCGATCTGGAAGAGCCCCTGCTGGCCTTCCATCGCATCAGCGACGCTGAAACGCTAACCTGCGTGTTCAACCTATCGGGCGACAGCCATGATGTGGCCGTGACCGGCGATACTGCAATCACGGGTCCCAACAACGCGACGTTGAAAGACGCCACACTCACCCTGCCCGCCAATGGCTACGTCTATCTGACAGGACAAGTGGATCTGGCTTAGGTGATCACGTTGGGCGCATCGCGGCCTGTCACTGCGGGCAGGTCTGACAGGGCCAAGGCGGCCGCGTTAATAGGGGCCAGAACCTCTGCCGGGTCCAGCCCCAGCCGCGCGGCGTTCGTTTCCAGCTGTTCAAGGTAGAGACGGATCGTGGCCCCGACCGTGCCGGTGCCGGACAAGCGGAACACAGCGCGGCCCCCGCCCTCAAACCCCACGCGCAGGCCTTGGGCTGAGGCATGGCTGCCGTCCACCGGATCATCATAAGCAAACTCATCCGCCCACGCGACGGTCTGGCCCGCGAATACCTCACCCGCCAGATCACCCAGCCGCGCGCGCAGCCCGTCAAACATGGCATTCGCGCGGTCTGCCTCGACATCCTCATAGTCGTGGCGCGTGTAATAACAGCGCCCGTAGGTGCCCCACATCTCGGCCATCAGATCGGCGACGGACATCTTCGTTTCGGCCAAAATATTCAGCCACAACAGCACCGCCCAGAGCCCGTCTTTTTCACGCACATGATCGCTGCCGGTGCCCGCAGATTCCTCACCACACAATGTGACCTTGCCCGCGTCCAGCAGTGTGCCAAAGAACTTCCATCCCGTCGGGGTCTCATAACAGGAAATCCCGAGCGCCTCGGCCACACGGTCCACCGCACCCGATGTGGGCATGGACCGCGCGACACCGGCCAGCCCGCCCTGATAGCCCGGCGCCAAATGCGCCTTGGACGCCAACAGCGCCAACGAATCGGACGGCGTCACATAGGCGCCGCGCCCGACGATCATGTTGCGGTCCCCGTCACCGTCAGAGGCCGCCCCGAAATCAGGCGCGTCGTCGGCATACATCACATCCATCAGATCCTTGGCCCAAATGGGGTTTGGATCCGGATGCCCGCCGCCAAAATCCTCCGACGGGGTGCCGTTCATAACGGTGCCTTTTGCAGCGCCCAAACGATCCTCAAGGATCGCGGTGGCATAGGGGCCGGTGACGGCGTGCATGGCGTCAAACCGCATCGTAAAGCCGCCCTGAAACAGCGCGGCAATCGCGTTGAAATCGAACAGATCTTCCATGAGCGCGGCGTAATCGGCCACCGGATCAACGATCTCAACCACCATGTCGCCCAACCTCTGTTGGCCCAGCGCCCCCAAGTCGACATCTTGCGTCTCAGCGATGTGGTATGCGGTGATGTCTTGGGTGCGGGCGTAGATCTCTGCGGTTACGCTTTCGCTCGCCGGTCCACCATTGGCCCCGTTGAACTTCAGCCCGAAGTCTGCGTCTGGCCCGCCGGGGTTGTGGCTGGCCGACAGGATCAGACCGCCATCGGCACCGGTTTTGCGGATCAGATTGGATGCGGCGGGGGTCGACAGAATGCCGCCCTGCCCCACGATGCAGCGCAGCGCCCCATTTGCCGCCGCCATGCGCAGGATCACCTGGATGGCGCGGTCGTTGAAATAGCGCCCGTCGCCACCCACCACATAGGTTTTACCTGCCGCCCCGCCCGTGCCATCAAACGTCGCCTGCACGTAATTCTCAAGAAAATGCGGCCCCATGAAAACAGCTGTCCGTTTGCGCAGCCCGCTGGTGCCTGGTTTTTGTCCGGCGATGGGGGTGGTCTCGATCAGGGTCATGAAACTCTCCTTTACTGCGGGTCTGCCTGCGGTGTTTCTGCGAAAACGACCACAGAGTTGGCGGCGATGGTTGTTCCGTCAAAGACGCCGACGGTGGCAGGCTCGGCCGTGTCAAAGACACGGGCCCAGTGAAACCTATCACGGCTGAGAGGCAGCGTCACATCAACCGCATCGCCAACATTCAGCACCACAAGCAACGCGCCCTCGCGTTCTACATATTCCGGCGTGCCTGAGGCGGTGCGCAACTCGGCGATGATCGTTTTTAGATCTGCATCGTGCCAGTCGGCCTCTGTCATGCCGCCGCCGGTGACCGTGCGCCAAAACAAGTCTGGCGCACCGTCGATCAAACGCGGACGCGAGTGCAAGAACCGACGTTGCCGCAAGATCATATGCGCCTTGCGGAACGCGATTGCGGCTTTACAAAATTCAACAAAGTCTGGGTCAGCATCGGACCAATTGACCCATCCGATTTCATTATCCTGACAATACGCGTTGTTGTTGCCGCCTTGCGAATTGCCAAGCTCATCCCCTGCCAAAAGCATGGGCGTGCCTTGGGACAACATCAGGCTGGCGATCATGTTACGGCGGCGGCGCGCGCGGGCTTCCAGGATATCTTTGTTCTCGGTCTTACCTTCGACGCCCATATTGTCCGAATGGTTGTTCGAATGGCCATCGCGGTTTCCTTCGCCGTTGGCGGCGTTGTGCTTTTGCCCATAGCTGACCGTATCCATCAGCGTGAACCCGTCATGGGCCGTCAGGAAATTCACCGAGGCTGTGGGCGCGCGCCCGTCGTGATCGAAATAGGGGGCGGAACCTGCCAGCCGTTCGGCCATCGCCTTGACCTTGCCGTTATCTCCACGCCAGAACGTCCGCGTGTCGTCACGGAACTTGTCGTTCCATTCCACAAAGGGGGCCGGATAGGCGCCCAGCTGATACCCGCCGGGCCCCAAATCCCAAGGTTCTGCGATCAGTTTGACGCGATTCAGAACCGGATCTTGCCGAATGGCGCGGAAAAACGGGCCGTCGCGGTTAAATTCACGCCCCGCGCGGCCCAATGTGGAACACAGATCAAAACGGAATCCATCGACACCCATGACCTCAACCCAGTACCGCAAGCTGTCCATCACCAGACGCAGCACAAAGGGGTTTTCGAAGTCCAGCGTGTTCCCGCAGCCGGTGAAATCTGTATAAAACCGTTTGTCATCCTCCAGCAGGTAGTACGAGGCATTATCGAGGCCACGGAATGACAGATGTGGGCCCAACTCATTGCCCTCGGCGGTGTGGTTGTAGACAACATCTAAAATCACCTCGATCCCCGCTGACCGGAACCGCGCAACCATCTGCTGGAATTCCGCGATGTCACCCGCCTGCATGTACCGCGGATCAGGGGCGAAAAACCCGTAGGTCATATAACCCCAATAGTTGCTTAACCCTTTTTTGACCAAGAACTGGTCGTTCAGGAACGCCTGCACAGGCAGCAACTCAATCGCTGTCACGCCAAGGTTCGTCAGATGGTCCAACATTGGCTCAGACGACATGGCAAGAAAGGTGCCTGGCGCGTCAACATCGCGTCGTTCAGCGGTCAGGCCTTTGACGTGCGCCTCATAGAATACGGTGTCGGACATGGGCGTTTGTGGGCGCGGCGTCGCCCCCCATGTGAACGCAGGGTCCACCACGACCGAACGCGGCATATAAGGTCCGCTGTCATGGCGATCCATCGCCAAATCCTTGTCGTCACTGGTTAAATCATAGCCAAACAAGGCATCATTCCACACCGGATGACCCGTCAATTTCTTGGCATAAGGATCAATCAACAGTTTATAGGGATTGAACCGGTGCCCCTCTTGGGGCTTCCATGATCCCTGCATCCGAAACCCGTACTGCTGGCCCGGACGCATTCCGGGGACATAGCCGTGCCAGACATGCCCATCCCGTTCAGGCAACCGCACGATCTGGGTCTCGGTCCCTGCATCGTCGAACAAACACAGGCTGACCTGCGTGGCGTGACGCGAAAAGACGGCGAAGTTTACGCCGTCGCCGTCAAACGTCGCCCCAAGAGGCGAGGGGACGCCTGCACGCATGGCAAAATGACCAGACATATTCAGCCTTTCAGGGCAGAGTGATAAAGCGCGGCATAGGCTTTGGCCGACGTTTCCCAGCCCACGGGCTGCGCCATTCCATTGGCCTGCAGCCGCGCCCATGCGGTTTTGTCTTTGAACAGATCACAGGTCCGCGTCAATGCATTGGCGAAGGCGTCCGCCGTAATGGGGCTGAACTGCACGCCTGTCGCCACGCGCGACGCCATGGCCGCGGGGTTCGCGTTGATCACAGTATCGGCCAACCCTCCGGTCAGCGCGACCACGGGCACCGTGCCGTATCGCAGGCCATAAAGCTGCGTCAGCCCGCAGGGTTCGAACCGCGAGGGCACCAAAATTGCATCCCCCCCCGCCATCATCCGGTGCGACAGCGCCTCATCATAGCCGATCTTGACGGCAACATTGTCGTCATGGGCCGCGCGTTCCAGCAAAGCAACCTGAAGGGAGGTGTCCCCCGATCCCAGCAATGCAAGTTGTCCGCCCTGCCCCGTTAACGTCGGCAGAGCCTGAAGAACCAGATCAATGCCCTTTTGATCAGTCAGACGAGAGACCAAAACGCAAAGGGGGCCATCTGACTTGGGCAACCCAAACTCCGTTCGCAGCGCGACCTTTGCTTTGGCCTTGCCTTTCGGCGTTTTGTAGTTGGCCACATGGACGTCTGTCGCGGGGTTCCACACTTGCGTGTCGATGCCATTCACGATCCCCACCAGATCAGCTTTGCGGGCCTGCAGAATGCCGTCCATCCCCATGCCAAAATGTGGGGTCATCAATTCCTCGGCGTAGGTTTGGGACACGGTGTTGATCTTGGTGGCACTGGCCAGCCCCGCCTTCAGGGCCGAGATCTGCCCCCAAAATTCAAAGGCGTCCGCATGAAACCGCGCGGGATCAAGACGCAACGCCTCAAGCCTGTCCGCAGCGGTGTTCCCGTGGAAGGCGATGTTGTGGATGGTGAACACGAAAGGCGTATCCGCCCCCATGGCGTGCAGATATTCCGGCACAAGGCCAGCTTGCCAATCGTGCCCGTGCACCAGATCTGGCATCCAGCCGTCCGCGCCCGTCTTGGCCAAATGGGCGGCCACGAAACTCAGCGCGGCGAACCGGACGTCATTGTCCGGGTGATCGCGCCCTTCGTCGGTCACGTAGGGCCCGCCAGCGCGGTCATACAGATGCGGGGCGTCAAGCACCAACAGATCAAGGCCACCGTGATCCACCGCCCGCACCTGTGCCGTGCCACCAAACAGATCAGCAAACTGTGCCACGACCGTGCCGCCTGTCACCTGCGCCAGAACCGACGGATAGCCGGGCAACACGGTCCGCATTTGAACATCCAGCCCTGCCATCGCGGCAGGTAAGGCACCGGCCACATCCGCCAGTCCGCCTGTTTTGATCAGCGGCGCCACTTCGGACGCCACGGACAACACTTTGATCATAGCGCCGCAGCCCTCGCATCCAGCATGGCTTGGGTGATCAACGTCACCCCTTTGTCCGACACGCGGAACCATTTGGCGTCTTCTTGCGGGTCTTCCCCCACCACGAGGCCTTCGGGAATCGTCACGTCACTGTCGATCACCACCTTACGCAGCCGCGCATGGCGGCTGACGACCACGTTGGGCAGCACCACCGCGTGATCCAGCACCGCATAGGAATTGGTGTGCACATTGGTGAACAGGCACGAATTGCGCACCTCGGTCCCTGAAATAATGCAGCCGCCCGAGATCATCGACGAAATCGCCATGCCGCGCCGGTCCTTTTCATTGTGAATGAATTTCGCGGGCGGCACGCTTTCGGAATAGGTCCAGATGGGCCAGTTCTTGTCCCAAAGGTTCAAGTCAGGCGTGAAATCCGTCAGGTCGATATGCGCTTCCCAAAAGGCGTCGACCGTGCCGACGTCCTTCCAATAGACCGGCGCACCCTCGGCCCGAACGCAGCTTTTGTCATAGCGGTGCGCCATCGCTTTGCCGGTTTTCACGATCTCAGGGATCAGATCATTCCCAAAATCATGGGAGCTTTCGACATTGCTGTCATCATCCGTCAACAGCTTACGCAAGTAATCCCAGTTGAAGACGTAGATCCCCATGGAGGCCAGCGCCTTGTCGGGGTCTTCGGGCGTGCTGGGCGGATCGGCGGGTTTTTCCAGAAACGACGTGATCTGGCCGCTGTCATCCGTGGCCATGACGCCAAAGGCCGTGGCCTCCATCCGTGGAACGGTCAGACAGCCGACGGTAACATCGGCCTTCGTTTCCACATGCTGGCGCAACATGATCTCGTAATCCATTTTGTAGATGTGGTCGCCCGCAAGGATGATCACATAATCCACGTCATAGCTGTCGATGATGTCGATGTTTTGGGTGACCGCGTCCGCCGTGCCCTGATACCAGTTTTCGTTGTTGCCCCGTTGGGACGCAGGCAGGATATCCAGAAATTCGTTGCGTTCGGCGCGAAAGAACGTCCAGCCCCGTTGCAAATGCCGGATCAGGCTGTGAGCCTTGTATTGCGTGGCAATCGCCATTTTTCGGATGCCGGAGTTCAGCGCGTTCGACAGTGCGAAATCAATGATTCGTGCCTTTCCGCCAAAAGGCACCGCCGGTTTGACCCGTCTGTCCGTAAGCTCCTTTAGGCGACTGCCGCGCCCGCCTGCCAGCACGAACACCATAGACCGCTGTGTAAGTCTCTTTTGTTCCATATCTTCCCCCTTCCAAGGTCAGTCGGCGGCGTGGCGCAAAACCACGACGCTCAAGGGCGGCAAAACGATCGAGACAGAAGTGTCGTGACCATCGCGCGGCTCGGGCGTGCTGTGCACACCGCCCATGTTGCCACGATTTCCGCCGCCATAAATTTCAGAATCTGTATTGAGGACTTCGTCCCACCGGCCTGCCTTTGGCACGCCCAGCGCGAAATCCTGTCGCAACACAGGTGTAAAGTTGCACATGATCACGACAGGCGCATCGCCATCATGGCCGTACCGAACATACCCCAAGGTTGACTGGCCCGCGTCGCCATTGAGCCATGCAAACCCGTCCGGATCACAATCCTTCACATGCAACGCCGCCGTGTCGGAATAAAGTGCGTTCAGATCACGGATCAGGGTGCGCACCCCGTCATGGGCGGGGTCTGCTGCGGCTGACCAGTTTAATTCACCGTCGTGTTTCCACTCCTCCGGCTGGGCAAATTCACAGCCCATAAACAACAGCTTTTTGCCCGGATGGGTCCACATATAGGCGTAATATGCCCGCAAATTCGCAAACTTTTCGCCCCGATCGCCCGGCATCTTTTCCAGCATGGACCCTTTGCCGTGCACGACCTCATCGTGGCTGATGGGCAGGATGAAATTCTCGGAATACTGCCACATCAAGGGCCGCGTCAGATCGTCTTGATGATACCGACGATAGATCGGGTCGCGTTCGATATAGGCCAGCGTGTCATTCATCCAGCCCATGTTCCATTTGTATCCGAACCCGAGCCCGCCCGCGTCCACGGGCCGCGAAACGCCAGGAAATGACGTGCTTTCCTCAGCCACGGTCATCACGTCGGGATGTGCGCCGTAGACTGCTGTGTTCATCTCTTGCAGAAAGGCGATCGCCTCATAATTCTCATGGCCGCCATCTTTGTTGGGCACCCATTCGCCTTCATTGCGTGAATAATTGCGGTAGAGCATCGACGCCACCGCATCCACGCGCAGCCCGTCCAGATGATATTCCTCCATCCAATACAGCGCATTGGCCACAAGGTAATTCTTCACCTCCGTGCGGCCGTAATTATAAATCAGCGTGTTCCAGTCCTGGTGGAACCCTTCGCGCGGGTCCGCATGTTCATAAAGATGGGTGCCATCGAAATGCGCCAAGCCGTGGGCGTCCGTTGGAAAATGCCCCGGCACCCAGTCAAGCAAAACGCCAAGCCCCGCCGCATGGGCCGCATCGACAAAATCGCGAAACTCATGCGGGGGTCCAAAGCGGATGGTGGGCGCATAAAGACCCACGGGCTGATAGCCCCATGAGCCGTCAAACGGAAATTCCGAAATCGGAAGCAATTCAATGTGCGTAAAGCCGAGGTCTTTCACATAAGGGATCAAATCGCGGGCCAGTTCTTTGTACGACAAAGGCCGCCCGCCCTCGTCATAGCGCCTGCGCCAAGAGCCCAAGTGCGCCTCATAGATGGACACGGGTGCATCCAACGCCCCGCGCGCGCGGCGGGCCTGCATCCAAGCGGCATCGTCCCAACCATATCCCGTGATATCCCGCACAACCGAGGCTTGTTCAGGGGGATGTTGCGACCCGTAGCCCACGGGATCGGCCTTTTGTACCAAAGACCCGTCCGCGCCGAGGACTTCAAATTTATAAAGGGTGCCGTCCCCAAGATCGGGCATGAAAATTTCCCAGACACCGGACGTGCCAAGCGCGCGCATCACATGGCGCCGCCCGTCCCACATGTTGAAATCACCCACCAAAGACACCCGTTGTGCATTGGGCGCCCAGACCGCAAAATGCGTACCTGCAACCTTTTCGTGCGTCGTGACATGGGCGCCCAGCGCCCGCCACAACTCCTTGTGGGTGCCTTCACCCAGCAGATATTGATCAAAATCGCCCAAAACCGGGGCAAAGCTGTAAGGATCGCGCGTCTCAACCACCGATCCGTCCGCATAGCGAACCACCAACGAATAGGTTTTGCCCGCCACCGGCCCCGCAAATGTGTCCCCCCGCAAACGAGGCAAAGGGGTGGTTTTGGCCCCGACCCGCACTGACACCTCAAGGGCGTCAGGCTGAAACGTCGAAATCCAACGTCGGTTTTTGTATTTATGAGGGCCCAAATGCGCAAAGGGCTGGGCCATGCGACCTGCGCCCAAAGCGTCCACAGCCTCAGGTGTTAGAAAATCAGGCCAAGCGGGACCACCGTCTGGTGATCCAGTGGCCGCTTGATGTGATGTTGCATTGGTCGTGGCAGGTTTTGAACCTGGCGCCATAGTGTCCCCGCGTGGTGTTTAGGTGATCAACGTCACGCTACACGGAAAAGTTCCATCTATCAAAAGACGACCATGCAAGCGCGTCATGCACGTGTGTCATAGCGATTGTCATTACGATGAATTCTGGGATCAGGCCGGTCCCCAGGGACCAAATGGTGCGGTTGAGAGGCAGCTGAAAAGCGTCCATGGCTGTTGACTGACGTCCGGCCAAATGCAGTTACGCGCCCGGACGTTCCGGTCAGTATGCGGACAATATCTTGAAAGGCTTCAGCGGCACCCTGCAGGTAGACGGCTACGCAGGCTATAACCGCCTGCTCAAACGGCCTGCGCAGGACGTGACCTTGGCCTATTGCTGGGCCCATGCACGGCGTAAATTGCACGATATCACCCAATCCGGCGCGGCTCCGATTGCACAGGAAGGCCTTGCTCAGATCCAGACGCTCTATCGCATCGAAAAAGACCTGCGCGGACAAAGTGCCGATCAACGGCACGCTGCACGAATGGACCGCTCAAAACCCATCATCGAAGATTTTGAGCTTTGGCTTGCCCAAAGCCGCGCCCGCGTCTCAAGCAAATCTCCGACTGGAGAAGCCCTAAAATACATCGCCAAATACTGGGACGGGTTGTGCCGGTTCCTCGACGACGGTCGCATCGAACTAGATCCCAACGCCGTCGAGCGCACCATCCGTCCCATCGCCCTCAACCGCAAAAATGCGCTCTTCGCGGGTCATGATACCGGCGCACAAAACTTGGCCGTCATCGCCTCCCTGATCGAAACCTGCAAATTGAACAAGATCGAGCCGCACAGCGACCTAACAGGCGTCCTCACAGCCATCGTCAATGGGCATAAGCAGAGGGATATTGACCACCTGCTACCGTGGAACTGGGCGGGCTGATAAACCGGTTACAAAGCTTCTTCAAGATCGGCATCTGAACCATAGCGGCGTGTCCGAAACCGCAAAAAGCCGGGCAAAGAACACGCCCCCGACGATGCCCGAGGCGATCAGTGTTTATGCGACCGACAGCTCATACCTCGCGTCCAGGGCCCGTCTCTTAGTCGCTAAACCTTGCCAGTACCCCGCGCTGAGGGTGGTCCGCTGCGCGCCTTTGACCCATCAGAAGAGTGGATATACGAAATCAGAGACTTCGCCGTCGTCCTGGCTTGTTTCTATCTTTGATAGTTGGCGTGCGACATCTGCAAGATTCGATCCCATATCCGCCAACAGCGATGACGTCGACCTCCAGCGGAACAAGAGTTCCGTTGCAACCGCTTCAGGCGACATCGGACAGATTTCCGTTGTGCGATCGGATCTACTGGGCTTGGTAAAATAGCTTTCCAAATCGCCAGTTGTTTTCGTGAAGTCAGCATAGGTCCCGTCCTTGATCGCCATCATGCGATAAGGAAGTAAGCGATAGTGAAAAAAGCCGTCTGGCGTTTCTTGTGAGATAAGAGGCTCGTCTTCAGTCAAGTTCGAACTCCGTTTTTCCGACCAGGTTCTGCAAGTCCTGAGGCTGTTCTTCTTTCAGCACAACAAAATCTTCTATCCAAAGGACATCAAGCCCTGTGTTCAGAAAGCATGCGATCGCATTTTCTGGCGAGTTGACCAACGGCTCTCCTCTGACATTGAACGAGGTGTTGATAAGCATCGGGCAACCTGTTTGCGCCTCAAACTCTGAAAGTATGCGATGAAATGCTGGATTGCGAGATTTGTCCACTGTCTGGATCCGTGCACTATGATCCACGTGTGTCACACCTGGTACGAACGACGCAGGCTGTTTAAGCAAAGCCTGCATGTCCGCATCTGTGTTACGAAAGGTGTCCCAGTCCAATGGCCTACGCAATTCTTCTTTGACATGGGATACAACCAGCATGTAGGGACTTTCGTCCTCTAGCTCGAAAACATCTTGCAGACTTTCAGCGAGAATCGCCACGGCAAAGGGGCGCCAGCTTTCTCGGAACTTAATTCGCAGATTGACGTGTTTCTGCGCGTCTTGAACGCGCGGGTCCGCCAAAATAGAGCGGTTTCCTAAGGCGCGCGGTCCGAACTCGGTCCGAGACGTGAACCTGGCCACGATCTGACCTTTCGCGAGCGCCGAGACAACGTCTTTGTGTTGTTCGTCTTCTGGAAGAGATCGGTAAACGAGGTTTTGGTCCTCAAGTGCATGTTGGATCTGCGCCTTGGAATAGCGCGGCCCTAGGAAACTGCCGCTCTGACTGTCATTGCTCTGTGCCTGACGTTCGGGATTTTCGGAATAATAATGCGCCAAAGCAGCCCCTAGCGCGCCGCCCGCGTCGCCAGCTGCGGGTTGAATCCACAGACCGTCAAGGTTCTCCAGCTTACGTCGAATGTGTCCGTTGGAGACGCAATTCAAAGCCAGTCCGCCAGAGAGACACAGATTGCGGCTTCCGGACGTTTCCAGGGCCGTGCGTGCCAATCGTAACATGATGTCCTCGATGACGGCTTGGATTGACGCTGCGATATCCATGTGGCGCAGTTTCAGTTGACCCCCAAGGGGGATCGGTTGGCAGGACACCAAATTCGCAAGCTGAGGTGCGAAACTGTTTTTGAGCTTGTTGAACGCGAAGTAGTCCAGATTGAGTTGAAACGATCCGTCTGTCTTCACATCAATGAGTTCATCCAAAAACTTTTGGGCAAGTACAGGGCGCCCATACGGCGCAAGGCCCATCAGCTTGTACTCGCCGGAATTGACCTTCAACCCACAAAATTCTGTGAAGGCGGAGTACATTAACCCCAGCGAATGCGGGTACGAGATCTCTCGATCCAGTCGAATCTCCGCTCCGTTGCCGTGGCCCAGGCTCGTGGTCGCCCACTCCCCAACACCATCGGCAACCACCAGAGCAGCTTCATTGAACGGAGATGGGAAAAACGCCGACGCCGCATGCGATAAATGGTGTTTGCAAAAGAATACTTTGTCGTCCGAAGACACAAATGACCGTAGCTCTGAACCAATCGCCGCTTTTTTGCCAAGCGCCGAAGTGAGAGTTGCATTCCAAACGTCCCCGCCTTCGGGGGCAATGTGAAAGGCGTTCTGCATGACACGGTCTAGATTGAGTACAGGGTCTTCATAGAACACGATCGCATCAAGAGCTTCGTCTTCGCCGGCTTGCGATAGACAATACTGCAGCGCTTGTTTCGGGAAGCGCGCATCATGTTTCTTACGGGAAAAAAGCTCTTCCTGCGCCGCGGCGATAATCCTGCCATCTCGGACCAAGGCCGCAGCCGCATCGTGATAAAGACCAGATACACCGGCAATGAGCATGCTTACCTCTTCAGTTCAGCATCGTATCGAGTTTTTCGCCAATCACCGCCGCGAAATGCTTGTTCGCAGAGCTGTTAGGATGGATATCAGTCGGATAAAAACTGATGTCTTCGAACGGCTTATTTGGATCGGCATCAACGACATCGAAACCACGTTCCAACAATTGCTTGACGAACATGGTTTCCATTGGTGGTGTCTTATCCACCTCTTTCGCCTCGATTGAATCACCACTTCTCAAGACCGCGACAACAAACTTCGCACCCGCAGCTTCTGTCAAAGCGCGTGCCTCTTCAAACACGCGACAAGAAATCTGGTGACGTGTAAACCTATCTGGCGCGTATGCCATCATGCCCTCGTACTCTTGCTCGGAAAGCGGCATGTTGACTTTACGAAAATTCAGTTTGCCGAACTCATTAATGAAGGCGGCCGGCCTGAATATCTCGGTGCTCCGGCTTCCAACCTTTTGAAGTCTTCCAAAAGCGGGGTGAGAATGTCGATTCTTCCAAAGGATCGGGTGAGCCACATTGCGAATAAGATGAAAGTGAAAGTAACCGAACACAACAACATCCGGTTTGGATGTCATCAGGTTGGCTTGCAGTTGAAGAAGATTCTGAAATGACGAATAACCAGCTATGGCATAAGGTTGTATCTCTGCCCCACCAAAGCGGTCTTGAAGCAAATAACAATAGGTCTGTTCTATCGGCAAGCACTGACCTTCAGTAAACGAACACCCGAAAACCCAGACTTTCTTTTGCCCCTTGCCTGGCCGAGCGTTTGGCAAACGGCGAAATCCTGTGGGATCAATATCCCACTCCCAGGTAATGCTGTCTCCTATAGCGGCGCGTGCGCGGCCTGGCGCTCTGCGCCACCCTAGAACTGGGTCAAAAATAATGTTTGCCAAGGGCGATTTTCCCAGCACGTCACTCAGCTGGGACACTAGCCTTCGCGCCCAGGTAGGTCTAGTCGCATTCGAACCTTTGGCCACCGCTGTCCAGCTCCATTTTTACGGGCCCCATTTTTACGGGCCACTTTTGAGCAAGGTTTCTGGCACGGGCGGGCTCGTGTTTAGGGCCTGATGGGGTCGGATCTGATTGTTCCCTCCGGACCATTATCGGAGCGACTGTATTCGGGCGTCCCGTGCCGCAGTCGCAATGGATAGAGCGCATCCAGAACGTCTGCGTCTTTCATCTTCGGTTTGACCGCTCCGCAGAGCGCTTCGCGGGGGTACTCCTCCCGCGCCGCCCGGACGCAGGGAGGAGATGAATGACCGTTTCAACTGCATATTTCCGTCCAGTGGATGCCAAGCACGCCATAGGCGTGTCACGATAAACGACCCACAACTGGTCGAAAAAGGGTCTGATCACCCTGCGAAAGCATGGCGGCATCACATTCGTCAGCGTGTCCGAGGTCGAGAAGCTTATGATCAGCTTGGGGGACCAGTTGGGGGACCAGAAATGAAAAATCCCAATCCAGATATATTTTATTGGGATTTTTGGTGCGCCCGTTCGAGCAAAGTTCGAACTCATACAAAAGTACGGCCGCACCGTTCGAATTTATGAGAATGGTGCGGTCGAGAAGACTCGAACTTCCACGGGTGTTACCCCACAGCGACCTCAACGCTGCGCGTCTACCAATTCCGCCACGACCGCACTGTCTAGGCTTGGTGGAGGTGCTTTAGACAAAGCGGCCCCACACCTCAAGGGCAAAAAGCATGCGTCCCCCGATTTAAGGCAGCGTCCTGTCACGCTGCATCCGCCACAGCGCCCAAAGCCCCAAAAGGCCCATGGCAATCACGACATATCCGGCGGCCGACGGCTCACCAAACAGGGCGCGGTTCAGGGTCCGTCCGGGCAGCAACGTGAACAGTCCCGCCACACCCAACGCGCCAAACCACGTCGATTGCATCGACCTGCGGTGGCGCGCGATGTCACCGATGCGAATGGCCCAGATCGCCTCCGCCATGCCCCAGGTCGCCAAGATGCTGAACACATGGATTGGGCCGAAATGTGCAAGGACCGCGATGTTGCTTTTGATGCCAAGACCCGTGAGTGCGAGGCCCAGCATCCCCACCACCCCAACGTAGCCCGCGATTTTGTGCAGCCGGTCGCGTTTGCGCCGAAACATCGCGATAGGACCGGACAAAAGCGCAAGACAGGCAAAAAGCACATGCAGTTGCACGATGGGCGCAGATGACAGGATCGGATCAAGCGACATGAGGCATCCCCCCTTGGATCTGACGTTGGCGCAAGACGGCACGCAGGATGACGCAGAACACCCCTGCACCAATCACCCACCACCCCAGATGATCGGCCCCGTCAAAGGCCGCTTGGTTCGAAGTTCGGCCCGGCATGAAATTGGCCAGCCCCGCCAGCACCAGCCCGAACCGATACAGATTGCCGAACACCGCGCGGTGCGCAGTGATATCGCCGCGCCGTGCGTGCCCGATGCCCAGCCACAGGGACACCAACGTCACAACAGCAAACCCATGCAGCGGGCTGAACGGCCCTATGACCGCAAACGAATGGATGAAAAACGCCGATAGGGACACCGATGCCATCGCCAACACCCAAACATATCCCACCGTCTTATGCAGGCCCGCCCTGCGCTGACCGTACAAAGCCACGGGGCCCAGCACCAAAGCCACAAGGGCAGAGGCTGCGTGGATCTGGATGTGAACGGGGGCATTCAGACATGGGTCAAGGGTCATGTCGTGTCCTTTCGAATTGGCAATTGGTTTAGCGATAGCGTACCCTTGACCCAGCGGCCGTTCGCGCCCCAGACCCTTTGTGCCAAACGACGAGACCCTTTCGTGAACGACACCCCACCGCAGTCTGCGCTTCGTGAATGGCGGGCCCATATGGGCCACCCGCCTCGGGCGGCGGCCTTGATCGGGGCGGCGGTGATCCTCACTGTCATGGCCCCGTTTGAAACCGATCGCACCATGCGCGCAGCGCCCCGACTGGCCTATTGGGTGATCCTTGTAGCCACCACCTATTCCACCGGTTTTTTTGCCAACATGTTTGCGACCCTATTGGCGGGGCCAGACGCGCCTGTCTGGAAAAAGGCCGCACTTGGCGCGACGTTGACGTCTCTGGGCGTCTTTGCAGTGGTCTATGTTCTGAATGGCCTCGCCTTTGACTTTTGGGCCAGCGGGGCAATCGCGGTCGAGGGGTTTATCAACGTGGCCGTCATTGCCTCCATCATCAGTGTCATCTTTCACATGATCGACGCAGGCACCGGCCCTGCACCGGACAGCCCTGCACTTTCCACCGATCACGCCCGCCCCGCCCTTCTTGACCGCGTGCCTTTGGACAAACGCGGCACCCTTGTGTCGATCAGCGTCGAAGACCACTACGTGCGTGTACGCACCACCAAGGGCGAGGAGATGTTGCTGCTGCGTCTTGGTGATGCCCTGCGCGAGGTGCCGCAGGACGCAGGATTGCATGTTCACCGCTCCCACTGGATCGCGACGGATCAGGTGACGGCGGCGGTTCGCAAGGGGGATGGTGCCCTCTTGTCGATGACCCACGGCCCCGATATTCCCGTCAGCCGGGCCAATGTGGCCAAACTGAAGGAGGCGGGGCTTTTGCCGCGATCATAGATGGTTGAATGGATCACAACAGACGGTTTGACAGACTACGACGCCGCCGTGACGTTCATGGAAGACCGCGCCGATGCGATTGCACGCGGGGCGGCGGAGGAATGTGTCTGGCTGGTTGAACATCCGCCGCTGTATACCGCTGGAACCTCGGCCAAGCCTGCGGACCTGACAGACCCGGACCGTTTTCCGGTCCACATCACCAAACGGGGCGGTCAATACACCTACCACGGGCCCGGCCAACGGGTCGCCTATGTCATGCTTGATGTTGGCAAGCGCGGCCATGATGTGCGCCGCTTTGTGCAAGACCTTGAACATTGGGTCATCGCCACGTTGGACCGCTTTAACGTCAAGGGCGAAATCCGCGAGGGCCGCGTGGGCGTCTGGGTCACGCGGGATGACAAACCGCTGACACTCACGGGTGCCAAAGCCGAAGACAAAATCGCAGCCATCGGCATTCGGTTGCGCAAGTGGATCAGCTTTCACGGCCTGTCAATCAACGTGGAACCAGATCTGGACCATTTCGGGGGCATCGTGCCCTGCGGGATCGCCGAACACGGGGTGACATCTTTGGTGGATCTGGGGTTGCCCGTCACCATGGCCGACGTTGATGTTGCCCTGCGCCAAACCTTTGATGCGGCCATAACCCCCCGCACCGACACCCCCCAATAGCCCCGTACGCGGGAACGGATCGGCATACGTGCGGGTTAGGCTTTCGCCCCTTTGTCCAAGCCAGGCCTGAAAATGACGCCCCTCCTCTACATCATCGTCACCAGCGTAAGCGCCGCCCTTTTGGGGCTGACCCTGATCCCGTTCCTGCGGGTACATCATGGAGCGTTACGTGGGCCGGAATTTGTGCGGTTACAGCTTTTGATCAGCGCTGTGGGTCTTATGGGGTTTGTGCTTATTTGGGATGCAGCATGGTCCCCTGTCGCTTTGGTGTTGCTGCTCGCAACCGTCGTGATCAACGCGGTCTTCATGCTGAAATTCACGCCGCTGTGGGCCAAACAATCGCAAACGGCGGGCGCGGATTTGCAAGCGAGAACAAACCGTCACCTGACCCTTCTGACCGCCAATGTCAAAATGTCGAACCGGTCCTATGATGCTGTGCTGGAGATGGCTGCGAATGAACCTGCCGATATCCTCGCACTCATTGAACCGGACGCCGACTGGATCGCCGCCATGGGTCCCCTGCGGGACCGGTTCGCCCATTACATCGAACATCCGCTCGACACCGGTTACGGCATGGCGATCTACTCCGACCTGCCGCTGTCCGACACCGAACTGACAGACCTTGTGGTCAAGGGCGTGCCGTCCATCCAGACCACCGCCACCCTGAAATCCGGCGATCAGGTGCGGCTGTTCTTTATTCATCCCGAACCGCCCACGGCGACGGACCCCACGAAAGGCCGCGACAGTGAAATTATGCTGGCTGGGCTAAAGGCCAAAGACCACCCCCTGCCAAGCATCATCGCAGGGGACCTCAACGATGTTGCATGGTCGCACACCACCCGCAAATTCCAGCGGATCACTGGCCTGCTGGACCCACGCGTGGGGCGCGGGTTTTTCAACACGTTCAACGCCTTCTACCCCATTTTTCGCTGGCCACTGGACCATCTGTTTCACGACGACAGGTTTCGATTTGTCGCCATGCAGCGGTTGCGCAAAATCAATTCGGACCATTTCCCGCTGACCGTCACACTCGCGCTGGCCGACACCCCCGCAGGCGTCACCCCCGACGCCGTCATGGGCGAGGAAACAATGGCGCAGGATATGATCCGAAAAGAACAGGCCAAAGACCGCACAGCCATCGGATCGGATTGGGAAAAAGACGCCGAGACGTGAACAAACGGCCCAATTTTGCCCCATTGTTCACCAAATACCGCCCCACCGCAGGTCTAAAAGTCAGTCACTTCAGCCGCACAAAGTGCGACAGTCAGGCAGGCCGCGCGTATGACAAATTCAGATCAGACAAAACGATCCCTTGTCTTTGTTGTGTCGATCCTCATCATGGCCTACGGGCTGTGGGTGTCGACCATTGGCGCGATGGCCGTTCAATCTGCTGATCTGTTCGCCACGTGGCTGGCCGCCGAGTTTTATCACGCGGGGCAGATGGACCAGATCTATCCTGCGGCCGGGCGCTTTTTCACCATGACCACCCCGTCTGAGTGGTGGGACAGGGCTGTGCAAACCGATCCTGAGGGGCGGATTTTTCCGTATATCTACCCGCCTTTATGGGTGGCGCTCTTTAGCGGTCTCACACCACTCACCGATTTTGCCACCTTCGATCTGGCCTTTCTGATTGTCCATCAAATCGCCCTGTTCGGCACCGTGGTCTGCGCCAGTCGACTTTTGAATTTGCATGGACAGGCTCAACTGGTTTTTGTCGCCCTGACCTATGTGGCCCTGACCAATACAATGCCCGCCCTTTTGGCTTTGTCTGAAAACCAGCCCCAAATCCTTGTCAGCTTTCTTATCGTTCTGGCATTTGAACGGATGCACACAGGGCACGCGCGGCAGGCTGGCGCGGTTCTGGCCTTGGCTGCGGCGATCAAGCTTTATCCTGTGTTGTTTGTCGTGATCTTCATCGGACGCCGCCAATGGCGCGCGCTGGCCAGCTTTGCGATCGTAGGCGGCGGCTTGGGCCTGGCCTCTATCGCTCTGGCAGGCTGGCCGCTGCATGCGGAATACTTGCAGCTGATCAAGACAATGACGCGGTCGGTGGTCATCACCAACAATTCCTATTCCATCGATGCGCTGATCTCTGGTGTGGTCTGGACAGACCATATCACCTATGTCCGGTCCTCCAGCTTGGCGGACGGCGATCTGGGGTGGTACGCGATCGCCAAATCGCCCCTTTGGGCGACGATATCTGCGATCCTCACCCTTGCCGCGTTGGCCGGTGCGGCCACCTTGGCTGCGCGCAACCCCAACGACCCGTTCGTTCTGCCCACACTTGCCGTGGCCCTGGCCCTTCTGAGCCCGCTGACGTGGTCCTACACGTATCTGACCGCATTTGTCTTTGTGGGCGCGCTGCCCGCACGGTTGGGAAAGGTCGGTTGGGGCGTCGCCATCGGCATCGCGGTCGTGTTTTTCCGATCAACGCCGCTGCATCAACTGGGCCTTGTTTATCCTTTCTTGTCGTATGGTTGGGTGGTGTGCGGGCTGGTGATCATGGTGTTTTTCCTCTCCCTTTTGGCCGCACTCTGGCGCAGTCACCAAAGCGAGGGGGAAGGCGCCGATGCCTCTCGTCCCCCTGCGCCATTTTTACCCATGCCAAATCGCGGATGAAGTCTTGCTCTGATGGACGCTGGCCCCTAGAACGCTTCCAAAGCCATTGGGCTGAGTCTGTCAGCCCACAAGATTAGCCACGAAGAGGGAGCGCCACATGGTAGACGCAGCCGTCCACGACCATGAGCATGAAGACAACCGCGGGTTCTTCACCCGTTGGTTCATGTCCACCAACCACAAAGATATCGGGATCCTGTACCTGTTTGTTTCAGGTTTTGTCGGGTTCCTGTCCGTCGCCTTCACCATCTACATGCGGATGGAACTGATGCACCCCGGTGTGCAGTACATGTGCATGGAAGGCGCACGTCTGTTCCCAGCCGCATTGGACGAATGTACGCCAAACGGCCACCTGTGGAACGTGATGATCACGTACCATGGTGTCCTGATGATGTTCTTCGTGGTGATCCCTGCCCTGTTTGGCGGCTTCGGTAACTATTTCATGCCACTGCAGATCGGCGCGCCCGACATGGCCTTCCCTCGTCTGAACAACCTGTCGTTCTGGCTGTTCTGTACCGGTGTGGCCCTCGGCGTGGCCTCAATCCTCGCGCCTGGCGGCAATGGCCAACTGGGCTCGGGCGTTGGCTGGGTTCTCTATCCGCCGCTGTCCACGAATGAGGCCGGCATCTCCATGGACCTCGCGATTTTTGCGGTCCACGTGTCCGGTGCCTCGTCCATTCTGGGCGCGATCAACATGATCACGACCTTCCTGAACATGCGCGCCCCTGGCATGACACTGCACAAGGTGCCGCTGTTCGCCTGGTCGATCTTTGTCACCGCGTGGCTGATCCTTCTGGCCCTGCCTGTGCTGGCTGGTGCGATCACCATGTTGCTGATGGATCGTAACTTCGGCACGACCTTCTTCGATCCTGCCGGTGGCGGTGATCCCGTGTTGTACCAGCACATCCTGTGGTTCTTCGGTCACCCAGAGGTCTACATTATCATCGTGCCAGCCTTCGGCATCATCAGCCACATCATTGCAACTTTCTCGCGCAAGCCGATCTTTGGCTACCTGCCGATGGTCTATGCAATGGTCGCAATTGGTGCGCTGGGCTTCGTTGTCTGGGCACACCACATGTACACCGTCGGCATGTCTCTGACCCAGCAGTCCTATTTCATGTTGGCCACCATGGTTATCGCGGTGCCCACAGGGGTTAAGATCTTCTCGTGGATCGCGACAATGTGGGGCGGATCCGTGGAATTCAAAACACCTATGATGTGGGCGTTTGGGTTCCTGTTCCTGTTCACTGTGGGTGGTGTCACCGGCATCGTCCTGTCGCAGGCGGGCGTGGACCGCGCCTATCACGACACCTACTATGTTGTGGCGCACTTCCACTACGTGATGTCGCTGGGTGCTGTGTTTGGTATCTTTGCAGGGATCTATTTCTACCTGCCCAAGATGTCCGGGCGCATGATGCCTGAATGGGTCGGCCACACACACTTCTGGCTGATGTTCATCGGCGCCAACATCACCTTCTTCCCCCAGCACTTCCTGGGCCGGAACGGGATGCCACGCCGCTACATCGACTACAACGAAGCCTTCGCGCTGTGGAACTATGTTTCCTCCATCGGTGCCTTCATCGCCTTCGGCAGCTTCTTGTTCTTCATTGTCATGCTCTTCAAGACACTGCTGTCCCCGAAGAACGCGACCGAGAACAACCCATGGAACGAATATGCAGACACGCTGGAATGGACCCTGCCGTCCCCTCCACCAGAGCATACGTTCGAAATCCTGCCCAAGCAGGAAGACTGGGACAAGCAGCCGTCGCACTAACCGCTGGCTGATGTGACTTCAATGGCCCCGGCAGGAACGTCGGGGCCGTTTTTATGCCAACAGTGCCTGCAAGGCCAAACCTGCGGGTGTGTAACAAAGGGATCCTTATTTGCTGTTTCTTTGGCCCGCAGCCCTGTTGTTCGCGCCCCTGTGTGTCACCCTTGCGGGCGGGCGCAGCGTGTTTCTCTGGGGAAGCCTCTTTCTGGGGGCGGCAGCCCTCTATGGTATGGCGGTGCTCTCGTCTTACTCTCTGGCCTCTGGCGGACCCGGTCGTCCCCTCGGCCCGCTGTTTGCCAACACCGATGATCCTACGGATATAAGCCTGGTCTTTCACTTTGCAGAACTCCGCAGATTGACCTTGACCTATGCGGTCACCCTTTTGCCGACGGTGGCGCTGTTGTGGCCGTCCCATCCAGTTCGGGCACCATGGGATGTGGCGCTCTTTTGGGGGTTCGCCACGCTGGCGCTGGCTCACCTCTACCTTCCCACTTTGATGTTGGGGCGAGAGGGCATGCCACCAAACTATGTGGACTTCAGTGACCGATTGGCATTTGCGACAGGGCTTGCGCGAACTGCAGGTGGATTGGCCGTGTTGACCCTCGTCCTTGCGGTCCTCCGCCCTATCTTTGTCGCCATACGCAAGAGGCTGACGTGACATGCCCTATGAATGGATCGCCCCCGAAGACCCCGCACCAAAGTCGGCCCCCCTGGCCGAATTGCACCTATGGCCCTACAGGTCCCTGCTGCGCCGTGATTTCGTGACTTTCTTCGCCGCTACCTCGGCAATGATCCTTCTGCCGTTGCTGGCCGTCATGGGCTCACCCGTGCTGTGGGGGCTGCTTCCTTTCTTTATCATCACAGTCGGCGGCATCTGGTACGCCCTTCAACGCAATCAACGTGACGGTGAAATCCTCGAAGAATTGCGCATTTGGCCCGATCGGATCACCCTGGATCACATCCATCCTCGGCGGGGACACCACAGCTGGGAGGCCAACCCCTATTGGGTGCAAATCAAGATCGACCCGCATCATGAAAAGATCCCAAACTACCTAACTCTCAAAGGGAACGATCGCGTGGTCGAACTCGGCACTTTTTTGTCGGACGAGGAACGCGCCGCCCTCTACGACGAGGTTGACTTCGCCATTCGCGCAGCCCTCTGAACCGGCGCCCAGACTTTCATTGAAAGTCTGCCACCAAATCCTTTTCAAAGGATTTGCCACCAACCGCAACAAACGGGTCGCATAGGTAAATCGCCGTCCCTATGGTCACACCATGACGACGCAACGCACCCTTACCACACAGACATGGGCAGAACTTTTTGTACTGGGCCTCATTTGGGGCGGCAGTTTTCTGGCCATCCGTCTTGCGTTGAACGAGGTGCCTTTTGTCACCTCTGTGGCGCACCGCGTGTTCTGGGCGGCCCTGATCCTGTGGGGCTATGTGGCCTTGCGACGTCTGCCGCTGCCAAAAGGGCGCGATTGGGGCGTCTTGTTCGTGATGGGCGTTCTGAACAACGTGATCCCATTCAGCCTGATGGCGTGGGGGCAGCTCTATATCCCGACCGGTCTGACATCTGTGTTCAACGCAGGCACCGCAATTTTCGGCGTCCTCGTGGCGGCCCTTTTGCTGAGCGACGAAAGGATGACAACCCGCAAAGCCACCGGATCCCTGATCGGTTTTTTCGGCGTGGCAACCGCCATCGGGCTCGACAGTTTGCGCGACTTCGACATTACATCGCTGGCGCAATTGGCCGTCATCGGCGGAACGATTTCATACGCCTTCGCTGGGGTTTGGGCGCGGGTCCATATGGGGCACCTGACCCCGCAGGTGGCCGCGGCGGGCATGTTGACCGGATCCTCGCTGATCATGGTGCCGGCAGCGTTTATCATTGACGGTGTTCCGTCCGCCAACCTGAGCCTGACAGCCTTGGGCGCCATCGCCTATTACGTGGTTTTCGCCACGGCAGGGGCGTATCTGTTGTATTACCGGATCCTCAAGGCAGCAGGATCGGCCAACACAATGATCGTCACGTTACTGATCCCGCCCGTGTCGATTGTACTGGGGGCATGGATGCTGGATGAAACCTTATCACCCAATGTCTATGTGGGTCTCGCCCTTCTTGCGGTCGGGCTTATCATCCTGGACGGACGGCTTTTGCGCCGACGTTAGCCCTTGGTCTCGGGCAGGTCATCATGAGAGGTCGAGGCCATCTCCTCAAGCTCGTCCTCTGACATGCTGTCATACATCTCTTTTGATGCGCCCTGCAGGTCAGACACCTTGGTGTCGCCCCGCTTGGCCGACAACGCCGCACCCGCCGCTTTTTGCTGGGCTTCGGATTGGGCTTTCACGACACGGCCATTTGGCGCGCACCCACGTCCCCCAAGGTCGACAATTCATGGAGTTCAGCCAAAGTCAGATAGGAGAACATTTCAGCCTGTGGCGGCGTCAACGCGGTCACAGGTTTTTCCCCACGGCGTGCCGTCAATGCAGCCTGTGCATTGGTCCGGTGATGTTGAAAATGATGCATTGCCCTATCCTCCCAGCGTGGCGCACGAACATTCAACACTTGGACGCAAGAAAGGTTCCCAAAAAATTAGCCCAACTTGGATTTAACCATTGGGCCCACTTTGCCGAAATCCATCTGACCGGTGTATTTTCCTTTCAGAACGCCCATGACCTTTCCCATATCGCGGATGCTGTCTGCGCCCACTTCTGCGATGGCGGCCTCAACAGCGCTGTCGACTTCGGCGTCCGACAACTGGCGGGGCAGGAAGTCTTCGATGACCTTAATTTCGTCCAGTTCTTTTTCGGCCAGTTCCAATCGCCCCCCTTCTTCGTAGACCTTGGCACTTTCCTGGCGCTGTTTGACCATCTTGCCCAAGATGCCCAACACGGCATCATTGCCCACACCGTCCTCGCGCCCTTCGGCGCGGGCCTCGATATCGCGGTCCTTGATCGCTGCGTTGATCAAACGCAAGGTCGACAACTTGTCAGCCTCTTTGGCCTTCATGGCCTCCTTGATGGCCTGAGTGACCCGAGCGCGCAATTCCATGTCTTTATCCCATCCGTGTGAGCGGTAACATCAGCGGACCCTAGACCAAAGCGGTCCAAAGAAACAAGGCCAGTCAGGGCCAAGACCGCCTAAGTTTACGGCAGGTCGTTTGCGCGCTTGACCACACAACACCCACCCCTTAGAACGCGGACAATTTGGCTGCATGACCTTTGCAAGGGCCCGCAGCCGGCGGCTTTCATCGGGGGATCTAAGATGGCGCAGACGGACACAGGGACAGCGAAACCAACGGCTTGTCTGGTGCTTGCAGATGGCACCGTGTTCTACGGCAAGGGGTTTGGCGCCACGGGCGATACCGTGGCTGAACTGTGCTTTAACACCGCCATGACCGGGTATCAGGAAATCATGACCGACCCCTCTTATGCAGGTCAGGTGGTCACATTTACCTTCCCCCACATCGGCAACACGGGCGTCACCCCCGAAGACGACGAAACCGCTGATCCCGTGGCGTCCGGCATGGTGGTCAAATGGGATCCGACCGACCCCAGCAACTGGCGCGCCACGGATGAGTTGACAGAGTGGCTGCAAAAGCGGGGCCGCATCGGTGTCGGCGGTATCGACACGCGCCGCCTGACCCGCGCGATCCGCCAGCAGGGCGCTCCCCATGTGACCCTTGCCCACGACCCGCAGGGCAATTTCGATATTGAGGCGATGGTCGCCAAGGCGCGTGATTTTGCGGGCCTCGAAGGGCTTGATCTGGCCAAAGACGTCACCTGCGCGCAATCCTATCGTTGGGATGAGATGCGATGGGCCTGGCCCGAGGGCTTCAAACGGCAAACCAACGCAGTCCACAAAGTGGTCGCCATTGACTATGGAGCCAAACGCAACATCCTGCGGTGCCTTGCGTCGGCGGGCTGTGATGTGACGGTGCTGCCCGCGACGGCCACGGCAGACGACGTGCTGGCGCTGAACCCTGACGGTGTCTTTTTGTCCAACGGTCCTGGTGATCCGGCGGCCACAGGCAAATATGCGGTGCCGATGATCAAGGATGTGCTGGCCAAAGATCTGCCCGTCTTCGGGATTTGCCTGGGCCACCAGATGTTGGCCCTCGCCTTGGGTGCAAAGACCATTAAGATGAATCACGGTCACCACGGGGCCAACCATCCGGTCAAGGATCAGGACACCGGCAAGGTTGAAATCACGTCGATGAACCACGGCTTCACCGTTGACACACAGACCCTGCCGGACGGCGTGCGTGAAACGCATACGTCGCTTTTCGACGGGTCAAACTGTGGCATCGCCGTGGACGGAAAGCCCGTGTTTTCCGTCCAATACCACCCAGAAGCGTCGCCCGGGCCGATGGACAGCTATTACCTGTTTGAACGGTTTGCAGCCGCCATGGCTGAGAGGTCCAAAACAACCGCCTGATCCCGCCTCCCTACGAATGGGACGGGCCAATCAGGGTCGCGATTAACGATCCTTTAACCCTTCCTAAGGCAATGTCGGCCTTGGGACAGCGGTAAGAGGTCGGGATGACGATTGCCTCAAACATCCGTCGCAGGCAGGCGACGGATCAGGATATGGATCAAACGCGCGCGTTTGTGGACCATGAAGACGTGGCCGATATCCTTGGCCCCGACGGGGTTGAGGCCGCAAAGCAAGCCGCCCGTCAGGACCGCACGCGCCGTGACGCCAAAGCATTGGCCGATGCGATCGACAACGTGCCGCCCCCTGCCAACGCAGACAAAGCCCGCCGGTTTCTGGGGGATCATCCCTATGACACCCTCGCTGTATCCGAGGCGCGACGTCTGGGCACCAGCATCATTGACCCCATCGCAGAGCCGCCAGACCCCCGTCTCGTCAACCGTTTCGGCGCGGAGGTGTGCCTCAAACACCGCGTGTTGCCGTGGCGCAATGTGTCCGGGCGTGTCACGGTCTTGGCCGCTTCTGCCGATCAATTCCTTAAGGTGCGCGATGCGCTGACCGTCCTGTTCGGGCCTGTGCATTTGGCCATCATTTCATCCGACGCCATGGATGTCGCCCTTGCGCGGCTGTGCCACAAAACCCTGATGCACAGCGCAGAACACCGCACCGACCCGAAGGATTCTTGCCGCAACTGGGACAGCGGAAAAGCGTTTCGATGGGGGGGCGCGATCGCCCTGACCATACTGGCCTGTCTGTTGATCTGGCCACAAGTCAGCTTCTTGGTGCTGTGTGGCTGGGCGGTTTTTACACTGGTCCTGAATACGATCCTAAAAGCTGTGTCAGCGGTGCTGCACGTTCTCGCGCCCGCCGCCGCCGCGCCTGCGCCGCCCCTTGCCGCAGAAGACCTGCCCGTTGTCAGCCTTCTGGTGCCGCTTTACCGCGAACGCGATATTGCCGGGGCTTTGGTGCGCAGGCTTTCACAGATCGACTATCCCACGGATAAACTGGACGTCTGTCTGGTGCTTGAGGTCGATGACGGCACCACACAAGACGCCGTTGCCGCCGCTGCACTGCCGTTTTGGATGCGCGCCATTCGCGTGCCCTTGGGGACCCTGCAAACCAAACCCCGCGCCCTCAACTACGCATTGAACTTTGCCCGCGGGTCGATCATCGGTGTCTATGATGCCGAGGACGCGCCCGACCCCGACCAGATCTATAAGGTCGTTCAGCGCTTCGCCGCGGCCTCTCCCAGTGTGGCGTGCTTGCAGGGACGGCTTGATTTCTACAACAGCCATTCCAACTGGCTCGCCCGGTGTTTTACAGTGGAATACGCCACATGGTTCCGCATTATCTTGCCCGGATTGGAACGGCTGCGCCTTGCGATCCCTTTGGGCGGCACCACGTTGTTTTTCCGCCGCGAAATCCTTGAGACCATTGGGGGGTGGGACGCCCACAACGTCACCGAAGATGCCGACCTTGGCATCAGACTGACGCGCCGCGGCTACCGGACGGAGATCATCGACAGCACCACCCAAGAGGAGGCCAATGCCCGCGCGTGGCCATGGGTCAAGCAACGCTCCCGCTGGCTCAAGGGCTATGCGATCACATATGGCGTCCACATGCGCGAACCCCTCAAACTCTGGCGCGATCTGGGCCCGTGGAAGTTCTTCGGCGTGCAACTGCTGTTCATGGGAACGATCAGCCAATTCCTCTTGGCGCCCCTTTTGTGGTCGTTCTGGTTGATGATGGTCGGCTTGCCGCATCCTCTCAGCGGTGTTCTCAGCCAAGAGGTCGCGCTGACCTTCGCGGGCATCTTTATCTTGTCCGAGGTCGTGAACATCACCGTGTCAGCCATCGCCGTCACATCCGCGCGCAAACGCGAATTGATCATCTGGGCTCCGACGTTGCACTTCTACTTCCCGTTGGCGGCCATCGCCGCCTACAAGGGCGTGATCGAACTGGCGACCAAACCGTTCTATTGGGACAAAACCAGCCACGGCATCTTTGCGCCGACGCAGGCGCCTACTCAAAAACGCGCAAAACGGGGGGCTATTCCCCCGCTTCAACCGCCTCAGCATCAAGTCGCAGCCGAATGATGAACGCCTGAGAGATGTGATCGCGCAGCGCCTTGTCTGCTGCGTCTCCATCGCCGGCTTCAATCGCTTGCACGATGCGCTCGTGCTCTTCCAAAGTATCCGCCGGCCGCCCCTGCACTGCAATCGACGTGGACGCCAAAAGCGCCATGGACCGGTGCACCAAATCCAACTGTTGCACCAAAAAACGGTTGTGGCTGGCCAGATGGATTTGCTTGTGAAACCGCCGGTTCGCGCGGCTCATGGCCTCTGGGTCGCCGATCAGACTGCGATCCGCCTCCAGCATATCACGCAGCACAGCCAGCTCCTCGGGTGTCGCATGACGTGCCGCCAGCCGTGCGGCCAGCCCTTCGAGGGATCCGCGCACCACATACAGCTCACTCAGCTGACTGTGATCCAGCGAGGCCACGATCAACGACCGTCCGTCCCGGGTCAGCAGGCTTTGGGTTTCCAGGCGCTGCAACGCCTCACGGATGGGTGTGCGGGACACCCCAAACCGGTCCGCCAATTCGCTTTCCACCAACCGGCTGCCCGGCTTGTAAATTCCTGTATCAATCGCATCGAGGATCATCTCATAGGCGTCTTTGACGGGGGGGCGTGCGTTTGTCATTGCGGTCTCCAATCAGCGCGACTGTACACAACGGTATCCAAATGTATCAACCCTCTCGATTTTCGGCGTTTGCCGTACTAAGCACGTCTTATGGTTAAAGCTTATTTTGAACATGTGGACGTGTGGGTGTTTGACCTGGATCACACCCTCTACCCGCCTGAAAGTGCGTTATTCTCTCAGATAGAGGAACTTATGCGCCACTACGTGGCCAAAACCCTTAGCGTCGATCTGGACGAGGCGGACCGCCTGCGCGATCACTATTGGCGGCTCTATGGTACGACCCTTGCGGGGCTGATGGCCGAACATCAGATCGATCCGGATCCGTTTTTGGATGCGGTCCACCGCATTGATTTTTCGGTCCTTAGGCCTGATCCAGCCCTTGCCACCGCGCTTCGTGCCTTGCCAGGGCGCAAGGTTGTCTACACCAACGGCACACGGCCCTATGCCAACGATGTTCTGACCGCCTTGGGACTGACGGGGTTATTCGATGCGGTTTACGGTGTCGAACACGCCAATTATCGCCCCAAACCCGAACAGGCCGCGTTTGAGGCCGTCTTCGCGCTTGATGACCTGCCCCCCGAACGCGGTGCGTTTTTTGAGGACAGCCCCCGAAACCTCACCGTGCCCCACGCGATGGGCATGCGCACGGTTCTGGTGGCACCCGAAGGCGAATACCACGATCACATCCACCACCACACCGACGATCTGGCGGCCTTCTTGTCGCAGCTGGTCTGATCCCCTTTCCGCCCCCGCCATCACGGCCTATTTGTACGATATGACCCAGACAGACATCTTCATCTCAGGCGGCGGCGTTGCGGGCCTGACAGCGGCGGCGGCCTTTGGCGCGGCGAGTTTTTCCATCACCATCGCGGACCCTGCCCCGCCCATCACCGACGACGCAACCGAAGGGGCGGACCTGCGCACCACCGCATTTTTGCAACCCGCCCGTGATTTTCTGGACGCCGCCGGCGTCTGGACGCGCCTTGCCCCGCACGCGACACCCCTGCAGGTGATGCGCATTGTTGACGCCGGGGGGGCGGATCCGACACCGCGCGTCACCCGTGATTTTGACGCCGCAGACATCGGTGATCTGCCCTTCGGCTGGAACCTTCCCAACTGGCTCATGCGGCGGGAGGTGTTGGCGCGACTTGACGCGCTACCAAACGTCACATTCCTGTCCGGCGTTGGCTTCAAATCCATGCTGACCCGCACCGCCCACGCCCGCGTCACCCTCACCGATGGCAACAAGATCACCGCGCGCCTTGTGATTGGCGCCGATGGGCGCGACAGCCCCGTGCGCCACGCGGCAGGGATCGGCGCGCGCACCACGCGTTACGGACAAAAGGCCGTGACCTTTGCGGTGACGCATGATGCGCCGCACGACAATGTCTCGACCGAGGTGCACCGCACCGGCGGGCCTTTCACCCTTGTTCCGCTGCCTGATCACAATGGCACTCCCTGCTCTGCCGTCGTCTGGATGGAAGACGGGGCCGAGGCGATGCGCCTTGCCGCCCTGCCAGAGGACGAATTCAACGCCGCAGCCACCGCCCGCAGTGCGGGGGTCAACGGCCCTTTGACGCTGGCCAGCCGCCGCATGGTCTGGCCCATCATCAGCCAAACCGCCGATCAACTGACCGCCGAGCGCACCGCGCTGGTGGCCGAGGCCGCCCACGTCATGCCGCCCATTGGCGCCCAAGGCTTGAACATGTCCCTGCGCGATCTGTCCACGCTGTTGGATCTTGCCACAGCCAGTCCCGACACCTTGGGCGATGCGGCCATGCTGGACGCTTATGTGCGCAAACGGGCACCCGACATAAAGCTGCGCACCACTGGAATTGATCTGTTGAACCGCGCCTCTCAGGCGGAAAACCCGTTGCTGCGCGATCTGCGCGCCAAAGGGGTCGAGGCGCTTTACGGCCTGACGCCCCTGCGCAAACAAATCATGCGGCTTGGGTTGGGCGCCAAAGGCTAGACCAGATCGCGCCATCCATGTTCCGGCGCAAAACCGACCATTTTCTTTGCCTTATCAATGGCATAAAACGTGGTGTGTCCGCCCAAATCGCCCTTGACTGGCACACCTGCATAAAACGTCTCCGCCACCTCAACCGACGGCATCCCGACAGAGCTGTCTTCATTGGCCACGTTGAACACCTCATACCCCAGACCATCCGTCGCCAGACAGCAATTGACCATCTGGCCCAGATCCCGCGCATCGATGTAGGCAAAGATATTGCGCCGTCGCAAGGCGGGGTCCGCCACGAACGCCGGGAAATTCTGCACATATTCATGGGGTTCGATCACATTGTTGATCCGCAACCCATAGATATCCATCGCCCGTCCCGCCTGCGCCGCACGCGCCTGAAACGACCGCGCGGTGGCCTCATTGCAGACCTTGGACATGGCGTAACTGTCATGGGGGACTGTCGGATGATCCTCATCGACCGGCACATACGCGGGCTTCACCTCACCTTGGGCGAAACACACGCCGTAGGTTGTCTCGGATGACGCGAAGATGACCTTCGGCACGCCAAGCTTGTACGCCGCCTCAATCACATTGTACGTGCTGGCAACATTGGCACGAAAACAGCTGCCATCATCCCCAATCATGACCCGCGGGACCGCCGCGAAATGCACGACCGCATCATAGGCGCGCGGCGCGTCCTCCATCTCATCGAAGTCCGCCCACTGGGTCATCGCCCCCATAACCTGCCCCGGGTCGGTCAAATCAATCAACAACTCCGGCGTGTCCGGCAAACCACATGGCACCTGATCAATATTGACCACCGTGTGCCCCGCCGCCTGCAATTCCTGAATGGCATATCGCCCGGCCTTGCCACTGCCGCCTGTAAAGAAAACCCGCATATCCTATGTCCCTGTGCTTTGAAATTTGCCCATCAAATAGGGCCCCGACAGCACCGGCGGATAGGTGTCTGACCCGTCCAGCGGTGCCACCTCAACCTCCCACCCCGGCTGATGAAAAAACGCCAACGATTTGCGCGCCGGTTGGTGCGGCTTGGCCACCACACGGTGCAGGGTGCTGACCCAAGCGTCCGATGTCCACCGCGCCATGAGATCGCCGATGTTGATGACAAACGTTCCCTCAGGTGCGGTCACATCGACCCAATCGCCGCCCTGTTGCACCTGCAATCCACCGCGGTCCGCCTGTGGCAATAGTATCGTCAACGTTCCGTAATCCGTGTGTGCGCCCGCGCGCTGCTGGTCTGCGTCGGCCACGGCGGCCGTGGCGGGATAGTGCAGCGCCCGCAGCGCCGAAATCGGATCTTTCACCGCGACGTTAAACCTGTCTTCCGGCAGGCCCAAGGCAGCCGCAAACGCCCGCATAATGCGCGCGGCCAGATCCTCCATCGCGGTGTAATAGGCCGCCCACGCGGGGCGAAACCCCTCCAGATTGGGGAATGGGGTCGGCTGATAGCAAAACGCCAGCGCATCCGCGTGAACCTGATCAGGCACCGCCAAAGGCCCCCCATTAAAACTCTCTTTCAGATCGGGGGGCGTCTCAACACCTTTGGACGCAGCCAGGGCCTCCTTCAGTGGGCCGATCCAACCATAAGGCGCGCCCGGATGCGGTGGGGCCACGCGGGCCTTTTGGTCCGCGGGCTGGGCGAAAAACGCATGTGCGGCCTGCCAAATGCCATCAATCACAGCTTCCGGGACGCCGTGGCCTTCCAAAATAAGGAACCCGCTGTCGCGACAGATCGCATCAAGATCCGCCGCAGCCTGCGCGCGGGCCGCGCCATGGGCCGCCTCAAACGCAGCTAAATCGAATGTTGCCAAAGCCATAGCCAGCCCCTTTCCGCAGCAAAGGATAGCGGTTATCCACAGCCGCGCAATGGGGCTTCATTCGTCCCCTGCCCCATGACATACTGTGCCAAACAAAAACAACAGGCGCACCCCATGTCAGACGATCTTCTCTCGGGCAAAACCAAATCCGCATCCGATTATGATGCCTCCTCCATCCAAGTGCTTGAGGATATGGAGCATGTGCGCCTGCGCCCCGGCATGTATATCGGCGGCAAGGACGACCGCGCGTTGCACCACATGGTGGCCGAAATCGTCGACAATTCCATGGACGAGGCCGTCGCAGGCCACGCCACATGGATTGAGGTCGAGCTGCATGAAAACGGCCACGTCACCGTGCGCGACAATGGCCGTGGCATCCCCACGGATCCGCACCCCAAGGACCCGTCAAAATCCGCGCTTGAGATCATTTTCTGCACCTTGAATGCGGGCGGCAAATTCTCGGGCGACAGCTACCAGACATCCGGCGGGTTGCATGGCGTGGGCTCATCCGTGGTGAACGCGCTGTCAGACCATTTGCGCGTCGAAGTGGCGCGCAACAAAGAACTGATGATGATGGAATTTTCGCGCGGCGTCCCGCAAGCGCCCTTGGCGAAGATTGGGGCGGCCCCCAACCGGCGTGGCACCTCTGTCACGTTCCATCCGGATGCCGAAATCTTCGGCTCGCTGAAACTTAAACCCGCGCGGCTGTTCAAGATGGCACGGTCCAAGGCCTATCTGTTCTCCGGCGTCGAGATCCGTTGGAAAACGGGCATCAACGACGGCGAAACCCCGACAGAGGCGACGTTCAAATTCCCCGGCGGTCTGGCCGATTACCTCTCTGAGACCCTTGAGGGGGCCACCACCTATTCCGAAAAACCTTTCGCTGGCACCGTCGATTTCACTGAGAAATTCCAGGTTCCGGGCAAGGTTGAATGGGCCATCAACTGGACGCCCACGCGCGACGGCTTCATCCAATCCTACTGTAACACCGTCCCCACGCCTGAAGGCGGCACCCATGAAGCGGGCTTTTGGGCCGCTGTCCTGAAAGGCATCAAGGCCTATGGCGAACGGGTGAACAACAAAAAAGCGGGCATGATCACCCGTGAAGACCTGACGACAGGTGCAGGCGCCTTGGTCTCCTGTTTTATCCGTGACCCCGAATTTGTAGGCCAGACGAAAGACCGGCTGGCCACAACGGACGCCCAACGTATGGTCAATCTGGCCGTGGCCGACCATTTCGACAACTGGCTGGCGGCGGACACGAAATCTGCGGGTGCGATCCTCGACTTTTTGGTGCTGCGCGCCGAAGAACGGATGCGCCGCAAGCAAGAAAAAGAAACCGCCCGCAAAACGGCGACCAAAAAGCTGCGCTTGCCGGGCAAGCTGGTCGATTGTTCGGCCACGTCACGGGACGGAACCGAGCTGTTTATTGTCGAAGGCGACAGCGCCGGAGGCTCCGCCAAAATGGCGCGTGACCGCAAAACGCAGGCCTTGTTGCCACTGCGGGGCAAAATTCTGAACGTGCTGGGGGCGGCCTCCTCTAAATTGGGATCCAATGCGGAAATCAACGACCTGACGCAGGCGTTGGGCGTGGGCTTGGGCGCGAAATTCAACGTAGATGACCTGCGTTACGACAAGGTCATCATCATGACCGACGCCGACGTGGACGGCGCCCACATCGCGGCCCTGCTGATGACATTCTTCTTCAGCCAGATGCGCCCGATGATCGACGCAGGCCACCTTTATCTGGCCTGCCCGCCCCTGTTCCGCGTCACCCAAGGCGCGCGCCGGGTCTATTGTCTTGATGAAGCCGAAAAGAACGAGGCACTGGCCAAAGGTCTGGGCGGAAACGGCAAAATGGACGTCAGCCGTTTCAAGGGCTTGGGGGAGATGGACGCCAAGGACCTCAAAGAAACCACCATGGACCCCGCGTCCCGCAAACTCATCCGCGTCAGCATCGACGAAGATGAACCCGGAGAGACCGGCGATTTGGTGGAACGCCTGATGGGCAAGAAACCTGAAATGCGGTTCCAGTATATTCAGGAAAATGCGCGGTTCGTTGAGGAGTTGGATGTTTAGGAATTGGGGTTACGGCCATTGGGGTTTGCTTGCCTCTTGTTGCTATGTAGCTGTTGTTTCGTCGATTGTTTCTTGGAGATGGGAGGCATTCAAGCTCCTCGAGCCAAATGCTTGGGGGGACTTCCTAGCCGGGGCTTTTGGGCCGCTTGCATTGGCATGGGTCGTTCTCGGATTTTTCCAGCAAGGTCGGGAACTCAAAAACAGTGTTGAAACGCTGAAACTGCAAGCTGAAGAATTGGCGAACTCGGTGAAGCAGCAGCAAGAACTCGTCGCCGTTTCTAGAGAAGCAATCGCATTCGAAATCGACAAGTATAACAGTGAGAATGAAAAAAGCTCTCAGTCTATGATCCCTTCTCTAGAGATAAAGATTGTGGGCACCGGGAATTCTTTAGCGATTGGGGGTACTCCTGAAATTGTAAATAGTGGAGGGGATGCATACGATCTTGAAATCAATGGTTATTCGAAACAGGGGAGCGTTGGTGTCTTCCGAAATGGAATTTCTGTCCTTAGAAGCGGAGAAACCAAACGGGCCGACTCGATTTTGGAATTCAATTCAAATGGCCTAGTCGATTTCACTGTATTTTGCCGCGATCGATCTGGCACGCAACATTGCTTTAGCAGGAAACTTACAGCTTTAAATATTGGACAACAATTGCGCCTCCAAAGAACTGATAGCTCTTAACTTTCTTGAGCTCTAACGCCCGCCCCGTAGGGGCAGTTCGGACGCTGCTCAATCTTTGATTTGCCAAGGTCGGCCCAGACCAAACCGCACGTCCTTGCCACATTCCCTGCCATACGCGAGCCATACGTTTGCCATACGCAAACCATACGCCGCTCTTTCCCTTTTCGGTCCGGCGTCATACCCTCCAAACCATGCGCCTTCTCCTCCTCTTTCTTCTCCTTGCAGGTTGCTCCCGTGGACTGACTGACAGTGAACGCCTGTTGAGCGGGCAGATCATGGGAGATACCCTCAACACCGCCGAAATTCGCCTGCTTGAGGTGCCCATCGGCAACGTCACCCGCACCTACGCCGCCCGCCCCCAAACCACCTGCCGTGAGAAAATCGCGCCGCCGCCCAGTGGCCCGACCATTCAGACCCGCACGGCGGGTGCCGTCGCGTGGACCCATGTGCTGACCAACCCAGACTGGACGATTCCCGACTACGCCGACGGCTATCCGGAGCGGATCAATCTGGTCGCGGCGATGTTCTTTGCCCATGAAATGGTACATGTCTGGCAATGGCAAAACCGCGATGTGACGGGCTATTCACCACTCAAAGGGCTGGCAGAACACCGCCCTGGTGTGGACCCCTACCTCTTTGATCCTGCGGCACATATCCGTTTCCTCGATATGGGGTATGAACAACAGGCCGCGCTGGTGGAGGAGTTTATCTGCTGCCGCACCTTGGCACCTGAGGGCGCACGGACCGAAAGGCTTTACGATGTCCTTTCCGCTGTGATGCCGGTGCAGCATCCAACGCAAACGCCAAGGCCTGCTGAGGTCCTTGGCGTCTATGAGAATGCAAATGTGGGTGGCATCTGCGACTGATCGCAGACACCATCAGAGTCAGCGCACGGCGAGGTTGCTGACCTGCGCGCGAATGCTGGATCCGGTATCGTCGCTGTCCGCAGACACGGCGATCCCAACCAGTGCACCAGGCTGACCCCCAAAGGCAGAGGCGAAATCGGACGCCAGATTGACGCTTTCAGAATGGTTGCCCGTGCCCGCCGACCGCAGGATCACATTGGCCCCTTGGCCCGGCGCGTAAGGCGATTGCTGGATCGATCCGCGCGAATGGTTCCCGCCCCAAACATACTGCAAAATCCGAACGTTCGGGTTGCCGTTCAGCTGTCGGATGTTGGCGCCTTCCATGTTGGCGGCGTCGGCCTCTGGCAGGAAGACAAAGTAGACGGAAATGTTGCGATCGTCCCCGCCTTTGCGGCGCAGATCTGTGGCGGGCACCGACTGGCTGACGCCCCAAGACCAAGACGCAGCCGTCGCGCCCCAATCGGACCGGCTCGTGCGTGTCCACGCAAGCGACACAGCCCCATCGGACGCGATGGACATCGAATTGCCGTTGAAGCTGTAGTCGTTGGAATTGAAAATCTGCAGCCGCTGTTCGGACCAGTTTCCCCCAAAGGAAATGGGGCCAGACACAGCGGTAGAGGCCACAACGGCCAACGGCAAAGCAAGGGAGAGGATACGCATGAAGAAACCTTTCATTCAGATGGGTGCAACTTGTCCAAAGCCACGTGACACCTCAATCAAAGGTTTCAGATTTCACAAGAATGTTAAGACTTCGTCAGGGTGCAGCAGGCCGCCCACAGGGCATCTGGCACATCAATCTCGCCCAAAGGCTGGCGGTTTTGGCCCGGTATGCGCGCGCCCTCTTGTGCGGCCACGGCCTCTGCCACGCGGGTCAAACGGGCTGCGAAATCGGCGCTGGGTTCCATCAAAATATAGAACTGGCCCAGATCGTGCGGCTTTCCATCGGGCAATTTCAATCCGCTGACGTCCAATGAGTTGACAGAGCCCGTCATACCCGCGGCCAGAACCTCGGCCATCAGGCCGAACCCCCAGCCCTTGTACCCGCCCGCCGAGACCAAAGCACCTTTCAACGCGGCCTCTGGGTCTGTGGTGGGGGCGCCGTTCGCCTCGACCGCCCAGCCGAGGGGGATGTCTTCACCGGCGGCTTTGGCCATCGTAATCTTGCCCAGCGCCACAGCGGAGGTCGAAAAATCCCAGTGCATGCCCCCATCCGGCACGGACATGGCGATGGGGTTGGTGCCGATGACAGCGCTGTTGCCACCGGGCGGGGCAACCACGGGGGACGCGTTGGTGAACCCGATGCCGACAAGCCCTGCCTGCGCGATCTGTTCGGTAAAAAAGCCAAGCGATGTGCAGGTGTGCGCATGCGCCACCGCAAGGGTCGCGACACCGTTTTCTTTTGCCGCTTCAATGGCTTGCGGCAGTCCACGACTGAACGCAGGTTGCGCAAAGCCAAAGCGCGCGTCGGCGATGACAGTGCCCGGTTTGGGGCGTGTCACGACCGGGTCTACCTGCCCATCCACACGGCCAGACGCCAGTTGCGTGCAATAGCTTTCCAGATAATACAGCCCGCAGATGACGTTGCCGAAGGCCTCGGCGCGCGCCACTGCGCGGGCCACCTCCCCCGCCTGCCAATCCGCCGCGCCATGGGCGATCATGGCACGTTTCGCGATATCCTCGATCTCTGAGACAAAGACTTTCATTCGGTCATTCCTTCGCTAAGGCGGCCCTGATCCAGCCGCACGGCGCGGTCCATCCGCGCGGCCAATTCAAGATTATGGGTGGCAATCAGGGCCGACAGACCCGAGGCGCGGACAAGGTCCATCAGCGCCCCGAACACGCGGTCCGATGTGGCGGGATCAAGGTTGCCCGTGGGCTCATCCGCCAGCAGCAATTTGGGGCGGTTGGCCTGTGCACGGCAGAATGCGACCCGCTGTTGTTCGCCGCCCGACAGGGCCGCGGGGCGGTGGCTCGCGCGGTCCGCCACACCAACGCGGGCCAGCAGATCCATCCCGTGCGCTTCAGCGTCAGACTGGGCAATGCCATTTGCCAGCTGCGGCAACACAATGTTTTCCAGCGCCGAAAACTCGGGCAGCAAATGGTGGAACTGATAGATAAAGCCCACATCGTTGCGCCGTGCGGCGGTGCGTTTGCGATCGCCTAGGTTTGTAAAATCCTCGCCCCCGATCGACACCGTTCCAGTATCGGGCGTGTCGAGAAGGCCCGCAATGTGCAGCAATGTGGATTTACCCGCGCCCGAGGGCGCGACCAAAGCCACAACCTCGCCCTGACCGACCTGCAAAGACACATCATGCAAGACCTTCACTTCGTTCGGCTTTCCAACGTTGTAGGCCTTGGCAATTTTGTCGAGTTTCAGGGTCACATCATTCATTTCGGCCCCAGGGGATGCTTTATTCATAACGCAGCGCCTCAACTGGGTTCATCCGCGCGGCACGACGGGCGGGGAAGATCGTGATGATCCACGACAAAGACAACGACAGGCCGATGGCCAGCAACACATCCTCAAGCTCCAATTTCGACGGGATGTCATAGATGCCCCGAATGGAGGGATCCCAAACACCGCCCCCCGCGATATAATTCACAGCCGCAAAAATCGTGTCGATGTAGATGGCAAAAAGACAGCCCAGGATCACTCCAAAGATCGTGCCAACCGTGCCCAGCCCTGCACCGCAAATGAAGAAAATCCGCATGACCGACCCTTCAGACAGGCCCATGGTGCGCAGGATGCCGATATCACTGCCCTTGTTTTTCACCAGCATGATCAGACCACTGATGATGTTCATGGATGCAATCAGCACCAGAATAGCCATGATGATGAACATCACATTGTCTTCGACCGTCAGGGCACGCAGATAGGCGCCTTCGTTGTCTTTCCACGAATACAGGAAACTTTCCGGGCCAAGGGTGCGGTAGATCGGTGTAATCCACTCCTCAACACGGTCGGGGTCTTCGACGTAGATCTCAATCTCGTCATGGACGCCATCGCGGCTGAAAAATGATTGTGCGTCCTCAAGCGGCAGATAAATACGACTGATATCAGTGATATAGCGTCCAGTTTGAAAGACATAGACCACATCAAACGTCTGGCGACGGGGGGATCTGCCGCCTGCCGTCTGCACGCCAGTCGCTGACAGCAGGCTGACACGGTCGCCCACCTGCGCGCCCAGATTGCGTGCCACACCAGAGCCCAGCGCGATCCCGCCACCCGCCTCTCGCACGCCGAAATCGTCCAACGATCCTTGGCTGCTTTGCGGGCTACGGACCAGCGGCACGTCCATCAAATCGGCCGTAGAAATGCCGTAGACCTGCACAAAGGACGACCGATCCGCGACAGTGGCCAGCCCTTCGCCGCGCACGATAGGGGCGGCACGGGTCACACCATCGATGCTGCGCAAATCCGCCGCGAGGGCATCAGCGTCCTGAAGCGTGTCAACGCGGCGTGTGACGTCGACAGATTGATCGCCTTGCGTCACCGTCACCGTTTCCATGTAGTTCTGACGCAAGGTCAGATGGGCGTTGGCCCCGACAATTGTATCGACAAAATCCGCCCTGAACCCAGACCGCACCGCCAGCACGGCGATCAACGCGAACACAGCCAGCGTCACGCCGACCAGCGAAATCCATGTCATCACACTGACGCCACCGGTCTCACGTTTGGCGCGAATATAGCGCCATGCGATCATCCATTCGAATTTTGAAAAGGGCGCTGTTTTGCCAGCCATACTGCAATGCCTCTTGTGGTGTGGCGTAGCTAACGGGGCAAGGGCCGCAACGTCAATGGGGGGCGCTTGTCGCAGCGGTGTCTGGCCGAACGGGCCGCATCACGCCGGGGATGCGATCCACCAGATGTTGCCGCACGGATCGGTTACGCCCGCCATGCGTTCCCCGTGGGGCCGGGTGTTGGGTGCCATCGACACTTTGGCGCCAGCATTGACCGCACGGGCAAGTGTGGCCTCTACGTTCGCGACCCGCAGATGCATCTGCGATACGTTGGCCGGATAAGCCTCGTTCGCGGTGTTCACCATGATCAAAGACGTGCCAATCCGTGCGCGGGCATGCGGCACACGGCCGTCTGCATAGCGATCGTCTTTGACCATCTGGGCGTCAAACACCGTTTGGATAAACCCCAAAAACAGGTCCGCGTCCTCGACCGTGAAATACGGTGTCACAGGAGAGCCAAGGGCTGCGTCGCCCTCGCGGTCAGCCATGACCGATATCGTGAGCCTTATAAATCTCAACCAATCGCGCAACCGCGGCCTCTGGCGCCATTTCTTCGCTTTCACCGGTTTTACGAGAGGTCAGTTCAACCACACCGTTCTTCAATCCGCGCGGCCCCACGGTGATCCGCCATGGCAGGCCAATCATATCCATCGTGGCGAATTTGCCGCCCGCACGTTCATCGCGGTCATCATAAAGCGGCTCAAGCCCCGCATTGGTCAGTTGTGCATAGAGCGCCTCACAGGCCGCATCGGCCTCAGCATCGCCCTGTTTCAGGTTCACAATGCCCGCGTGATAAGGCGTCACGCCCTCAGGCCAGATGATGCCATTGTCGTCGTGGCTGGCCTCAATGATGGCACCCAGCAAACGTGACACGCCAATCCCGTGGGACCCCATATGAACAGGCACGGGCTTGCCATCGGGCCCCTGGACAGTGGCGCCCATGGCCTCGGAATATTTGGTGCCGAAATAGAAGATCTGGCCCACTTCGATGCCACGGGCGACCTTGCGACGCTCCTCAGGCACCTCATTGAAAAGGGCCTCGTCGTGGGTCTCATCCGTGCGGGCGTATTTGGTTGTAAACTCTTCCATCACGGCGGCACATTGATCGACGTTGTCATAATCAATATCGCGGTCGCCAAAGGTCAGATCGGTAACGGCTGAATCGTAGAACACCTCTGATTCACCAGTCTCTGCCAGCACCAGAAATTCATGCGTGTCATCGCCACCGATGGGGCCTGAATCCGCGCGCATCGGAATGGCCTGCAGCCCCATACGTTCATAGGTGCGCAGATAGCTCACGAGGTGACGATTGTAGGCGTGCAGCGCGTCTTCCTTCGTCAGATCGAAGTTGTAGCCGTCCTTCATATAAAATTCGCGGCCCCGCATCACCCCGAACCGAGGACGGCGTTCATCGCGGAATTTCCACTGGATCTGATAGAGCGTCAGGGGAAGGGATTTGTAACTGCTCACATGGCTGCGGAAGATATCTGTCACCAGTTCTTCTGCCGTCGGGGTGAACAACATCTCATGGTCGTGGCGGTCAGTGATCCGCAAAAGTTCGTCGCCGTAGGCGTCATAGCGTCCGCTTTCGCGCCACAGATCCGCCGACTGGATCGTCGGCATCTGGATGGCGATGTGCCCTGCTTTGGCCTGCTCTTCGTGCACGATGTCTTCAATGCGCCGCAGGACTTTGAACCCCAAAGGCAGCCAGGAATAGATGCCCGCACTGGCCTGTTTGATCATCCCGGCCTGCAGCATGTAGCGGTGGCTGACGATCTGGGCGTCGCGGGGGCTTTCTTTGAGAACGGGTAGGAAATAACGGCTCAGGCGCATGGGGGACTCTTTATCTGTCTGGTTGGCGAAGATGTATCAGACCCCCACCCAAGGGCAAGCGCGCATGCGACGGGCACAAACGCGGCCCTTTATTTTACTGCGCGCACGTGCACGCCCGCGCATTCGTTGGTTTTAATCTTTTGGATCAAACATTTCGCATGATCACAGGGTCGTGATCAAAGTGACCCAACCGTGAACAGGCTGCGTAACCCTAATCACAACACAAACAAAATTGGGATACTACAGATGAAAACGCTTTCCACCTTTGCCGCTGCTGCCACGCTTGCCATTGCAGGCTCTGCTGCGTCCGCGCAATCCATCACTGAGATCGCAGCGGGCGATGAGCGGTTCACAACCCTGGTGGCTGCCGTCACCGCCGCTGGCCTCGCCGACACGCTTGCAGGCCCTGGTGAATTCACCGTCTACGCCCCTGTCAACGACGCCTTCGCAGCCCTGCCAGCGGGCACGGTTGAAACCCTCCTGCAGCCTGAGAACAAAGGCCAGCTGACCGACGTTCTGCTGTACCATGTGGACGACCGCATCCTGACAGCATCCGATTTCCCCCACGGGTCCAACTACTTCAAGCCGATCAATGACTCCGAGCGTCTGTGCATCACATCCGCCAACGGCGGCGTCACCATCGCAGACGGCACCGGTGAGACCGCAAACGTGATCATCGCCAACATCGAAGCCGACAACGGCATCATCCACGTGATCGACAAGGTCCTGCTGCCAGGCACGCGCCCCGCCTGCCACTAAGAGGTTCCCGAGGCCGGGTGACGTTGAACCAAACGCCAAAGTCACCCGCCCCTTCAGGCCCCGTACATCCGAACGGACGTGCGGGGCCTTTTGGTGTCTAAACCTTGCATCTGGGACGGGGCTGCGCCACTTAAGGGGGTATCTCTCGCAATCAAAAGACCCATTCTCTCATGGCCATCACACCACAAAAACAGCTTCAGTACTGGGGCATCGCGGCGATTGTGTTTGCGCTGGTCTTGTATGGCCTTGGCAATGTGCTGGCGCCCTACATTTTGGGCGGCGCGATTGCCTATTGTCTTGACCCGATCGCGGATCGGCTGGAGGCATGGGGCCTGAGCCGGATCATGGCCACGGTGGTCATCACCTTATCAGGCATCCTTCTGTTTCTATTGATCTTTTTGTTGGTCGTGCCCACACTGATTGGCCAGCTGGGGGAGTTGATCGCCCAAATCGGCCGCATCGTAGGGGATTTGCCCCAAACATGGGAACGCTTCAAAGACTGGGCGTCCGAGCGCATCCCCGGGGTCGAGCTTGAGGGGGCATTCCTGCAAGAACAACTGGCCAACCTTGGCGCAGCCATCCAGTCGCGCAGTGCGCAGGTGGTCAACGCATTGGTGTCTTCCGCCCAAGGGATCATGAACGTGATCGTTCTGGTGCTGATTGTGCCTGTTGTGACGTTTTATCTGCTGATGGACTGGGACCGCATGGTCGCCAACGTGGACGATATGCTTCCGCGTGAACATCAATCCACAATTCGCGATCTGGCCAGCCAGATCGACCGTACCTTGGCGTCCTTTATTCGCGGGCAAGGAACGGTGTGTTTGATCCTTGGCACCTATTACGGCGTGGCATTAATGCTGGCGGGGCTGAATTTTGGCCTGATCGTTGGCCTGATTGCCGGCCTGATTTCGTTCATTCCCTACGTCGGCGCTCTGGTCGGCGGGGCCTTGGCCTTCGGGCTGGCGCTGTTTCAATGGTGGGGCGGCACCGAAATGGTGGACGGCGAAACCGTGCAGACGGGCATCAACTGGCTGCGCATTGGCATTGTTGGCGCGATCTTTGCCTTCGGTCAATTTGTTGAGGGCAATTTCCTGACGCCAAACCTTGTTGGTTCCTCCGTTGGGCTGCACCCCGTCTGGCTGATCCTTGCACTGTCAGTCTTTGGATCCCTCTTTGGGTTTGTCGGCATGTTGATCGCGGTGCCTGTGGCCGCAATCATCGGTGTGCTGGCGCGCTTTGGCATCAACGAATACAAGAAAAGCCGCCTTTACCAAGGACCGGCTGAAGGCGACAGCTAACATGGCTGAGCAACTGGCGTTCGATTTGCCAGCCACCGTGCGGTTGGGGGCGGACGATTTCTTTGTCTCACCGGCCAATGAACAGGCCTTTGCGATGGTGCGGACGCCTGCCGCGTGGCCCGATGGAAAGCTCGCGCTTATTGGGCCCTCAGGGTCGGGCAAGACCCATTTGGCGGGTATCTTGGCGGCTGAGGCGGGGTTGGATGTCATCACGGCATCTGACATCGACCCCGCTGCCCCATTGCCCACACGCGGACTGATCGTTGAGGACGGCGAAGGATTGGCCCCCGTCGCAGAAGAATGGCTGTTTCACACCCACAACCACTTGCGCGCGCAAACCCTGCCGCTGCTTTTGACAGGACGCTCAGCGCCTGCGCGCTGGGACATCGCCTTGCCTGATTTGCGCAGTCGCTTGGTCGCAGCCACGACGGCCCGCATCGGCACACCGGATGATCCGTTGCTTATGGCTGTCTTGCTCAAACACTTTTCGGATCGCCAACTCATGCCAGCGCCCGACGTCATCGCCTATCTGCAACGTCACCTGCCACGATCGTTTGAGGCTATCCGCGCCACGGTTCGCACCCTTGACCGCGCCGCCCTCGAACAGGGCAAACCCCTCACACGGCCATTCGTGCGTGATGTTCTGGACTCTGTCGCCCCTGACACGCGATAGTGACATATTCCCGTAACACATCCCTGCAATAAGGCGCTGATGACACAGGCAGATTTCCTCAAGGCCGATTTCCCCGATCCCGTCACACTGGACGCGGATCTGTCTGGCCCCGCCCGCTATTTCAATCGCGAACTCAGCTGGCTGGGGTTCAACTGGCGCGTGTTGGAAGAGGCCGAGAACCCCCGCGTGCCGCTGTTGGAACGTCTGCGGTTCTTGTCGATCTCAGCCACGAACCTTGATGAATTCTACACCGTGCGCGTCGCGGGCCTGCGCGAATTGGTGCATGAGGGCAATGTCACCCCCTCGAACGACGGGCTGACACCTGCACAACAACTCAGCCTGATCAACGCGGACGCCCGCAACCTGCTGGCACGCCAGCAAAAGGTCTTCGTGACCCTAAGGGCGGAAATGGAAGACCAATCCATCACCATTCTCACCCGCGATGATCTGACCGACGAAGACCGCGTGTTTTTGAAAAACGTGTTTTTCAAACAGGTGTTTCCTGTGCTGAGCCCATTGGCGATTGATCCGGCACACCCGTTTCCGTTTCTGCCAAATGAAGGCTTCGCCCTCGCGCTGGAATTGGAACGTATCAACGACAAACGCGCCCTGCGGGCCTTGCTGCCCGTGCCGCAACAAATCGACCGCTATATTGCCGTCCCGTCTGGGGACGGCCACAGGTTCCTGCCGTTGGAAGACCTGCTTATGGACAATCTGGGCGGGCTGTTTCCAGGGTATAAGGTCAAAGGATCCTGCGCATTCCGTGTCCTGCGCGACAGCGATCTTGAGGTGGAGGACGAGGCCGAGGACCTCGTACGGGAGTTTGAAGTCGCCCTGAAACGTCGCCGCAGGGGGGAAGTCGTATCGATGCGCGTCTCAGGCGGGGCGCCTGCGGGCTTGCGCAAATTGATCATGGATGAGCTTCACGTGACCGAAGCCGAGGTCGTTGAAATCAATGGCGTCATCGGTCTGGCAGATCTGAAAGAGTTGGTGCTGGATGCGCGGCCCGATCTGCTGTGGCCCGCATTCGCCCCCCGCATTCCCGAACGCGTGCAGGACCACGATGGCGACCTGTTCGCCGCCATCCGCCGCAAGGACATGTTGCTGCACCACCCCTATGAGACCTTTGACATGGTCGTGCGCTTCTTGCGGCAGGCCGCCAACGACCCCAATGTGGTGGCCATCAAGCAAACGCTCTACCGGACCTCCAAACGCTCCCCCATTGTTGAGGCCCTGTGTGAAGCGGCCGAGGACGGCAAATCCGTCACTGCCTTGGTTGAACTGAAAGCGCGGTTTGATGAGGCTGCAAACATCCGCCAATCCCGCCGTCTGGAACGGGCTGGTGCGCACGTGGTTTATGGGTTTCTTGACCTCAAGACCCACGCCAAAATCTCAACCGTGGTGCGCCGCGAAGGGGATGAACTGGTCACCTACACGCACTATGGCACCGGCAACTATCACCCGATCACGGCCAAGATCTACACGGATCTGTCGTTCTTTACCTGCGATGCCGCACTTGGGCGGGATGCCACCAAGGTGTTCAACTACCTCAGCGGGTATGTGCAGCCCGAAAACCTCGAGAACCTGTCGATCTCTCCGCTGACCCTTAAATCCGAACTCATCAACATGATCGCCGCCGAGGCCGAGCACGCCCGCGCGGGCAAGCCTGCCGAAATCTGGGCCAAGATGAACAGTCTGGTTGAGGCCGACGTGATCGACGCCTTGTACGAGGCCAGCCAAGCGGGCGTGAAAATCAGCCTTGTGGTGCGCGGCATTTGCGGGCTGCGCCCAGGCATCAAAGGGCTGAGTGAAAACATCCGCGTCAAATCCATCGTGGGCAGGTTTCTTGAGCATTCGCGCATTGTTTGTTTTGGCAATGGCAAGGGTCTGCCCAGCAAAAAGGCACGCGTGTTCTTTTCCTCCGCCGACTGGATGGGCCGCAACCTCAACCGGCGGGTCGAGACCATGGTTGAGGTCACCAACAATACCGTCAAAGCGCAAATCGTCAGCCAGATCATGGCGGCAAATCTGGCCGATGTGGCACAAAGCTGGGTCATGGGGGCAGATGGGACGTTTGCCCGCGCGCAGGTCGAAGACGGCACCTTTGCGTTCAACTGCCACCGCTTTTTCATGGAAAACCCATCGTTGTCGGGGCGCGGATCGGCGGGGGCGTCCGATGTGCCCAAACTGACGCACACGGACGACTGACCGCGCATTGACACGGCCGCGACGGGCCGCGATGGTTCGGCGCAATGGGGACACGGACAGATGAGGATCATCTGATGGATGGACAAAAACCAACCGATGACGCACCTGATTGGGGGCCTTTTGGCCGCCCGTTGTTCGATGACCCGAAGGCCCGCGCGCTCGCCCGCGTCGGCGTCATTGATGTGGGTTCAAACTCTGTCCGGATGGTGATTTTTGACGGGGCTGCGCGATCGCCCGCCTATTTTTACAACGAAAAGATCATGGCTGGCTTGGGTGCGGGCATGGCCGAAACAGGCCGCCTGAACCCCGAAGGCCGCGCACGCGCGCTGTCCGCGATCAAGCGGTTTGTGGCGATTGCTGCGGGCCTTGGCATCCCGCCCCTGACGGCAGTCGCCACCGCTGCTGTGCGCGAGGCCGAAGACGGGCCCGATTTTCGCGCCGACGTGCTGCGTGAAACCGGGTTGAAAATCTGGGTGATCGACGGTCAGGAAGAGGCGCGGTTGTCTGCACAGGGCGTTTTGCTGGGCTGGCCCGGCAGCTACGGTCTGGTCTGTGACATCGGCGGATCGTCACTGGAATTGGCCGATCTGGCCGAAGGCCGTGTGGGCCGCCGTGAGACCTCCGCCCTTGGGCCGCTGAAACTGCGCGAAATCAAATCCAAGAAAAAGCGCCAAGCCTACATCAAATCAACCGTCAAAGACCTGTTTGGGCAGATGGGCGAACGCACGGGCCAACGTCTGTTCCTGGTGGGCGGATCATGGCGCGCCATCGCCCGCATTGACATGGAACGCCGCGGCTATCCCATGACCGTGCTGCACGAATATCGCATGACGCCCCAGCGCATCATCAAGACGATGAAGTATATTGAAGACAGCGATCTGCAAGAATTACGGGGCCGCTGCGGCATCTCGGAAAGCCGCATGGCGCTGGTCCCTTATGCCGTGCGTGTCCTGCGTGAGGTCATCAGCCGGTTCAAACCCAAAGACATCACCATTTCCAGCTACGGCATCCGCGAAGGCATGTTGTATGAACAAATGCCGCAAGAGTTGCGTGAGCGGGACCCGCTGATTGAGGCCTGCCGCTTTGCCGAGGCCAAGGATGCCCGCCTGCCCGGCTTTGGGCGCACCCTCTATCATTTCGTTATGCCATTGTTTGGCCGCGCAAATTTTCAACGCAAACGTCTGATCCGCGCGGCCTGCCTGCTGCACGATGTCAGCTGGCGCGCGCACCCAGACTACCGACATGAGGTTGTCTTCGACAACGCCACCCGTGCCAACCTTGGCGGGCTGAAACATTCCGAACGTGTGTTCTTGGGCACCGCCTTGTTGCATCGCTATTCCAACAAACGCGAAGGATCACGGTTCGAGGAACTGTTTGACCTGATTGATGAGGCAGAGTTGAACCGCGCCGAAATTCTGGGCCGTGCCATGCGGTTGGGGGCAATGTTGTGGATGAAGGCCGACGAACAGGCCGCAAAACTCAAATATTCGAAGAAATCAAACACACTGGAATTGGTGCTGCAAAGTGCCGCTGCCCCCCTGTTCGGCGAAGTTGCCCAATCCCGCTTTGACAGCCTAGCCGCGGCCCTTGGGGCCACTGGCACGGTGCGCATCAAAGGCGCACGCAAGACGCCTAAAGATCAATAGGCGCGTTTTCCGGCGGTGTGAACTCCGGCGCATCTGGGCTGCGACGGATGATGATATCCCCGTTGGGCAAAATCTCGGGCGCTTCATAGTAGCGCACTGAATCCAACGTCCGCACCAACTCCATCAAGGCGGGGCCCATCTCCGTCGCCAAAAGCTCCAACGCGGGCTCCAGCTCTTGCGCCATGTCGGAAAATTCGTCGATGGCGGGCTCCATCTCGGACATCAGCCCGCGAAAAAGCAGCTTGGCGCCTTCCTCCATCAAGGAAAACCCTTCTTCGATCCCCCCCTCTTCCTGCGTTTGGGCAGACAGGGGCAAGGCGTTGACGGACAGGACAAGGCAGGCGGACAAGATTACATGTTTCATACACGCAATATAGGCACACTCCCCCCGATTCCAAAATCAGGCGTCAAAGGTCATCACAACGGGGAAGTGGTCTGAGGCGGTCAACAGGGCCTCCATCAGGGGTTTATCCGCGAAACAGGCCGGATGATCAAAAGGATGAAGGATCGTCCAGTCTGCCCCCATGTCGCGCACGGACTGCGACACCATAATATAATCCAACAAGGCCGACAGATACCGTCCATGGGGCGGCAGTTTGAACCGTGCCGTGGCCGGCAGCGCACCCAAACGTCGCGACAGCGCCATTTCCGCATGCGGATCATAAAGCTGCTCCCCATGCCCCTCACCCAAGACAATCTCAACCCCTGATCGGCCAAACAGCTTTTCGAATTCGTCGAGGCCCGGACCGTCGTTGAAATCACCCATCACAATCATGGCGTCACCGGCGGCCAGATGCGCCTCGATCCGGCGGCGCAGCCAAATGCATTGCGCCAATTGTTTGCGCCGATTGGCAATGGAAATGCGCATAACCTCATCCTTGGTGCGCGCGCCATGGGGGGCTTTGGATTTCGCGTGTACGCCGATCACCCGGAACGCCTTGTCTTGAGACGTGACCAACAATTCCAGCGGCGGTTTTGACCACCGCACCCCGTCAGGCAAATCATCGCTGTCCAAATCCATGTCGATGGTGTCGTCAAACTGCGGCGCACCCAAGGTGCTGGGTGCATGTTCTGCCGACATCATGTCGGGATCGTAGAGAAACAGAATCTCCTGTTGGGTGTGGTTGACAAAGCCGATGATCGCACGGCGTGCGCGTAGCCCAAACCGCGCAGCGAACCCCTCAAGGGCGGCGGCGCCATCACGGCGGGCATGGGAATCCGGCCCTTCGATCACCATAATCCCGTCCGCATCCATCGCCTTGAACACATGGCCCAAGGCCGCCGTTTGCGCGGCCCGCGTTACATCACGACGACCTGACCACCGGTCGTCGTCGTACAATTGCCCGTCATTGTCGAACAGGTTGGAAAACCATTCTACATTGTAGGTCGCCAGCTTCACGCCGCGCGCTCGCTAATGTCTTCCCACGCACGGTTGATCGCGATCATACGTTTTTGGGCCAGCTTGACGGCCTCTTCGGGAACGCCGCGCGCGATCATCTGATCGGGGTGCGTTTCGCGCACCAACCGGCGCCACGCTGCGCGCACGTCCTCCATCGGGGCGTCAGGGGAGACCCCCAAAACGTCGTAGGGATCACGCTCCGCATCCGAGACAAATTGCGCGCGCAGCCGTTTGAACCGCGCCTCGCCCAGCTCAAGGATCTCAGCCACGCGCTGCAAAAACGCGTCTTCATTGGGGTGATAAATCCCGTCCGCCAAAGCGATGTGGAAAAGCCCCTCCATCAGATCGCACAGGGGGGCGGTATCATCACCTGCATACATTGCCCTGATTTTACGGGCATAATCCTCAAAACCGGCAACGTCCTGACGGGCAAGATTGAACAAACGGCCTGCGTTTTTCTCTTCGCCTTCGGGGATGACGAACACCTCCCGAAAGGCTGTGACTTCGTCCTTGGTGACCTGTCCGTCTGCCTTGGCCATTTTGGCGCCCAAGGCGATGACGGCAATGGCGAAGGCCACGCTGCGTTCCGGCGGGGTGCGCAGTTTGGCAAAAACATCCGACAAGCTGTCGCCTGCGGCCAATGACGACAAAGCGTCCGAAATGCGGGTCCAGATAGACATAGGACAGAGCATAGCCCCTTAGCACGAGGATGTCAGAGCCGTTTTTGCATCAAAACCAGATCAAGCCATCTGTCCCAACGGCGGCCCACTTCGGGCATCTTGCCCACCTCCGCAAACCCGAGCTGTTTGTGGAACGCCCGCGCCGCCACGTTTTCCCCTGCGACACCCGCCACAAGCACATGGATGCCATTGGCGCGGGCATGCTTCATTGCAGCCAGCATCAACGCCCGACCCGCGCCCTGCCCCTTGGACAACGGATCAACCATAATCGAATGTTCTGCCGTATGGGCATACCCTGGCCCGCCCCGAAAGGGCCCATATGTAACGAAGCCCAGGATCAGTTCAGAGCTTTCGGCCACCAGAAAACAAGGTCTTTCCGCGATCAGCTCCGCCACCTGGTCCGCCGTCTTTTCCAGCGGGCTGAACGTCATATTGGTATCTGCGATCAACGGGTTCCAGATGGCACAAATCGCATCTGCATCCGCAGCCCGTGCGGCGCGGATGATCACAGCGTCACGCGCCCGCGTGGCGTTTGCATGTCCGCCGACAGGGAGACCTCAGCCGCCGTCTCGAACACAACGCGCGCATCTGACAACGCCTGGGCAACCTCCGCCCGCAACGCATCCGCTTGCGGGTGCCGGACCGTAAGGCGTTCCAACGTGCAGCCCGAGGGCGGCAGACTTTGCCCGGGCGGCGTGTCGGTGTGCCAGCGCAGCACCGTTGGAAACCCGCCCTCCATGGGCAAGGTCCCATCCGGCGGTGCGCCCATGTCCCAACGCAAATCGCCGCGCGCCATAGGCACAGCCTCCATCCCGTGGCGCAGCCAGTCGTCAAAATCATCCGGCTCGCAAATCCAGTTGGCCAATCGGGGCGGACCGCTGAACGCATCCAATCCAAACCAGCGCGGCCGGTCCGGTGTCACCGTCGGGTCCACCGCAATCACCTCAAGATAAATGCCATCCGACACCCCCAACAGCCGGTTGTGGGTGCCGAAATGCAGATGTTGACCACCAGGCCGCATCGACACGCCCAACCGATCCTCGGCCCAAGCGACGCCCTCGTCCAAGGTCTCGGCCGCTATGGCAAGATGGTCCAGCCGCACGGTTTATCCCTTCGCCTCACGGATCAGACGCAAAATGTCGCGCGCGGCTTCGGGAATGTTCGTGCCCGGACCAAAGATCGCTTTGACGCCGGATTTCATCAAGAAATCATAGTCTTGTTGCGGAATGACGCCACCGCAAATAACAAGAATGTCCTCTGCATCAGCCGCTTTCAGCGCCTCAATCAGCTTGGGGGCCAAGGTCTTATGACCTGCTGCCTGTGACGAAATTCCGATCACATGCACGTCGTTGTCCACGGCATCCTGTGCGGCCTCTTCAGGGGTTTGGAACAAGGGGCCCACGTCCACATCGAACCCGATATCGGCAAACGCCGTCGCGATCACTTTGGCCCCGCGATCGTGGCCGTCTTGCCCCATTTTGACGACCAACATGCGCGGGCGGCGCCCCTCGTCCTCGGCAAAGGCTTCGACATCTTTCTGGATGGCCGCGAAACCTGCGTCGCCCTCATAGGCGGCACCATAAACGCCTGCCAATGTCTTTACCTCGGCACGGTGACGGCCGAATACCTTTTCCATAGCCATGCTGATTTCCCCCACAGTTGCACGATGGCGCGCGGCCTCCACGGCGGCCTCCAACAGGTTGCCCCCGACGGAGGCGCGGCGCTCAACCTCGGCCAGCGCCGCATCACAGGCCGCCTGATCGCGGCTGGCGCGGATGGTGTCCAAACGGGCGACCTGCGCCTCCCGCACGGCCACGTTGTCGACGTCCAGAATGTCGATCTCATCCTCTTTTTCGAGACGGTATTTGTTGACGCCAACGATCACTTCCTCGCCGCGGTCGATCATCGCCTGTCGCTTGGCGGCCGACTCCTCAATCCGCAATTTAGGCATACCGGAGGCCACGGCCTTGGTCATGCCGCCCATTTCCTCAACCTCCTCAATCAAAGTCCAGGCGGCCTCGGCCAAATCCGCTGTGAGTTTTTCGACGTAATATGATCCCGCCAGCGGATCGACCACGTTCGTCACACCGGTTTCTTCCTGCAAAATCAACTGCGTGTTGCGCGCGATGCGGGCTGCAAATTCCGTGGGCAGGGCAATCGCCTCATCCAGCGCGTTGGTGTGCAGCGATTGCGTCCCGCCCAACACAGCGGCCATCGCTTCGTATGCGGTGCGCACGACGTTGTTGTAAGGGTCCTGTTCCTGCAACGATACGCCGGAGGTCTGACAGTGTGTGCGCAACATCGACGATTTCGGCGATTTGGGCTCAAATTCAGCCATGATGCGCGACCACAGCAGACGGGCGGCGCGCAGTTTCGCGGCCTCCATGAAGAAATTCATGCCGATGGCGAAAAAGAACGACAGGCGGGGGGCAAACCGGTCCACATCCATGCCGCGCGCAAGCGCCGTGCGCACATATTCGCGCCCGTCGGCCAGCGTGAAGGCCAGCTCCTGCACAAGGTTCGCGCCCGCCTCTTGCATGTGATAGCCGGAGATCGAGATGGAGTTGAATTTCGGCATCTCATTGGCCGTATATTCGATGATGTCGGCCACCAGACGCATCGAGGGTTCGGGCGGATAGACATAGGTGTTGCGCACCATGAATTCCTTTAGGATGTCATTCTGGATCGTGCCGGACAGGACAGACCGGTCGTGTCCCTGCTCCTCCCCCGCGACGATAAAATTGGCCAAAATCGGGATCACTGCGCCATTCATCGTCATCGACACGCTGACTTTGTCCAATGGAATGCCATCAAAGAGGATTTTCATATCCTCAACGCTGTCAATCGCCACGCCCGCCTTGCCGACATCGCCCACGACCCGTTCGTGATCGCTGTCGTAGCCGCGGTGGGTGGCCAGATCGAAGGCGACAGACACGCCCTGCTGGCCTGCCGCCAAAGCCTTGCGGTAAAAGGCGTTGGATTCTTCGGCTGTCGAGAAACCCGCATACTGGCGGATCGTCCAGGGGCGGCCTGCGTACATGGTGGATTTGACGCCGCGCGTGAACGGGGCTTCGCCCGGCAGCGTGCCCAGATGGTCCAGCCCCGCGATATCGTCGGCGCCGTACACAGGCTGAACATCAATGCCTTCAATCGTCTTCCACGTCAGATCGTCCAAGGGGCGACCGCGCAGCTCGGAGGTTGCGCGTTCAGCCCAGTCTTTCTTCGAACTCATGGGTTTGTCCTTTCGATAACACTGTCCCCAATGGGTCAGCGTCGGGTTGCATCTGGGCCCTGTCAGGGCGTGTCGCGGGCGTTGTTCGCCCGTCGATATAGCGGGCCAGCCCATCGGCCCCCGCCTCAAGCCACATCAAATCGCGGCGATATTCGGCGCGCAAAACCGCGCATTGGTCTTCGTCAAACGGCATCCACCGGTTGTCCGTCATCTGGGCTTTGCCCCGCAAACCCGCTTCGCCACGCAGACGTAGGATCTCATTCAACCCGTCAACGTCGAGGGCGCAATTGCGGTGGATCGTATCTTTGGACATCAGATCGACGGTTCCTGGGCAAAACATCTCAACAACATCTGCGGGCCGGTTGGCCAGCCTCTCAAACGGGAACACAAAGATGTCTGCGTGCGGAAATACGGCCCGAATGTCACGTACAAGCGTGCGCCACCGACGCGGTTGGGTCGTCAGCAAATCCAAATCGTCTTTGGTTGGCATTCGCGCGCCCCGTTTCACGGCATGTGACAAGGAAGACGCCCAGAAATTCTCATAGCTTCGGATACACATCCCGATCTGCAGGGTGTGCCCCGCAAAGGCTGGGACAAAGCGCAAAAGACGTTCGTCAGCCATCGGATACAGCGATTTTTCACGAATGTTTCGACGAATTGACCCGATGAGGTTTTCCTCAGAGATCAACAAATTGCACTGCCCAAGACGGGCAAGCCGATTGATTTCAAGGCGGATGCGTCCAACGGACCGGTGCGCGCGCTTTTCATCAATGAGGGTGATATTTTCGGGATGTCGGATCATACCACGCATCAGCCCGTCGCGCGTCCGCTTTGGCGTCCAGCACGTGAGTCCCGCTTGCGCAAGTCGCATCCGATTTTTCCACAATTGGGCCTGAAAGGTTGTCGTCGCACACCGATGTGCGCCCAAATGTAACTTGATCTCCATCCGCGTTGTCCTTTGACGTCGGTCAGCACAAAATTGACCATAAAGAGAGTCAATATCTGTGTGTCTTTGGCGGAAGATCCTGAGGATAAGGTTAAAGCTAAAATTGTATGGGTCGTCGGCAGGATTGCTGTTCGTCTTGCCGCCAATCGTCCCTATATCAAGTCTAAAGGGGAACAGAATGATCCGATCCACACTTGCCGCGGCCCTGATCTGTTTGGCGACGGGCACAATTGCCGACGACGAAGTAACCTTAACGCTTGAAGACCGGTGGAACGCCGACCGCAACGTTGCGATCTCTGCTCTGGACGTGACCCTGTCGGATCTGGAATGGATCGCGCGGCCCGTGGTCGTCTTTGCAGACAGCCCGAATGACCCGCGGTTTCGCCAACAGATGGATCTTCTTGCCCAACGGCCCGGGGATCTGGCCGAACGGGATGTGATCATCCTGACAGACACCGACCCTGACGCGCGCAGCGCGCTGCGTACAGAGCTTCGCCCGCGTGGGTTCATGCTCGTCATCATGGGCAAGGACGGACAGGTGGAATTGCGCAAACCCGCCCCGTGGGACGTGCGCGAAATCTCCCGCTCGATCGACAAAATGCCGCTGCGCCAGCAAGAGATTGAGGACCGGAGAGGCCAGCCGTAGCGCCCCCCCGCCTCATGCCCTGATATGTGCCCCGCGTCGGTCACGTGGCCTATTCGAATTCCATAATGACGTCATCAACGGCAAGGCTGTCGCCCGCACCGGCGTTGATTTTTGTCACCACTGCCTTCTTTTCAGCCCGCAGGATGTTTTCCATCTTCATCGCTTCCACTGTGCACAGGGCTTGGCCCTCCTGCACTTCGTCGCCGACCTCAACATCGACCTTCACGATCAGGCCGGGCATGGGGCACAGCAGCATTCTGGACGTATCGGGGGGCAGCTTTTCGGGCATCAGTTGGGCCAATTCCGCCTGACGCGAGCTGCGCACATGCACCTTGAGGTCCGCCCCGCGATAACGGATGCGGAACCCGCCCGACACCTTACCGACCTTCATCACCATGGGTGCGCCGTCGATCGTCACACGTGCCAGCGGCTGACCGGGTGTCCAATCGCTTTCAACGCGGTGAATGGTCGAACCGATCGCGACAGTCGCGCCGGTTTTGTCGGCCTCGATCACCACCGGATGACTGCCGCCTTGCAGCGTCACGACCCAATCCGACCCGACCTTGCGTTCATGATTGCCCATCCGGCCCGTCACCCGCGTGCGGCGGATTTCAGCGACGCGGTGCATGGCGGCACAGGCGGCGGCCACGCGCGTGATGTCGGCGGCGGCCAAATCAACCCCGTCGAACCCGTCGGGGTATTCTTCCTCGATAAACGCGGTCGTCATATTGCCGGAGGTGAATTTTTCATGGTCATAAACCGCGGACAGGAAGGGGATGTTGTGGCCGATCCCCTCAACCTCAAAACTATCCAAAGCCACGCGCATCTCTTCAATCGCCTCGGCACGGGTCGGCGCCCAAGTGCACAGCTTGGCGATCATCGGGTCATAATACATGGAGATTTCACCCCCATCGTAAACGCCCGTATCATTGCGCACGGCGTGCACACCCTCCGGCGCATCGCCCTGCCATTTGCCATTGGTGACCAGCGGTCCTGCAGCGACCTCAGCAGGGGGGCGATAGGTCGTCAGGCGGCCGATGGAGGGCAAGAACCCGCGATACGGGTCTTCGGCATAAAGGCGGCTTTCCATGGCCCAGCCGGTCAGCGTCACGTCATCTTGGGTCAGTGTCAGCTTTTCACCATTGGCCACGCGGATCATCTGTTCGACCAGATCGACGCCGGTGATCAACTCGGTCACGGGGTGTTCCACCTGCAGTCGGGTGTTCATTTCAAGAAAGTAGAAATTCCGGTCACCATCGACGATGAATTCAACTGTGCCGGCGGACGCGTAGCCCACGGCCTTGGCCAGCGCGACGGATTGTTCCCCCATCGCCTTACGGGTAGCCTCATCGAGGAAGGGCGACGGGGCCTCCTCAATCACTTTCTGATTGCGTCGCTGGATCGAACATTCTCGCTCACCCAAATAAATGCCGTTTCCGTGGCTGTCGCACAGCACCTGAATTTCGATGTGGCGCGGCTGGGTCACGAATTTCTCGATAAACATGCGGTCGTCGCCAAACGAGTTCGCCGCTTCGTTCTTGGAGGCCTGAAAGCCCTCCGCGACCTCTTCCTCGGTCCACGCAATACGCATCCCCTTGCCGCCGCCGCCAGCGGAGGCCTTGAGCATCACAGGATAGCCGATTTCGCCGGAAATTTTGATGGCTTCGGCCGCATCCTCAATCAGCCCCATGTGCCCTGGCACAGTTGAGACACCTGCATCTTGGGCGATTTTCTTGGACGTGATCTTGTCGCCCATGTCCTCAATCGCGCCCTTGGGCGGCCCGATAAAGGCCACGCCTGCGGCCTCTAACGCCTCAGCGAACTTGGGGTTTTCCGACAGAAAACCATAACCCGGATGGACAGCCTCAGCCCCGGTGTCTTTGATGGCCTGCATGATCTTGTCGATCACGATATAGGATTGGTTGGCAGGGGGCGGGCCAATGTGCACAGCCTCGTCCGCCATTTTCACATGCAACGCGTTGCGGTCCGCATCGGAATACACGGCGACCGTCTGAATGCCCATCTTGCGCGCGGTCTTGATGACACGGCAGGCGATTTCACCGCGGTTGGCGATCAGGATTTTCTTGAACATTCTCTTCCCCTAGAAAGCAAAACCGCCGCGCAGGGTTGACCCTGCACGGCGGTTCATAAGTGTTTCAGATGCGCCAAAGCGCTGTGTGTCAGTTACAAACGCCTGCGTCGTCACAAAAGACGCCAGCCAACGCACCGGCTGCCGCAGAGGTGCCGACGTCATTGCCCGTGGCTTCGCCGATGACAGCGCCCGCCGCCGCGCCACCCAAGGCGCGTTCGACATCGTTGTCACAGGCTGCCACGAAGACAACAGCCGACAAAGCCGCGATAAGTTTGATGGATTTTGACATTGTAAGTGTCCTTTCGAAGAATGCGAAAAGACAACGCCGGCCCTCGCAAAAGGTTCCGGCGTTTTACTTTTGTTGTGCGTGGTCCGTGCGTGCGACGGCTGGACCCGCCCGCTTGAATCAGCGGCAGAGGTTGGTGATTTCGTCACACAGCGCGCCTGCGGCGCCGCCTGCGATGGCACCGGTAAGCGGGTCAACACCTGTCGCTTCGGCAACGACAGCACCGGCGGCGGCACCGGCAAGGCCACGTTCAAGATCATTGTCGAGACAGGCCGACAATGACGCAACAGCGGCGACGGCGAAGAGGATACGGAATTTCTGCATAGGAGACTGCCCTTATTTAGCTTTGTTTTATGGGCAACAGAATCGGCTGTTTTGCGCAGCAACACAAGACATTTCTGCGCCGCAGCCGCACCGCCGCGCATCCCGGCCAGCACGGGCGCAAACAAAGATGTCGGTCCGGGCCCAAAGGGTCCGAACCGACGAGGGGAAGGGTAACGGTATTGACAATGTGAACCCAGATGAATGCTGATCATCCGACCCACATCCAGATCGTGGCACGCCGCAGGCAAGCTGTCATCAATCCACTGATTTGCGGCCTGGCCATAGGCCATTTCCCGCCAAATCCGGCCCAGCATCAGCCATTTCCCGCGCAAGCATTGCACCGCTACTGCCCTCCCGGCGCCCAATCTGGGCGGAAGATGTCGGGAAAGTTGCGCTGGATCAGATCCAGATCCAGCCGCAGCAGGGCATCATAGCTTTCGGGATCGAACGGGTCTTCCGCGGGCAGAACTTCGCGCCCGAAGACCCAGTTCAGACGGCCAGCATCCAGATTGCCCCGCACAAACGGCTCTGCGCCGAAATGTGTCATCAGCGCCCACATAAACCCTTCGTCCGCACGCCGGTCGGCGGGCCTGCGGTCTGCATAGCGTTCGCGCGCATGCAGCTTTGGCGGCAACCCCTTTTTCACGGGACGGCGAATGGTGAATTGAAAATCTGTGCTGGGAAGGCGGCTGGGAAATCCGCGGTGCTTTTCCATCACGCGGCCTCCTTTCTGTCGGGGCGGCGGGATGGGGTCAGGACAGGCGCGAACGCCTGTCCTATCTGGTCTTTGTCAGCTGGTTTACAGCTTGCCGTTAAACACGGGCTCAACGGTAACTGGAACCGGGTCAACGACCACGAATTCTTCGACGTCACCTGCGTCGGAGCTGCCACATGCGGCCATGACGGCCAGCAATGAGACGGCCACAAAGCTCTTGATGCTCTTGGACATGTTAGTCTCCTGTCTCTGTCTTTCACACGAAGAACGCCGGGCAACTTCCCGATTTTCCTCGCCTTTTGAGGATCGGTCACTTGGGTGTAACCTTGTGGAAAACTACGCGAAGCTGTCCGCGAAAGATACGTGGCGAATTCCAAGGCGCGGGCCTGTGACCGCGCTGCATCAACTGGCATCGCAAGTGAAGGGACGAGCGCAAGATATTGTGGAGGCACTAAAATTCCTCCCAGATGCAGATGCCATTTTCTGGCCGAAATATCTCAAAAAACTGCAAAACATCGGGGTCATCTTGTCCAAATTCAACTTCGGCCGCTGACATCGACAGGACAATCCGTGTCGGCGTCAGCCCGTTTTGATCCAGAACAGGGACGACCTGTTGATCGCACAACACCTGAAAATCCGGGAAGACTGTCATGTAGTCGTAGCCGGTCCCGATCTGCGGCGCGAGGAAACGAAACCGCACCAAAGCGCCGTCGTCCTCAGAAATGAACTGCAGAAACGACAGTGGCTGCCCCGACGGCACGGGGATGTCATTCGCCCAGACAGACGTCGCCATGCCCCCCAATGCGCCGAGGGCCAAAGCCCCGATATATCGCCTCACAGCAGTCATCCCCAAGCCTTAAAGCGGAATGTTGTCGTGTTTTTTCCACGGCATCTGTTGCTGCTTACCCCTGAGGCCCGCAAATGCGCGGCACAGACGTTTCCGCGTGGATTGCGGCATGATCACCTCATCCACGAACCCCCGTTCAGCGGCCACAAACGGGTTCGCAAACCGGTCTTCGTAGTCTTTGGTGTGGGCCGCGGTCTTTTCGGGATCGCCCAGATCTTTACGGTGCAAAATCTCGGTCGCGCCCTTGGCCCCCATGACCGCAATTTCAGACGTGGGCCACGCGTAGTTGATATCCCCGCGCATATGCTTGGACGACATGACGACGTAGGCCCCGCCATAGGCCTTGCGGGTGATGACCGTCACCTTCGGCACCGTCGCCTCACCATAAGCAAAAAGCAGTTTGGCACCGTGTTTGATCACGCCGTTGTATTCCTGTGTGGTGCCAGGCAGGAAGCCGGGCACATCCACAAGGCTGAGGATCGGAATTTCGAACGCATCGCAAAACCGCACAAACCGCGCCGCCTTTCGGGCGCTGTCGATGTCCAGAACACCCGCCAGCACCATGGGCTGGTTGGCCACGACGCCGACTGTCTGGCCCTCAAGCCGGATAAACCCTGTCAGGATGTTACCCGCAAAATCGGCCTGAATTTCGTAAAAATCGCCTTCGTCTGCGATTTTGTGGATCAGCTCCTTCATATCGTAGGGCTGGTTGGGGTTGTCAGGGATCAGAGTATCAAGGCTGCTTTCGACCCGGTCCACATCATCAAAGAACGGGCGCACAGGCGGTTTGGACCGGTTGTTGAGCGGCAGGAAATCCACCAGACGCCGACATTCGGCAAGGGCCTCTACATCATTTTCAAACGCCCCATCCGCCACGGAGGATTTACGCGTATGCGTTGTCGCCCCGCCCAACTCTTCCGCCGTAACCTGTTCATTCGTCACGGTTTTCACGACATCCGGCCCCGTCACAAACATGTAGGAGCTGTCTTTGACCATGAAGATGAAATCCGTCATCGCGGGGGAATAGACAGCCCCGCCCGCACAGGGCCCCATGATCAACGAAATTTGTGGCACCACACCGGAGGCCATGATGTTGCGCTGGAACACCTCACCATATCCCGCAAGGCTGTCGACACCTTCCTGAATGCGCGCGCCGCCACTGTCGTTAATGCCGATCACCGGCGCGCCGTTTTGCATTGCCATGTCCATGATCTTGCAAATCTTGGCGGCGTGGGTCGCTGATACAGACCCACCCAAAACAGTGAAATCCTGAGAGAAAACATAAACCTGCCGACCGTTGATGGTGCCCCATCCGGTGATCACCCCGTCGCCCGCGGGTTTGACGTTCTCCATCCCGAAATCGGTGCAGCGATGGGTGACAAACGTATCGAATTCTTCAAAACTGCCCTCATCCAAAAGCAATTCCACCCGTTCGCGGGCTGTTAACTTTCCTTTGCCATGCTGTGCATCAATGCGCGCCTGTCCGCCGCCAAGCTGCGCTGCAGCACGGCGATCGCCCAGCTCCTTGAGGATATCGGTCATGTCTTTCCCCCTATTGGTTGGCGTCACGCTATCCAATTTAACCCCGCAATCCGAGTCCCAAACGCCGGATGAATGGGCAAATTTGCAAAATCCCTCTTTTGCGATGAGTGCAGTTTGCAAATCAGCAAATACAAGAGTGAGCCGGATTTGTCTGCAATCACCGCAATGGACGCTGCCGCCACATGGGTCTACGGTCGCGCAATGACATCCCCATCAACACAGCACCAACCCCGCCTAAAGGCGCGGTTCCTCGATCCAACCACCCCACCTCACATCGGAACGCTGATCCTGATGGCGGGGGTTGGCGCATTGTCTTTAAACGTTTTTCTCCCGTCTCTCCCCTCAATGGCTGAGCATTTCGGAGTGGATTACAGCCTGATGCAACTGTCTGTGTCGCTGTATCTTGCGATGACGGCAGTCGTGCAAATCCTGATAGGCCCGATCTCGGACAGATACGGGCGCAGACCGGTTGTGATTGGCTGCACTGCCCTGTTTGTCGTCGTCAGCCTTGGCGCGATTTTTGCCCCGACATTCGGCGTCTTTCTGGCCTGCCGGCTTTTGCAAACATCCATCGCGACAGGCTTCGCCATGAGCCGGGCAATCGTGCGCGATATGGTCCCACAGGATCAAGCGGCGTCGATGATCGGCTACGTCACGATGGGCATGTCCATCGTCCCCATGTTGGGGCCCGTCGCTGGCGGCGCGTTGGATCAATGGTTCGGCTGGCAAGCCTCATTCTGGATGCTGGCGGTGGGGGGACTGGCCTTGCTTATCATCGTCTATTTCGATCAGGGAGAGACGTTTGAGCGGCAAACAGGCGGCTTTCGCGGTCAATTGCGGGAATACCCTGCCCTGCTGACATCGCAGCGGTTCTGGGGCTATTGTCTGGCGGCCGCTTTCGCATCGGGGGCGTTTTTTGCCTACCTTGGTGGGGCGCCGTTTGTGGGATCTGACGTCTTCAACATGACACCTGCTGAACTGGGTCTTTATTTCGGGGCGCCCGCCATCGGCTATATGGTGGGCAATGGGGTGTCGGGGCGGTATTCCGTGCGCGTCGGTGTCAATTCGATGGTTTTGATGGGCGCGCTGATCACCGTCATTGGGATGGTTCTTCTGCTGGCCTTCGATGTCGCGGGATTACAGCATCCCCTTGTTTTCTTTGGGTTTATGATCTTCATCGGCTTGGGCAACGGCGTTTTGTTGCCCAATGCGAATGCGGGCATGCTGTCGGTGCGGCCGCATCTTGCAGGGTCAGCTGCGGGATTGGGCGGGGCCTTCATGATTGGGGGCGGCGCGGGCCTGTCGGCCATCGCAGGCTTCATCCTTGGACCGGGAACGGGGGCGGCGCCTTTGATCATACTGATGCTGCTGACAACCCTTGCCTCTGTGGTTTGTGCGCTTTGGGTGATCGCGCGGGCCCGCACCGTCGCGCGCGGGGGCGAAGGCTAGACAGACAAGTTTGCAAAGCCTATTCCAAACTTAGCAAAGGGTGGGACTATGGCACCAAACAAACTCTATGCCGGGGCAAAACTGCGTGAATTGCGCGGACGCATCGGCGTGACACAAAAGGCGTTTGCAGAAAAGCTGGGCGTCTCCCTGCCCTATTTAAACCAGATGGAAAACAACAACCGCCCCGTGTCCACGACGGTTGTCTTGGCTCTCGCGCAGGAATTTGCGTTCGACGTGACGGAACTGCAATCGGGCGACGAAGCGCGTATCGTCAGCGACATGAGGGAAGCCTTGGCCGATCCGGTATTCAGTGGCCCGACACCGCCTCTCTCAGATTTGCGGCTTGCAGCCTCGAACGCGCCTGCGCTGGCGCGTGCGTTTCTGGATCTGCACATGGCCTACCGCCAGACACACGAACGATTGTCCTCCCTGGATGAGGCCTTGGGCCGCGAAGACAGCCGACTACAGCCCAGCCCATGGGAGGAGGTGCGCGACTTTTTCCACTATTGCGACAACTACATTGATGCCGTTGACCGCTCCGCCGAAAGGTTTGCAACTACGGCCGGCCGGAATATTGAGGCCGCCGCGCGAAGTGCACTGTCCGATGCCGGCGTTCGCGTGATCTATAGCGATGACAATCAGATACGTCGCTATGACGATGACACCAAAACGCTTTATCTGTCCCGATCCGCTGTCGCAGAAACCCAGAGATTTCAGCTCCTGTTGCAGGTGGCCCTGATTAAATATGACCAGTTGCTTGAGGCCACATTGGATCTCGCCCGCTTTCAGTCGCCGCAAGCGCGCAGCATCGCAAAAGTGGGATTGGCGAACTATTTTGCAGGGGCGGCCCTCATGCCATATGTTGAATTTTTGCAAGCCGCCCGCGACGTCCGCCATGACTTGGAACGCCTTGCTGATCGTTTCGGCGCGTCTTTGGAACAGGTGGCCCATCGACTGTCCACAATGCAGCGCCCCGGGGAAAAAGGCATTCCGTTTTTCTTCGTGCGTGTCGATCCTGCGGGTACGATCACCAAACGCCATTCTGCAACCACGCTTCAATTTGCGCGCTTTGGCGGGGCCTGTCCGCTATGGAACGTCCATGGCGCATTCGAAACACCGGGACGTTGGTTGCGGCAACTGGCCGAAACGCCCGACGGCGTGCGGTATTTCTGTTTGGCCCGTGATGTCAGCAAACCGGGTGGCGCGTGGGGCGTCCCTACGCGGCGCTATGCCATCGGGTTGGGCTGTGAGGTCAAACACGCCGCAGCACTCGTCTATGCCGACCACCTCAGCTTTGATGATGCAGCGGCATTTGAACCCATAGGCATCTCATGTCGCATTTGTGAACGCAAAAACTGCCCCCACCGATCTGTCCCTCCGCTTGAACGACAACTTCGCGTGGACCCCAACGAACGTGGCATGCTACCCTATCAATTAGATTGAATGCGGGAGAATATGGACGATGGAACTTGAAGGCACGCGCACAATTGCCGCAGATCGCGCAACCGTCTGGGAACACTTGAACAATCCTGAAACCCTCCGCGCCTGTATCCCTGGCTGCGAGGAATTGAGCGGCTCTGCCGAAGATGGGTTTGAGGCCGTCGTCAAACAGAAAGTCGGCCCCGTGAAGGCCACATTCAAAGGTGGGGTGACCCTTGAAGATATCGACGAGCCGAACAGCTATCGTCTTGTGGGAGAAGGCAAAGGCGGTGTTGCAGGTTTTGCCAAAGGGTCCGCGAAGGTGACGCTTGCGGACAGCGACGAAGGCACCGAACTCACCTATCTGGTAGACGCCAAAGTCGGCGGAAAACTTGCGCAATTGGGCAACCGCATCGTGGGCGGCTTTGCCAAGAAAATGGCGGACAAGTTTTTTGATAATTTCCAGGAGGTCGTGGAAAACGCCGACGCTTAGTTTCGGGCCGCCCGCCACCCCGCAGCTTGCGCATCAGCCTCGGAGCAGAACCACCGTTCCCCTCGTGCCTCATTGATGCGTGTGTTCTGATAATCGCGATTGTGCGGCATGTGATAAATCCGGCCCGAGGATGAAATGTTGCCTTTGATTCTGCAATTTGTCGGGGCGGCTTGGGACGCTTGTGCGCGTTGTGTGGCGCGAAAATCGGATGGGGCCTCCATGGATCCAGCCCAAATGCCCACGCTGCGAACCTGTGCTGCTTTCTCCGTCAGATCGTAGTCCATCGAATACCGCCGATAGGCCTGTGCCCAGCCTTCCGCAACGATATCGTCGCCAACATCACGTCTTTCGACATAACATTTTGCAATATAACGCCCGTATCGATCCGTCTCGATCACCTCGCAAATTGCACTTTTCCCATCATAGCGCGCGTGCACACGTTCACTGACAAATGCACCACAGGGCCATGATCGGCCTTGGCTGTCTGTGCAGGGTTGATCGCGTTCAGGTGCGTCAATTCCATGTAGACGAACCGTCTCTCCTCCCACGCGGAAGGTGTCACCATCGACGACCTCAATCCGTCCAGACAGATCTGCGAACGCTGGTTGGGCCAAAAGAAGCAGGAGAGAACAAAACCGGATCATTCCGTTAACTAAAGGTTAACCGCACGCCACTTCAAGTCAGAACTGAAAAAGGAGTTAACGCCGCGCGGTCTGCCATTCGGGGTGAATCCACGGCGCATCATTGCTGGGTGGCAAGGGGGGACGACCCAAGACATGATCGGCAATCTTTTCCCCCACCATGATCGACGGGGCATTCAAGTTACCATTTGTAATCCTTGGAAAAATCGAACTGTCAGCCACCCGCAAACCGTCCACCCCAATGACACGTCCCATAGGGTCTACGACAGCGGCAGGGTCCCCCGCACGCCCCATCTTGCAGGTCCCACAAGGGTGATACGCACTTTCGACGTGTTCACGGATCACGTCATCAAGCTCGTCATCGGACTGCGCTTGCGGTCCGGGGATCAATTCTCCGTCTCGATAGGGCGCGAAAGCCTCTTGCGCAAAAATTTCTCGCGTCAGGCGAATGCACTTTCGAAAATCAACCCAATCGCTCTCCTTCGACATGTAATTGAAGAAAATGCGTGGATCCGCCTGTGGATCGGCCGACCTCAATGTAACTTCCCCGCGGGACTCAGACCGCATGGGGCCAGTGTGGGCCTGAAACCCTTCCGAAGCGCCCACGCCATCATAGCGGACCGCAAGTGGCAGAAAGTGAAATTGGATATCTGGGTAATCAATGCCGGCGCGGGACCTGATGAAGCCACAGGCCTCAAACTGGTTAGACGCGCCAATGCCAGATTTTGTAAAGAGCCACTGGGCCCCCACCATCGCTTTGCCCAGCAAAGACCAGTATTTGTAAAGTGAGTGCCGGCCCTTGCCCGCCATCTGAACATACAATTCCAAATGATCCTGAAGGTTTTGCCCCACCCCCGCGCGGTCCGCGATCACTTCAATCCCATGTTCGGCCAGATGTGCCGCCGGTCCAATGCCCGACAACATCAACAACTTGGGCGAATTCAACGCAGATGCTGCCAAAATGACCTCAGCCCGGGCCTCGATCACGCGGCCGTCCGTCAATTCAACACCCGTCGCCCGCCCGTTCGTCATCACGACCCGTGTGGCCAAGCCTTTGATAACCTCACAACGGCCCGTCGCAATCGCAGGACGCAAATAGGCGGACGCGGCAGACCAGCGGCGTCCTTTCCAGATCGTCGCATCAAAGGGTCCGAAACCCTCTTGTTGATGTCCATTGTAATCGCTGGTTAATTCGTACCCCGCCTGCCCCCCCGCCTTAATCCAAGCTTGGGTCAGCGGGTTCTTCCCTGGGCCGCGGGTGACATGCAATGGGCCGCCTTGGCCGCGCCAATCAGGGTCCCCCCCGCGGCCACCATCGTGCCAATCCTCCAGGCGTTTGTAGTACGGCAGCACATCCGCATAGGCCCATCCATCGGCCCCACTGTCAGCCCAATGATCGAAATCGCGGGCATGGCCGCGCACATAAATCATTCCATTGATCGAAGATGACCCACCGATGACCTTACCACGGGGGCACACCAACCGTCGGCCGCCCAAATGGGGTTCAGGCTCCGTCTGATATCCCCAATCATACCGTTTCATGTTCATCGGATAGGACAAAGCGCCAGGCATGTTGATGAATGGGCCAATATCACTGCCGCCCGTTTCAATCACCAGCACGGATTTGCCCGCCTCGGCCAGCCGGTACGCCATCGCGCATCCCGCACTGCCCGCACCGACCACCACATAGTCCGCTTGCATCAGAAGGGGGCCTCAACTGCGGTCATCGAGACATAGACGGATTTCATTTCGCTGTAATGATCGACCGCGTTTTTCGAGTTTTCGCGCCCAACACCGGACAGTTTTGACCCGCCGAATGGGGCCTCCACTGGCGCCAGATTGTAGGTGTTGATGTAGCAGGTGCCCGCCTCAAACCCTGCAACCATGCGGTGCGCCCGTCCCAGATCGTTGGTAAAGACGCCCGCGGCCAAACCGAAATCTGTGTTGTTGGCACGCGCCAGCACCTCAACCTCGTCCTCGAAATCCAGCACCGACAAAACAGGGCCGAAAATTTCATCGCGGGCGATAGTCATATCATCCGATACATCCGCAAAAACAGTCGGTTGCAAGAAGTACCCGGCGCGCTTTTCGCGCTCACCACCACACACCAGACGTGCGCCTTCCTCGATACCTTTGGCAATGAAGCCTTGCACGATATCCAACTGCTTGGCGTTCACGAGCGGGCCAAAATTAACACTTTCATCCAGCGGATCACCCATTTTGACGTCCTGCAACCGGTCCGCCAGCCGCTTTAGAAACGCGTCCTTTATGCCCTTTTGCACGAACACCCGCGTCCCGTTCGAACACACCTGACCCGAACTATAGAAGTTGCCCAAAATGGCGCCCCCGACGGCATCTTCCAGGTCGGCGTCGTCAAAAATCACGAGAGGCGATTTGCCCCCCAATTCCATCGTCACGTGACGGATGCCCTCGGCCGCGGTTGCGTACACTTTGCGGCCCGTCGGCACCGATCCCGTAAGCGAAACCTTGGCCACACGTGGGTCCGTGATCAGCGCGTGACCGACCTCGCCCATGCCCTGCACGACGTTGTAGATGCCCGCGGGCGCGCCAGCCTCATGCAGTATTTCGGCAACTTTCAACGCGCAGAGGGGCGTTGTCTCAGAGGGTTTGAACACCATCGCGTTGCCACAAGCCAAAGCGGGGGCGCCCTTCCACGCGGCGATTTGGGTGGGGTAATTCCACGCCCCGATCCCCACGCAAACGCCTAGCGCTTCGCGGCGGGTGTAGACGAAATCCTCGCCCAATTGCACGTGTTCGCCGGTCAGGGCTCCTGCAAGACCGCCAAAGTATTCAAGGGCATCCGCGGCGGATGTCGCGTCAGCGACCAGTGTTTCCTGCAACGGCTTGCCTGTGTCGTTGGTTTCCAACACGCTGAGATCATAATTGCGGTCGCGGATGATATCGGCGGCACGGCGCAACACGCGGCCCCGTTCTGTGCCTGTCATCGCGGCCCAAGCGACCTGTGCACGTTTGGCCGACGCCAAGGCCTGTTCGATGATCGCAGGCGTGGCCGCATAGACGCGCGCGATCTCTTCCTCGGACACGGGACAGATCACGCGGATCGGCGTGCCAGCAGTGTCTTCGACATAGGCGCCATCAATGAAATGGCTGGCTTTGGGCTGAATCTCGTAGGCCATCTTATTCACCTCTCGGAAAGCGTTGATTTTCCTCAAGAATATTGAGGTCCATGTGATTGCGCATGTAGCGTTCGGATGCTTTTTGCAGCGGCTGATGGTCCCACGGGAAATAATCACCGTTGCGCAAGGCCTCATAAACGACCCAACGGCGGGCCTGACTTTCGCGGACCTGAGCGTCATAGGCGTTCAGGTCCCAACGATCCTCGGATTTGGCCCGCAGCTGGTGCACCGTGCCTTGATGTTTTTCAACATCTGCGAGGTTCGTCAGCTCATGTGGATCTGCATCCATATCAAATAACTGATCTTGGTCGAGGATGCAGCGTGTGTATTTCCACTTGCCATATCGCAAGCAGACAAGCGGCGAATACGACCCTTCTGCCGCATATTCCATCGCGACGGGTGCGTCCCGTTCCACCCCGTTGGCCAAAGGAACCAAGGACATTCCTTCGGTCCACGGCATGACCTCATCCATGGACACACCTGCAAGATCACACAATGTCGGGGCCACATCGATGTTGCTCACTGGTGTCTCGATCAAACCTGTTGGCATCTGCGGGGCGCACACCATCAAGGGCACCCGCGCCGATCCCTCATAGAACGACATTTTGAACCACAGCCCCCGATCGCCCAACATATCGCCGTGATCGGACACAAACAGGATGATCGCCTCTTGCCGCGTGTCCTCCAAGGTTTGCAGAATTTCTCCCACCTTATCATCAAGGTAGCTGATGTTGGCAAAATACGCCTGCCGCGCCCGTTTCACCTGATCTTCGGTGATCTCAAAATTCTCATGGTCATTGGCATCCAAAATCCGTTTGGAGTGGGCGTCTTGCTGATCGTAGGGAATGGGCCCGACCTCAGGCAGCAGGTGGTCGCAATCCTCATAGAGGTCCCAGTATTTTTTGCGGGCCACATATGGGTCGTGCGGGTGCGTGAAACTAACGGTCAAGCACCACGGACGGGCATCGTGCCCCCGTGACAGATCATACAATTTGCGCGTGGCGTGATAGGCGACCTCGTCGTCGTATTCCATCTGGTTCGTGATTTCGGCCACGCCTGCGCCGGTCACGGACCCCATGTTGTGATACCACCAATCGATCCGCTCGCCTGGCTTGCGATAGTCCGGCGTCCAGCCAAAATCAGGCGGATAGATGTCCGTGGTCAGACGTTCTTCAAACCCATGGAGCTGATCAGGGCCGACGAAATGCATCTTCCCCGACAGACAGGTCTGATATCCCGCACGGCGCAAATGATGCGCGTAGGTCGGGATTGATGAGGCAAATTCCGCAGCGTTGTCATAGACTTGCGTGCGACTGGGCAACTGGCCGGACATGAACGAGGCCCGACCCGGGGCGCACAGGGGCGACGCGGTGTAGCTGTTTTTGAACCGGGTCGACCGCGCGGCAAGCTTTTTCAGATTGGGCGTATGCAGCCAGTCGGCGGGCCCGTCGGGAAACAGCGTACCGTTCAGCTGGTCGACCATCAGGATCAAAATGTTGGGTTGGGTCATTGGGCGGCTCCCGTCAGGTGATCAAGGGTGCGCAGCGCGACGGCGCGTGCAGTCTGCGGATCGGTGTCGCGGGCCAGCGCCGCGCGCAGATACAGCCCGTCAATCAAAGCGCCGAGTGTTTCCGCGTCCTGAGTGGGCCGCACCGACAAGGGCCGCAACGCATGGGTCAAATTCGACGCCAACCGCCGCTGATACAGCAACAACAAATGATGCATATCGGGGGAGGTCGTGGCCTGCGCATAAAGCGTCATCCACGCGCTGATCGTGGCAGGGGCAAAGCACGACGGCGCAAACGACGCGTCAATCAATGCCTCTGCCCGCGCACGCGGGGTGCGCGCCGCCCTGAGCCCTGCGCGCACTTCGGTCCCGAAATCACGCAAAATCGCCCGCATGGCGGCCAGAAAAATTTGGTCTTTGCCGCCAAAATAATGATGTGCCAGCGCCGAAGACATACCCGCCTTCTTGGCAATCTGGCTGACAGTCACGTCCAGCGACCCTTGCGCACCGATCACATCGATGGTCGCTTTAACTAAAGCTGCGCGGCGTATAGGTTCCATTCCAAGCTTGGGCATCTTTTCCTCAAATCAGGTGCCAAGCGACTTTAGATTGTCTTTAATTGACTCGTCAATCAACAATAGCCAACGGGAGGCTTCCTCATGAAAAATACCCTTTCCATTCTTGCGATCTGCGCCGCAGGGGCCGCAGCGGCCGACGGCCACGCCTGTTCGACCGTCACGTTCTCTGACGTGGGCTGGACAGACATCACAGCGACGACAGCGGCCACCACAGTCGTGTTGGAGGCGTTGGGCTATGAAACCGATATCAAGGTCCTGTCCGTGCCTGTGACCTACACTTCACTGGCCGAGGGCGACGTTGATGTGTTCTTGGGCAACTGGATGCCCACCATGGAAGGCGACATCGCCCCCTACCGTGAGGCAGGCACCGTCGACACCGTGCGCGCCAACTTGGAAGGTGCGAAATATACACTCGCCACGAATGCGGCCGGTGCGGCCCTGGGCATCGCCTCGTTCGACGACATCGCCGCAAACGCAGATGCGCTCGACGGCAAAATCTACGGCATCGAGGCCGGCAACGACGGCAACCGCCTGATCATGGACATGATTGCAGCCGGTGAATTCGGCCTGTCCGAAGACACGATGGAAGTCGTCGAATCGTCTGAGGCCGGGATGTTGGCACAGGTGGGCCGCGCCTCGGACCGCGACGAACCTGTCGTGTTCCTCGGCTGGGAACCTCATCCCATGAACGCGAACTACGAGATGACCTATCTTGAGGGCGGCGATGATTGGTTCGGCCCCAACTTGGGCGGTGCAACAGTCTACACCAACACCACCGCAGGCTATGTCGACGCGTGCCCCAATGTGGGCAAGCTGCTGCAAAACCTCGAATTCTCTCTCGCCATGGAGAACGAGATCATGGGCGCGATCCTGAACGACGGCACCGATCCTGAGGACGCAGCCACGGCGTGGATGGCCGCCAACACCGATTTCGTCATGGGGTGGCTGGACGGTGTCACCACACTTGACGGCGGCGACGCAGCCGAGGCCGTCATGGCGGCACTGGACAGCTAAGCCAAACAAACCAAAAACAGGGTCGCCCCAATCAGGGGCGGCCCTTTGCCGTGAGGTGGACGGCAAACACGGGACAAAGGGAACAGTATGGATTGGCTGACGGACAATAAGATCCCCGTGGGGGATGTGGCGGAAACCATATTCGAAGGGCTGGAACGCAACGGCCGCGTCGTCTTCGATGCCATCGCAGATGGGCTTGAGGCCATGATCGACGCCTTTTTGTGGCTGATGCAAACGCCCCATCCATTCATTGTCATCTGCGTCTTTGTCGCCATCACATGGGCGCTGCAACGCAACTGGAAAACCTGCGCGCTGATCGCTTTGGGCTTTTTGTTCATCCTCAACCAAGACTACTGGGAAGAAACCACTGAAAGCCTGACGTTGGTGCTGTCGGCTTGCATCGTTTGTATGGGCGTGGGCGTGCCCATCGGCATCGCTGCGGCCCATCGTCCACGTCTTTATGCGTGGATGCGGCCCGTGCTTGACCTGATGCAAACCCTGCCCACCTTTGTCTACCTGATCCCCGCGATTGTGTTTTTCGGCATCGGCATGGTTCCAGGTCTGATCGCCACCGTGATCTTTGTGTTGCCCGCCCCCATCCGTCTGACCCATCTGGGCGTGTCGTCCACACCGACCGCGTTGCTTGAGGCCGCGGATGCCTTCGGCGCCACGGCGCGTCAAAAACTGTGGAAGGTCGAATTGCCGTCCGCCCTGCCGCAGATCATGGCTGGTTTGAACCAGACCATCATGCTGTCGCTGTCCATGGTTGTCATCGCGGCCCTTGTCGGGGCGGACGGGCTTGGCGTGCCGGTGGTGCGCGCATTGAACACCGTCGACACGGCCAAAGGGTTCGAATCCGGCCTGATCATCGTCGTTGTGGCCATCATGCTGGATCGAATGCTGCGCGTGGGTGCAAACGGGGGGGACAAGCGATGAAAGCCGTCGAATTCGACAACGTCTCAATCGTCTTTGGCGGCAAACCGCACAGGGCCCTGCCCTTGATGGACGAAGGCCGCGACCGCGCCGAGGTGCAAACCGCCACCGACCAGATCCTCGGCGTCCATAATTGTTCGCTGGATGTGGAACAGGGTGAGATCCTCGTCCTGATGGGGCTGTCTGGATCCGGAAAATCGACGCTGCTGCGGGCGGTCAATGGCCTCAACCCCGTGGTCCGGGGTGAGGTGCGTGTCCACAGTAAGGACTGGTCTTGCACCGTCGGCAGCGCGCCCGAACCTGAGCTGCGTAAGCTGCGCCGCTCCGTGGTGTCGATGGTGTTCCAACAGTTCGGGCTACTGCCGTGGCGCACCGTACGTGACAACGTCGGGCTGGGTCTGGAACTGGGCGGCATGGAAAAGGCCGCGCGACAGCAGAAAGTCAACGAACAGCTGGAATTGGTCGGCCTGGCCGACCGCTCCACTGCCTTGGTGGGGGAGCTTTCGGGCGGCATGCAACAGCGCGTGGGCCTTGCCCGCGCCTTTGTCACCGACGCGCCGATCCTGCTGATGGATGAACCGTTCTCAGCCCTCGACCCGCTGATCCGCACACGTCTTCAGGATGAACTGCTTGATCTGCAAAAGCGCCTGAACCGTACGATCATCTTCGTCAGTCATGATCTGGATGAAGCGTTCAAAATCGGCAACCGCATCGCCATCATGGAAGGCGGCCGCATCGTCCAATGTGGCACCCCGAGAGAGATTTTCAGCAATCCGGCCAACGGCTATGTCGCTGATTTCGTGGCAAATATGAACCCTCTGGGCGTGTTGCGTGCCCGCGACGTGATGGGCCCACGGCCAGCTGAAGAACCGAAGGGCTGGCTGTCCAGCCTTACCGGCGCGGCCGAGGCGAAGGCGATCCCGACCGTGGACGCAGAACTGCCGGTGGGCCAAGTCATCGACGCGCTGACCACCGCCCCCGCCCTGACGGTGATGGAGGACGGCCAAGCCATCGGGCAGATCACCCAGACCAGCGTGCTGACAAAAGTCAGCCCGCCAGACGCAAGTTAAATCAACGCTCGGGCGGCCACACCTTTGGCCGCCTGTTCCAGATCATGCACAAGCGTGCCCGCCATGGACCGCATGGCCATCACCTCAAACGCGGATGCTCCCACACGCGTGATGCCAACGTTCATATGCACCAACATCGTGCGCACCGTGTGGCCCCGTTTGAACACGGAGGCGCGCAGATCTGCCGGAACCAGACGGGCCAGAACGGCCTCGGCCTCGGCCCCCTCAATCCGCACCACAGCCCAAGCGTCCGAATGATCGACGACGGCGGCCTGCGGCAGATCAGGGCACGCTCCGCCCACGATCAGCGCCTGATCCAATCCGCACCAGATCGCACGCGGGCCTGCCCCGTTGGTGCGGTTCGGCTTGGGAAATGTCACCCCGATCGCAGCCTTCAACGCATCCGACGTCGCCTTGGCGCCGCCCGCATAAGGGGCGACCAGTGTCACTTGTCCAAGGTTAATTTCATGGATGTTCACGCCGCCGATGGACAGCGGCAATAGCCCCGCGCAGGGTGTGGTCTCGATCAATTTAGCCACGGACACGTCCCCCGTCTGGGTCAAAGAAAACAGGGCTGCAGACCTCACATGTGACGGTCACGCCGCGCACATGATCCACCGCCACGACATGTTCGCCCAGCCGGCTTGGCCCGTCTTTGACGAACCCCAGCCCGATGTGGCTGTCCAACGTGGGCGACCAACAGACCGATGTGATGTACCCCTGATCGTTGTCGCTGACCGCATCTGCACCCTCAACAAACAGATGCGCCCCTGCCGTGATCTTGTCGGTTCCATTGACGGACCGAAGCCCGACCAACCGTTCGCGTTGCCCATCCAGCAGCCCTTCACGGCGACTGGCGGCAAAGCCAATGCAATCCTTCTTGCGGCTGACCATCCTGTCCATCCCGATGTCGAAGGCCGTCACCCGCCCGTGAATTTCTGCGTGGGTGATAAAGCCCTTTTCGATCCTGAGAACGTTCAGCGCCTCCATCCCGTAGGCGCCGCCCTCCATCGCCTCGGCCTGAGCCACCAGCAGCCGGAAAAGCGACGCGCCATAGCGCGACGGCACCGCGATCTCATAGGCATGTTCGCCAGAGAATGAGATGCGGAACAACCGCCCCTCGATGCCGCCAATGGACACCGCACCGCAGGACATGAACGGCCAGTCTTCACCGGTGATTGGGTCATCCAGCACTGTGTTCAGCAACGCCCGCGACCGTGGGCCTGCCACGGCGAACTGCGCCCATTGTTCCGTGACGGAGGCAAACCGCACGTCCAGATCCGGGCGCAACGCTTGGGCCACCCATTCAAGATGGGTCATCACCTGTCCCGCTGCTGCCGTGGTCGTCGTCATCACGTAATGATCCGCGCCAAGGCGCGCGGTGGTGCCATCGTCCATCACATGGCCGTCTTCGCGCAACATCAGGCCATATCGCACACGGTTTTCCCTTAGCGTTGAGAACGTATTGGCATAGACAAAATCAAGAAACGCCGCAGCATCCGGCCCCTGAATGTCGATCTTGCCTAATGTGCTGACATCGCACACGCCTACGGCGTCGCGGACATAGCCGACCTCACGGTTGCAGCTCTCCAGCCATGTCTTTTCACCCGGTGCGGGGAAATAGCTGGGTCGATACCACAGGCCAGCCTCGATCATCGGGGCACTGCGGCCTGTGCTTGCATGGTGCGATGTGGTCAGGCGTTTGGGCGCAAACCCGTGGCCCTGCGACCCCGCGCCCATGGCCGCGATGGACACCGGCACGTAAGGAGGGCGGAAGGTCGTCGTGCCTGTTTCAGGAATTCCCCGTCCCGTGGCATCCGCCAACACCGCCAAAGCCGCCACATTGGACGATTTGCCCTGATCCGTCGCCATACCTTGGGTGGTGTAGCGTTTCATGTGCTCGACGCTGCGGAAATTTTCCTGCGCGGCCAGCTTGATGTCCTTCACATGCACGTCGTTCTGAAAATCGAGCCATTTGCGGCCCTTCCCGTCAACCTGCCAACATGCCTCGATCCGGTAGGGGTCATCTTCTGCGGTGGGCACGTCCACCTTTGCCGTCACCCCCAAATCAGCCACGGCCGCCGCCGCACCCTTGGCCCCCGATTGCAACGCGCCAAGGGTCGACATGTGTCCCGCAGCAGCCCCCGCGACGGTCAGGCCAGGGATCGATCCATCCGTGGGCACAAAGCTCAGCAGGGTTTCGTCCCATGTGGGCCGCCCATTCATATGGCACGTCAGATGCACGGTCGGATTCCAACCGCCGGACATGGCCAAACAATCGGTGCGGATCTCTCGCGTACCAACCGCGTGGGTGATGGTGATGCTTTCGAGTGCCAAACGTCCCTTCGTCGCCGTGACAGCGCCCGATGTATAAAGGGGGTAGTCGCCCATGGCCTGCACATCCGCGCGGACGTCAATCACACCGGCGACTTTCACGCCCGCTGCGATCAGATCCACCGCCGTGCGGTGCGCGTCATCGTTGTTGGCAAAAATCGTCACCGCCTTACCGGGCGCAACGCCCCAGCGGTTCAGATAGCTGCGCACAGCACTTGCCATCATGATCCCGGGCCGGTCGTTGTTCGGGAAGGCAATGGGCCGTTCCAGCGCACCGGCACACAGCACCGCCCGTTTGGCCACGATCCGCCAGAAACACTCGCGCGGCAGATCTGGCGCATCAGCGCGGGCCACGTGATGCCCCACCTGTTCAATCGCACCATAAGTGCCTTGATCATAGGCGCCAGTAATGGTCGTGCGCGTCATCAGGCGCACGTTGTCCATCGCGGCCAACTCCGACACGGCGTCGGCGGCCCAATCGGCCCCGTCTTGCCCATCCACCGTGAAGGTCTCGGCCAGCAAACGCCCCCCCATTTGGCTGTCTTCGTCGGCCAGAATGACATCCACACCCGCGCGCCCTGCGGTCAGCGCCGCCATCAGACCCGCAGGCCCCGCGCCAATGATCAGCAGATCACAATGGGCAAAAGCCTTTTCATAGATGTCGTCGTTGATGTCGCCCGACAACGCGCCCAAACCAGCCGCCTTGCGGATCACCGGTTCATAGAGGCTTTCCCAAAACGCCTTGGGCCACATGAACGTCTTGTAATAGAAGCCCGCGCTAAGGAATGGCGCCGCCAGATCGTTCACTGACATCATATCGTATTTCAATGACGGCCACGCGTTTTGCGACCGCACCTCAAGCCCGTCGTAAATCTCAAGCGTGGTGGCGCGCACGTTGGGGTCTTGCCCGCCGCCGGTTCCCACGGTGACCAACGCATTGGGTTCTTCCGATCCTGCGGTCACGATGCCGCGCGGGCGGTGGTACTTGAACGACCGCCCCACCAATTTGACGCCGTTTGCCAACAACGCCGCCGCCAAAGTCTCACCCTTGCGGCCTGCATAGCTTTGTCCGTCAAAGGTAAAGTGGACCGTTTCAGCCGCGTCCGTATGGCCTTTGCCCGCAACCCTCATGCCTTTGCCTTTCCGACCCGTTCCGCCCCGTGAACCTCATGGGTGACAGTATCGCGTGTCACAACGATCCACGCCCCACAGCCACCCGCATGGTGCCACAACTCCCGCACGACGCCGGCGAGGTTGTCGCGGTTGTGCAGGTAGTCGTCCCAGACACCCCCATCCGCGTCCCCTGCGGGCCGGTCCAACGCCAAGGCGTCGCCTTTGTAGTAAAACTCGCGGCGGTCCCGTTCACCGCAGATGGGGCAAGGTAATCTCATTCCGCGTCCCTCAGTGTAGATTATGCTGAGAGCCTGTGCCCTCTTCGTCCATCAGCCCGCGCCCCGTGCGGAACCGGTCCAACCGATAGCGCGCGGCAGGCGTGTGATGCTGACCCGTGGCGATCAGATGCGCGTAGGAAAAACCGGACCCCGGCACCGCCTTGAACCCGCCGTAACACCAACCGCAATTCAGGAACAAACCCGCTGTGTCGGTGGTGTCGATGATGGGCGATCCATCCGGCGACATATCCATGATCCCGCCCCACGACCGCAGGACCTTGGCTTTGCCAAGGCTGGGCATCAACGTCATGCAGGCCTCCATGCAGTGTTCTGCCATGGGCAGGTTCCCGCGCGACGCGTAAGAGGCGTAGAAATCCAGATCCGACCCGAAGACCAGCCCGCCCTTGTCCGACTGGCTGATGTAGAAATGCCCCATGCCAAAGCTGATGACACCGGGCAAGACGGGTTTTAACCCCTCACTGACAAAGGCCTGCAACACGTGGCTTTCGATGGGCAGCCGCATGCCCGCCATCGCCGCCACTTGTGACGACCGGCCAGCCACGACAATCGCGACTTTTTTGGCGCGGATCGCGCCGCGCGTGGTCTGCACGCCTTTGACGACACCGCCTTCGATGTCGATGCCCGTCACCTCACAATTCTGGATCAGATCAACGCCGCGCTGATCGGCCCCGCGCGCATAGCCCCACGCCACCGCATCGTGACGGGCCGTGCCACCGCGTCGGTGCATCAGCCCGCCATAGATCGGAAACCGCACGTTATCGAGGTCAATCGATGGCGCTTCGCGTTTCACCTCCTCAGGGGTCAACAACTCCGCATCATCGCCTTGGTTCACCATGGCATTGGCGCGGCGGGCAAAGAAATCCCGCTGGCCGTCGGAATGGCACAACATCATCACGCCACGTTGGGACATCATGGTGTTGTAATTAAGGTCCTGCTCCATATCCTCCCACAGTTTCAGAGAATGGGAATAAAACTCCGAATTGCCCGGCAACATATAATTGGCCCGTACGATCGTGGTGTTGCGGCCCACGTTGCCGCCCCCGATATAGCCCTTTTCCAACACGGCCACGTTGGTGATCCCGTGTTCCTTGGCCAAATAATACGCCGTAGACAGCCCGTGCCCGCCGCCCCCGATGATGACGACATCATACTCGGATTTCGGCGCAGGATCGCGCCACACAGGCTTCCACCCTTTTTGGCCGAACAGACCTTCTTTTATGACCTTGAAACCGGAATATCCCATGGCGTCCCCTCGCTCTTGGGTCGACCCTATCTTGCGTCCCCGCCAGCGCAAGGGCTGCACCCGACAAATCCCCGCATATTCGCGACCCGGCGCGATGACACCTCTATCCTTCCACTGGATTGTAGGTATTTTGCCGACAATTCTATCCAGAAAGGATCGCAAAAATGCGTCGTTTTTCCGCAGCCGCAGCCCTGATCGGCGCGATGGCCCTGCAGGCCTGCACCGCCCCGGCAACAGGAACTGCAACCCCAATCGCCACAACAACTGTTGTCGCCCCCGGTGTCACGCCCCCGCCTGCAGATGCGGTGGTCACGCCCGTCGCAGTCGCGCCCGCAAATCAGACATTCCTGTTCAGCTGGGGGATGTTTGCCGATCCGGTGTTTGACCGTGACGTTGTGACATTCGAACGGGCCTTCGCGCGTGCCTATGGCACACCTGTCGATGCTGACACATTCGGCTTCACAGGCTCCACCCTCGAAGAGCCCAACATCACCGTGATGCAAACAGAACTGGCACAGATGGCGGCCGATGCCGTCGATGGCCGCGACACGGTGGTCGTGATGCTGACCTCCCACGGCTCCCCCGATGTGATGGCGATCAAGACCGAACCAAACGGACCCGTGTCCGGTGTGTCGGCCGAAGGTCTCGCCGAGTTTCTGGCTCCACTGGCCGCCGACCGACAGATCCTGATCCTGCAGGCCTGCTTCTCAGGATCGCTGATCGACGAATTGCGCAGTCCGAACCGGATCATACTGACAGCCGCCGCGGCCGACAGGTCGTCGTTCGGCTGCAATCCTGAAAGCGACAACACATGGTTCATCAAAGCCCTGAACCGCGCCATGGTCGAGGTGGGCGCCCGCGGTGGGTCCTGGAAACAGGTTTTTGAGCGCACCCGCGCCCTTGTGGCCGCGGATGAAGCGGCCCAAGGCGTGCCCCCCTCAAACCCGCAAAGCTCTGTCGGGGCAAACATGCGGGACCTGTGGCTGAACACCCGCCTCTAACCTGGTGCAAGCCCTAAAATTCCGGAATTTTAGGGCCTTCACTTATACGCCCAAAAGGTCCACCGGACCTTTTGTAAGTTGGCGGCCTTCCCGCGGCTCCGCCCGCTTTAACGCCCAAAAGGTCCACTGGACCTTTTGTAAGTTGGCGTCTTTCCCGGGGCTCCGCCCGCTTTAACGCCCAAAAGGTCCACTGGACCTTTTGTAAGTTGGCGTCTTTCCCGGGGCTCCGCCCGCTTTAACGCCCAAAAGGTCCACTGGACCTTTTGTAAGTTGGCGTCTTTCCCGGGGCTCCGCCCGCTTTAACGCCCAAAAGGTCCACTGGACCTTTTGTAAGTTGGCGTCTTTCCCGGGGCTCCGCCCGCTTTAACGCCCAAAAGGTCCACTGGACCTTTTGTAAGTTGGCGTTAAAGCCCCTTCGCGCGATAGCTTTGGGCGACGCGGTCAATTGATACCAGATAAGCCGCCGTGCGCAGGTCTGTGACATCCTCACGGCTGTGCCAGACATCCCGCATGGATTGGAACGCTGTGCGCATCGTGTCGTCCAGACCGGATCGCACCAATTCCAATTCATCCGCGCCGCGCAGGTACTTCTGTTTGAAATTGGGCGTCATGGACCATTGATCCCCCATATGAGCGCTGAGCCGTTCCAGCTCACCGACGATCAACTGATGACGGGCCTCTTCCTGTCGGCGCTGCATCCGACCAAAGCGAATATGGCTCAGGTTCTTGACCCATTCGAAATAGGACACGGTCACACCACCCGCATTGGCGTACATGTCAGGAATGATGACTGTCCCCTTGTCACGCAAAATCTCATCCGCGCCGGCCGTGATCGGGCCATTGGCCGCCTCGATGATCAACGGCGCTTTGACATTGGCGGCGTTGGACAGATTGATCACCCCTTCCAGCGCCGCCGGGATGAGGATGTCGCAGTCTTCTTCAAGAACCACAGCGCCGTCCGCCACAAACTGACCATGGGGATAATCCGCCACACCGCCATGTTTGCCGATCCAGTCACGCAACCCATCCACGTCGATGCCGTCTGCGTCCACAATAGCCCCGTCGCGTTCGATGACCCCGATGATCTTCGCACCGTCTTCGTCCGCCAGAAACTTCGCAGCATGATAGCCCACATTTCCCAGACCCTGCACAACGATCCGTTTGCCATCCAAAGACCCAGCTAAACCAGCCGTTTTCACATCGCCTGCATCACGGAAAAATTCACGAAGCGCGAATTGGACGCCCCGTCCCGTGGCCTCAACCCGTCCGGCAATGCCGCCCGCGTGGGGCGGTTTGCCTGTCACACACGCCGCGGCATTGATGTCGGTCGTATTCATGCGGCGGTACTGATCCGCGATCCATGCCATTTCCCGTTCGCCGGTGCCCATATCAGGCGCAGGCACGTTCTGGGACGGATGGATCAGATCACGCTTGGCCAACTCGTAGGCGAAGCGGCGGGTGATGCGTTCCAGCTCATCTTCTTCCCAGTCGCGCGGATCGATACAAAGCCCCCCTTTGGATCCGCCAAAAGGCGTTTCGACCAGCGCGCACTTATAGGTCATCAACGCGGCCAAAGCCTCAACCTCGTCCTGATTGACGCCCATCGAATAGCGGATCCCGCCTTTGACGGGTTCCATGTGTTCCGAATGGACCGACCGGTAGCCCGTGAAGGTTTCGATCTTGCCCCGCAACCGCACGCCGAACCGAACCGTGTAGGTCGCGTTACACACCCTGATTTTCTGCTCAAGCCCGGGCGGCAGGTCCATTAGCGCAACCGCACGGTTGAACATGATGTCAACGCTTTCGCGGAAGGATGGCTCATGTGGGGTGGATGTGGACGTGCTCATGACGGGCCCTTTCTTGGAGATATGAACGGGGGCATCCCCGCCCTGAGCGGAGCTAAACATGATTCGTAAAGAACATGTTGAACTGATTAATTTTTAAGCAATTAAAAAACATCCCAACGGCCCGTCGTGGTGAGCCTGCAAACCGCGATGCCGCGCAAAAACCGCCAGCGGTTGCCGATTTCCGCAACAGTGCGCTGCAAATCGGACGGCTGTTAACCTTTTGGCAACCAATTAACGATTGAGGGACACAATCTGCCCTAATTCTGCCATCTCGCCCTGATCTACCCTCCCAAGAATTAAAGCGATGAGTCCGTCCGCGCCCTCTGTGCGGCCACAACTCTCGGGAAGGTGAAAATGTTGAACGATCGGAAAGATCTTACTTCTGGTTCGACCGCCATGGCGCGGGTTCTGTCCCGTTTTCGGAAAGACGAAGACGGCGCGATGATCATTTTTTCTTTGTTTATGTTTGTAATGATCCTCTGGCTGGGCGGAATGTCCGTTGACCTGATGCGGTTTGAAACCACGCGCGCCAAGCTGCAAGGCACGCTTGACCGTGCCACTTTGGCAGCGGCTGACCTTGATCAGACCCAACCGCCCGCTGAGGTGGTCAAAGACTACTTCCGCAAGGCGGGCATGATCGACTTTCTGGATGGCGAACCATACGTCGAACAGGGTTTGAACTACCGCATCGTGTCTGCAGCGGCAGAAGCCGAAATGCCATTGATGTTCTATGACATCCCTCGCGTGTTCACCCAGCCCTTCAATCCAGGTCTAACAGCCTTGACGGTCTCCGGCACCTCTTCAGCAGAAGAGCGGGTCACAGATGTGGAAGTCTCGCTGATTTTGGACGTCTCAACCTCCATGAGCGGATCGCGCATCGAGAATCTGCGCCCTGCTGCACGGAACTTTGTGACGACGGTATTGGCCAACAACACCAACGCGCCTCAAGGTTTGATCACCATTTCGATGATTCCCTATAGCGCTGTGGTCAGCCCGGGCTCTGCCTTTGATACTCACATGAATATCAATCGCACGCATAGCTATTCGAACTGCGTGCTGTTCGAGTCCGGATCATTCAATTCGATTGAACTGGATTTGTCGCAGCCGCACGATCACGTCGCGCACTTTGACCCAGACTGGTTCACCTCTGACAGCAATCCTATCGGCAATCCGTGGTGCCCGACAGGCAACAACAACGCGATCGTCCCCATCAGCACCTCCGTAACCGATTTGCACACCGCAATTGATGCGCTGACGCCCTACGGCAACACCGCCATTGATATGGGCATGAAATGGGGTGTGGGCCTTTTGGATCCAAGCACGCGCACTGTCGTAAACCAGCTTGTTGGTCAAAACGTTGTGCCAGGGGTGGCCTCAGGCCGTCCGTATGAGCACGATCTGGAAGACGTTCAAAAAGTCGTCGTGCTGATGACAGACGGGGAGAACACGACCCAATATGACCTCAAGGAACGGTTCCGCACGACCAATTCCTATTTCTGGTTTGATCGCAGTTCCAATCCGACGGGCGAATTGCACCAAATCCCGCTTGATCGGATTTCTGTTCAGGTCAACGGGTTCTCAACGTCGGAAAATTACTGGGATGACCGGTTCTACTGGATGCGTGAGCGCGGTGAATATTATCAAAGCGATCGCGTGCGCAAATACCCCTACGGCTACGCAAGCCAATGGGCCTATGTGCAGGCCCGGCAAACCGGTGCCATCGGCATCAACGACGTGGGCGATGGACCGAGCTACCTGGGCAACATTCACAATGCGTCCTGGCAAGAGATGTACGCGAACTGGGAATATGACCGGATTACATATGACCTTTTGTGGTATCCCTATAACGATGGCGACATCCCGTGGAGCGCAGGCCAGGTCTGGTCTCAGGACAACAGCGGCAACTGGACCCTTGTGTATCTGCCCGACTACACGGACGCCTTCTATTCCATCGATTACGAGGTGGTGAACAATTCCCAGGCGAATGACCGACTGTCGGCCCTATGCGCCAGAGCGCGCGAAGCGGGGATTGTGATCTACACGGTGGCCTTTGAGGCCCCCGCAGATGGACGCAACGCGCTTCTCGACTGTGCCAGTTCACCCTCGCACTACTTCGACGTGGCAGGAACCGATATCTCGGCCGCTTTCGCAGCGATCGCATCCGATATCCGCGCCCTGAAATTGACGCGATAGGATCTGAAAATGCATTTTCTTCTCCGCACAATTGGCGCCATCCTACGTCGCTTCCGACGCAACGAAAGCGGCGGCCCCACGGTTGAGTTTGTTCTGCTGTTCACACCGTTCATCGTTCTGCCAGTCACAGGGTTCGAAATGGGCCTCTTGATGACACGGCACGCGATGCTGGAACGAGGCCTTGATATGGCCATTCGCGAAGTTCGTTTGAACACCGGCGAAGAGATCAGCGAAACCGACATGAAACGCATGATCTGCAACGCCGCCGGTATTCTGCCTGAGTGTATGACAAATGTACGTCTCGAGATGCGCACGCTCAACATGCGGCACGTCGGCAACCAGTCGACCAACTCGATCCCGCGCAGTGCCTCTTGCACGAACTTGAACCAGCCGTTTTTGCCAGCCCGTAACTTTGAAAACGGCGCGGCCAACCAGATGATGATCGTTCGGGCCTGTGGCGTCTTTAAACCGATGCTGATCCCGGGTGTCGGGGTGGCTTACCAATTGAATCAGGGTCCTCAAGGGCGCTACCGCCTTGTTGCGACCTCCGCCTTCGTGATGGAGCCTCTATAATGCTGTGGTCTTATATCAAAAGTCATCTGCGCGACTTTCGCAAGGACGACAGAGGCACAATCACGGCCGAGGCGGTGATCATGTTCCCGTCCCTCTTTGCCTGTGTCATCGCCATGGTCGTCTTCTTTGACGCGTTCCGGAACCAATCCATCAACGTCAAAGCCAACTATACAATTGCGGATGCCGTCAGCCGTGAAGACCAGTACATCACCAACACCTACATCAATAACATGTGGCGTGTGCACCGGTTCCTCACCAGTTCGCCCACGTTGACACGCCTTCGGGTCAGCGTGATCCGATATGATGCCGCCGACGATAGCCACGAGGTGGTCTGGTCACGGGCCAAAGGGGGCGGATCAAACTATACCCGCAAACCCCTGTCGCAGATCGGCCTGACAGCCGCCGAAGTCCCTGTGATGCCGGACGGTGAGATTTTGATCGTCGTGCAAACAGGTGTCGACTACGCGCCAAACTTTTCGATCGGGCTGGAATCGTTTTCCTTCGAAAACGTGACGTTCACCCGTCCGCGTTGGTCACCGCGCAACCTGTGTTTCAGCTCTGACGGGTCGCCGGACAACGCAATTTGCCCTGCGCACACGCCAAACACCTAAAAGCGTTCAGGTCGGTTTGACCCGCATCGCAATCTGCTCTGCCATGAATTTGGCGGGGCCCGATGCGGTCACACCGCCCACGCCCACCCGTTTACCAAACCGCCACCACAACCCTGGCGCCCAAGACCGACGCGCGCCGGAATGAAGATGCAAAACAAATCCGTTGGACGGCTTGAACGCCAGCGCCCCGCGATCAATGGCGCGGATATCGCCCAGCCGTGCCAGAACAGCGCCGCTGGTGTCGCGCAGGTCCTCTTCGGTCAGAACAAGCCCCAACAACGTCGCGCGCCGCAACCGTTCGGCCACCACCAGGGCCCCCGCGCCCAGCACAATCAAGAAAATCTGCCAGCCCAGCGCGGGCGGCTGCACGAACGCCAGCAAGATCAACAACGCGCCAAAGATAAACACCGCCCCATAAGCAAAGATCCGGCGCACGGGCGTCGCCTGCAACGTGGCGATCACTTCGTCATCGTGGTTCGGCATGGGGGCGTCCTTCTATCAAACTCCCGCGTCTTTAGCCGCCTGCCCTGCCAAAGAAAAGACCACGCCTAGCGGGGCGGCACCACCTCATACCCTGCCTCCTCCGGCTCATCGTCTATCATCTCCGGCGGGAAGCCGGGCGCGGTGATGTCCAAACCCGTCGGCTCCTCCAGCCGTTTGATGATGTCATCAGACTGCGCGCCCGCCCCGTATCGCGCGATCCCGTCCTCGAAAATCTTGACCATCATCGGGCTGATCTCCAACGGGACGTCGTGGTCTTCGGCAATCTGCTGGAACAGCCCAATGTCCTTTTGCACCAGCCCCATGGAAAATCCGATATCTCGGCTGCCGTTCAAAATCACCTGACTTTCGGTTTCATGCACAAAGGATGTCCCGCTTGAAATCTTGATCGCCTCATAGGTTGTCGCCAAATCTAGCCCGGCGGCCTTCATCGTCACCAGCGCCTCACACACCGTAAGCAGGTTCGCAGTCGCCAGATAGTTCGTCATAACCTTCAACGTGCTGGCCGTGCCCAGATCGCCCGTGTGCAACACCCGCCGTCCCAAGGTGGTCAGTACCGGCAACACCCTCTCAAACGTCGCCCGATCACATCCCGCAAAGATCGAAATATTGCCCGTCGCCGCACGGTGGCACCCGCCAGATACCGGACAATCCACCGCAAACCCACCGCGGGCCTGCACCTCGGCGCCCAGCCGCTGCACCTCGGCTGCATCCGTCGTCGACATCTCAAGCCAGATTTTGCCGTCCGTCACATGGGGCAACATCTCCTCAACCACCGCCTTACAGGCGGCGGGCGATGGCAGACAGGTGATCACCACATCGCAATCCTGCATCAGGTCGGCGGGCGATCCGCCAGCCCGCGCCCCACCGGCCACAAACGCGGCCACGGCCTGCGCATCCAGATCGTGCACGGCCAGATCGAACCCGTTGCGCAACACCGACCCCGCCAGCTTTCCCCCAACGGACCCCAGCCCGACAAATCCGATCTTCATAGCGCGTTCCTTTCCTTGCACGTGGCTCCACCGTCAGCCCCCATCCCCGACACGTCTGTCCGGTTCCCGACATATCGCACGCCAACTTGCCTCGCCCCTGCGCGCCCCCTATGGTCGCGCAACACCAAATTCGTCATGGATCATAATGCCCGCCAAGGTCCTCAGCCCTGCACTTACAGCCCTCGCCGCCTGCGTGGCCTTGTCGGCCTGCGCCGAGTTTCCCGAATTGGATCAACGCATTTCGCCGCAACTGGCCGCAGCACCCGTGCCCGATCTGATCCCCCTCGCACCACTGATCGCCCAAGCCGGCGCAGATGGCGCTGCAGGGGCGGCCACCGCCGAAACCACCGCCCGCTCCCTGTCAGGCCGCGTGGCGGCTTTGAACGCCCGCGCGGCCCGCCTGCGCGGCCCTGTGCTGCCCCCTGCCACCCGTGCGCGCCTGCTGCGCGGAGTGCGATAACCATCCACGCGTTGAATCCCCCGCGCACACGGGCTAACAGGCGTCAAACGCTGCGATAAAGGATGCCACCATGACCGACACGACCTCTCCCCTCCGCCTTGGCATTGCCGGTCTTGGCACCGTTGGCGTCGGCGTCGTGCGCATCATCCGCCAGCAGGCCGCGTTGTTGGAGGCCCGGACAGGCCGCAAAATCACCATCTCCGCCGTCTCCGCGCGCAGCAAAGATAAAGACCGCGGCGTGCCGCTGTCAGATTACGCCTGGGAAGACGATCCCGTGGCGCTGGCCAAACGCGATGACGTCGATGTGTTTGTCGAACTGATGGGCGGCGACGCAGGCCCCGCCAAAGACGCGACTGAGGCTGCGATTGCCGCAGGCAAGGACGTCGTCACAGCCAACAAAGCCATGCTCGCCATTCACGGCCAAGCCCTGGCCGAGGCCGCCGAGGCCGCTGCCTGCGTCATCCGGTATGAGGCCGCCGTGGCCGGTGGCATTCCCGTAATGAAAGCCCTAACCGAAGGCTTGGCGGGCAACGACATCACCCGCGTGATGGGCGTGATGAATGGCACATGCAACTATATCCTCACGCAAATGCAGGCCACACGCCAAGGCTACAACGCCCTGTTCGCCGAGGCCGACAAACTGGGCTACCTCGAAGCCGATCCAAACCTCGATGTGGGCGGCATCGACGCGGGCCACAAACTGGCCCTGCTGGCGTCGGTCGCCTTTGGCACCCAAGTGAACTTTGATGCCGTGGCCCTCGAAGGCATCCAGAACGTCACGCTTGAGGACATCGACGCCGCCCATGACATGGGCTACCGCATCAAACTGCTGGGTGTCGCACAGATGACGGGCCGCGGCCTGGAACAACGTATGTCGCCCTGCCTTGTGCCATCCAATTCACCGCTCGGCCAACTCGAAGGCGGAACCAATATGGTCGTGATCGAAGGCGACGCCGTGGGCCAGATCGTGCTGCGGGGCGCCGGTGCTGGCGAAGGTCCTACAGCCTCTGCGGTGCTGTCTGACATCATCGACATCGCGCGCGGCTTGCGCTTGCCCACCTTCGGTCAGCCAGCCGCCAGCCTTACACAAGCGCGCGCCGCCACCGCCGCTGTGCCCGCCCCCTACTACTTGCGCATGCAGCTTGTGGACAAACCCGGCGCTCTGGCCAAGGTCGCCGCCGTTCTGGGCGACGCGGGCGTCTCCATCGACCGGATGCGCCAGTACGGCCACCAGGACACCGCAGCCCCAGTGCTGATCGTGACCCACAAAACGACCCGAACCGCCCTGGATGAGGCTCTGTCGGCGATGGACCCAAACATCGTCATGGGCACTCCCGTCGCCATTCGCATCGAAGAAGTCGACTGATCGCAACGGCATCCCCTTCATCTGACCGGAAAAACTCCGGGGGGGCCGAAGGCGGGGGCAGCCCCCCCAAACTCTAATTTTCGCAGAAAATTAGTCCCCCACCCGGCGTCATAAAAATACCCTCGTCCCTGTAAAACACGCTAGGGTCGCGGTATGCAGCCCCCCCTGATCACCCAGATGGCCCGCAACATCACCCTGTATCGCTGGTCACGTTTCCTGCGTAATCTGATCTTCTGGCAGGCCGTCTGGTTTCTCTATTTCCAAAACGTCCTGTCCGCCGCCGAGGCGATCCTGCTCTATGCAGTGTACGACGTCGCCGTCACCCTCCTCGAAGTCCCGTCAGGCTATATGTCTGATAGACTTGGCCGCCGCAAAACGCTGATCCTCAGCGCCATCGCGGCCTGCGCGGGTGCGGTATGCCTTTCGATCGGGGACACGTTTGCCATGTTCGCGCTGGGGCAAATCCTCATCGGGGTTGGCGGGGCCTTTGCCAGCGGCACGGACGAAGCAATGCTCTTCGAAAGCCTCGCCGCCACCGACCGCACAGACGAAATCGAGGCCCAAGAGGTCACGGCCTGGCGCTATTCCTTCACCGCCCTCGCCCTTTCCGCCCTGACCGGAGGGGCCATGGTCCTTATCGATCCGCGATTGCCTTTCATCGCAGGGGCCCTGGCGGCGGCGGCTCTTTTGGGTGTGACATGGCGCATGGTGGAACCCCCACACACCACAGCCCTGCCCGAAGGTGGTGAGATGCTCCGGCTCAGGCACATAGCTTCTCACTTTCGCAATCCGGTGCTCTCATGGATCTTTGCGCTCTGGGTGCTGATGTACGGCTTCAGCCACCTGCCCTTTGTGTTCGGCCAACCCTTCATTCTTGAGGCCCTCACCGAATGGGGCCTTGCAGCCTCTGCCCCCCTTGTCAGCGGCGGGGTATCGGCCACGATGATGATCGTCTCGGTTGCTGTCTCGCTGGTGGCGGTGCAAGCGCGCGCGGCTTTGGGCCTTGCGCCGCTGTTGCTGGGCGCCTTTGGGGTGCAGCTGCTGATCATCGCGACAATGGCCATCACCGACAGCGCCCTAGTGCTCGTGATACTGCTGTTGCGTATGGTGCCCGACGCGCTGTCGCGCCCGTTTATCCTGGGCCGCATCCAACCCCTGCTGAGCGATGACAGCCGCGCCACATGGCTCTCCCTCAAAAGCTTTGTCGGCCGGCTGGGTTTTGCTGCAGCCCTCACATTGGGTGCGGTCTCCACCTCAGATGTAGGCGCAATGCCCCATGCTGACATTGCCGGCATCTTGGCCACGGCGACCCTTTTTGGCCTTGTTGCTCTGGTCACTCTCGCCTTCGCCGCGCGCAAAATTGATCTTGATCCGCAGCATCCGGACAAACCCGTCCGCCGTTAGCGCCACCAAGGTTGCGGGCGGTGCCATGCCAAGGGTATGGCGACGACAGACCACAAAGGACCTTGTCATGACCAAACCCGATTTCAACGACCGTATGCTGTCTTTGGGCCTTGCCCGCGTGTCCGAGGCCGCGGCCCTCGCCTCTGCCAAGCTCATCGGGCGCGGCGACGAAAAGGCGGCCGATCAGGCGGCGGTGAATGCGATGCGCGAACAGCTCAATAAGCTCGACATAGCGGGGGTTGTGGTGATCGGTGAAGGTGAACGGGACGAAGCCCCGATGCTGTTCATCGGCGAAGAGGTCGGCTCCGGCAATGGACCGGGCGTGGACATCGCCCTTGATCCGCTTGAGGGAACCACGCTGACAGCAAAAGACATGCCCAACGCCCTGACGGTCATCGCCATGGGGCCGCGCGGGTCTATGTTGCACGCGCCGGACGTCTACATGGACAAACTGGCCATCGGGCCCGGGTTCAAAGAGGGCGTCGTGACACTGGCCATGTCGCCTGCCGAACGTGTCTCCGCCCTTGCGGCCGCGAAAGGGTGTTCGACCGAAGACATCACCGTTTGCGTGCTGGATCGTCCCCGCCACGCCGACACCATCGCGGAAATCCGCAGCACCGGTGCAGCCATCCGCCTGATCACAGACGGAGATGTGGCCGGTGTGATGCACTGTGCCGAGGCTGCGACGACAGGTATTGATATGTACATGGGATCCGGCGGCGCGCCCGAAGGCGTTCTGGCGGCCGCGGCACTGAAATGCATGGGCGGCCAGATGTTCGGAAAGCTGTTGTTCCGCAACGATGACGAACGTGCGCGTGCCAGCAAGGCGGGCATCACCAACTTTGATCGCGTGTATACCCGCGACGATATGGTGACGTCCGATGTCATTTTTGCTGCCACTGGCGTCACCGATGGCTCGCTTCTGGCGGGTATCAAACGGGAACCTGGGTTTCTGACGGCTGAAACGATCCTCATGCGGTCCAAAACCGGATCCGTACGCCGCATGACCTACCGCAACCCTGTGTAATCGGGGCGATCGCTAAAATTCCGGAATTTTAGCCCCCTTCGGGGAAGGTATTTTTGACCCAAAGAAGCGGGGGGCGTGGCGAATCCCTGACGCCGCGCATATGGTGGGGTGTGATGACGGATACCCCACATATTGCGCGCCCGTTCCTTGATGTTGCGAAGTCTGCCACGGGGCGTCGCTGGGTTGGGCCAACTGGCGAGGATGACCGCTTGGGCGAGGCGATGGCGCAAGCCACCGGCCTGCCGCCGTCCCTATGCCGCATTCTTGTGCGACGCGGGGTCACAGCTGCGGAGGCCCCTGCGTTTCTGGCGCCCACGTTGCGGGATCTGCTGCCAGATCCCCGGTCGTTGCGGGATATGGAACCTGCTGCAGCACGTCTTGTTGCGGCGGCCACGTCACGCCAGCGGATTGCGATTTTTGCCGACTATGATGTGGATGGCGGCACGTCCGCCGCACTGTTGATAGATTGGCTGCGCCCCTTTGACGTCACGCCCACCCTCTATGTCCCCGACCGCATCGACGAAGGCTATGGCCCCAATGACGAAGCCATGGCGATGCTGGCGCGGGATCATGATCTGATCATCTGTGTGGATTGCGGCACGCTTTCCCACGGGCCGCTGGCCGCCGCGAAGGGGACCGATGTCGTCGTGCTGGATCACCATTTAGGGGGCGAAACCCTGCCCCCCGCCCATGCGGTTGTGAACCCCAACCGTCAGGATGAAACGGGCGATCTGGCGCATTTGTGTGCCGCGGGTGTTGTGTTCCTCTGTCTGGTCGAGGCGAACCGCCAATTGCGGACCAAAGGTGGCCCAACACCCGATCTGATGGGGCTGCTTGATCTGGTGGCCCTTGGTACGGTTGCCGATGTCGCACCGCTGGTTGGCGTCAACCGCGCCTTTGTGCGCCAAGGCCTGACCGTCATGGGCCGCAGGCAACGTGCGGGGCTTGTCGCACTCAGCGATGTGGCGCGGATGGACACAGCGCCCTCAACCTATCATCTGGGGTTCTTGTTGGGCCCGCGGATCAATGCAGGCGGCCGCATCGGCAAGGCCGATCTCGGCGCGCGCCTGCTGGCCACCACAAACGTCGCTGAGGCCCGCGCCATGGCAGACCGACTTGACCAGCTGAACACCGAACGACGTGAAGTTGAGACCCAAGTGCGCGACGCCGCGTTGGAACAGGCCGAGGCGCGCGGTCACGACGCCCCCCTTGTTTGGGCCGCAGGCGAGGGCTGGCATCCGGGCGTTGTGGGCATCGTGGCCTCGCGTTTGAAAGAGGCCACCAACCGCCCCGCCATCGTCATCGGGTTTGACGGGGACATCGGCAAGGGATCGGGACGCAGTGTCTCAGGCATCGATCTTGGGGCCGCCATTCAGCGGTGCGCAGCCGAGGGGCTGTTGATCAAGGGCGGCGGCCACAAGATGGCTGCTGGGCTGACCGTGGCGCGCGACAAGCTGGACGCCGCCATGGCGCGGTTGTCGGACTTGCTCGCCAAACAGGGGGCGGGCGAGATGGGGCCTGCAGATCTCAGGGTCGACGGCCTGCTGATGCCGGGCGCCGCCACGGTGGATCTGATCGAACACATCGAACAGGCGGGCCCCTTTGGCGCAGGCGCCCCTGCCCCCCGCTTTGTCTTTCCGGACTGCACGATCACCTTCGCCAAGCAGGTCGGTGCAAATCACCTGAAACTCACCTTTGGCGACGGGATCAGCGCCCGTCTGGATGCCATTTGCTTTGGCGCGATGGATGGCCCCCTTGGACCGCTCTTGATGAACCACGGCGGGGCGCGGTTCCATTTGGCGGGGCGTTTGGACATCAACGAATGGCAGGGCCGTCGCAGCGCCCAACTGCGTCTGGAGGACGCTGCCCCCGCCACATAATTTTTGCCGAAATTGGCAAAGAATCTGCTTGCGCCCCATCGGCAGATTCCCTAAATACCGCCTCACCAAGAGTGCTCCCTTCGTCTATCGGTTAGGACGCCAGGTTTTCAACCTGGAAAGAGGGGTTCGATTCCCCTAGGGAGTACCACTTGGCCTTCCCTTCGCAATAATCAGCGCCCAGCCCCACTGGGGTTGTCAGTGGTTTTCTGACGTTGAAGGTCACCGCGCGCGCACAACCCAGCCCGCCGCGCAGGCCTGCCCCGCGCTTTGCAGTCACGTCACATTTGCAGTCTTTTATTCAGGTGGCGTGTAGGGGTTGCCCGCAATCGCGGCACAGCGTGTCAGCACATCATCGCCCTGCTGGGCCAGCCAGTGCAACAGATCAATGAAGATCCAGTTTTCCGCCAGCTTGTCGCCCGAACGGCGGTAGATGTCGATCACGCGGAATTCCGCATCCATCTCAGTCCCCGGCATCCCCATGAACCCGCCGCGCTGCTTGGCGGTGAAGTTGGGCCACCCGAAAAAGCCACCGTAATGCCCCTCGGCCAAACGGGCGACATGCCCTGTTCCTGACCTGTCGTAGAACGCGGCACGGAACGGGCCGCTGTGCTGTTTGGCATAGCGTTCGATGGTGTAGGTCGCGCCGATCCCCGTGGGGCCCCACCAAATCATGTCATCATCCCAGGTGCGCGCCAGCTCTTCCTCCAGCGGCAAACCCAGCTGCCATGTGCCCAGATCCCCGATCATCGCCTCAATCGCTGCCATAGTCGCCACGCCCTCGGCAGGGTCCTGGGCGTCGAACAGCAAGCCATCATGGGTCAAGGGCCCGGGCTGCACCAAATTGGCCGCCGTCTGCGGGCCGAACGGGTTTTGCCCCGCCTGCACCATCAGGTGCGGAATATCGATATGCAGCATCGTTTCAACGATCTGGCCCGCGTCCACGCGGTTAAATTCACAATAGCGCAACATGGTCAGTTTGCGGGTCGGTGAAATGCCCAACCAAGGCGCATCAAACAACCCCATGAGATGGCCCATAGAGACGACCCAAACGCCACCCTGATGGCCCGCACCGGCAAAGAAAATATCCTCGCGCCGCTGGATCCGTGTCAGCGATGATGACAACGGGCCCCAAAACACACGGGCCACGGCCTCTGCGCCGTGATGTTCGTAGAACGGATGCACCCCGCGCCAATGCCAGTCGGCGCTGGTGTTCTGGGCCAGTGCCGCCGCCATATCACCGCCTGCCGCAAGTGCTGCGTAATGCGCCCGCACCACGGCCTTGGCCGATTGCAACATCTCGCCTGAGATCAGGTCAGAAGACACGCCGTCCATCAGCCCTTCACTGCGCCGGCAGTCAGACCAGACACGATCTGACGCTGGAAGAACAAGATCAGCACGAAAAGCGGGGCCGTCGCGGAAATCACCGCAGCCACGGCGAACATCACGTTGCCTTTGGTCTGTGTGGTGCCAAGGAACGACGCGATCTTGGGGATCATCGTCTGATTGTCTTTTTCCAACAACAACGCGGTCACGGCAAAATCATTGTAGGCCAACAGGAACGAAAACAGCCCCGTTGTGATCACCCCGGGCCACATCACCGGCAGGATCACATGGCGAAACGCCTGTATACGGTTGCACCCGTCAACCATGGCGCTTTCGTCCAGATCCTTGGGAATGTTGCGGAAAAACGATGTCATCATCCACAGGCTGAACGGCTGGTTGATCGCCACCAGAACAATGATTGTCGTACTCAGATGCCCCCACAGGTTCCATTCAAAGAACGGCAGCAGATAGCCAGACACCAGCGTAATGGGCGGCATCGCGCGGAAGATCAGCGCGGCGATCAGGAACCAGAACGCATAATTGTAGGTGGACCGCGACAGCGCGTAGCCCGCAAGCGTCGAACAGGTCAGCGAAATCGTCACCACAAAGAAACACACGATGGCGGAATTCATGACGGCGCGCCAGAACTCCTCCTGCACCCATGCGCCGTAATAGCCTTGCCCGGTAAAGGCCCCGCCGGTCTCAGTGATCGTCAACTCACCGGTCAGCGCGTTCGTCCAATCGGCTTTGGAAAAGAAATCCCCCTCAACCTTGAACGACCCCCAAAGGGTCCACAAAAACGGCACGGCGGCCATGATCAACCAAACCACAAGGAACGTGGTCAGCAGGGCCTGCAGATAGCCGGGCAATCGACGGTGTGTGGGGGCGTGTGACATGGGGCTTTAGGCTCTCTTGAAGTCGCGCCAGGTGCGCACAAGGACGGGGGACAGCAGGATGCCAACACAAACCACCGTCAACATGGACGTCGCCGCGGCTGAGTTAAACAGCACCGTTTCACCGGTCAGATCGGACAGAATATAGGTCGACAGCGATTGGGCGTGCGCCTCAGCCGAGAACGAGATCAGCGGCTCGAACACCCTGAAATTGTCCATCAACTGGATCAATGCCACGAAGGTCACAAGCGGCATGATGTGCGGGATCGTGACATAGCGCACCCGCTGCCAGCGGTTGGCGCCATCAATCATCGCGGCCTCATTGGTGTCCTGGTTGACGGTCTGAAGCCCTGCGTAAAACACCACAAAAGCAAAGGGCGCGGAATGCCAGACGCCGTAGACCATCAGCATGATCCACATCATCGGCGTCGACGCCTTGACGGACAAATCGGGATCAGACGCCAGCCATTGAATGGCCTGCCCCAAGATGCCGCGCGCATCGACCATCCAGAACAGAACCAACGACCCCACAATCGGGTTGATGATAAACGGCAGCAGCGAAATAAAGATCAGCGGCCCGCGAATGGCCCGCGTGGCGGAATTGACCGCCACCGCAATGGCAAAGCCCAGCGCGATGGTCAGCGGTGTGACGATAAAGGTAAAGGTCAGAGTAAAGACGATCGCGCCATAAAACGGCAGGTTCATCACCTTCGACCACCACTCACCCCAGGTCTCGGACGACGACCAGGCCTCTGCCATCTCAGCAAAGGCCAAATGCCCGCGGTTCACGTAGTTGTCCCACCCGACGAAACGACCCAATGGTTCGGCCTCACGCAGGGCTTGGGTGGCCTCTTGGTTCACGGCGGTGGTCTCGGAGCAACCAAACGGGCCGCAGCTTTCGACGATTTCAATCACCTGCTCATGCTGGGCGTGAAACGACTGCACAACGACAGAAATGACCGGAAAGACAATCAACGCGATCATGGCAATCAGGGACGGGGCTACAAAGGCAAGAAAGGTTCCGTGGCGCACGCGGGGCCCTCAACATCATGATCGGTCGGGAAAAACGGATGGACCGGCGCAAGACTGCGCCGGTCCGATTGGCTAAACCTTACTGGATAAAGCCAGCTTCGGTCGCAGCAGCCGTGTAGGCGGCTTCGACATCGGCCAAGGCCTGCTCAGCGGACTCGTTGCCCTGCATGAAGTCAGACAGCTCATTGCCCAGTGCTGTGTGCAGCAGGCCCTGATATGGGACCATTGGGTATGGCTTGGCGCCCGCGGACACGGTGGCCAGAACGCCTTCGTTCACGGTCTGTGGCTCAAAACCGTCGATCAGCCACACCGCCTGAGACATCGTCTCGTCGTTCAGCAGCGCGGGCGACACAGCGTGCGCCATGGCCTGGAACGTCGCGGCTGCATCTTCATCCGAGATGTTCTTGGACACAGTCCAACCATCCCACCACAGGGTCGTGGCTGGCACACCGCTGTCGCCCACCATCAGCGGACCGCTCACCATGGTGTTGGAATAGACTTCCTCAGCCGCACCTTCGTCGTCCATCAGAACGCCCGTGCGGGAGCCCCACATGTTCATCAGGGCCACGTTACCGGCTTCCCATTCAGCGGAGGTCGCGTTGCTGTCATGCGTCAGGAAGTCGGGGTTCATGTATTCGGACAGCGCCTTCATCATCTCAAGCGTGGCAATGCCCGCTTCATTGTTGATGGCCACGTTGGCTGTGCCGGGCTCAAAGAATTCACCGCCATGACCGATGTACATGTTGTTGAATTCCTGTGCGAGGTTCCAACCGGAGGCATAGGCCCCACCCAGTGGGTTTTCCAGCAGGCCCTGCTCACGGATGGTTTCAGCAGCCGCCAGAACCTCTTCGTAAGATGTCGGAACCTCAAGGCCCGCGGCCTCAAGAATGTCGGCGCGATACACAAGGTGCTGTGCGTTCGCCATGAACGCAATCGCCATGATCTCACCGTTGACGGAGATTTTCATGTGATCAGGGATGTCTGCACCGTACTGGGCAACCAGATTATCCAGCGGCTGGATCACGTCGTTGTTGATCAGCGCCACGATGGATGAGTTTGCAACGATCGCTGTGGTGTATTCGGCTGGGTTGCCTGTCATGCCGGGCACGTTCAGGGACTGGTGGTCCGCTGTCAGGTTGGCTTCGCTTTCGACACCGTCACACGACTGCGCCAGTGCAGCGACAGACTGAATGGCGGGGAATTCGTTGCCGATGATGCTCAACCGGCCGTCGGCGGCGCAGGCGTGGCCGTCTGCATAGGCCGCTGTGCCCATCGCCATCGCGACAGCCGTAGCGCCCATAAGTTTCGTCATTTTTGTCATATTGATCTCCCTGTGGTGCCGCTTTGATGCGGCGTTCGTAAAACATTTGCCCGCGCCACGAATCGGGCACGCCTATGCATACGAATGCAATGAAACGTGCTCACTTATAACAATGCAAGACAAAATGACTGAATAAGCGGGGGCGAGTGAAATTAAATTTCGCCTAAGCCTTACTGCACAAAAACATCTTGCTCTCAAAACAGAATCGGCACTACACCTGTTGCATACGTTTGCAATAAAGGTGCGCAAAATGGCCGAGATTCAGCTCAAGAACATCTCGAAACGCTGGGGCAGTTTTGTCGGTGTTGATAATTTCGACCTCACCATCGCAGATCAAGAGTTTCTGGTGCTTCTGGGGCCATCGGGCTGCGGCAAGACCACCACCATGCGCATGATCGCAGGGCTTGAGGACGTGACCGAGGGCGACATTCTGGTCGACGGCAAACGCATCAATGATCTCGAACCCAAAGACCGCGACTGCGCCATGGTATTCCAATCCTACGCGCTCTACCCCAACCTCGATGTCTACGAAAATATCCGTTTCCCGTTGCGGATGCGCAAGGTGCCAGCATCCGAGCACAACGAACGCGTGATGCGCGCCGCCGAAATGGTTGAACTCAAAGACTTTCTGCACCGAAAACCGGCCGAGCTTTCGGGCGGACAACGTCAACGTGTGGCCCTGGCCCGTGCTGTGGTGCGCGAACCCAATGTCTTCCTCATGGACGAACCGCTGTCGAACCTTGATGCGAAACTGCGCGTATCGACCCGCGCGCAAATCAAAAACCTCAGCCACGAACTCAAGACTACAACCGTCTACGTGACCCATGACCAGATCGAGGCGATGACATTGGCCGACCGCGTCGTTGTCATGTCTGCGGGCGTGGTCCAGCAGGTCGGCTCCCCCACTGAGATTTACGACAACCCCGCCAACACCTTCGTCGCCAGTTTCATCGGCTCGCCCGCCATGAACCTGGTGAACGGCACCATCGAAAACGGCACCTTCACATGCCCCGGCGTTACGGTCACCGGCATCGACACCAAACACACGGGCAAGGTCACGTTGGGGTTCCGCGCCGAAGATTGCATCGTGGGCAGTGCGGCGCCCTCCATCTCTGCGCCCGTCTATTCGATGGAACTGTTGGGCGACGCGACCATGGCGACCTTCCGCGTGGGCGACGCCATCGCATCGGTCAAGGCCGACAAGGATTTCCGCGCTGAGATCGGCGAAACCGTATCTGCCGAAATCCCGCCCGCCCTCACACACCTGTTCGACGCCACCACGGGCGAGCGGATCTGACCTATGACTGCGCCAATGGCATACGACTATATCGTCGTTGGCGCAGGGTCTGCAGGCTGCGCAGTGGCGGCTGGGCTGGCCGAACGGCAAGCCGGGTCTGTCGCCGTGATTGAGGCCGGACCGTCGGACGCACACCCCTTTGTCAAAATCCCGATGGCCTTGATGTGGCTTATGGGGTCGCGCCGCGACTGGCGCTTCAAATCTGCCCCCATGGCGGGAGTGAACGGGCGCCGCATCAACATTCCGCGCGGGCGGATGGTCGGCGGATCGGGATCCATCAATTCCATGGTCTGGTTTCGTGGCCGCGCGTCGGATTTTGACGGCTGGAATGTGCCTGGCTGGTCCTGGGCCGATGTGGAACCCGCGTTTGAAGAGGTCGAGGCGAAGATCACACCCAACCGGCTCGCCGCTCCCCATCCTTTGACGGATCGTCTGCATCGGCTGTTTGGTGGCAACGGCGCAGCGCCACCCTCGCCCGACTACGAATCCGCAGGCGTGTGCCACTTCAACATGCGAAACAGCCGCCGCTGGTCGGCCGCCGATGCGTTCTTGCGCCCCGCGGCATCCGACCATGACCTGACGGTCATAACCGGACGCATCGTCCGCCGCCTGCATCTCGACAAGGGGTGCGCCAAAGGCGTGATCCTTGGCGGCGCGGGCGAAGATACCGTGATCACGGCACGCAAAGGTGTCATCCTGTCCGCAGGTGCCATCGGGTCCCCCGACCTTTTGTTGCGCTCAGGGATTGGACCGGCTGACAGCGTGACCCAGCAAACCGTTGTCGTGGACGGTGTGGGCCAAAACCTGCATGATCATCCTGGCTGCGGGATGCACTTTGCGGGGGCCGAAACCGGCTATGGTTTGACCTTGAAACAGGCAGGGCAATGGCTCGCCGCGCCGCTGAACCTGATGCGCGGGCGCGGGCCACTGGCCTCGCCCACCGTTGAGGGGGCCGCGTTTTTCAACGCGCGCGGCGATGGCTCCGACCCCGATGTTCAATCCCATTTCATCCCGTTTTTCATGAACCATGCAGGCCACCGCTACGCGCCAGGGTCGGGTTATTTCGCGGACGTCTGCGTCTGCCGCCCCAAATCCCGTGGCCGACTGATGCGCCGGAACGGCCAACTGCACATTGACCTTGGTCTTTTCAAAGACGAGGCCGATCTCGACACGCTCACCCACGGATTGTTTCGCCTGCGCAGCCTAATGGCCGATGCCATGGGCGACGCCGCCGCACCCGAAGTCTATCCCGCCGGCGCAGCCACCTCTCATGATGACATGCGGGCCCATGTGCGCGCCAATGCGGGCACCGCCTACCACCCCGTGGGGACCCTGCGGATGGGCACCGACCCAGACGCGCCCGTCACCCCAACATGCGACGTCCGCGGTGTTGGCTCCCTTTGGGCGGCAGATGCCAGCCTGATGCCCGCCGTGACCTCCGCCAACACCAACGCGCCCGCCATGATGATCGGCCACCGCGCCGCCTCCTTTATTGCCGCTTAAGAAAGGGTAACGATATGACCATCCGCCACCTGAAAACCGCCCGTTCCGAAGAAGCCCGCGCCGAAGACGATGCCAAAACCCGCAAAATCGTCGAAGACGCGCTTGCACAAATCGAACAACGGGGCGACGCGGCTGTGCGCGAAATGTCGATAAACTTCGACAAATATGACCGTGACACGTACCGCCTGTCTGAGGCCGAAATTCAGGCGCTCATCGCCAAAGTCTCGCCACAGGACATGGCGGATCTGAAATTCGCGCAGGATCAAGTGCGCAACTTCGCCCAGGCCCAACGCGACAGCATGCTTGATATCGAAGTCGAAACCATGCCCGGCGTGATCCTTGGCCACAAAAACATCCCTGTCCAATCTGTTGGCTGCTACGTGCCGGGCGGCAAATTCCCCATGGTCGCGTCGGCCCACATGTCCGTCGCCACAGCCGCTGTCGCCGGTGTGCCGCGCATTATCGCCTGCACGCCACCGTTCAAGGGCGAACCCAACCCGGCAGTCATCGCCGCCATGCACTTGGGCGGGGCCCATGAAATCTACGTCATGGGCGGCATTCAAGCCATCGGCGCCATGGCCATCGGGACTGAGACGATTGATCCCGTGCACATGCTCGTTGGTCCTGGCAACGCCTTCGTGGCAGAGGCCAAACGCCAGCTGTTTGGCCGCGTCGGCATCGACCTGTTCGCAGGCCCGACCGAGACCATGGTCATTGCCGATGAGACCGCCGCCGACGGTGAACTCTGCGCGACAGACCTTCTGGGCCAGGCTGAACACGGCTACAACTCCCCCGCTGTGCTGCTGACAAACTCCGAGAAACTGGCAAACGACACCCTCCGCGAGATCGACCGCCTGCTTGAGATCATCCCCACAGCGGACACCGCCCGCACCTCTTGGGAAGACTACGGCGAGGTCATCGTCTGCGACACCTACGACGAGATGCTACAGGTCTCCGACGACATCGCGTCCGAGCACGTGCAGGTGATGACCGACCGCGACGATTGGTTCCTCGAACACATGACCTGCTACGGCGCGCTGTTTCTTGGCCCGCGCACAAATGTGGCCAATGGCGACAAGGTCATCGGCACCAACCACACCCTGCCCACCAAAAAAGCAGGCCGTTACACCGGCGGCCTATGGGTCGGCAAGTATCTGAAAACACACAGCTATCAAAAGGTCACAACGGATGAAGCCGCCACGCTGATCGGCGAATATGGATCCCGTCTGTGCATGCTCGAAGGGTTCGTTGGCCACGCAGAACAATGCAACATCCGTGTGCGCCGCTACGGGGGCATCAACGTGCCCTATGGCGAAGGCGCGCCCTACCGTGAGGCGGCAGAGTGACAACGCACCCCGCCCTCTCGGCCTTCCAATCCGCCGCCGCAACGGCCACAACCGACGGCCTGCGGGCGGCGATTGCAGACACCTTCGCCGCAGACGCCACGGTCAAAATGTGCGCACCCTTTGGCGATGTTACAGCCGCGGATGCGTTTGAAACACTCTACGCGCCCCTGCTGACTGCAATGCCCGACCTTGAACGCCGCGACATGATCACCCTGACCGGCACGACGGCCGAGGGGGAAACATGGGCGGGGCATATGGGCAATTACATGGGCACGATGACGGCCCCATGGTCTGTCAAAGGCCACCACATTCCGCTCACCGGCCACCTGACGCACATGCGGTATCACGAGTTCTTTCGCATCAAGGACGGCAAAGTCACCGAGGCGCAGATCATCTGGGACATCCCAGAGGTCATGATGCAGGCCCATGCCTGGCCGATGGCGCCCCAGCTGGGCAAAGCACTGTGCACACCGGCACCGATGACCCAAGACGGGCTGACTGCCACAGGTGACGGTCAGGCCACAATGGATCACGTCATCGCCATGCTGACGGACCTGTGCAAACATCCCGCACAAGGCGGGCCGGAGGTTATGAACCTTGAGGCCTACTGGCACCCCCGTTTCAATTGGTACGGCCCCCACGGCATCGGGACAGGTCGCGGCATCGCGGGGTTCCGCAATTGGCACCAAATCCCGTTCCTGCGCGCCATGCCTGATCGCAAACTGGATGCCATGGGGGACCTGATGTCCCATTGGTTTGCGCAAGGGGACTATGTTTGCGAAACCGGCTGGCCCAATATGCGCCTGACACTGACAGATGACGGCTGGATGGGCACCGCCCCTGCAGGACGCGAGGTGCTTCTGCGGTCGCTTGATTTCTGGCGCATGGAAAACGGCAAGATCCGTGAAAACTGGGTGCTGGTGGACCTGCTGGATCTTTATGCGCAATGCGGCGTCGATGTTCTGGCGCGAATGTCGGAATTTAACAAAGCCCGCAACCTTGGCCCCATCCGCCTGCCCGAAAGCCAATTCTGATGCGTCCGCCCGCCTCATATTCAGGCCTTGAAACCTTAGGGCGCGTGCGGCTCGGCCAACACTTTTTCATGCGCGATTTTCTGTATTCGGAAATTGGCAATTTCCACGCGGTTCCCAACATCCCCGACACGCCCGATCTGGCCATCGCGGCTGGTCGCGGGCTGTGCAAACACCTTCTCGATCCAATGACCAATACGTTCGGGCCGTTGCACATCCGCTCCGCCTACCGCTCTCCCACGTTGAACCACTTCGGGGCGACGCAGGCCAAACCGCAGCGGTGTTCCGCCAATGAAAAGAATTACGCGGGCCACATCTGGGATATTCGGGATAAGGACGGCCATATGGGCGCCTGCGTCAGCGTCGTCATCCCGTGGTTCACCGATCAATATGAACAGGGTCGCGATTGGCGGGACCTCGCATGGTGGATCCATGACCACCTGCCCTATTCAGCCATGTATTTCTTCCCCAAACTCGCCGCCTTCAATTTGACGTGGCACGAAAATCCCGCGCGCTCCATCCACAGCTACGTGGCCCCCAAAGGCACGCTCTTGGCCGCAGGCGCCACCCCGGATGAGGACACCGCCACCCGTGCTGCGCGTTACGCCGACTTTCCCGAACTGGGCGGCATTGCCTACCCCGAACCGTCTTCATCTTGGCAAATACAACTCAACCCAGGTGGCCAAACGGAGGGCCGATCGCAATGACACTCCCCCGCACACCGTCCTTCGGCCTCGCCGGAAAACGCGCGCTTGTCACAGGGGCCACATCCGGCATTGGCGAAGGCTGCGCGGTGGCCTTGGCCGAAGCAGGCGCTCATGTCACCCTTGTGGCCCGCACCGCAGCCGCGGTCGAGACCCAAGTCTCGCGGTTTGCGGACAACGGCTGGTCAGCCTCCGCCCTGCCTCTCGATATCTCAGACACCAAAACAACCCAAGAGGCCGTGGCCGATGAGGGGCCGTTTGACATCCTCGTCAATTCCGCAGGTCTTGCCCGTCATGCCCCCGCGGTCGAGACCACCGAAACCGATTACGACACGGTCACCGACCTGAATGTCAAAGCCGCGTTTTTCCTGACCCGTGCGGTGGCTCGTGGCCTGATCGCGGCGGGCAAGCCGGGCAGCTTGATCAACATCTCCAGCCAAATGGCCCATGTGGGCGGGATCGACCGCGCTGTCTATTGCGCCACCAAACACGCGCTTGAGGGGATGACGAAATCCATGGCGATCGAATGGGGCCCCCACGGCATCCGCGTCAACACGATCTGCCCCACCTTCATTCGCACACCTTTGGGCGAACAGACGCTGGCGATCCCAGAACGCCGCGCCTGGATTGAAGAGAAAATCAAACTGGGCCGCGTCGGGGAAGTGACCGACATCATGGGGGCCACCACCTTCCTTGCCTCCGATGCCGCCGCCCTGATCACCGGCACCTCGCTTTTGATCGACGGGGGGTGGACCGCAGGCTGATGGACAGACGTGTCACCTCCCTTCAGGTCGCCAAACGCGCAGGCGTCAGCCAGTCGGCCGTCAGCCGCGTGTTTTCCGGCGCCTCGGCCTCTGCGGCCACGGCCGAAAAGGTCCGCGCGGCGGCCGCCGAACTGGGCTACCGCCCCAACGTGCTGGCCCGCGCCATGATCACCGGCAAAAGCCGGGTGATTGGCCTTGTGGTGGCCTACCTCGACAACCAGTTCTACCCCGAGGCCCTGCAACGGCTGTCCAATGCCTTGCAAGCCAGCGGGTACCACATCCTGATCTTCACGACCTCCAACGACGCAGATGAGGTCGAAACCGTGGTGCAGGATATGCTCGACCATCAGGTCGAAGGCATCATCGCGGCCTCTGTGTCCCTGTCCTCCGCCCTGACCGATCTGTGTGCCAAAGCCGGCATTCCCGTCGTTCTGTTCAATCGCGGCCAGCCGGGCAGCGGTCTGTCGTCGGTGACCTCGGCCAACGTCAAAGGCGGCTATACCGCAACACAGGCCTTGATCGACGCGGGCCACACCCGCATCGCCCATATCGCAGGGTGGGAAGGATCAATGACAGGGCGGGACCGCCGTCAAGGGTTTGAGGATGCAATGGCAGACGCGGGCCTGACCCCCTTTGCTATCGTGGATGGGATGTACAGCCGCGATGTGGCTGCAGCCTCCACCCGTCAACTCCTCAGCGGGGCCAACCGCCCCGACGCCATCTTTGTGGCCAATGATCACATGGCCTTCGCCGTGATTGAGGAAATCCGCGCAGCGGGCCTCAATATTCCTGACGACATCTCCATTATCGGCTATGATGACACACCGCTGGCCGCCTGGCCCAGCTTCGATCTGACGACCGTCCGCCAACCGGTCAACCGTATGGTCGAGGCCACGGTCACCACCCTGATGTCCGCCATCGCGGGCGCCGAAACCTACGCACACACCATTGAAATCGAAGGCCCGCTGATCCAACGCGGCTCCTCCAAACCACCAAAAGGACCAAGGCCATGAAAGGCTTTTCGCAAAAGTTCAAAGACTTCCCCGACTACATCATCAAGATCACAAAAGAGATCTGGGAAGACCGCGGTGTCGGCACCCTGCACGACTACTACCACCCCGACATCGTCGTCCGTTCGCCCATGGGGATCCAGCGCGGCAATGCCGCTGTGATGGCCTCCACCATGGCCACCATCAACGAATTTCCCGACCGTGAACTGTTTGGCGACGATGTGATCTGGTCCGACGATCCCGAATACGGCCTGCTGTCCTCACACCGCCTGATCACGCGTGCCACCCACACCCGCGATGGCCAGTTTGGTGCAGCCACCGGCAAACCCTGGACGATCCGCGTCATCGCAGATTGTGCAGCCAAGGAAAACACGATCTATGATGAATGGCTGATCCGCGACTACGGCGGCATGGTCCGTCAAATGGGCATGGATCCGCGCCAGTTCACCCAAAACATGATCGACATCGAAGGCGGCCCGCAGGTCGCGCCGCGTCCCTTTACGCCCGATCAAGACATCGACGGCGGCTACAACTCCAAAGGCAACGACAACGTCTGGGGCCGCCGCTATGCCGATACATTGCAACAGATCATGGATCTGGACTTTCATTGCATTCCCAAAGACTACGACCGTGCCGTGCTGTGCGAATACGCAGGTGGGAAAACGGTGCTAAGCCATGACAGCGTGACCGAATTCTGGCTTGGCCTGCGGTCGTCCTTTCCTGATGCGACGTTCAAAATCCACCACCAGATCGGGATGGACGGCGACATGCTGCCACCGCGTGCGTCGATCCGATGGTCGCTGGATGGCACGCATTCGGGCTGGGGCACATTCGGCAAACCCACGGGCGCACCGGTGCACGTCATGGGCATGTGTCACGCCGAATACGGGCCCTTCGTGAACGCAGATGGCCCGCAAGATGCCAGCATCCGTCGCGAATGCGCGCTCTACGACGAAATCGCGATCTGGAAACAGATCCTCATGCACCAATAATGCCAAAATTCCGGAATTTTGGCCCCACCGCTAAAATTCCGGAATTTTAGCCCGCCGCCAAAGGGAACATCACATGATCATGGAACACCGCATTGTGCGCTATGGCGACCTGCAGCCTTGCAAGACCGCCTTTATCGACGCCCACACCCCCGGCTCCGATCAAAAGGAAAACTTCACGATCATCGGCGGCGGCGTCTCGGAATCTCCCGATCAGCACGTGCACATCGGCCTGCCCCACGGCTTCAACATTGGCGCCGCTGGCCAACCGCCCAAATGCCGCAACAGCCTGCATGATCACCACACGGCAGAGGCGTTCTTTGTCCTCAAGGGCCGGTGGCGCTTTTTCTGGGGCCGCTACGGGGACGCAGGCGAGGTGGTGCTGGAAGAGGGCGACATCTTCAACATCCCCACGGGCATCTTTCGTGGGTTTGAAAACATCGGCACCGACTACGGGATGATCATGGCCATTTTGGGCGGCGATGATGCTGGCGGCGGCGTCATGTGGGCCCCACAAGTCATCGAGGACGCCGCAGACCATGGGCTTGTGCTGGGCGACGACGGCAAGCTGTATGACACCAAACGTCAGCAAAAATTGCCAAAAGGCGTGGCACCAATGCCCGTGATGACGGACGACGACCTTGCAAAACGGCCCGAACCCACAACGGCGCAGGTGCTGCCCAATCACGTCGCCCGCTACTGGGACATGATGGCGTTGGCCGATCGCATGCCTGTGCAGGTCATTGGCGAACGGGGCTTGCTCAAAGACAAGCCTGGGTTTGAGGTCAGCTTCATCACCCGCGGCTCCGCGACGGAGGCAAGGAAATCCAACCCGTACCCGACTGTCCTGATGCCCATGCGCGGCCATTGGAAAGTCCGCTGGGACGCCGCCAGAGGCCTTGACGCAGGTGAGGCCACGTTGGCCCCGGGCGATACCATGTCCGTGCCCGAACACACGCCCCATTCGGTCGTGCCCTCCATGACCGGCGAGGCGAGCCTGTATCATGTGGTTGCAACGGGCGATCCGGCTGGGCACACATGGACGGGATAACATTTTCGTGATTTGGTTGTGGCGGGGCATCCGCGCGGAGCCATACGCTTGCCATACGCCAGCCATACCAAAACCATACGTCTCGAAAGGCCTCAAATGTCCAAAATACTCACGTCCCACGTCGGCTCCCTTCCCCGCAGTCAAGAGGTTGTCGATTTCATCTTCGCCCGTGAACATGGCAAGGAGTACGACACCGCCGCCTTTGACGCCTGTATGACGGCAGCCGTTGCGGAAACCGTTAAAAAACAAAAGGATGCAGGCATTTCCATCGTGTCTGACGGGGAGACCTCCAAGATCAGCTACGCCACCTACGTCAAGGACCGCTACACAGGTTTCGACGGCGACAGCCCCCGCAATGCGCCTGCCGATCTGAAGAAATTTCCAAGCTTTCTCAAGCGCTTGGCGGATGACGGCGGGACGCCTCAATACGCCCGCCCCATGTGTGTCGGTCCTGTAAAATCCAAAGGTCAGGGCGAGCTTGAGAAAGATATCGCCAACCTCAAAGCTGCGATGGCCGAGAACGGCATCGAACGCGGCTTTATGAACGCGGCCTCCCCTGGCGTTATCTCATTGTTTTTGCAGAACGATTACTATGCAACGCGGGACGAATACCTGGGCGCGCTGGCCGATGCCATGCGCGAAGAATACCGCACGATTGTGGATGCGGGGCTGGACGTGCAACTCGATTGTCCCGACCTCGCGCTGTCGCGTCATATGTTGTTCAATGATCTGACCGATGAGGAATTCCTTAAGATCGCAGGCGCCCATGTTGAAGCGTTGAACCATGCCCTAGACGGGATCGATCCGGCCCGCGTGCGCGTTCATATTTGTTGGGGGAATTACGAAGGCCCACATGTCTGCGACATCCCCATGTCCAAGATGTTCGACACTTTGATGTCCACGCAAGCCTCGTATCTGTTGTTCGAAACATCCAACCCGCGTCACGGCCACGAATGGGCCGTGTTCCGTGATCGCAAGGCAGACATTCCTGACGACAAAATCCTTGTCCCCGGCGTGGTCGACACCACCACGAACTTTGTCGAACATCCTGATCTTGTTCAGGAACGCATCGAACGGTTCGTGGGGATTGTTGGGCATGACCGCGTGATCGCAGGGTCTGATTGTGGTTTTGGAACCTTCGCCGGTTTTGGCGCTGTGGACCCCGATATCGCCTATGCCAAACTTGGTGCATTGTCAGCGGGGGCTGCTCAGGTCAAATGACCCTTGTTTTTCTGCCTGGAATGATGTGCGACGGGCGGCTGTTCCAACACATGCCGCCCCATTTGTGTCTTTCCATTTCTCAACATGACACGGTTGAGGCATTGGCGGCGGATGTTTTGCAAAATGCCCCCGACACCTTCGCACTGGCCGGTCTGTCGATGGGCGGGATCGTCGCGATGGAGATCATTCGGCAAGCGCCCGACCGTGTCACAAAACTGGCCCTGATGAACACCAATTGTGAGGCCGAGACCGACCGCATCAAAGACATGCGCGCGCCCCAGATCGCCAAGGCGCAGGCTGGCAATCTGCGTGCCGTGATGCGCGATGAGATGAAGCCCAACTACTTGGCCGATGGCCCGCACCGTCAGCCAGTTCTGGACCTGTGCATGGACATGGCGATCGATCTGGGCCCCGAGGTGTTCGCACGCCAATCCCATGCGCTCATGTCCCGGCCCGACCAGAAAGGCACCTTGAAATCATGGACAAAGCCCACGTTGATCCTGACAGGGGAACATGATCGGCTGTGCCCCCTCCACCGCCATACCTTGATGGCAGAGCTGATACCCGATGCCCAACTGACCGTGCTGAAAAACGCAGGCCATTTGCCACCACTTGAGCAACCCGCCCTCACCCATGCAGCCCTCGTCCAGTGGCTGAGCTGATCAAGCAGAGCGACACATTCCTCCCCCTTTAGTTGAGAATAATTCTCAATCTCATTGACAACCCCGCAGGATGGCCCATAACTCAGCCCAGCAATAAGGAGGTTTCAATGCGTTTACTGACACTGACGACTGCCCTATCCGGCCTGCTGGCCACCGCCGCCATCGCCGATGACTTCAAGGTCGTGACGACCTTTACTGTCATCGCTGATATGGCCAAAAATGTCGCCGGAGACGCCGCAGTGGTGGAATCGATCACCCGTGCTGGTGCCGAAATCCATGGCTATCAACCCACCCCGCGCGATCTGTTGCGCGCATCGGATGCGGACCTGATCCTGTGGAACGGCATGAACCTCGAACTGTGGTTTGAACAGTTCCTGGGCAACCTGGGGGATATCCCGTCGGCGACCATCTCCGAAGGCATCGCCCCCCTGCCCATCCGTGAGGGCAGCTACGAAGGTCTGCCCAACCCACATGCTTGGATGGGCTTGGACAACGCGCTGATTTACATCGACAATATCGCAGCCGCCATGTCCGAACACGACCCCGACAATGCCGACACCTATGCGGCGAACGCAGAGCGCTACAAGGCCGAAATTACGGCGGCGATTGAACCCTTGCGCGCCCAGATCATGCAGATCCCGGAAGACCAACGTTGGTTGGTCACCTGCGAAGGGGCGTTCAGCTACCTCGCCCGTGATTTCGGTCTGCAGGAGGCCTATCTTTGGCCCATGAACGCTGATCAGACAGGCACGCCCCAACAGGTCCGCGCTGTGATCGACACCGTGCGTGCCAATGACGTGCCCGCGGTGTTTTGTGAAAGTACGGTCAACACCGATCCTGCCGAACAGGTCGCACGTGAAACCGGTGCCAATTACGGCGGTGTGCTTTATGTTGATAGTCTGTCACTGGAAGACGGCCCCGTGCCGACCTATCTGGACCTACTACGTGTGACCACTGAAACCGTCGTGGAAGGCCTGACTGAGTGAACCCTCCCCCCCTGAACACCCTGCCCAAACCGGCCCCGCATCAAACGTCCAAGAACCAGGCGGGGCTTTATGCGGATGGTGTGACGGTCACCTATCGCAACGGCACCACAGCCCTGCGCGATGCGACGTTCGCCATCCCACGCGGCACGATTGCGGCCTTGGTTGGGGTCAACGGGGCGGGGAAATCCACGCTGTTCAAGGCGATCATGGGCTTTCTGCCTGCGGCGAGCGGTGAGATCGGCGTGCTGGGGCAAACGGTCAAACAGGCGATCAAGGCAGGCATCGTCGCCTACGTCCCCCAGGCGGAAGAGGTCGACTGGTCGTTTCCCGTGCTGGTCGAAGACGTGGTGATGATGGGCCGCTACGGTCATATGGGCCTGCTGCGCCGCCCCTCGTTCAAGGATCACGCGGCCGTCACAGACGCTTTGGCCCGTGTGGGCATGGCCGATTTCCGCACCCGCCAGATCGGGGAGCTTTCGGGCGGCCAACGCAAGCGCGTCTTCCTTGCCCGTGCCTTGGCGCAAAACGGGCAAGTCATTCTGCTGGATGAGCCGTTTACCGGCGTCGATGTCCAAACCGAGGAAGCCATCATTGCCCTGCTAAAGGAGTTGCGCGACGAAGGCCGTGTGATGCTGGTCAGCACCCACAACCTCGGCTCGGTGCCTGAATTTTGCGACCAAACCGTGCTGGTCAAGGGCACGGTTCTCAACTTCGGCCCGACGGAAGAGGTGTTCAATCGCGAAAACCTTGAGGCCGCCTTCGGTGGCGTTTTGCGTCACTTCGTTCTGGGTGGTGAAGACCTGCATGATGATGATGACGAACGCAAAGTGACGATCCTCACAGACGATGAACGGCCTTTCGTCATCTACGACGATCAGACACGGACCCGCGGCGAATGACCCTTTTGCTGGAGCCTTTCACCTACGGCTTTATGGTGAACGCCATGGTGGTGTCGTCCCTTGTGGGGGCGGTTTGTGCGTTTTTGTCGTGTTATCTGATGCTTAAGGGCTGGTCCCTGATCGGCGACGCGCTGTCCCATTCCATCGTGCCCGGGGTTGCAGGGGCCTATATGTTGGGCCTGCCCTTTGCCTTGGGGGCGTTTTTGTCAGGCGGTTTAGCGGCCGGTGCCATGATGTTTCTCAACCAACGTACGGGGCTGAAAGAGGACGCGATCATCGGGCTGATCTTCACAAGCTTCTTCGGCCTTGGCCTGTTCATGGTGTCCGTGTCCCCTGTGCCTGTGGATGTGCAAACAATTATCCTTGGCAATATCCTGGCCATTACGCCCAGCGACACCGCGCAACTGTTGATTATCGGCGGGGTTTGCCTGGTGGTTCTGCTGGCCAAGTGGAAGGACTTGATGGTCGCGTTTTTCGATGAAAACCACGCACGGTCCATTGGGCTGAACCCGGGCCGGTTGCGGTTCATCTTTTTTGTCCTGCTGTCGGCGGCCTGCGTCGCGGCCCTGCAGACCGTGGGCGCCTTTCTAGTCATTGCCATGGTCATTACACCGGGGGCCACGGCCTATTTGCTGACCGACAGGTTCCCCCGTCTGCTGATCATCGCTGTGACCATCGGCACGCTGTCCAGCTTTGTGGGCGCCTATGTGTCCTATTTCCTGAACGGGGCCACAGGTGGGATCATCATCTGCCTGCAAACGGCGCTTTTTGCCGCCGCCTTTTTCTTTGCGCCCAAACACGGGCTGTTCGCAGCCCGCAGGCGTGCGGCAGAGGCGCTTAGCCATGGGTGATCTCCTTCTTCCCTTCCAATTTCCATTCATGCACGGGGCGTTCTACATCGCCCTTCTGATCGGCCCGCCCACGGCGCTGTTGTCGTGTTTTCTGGTGCTCAAGGGATGGTCGCTGATGGGCGATGCCGTCAGCCATGCGGTTCTGCCTGGTGTGGTGCTGGCCTATATCGTGGGGCTGCCGCTTATCGTGGGGGCGTTCATCGCGGGCATGGTGTGTTCGCTGCTGACGGGATATCTCGACGCAAATTCACGGGTCCGACAAGATACGGTCATGGGCGTCGTGTTCTCTGGCATGTTCGGGCTTGGCCTTGTTCTTTATACGAAAATCGAAACCAACGTGCATCTCGATCATATCCTCTTTGGCAATATGCTGGGGGTGACGGCGCAGGATCTGTGGACCTCGGGCATCATTGGCGCGCTGGTCTGCGCAGCCCTGCTTCTCAGCTGGAAAGACCTGCTTTTGAACGCCTTTGATCCTGCACAGGCCCGCGCCATTGGCCTGCCAGTTGCGCTGTTGCACTATGGTCTTCTGGTGGTGCTGTCGCTGACCATTGTGGCGACCCTCAAGGCGGTCGGCCTGATCCTTGCCATCGGTTTGCTGATCGCACCAGGGGCCATCGCCTTCCTGATCACCCGCCAATTTCGGAACATGCTGATCGTCGCCGTGCTGGCCTCCACTGGCTCAATGGTGGCCGGGGTGTATTTGAGCTTTTGGATCGCGTCAGACGCAGGCCCCACGGTCATTTTGGTCCTCACCGCCCTGTTTATCCTGGCCTTTTTGGTCCGCATTGCCCTGAACAAACGCACGCAGCGCCGCGCAATCTGACCCGACCGCAATCGACAAACCCGCGCGACCTTGTAAGCTGTGCCAAAGCCAACGCCAGACGGAGCCTGACAATGCGCACCTTGACCCTTCTTGCCACCCTTGCAGCCACTCCTGCATGGGCCACCTGCCCCACGGGTGCCGATCTGGCCACGGGCATCACCTTCACGTCAGACGCGGGCGACCGCGACACCTTTACATCCATCGGCAACGGGGTGGTGCAGATTGATGGTGTGGCGACCGATGGCTTCACCTACCGCACATTGTTGGGGCAAGGCGTGCATGTGCTGCAACTGTCCGACACGGAAAACGGTCAGCCGATCAGTGACAGCGTCGTCAGCACATCCTATCCCATGGCCGCGCGCGACCTGCCTATTCCCACCGCGCAAAGCCGCTGGGACGTCGACACGATCATCAACGGCTACGGCGATATTTACGCAGAGGCGCAGTCCCAGACGTGGGGCCAGCCCATCACCTTTCGGGTGGGCGATTGCGCCTTTGACGCTTTGCCCGGCAAAATCCGCTACGAAAGCGACGGCTTCACAGTCAACGAAGAGGTCATTTACCTGCCCGAATTGTCCATGTCCCTCCTCATCAGCTATGAAGACGACGGCGCCCCAAAAGACACATGGACCTATATTGATGTAGAGGTCGCGCGGTGACGATCCTTGCGGGTCTGGCCTCTGCGGGGCTTGTTGTCATCGCTGCCATCCACCTTTTGTGGGCCTTGGGGTTCTGGTGGCCGATCAAGGATGAGGCCAGCTTGGCGCGCACGGTTGTTGGCACACGTGGCATCACGAAAATGCCCGGCCCCATTCCTTGTGCGCTTGTCGTTGTGGCCTTGTTGTTTGCTGCGGCCTGGCCCTGGTTTCCGCCTGGCATTCTGAAAACCGCAGGTCTGTTTGCAATCGCCGTGGTCTTTCAAGTTCGCGCCGTGGCGGCCTATTCAACGATGATGAAACGCCTCGCCCCTGAACAGCCCTTTCGGCGGTTGGATGAGACGGTCTATGGCCCGATCTGCATCTTCTTTGGCTTGGTCTTTATGCTGCTGTCGTCGCAAAGTACCGGCTGAGCCAATCGCGCAGCGCGGCCTCTACCGGCACTTTCGCCCCCAGCCGCGCAGCCAATAAGAACATGCCGCCAAACTTGCGCTGCAAGAACACGGCATCCATGGGCAAGGGCGGTGGCACAAAACCATCCTCAGCCAACGCCATGCCCTTGGCCTGCATGTCGCGGTTTAGGGTCGGGTCTGCAAAATCAAACATCTCCGCACGGGTCAGGGCGGCAAAGACAGCCTCAATCATGCCCACGATTTGGCTGGCGTGGGTGTCAGACACATCCTCCGACAAAAAGCCAACCTCGCGGCACGTGGCCTCCAGCCCCGCGCGGTCCCCGTCCAACCCCGCTTGCATCAGCCGCGCATAAGGCTCAACAACCGATGCAGGCAAATCCCGCGTCGCCCCAAAATCCAACAGCACCACCTGCCCCGTTGCGGGAATATAGCGGTAGTTGGCGAAGTTGGGGTCCGTCTGCATGAAGCCCAGATCGAACATCTCTGCCAACATCAGATCAATCAGGTCGGCGGCCATGCGGTCACGGGTGGCCTGATCCTCAGCCGCTGCGGCCTCGACCGGTTGGCTGTCGATAAAATCCATGCTCAGGATGTGCGACCCCGACAGATCATCGTGCATCGCGGGCACCACGAACCGCGCATCCCCCGTCAAAGCGGCCTGAAATCGCCGCAAGGATGCCCCTTCGGCCGCGTAATCCGTCTCAACATGCAGCTGTTTGCGCGCCTCCTCCAGATAGGGGGCCAGCTGAAACCCCTTGGGCAACAACCCCGTCAGTTTGATCAACGCGCCCACGTTCGCCACATCGCTGTCAATGCTGTGGGCCACGCCGGGGTATTGCACCTTGACCGCGACATCGCGCCCGTCACGGGTCTGTGCGCGATGAACCTGCCCGATGGACGCCGCCGCAATAGGCCGCACATCAAACCGTTTGAACCGCCGCAGCCAACCGTCGCCCCACGTCTCCGTCAGCACGTGTTTTAGCTGTTTTGGCGGCATCACATGGGCATCATCGCGCAGCCGTGCCATGATCTGTGCCAACTCAGGCGGCAAAACGTCGCCCGTGTCCATGGACATCAATTGCCCCATCTTCATGGCCGCCCCGCGCATCCGCGCCAGTTCATCTGCGATTTTGGTAATGTTGCGCGGGGTCAGAAGCAGGTTGCGCATGCGGGGCCTCTCCCCCCGCCCGAATGAGGCCAGTGAACCCGCAGCCATATTGCCCGCCACGCCTGCCGTCAGCCCGCCAAGGCGTGCCATGCGGTTGAGACGTCCTGCGGGGACGCGCAGGCCCTTGGGCGCGTTTGAAGTATCGGGCGTGTCAGACATGCGGCCTCCTTGTGTCCTGACAGGACTTAGGACGCGCGAGGGCCAGCGCCACGGGTGCGGGCGCGGCCTTTAGGCGCGGGCGCGTTCGCGGCGCGGATCGACAAAGGGGATATCGCAAACGGTGCCAGTGATCCGTTTCATGTGTCCGTCCATCAACCCGACCTCAAGCGCGGTGCCGACCTCGGCCACTTCGACGGACAGCCGCGCCATGGCGATGGCCCGTTCCAATGTGGGTGACCGCGTGGCCGACGTCACGACCCCCACAGGCCTCTCACCCAAGTACACATGCGCGCCATGGGCAGGCACGTCATCGCACTCAAAGAGCAGGCCTTTCAGCACACGGCGCGGCGCTTGCGCGTTGCGGTCCAACGCGGCGCGCCCCACAAAATCGGTCTTCTTGAAATCCACCGCAAAGCCCAAGCCGGCCTCAAGCGCGTCCACATCAGGTGCAAATTCCGCACCCGCTGCGGCCAGTCCGGCCTCAATCCGAATGACCTCAAGCGCGTGGGCGCCCATGGGGGCGATCCCAAACTCCACCCCTGCCTCCATGATGGCGTCCCACACGGCGGGCGCATCGGCGCGGTCACAAAAGACCTCATACCCCAATTCGCCGGTGTAGCCGGACCGCGCCATCATAAACGGCGCGCCTTCGCGGTTGTGCAGCCGTGCGACCGTCACGCCAAACCATTTCAGATCCTCAAGGGACGGCACATGGGGTTGAGTAAAAGCAATCTTGCGCATCAGATCGCGTGACCGTGGGCCTTGTACGGCCAGATTGGGCAGCGACGACTGCATGTCATGAATGCGGACATCCAGATCCACAGCCAAAGACGCCAAATGTCGCGCAGATTCCTCGGTCCCACAACACCAACGGAACGACTGCGGCCCAAGCCGAAACAGCGTGCCGTCGTCAATCACGGCACCTTGGGCGTCACACATCAGCGCATAGGTGCCCCGCCACTGGGCGAGCTTGGCGATGTTGCGCGTCATGGCGTGCTGCAACAGCCGTTCAGCATCAGGCCCAAGGATGTCGTATTTGCGCAGCGGGCTCATATCCTGCACCGTCACCCTCTCACGGCAGGCCCAATATTCGCCCGTCGTGCCCACGCTTGGGTAGGCCGCAGGCACCCAAGTGTCTCGGGCCGCGATAAACTGTTCGGTCAGCTGGCTGGTGCGTTCGTGAAAGGCGCTGTTTTGGCTCAGGCTCATGGGGGCGTTTTCCTTTGGCCGATACGCGATGGCGCGGCGGACGGGGGTGTCAGGTGCGTAGATGCGAACGTGAACATCCGTGGGGTTCCAGCCGTTGATCGGGTCCACATCATCGGGACAGGCCGTGCTGACACAGACCAGATCATCCATCGCTGTCATGGCCACATAATCCCCCGCCCGCGACCACGATTCCTCTGACTGGATGCGGTTGTCGCCCCGGTCGATCCATGAATTGAAAAAGAAATTGATCGCAGGCCAGGCAGACCGACGGGCCACGCCGTAGTCTGCCATGACATGGCTGATATTATCAGAACAGTTCACATGCCCCGGAAAGCCGCGTTCTTCATAGCCGCGCGCAGTACACGCAAGTGCAAAGGTGTCATGCCGCCCCACGGTGTCTTGTACCACGTTCAGCATCGGCCGCATCTCGGCGTCATAGAACTTGTCAAAGAGGCCCGGCCCCGGATATGCGCCCCCAACCATGGACCGCGTGACGGTACTGTCGATGAGCTGTTCAACACCCGCATCGAGGCCGCGGCTCCGAAAGGCCATGAAATCAGAACACTGCTGTCCGTCCACATCGATGACCTGCACGGTTTCACCCTTGTTCAGTCGGTAGGCCTGCGCCGTGGCACGCGACACCGTGAATTCATCGCGGAGTTTGCCAAGCGGCGGGGGAAGCACCAGGTTGGACGCCGCCGCGCGTTTGACGTGCACCTCTACCGCGCCGCTGGATACACCCGCAACGTGATCGGCCACCCGACTGACATTGATAACCCAAAGTGCTGCGGGGGCCGTGGCGCGCAGCACCAACAGCGCCTCGGCGTCCGTCACCTCGGCCACGGCGGTGGCCTCGGCCACGCCGCCCTTGCTGGCAATCCAACCGACCATCGCGCCGCTGGCAAAGGCATCGACCTGCAAGTGGCTCGTCGCCACGACCCCAAGGCTGGCCAGCGCATCAGCCCCGTCCGGCCCAAAGGCAGCCAATTGCAAACCTGTTGTCTGATCGGCGTGCAGAACGCTCATCGTGTCGCCTTCCGCCACATCCACGCGCACCGCCTGTCTCGGATCGACCCGCTGGACAGTTGCCGGATGCGGGGCCTGTAGCCCATCAAACCGCCGACCTTTGGGTCGGGACACTCCGTTGCGAAACGCGGTGAGGATGTCCATCCTGTCGTCCTGAATAGCCCTGTAGACGCCTACAGATGGGATGATCTTCGCGGCAGATCTTTTCGCAAGTCAACCCTTTTGGCACACCCGTCGTGGACCGAAGGCATCCTCAGACCTTGGCCACGTCATTCATAGGCGACATTTGCAGTTTGCGTGTTATCCTAGCGGCACGAAATCCAAAAAGGCTGCCCCAATGTCTGACGAACCCCTCAAAGGATGGAACCACCTGCCAGAGGTTCCCTTGAAAACGTCGCCCTTTTTCATCTGGCCCCTCAACGTGGTGGACATGGCAAAATGGGTTTGGAATTCGTGGTTCCTGATCACCGAAAAGCTGATCATCGTCGGCCTCGCCTTTGCGTGCTACGCATGGTTCCAGCCCCCGCTTGAGGCCTCGCAGACCTTTGCGCCCGGATGGATCGCGCAGATGTATCTGCGCAACCTGGTGCTGACACTGCTGGTCGCAGGGTCCTTGCATCTGTGGTTCTACACCTATTCAGCCCAAGGCAAGCGTCTGAAATTCGACCCGCGCCCGCTGATGGTCAATGGGCGGCAGTTCACTTTGGGTGGTCAGGTGCGCGACAATATGTTTTGGACGCTGGGCAGCGGCGTGGCGATCTGGACCGCGTTTGAGGCCGTGATGATGTGGGCGTTGGCCAACGGCCACATCCGTCTGATCACGTTTGACGCAAACCCCGTCTGGTTCATCGCCCTGTTTTTCCTCGTCCCGATCTGGGAGAGCTTTTATTTCTACATCATCCACCGCGCCCTGCATGTTCCGTTTCTGTATAAACACGTGCACTCCCTGCACCACCGCAACATCAACGTGGGGCCTTGGTCCGGCATGTCGATGCATCCGGTGGAACAGTTTATCTTTCTGGGGTCGGTCTTTGTGCATCTCGCCGTGGGCGCGCATCCGGTGCACATTCTGTTCCACTTGCAATACTATTTCCTGACAGCCATCACCTCGCACACGGGCTTTCAAGGCCTTCTGCTGGGCGACAAGAACCGTCTGGCCTTGGGCACATTCCACCACCAGATGCACCACCGTTATTTTGAATGTAACTACGGCAGTCTTGAGATCCCGTGGGACAAATGGTTCGGATCCTTCCACGATGGCACAACGGCAGCCAACGACAAGATGCAAGACCGCCGCAAACGCATCATGGGCAAGTGATCAATTCAGCGCGTTCGCCAGATCGTCCACAGCGCGGCCCACCGCATCCACGTAAGAACCCGCATCGCTGTTAAAGGCCAGCGGATCAAAGACGACATTCGCAAGGCCCAAACCTTCGGTGGCCGCGAAAGCCTCCGCCGGGGGCGTGGCTTCCCAGATCAGAACGGTCGCGCCAGTGTCGGCGGCCATGGCAGCCAGCCCGTCAAGCTCTGCATCGGTGGGCATGGCACCTGCGTCCCATTCAAGCGACGCGATATTGAGGCCGTAGCGCCGCGCGAAATATTCATACCGTGGATGAGTGGCGATGATCTGCACATCCCCCGCCCCCTCAAGGGCCGTTGCCGTCTGCGCATCCAACGCCGTCAGGTCTGCGGTGAAGGCATCCAACGCCGTCTCAAGGTCCTCAGCCTCGGCAATCCCCCGCAAAACGAGGGCGGCCGCAATCGCATCCGCCTGCGCCACCGCCAACGTCGGATCAAGCCAGAGGTAAGACGCAAGGCCCTCGTGCGAATGCTCCTCCCCCTCGCCATGACTGTGAGTGATGCTTTGAGTGACGATAAACTGATCCTCAAGTGCGGCTGAGGTGTTCACCACCCGCGCGCGCGGCAGGGTCACGCGGTCAATCCACGTGGCAAAGCCCGCCCCGTTGAGAAGGATCAGATCAGCGCCTTGAATTTCGCTGATGTCGGAAATGCTGGGCCGCCAGAACGACGGGTCCACGCCCTCGGGCACAGGAAACACCACATCAGCGGCCTCCCCCACCAGCGCCTCGGCCATCAGTTCAAGGGCTTGGTTCACAACGATAATCTGCGGGCGATCTTGTGCCAACGCACCCGTCGCCATCGCCGCGACCGCGCCGCCCATCAACAGTCGTTTCAAACCTACCCCCATGATCTTATCCCTCACAGCCCCGTGCAATATCGTCAGGCGTCACGATCCAGTAATTGTCGTGCCCGCCAGTGTCGACCTCAACCACCAGACCGCCTTCGTGGTCAACATCGGCCAGCGGCAAGACCGCCGTGCCGTCCTCGGCCAATTCAAGCGTGGTCAGCAGCATGTTGTCGCCGTCAAGGATGCGCACCTCTCCTTGCTGAGCGACCCGCCCGTTTGAGAACTTCGCCTCAACCGTCACGGCCTCACAATCCGCAGACGCAAAGACAATCAGCCCATGCGCTGCAGCCCCCATAGGGGCTACAACCAAGGCCGCGGCAAAGGCAAAACCGCGCATTACTGGCCCGTCCACTCTTCAAAGTGAACCCAGATGACTGCGCCCAGTTCGACCGCCTTTTCCTCGCCCGATCCTTCTTCGGTCAGCGTGTAGTCCGCCGTGTTCAGCGCAGCAAAACCCCACCACCCGTCAGAGGGTGCCGCGTAGGTGAAAACACCGTTCTCGTCCGCTTTGACCGTTTGGGTGATCATCAACTCATCCGGCACAGTGGCGTCGCCATCTTCGTTGAAGAACTCTACCTCAACCTCCGCATAGGGCACGGCCTCACCATCAAGTTTCACGATGCCCTGAAACACATTGCCTTCCCACAGGCCGAACGGCTTGGACAGGGGCACAATTTCGGTCTTTAGGCCCAGTTCCGTATCCCAGCCCTCATCATCGCCAAAAGCGGTGACGTAGGTTTTGGTGTAGTGAATGATGAAGGAATCCTCCGCAGGTTCCCAAAACGGTTTGGGCTCCATGGTGAAGATGTAGGTGCCCGGACGCGCAAGATCATAAGACAGGGTATAGCCCTGATCGCCCATCACGGTGGCCTCCTGCAACTCACCCAACAGATCCGTCGTCTCATCCCCATAGGTCACGGCGAAGGCCTCTGGGGTGCCCAGCGTCATGCCGTCCAATTCAAACGGATGAGAAAATGACATCGTCAGATCGACGCTGCGCCCGTCTTCCTGGCTGATCATCGGGTCATTGGGGATGATCATGCCGTAGTGTGCCAAGGCGGGCGTGGTCGCAATCAACGTGGCAATAGATGCTGTGACAAGATGACGTTTCATAAGATCTCCAGAAAGTTAGGTACCAAGGGCAAGCAGCCAGCCCACCCAGGCTTCTGCGTTGCGCGACACCACCATAGCGCCAAGCCCCGCAAGCAAAGCTGACAATAAAAGTAAAGTAATCGTTTCCGCCGACAAGAGGCGCAGCACCATTCCTTTGCGCGCGCCCAATTTAACGGCAGTCGCGATCTCTTTGGCGCGCAACCGATAACTCAGGAACACAGCCAGTCCGATGGCGGCCAGTGCGGCGATGGCGATGATGGTTGTGACCACATCCAGCAGGGCTTTGATGCGGAAAATCCGGTCGACCAGCCCTTGGATCACGCCGGCCGGTTCAATCAACTGCGTCGGCCCGTTGCCGTCCAGATAACGACCCTTAAGGATCGTGGCCGCCCGCGTGTCATTGGGCACAACCACCACAGCCGAGGTCGGAAAGCCGTCCTGTGATCCGTGGAAATGAAAGCTGTCGATGTTGTCCTCCGTTATGCGCTGGTACTGCACCACTGCGGCGTTGGCCAAGGCGGCGGTCCCGTTGGCCACATCATTTGCCGTTACGACGTCTTCGTGTCCGTGGCCGATGCCCTGGATGACCCACGCGGTCTTGATGTCGACGAAAATCGCCTCATCGTCGGGGGTGTTGGTGGGGGCCAAAACGCCAACGATGGGCATCTCAAGCGGATAGACACCATCAAGATCAAAGAGGTTTTCAGGAGACGACACCAAGGCGTCGCCCACGCCCTTGCCCAGCGCCTGCGCCACGGATGCACCGATGACGGCATCGCCCAACACAGACAACCCGCGCCCTTGGGCAATACCTAGATCGCGGAAATCGAAATAATCCAGCGTCGTGCCAACAATACGGAACCCGCCCGAGGAAAACGCGGTATGCACAGGGATCGGCACGCCCAACCCGCTGTCCCAAATCGCCTCGACCTCTGCCATGGCGACAGGTTCGGGGCGTTCTTCACCGAAGTACAAAGCGGCCATCGTCAGATCCAGCTGCGACCCGCGCGCGCCCAGCAACAACGGTGTCGCCTCACCACGGGCGACCAGCGCCCTTTCGGAGGTCGACAACAACGTCTGCGTGGCCACGGGCACGAACATGATCAAGGCCGCCACCAGCACCAGAACAAGGCTGCGCGCCCAATTGTAACGCAGATAGGCATAGGCGAGGTAAAGCGCGTTCATAAGGGTGCCCCCTCGTCCACGGCCGCAACGCGGAACTGCGCAAAATCCAGCACCCGTTCAAAACGCGGCAACAACTCATGGTCATGTGTCACGGCCAGCACAGACGCCCCCGCCTCGGCCGCCTGTTCAAACAACAGATCAAGGATGCGGGCCTTGCTGTCAGGGTCCAGATTGCCCGTTGCCTCGTCCGACAGGATCAAATTCGGCTGTGTGACAAGCGCACGGCAGATGGCGACCCGCTGTTGCTCACCCTGGCTTAGCGCGTTTGGATGCCGGTCCAGTTTATCGCCAATCCCGCACGCCACCGCCAAAGCCTCGGCGCGGTCGCGGGCGTCTTGGTCCAGCGTCAGCGCAGGCGTGATGCGGTAAGGATAAAGGATATTCTGGCGCGCGGGCAGATAATCCAACAGCGCAAAATCCTGAAACACGAACCCGATCTGACTGGCGCGAAACTTGCGCCGCTCCGCATCAGACAGCTGAGACACATCCGTCCCCGCCACATCGATGCGCCCCGCCTCCGGCGTCAGGATACCGGCGATCAGGTTCAACAGGGTCGTTTTGCCACTTCCACTCGGCCCCACGATGGCCACGCGTTCCCGCGCAGCCAGTGTGAATTCAGGCACGTGCAGGCGAAACCCTGTGGCGCCGTAGCCGAACCTCAGATCCTCGACGCGCACCATCAGTCAGCCTCGCTTTCCGCCGTAGCGGGGGCAACGGCATCAGGGGCCAAGAACGTCTCTCCGGCGGTGTCGCGATTCACATCCAGCAGCTCAAAATCCGTGATCCGCCACGCGCCGTCCACCGGCGTCACACGCAAATCCGCGCTGTAGGTATTCCCGCGCACGTGCAGATGTTCCGCATGCCCCACCGTCCCGATGACCTGCCATGACGCATCGATCAGCAACGTCGCATCTTCGCGTGCAACCTGAGTGTTCAACAGCTTGATTTCATGGATCGTTTGCTGCGTTTCATCAAGGCCCCCGCCCGCCATTGCGCCCACCCGTTCCAGGTACAGATACTCCAACGCATCGCCATGGGTCACATCGGCCAAGGTGTCGTAAATCGCGTCTTCCTGTGTTTCATTGAACGCCTCATAGACCACCAGCAAAAGCGCGGGCGTCAGCCGCCAGAATTCCCCCCGCGCGTCCTCAATCGTCAGCGGGTCAAGACCCGGCGCGGTGAATGTATCTGTCTCGGAAATGCGCGCGTCATCGGGCATAAACACGACCGCCGCAGCCGCCAAAACGGCGGCACCAGCAAGGGTGGCAAAAAGGGCAGATCGCATGGCAGCTCAATCACTCGAAAGGGGCGGCTTGTTGTTCTTCGCACCCTCTTGCAGATCAGATCGAAGTTCAAGGCCACAAACCCATGCCTGTTCGCCCATACAGGTCTGTCGACGGGAAAGTTCGCATCAAACAGGCGATGTTTTGCCGGCCTAGGTCAGGACGGGCGCACATGCTCCGTCCACAGATCGGCATAACGCCTCAGTGAGGGCACATCAAAATCCGTCTCGACGGGGTCCAGCCGCGGGACAACCGTGTCCTCGCGAAACAACATCGCAGCCCCGATGCTGGTGCCCGTGACAGCACCATTTGTCAAAACAGGACGCCCCGTGATGGCTTGCAACATGGCAAGGTAAAGGGGGTTTCGCGCAAACGGACCCTCAACGATTGTGGGGCCTGCCCCTGTAACAAGATCAAGGCAGGTGTGCGTCATCAATGCCAGATAAAACGACAAGGCTGCAGACCGCACGCCGGAACCCACAGGCGGTTCGCCCCCCTGCCATGCCATCTGACGCCCTTGAAACGGGCCTGTCCCTTGCTCGACCGACGGAAGCAGCATCAAAGGGGCCGACAGCACCTCCTCCACGTCGCTTGGCGTGGGCGTCACGGTCTGGCCTTGCTGGATGACCTCAAACTCGCGCCCGCCCATGAAACGCGCACTGGGCACCGCCTGTTCAAGAGCGTTCACGTTCACAAGGGTGTCGCGCACAGGGTCAAGCGTTGCGCTGCCACCGTCGCCAGACATGGACATGACAATGACCCATGTGCCCGTCGACACCACACTGATCGGCCCCTCGCGTGAGGCGACATAGGGATAAAGTGAGGCATTTGAATCGTGAATTCCCACACTCACCGGCGTGTCCGGCCGCAGGCCGGTTCGGTCCGCCACATCGCGGGAGACCGTCCCCAGAACGTCGCCGGGGCGTCGTACCGGTGCAATCTTGTCTTGAAGGCCCAGCGCCGCGACAAGGCTGGAAAAGCCCTGATCAAACGGGTTCCACAGGTCCGAGTGACACCCCAAGGATGTGACATCCGTGGCCGCCTTCCCCGTCAGCCGATGGCCCCAGTATTGCGGATAGGTCACGATCTGGGCCGTGCGGTCCCTTAGGCCTGGGTCTTGGGAAAAAAGCCAATGCAACTGCGCGCCAATGTTCAACCCGCCTGCCAGTCTGGGCGATCCGGTCTCGGAGAAATCTGGCCGCATGGCGTCATAGGCCTGACAGACAGGTTCGGGGTAGATGTGTTCATAGTCAACGATGGGCGTGGCAAGTCCCCCAGCGCCATCCAGCAAGGCCGCGCACGCACCGTGCGTGGTGACCGAGACCGCATCGATGCCGTGCTCTCGTTGAAACTGGCCAAGACCCTCCAGCAGAAACGCCCAATGACCGTCCACATCATAATGCGGATAAGGCGGCCCCGCTTGCACCGTGTTGGGCCTGGTCAGAACAGCGATTTCTGTCAGGCTGGGCAAATCGACCAAGGCCAGCTTGGCATTGGTTTTGCCAATATCGATCACAGCCACGTGGTGCGGTGCGGTCATGGCATGTAAAACATCGGCGTCAGGGGCACCGCCACAGGCGATGTGTCGGCATTTGTCTCCATGATATCGCCCATATAGGCCCACCACTTCTGCATCACCGGATGGCTCGGCAAGGCGTGCATGTCATGATCATCTGCGCGTTCCAGAACACCGATCAGATGACCTGTGTCTTCATCGAGATGGATCGAATATTCACTGACGCCCGCGTCATGCAACAGATCGACCAATTCGGGCCAGATCTCATCATGGCGGCGCTTATATTCAGCCTCCATGTCGTCGTGCAGCTTCATGCGGAAAACGAAACGACTGCTCATGGTGTGCGCCTCGCTGCGGCCATGGCCCAAAGCCGTGGCAGGGCAATCACCCCGATCAACAGAAGGCCAATGAAAATGGACATCACGATGCCGGGCACATTCAAAAGCCCAAGCCCGAAGGTGACCAGCCCCATCACAAAGGCCGCAATGACCACGCCCGGGATCGTACCGGACCCGCCAAGGATATTGACGCCGCCCAAAACAACCATCGTCACGACCTCAAGCTCCATCCCGGTGGCGATGCTGGGCCGCGTCGACCCAAGACGGGAGGTCAGGCAGACCGCCGCCACGCCAGACATCAGACCGGTCAACAAGAACAGGATGAACTTGACGCGGGCCACGCGGATCCCGCTGAACATGGCACCTGTGGGGTTGTTGCCAATCGCATAAACCGCGCGGCCGAAATTGGTCTTGTGCAACAGCACCCCGTAAATCACGGCGATGATCACGAACAACAACATTTCCACCGTGAACACCCAGTAGATGTAGCCCTGCCCGAACCATGAAAAGCTGGCGGGGTATCCGCGAAACGCATCATCCCCAAGGATGATAAAGCTGATGCCGCGAAACAGGCTCATGGTGCCGATGGTCACCACAATCGACGGCAGGCCCAGAACCGTCACAAAGAACCCGTTGAACGCACCGCACAGCACCCCAACCGTCAGGCCGATGATCACCAGCTCCGGCGTTCCGGCCCCGTATTGCAACGCAAGCCCCATCGCCGTGCTGGCCAGCGCAATGATCGAGGCCACGGACAAATCAATCTCACCCGAGATGATCAACAACGCCATAGCAAAGGCGATCATCGCTTTTTCGGTAAAGTTGAAGGTCGCGTCGGACAGGTTCCACGCGCTTAGAAAATAGGGGGAGGCAAAGCTGTTGATCACAAAGATCGCAATCGCCACAGCCAGCAGCAATGCCTCCCAGCTTTTGAAGATGCGGGCCGCGCGGCTGTTCAGCCGGTCGGGCACGTGGCGGGTTTGGGGGGCGGTCGTCATTGTGTGGCCTCCGCTGATTTAAGGATGATGCGGCCCTTGGTACGGCCCGAACGGGAATTGAAGGCAACGGCAATCAAGATGGCGCTGCCCGAAATCGCCAGCTGCCAGAACGGCGAAATATTCACGACCGGCAGGGCATTCTTAACAACACCGAGGAAAATCGCACCCAAAACAGCGCCCCCCACGGACCCGATACCGCCCGCGATGGAAATGCCGCCGATGACACAGGCCGCCACGACTTCGAGTTCGAACCCGCCCGCGATGTCCACATAGGCCACCGCAAAACGCGACACCCAAAGATATCCTGTCAGCCCCGCCAGGGCCCCCGACACCACAAAGGCCCAGAACTGCGTGCGACCCACATCAATGCCTGTGTACACAGCCGCATGGGGGTTGCCGCCCACCGCGAAAATGGATCGACCAAACTGGGTGCGCGCCATCATGATGCCGAACAGGATGATCGTGATGATGGCTGCCCATGACAGAACCGGAAGGCCCAACAGCTCCATTCTTGGGAAGGCGGTGAAGGCGGGCGACATCTCGTGTGAGTTCACCCATTTGCCGTCTGAAATCAAAAAGATGATGCCTCGGAAAATGGTCATGGTGCCCAAGGTCACCACAATGGGCGGGATTGACAGTTTCCACACCAAAATACCGTTCACCGCCCCCATGACCGCGCCCAAAAGCACGGCGACGGCAAGGATCACAGGGATCGGCAATCCAGGCATGGCCACGTTGATCATCGCCACCACCATGCCCGTCAGCGCAAGGTTGGCGGCCACGGACAGATCAATGCACCGCGTCAGGATCACCACCATCTGCCCAAGGGCAAGGATGATCAGCGGGGCCGTGTCGTTGAACACGTTGGCCAGATTGGACGGGGCAATAAACCCCGCAAACCTCGATGAAATCAGCAGCAAAAGCACCAGAATGGCCGCGGCCAGAATGGTTTCGCGTACGGGAATGAGACGGCTCATGCGGCGGCCCCTTCGGTTGGTGTTGTAATGCCGGCGGCGTGCCGTACGAGGGTTTCGGGCGTCATGTCATCCCCTTCCACTTCGGCCGCAATGCGACCGTCCCGCATGACAATCACGCGGTCTGACATGCCAATGACCTCAGGAATTTCGGAACTGACCATGATCACTGACAGCCCTTGGGCCGCCAATTCGGCCATAAATTCATGCACGGCGGCCTTGGACCCGATGTCGATGCCCTTGGTTGGCTCATCCAGAATGATGACCTGCGGCTGGGTCGCGAGCCATTTGGCAATGACCACCTTTTGCTGGTTGCCCCCCGACAGGTTGCCCACATCCTGATCCAGCGAGGCTGCCCGCAAATCCAGACGCTGCGAATACTCCCGCGCCAGTTTGAATTCTTCGGCCAGCTTCAAAAATCCCTTGCGCGATGTCTTGTCCAGCGACGGTAGGGTGATGTTCTGAAAGATCGGCAAACCGATGATCGCGCCTTGCTTGCCACGGTCCTCTGGTACGTAAACAATCCCGTTGGCCACCGCATCGGCGGGTGAGCGGATGACCTCAATATTGCCATTGATCCGGCACACCCCTTTGGACGGTTTGGTGATCCCGAAAAGCGCCTGCATAAATTCAGACCGCCCGGCCCCCACAAGCCCGTAAAACCCCAAAATCTCCCCCTTGTTGAGGGTGAAATTGATGTCGGCAAATTCGGTCGGATGGGCGTATCCCACGACCTTGAGGACTTCTTCACCGATCTCATGGTTTGTTTGCGGGAAAATCTGTTCAACAGACCGCCCCACCATCATCTTCACCAAATCATTTTCGGCGATGTCGCTGATCTGGCCATCGGCCACAAAGGCGCCGTCCCGAAAGACGGTGTAGCGATCGGCGATGCGAAAAATCTCGTCAAACTTGTGGCTGATAAACAAGATGGCCTTGCCTTGGGATTTCAGCGTCTCGACCAACTCATACAGCTCTTCGATTTCCTTGTGGGACAGGGCTGCCGTGGGTTCATCCATGATGACCACGCGGGCATCCACGGACAAGGCCCGTGCAATCGCCACAAGGTGTTTGTTGGCAATGCCAAGGTCCCGCAACTGGGTATGGGAACTGAAAGGCGCCCCAATTTCGGTCAACAAGGCGCTTGCGTCCTGATGCATCCGCGCCTTGTCGATCAGGCCCAGCCGCGTGCGGGGCGCGTGGCCAATATAGATGTTCTCGGCCACGGACAGTTCATCAAACAAGACAGTTTCTTGATGGATCGCCGTGATCCCTGCCTGTGATGCGTCATCGGGCGTGGCCAGTACGACAGGATCGCCGTCAATGCGGATCGTGCCGCCGTTGGGCTGATAGATACCTGTCAGGATCTTGACGGTGGTGGATTTTCCGGCGCCGTTTTCTCCGACAAGTGCGGTCACCTGTCCGGGGAACAGGTCCAGTTTGACCTGATCGAGAGCTTTGACGCCGGGAAATGTCTTGGTGATCATGTCCATCGACACGATGGGGGACACGTCTGGTGCGGGGGCAGGCGCAATACGGGTCGTCATCCGGGAACTCTCACAGGATATGAAGTGGGGGGGTAAAGGAAGGGCGAACTTGCCCGACACAGTGACTGCGCCGGGCAAGTCCGGGGAGGCAACTTAGAAGATCGACTTGAACTGGTCGATGTTGCTGGCGTCATAGACAAACGGATCTGCCATGGCGCCCTCGTTGTTCTCGTCCAATGTCAGGCTGCCCATGCGACCCATCGGAATTTCCGCGCCGGGTTCTGCGACCGCACCGTTCTGGCTCAGCTCATAGGCCAGCATCGTGGCGGAATAGCCCAGATCAATCGGGTTCCAGATCGCAAAGGACTGGGATGCACCGGATTCGATGGCACCGGCCATCTCGGACGGAAGGCCCAGACCTGTGACGTTCACTTCGCCAACCTTGCCTGCGTCCACAACAGCCTGTGCCGCGGCCACAATCCCAACAGACGTTGGCGCGATGATGGCGTCCAGCTCTGGGTAGGTTTGCATCAGGCCCGTGGCCTCACGGTAGGATTTGTCGGCAAGGTCATCACCATAGACCGTGGCTACAACTTCAATGCCAGGGTAATCACCCATGACGGCCATCATCTCGTCAATCCAGATGTTCTGGTTGGTGGATGTGGTCGTGGCGGACAGCAGGGCCACTTCGCCCCCATCGGGCAGGTGATCAGCGGCCAGCTTGATGATCATATTGCCGATCAGCGGGTTGGACGACGGGTTCAGGTGCAGCTGACGCCCTTCCGGGGCCACGCCGGAATCCCAGCTGATGACCGTGATGCCGCGCTGCATGGCACGCTGCAACGCAGGCACAAGCGCGTCCGTGTCGTTTGAGGACACGGCAATCGCATCAACGTTCTGCGCGATCAGCGCGTTGATCACTTCGATCTGGCCCTCAGCCGTTGTGTCCGTGGGGCCTGTGTAGATGATCTCTACGTTGCCCAATTCTGCGGCGGCCTCTTCTGCGCCCTCTGCGGCGGCTTCAAAGAAGCCAATGCCAAGCGCCTTGACGACCAGCGCGATGCGCACATCGTCTTGGGCAAAGGCTGGCGTGGCGAACATCGCGGCGGCCATTGCAGCGGATGCTGCCAGTTTCTTCAGTACACTCATGGTTTCCTCCCTGGAGTGGTTGCGGTCAGGCTGGCAGTGTTGCCACCCCCTCTTTCTGCGCGGCACCCGAAGGCACCACGATCAGCTTTACATCCGCCTGTTCAAGCATCGACGCAGTGCGGTCATTGATCTTGTCATCGGTGATAATTGTGTCGATCCGTTCCAACGCGCACAGCACGAGGCTGGAGCGTTGTTCGAATTTGCTGCTGTCCACCAAGACGATCAGCTCTTCGGTCTGACCGATCAGCTTTTGCTCCGCTTGGATCAGCAGGGGATCACTTTCCATCAGGCCCAACGGGCCAATGCCCTGCGCGCCCATGAACATGCGTTTTGCATAGAAATTGCGGGTCACGTCATTGTCGAATGGCGACAGGATAATGTTCTGTTCGCGGTAGATGATGCCGCCCGACAGCATGACCGTGTTGGTCGTGTTCTTCAGCAGATGTTCGGCAATCGGAAAGGAATTGGTGAACACCTGCATTTTGCGCGACGCCAGCGGATGCACCATCTGGAATGTCGTTGTACCGCCGTTGATGATGACGGGCTCTCCGTCCGCACACAAATCGACAGCAGCAGCGGCAATGGCCTGCTTTTCTGCAATATGAAGCGTTTCATTGACAGAGAACGGCCGCCCCGCAAGGCCCACGAAAGGCGTTGTGGTCAAGGCCTCCGCCCCGCCCCGCACACGGCGCAGCTTCTTTTGGTCATCCAGCGTGTTGATGTCACGGCGCACCGTCGCCTCAGACGCGCCGGTCAACGCACACAGGTCAATCACAGTCACAAGGGACCGGTCTTGAACGGCGGAAAGGATAACTCTGTGGCGGTCTTTTTCGTGCATGGATGCCCTCTTGGTTGCCTTGAAGGTGGGGCGAGTCGCGACAAGTTGTCAATCATTTTTTGTCACATTCGATCATTCTGCACTGCAGCATGATTGTTATTGATTGAAAGTGATTGACTTGCCTGCGACCTGCGGTCACGTTGAACGCGAATATTTCGTCCCAACCCGTCGTCTACGGAGACACACATGACCTCTGCCGAAAACAGCAAACGCCTTGAAAACAAATGGGATGACACCCGCGCAAGCAAGATGAGCGAGCCCGAAAAGCTGCTGTATCGGTCCAATCTTTTGGGATCAGACAAAAGAATCACGAACTACGGCGGCGGCAACACCTCCGCCAAGGTCATGCAGGACGATCCGCTGACGGGACAAACGACCGAAGTGCTGTGGGTCAAGGGATCCGGTGGGGACGTCGGATCGATCAAGATGGACGGGTTTTCGACGCTTTACATGGACAAGCTGAACGCACTACGCGGGCTTTACCGAGGGGTCGAATTTGAAGACGAAATGGTGGGCTACCTGCCCCACTGCACGTTCAACCTCAATCCGCGCGCGGCCTCCATCGACACGCCGCTGCACGCCTATGTGCCTGCCAAACACGTCGACCACATGCACCCGGACGCCATCATCGCCATTGCCGCCGCCAAGGACAGCAAGGCGCTGACGCAAAAGATTTTCGGCGACAGCATCGGCTGGCTGCCCTGGAAAAAACCGGGCTACGAATTGGGCCTTTGGCTGTCGGATTTCTGCGAAAAGAACCCTGATGCCAAGGGCGTCGTTCTGGAAAGCCACGGTCTGTTCACATGGGCCGACGACGCCAAGGACTGCTATGAACTGACGTTGCAGGTCATCCAGACAGCGATGGATTGGTTCGCCGAGGAAACGGCGGGCAAGGATGCGTTTGGGGGTGCGATCCACGACAGCCTTGATGCCGACAGCCGCCGGGCCACCGCCGCCCGCCTGATGCCTGCCATTCGCGGCTACGTGTCCGGCCAGCAGCACATGGTCGGCCACTTCACCGACAGCGACGCGGTTCTGGAATTCGTCAACGCCAAAGATATGGAGCGCCTCGCGGCCCTTGGCACCTCCTGCCCCGATCATTTCTTGCGCACAAAGATTTGCCCACTCGTCGTGGATTTCGACCCCGCCAAGCCCGACATCGACGCCACCATCGCGGGCCTTGATGACGCGATTGCACAATACCGCGTGGGCTATCAGGCCTATTACGACCGCTGCAAACGCGACGACAGCCCCGCCATCCGCGACCCCAACGCTGTCGTCTACCTGATCCCCGGTGTCGGCATGATCACCTTTGCCAAAGACAAAGCCACAGCGCGCATTTCGGGTGAATTCTACGTCAATGCGATCAACGTTATGCGCGGCGCGGATGCGGTGTCTGAATATCAGGGCCTGCCCGAACAAGAAGCCTTCGACATTGAATATTGGCTGCTTGAGGAAGCGAAGCTGCAACGCATGCCAGCGCCGAAATCCATGGCGGGCCGCGTGGCTCTAGTCACGGGTGGTGCTGGCGGCATTGGTGCCGCGACAGCGGACAGATACCTGCGCGAAGGCGCCTGTGTGATGCTGGCCGACATTGACGACGCAGCCCTTGCGGAAACCATGGACGGCCTATGCGCGAAATATTCCGCCGACGTCGTGCGCACGGTCAACATGAACGTCACCGATGAAACGGCGGTCGCCGCCGCCTACGCCGAAATCGCGGCCGAATTTGGCGGCGTCGATATCCTCGTGTCCAATGCGGGCATCGCCAGCTCTGCCCCGATCGAAGAGACCAGCCTTGATCTGTGGAACAAGAACATGTCGATCCTGTCCACCGGCTATTTCCTCGTAAGCCGAGAGGCATTCAAGCTGTTCAAGGTGCAGGACATGGGCGGCGCGGTTGTTTTCGTGGCCTCGAAGAACGGGCTGGCCGCATCGCCCAATGCCTCAGCCTATTGCACTGCAAAAGCGTCTGAATTGCATCTCGCTCGGTGTCTGGCCCTCGAAGGGGCGCCCATGGGCGTGCGCGTCAACGTGGTGAACCCGGATGCGGTGCTGAAAGGGTCCAAAATCTGGCAGGGCGAATGGCTTGACCAACGGGCGGGCACCTACGGGACAGACAAAGACGGGCTGGAACAGATGTACCGCGACCGGTCCATGCTGAAACGGTCCGTTCTGCCCGAAGACATTGCTGAAGCCGCCTATTTCCTGGCCTCTGATTTGTCCGCAAAATCGACCGGCAACATCATCAACGTAGACGCCGGCAACAAAGAGGCATTCACGCGCTAACCGCGCGCGAGGGAAGGACACACCATGACCTATGACAGCGCAAAAGCGGCCTTCGCAGACTGGGGCGTCGACACCGAAGCGGCCTTGACCAAACTGGCAGGCATTCCGATTTCCATGCACTGCTGGCAAGGCGATGACGTCGTCGGGTTTGAGGCAAAATCGGGCAGTTCCGGCGGCGGCATCCAAGCCACGGGCAACCACCCCGGCCGCGCCCGCACCCCGGATGAGCTGCGCGCAGATCTGGAATTTTCCTACGGCCTGATCCCCGGCAATCACCGGCTGAACCTGCATGCGTTCTACCTTGATACCGACCAAAACCCCGACCGGGACGAGATTGAATTCAGCCACTTTGCGCCTTGGGTCGATTGGGCCAGGGATCAGCGCCTCGGCCTTGATTTCAACCCCACGTTCTTTGCCCACGCAAAGGCCGACGACAACCTTACGCTCAGTCACCCTGACGCGGGCATCCGTGATTTCTGGATCGAACACGGGCGCCGGTCCCGCGATATCGCGGCGCAAATGGGGGCGGCCTTGGGCTCTGCCTGCGTCAACAACATCTGGGTGCCCGATGGCTACAAAGACACCCCCGTTGACCGTATGGCGCCGCGCCGACGGCTTGAGGCGTCGCTGGACGCGATGCTGGCCACCGACCACGACAAAACGCAGCTTCTTGATGCGGTTGAAAGCAAGCTCTTCGGGATCGGGGTCGAGGCCTGCACCGTCGGCAGCCATGAATTTTACATGGGCTATGCGATCCGAAAGGCCACGTTGCTGTGTCTGGATATGGGGCATTTTCACCCCACCGAAAACGTGGCCGACAAACTCAGCTCTGTGGCCTTGTCCGTGGATGAAATCCTGCTGCACGTCAGCCGCCCGATGCGCTGGGACAGTGACCATGTGATCCTTCTCGATGATGCAATCCTGCAAATGGCGCAAGAACTGGTCAGCGCCGATCTTCTCGGGCGCACCCACATCGGTCTGGATTTCTTTGACGCCACGATAAGCCGCACCGCGGCCTGGGTCATCGGCACCCGCAACATGCAAAAGGCCCTGCTGCGGGCCTTGCTGGCCCCGTGGGACAGGTTGAAGGCCGCGGAAACGTCCCTTGATTACACGTCACGTTTTGTCGTCACCGAAGAGATCAAGGATCTGCCCTATGCCGCTGTCTGGGCTGAATTCTGCGCACGGATGGATGTGCCCCTGGGCCAGACCCTCATTTCCGAACTGGACACCTACCAAGCCAACGTGGCCGACAGATAGCAACCGCGCCGCCTGCCAAACCCCAAATCTGGGCGGGTGCTTGCCCGCCTAAATGAGGGACGACAGCTTAAGCCGCTGTATCTTACCGGACGGGCCCTTGGGTAGTGCGTCCATGAAATGAATACGATCAGGCGACTTGAACGGGCCGAGACGGTCCTTGCATAGGGCAAGCAGGCGATCCTCGGTCAAATCTGATCCGGGCTTGATGGCCACGGCGGCTTCGACGGTTTCGCCGTAGCTTTTGCAGGTGCGCGCGAAGGCGGCGGCCTCGATGATGTCAGGCTCGGAATACAGAACCTCATCAATTTCGCGCGGGGCGATGTTTTCCCCGCCCTTGATGATGAGTTCTTTCAGGCGCCCTGTCACAAACACATAGCCGTCGTCGTCAATGTGCCCCAAATCCCCCGTGCGCAGCCAGCCCCCCACAAACGTCTTGGCGGTGGCGTCTGGATTGAACAGGTACTCCGACATCACGTTTGGTCCGCGAATGGCGATTTCGCCGACCTGCAGGGGTGCGGCATCGGTCAGATCTCGGTTGAGGATGCGAACCTCATTCCCGATGGCCACCCCCGGTGAGCCGGTCTTGCGCCGGCCCGGCGGCAGCGGATTGGACAGGATCTGGGCAGCCGTTTCGGTCAGCCCCATCGTCTCGATAATCGGCACGCCAAAGCGGGTCTCGAACGCTGCTTGTGTCTCAACGGCCAAGGCGGACGAGGCCGAACGCCCAAACCGAAGCCGCATCTTGACGGCATCGGACGGCTCCGCGGCCCCGTGCAGAAGGTGACTGATGATGGTGGGCACCACCGAGAACCACGTGACCTGTGTTGCGCAGGCCTGTTCCCAAAAGCGGCTTGCTGAGAACTTCGATGTCATCGCAAGCGACCCACCGGAGACAAGCGACCCCATCAGGCTCACGCATAGCCCGTTGATGTGATAGATGGGCAAAACGCAAAAACCCCGGTCCTCGGGCATCAGCCCATGCGCCACAGCCGTCGTCCAGCCACCGGCCAAAAGACTCGCATGGGTATGAACGACGCCCTTGGGCCGCCCCGTGGTGCCCGATGTATACATCAGCAAGGCGTGCTGATCGGGCGAAACCGGCGCAACATCGCCCGTCGTGGTCAGCATCTGGGGGGTCAGGATCTGCAAATGGGGTGGGGCCACATTCGCGATGACGTCCTGTTTGTCGGCATGCACGAACGCAAAGCGGGCCTGACTGTGATCCAGCGCATACCCGATGGCATCCGGCCCCGCCGCAAGGTTGATCATCGTCGCCCGAAATCCCCCAACAAGTGCCGCATAAAGCGCGATGACACCGTCTTTGCCGTTGGGATGAACAATCGCCACGCTTTCGCCAGACTGCACCCCCAAACCGACCAAACCTGCGGCGGCGTCATATGCTGCGTCCTTCAGGTCCACCCAGCTGAGTGTTTCGTCCGTTTCGGGAAACACGATCGCCACACCGCCCGCCTGCGCGCGCGCCTCAAGCCAATCGCGGACGGTGCCCGTGGGGGGGGCGTGCGGGTCGAAAATCACGTGCCCGCCTCGTCCCAATAGTCGCCAAAGATGTCGTCCAAACTGGGCTCATTGGCCGGGATCTCGCGGATGATCTTTGTCGTTTGCATAAAATGGCGCCAATGCAGGTTGGTGTCGATTGAATTGCCCCCCCAAGATCCGCAGCCCATGGACAACGAAAACGGCATCCCGTTGGTGAACGATCCGCCGGTGGCAAAGGTGTGCGCCTGATTGACGATGATGCGGCTTGTGGGGAGTGCATTGGCCAAGACCATGGGCCGGTCTTGCGCATTTGTATGGATACCAACCGAATGCCCCGCGCCCTGATGCCGTTGAAGGCGCGACGTGATATCGACCGCATCGTCAAAATCGCGGGCCCGATAGACGGACAGGACGCGGCTTAGCTTTTCGCCGGACAAGGGATGGTCCCGGCCGATCCCCGTGGTCTCTACGGCCAGATAGCACGTGTCTGCGGGGACCTCATCGGTCAGACCAAGGGCTGCAATCATCTTGTTCGCATCCTGCGCGATGGCCTGCGGGTTCAGATGGCCTTTGACCCAGAGTTTGGCTGTCACCTTGGTCTCATCCGTGATCAGCGCCCCGCCGGTCTTCGCCATTTCAGCGGCGAAGGCATCATAGATGGCATCCACGACAACCACAGCATTTTCGGATGAACATGAGGTCGCGTTGTCAAAGGTTTTTGAGGCTTTGATCTTTTCCGCAGCCGCCGCCAGATCGGCGGTTTCGTCAACGATCACAGCCACATTGCCGGCGCCTACTGCCAACGCAGGTGTGCCCGATGTATACGCGCGTTTGACGTTGTTCTGGCTGCCGGTAACAACGATCAGATCCGAAATCTCAAGCAGTCGCTGGGTCTTTTCTTTTGATCCGCGACCGGGGATCATCTGCACCAGATCGCGATCAATGCCGAGCTTGTCGAACTCCGTATGGATATACCCGATCAACGTCTCGCAGGTTGCAACCCCTTTGGGCGAGGGCGACACCACAATCGCATTCCCGCATTTCAGCGCATTGATGATGTTGTTGGCAGGCGTGGCACCTGGGTTTGTCGATGGCACGACAGCCCCGATCACCCCGATGGGACGCGCAATCTCCGTGATCCCCGTTGCAGGGTCGTCCGCGATCACCCCAAAGGTCTGGGCGTCCTTGATGTCGCGCATCAGGCCAAGGGTCTTGCGGTGGTTCTTGATGATCTTGTCCGCGACATTGCCAAGGCCAGTGGTTTCAACGGCCAATTCCGCAAGGTGCCGGTTGCGGGCGGGCTCCATGATGGCCCAGGCAACAGCCTGCGCCGCGCGGTCATAGGCCTTTTGCGAGCCATGCTTTTCAAACGCGGCCTGAGCGCGGCGTGCGCGTGCCACAGTTGCTGCGACCTCTTGAATGGGATCGTCGACCATCGAATTGTCCTTGAAGAAAAATCAGAGGGTCGTGCCCGCACGAAACGGACACGACTGGGTCCTATTTACAGATCTGCGAGCAGCTCTTCGAGGGTTTCCTGACGCGCAGCCCACATATCCAGAACTTCGTCACGTGTCATGACATGCATGGGTGAGCCCCCCGCCTCCATACGGCTTTGCACACGGCCATTTTCGAACATCGTAGGCACCACAGCCGCAAGATGATCGATCACCTCTTGTGGGGTGCCTTTGGGCACCATGATACCACGGAAGTTCACCGATGCGTTGTCGATGTCGTAGCCTTGCTCCATCATCGTTGGAACCTCTGGCAAAAAGTCATTGCGCTCAAGATCGAAGACACCGAGGATCTTGACATTGCCCGCCGCCTGCGCGCGGAACGCATCAGACAGGTTGTTGACGCCACCCAGCACTTCACCTGCGATCACGGCGCGCATTGCGCCGGCACCGCCTGCGTTGTTGGGGATATAGGCCAGCTCAACCTCGGCGGCTTTTTCCAACTGCAAGGCTGCGATGTGGTGCCCCACAAAGAGGCCCGCACCCGAGAACGTCAGCCCACCAGGGTTCGCCTTGGCGTAGTCAATGACGTCCGCCATCGAGTTGAATTCGCTGTCCGCACCGACAACGAACACCGCAGGGTCAGCCCCCCAGTTCGCGATGGGTTCAAAATCGTCCGTGGAATACGAAACGCCACCTTCAATCGACTGCGCAATAAAGTGCGGGATGTTGTAGGCACCAAGCGTGTAGCCGTCATTGTCGGCCTCAGTTGCGAACCAGTTCCAGCCGACACGTCCACCCGCACCAGGGCGGTTCACGATGGCAACGGGCATGCCCAAGGCATCCTCGTTCCCGGCTGTCATCGTCACGATGCGCGCCTGAAAGTCAGTGGCCCCCCCCGCGCCATAGCTGACCATCATCATGATGGGCCGTTCCGGATAGTCTCCGTGCCCTTCGGCATGAACGGATCCCGTCATTGCTGCGACGGCCAATGCGGCCCCTGCAATCCATTTTTTCATAATATCCTCCCTAAGGTTTGGTCTGCCGCTCTTACGGTTCAGAAGAAGACTTCACGGGGTGTGAAGACATTGAGTAGCAGGGCAAAAAGCCCATACATCACCAGCAAGAAGCCAGCGGTGATCGCTATGCGTTTCGCCCAGGACGCAAAGGCGCCGTGCGGTGCCGGATCATACAGCGAAAGCATGATGAAAAAGGTGATCGTGGTGGCCGTATAAAAGCCCAAAGCCTTCGCGGCCCAAAAGACATAGATGATCATCACGATCAATCCGGGCAGCATATTGCGCATGGCCTCCCCGCTGATGCCATTGCCCACCTTCGTGCGGCCCATAACAGCCTTGCCAAAGGTCCAGATGGCCAAAACCGCAAAAACGGATGAGATCAGACGTGGAAATATGAAGGCATCCGCTGGCTCTTGCGTGAAGCTGATATAGGCCACAATGACACCCACGGCAGCGATACCGCCCGACGCTATGATGTGTTGGGTGCGGGGCAGATCGGTCATGACACCGCCTCCTCTTTCGCGACGGCTTCCTCTTTGGTCGTGTAGCGACGCTGGGCAATTTCCATCCAGATCGAATAGCTCACCGACACCAGAACGATCCCGATCAACGCCCAGTTGAGCCAGCCGGTGAAGAAATAGGTACCCGTGCCGACGGTTGCATTGGCAATCATCGACCCTTGGATGAAGTTCGCCTCAGCGATCGGACCAAGGATTAGGCCCAGTACAAGGGGGGCCGCCGAAAAGCCGAAGCGTTCAAGAAAGTACATGCCCAGTCCAAGGCTCGCCATGACATAGACATCCCCCATGGAGTTTTGCACTGAATAGCTGCCGAAGACGGCCAGCCCCAGAACAATCGCTGCCATAACGGCGTGGGGGACGCGGGCCACACGGGCAGCAAGACCCGCAATAAAAAGACCAAAGACGCACATCAGGATCTGACCGATCAGCATGGAATCGATGAATGTCCACGCCACTTGAGGGTAGTTCATAAACAGATCAGGACCTGGAAAGATGCCATGAATAAGCAGTCCGCCCAGCAGCACCGCCGCCGTGGGTGAGCCAGGAATGGACAACGTCAAAAGCGGCACCAGCGACGGGCCGACCATCGCGTTGTTCGCACTTTCCGCAGCGATCACGCCTTCGCTGTGGCCGGTCCCGAATTTCTCGCTTTCTTTGCTGAACTTCTTGGATTGGTCATAGGCCACAAGCCCTGCGATCTGCCCGCCAACGCCCGGGATCAGGCCGATAATCGACCCTGTGATGGTGCCAATGATCAGCGCTGTTTTGCGGCGGATGACCTCAAGAAACGCCAAACGGATGGGGTGACGCTTCACCGTTATGATTTCGGCGTTGGACCCTGTGCGGCCTTTGGTCAGCATCGTGATGACTTGCGGGATGGCGAACAGCCCGATCAAGGCGGGAATAACATTGATCCCGCCACTGACCGCCGGGTGAAAGATAAAGCGTTGCGCGCCCATGATGTCGTCAAACCCAATCGTGGCCAGCCACAAGCCAATACAGCCTGACAAAAGCCCCTTCACGACCGAACTAGAATCGAGCGTCCCAATCACGGTGACCCCCAGAATGGCCAGCCAGAACAGGTGCGACGGCCCGAAGGCCAGCGCCCATCGCGCCAAAACCGGCGTAAGGAAGATCAACAAAAAGACGCCGAACAGCCCCCCCACGGCCGAGGCCAGAAAGGACAATTGCAGCGCCTTCGCCCCTTCGCCCTTGGTGGCCATCGCGTGCCCATCCAGCGTTGTGGCGATATTGGCGGGCGCCCCCGGGATCTTGAGCAAAATCGCACTGACCGCTCCGCCCGCCACCGTCGAGGTGTAGGCCGCCCCAAGCAGGATCAAACCCTGCTGCGGTTCAAGTTTGAACGTAAATGGAATGAGAAGCGCCACCGCCATTGTCGGCGACAATCCCGGCGTCGCGCCCAGGATCAACCCCCCAACGGTGCCAAGCAACAACAACCCAAAATTGATCGGGGTGAACACGTCGCCCATGTAGAACAGAAAGTCCATCGCGTCCAAGTTCTCCCAAAGTCAGGCTTGACCAATCACGCTAAGCGATGAAAATAGTTTTGCAAATGTTTTCATAAATTTCCCTAATTTCGCGCTTATATGTCTGATAAAAATGATAAAAAGGCAGATATTACGGCTGTGGCAAAGGCCGCAAAGGTGTCTGCGTCGACGGTGTCTCGGTATTTCAACCATCCAGAACTGCTCAAGCCATCGACGCGAAAACGCATCAATTCCGCGGTCCGCAAAACCGGATACATCCGCAACCGCGCCGCCCAAACGATCCACGGAATCCGGTCCGGCACCATTGGGGTTCTGGTGCCGACGTTGGATCACGCGATCTTTGCCGAAGTCGTGCAGGCCTTTTCGGACACGGTCGACAGGCTTGGCTTTACCATTCTTTTGGCGTCCCACGGCTACGATTTGCAGCGGGAATACGCGATCCTGCGTAAGTTTTTGGAACATCGGGTCGACGGTGTCGTCCTGACGGGGCTTAACCATGATGAGGCGGTTTTCCAGCTGCTGGACCAACACCACATCCCAAGCCTGTCCATGTGGAATTACGCGCCCAATGCGGCGTTTCCCTGCATCGGGGCCGATAATGAACTGGCGGGCAAAATGATTGCCGAACACATCATCGCGCTTGGCCATACGAAGGTTGCCTGCATGTTTCCGCCCACTCAAGGCAACGACCGTGCCCTCGCCCGGCGTGAGATCGTGCTTGAAACCTTGTCAAAGGCGAATGTCACCGTGCCCGACGCGTGGCGCCTGACCACCGTTTACAGCATTTCGTCCTCCAAACGGGACACTCAAGACTTGCTGTCGCAGTCGGATCGCCCCACCGCATTGATCTGCGGCAACGATATCCTTGCCACGGGGGCGCTCTATGGGGCGAAAGCCGCGGGTGTGCCTGTGCCAGACGGCATATCGGTTGTTGGCATCGGCGATTTCAAAGGCAGCGCTGACATCGAACCCGGCCTGACAACCGTCAGATTGCCCGCCAAAAGGATTGGTCAGGAGGCCGGTGAAGTCCTCGCAAGGGCCATTGTGGATCAGACGTCATTGACGGCCTGTAGCCGCCATTGTGAACCCAAACTGATCCTGCGCCGATCGACGAAATCGGTCCACCCCTGACACGCACAAGTCTGGTGGGTTTGCTGTCAGACCACCGGATCAATTTGATTGGCAGGTGCACGTTGGGCCTGTCCAAAGAACGCGGACACCGGTGCACGCTAGCCGGGTTCGTATTCAAATTTGACATAGAACTTGTCAAACTCCGGATCGGGGGATGTCTTGACGTCATAGGTGCTGTCGCCCCCATGGTCACCGAATGTGATCGTGAGAGGTCCGGGCACAGTCAAATTGTTCAACGGTGACAGCAGCCCGGGGCCTTGGCTGCGCCACTTGTATGTCGTGGCCCCCCGCAGCCAAGCAACGTGGTAGGGACGCCTGTGGTAATTGGCAAACCCGGCCAAAAAGATACGCCCCGCCTGCGCCACGCGGATGCGGGCAAACTCGGACCCATGTCCGTAATTTGAACTGTGGCAGGACACCTCGGCCATCAAGGTTCCGTGCCAGTCGGAATCGATATGGGTATAGGGCCGCATGATCTGAAACTTGAAGGCGCTGTTCATCCAATCAAGGTCTTCAAAGACAACCGGATAAAAGGCGTCAATGTCGCCACCAACGGTAAAGGTCTGGGGCGTGAGGGACATCGCTTGATGGGACTGTGAGGCGAAGTCAGCCCCCGTAATGGGCGCCTCAACAGTCAGCGCGCGCGCGATTGTCACGCCGTCTGTGCTGTCCACAACAGATCCCAATGTCGCAAGAAGTACCAGATCCCCATCATCGCTGTGACGCAGGTTTTCATAGGTCAGGATCAGCTGTGCCTGGCCTGGCTCGGCTTGGGTTTGCACCTCAATCACGATCTCAACGTAGTCCCCCGGCTCAAGTGTGCCGGGGGAAACCCGCCGTAAGGTGTGGTTGTCGACTTGCCATCCCCCGTGGGGCTGGCTGTGGTCATCAGCCGCGCGAAAATCCGTGACGGACGCAATGCCCACGTGATCCCCGCGTTCTGACACAAGGCCCCACTGCGCGCCAAGCTTGCCCGCGCGAAATCCAAGGTGTATTTCCGTCGCCCCGTCCCCCACCTCTGAGGTCGCGGCCAACGGGACCGAATGGCGGGCCGTATTGACGATCCGCAGGGTCAAAGTGTTCAGGGTGAAACCGTCGTTCACCACCTGATTGCCCCCGACAAACCCCGCCGAAAACGGCCCACTCAGCGCGACAGCCCCCGTGCGGATGTCCTTGATCGGAGGTGAGGCAGGCGCGTGACGGCGCAAGACCGGCAAATGGATCAGGCGCGCACCGGCGACTTCGGTGCCGCTTGGGTGAAAAAAATCGCTATACGACAGATCCACATTCGTCGCACGAGAGCCCCCCTCAGGGGCCGCGCTGATGCCATCCAGACGCACGGTCAAGGCAGCCCCGGGCGCAAGCGTGAACGAAGAGACACCGACCATCACCAAGGTCACGTCCTTGCCCGGTCGCACATCTTCCAGTGCCAACACCCATTGCGCCTCGGATTCCGGCGCAAGCGCAATTTGGTCCGTGTCGCGCAACACCCCCGGACGGAATTGCAGCCGCAAGGTGGCCGACCCGGTTGTCACCGGCAAAGGCGTGCGGTTCACAAGTGTCAGTTCCACAGTCTGCGGAGATCCCGTGATGGACAATGCGGGCCAGCCACCGGCATGGCGCAATGTCGCACTCAGGCCCGCGCTTTCGGGATGGGCACGGCTGGCATAGAACGATTTGTCGGCGCTCATGACCTATGCCCCCCCTGCTTTGTCTTCGCGCCGGGCGGCGTGGGCGTTTGACGCAATTCGAGCCATCCTTGCCTCAAAATGGGTCTCTGTTGACCCTGATCACGCATGGACGGGGGATCTATCCCCTTGGTCAGCGCATGCAATCCGCGTTCAAGACTTGCTGGCGTAAGGTCGGGGAAGGCCGCAAAATCAATCGGTTGTCCTGTCGTGCTGGGCATCAACAGGGCCGTGTCCGGGCCATCTTGGCGCACGAAACGTCCGCTCTCCACCAGCGCCTCCCAAAGCGCGGGTGCAACGGTGCCAAAGGCAGACAAAAACGCCGCGCGCGGCACCGATGGGTGGTGGGGGATATGGGTCCAGATGTCACCGTCTCGGTGCAACCAACTCCAACTGGATCCCGGCTCAGACGGCAGGGGGATCTCTATGGCGTCCGCTGGCGTCAGCAAAGGGGCCGTTCGGAACGTGGCGCGCAGTTTGTTCATGGCGGGTTCAAACAACTCAGGCAGCATTGCAATCGACTTGGTCGGTAAAACCCCTGTTGTGGCATGCACTCGGCCCAGAGGATCGAACAGCATCGTCACATCCACAGAGCCACCAGACAGCGACAGGGTAAGGGGCAAAGTCGTGCCACCTGCACCGTCGTAGGCTGCAATTCTTGCGTGCGCTTTGGGGGGAACCAGCCCCTGCGGCAGATGGAGCGTGTCGTCCGCAAACCCATCGTCCGTTTCGATCCAGTAGCCGCAAAGCCCGTCGTTCAATTGCCCGTGTTCCCCCAGACGCACCGGAATGTGGACGTTCTCAAAACCCTTCGTTGCGGCAGGGCTGCCTTCAAGGCGCGCCATGAAGGCCTGATCGGACTGGTCCGTTGCAAACGCATGTTGCGTTGAAAGGCGCAGGCGGGCGCGGGTCACGGCGATGGGGCGTCCGATCAAAAGCGCCCGCGCAGGGGCCTGCGCGGCGGCCATTGGGTCCACCATGTTGAGGCCGGCATCCAGCGTCGTCAGCAAGGCCTCCGTGAAATCCGACGTGCTGCTTTGATCCCGCGTCATCCAGCCAATGATCCTGGCCAAAGTCCGGTCTGGCACCTCCCGCCATGAGCGGGGTGCCCTCGCACGGCCCGGCGCGGGCACCCACGTGGCGCCTTCAATCAAACCGCCCAGCATATGGCCCGCGCGATCGTAGACCGCGATGGAGCCGTCATAATCGTTGGGCAAAAGCCATCCGCAAATGGGTGAACTGGCCGGATGGGCATTGCTTTCCAGATCGGCGTGTCCCGCCGATAGCCACCGAAACGTCAACCGCGCGGGCTGGCTCAGACGCACGGGCAAGCGCGCTGTCGCCCGCTTTATGTCACGGGGTGCGGGCGTCATGCGCGCCGTTGTGTGCAGCACCTTTGGCCGCCAGCTCCGTGTGCGGCCAAAAGCATCGACCGCACGCAGACGGGTCAACGTCACCTCGCCGGAACGCAAGGGATGGAACGGCTGATCAGACGCAGGCGTCACCGGATGAAAGCCCCCCAGGCCCCTGCGGATCCGCTGTGCCAAGGCCCGTTGCTCGGGCAGGCCAACGGGGTCATCCACCGTCAATTGTGGCTCATTGGTGTGCATCAACAGGTGGTCGTGGAACCCACCCAGAGGCAGCACAACGGGCGTCCCCTTCAGCGGTGTTGTCCCTTGCGTCAGCGCGCTGGAGAGGCCCTTATACCGCTCAGCGATCAAACGCCCCGCCGACGGGTTCAGCACGCTGCGGCCAGACAGATAACTCAGGTGCGGCTCTGCCAATATGGTCTTGTTCCGGGCCACAAGGTCCGCGTGATCTTGCTGCAGGGTGTAGGATTTGGTCACCAAATCAGTGGGGTACGCTGAATGGGCCTCTGTGTTGTGGTCATCCTCGGCGCGTATTTCAGCTTGCCACTCCAGCTGAACAGGCGCCCAGTCGGCGGCGGCGGACACCCAGTTAAAGACGATTTTGGCGTCGTCACCACATAAATATTCAATCAGCCCAGGGTGCACGATAACCTTGCCCACCGCATGCGACCAGTCCCGGTCGCCCACTAAATAAAAGGAACTCATCCCGTCATCAAGGACGCCGTTCGTCCGGTCAGGGGCACGGGTTTGCGTGTCGTCCAGCACCACAACGGGATCGTTGGGACGCCAGAACCGCGGACCCGGCGTGATCCCAAGATGCAGATCGGCCCCGTGATCGCCTTGCAGATGCGCCAAGACGCGCGCGTGTTGTCCAACGATCTGCGCCGCGAGGCTGTACGGCGAGGACGGGGGGGGTGTCTCGGCCACGGGTCCGGCCCGTGGGTCTGGTGTCACGACGATCCCGATGGCTTCGGTATAGGTGGCCGATCGCATCCGAAGGCCACAGATGAAATGCCCGGGCGGCGCTTGCAGCAAGAAGTGTTTGCCCGTGGTCTTTTCTGATCCGTATGTGCGTGACGTGCGGCCAAAATTCGTCGTGAACCGGATATGGTTGATCGGCTCATGGCCCCTCCACGGGCCAGTGCTGCCTTCGATCTTTGTGATGTATTCGCCAAGTTGCAGCGTGAATGTGGCCTTGTTTCCAGTGGGGCCGCCACGTCGGGTCAAGGGGCCAGCGTCAGCAGTGACAATCTGCAGGCTGTCGATGATTTCGCCATAGGCGATCCGTATTTCAGCAATACGGTCGTCAACGGCTGCGGCATCAAACGAATAGGCCGCGCCCTCTGCCCCGTGCATTTCGCCATAGGCAAACGGGTCAACCGCGACCGCATCCTGCGCCTGCGGTGCTTGGGCCGTGACCAGCATATCGCCTTTGGGGCTTTCCCCCATATAAAGGGTTCCCGTCTTCTCCAGCAGCGCCTCAAGCGGCGCAAGTTGGGTTCGCACAAGAAGATCCTCGGCGGCATTAAGATCAAACGGCACGATATCGCTGTCGCTTTCAGGATAGGCCGCGCGCATGAACCGGCTCCAGTCGGAGAACACCCCTTGCCGAAGGCTGTCGATCTCATCAAGGCGGGCGCCATACGCCTCTTGCAGCCGGTTCAAGGCGTCCAGTTCAACGGCCAGGTCATCGGACAGATCTTCCAAACCCGCCGTGCCCTCCCCCTCAGCCGCCTGATTGGGGCGCAGGGTCCAGATGCCATGCCCGCGGACCGCTTTGAATTGCTCCGAATGGCGGGCCTCACGAAGCTTTAGATCGTGGTCTAAGGGGTGCGCCGTCAAATCGGTCGCCGCAAGCCCCTGAACAAGGGCATCTTCGTTGGGGCCGGGGGTTCCGCCGGTCACCAGCGCGGCAAAGGCCTCCGCCGCAGAACTTCCGATCCCGATTGGGGCCAAATCAGGGGCCGATGCGGTTTCGGCAGGCATATCACGGGGCAGCGGCGTGTCCGGTTCCGATCCAACCGACCCTGCCACCAGGGTCCGCGCGCCGGTGGGATCGACAGCAAGGATCTTGCCGTCACCGCTATCGAGCCCAAGTTCACGTCCAAGGGTGCTATAAACCGACAGGCGGTCCCCCAATTCCCCCAGATCCTGTTTGGCATCCAGCGATCCAATTCCGGCAACTTGGGACAGGTTTTGCACGATGTCTCGGAACCCTTGGGTTACCGCGCGGACAGTGGGATCTTTTGCCCCGTCCTCATACCAGCCAAACACCCCATAGCCGAACGCGACATCCTCAGGGGGCGGCGCATCGTCATGCAGCCCAAAGATGCTCCGGCAACTGGGATAATGTGCGGCAAACAGGGGGTCACCGGGGCCGACGGCCGTAATGTCGGGGCCATAGAAATCCAGCGACGTCGCCTGTGTCATAGGCACGACGTCCGGTGACGGTTCAAGGGTTTTCACATCCAGTTCAAACTGACGGCCAAGGTAAAGAAATGGCGGGTCATGTGGATCTCTGTTTGCGCGCGGATAGGCCACCACATGGGTGTTGGGGCGCAGCACCCCGGGGTGGACATAGTCACTTTCAACGATCCAGATGCGGCGATATTGGTCAGCATTCTGTCCCTCGGCCTCCCTGCGGATCAGCCACCTGTTGGGCGCCGGTGGCAGCCACATGTCACCGACCTGCACGGTGCAATATTCAGTGCGCCGGCTTGCGCCACGTGTCATCGGTTTGGGCAGGGTCCAGTGCAGATGAACACCTGCATCAAGCCATGTACTGTGATCACCAAAGGGCGGTGCATTGACCGCAGAGGCGACATTGGCCGTGGACGCGTTGTGGTCCCGCACCCCGTCAAACCATGGCAGGATTTCATAATCGGTCGGCGGCCCGACAACCTGTCGCGGACGTGTCAGGCGCCATGCATTGACGGAAACGGGGAAAATCAAATCACTCATGGGGCAAATCAAACGTGCGGGAAATTCGGGGAACGGTCTCGATCATCTCAAAGGCAAACGCGCGGCTGGACGCGGTCCCAAGGGCTTGGGCAAGATCGGCAATTTCAAGGACGCCATTGGTTCCTTTGCGCGGGCTGACGGGCTGCCCCGCCTTGGAAAGCGCGCCATGTGTGCCATCAAGACCAAAGTGAATGGCCATGGGGTGCAGATGAACATCGACCCGCGCCAAGGGCCCCTCAAACAAAAGAAGCCTCGTCTCCGGCCCGATGGTGTCGTAGCGCAAGGGGCGCAGGGGGGTGGTCGCGCCGGACGCGGCGAACCCGTCAATCACCAAATCAGGCCAGTCCCGCACCGCACGGGACCGCACCAGAACGCCAGTGGTCTGTCGGGTGATTGCCCCGCTTGCGGCATCGACAGCCGGAAGGGCGGCGCGCAATGTCGCGTCTGCGTCGGCCTGCTGTTCGGTGACGCGTCCAATACTGAACGCGCCGTCTACAAGTGCCGCCAGCCAGACCCGGTCCAGCCGGAAGGGGGCGATGGTCTCGGGGGGCAGCACATCAGGATCGGGCAACAGATAGCTGTAGGGCACCGCGCCCAACCGCAAAAGCGCCGCGTCGAACCACTGATGAATGTCATCCGGTAAATCGGGCGCGGGCGGAGGCGGCGTCTGGGTCAGCTGTTGCGCAGCAGCGCGGGCTGCATGGGCGCATTGGCGTTTCCATTGATGCAGACGCAGCCCGATCGCCGGATCACGCAGGGCCAACAGGCGGCCCAACTCCCACGCGCTGGCATAGCTTTGATCGGTCATGTTCGTCGCCGGATCCTGGCGTGTCAGGGCGTCGGCCTGCCGCGCGGGCAGTGTGACGGCAGCGGACCGTGAAAAGACCTGAAACGGTCCCCGATACCACGCCGCGGTGCGCGCGCCCGTGGCTTTGTGCAATGCGACGGGAACAGCCCCCGTTTGCGCCAAAGGAAGGGTCGTGTTGAGCGTCGAAGACGCAATCGACAACGTCCCGTGGTCGAGACCTTCGAGGATGTGCTGCAAATCCGCTGGGGCCGCGTCGCAGGTAAAATCCCAATTGAACAGGCTTACAAACCGCAAGGTCGGGCCCGGCTTGATCTGGTCTGTCCAATGGGTGTGGGTTGTCCACCACGGTTTGGTCAAGTCGGCGTTGGGTTTGGGGGTATACTGATGTTCCAGTGAAACCAAATGCACGACATTCCGTTTGCCCGGAAGGGGCAGACGGTTGGCGATGACCACGCTGCGGGCCTCGTGGGGCGCACCTTGGGCCGTTTTCTCAACGTCGCGTACGACAGTCAGAAAATTCAGGTCCTGAGGCTTGGGCAGCAGGCCAAGTGCCAGATCCCGCGGCAGATCAATCACCGCCACGGGCGTTTTGGGGTCATCCGCCACGTCGTGATTAAGTTGCGCAAACTGGGCTCCGGATGACGGCGCCGTTCCAGCGTGCCCCGCCACCGGATGGATCAAGTCTGCGGCAGGCACGGTTTTCGCGCATCCCTCAATCTCTTCGGCATCAAACACCATCAACGCAAGCCAGGGCGGCAGATCGGCGGCGGGCGCCGTCGCTTTCGGATCACCCGGTTCGAATTGGGTTTGCAGACAGGCGCTTCGCTCCCACGGCAGGCTCGGACGGCTGAGCAAAACATGGGGTAAGACAGTCTCGAACTGACCTTCGGTCCCCCGCGCGGGAAACGACGTTGCAATCTCATTGGGTGCCAGTGCAAAACGCGGACCGGCGATCGAAATCTCTTGGGTACGGGCCGCGTTAATCCCCAAACTGCCCACATCGTGGGCGACCTCAATAGAATAGCTGCCCGCCATAAGGGACGGACGATGGTGATCGAAGAACCGCACCTGATCGTCAGGGTGCAACATGGGGCCGGTGTTTGCGCTACGCATCGAACCCTCCTTGTGCATTGGTCGCCATCCCAGTGGTATCAAGGCCCAGCGCCTGCAGTTCCTCAATCAAGGTCGCCCCCGGCGCGCCCGGCGTCGTCGGCGTATAGGTATGACCGACAGCCTTGGGATTGAATTGCATGTCTTTCACCTTCTTGGCCTGCGACGCAGACGCGACAGCCGGGTGTGCTGCACGCAAAACCGCCCCCGACAGACAGACAATCGGTTTCGCATTCTGATCAGGTTTCAGTGCCTGCCCCCACAGCGCCGGCGGATGAGCGGTGCTTTCGCTCACCATTTTGAAATGGTCCGTCACATCAAAGCGGCTGGGCAGGCTGACGACCTGAATGGTCATGGCGGACGTGCCCAGATCAGGGGTTCCGCAGGGGGCGACCCCCAAAACCGGCGCACTGTGGGTGTCGGACGTGGCCCCCATGGTCAGGTCGGTAATCGGCACCTTCGTTGAGACCCGCACCTCAAAGTTCACCGGCGACACACACGACACGCCGTCCTTCTCCGCAACAACACCTGCAGTCGGAACGATCCCAAGGGCTGCCGTTTGGCTGGCCGCACTCTCGTCGATGTCAAGAAAGCTCTCTTTGAACTTGGACGTCGAAATCGGGACCGGCGCAAAGGAGCCGCTGTGCCCGAAGTGCACATCAAACGAACAGGCCCACCAGTCAACACTGGCCACTCCGGTGAAGGGCGGGCCCCATATCTGCAGATCCGCAGAGGCAGTTGTATGAAAACACTTCCACTTTGCGCCAACCTCGAAATGAACGCGCACATCGTAATGAAACGGCTCCCACGCAACGAGGAAATCTGCAGAGAAATCCGCCCAAGCGTGCAGCGCCCCGATGCTGGCCTGCAGGTGCAAATGCCCACCCGCCATCATTGTCGACGGTGTCAGGGCGAAATAGGCGTCGCCTTTGACATAAACCTCTGGCGTGATTTGATACTTCAACTCGATGCGCGGGACGGTGGGATAATGCGACGGTTTGTCAAAGGCGGGGTGATAGCCGCCCAACGTCAAAACGAAATCGCCGCCATAGATGTGTTGGTCCGGGACGTCCTTTAGCCAACTGTAAAACGCAAACCCGCCAGACAGATGGCACAACGGACTGTAGACATAGGACTGCGGGCTGATCCGCGCCTCGACCGCGATGCGCCCTTCTGCGGGGATGACGCGGGCCAGCAAATCAAGCGTCACACGCGCCATGGCTGGCACGTTTGGCGGCGCCTTGGGCGGGGACGTCAGCGTGGCGGTGCCCACGATATCCACCTCAAGCTCCTCACTCAGGGCGGCCACAAGAACGGCAAAGCCCTCAAGCAACTTGAACGACGAGAATTTCACGCCCACGGCAATGAAATGAGCACCCAGTTTAGGGTGAACATAGTCATGCAGGGCGGCCGCTTGTGCCGCAGGTGTCGTGGGCCCCGTGCGGGCGGGATCAGCCCCAACGATCAGCGGGAATTCGTGGATCTTGGACACAGGCGGCAATGAAAGGTGCCGGTGCAGCCCGAACCCCGCGGCGAGGCCTTCGACAAAGAAAAACGGCGGGCCACCGAGGGGCATGCTTAGCACCCCATAGACGAACATGGACGGGGTGCCATGGTCCATCGTAAAGGCCCCCAACGCATTCAGCGAGAACTGGCTGGTGCTCAGCGTCAGCGCCCCCGCGAAATCCCCATCCTGATTCAGAAACGCCCCCCCGATCTCCAGCGGGCCACGCGCAAGATCAACCCCCAGCCCATTGAGCCGAGGCGTCAGTTGGCGCGTGCCAAAGTCGTAATGCGCACTTAGGCCATCCACGCTCAGATGAAGGCCCATAAGCCCAAGTTCTGCATCAAACGCCACGTCGATCGACTTGCTTTTCGGGTCAAAGAAATACCCCAGCCGTTTGATATGCAACGGGCCAAGATGCGCATCCACGTCGCTCCAGCTCAGCGCACCGGGCAAAGCGGGTTGCGGGCCTTTGGGGGGCGTATCGGGGGGTTGGGCCGCATCCGGTTTTGTCCCCAGATCGCGCGCGCCAAAGGTGCCCTCAGGCGTCAGGTGGGCCTCCAATTTAAAGCCCGGCGCCATCGCCGGATCAATGTGGATCCCTGCAGGCATGGCTTTGGCGGCGGCTGTGGCATCCGCATCCGTAAAGCCCTTGCCACGGTAGGCAGGGATCATCGAAAGGCCAAACTGCCCGCCCTCTGGCAACAAGGCCCCTACAAGCGGCAGATCGCCCATTTCGGACAGGTCTATGCCTGCGTTCAACTCAGCGCCCAAAAGCATCTGTGCCTTGCTGTCCAGCGCAATAGCCGCGGATTTGACCTCAAGCGAGACCCCTTTTGCGGGTGGACCAAAGGGGGATTTGCCCCCCGAAAACGCCGCAATCAACTGATCAAGCGTCATTTTCGCATGACCAGCCGCATCAAAACTGGCCACCAAAACCGCTGCGCCGTGATCCTCGAACGCGATCTTGAATGTGACGTCCTCAATGGTGAGGCTGGCAGAGACATCGAAGTCGGTACCAGTCTTTGCAATATGGACAACAACCTGCGCCGCATGCGACCAATCCAACGTACAATCGAGTTGGAAATGATCGGTATGCGTATCAAGGGCGAGACCAAGATGGGTCAGGCTTAGGTCTTTGATCACATTGGGTAATTGCGGGGCTGTCATGTGCAAATCGACCGCGATGGTGCCGACCAGATCCCCAATCGACAGCCGCCCTGGCGGGGCATCAAGTTCGCCCGCCAGACGCCATCCTTGGCGATCCACCTGCCCCGCCGCACTCAACGCCAGCGGGGCCTGACCCTGCACGGCAATCTCCACCTTCGCCGCTGCCTCAAAGCTGGCCTCTTCCCCCGCCCCTGCAATCTCCAGGTCGGTTGTGACGTGCACGATGCGGACGGGGCCCATCGTGACGACATCGGCCAGTTCCAGATGCACGGCAAGAAACCCTAAAGGCAGGGATGCCTCAACGGTCAGGTCTTCAATAACGGGCGCGGTCGTCCCGTGACACAAATTGCGCGCCGTCAGGAAATCGATGGCCGTGGCATGTTGGCTCGGCGCCAATGTGCCGGTGATGAACTGGCTGGGCAGATCAAGGGTCACATCAAGGGTCATGTCCTCAACGATCAACCCCGCCGACACAGTACCCAAAAGGCGCGTGCCCTTTGTCTCCAAATGAACAGACGCATTGTCCAGCTTCAGGTTGATATCATCTGCGAGGGTGAGGCCAATTTGACCCCATTCAACCGTGCAGGCAAACGCACCGCCCCAGACATCCGGCGTGCGTGTCAGGCGCAGATCCGAAATCCTGAGGTCGGGCAACGTCATATCTGACGGCAAGAAATCTCGGTTGCCTGAGATATCGGCGATCAGCGCCGCAATATCACGCACGGCGATGCCCGGCTCTTCGACAACCAACCCCTCAGTCGTGATCTGAAACGGGCTGCGCGCATGGGGATGCGGCAAGTGCTTCAGAAGCTGTGTTTTCAGGAATTCGAACATATCCACGGTGACCGCCCCCCTACTGGCTGAACAGCAAAACGGGCGGCACAAGCAATTCTGCGTCGCGTTTGGCGTTCATTCGGGTGAGAGAGGCCGCGCGCTCAGCACCGAAATCCTGCGGAAAATAATGCGGCGGGATATGGTATTCGTGCAGCGAAATCACACACTCCGTGCCCACACGACTGACCCGCGTCAGATCAAAGGAGGTTTGCGCAGCAATCTCGGGCACCACTGTAAAGGGCGACTTGACCTTCTTGGGGTCAAAGCCGTCAAACGACTTGAACTGCTCAGCCTCTTGCAGATTTTCATCGTAGTTGCCCTGGCTTGAGAACGGGTTGACGCTTTCGCGCGTCTTGCCCTCCTCAAGGTTGACCAATGGGTTCCAGCCTAACGAGAACAGCCCGCGCGTTCGGTCTTCGTCCTGCTGGACGCGGTAGCGGATCCGGATCACCTGCGGTCGGATCCCTTTGACCCGCACGCCTGGCTTGGCCGCAAGCAATTGCTGCACCAAGGGCAGATCAAACATGTTCTTGACGCGGAAATCCTTCTTCACAAACGTCAAACCTACAGGGTCTTCAAACGCATGACTGAGTTCGATCACAAATGCATCGGAGGCATCCGTGTCCTCAAGCATCGTGTCAGGTGAGGCCCGAAAGGCCGCGCGCAGCTCCCGATGGCTGATGCGCAGCTGCGCCTCCATGGCCTCTTCCAGGGCGATCTGGTCCTTCGACAAGGCCGTTTTGTTATTCACGCTGAGAGGCGACAGCGCCTTGCAGGCTTTGGTGTAATCAATGATCCGGCTGCGCAAAACCGACATGCCGAACGTCACGCCGCTCCCATTGGGCAACGCCTTATAAGACTCCGTGCCCTTATCGTCGAACCATTGCGCCGTCACCGTCCTGTAGCTCATGGTCACAAGATTGTATTCTGTCTCAGTGGGCTTTCCTGTTGTGCCCTTGCCAAACCCGGACAACGCGCGGGTTTCCGTCACCAATTTGGAGGCATAGGTCACCACTGAATCCTGCGTATTCAACAGTGTCCGGCCATGGCCCGGGGTGAAGCTTTGATACCGGCTGCCGATCCTTTTCTTATAGCACTTCCCCTTAATCTGGGCGACGGCCCGGGGCATGATCTTGCTGTCTTTTTGGCCCAACTGGGGCAGGACAATTTTGGCCGTCGCACTGGCTGTGGCATGTCCTTCAACCACGTTGACATCAAGATAGCACTTCGGGACCTCTCTGGCTTTGATCGCCGTTTTCGCAATCGCGTTAAAGTGCGTCATGTCCCGGATCCGACGCAGAACCTTCAGGTGGGTCTCGGCCTCGTTGCGGCGGTGATGGGCTGCATTCTTAAGCAGGAACGTCATCTGATAGCCCCGCGGCGCGGCCACCTTCCCGCGGGACGACGCAGCCAGATCATCCAACTTCTCCCGCGCATCCTGATACAGCGTATCGAAACGTTCGTAGGCCTTTTCCAGATCGGCAATCAGATCTTTGGTGCGCAGCTTTCCCAATTTGCGTTTGTTACGCAGGGTGTCGGCCGCACTGGCCAGCATATCGCCGATGCTCCACAGCGCATCACCCCCGCTGCGGCTCACAAAGGCCGTATCGTGGGTGTCCCAAACGTTTGCCACATCCTGCAAAGGGGTCCCCGCCGCACCGCGGAACGCAGCCATCTTGCGCGCAAGGAAATTGGTGCTGTGTATCGGCACACCATCCCCCAAGGCCAGTTTGCGCCCCTTTCCCACCAAAATAAGCCATGCAGCGGCTGCATTCTTGGCGTTCTCTTTGAAAATGCCGTTCAGGTCTCTCTTGATCAGATCGGCGTTGTAGCTTGGATAGTGGCTTGGCACCGGGTCACACAGACGCGTGGTGACACCCATGCCGCCCAGATCAAGCTCACCCCCGATCGCGGCCCCTGTTTCATCCACGTCGCCCGCATCACCAAAGCCCGCCCAGACACCCACCTTTCCATCGATGCCGTATTCCCAGGTGCTGCCACGCAGAAAACTCAGACAATAGGGCCGATCCGTGGACCAATCCGTGCGGGCGATGGGCGCCTGATCTGCGGGGCTGGGGTTTTTGGGGGGCAGTGGGGGGTGCTTGATGTCCGCAAACCAAGCCACCCGCGCGCCCCGATGCAACGTCAAAATGCCGTGCGCGGTCCCCGCCCCTTTGGCCTTCAGGGCGGCGTCAATATGGACACCGGGGCACACAAAACTGCCAAAATCAAACGCCAATCCCAATGACAGGCCCACACCAGTTTGCGCATAGGCGGTGCTCATCTGCCCCTTGAGATCCTGCCCGATGCCACGCAACCTGCTGTAGTAGTCGATCAGCACCTCTTCGTCTTCCTTGCGTGTCTGCAAAGTGTCAGACAGCAACCGAAGACTTTTGGTGTGCGGGTTCATGGCCGCACCGCGCGCGGGGCCTGCACGACCGCACCGATCACCGTGGTGTCACCCAAAGGGAGGAAATGCCTCACGCCCTACCCCTCCGCCGGTGCCTCCTTCGGCTTTTGCGTCGGGACAATCAGCCCGCTGAACAAGGTGAACGACGCCAAAAGAAGGCCGGACAAAGCCGTGTCCTGAATATTGGTCCCGATCAGCGCAAAGACCTTCGCATCAAGGGCATACACCCAGATACAATAGGCCACGGCCGCCATGGCCGCATGCACTTTCCAGGCCTGATTGCCCGCTTGGTCTGCCGCCATTTTGACATAGACGAACGTCGCAAACAGCCCGATGACCACCGTTGCGACCGCCACGATCGCCGTTGTCATCTTCACGTCATCGCTGCTTAGGTTTTCGCGATCGACAAGGCTATTGGCAAAGATGAAAAATGCGATCACCTCAACCGGGATATAATTTCGCACGCGGTCGATGTAGCTTTGGCGCTGCGCCTTCGTGCTGAGCGTCCCCGGTGTCCCCGGCGTCCCTTCGGGCACTTCGATTGCCGCGGTAGAAAATGTAATCCCCCCACGATTGGCGGTCTTTGGATGGATCGCACGATTTGCATTCGCCATTTTGTCCCCACAATCACTTTAATAAAATCTTTAGGGATGATCCTTGCATCAATTGCCCCACTTGACCACGTTTTTTAGATAACGCCGTTTTGTGACACAAACAAACAGGCGGACCTTGCGACCTTTGTCGCAACTTGCGCCTGCTTCGGATGCATGCATGATTCCGAAAAATTATCTTTCGGCGCGCGATGATAAGACGTCAGTTCACCTTCAAACAACTCAAGGGCTTGGGTGTCGGACTGCTGCCCCGTTCGCTTGTGTCAGAGGACATAAAGGCAGGGCGGCTGGCCGCGCTCGACGCAGACCGGATCGCGCGCCCCTTGTCATTCTATGCGAGATACAACGCGAACCGCGCTTTGTTGCAAAGGCCTGCGAAATCGCAGCAAGCCTTCGGTCAGCCAAACCTTGGGATAAATCAAATTTATCAGGGACCGAACATCAATTGATTTGATTTTTGGCCAGTCGCAAGACCCTATGGCCTCAAACTTACCTGTCCTTGATGGGGCTTGATTGAGATCGAGATGACTGCTGTTTCTGTTCGCATGGATGTCGATATCGGCGGCACATTCACAGATGTTGTTCTGGAAAACGGAAGCACACAGCACTCAGTCAAAGTGCTGACGACCTACGAGGCGCCAAAGAATGCGATCATCGACGGGATGTATCAGGTCTGCGCCAAGGCAGGTAAAGCCCATCCCACCAAAGCTAAGGTGTCGTCCGCGTCGGAGGCGCCTTCATGGGCGCGTCTACCGCTTGGGTTTTGCCCACCAACAAAGATCTCGATAGCTGCGCCCAAGTCGATCACCTACTTCCATCGCGGTCAATCCATCTGCGCGATTGCGGATGTGTTGGACACAGACCGCAAGGCGATCACCCACATCCCCCATCGCGGATCCGCTGAGGCCTTTGCCAAGAAACACCGCGCGGTCGGGCAGACCATGGGGACGATAAGCGACCATGTGGGCCGCGAACCAGGCGCAGGCTTCGGCCTGGTCCGGCGCGCGGGTCAGGACTGGAAATGCCGGATCATTGCGGCAACACCGTCGCGGTACGAAGTCGGCACAAAATCAGGAAATCGCTGCCGGAACTTGTCGTCTGACATGATGTAATCGCTCTTGTATTGGTAGGTCATTTCATGAACCTCTCGGATCAGCGGCTTGAACAGTGACAGACCGCGCAGGATCACATCAGGCACATGTGCGACCTTGTGGGACGTCCCGAGTTGTTCGTTAAAAAGCGCGGCCATATCTGACACGCGAACGGCTGGCCCGACAGGAAGATGAAATTCTTCGCCATATGCGGCATCGTCCAGCGCCAGTGTCACCAGCGCGCGGCCTATGTCTGCGGTATAGGCATAGGTGTGGAGCGGACCCTCGGGCATAGCAACTTGGGGCCGCTTGCCGCGCAGCATATGTTCAAGAAAGCTGATGTAGAAAGGCGAATTCACCGCGCCCGGGCCGTAAAAATCCGCCGCCCGCCCGACGGTCGCCCGCACGCGACCGGCACGATGCGCTTCCATCAGGATTTCGACTGCGGTCTTGCGCGCCGCGCCTTTTCGCGAAGGCGGCTGTCGCGACGTGGTCTCATCAAAGGGCACCGGGAGTGGTGCCGGCCCATAAAGGTAAACGTTGTCGAGATAGACAATCCTGGTCCCTGTTGTCTCACACGCGGCGATCAAAGCCTGAGAAATCGCCGGAAAACCAGTCGTCCAGAGATCAGAATTGTAAGGCAGGCCGACGCAGTGATACACGACGTCCGCATCTTTCAAGACACGCTCCAAGGCATCGGCATCCATCGCATCGGCATCGGCACGTTTCAGCGCCTTTCCATCAAGGCCCTTCGCCGCAATGGCCTCAAGGGTTGCGCGTCCGATGGCCCCATCGGCTCCGAGCACAGCGTGATATCCCATCCCCAAGTCTCCTCCCTGCCAGACCCGCTGCCTATCATCGAAAGGAGCCATAGAATAGTCGAAAGGTCATCGAAAGTGGTCTGGAAACCGCAGCATTTTGGGGACGAAACCAGACACGCGTTCAAGGCGCAGCATGAGCCTGATCAAGACTTTGGTGGGCGACAGGGACGGCCTAATGCTGCGCAACTTTGAGGGCCTACCCGCCCGCGCGTGCCTCTGCGGCGGTGCCGTATTGCGGCAGGTCGGCTTGGCTTTTGCCGTGGGCCGCCATCAAGGTGTCGCGGACGTAGGCGATCTGGGCGGTCTCTTCGATGATCTCAGCAAGATATTGTGCCTTCATCAGCGTGGCCCCAACGCCGATGGTCCCGTGATTGGCCAAGACAGCGGCGACCACCTTGGGATCCTCAAAAACGGGGCTGATCTCGGCGTCTGTTTGCGGCCCGCCTTGAGGCGACAATGGGATCAGGGGCATGCGCCCGATCTTTTCAATGGTCTGGACCGTCAGACACGGGATTTCCAAGCCTGCACTGGCATAGCCTGTGGCCCAGGGGCTGTGACAATGCACGATGGCGTTGATGTCCTCGCGGATGCGGTACAGGTCGAGGTGAAAGTCCAGGTCTTTGGACGGTTTGTGCTCGGACGGCTCAATCGTTCCGTCCAGATGAACCACTTGCAGATTGTCCCGCGTGCATTCGTTAAAGCCCACGCCCGACGGCTTGATCACAATCGCATCGCGGCTGTCCAATCGCACGGACAGATTGCCACCCGCATTGGTTTGCAGGCGCAGGTCGAAGCAGCGTTTGGCAATGGCGATCAGGGCGTCTTTCTTGTCAGCGATGTCAGACATGGGTTTCTTTCATGAAGGTGTTCAGGGTGGCCAAGATGGCTGTGGTGATCTCGGGCGAGGAGATATGCGCGTCGATGACCTGCAAACTGATATCGGCAGCAAGCCTCGCGTGCGCGGTTTCCAGAAAGACGTCGCGCAAGGCAGGATCTTCGATCGCGCCGCCCGGACAGTCCTGATGCGAAAAGCCCCCCATGGGCACGATCAGTGCGCGTGGTCCGGTATTGGCGTTCAGCGCGTCGATCAGGGCGGTGGCAATCTGTGCCATCTCATCCGGGGTGACTTTGGCATGTGTGAAATAGCCGGAATGTTGGTAATGCGGACGTTCAAGATAGTCCGGCGCCAGTGTCGAAGGTTCTCCGAGCCCGATGAAATTCGCAGCCCCCGGCACCACGATACGCGGCAAATCGCCCCCTGCGCTGAACCGTGTGGGCATCGGGATATGGACCCCTGCGATATGAAGCCGGGTGACCTCATGCGGGGTGAGGTCAACGATGGCCTTGAAGGCTCCGGCCTGCGCAAACCGGGCAAAGCCCGCGCCGCCAAAACCGTTGGAATGAAACACCGTGGCCTCATGCCCTTGCACGGTCAAACCCGACACAAGGCCTTTGACCGCGGCCTCCGTTGATCCAAGGCCCGTCACCCCGATGGAGCGTTCAACTTGGGTGCGTCGCGGGCCGCCACAGAGCCCTGCCACCATGGCGGCGGCGTTCTGGATCACTTCGCGAAGGGTGTCGTTCAGCCCGCAAATGTCGACCAGCGTCGGGACCAACATGACAGAGGTTTCAGCCACCGCCGCACGGGGGTCAAACGGCAGCGGGGTGATCAGCACCTTGGGGAAGGTTGCAGGCAGGCTTCGAAAAATGCGCATCGCAATCTCGCCGCCGGTGCCACCGCCCAACGCCACAACCGCGCAAGCGCGACCCAAATCCTGTGCGAGTGTCCGTACCGCTGCCTGGATCTGGGCCTCCATCGCGTCCAACTTGCCCAAGCTGTCCAAAATCGTGCCGCCCGACGCCAAAGATATGTCGAGAACCTGTGCTTTTGCGCCTTTCTCAGTTAGGCAAGTGACAAGGTAGTCAGTCTCGTCCTGCTTGGTTTCAAGCGTAGACAAGACGATGACCTTTGCGTCATTCATTGTGTGTCCTTGTGCGGGCACGTCAGACGGTTCCCTGGCTGTTTTCCTTGGCCTCTTTATTTTGTATACAAAACCAAAGGTAAACCTGCAAAATTGCGTATCTGACCAATCTACTATATTTGAAGACCATATTTTTCCGGACCAAACCAAAGTGAAAACGGCATGAAACCAAAAGACTCAGACAAGCTTTCCACCGGAAAGCGAATTGAACAAGCGCTCCTGACAGAGATCAGCGTTGGCAAACTGGAGCCGGGCCAAAGACTGGATGAGGCTGGACTGGCCGAGAGGTTTGGCACGTCCCGCACCCCCGTCCGCGAGGCGCTTTCGCGCCTAACCGCTCAAGGTGTTCTGGTCGAGGGTGAAAAGCGGGGCGTATTCGTGGCTGAATACAGCCGCGAAGAGCTGAGCCAGATTTTTGAAGCCATGCACGAAATTGAGGCCGCCTGCGCCCGAATTGTGTCCCTAAGGCTAAATTTCCTCAGTAGATCAGAGATTGAGGCAGCCCAAATCGTCTGTGAGGACGCCGCCGCATCCGGCGATACCGCCCGTTTCATCCAAGCCAACGAAGACTTTCATATGGCCATTTACCGCGCGACGGGCAATCCTTTCATGGCTGAAATCGCATCCGAATTCCGCCGCCGTACAGGCCCGTTCCGCGCCAAGAAATTCGCAACCCATGAGGACTTACTGGCCTCCGCGCAAAGCCACCGTGATTTGATGGCGGATATCTTTTCCAGAGACTCGGCAACCGCATCCAAAGGTATGCGGGATCACATGACGCTCAGTTTCATGGAAACGCTCAAAGCAAACTAAGACCCCCATTTCAGTTTCGCCTTGCAAATGTATCCCGATTGTCATTTTTGTATACAAAATTTCATTGACTGACCTGGAGACCCCCATGAGCGTGGCCGAAACCAAAATTTACCCGATCAACACTGGCTGGCTTGAGGCCGATCTGGGGACCTATATTTTCTGGAAAGGGCCCGCCGGCAAAAAGTACTGGAACCCGGTCTATTGCCATTACATCGACACCGGTGACCAGAAAATCCTGATCGACACAGGCCTGCCCGACGAGGCCCGCGCGACCAAGTGGCACCACAAATGCGACAAACGTGGCTGCCTTCAGGTGCATGAGCATCTGGAACAAAAGCTGGGCGTGCATCCCGATGAGATCGACGCGATCATCTTCACCCACCTGCACTGGGACCACGTGCAAAACATGAAAGAGTTCAAGAACGCCCGCTACATCGCCCCCAAGGCCGAGATCGAAATGGCCTATAACCCCCTGCCGCTTTACTACCGCACCTATGAGGCCAATATCGGCGTCCAACAGGCCTACGCGGGCTGCGTGTTTGAGGCGATTGACCAAGAGACCGAGATCTTCCCCGGCATCACCATGTTCCACACGCCGGGCCATTCGGTCGGTCACATGGCCGTCGCGGTTGAGACCAGCGCGGGCACAATCTGCGTCGTGGGCGATGCGATCTTCGTCGAACGCAACCTTGAACCCAACCCGTCCGAGGCGTGGCGCTACTGGGTGCCTGCGCGTTTCGTGAACTCCGTCGAAGGCTGGAAATCGGTCGAGGAGATCGACAAGCGCGCGGACTACGTGCTGCCCTGCCACGACGAAGCGGCCAACGCGCGCTCTGACGTGTTCCCCTATGAGGGCATGCCCATCCGTAAGCGGCGTCAGTCGATCCCGGGCTACAAGTTCTACTTTGGGGACATGCCTGCTGGCATGGCCGACAAGGCGGCGCCCGCGATGCGCTCAGACGAGGTCGATGCATACATCGCCAGCCTGACGGACCCCAAGGACATGGCGGAATACTGACCCTGTGACCGGCGTTCTGAACAGTTTGACTGAGATTGCCGGTCAGTATGACGGGATCGTCCTGGATCAATGGGGCGTGCTGCATGACGGCACGGCCCCCTATCCTCAGGCCTTAGCCGCAATTGACGCCCTCGCCCGGACCGGCACGCGCTTGGCGGTACTGTCAAATTCGGGCAAACGCGCGGCCCCGAACCTCGCACGGATTGCAGACATGGGATTTAACCCAGATGCCTTCGAGGTGGTGATGACCAGCGGAGAGGCGCTCTGGCGCGACATCCACGCGGGCCGGATTGACGCTGTGCGCTTTCATGCCATTGAACGCAGCGTGGGCGATGCTGCGCACTGGGCTGGGGGATTGGACATTGATCTGGTTACCCTCGATCAGGCGCAGGCCGTGCTGCTGATGGGCCTGCCGGACGGGGCCATCCTGTCAGATTGGGTCCCCATGTTGGATCAACTCGCCGCGCGCGCCCTGCCGATGTATTGCTCGAACCCTGACCTTGCCAGCCCCCGTGGCGGAGGGGCATTGGTCGTCTCTCCCGGGGCGCTCGCACAGGCCTATGCGGTGCGGGGGGGACAGGTTGTCTATTACGGCAAACCACATCTGCCCATCTTTCGGGCGTTGGAGACGGCGATGAACAGCACCCGCTTGCTCATGGTCGGGGACAGTCTGGACCACGATATCGTCGGTGCCCATGGCGTGGGCTGGGACAGCCTGCTCGTGCAAGGCGGGTTGTATGCCAGTGCTTTCGCGCATGGGTCGGAGGATGCTGTGCTCTCCAAATTATGCGCCGACAAATCCGTGCTGCCGCCAACCTACCGAATAGGGACGCTTTCATGACCATCGACACCAGCATTCTGACAGATGATTTCCGCGCTCTCTCCGCCCGGTTGGGCCAAGACCCGCTGCAGGTGCAAGGGCCGGGGGGGAATACCTCGATCAAGCGGGGCAACACCATGTGGATCAAAGCGTCGGGCACGGAATTGGCCGATGCCGAGCGTCAGGACATCTTCGTGGCCGTTGACCGCGCGGCCGCAGTGGCCGAAGCGCGAGAGCAGGCTGGCGATGGCAGTTGCAAGTCCACCGTACTGGATCCTGCCATTTCCCTTCGCCCGTCGATTGAAACCACATTTCACGCAGCCCTTGACTGGCCCGTCGTGGCCCACACGCATTCGGTCGCGACATTGGCCCATGCGATCAGCCCCGACGGACGCAAAGTGGCCATTGAGAAACTGGACGGCCTGCCCTTTGTTATGGTGCCCTATGCCAAACCGGGCTTGCCACTGACACGCGAGATTTTGGCGAAGGCCACGCCTCAAACGCAGGTGTTTATCCTGCAAAATCACGGGTTGATTGGCTGCGGGACGGATGTGCGCGAAGTCTCCGAGATCATCAACGAGGTTGAATCCCGTCTGGCCTTGCCCAAGACCGAGTCTCTATACAAGGTCCCGACGATGCCTGCTCCGGCAGGACTTCACTGGGCTGACGAAAGCTGGATGGCACTGGACGAGGCGATCACCACATGGCTGGCGGGCGGGTCGTATTATCCCGACCACGTTGTCTTTTTGGGGCCGGGCCTGCCGCTTGCCGACCATGATGGAACCCCGCCCGCGATCTTGCAGCCGGGCGTTGGCATCCTGTTGCGCGATGACGCCACCTCAAGCCAGCGCGCAATGCTCAAATGCCTGTCTGATCTGTTCTTGCGCCTGCCGGATGGCTGGAACGTGGAGGCGATTGGCGAAGCGGCAGAGGCAGAATTATTGAACTGGGACGCCGAGAAATACCGTCAGGCGCTCGCGGCGCAGACATGAGCCTGTCGCTTGGCATAGACATCGGCACCAGTGGGATCCGGACGGCGGTGATAGATGACGCGGGCACTGTCGTGTCCATGGCGCGCGCAGCGCATTTGCCCCAAGACCCAGATCGAATTGACGCTGAACATTGGTGGACGGCGGTGCGAACGTGTCTCGTGACACAAGTGGCGCGGTTGCGCGCAGCAGGTCAGTCCCCCGCCGATATCGCGGCCATTGCCGTGGATGGCACATCGGGCACGATGGTTCTGACGGACGCCAACCTCGCGCCCGTGACCCGCGCCCTCATGTATAATTCGAAAGGGTTCGAGGCTGAGGCCGCCCGCATCGCTGAACACGCGCCCCCTACTCACATCACCCGGGGGTCCTCCTCGGCCCTGGCCCGGGCCATGCGGCTGCGGTCCGAAGACACGGACAATCGGGCCGCGCACCTGTTGCATCAGGCCGATTTTATCGCGGCAAAACTGATGGGGGTCGGCTGCGGTTCAGATCACAACAATGCCCTGAAGACCGGATTTGATCCTGAAACCGGACGCTGGCCGGACTGGATCGGCGCCGTTTTCCCGACGAACCTCTTGCCTGATCCCGCCCCCGTCGGCGCGCTTTTCGGCAGCATTGATCCAGCGCTCGCGACCTCATTGGGGCTGTCCCCAACCACGCACATCCACGCGGGCACGACCGACAGCATTGCGGCGTTTCTGGCGGCCTCCCCTGTGCGGGCGGGGCATGCGGTCACGTCCATCGGGTCAACTCTGGCGATCAAACTGCTAAGCACGCAGCGCATCGATGCGCCTGAGATCGGGCTGTATTCCCACCGGCTGGGGGACCAATGGCTGATTGGTGGGGCGTCAAACACCGGCGGGGCGGTGCTGGCGCATTTCTTTACACCAGACGACCTGGAAAGGCTCACGCCGCAGATCAGGACGGATCGGCCCACGGGGCTGGACTATTACCCGTTGATCAAAGCGGGTGAGAGGTTCCCGGTCAATGACCCGGATTTGCAGCCCTGCCTTTCGCCCCGCCCGGACGATGATGTGGTGTTTCTGCAAGGCCTGCTCGAAGGGATCGCGGACATCGAAGCACGTTGCTATGCCGAAATAGCAGCGCGCGGCGGGGGCGACCCCGTCCATATCTTCTCAGCCGGGGGGGCCGCGAAAAACACGGCGTTATTGCAGATGCGCCAAGCACGCCTGCCCGCTTCAGTTTCCGTCACCGAAGACACCGAAGCCGCGATTGGGGCCGCGCGGTGTACGATGCTGACGGGGTCATCTGGCCCTTAAACCGTCGCCCCCTCGACCAGTTCAAACCCCACATCCGTGATTTTGGACACCGGCGTGTTGGTCAATGATTTCAGCACATTGCGCGCCGCGATCCGGCCAATATCGTACCGAAAGGTGCGGATCGTGGTCAGAGGCTGCGGCAGGGCTTGACCCATCTGCAAGCCGCTATAGCCCACCAAGGCAAGGTCCGTCGGAACAGACAGCCCCTGTTCAAGGCAATGCAAAGCCCCGCCAATCGCGGCGATGTCATTGGCATAAAAGATCGCGTCGACCTCAGGCGCCTGTGACAAAAGCGTGCGCGTGCCGTCTTTGCCCATGGGCATATCGGGGGGCATTTCAAACAGATCCGGTGCGATCAAATCGAACCCCTTTTCGGCCAACCTGTCCTTGATCGCGGTGTATCGGGATGCGGCCGAAAAATCGTGGTTGCTCCAACCGATATAGCCAAAGCTGCGATGGCCCTTCGACACAACATGGTCCACGAGGATGGTCGATGCGGCACCGTGATCGAACCCCACGGCCATGTCGATGGGTTCCCTCTGAAGCTGCATCAGTTCCACCACAGGAACGCCTGCATTCTCAAGGATCTTTCTGGTGCGGGGCGTGTGGACACGGTTGGCCATAATCACCGCCGCCGGACGCCACGACAGCATCGAAATCAATTGTTCCTCTTCGATTTGCTCATCATAATTGGTCACGCCCACAACGGGGTTATAGCCCGCCTTGGCAAGCTCCTCGGTGATGCCACGCAGCACTTGCGCAAAGACATTGTTCACCAGCGACGGGATCAGCACAGCCACCTGATTGGACCGCGTCTGCGACAAAGCGCCGGCCAGTTTATTGGGCACAAATCCCAGATCCTGAATAACTTGCGTGACATGATCGCGGGTCCGCGCGGAGACCACGCCCTCGCCGCGCACCACGCGGGAGACGGTGATCTGCGACACTCCGGCAGCGGCGGCCACGTCTTTGAGGGTCAAACGGTTGGGCATTACGTCAGCAAGACTACCCTAATTGTTAACGAGAGACAATTTGTCAATATTCTTTGCGAAGAATGGCCGTACTCTCGATTTCAGATTTTTTAGGGTAGAGGTCTGATGAAAACCACGACATTTACACTTGGCCTCGCCGCGGGCCTGACGCTTGCAGCAGGTGCTGCCATGGCAGAATACCCTGATCGCACGATCAATATGCTTGTGCCGTTTGGTGCGGGCGGCGGCACGGATGTGCCTGCCCGTTTCTTTGCCGCTGAAATGGAGGAGATTATGGGCCAGAATAGTGTGGTCAGCAATGTCGAAGGCGCAGGCGGCACCGTCGGTGCCACGCAACTCAGCGAAGCGGATGCCGACGGCTACAACCTTGGCTTCCTGCCCCTGGGCACCATGACGACCCAGCCGCACCTGCGCGGCACCTGCTACAACAACGAAAGCTGGACACCGATCTGCATGGTCAGCCAAGGGCCGTTCAATCTGGTGGTCGCGGACGACAGCCCGATCGAAACCATGGATGATTTCATCGCACAGGCCAACGGCGACGGTCTGAAATTTGCAGGCGCGGGGCCAGGCTCCATGGCGCATCTGGAACAGCTGTCGTTGAACAACGCGACGGGTGCGGACTCTCTTTACATCCCAACGGGTGGCGGCGGTGAGATTGCCACAGAAATCAACGGCGGTCGCGCTGATGCAACGGCATGGTTTGCCGATTTTGACAGCCGTTTCGGCTGGCGCGCGTTGGGCATCATGTCTGACCAGCGGTCCGAGGCGCGCCCCGACGTGCCGACCATGGCAGAGCTGGGCTATGACACCCAAGTGTCCGTCTGGTTCGGTTTCTTCACGCAGGCGGGTACGCCTGATGACGTGGTGGCCACGCTGTCTGGCGCATGCAAACAGGCCGTCGCGACAGACAGCTTTGCCGAAAACATGGCTGGTGCGAACCGTTTGATCCGTTACATGGGGTCGGACGAAGTCGGCCCCTTCTTCAATGAAGCGTTTGAATTGAACGGACAGCTTCTCAAAGACGCTGGTCTTTTGAAGTAAGCAAGCAAACCAACCCCACCCCTTTATACGGAGGGGCGGGGTTATTTTGTTGGGAGGCAAAACGTGTCGCGCACCTTGGACATTTGTGTTTCTGCCGTGCTGCTGGCCATCGGGGTGGCCTTTCTGGCGCACACCTTTAGCGGCGCGTTTGACACGTTCACCTTTGGTGGCGATGTCGGCCCCGCCTTTGCCCCACGCCTGTTTCTGACGGCTTGGGTGATTTTTGCAGCCACTGCTTTGCTCCAGGCCCTTCGCAGCGGCGCAGCTGAGCCTTTGAACACCAATCTACCCCAACTTTTGTCCGTGGCCGCCCTGATCGTGGCGCTGCCGTTCATCTTTGGAATGTCCACGGAAGCCTCCATCGCGCTGTTTGTGGGCATTTACGTCACCTCGGTCTATGGCGGGTCGATCTCGGCGATCCTGATCAACACCCCCGGCACGCCGCAATCGGCCGCCACGGTGCTGGACGGCTATCCGATGGCAAAATCGGGCCGCGCGGATCTGGCGATTGGCTGGGCGACGTTTGCGTCGCTGGGGGGCGGTCTTTTCTCACTGATCGTGTTGATCATCGCCGCACCGGTTTTGGCAAAAGTCTCAATCGCCTTTGGCCCAGCGACAATTTTCGCGATCATCATCTTTGCGCTGACCTGCATCGCGTGGGTGTCCACTGGCAGCACGATCAAGGGGCTGTTGGCAGGCGTCATCGGGCTGTGGCTGACAACGGTGGGGTCGGACGATCTGACGGGGGTAATACGCTTTGACTTTGATCTGCCCGCCCTGCGCGGCGGGCTGCATCTGATCCCTGTCCCCATCGGACTTTTTGCACTGGCCGAGGTGTTGCACCGCGCCGCCCATTACTTCGCGGGCAAACCGCCTGAGATGTCGAATATGGGCTTCAAGATGCCCCCCTGGCCTGAAATCTACCTGCGCTGGCCGCAATTCCTGCGCGCCTCCAGCATCGGCACATTCATCGGCATCCTGCCGGGCGCCGGGGCGACGGCCGCAACCTTTGTAAGCTATTCAGAGAGCAAGCGCACCTCGCCCCGCGCCGACCAGAAGGGTGATGGTGAACCCGACGCTCTTGTCGCCTCCGAGACCGCAAACAACGCCGTCACCGGCGGCGCACTCATCCCCACCCTGCCACTGGGTAGTCCCGGCGACGGTGGCAGCTTTGCCGAGTTCATCAACGACCACATCGCGTTTGGTATCCTTGCCATGACGGCGCTGTTCGTCAGCCTCTCACCTTTGCGCGGTCGTCCCAACCAAACAAGGAGTTCCTAGAATGTCTGACACACAGCCCAATGTCCTTTTGATCGTAACAGACCACTGGCCGGCCGCGTTGCTGGGCACGGCAGGGCACCCCGCGATCCACACGCCGGTGCTGGATCAGCTGTGCCGCAATGGCGTGCGGTTCTCCAACTGCTATTCGGAAACGCCCGTCTGCCTGCCCGCCCGCCGCACGCTGATGACCGGCTGCACGCCCAAGCAACACGGTGACCGCACGTTCCAACCCTACCGCCCGATGGAGCCCACCCTGCCCACCATGGCGCAATGTTTCCGCGACGCGGGCTATCAGGCCTACGCGGTGGGCAAGACGCACACCTACCCGCAGCGCGACAGGATCGGGTTTGATGATATCCAATTGGATGACGAAGGCCGCACGCTGTACGGCGTGACCGATGATTACGAGATTTTCCTGGGCGATCAGGGCCATGTCGGCCAACAGTTCGGCCACGGCATGTCCAACAACGCCTATCAGGCGACCCCGTGGCACCTCGACGAACGGCTGCACGCGACCAACTGGGCGACCACAACGATGGAACGTACCATCCGCCGCCGGGACCCCACGCGATCCGCGTTCTGGTATCTGGGCTACCGCCACCCGCACCCGCCGCTGGTGCCGCCACAACGGTTCCTGGATCACTACGCGGATATCGAGATCGACATGCCCTACGCGGGCGATTGGGCCAGCGGCGATCTGCCCTACAACGCCCAAGGCGTGCAGGCCCGCAATGTCTATTCCGAGCGTGAGGTCCGATGGGCCCGCCGCGCCTTCTATGCGCTGTGCACCCACATCGACCAGCAGATCGGCTCTCTGATCGGGACGATCCGCGAAGAAGGGATCCTTGATAACACCATCATCATGTTCACCTCGGATCACGGCGACAACCTTGGCAATCACGGCATGTGGGCCAAGCAGAATTTCTACGAAGGCTCCGCCAATGTGCCCATGATCGTGGTGGGTGAAGCAGGCGACGACCGGCTGCCGTTCGGCTCAACCGATACCCGCGTGACCGGCCTGCAAGACGTCATGCCCACGTTGTTGGGGCTGGCGGGGATCGACGCGCCTGCCCATTGCGACGGGCGCTCCATGGTCAGCGATGCGCCCCGCGACTACATCTATGGTGAGTTCGGGGAGGAGGCGCATTCCTCCCGCATGATCCGCGACGACCGCTACAAACTGATCTGGTACCCCTGCGGGAACCACGTGCAGCTCTTCGATCTGGACAATGACCCGCAGGAGCTGACCGATCTTGGTCAAAACCCCGACCACGCAGAGACCATCGCACGGCTCTTCGCACAACTGCGGACCGAGACCTATGGCTCCGACAGCAAATGGTGGGACGGCGACACACCCATAGGCGAAGAAGGCCGCACCTTCCACCCCGGCCCCAATCGCGGCCTCAGCCTGACGCGCGGCAACCAATGGCCCGTCCCCCCCATCAACAAAAAAGGCGATATGGTGTTCTTCCCCGAAGCGCCGCCCAAGGGGTGACAGCCGCCGTGATGGTATTGGGCCGCGAACTGGCATATTCCCGGCCAAGACCCTTGCCCGGTCAGACAGGCCCAAGATGACGCCCCCGACCTCGCCAAAGACCAAGGCCAGTTGCTGCCTGCCCGCGCGCGCCACCGCCGACCGGGTCAACACCTCGCCCACCATCACCAAGGTGGCCAAACACGATGACGCAGAGCGGGTCACGATCCCCGGCGGAGAGGCCCTCATCGGCACCAATACACCCCTTATCCCGCAGGACGAGGAAGGCCCACTCCGACGCAAAAAACTCGCCTCCTTTCAAATGGATGCGACGCAGGTCACGAATGGCCGCTTCCGGCGGTTTGTCGACGCCACAGGCTACGTGACACAGGCCGAGAGCATCGGGAACAACTTTGTTTTCAGTGCCCTGCTGCCTGATCATGCCGCCCCGACCCGTGGCGTGGCCAACGCCCCATGGTGGCGCGAGGTCGAGGGCGCATGTTGGCACAGCCCCTTGGGGCCAGGCAGCGACACGATCGGTCTTGAGGATCATCGGGTCGTTCACATCACCTGGAATGACGCATGTGTTTTTGCCAAATGGGCGGGCGGACGCCTGCCATCCGAAGCCCAATGGGAACACGCCGCGCGGGGCGGGCTGGGCGACGTGCGCTTTCCGTAGGGCGACCGCGACCCCAATAACGACAGCTTCTTGCCCTGCAACATCTGGCAGGGCCGTTTTCCCGACCACAATCTGGAAAAAGACGGCTACTTCGCGACGGCACCGGCCGAGAGTTTTGCGCCAAATGGTTATGGTTTATTTAACATGGCCGGCAACACCTGGGACTTCACCACGGACCCCTTCCGATTGAGATCACTCAAGAAATCTGCCCGACGGTCTGACGTGCAAAGGCGCGGTTTCTAAATCTCAAAAGGCGGATCTTTCCTATGTCACGCGACGTATTGCTACCGCTATAGAATTGCGGCCCGCACGGGGACATCCCCTGACAGCTCGACCTCGCATCAAGGTTTCCGCGTGGTCTACCCGGTCGCCCGCGAACTGGTTCGGATCGCCGAGTTTCGCGGATATCCCTGCCTTGTGGTCAGCGACAATGGAACCGAACTGACCAGCAATGCGATGCTGAAATGGCAAGAGGATCGCAAAGTCGGATGGCACTACATCGCACCCGGAAAGCCCATGCAAGACTGGACCTGTCGCGGTTTGATGCCGCTCCTTTGATAGCATTTACTGCAATAAAGGAGACGAACTATGGGACTGAAACGGACGGACGAATTCCGAGCTGATGCGGTACGTATTGCCCTGACCAGTGGGCTTACGCGTAAGCAGGTGGCGGACGATCTTGGCGTTGGCATGTCGACGCTGAACACATGGATCACAGCACATCGAGACACGAACGTGGTTTCGAAAGATGATTTAGAGCTCGCCCAAGAGAATGATCGGCTTCGACGTGAGAACCGGCTTCTTAAGGAGGAGAGGGAAATCTTAAAAAAGGGTGAGGCCATTTTCCGCCATTGGTCCGAGGACAATGGACGAACCAGTTCTTTGCGGGCCTAAAGCAATGAGATTTAGGTTTGTCGAAGAGCATAGGGCCAGCTTTCCAGCCACTCGGTTGTGCGAGGTTGTCGGCGTCCGTGCGCGGGGTTTACGTGCCTTCCGCAGTCGCCCCGCCAGCCGCAGGCAAAGATCTGATCTGGTGGCGCTGGCTCACATCAAGGAACAATCGCGCCTTAGCCTTGGCAGCTATGGTCGGCCACGGATGACGGAAGAGCTGAAGGAGATCGGCTTGGACATCGGGCACCGCCGTGTTGGCAGGTTGATGCGCCAGAACGGCATATCCGTTGTTAGAACGCGTAAACACAAGGTCACAACGGAGAGTAATCATAAGTTCAACATCGCGCCGAACCTGTTGGATCGCGACTTCAAAGCTGATGCGCCAAACCAGAAGTGGGCTGGTGACATCAGTTATATTTGGACACGCGAGGGTTGGCTGTATCTGGCTGTGATCCTCGACCTGCATTCAAGGCGTGTGATTGGCTGGGCCGTGAGCAATCGGATGAAACGTGATCTGGCGATCCGGGCGTTACAGATGGCCATAGCCTTCCGCACACCGCCCAAAGGCTGCATCCATCATACGGATCGCGGGTCGCAATACTGCTCCCACGACTACCAAAAAATCCTACGTCAGAATGGCCACAAAGTGTCCATGAGCGGAAAGGGCAATTGTTACGACAACGCCGCTGTCGAGACGTTCTTCAAGACCATCAAGGCCGAGTTGATCTGGCGACGGTCGTGGGAAACCAGAAGGCAGGCTGAGATGGCCATCTTCGAGTACATCAATGGCTTCTACAATCCGCGTCGCCGCCACTCAGCACTGGGTTGGAAAAGCCCGGTCGCTTTCGAACGCAAGGTGGCCTAAACGAGCACTTGGGGCGGCACAAAAGCGGGACAGGTCCATTTCGGATCAAGTTTCGAATGGGGCGAGCGTTCAGGAACTTGAAGACAAGAGGTGGCTCGATATAGAAGCTTGGACATTTAGCTTTTCTTGAACATCAAAAACACTCAACGTTCCGCTTGTTAAGGTCGAAAATGCAGGATCATCAAATTATGAATTTCAGCTCGCGACAGGAGCTGGATGAGCCCGTCTACAGGATCATGAAACAGGAGCATGTGCTTTCGCTGTTTGGTCAACGTAAGAACGCATTGAGCAGGTTCTCAAACTGGAAAGATAATTTCGAGAACTTCTTGATGACATGCGGACACGAATACAACGGCGTCAAACATGACAACACCACGCGAAAAAAGATGGTTGCTCAGTGTTGGACTAGAGAAAAATACTCTGAGGCAATGTGGGGTATCTACGCCAACGATCCAAATCAACGTTTCTTACGCATCCGATCTACACCAAGACTTCTTCTGGATGCTCTTTGTAGCGCAAAGCCACGACAGTCTGCCGATCTATGCCGTATCGGTCTGGTCAAGTACCAAGCAACAAACAAAATAAGATCATATTACAACGAAAAGAAGGGCGCTGAGGTAAGCATGGATCTCTTGTTTGACTCGCTACTTCTCAAAAGAATCGCGTTTTCACATGAGCGCGAGGTTCGGCTGATGCACTGTCCGATTTTCGAGTCTTTGGACGATAAGGGTCTGTTTTGGTATGATGTTGATCCACAAAAGATGATCACTCAGATCATGGCAGACCCGAACAGAGATCGATCAAAATGGAAGACTGACAAAGCGGATAGCCAGCAACAAACGTGCTTCCAAGGTGAAATCAAACGTTCAAAGATTTACGATGCGCCCAAATGGTAAAATAAGGCCGTAAAGGCCCTCAGCACTGGGCAAATTAGCAAACGGCGGAAGCCGCAGGTTTCACCCAACAATTCCAACAGCTTAACACCAAAACATCATTCCCAAAGCACCATAAGCACGGCAAGGAGCGTTGCTACCGTGCTGTGCTAAAACTGTGCTAGGTGTACGGCGCGGCGCTCACAACGCACTGTGCTAACTCAGCATTTTCCCACTGTGCTAACGCTGTGATAGTGTATTTTCGGTTTTTCAGCGATTTACGCTGCGGCGCAGAAGCCCAGCAAACTATTGTTTTCGATTGATTTAAATGGTGCCCGGGGGCGGAATCGAACCACCGACACGAGGATTTTCAAACCGAAGCTTATTGAGAACGCTCAACAGGTTAGTCACGAAAAATCTGTCAAACCCACCACGGCACATCAAGCACATAGCGGCGAATTGTCAAACCTTGGGCACGAGGCCTTCCAATGAGCTGGCGCGTGGCAAATGCGTGCGCGGAACGGAAGTTCGGGAGTGCGACGCGCAAGCAGATCATCATGTTTTTGGCGGACAAGGCCTCTGATGATGGGTCGGGCATCTGGTGTTCGAAGGGGACAATCCAGCGACACACAGAACTGGGGGAAACCACGGTCAAGCGGACGATCCGGGAGTTCCTGAAGGAAGGCATCCTAGTCGAGACCGGCGCGCGCGGCTGCAAGAATGGCTTTACCGTTGTGTACCGGATCGATCTGGCCAGGATCGAGGCGCTTGAACTGACGGCTGAACCCAAGATTGAGACGGGGTCCACAGTGGCCCCCGTCCAGACTGGACCCGGTACGGGGGCCACTGTGGCCGGGGTACCGGGGCCACCACGGCCCCCAAACCATCCTAAAACCATCCATAAACCACCTACGCGCGAGCGCGTGGGTGTGGAGGATGAAGAGGCTGAGAAGATTTTGGCCACCTATCCGCCCGACCGTTTGCGCGGGAAGGCTGAGTGCCTCAGCCGGATAAGGGAGGCTTTGGACACGGGGACAGAGGTCGAGGACCTGTTGCAGGCCGTTAAGGCCTACGCGACCGACAGCGCGGGCTTCACCCGCTCCAAGGTCTGTTTCTCGGACAACTGGTTCAGGTCTGGGCGCTGGCGCGCCTACGTCGAAAAGCAGGCGGAAGACCGAGAGAAGGCGAAGGCGTTGGAGGCCGATCACCAAGCACGGTTGGCCTGCTGGATCAGTGATCGCAGCCCGATGTGCAAACACATCACGGCCAAGCAGATCGACGGATTGCTTGCCTCAAAACTGGTGACGCAGGCGCAAATCCAAGCCGCAGGCCTCAGAACATGACCAGCACCGGACCGACCGAAGCGCAAACAGCAAGGCGACCCATGTCATACGCTGGCGCTGCTGACACGGGACCTTGCGAGTGGCGGCAAGCCTCCCCTTCGAACCCCACCGGCGCGGGCAAAGCCCCCGCCAAAGAGACACTGACTGAGACCTTCGTCTTCCGCTGCACCGCGTCAGAGAAGGCCCAGCTGCGCGCCAAGGCCGAGGCCGCTGGCGTGCCTGCCTCGACGCTTCTGCGCGAGGCGCTTGGCCTCACCGAAGCTCGCCGCCGCAAGCCTGTGCCGCGCGTCGATCCGGCGCTGGTGCTCGCTGTCGGTCGCATTGGTGGCAACCTCAACCAGATCGCCCGCTGGCTGAACCACGCCATGAAGGTCGGACGCACAGACCTCGACACGCTTACCGTTGCCCGCCGCCTTGTGGTGATCGAACGCCAGCTTGCTGCCCTCCTCGATGAGGCCCGGCGGTGCTGATCAAGTTCTTCCCCAATGGCAAAGGTGCGGGTGCGGGGCCGGTCGGGTACCTCGTGGCCGAACGCGTGCTAGCCTATGACGGCAACCGCGACCTGATCCGCGATGCTGACGGCCAGCCCAAGACCGTTACCCGCGATCCTTGGCCCGAGGTCCTGCGCGGAAACCCTGAACGCACCGAGGCCCTGATCGACGCCAGCCGCCACCAATGGACCTACCGTGCGGGCGTAATCAGCTTTGCCGACAGCGACGCCCCGACCGAGGACCAGCAGGCCGAGGTCATGGACGGGTTCGAGCGGCTGGCCTTCGCGGGGCTGGACCCTGAGCAATATGAGGTGCTCTGGGTCCGCCATCGCCACGAAGGCCGGGTCGAGCTTCACTTCTGCACGCCGCGCCTGGAACTGACGACGGGAAAGAGCCTCAACATCGCGCCGCCGGGTTACCAGGACGCCTATGACAGCCTGCGGGACGTGATGAACCAGCGCCACGGCTGGGCCGACCCCATGGACGTAGAGCGCACCCAGGACGTCCGCGACATCATCGAGTCCCCAACCCGCGCCCAAGGTCGCGACGAGCTGCACGCCTGGATACAGGACCAGATCGATATGGGGCAGATCAATGACCGCGCCACTATGGTCGACGCACTCACGGACGCAGGCTTCGACCTGCCACGCACCGGCAAGGCCTACATCACCGCCCGCGACCCCGAGACCGGCGAACGCTGGCGGCTGAAAGGAGAGATTTTCCATGAAGACTGGCAAGCCGACCCGGCTGAGCGAGAAGTTGAACGCGGAGCTCGACACGATCCGGGCCGAACACGTCGCCTCGATCTCGTCCCAACTCAAGAGCTTCAGGATCGATTTGAAGAACATTGTGGGCGCCGCGCAGCATGCCATCGCGAGCGATACGCGCCGCTTTCAGACCGAGACAGCGAGCTTGTTCGAGACGCGGCTGAGCTCGATCCGCCTCTGGCTGACGATCTCGCCCTGGCTGATCGCCGGGATGGTGCTGACGGGGATCGCCTCGATGATGGCCGCGAGCTTCTTATGGACGGTGCATCTGAAACGCTCGGAGTTGACGGAAATGGGCCTGACACGGATCGAACGGCCCGAGGGGACTTGGCTGATCCTGGAACCATCGAAGACACGGCTCAGGACCTGCACGATGGGCGAGAGACCCGTCACCTGCATTCGGATCGTGGAGGATTAAATGACCCAACTGACAGCCTTGGAACGCGACTTACTCGCCTGCGTCGAGCGGTTGGTGACGGCCTCAGAGGCCTCCGCGAGGGATTTGACCGCCTTGGAAACACGCTCGACCGGCAGGATCGAGAGGGAACTAGCTGGATTGAAAGACTGCGTGACCTTGCTCATTCGTTCGCAGGCCGCATCCATGAAGGCCTTGAGCGGATTGCTGAACGACGAGGCGAGCTACAAGACGCTGGACGAGAACTTGCAGCAGAGCTTGAGCTTAGCGAAAGCCGCCGCCGAGAGATTGAGGGACAGCTAGACAGCCAGGAGGCTCATGCGGAACGGGGGCTGCGGCACTAGGGGTAGAGGCATGTAAATATTTGAAAACGTGCGGTAAAACTCTATAAGCTTGCCTTTTTGAAGCGTCTGAATTGGTAGGAGAGGGATTCCGGGGCCAACTTATGCATCACGCTCTTTCCATCCAGTTTTCTGTATGCCGTAGCCTTAAGTTCCGATGAAACCACGATTAGCCCAGATTTAGGGTTTATTGCGATCATGCCAGCGTCAAATAGTGAGTGAACATCTCTCCTTAGGATCAGGCTGTTCTCTGGCACTTCAAATGCGGGGTTGCCAGTGTGAGGAATAACGTGAGCCGCTTCCAACACCGTTGGCGGCGTAAAGCCTGTCACGACACAACGCCCACCATGACGTAGCATCGCTGCTTCCCGGAATTTCTGTTGTTCAGGTCTCGCCTTGACGGTTGTTGTCTTCCTTTCTTCTTCTGCCGCCAATACGGCATCACGGTCATCGGAAAGCGCTCGATCCAAAGGCGATAGGTGCTGAAGCTCAAGGCTTGAAATTGCGTCGGACTTCCTCGAACCATAGCTCAGAATAAGTTCATCAATCTCGGCCTGCTCATCAGGTTTCATTGCCCAAGCTCTGGGACTGCGATCCTCATTTATGCGGTCAAGAACCGTCGAATTCCATCCAGTAGCACCAAGGCTGCGAAACCCAAACGGGCTCTTGAGCAGAGCAAGTTCAGCAAGCAGTATTTCAAGGACACCGTCCTTTAGATGCGCGTCTTTTGCTTTTGCGATGCCAGTCAAGCCGAGCCCTGATCCAAATGCTTCTTCCTCGTTAGCCCAGAGGTAAAGGACATCGCCAGCAACAACTTGGGGACCGGGGGACTTATCGGTCCAAGAGCTTGCACGGGGGCTGTCCCAAGGCATGCTCAAGACCTGATCGTCCCAGTCTCGCGGATCAATCGGACGGGATACACCACCAGGGCCATGGAGTTCGCCGTTAAACTTCAGCAAAAAGGCATGTGAACCGGCGTCGCCAGCATCAACTTGCTTTCGAAACGATGATCGCCAAATCGCCCGGCCGCCTGGCAGATCGTCTGCAACCGCACGAAGTTCTTGAATCGAGCCCCAGTCATACTGAAAGACGTTCTCTTGTGCGTCGGCAATGTCGACCGCCCCTATCGCTTCCCGAATATAGTCGAGAGCATCATCATCTGGATATCGGTGTCCTTTGCGAACAAGTATTGTTGTCAAAGGCGGTAACCGCTTGTCGTGCATGTAATGCAGAACTGCGTACAGATTCTTGCCGAGCCCCCGACCCGTCGGATGCGGCCACCCTATCGCTTCGGCCAGTTCTTGGTAGGTCGTTCGTTTTTTTGCTATAGCTTTCCAAGCCAAGAAGCGTGCGATTTCAAGCTGAAGTGCGTTCATTGCAACTGGCTAAGTACGCGAATTCGGCACACTTTCGGGAGCCAAAAATACTCCGTCGTATTGTGCTTGCAGGTTCACCCAGTAGGCCGGGGTCGTGTTGAATACGCGAGCGAGGCGCAGCGCCGTATCAGGCGTGATCCCGGTCGTGCCCTTGATCAACCGCTCGATCCGCGTCCGAGGCATACCCAGACGCCGCGCAAACGCGATGCCCCCCATGTCCAGGGGATCAAGATAAAGCTCTTTCAGGACTTCACCGGGGTGCATTGGTTCTTCAAGCGCGCTCATCACCACACACTTCCTCAGGCCGCACTGGTTCGTGGCTCGGCGTTCACTTCATCCGCGTAGATGAATTGTTTGGCGTCCTCGCGCACTTCTAGCGTCGCCACGTCAATCGCACCAACGGCAAGGCCTGCGTTCACCCGCCGGGCCGGTCTCCCCGCGCTCAGCCACTTCCCCGCTTTGTCCACTGCGAAGCGCCCTTTGCGCGCGCCAGCGCCTATGCCTGCCGCTGCGTCGATGATGACGACTGCGACTTCCTCCATCCGGAACAGCCCGCCCTGACTTGCCGGTGGCATCTTGCGCTTTTGCAGCGACTGGCGTGTCACTCCCAACCGCTTAGCAACATCAGCCAAACTGACGAGGTCAGGCCGCACTTCTCGCAAGACCGAGCCCGCAGGCAATTGCTTTTGTATCGCACGCGCCGCATCTAGGATCGCATCCTCAGCGCGATCACTCGCCGCTTCCAATGCAATACCAAGCATGCCAGGCACGCCGGTCCCGACGATGGCATCCTCGAAACCAGCCTCGAAGACCACGTCCATCAGATCGAACGCTTCATGTTCACCCTTTGGAAGGGCGAAGATCAGTTCAAACTCGATTTCTGCCATATTATTCATCCTTTTGCGCGCCTTCGTTCGTGTTGTCGAGTTTCGTGCAACCAAGCGCCCGACTTCTCAATTGCCGCGCAAAGCGGCCCGGATTCTGAGGCGTCGACCATACACCCATCTGACAAAACTCACCGCACCGGCAGTCAGGATCGTTGTTCGGGCATCGGATCAGGCCCCAGGCATGACCGCGCCCAGAACGCAGAGTGACCGTCCAGCCCAAGGCCTCCAGCTCACGCAGAACAGCCTCGATCTCTTTCGACTTGTGCGGCTTTCTAGCCATTAGATAGTCTCACTTTCTTAAGCTGTCAATCGACAACCTTGCACAAGTATCAGCCACATAGCGCCGATCCGGCTTACTTGTGGGCAAAAAACAGTCCCATGGGTGACTTCTTGAGCTCAACTTGCGCATCTTTCAGATTACGGAAGCGTTCGGGTAGCTCTTTCAGCTTAGGAGCATCGACCACTTGATTGATTGCAAATGCCGCCGCTCCAAATGCCGGTGTCCCAGTAGCAATTGCCGCAACCTCAATTGTTCCCGCAACGATCCAAGAGCCGAGGTCCTGTCCCGCAAACTTCATACCTTTTCCACGAAGTTCTCGGATGTTTTCTTGGTGCCTCTCAAAGGCGTCTTGCACGTTCTCAACGATCTGATCACTAGACCTGAAGAAAGAATCGGGCTTGGACGCCGCAATTTCACTGACACCTTGCGACAACATTTCACGGATTTCATCAAAAGCGCCCTGCTGGCGCATTTCTATGAGAGCGGCTGGCGGAATGTTGCCAAGCCATTGCATATCCGTTTCCCCAACGCGTTGCAGGCCTCTCACCATATGTAAGCTTGTCACGTCATCTTCAGCCAATGCCGAATTATACTCCAACTTCCAGCTAAAATACTTCCACGACGTGGCCGCATCAATCAAAGGCGTGCCCATAAGGTAGCGACTTTTGAGTAATATGTCGGTCGACTGCATCATTCTGCCCATGCATTGGGAGGCGACCAAGCCACCGGCATTGGTGCCAGTCGGCAATAACCCATCACCGCTCTCAATTGAGCGACGAATTTGCTGTTCCAATGGCTCTGTCCAATCGGTGTCAAATAGCAACCGATCTCTATCTACTAGCTCTTTAACGACGCTTTCTGGCGTGTCTAAATCTGTTGCAAAATCAAATAGTTCTTCAACTGAACTGAAACCGCGACCAAAGAGTTTCCCAGCATGGACGAGAGCATCCGTTTCCGCCAAACCCTTAAGGAAATCCACCTCTTCCTCGTCGACAGAAGATTTGAATGGCGTGACGATCACAATTGGATTCTCCAACTCGGCAAGAGCTAGGTCACGATATTGCATCAGGTTGATCGCGTGTTTTACCAGGTAGTAGACCTGCAGTTCCGGAGTCACGCGTTCAAAAATGTGGCGGGTGTGCCAAAACGGGTCTGACAGCACAATTGTATCAACATACAAACCGGTGCTGCTTGCAATATTGCGCTGGTAGGACGGAAACAGATCACCACCAAAAACCGCCTTCACTCCGGTCAAATCCTGCACGTGATAATGTGAGGGCTCGGTCAAAGCCGACCAGAACTCCTCTAGACCTTCCAAAAACTTGGGGATCTGCGGGCTTATGTCGGCAACAACGTGGGGTTGCCTAGACACCATTTCTGCAAAGACATGTGCGTCGTACCCTTTGTCGCGAGCTTCGTTAACGAAGAACCCAAGATTGTCTTCAATGTACCTGAAATAAGAGTGAGCAATCTCCTCCAAAGAAACCGCGTCTTTCGCATCTTGGCGGTTTTTGACGACCGCAGCCATCATTGCCATTGTACGAACGCGGCCATCGACGGTTGATAGATCGATCTTGCCGTCTGCTCCGTAGCGGACCGCTCCTATACTTTCCTCAAAATCCGCAGCGAGGTGCTCTGCAATGTGTATTTTACCTTCCTCAAACTGCGCACGGAGCACCTCTAACCGCCAACGTAGCTCTTCATCATAATCTTCCTGGGTCATGCTATTTCTCGCTCGAATTTTTGATGTTAATTAGATGCCTTCAAACCAGTTTGGCTTAATGCTCACCCTCTCAATCATCTCTGTCGCGACCCCAAGCCGATTTTCCTTCAGCAACTCACACAGCCGGTCACCGTCGATGAGATCAATCGCAATAGCGCCGTCGCGCGTGGCTTCGTCTGACGCTTGGCTGGTAAAATGCCCAGTGGTGATGAACAGCCCTTTGTCTGCGCGGCCCTGCAACGCCCCCCGGAAGTCACGGATTTCCTTGGAGCCAACGCTGCCTTTCCAACGCTTGCACTGAAAGTAGACCTGGAACGACACAAGATTGACGCGTAGCACCCCAACACCATCGATCCCGCCGTCGCCTGACTTGCCTCGAACCTCAACTTTGGTGAAACCCGCCTCACGAAGAAGACGCTGCGCTAGCCGTTCAAACCCGTCCGGCATCATCCTGCCCAGCACGGCCAGAAGCGCCGACTTCCAATCTTCCTCATCAGCCGGGCCGTCTTCGGCCAAGACCTCAATCTCTTCGCCCCTGTCAGCATCAGCCTTCTTGGCGGCCAACCGCTTCAGGCGGGCGCGCTCGCGTTCTTCCTGCGTCACCTGATCATAGATCGCTTGCGTCGCACTCAACTCGGAAATCGCGGAGCCTGTCTCGGTCAAGGCCCAGACTCCGCGCTTGGAGTTGTTAAGCGCATCACCCCGTTTCAGATAGGTCCGCGCCCAGGCGAGGTAGTAGTTTACCCGCGTGCGGTTTTCGTCGCGAGGCATGGTGAAAGCCTGTTCGGCCTCTGTCACACCTTCCAGCTCAATAACCTTCTCATCAAGCTCCTGGATTGTCGCGGACCCGCCGAGGTCTTTCAGTGCCTCGACCGTGACAAGCATCATTCCGGGAAGGTCCGGGAGCGTCTCTGCATCAATTTCAAATCGTCTCATCAAAATCCCTCATTCAAAACCGCGACACACCTGGGATCGATGAGAACAGCAGAACCGCGTCCATACTATCGCCCCAGAAAAACTCACCGCCCAGGCTTTCCAACTTGCCGGACTTATCCTTGAATAATTGCTCTGCCGCTTCAGCCGCTTTGCGATCCGCGAACGGGGCCTGCAGCTCGATCTGCCAGCGCCCCTTCGCAGCGGGCGGAATGCCTGCGTTCAGCTGGCCGGAGCGGGACGCCGGATCGTTCGAGACACCGATCTTCATTGCGACCGACTTGCTGCCAAAAGCCTTGGCGCGCCCCAATAGCGCAGCGCCGTCACCGTCAAACTTAGCCAGGTACAAGAAGGTTTCGCCATCGGTGTAGGTGGACGTCCGTTCGCCGTTAGACCCCGGAAACGCCTTTGACGGAAAAAACTCCTCTTTGAACGGGGTGTCGGTCAGACCGCTATCACCGACTGGCTCTTCGCCGAAGACGTTGACCTCTGTCACCTTGATCTTCAGCGCCGTCTCGATCTCGGCAGTCGACAGGGCACGGCCCCAAACGCCGATGCCTTGCCCTGCGTCCTTGTCGTAGGTGTCGGGTGCGATGCGTTCGATCGACATCTTGTCGAGCGCACGCCATGCGCGACGCACGGGAAGGCCATAGGTCCACTTTTCGCCGTTGCCTCTTTCTCGTTTGGCCTCAAGCGAAGCTTCAGACGCCTTTTCGTGATCGCGTATTGGGCGTGCTTCGATCTCGACAAACCCAATGATATGGGAACGCATAGATTTCTTGGTGTTGCCTGAAGCCGCACCATAGATCATCATCAAGTCTCCGTCGTTCAGTTCACGCAGGGCGCGTGCCTGACCACTCTCGTTAGTCCAGCCGACATAGCCGTCCAGTTCCGGGTCGAAGCCGTAAAAGGCGCGTATCCACATGTTGCGCCCGTCGGGCAGACCGGAACTCATGTCACACCACGCTTTCGAGAAGAGCGATTTCGTCGGGGGTGAGGTCGAAGAGGTCGTAGACGATGCCGTCGATTTTGGCTTCGGCTTGCGCGATTTCGGCGGTGAGGCGGGCGATTTCGGCGCGGTCGCGGGTGATCCAGTCTTCCCAGTCCGAGCGTTCGGAAAGCGGGATGTCGGCCATGAAAGCTTTCTTCACCTCAGCCCGGAAGGCGGCGAAGTCTGGCAAGGTCCACCATTCCTTGAGCTTGGTGTTGAGCTTCGGATCGCGTTCCGGCGGGCAGAGGTCGGGGATGCGACGAAGCAGCGCCTGTTGAAGCCTCTGCCGTCGCTCAGCAAGGTCATGGCAAAGCTGCGACGCGGCTTCGAGGTCGGCGTTCTTCGCGACGGCATCAAGCAATGGTAGTTGCTCGACGAACTGAGTTTGAAAACGAGCATAGCCACCCTGCGCCTTTGGCGTCAGAGCTTTGACCACAAACCAAGCCAGCTTTGAATTCAGAAAACCGACCACGCCTGGCTTGTCACACGGAAGAAAATAGCAGGTGTTTTCGCCGTAAGTGCCCGATGTGTCGAGATGACATCGCGCCTCGGACGCGACGTCGCTCCACATGATCTTTGGCCCTTCGAAGTGAGGAACATAGGCTTCTTGGGCTTGCTGGAGTTCAAACCATGCTTGTTGGGTTGCTCTCTTTTCGAGCCTGTCCTTGAATGGGAGCAGCCATTCGCGGACAGCAGGGAAATGATCGATTTCGATCCGGTTCTTGGGGATGTAGATCAACCAGTGCCCATGTTGATCCGCCCTCCAACGTTGCAGGTTCTTTCCTTCGATGAGTGGCTTAAGCAGTTCGCTAGATCGCGGATCGCTGGCGCAAATGCGTTCTTTAGTTGGCGCATCAATCACAAACGCAGGCTTCAGCCCTGTCTTCACCCCCATCAATGGCGGTCCGTAGACATCCTTGAGCGTTTTGCGACCACTGATTAGTTTGTCGCGAAGGGCTCGAAGTGATGGGTTCTCCAATTCCCAAGAGCCCGTACCGAGCCCGGATTGCGGATAAGGGCCACTGGCAGCTTCCCAAGTAGCTTGGAAGTTGCTTTCTGGAATAGCTTCGACATTCCAAAACTTAACTTCATGCTCCTTTGGTGGAGCGATGTTCTTCAGTACTAGAATTGCAGGATATGTCGTAACACCCTCAAAAATCTGCAAATCTCCGAAATTTACGACGCTTTCAATCGCAGCTCTTTGACCCAAGTACTGCCGCAGCGGCTTGCCCGAGCCGGTTTTGAAGAAGGTGTTGGAAGAGATGTAGCCCAAGCGCCCACCCGGTTTCAGCAGACGCAGGCCGCGTTCATAGAAATAGCAGTAGAGGTCCGCGCGGTCGGACACGACCTCATACCGCTTTTCGAGATAGGGTTTCAGCGTCTTAAGGAACTCCATCCGCACATAGGGCGGGTTGCCCAGCACCACGTCGAAACCGCCTTCGGCAAAGACCTCAGGGAATGCCGTCTCCCAGGTGAAGGCGTGATCGAGATAGGCGAAATTGCTGTCCTCTATCAGGCTGTCGCCCACACGGATACTGCCCGACAGGCTGTCCAGCACCTTGCCGCGCCGCGCGGTCTTGATCCAAAGCGACAACTTGGTGATCTCGACGCTTTCCGCGTTCACATCCACGCCGAAGAGGTTGTTTGACAGGATTTCACTGTCCGGATCGAGAAGGTCCTGGATGTGCTGATCCTTGCCTTGCAGCTCGGCGATCTTGTCGTTCACGCGGGACAGTTCGGCCTTGAGGAAGTCGAAAGCCATGATGAGGAACACGCCCGAGCCGCAAGCCGGGTCAACGATGCGCAGCGTCTTGATCCGGTCGCGGTAGGCTTGCCAGGCCTCCAGCTCGGCCGATTTCCTGCGCCATGGGATAGCGGCATAGTCGGACACATCCGCACCCTTCTTGGCATGATCGCGGAGGATGTTTTCAAAGGCTTCCTTGAGATGCGCGCCAAGAGTTTCGACCACGATGAACCGCGCGATGTAGTCCGGCGTGTAAACCACCCCGTCCCGCTTGCGCCGCCCACTGGTGCCGCTGGTCTTTTCCGGCTCTTCCTCTTCGCCCCGTGCGATGGCTTGCAGGCGTTCCACGTCCGCGATGGATTGTTCGAAGATGTGGCCGAGAACGGTGACGGAGACTTCGGAGGCGAAGTCATATTCGCCCAGCGTCTTGAAGCCCTCGCAGATGGCGTCTGGCAGGGTGAGGCCGTCGATAAGATCATCCGTGCGGAACAGCCCGCCGTTGTAGCGCGGGATGGACGGAACCAGAACCTTACCATCTGCATCCCTGACCTCATTGCGGCCCGCATCTATGGCACGAAAGAGGCCCTTGAAGTTTTCCCAGACAGGGCGCGGATTGTACGGATCGACGTGTGAAAACGCGTCACTGAGCGTGTTGTCAGGCAGTAGGCCCGTATCTTCGGCAAAGGCGATGAAGAGCACGCGGTCGAGGACCTTCTGCGCAAGGGCAATCGCGTCGAGTGCATCGATGGACGTATCCGCCTCTTGCACCGCGTGAAGAAGTTTCAGCCGCAGGTCCTTATAGTCCTGGTACAGCTTGTCCGTGATGTCCTTGTCTTCGCGACGGCTTTCCTTGAGCAGATCAAGCGTCCGGCCAGACAAAAGATTTTCCGCTGAGAGCAGGAGCATGAAGCGGGCGTATTCGTCCGGATCGGTCAGCTTGTCGAGGCGGAAGACCTCATACGCCGAGGTGCCTTCCCCAAACCCGTAGAGCCGCAGTTCGATGTAGTTGGACACCAGAACCCACTTCACGCCGCGGGCGTTCATGGCGTATTCCCATGCCTGTTGAACGGGACTCTTGTTCCGGCCAGGCATGATTGCATCGAGGTCGCGAGTATCTGCACCCTTCAGCTCAAACGGCGCAAGGATTTCAGGCGTAGGGCCACCGAACCGCCCGAGGGCCAGATCGACACTGCCCCTTAGGATCGTTTGTTCCGTCGCCACCGTATAATCCGCACCGCCAGCGGGACCGTGATAGCCGAGAACACCTTCAACGATCTTTGCGGTGAATTGCCCATGCAGGGCGGTTTCCTTCAGCGAGTAGATGCGTCCGTCGCGGATCATGTCCGCCCAAGCTGTCAGCGCATCTTGGTGATCCGCCGGCAGCGTTGTGGGCTTAGCATTCCGCGCAATGGTCTTTTTGTTAAAGAGGTTCATTCGTTAATTTGCTGCTCATGAAATTGATTGGAGGTAGCGTTGTGAGCGCCATTGAAGCAATGCAACGGGGCCAGAAAATATAGCCAGGCCAATGAAGGATACCATGGCAAGCCCTGCCATCAGGCCCTCTATAGTTGAGTGAACGTTTCCGCTTGAAGCATCGAAAGGGAGAAAGTTTAGCCGAGCAAAAACGACCAGATAGAAAATGGCCGCAACGCTGGCGCTTGCATACAAAATGCCCGCAAACTTGAAGAGAAAGCGATGCGAGGCCTCGACAGTCGCAAGTTGTGCGCTGCGCCACTTTTCGGTTGGTGGTGTCAAAGTTCTACTCCCTCAATAGCTCGATCCAGGTATGGACGTCGTCCATGGCGATCTCTTTCCCTTCTAGGAAAGAGCGATACCAGCGCGCCGCGATTGCGCCGCGCTTTTCACTTTTCAGTTTGATCCCGTTTTCTGACAGGTACTTGTCCAGCGCGACTTCGAATTCTTCCAGCTTGTCGAGGTCGTGCTTGAGGCGGACAGCCTCCACACCAAGCAAAATCCAACCCAAGTCCACATCGAACTGGCGGTGCAGCTTGATCAGAGCTTCAACTGGGATAGCTCGCTTACCCAACTCATAGCTCTGATATGCCCGCAAAGACATTCCGAGCGCTTCGGCCATTTTTGCCTGCGACAAAGCCTGTTCGTTTCGGGCAATCGCGATGCGCGCGCCGAGCGCAGTTAGGTAGTCTTCCGCACGTTCTGCCATTTTCACAGCAATCCACTTGTGTTTACGCTCATATGGATACTATACGCACAAACGAACGTATTTGGTTGTGTTTCGCTATCGGAGCACGGCTGGTTCGCGCAATCAACCCGATTCACGCTATCTTCTGAAAAGGAGGGAGTTTTGGCTCACGAGAAGTTACTATCACCAAAAGAGCTTAGTTCCATGGTTGGCCTAAGCGTTGCGCAAGTACGCGCGTTGATGAACAGCGGTAAGCTCGAATTTGTGGAGATATCCCCGAAGACCAAGTTGTTGACGATGAGCGGCTGGGACCGGTTCCAGAAGAACGCGACCAAGGTCGAAGCAGCCAAGGGTTCGGCGGCGAATTGACGGGGGTGTCTGGTTATGGCGACGACCAATCTCAATATCAGCGTGATCGATAAGCGCATGCTGAAGCAGTCCGAGGCTGCGAGCTACGCCGGATTGCCGGTGAAGCATTTCAAGACTGCTTGCCCTGTGCGCCCGGTGGAGTTGAAGCAAGGCACGTTGCTTTGGGATCGCCGCGACCTCGATCTCTGGATTGATGATGTGAAGTCCGGGGCCGTGACCGACACCCGCGACACCATTCTGGACCGCCTTTGATGACAAAGGTGCGGGTCAAAGGTTTCAAGATTTTCAAGGACCGGCACGGAAAGCAGCGATGCTATCACCGCGAGACCGGCCACAAGGTTGACTTGACCCACGCCCCTATTGGTTCCGCCGAGTTCTTTGCAGAATGTGAGACGATCCGTGCCATCGCCGAGGCGCAGCGAGCGAAGGCACCAAAGGCCGGGACGCTCGGCGGGTTGATCCAGTCCTACTTCGAAACCGAGCACTTTCAGAACTTGGCCGAGGCTACGCGGCGCGACTACCGCAAATGCGCTGACTTCCTTGAGCCGATCCGCGACACGCCGATCCATGTGATCGATACGCCCCTAATTGCGGGCATCCACGACAGGGCAGCGAAGAAGATAGGCTGGCGGCGGTCGAACATGGTCCGCACGCTTTTAAGCGAGGTGTTTCGCTACAACATCCCGAAGGGTCTTATCTCAGCGAACTTCGCCAAAGACGTCATTCCCAAGCGCCGCCCGCGCGACCGCGCATATGCCAACCGTCCCTGGACCATCGAGGAGCGAGACATCGTCTTGGGCAAGGCCAAGCCTCACGTGCGCGTGGCCCTCGCCCCGATGATGAACACCGGCCTCGACCCTTCCGACGCCCTAAGATTACGGAATGATCAAGTCGACGGCGGCATGATCTGGGGCGTGCGCGGCAAGACAGGTGAAGAAGTCGCGATTCCGGTCAGCCCGACCCTTCAAGCCGCGCTTGACCGCATGCCTGACCACGATGCCGAGACCGTACTTTCCAATTCGCGTGGCGAGGCATGGACTTACAACGGTTTTTCAACCGTCTGGCACCGTTTCAAATCCGCCATTGAGGATGAAGGCCTTATCGAAAAAGGCCTGACCCTCAAGGGCTTGCGGCACACAGTCGCCACGACTTTGCGCGAAGCGGGCCTCGATGAACGCCGCATCGCGGACCTGCTGGGGCAGAAAACTCCGTCCATGGCGCGGCACTATTCGCGCTCTGCGAACCTTGCCGACAAGAACCGCGAGACCATGGCCACACTGGAAGAAGAGAACCGAAGGCGGGCCGAAAGTGTCAAACCTTCGCCGAAAAGCGTCAAACCTGACCAAAAAGAGGATCAGCCATGAGCAGAAATTACAATCATATCAGCTTGTTAAGTGGTGCCCGGGGGCGGAATCGAACCACCGACACGAGGATTTTCAATGCGCGTCACGGCGGGGTAAATCCTTGATATTGTTGGGTCTAAACCGAACTGTGCTAGCGATGTGCTGAACTAGCATGAACACGCGGACTAAGTGCTAGGTCATACTGCAGCGCACTGTTGCATTGCCAAAGTCTGTGTGAAGATACTCACCTATCCGAAACACTTCGAGCCAGCATATGATTGAACGGTTGCGTTGACTTCGCTCTGCGCCAAAACTCACTTCCCATAGCTGAGTTTTATTTTTGGACGTAGTGTTGAGGAATAACTAGGGCAACCGACAGCCATTTACGCTGCGCTTCACGCGGGAGGTCTACAAATTTCTCTGTCAACGAGCTGCCCAATATCTCCTCGATCTTCTGTATGTCCAACGGATCATCGAGGACTTCATCCAATTTCGCGTCGGAAATCTCCATTAAGTCGTGTGACCTCATCATTCCTTTTTGGTTGGAAGCCTCGTCTTCAGCTTTCTTGATCGCCTTCCGTAACTCATATGCCCATTCTCTGCGATCTTTTTCCGAAAGATCATCAAAAATCAGTCCCTTTTGTTCATTGAGCACGTCAGTCAGCTTTTCGACGAAAGAGGGGTCCGCAAGGTCCGCATCTATTTTGCGATTTATCCTATGACTTTCACCCAACATTGACGTAAACTCAGCTGCGCCTTTTATCTGATGCTCGTGAGTCAAACTAGCTAACCCATCTGGGAAGTTCTCGCGATCTATTCGCGCGTCCATATCTTCGCGAAATCCATCGACTTTCAGGTACTCTTCAGCAAGGTAGAGAGCCACTGGGTCGCTGGTTGGATCATACTCTTCTGTCTTAACGCAGTACCAGCGCATATGCGCATTACGCGTAACATTAAATTTCTCCTCAGCGTCACGTAAATCGGAACAATCCTCACCTAAAGCTTCAATACGCGGTATATGTGCCCACCAGCCACCAGCAATACACTCGTGAGCTGCTTGCATTGCACCCGAGAAAGAAGAAGTTCCAAGTGCTAACTCAGCATCCAGAACTGTTAGTTCCGGGTTAACCCCATGAAGAGAGTGAGCAACCATCAAGTCGTGAGCCGCCTTGCGTTGTTTTTTTGCCTCATGCCTGTCGCCGGCGGATAAGGCGATACGAGAACGCAAAAGTTCCGCAGCACAGGCATAGATTGGCATTGGACCACGGAGAGCCATTGCGGCCAATTCGTCCAGCGCGTGATAGGCTCGCTCTAGTTCTCCTGCGAGTGCCCCAGCCGATGCTACTGTCAAGAGACCACGAGGAAGTTTATGTTCAGCGTTTGCTACGCGAAAAAGCTCAAGAGCTTCTTCGGCAAGATCAAGAGGTGCCTGATCAAGTGTCTTTCCAGAAAATAGAGCTGATTTGGCTCTCAGGAGAACTATGTCGGCATTTTCTTCGAGACCTTGCGGAGACGATGATACCAAGAGTTGCCGGAGTTCGGTCAAAGCAGCAATCTCTCTGTATCTCGCTTTTGCAAAAAGCAAATCAGTGACTGCCGAATCTTTTGACCACGAAGACCAGAAGACCCAAGGTGCGGTTGTAGGTCGGATTTCTTCTGCATTACTTAGGGCAGAATAAAATGCCTTTTCAGCGGCGCGCAAATTTCCCATCGCTAATGCTGCCGCACAAACGGACTCTTGTGCTGAGGTTCTCTTGCTGAGAACCATGACGCGTGAAGATTCGACTATTGTATCTATCTGACATTTTTCTGAATTGGCAACAGCATCAGCGGCGGCCATTTCTGCACCGTTTTCCCCCTCCAAATTTCCGAGCAGCAATAGCACATCAGCCAGATTAGTGGCGTTAATTGTTGCTTCACCCCACTCTCCAAGTTCCTGAAATAAGACCATAGCCTTCCGTTGAGGAACTTCTGAATCTTCAAGTCTCCCAAGCTTTTTCATGCGAAGAGCAACAGCGTTAGTTAGGAAACCCCTGTCATATGGGGAGAGGTTTCTGCTAGGTTCGTCAAACCCGCCTTCAAAAAATGCAGATAGAGTTGCAAGCTCTTGCCCGTGAAGACCAAGTACCTCGGATGCATAATTTCGACCCTGCCGAACTCTTGGGTCAAATACTTCATTTAGGGCTTCGCTTTGACGCCCGGCCAAACAACCGTGGCGAATTGCCAAGAATAAATCTCGCATCCCAATTTCATCTTTTGGTAGCAATGCGCGTAAAGCTCTGTCCCATTGAGGTCCATCAATTAGCTCTGATGCGGCCACAATTTCGTCCGAAGAAGCTCTTTGCATAGTCCTTGTAATTGCCCCAGAGGCATAAAGAGGAACTTTCCCGGCGCTCATCATCTCCTTTAAGGTGCCTTGCTGAAGTGGAAACCGTGAACAAGCGAGAAGCACGCCGTACACTAACGGGTTTCGGAACTCCAATGGCAGAGTCACTCCGTTCGGTCCCGCGGCACTATATCGGTAGTGATCATATAGCTTTCTATGTGCAGACTTGAACGTCGCTTCATCCACATCAGCCAAGCGTAACGCAAAGTACTCCCGTACAAGCGGGTGGCAATCGATATCACTGCGCTGAAGCGGGACTCGTGGGTCGGCAGCGAACACGAGCCCTTGTCGGCGTAGAGATTGTAGTGCCTCGGCGAGAGATTGATTGCTCATAGCCGTCGCGATGCCGAGGACACCAGGCAGAGGAGGACCAGCTCGCAAAGCCTCAACGTCGGTCCATCGCATGGGGCGATCAAAAAGGCCTAGAAAAAAAAGTACCGCCAAACGCTCCTGATCTTTCCTCGGATTTTCAACTTCGTTGATCCGACGGGCGAGCGCTACCTCTATAGCTTGCATCACACGAAACGGATCGCGATCTCGATCTCCCCCCAGGTTAATCACCTGAGGAACCTGACTAAATCGATCTGCAACCCCACCGTGAAACTCACACAGGTACCCAGCTACATGATTTAACGCCAGCGCATGCCCTTTGAGAGCACAAGCAACTTGCACGATGTTCATAGCTTCTCGCCAAGGCATTGCAGGAAGCTGTTCAGTAGCTTTGGGTGTGTAGTCTGGAGGGAGCTTAGCAACCTCGCTCTTAGGAAACGAAGACCTGATGGGTAAGTCGTACTCTTCGGGTGGATAATTCGGTTCCACCCCAAAGGCTACACCGTCTTCAATCTCACGTGAGTGGCGCAGGAATGAAATTGCGTCCATCAAAGGTATGGGGCGCAACGCTGAACGATACATTTTGGTTGTTTCTTCAGCTTGGATAAGATCGCTTACCCTCAGTCGTGTCGTGATAATTGTGAGCCCCGATGCGCCATGTGCAAGACTCTGGAGCAGAGCCTTCAAACCGAGATCTCTGAGCGCCCCTTCTGCAGCATGCTCGGTACCGCTGGGGTATTGCAAAGGTTCCAGCCCGTCTAGTACTAATAGCACACGGCGCTGGCTGACTAACTTTGCTAATTCCACTCCTTTTTTCCAATCACTAAGACCCGGATAAACGACCGTCCCATCTTCATTTTTCTTGCCACGAATTATCTCTTTCTGGCGTCGGCAAATATCCTCTTCGCTCGTCGTGGCCTCAACAGGAAAGCTCTTCTCGGCAACTAAGTGTTCATAGCCAAAAAATACTAATGCCTCTTCAAGAAATTCATTACCGTTGGCTTGTCGGCGTTCATCAGCCCCTTGGCTAAAAAAGCTCCAAAAGAATATTGAATCCAAGCCGGAAGCAGGGCCTTTATCGAGTAATTTTTGCTCAAACGCCTTTACGAGCGCGGTTTTGCCAGCACCACCAATAGCATCTAGAGCCACGATAGCTAACTCATCATCATTCCAGGCATTCTCTAAATCGGCAATCTCTTTGTCTCGCCCAAATAAGCGCGATACAGCTGCAAATGGAATAGAATTGCCACCGGTGGATGGGCTTCTCTTAACCTCAGGCCAACGCAAAGCACGTGGAATATCGTCAGGGTTGATCTCAAGGGCTAGCGCGACGTTACGAACAGTATTTTGTGTAATTTTTGGGATCTTCCCGTTCTCAATCTGAGATACATACCCTTTTCGGGTCGAATTCGAGAATGCCTCAGCGGCAAGAGCCTCCAAGCTCCAGCCTTTGGCAATCCGACGCTCTCGGACCAGCTCTCCGAACTTCTTAACGTCGCTTCTGCCATCAATCGCTGTCATCAGTTCAAGACTCCTTAAAAGTAAGGTTTCAGACCCCTGTAACCGTGATGAAACGACTGATTGTTCGAAACCAGCCAAAACACGTTCAGTCGACACGTTAACCAAAGCTGGGCCCAGCTCAACATCCGAAAGGTAAATAGATGTTTGAGTTCAAATCGAAACTTGAAGACTGGGCGAGCAAGGTCATTGAAATTTTGTTTTGCCATAGAGCGCTCTACGCTGGGCTCTCGGCTTGCCATGGAACTGGCTGCTGGATTAGCGGCAAACCCGAGCTCTACGGTCCAATAGCGCTGCTCTACGCAATTTTAGCGCTGCGAGGCTAACACCACAAGAAGCTGGTTGTCTGGCTACCAGGCAGCCAACTTCTGCTTTGGCTAACGTTAGAGATTAGAAATTTCGATGAAACTGTCGCTTCGTCGCTGTCCGGCGCGCCGCTCCGTCGAACGATCCGAACGCCCATGATGTACAACATAACAAAATACAAATTTTCCGCGCCTGTACCCTACCAACTTCAGATCCATGGTAATCAGAAAACGGTCGCCCTCCCCATCAGGTGGCAACATAACAAAAACAGCTCTCCGGTAGGAAAGCGTTATGTTTCAATCATTTGGTGGAGAACGGATGAAACAGGCAAAGGTGTTATCTTCTGAGGAACTGAAGCGCGTGATGGCCATCTGCGCAAGCATGCAGAACGGCAAGCGCAACAGGTTGATGCTCATGCTGTCCCACTACGCTGGCATGCGCGTGGGCGAGATCGCCTCGCTCAAATGGGCCGATGTGCTGGATCGTGAGCACAAGCCCAAGGCGATGTTCTACCTGAAAGCGGAGAACACAAAAGCCAAGGAAGCGCGCCAGGTGCATCTGAACGCTAAGCTGCAGAAGGAGCTTTCAACCTACTGGGCGCAACTGGATCGCTGGAGGGCACCTGATCGGCCTGTGATCGAGTCCCAAAAGGGTGGACACTTCACGGCCAACAGCATGGTCCAAGCTTTTGCACGCGTGTTTGATGCTGCTGGGATCGAGGATGCGTCCTCACACAGTGGGCGACGATGGTTTATTACGCGCATGGCGCATGCTGGTATATCACCAAAGGTGATCATGGAACTTGCTGGACATAAACAGCTGACCACCACGCAACGCTACATTGATGTGTCGGATGAACAAAAGCGCAGCGCGGTGGAAGTGCTATGACTTTACCTGGATCGACCGTGTTTGAGGCGTACCGCGACAAAGCCCCGTTTCAAAGCTTCACGTATTTGAGCCTTTGAGTGCCTGTGGAAACAGAACTCGATGTTCTCCAGATTGGGTTGGCCAATCATGTTCCAATCCACATGCAGGTTGCCAATGTACTTTGTGTTTCTAGGCACAGAACCAGCGCATCTGTCATACCAATGCATATGCCAACGTCTCACCCAGTGCCGGGGACGTCGAATGTCCTTAGGGGGTTCGCCACAACATTCGAAATACAAGTTTCCACCAAACTTGAAACCAATGTGGTTTGATGACTGCCCGGCCAGCCACGCAAAGACCCAGTCGCCTTCTATTCCCAGCCATTTTTGAAAGCGTCTTAACCGATAGGTTGCGAAGAATTGGCTTTGGCCAAAGCCTGTTAAATCTACTTCTCGCATTGAAATTTCTCCTTGTTCAATTGTCTTGAATCTGACGCCTTTCCAAAATGCAGTCATTATTCCTGTGACTGTTTTCAATAAAATATTTGCGACGTCGGCCTGTGAGGAAAACTTGATTTAATCAAGTTTTCCGTGAGCTCGAGTCTTACGCCCTCCAAGATCAAGACCCCGGCGAAGATTGGTGTGACTCCAAGCAAATATCGTTTCGACGAGCATTTGTGCCGCTACGCTTTCTGCATGACACAGCATCACATCTATTTTCTCATCTCGAACCAACACTTCGTTCCAACTGGCGGGATCGGTTCATTCTTCCGAGGCTTCCAGCGGATGGCAAACCACTTTGGGTGGCATGTCACCGTAATCATGGACGCCGAGCCGTACAAAGCCGCGCAGGCAATGAAAGAGGCTGCTCAGAAACAAGGCAGTTTCATCATTCCAAGCCAGCCCGTGAAGTATTCAGGGCATAACCCCGACAATAGCCGATACTCAAAAGAAGTACCCAACCATTTCCGCGTCCAAAACTTCAAGAGCGCGTTGTGTAAGGCGCTGGAGGTTGAGCCTCCAACACATCTATTGATCAATACGCCTGAGGCGGGTTTGGCCGTGCTGGAGATGGGGTTACATGAACAAACCCCAACCACCTTTTACACCCACCACGAAAACCTGGTGCTGAACCCAATCCCGAAGAGCAGCAAATTCGGGCCAAGCTATATGGAAATGCTGTTAAGGATCGTCGGGACACCCGGGATCACCACGGCCACCCAAAGCGACTACAACGTCGAGCGCATGAAACACCTGGAGCTTTCTGCTCCGCCAGTTGTGCTTCCAATGCCAATCCCTGATCCACAACTGCTGCAGCCGTACCATGGAGAACGGAAAGGAGTTCTGTTCATCGGAAGACATGAGCCACGCAAACAGCCTGCAGTGTTCGCTCAAAAGGTTGCACAAGCGGGGCTCCCCGCAAAAGTCCTCACTCGACAGAATAGTGAACAGAAGTTCACGAAGACTTTCAATAAGCATGGCATCACAGATTATGAAATGAAATCCGAGATCACCGGCCAAGAAAAGGCCGACTTCATCCGGTCTGCGCGGATAGCGTTCCATCCTGCAAAGCTTGAGTCCTATGGGTTTTCAGCGATGGAAACTTTGGCAGCAGGACTGCCGACTTTGCTGGTTCACGAGTATGGCTGGTGGCAAGCTTTCATCGAAGAAGGCGTTCAGATCACACCTGTCCGTGACGCGCAAAATATGCTGCGTGAATTGTATGAGCGTCCTTTGCAAACTGCTGCCAACCATGCTGTGCAACAGGAGCAGCAGACTTTTGCTATTTGGGATCAATATCTGAACGCTGCTCATCTTCAAGACTAGGCGCTGGCAACGCTGCAGGAGCGACGAACATATCAGTGTTTTCGACGAAGCCTCCTGCGAGCCCCACAATTAATGGTAGCGTCATCTTGCAAGGGCCGGTCGGCAATTCGCAGTTCAACTCAATTCCAAAGGGCGCACCTGACATGGAAAGAAGCTTCCCCTCAAACTTCATGCCGTAATCAACGCCGAGGCTGATCACGCTTTCCAGCTGGCGGGTTTGAACAAGCCAGTTAGAGCCAAGCGGCATCTCAATTTGCGGCGTGGAGGTGATTTTTCCCAGCTTTTGTTTTTCGTGAGGATTGTCAGGGAAGTGAAGGTACAGATACCCATTGTCTTCCACAACATTGAGAAGCGTTGGGAACCGTCGTTTTGAGTTTCGTGGCAATGACTTTTTGAAGTCTTCCCGCCAGCCACTCAGCGCCATCAAAGTACCCTTGGTCAAAGCAAAACCATACTCTGGTGTCGCGTCGGTTTTGAGCAGCCTATACCCGTTCCTGTCCGGTGCTACACTGGGAAAGGCATACTTCATTGCGCCACCGTCTGAAGACGTAAGATGAGATAGCTTCGAAGTATGTTCGTCCTCCCATTCAAGTTGGCGCAAGAAATCAGAGGCAAAGTTAAGAATGTCATCTGCTGCCATGCGCAAAACCCGTGCTCTTTGCTTAAACGCGTCCCATGGGATGTGGGCTTCCAGAGCAATCATCGATGGTAGGATGGTCCCGTTTTCTACGAGCGTCGGCAGGTTGCCATCTTGCTTCTCTAGCCAGAGCACCTGCTTTGCTTTTTCGATGTTGTTGCCGGTGACTTTGGAGCCTTTTTGGGCTTCTGCTCGGCCCAACTGCCGATCTCTCAGCACTTGCACAACTTCATCTTTGCTTTCCTCGCCTGACAGCTCCAACGTGGACTGCATCGAAGTCATTGCTTTAAGTTGAGCAACCACATTTTCTGCATCAGGTTGAATGCGTTTGAAAACATCGCAGATTACAAAGAACGCGTAGAGTTTCTTTTTGGTCAACCGCCGCTCTGTACGATCCGTGATGGACGGAACAAGGCTGATCAAGGCGCGTTCAAAGGATGCTTGGGGGCCAACGGGGAGAAACCCTACAACCTCCGCGCCATTTTCCGTTTGCCGAACGACAGCATTGGCATAGCCGTGAACCGAGTGCGGTTTCATCGCATCTAGTTGCAAGCCGGTTACGGAACCAAGAGACTGCGCATCCAACACTTGTTTGGCCTGTTCAAACTTCGCAGAGGCCGCATCTTCGGTTCTGCTATCACCGCTTTTTTTCTCCACAGCCAAGGCTTTAGTGTAAAGGGTATCAAGTGTTTCACTTCCAGCGAACGCATTATGCAAGTCTTCGACAGTCCATTCATCCTCTTGCGCTTGCTTCAAGACTTTGCGGTATTTTGACTTGCTGTCATCGCGTGCGTTGGGAAATGCGAGACTTACAAGCTCGTGAAAATCATTGGTTTTTTGTTTGGCACTCATCGATTTGGTCTTCTGCCCTATGAACAGCGTGAGCATGTCTACCTCTTTGAGCTCAAGGCCAAGCTTATAGGTGGCAACCAAGGCTTGATGAAGGCGGTTATGATGGCCCTTGAGCGCCTTTTCTGCTTTCGCAGATAGCCTCTGAATCGCTTTGAGCTCCGGATCAAATTCCGCCAGTTTCTTGCTGGAGTTTGATCCAACGACGGCAAGTGCATTTTTTTTCATGTCTCATACCTTTGCTAGTGCAAGTGCGTTCAACTCGCGCTCAGCATCTTGAATGAATTGCATAGGGGTCTCGGAGGTGAATACGCCGTCAAGCAAAGCAGGAAGGCACATCAACTCCTTGGGGCGTTCCAAGATATTGCGGTCGTCAAGCGTGCGATATGCACGCCTGAAACCCTCAAAGAACGCATGTGTGTTGTGGTGGATCAGCAAAACCTGCTGGAGCTTGCGAGTTTGCTCACCGGTTAAGCCCACCCAAGGTTTGTTGACGAAATCATCAAGCGTCAAATGCACGCCCAAGGCAGTTTGAGTCCGTTTGAAGTCAAATGATCGCTCGCCTTTTTCGCGAATTTCATTCAATGGGCGGTGATCCCCATCATGCGCGTCTTGCCGCGTGCGCGCCGAACGAAAACTCCAAACCTCAGGGTCCATGTCTACCCCGGTCACAGCTTCATAACCGTTGCGCATGACATCCACCGGGCTGCCAGAGTCGAACGACAGTTGGATGTCTTTTGCATCGGTATAGCTGCGCAGCGCGCGTTGCAGCATGCTCAAGCCAACACCTACCCTGAGAGTGGAGACACCCAAGAAGTGCAGCCACTGGCCTTGTCGCAAATGCCCAAGATCGCGCATTTCAATGAGCCGACGGCATGTCATCGCAAGCTGCGAATGGTGCTTGCCTGCGAACGTCCAGCCATCGAAATGGAACTGCAGCATGCGGTCAAACCAAAATTTGCTTTCGCGCTCGTTTCGGCCCTGAATGATGTTGAGCACCTTGGTTGCGCCCACTTTGCGATGCATTCGATAATAGCGATTGTTGCGGACGGTTTGGAACAAACAGGCCAAAAAACCTGTATCGAACCCAAGCGTCTTCGAGAGCTTTTCCATCTCGACACCTTCACGCATAAGACGCTGGACATGGATATCCACGCCGCCGCTGGCGATTGTTGCAAGCGGAAAATCCATCACCATAGAATGAGTGGCCACATCTTCCAGCCAACGCAGCATCCGCTCTACTGTTGGCATGCCTTGGAATGCGATGGTGCCTTGCTGGATTTGAAATCCGCCGCTGTCGCCAATCAAAGTGACGCGGTCATCATGCTGGCCGTTGGTTAACCAATTGCGTCGTTTTGCTAGCTTTGGCGTCTTGGCTGCCTGACCACCGCTGTAGAGAACCCATGGATAGAAACACAGCTTAGAGCTTGGGTTGGTGAATTGCAGGTCTTCTGCTGTGAAACCAAATCGGCTTGGCAGGACCAATCCTTCAAGCGCATCAACATACGTGCTGCTGAGCGCAGGCATATAGTAGGCAACATTGTCGTATGCGCCGACCTCTGTGTAATCCTGGCCTTGAGAAAGCTTGCGTTGTTTGCTGGGGTCACGCGGGAACATATCCTCAACGTCTTTGTCCATTCCAGCGTCACCCAAGCAGGTGCGGGGCTCATTGCCCATCATCCCAAAGTGCTGTTCATCAACCGCATCTGACGTATCAGCGATCATAACGGGCAGGTTTTTATCTGAGGAGGCTGGCATAGAGTTTGTCTCCATTAAAATAACGCCCTGCGACCTGCTTAGCCATCTTGGCCAGTCGCAGTTTGCTCTTCTTTTCAATTGCTTGGTGAATGAACCCAGCGATGCTGTCGGCATTTGCGTAAGCATCGTCCAAAGACATGGTCCACTCAGATGGATAGGTGAACCCCGGATACATTTTTGGATACGACAAGCGATACGGCACGATTGGAACTGCGCCTGCCATCAGACCTTCAAATACACCGATGCCCAAGGTTTCCTGCTTGCTGGCCGAAAACACAGCCAATGAGCGTGCGAGCTCTTTGTGGTATTCGGCTTTGCTTAGCTGTTTTTCTTGAGCAAAGATGATCCGATATTCGGACAGCCTTTGTTGCAGCATCTTTAGAATTTCTGGTTGCTTTTCTAAAGCCAGACGATGCGGGAATAGGATGGTGTCCTTGTCAGCTGTATCTGCAAGCGGCTTGAGGATAGGCGTAAGATATTCCATCGGCCAACCAACAAATCGCGAAGTCTTTGGGTTCTCTGGTTTGATTTTGGTAAGGAACAGGTTTTCGTGATAGCGCCCTGCGAAATAATTGCGTTCAGCAGCATCAAAAACCGCTCGTTCAAACGCATAGCTCCAGCTTTTGTTCTTTACGGCCTGGCCCAAAGCATCCCATCGGTCGTAGGAGCCAGAATGCCACATGACTTGGATCTCGAGGCGTAGATTGAGCAAGTCCGACATATAACGGACATTGATCACTCCAGGATGCCAAGCATCGGTGAACAATACGCGATCTTTCCGACCGACTTGGCCAGACTGAACCAAGGCTGCAAACTTGGCGACTTGATATGATTTGTAGATGTTGGTGTCGGCAAAGTTGAGGAACTTTCCCGCCTCTGGTGCCTTTGACTTCGCTGGACCAGAAACCAGCTTCACTTGCCACTTTCCGAGCTCTCGAGATGCGATTGCTGCTTTAAGCTGCCGAGGAAGGTGCTCTCGCCATTCTCCCGTATATCTTTGCTCGTGAGCTTCGATATCAAATATCCAGATCGTCGACATTCAAGCGAGCTCCTCGAGCGGAGCACGGTTGCGTAGAACCATCCAGAACCCCAACGCCCCAAGCATCTTGGCAGCACTGACCAAAGCAACAGCAGTCCAGTCGAAGAAGCCAACCATAAGGAGGAAAACAATAGTATCCACGGGCACGGCCACGGCGGACGAAAACAAAATACGTTGGGACAGCGGCTTACGTGTGAACGTATAGACAGCCCAATCGATGGCTTCGGAGATAAGGAATGCCGTCACACTGGCCAACGCCACAACCGGGGACGACATGAAATAGCTGATGCAGCCCGCCACCACCATAGCGATGACGACCCAGTGTCCAATCTCCCGTTGTGCAAAATCTCGGAAAACAAACACAAAGCCAACGACGAGCATCACAGGCGGGAACATGGTCCCCAGAACTGGCACCATCGGCACCACGACAAACAGCCAATTGATGGCCACCACCGCGCCGATATAGGCGGTTGTCCAAAACCCTTTGGGCATAAGTTCCTCCACAGAAAATTGTTTGTGGTGTGAACCTGTCAGAGTTGATCTGCTTGATGTTGTGCACATCTGACCCAAAGGGCTGCAAAAACTGCCCAAACTGAGGGCTTTGACGGAGATGAGAGGTAAAAACTTGATTTAATCAAGTTTTCCCGCTCATTCAGTCAATGATTTCATACGCCTAGTCGCGCCCCGAACCGACTTGGCAGCATGGGCAGTAAGTTGGGTTTTTAGGCCGATGCAAATTCAATGGCTGCCAAATTCGGCTTCAGAGTGAACTTCGCGTCTAGCATCCGTGCAATCTGGCGCACGATCTCAAGCCCAAAGCCCGGTTGACCATTTGGACCTTCAACACAATTGATTTCATCAACCACATGAACCGCGATGCGGGTTTCATCAATTTCCGCTCGAACCGTAACAGATAAACCATCTTCACTCATGCGCACGGCATTTTGAACCAAGTTGGAAACGGCCTCCCAAACCAAATTCGCATCCGATGTCATCTGATGGTTCGTTGGTATCACGTGCAACGTGACGCCACGCAGATTGGCTTCCGGCTCAAACGTTTGCAGCACTTGGTCGAAAACACGCTGAAGCGCAAACTCTTCTGAGATGATATCGATCCGACCTGCCTCTCGCTTGGCATACGCAAGCACCTTGTCGATGAACCCAGATGCTGTTTGCCCAATGGCACGAGCCTGTTCCAGTGGTGCGCCAGCAGGAGTGTCTTTATGTTCGATCACCAGCCCATCCAACATCATGTTCACGGAATGCATGGGTTGGCGCAGGTCATGGCCTATTGAACGTATGAGATGTTGCTGGAACTCAAAGGCATCGCGCAGGTCTTTGGTTTGGTTGGCGACTTCTTCTTCAAGGTCAGCTTCATGCTGTTTGATGGCATTAAAAGCAACTTCACGATCTGAAACAGCCCCGCCAATCATCAAGGTTGAGATCGCCGTCAGCAGCAAAAGCACTTGCAGGGAGATACGCTCCCCCTCAAATCCAAACCAGTTGGCGGCAGGAGGCGTTAACAGCGCAGTTAACACAATTGCCGTTGCGGCAGATGGGAGACCGCCTCGTACTGCAAAAATCACAGGTGGCAGCAAGATCAAATAGAACAGCGAGTCCAAATATGTGCCTTGGGATGGAGCCCAAAACGCAATGAACATCGCCAACAGGATCGTCACCAACTGAAACGCTATGGCTCGCCACTCGGGTAGAACTGCCTGTACTCTACGGCCAAAGAACCACATCAGGAACGGAACCAGTATTGGCAGTGGGATCAATGTCCCAATGGCATCGCCTACGGCCCATGGTAGCAGTATTTCCCAGGCAACGGGCCACGGGAAGTTGCCCACAGTGGCGTGAAGCGAGACCCCGCTAAGAGCTCCCAGTAGAGCTGCAACCAGTGCAATCGCAATTAACTGAAGTTGGTTCTTCAAGTCACGGATCGGTAAGCTCACCGCAATCAAGTGACGTGCGATCAAACCCGCTCCAGTGTAAATCACGTAGAGGCGAAGCCCGTGCAAGATCGGATCCCTATAGTTGGTGAACTCAACGCCAAGCACTCCACAAACAGCCGGGATCGCCAGCAGCAGGTTTGCCACCAACGGGGCCAAAAGGAACTTTTGGGGAGCCGTCAATGCGACAGCCAAAGTGACGCCTGCAGGCAAGAACCAAAGACTCGCGTAGGTTTCAAAGAAGTCGAAAACACCAGCAGAAACATATGCCGCGAGCCACAGCAGGACGATCGCTGCAAATCGCAGCATATCTCTGATCACCAAATCAAACTTCTTTTCCATATCCGATTTCTGCGTGAAACTGCTCCTCACAATCAATAAGAGAAATTTACCGATGAAACGCCTGCTCATTGCCGATGATCATCTTATGATTGGATCGGCGATGGTCTACCTGCTGAAGCAGCTGGACCCGTCGATCCACACAGTGTCAGTGGGTTCTGCAAAGGCTGCTCTCGAGACAGTGGCTGAAGGCAAGCCATTCGATCTGGTGCTGCTGGATTACGACATGCCCGGAACCAATGGGATCAAAGGCATGGGCCTAATCCACAAAGATCACCCAGAACAGACTGTCGGTATCATATCCGGCAGAACAGAACCTCATTTGGTGAAAGCTGCCATTGCGGCGGGTGCGGTCGGCTGGCTGCCAAAATCAATGTCTGATGAACCGCTGCTCCACGCGTTACGCATGATGGCTGCTGGTGGGCAATTTGTGCCAACGGACGTGCTAGCTGAGCTCAAATCCAACGATGACCGTTGGGACCTGTTCAGTGAGGCAGAACAACGCGTAGCCAAACAGTTGGCACAGGGTTTGTCGGACAAGGAGATTGCACTCAGTTTGGAGTTAGAACCCAAAACCATACGCAATCACGTTCGTAACATCCTTCGCAAGGCAGGTGCCGAGAGCAGAACCAAGTTTGCTCTGGCCTTTCACGAAAGCCGCTAACCCCAACCTAAGGTCACAGGTTTAGGCTCGTACGACCTGAACATCCAACGATTTGCCCGTGTCAATGACATCCAACAGGCGATCAATATTGGGGTGCGCTCCAGGTCGGTTCTTTGCATCAACCGTATGCTCTGCAAAGACTTCCAATCCATGTGCTGCAGCCTTTGCGTCAATGCTGCCGAAGATTTCTGCAAGATATTGATAAACGACCAGTGAACCCTGTTGCCCAGGTTTGTTCTCAATGGTGTCTAGAGTCGCTCCAGCAGCATCCTTGAGGTCGATATGGCTAATGCCATCAACAGACGCCAGCAGTTGTAAGTTGTCTTTGACTGAAGCTGTTGGCGTGATCATCTTTGTTTCCAATTTGGGTATCTGCGAACGCTCTTAACAGGAGCAGCGTCACGCACCAAGGTGCGAAGAATATGGTACGGCCCATTGCAGCCTTTCACAGGGTCTCCCAGTTTCTGCATCCGCAACCCGCTTTCCTGCCATTCGCTGCGAGCGCACGGCTAGCCCCTGAATAGGTTTCGCAGAACAGCCTGAGCATTGTCCAAGGTGGGAATTGCCAGCATGGCATAGCTACAGGCGCAAATTCGCTGCCCGTTTGGAAGTCAAGATCGCGAGGCACAATAGTTTGCCGCTGCCTGTTCATATCAAAGCCGAGTTATTGGATTAGAAAATGCGATAGAGTACTGCATTGATGGGCCGAATGAAAAAATCGGCTGCGTTGGTGTCGGATCTTTGGATTGGCTTCTCCACCAATACAAGTATGTTGGCCGCATAGTTGCTTCAACGACCTTCAAATTGAACGGAAATTGGTTCCGATCAAGAAGGTTTGTAAGAGAGCTAAAGAGCAGAGCCCAAAGAGAAATCGTGCCAGGTAGCAATGAAGTTTGTATACGTTGATGAAACCGGTGATCAGGTTCAATCTGATACGTTCGTAATGACTGCCGTCGAAATCGATGCCATTCGCCTAAACAAATATAGTCGTATTTTCTCGACGATGATCGGTGAAGTGTTTGCGAAGCATCCCGGAAAGCCTCAAGATCTGAAAACACGCAGATTCCATCGTGGCGCTGGCGGATGGAACAAGATTTCCGGAGAGGACCGAAAGGCATTCCTGAATGCAGTGGTCGAAGAGATCGCTAACAGCTCAAAGATCTATGCATCTGCGATTTCCTTCAAAAAGTTCAAGGCTACCGATCACAAAGCGTTTGGCTATCCTGATGTTTCTCACAGCTATTGGATCGCCAACGCGATGTTTGTCTTGTCACATGTTCAACGCGAGCACTGTGACGACCCCAAAAACAAGGGAAACTGCGTCATAGTCGTAGATGACAACAAAGTGGAACACGCCAACATGGCAGAGCTCATCTTCAAGCCTGATCCATGGTTCGATGATCTGGCGTTCAAGGCTGCGTTCTTAAAATCGAAAAAGCGTCCCAAAAACTGGGAAACGAAGCGCTTTAATCAAATCGTCAACACCCCCTTCGCTATCAAATCTGAACATGCATCGACCATTCTTGTGGCCGATCTGGCCGCATTTGTCCTACGTCGATACATAGAGCTCAAAACAGAAGATGAAGCTTTCATCGGTGAAAAGGTCTTTTTCGATGCACTTTTTGCCAAACTGAAACCGGTTATCAAAACACACAAAAATCTACACAAGAAGACACAAGCCTATGAGTACTATCGCGCCTTGCAGCCAGAAGTCTGGGATTTCGCGCTGTAATTTAGGGCTCAGATGTGTCAGCAATACCCGCCAAAGACAGAAACACTAGCTCAGTTCAAGTATGGACTTTGCGGCAAGCGCAGGTACTTCGCTAGGAAACCAACCGCTTGTTTCAGCTCGGACCATATTGTTTGCGAGCAGCTCGGCTAAAAGGGGCGGAAACGCATTTCCGACCTGAATGCACTGATCTTGACGAGCGCCGACAAACTCGATTTCATCCGGAAAAGTTTGAAGCCTTGCAGCCTCTCTGACTGTCAAAGATCTATTTAGCCAAGGATGCAAAGGAAACGCATTGTGGCCCGGAACCAACGTAATACTCGGAAGTTCTCGATGTAGTCTTCGAAAAATATGGCTGAAATTCCGAATTTTTTTTGTTCTGTACCCAGCCTTGAGTTCTTCTGGAAGGGCATCAACGTCGAGTTTGCCACCTTCTGGGATCCTCTTGTAGCGGGCAATTTGTAGCGGTTTATGGTTCATGGGAACGTGATTGGTGTGCACATGATGGCTTTCGTCGCTAGCCAGATCTGTGATGAACTCTCCAACCTTGGCAAATGGCTTTTGCCAGTCCTTTGGGGTTTGAAAAAACTTCCTTTTTGGCCACGGTATTACATGTCCTGTTCGATTTGCTACTAGAACAAAACGTTTTCTATGTTGGGGGACACCATAATCGGCTGCGTCGATCACTCGGTGTTCGATTTGACCATACCCAACTTCGCGCAATCCATCGACAACTGCCTTTACAAATAAGCCATCGTTCATAGTCGCAAAACCGGCCACGTTTTCCATGACCACCCATCTTGGCTGGATGCGAGCAACTGTGTCAACAAACGCTAAAACAAGTCGGTTGCGAGGGTCGGCAGCTGCCGTTGACTCATCAACTTTCGCAAGCCTACGGCGACCAAAAACTGAGAACCCTTGGCAAGGTGGACCACCCACAACCGCAAAAGTCTCGCCGCCAGCGATAGAGGCCACCTCCTCCTGTATAAGTGGGTCAGAAATATCCCCGTGAACGAACGGCGTGTCGGGGAAGTTCTTCTTGTGCGCTTGCATCACTCGATCGTTGTTGTCTGAGGAGGCAATCGGAACTAATCCTGCTCGTTCGAAGCCAACACTGAAGCCGCCTGCGCCACAGAATAGATCAACGAAGGAGCGTTTCTGGCGCGCTTGGCCTTTGATGTTGGTCGTTACGTCCGCAACATTTACTTTCACTACTGGTATCAGTTTTCCGGATTGCTCCTGAACTCTGGCAGAGGATCCCTTCAGTGGGTGAATTCGGGACTTGATAGATTTTGCAAGCGCAAACGAAAGCAAGGGAGGAACAGCGTTGCCAGCCAAGATACACTGTCTTCGGCGGTCTCCTGAAAAAACATGGCCGTCGGGAAAACTCTGCAGCCTCGCGGCTTCTCTGGGTGTAAGGCTTCTATGCAGAACAGGGTGGATAGGCAGAGCATTGTTGCCAGGCACTATGGTCAAAGACGGCTTTGATCGATCAAGGCGCTTGTAAGTGTTTCCGAAATTTTTTCGCCGGATGTCTTCTGGGAGTTCTTCAGGAGGCGGTAGCATTCCGCCTTCAGGTATGAATTTATAGCGCCGCACCACCTTTTCCGAATGCCGCAGAGCCAGATGGTTAGGAAACTCCTCCCCTCTGTCCATTAAGTCGAGGATCGCATCTCCCACGGTCACAAATGGCTCAAGTCCATTTCCATGGGTAGCATCGGGAAAATCGTATTCCACCCTTTGATCCAAGAAGCCAACAAAGAAGGCCCGTTGACGGTGCTGCGGAACTCCAAAGGCTGCGGCATCAAGCACGCCAAAGTGCATTTTGTAGCCGATCTGCGAAAAGGCACTCATAACGTGATCACGATACCTGCCGTTGTACTCGGTCGAAATTGCTCGAACATTTTCGACAAGCACGACTTGAGGACGCAAAGCTTTTGCAATTCGCACAAACTCATTCACGAGGGTGTTTCTCGGATCCGCCGAATGACGAGTGCCTAACGTAGAAAACCCCTGACAAGGAGGACCTCCTATTATCACATCCGGCCTTACTCCTCCCAATGCCTCAACGATCGTTTCATTCGATACATTGCGGATATCATCGTGAATGAACGGCACCTTTGGCCAGTTAAGCGCAAAGGTTTCCGCGGCGGACTTTTCATTGTCCATGGCCGTAAGGACCCTGTATCCGGCTCTTTCAAATCCCAGGTCAAGTCCTCCACCGCCCGAAAAGAGGCTCAAGATCGTCGGAATGCTCTCCACCGTCCGAACGCGGCGCGAACGATCCACATTCGACTCGCTTTCTGGTACGGATGGGAAAATAGGGTTCTTGTTCATAATTCTACCTGCATTGCTTCGTTCACCCGAACCCAATTGATAGGCAACCCAACACCAAGTCGGTAACGGTTACTCCTACTTTCGGGGATGAACCCATACTTCCTCAAAAAGGTTAGTTCGGCTTGAAAGATGGTCCGTGAGCGCGGTCGAGACCTACCGGACACCTTTCGAAGCACTTTGAGGTCATTCTCCATATGACTCTGAAGCACTCGCAAGTACTCCCAATATGAGTCTTCATCAAAAACCGATACTCCTCCCTTGGATTTGGAAAAAGCGAGAGGATCATCTAGAAAAATCTCTTCGGACAATCGATGAACGTAGTGCAGGAAAGTACCGTAGTGTCCGGTTTGGATCAGAGTTGCTCCGAAGTACTTGACTGCCGCAGAAGAGTTTGGCCCACCAAACCGTTCACAAATGCTTACGAAACGATACCCTTCATCAGTTGGCTGTCCGCTGTTGTCGATCCACTGCAGTTGAGCGACTGCACTATCAACATCTTCCCTATAACTATGAGCCCGTGACCGAACACCTTGCTTGTTTTGTCCACTGGAGATAGAAATTCCATTGGCCATCTCTTCCCAGGCTTGGTCCTCAGCTATGACACCGTCGTTCAACCTAGTGCAGATGGTTTCTTTCAAACCGTTTGCGCGACCTTCAAAAATCTGACTATGCCCAGAGCCATCATCCTTAAGAACTTTCGTAAACGCCGCTGGCGCGACGTAAGTAGATCCGGAACGCTTAAATGGAGTTAAAACTTCTGGCGTTGCCACATACTTAAACCAGAAATCCTTCCATATCTGGCTGCCAAGCGACGAGTCCGAGGTATAACCAAGAAACTCTTCGACGTCTGCAGTCGCATCTATGCGAGACACAGCGGAGACCATTTCCTCAGGAATTCCATAGCTTGGCGGTGCACTCCCTCCACCAGCCAACAAAATGGCGGATTTGAGATAGCAGTAAATTACATCTCTTGTGGTGGAGCCTTCTCTTAAATGTACCCATTGAGTAGACGGCTTTGAAGCACTTGGCCGCTTCCCAATAGCTGACGGCGCGACGGTAATTGGCCGGATACAACGAATACGCCCACGGAAGGGATAAGGCGATGACTTGTCGGGATCCTCATAGTCGAAAACACCCACTCGGCCGTCAATTTCATTTGAATCCAAAATTGACACAACGTGTTCTGCTGGGTGCCCGTGCGAAGAGTAACTTCGTGGGATGACTATGACTGCACCATTGTACCCCTTATCGATGTAGGCCAGCGACTGCCCAACAGCCGTCAACAAACCGTGTGTTCCTTCCGCAACCCGTTTGTACTCAAGCGCAACATCGTCCTGGTCACCACCCACTGTCCGCGGCAAACTGATTACTCCATCTGCAAGCGGCCAATTAGTTCTACTAGGCTCTTGCGTAGCAAAGGCACTAAAATTCGGTCTTGACCCGCTGGGAACGTCAGCGAAGCACAGAGACGGATCAGCATCGAACATTCGGGCAATCTCCGACGATGCAAAGTCCGCTTCTTCATGATGGAGATAACTCACTCAGGTCTCGCACGTATTTTGTAATATCAATTTCTCGTGAGGCACGCTCTCGATTCCCGCCACTCAACCCGCGTAAAGAACCACTTTTTGTGGGCACCAGTCAAGGTGTGTTTGGCGCCAAAGGCACCTGCATGTAGTGCCAAACACACTGCTTTAAGTCGAGATTGAAGCTACTTGATCGCACAACGGAAGCTCTTACGTTTAGTCAACCTGACCCCAGCGTCCTTGTATAGCGTCGTGAAACCGCCACTGTGCGAAAAAAGCTGCAAACATCTCTAATTTCTTCTCACGGCGAAACGTATCTAAACGGTAGCTTCGAAGGATAGAGTGGTTGAGCCGCCCATCTGTAACGAAAGTCCGCTTTGCACCATCGAAGCATGTTGACTTGCCGCTGCAGCGAAAGTCCGGTTTCCGCCATATCTTCAAAGCAGTTACTTCCGTCGATACTGCAACAGCCGCTTCTTCGACCAGTCAGGTATCAGCTGTGCGATCTCATCGGTGGGCCTGATCTTGCTGTAGTAGGCGTCGATCATCTTACTTGACGTACCCACGTTGCGCCCGAGCAGATGGTGCCCAACACCTTCGCGGATTTGTTGCGTGATATAGAAATGGCGGAAGCTGAAACTGTCTCTGAGTTTGCCGTTGCGGGCCTCGCGTAGGTCAGCAGCGATCAGTAGATTGGCCAAACCAATTTTGAAACTGCGGATGCGCTTGCCCTCGTGGTTGAAGAACACAGGATCACTGTCCATCGGCATCCGACCTGTGGCCACATAAAACAGCGACTTGAGCAGGTTTATGAATGTCAGCGTTTCCGGCATCGCCGCCATCTCACGTTCTTTGCCCTTGCCACGCACCTGCATCACGGTGACATCACAGAGTTCGCCGTTTTCGGCGTGGATTTTCCTCGCTTCGATGTCGCCCCAGCTGAGATTGAAAAGTTCGGTGGGCCGCATGCCAGTAAACGCCGCGATCATGCAAAAGCAGTGCAAGCGCAGCCGATCTTGATACGTTTTCTGGTTCTTTCCCGTTGGATCGCCTTGGGATAACTCATACTCACGCACACGATCTTCGGAGACGGATTTGAGATGCATGAACTCCTCCCAAGTGAACCCAGGCCTGCTGTTGTCTTTGCGGCGTTTGTCTTTGGGCGCGTGGATCTCAGGGATTTCAATGACGTAGCCACGGCGCTGGCCAAACTCGAACAGCTGGCGCAGCAGTAGGCTTTCCTTGTGCAGGGTCGATTTCGATGGATAGCCTTCCTTAACGGGCCGGAAAACCCGCGTTTTCTCTCCTTTGATCATGCGGGTGTATTCGATCAGTGGGTTCTTCGAACCGGGTCCGGTGATCCAGTATTCCTTTCTAAAATCCCAGTACTCATCGATATCGTCGGCTTTCAGCGCACTCATCAGCTTGCCTTTGAAGTGCTCCACAAAGTAGCGGCGGACAATCATCGGATACTGTTTGGCATGATACTCGGCCTTTTCTCCACGTTGGACGGCCAGTTCGATGCCAGCGATGAACTCCTCAGCGATTTTCTCGAAGTGCTTTTTGTTCACTGACAACCCCACTTCGGCCAGCGCACAGGCTTTGATCCATTTGGATTGAGCGCGGCGCTCCGCCTCAATGGGGTCTGAAGTGCCCAAAGACAGCCGCTGCTGCCCTTGGCCTTTGATTGAGTACTGCACGTAGTAGCGCCCGTTGGGTGGGCGTTGATAGAGCGTGTAACCTTCTGAAACGGGGTCCATTTTGATCTGCCTGTGGTTGTTGTCGCCTTTGGCATAAAGCCAGCGCATCATCTGGACGAGTTCAAGAAATGGTTCTTACGGGCTTAGCCTGTGGATCACAGTCGCCCCAAAGTTCATGCGCAAAAACAATATCTTCGCCAAGCTTGAGGAGTGGGTCAGACCCAACGTGTCAACAAAGGAGACACGCAATGGAACAATCCAAAATCAACCGCTGGGTCGAAGTCAGCTTTCAACGCGACCTGGTTCACGGTGACAAAAATGTTGAGGTGCCTTTTGGCCAGCGGCATCGTCATCGCGTTACGTTTTCCGTACGGGTGAACGTGCATCATGCGGATCGTGAAATCGAGTATTTTGCTCTTCGCAAGTTCTGCATGCAGCTTTGGCCCGGTGATACGCACCAAGTTGGTGATGCCAGCCTGGAGACGATTGCTGAAGACATGCTTCGCAAGCTGGTGAGTGAGTACCCTGGTCGCAACTGGGAACTGCGCGTTCTGGAAGATGCCGAGAATGGCGCGGTGATCCAATACGCAGATTCCGCCTAAGGCCCAATAGGAAAGCCGCTGGCGCGGACCAGCGGCTTTCACAGCAACGCATTGCTGGATTACCCTTTTGGCTTGCCAGCGGGCTTCTTTGACTTCGTTTTCACCATCTGCTCCAACGCATCATCCAACTCTCCGGCCAGAACCGCTGAACGCACCGTTTGGAGCACCTCAACCAAGTTGGTGATCTCGCCAACTTCGATGCTGTTCTTGTCTTCCAACAGAGACAGTTCTTTCGCCCCATCCCGCAAGGTGAGCATCCAAGCGCCAGTGTGATGTTGCCACCACCATTTGCGGACCGCGCGTTGTTCGGTGATCTGTTTGCGTTCACCGTCCTCGCCGCGCACCCATTTGCGGATGTCTTCAAGGAATTCTTCGTCCCGCAGTTCAGCTTCAGCAGCTTCGATTTGGGTTTCCAGTTTGCGCAGGAGGTTCAAACGCTTCTTTGCCACCGGTGAAACAGGTGTCTTCTGAGAGCTCACTGTCAGTGAAAGTTGGGAAAGATGTTGCATGGCATGGGCCTTCTTATGTGGAACATGCCAGGATCAGTTAATGCCACCTGGATCGAAGAGCGACTGGTTTATGCGTCTTCCAACACCTGCAAGTCATCCATCACCTCCACAAAGGTCATCTCCACATTGATCCGCGCCACCAATTGTTCCAACTGATCATACGCTTGGTTCAAGTTTTCCGCATAAGGTTGCCGGAAATGCGGGTTGCCAACGAATGTGGCCATGATGGTTTTGGTCACACTCATCAGTGTTTCCAACACGCGCCGACTTGGTTGGCGGTTCCGCGTGACCATGCATGAATAATAGGATGGCCCCATTCCCAGAATTCTGCGTGAAAATGCCTGCTGGGACCGGGTTAGGTTGTTTCGTCGGTATAACTGGAACGCATCTCTTAGGATGTTGTCACCCGCATATTCGTTGTATCTCATGGATTTTTCCTTTGCTGCTCAACTATTTATCCGCGCGGCAAAGCCGCCCTAAATAATGATTTCAGAACAGCGAAGTTGTATAAATAGAAGCATTTGCAAGGGATTGCACTGCACATAGAGGGAACTGAGCTTGAAACGGGGGCGGGACGAAGACCGTCACTATGAGGCACCCTTAGCCGAATGGAACGTAGCTGCGTTGGGCCCTGAAAACCGAATGGGACATCCCAACAATTGGACTGCCAGGCATCGTCAGATGCGAAATGGTCACCTCCGTGGAGAACTGTGGTTTCTTGATGGGGTAGAAATTTGACTGTGGTAGGCGTTGGAAATTGCGCTGAAGCAGTGCTTGCTGGTGTCGGTTTCATAGCACCAATAAGCAGCTGGATATCATATCCTAACCGTGCATTGAGGTCGGGAATGAGGACGGAGAACGGGGCACCGCCGTCCAAGCAACATGCACATTCCTTATGAAAAAAGCGATCAACTCGTCTGAAGTCTGGAACTTCGAAGACCCTCTCCCCTCCACACCACTTCTTCCAAGTTGGTTCGCTGGGGGGGGGAGAAAAAGCTCTAATCTGTCTGAGTATGGAAGTTCAGCTTTCAGCTTCACTCAAGTCGCCAATGATAATCATCCAAAATCAATGTTCTTGGTTCTTTAAGAAAGCAATGAAACGAAACACAAAATCGATGTTCACGCCAGTTGAGCGTCAGCGAATACTGGATGTGTACAGAAGATTTGTGCGGCATGTGCGCAAGCAGATGCCAAAGCGACCAAGCTTATGATTGCTTATGGATTTGTTTGCGTTCTGTGCCTGATCGGACTGCATTGGCTTCCCGGATATCTTTGCGAAACACAACCAGCACAGGAAAAGGTCTGTGTTCATCAAAGACGCTCAGTGCTTGGCGGCTTTCAATTCCACCGGGTTCACATAGACGATGCTGTCACCAACAGACACCATCACTTCGCCTTCTTGGATATTCACCTGCATCTGCATGCTGCGGCTGGCCAACTCGGCCAGTTGTTTACTCTCTGATTGAGCAAGGTTCATCACCGTGAGGTTATCAAACCGCGTGGTGCTGTTTTTGATCTTTGACCACCACATATCGGCTGGATTGCCGCCATACGAATAGATCATCACGGACTTGGCTTTACCGCAGGATTGGCGGACGATCTTTTCGCTGGGCAAACCCAATGTGATCCATCTGTTGAGTTCACCGCTTAGGCTCTTTTCCCAGATGTCTGGCTCATCATCCGTCGAAAGACCTTTGGTCATTTCCAGCTGTTCATCCGCATTCAACGCAAACGCCAAAATGCGCAGCATCATGCGTTCATCGGTTTCCGAAGGATGCTTGGCCACAGTCAGTTTGTGCGTCTCATAATAGTGACGATCCATATCTGAGACCGAGAGCTCGACTTTGTAGATGGTGGCTTTCTGCGCCATGTTGGCTCCCGATTGCTTGGTTAGGGATGCCTAGTTGGTCTGATGGGTCAGCGAAAGCTCAAAACCAAAGCAGCCAGCAAGTTGAGAAAAACTAACCAAGACTTTCCTCACGAAACTTTTGGCAAAAACTTCCCCAGAAAAACCCCATCACATAGGCGGTTGCTGGCGTGTCCGACGAATGTCCCGATAATACAGTTCTGCTGGTTGAACCCGACGCAAACTATCCGCGTTGGCCAAGTAGATGCCAAAATCAAAGTGGTTCCGCCCCACATGCTCGGGGATCAAGGTGCGCCCGTTGAACTGAACCCTTTGCTGGCCATCCACAAACACACGAACTTCGCCATCATTGCCGGTGCTCCAACGCACGTAGACAACGAAATGTGCCCAACGCCCCTCAATCTCGCGTAGGTCAATCACAGGGATCAACTCATCTGGTTGGCAATCACCATGACGATGCCCAGGGATGATCTGGCTGGTACGCAAATGCAGCACATGGGAGTTCCGCCCACCCCAAATGCCAAAGTTCATGTGAGGGCAAACCCCGTTGTGCCATTGGCCAAATAGATAGTAGCCACGGGTTTGGCGCGGCCCAAAAGGGAACCCGTCGGGGAAACCAATATCCCATTCATACCAAGCTTCACGGGGCTGAATGCGTCCAAAGCGAGTGCCACGATGATTGTTCTCAGCAAGCTCACTGCGCACGGCATTGTAGGAACAATCGCCTTGATCCAGTTGGCTACCGCATTCACCGGTTCTGATTTCGAACCGATGAACTGGACCGTTGCCACCTTCGCCAAATGGATCAGTGCGGATCACGCTATAGCTGTTGGGCAGGTTGCGGTGCTTTTCAAAGAAGGCCCGTCGCGGCCCCGTTTCCATGCTGTTGTAGGTGAACGTCCCGTGGTTTTCCTGTGCATGGATTGCCGATGGTTGGGTTAAACCAAGCAGCAGCACCAAAATCGTGGCGAAAAGTTTCATATGATATCCTTTTGGGCAAAATGCGTGGGATGGAAAACTTGATTAAATCAAGTTTTGTGGCCTGCTAATCGGCCAAGTTGATCGACCGGATGGTGGCATCCCACCGCAGAAACGGATGCAAAGCAGGGTCCACATCATCCAGCTGCAGTACCGGCCAGCATTCGCTCCAAACTTGGCTCACCCTGATGATGCGATCCGTGTTGTCGTATCGGGTGGCCACAGCGCGTGACTGGTTGGGCTGATAACCCCGCAGTTTGAAGCGCAGTCCAGTGATGGCGGTATTCCCACCGTTTCGCACTGTGACCCGCACATGTTCATAGGGACAGTTCTGCGCAAAAGCGGCGGTGATAGTCACGTTCTCAGTGTCTTCAGCAAGCTGATCTGCCCCATATTTGTACAGCGCAGCAATGCAGCAGAGCCCAACAATGAGCCAACGCGGATTGCGGAAACCCCACCCAAAAAGGTGGAACGCCAGCAGTAGGAACAGCGCAACAACAAGACCAGCAAGAACCGCCATTCAGCGAAGTTCACCCGCATAGTTGTTGAGCACCGAACTCCGCCCGTATTGGGCTTCCAGCTTGCGAACCGCATCTGTTTGGTTTGTGGCGTTCACTTGCACTTTGGTGGTCTGCCCATTGCTTAGTCGAACTGTGGCTTCGAAAGTCTTCATCTGCTGCTCCTTGGTGTTCAAAGACGAGTATACTCTAAAATATCGGCTCACAGAGCCGACTATCGCAGCAATAAGCGAAACCACATTACATGGGCAAGTGCTTTACACGGCTTTATATATCATCATATGAGTAAGCAGTTGAAACAAAACATCGGGTTGCGCGTGAAAGCTGCACGAACCCAAAAGGGTCTCACCCAACCACAGTTGGCGGAAGCTATCGACAAGGCGTTCGAGACCATTTCCAACATCGAGCGCGGCAAAACAGCGCCCAACTTTTCCACACTGTATGACATCGCCAACGTGCTGGGTCTCCCCATGCGGGAGTTCTTCGATGTGGATGATGCTGATATCAGCGATGCCCGCCAACGTCTGCTCATGCAGATGAACTCAATGATTGCGCAGATGGATGATCGTCAGCTGAACCTACTGCTGAGGTTGGGCCAGGTGCTGCAAGAGGAAGGCAAAAGCTGAATTTTCCGGGGAAGTTTCCCCAAGAACTTTCCTCACGAAAGTTTTGGTCGGTTCTTCCAGCAGTCATTGCCCGCAAGAACTTGATCAAATCAAGAAATCTACGCGTTTGGATTGCACATCACAGTTCTCGCAGCGGTATTCATCATAGCAGCTGTGGAGCGTCCATTCCTGTGCATTTTCATCCCAACACGCATATGCATCCCGCAGGATATCAGTGGAGCCACATTTGGTGCAGCGTGGCTTTGGCATCTGATCTGGCTCCACCATCACCATTCCCCCGCAAGCATGACGGTGAGCACACGTTTGGTCCTGCTTAGGTCCGTTGGATCATCCGAGCCCATTGAATAATCGTTGTCATACGCGTCAATCTTCCAAAAGCAGGTCTCGCCCAAGTATTCAAAGGTGCCAAAGTCGTGCTCCCCGTGTGGGTCGTTGTCCTCTGTGAACACATTGAACTCACTGACAATCTGGACAATCTCATCGCCATCCACTTTGTTCCGCTTGAGCAACTCAATGATACCAGCGGTGAGGAACCGCATCCCTGGTACGCTGGGATCGCAACGTCGGAACTTGTCGTTCAATTCGGCGATGCGCTGGGATGTAGGTGACGCCATTTGGACCTCATATCGTTGGGTCCAATGCAGTTATTGCGAAATGAATGAGAGAGCGACTGAAGAGTGATCAGTTGGAGCCGACACTGGAGCAAGTCGCAGCTAATGTCAGCGGAGAGCCCAACCTGCGCATTCGGCTTTTTTTGCTGCGTGCGCACGCAGCACAGACCGAGCCGCGTGCGGGCCTTTTTGCACCAAGCACCGCTGCGAAGAAAGCGATCATTTGAGCGGCTCAAGACTTTTCGAAGCGAACGTTTCTTCAGCTTCGCCATTGTGCTTCGGTGAAAAAAATGTTCTAATCTACTGAAAAATATATCAATTCCGAGGCCCTAGTACATTTGAAACTCACACCAAAAACTCCGAATATCGATCATATTGACCTCAAGCTGATATCGGCGCTCATCGCATTGATAGAAGAACGGTCAACGACCCTGGCTGCGCAACGCCTGCATCTGGCGCAATCGACGGTGTCAGGCACTTTGGCGCGGCTGCGTGAGATTTTCGACGACGAGTTACTAGTTCGGCAAGGCCGTGAACTTGTTCCAACTGCGCGGGCAGAAGAGTTGCTCGAGGCCGTCCGCCCACATTACGACGGGTTGGCCGCCGCGCTCGGAGAAGTGAGCGCATTTGATCCAGCTGAAGATGCGCGCGTTTTTACACTCGGGTGCACGGATGCCTTTGCGCTGGCAGCTCTTCCTCGCCTCACGCAGAGCTTGCGTCAGACAGCGCCATATTGCGATCTTTCGGTAAGGGTCGGCGACTATCTGACCCTGCCTGCAATGCTTTCGAGTGGCGACGTGTCGACCGTAGCTGGCTATCTGCGGGACGAGGCCGGAGCAACAGCCAAGACAAGAACCCTTAGGAATGCCCCTTGGGTCGTTCTGCGCAACGCCGACGCACCCGTGATTGACGGGACGGACGATTTCTGCGCGCGTCCTCATGCCCTCGTCACACCCATGGGGGACCTTTCTGGTTTCGTGGATGATCAGCTTGCCTCCATTGACAAGGACCGTCGGATCGTCATTGGCCTGTCCAGCTTTGCCTTGATCCTGCCGACCTTGCCGGGGACCGATCTCATTACGACCGTTCCTGATTTCGTCGCAAACGCCTTAATGCGCCATGCCAACTTCGCTGTAGATCCCTGTCCTGTTGCGGTTCCGCCCGTCAAAAATGCGCTGACTTGGAGCGCGACAGCCCATCGTAACCCCGCAGAGATCTGGTTTCGCGATACGGTCACGAAGGCGTTTGACGAGGCTTAGTACCTGATTTGACGTGATATATCCAAGTATCGGTGTCTCCGATACCGACTATTGGAGCATCCAATTTTTCAAACGGCCATACCGCCTCCATCTCTTTTGCAACCGAAACGCAAAAAGGAGATGTATTATGAGCAAGGTTCTTTTCGTACTCACTTCGCACACCCGAATGGGGAACACGTCAAATCCTACTGGATTCTATTTTGAAGAATTGGCTGCACCATATTGGGCGCTGGTCGATGCAGGCCATGACGTCAGTATCGCCTCGATCAAAGGAGGGGCGGCGGTACATGATCCAAAAAGCCTTGAAGCTGAACCCAGCGATCGCCCGCAATCTGTACGACGCTTTCTTGAGGACAGTGACGCGATGGAGAAGCTGGCAAATACCCCAAACATTGCCGAGATGAATGCAGAAGACTTCGACGCAATCTTTTTGCCCGGTGGTCATGGCACGGTCTGGGATTTCCCCGCAAGCGATGCTCTTGCCACTATCATTGGGCAAATCCACGACGACGGTGGTGTGGTCGCCGCCGTGTGCCACGGTCCCGCGGGCCTGATGAATGCAAAGCGCCACGATGGCAAACCTCTTGTAGAGGGAAAACGCGTCGCTGGGTTCACCGATGCCGAGGAAGAAGCAGTCGAATTGACGGATGTTGTGCCGTTCCTGCTCGAAACCAGGTTACGCGAGTTGGGGGCAATCTTTGAAGGCGCACCAAACTTCACCGAACACGCGGTGCGCGATGGTCGCCTCATTACCGGGCAAAACCCGCAGTCCAGCGAAGCCGTTGGACGGCATTTGGTGAGCGCTCTTGCTGATCGCGACGCTCAATCAGCCGCCTAAACAGACACGTCAAAGCCAGCGTCGCTATCATCGCATGCAAACATGCGGGACGGCTACGCTGTGCATTCAAACGCGGAAGGACATCCCATGGATTTCAATATCGAAACCCGACGCGCACTCGTGACTGGCTCAACCGCCGGGATCGGTTATGCGACTGCGAGGACATTACTGAAGGAAGGGGCGACTGTCATACTGACCAGCCGCACCGAGGAGCGGGCAAATGATGCTCGTGACCGGCTGCTGAAGGAGACGGACGCAGCGCCGGAAAAGGTAGAAATTGCTTTTGGTGATCTTGCGACATCAAAAGGTGCGGAAGCTGTTGTGTCGCAACTGCGCGCAAATGGCCTCCCCGACATTCTGATCAACAACGTCGGGTTCTTTGAGGTCAAACCCATTGATGAGCTCGAGGACGAAGATTGGACAGACATGTTCGAGATCAATGTCATGTCCGGCGTGCGCCTGACCAAAGCGCTTTTCCCTCACATGGCCGAGCAAGGTTGGGGGCGCGTGGTGTTCGTTGCCTCCGAACAAAGCCTCAAGCCAAATCCGGAGATGATGCACTACGCGATGACGAAGACTGCGCAGGTCAGCGTCGCCCGAAGCTTTGCCGAACTTGGCAAGGATCATGGGGTCACTGTTAATTCCGTGCTTGTCGCGCCGACATGGTCCGAAGGTGTGGAAGTCTTTCTTGAACGGGTCGCTGCCGACGCAGGCAAAACCGTCCCCGAAATGCGCGAGGCATATTTCACCGAAGGCGATGGAACGTCCTCTATCATCGCGCGTTTCGCTGATGTGAAAGAAATTGCAGCTCAAATCGCTTTCCTGAGTTCGGATCAAGCGTCGGCCATCACGGGCGCTGCGCAGCGCGTGGATGGAGGCATTGTCCGCAGCTTGTTCTGAACCCGTAATCAAAAGGAGAAAAACAATGGAATATCTACACACGATGGTGCGCGTCGCTGACTTGGACGCATCCCTGGATTTTTATGTCGAGAAATTGGGTCTAGTGGAAGTAAACCGGATCGAAAACGAAGGTGGCCGCTTCACGCTTGTCTTTCTCGCAGCGCCTGGTGATGAAGCTCGCGCGAAAGAGGCTAAAGCTCCGATCGTAGAGCTGACATACAACTGGGACCCCGAGGACTACAGTGGTGGTCGAAATTTCGGCCATCTCGCGTATCGGGTTGATGACATCTACGACCTCTGCAACCGCTTGAACGAGGCGGGTGTCACAATCAACCGCCCGCCACGCGACGGTCATATGGCCTTTGTCCGGTCCCCTGACGGCATCTCAATAGAGCTGCTTCAGAAGGGCGATGCAAAAGAACCACAAGAACCGTGGGCCTCAATGGAAAACACAGGGTCTTGGTAAGAAGCAAGTTAGCCGCACACCGATTACCGGTGTGCGGCATCCGGCGTCAGACTTGCGCGCGACCGACGGTATGGGGAAGAGGTCTCTGACCTGATTTCCAACGACTGGTCTCACGACGCCTGCTGCAATAATAAGCAAGCTGCGCTTTATCAGCTCAGTTTCGGATGACGAATTTCCTTCGTCAGCGACAGGTCCGCTTCGTCCGCATCTCGCTCTTTCAAGAATGTCGCAGCGAAGTCTGCTGCCGCTGAAAAGCCTGATCAAATCAAGTTCACGTAGCACGTCGAACCATGCAAAAACTCGTCAAAAGTTTCGTCACGAAAATTCGTAGTGAGACTTTGCTGCGGAAAGAAATTTATCTTGACAACAACTTGGTCACAAATCGTGAGGTCCACAGACTTTTACGAACAATCCCAATAACTTATCACCACATCATCACTCCCAAAGCACCATAAGCACGGCAAGAAGCGTTGCTAGGCTGCTGTGCTAGAACTGTGCTAGGTGCACGGCGCGGCGCTCACAACTAGCTGTGCTAACAGAGTATTTTCCGACTGTGCTAACACTGTGATAAGGTATTTTGGCGCTTTGAGCGATTTACGCTGCAGCGCAGAAATCCAGCAAGTTACTGTTATTGCTTGATTTAAGTGGTGCCCGGGGGCGGAATCGAACCACCGACACGAGGATTTTCAATCCACTGCTCTACCCCTGAGCTACCCGGGCACCGGTTGGGGCAACGCCCCGTGGGTGAGCGCGTTCTAGAACCGTGCAGCAAGACTGTCCAGCCCCAAATGCGACATATCTGACAAAGGTTTGGATCACGACAGACGAGGGGGCGAATTCCCGTCTTCGTCATCTGTATCGGCGCCCTCGGATGCCTTTTGCATCGCATCCAACAGCTCATCAAAATCATCAGGATTTTGGGACGGGATCGCATAGGATCCGCCCATCCATTTGGCCAGATCCACGTCGGCGCAGCGTTTGGAACAAAACGGACGGTAGCCGTCCGCGGATTTACGATCGCAGATGGGGCACGCCATCAGACCAGCCCAGTTGGAAGCGGCAAACGTTCTCGTTTGCGTTGCAGCTCATAATGGCCCAGCGGGGTCCAGCCCACCAACGTCGTGTCCACCATGTCGGCCTTGAATGCGGCGCGCAACGCGCCTTCGATCTCTCGTCGGTGGGCTTTGGACATCGGCGCCATGTCGATCACGACCTGCCCGCCCAAACCCCGCAATCGCAAGGCCCTTGGCAGTGCACGACAGGCCGACAAATTCGCCTTGAGCGTGGACGCAGGCGAGGTGTCGCCCCCCGTGTTCACATCCACAGCCACCAAGGCCCGCGTGGGTTCGACATACATAAACGCGCCGCCCTCAAGGCCCACGCGCGCCGAGGACAAAGCCCCCATTTGCCCCAACACATCCAGATCCTCGAACGCGCCCGCGTCTGTGACCACCTGCGCAGGCTCCACCCATTCGCGCCAGGCCAGGGCGTGCGGGCCGTCCCCGTCGGTCAAGGCCTCAACCGGGCCCTCCGCGTCGGCCATGACAGTGCCAGCCAGATCATCCATCGCCGCGATATCGTCAATGATATCAGCATCCTGCGCTTCTGCGGCTGAGGAGCGTATGATCAGGCCAAACCCGTCAGACACCCCTGCCTCATGGGCGCAGGCCAGCAGCCGTTCGCGCTGATCATCGTCCTTGATGGATCGGCTGATGTTGATGCCAGGCTTGCCGGGCGTCACAATCGCATAGCGCGATTTGAACAGCACGCGGTCCGTCACCGGCACCGCCTTGCCCTCATCCGCATACCCCGTCACCTGCACCAACAGCGGCTGGCCGGGTTTCAACCCTTTGCCTGCGCGCAAAAACCCCGTCTCACCGTCAGGCAGACGCAGCATCATGCCCCCCATGCCCTTGATCGGGCGGTCACACACGCCGCGAAAAATCGCGCCTGGGCGCGGCGCGCTGTCGTCATCCACCAGCAGGTCGTGCAGCTTGCCATCCACCAACAGCGCCGCTGCCTCTCGGCCCGAAACATGATCCAGAACAATCATCCGGCCCTTCATCGCCACACCTTTATGCCTGCGTTTGCCAACAGATGTGCGGTTTCCACCAAGGGCAAGCCCATCACAGCCGCGAATGACCCGCCGATCCACGGAATGAACGCGCCCGCAGGCCCTTGAATGGCGTAACCACCCGCCTTGCCGCGCCAGTCGTCCGTCGCCAGATACCCGGCGATTTCCGCATCACTCAGCCGCTTCATCTTCACGACGGTCATATTGTCTTTGACGGCAATCCCGTCGGGCGTCTTAACCGAAATGGCCGTAATCACACGGTGCCTGCGCCCCGACAACAGCCGCAAAAACGCCTCAGCCTCCGCCCTGTCTGCAGGCTTGCCCAGAATGCGCCGCCCCACAGCCACGGTGGTGTCTGCGCACAACACAACCTCATCCGCCGCACAGGCCGAGGCCTGCGCCTTTTCCAAGGCCATCCGCCGCACATAATCGCGCGGTGCCTCATCCTTGCGGGGGTCTTCGTTGATATCAGGCGCCCGCACCGCATCCGGCACCAGCCCAAGCTGCGCCAAAAGCTCCAACCGCCGCGGCGAGCCAGAGCCCAAAATCAAACGCGGCGCATCCGCCACCTTATTTGAAACGATAGTTAATCCGACCCTTGGTCAGATCATATGGCGTCATTTCAACCTGAACTTTGTCGCCTGCCAGAACACGGATGCGGTTCTTGCGCATCTTGCCTGCCGTATGTGCGATGATGGTGTGGCCGTTTTCCAGCTCGACCAGGAATGTCGCATTCGGCAGGAGTTCCTTTACGACACCGGGAAATTCGAGCAGTTCTTCCTTGGCCATGGTCTCTCCATCTTAGGTTTGCCGCCCCTTTGGCGGACGGGCACTAAATGCGCCGTGGCGCTGTGGTTTTCAAGTGTTAAGTGTAATGAACGCCAGATGGGTCAAGGGCGCGCCTCATCCCTACCCCGCACCGGTCCCCCATCGGCCAATCAGCCGATCGCGGATTTGATCCCGCGCCTGGCGGTAGGACACCAACCGCGCGTCACGGCTTTCGCCCAGTCCCGTGGGGTCCAGAATAGGCCAGTATTCGACCTGCAAATGAGAATGGCGCGTCAATTCCAACGCTCGCCTCTGGCTGGCCGGCGACAAGGCAACGATCAGATCAAAGGAGGATAAATCATCCCCCCAATCCTCCATCTCATCAAAGGACCGGCTGCGATGGCGCGACAGCTCCACATCCATTTCCTGGCACACGGCGATGGCAAACCCGTCAATCTCCAAATCGGATTTCACGCCCGCTGACTGGATATAAGCCTCTGTTCCATATAGCTTTTTGGTGATCCCTTCGGCCATCGGGGACCGCACCGAATTGTGGTCACAGCAAAACAGAATGGACTGTGGCAACCCGCTCATCTCAGCCCCCGAAATGCAAAACGCAAATAAGGGTGAACAGGCGGCGGGCGGTGTCCGTGTCGACCTCCGCCTTGCCGATCAGCCGTTCCTGAAGGATCCGCGCGCCCTCGTTGTGGATGCCACGGCGGGCCATATCGATCGTCTCGATCTGGCTGGGGGCTGCGGTTTTCACGGCGTCAAAATAGCTTTCGCAAATCTGGAAATAGTCCTTCACCACCTGCCGGAACGGCCCCAGCGACAGATGAAATTCGCCCGCGGCATCCGCCTGTTCGGAGCCAATTTCAAACACCAGCCGTTTTTGGCGAATGGACAGGCCAAGACGGTAAGGGCCAACAGGCACATCGCGCCCCTCACGGGCTGGCAAAACGAAGGAATTTTCCTCCAACAGATCAAACATTGCCACTTTGCGTTCTTGTTCAATCTCGGGCGTGGGCGGCGGCAGGGCGCTGTCGTCCAGCTCTATCTGAATGATCTTCGACATCGCTTCAGTCCCTATTCAGCTGATCCAGCCGCGCCCGCACGCTCAGACCATGGGCCTCCAAACTCTCCGAAATTGCAAGCCGTTCCGCCGCAGGCCCAATCGCCCGCAACGCCTCCGGCGTCATCCGCGCCAGCGTTGTGCGTTTCAGAAAATCCATCACCGACAGCCCGCTGGAAAAGCGTGCCGAACGGGCCGTGGGCAGCACGTGATTGGGCCCGCCCACGTAGTCTCCAATGGCCTCAGGCGTCCAGCCGCCGATGAAAATCGCCCCCGCATGGGTGATCCGGGCCGTGACAGCGTCCGCATCGGCGGTGCAAATCTCAAGATGCTCGGGCGCAATCCGGTCGGACAACGCAACGGCCTCCTCCATATCACGCACGGTGATAATGGCGCCATAGTCACGCCAACTGGGGCCTGCCACAGCCCGCCGTTCCAATGTCTGCAACCGGACGTCCACCGCCTCGGCCACGGCCTGCCCAAACGCCGCATCATCCGTGATCAGAATGCTTTGCGCGCTTTCGTCATGTTCCGCCTGGCTCAGCAAATCCAACGCGATCCAATCGGGGTCATTGTCGCGGTCCGCAATCACCAAAATCTCGGACGGGCCCGCGATCATGTCGATGCCGACCTTGCCAAAGACCCGCCGTTTCGCCGCCGCGACAAACGCATTGCCCGGCCCGGTGATCTTGTCGACGGGTGCGATGGTGCCCGTGCCATAGGCCAGCGCCGCCACCGCCTGCGCCCCGCCCACACGGTAAATCTCGTCCACGCCCGCAATCCGCGCGGCCATCAACACCAACGGGTTCACCGCCCCGTCCGGCGTGGGCACGACCATGGCCAACCGGCCCACACCCGCCACCTTGGCGGGCACCGCATTCATCAACACCGATGACGGATAGGTCGCAATGCCACCCGGCACATACAGCCCCGCCGCCGACACTGGCGTCCAACGCCAGCCAAGCGACGCGCCCGCCGCATCCTCCCAGAATGCATCTTCAGGCATTTGCCGTTCGTGATAGGCGCGTATGCGGTCTGCAGCCAGCTGCAACGCAGCCCTGTCGGCCTCACTCACCTGGCTGCAATAAGCGTCAATCTCAGCGCCCGAAAACCGCAACGTCTCCGCCGTCAACTCCAACCGGTCAAACTTGGCCGTCAGGTCAATCAGCGCGTCATCGCCTCTGCTGCGCACATCCGCGATGATCTCCGCCACCACAGCATCCACATCAGGGCTGTCTTCGCGCTTGGCCCCCAAAACAGCCTGAAACCGGGCTTCAAAATCGACGTCAGACGTGCTCAGAAATTGCGGCATCCACCTCTCCTTTTCCCCGCATCTATCCCGCCGTACGGGTCCATGCAATGCGACCACGCCCGCTTCTTTGGGTCAAAAATACCTAAAACCGCGGCGCAGCCGCGCGGGTCGGATTTGGCGAAGCCAAATTCGATCCCTAGACCTGATGGTCCGGCATTTGGCCCGATGGCGCACGGTATGGCCGTGTCACATCTTTCAACACCACCTCAAGCGCCTCAACCTCCACACGGATCGCACCATCGCCTGCCAACGTCATCTCGACAAAACCCGCGCCATCCTGCGTCGGCTGAAAGACGATGGACAACAGCGACAACACCGTGTCCGCATCGCGCGCGTCAACGCCCTGGGCTTGCACACGCACCACATCTTCGATCACCAATACAGACTGCACCCGCTCATAGGCCCGGCCACGGGCACGGGCGCGGTCCGCATCTTCCCAGCGAAACCGGTTCAAAAGCAGCGCAAACCGCCGCGCCCTGCGGTCCCACTTGATCTCGGACCCAGGGAACACCGCGTCCTGCACAAACCCCGACACCACAGCCAAATCATCGGCATCCAGCGCCTTCAGGCGCAGCGGCGTCTCGGCGCCGTCCTCAAACGTGGCGTCTGTCATTGGCCGGCCACCCGTTCAATCCGTGCGCCGACGCCGCCCAGCTTTCCGGCCACATCCTCATAACCACGGTCCAGATGGTACACGCGGTTCACCTGCGTGTCCCCCTCGGCCGCCAATCCGGCCAAGATCAACGACACCGAAGCCCGCAAATCCGTCGCCATCACAGGCGCGCCCTTCATTTTGTCAACGCCCGTCACACGGGCCGTACCCCCCTGCACGTCGATGTCAGCGCCCATGCGCACCAACTCTGGCGCGTGCATAAAACGATTCTCGAAGATCTTTTCCTCAAGCACCGACGTCCCATCCGCAAAGCACAGCATCGCCATCATCTGCGCCTGTAGATCCGTCGGGAACCCGGGGAACGGCTCGGTCGTCACATCGACGGCGCGGGGCCTGTCGCCCTTCAGCTTCACGCGCAAACCGGCCTTGGTTTCTTCAACCGTCACGCCCGCAGCATCCAGTTTATCCACGAAAGATTGCACCAACGACAACCGTCCGCCCAGACATTCAACCTCTCCACCGGCAATGACCGGGGCCAGCATGTAGGTGCCAAGTTCAATCCGGTCCGTGACCACAGGATGCGTGGCCCCATGCAGGCGATCAACGCCCTGCACGGTGATGGTCGGCGTCCCATCGCCCTCAATCTGCGCGCCCATCTTGCGCAAACAGGTCGCCAGATCCACGATCTCAGGCTCACGCGCAGCGTTGTTGATCACCGTCGTCCCCTTGGCCAGCGTCGCGGCCATCATGATATTCTCGGTCGCACCGACAGAGGCAAACGGGAAATCAATCACCGCCCCCTTCAATTTGCCACCATCGGCCTTGGCGTGCAGATACCCGTCCTTCAAATCAATCTCGGCGCCCATCTTGGCCAGACCATCGGTGTGAATATCCATCGGACGCGCGCCAATGGCACAGCCACCAGGCAACGACACAACCGCATGGCCCTCGCGGGCCAGCAAAGGCCCAAGCACCAGATTGGACGCCCGCATCTTGCGCACGATGTCGTAGTCAGCGGTCGTGTTGATGGCCCCGTGGCACGACATGGTCTGCACCTTGCCGTCCTGCAACGACGTGATCTCGGCGCCAAGGCTTTCCAGCAGCACCGTCATTGTCTTGATGTCGCTCAGGCGCGGGGTGTTGGTCAGCGTCAGCGGCTCATCACTCAGCAGCGTGGCTGGCATCAACGTCAGCGCCGCGTTCTTCGCGCCCGCAATTTCGATCTGCCCCGACAGCGTCTGGCCGCCGCGTACAATAATGGAATCCATGCCTGTTACTCTTTCTTTGGGGCAGACGTATCCGCTGCCTGATCTGCGGCACTTGCCTGTGCCTTGTTGCGCGCCTGTGCCTTCCGGCGGCCCAGATTCGCCTTCAACGCGGCCTTCAATCGGTCTTCGCGTGTCTGGGGGCGGGGGGCGTCGGATTTGCGGCTCATGACGCTTGTTACCGCACAGCGCAAAAACCGTCCAGAGAGGGCTTGCATGGCTGCGCATTTGCGTCTAATCCGCGCCCATCGGTCGCTGCCGTAGCTCAGAGGTAGAGCACTCCCTTGGTAAGGGAGAGGTCGAGAGTTCAATTCTCTCCGGCAGCACCACGTCCCCCGCCCCGTTTTTGACACGTCATGACACCTCCGGTTCGCCAGACCACATCACCAGACCGGGCGAAACCGCGATCAATCTGCGCGTGATCGCGGCTATTCGCGCGCCCCTGTTCACAGACGAACACAAAGTGTTTTATCGCGCCGAATTGTTTTTGCGTCATTTTGGCACACATCTATGCCTACCTTCACATGAAAACGACCAAGGATGTCTCGATGAAATCTCTTCTTCTCTCCTCCGCCGTGGCCCTCGGCCTGGCCTCTGCCGCCTTTGCCGAAACCCAGCAGTATGATCTTGATCCCTCCCACAGTCAGATCGTCTTTTCCTATGATCACCTGGGCTATTCACGCACCACGGGCATGTTTTCGGGCTTCAACGGCACGATCATGTGGGACGAAGCAGATCCCGCCGCCTCCTCCGTTTCCGTTGAATTTCCCGCACAAAGCCTGATCACCGGCTGGCCTGCCCGCGAAGGCCACTTCATGTCTGAGGATTTCTTCAACGCCTCCGCCAACCCCACCGTCACCTTCACCTCCACCGCGATTGAGGTCACAGGCGAAGACACCGGCGTCATCACCGGCGATCTGACGATCAATGGCGTGACCCAGTCCGTGGATCTTGATGCGACCCTGAATGGCGCATCCAACCACCCGATGCAGGAAAAGCCATGGATCGGCTTTGACGCCACCACGACCCTTCTGCGGTCCGATTTCAACATGGGCGCATTCGCCCCCTTCGTGGGCGATGAGATCGACATCTACATCTCCATCGAAGCCGGCATTTCCGACACATAAAACGCCACTCACGCGGAACAAAAAAGGGCGCGGATCACATCAGATCCGCGCCCTTTTCTTTTGCCCCGTGACCTCTGTGTCAGGGGGGCTTTCTCAGCCCTTTGCCGCTGACAGGGCCACATTCACGATCACTGCAAAGCCCACCGAACTCTCGTCGCCGTAGCTTTCGCCAATCCCGAAATCGCGCCGATCCAGCGTGACCGATCCCACCATCTCTGCCAACCCGTCTTCCAACGTCAGGGTGAACGGCATTGTCACGGGCACCACAGCCCCCGTCAGGGTCAGCGTGCCGTCGGCCACATGGGTAACGCCATCGGTGCGGGTGATCGCGGCCTCAAACACAGCCGTCGGGTGTGTGTCCACGTCAAAGAAATCCGACCCTTTGGCCTGATCCGTCACACTGCCCAGCGCCACGCTGGTCATGTCGATGGTCACGGTCACATCGCCCGCGCCGGTGTCCGCGTCATAGGCGATATCGGCCATCACGGTCTCAAACCGGCCATCGGTGGCGCTGCCCAGCTGTTGGATCGTAAACGTCAGATCAATCGCCTCGGCCACCCAACCACCCGAAGACGTCTCGGCCACTTGCCCCGTCCCCGCCTGTCCCGAAGGCGGCCCACCGAACGAGGCCAACGTCAGGCCCAGCACCCCGACCCAAATCACAGCCCCCGCAAAAGCGGACGCCACATGCGGCGCATGGGCTTGGCGGTCGCCCGCCTGCGTGCCTCGCCACATCCGCGCCAAGGTGCTGTCACGGTCCACCAACGCGTGTTTCAAGGCCCCCGCAATATGCGCGGCCAACGTGATGCCCAAAGTAAGCCCCGCGGCCCAATGCACCGTGCCCGCCACCTCGGCCCAGTGGTCGGATTTGGGCACAAACGGCAGGTTTTGCCCAAACGGCCACCAGATGGGGGCAAACCCGTCTTCAGCGGCATGCATGACCCAGCCCGACAGGGGCAAGGCAAACAACGCGCCATAAAGAATCCAATGGGCCGTCTCAGCCGCAAAAGTCTCGGCCCGCCGTTCAGGGTGCAACGGCACCGGACGCGGCTGGGTCAGCGCCCAGATCACCCGCACTACGGCCAATGTCAGAACCGTGATTCCAATGGTCTTGTGGGTCGAGTAAAGCGTCGTCAGAAAGCCGATATTCTCAGCCGTGGGCTCTGTGCGTTTGCCGATCTGGCCAAGGATCATCGCGGCGATGATCAGCGCAGCAATGATCCAATGCAGCCCCCGCGCAAGGGATCCGTAACGGGTGGCGGTGTTGGTGATCATGGCGGGTTTCCTTCGTCAGTTGCCCCCACTCTAACCTGACGGGCCACAATTGCACCCCCACGCGGCCCCACAGACCCTGTGCAGCCCGTCACCCCCCATCAAAAAGGCGCGAGGTTGCCCCCCGCGCCTTCTGTTTCAATACGCTGCTGTCCCCTGCGTTAGGTGGCAGGGCCGCTGGGTCACTCCGCCCAGACCCATGGCCGCGTGAAGGACCCCAAAGCGGCGTTGACCTCTTCGTCCGTGACCTCACCGGATTTGGTCAGATGCGCCACAAGGCCCAGCTTTTTGTTTTCCACCACAGCCGTCACCTGCGCGGGCACGGCCCGTTCGTTCAACGTCTTGTTGTAAATGCGCGTGATCGCGGATTTGCGCAGATCGGGCTTAAAGATTTTGCCAACGGCAGTCTTGGGCAATTCATCCAGAATTTCCAAATGCTTTGGATAGGCCGCCCGTTCGTGGATGTGGTTTTTGGCAAACTCCATCAACTCATCCACGGTGACCGTCGCCCCCTCCGTCAGCTCAACATAGGCCGCCGGAACCTCACCTGCGTGGGCATCGGGCTGGCCGATGGCACCGGCAAAGGCGACTTGCGCGTGACCGGCCAGCGCCTCTTCGATCTCGGCGGGATCGATGTTGTGACCGCCCCGAATGATCAGATCCTTCGCGCGCCCCGTGATCCACAGATAGCCGTCCGCATCAATGCGGCCCAGATCGCCCGTGCGCAGATACTGCCGCGCCTTCACGTTGGCACCGGGGTAATACAGATCAGCGTTCTTGTCGGCCTCGGTGTAGGTGTCGCCTTGGCTGACACCGGGGGAATAGACACAAATCTCCCCAATCTCATCCGTGCCCAGATCAAGCTGCGTCGCCGGATCCACAATGCGCACATTGGTATAGGGGAACGGGCACCCGATGGACCCCACCTTCTTTTCGCCTGTGGGCGGGTTGATCGACACCAGACAGGTCGCCTCGGTCAGACCGTAGCCTTCGCAGATGGTGACACCGGCGGCGGCCTCAAACTTTTTGTACAGCTCAAGCGGCAGCGGCGCGGACCCGCAAAACGCCAGACGCAGGCTTTCAATATTGGCATCCACAGGCCGCTGCATCAGCGCAGACATCGCCGTGGGCACGGTGATCATGAACGTCGCCTTATGACGTTCGCACAGCTTCCAGAAGTTGTCGAACACGCCATCGCCGCGATAGCCCTGCGGCGTAGGAAAGACGATCTGCGCCCCCGACGACAGCGATGCCCCCATGGCGACAATCGTCGCAAACACATGAAACAGCGGCAGCGGCACCATCTGCACATCTTCTTCGGTGAACAACAGCCGGTTGCCCAGCCACGCGTTGTAAATGATGCCCGAATTGCGGTGCTGGGCGACCTTGGGCATGCCCGTCGTGCCGCCCGTGTGGAAATAGGCCGCGACGCGGTCCCCTTTGGGGTCCTCAAAGCTCAGCGTTTTGGGCTGTTTGGCGATGGATTTGTTGAAATCGATCACAGTGGCCCCGTGCTTGACGGGGTTCTTGGGCCGGATCAGCGGCACGATCAATTTCTTAATCCCCGTCAGGTATTTCAGCAGGTCAATTTCCACGACCGTCTTCACGTTGGGCGCCAAATCCACAGCCTCAGCCGCCTTTTGCGCCACATCCGTCTTGGGGAAGGCGCGCAGCGTGACCAGCACCTTGGCGTTGGTCTCCCTCAGGATGGCGCCGATCTGGTCGGCCTCCAACAGCGGGTTGATGGGGTTCACAATGCCCGCCACGGTGCCGCCCAAATAGGTCAGAACCGTCTCCATCGAATTGGGCAACAGGAAGGCCACAACATCATCAGACCCCACACCCAGCGACCGGAAAAGGTTCGCCGTCTGCGCAACCTTGCCCTGCAACTCAGACCACGTCAGCGTCTCATCGGGGTCATTCTCGCCCGAAAACATCTGGAACGTGACCGCCTTGCGCGACCCATGTTTGGCCGCTGTTTCACTCAGCTGAGACCACACGGAATGCGGCAAGTCCCGCTCCGCCCAAGGCATTTCATTTTCGATCGCATCCCGATCGGCCATAGACGCAAAGGTCATGGTCGCACCTCCCATAAATTGGGCCACCTCCTCCGGCGGCTTTTTCCCTAAGATTCAAGATGTGGTGGATTGCCGCGCGACGCAAGACTTACGCGGCGAAACTTGGGAAAACCGCAGGTGGGCACTGGATCTCGCGGTCAGGTGTGCGGACCTTGCAGCCGCTCGCTCTGGAGTGCTTAATGTCCGCTATTGCGGTTTCTAGTGGTCTCGGTCGCACAAATTGTGATCGGCCAGTGACGCCAATACATAACAATCTTCGGACACGCCTTCACCGTCGCAGCCCTTTGATATTCGGGTGAGTTCCTTCTCAAGTGTTTTGAGACGTTTGATCTTGACGCGGACGTCTTCAAGATGCGACGTGGCGATCTCCGTCGCAGCTTCGCACGACCGATCTGGATGCTCGTGCAATTCAATCAACGACGAGATCGCTTCAATCGAAAACCCAAGGTCACGGGCGTGTCGGATAAAACTAAGCCGCTCCAAACCAGCTTTGTTGTAGCGCCTTTGATTGCCAGAAGTGCGTTCAGCCTCGGGCAATAACCCCATTTCCTCGTAATAACGGATGGTCGGAACTTTGACCTTTGTGCGCTTGGAAAGCTCGCCGATGGAAAACATGAAGAAACCTCTTGAACCTCTAGTCACTAGAGACATTACACTATGAGCAATCAAAGATGAAAGAGGTTCCTATGGCTGGTTGCTGCGGACATGATGCCAAGTTTGACGGCGTTTCAGATGACTACAAAAGACGGCTGTGGATCGTCATTGCGCTCAACGCGACGATGTTCTTTGTCGAGATGACAGCAGGTCATCTGGCCAAGTCTCAAGCATTGCAGGCCGACGCCCTCGACTTTGCGGGCGATGCTCTGACCTATGGCATTTCGCTTGCGGTTATCGGGGCATCGCTACGCGCACGAACGAATGCGGCTCTGTTCAAAGGCGTCAGCCTTCTTCTGATGGGTCTTTGGGTGTTCGGATCGACGGTCTATCGCGTCTTCTATGTTGGCGTCCCCACCGCAGAGATCATGGGTATTGTTGGCTTTCTTGCGCTGCTCACCAATCTGGTAAGTGTCTTGCTGTTGGTTCGTTATAAAGATGGTGATGCCAATGTCCGGTCGGTCTGGCTGTGTTCGCGCAACGACGCGATTGGGAACGTAGCAGTGATGTTTGCAGCCCTCGGTGTGTGGAGTACGGCGACGGGTTGGCCTGACCTGATCGTGGCAACCATTATGGCCGGATTGTTCTTATCATCGGCCTTCCAGATCGTGCGCCAAGCCTTAGCAGAACGGCGCGAAACAACCAACCATAAGCACGTGGAAGTGTGATGCAGCCAGTCTTGATCGTCGTCGGCCTTGTGATCGCGGCAGGCACTCTAGCCGCGATATTTTGGTCTATCGCATACCCTAAGCGCCGCCTTTGGCCGCCAAAGCGATACACCAAGGCGACTCCTGTCCTAGTTTGGGTTCCGACATTCACGCTTTTCGGCATCCTGATCCTCTTAGGATTGATGAGCTGGGGAAGCCTACCAATCCCAACTTGGCTGCGGTTCGGAGTTGGCATTCCGCTGATTGTTGCTGGCAACGTCATCGTGTGGTCAGAGGTCGCGCAATTCGGAATAGCCCAAACTGGCGGCGCGAAAGGGTCGCTTCGAACGGGCGGCATGTATCGCTATTCCCGCAATCCACAGTACGTGGCGGACATTGCCATGGTTGTCGGCTGGATCATGCTTTCCGCGTCGTCTGGAGCGACTCTGATCGGTCTTGCCGGAATAGTCGTACTGCTGGCCGCGCCTTTGGCCGAGGAACCATGGCTCGAGGAGCAATACGGGGCCGCGTTCAAGAACTACAGGGCAAAGGTCCGACGGTTCTTGTAGGAAAATGACCAAATGCAAAAGCAGACCTTCGCCATCGTGCGGCATCTTGGTAGATTTGGGCTCAAACCCGCCCTTCGCCGCGCCACGTTAACCTCCCCTCAACACGCCTTAACACATCCCACCGCACGGTCCGTTAAGGGGGGGCTTTGCCAGCCCCCAGCCATACGCGAGCCATACGCAAACCATACGCTTTCCATACCGTCGAAACGCCGCAAAATATGGTGTTAACCCTCGATTCGGGGTGAGACGCGTTAAATGGGTCTGGCCGGCGTTAACCTATTCCGCCGCAATCCCATCCGTGAACTGCAACCGCGCCAGCCGCGCATAAAGCCCGCCTTCGGCCACCAGCGCATCGTGCGTGCCCTGCGCCACGATCTGTCCCGCCTCAAACACCAAAATCCGGTCTGCTTTCTTCACCGTGGCCAACCTGTGCGCCACGATAAGCGTCGTGCGATCCGCGCTGAGCGTATCCACCGCCTGCTGCACCGCACGTTCTGATTCCGCGTCCAGCGCAGACGTCGCCTCATCCAGCAACAGCACCGGCGCATCACGCAAAATCGCCCGCGCAATGGCGATCCGCTGCTTTTGACCGCCCGACAGCATGACACCGCGTTCGCCCACATAGCTGTCGTAACCCTCTGGCAATGCTGACAAAAATTCATGCGCCGCCGCCGCCTTCGCCGCCGCCTCAACCTCCGCATCGCTCGCCTCCGGCCGGCCAAAACGGATGTTCTCTCGGGCCGAGGCGGCAAAGATCACAGGGTCCTGCGGCACCAGCGCCATGTGGCGCCGGAAATCCGCCCGCGCCAAATCCCGCAAATCCACCCCGTCGAATGAAATCGCACCAGAGGCCGGATCATAGAACCGCAAAAGCAGTTGAATAATCGTCGTCTTGCCCGCCCCCGACGGGCCAACCAACGCCACCGTCTCACCCGGTTTGACAGTAAACGACACCCCATCCAAGGCCGCCACATTGGGCCGCGCGGGATAGGAAAACCGCACGTTGTCAAAGGTGATATCCCCATGACGCGTATCGGGCATGGCCGCAGGCGTGACAGGATCCCGCACCGCGTCCTCCTCGGTCAACAATTCCACCAACCGCTCCGTGGCCCCCGCCGCGCGCTGCAACTCCGACCAAATTTCGGTCAGCGCCGCGACAGCCCCTGCGACCATGATCGTGTAGATCATGAACTGCACCAACTCGCCCACCGTGATGACGCCGCTGCGCACGTCCGATGCGCCCATCCACAAAAAGCCGACGATGGCACTAAACGCCATAAAAATCACGATCGCCGTCAACACCGCCCGCGTGGCAATCCGCCGCCGTGCCGCGTCAAAACTGCGTTCCGTGACGACCCCGAAATTCGCGCGACTTGGCCCCTCGTGGGTAAAGGCCTGCACCGTCTGCGCACTCAACAACTGCTCAGACGCATCACCGGAACTCTGCGCAATCCAGTCCTGGTTTTCCTTGCTGAGCCGCCGCACCTTGCGGCCCAAAATGATGATCGGAAAGACAATCACAGGGATCGGCCACAACACCATCAACGACATCTTTACACTGGTCCACAGCATCAGGCCAATGCCGCCCACAAGGATCAACAGATTGCGCAACGCAATCGACACCGACGACCCGATGACCGACAAAATCAACGTGGTGTCCGTCGTGATCCGGCTCAGCACTTCACCGGTCATGATCTTTTCGTAAAACGCGGGGCTCATCCCGATCATTCGGTCAAACACAGCCACCCGGATATCCGCTACAACCCGCTCCCCCAATCGGGTCACAAAATAATAGCGCAACGCCGTGCCCACAGCCAAAAGCGCCGCAATCCCGATGGCGGCGGCGAAATACCCATCCAGCAACGCCACATCCGAGCTTTCGAAATTATCGACCACCCGCCGCACGGCAAGGGGCAAAACCAACGACATCGCCGCCGTGATCACCAAAGCCGACAGCGCCAATGCGATCATCCAGCCATAGGGCCGTAAAAACGGCCACAGCGCTTTCAAAGCACCGACTTCCTTGGATCGCGCCCGATCTTCCGTGGCCGCGCGGGGTGTATCAGCCATCAGCGGGCGTCCTTCTTGTCGTATGCCCCTCATTTAATCCGGCAAAGGGGTGCAGACAACAGCCACATGATCTTCACCCTCCCACCCCGACCGCCAGTCGCTCTTCAAGCGCCACGTCATCGCTTCTTTGGGTCAAAAATACCTTCCGCGAAGCGACGCGAAATTCCAACGGAATTTCGCCCCCGCCCGCCGCAGGCGCTGATCGCAAGATCATTCAACTGGCTGAAAAAAGGGGTGGAGCGGGCGGCGGGAATCGAACCCGCGTCATTAGCTTGGAAGGCTAAGGTCTTACCACTACACAACGCCCGCGCTACACAGGGGCCAAATACGCCGCCCCCGCGGCCGGGTCAAGACACGACGTACCCGCAAACCCATTCACGGCCCGCAAAGGATTCCCCAAGATCCCATGACAAACACGCTTTATGACGCCCTGATCGGCCCGCACCACGACAATACGGCCCCTTTTCTCCATCTGGGCGACGGCACGCAGATCACCTTTGCCGCCTTTTGCGCCCGCGCCGCACAAATCGCCCATGTGCTGTCGGATCACGGTGTGGGCCCACGCGACCGCATTGTCGTGCAAGCCCCCAAATCAGCCGAATACCTCGCGCTCTATGCCGCTGCGCTGCAAACAGGCGCGGTATTTCTGCCGCTCAACACCGCCTACACCCTGTCCGAGGTGCAGTATTTCGTCGACGACGCGGACCCTGCCCTAATTGTCTGCGCACCTGACACAGCGCCGGATATCGCATCCCTCGCAGATAAGCGGCCCATGTTGACGTTGGATGCCACCGCGACAGGCACCCTTTCCACCGCCGCAAATGCCGCGCCGACAGGTTTCAACACCGTCGCACGGGGGCCAGATGACCTCGCGGGGCTCCTCTATACCTCCGGCACGACGGGGCGGTCCAAAGGCGCGATGATGTCTCACCGCAACCTGTTGTCAAACGCCCGCGCCCTGACGGATCTGTGGCAGATCACCCATGCAGATACCTTGATCCACGCCCTGCCCGTCTTTCACACCCACGGGCTGTTCGTGGCGATCAACACAGCCCTTCTGGCCGGCGCTCAAATCCGCTTTATGGCCAGCTTCAACACGGACGCCATCCTGCATGCCCTGCCCCGCTCCACCCTCATGATGGGCGTGCCCACCTTCTACACCCGCCTGCTGGCCGATCCGCGCCTGACCCATGAGGCAACATCGAACATGCGGCTCTTCATCTCCGGCTCGGCGCCGCTTTTGGCCGAAACCCACCGCGCGTTCACAGACCGCACCGGCCACCGCATCCTTGAACGCTATGGGATGACCGAAACCAACATGATCACCTCAAACCCCTACGACGGCGACCGCGTGCCCGGCACCGTGGGCCATGCCCTGCCCGGTGTCGCGGTTCGCATCCGCGATGCGGGTCGCTGCACGCCCACAGGCGACATCGGTGTGATCGAAGTGCGCGGCGACAACGTGTTCCAAGGCTACTGGAACCAGCCCGAAAAAACCGCCGAAGACATGACAGAGGACGGCTATTTCATCACAGGCGATCTGGCCACGATGGACGCCACAGGCCGCGTGACGATCGTAGGCCGCGCCAAGGATCTGATCATCTCGGGGGGCTACAACATCTATCCAAAAGAGGTTGAGGACGTCCTCAACGCCCTTCCCTCGGTCCTTGAAAGTGCCGTGATCGGCGTGCCCGACCCCGACAAGGGAGAGGCCGTAGTGGCCGTCATCGTGCCCACCCCCGACGGCCAGGTGACCGACGCGGACGTGCAGGCCCACGTCTCCGCCCATCTGGCGAAGTTCAAACACCCCCGCCGTTATGTGACGATGGACGCCCTGCCCCGCAACACCATGGGCAAGGTGCAAAAAACAACGCTGCGCTCAGACCTCGGCTAGCGACACCCGCCCATGAAAAACCCCGCACCCGAAAGGCTGCGGGGTCTGCTCATTTTTATGCGGCGCGCTTTATTCCGCCGGTGTCGCAGCCTCTGAATCTACCGTCACGGCCTCAACGCCGGCGGCCTCACGGCGGCCATCGTTGAACGCGGCCTTCAGCAGCGAAATGCACATCAACGCCATCACGACCAGTTCTATCGGACGTCTCCCCCAGAACTTATGATCTTGAATTAGCGGTGTTTGCGGCCTTACTCTGCGATCATGTCACAACAGATCGCCTTCTGGGTCACCGCTGTATTGAGCGTCGCGTTTTGGGGGGCCTATCCAAGCGCCCTCGTCTTGGCTGATTTTCATGACCCCTTTCTTGGGGCGGTCGGTGCCATAGGCGTCGCCATGATCGGCTGGTTTGGGCTTATCTTTCTGCAAGGCGTAGGCCCCCGCAAGATCTGGACCACCCTCACGTCCAACCGCCCGCTGATCCTTGTGTCCGGCCTGTTGTTCACGATTGAACTGGCCCTTTTCTTTCCGGCCGTGGACCGCGCCCCTGCGATTGCGGCGGTGCTGTTCGAACTTTGGGTGCTGTCTTTTGTGATCACCTCAATCTGGGCCGGCACCAGTGCGCGTCTGACCCGAAAGGGGTGGACCTTCCTGACCTTCGGTTTTTTCGGGGCCACCGTCGCGGTGGTGGACTGGGCGTCCCTGCGCGACAGCAGCATGAGTTCCCTGGACCCCGTGACCATCCTGATGGCGATCACAGCCGCCTCTGCCATGGGGGTCAAAACCTACATCAACTCCCGGATTTCTGCCAAAAGCCCCGATTTGCCGATGTTGTCGGCCAGCACGCTGCCGCATCTGCTGTCAGGCTTTGTCGCGCTGCCCCTGTGGGGGGCGATCTATCTGGCCGGGGATGACGTCGCGGTCTCGTCATCCGCCAGCCTGCTGAGCGCGCTGCCGATAGCGGTGATCTATCTGATCGGCGTGCCTGTGTTCATCCTGGCCGTCCGCCTGCGCCCCAGTGAATCCTCCATGGCGGTCTTCTATTCGATCCCGCTTGTGGCACTTTTGTTTTTAAGCCTCACAGGCCAGGTTACCTTGAACATCTATTTCATCATTGGCGGCTCCATCATCTTCATCGCCAATGCATTCCTCACACAACGCCTTCCTTATGTCTCAGCCTCGGGGTTGGCTGCGATTTTGACGCTGGCTGCGACCTGGTTGGCCCTGTCGATTGAACAGGGCCATATTCTGGTTCTACCAGATGCGGCCCTGCCTTCTGTCGGCATCAGCTCGGCGGAAGCGTTCTTGCTGCTGTACGGGTTGTTATTTGCCTTCGTCCTGACGGATGTTCTAAACGAAATCAAAGACTTCCGAATTTGCGTCCATCGCTTTATCGCAGAAATGTTGGGCGGCCCGCTCTCGCCTCCAGAGGCCCGATCTTTGTACCGCAGGATGCGGCAGGCTTTCTTGTGCGAAGACCTGCGCTCGCTTGTGCCGCATCATTCTTCGCCGCCATCCCTCAGCACCGATCAACGCGCCCAACTGGCCGAGATTTTCGCACGCAGCCTCAAGTCCTCTATAGCTGCCACGCCTTATGTGGTCTTCCGCATCCTGTCGGTCGGGTTCCTTTTGCTGGTTTTCTCGGTCTATTGCTTGTCCTCACAGCTGATCGACCGATTGGTGGGCATGTCCCTGTTCACGGTCATCGCCTACTTCCTATTTTTCACGCGGGATCGCTACCTGCGTAAGGTCGTCTTTCGCGCAATTGTCGAAGAAACACTGCAGCCCTTGCGCTCAAAACATCACGAGGCTTTGGTCAAGGATCGCAAGTCGAACCATTTCGTTGGGATGTCCCTTCTGATCTTCGCCTTGAGCGTCAGTATCGTTCTGAACATTGCCGTCGAGTTCGGTCTTAATTGACGTTTGCCCCCTGAGGATTAATCCCCACTCTCATAGGGCTCTATCAGCTCCGGCCCTGACGCGCGGTTGGAATTGACGGCACGGCTGACGCGGTGAAACAGCAACGTGTCCTCGCCTGTGGCCTGCATCAATCGCGCGGCCCCCGTGCCGTCCTCGCCCAGCCACAAGGGCCAGTCTGCAGGCTCCAGTATAACGGGGATCCGGTGGTGGATTTCAGCCATGGCCGCGTTGGCCGCAGTGGTCACAATGGCCGCCGTGGCGCCCAAGTCGCCCCAATCCTGCCAGATCGCGGCAAAGGCCAGGGGCGCGCCATCTTGGCGTTGGATGTACCACGGCAGTTTTGTGCCGTCCTCCAGCCGCGTCCATTCGTAAAACCCTGCCGCCGGAATGATGCACCGCCTTTCGCGGCACGCCGCTTTGAACGCGGGCTTTTCGGCAATGGTTTCCGCCCGCGCATTGATCAACAGCGGCCCGCCGTTCGGGGCCTTGTACCAATGGGGCACAAACCCCCAGCGCACCGATTGATACCGCCGCCCGCCGTCCCCGGCCATAACAGCCGCCACCTGAACGGTGGGGCAGACGTTGTAATTGGGGACCTGCGGCAGATCATTCGCAGGGGCAGCATCAAACACCTGCGCCATTGCATCATGGGGAAGGGTGATCGCCATGCGCCCGCACAAGGTCTAGCGGCGCCCCAGATTGGAGTAGTGCATCAAGCCCCAGCCACACAGCGCCCGGTCAACCTGGGCCCAGATCCCGCCAAAGGCAACCGGATCCAGCCGCGCGCCCTTGGCCAGCATGGCCAAATCGCGCCGCCCATCGACGCCCGCCAACAGCGCCGCCGCGCCTTTGGGCAAGCGCAGGGGGATCGTCTCCCCCCCTGATTTCACCGGCAACGCCTTGCCCGCCGCCACGGCACGGGCCAATTTGTCCCGCGGCACACCGCGCAAATGCGGCACGCGGGCCATGTTTGCTTTGGCCATGCCGCCCATTGGACCCGTCTTGGGCGCGCTGGCCCCCGCCGCCCGCGCATAGCCCACATGCACCTTCATCGTGCCCGCCAGCTGTTCGGCCAGCGCCATGCGCGCCACCGCGTCCATCCCCTCCGGCACCGCCGCATACCGCGACGGATCATAGGCCGCAGGCTGCGCAAATCCAGCTAGATCCCAGCCCGTCTGCCCCATGACCTCCACCAAATCCGTCACCGAAAACGCGCGATCCTGACTGTGCAACAACAGATCATAAAACCCCGCATCGGACTGCTGATGATCCACCACAACCGTATTGCGTTTGAACGGATGCGCCTCCGGCAGCCGCGCAAAAACCGCCCGCGCCTGTGCCAACTTCTGCGACGGGGACAGCCCCTCAAACAACGCCCCGAACGCCTCTTGCAACGGGTAAACACCAGACCGCCCATGGGGCGCATAGACCATAAACCCAAGGCCGCCGCCCTCCGCCAAGGCCTGCCTCAGCGCGGCAAATCCCGTCGCGGGATCAGGCAAGTGATGCAACACCCCGCAACAGTCGATGTAATCGAACGTGCCATATTCCGCCGCATCCAGCAGGCTGCCCGTGTGAAACGTCACCCCCGTCAGCCCGCGCGCCGCCACCCGCGCTTCCGCCACCGCCCGCGACGCCTCCGACAGATCCAGATACACAATCTCATAGGGCGCGCCCGCATCGGTCAGCCGTTGTGCCAGTTGCACCATCCCATCGCCAGTTCCACCACCCGCAAACAGCGCCCGAAGCGGCCGTGTCCAATCGCGCATCCCGCCCCAAATGACATGATCCATCTCAAGGGGGTCCGACGGCGAACCGGTGATCAACCGCTTGGCCTCATCCGCCGGATCACGCTCGGGATAGGGATAGGCCTCATACTGGCGCTTTACTTCAGTCACACCGCGCCCTCACCGCTGATACGCCTTGCGGGCCAGGGCAATCCGCGCATCCATCAACGTCATCTCTTTAAGGATCTCACCGCGCCGTGTCCTGTCGCCCGTATCCGCCAATTCCGCGCGCAGCCGTGCCAACTCTCGCGACAAGGACACAAATTCTGGCACAGCCTTGCTCTCCTTCATCAGCCGGTTCAGCAGGGCGTTCTCCGGGTCGTCCTCCGGCGGCAACGGCCGACCTTGGCCTGGCAAATCATCAAACGCGCCCTCGGCTTGGGCGGCGCGAATGCGGGCATCGATCAAATCTTCCAACGGATGGGCCATGCCCGACACCTAGCGCGACGCGGACGCATCACGCAACACCCACCGCGCGCCCTGTTCATCCAACGACAACCCTCGGGCGTCATCTTTTGCGGCGGTTAACCCGCGTGAGGCCACACCTTCGCGCGCCATGGACATCGGGACACGCCGGCCCCTCAGACCATCTGAACCCGCATTCGCGCTTCAGATGCAGGGGCAGGTCCACCTGCACACGCGACCTCGGTGGCCCATCAGTCACCGCGGCCCCACCCTTGTAAGTCATCCCCGACATCCACCATTAACCTTAACGCGCCCATGACCTGAGCACACCGCCCAAGACCAAAGCGCACCCACCCCCTTCATCTGACCCAAAAAACTCAAATCCCGACACCGCATGAAAAAACCCCGCCGCACAGGACGCGCGACGGGGCCAAAAACATGTGATGTGATCGGGGCTTAGTTGCCGCTCACCGTGATGCGCCCATCGGTGTAGGGCGTGTAGGGTCCATTCTCGGCCAGATAATCCGCCACGACCTGCTCCAATCCAGGACCGAAATCATAAGCGTTGGCGGCGTCCTCGAACATGGAATAACCGTCACCGCCATTGCGGACGTAGTTGTTGGTGGCCAACAGATACGTAGCCCCTTCGTCCAGCGGCGCACCGGCGACGGTCACGTCAGACACGCGGGCCCCCGGCTCTGCGGTCAAATCCACGGCAAAGGTCATGCCCGCCACCTGCGGGAAACGGCCCGCGCCGTCCTCAACCTGACCCACACCGTTTTCCAACGCCGCCAGGATATCCGCGCCAGAGGCTTCGAACGTGGCCAGTGTGTTCTGGAACGGCAGGACCGTCAGCACTTCACCCATGGTGATCTCGCCTGCATCAATAGACGCACGCAAACCGCCACCGTTCTGGATCGCGGCCACAACGCCTTGATCCGCCAAACGGTCCAACATCGCGTCGGCCACAAGGTTGCCCATGGCGCATTCCATCGCGCGACACACCTCACGGGCGCCCTCGATGACATCCGTGCTATCGGCGACAACTTGGGTCTTCATCTCTTCAATCGGACCGGCCAGTTCGGACACCCGCGCCACGATCGCCTCGTCTTCCGCCACAGAGGCATCCAGCAGGATCGTGTCACCGGTGGCCGATGTCACGTTGCCGTCCGCATCAAATTCCAAGGTCAGATGGCCCACGTATTTGGAATAGGCATAGGCCTGCACCACAGCCGTATCGCCCACCATCGTGGGATAGGCCATTGCACCCTCTTCGGTGTTGGAAAACAGCGTGTGCGAATGCCCGCCCACGACTGCATCAAGGCCATTCACGGCCTCAGCAATCGCCATGTCCTTGTTCACCCCAACGTGGTTCAGCGCGATGATCTTGGTGACGCCTTCATCGGTCAGCGTCGCCACATCGGCCTGCAGGCTCTCTATCTCGTCCGAGAAAATCACCGCATCCGAAGGCGAGGCTGTCTCTGCCGTGTCAGAGGCCAGCGCGGAGACAATGCCAATCCGCTCGCCGCCCACCTCAAGCACGATGTGGTTCTGAACCTTGCCCGCCAACACGTTGGACTGGCTCACGTCGATGTTGCCGGAAATGACCGGAAAGTCGACGCCGTCGGCCAGCTTGGCCAAGCCTTCGTCACCATCGTCAAATTCGTGGTTGCCCACGGCCATGGCATCAAAGCCGATGGCGTTCATCATCTCGATTTCCACGTCACCTTTGTAGGTCGTGTACATCAGGGACCCCTGATACTGATCGCCCGCATCCAGCACGATCACGTTCTCACCGGCCAGTTCTTCGCGCAGCTGGTCGATCATCGTTTTTACACGTGCCACGCCGCCAAAGCATTCGCCCGCCGCGTTGTCTTCGGCACCACAGGTGCCATCAAAGCGGCTGATCGGCTCAATCCGGCTGTGCAGGTCGTTGATGTGGATGATATGAAGCGTGTAATCCGCCGCCGCCATTCCCGCCGTCATGGTCAGCGCGGTGGTTGTTGTCAGAAGTCTGGTCAACATGAAAAGATCCCCGTTGGTGGTTTTTGTCTGACGTCAGCTTGGGTTGCCCAACACCAAGAGTCAAAGCAGATCATGTGAAGCTTTCGTAACGTCGCGTCCGTGTGCCTAAAGTTAAGGCACATCAAGCCTGCTTGACGTAGCGGCCCGAGGATGGAAAACCCCACCCCATGTTGATCTATAAAATCCTGACCGCCGACCAATGGGCGGACTTCGAACGCACCGGCACCTTCACCGGCGCGCCGATTGATCTGGCCGATGGCTACATCCACACCTCCACCGCCGATCAGGCGCAAGAGACGGCGGACAAACATTTCGCAGGGCAAGAGGGGCTGATGCTGGCCGCGCTTGACGCTGCGACCTACGGCGAGGATCTGAAATGGGAGGTCTCGCGCGGCGGCGCGGAGTTCCCCCACATCTACAACCGCCCCCTGCGGATGGAGGAGGTTATCTGGGCCCGCCCGATGCCCCTTGTGGACGGCACCCACGCGCTGGATTTCACATGAGCGCATTGGAAAAAATCGGTCTGCGCGCCTTGCGCCGTATGGATCCTGAAATGGCCCACGGTCTGGCCCTGCGGGGTCTGAGGTACGGGCTGGGGCCCAAGACAGGCGCGTTGACGACAGACCGGCTGAAAACCACCGTCGCGGGGCTGGATCTGCCAAACCCCATTGGTCTGGCGGCGGGATTTGACAAAAATGCCGAAAGCCTTGCTGCCCTTGGTGACACCGCGTTCGGGTTTCTTGAGGTCGGGGCGGCGACCCCCCTCCCCCAGGAGGGGAACCCCCGCCCAAGGCTGTACCGGCTGACCGAAGACCGCGCCGCGATCAACCGGTTCGGGTTCAATAATGAGGGGATGGAGGCCATCGCAATCCGTCTTGCCCGCAGGCCCAAAAACCGTGTTCTGGGCCTGAACCTTGGCGCCAACAAAACCAGCGACGACAAGGCGGCGGATTTTGCCACTGTGCTGCGTCACTGCGGGGCGCATGTGGATTTCGCGACGGTCAATGTGTCTTCTCCGAACACCGAAAAACTGCGTGATCTTCAGGGCAAGGCAGCCCTTGAAGCGCTGTTGGGCGGGGTCATGGCCGCCAATGACGCGGACATCCCCGTGTTTTTGAAAATCGCCCCCGACCTGTCAGAGACAGAGGTCGCGGATGTGGCCGACGTCGTGCGCTCTTCCGGCATTTCAGCCGTCATCGCGACCAACACGACCCTGTCGCGCGAGGGGCTGCAATCACCCCACAAGGATCAGGCGGGAGGGCTGTCAGGCCAGCCGCTGTTCGAGAGATCCACCCGGGTGTTGGCGCAATTGTCGACCTTGGTCGATGTTCCATTGATCGGCGTGGGTGGGGTCGGCTCTGCCGAACAGGCCTATGCCAAGATCCGCGCCGGGGCCTCTGCGGTGCAGCTTTACACCGCGCTGGTCTATGGCGGGCTGTCCTTGGTGGGTGAGATCGCGCGGGGCCTTGATGCCTTGCTGGCCCGCGACGGTTTTGCGTCCGTGGCGGATGCCATCGGCACAGGACGTGAGGACTGGCTATGATCCCGGAACAGACCACCATCTGGCACAATCCGCGCTGTTCCAAGTCACGCCAGACGCTGGCGCTGCTGCAAGAGAACGGCATTCAGCCCGCTGTGCGCCTGTACCTCAAGGATGCCCCGTCCGAGGCGGAGATCGTGGCCGTGCGCAACGCGCTTGGCGTGACCGCCGATGAGATGATGCGCCGCGGTGAGGCGGTGTTCAAAGAGCTGGCCCTTGGCACCGCGACGGAGGCCGAGCAGATCGCCGCGATGGTGGCCCATCCGATCCTGATTGAACGGCCGATTGTCGTGCACGAGGGCCGCGCCGCCATTGGCCGCCCGCCTGAGGCGGTGTTGGGGATTTTTTAGGTATTTGAGACCCAAAGAATTCGAGCCGTCTCGGAGCGGCCCCATCTGTAATACGTGGGGGGCCGGTCAGGCGAAGAATGGTCGGAGACCCGAGCCGAAGAACACAGTGAGCGAAGCCGTGATGCGTCAGATGCTTCTCTCCAACGCGGGGTATTTCAGGCCAAGTGTCGCGCCGCGCGCGGCGAAGCTGATCAGCAAGGCAATCCACAGACCTGTGTTGCCCGCAAGCGGCATGAGGGCCAGGGCGGCTGCAAAATAGATCATGGTTGAGACCGCCATCATATTGCGCATGTCGCGGGTGCGGGTGGCGCCGATGAATATGCCGTCCAGCATGAAGGGGGCTGCGGACAAAAACGGCGTCAGCGCCATAAAGATCAGATACTCACGCGCGGCAAGGCGCACATCGGGGGCGGTGGTCATCATGTCAATAATCGCCCCGCCGAAGGTCAAGAACACACCGGCCAGCAGCACGCCAATGCCAGCCCCCCAAAGGCTGACCATGACGCTGGCACGGCGGAAAGCAGGGCGGTCAGCGGCCCCGAGGGCACGGCCCACCAGTGCCTCGACCGCGAAGGCAAAGCCATCCATGGCGTGGGCGGTGAAGGCCAGAAACTGCAGCAGGATCTGGTTCGCCGCCAGCCGCGTGTCGCCATAGCGGGCGCCGAAAAACAGAAACGACATAAAGATGGATTGCAACAGCAGGGACCGCACCATGATGTCGGCGTTCACACTGGCAAAGCGGCGCAGTTTGGCCGGATCCAGCAGGCGGGCGCGGTCCGCCAGATCCGCGCGGCCCAGCCCTGCGCGGCAATACCACAGGCCCAGCACGCAACCCGTGACCTCGGCCGCGACCGTTGCGATGGCAACGCCCTGCCCCCCCCAGCCGAAGCCCAGCACGAACACCAGATCAAGTACGATGTTGATGCCGTTCATCACCAGCTGAATGACCAGAATGGCCCGTGTGCGTTCGGCGGCCACCAGCCAGCCGGTGATCGCGTAGGTGGCAATCAGAAACGGGGCGGACCACACGCGAATCGCCATGTAGGATCGCGCCAGCGCCTCCACCTCGGCACTGGCGGGCGACAGCCAAAAGCCCAGTGCAAACAGGGGGGCCTGAAGCGCGATGATCAGCAGCCCGCCAAGGGCTGCAATGCCCAGCGCGCGGATCAGGATTGCCGCGGTCTCAGCGCGATCCCCCGCTCCCCGTGCCTGGGCGGCAAAGCCCGTCGTGCCCATCCGCAAAAACCCGAAGATCCAGTACAGCCCTGTCAGGATGATGGCACCGATGCCCACCGCCCCGATGGGCGCGGCCTCCCCCATTTGGCCCACCACGCCAGTGTCGACCAGCCCCAGCAGGGGCACTGTGATGTTGGCCAGCACCACCGGCACCGCGATGTTCAGAATCCGCCCGTGCGTCAACGGTCCTTTAGTCGGCGGCCTCTCAGCCGGCGGCCCCCCAGTCGGCGGCGCGTCAGCCATAGCTGAACCGGTCGTCCGCGCCGACCAGTGCGTTCGCCGCCGTCACGGCCTCGGGCAGGCCCTTGTCCGCAGACAACAGGCAGGCCGCAACCCACGGGATGATAACGCGGGGATCAGGCGCGCCCAAAGGCCCGACCAGATGTCCGCCCGTGTCGAAAACAGCCGCTGCCAGACCGCTTTCGCGGGTGGCGGAGGCCGTCGAGATCAGGACGCTGTCCGACGGAAACGTCAGCCCCGCAAAGAGCTTGGCAGTGATCAGCCATGGACCATCCATCATCGAAGGGTCCAAAACCGCAGCCCCTCCGTCGCCCAGATAGAGGCCCCGCGGCCCGCCTTTGGCACTGAGGATCGTCACATCATGGGCGGCCCCTGCGATCAACGCGTCCCTGACCGCCTCGGGCGATGTGGGCCGCATCAGGCGGACGTCATAGCCCATGCCTTCGGCCACGGCCCTCAGGCCCATTCCTTCGGCGCTGTCGCCCACGGCGATAAGTGTTACTGTCGTCGTCATTATGTGGCCTCTTGGGTCGGGGTGCCCCGTTGCGGCATTAGAAAATGTCCCGTGGCCTGGGCGAACAGGCGACTGCGGTTGTCCTGCCATGCCTCCACATGCACGGAGGCATAACGCCGCCCAGACCGGTTCACCCGCGCGCGGGCATAGGCGTCGCGCGGCAGGCCGGAGCGCAGATAATCCACGGTGAAGTCAATCGTCTTGGGCAGGCGGAACCCTGTGGCCACATCCTCGCCTGCCTCCATGCGGTCCCACATCAAGGCCCAGCTGAGTTCAACAATCGCGGTGGTTTCAAGAAACGCCGCCGTGGCCCCGCCGTGCAGTGCTGGCAACATCGGGTTGCCGATCAGATTGTCACGGTAGGGCATAACGCCCGTCAGCTCATCCCCCAGACGGTCAAACCGAAAGCCCATGTAGCCGATGTAGGGCACGCCCTGCACAAGGGTCTGCAAGGCCGCATCGCGCCGCTGTTTGATGATCTGGACGGGTTCGGGGCGCTTCATGACGGGGTGACCTTGGTGGGTTGAATGGCAAAAGCACCGGTGGCGGTTGCCACAGGCCGGTCGGTGTCATCATCAAGGGCCGTGGCGCGCACGAAGGCCACCGACCGTGTGACATGATAGCATTCGGCCCGCGCGATGATCGTCTGGCCAGGCGTGGCGGGGCGCATGTAATCGATCCGCAAATCCAGCGTGGCGGTGCCCAAGGGCAGGCTGTCATGGACCATCACCGCTGCCCCGCTGCAGGTGTCCAGCAGGGCCGACACGGCCCCGCCCGCAATAACGCCCGTCTCTGGGTCGCCGATCAGGCGGGCGTCATAGGGCATGCTGAGCGTGGCCTGACCTGCGGCAATCTCAACCACTGACATGCCCAGGGCCGTCGCATGGGGCAAGGCCGCGATAAACTGTTGGGCAATCTTTTCCTGGCGCCCGCCAGCCTCATCTGGGGCCTGATCTGGGGCCTGATCTGCGGCTTGATCCACTGCGGGGTCCCGCGACTGATCTGTGGTCTGATCCGGGGTCTGGTCATGTGTCATAGGCTGTTTGAACCCCCATCGCGCGGTCTTCGCAAGCGGTTTCGTGATTGTAACGTGACATCCGCCCCGTTGCGCGGCCCCTGACGCTTGCGTAAGCTGGGACAAAAGACAGGAGACCGACCATGTCGGAGCAACGGCTCAGCTTTAAGGAAATGTGCGCCAAGTTTGACGTCACACCGCGCACCCTGCGCTACTATGAATATATTGAGCTGCTGTCGCCCGAGCGCGAAGGCCGGTCGCGGTTTTACGGCCCCAAAGAGCTGGCACGCATGACGTTGATCCTGCGGGGACGCAAGTTCGGCTTCCCGCTTGAGGAAATTCGCCAGTGGCTCTTGATTTACGAAAACGAAGGCACAGAAGCGCAGATGCGCACCTGGGTCGATTACGCCACCCGCCAGCTGTCAGAGTTGGAAGAACAACGCCGCCAGTTGGACGACACCATGGACGAATTGCGCAAACTGCGCGACGACACAGCCGCCAATCTGGACTGACCTTTTGGCGGCCTGTGATCTTGGGTCAGGGGCAATCACGGTGGCTCTCGTCGCGTCACAATTGTGTTCCCATCAGCGAAATATCCCGCGCATCCGCCGACCCGCAGGCGCCCCCTGCCGCCGAACCGGTATGGAATTCCTTACCTTCATCGTCATATAAATAAGGGGTCTGGGGAAATTCTCGCCTGTCTTCCCCGTTAGAAAATTGCGCCAGACGCCCCTAAAATGACCTGACCTTTCGTCATCCCCATTTTGACGCGGCGTCACGTTTACGTACACGTCATCTTTTCTTGTATGAATGTGGAAAGACCCTCACCTGCCGGTCACCCCCAACCGCTCTGAGGAAAAGTTATGACGGACCAAACAATGACCATTCGCCAGATGTGCGAAGACTTTGATGTGACACCCCGCACGCTTCGTTTCTATGAAGCCAAGGAGTTGTTGTTCCCCCAACGTGAAGGCCAGAAGCGTCTTTACGGCAAGCGCGACCGTGCGCGACTGAAGTTGATCCTGCGCGGCAAGCGTTTCGGGTTCAGCCTCGAAGAGATCCGCCAACTGCTGGATCTGTATTACATGAATGACAGCCAGGCCACGCAGCTGCGTGAAACCTATGTGCTGGCTGAAAAACACCTCGCCGATATGAAAGCCCAGCGTGCTGAGCTGGATGAGGCGATTGCCGAATTGCAAACCCAGATGGATTGGGGCCGTTCGCGCCTCGCCCAAATTGACCCACAGCAGGCCAAGGCAAGCTAGCCCCGCCTGATCACACGACCCTTAGGAGGACCCGATGCCGACGTTTACAGCACCGACGAAAGACCAGCAGTTTGTTCTGCACAATGTCCTGAAGATTTCCGAACAGGACATCCCGGGCTTTGCCGATCTGGACCGTGATTTTACGGATGCGGTTTTGACGGAAGCCGGCAAATTGGCCGCTGAGGTCCTCGCCCCGCTCAACACTGTGGGCGACAAACAAGGTTGCACGCTGGAAAATGGCGTGGTGCGCGTGCCTGACGGCTTCAAAGAGGCCTACGACCAGATGGCCGAAGGCGGCTGGATGGCCATGGACATGCCGGAAGAATACGGCGGCCAGGGCCTGCCCTACATCATGCACACCGCGGCGATGGAACCGATGGTCAGCGCCAACATGGCGTTCAACATGTACCCCGGCCTGACCCACGGCAACATGGCCGCGATCCTGGCCCACGGCACCGAAGAGCAAAAGCAGACCTATCTGCCCAAAATGGCCACCGGCGAATGGTCCGGCACCATGAACCTGACAGAGCCCCACTGCGGCACGGACCTTGGCCTGATGCGCACAAAGGCGGAACCGCAGGACGACGGCACCTACAAAATCTCCGGCCAGAAAATCTGGATCTCTGCGGGTGAGCACGAGATGTCCGAAAACATCATTCACCTCGTGCTGGCAAAAATCCCGGGCGGGCCTGACGGCGTCAAAGGCATCTCGCTGTTCATCGTGCCGAAGTTCCTGATCAACGAAGACGGCTCATTGGGCGCGCGGAACTCTGTGTCCTGTGGTGGTCTGGAAGAAAAGATGGGCATTCACGGCAATTCCACCTGCGTGATCAACCATGACGAATCCATCGGCTACCTGATCGGTGACATGCACAAAGGCATGCGCGCCATGTTCACCATGATGAACGAGGCCCGTCTTGGCGTGGGCCTGCAGGGCTATGCGCAAGGTGAGGTCGCCTACCAGAACGCCCTGGGCTTTGCCCGCGACCGCCTGCAGGGCCGCGATGTCACAGGCGTGAAAAACCCCGAAGGCCCCGCCGATCCGATCATCGTGCACCCCGATGTGCGCCGCAATCTGATGGACCAAAAGGCCTTTGTCGAAGGGGCCCGCGCCCTGACGTACTGGGGCGCCGTGATGATCGACCGCGCGCACAAGAACGAAGATGCCGACGCGGATGCAATGATTTCCCTGCTCACCCCCGTGGTCAAAGGCTTTCTGACCGACAAGGGGTTTGAGACCTGCGTTCTGGCGCAGCAAACCCTCGGCGGGTCCGGCTTTACGCAGGAATGGGGGCTTGAGCAGTTCGTGCGCGATGCGCGGATCACGATGATCTATGAAGGAACGAACGGTGTGCAATCGCTTGACCTGGTGGGCCGCAAACTGGGCCTCAATGGCGGCAAGACGATCATGGGTTTCTTTGAAATGATCAAAGGCTACATCGCAGAAAACAAAGGCGATGAGGCGTTCGAGCGGGACTTCCTTGAGCCGCTGAAAGCCGCGTCGAAAGATCTGCAAGCCGCGGGGATGTATTTCATGCAGAACGGCATGAAGAACCCCAACAACGCGCTGGCGGGGTCTTATGATTTCATGCACATGATGGGCCACGTCTGTCTGGGTCTGATGTGGGCCAAGATGGGCAAAGCGTCGATGGACGCGCTGGCCGCCGGTGACACGGACACCGATTTCCATGAGACGAAGATCGCCACGGGCCGCTATTACATGGCGCGACAACTGCCGATCACCGCGACCCATCTGGCGCGGATCAATTCGGGCGCCGACACGGTCATGGCGCTGGACGCAGCCAACTTCTAAGATAGAAAGGGCGGGGATCAACCCCGCCCTTTTTTGTTGCAGGACACCCCATGCCCAAACGTTTTCGCCTGACCCGCCGCTTTCCCTGCGCCATGACAGAAGACGGTTATCGCCGGTTGCGCAGATTCGCGGCTGAGGCCGGATTGGATGAAGGCGAGGCGCTGTCGTTCTTGTTCGAAAACTTCGACAGCGTCATCGATGAAGACACCTTCGGCCACCGTTTGCGCCTGTTCAATTCAGAGCTGGATGCGCGAAAACGCTGACGTTTCACTGATCGGCGGGCCGACCCTGCGGGGCGAGTTTTTCGGGTCAAATGAAGGGGGGCGTTGAACGTCAATTGAGACAGCGTTCTCTGACGCGGGCGCGTTAAGGTTAATGCGGCGGGCCGCGGACCAAGCCTGCGGATCACGACCGTAGATCAAAACGGGGCCGACCGCATCGGGCCGGCCCCTTAAAGCCCACAAAGGCCAAAACGGTCTGACAAGAAGACCCCGACAACCTGTGCACCGGCGGGGGCGAAGCAAGTCAGCCGCGCAGGGCCATGAGGATCTTCACCTTGGACGCCGCTTCACTCTCCAGCTATCGGCGCCCCCTTGTCTTGGCGCATTAACCTTAACGCGCCCTTAATCCGATCTTTAAAAAACGCGCGATAACGTGAAAGCCCGGGGCGTATCTTCATCTTGGCAAATACAACTCATAGCGCGACAGTGGTCGCAGAACGGACAGTCGCGAAAGGACACCGTATGATCAAACTGTATTGCTTCGGCGAAAGCGGGAATGCGTACAAGGCCGCCTTGAGCCTGGAATTGGCGAGGGCCGACTGGGAACCGGAGTTTGTGGATTTCTTTGGCGGCGGGGCGCGCGATCCGGCGTTTCGGGCGCTCAATGTCATGGGCGAGGTGCCTGTCATGGTCGACGGTGATGTGGTGCTGACCCAATCAGGCGTCATTCAGGATTATGTCGTGGAAACAACCGGCAAGCTGGGTGGGGACACGCCCGAGGCGCGGCGTGAGGTGTTGCGTTGGATGTTTTTCGACAACCACAAGGTCAGCAGTGTGGCGGGGCCTTTACGGTTCATGATGAACTTTCTCGCCGAGGAAAAACGCAATGCCGATGTCATCGGGTTCATGCAGATGCGGCTGATCTCTGCGTTGAAGGTCGTGAACACGCAGCTGGAGGAGCGCGCGTTTTTGGTGGGCGATCATCTGACCATAGCGGATATCGCCTGTTGTGGGTATCTGTATTACCCCGAACCCTTTGGATTTGACCGCGCGGATTTCCCCAACATTGACGCCTGGTTGGACCGGATCGCGGCCACCCCTGGTTGGAAACATCCCTATGACCTGATGCCGGGATCCCCCGCCGACCGCGCCTGAACGCACCGTCATTCGGGCGAGTGACGTCACGATAATCTTGAAATCTACGCCGTTGACGTTCACGTCAATTCTAACACGCAAGACTCTGGAGTGATCCCAATGACCGACGCTTATATTTACGACGCGATCCGCACGCCTCGCGGCAAGGGCCGCAAGGATGGCTCTTTGCATGAAGTGACCTCCGCCCGGCTGTCCGCCGGTGTGTTGAACGCCTTGAAAGAGCGCAACAATCTGGAAGGCCACGCGGTAGAGGACGTGATTTGGGGCAATGTCACCCAAGTCAAGGAACAGGGCGGCTGTTTGGCACGGACTGCCGTGCTGGCCTCTGATCTGGATGAACGCATTCCGGGCCTGGCGATCAACCGCTTTTGTGCGTCCGGCATGGAGGCTGTGAACCTTGCGGCCAACCAAGTCAAAGGCGGCGCGGGCGAGGCCTATATTGCCGGTGGTGTGGAGATGATGGGCCGCGTGCCGATGGGCAGCGACGGGGCCGCGATTGCGGTGGATCCATCCATCGCCATGGAGACCTATTTCGTGCCGCAGGGCATTTCTGCGGACATCATCGCCACCGAATACGGGTTCAGCCGCGATGACGCCGATTTGCTGGCCGCCGCATCCCAGAAACGCGCCAAAGCAGCATGGGACGACAACCGCTTTGCCAAGTCCATCGTGCCGGTGCGCGACCAAAACGGCATCGAAATTCTGGCGCATGACGAATACATGCGCCCTGAAACGGACATGCAGTCCTTGGGCGGGCTAAAGGCTGCGTTCAAGGATATGGGCGAGGTGATGCCCGGTTTCGACAAGGTCGCGCTGATGAAGTACCCGCATCTTGAGCGGATCAACCACATCCATACGGCGGGCAACAGCTCTGGTATTGTGGACGGGGCTGCGGGTGTGCTGATCGCGTCCAAGGAATGGGGCGACCGGATGGGGCTGAAGCCGCGTGCGCGGATCAAGGCCACTGCGAAGATCGGCACCGATCCGACCATCATGCTGACCGGCCCTGTGCCTGTCACCGAACACATCATGAAGCAGTCGGGCATGAACGTCTCTGACATCGACCTGTTTGAAGTGAACGAGGCGTTCTCAAGCGTCGTGTTGCGGTTCATGCAGGCCTTCGATGTGGATCATTCGAAGGTCAACGTGAACGGCGGGTCCATCGCAATGGGTCACCCTTTGGGGGCCACCGGCGCCATCATCATCGGCACCCTTCTGGATGAGATGGAGCGGGCCGACAAGGAAACCGGCCTTGCCACGCTGTGCATCGCGTCAGGCATGGGCGCTGCGACCATTATTGAACGGGTGTAAACGGGCTATGGCTTCAGGCGGGGACCCCGCCTGCTCTGTCACAGCTATATTATCCCCAAAGACGACAAAAGCTGATAGAGGAGGCCATCCACAGCCAGCGGGACGCGCAAATGAGCGATACAGCCAAGGGCATTTTTCAGGCCTTTCTTGACCGCAGCGGCAAGCTGATGATGTCAGGACTTTATGCCGAATTGTCCACCATGATGTCTTATCCACTTACCGTGGAGACGGCCGACGGATCGCTCAACAACACGTCCCCTGACGATTTCATCACATCGGCCAAGGCCTTTTATGACTACATGCAGCGGATGGGCGCGAAGGATTTTTTGCGTATCGCCAAGTCTGCGGAATTTGTCGAAGGCAACACCGAACTGATTGATGGGATCCACGAAACATTCATCCTTAAGGGGGGCACCTACGTTGTAGAGCCCTACCGGAACGCTCTGCGCCTCCGCTTTGTTGAGGGGGAATGGCGCGGCGCCGCATTCCGGTCCAGCGTGAACAACGTCACCGTTCCCCTTCTTAATCCCGCCCAGCTTCGCCAGCGCGCCCTGCGTCTGGAAGCTGAGGCCGAAACGGACCAACAGACGAAGGCGAACGACAATGACGGACTTCACAACAACAATTGACGCAGACGGCGTGGCAACAATCACGTGGGACGTGAAGGATAAATCCATGAACGTCCTCAGCCTTGAGGGCTGGAAAGACCTGGACGATTGCGTGACAGCCGCGCTGGCCGACGACGCGGTCAAAGGCATTGTCATCACGTCCGGCAAGGACACCTTTGCAGGCGGCATGGACCTGAACATCATCGCCAGGATGAAGGAAAGTGCCGGCGACGATCCGGCCCGCGGTCTGATGGACGGGCTGATGGAAAGCCACGCCATCCTGCGCAAGATTGAACGTGCGGGCATGGACCCCAAGACCAACAAAGGCGGCAAGCCGATTGCCGCCGCCCTGCCCGGCACGGCTCTTGGCATCGGTCTGGAAATCCCGCTGGCGTGCCACAGGATTTTTGCCGCCGACAACCCCAAGGCCAAGATCGGCCTGCCCGAAATCATGGTCGGCATTTTCCCCGGTATGGGCGGCACGACGCGTCTGGTGCGCAAGATGGGCGCCATGGCCGCATCGCCCTTGTTGCTTGAGGGGAAGTTGAATGACCCGAAGAAAGCCAAGGCAGCAGGCGTCATTGACGAGGTTGTTGATGATCCGGTCGCGGCGGCTAAGGCATGGGTTCTGTCTGAGCCCAAGATCGTCAAGCCGTGGGACGAAAAGGGCTACAAGATGCCCGGCGGTGAGCCTTATCACCCTGCAGGTTTCATGACCTTTGTGGGGGCCTCCGCTATGGTCAATTCCAAGACCCAAGGGGTTTATCCGGCGGCCAAGGCGCTGCTGTCTGCGGTCTATGAGGGCGCGATGGTGCCCTTTGACACGGCCATCAAGATTGAGGCGCGGTGGTTCACCAACGTGCTGATGAACCCCTCGTCCGAGGCGATGATCCGCTCCATTTTCATCAACAAGGAAAAGCTGGAGAAGGGCGCGAACCGGCCCGAGGTCGCAGACCAGAAGGTCAAGAAGGTTGGCGTGTTGGGCGCTGGCATGATGGGCGCGGGCATCAGCCTTGTGTCTGCGCTTGCGGGGATTGAGGTTGTGTTGATCGACCGTGATCAGGACGCCGCCGATAAGGGCAAATCCTACACCACCGCCTATATGGACAAGGGCATTGCCCGCAAAAAGGCCACCGAAGAGAAGAAAGAGGCCGTCTTGGGTCTGATCAACGCCACCACCGATCTGGACGCGCTGAAGGGCTGTGACCTGATCGTGGAAGCCGTGTTCGAGGACGTAAGCGTCAAGGCGGAGATGACCAAGAAGGTTGAGGCGATCATTGGCGACGACGCAATTTTTGCCACCAACACCTCAACCCTGCCGATCACGGAACTGGCCAAGGCCAGCGTGCGGCCTGAACAGTTCATCGGCATCCACTTCTTCTCCCCCGTGGACAAGATGCTGCTGGTCGAAATCATCCGCGGCCGCGAAACGGGCGATGTGGCCGTGGCCAAGGCGCTGGATTTTGTGCGCCAGATCCGCAAGACGCCAATCGTGGTCAACGATGAACGCTTCTTCTACGCCAACCGCTGCATCCTTCCTTACGTCAACGAAGGTGTGCGCATGGTCCAAGAGGGTGTGGAGCCTGCGTTGATCGAGAACGCCGCCAAACTGGTCGGCATGCCGTTGGGCCCGCTGCAACTGACCGATGAGACGTCGATTGATCTGGGCGTGAAGATCGCCAAGGCTACGAAGGCCGCCATGGGCGAGGCCTATGACGACAGCGCGGATGAGCTGATCTTCTGGATGGCCGACGAGGGCCGCTTGGGCCGTAAGGCAAACGCGGGCTTTTACGACTACGACGAAAAGGGCAAGCGTCAGCTGCTGTGGTCCGGCTTGCGCGACCGCTATGAGGTGAAGGCCGATCAGCCCGATCTGGTTGAGGTGCAGCACCGTCTGCTCTTTGCCCAAGTGCTTGAGGCCGTGCGGGCGCTGGAAGAAGGCGTGTTGATGGACATCCGCGAGGGTGACGTGGGTGCCATTCTGGGCTGGGGCTTTGCGCCGTGGTCCGGTGGCCCGTTCAGCTGGCTCGATATTCTGGGCGCGCCCTATGCCGCCGCCCGTTGTGATGAGTTGACCGAGACGTTCGGAGACCGCTTCGCCTGCCCTGCCCTGCTGCGGGAGATGGCCGAAAAGGGCCAGTCCTTCTACGGTCGTTTCGGAACAGGCGTAGACAGCAAAGCCGCCTGATCCACATCAGCCAATGAGACATCAAAGGCCGCCCCCCATGATCAGGGGGGCGGCCTTTTGTATGGGGGCTGGACATAAGAAACCCCGCCTTCAGGATGAACCGAAGGCGGGGCATCAGCCGATGAAGCGGCAAGGGGGCGGACCTTTCTGGGGAAACGTCCAGCCCCCGTCAGGCCGTCATGCAGCGACTGTCTGGGCAGGGGCTGCGGCCATCAGGGCGTGATGATGATCCTCACAGGCCAAGTAATCGACCAGATCATCGGCCACATCCAAAGGCAAAACTGTGTAGGCATCCTGCGGCACATCCATGGAAAGATCGGACTGCGCACGGCACAGGAACAACGCACCGATGTTGGCAAAGACGATCTCGTCACAATCAAAATGAAGCTGGATCACCTCAACCAAGGCGTCAGGGCGGGACTGAGTGATGCCGCGCAGACCATCCAGCGACGTGGCGGGGATGAGGGCGAACGGATCGCCTGTCATTTCCTCGGCCAGATCGCTTTCGATCATGACGGGCTGGTGCGGCAGCAGGGTCATCGCCTCACGGTTGCCAAGGGCGCCTGCAGGCACTGACATGGGCCATGCGGCGGTTGTCGTCATGTCGGCCATCAGAACGTGACGGGTGACGGCGCGGACGGTCTGCATGCCCCCATCAAAGGTCAGAACCTTCTGGCCCTCGCAGATGGTTTCAACACGGGCCCAGCCCTGCGGTGTCGCAACCTTGGTGCCCGCCACCATGCCAGAGGTTTGTGCATCCAGCATCGGCAGCGCCGCATCAGCGTTCATTTCATTCCAGCTCGTATTCTTCCAAGCAAACATTTCGACATCCCCATCGGTTCATTTTTATCCGGCGGCCCTGGCAGGGGCGTGTCCGGTGCAACAAGGACATCTGGCGTGATTCTCAAGTCGGACCTTGGCCGGAATAGGGGCATCTTTGGGGCATTGATTAAGGTTAATACGCAATCTGTCTCAGACGGTCGGATTAACCTTAATGCCGGAAACAATCGGGGGCGCGGCCTGCTGAACCTTACGGGGAATTACGACGGATCGAACGCATATCCGTGCCGTGCGATGTCTGCCGCACAGATACGAGCCACCAGTCCAGCATCAGCGTCGGAATAAAATCCGCGCCAGTCGCGGGGCCTTGGGCTGGCATTGGCGCGGGGCAGATCGGGTACAAAACCCAAATGATCCGACAGCGGGGCCAAGTCATCGGCAAGATGTTCCAGACGGATATACAGATCCGCATGCACCTGCCCTGCCCCGTCGGTCATATAGGACACGTAGGGGGACGCCTGCAGGGAGCGCACCGTTGCTGGGGCATTCAGGAACGCAGAAAAGGTGCTGGACTGGGCAAGGGCCACGGCAGGGTGATCAAACGACTGGCCTTGCAGCCAGTGATAGTAGCTGACCAGCCGGTCCCACGGATTGCGCACCATGGTGAACGTAAAATAGTCGGCCATCTGTGCGCGGGTGATCAGCCCCTCGGCATCGGCCAGTGTCGCATGTTTCCACAGCCGCCCCGCCGTTTGCGCGCCTTTGATGCGGCCGCGTCGTTTGACGGCCTTGGGGGTATCGCCAATGAGGATGTCATCGGCCTTGGCGCGGTTCTCAAGCGCCAGCGCCATTGAGGTCCCGCCAGTTTTGGGAATGTGCACGAAGATATAACGCCGCCCGGAAGAGATGATCATGACGCCCCCGCCCTCGCCTTATCCTGGGGGGCCGCACGAGAGGACCGCAAGGCGATGATCGAACCGGATGTGATGATCAGGGCAATGCCCGCCAACGCCGTCCAGCCCAAGGATTGCCCCCACATCAGCCATGCAAAAAAGCTGGCAAAGACGATGAGGGAATATTCATTGATCGCCACGTAGGAGGCCTCCCCCAGCTGATATCCGCGGGTCAGCAAGACCACCCCCGCGATGGAGCCTGGCCTGCGCCACCGTCACCCAGATCATCGTCAGGTCCGGTGTCACAAAGCCACGCTGCATCCAGCCCTCAGCCCCGGGCGCGGCCTCAATCGGCAACAGGGTCAAGGCTGCAAGCCCCACCGCTCCGTAGAGTCCAAGGATAGCAAAATAGGACAGCGTCAGTGTCAGCACGCTTTCGCCTTCACACCACGCGCGCGTGCCGATCGCCCCGATGGCATAGAAGACGCCTGCAAGAATGGGCAGCACCGACAGCCACGTCAGGTTGCCGTTTTGCGGCCAAACCACCATCAAAGCGCCTGCAAACCCAAGGCCCACGGCAATCCACCGAAACGCCCCCACCGCCTCGCCGCGAAACAGGACCGAGAAGACGAGCACGAAGATCGGCGCGGTGAACAGCCCCGCCACCACAACCCCGATGGGCAGCACCGCCAAACAGCCAAAGTAGATCAACAGCGCCGTTGCGGTGAAAAAGCTGCGCGCCAGAACCCAGAACGGCCGCTGCGCGCGGATTGTGCCCATTCCGATCAAGGTGAGTGCCACGATCAGGGGCGCTGCCACGGCAGAACGGGCAAAATGAAACAGCCAGAGTGACGAGGTGTCGGACACCAGCACGATCAGGTTGTCGCTGATGCCCAGCACGAACATGCCGGTCAGGGTGCACAAGATAGAGAGGTTCGGGTTCGTTGCCTGCATGGGGCGACCGTGGGGGCGTTGTGTGACTTGCGCAAGAGGGTGTGTGGGGGTGGGCTGCGGATTTTAGGTATTTGAGACCCAAAGAATTCAAGCCGTCTTGGAGCGGCCCCAGCGGGGCCGGTCAGGTGAAGAATGGTCGGAGACCAGGATAGCGCGGACCGGCAGGCGTAATGCAGTCTGCTGGGTCAGAAGCGTTTGACATTTCGCGGTCGCCGGACAACCTATTGTCAGACAATTGATCGACACAGGGTTTGGGAGGACGACCATGGGGTGGATGAACGACGAAACAGGGCTGGATAAGACGCCCGCCAACTACGTACCCCTCACCCCGCTGAGCCATCTGGCCCGTGCGGCGAAGGTCTTTGCGGACCGCGAAGCGTTGGTCTACGGCGAGATGCGTTTGACCTATAGGCAGTATCATGCCCGCGTCAGCCAGCTGGCCTCGGCATTGGTGCAGGCGGGTGTGACACCGGGGGATGTTGTCGCGACGATCCTGCCCAATGTGCCTGCCCAGGCGGAGGCGCATTTCGGGGTGCCGGCCTGTGGTGCGGTTCTCAACACGATCAACATCCGGCTGGATGTGGACACGATCGCCTATATTCTGGATCACGGTGAGGCGAAGGTGGTGCTGTGTGACAGCCAATTCTTGCCCGTGGCCATGCAGGCGATTGATCTGATGGAGGGCGAAGCGCCACTGATTGTCGAAGTGCCCGACCCCCAGGCCGGTGTGCCGGAGATTGGCGAACAGATTGATTACGAGACGTTCCTGGCCGCAGGTGACCCCACATTCGCGTGGGTCATGCCGCTGGACGAATGGGAAAGTCTGGCGCTGAATTACACCTCGGGCACCACAGGGCGTCCCAAGGGGGTCGTGTACCATCATCGTGGTGCGTATTTGATGACGATGGGTACTCCGGTGACGTGGCGCATGACGCTGTACCCTGTCTTTTTGGCGATTGTGCCGCTGTTTCACTGTAACGGCTGGAATCACACATGGATGATGCCCTTGCTGGGCGGCACCGTGGTGTGTTGCCGCGATGTTGCGGCGGCCGCGATTTATGATGCCATTGCCGATGAAGGGGTCACGCATTTTGGTGGCGCGCCTATTGTGCTGAACCTGTTGGTTAACGCCAAGGACGACGAGCGCCGCGCCTTTGACCACACGGTTGAGGTTTTCACCGCAGGCGCGCCCCCTGCCCCTGCGACACTCGATGCCATCGGCAAGCTGGGGTTCAACGTGCAGCAAGTCTACGGGCTGACAGAAACCTACGGCCATGTCACCGAATGTCTGTGGAACGCCGACTGGGACGCCCTGCCCCAAGACGAACAGGCCGCCATCAAGGCCCGCCAGGGCGTGGCCTTTCCGCAGATGGAGGACATCACCGTCCTGTCCGACACCATGGAACAGGTCCCTATGGATGGCGCCACCCAAGGGGAGATCGTCATTCGCGGCAATTCGGTCATGAAAGGCTACCTCAAGAACCCTGAGGCCACGGCCAAGGCGTTCAAGGGCGGCTATTTCCATTCCGAGGATCTGGCCATTCAGCATCCAGACGGATCCATGCAGATTGCAGACCGCGCCAAGGACATCATCATCTCGGGCGGCGAGAATATCTCGTCCGTGGAGGTGGAGGGCGCGTTGATGGGACATCCAGATGTGATGCTTTGCGCTGTGGTTGCCATGCCCGACGACAAATGGGGGGAGGTGCCTTGTGCCTTTGTTGAGCTGAAGGAGGGCCGCACGGGAGACGAGGCCGCCCTCATTGCCCATTGCCGCGACCGGCTGGCGGGGTTCAAATGCCCCAAGAAAGTGGTGTTCGGGGAGCTTCCCAAAACATCCACGGGCAAGATCCAGAAATTTGAGTTGCGCAAACAACTGACCTGATCTGGGGCTTTGTTCTTTCGAGGTGAGCCGTCTATACTGCTTACAACCGGAGGCAAAGCAGGCCCCATATGACAGGCAAACAGACAGCATTGACGGAATTTTCCCGGCTGGAAAGCGGCGGGTTGTGGCGGGCCACGCCCGATGCCCAGCTGCGTGAGGTGCTGGTGTCGTTCGGGGAGGCCACTTTGGTCATCTCAGACACCGCCGCGCGGCCACTGACCCATTGGTCGCTACCTGCGGTCTCGCGCCTGAACCTGGGCGAACGACCTGCGGTGTTTTCGCCTGACGGTGGCCAGACCGAGACGTTGGAGATCAGCGATGATCTGATGATCGACGCGATGGAAAAGGTGCGCAAGACGGTGCGTCGCAGACGCGCGCGGCCTGGGCGGTTGCGCTCTGCGGGTTTGGGTGCGGCCGCTTTGGCGATCCTGGGGCTGGGCGTGTTCTGGCTGCCCGATGCGCTGGTGCGGCAAGCGATGACAGTGGTGCCGCAGGTCAAACGTGCCGAATTTGGCGCGACCTTGCTGGGCCACATCCAGCGGGTCGCGGGGCAGACCTGTCGCAGCACGCTGGGGTCCGATGCCTTGGCAAAGGTCCACCGCCGCGCGCTGGGGGCGCAGGTTGGCGGGCAGGTGTTTGTCGTGCCCACGGGGGCGGAGGTATCGCTTTATCTGCCGGGTGGTCTGATCGTCATGAACCGCGATCTGATCGAAGACACCGAAGATCCAGCGGTTGTGGCGGGCCATATCATCGCCGCCGCAGGTCAGTTGCATGCAGACGATCCGCTGGCAGCCCTGCTACGCGACCGCGGCATCGGGACAACGTTTACCTTGCTGACAACCGGTGAAATTGCCCCTGAAACCCTGCAAAGCTACGCCGAAGATCTTTTCGCGACCCCACCGGCGCGGGCGTCGGACAGCGTGCTTTTGCCCTTGTTTGAGGCGGCAAGCCTGCCCAGCACGCCCTACGCCTATGCCGTGGACATCACCGGCGAAAGCACCTTGGGCCTCATTGAGGCCGACCCGATGCAAGGCCGCGACGCAGCCCCCATTCTGACGGATGCAGAATGGATCAGCCTGCAGGGCATTTGTAGCTAATCCGTTGAGGTTTCACGAAAAAGGGCCCCGCGATGCGAGGCCCTATGGTCGTTCAATGTGTCGACTTAGCGGCGGGTAAACGCACCGCTAAAGCCCGCGCCACGGGCGGTGCCCAGCGCGTTTTGCAACTGCCGTTCGCTGGCGAATGGACCGGCAAGAACCATGCGCATTTCTCGGCCTTGGCTGTTGAAGACACCAACGCGCATGGGCAGACCACGGGACCGCAGGCTACGCGCGGCGGCCTGTGCCTGATCGCGGTCCGCGAAGGTGGCGACCTGCACGTAGCGGTGGCCACTGATTGCCTCTGCGCGCTGGGGCGCGGGGGCCACGGCGCGTGTGGTTGTCTGCGGTGCGGCCTGGGTCTGTGGCTGTGCGACCGCGCGCGGCTGCGTTGCGTAGGTCACCGTGCCGGGGCGCACAACGCGCGTGGTGGGCAGCCCGCGAGAGGGGTTCACACGACCATCGGACCAGACACGTTCATATCCATGCGGAGGAGGCGGCGTACGCAAAGCAACACCCAGGTTGGCGTTGGAAAGGGGCAAAGGCTCCTGCCCCAAAAGCTGGGCAATGGGATTTGTGGCGCGCTGGGTGGTCTGGACGCTGGCGCGGCCCGACGGAGACAGCGCTTGGGGCCCGCAGCGCACGGGCAAACCGCCAACGCTGGCGACATTTCCATAGCCGCAGGTGTTGGCAACGCTGGTGTTCACGCCCGGGTTAAAGGTGACGGATCCAGGGGCGGCGTCCAGCGGGTTGCGATAGGTGTTGGTCGTGGCAGCACGGCTGGCCACAGGGGGCACGAACACCGACCCAGGAGGCGCGTCGAGTGGGTTGGAATACGGCGCTTGCGGGCGCTGCAAATCCGCGCGCAGGGACGCGATGGTTGTACGGCCCGACGTGGGGGCCGCGATGGTGCCCTGATGCAGGCGTTCGCCGCAATCCAGCGGAAGACCGGTGGTCGCCGAGACGAATTGCAAACCGTCGTTGACCACCGCGGCGCAGGCCTCCGCCAATGAGAACCGGCGTTGTGCCGGTGCCACGGGGGTTGGGGCCGGTGTCGGTGCAGGCGCTGTGACGGCTGCGGTTTGAACCGGCGCTGTGCCGCCGCAATCGATGGGCTGGCCCGTGCGCTGGCTGATCAGATTGGGCTGCAGCCCCGTGCGGCCTGCGCACGCCTGGGCGCGCGTCAGAGTGCGCGGTTCAGGCGTGGCGACGGGCGCGGGTGTGATCACGCGTGGCGACGGGCTGGCCGCGACGACTGGAGGCGTCACGCGGGTGGTTGAAACAGCCTGACCTGTCAGTGGGTTGATGGCACCGGCTGTGGATGTGGGCAGATCACGACGTGCGGTCTGCACGGGGGCCGTCCGCACCGCTGGGGTGGGCGCAGCCTGTGGCGCAGGCGCAGGCGCAGGCGCTGCTGTGACAACGGGGGCCGGTGTTGCGGCAGGGGCGGGCGCCGCAGTTGACGCTGCACCGCGGGCCGGCAGTCCGGCCACTGGCGTGTCCAGCGGGTTGGGCACATCCGCCTGCGGCGCGCGTGACGACGTACCGGCGACCTGTGTCGGCTGGAACCCACACAGCTGTTCGCGGTTGCGCGACACGCGCGGCACCCAATCGACCTGCCCGCCGATGCCAGCGCGCACAAACACGCAGCCGTTGCTGTCGATATACTGATTGCCGGTATAAGACGCAGGCGGGAATTCCGCTGGCGGATTGGCGTCCCGCAGACCTTGCGCTGCAGTTTGAGACCCGATTGCAATGGCCAGCACGGCCACTGTTGACAGGATCCCGGTTCGTTTGCCGAAATACATCATATTTGCCCCCACAAGATATTGTGGAAGCATGCCGAACAATGCCTACAAAGTAAAGGGATTGTCGTCCCTATTTGGTGCCAAACATCCGGTCACCCGCATCCCCTAGGCCTGGCACAATATATCCATGGTCATTGAGGTGGCTGTCCACCGCCGCTGTCACAATCGGCACATCAGGGTGCGCGGCCTTCATGGCGGCAATCCCTTCGGGTGAGGCCAGCAGACACAGGAACCGGATGTCCTTGGCGCCGGACTTTTTCAGCAGGTCAATGGCCGCAATGGACGAATTGCCCGTGGCCAACATGGGATCCACAGCGATGACCATCCGTTCGCTCATGTGATCGGGGACTTTGAAATAATACTGAACAGGCTCAAGCGTGTCTTCGTCGCGGTATAGCCCGACAAAGCCCACACGGGCCGACGGAATCAATTCCAACATCCCGTCAAGCAGGCCGTTGCCTGCCCGCAGGATTGAGATCAGGGCGAGCTTTCGCCCCTCTAGGGTTGGGGCCTCCATCTCCTCCATCGGGGTGGTGATGGACTTCGTCGTCATCGGCAATTCGCGGGTGATTTCATAGGCCAACAGCTGGCTGATTTCGCGCAAAAGCTGGCGAAACACAGCCGTTGGCGTGTCCTGGTCGCGCATCAGCGTCAGCTTGTGCTGCACCAGCGGGTGGGTGACGTGGGTAAGATGCGGTAGCTGTGTCATTGGGCCTCCGGTTTTAGGCGTTTCGCGATTGCTTCGCGGGTGGTGTCATCACAAAAGGCCGCCGCAAGGGCCGTTTGGTTCAGGGTGTCGAAATCCGAAGGCCCCCAGCCGTAGGTGTCGGCCAGATAGGCAAATTCTGCGGTCATCGTGGTGTGAAAGAACGGCGGATCGTCGGTGGAGACGGTGACACGCGCACCGGCCTCACGCAGCTGATCAATGGGGTGGCGGGTGCCGGGCGGAATGGCGCGCAACACGATGTTGGAGATCGGGCAAACCTCAAGCACGATGCCTTCATCGACGATCCGGCGCATCAGATCCGCATCATGGCGGGCGTTGATGCCGTGGCCAATGCGTTCGACGCGCAGATCCCGCAGGGTTTCGGCCACAGCATCCGGCCCACCCCATTCGCCAACATGGGACGTCAGACGCAAACCGGCCTCGCGCGCCATGTCGAAGGCATAGGCGTAATCGGCGGCGCGGCCATAATCCTCGGCCCCGCCCATGCCAAAGCCGGTGATGAAATCGCCTGCGGTTTCCGCCGCGCAGCGCGCAGTGATCTTGCCCTGATCAGCCCCGAAATGGCGCACGATGGTGACGATGCCACGGGCGGTGATGCCGAAGTCGCGCTCCGCCTCGGACGCGGCCTGCACCATCGCCGCCAAATAGTCCCGCCAAGCGGCCAGATCGCCGCCGCCGCAAAAGTCGGGGCACAGAAAGACCTCTTGATAGACAACCCCGTGGGATGCGCTGTCTTCCAGGACCGCGCGCGTCAGACGATAGAAATCCTGCGGAGTTTGCAGGGTCGTGCAGACGGCCTCATACACCTTCAGGAATTGGGCGAAATTGTCGTAGGTATAATGGCCCTCTGCATCAAAGACGCCCTGAAGCGGGATGTTCTTTTCGCGGGCCAGATCACGGACAAGCGCGGGCGGCGCGCAGCCTTCAAGGTGGGTGTGCAATTCAACCTTGGGGTAGGATCTGAGGGTCATAAAAAGGACTTTCCAGTTTGCGGGGTGAGCCCCAGATGGGTGGCAACAGAGGCCGCGACATCGACAAAGGCCACATGGCCAAGATTGCGGTGTCCCGCACCATGACACAGCACCGGCACCCGTTCACGGGTGTGATCGCCCCCCGTCCAACTGGGGTCATTGCCGTGATCGGCGGTGACAATCAACAGATCATCGGGTTTTAGTCGAGGCAAAAGCGCGCCCAACTGCACATCAAACCATTCCAGGTGCCGCGCATAGCCTGAAACGTCGCGACGGTGGCCGTACAGGCTATCGAATTCGACGAAATTGGCAAAGACCAGCCCGCCGTCCGGTGCGGTGTCGATCAGGTCAGACAGGTGGCGCATCAGCGTTGCATCGTCGCCTTTGCGGACCTCATCAATGCCGCGCATTGAGAAAATGTCGCCGATCTTGCCGATGGCCTGCACGCTGCGGCCCGCATCATGGGCCCAGTCACACAAGGTGGGGGCCGGTGTTTCAATGGCATAGTCGTGGCGGTTGAGGGTGCGCTGAAACGCGCCCGCCTGCCCCACAAAAGGCCGCGCGATGACGCGTCCGACGCGCATGTCGTGCAGCATCGGTGCGATGGTTTCACAAAGGTGCAACAGACGGTCCAGACCGAACACCTCCTCATGGGCTGCGATCTGCAACACGCTGTCCACGGAGGTGTAGCAGATGGGCCAGCCGGTGCGCAGATGCTCCGCGCCGTAGGTGTCGATAACTTCTGTGCCCGAGGCATGGGCGTTGCACAAAATGCCCTTTGTGCCCGCGACCGCGCAGATGTGGGCCGTCACGGCGTCAGGGAAGGCGGGCGTGGCTTTGGGGAAGGTCGTCCAATCCCACGGCACGGGCACACCGGCGAGTTCCCAGTGACCCGATGGGGTGTCCTTACCGGGGCTGACTTCGGTGGCGGCGGCAAAGGCACCCGTGGGGGCGGGCCAGCCCAAATCGAGACCAGTTGCCAGCTTGATCGCCTCCGCTGCCCCAAGGGCTGCGAGCGTGGGGATATTGAGGGGGCCGCTGCGCCCGTCTTCGGCCTGTCCCGCGGCACAGGCCTGCGCGATGTGGCCTAGGGTGTTGGCGCCGGTGTCCGGCGTGTCGTTGTTGAAAAACTGATCCGCATCGGGCGCGCCGCCGATGCCGACACTGTCGATCACAATAAGGAACGCACGGGCCTTTGGATGATCGCTCATGGGTCGATCCTGCCGTGGATCAGATCGGGCAGATCGGGGGCTGCGTCGCCAATCGTGATGGCGGCCAGCACATCGCGGGCGGTCGCGATGGCGCTGTCCTCATCGGCGGCGTGGATCGTCAGGAGAGGATCACCGCGCGACACCGATTGGCCCACCTCAACCACATCCGACAGCCCCACCGACGGGTTGATCCGGTCGGTTTCGACCTGTCGCCCGCCGCCCATGCGCACCACGGCGAGGCCCAGCGCCTCCCCATCGATGGCGGTGATGATCCCGCCCCTGGGGCTTGGCACGTCGCCCACCACGGGGGCCTTGGGTAGATGGGTGTGCCAGTCTTCGGCGATGTCGGGCGGCCCGCCCATGGCGCGGACCATGGCGGCGAAACACACCATGGCGTGGCCTGAGGATATGGCGGCGGTCACGCGCTCCTCCGCCTCCCCCTCTGACTGGCCCGACAGGGCAAGGACACGGGCGCACAGCGCCACGACCAGATCATGCAGGCGCGGGGCGGCAGCGCGGTTGCCCGACAAAACCTCAAGACAAACCGCGACCTCGGTCGCATTGCCAAGGGCGGGGGCCAGCGGTTGCGACATGTCGGTAATGAAGGCCGCCGTGGGCGTGCCCGCGCCGTTGGCGGTTGTGGCCAGTGCTGTGGCCAGCGCCATGGCCTCTGCCGTTGTTTTCATGAACGCACCACTGCCCGCCTTGACGTCCAGCACCAGACCCTCAAGCCCCGCGGCAAGCTTTTTGGACAGGATCGAGGCGCAAATCAGATCCACGCTTTCGACTGTCGCCGTCACATCACGCACCGCATAAAGACGTTTGTCCGCAGGGGCGATGGCATTGGTGGCGCCCACAATCGCACAGCCGATGTCGCGGGTGATGGCGCGGAAATTGGCCGCCGTTTGGGTGGTTTTCAGGCCGGGGATCGCCTCAAGCTTGTCCAAGGTGCCGCCCGTGTGGCCCAAGCCCCGGCCCGAGACCATGGGCACGAACACATCGCAGGCCGCAAGCGCGGGTGCCAAGATCAGCGACACCGGATCGCCCACCCCGCCGGTGGAATGTTTGTCCAAGACAGGCCCGTCCAGATCCCAACGCAGCACATCGCCGCTGTCACGCATCCCCGTGGTCAGCGCCACCCGCCCTGCGTCCGACAGGCCACGCAGGCACACCGCCATGGCAAAGGCACCGGCCTGTGCGTCCGACACCGCACGGGTGGCCAAACCATTGGCGAACCACGCCAATTCCTCAGGCGCGGGGTCTTGGCCGCGTCGGACTTTGGCAATGATCGCGCGCGCATCCATGGGGGATCACGTGCGGTCCATGTGGGAGACGTCAAAGCGGCCGGGCAGCAACTCCGCCACGGTCATGGACAGGGTTGCGCCGTCTGTCGTGGCCATGGTCACGACGACATCCGGCCCCGCAAATTCCGCGATCTTCTGGCGACAGCCGCCGCAGGGGGGTACGGGAGACGGGGCGTCGGCAATCACCGCAACCTCGGCAATTTCGCGCGCGCCCGCCGCACACATGGCGGCAATGGCACCGGCCTCGGCACAGGTGCCTTCGGGGTAGGCCACGTTCTCGACGTTGATCCCTGTAAATACGGTGCCATCCGGCGTGCGCAGGGCCGCACCGACCTTGAAGTTGGAATATGGCGCATAGGCATTTTCGCGCACGGCGCGTGCGGCATCGATCAAAGACATGGGATCCTTCCGTTTTCAAAAGTGTCGCAACCCAGCCTGACAAGCGCAAGGGGGAACCGACAAGCGGCCGGTGGGGTTAACCCCGCAAAGGAGACCGATATGCCAAACACGTTACGCGTGGCGCAAGCCAACCTGAACATGGACCCCGACTATGACGCAAACGCCCCCATGACCGAAGTGCAGGCCGCTGAATTGCGCGCGCTGTGCGAAAAACTGGATGAGCCGTTTGACACGGCCCTGAACCAGCGTCAGGCGATGGAGCGCATTGGCGCGCTGCAGGATCAGCTGGATGGCTGAGGCGTGGTTTTGAACGCGCCAGGCAAGGAGACCTCCAGCAGTTCAAGGTCGTCCGTGGCATCGGCGTAGCGGGTCGCCATGCCGGGGGGAATGACAAAGGCATCCCCCGCAGTAAGGGTGTGGGGGGTCTGGCCCTCGCCCTCCAACGTCATGCCGCCCGACATCACAAATGTGAAATGTATGTCGGCATCATGGCGGGCCCATTGGGCATCCGCATCAGATTTCCGCAAGACATTGACGCCCGCCACGGACTTGGTCGCAGCATTGATGGTGGTGTCGCGAGACGTGAACCCAGACAGACGCGCGGGTGTCCAATCTGCATCTTTGCCGACGTTGTGAACAAACCGCTGGCCTTGCCATTCCCGGTCAGGCCGAAGGTGGGGGGTGGGCAGGATCATGTCGTGGTCAATCTCGGTCACGTGCTCGGCGGGTACGCCAATCTCGATCACTTCGATCCCGTCCGAGGCTTCGAGCACACGGTGCCTGATTTCGGGCGGCTGGATGAAACAATCGCCCGCATGCAGACGGATCGGGCCGCCTTGATCCTCGTAGACCACATCGACCCAGCCCGCGATGCAAAAAATCAGCTGAAACCCGACCTTGTGGAAATGCACCATATCGGGCACCGGCCCTCCATCAGGGATGCGAATGTGGGAGGCGATGATGGATCCGCCCAGCCGGTCGGGGATCAGATCGCGGTAATGCATGCCCGCACGCCCAATGACCCACGGCGCCTGATCGGCCAGACGGCGCACCACAAAGGCGTGGGCTGTGCTGGGCATGTCAACCGGCGCATTAAGCGGCGCGACGGTGACCCGCGTGCCGCCCGGCGCTGTCAGTGTGGCATCGGTCCAAGGCGCATCTGTCAGCAGACGAATATGCCCTGCGGCAGACGTATCGCCCCGATCCAGCCGCACCCGCAGCCCGTGGCCGGAAAACACCGCCACCGACGGGTCATCCGCCGGAAAGATCATATCCATCCGCATGTTCAACGTCTTGGTGAAAAAGCCGATGTCAGCGGTCAGGTCCGTGGTGGGCAGGCAGACCTCGGCCTGAATGTCGGTGCTGTGGGTCTTGAGTGTCATGGCGCAAAAGTGTTCGCGCACGGCTGGAATTGCAAGCATCAATCGGGCAGGCTAAACGGGTCGTTGACCCAGCGTCAGAAAATTAGTTTAACGTTAAACAAATTTCTGCCACCGCCCAGAATTGGAGCCCGCCATGGCTGACACCCCCAAAGACACCCACGCCGAAACCCTGCGTCAGGCGGCCTTGAACTATCACAAACACCCAAAGCCCGGAAAACTTGAAATCCGCGCGACCAAACCTTTGGCCAACGGGCGTGATCTGGCCCGCGCCTACAGCCCCGGCGTGGCCGAGGCCTGCCTTGAGATCAAGGCAGACCCTGCGACGGCGCGCGACTACACCGCGCGGGGCAATCTGGTGGCTGTGGTCACCAACGGCACGGCGGTGCTGGGTCTGGGCAACATCGGTGGGCTGGCGTCAAAACCGGTGATGGAAGGCAAGGCGGTTCTGTTCAAGAAATTTGCGGACATCGATTGTTTTGACATCGAGTTGAATGAGCCTGACCCCGAAAAGCTGGCCGATATCGTCTGCGCGATGGAGCCGACGTTCGGTGCCATCAACCTCGAAGACATCAAGGCGCCCGATTGTTTTATTGTCGAAAAATTGTGCCGTGAAAGGATGAACATCCCCGTCTTCCACGACGACCAGCACGGCACTGCGATTGTCGTTGGGGCGGCGGCCACCAACGCGTTGCGCGTGGCGGGCAAACGGTTTGAGGACATCAAGATCGTCAGCACGGGCGGCGGGGCTGCGGGGATTGCCTGCCTCAATATGTTGCTGAAACTGGGGGTCAGGCGCGAGAACGTCTGGCTCTGCGACATCGAAGGGCTGGTGTACGAGGGCCGCGAGAAAGATATGACGCCGCAAAAGGCGGAGTATGCCCAAGGCACAACCCCCGCCAGCTTGGCAGACGTGATTGAGGGGGCGGATCTGTTCCTTGGCCTTAGCGGGCCGGGTGTTCTGACGCCCGATATGGTGGCGAAAATGGCGGACACGCCGATCATCTTTGCACTGGCCAACCCCACGCCTGAAATCCTGCCGGACCTTGCACGAGAGGTGAAACCGGATGCCATCATCGCCACAGGGCGCAGCGATTTTCCCAATCAGGTCAACAACGTGCTGTGTTTTCCGTTCATCTTTCGCGGGGCGTTGGATGTGGGCGCCACGCAGATTAACGACGCCATGCAAGTGGGCTGCGTCGAGGGGATCGCGGCGCTGGCGCGCGCCACAACAAGTGCTGAGGCCGCCGCCGCCTATCAGGGCGAACAGCTGACCTTCGGGGCCGATTACCTGATCCCCAAACCCTTCGATCCGCGCTTGATGGGCGTCGTGGCCAGTGCTGTTGCAAAGGCCGCCATGGAAACCGGCGTCGCCACACGAGAGGTCGAGATTGAGGCCTATAAGGCGCAGCTTGACGCATCTGTGTTCAAATCCGCCATGCTGATGCGGCCCGTCTTTCAGGCCGCAGCTACGGCGGCGCGGCGGATTGTCTTTGCCGAGGGCGAGGACGAACGGGTGCTGCGGGCCTCGCAAGCGATCCTCGAAGAAACAACCGAAACGCCCATTCTGATTGGCCGTCCCGACGTGATCCGCGCACGGGCCGCGCGCGCGGGGCTTGAGTTGAACATCGACAAGCTGGACATCGTGAACCCCGAAAACGATCCGCGCTACCGTGATTATTGGGAAACCTACCACAGCCATATGGCGCGCAAGGGCGTCACACCCGATCTGGCGCGGGCCATCATGCGCACGAACACCACCGCGATTGGTGCGGTCATGGTCCAGCGCGGCGAAGCCGACAGCCTGATCTGCGGCACCTTTGGTCAGTTCAGGTGGCACCTGAACTACATCGAAAACGTGCTCGGGAACGGCCATGACGTACAAGGTGCGCTTTCGATGATGATCCTTGAAGACGGGCCGCTGTTCATCGCGGACACGCACGTGCGATCAGAACCCACGCCGGAACAGATCGCGCAGTCGGCCATTGGGGCCGCGCGGCATGTGAAACGGTTCGGCCTGACCCCCAACATCGCCTTCTGCGCGCAGTCGCAGTTTGGCAATCTGGATTGCGACACCGGCACCCGCATCCGCGCTGCCATGGGGATTCTGGACGCCCATGGTGTCGATTTTGCCTACGAGGGTGAGATGAACATCGACGCCGCGTTGGACCCGGACTTGCGCGCGCGGCTGTTGCCGGGCAACCGGATGAAAGGGGCCGCCAACGTGCTGATCTTTGGCCATGCAGATGCCGCAAGCGGGGTGCGCAACATCTTGAAAATGCGCGCGGGCGGGCTTGAGGTTGGTCCGATCCTGATGGGCATGGGCAACCGCGCCCACATTGTCACACCTGCGATCACAGCACGGGGCCTGCTGAACATGGCGGCCATCGCAGGCACGCCGGTGCACGAATACGGCTAAGGCGATTTGCAGCTTTGCAAAGTGACGCAGGGGCATTCGCAAGACAGGCCCCTGCCGCGCCATTTGCAAAAATTTGCAACAGGCATTTGCGAAAAAATGCAAAGCGCCGGCCCGTTGGCACGGATCAGGCTTGCCCCAGCGGCAGGTCGCGGCCTATGCCTGTCTCAACGGAGGAGACGACCATGGCATACCGCGACATCTATCAAAGCTGGCAGGACGACCCTGAGGCCTTTTGGCTGAAAGCGGCAGAGGCGATTGATTGGGTGGAGGCGCCAACGAAGGCGCTGTTTGACGACAAAGCACCGCTGTATGAATGGTTCCGCGACGCGACGGTCAACACCTGCTACAACGCCATTGACCGGCACGTGGATCAGGGCAACGGGGACCGCGCGGCGGTGATCTATGACAGCCCCATCACCGGCACCAAAGCCTCGTTCACCTATGCGCAAATGCAGACCCGCATCGCAGCCCTTGCAGGGGGCTTGGCGGCCCTTGGGGTGACCAAAGGCGACCGCGTCATCATCTACATGCCGATGGTGCCCGAAGCGTTGGAGGCGATGTTGGCCTGCGCACGTCTGGGGGCCATCCATTCAGTGGTCTTTGGCGGCTTTGCGGCCAATGAACTGGCCGTGCGCATCGACGATGCCACACCCAAGGCCATCATCGCCGCATCAGCTGGGTTGGAGCCGAACCGCGTGGTGGAATATAAACCCCTCCTCGATGGCGCGATCGAGATGTCGGCGCACAAACCCGACGTCTGCGTCATCCTGCAGCGCGAACAGCACCCCTGCGAACTGGGCCCGCGCGACGTGGATTGGTACGAGATGCAAAAGGGGACGACACCCGCCGATTGCGTTCCGGTAGAAGGCACGCATCCGGCCTATATCCTCTATACCTCCGGCACCACGGGCGCGCCCAAGGGGGTTGTGCGGCCCACGGCGGGCCATCTGGTGGCGCTGAACTGGACGATGAAGAACATCTACAACGTCGATCCGGGCGATGTGTTCTGGGCCGCGTCAGACGTGGGTTGGGTCGTGGGGCACAGCTACATCTGCTATGCACCGCTGATCCACGGCAACACGACGATTGTGTTTGAGGGCAAGCCCGTAGGCACGCCGGACGCAGGCACGTTCTGGCGGATCATCGAAGAACATAACGTCAAATCCTTCTTCACGGCCCCCACCGCGTTCCGCGCGGTCAAACGCGAAGACCCCAAAGGTGAGTTTGTCGCGAAATACGACCTCAGCTGTCTCAACCAGATCTATCTGGCGGGCGAGCGGGCCGATCCCGACACGATTGAATGGATGCAAGACAAGCTGGACAAGCCGATTTACGACCACTGGTGGCAGACCGAAACGGGCTACACCATCGCGGGCAACCCTGTGGGGATCGAACCGCTTCCGGTCAAACTCGGCTCCCCCACCGTGGCGATGCCAGGCTTTGATGTGCAAATTTTGGACGATGCGGGCCATCCGCTGCCTGCGGGCGAATTGGGGGCCATCGTCGTGAAACTGCCCCTGCCGCCAGGCACATTGCCCACCTTGTGGAATGCGGAAGACCGGTTCAAGAAAAGCTACCTCACCGCCTTCCCCGGCTACTATGAGACCGGCGATGCGGGCATGATTGATGAGGACGGATACCTTTATATCATGGCGCGCACCGATGATGTGATCAACGTGGCGGGCCATCGGCTGTCGACGGGTGGCATGGAAGAGGTTCTGGCCGCCCATCCGGACGTGGCCGAATGCGCCGTGATCGGCGTCACGGATGACCTGAAAGGCCAGCTGCCTGTGGGGTTTGTCTGCCTCAACAACGGGGCCACCACGCCTGAGGCCGATGTGGTGGCGGGTTGTGTCAAACTGGTGCGCGAAAAGATCGGGCCTGTCGCTGCGTTCAAACTGTGCTGCGTCGTCGACCGCTTGCCCAAGACGCGGTCAGGCAAAATCCTGCGGGGCACTATGGTGAAAATCGCAGACAGTGCGGACTACAAAATGCCCGCCACCATCGACGATCCCGCCATTCTGGATGAGATCAAAGTGGCGTTACAGGGGATCGGCTACGCCAAGTAGGTGCGATGCAACAAGGGCGGCCCAACCGGACCGCCCTTTATCCCACCACGGATACCTCTGTGTCAGAGGCTTGCTACGAATTCATCTACTTCACGTTCAGCTTCGGCTTTGGTTTTGCCGTACTTTTCCTGAACGGTGCCGATCAGCTGATCGCGGTTCCCTTCCGCCTGATCCAACTCATCATCGGTCAATTCGCCCCATTTTTCTTTTGCAGCGCCTTTGACTTGGTTCCATTTGCCTTTGGCAATATCCCAATTCATGTGCGTGACTCCTGTCATCTTGACATCGCGAGGAACCGCCCCGCTCGGCTTCGGGGAGACAACACCGCACGCCCGTAAAGGGTTCCGATCATTTTGAAAAAGATCAGGCGAATTGTTCGCGGATGAGCCGTTCTTCGAGGCCATGACCTGGATCAAACAGGATGCGGTGTTCAATCTCAGGGGCGGACCAGACATCGACGCGGGCCACGTCCTTGACGGACACACCGTCCGCGTCGGCGTTCACGGGGCGTTTGTCCGCGTTGGTGACTTCAAACGTGACCCGGGCGGATTTCGGCAACAGCGCACCACGCCAGCGGCGGGGGCGGAACGGGGCCACTGCCGTCAGGGCCAGCACGTCGGATCCGATGGGCACGATGGGCCCATGGGCGGAATAATTATACGCCGTGGACCCCGCAGGCGTGGCCAGCAACGCCCCATCGCACACCAGTTCATCCATACGCATTTTGTCGTCCACATGGATGCGCAATTTGGCCGCTTGGGGGCCCGCGCGCAGCAAGGACACCTCGTTGATGGCCAGCGCGCGGTGCATGGTCCCGTCGACGGTTGTGGCAGACATATGCAGCGGGTTGATCACCTCTTCCTCGGCCTTTGCCAGACGGTCCCGCAGACCCTGGGACGAATAGGTGTTCATCAAAAACCCGACCGTCCCGCGGTTCATGCCGTACACAGGCGCGGGCAGGTGTTGGGTGGTGTGCAGCGTTTCCAGCATAAAGCCATCGCCGCCCAAGGCCACGATTACCTCGGCCTCCTCCAGCGGAACGGACCCGTATTGCTGCGACAAAGCGGCCTGCGCCTGCTGCGCGATCGGTGCTGTGCTGGCCACAAAGGCAAGCTGTTTGGGCATGACGAACGCCTTGTTTGCAATAGGTTTCCCATCTGTTGTCGCCCGCCCCTTTCGGAAACGCAAGCCGCCGATGGTGCGCACCGCGGGCCGTGTGATGTGCAAAAAGGGTCGCTTTGCGGGTTTTCCGATAGGAAACTTCCCTTTATGTGAATGCCAAACCACACCTGACGGAGGGAATCCCCCATGAACGCAGAGACAAAAGACACCGGTTTTTTCACCGAAAGCCTGTCCACCCGCGACCCAGAAGTCGCCGCCGCCATCGGCGCGGAGTTGGGCCGTCAGCGCAAAGAGATCGAGTTGATCGCGTCTGAAAACATCGTGTCCGCCGCCGTAATGGAAGCCCAAGGCAGTGTGATGACGAACAAATACGCCGAAGGCTATCCCGGACGGCGCTATTACGGCGGCTGTCAGCACGTGGATGTGGCCGAGAACCTCGCGATTGACCGTGCCAAACAGCTGTTTGATTGCGGTTTTGCCAATGTGCAGCCGAATTCCGGTTCTCAGGCCAACCAAGGTGTGTTTCAGGCGCTGATCAAGCCGGGCGACACCATTCTGGGGATGTCCCTGGACGCAGGCGGCCACCTGACCCACGGGGCCAAGCCGAACCAGTCGGGCAAGATTTACAACGCCATCCAATATGGTGTGCGCAAGCAGGACAGCCTGCTCGATTATGACCAAGTGCAGGAATTGGCGACAGAACATCAGCCCAAGCTGATCATCGCCGGTGGCTCTGCCATCCCGCGCATCATCGATTTCGCTCGCATGCGTGAGATTGCGGATTCCGTGGGCGCCTATTTGTTGGTGGACATGGCGCACTTTGCCGGTTTGGTGGCGGCGGGCCTCTATCCGTCGCCCTTCCCCCACGCCCATGTGGCCACAACGACGACCCACAAGACGTTGCGCGGCCCACGCGGCGGCATGATCCTGACGAATGACGAAGCGCTGGCCAAGAAATTCAACTCCGCCATTTTCCCAGGCATTCAGGGCGGCCCCCTGATGCACGTGATCGCCGGTAAAGCGGTCGCATTCGGGGAGGCGCTGCGCCCCGAGTTCAAGGCGTATCAGCAACAGGTTGTGAAGAACGCACAAGCCTTGGCGGATCAGCTGATGAAGGGCGGTCTGGATATCGTCACAGGCGGCACGGACAGCCACGTCATGTTGGTGGATCTGCGCCCCAAGGGCGTCAAAGGCAACGCGACCGAGGCCGCGCTGGAACGCGCGCACATCACCTGCAACAAGAACGGCATCCCGTTTGACCCTGAAAAGCCCATGGTCACATCCGGCGTGCGTCTGGGGTCCCCTGCGGGCACAACGCGCGGGTTCACAGAAGTGGAATTCCGTCAGATTGCCGACTGGATCGTCGAAGTGGTCGACGGTCTGGCCGCCAACGGTGAGGACGGCAACGCAGAGGTTGAGGCGAAGGTGCGCGCCGAGGTTGAGGCGCTTTGCGATACCTTCCCGATGTATCCAAACCTCTGACAGGTCTGCACGATACGTGCACATAAACCCATGAAAGCCGCCGTGGACACCCCCGGCGGCTTTCGTGCATCTAGGCCCCATGTTTGAAACAAAGACTTTTGAGAAATCATTGGGCCGAGGCGTGCGGGCACGTCTGCCCCACGGGCTAGCCGAATTCATCATGTTTGGATTGAAACAGGGCTGGGCCTGCCTGTTTGGCGGGCTGTTGTTGATTGCCGTGATTTGCACAAATGCGATCTGGGACGATGCATGGCTTATTGCGCGCTACGACGCGCTCTTCGCGTTTGCTGTCTTAATTCAGGCGGCGATGTTGTTGTTTCGGCTGGAAACTTTCAACGAGGCCAAAGTCATTTTGCTGTTCCACGCCACTGGAACGGCCATGGAGTTTTTCAAGGTCAGTGCCGGATCGTGGGGCTACCCCGAGGACGCAGTATTTATGGTTATGGGCGTGCCGCTGTTCAGCGGGTTCATGTATGCATCGGTCGGCAGTTACATCGCGCGGGTTATCCGCATTTTCGACATGCGGTTCACGCCTTATCCGCCGTTCTGGATGACCGCCGTGCTGGCCGTGGCGATCTACGTGAACTTCTTTGCGCATCACTTTGTCTGGGACGTTCGAATGGCATTGTTTGCCGCGACGGTCCTGATGTTTGGACGCACGCGCATCTATTTCACCGTGGGCGGCACCTATTGGATGCCCCTGCCCGTTGCGGCGCTTTTGGCGTCCTTCTTCCTTTGGATTGCGGAAAACATCGGCACCTTGACGGGGACTTGGGTTTACGCCGGATCGGCAGAGTTTGACTGGGCATCGATCAGCAAAATGGGCAGCTGGTACCTGCTTCTCTACGTCAGCTTTGTCACCGTGACACTGGTCATCCGTGACCCGTTAGACATCAGACAAAGCCGCGCCACACAAGGTAGGTCACGAAAGCCGCGACAATCACGATGAGGTTGAAACTGACAGTGCCCAAAATGCCCAGCACACGTGTTTTGCGACGTTCTTTGGGGTCAATCGTGCGCAGGTAATTTGTCAGGTCCGCGTGGGCGCGGGCCAGTTTTGCCTCATCCACCCTCACGCGCAATTTGGGGTGGGCCATCATCGTCTCGGCCTGAGCGATGAACCGGGCCTCGCGGCGGGCCCAGGCGGGCAACAGACGTCCGGCGCGGCGGATCGCGTGGGACAGGCTGCGGGATTTCAGGCGCAGGCGGTCCTCGATCAGGGTCTTGATGTCTTCGGCATAGGTTTTCGCAGTCATACCCCGACCTACCGCGCGGACGCAGGGCTTTCAATTCTGAACCTGCGGGGCTAATCGTTGGGGATGTTGAATGTTGTGACCCATGGCGACCCGAAACGCCCTACCCTATTGATTGCGCACGGTCTTTTCGGATCAGCCCGCAATTGGGGTGTGATCGCGAAACGTCTGTCGGATGCCTATCACGTCGTGGTGCCCGACATGCGCAATCATGGGGCGAGCCCGTGGTACGACAGCCATTCCTATGCCGATCTGGCAGAGGATTTACGTGAGGTTTTGGCGGCCTATTCGGACGGCCCAGCTTATGTGCTGGGGCATTCCATGGGGGGTAAGTCGGCGATGGTTTTGGCCCTGCAACACCCTGAAATCATTGAGAAACTGATGGTCGCGGATATCGCGCCCGTGGGCTATGCGCATACGCAAACGCAGCATATCGCGGCGATGCGGGCGGTGGATTTGGGGGCCGTGGAAAAACGCGCCGATGCAGGTGTGAGTTTTGAGCCGGAGGTGCGGGATTTCTTGCTGCAAAGCCTCGACATGAAGGCAAAATGCTGGGTGCTGAACCTTGATGTGCTTGAGGCTTATATGTCTGATATTATTGGATTTCCCGAAGTTTCAGGCACGTTTGAGGGGACGACTGTATTCCTGTCTGGTGCGGACAGCGACTACGTCCGCCCCGAACACCGCCACCGCATCAAGGCGCTGTTTCCCGCCGCGCGCTTCGCCAAAATCCCCGGCGCGGGCCACTGGCTGCACGCGCAAAAACCCCGCGAATTTGAGGCGTCGGTGCGGGCGGTTTTCGGCTAAAACCGGCGTATGGTTTGCGTATGGCTGGCGTATGGCTCGCGTATGGCAACGGCGCCAGACCCGCCCGCAGATCAGAACGCGGCGGAGGTGAGAAACACCATCAAAGACGCGCCGCCAGCGAGGACGATGAAGATGTGGGGTGTGAGTGCCCGAACCCAAGGGGCAAAACGTCCTTGGGGCGTTTTGGGGTACGAACGGTCGGAGACGGTGTGGTGCATGGATCAGCCCTCTGGTTGGATAGGGATGATACGTGGGGATGGGGAGGATTTGTCGGTGGATTTACTAAGCCCGCTGCTCTTTGAGATTCAATGCATGAATCAATCCGTCATGAACCTTGTATATTTCTACCTCACTAAAGCCAGTTGTTGGGTTGAAACACCGGAACCGCCACTGATTGGACTTGCCAACTTTGAACCCAATAATTGAGTTTGAATACAGGAAACGCAGGTGGTTCGACAGATCGACTTTACCTGCGGGCAAACCCAAATTCCGCAACGCAAGTTCCAGTTCTTCGACCTTGAACGTTGTTGTGCCAATCTCCCGTATAGCGTCGAATAGTCTGGGTAGCGCAGGATATTGGACAACCCATTCGTCAGTTAACTCCTCCAACAGCCAAAGAGAATAGTCGACCTCTGCATTGTAAATAGCCTGACACTCCAGCCGATCACTATTTACCTCCTCTTCTTCAAAAGGGTTCTCATCCCTCGCAACCATGTCAGATTTAACTAAAGATAGAAAATGTATGAGATCACGTGGTCTCATCATTGTGCGCAAAAGCAAGTAATCAAATGGCTTTCGTCTCTGTCGCATTTCGACACGGTCAAAAAGCTCATTGACATGATTTACTGTATCTCGGCCGCTAGTCTGAGCGTGATAATTTACCCGATGCAGGATTAGTCTATTTAGCGAATCGTGGTTCCAACCGAGAACATTTCCACAGTCAGTCCTCAGTTTATTCTTATCATTCAGATCAAGGTCAGAGAAAATATCTTCCCGTAGGAAAACGACGGGGCGCAGTTTTCCGCCGAAATTTTGTGTGATGCTTTCGGCAGCCGCAACTAAACCGCTGAGCATCGGTCTAACACTATTTCGCGAGTCGACGAGCCATGCCTCATCAAGACGATCAAAAGAAACAAAGACCCGACCATCGGCCTCGGCAAAATGTTTCTTCAAACCGCGCTCGAGGAAAGGAACGATACGTGAAATGTTCTCTGTCAGTGTTTCTCGCAAAAGAGACGACGTAGAAAAGTCCGAAAACTCTACATTTCCAAGTGATGCAGACATCTCATCCAATTCTCCTTCGTCTAAATTGAGGGACCCTCCTGGTAGTTTAAATCTTGACAGTCCCAACAACTTATCGCCCAATATCCGCTTTAGAGTAGGTGCCGACGTTCCATATACTGCTCTGATTAATTTAGATAACGGTTTTGTATGTTTGCTGTCGAGCTTCAGAAACTCAATGACATAAAGCGTTTCAACAAGAATAATAAATTTCCAAGACTCCGTATACGCCAATGCCTTGGCTTTTCCCTCCTGACTAAGAAGTTCGTGAATATTCCAATCATAATTCTGTAGACTGAGCGCCATTGAGGCGTCATTCATAGAGAGGTACTTATGATAGTCTTCATCAAAACGGGTGAACACGGCAGTCTTGCCTGCGCCCTTGCGCCCCAATACGAGGAAAGAGAGCTTATTCTCGGTTACGTCGTTTAGTACACCACTATCAAAGAAATACTTTGACAGCTTATCGTCCCGTTCGGCTGATACTTGGCCGAAATCAATCCAGTCGATCATCACTCATCCCCCATCAGATATATTGGAGATTGATGCGTATATTTCAACTGTCCATCTTCAGCGCCGAAATAAACGCTTCCTGCGGGATGTCCACTTTCCCGAACTGGCGCATCTTTTTCTTGCCCGCTTTCTGCTTGTCCAGCAGCTTGCGTTTCCGTGACGCATCCCCGCCATAACACTTCGCGGTGACGTCTTTGCGCATGGCGGAGAGGGTTTCTCGCGCGATGACTTTGCCGCCGATGGCCGCCTGGATCGGGATTTTGAACATGTGGCGGGGGATCAGGTCTTTGAGTTTTTCGACCATGGCGCGGCCGCGGGCCTCGGCGCGGTCGCGGTGGACCATCATGGACAGGGCGTCCACGGGTTCTTCGTTCACCAGCACGGACATTTTGACCAGATTGTCCTCACGGTAGCCGGTCAGTTGGTAGTCAAACGACGCGTAACCTTTTGTTACCGATTTCAGCCTATCGTAGAAGTCGAACACCACTTCGTTGAGCGGCAGGTCGTAGACGGCCATGGCGCGGGTGCCGGCGTAGGTGAGGTCTTCTTGAATGCCGCGGCGGTCCTGGCAGAGTTTCAGGACCTCGCCCAGATATTCGTCGGGCACGAGGATCGTGGCCTTGATGCGCGGTTCGGCCACGTGATCGACCAGCGTGACGTCGGGCATGTCGGCGGGGTTGTGCAGGTCGAGCTTGGTGCCGTCCTTCATGTGGATGTGGTAGATGACGGAGGGGGCGGTGGTGATGAGTTCGATGTCAAACTCACGCTCGATCCGGTCGCGGATGACTTCGAGGTGGAGAAGCCCGAGGAAGCCGCAGCGGAAGCCGAAGCCCAGGGCGGCGGAGGATTCCATTTCGAACGAGAATGAGGCGTCGTTGAGGGCCAGTTTGTCGATGCTGTCACGCAGGTCTTCGAATTGGGCGCTGTCCACGGGGAAGAGGCCACAGAAGACAACGGGTTGGGCGGGTTTGAAGCCGGGCAGCGGGGTGACTTCGCTGCGTTGGTGGGTGATCGTGTCGCCCACGCGGGTGTCGCGGACCTGTTTGATCGACGCGGTGAGGAAGCCGATTTCGCCGGGGCCGAGTTCGTCCACCGTCGTCATTTCGGGGCGGAACACGCCGATGCGGTCCACGTGGTGGATGGTGCCGTTGGAGACGAATTTGATCTTTTCGCCCTTGCGCAACTTACCGTCGATGAGGCGCACCAGAACGATCACGCCGAGGTAGCTGTCGTACCATGAATCGACCAGCATCGCCTTGAGGGGCGCATCTGCGTCGCCTTGGGGGGCGGGCAGTTGGGCGACGATGGCCTCCAACGTTTCCTCAATCCCCTGTCCGGTTTTGGCGGAGACGGCGATGGCGCCTGACGCGTCGATGCCGATCACGTCTTCGACCTGTTCGGCGACACGGTCGATGTCGGAGGCGGGCAGGTCGATCTTGTTGAAAACGGGGACCAGTTCATGGTCCGCCTCAATCGCGTGGTAGACATTGGCGAGGGTCTGCGCCTCGACCCCTTGGGTGCTGTCCACGACCAGCAGCGAGCCTTCCACGGCGCGCATGGAACGGCTGACCTCATAGGCGAAATCGACGTGGCCGGGGGTGTCGATCAGGTTGAGGACATAGGTGGTCCCGTCTTTCGCCGTATAATCGATGCGCACGGTGTTGGCCTTGATCGTGATACCGCGTTCGCGTTCGATGTCCATACTGTCAAGAAGCTGCGCCTTCATGTCCCGTTCGGCCACCGTATTGGTGGACTGGATCAGGCGATCAGCCAGCGTGGATTTCCCGTGGTCAATATGCGCCACGATGGAGAAATTGCGGATGTGAGCAAGGTCAGTCATACGTTGGGATATGGCGCGGTCAGGGGGGTTTGGCAATGGGGTTTGGTGAGGGGGATGGTCGCAGTGGGTGAGGTGGATTTTTCGGATGAGAAAGAGGCGGAAGCTTGGTTCGAGACACAGAGCAGAGAAACTTGTTCCGCGATCGCTGCCCGCTGTGCCATCAGGGCCATGAGCCAAAATTGGGAAGCCGTTCCGCTCAAACCCAATGACTTAACCTTAAGTCAATTGAGGGCGGTGTTGATTGCCGCGTGTCGTGCTTCGTCATCTATCAAAAAACCACAAAGTTTCTGGACTTCCATTTACGGCCTCAATGGTTCGGCCGGATATTCGCTCGCCGCGCCTGCCCCCCTTCTTGCGGCATCTATGGCTTTGCGGTGCGCCCTATCATCGCGAAACGATTGGCCACCTAGCGGCACAGCCGCCGCCGAAGCGGTAAAAGCAGCGTCACGCGCCGTAGAGCCTTTTGGTACTACTCCGCTGCTTGCTGCAATGCGCTGGGACACCCAAAATTTGGGATCGCTGTTGGCACAGCCCGTTTGGAGCGGCGCAACACCCCCCGATTCCGTTCAAGGAAAACACGACGCGTTCCTGAAGGTTATAGGCCATTCGGAACATTTGAAATTTTGGCGCAGGTTTTATGAGGGTATGTGGAACGGTACCTTTGATGAATGGGCTCTCGCGTTTGAGGTTATTCAGATCCCAGAGGAAGACTGGGAAAAAGGGTATGAGCATATTGGCGAGGTCATTTCGGGAATTGAGGCGCGGTTACTTGCTGAACGCGCGCCACTTGCTGAACGGATTGTTTTTGATGAAGACAGTGAAATCTTCACTGTCGAGCCAATCCCCCTGGAGAACGCACCCCTTATCCAGACAATCACTCAGCGCATTGAGGACTGCCTCGATGATGCACTAAACGGGTGCAACGGATTGCGGCCCGACGAAAGCGTCGTGACCAAGTTGCGTCGGGCGAACAGCCGCTATTCGAACAATCCGCAACGTCTAGAGATGGACTATACAGCGGCTGCGGCGTCGTTGCGGCGTTTGTCAGACAGTGGCGAGATCGCAGAGACGGAAGACAACCTTGATCTGCGGGAAGCCGTCGAAGATGGCGTGCGCGCCCTTCGTGCCAATCACCCCGACATTGCTGCCAATCGACACCAGTTGGCAAAGCTGCGGATGGCAGAAATGGACAGCGACGCGGTTGACTTGCTCGAAGATGCGAAACCCGTGCTTGAGGCTTTGTCGAGCGGCGCTTTACAGGAAGATTTTGCCGATGACATCCCGCAGCTAATCAATGACGCAACTTTGCCTTTACCAACCGGCGCGCCACCTTTGCCGGGTGCTGATGAGGCGACGCGGATCTTTAGCCGCGTGTCTCGGATGAAGTTGATCTACGACGACTTGACCGAAAAAGGGGCCACCGTTTTCGACAGTAAGGGATTCAAAACAGCGCGGCTGGGGCTGACCATCGGTGCGATGCTTTCGGCGCTGGTGAGTTTGGGATTGTTAATCATCGGGGTTGTTTAACAATTTTCCAATCTGTCGCTAAGGACCGCGACCGAGCCTGGGTGGGCGCATTGGGACGAGCATTTGATGTGCCGCATCGCAGACGTCGCCACGTCAGCTCTTTTCGTGACCTTGCAAATGCGCCCTCCCGGGGGGAGGGTCGGGCGCGGTCCGGCGGTGCCGTCCCAGTGCCCCCCCAAACGTGAATTGCCCCCTCCCGGCCCCCGTGCCATACTCATCCCAGCAGATAACGCCCAAGCCAAAAAATCGGCGGGTCAGAGTGAGGTATGATGATGCGGGTATTCGTGATGATGACGTGTGTTTTGGCACTGGCGGCCTGTGGCGGGCGGTCTGGTGTGCGCGGGGTGGATGGACCGATTGCGCAGGCGTGTTTGGCCGCCGACAGATCAGCCGCGTCGCCTGCCTTGTGTTCGTGCGTCCAACGGGTGGCAAATGCGGAACTGAGCAGCCGCGACCGATCCCGCGTCGCGTCGTTTTTTGACGATCCTGAGGTCGCCCATGCCACCAAAATCTCAGACACGCGGGCCAATGATGCGTTTTGGGATCGCTACCGGTCGTTTATTTCCCAAGCGCGCAATACCTGCGGATAAGGGCGTCGGCGGCGTCCTCGATTATGGTTAATGCGCCGGTGAAATCGCGGGTGTAATAGGGATCGGGCACGGCCTGCCCGTCTTCGCGCATCAAGATGACGGGGGTTTGGGTGGCTGGCGGCCGCTGGGCCTCGATCTCCTCCAGGTTCTCCGCGTCCATGGCGACGATCAGGTCGAAGGCATTGAAATCACGGGGTTTAAACTGGCGTGCCCGCAGGCGGCTGAGGTCGTAACCCGCAACCGATGCGGCCTGTTGCATGGGGCCGTAGGGCGGCTTGCCGATGTGGTAGGACGCCGTGCCCGCGCTCTCAAGGTGCAGATGAGGGGCCTTGGCGCGCACCACGGCCTCCGCCGTAGGAGAGCGGCAGATGTTGCCCAGACAGACGAAGAGAATACGTTGCATGGGAACAGTATAGGGGGGCCGCGCGGGATGCGCATTGTGATTTTGACCGGCGCGGGGATCAGCGCGGAAAGCGGGATGGGGACGTTTCGAGATAAGGGGGGGCTTTGGGAGAACCCCGACCTGATGAAGCTGGCCACGCCTGAGGGGTTCGCGGCGGATCCGGCGGCTGTCCATGCGTGGTACAACATGCGCCGCGCCAAGGTGCGGTCATGCCAGCCCAATGCGGCCCATGTGGCGCTGGCCGCCCTGCAGCAGGACCCGCGAGCAGAGGTCACTTTGGTGACGCAGAACGTCGATGATTTGCATGAGAGGGCGGGATCACATGATGTCATCCACATGCATGGCACGCACCTGCGGGCGCTTTGTGTGGACTGCGGCGCGCGGTGGCCTGCGCCCTCACAGATGACGGTGGACACGCGGTGCGCCTGTGGTGGGGCCGCACGGCCGGATGTCGTCTGGTTTGGCGAGGTCCCCTATCACATGGACCGCGTGGGCGCCGCCCTGACACAGGCGGATCTCTTCGTGGCCATCGGCACCAGCGGCGTGGTCTATCCTGCGGCGGGCTTTGTGCGCGTGGCCCGCCAGGCGGGGGCAGATACGTTGGAAATCAACCTTGCCCCCAGCGAACGCGCCACGGAATTTGCCCGCAGCGCGTTTGGCCCCGCCACGCAGACGGTGCCTGCATGGGTGGCAGAGGTCTTGGCCTAGTCAGTGATCGTGGGAGGACTGATCCTCGCCCGCGCCATGATCGCCATGTCCGCCATGCCCGCCATGGGCGCCCGCATCCACACGGTCCTGATCGACAGGGATCTCAACCACCAGATCGTCGGCGTTTTCGAACTGAAAGGTGATCGTAACGATCTCATCTTGTTCAAAGGGATCAGTCAGCCCCATGAACATCACATGTTCAGCGCCGCGCTTCATGATGATTTCACCACCCGCCGGCAGCGCCATCCCCTCTTCCACATGCACCATGCGCATGACGCCATCCGCGTCCTCGATATGGGTGTGCAATTCCACCCGTGCCGCCGCATCAGAGGTGACAGAGACGATCCGGTCATCGACCTCACCGTGGTTGTGGATCACCATAAAGGCGGCCCCGGCCATTGGGTTGGACGACCGCGCGTAAGCGTCGTGAACTTCGATATCCGCCCATGCAGGGGCGGCAAAAGTGGCGGCCATCAGGCCCGCAAAAAGAGTGGTTTTGAAAGACATGTGGTCTCTCCCCGTATTTGATCTGAGAATTTATGAAAAAGGATCAGATCAAAACAGGTGGCCCACGTGCCGATGGCGAAAGAACAACAGGGCGCGTCTCGTGGGGGCCCTGCTCCACCGCGACAAGGGTCCAGACCAGATCGGCAGACACCGCTACTTTGACATCTGCGCGCGTATCCGCCAGCGCCGTCAAAGCGCAATCAGGACAGATTTGAACGGCCTCCATCGGCTGGCCCTGATGATCGACAGTGACCACCTGAACACCATGCCCCGTGCACAGCACAATTTGGCCGGCCGCGTCTTTCATCACGCCACGCGCAACGGCCATGTGCTGTGACGTCCCAGCAATCAACAGCGCAAGGCCAAACAAGATACAACGCATCAAACCGCTCATGAGGGCGGGGTATCAGGCCGGCGCCCCCGACAAAAGCGCCAAAATGGTCGCAGCACACGCGCCTTCTCGTGCTGGCAGCCCCCCCCTGCTTCTTTGGGTCAAAAATACCTAAACTCCGCACTGTCCACTGCCACACCGCCGGCACGTGAGGCCCCGCGCATTTTCGTAGAAAATGCGCCCCCGCCCGCCGCAGGCGCAAAATGGCCCGCCACAGGCGCAAACAGGTCGCCACAGGCGCAAACAGCCCGCCGCAGGCGCGGGCCAAAGAAAAAGGCCCGCGACCTTGCGGTGCGGGCCTTCATTCTCACATCAGGGGATGTGGCTTAGACAGCCGCCATCGCCTTGTTGATCTCTTTTTTCACTTTCAACGCCGCATCGCTCAGCTCGGCGTCTTTGGCTTTCGCCATGAACGCGTCCAGACCGCCGCGGTGGTCCACGGTGCGCAGTGCAGCAGAGGAAATGCGGAACTTGAAGGACCGGCCCAGCACGTCGGACTGCAAAGACACGTCTTGCAGGTTGGGCAGGAACCGACGCCGCGTTTTGTTGTTGGCGTGGCTTACGTTGTTGCCCGTCATCGGGCCTTTTCCGGTCAATTCGCAGCGGCGCGACATGGCAATCTTCCTTTTACAGGCAGGCCATCACCACAATGAGGGGGAGGCCTATGGGTCAAACGGTTTAGACCGCGCACAGGCACGGCCCCAAATTCAGTGTGCGGGACGTAGAAGGATTCCGTCCCCCCGTCAACCCGCTTTCAGCCCGTTTTCCCCCTTCCCCCTGGGCAAAGCCCCGTTTGCGCGCAGCAGACACGCCCGATGCCCCACCCATGGCCCTTATGGCTTGAAAAGACTTGCGATGAGGGCGTCTGCGGCGGCGGCGGGACGGATCTTGCCCGCGGTCACGTCCTCTTCCAGCCGCGCCAGCTGCGCTTTGATCGCGGGATCGGCCGTGAGGCGGGACAACAGGCCGGATCGGACCTCTTCGTGGAACCAATATCGGGCCTGATCGGTGCGCCGCTGGGCCCAGACGCCGCTGTCGCGACGCCAGTTGACCAAGGCCTGCATCTCATCCCACGCCGCCGCGATGCCGCTGTCTTCCAGGGCGGAGACAGCCACCGCCTTGGGAAAATCATCCGGGTCCTGGGGCCGTTTGCGCAGCAAGCGCAGCGCGCCTGCGTAATCGGCGCAGGTGCGGGTGGCCTGGGCGCGCAGATCGCCGTCGGCTTTGTTCACAAGGATCATATCGCAGGTTTCCATGATCCCGCGTTTGACGCCCTGCAATTCATCCCCGCCCGCGGGGGCCAGCAGCAGCAAAAACAGATCGGACATTTCGGCCACGGCGGTCTCGGATTGGCCCACGCCGACGGTTTCGATCAACACCACGTCAAAGCCCGCGGCCTCACACAGGGCAATCGCCTCACGGGTGCGGCGTGCCACGCCGCCCAGTTGCGATTGCGACGGCGAGGGGCGGATGAAGGCATTGGGATCCCGGCTGAGCAGATCCATCCGCGTCTTATCCCCCAAAATCGACCCGCCCGAGCGCGCGGAGCTTGGATCCACCGCCAGCACGGCCACGCGTTTGCCAAGCCCCGTCAGCATCTTGCCGAAGGCCTCGATGAAGGTGGATTTGCCCACGCCTGGTGTACCAGAGAGGCCGATGCGCAGGGCCGCGCGGTCGGTGCCAAGCTTTGTCAACAAAGCTTGGGCCGTGGCGCGATCCTCGGCTTTGGTGCTTTCGACCAGCGTGATGGCGCGGGCCAGCGCACGGCGGTCGCCGGCGCGCAGTTTTTCGGCTGTGGTCGCGATATCCATGGCGCTTTATCGGCAGCCGACCTCTTGGTGTCCAGCGGCGTGATGTGAGTTTTTTTGGTCAGATGAAGGGGTGGGCGGTTGACCTTGACCATTGCACGGGGTGCAAAGAGGCAATGTTGCAGCCCCTGCCCATAGATGACGTGTTGGACGATTTGCGTGCGTGCCTGGCAGATGCCGGTGCCGTCGTGCTGCAGGCCCCGCCCGGGGCGGGCAAGACGACGCGGGTGCCGCTGGCGCTGTTGGACGACATCACCGGCAAGATCGTGATGTTGGAGCCGCGCCGACTGGCGGCACGCGCTGCCGCGGAGCGTTTGGCGGAGGGGTTGGGGGAGCCCGTGGGCCAGTCCGTCGGCTACCGCATGCGCGGCGACAGCGTGGCGGGGCGCCGGATTGAGGTGGTGACCGAAGGGATCCTCACGCGGATGCTGCAGAGCGATCCTGAGTTGTCCGGCGTCGGCTGCGTGATTTTCGATGAATTCCACGAACGGTCCCTGAATGCCGATCTGGGGCTGGCGCTGGTGCTGGAGGTCCGCGCGGCCTTGCGAGAGGATTTGGCGCTGATCGTCATGTCCGCCACCTTGGATGCGGGGCCCGTGGCCGAGCTGATCGGGGCACCTGTGGTCACATCGCGGGGGCGCAGTTTTCCGGTGGAGGACCGATGGCTGGACCGACCCTTGCGCAAGGAGGCGCGGCTGGAGGCCGCAGCGGCTGATCTGGTTCTTCAAGCGGTGGACGAGGCCGAGGGCGGTGTCTTGGTATTCCTACCTGGCGAAGGCGAAATCCGGCGGGTCGAGGGCGCATTGGCGGGCCGATTGCCGCAGGGCTGTGTGGTGCGTCCGCTCTATGGCGCCATGGGGTTTGCGGAACAGCGGGCGGCGATTGCACCCGTTAAGACCGGCCGTAAAGTAGTCTTGGCCACGTCCATCGCAGAGACATCGCTGACCATTGAAGACATCCGCGTGGTCGTCGACGCGGGCCGCGCGCGGCGCGCTCGGTTCGATCCCGGATCCGGCATGTCGCGGCTGGTCACCGAGCGCGTCACGCGCGCAGAAGCCACCCAACGGGCGGGCCGCGCGGGCCGTGTGGCCCCAGGCGTGGCCTATAAGCTCTGGGCGCGGGCGGAGGATGGCGCCTTGTTGGCCTATCCCCCAGCCGAGATCGAGACGGCAGATTTGACGGGGCTTGCGTTGGAATTGGCCAATTGGGGCAGCGATGCCCTGCCTTTTCTGACCCCACCGCCCGCGGCAGCACTGGCCGAGGCACGCGCGCTTTTGGCCGACCTTGGCGCGCTGGAGGGAGGACGTATTACCGACCACGGCCGCGCGCTGGCACGTTTGCCGCTGCATCCGCGGTTGGGCCATATGGTGACGTTGGGGGGCGCTGCAGCGGCGCCCTTGGCAGCGTTGCTCAGCGATCGTGATATCCTGATGGGCGCGCCTGTGGATCTGGGCCTGCGTTTGCGGGCGCTGGCGGGTGAGCGCGTGGCCTTTGGCACCCACAAGACCGCCCTGCCCCGCGTCCGCCAAGAGGCCAAACGGCTGGCCAAGCTGGCCCCCAGACCCTCCCATACACTGCCGCCAGAGGCACTGGCCGCACTCGCTTACCCCGACCGCATCGCAAAACGGCGCAAGGGGGACACGCCGCGCTATGTCATGTCGGGGGGCAAGGGGGCCGTATTGGCGGGCGACGACCCGCTCGCAGCGTCGCCCTATCTGGTGATCACTGACACGGATGGCCACGCGCGCGACGCCAAGATCCGCGCGGCCCTGCCCATAGACGAGGCGCTGATCCGCGACATCGCAGCCGACCGCATCACGCCCGTGAACGCCTGCCACTGGTCCAAACGGGACCACAAAGTGCTGGCCCGCACACAAGAGAGGCTGGGCGCGGTGGTGCTGTCTGATCTGCCGTGGAAGAGCGCCCCGCCAGACGCCATGGCGGCTGCAATGGTCGACGGTATCCGCCAGATTGGCCTGCGATTTTCGCCCGCAGCTGAAAGGTTCCGCACCCGCGTGGCGTTGATGCGGGGGCAGAACGCCGACCTGCCAGATATGTCCGATGACGCTTTATTGAAGACGTTGGAGGACTGGTTGCAGCCCCACCTTGCAGGCGTGCACACCGCCGCCGATTGGAAGGCGTTTGACGCGCTGCCCGCGCTGCGCGCCATGCTGGATTGGGCTCAGATGCAGCGGCTGGACAGTGAGGTGCCCAGCCATTTCACCACGCCGCTGGGCCACGACAAACCCATTGACTACAGCGGCGAGGCCCCCGAAATCACCCTGCGCCTGCAAGAGATGTTTGGGACCACAACCCATCCCACCGTCGCAGGCCGCCCCCTGCGCGTGACCTTCCTGTCGCCCGGTCATAAACCGATCCAGACGACGATGGATGTGCCAGGGTTCTGGGCCTCGTCCTATGCGGATGTGCGCAAAGACATGCGCGGGCGCTATCCCAAACACCCCTGGCCCGAGGATCCGACACAGGCGGACCCAACCTTGCGGGCGAAACCGCGTAAATAACACGCACCGCCGGCGGTCGTTCTCGTTGTCTTTGTTTCAAAAATATCCCGGGGGGAGGCGCCTTGCGCCCGGGGGGCTGGCCCCCCGACCCACAATCGCCAAGGTCCGCCGTCCTCTCCGGCCCAGCCTCCCGCCGTCCGCAGGACCCGATCGTCAGATCGTCCCTCAGCCCGCGTCGTCCCACCACGGTCCGTGTTGGTCCTCACGGCCATCCAGACGCACAAACCCGTGGCGGCCAAAGAAATCCCGCTGGGCTTGGATCACATCGGCAGTCCCGCGGGCGTGGCGCATGGTGTCGAGGAAAAACAACGCGGACGACAGCGCGGGCGTGGCGTGGCCGTGGGTGGCGGCGGCACAGACGGTTTTGCGCAGCGCGAGGGACGCGGCCTTCAGGCGGTCCACGAGGGGCGGCGCGAAAATCAGCTCGCCCTCGGGCAGATCGCTGCGGAACGCGCTGGCGATGTCGTCCAACAGCACCGAGCGGATGATGCACCCCGCGCGCCAGACTTCAGCCGTGCGGGCCATGTCGATGGACCAGTCAAATTCCTCCGAAGCGGCCTTCAGGATGCGGAAGCCTTGCGCATAGGACAGGATGCGGCCCACCAGCAGGGCGTCGTGCAATATCTCATCACTCAGATCAATCGCCGCACGGCAGGCGCCGAAGATGTCTTCGCCCTTGGCGCGCACCCCCACTTCGGACGACAGGGCGCGGGCGGCCACCGCCGCTTCGATGATAGAGGCAGAGCGGCCCATGCGAATGGCCTCAATCGCGGTCCAGCGGCCGGTGCCTTTTTGCCCTGCGGCGTCGAGGATCACATCCACCGCCGGTTTGCCCGTTTCGGTGTCCGTGGCCTGCAACACCTTGCCCGTGATCTCAACCAGATAGCTGCCAAGGGGGCCGTCGTCCCAGCCCTCAAACACCTTGCCAATCTCGGCGGGGGTATCGCCGCGGCCATAGCGCATCAGCCCGTAAATTTCGGCAATCAGCTGCATGTCGGCGTATTCGATGCCGTTGTGCACGGTTTTCACGAAATGGCCCGCGCCGTCAGGCCCGAGATGGTCGGCACAGGGCGCGCCTTCGAATTTGGCAGAGATCGCTTCGATCACCGGGCGCACGGCGTCCCAGGCCTCGGGCGTGCCGCCCACCATGATGGAGGGGCCGTGGCGCGCGCCGTCCTCGCCCCCCGACACGCCCATGCCGATGTAGGTCAGGCCTGCGTCTTCGACTTTGGCCGTGCGGGCGCGGGTCTCGCGGAAATCGGAGTTGCCGGCGTCAATGATGGTATCGCCGTCCTCAAGCAGGGGGATCAGCGTGTCGATGGTGCTGTCCACGGGGCGGCCCGAGGGCACCATGAGGATGATCGCGCGGGGGGCGGGCATGGCTTTGACCATGTCCTCAAGGCTGTCCGATCCGGTCAGGCGTTCGGCCAACCCTTCGTCACGGGCTTCGTCCACAAAGGCGGGCACAGCTTTGGCGGAGCGGTTGGACACATAAAGCCCAAACCCCTTGTCCAGAATGTTCAACGCCAATGCGCTGCCCATGGTGCCAAGGCCATAAAGGCCCAATGTTGCTGTGTCCGTCATGTCATGTCCTTTGCGGCTGTTGCCTTTCAGCTAGACACGGCCTGTGTGATTGACAAGGTCTTCACGGGGGGAAAGCCTGAACTGGGTAAGGTCCGGGCCGCGCCGGTCGGGCGTCAGGTTTGCGTGCGATCAAGGATCAGGTCCGCTGCGGCCTCGGCCCATGCGGTGTAGACGGGCGCGCCGGGATGAAAGCCGTCCTCGGCCATCATGTGCACGGATAGATCCATGGCTGCGGGCAGATACGTGACGTTTGGCATATCGCGCACAAGGCCCGCCAAGGCGCGATCAAACCGCGCGGCCTGATGGCCCAGCGCCCAGCGCAGGGGGCTGTACACAGGCCCCGAAAGGCGCGGAAATTGCCAGATCGGCGGCAGGCCAGAGACGATGACGTGACCTGCGCCCAACGTGTCCGTCAGATACCCGATCAAGGCCCGCTGCTGATCCAGCCAGACAGACAGGCGGGTGCCGCGGATGACGTCGTTGACGCCAAGCCCCGTCACCACCACGTCGGCACGTCGCGGTTGTGCCGCCTTGAGCCTGCGCAGCGCCATGGGCGTGGTGTCCCCGCAGCGCGCGATCAACTGCCAGTCGACGCGCGCATGGCGGGCCAGCTGGCCCACCAACTGGCCTGACAAGGCCTGCGACTGGGTGCTGACGCCAACCCCCGCGGCAGAGCTGTCGCCGGTGATCAAAAGACGCAGATCGCGCCCCTCCCCCGCGACCCCGTCGCGCGGGCCTTTGGGTTCCTGCAGGCGCACCGTGTTGTATTTGACCCACGGGCCCTGGCTGATCAGCACCGGATAAAAGGCCAGGCCGTGGGCCACGCCCCCAGCACGGCCCAAGGGCGCGGGATGGTTGGCTGTCAGCGGTGCGGACGAAGGGGGGATGTCGGACATCGATACGCGAGGTGGCTTTACATAAACGGGTTTGATCGTCGCCAGTCCCCACCAAGGGGTCCGACATCCCTTAGAAGTAGACAGCTCTGCCGGGGGGGCAAGTCCTCCGTGACCCAGGGGCCGCGTTATTTGCGCACTTTGGCGACAAACCCCTGTTGCAACCGCAAGATGAAGGGGGAAGTGGGCCTAGAGGCCCAGATCAATCGCCAGTCGGGCCGACAGCATGCGTGCCCATTCCGCATAGACACTCCCCCGTGGGTGATACCCGTCGGCGGCCATATTGTCGGGGCCAAGGGTCAGATCGAGGGTGACATAGCTGGCGTCGCCACGCACCGCCAGATGGTCACGCAAGGCGCGATCAAATCGTTCGGCCTGATGGCCCAACACCCACCGCAGCGGCCCCGTCAGCCGTGGGAATTGCCACAGCGGCGGCACGCCCGTCACATAGACGTGACGGGCCCCATGCGTATCGCGCAGCTGGTCAATCAAGGTGTCGGTCTGACGCAACCACTGGCGCAACGGTGTGCCGGAGGTGATGTCATTGACGCCCAATCCGGTGATCGCCACATCGGCGCGGCCTGCACCCGACCTGCGCAATTGGCGCGACGCCATGGGCGTGGTGTTGCCGCATTTGGCCACCAGTTGCCAATGCAGCCGCGCCCGAGGTGTCATTTCGCGGATCAGATGGCCCGACAAGGCGTTGTCCTGCGTGGCGACGCCAACCCCCGCGGTGGAGCTGTCGCCCACGATCAAAACGCGCAAATCCGGCCCGTTGCCCACCGTCCCCTCACGGGGGCCAACCGGTTCCGGCAACCGCGGGGTGCGAAATTTGACATAAGGCCCTTGGGTCAGCAGCACAGGATAAAAGCACAGCCGGTGCAGCAGGGCCGAGGACGCGGCAAGGGGCGCGGGGTGGACAGATGGGAACGCATGACTATCGGACATGATCTGAACAAGGGTCGATGAACAAACTTAACGGTCGCTAAATGCAGCGTACGGTCCTTTGGTTCCGGTGACGTCAGGTCAAGGTTTGTGGGGATGCTCGGGCCTGACCTTTGCCCGTCCGTCCGGCGACACGGGCGGGATTTGAGTTTTTCGGGTCAGATGAAGACAGGCGGCGTCCCCATCCCGCAGAGGTCCGTGAAGGCCCGACCCGCAGGCAGCGATTGCCGTGCAATCGCGGTGCGGGATGGGACGGGTTGCAGGGGCCGTCAGCGCCCCAGGCAATGCCGCATGATGGCTTTTTGCGCGTGCAGGCGGTTTTCGGCCTCGTCCCAGATGAACCATTGGTTCGACGACCCGCAGGCAGCGATTGCCGTGCAATCGCGGTGCGGGATGGGACGGGTTGCAGGGGCCGTCAGCGCCCCAGGCAATGCCGCATGATGGCTTTTGGGGCGTGCAGGCGGTTTTCGGCCTCGTCCCCGTTGAACCATTGGTTCGACGACCCGCAGGCAGTGATTGCCGCGCAATCGCGGTGCGGGATGGGACGGGTTACAGAGGCTGTCAGCGCCCCAGGCAGTGCCGCATGATGGCTTTTTGCGCGTGCAGGCGGTTTTCGGCCTCGTCCCAGATGACGGAGTTGGGGCCGTCCATGACCTCGGATGTGGCCTCGTCATCGCGGTGGGCCGGCAGGCAGTGCATGAAGAGTGCGTCGTCTTTGGCCGCTGACATCAGTTGCGTGTTGACCTGATAGCCGCGCAGCTGGTTGTGGCGCCGTTCGCGCGCCGATTGTGGATCGTGCATGGAGACCCAGGTGTCGGTGACGACCAGATCTGCGCCTTCGACCGCCTTCATCGGGTCGCGTTCGGTTGTATAAAGGCCATCGAGGGCGGGTTCGGGCTGCAGGGTTTCGGGGCCGGTGAATGTGAGGTCAAAGTCGAACTGTTTGGCGGCATGGGCAAAGGAGGCGAAGACATTGTTGCCGTCGCCCGACCAGACGACCTTTTTGCCTTTGATGGGGCCGTTGTGTTCCTCAAACGTCAGCACATCGGCCATGATCTGGCACGGATGCGTGCGGTCTGTCAGGCCGTTGATCACGGGGACGGAGGCATATTCGGCCATCTCCAGCAGGGTTTGTTCTTCGAATGTGCGGATCATGATGAGGTCCACGTAGCGGCTGAGGACGCGGGCGGTGTCGGCGATGGTTTCGCCGTGCCCCAACTGCATGTCCTTGCCAGAGAGCACCATCGTCTGCCCGCCCATCTGGCGCACGCCCACGTCAAAGCTGATGCGCGTGCGGGTCGATGGTTTCTCAAAAATCAGCGCGACCATGTGGTTTTTGAGAGGCTGGTCTTCGTCCGGTGTGCCTTTGGGCAGACCCGCACGGCGCGCTTTCATGGCGGCGGCGGTGTCGATGATGGACCGCAGATCTTGGGGAGAGGTTTTGTGGATGTCGAGGAAATGGGTCATGTCGTGTCGTCTCAGTTGGGGCGGGGGAACAAAATTCCGGAATTTTGTTGCTTGTCGCGCGAGGGGGGGGTGGGCAGATGAAGGTCAGGGGTGGCGCATCACCTGTACCGGGTCGCCGTCTTCGCAGGGGCGGATCGCCAGCGGGGTGAAGCCTGCCCGGGTGTAGGCCGCAATGGCGCGGGTGTTGGCGGGGTCGGGATCGGTGAGGATGACGGGGAAGTCGCGTCGCAACTCAGCCAGACGCGCGGCGATATAGCCTGCCCCGTGCCCTTGGCCCAGATAGGCCGGATCACCCAGAAAGGTATCGATGGCGCGCGCGTCTTGGGGTTGGTCGGCATACTGCGGCGCGTCCCATGCGTGGGCGTTGTAATCCTGAATATAGGCAAAGGGGGTGCCGTCATGACAGGCCAGCCGCATGTCCACGCGGCCCGTGTCCATGTCCTCTTCGACCAGACGGGCCTCTGTCCCGCCGTCGCCCCACCAGCCCTCGATATGGGGCTGGGCGAGCCACGCTTTGAACATCGGCAGATCCCCGCGCGTTATGGGCACGAAACTATACACCGAGCGCAACCTTGGTGGCCGCGCGATCCAGTCGCGTGAGGGCCGCGTCGATCTCATCATCCGTCAGCGTCAGGGGCGGCAGCAGGCGCACCACATTGTCTGCCGCGGGCACGGTCAGGATCTCTTCGTCGTATCCTGCCGCGACAACATCCGTGTTGGCGGCCACGCATTTCAGGCCAAGCATAAGGCCCGACCCGCGCACGCTTTCGAACACACTCGGGTGGGTCGCCACGAGGCTTTCGAGCTTTTGCCGCAGCGCACCCGCTTTGCGGTTGACCTCAGCCAGAAAGCCGTCGCCGGTCACGATCTGCATCACTTTGACGCCCACCGCACAGGCCAGCGGGTTGCCGCCATAGGTGGATCCATGGGTGCCCGCTGTCATGCCCGAGGCCGCGTCTTCGGTGGCCAAGACAGCGCCCAAGGGAAAGCCGCCGCCGATGCCTTTGGCGACCATCATGATGTCCGGCGTCACACCGGCCCATTCGTGGGCAAACAGCTTACCCGTCCGGCCGACGCCGCATTGCACCTCATCCAGGATCATCAGGATCCCCAGTTCATCGCACAAATCGCGCAACCCCTTGAGGCAGGCATCAGGCAACGGGCGGATGCCGCCTTCGCCCTGCACCGGTTCCACCAGAATGGCGCCCACGGTTTTGGACGTGGCGGCCGCGCGCAGGGCGTCGTGATCGCCAAAGGGCAGATGCACGAAGCCCGGAAGCAAAGGCCCCATGCCGTGGGTCATCTTTTCGGACCCGGCGGCGGCGATCCCTGCGGCGGAGCGACCGTGGAACGACCCCTCAAACGTAATGATATCCGTGCGCTCTGGCTGGCCTTTGTCGTGCCAGTATTTGCGCGCCATTTTCACGGCCAATTCACAGCTTTCCGTGCCGGAGTTGGTGAAGAACGTGGTGTCCGCAAAGGTATGTTCTGCCAACAGATCCGCCAACTTTTGCTGGGCCTTGATCTGATAGAGGTTGGAGACATGCCACAAGCTGTTGGCCTGTTCCGACAATGCCGCGACCAAGGCAGGATGGGCGTGGCCCAGCGCATTCACGGCAATGCCTGCGCCGAGGTCCAGAAAACGTCGGCCGTCTGCCTCAACCAGCCAGGTGCCTTCGCCTTTGACAAAGGTCAGCGGCGCGCGGGTGTAGGTGGGCAGAACGGTCGAAATCATGGGACTTTCCCCTTGGTAAAATTAAGGGCCTTTGGTGCGGGACCGGTGGCCATAAGTCAACGATGTTTGGATGGGTGAAAACGAAAGGAACGGCACACGGGGGTGCGCGCGGATCAGGGGCGATCAGCGTCGGCGTCGGAGGGGGGTGCGGTTCACATGCGTTTTCATGGGGCGTGCATAGCGACATGCGGTGCGCGCTGGCAAGCCCTAATCCGCTTGCCCCCTGCCCTGCGCCGTGACAGCAACGCCCCATGACCCGTCCCGTAAGCCCCACCGTAAGCCGCCCCATGACCGACCCCACCTCCCGCGCGCAGAACCCAAAATTGGCCGTTGGGCTGATCCTTGTGGCCACGATGTTCATCGCAGGCACCACCCTGGCGGCCAAGGCGCTGGGCACAGACGTGTTGGGCGCGCCGCTGCATCCGCTGCAGATCACCCATGGGCGGTTTGCCTTTGCCTTGGCGGGGTTTTTGTGTGTCGCGGCGGTGATGCGCCCCAAGATCACCGCGCCCAATCTGAAACTGCACATCGGGCGCACGGCCTTTGGGGCGGCGGGGGTGACGTTTATGTTTGCTGCGGTCGCGTTTATCCCGCTGGCAGATGCCACCGCGATCTCGTTCCTCAATCCGGTGTTCGGGATGATCCTCGCCATTCCGTTCTTGGGCGAAAAGGTGGGGCGCGTGCGCTGGGCTGCGGCGGCCATCGCGTTTGCCGGGGCCGTGGTATTGCTGCGCCCGGGGCCGGACAGCTTTCAGGTGGCCGCTTTGCTGGCGGTGGGGGCCGCGCTTGCCTTGGGGTTTGAACTCATTTTCATCAAAAAGCTCAGCAGGCGAGAGCCGCCTTTGCAGATCCTGCTGATCAACAACACCATCGGCTGGCTGCTGATCTCAACCGTGATGATCCCCTATTGGCAGGCGCCAACTGCCCCGCAATGGGCGGTGTTGGTGGCCTTGGGGCTGATGATGGCCTGTGCGCAGACCTGTTTTGTCAACGCCATGGCGCGGGCGGATGCGTCCTATGTGACGCCGTTCACCTACCTGACGTTGATCTTTGCGGCCGCCTACGACTGGGCCATTTTCGCAGCCGTTCCCGATGGGATCACGCTGCTGGGGGCTGCGATCATCGTCTCGGGCGCGGCACTGCTGGCCTGGAGAGAGGCGCGCGTGGGCCGGAGCACAGCGCCGGTTATGCCTTCAGCCGGTAGCCAGACCTAAGCCAGCGCCACACCAGCGCCAGCACAACAACCGTGGCGATCAAAACGACACCCAGCCCCACCCAAGGGCTGCTGTCGCTCACCCCAAGAAAGCCGTATCGCACCCCGTCGATGATGTAGAAAAACGGGTTCCAGTGGCAGAAAGTTTGCAAAGCGGGCGGCAAAGCCTCGATCGAATAGAACGTGCCCGACAGGAACGCCAAAGGGGCGACAACAAAGTTTGTGACCGCCGACATCTGGTCAAACTTCACCGCATAAACGGCGGCAATCATGCCAAGCCCACCCATAAACACAGACCCCAACAGCACAAAGACCAGCGCCCAAACGGGATGGGCCAAAGGCGTGCCCAAGGCCACAATCGCACCGCCCGCGATCACCACGGCCACAATCAACCCGCGCGCCACTGCCCCCGCCAGATAGCCCACCAACAACTCACCCGCAGACAAGGGCGGCATCAAGGTGTCCACGATATTGCCCCCCACCTTGGCCGAAATGATCGAGGATGAGGTGTTCGCAAAGGCGTTCTGGATCACCGTCATCGTCAGAATGCCCGGCACCAAAAAATCAATATACGGCACGCCCATCACATCCCCGCGCCGCGCACCAATCGCAATCGTAAACACCATGAGCAACAGACCCGCATTCACCAACGGCCCCATGACCGTCTGCGACCAGACATTCATGAACCGCAGAACCTCGCGCCGCGCCAGGGTCCATGTGCCCAGCCAGTTGACGGCCCCAAACCGCCGCACGCCCATATCCATCCGGTCTGCCATCGTGATCCCTGCCTTCATCTGACCCAAAAAACTCGCCCCGCAGGGCCGGTCTGCAACACGGCACCCCGGACGGCGGACAATTTGCCGCCATCGCCTTGTAACCGCGCCTCAGGTGCTTAGAATAGGGGATCAAATGAATTCTCAACCCCGTATCCGACAAATCGGGGTCCAGCCGAAGATAAGTGGAACAGATATGTCTTGGACCGACGAACGCGTCGAAGTGTTGAAAAAGATGTGGGGCGAAGGCCAGTCCGCCAGCCAGATCGCCAAAGAACTGGGCGGCGTGACCCGCAATGCCGTCATCGGCAAGGTGCACCGCTTGGGGCTAAGCAACCGCGCAGGCTCAGGCGGCAACGCCAAAACCGCAGCCCCCAAGGCTGAGGCCAAGGCCAAGCCAGCGGCAAAGGCGGCCCCCAAAAAGGCAGCGCCCAAAAAAGCGCCGGAACCTGAAGCACAGGTTGAAGAACCGCGCACTGTCTCCGCCTCGCCCCCGCCGCAGCCCAAAATGTCCGCCGCGCGCCGCGCGATCATCCCCGCAGGCCAGCCCCTGCCGCCCCAGCCCTCGGCCAACGAAATCTCACCTGAGGCTTTGGCAAAGGTGAATGAGGTCGAAAAGACCGCCAAGAAAATCTCCCTGATGGAGCTGACAGAGAAAACCTGCAAATGGCCCGTAGGCGACCCCGCAACAGATCAGTTCTGGTTCTGCGGCCTGCCGGTGCAGCAGGGCAAACCCTATTGTGAGGCCCACGTGGGCGTGGCGTTCCAGCCCATGTCGTCGCGCCGCGATCGCCGCAGGTAATCTCTAAAATTCCGGAATTTTAGACACCCGTCGGAGAGGTTGAGGCATGATCCTGCGGGTGTTTTCCATCACTTACCGGTTGATCTGGCTCGTCCTGACACCGCTGGTGCTGGTCTACATCTGGCACCGTGGCAGACGGGATCCCGACTATCGCGCCCATTTGGGCGAAAGGTTTGGCCATTATCCCGATCTGCCGCAAAACGGCATCTGGATTCACGCGGTCAGCCTGGGCGAGGTCCGTTCTGCCGTTCCCTTGGCCCGTGCTTTGCTGGCCAAAGGCGAGGTCATCATCTTCACCCATTTTACCCCCGCGGGCCGACGTGAGGCCCATAAGGTGTTCGCAGACGACATCGCCGCCGGTCGCGTGGCCTCCGTCTGGGTGCCGCTGGACATGCGATGGGTCTTTGGCCGTTTTTTCCGCGCCTGCCGCCCCAAAATGGGCCTGACCATGGAGATTGAGATTTGGCCCGCCATGGTCCTCTCCGCCCGCGCAAAGGGCGTGCCGCTTTACATGTGCAACGCGCAATACCCGTCGAAATCGCTGGACCGAGACAGTCGAAATCTGCGGCTGCGGCAAAAAATCATGGGCAAATTTGCGGGTGCATTTGTCAAATCTCAACTTCAAGCGGACAGGTTTGCATCCGTCGCTGTGCCCAATATCAACATCACCGGTGAGCTGCGATTTGACCAACCCATCCCACCTGCCCTTTTGACCGCAGCGGAGGCACTCCGACCCCGGCTGACGCGGCCCGTGGTGACCTTTGCCAGCGCCGTTGAGGGGGAGGATGACATCTACATCGACGCGATCAAAACCCTCGTCTCGCACCCGCACGCCCCGCTGATCGTCTATGTCCCGCGCGCACCGGAACGGTTCGATACCGTGGCCGAAATGTTGCGCGACGCAGGCTTGAGCGTGGCGCGGCGCAGCGCCGTGTTTGACGCAGATTTGGCGGTAACCCAATGGCCCACGCCCCTGCCCGATGTGCTGTTGGGCGACAGTTTGGGGGAGATGTATTTCTACCTGTCGCTGGCCGACCGCGTAGTTGTCGGCGGCGGGTTTCATCCCCACGGGGCGCACAACATCATCGAACCGCTGGCGGTGGGAAAACCCGTGGTCACGGGCCCCACAACCTACACAATCGAATATCCCTTTGTGGAGGCCGAGGCCGCAGGCGTCGTCAAATCTGTTAATGATGCCAATGAGCTAGCCGATGTTCTGTCCGGCCCGCCATGGACGACTGACAGAGACATGCGGGCCTTTATGGCGGCCCATTCCGGCGCCGCCGACCGCACGGCGCGGGCGATTTTTTCGGAAATTGCCGGGCGCCCAAACTCTCATTGAGAGTTTGACGACAGACTTTCGAGGAAAGTCTGCCGCCCTCTTCCGATCAGTGCGCAAGCAAAGGTGGACACCGGTTTTGCCGATCAGTGCGCGGGTTTAATAAACGTGCCGTTGCGCAGGTCGCGCATGGCCTGCATCAGCTCTTCTTGGGTGTTCATCACGATGGGGCCATGCCAGGCCACGGGTTCTTCAATGGGCGCGCCTGAGATCAGCAAGAAACGCACGCCCTCTTCCCCCGCTTGCACGGTCACTTCGTCGCCGGTGCCAAAACGAATGAGGGTGCGATCACCGCTCAGATCGCGGATGTTGACCTCCTCGCCCATCACCTCTTTTTCGAGCAACACGCCCGACGGGGTTGAAGCATCGGCAAAGGCCGCCTGACCTTCGAACACATAGGCGAAGGCCCTCCGATAGGTGTCGATCTTGAACGTCTTTTTGACGCCCGTAGGGATCGTCACATCCAGATATTGCGGATCGGCAGCGATGCCGTCGACGGGGCCGGTTTTGCCCCAGAATTCACCGACGATCACGCGCACGATGGTGCCGTCATCGTCAATCACCTCTGGGATCTCCTTGGCCTCAACATCCTGATAACGGGGGGCTGTCATCTTCTGGCTGCTGGGCAGATTGCCCCACAGCTGGAACCCGTGCATCTGGCCTGCGGCGTTGCCGTGGGGCATTTCCTGATGCAGGATGCCCGATCCGGCGGTCATCCATTGCACGTCGCCCGCGCCCAGGGTGCCGGTGTTGCCCAGACTGTCGCCGTGCTCCACCGTGCCTTTCAGAACATAGGTGATGGTTTCGATCCCGCGGTGCGGGTGCCACGGAAACCCCTTTTCGAAATGGGCGGGCACATCGTTGCGAAAATCATCAAACAGCAGGAACGGGTCCAGTTCGGACGGGTCCTGAAAGCCGAATGCGCGGTGCAGATGCACGCCTGCGCCTTCCATTGTAGGGGTCGCCTGGCGGGTCTCAAGTGTGGGTCTGATGGACATGATATGCCTCCTTTCATCAGGGATGACGCACTGATAAGCCCCTGCAGCCATGCGGGCAACGGGCGTTGCAACACGCATATTGTGCAGCGCCGCACAGAAGAGGCCCTGTGGCGGCATCCAAGGCTTGCGAGGGCGCGCGCCGCGGCCTACACCAGCCCCACCATGCGCACTTATGACACTGCCACGTGGTCCGATTGGGCCGTTGACCGCGCGCTGCGCGGCATCATCGGCACTGCCCTTGCCCTGCCCTATGCCCGCCGGATCCGCTGGTTCGGGGCCGCGATTGAAAGAGGCGTCGGCCCGCTGTCGGGCTACCGCAAACGGGCGGAACGTCAGGTGGCGATGATCTGGCCGGACATGGCCGAGGGGGACGTGAAACGCATCGCCCGCGCCTGTTGCAACAATTTCGGGCGCACCATGATTGAGGGGTATTCAAAAGAAGAATACACGCGGCATCTGTCCGGTGTAACCCCCACCGGCGCGGGGCTTGAGGCACTGGCACAGGCCAAGGCCGAGGGTCGCCCCGTGCTGTTTGTGACAGGGCATTTCGGCAACCACGATGCGCCGCGCCATGTGTTGAACCGTCTGGGCTACACCATTGGCGGGATCTATAAACCGATCTCAAACCCCTATTTCAACGATCATTATGTCAGCACGATCAATACAGTGTCCGGCCCTGTGTTTCCCATCGACCGCGACGGGATGGCCGGATTTATGCGGATGCTGCGCGACGGGGGCATGGGCACGATGTTGTTTGATGTGCGGGTCAAGAAATACCCTGCGATCCCGTTTTTGGGCGTACCGGCCCACACGTCTACGGGTCTTGGGTCCATCGCGCTGAAGACGGGGGCGCTGATCGTGCCCTATTTTGGCACCCGCCAGCCCGACGGGCTGTCGTTTGATGTGGCGGTTGAGGCGCCGGTCGATCTGACCACTCCCGACCAGATCATGCGCGACGTCACCGACCGGCTGGAGGCGCGGATCGAGGCACAGCCGGAGCAGTATTTCTGGGTGCATCGCCGCTGGGACTGACGCGGTGCGGACCAGCCTAGTGTGTCGACAGGATTTCGCCCACTTTCAGGGCGCGCATGGGCGATCCGTCGACCTTGAGTTTGCGGGTCATGAAGGCCGTGCCGGGGTTCTGTTTGCCCATGGCGATGTCGTGAAACACCTGCGCCTTTGCCGTCAGGGTCAATTCGGCCTCTGCGTCGTTTTCCACAGCACCTGTGGCATCGACAAAGAGACTGCACAGATCAGGCATCTCAAGGCGGACGGTGCCGCGAATGCGGTCTTTGGCGCGCGCGGTGACAAGCGCAATCATCTCGTCTTTGGTCAGGTCGGTCATGGGGTCCTCCGGTTGCGTCCTGTGTGACGGCCAGCGTCGGTGGTGTCACTGGTGACGTTGGGTTGGCGGCGTTTTTACGGCGAGGGCTTTGTGTGAAAGCAAGGGTGGAATTTAGGTATTTTTGACCCAAAGAATTCGAGCCGTCTCGGAGCGGCCCCAGTGGGGCCGGTCAGGCGAAGAATGGTCGGAGACCCGAAGCCGTCTCGGAGCGGCCCCATCCGTAAAACCTTGGGGGGGCCGGTCAGGCGAAGAATGGCCGGAGACCCGAGCCGTCTCGGAGCGGCCCCATCCGTAAAACCTTGGGGGGGCGGTCAGGCGAAGAATGGCCGGAGACCCGAAGCCGCCTCAAGCTGTCCCAAGATCTGGTCTTTGCCAGACAGGCGTGGCATCACATGTCAAATCGTCCAAAGGTGTGTCCCATGAAAATTGCCAACCGTAACATCGGCCCTGCCCATCCCCCCCTTGTGATTGCCGAAATCGGGATCAACCACGGCGGCGATCTGGCCGTCGCCAAAGAAATGGTGCGCCTGGCTGCCGGTGCGGGGTGCGAGATGGTCAAACATCAGACCCACATTGTGGAAGACGAGATGACCGAGGAGGCCAAGCAGATCTTTCCGCCCAACGCCGACGTGTCCATCTGGGAGGTCATGGAGCAATGCGCGCTGAGCCGCGAGGACGAGGCGGCGTTGAAGGCCTATGTTGAAGACCTTGGGATGATCTTTATCTCAACCCCGTTCAGCCGCGCGGCCTGCGATTTTCTGGAGACCTTGGATGTGCCCGCCTACAAGATCGGATCGGGCGAGGCGGACAACCTGCCGCTGATCCGCCACATCGCCAGCAAGGGCAAACCGGTGATCATGTCCACGGGCATGCAGACGATCGACAGTGTGCGGGCCAGCGTGCAAATCTTGGAAGACGCGGGCGTTGACTATGCGCTTCTGGAATGCACGAACCTGTACCCTTCCCCGCCGGAAATTGTGTCTTTGCAGGGGGTAACGGACCTGCGGGCGGCCTTTCCCAATGCGGTCGTGGGCTTTTCTGACCATTCCATCGGGCCGGAAATGGCGCTGGCGTCCGTGGCCTTGGGGGCGTGTATTTTGGAACGGCATTACACCGACACGCGCTACCGCAAGGGGCCCGATATCAGCTGTTCCATGGACCCCGCGGAGCTGCGCCATCTGATTGATCGGTCCCGCGAAATCCACACCGCCCTGCACAACCCCAAAGAGCGCACCGCCGCCGAAGAGGACGTCTACCGGTTTGCGCGGGCGTCTGTTGTGGCGGACGCAGATCTGCCTGCGGGCCATGTGATCACACCCGCCGACATCTGGGCGCGGCGCCCGGGGTCGGGGGCCATCGCGGGGTATGACTTTGACAAGGTCGTGGGCCGGACGCTGAAGGTAGCGGTCACGCGCAATCAACAGCTGACCTGGGATGATCTGTCGGAATGACGGCCCGTGTCGTCCTGCTGAACGATACTGATGTGAACGGCTATCATTTTGGCTGCGCACGGGTCATGGGCGTGATCCGGCGCCAATTGGCGGACAGAGGATTGGCGCCCATCGGGTCCGTGCCGGTGTCGTTGAACTGGCAGGATGCCCACGCGGATTTGGTGAACAGCGCCGATCTGTTGGTAATCAATGGCGAAGGCACCTTGCATCACGCCTCCCGCAAGGGGCGGTGGCTGCTGGACGCCGCCAAGGCCACAAAGGCGCGCGGTGCACGGGTTGCGCTGATCAATGCGCTTTGGCAGGACAACCCCGAGGATTGGGCGGAGTTAATTGCGTCGGTGGATATCTTGTCGGTGCGCGACAGCAGGTCCGCTGCTGCCATGGCCAGACAAACGGGCCGAAGCGACATTCGGGTGATGGGCGATTTGTCCATGTGCGTCCCCCTTGGGCGGGCGCACACCTCGCGGTCGGGGGTGCTGGTGGGCGACAGTCTGCATGCCTCTGTCACGGCGCGTTTGGCACAGGTGGCAGGTACGATGCCGGAGGCGTCCCTTGTGCCTGTGACATCCTCGCTCAAGTTTATTTCGCCCCACAAACGGGGCCTGCGCCGCGCCTTGCGCATCTGGTACGCCGGACTGCGCCAACGTCAGTATCTGCGCCAGAACCCGAAAGCGCAGTTTTTGCCCGATGAAGCCGCCTACGTCGCGCATGTGCAAACCAAGGCCCTGTCGGTCACGGGGCGGTTTCACGCCGCCTGCCTTGCGGTCGCCACCCGCACGCCGTTTGTGGCGGTGCGATCAAATTCGTGGAAAATCGAAGCCCTGCTTGAGGATGTTGGCCTGTCGGCAGACCGGCTGCTGTCGGTCGATGCCTTGACGGCAGATCGGCTGACCCCGGACGCATGGGCCTTTTCCACGTCCGAGGCGCAGGCCATCGAGGCGAAACTGGCAGAATGGGCAGGCGCTGCGAGCCAGCTGTTTGATGACATCGCTGCCCTTGTGCCTGCGCCTGATCCGCGCCCCGCCGCGTCTGTTTCACTGGACACGCGCGCCCCAACATCTGAAAAGTGAGGGTTCAGCTTGGCCTCAAGGGATCCGCTTCGTCACATGACACCACCGCAGCCTTTCAACGACACGCCACTGACCCTGCCGGAAGACGGTATGTTGGCCGAGGGCTATGGGCGACAGATTTACAACCATCCCTTTGATCCGTCTGTGGTGATCAAGATCGCAAAACTGCGCCCGGCATCAGACAGGGCGTTGCGGCTGCATTCCGCTTTGGGCTTTGGGCCCCGCGCCTTTGGGCCGTTGTGGAACAGCCAGGTTGAGGCGCGCGAATTGCTGCGGGCTGCGGGCCGCGTGGGACGTGTGGCCCGCTGTTGCGCGCAGTTTCGCGGGCTGGTGTCCACCAACAAAGGCGTCGGTGCAATGTTTGACGCGGTCCGCGCGGCGGATGGCAGCCTCGCGCCGACGGCCCTAACCCACGCCCAAACCCACGGCCATGACCCCGCGATGGAAGCCGCGATTGATGCCTTCTGGGCCGAGGTGAAAGACAACTGGATCGTCCTGTCAGACCGCGCCCTGCGCAATCAAGTGGTTGTCACAACCCAAAATGGGTACAGGTTGGTGGCCGTCGACGGGATCGGGGAACGCACCTTCATTCCCATCAAATCCATGTCGCGCCGTCTTCACGCCAAAGCCTGTGACAGGTATCACGCAAAGATGCAGGCGGCCTATCGCAAGGCGGCAAGGGGGGACGCATGACACCCAAATCCATCCTTTTCGTCACCGGCACCCGTGCGGATTTTGGCAAGCTGGAACCGCTGGCGGTGGCTGCGCGCGATGCAGGCCACACCGTCAGTTTCTGGGTCACGGGCATGCATATGCTGGACCGCTACGGCCTGACCAAGATGGAGGTCGCGCGGACCACCGGCGTCACCGTTCACGAATACCTCAACCAGCGGCCCGGCGATCCGCAGGATCAGATTTTGGCCAAAACCGTGTTGGGCTTTTCCGATTTCGTGGCCGATGCGCGCCCCGATCTGGTGGTCATCCACGGCGACCGGATTGAGGCGCTGGCCTGTGCGTTGGTGGCCGCCACCAACTACATCCGCTCGGCCCATATCGAAGGTGGTGAGGTCTCGGGCACGATTGACGAGATTTTCCGCCACTGCAATTCCAAGCTGGCCAGCCACCATTTTGTGTCCTCTGAGGACGCCAAAGCCCGCGTGATGAAAATGGGGGAACCTGACGAGGCGATCCATGTCATCGGCTCACCCGAGCTTGATTTTCACGCCGCAGGCAGCGGTGTCACCATGGAGGACGTCCGCGCGCGCTATGATCTGCCGCAGGGCGAATTCGGCATCGTTGTGTTCCACCCCGTCACGTCCGAAGCGGGCACCATGGGCCGGCAGGCGCGGGATCTGTTCGGGGCCTTGCAGGCCTCAGGCCGCATGTTCGTCGTGATCGCGCCCAACAATGATCCAGGGTCCGATGATATTTTCGCCGTGCTGAACGACCTGCCCGCCGATCAGTTCCGCATCCTGCCGTCGATGCGGTTCGCGCATTTTTCCGAATGTATGAAGAACGCCGCCGTGATGGTCGGCAATTCCAGTGCGGGCGTGCGCGAGGCGCCGTTTTTGGGCACGCCATCCCTTGATGTGGGCACGCGGCAAACCAACCGCGCCGATGCGCCCTCTCTGACGTCTGTTGCGGCCTCGGACGGGGCGGCGATTGGGGCGTTTTTGCAGGCCGAGTGGGGCAAACGCTACGACCGGCATGAGGAATTCGGCCACGGCGATGCCGCCGACCGTTTTGTCCAGATCGTCAGCGATGCGGCCTTCTGGGAAGGTGGGCTGCAAAAACGGTTCCATGACGCAAAGTAAGCCCCGCCAGCGAGCCAAAATCGGGCCGATGTTGCGGCTGGTTCTGGCCGCCGGATGGCTGTTGCAGCCCCTTGCAGGCCCACTGCTGCGCCGACGGCTGGCCCGCGGCAAGGAAGACCCTTTGCGGCTCTGCGAGAAGCTGGGGCAGCCACGTGCTGCGCGCCCCCACGGCCCCCTCATCTGGCTGCACGGCGTCGGCGTGGGGGAGGTCATGGCCCTGCGCGGCTTGATCGCATCCCTGTCTGACGCGCGGCCTGATCTACACTTTCTGGTCACATCTTCGGCGCGGTCTTCGGGCGATGTTTTTGCCGCCAATCTGCCCACTCGCACGATCCATCACTACCTGCCCCTTGATTTGCCCCGCCCCGTGGCGCGGTTTCTGGACCACTGGCGCCCCGATCTGGCCATCTGGTCCGATCAAGAGGTCTGGCCCCGACTGGCGGCGACCTGCGCCAGGCGCGGCATTCACCAAGCTTATGTGGCTGCACGGATCACCGACGCCAGCGCCAAGGCCCGCGCGCGGTTCGGGCGCGCCTATGGCGATCTCTATGGCTTGATGGATGTGATTCACGCGCAAGACACCGGCACGGCTCAGCGGTTGGAGGGGTTGATGCAGGGGGGCGATGTTCACGTCTCCGGCTCGTTGAAGGCCGCTGCCGCCCCCTTGGCCGATGCGCCCGATCTGCGGGCCAAACTGCCGCAGGGCCGGCGCGTCTGGGTTGCGGCCCCTGCCCACCCTGCCGATGCGCGGATCGCGCTGGACACCCAACGTGGCTTGATGGGTGAAGGTGGCACAGACCTTTTGATCCTCGCCCCGCGGCGCATGGAAGACGCCGACGGCTTCGCCGCCCACTGCCGTGACATGGGCCTGACCGCCTGCCGTCGCAGCCGTGATGAATGGCCGGACGAGACCACCGCTGTCTTCATCGCTGACAGCTTTGGGGAATTGGGCGTCTGGTATCGCGCCGCCCGTGCGGCCCTGATCGGCGGCACGTTTGACGCCACCGAAGGCCACAACCCGTGGGAGGCCGTGGCCCTTGGCTGTGCCATCTTCCACGGCCCCCGCACGGCCAATTTTGCGACAGATTACAAGATGTTGGACAATGCCGGTGCGGCCCTACAGGTGACAAACCCGAAAGATCTGATCACCGCCCTGCAGACCTCTGATGTGTCACAACAGGCGGATCGCGCGGCCTCAATACGGACGCAGGCCGCAACCGGATTGCAGCAGATCACTGACGATCTGCTGCGCCTTCTGGCACGCTAAAACGACATCTGGGCGGTGCCCGCAAACTGCCGTTTGCCCCATGCCTCCGCGATCAAATCACTTGAGGCGCGCATGTCGGACAACCGGGGCGCCAGCGGCTGCAACGGCGCCTCCGCATCCTCAATCAACGCCAGCCAATCGCGGGTGATGGCGCGAAACATGTCGTTGCGGTCATAGGGATAGGGTGTCGTCTCAGCCGTCCCGCTGTCCACCGTCAAGGTCGCGGCCAGCAAATCCAGCGACCGCGCAGCGCGGGTGCCATTCACCTCCGCCCGGCGCAAAGACACCGGCGACAGATAATCCATCGCCACCGTGCCCGCGACGCGACCGCCCGACAGGGCGATGCGGCTGGCGAAATCCACGCCCACAAAATCGGCGTGGCCCACGCTGGTCACGTGATCGACCGTCAGATCCGGAAACAGCGCCTTGGCCATGTCCACCTCATGGCACAAATCCAGCAGCACCCCGCCGCCCTCGGCCCGGGCGGCATAGGACTTGGGGAACGACCAATCTTGCCGCCACTGACGCACATCATGGCCGATCTCAAACGTGAACCCGTAGACATCCGACAAATCCTGCGCGGCCAAGGCCTGCACCACCGGATGATAGCGCGCCATGAACCCCAACATGGACCGCTGCGCCAGATCACCCAAAGTGTCGTAAATGTCAGCCACACCGGCGCGGGTCCAATGTAGTGGTTTTTCAATGTAGACCGGTACGGCCATCCCTGCGGCCATACGCACCAGTTCCAGCCGGACTTCGGTGGCGGTGGCGATCACGATCCCTTTGATATCGCTGCGCGTCTCAAAGGACCCGCGATCAAAATCCCGCCAGGCAATCCCCTCAACATCCGCACCGAGGTCTTGCAGATTTCCAACATGCCGCCGCCCGATGGACCCCTGCCCGATGACGGCAATCACCACGCGGAAAAGCCCCCGTCAACGTTGATCATCTGGCCCGTGATATAGCCCGACTGGGCGGAAGCGAGGAACAACATCGCGTCCGCAATCTCGTCGGGTTCGCACATCCGGCCTGCCATGATCAGCTCCCCCACGCGGGCCTGAAACTCCTCCGAATGGCCGTTGAACACGGCCCCCGGTGCGATGGTGTTGACCGTCGCCCGCCGCTTGGCCCAATAGCCCGCCAGCCAGACGGTCAGCCCGTGGATGCCGGCCTTGGTCACGCCATAAGCGCTGAAATTCTTGAACGGCATGCCGTCGTAAATCGGATGATGGGCGCCGTTGAGCGCGTACATGGACGCCACGTTGATCAGCGTGCTGGGGCGTTTGCCGACGATGTCACGATCCATCTGGCGGGCGACCATAAACGCCCCCGTCAGGTTGGTTCGCATGGTTTTTTCCCAATCGTCCACGGTGGTGTCGGCAAAGTCGGGGAAGGTGCCGCCCGCGCCCATCAGCATCTCACCAGTGATGGCGGCGTTGTTCAACACAACATCCACCACATGCCCGTCGCCTTCGACCTGTTTAAAGATCTCCACGACCTCCTCTTCCACCGAAACGTTGAGAGGATAGATGGCGAAATCGGGGTTGTCGCCATGGGCCTCCACCAGCCCGTCATAGCGGTGGCCTGGCAGGTCTGTGGCCACAACGCGCGCCCCTTGGGCCAACATGCGGCGCACATAGGTGCTGCCCAACACGCCGCCTGATCCGGTGATAAAGACCGTGCGGCCCTCAAGCTGTCCCATTGATCCGATCCTTCATCAAAAATTCCACAATCTTCCAATCCAGCGGGTCGTCCACATCCATGCACCGTTCTGCTGGCATCACGAACGGAATGACCCGCCCGTCATAAATCGTCTGCGCGGACCGCAAATAGGCGGGGTCCAGCACATAGGTCGACGCCGCATGTTCATAGACCACCGGCGCATTCTGCCGCGCCCAAACGCCACCGGGCAGAGGTTTGGAGACACGTAGCGCGCCCGTCGGGTCCGGCTCGACCATGTTGAAATAGGGATTCTTGCCCGCGTGACAGCACGACATGACCATGTCGGGGGCCTCCTTTTCGAACAGATCCAACGCGCCGTCGATGTCTTCGGCCAACCGCAAGGGCGACGTGCAATCAAGATCCACAAACGCGCGGGACGCCCCTACGATGGCCTCTGCCGCGTCCAACGCGTGCTGCCACACGCCCCACTTGGGCGCGTCATCCGTGGCCAGATGCGCAGGCCGCAGGCCGATGTCCAGCGCCCCCTTGGCCACAGCGTGATCGTACATTTCCTCGCTGTCGGTGCTGACCACCACCGCACCCACGCGGCCGCTCTCCAAGAGCTGGTCCAACGACCAGTCAATCAACGGCTTGCCGCACATGTCGCGGAAATTCTTACCCACGACTCCCTTGCTGCCCTTGCGCGCCCCGATGTGCCCGATGATCATGTCGCCCACCTTCCCGCGCCCGCGCGCCAGTCGTCAAAATCCGCTTTGATGTCGGCCGGATCGTACACCGTTTCCAACCAGTCCCGAAAGCCCTGACCGCGTGGCGCCGCATCCCGCAGATAGACCCGAAAGATGTGGTCCAGCACACCGGCGCGGGTGCGCTGCAGATGCGCCCAGCGCAGGCCCAACTGCGTGCGCGCCGCCTCGGCCACATCCACACCCTCGATCAGGATCAGATAAAGCGCCGCAATCAGCCCCGTCCGGTCCGCACCCGATTTGCAGTGAAACATCACAGGCTTGGGCGCCGCCGCGATCCCGTCGACGATCCGCAACATCGCCGCCGCAGGGGAGGGCCTGCGTGCCGTAATCCCCGTCAACGTCTCAAACCCCAACCCCAGATCCGCACAGGCCTGCGCCTCCAGCACGTTGAAACTCTTGGCGCCCCCGCCCCGCAAAGACACCACATGCCGGACCCCACGCCGCGCCATGCGCCGCAACCGCCCACGCGACGGCTGATTGGACCGCCAGACCCCTGGCGCAATCTCGTCCGTATTCCACCAAACCGTGCGGATTAGGTGATGATCCTTCAGGTAAAAATGCAACCACGCCCGCATGCGCCCCCAAGGGGTGTTCAAATGATGGGGCCGCCGCGTGCTCATATCCTGCCAATACCGCGCTCGCAGGGGTGAAACAACGTCCCTCCTTCATCTGGCCCAAAAAACTCCCGCCGGAGGCACCCCCCCGCGCAGCCCTTCCCGCCGCCTCAATTACCCGCTACATGCAGCCCCATGTCCCAGAACCCACCCAGCCTTCGCCCCGACTTAGCCAACGCGCGCATCACCACGCCCGACGACCGCCGCTCCGGCCAGCCCACCATTGGTATGGTGTCTCTCGGCTGCCCCAAGGCGCTGGTGGACAGCGAACGCATCCTGACGCGCCTGCGCGCCGAAGGCTACGCGATCTCCCCCGATTACACCGGGGCCGAGGCCGTGATCGTCAACACCTGCGGCTTTCTGGACAGCGCCAAGGCGGAATCCCTTGATGCCATCGGGGAGGCGCTGGTGGAAAACGGCAAGGTCATTGTCACCGGCTGTCTGGGCGCGGAACCTGACTATATCCGCGACCATCACCCCAACATCCTCGCCGTCACAGGGCCACACCAATACGAACAGGTCCTCGATGCCGTTCACGCGGCCGTGCCCCCCAGCCCCGACCCGTTCATTGATCTGTTGCCCGCGCAAAACGTCTCGCTCACCCCGCGCCACTACAGCTATCTGAAGATCTCCGAGGGCTGTAACCACACCTGCAAGTTCTGCATCATCCCAGACATGCGCGGCAAACTGGCCTCTCGCCCCCACAGGGCCGTGATGCGCGAGGCTGAAAAGCTGGTGGAAAATGGCGTGCGCGAGTTGCTGGTGATCAGCCAGGACACCTCCGCCTTTGGCACAGATTGGGACCGCGAGGTGCGGCGCGGATTGACCGAGCAGCCCATTACCACGCTCGCCCGCGATCTGGGGTCTTTGGGCGCCTGGATCCGCCTGCACTACGTCTACCCCTACCCCCATGTGCGCGAAATGATCCCGCTGATGGCGGACCCTGCGTCCGGTGTGCTGCCCTATCTCGATATCCCGTTCCAGCACGCCCACCCCGACACCCTCAAACGCATGGCGCGGCCTGCGGCGGCTGAACGCACCCTCGACCGCATCACCGAATGGCGCGACATCTGCCCCGACATCACCCTGCGCTCGACCTTCATCGTGGGCTACCCCGGTGAAACCGAGGCGGAGTTCCAGCACCTCCTCGATTGGATGGATGAGGCGCAATTGGACCGCGTGGGCTGTTTTCAATACGAAAACGTCGCCGGCGCACGCTCAAACGCCCTGCCGGATCATGTGCCGCCGGAGGTCAAACAGGACCGCTGGGACCGATTCATGGAAAAAGCCCAAGCCATCTCCGAAGCCAAGCTGGCCGCGAAGGTGGGCCAAACCCTGGACGTCATCATCGACGACATCGACGCAGACGGCATCGCCACCTGCCGCACAATGGCCGACGCACCAGAGATCGACGGGAACCTGTTTATCGATGAGGGGACGGACGGGCTGTCCGTGGGGGAAGTCGTGACCGTTGAGGTAGACGAGGCCGGGGAGTATGATTTGTGGGGATGCTTGGCGTATAGGAATTGATCCGGGGGATCAATTCAGCCCAGCATGGTCGGAGACCCTGAAAGCGCGAAATAGAAAACGTCCAGTGGACGTTTTCCCGGATCAACGGGCGGCGCCGCTGCGCGTTTTGGCTTCGATTTCAGAGTGACTTAACAATCCCGAATCTACCGGCCAGCTCGCATGGCATTGCTGAGACCAACGGCCAAGTGCATTTTAGCCGATGATCACGCTGATCCTCTATTTTCAAAAAACTCAAGTATCTGTTTTAGCTCTGGCTCAGCCTTTTTCTCTGCGTATTTCCAAAGTCCGTTCGGCACCAATGGATGATGTTTCGCAATCGAATTATAGGTACGGTTTAATGCATGGACCGCCTCAGGGTGTATCGCGATCCGCACCGAGTATCTTTCGATTTTGCGTCTAAGGTTCGCAAATTCAATTGCAGCTTGTTTATGCCGTGCCGCCCTATTGGGATACTGACTGATGTACTGATAAGTGGATGATAAGACGACAGAAAGAGCGACGAATGGAAGACAGGCGTCAGCAACACTTGTAAGTGTCCACGCAGATTGGGCATCTCTCGTTATAGATCCATCGGGCGCTAGACTGTGCGTGAACATCGATTGAAACTCTGGCGATGCGGAAAAAAACAAGACAATAATCGCTGCAAAAATATTGAACACCGACAGCAGCTTTTCCCGCCTTTCATATTTCATAGACGCGTTGAAGTGCGCAACGGAACCTCTCAGCAGCCGCTGGGACCAAATGCGTAGCAATTCGAGCGTGCGTTCAGCTGAAGCCTCTTCAGTATTGAGCTGTAAGAGCAGTCCTTGATCATATTTTCCAGCCATTTCCGCCCCCGCTTTTCAGTCGTGAAGCAGCTTGTCATCCTTGAACAGGATGGCGCAAGGCAAGATTTGGAAATGAGCAGCGACCCATCACTTGGATTGTCGCGCAATTTCCAGAAGTCTATTATGTAAAATAATTCACACTCACCGCCCCAACTCATCATCCATCCGCGCGAGAAACGCGTCCAGTTTGCGCACCATGTCGCGTGGGGGCGGGGTGTCGACGACGGACAGGTTGGGGGCATCGCCAAGCGTTGCATCTTGCATTGGCACAGCGTCGGGGCGGGGTTTGGGTTGGGCAGCAGACATGTCCTATATCTATCGCAACCGCCCCCAGTCCGCAGGGGGAAAGCCGATCACAATTCCCCAAGCGACGTTACGTTACCAGCACCACCACCCAGGCGACCCCTGCCGCAATGGCGGCCAACATCACGCCCGCGGATCCTGCGTCCTTGGCTTGACGGGCCAGTTCGCTGCGCTCTGAGGACACCAGATCGACGGCGCGTTCCACGGCGGTGTTCACCATCTCCACCGCCAGGATCAACAGGCCCAGCGCCAGAATGAGCGCCAGTTCCGCCCCCGACAGCAGCCAAAACGCCAGCCCAGCGGACACCACATTGACCCATGACCAGACCCGAAACGATTGCTCCTGCCGCCACGCGTCACGCAGGCCTGCGCAAGACCAGATGATGCGCGTTTTCAGCCATTCGAATAAGCCCATGATTTGCCCCCTGCGGCGGCGCGCCCCACTGGCACGTCGCATGCCGCAGCCTATCTGAGGAACATGGAACAAGAAAACACCAAAGTCCTTTTCAACGCAGACTGTCCCGTCTGCAATTTCGAGATCCGGCACTATGAAAAATATGCGCAAGACAGCGCGCTGCCGATCCGGTTTGACGATCTGAATTCAGACGCGCTGGCCACATGGGATTTGACGGCCGATCAGGCCGCGCGGCGGCTTTATGTGCTGCATGACGGTGAATTGCTGTCCGGCATGCCTGCGTTTCGCGTGCTGTGGGCGCAGATGCCGCGCTATCATTGGCTGGCCCGCGTCACCGGCTGGCCCGTCATCCGGCCCCTGACGGTCTTTGCCTATGACCGCGTGTTGGCCCCGCTGATTTATCGGTGGCACATCCGCCGCAAGGCCAAGGCCCAGGCGGCCTAGCGCGCGTCCAGATAGACGCGCACGGCGTCCTGGACGCGGCGGAACCGGTCACCACCCAGATGGGTGCCGCCAAACCAGCGGGTGACGACAACAATTTCGCCCACTACGCCCTCTCGCTCCAACATGCGCAGGATGACCATGCCCGCGCCGGCCTCGCCGTCGTCGTTCTTGATCGGGGTGCCGCAGGGCAGGATGAGGCCCCAGGTGTTGTGGGTGGCCTTGGCGAATTTCTTGGTCCGGCAGAGCGTTTTGACAAAGGCCTTGGCCCCCGCCGCATCCGCACATGGCCCGCCGGAGACCGCGTATTTCGACCCTCGGTCAGTAAATATGTTGTCGAGAACCAACATCGCGCCCCACATGACGGCGCGCGCGCCCTTGGCGCAACCCCCAAACGCAAAACGCGGGCCCTGTTTCAGGACCCGCGCAAATACTCGTACTCAAAATACCAAAGGCTTAGTAGGACGGGCCTACGCCGGTGTCGATCGCCATGCGCAAGGCAATCTCGGGCCATGTCTGGCGGCCATCACGGGCGCGAATTTCGGTCAGCTGGGCCTGTGCGCCGACCAGATCACCCATGGAGACCATGCCCTGGCCCATGTAGGACCGCGCCAGATTGTTGTTGGGATCAATCGTCAACGCGGCCTGATAAAAGGACATCGCGCCGTCCATGTCGCCCATCTTGCGTGCGGTGAAACCGTAATAGGTCTGTACCATGCTGTCGGCAGGATCGAGAAGGTCCAGCACCTGACGCGCATCTGCATAACGGCCCTCATAGGACAGCTCACGCACGGCATCCATCATCGCGTTGTCATCGTTGGTGGACTGCTCGGGCGTCATGCAGGTCTGCGTGGCCAGATCGAACACCAGACCTTCAACGCATTGTTCCGTGGTCTCGGTGGGGGTGGGGGGTGTGCTGCTGCCGGATCCGGCGGCAAGAGCCATCATCGGTGTGGCGGCCAAAAGAGTTGCTGCAAGTGTAAGACGCATTGGGGTCTCCCGTCGTTGATGTGTCCCTAAGCCACGTAGGGCCGAGGACCAGAGTTTCAAAAAAGTTGCAATTCGTGCGGCAAGAGATAGCGATATGTCGCCCAACACCCCAATGACCCTTTCGTGACGCCACGGAAGTGTGAGTGAATAGTTTACAAATATGCCCTACCTTAATGGCATGACCCATTCTGACCCCTACCCCAAATACGCCCTCGCTGAACGGATTGCGGATGGCGTGATGCACGCAGCGGGCGTGGGCTTTGCGATCACGGGCACGGTTTTTTTGTTGATCTGGGCAACGGCCACAATGGATGCAGGCACGATTGTGGGCGCATCTGTCTATGGGGCGGCGTTGATTGCGTCCTTTGTGGCCTCCGCCTGTTATCACTTCACCCCGTGGGAACGGCTGCGGCCTGCGCTGCGGCGGATTGATCACGCGGCGATTTATTTCAAGATCGCAGGCACCTATACGCCGCTGGTCGTGTTGATCGGGTCTGCCTTTGCCTATGGCGTGCTGACCTTGGTTTGGGTCTTGGCGGCCATCGGGGCGGTGGCAAAGCTGTTTTTCTGGGGCACCCGTGGCGGCTCCGGCCACATGGGCACGGTGTTGTATCTCGGGCTTGGCTGGCTCAGCCTTGCGCTGATCACGTCGCTTTTTCCCGTCGTGCCGACCGCCGGCCTGGTTTTGCTGGGCGTGGGCGGCGCGACCTATACGGTGGGGGCCGTGATTTTCAGCCTTGAGGGACTGCGGTATCAAAACGCCATTTGGCATGGCTTTGTTCTGGCGGCCTCCGTGTGCTTTTTCGCAGCCATCGTCATCGGGATGCCCCAGGTTGCGTGACTGGGGCCGTGAGGGGGGCAGAGGTGGCAAGGGCGGTGCCCGGTCAGGTCTACAACCCCGCCGCTGTGTCCCGCACCACCTGAATACGTTGCGCATTGGGGGGATGGGTGCCCAGGAACTGATCACCCGGATCGGGAATGCGGAAAAAGAATTCTGACCCCAATACCGGATCATAGCCCGCCCGCGCGGCGATGATGGTGCCCAGACGGTCGGCCTCCAGCTCAAAATCCTTGGAATAGCTGCGCGCGCCCACGATGGCGCCCAACTCTTGCGCGGTGCGCACCGCCTCCCCCGTGCCACCAAAATCACCTGCCAGCTGGCCAAAAACAGACGCCCCCAGCACGGCGATGCGGCGCTGTTGGGTCAGGTGGTCTTCGATGTGGTGGGCGGCCTCATGGGCCATGATAAAGGCGATTTCATCGCGGTTGCGCGCGTCTTCGATCAGCGACAGGGTAAAGCCGATGATGGGGCGTCCGTTGTCATTGACGGTTTGAAAGGCGTTGCGCGGAAGACCGGGGCGGTCATCCACCACGATCAGAAAATCGCAATTCAGCTGCGGGGACCGCGCACGGCATTCCCTCTCGGCCACCGGTTCCAGCTGATCAACCACCTGCACAAAGGCCCGCGCGGCGGCCCGAGGGCCCATCGCATCCCCTGCCGTAGGGGCCGGTGCCGGTGCGGCCACCGGCGTCGGACGAACACCGCCCGCAGTCGTCTGCCCCTGAGACCCAACCTGGGGCCCGACCTGGGGGACAACCTCACAGGCGGCCAAGGTCGCGACCAAACAGGCGACCAACATCGCACGCATCATTCTTCATGTCCTTTGCTTGTTCGGGACATAATTTAGCACCCCCACTGCTGGCTTCCACCCCAGATCACCGCCCCGCCAGTCACATGGCTGTCAAGTGCCGACCCCCATGACGGACCCCAATGACGGACCCCAATGGCGCCACGGGGCGGTTGACGCCACACCGCCCCCGCCGCAAGCTGAACGTAACCCACGCTGGAGGCCCCATGTTCACCATAGAGCACGATTTCGACGCCACCGTCGTCACCCTCGTGGATGAAGCCGAGGACGACGCGCCCTTTCGCGAGGACGTCATCATCAACGCGTTCGAGGACTGCGTGACCGTGACCCAAGTGGACCCGCGCACCGACATGCCTGTCACCGTCACATTGTCGATGTCGCAACTGCGCGATCTGTCCATGGCGCTGGATTTGCCCGAAGGCGCCTACCGGTTGCGGCCCGAGTGAGGCGCAAGTTGGATTTTAGGTATTTTTGACCCAAAGAAGGGAGGCCGCGCGCCATGACCACAGGTTTTTTCTTTGACGAGAGATGTTTTTGGCACGGGGGTGGCAATTATGCGGGCATGTTGCCTGTGGGCGGACTTGTGCAGCCTTTGGATGGCGGGTTGCCCGAAAGCCCTGAAAGCAAACGACGTCTGAAGAACCTGATCGATGTGACCGGTTTGTCTGGGGATCTGTCCCTGCGCGGCGCGGCGCAGGCTGGGCGCGCGGATCTGTTGCGGGTGCATCCGGCCTCCTACCTCGATGCCTTTAAAGACCTGTCCGATCAGGGCGGCGGCGAGATGGGCCGCCGCACGCCGTTCGGGCCCGGCGGGTATGAGATTGCGGCCCTGTCCGCGGGCCTTTCGGTCGCCGCGTTGGAGGCCGTTTTGCGCGGTGAGGTGACGAACGCCTACGCCCTCAGCCGCCCGCCCGGGCACCACTGCTTGCCGGATTATCCCAACGGATTTTGCCTGATGGCCAACCTCGCCATCGCGATTGAGGCCGCCCGCGCCAAGGGGTTGGCGGACCGTTTTGTGGTGTTGGATTGGGACGTGCACCACGGCAACGGCACAGAAGCGATTTTCTACGAAGACCCAGATGTGTTGACGGTTTCGATCCATCAAGACCGCAACTACCCCATGGACAGCGGCCATTTCGCCGATCGCGGCCGGGGCGCGGGGACGGGCGTTAACCTTAATATCCCCTTGCCAGCCGGGGTCGGCCATGCGGGGTATCTGGCGGTGATGGATCAGATCGTGGCAGATCAGATCCGCGCCTTTGCCCCCGATGTCATCGTCATCGCCTGCGGTTTTGATGCCGCCGCGATTGATCCGTTGGGGCGCATGTTGGCCACAGCCGACACCTTCGGGCAGATGACCGCCCGTGTCATGACGCTGGCCGATGACCTCTGCGCGGGTCGTTTGATGATGGCCCATGAGGGCGGCTATTCCGAAGTCTACGTTCCATTTTGCGGCCATCACGTCCTGCAACAGATGTCGGGCAGCGCCATCACCGCCCCTGATCCCTTTGGCGATGTCTTTCCTTTGCGCCAACCCGGGCCCGCCTTCGACACCTTCGTGCAGACCCAGATCGACGCCATGCGGGACGCATTGTGAGGGGGCTGGTCCTCGCGCTAATCTGTGCCACCCCCGTCTGCGCACAAACCACGCCGGACCCCGCCCAACTGTTGCAGGCCGCCCAGAGGCTCAGCACCCAACCGAACATCGCCTTGGCAGACGTTCTGGACGTGTTGCGCCCCCAGTTCGGCGCAGGCACCTTCTATTATCATCTTGGGCCTGACAGCCTGCCTGACGGCATAGAGGATCCGTTTTACTGGCACAGCGAGGGCGTCATCGACACCCCGGCCAACATCGCCACCTATTATTGCAGCCGCGCAGGGCGCGTGCTGTCGCAAGACCAACAGGCCCTCCGCCAAAACGACCCGTTGACCTTGTCCTATTCTCCCTCAGCCGGGCCTATTCCGCTCACGTTCTGGTCTGATGTGAATTGGCCCGATGACGCCATCGCCCGCATGGATTGCTATTTCAGTGTCGAAAGATGGCAAGGCGCGCCTCTGTTTGAGGGCGGTGTTGCGATCCCCTATCTTGACGCGGTCGCAGACACCTACAGCAGTCGCACCGACATCACCCAAGATGGGCCTTACACGCAACCGCAGGGCTACGATTGGGTCGTCCTGCGCGACGCAAGGGCCCCGGGCGCACATATTGGCTATTTCGAAATCGCCGAACATCCCGACATATTTCGCATCTGGCTGACCGGTTTTCTGCCTGCGCCCATCAGCTAGGCTGGCATCTGGCGCGGCGCGCCCCCATATGTCGGAAAACGGACAGGAGACCTCATGCCGCCGCGCAATCAACCCGCCCTCGATTTTCTACTGACCCGCCGGTCGCGGCCTGCCAAAACCCTGCAGGCGCCGGTGCCAGACCGCGACGCGTTGACGGAAATCCTGACCGCAGCCGCCCGCACGCCCGATCACGGCAAACTGGAACCGTGGCGGTTCATCGTGCTGGAAAAACCCGCCCTGACACGGCTGGCCGCCTTGGCCGAAACCCGCGCTGCCCCCTTGGGCGTGGCAGAGGACAAACGCGCCAAGGGCATCGCGCAATATGCCGATGCAGACCTCGCCGTGGCCGTCATCGAAACCCAAGTGGCCTCGGACAAAATCCCCGCGATTGAACAAACCTATTCCGCAGGCGCGGTGTGTTTGTCCCTGCTCAACGCGGCATTGGCGGCGGGCTGGGGGGCAAACTGGCTGAGCGGTTGGGCGTCCCATGATCGCACATTCGCGGAAATCGGATTGGGCCTTGCATCCCACGAACGGGTGGCGGGGTTCATCCACATCGGCACTGAGACCAACGCGCCCCCAGAACGGCCCCGCCCCGATCTGGCCCAGAAAGTCAGCTGGGTCAGCACATGATCCTGTCCGACGTGACAAAGGCGCTGGCCCAAATGGGCGATCCGCGGTTTCGGCGGGTGCTGGCCTTGGGCGTCGGGCTGACGCTTGCGCTGCTGGTTGCGGTCTATGCGGCCTTCTTGGGGTTTTTGGGCTGGCTTGATCCGGCCTCGCTCGATCTGCCGTTTCTGGGGCCGAATGCCTTTGTGGGCGGCCTTCTCAGCTGGGGCAGCATGGCACTGATGCTGGTCTTTTCGATCTTTTTGATGATCCCTGTCGCCTCGGCCATCACATCGCTGTTCCTGGAAGACGTGGCCGCGGCGGTTGAGGCGCAGCACTACCCCCACCTGCCCGCCGCGACCCCTGTCAGCTGGGCTGACGGGATCCGCGACACCCTGTCCTTTATGGCGCTGCTGATCTTCGTAAACCTCGTGGGGTTGCTGCTCTTGCCGCTTTTTTGGTTCGCCGCACCGGTGATGTTCTACCTGATCAACGGCTTTTTGCTGGGGCGGGAATATTTCACCGTGGCCGCCATGCGCCGCGCCGGCAGGCAAGGGGCCAAGGACCTGCGGCGGCGCAACTTACCTCAAATCTGGATGGCCGGAACCCTTATAGCGGTTCCGCTGACCATTCCGGTGCTCAATCTGCTGGTCCCGATCTTGGGCGCGGCAACCTTCACGCACCTCTATCACCGTGTGGCCGCTACTCGCTGACCTCTTGCGCACCCTGAGGCGTCGCCATCCGGTCAAACCAGTCAATGTCGCGCACCGAAATCCAGCCCGACAGAATGATGGTCGCCAACACCGCCCAAATCGGAAACGCCCAATAAGTGGTGATCCGCGCCCGCCGCCCGATCTGCGCATCCGCTGGGGCAGATTTATGGGTGCCCGGCACGACCTCGCCCTCTTCCCCTTGGGTGGTCAACCGCAACGGCAAGACGATAAAGAACGTCATGAACCAGACGACGGCGAACAAGACAATTGCCGATGTGATACCCATATCTCAGCCTCTCCAAACTCTCTGACAGATCGCGCCTAACGCCTCGACCCGCTTCATCCGACCCGAAAAACTCGCCCCGCAGGGCCCGTCTGCCAAACAGAACCTAGACCTCTTCCAGCTCAATCAAGCAGCCATTGAAATCCTTGGGGTGCAAAAACAACACCGGCTTGCCATGGGCGCCGATCTTGGGCTCACCCGACCCCAGAACGCGGGCCCCTTCGGCCTGCAATGTGTCGCGGGCCGCCAGAATATCATCCACCTCATAGCAGATGTGATGGATGCCCCCCGCAGGGTTCTTTTCCAGAAACCCCTTGATCGGGCTGTCCTCGCCCAAGGGATACAAAAACTCGATCTTGGTGTTGGGCAGCTCAACGAACACCACCGTGACCCCGTGGTCCGGCTCATCCTGCGGCGCGCCAACATTTGCGCCCAAAGCGCTGCGATACTGCGCACACGCGGCCTCAAGGTCTGGCACAGCGATGGCCACATGGTTCAATCGTCCGATCATGGTCTCTCTCCTCGTCTTGGCCCCTTATGATCCAGCCGCGCGCCGGGTACAACGGACACCCTGCCGCAGCGCAGCGTCACTGTGGAGAATCACCGTTAACGGAACATTCACCACAATGGCGTTTACTGAGTCGCAGACAGTGATCCGCAAACACACCCACCCAAGGGGGACCACCATGGACAGCCTTGACGATTTTATGCAAACCCGCCCGCCGACCGCGAACCGCCCGCTTCTGGGTCTGACCGTTTTGGTCGTCGAAGACAGCCGCTTCGCGTCTGAGGCGCTGCGCCTTCTTTGCCTGCGCTCTGGCGCGCGCATCCGCCGCGCCGATAGCCTGTTCAGCGCACAGCGGCACCTGGCCGTCTACCGGCCCTCCGTCGTGATCATCGACATTGGCTTGCCCGATGGGTCGGGCGTGGATCTGATCCGTGATCTGACAGCCGCCCGCCCACGGGTGGATGTGGTCCTCGGCACCTCCGGCGATCCGGAGGGGGAGGCCTTGGCCCGCAAGGCAGGCGCTGACGGGTTCCTCGACAAACCCATCAGCAACATCGGCTTCTTTCAGTCCAAAATCCTCGAACATCTGCCCGCCGAGCGTCAGCCCAAAGGCCTGCGCGTGCTGTCCGATGACACGGTTATTCCAGATGAGGTCGCCCTACGCGACGATCTGGCCGCCGCCGCCGTCGCCTTGGAAGACCCCACCGACGCCCGCACCCTGCGCTATCTGACACAGTTTCTGGGCGGCATCGCCCGCAGCGCAGGTGACACGCCCTTGGCACAAGAAACCCAAACCCTCGCGCAGCTGCAGACCGACGGCAGCGCCGTCGGCAGTCAGGTCGCGCGAATCGCAGCCATGGTGCAAGACCGCATCGCGCGAACAGCTGCTCTGTGACAGCCACCCTTTGACAGCGGCGCTATGGATGTCACTGGTCCGGATCGCTGGCCACACGGTGGGGGGTGGTCAACGGCCCCAAGGCCCGCACCTGCTGCCCGCCCGCGTCAAAATTTGCGGGGTCGAGCCATGTCTCAAACGCCGCGCGCAACCCCCCCCACTCTGCGTCCGTCATGGCAAGCCATGCGGTGTCCCGGTTACGCCCTTTGACAATCAGATGTTGGCGGAAAATTCCTTCCCAGGAAAATCCCAGTCTTTGGGCCGCACGGCGGGACGGCGCATTCAGGGCGTTGCACTTCCATTCATACCGCCGATATCCCAAATCAAACGCCTGCCGCATCATCAAAAACATCGCCTCGGTCGCTGCAGGGGTGCGCTGCAACAGGGGCGAGAAATTGATATTGCCAACCTCGATCGTGCCCATGTCCGGCACGGTGTTCAGATAAAACGCATAGCCCACAACAGCCCCGTCAGGCTGCACCACAGCATACCCATGCCAACCGGGCTTGGCGCAGGACACCTCCAACGTCTGGATGAACGCGGCCTCATCTTCGGGCGGGGCCTCATAGAGGTAATCCCAGACCGCAGCGTGATCCTTGATGTGGGGCCACAACGCGGGGCCATGGCGCGCAGGCGCCATCGGCTCCAGCCGCACAAAACGCCCCCGAAGCGGGACGCCGGGCGGCACATCCGCGCCCTCAAACACCACCTGCGGGCCCACCGGCCGTGACGTCACCACCATGATCAAACCCTCAAATGCCCCGACCTTTGCCGCACCTCCGGCAGAATGTTGCCGCAATCTACGGACATAAGACCCTCAAGACCCTGATTTCATCAAGAGGAATTCCCATGGAACGTTTTGTTAAGAAATTCTGGACAGAAGAAGACGGCAACACCACCATCGACTGGATGGTTTTGACCGCCGGCCTGGTCTTGCTGGGCGCCGCTGTTATGGCGACCGTTGGCACACCGGCGCAGGATCTGGCGGACGACACCAACGCCGTGATCGAACAGATTGAGCCTGCAACGGGCGTCTGATCGGCCCTGATCGGCCCCAAAGGGCCGCGCGACAGCCCTAAAGAACAAATCGCGGGGCGTCGCCCATCTCAAGCCCCGGGAAGATGACCCCTTCCAATGCGGCGCGGTCCAACCCGATCAAGCCCCGCATGGCGTGCGCCGCATAGGCCCGCACGTCCCGCGTGGGCAGCAGGTCGCGCCCTTCGTACAGCGCGCCCTCCCCCACGCCGGGCCAGTCGCCCAAAACCTGCCCGCCGCGCAGCGCGCCGCCCGCATAAAACAGCGCCCCTCCCGTGCCGTGGTCCGTGCCCTGAGAGCCGTTTTCGCGCGCCGTGCGGCCAAATTCCGTCATGCACAGCACCGCCGTTTTGTCCCACACCGGCCCCAACCCGTCTTTGAGCGTGATCAACACCTCCGCCAAAGCAGATCCGCGCCGGTCCAACTGCCGCGACTGACGCGCATGGCTGTCCCACCCGTTGACGGAAAACGCGGCAATCCGCGTGTCCCGCCTCAGACGTGAGGCCGCAAATTGGGCAAGGCTGCGGGTGGTGCGATTGCCGCCTTGGCTTGCGGCCATCCCCATCATCATGCCGTCGTCCACAGGCTCCCCCGCCTCAATCGCGGCCTCCATCGCGGCGGCTTCGGCGGCGATTTGTTCCACGATTTCAATGGCATCCTCCGATGCATCCCGAAACAGCGGATCATCATGGTGCACCACATTCAACAGCGCGCGCGCATTGGCCGAAATGCGCAACTCCGCCTCGGGCGACCACCGCGCCGCCCGCGCCTCACCGGTCAGAACCAACAACTGTTCTGGCCCGATGGCATAGGCGATCTCCGGCTCAAGCCCCGGAATGATCTGCAACATGCGGTTCAACCACCCGTCGCGCAGCCCTCCCTGCCCCAATCCGGGCAGGCCAGCCTCAAGAATATCCTGTCCGTCAAAATGGCTGCGTTTGCCGCGATAGGGCGTTGAGACCGCATGCACGGCCCCGAACTCCCCCGCGTCATACATTGGTTTGAGCGCCGAAAACCCCGAGTGCAGGCTGTAAAATCCGTCCAGATCCAGCGCGCCTGCGGCCTCTCCCACAGGCAAATTGGGCCGCAACGCCGCCAGCGCCGGATCGCCGTAAGGCTGGATCACATCCAGCCCGTCCACACCGCCGCGCAGAATGATCACCACCAGCCGCGTGTCCCAAGGTGCTGCCGCCAAAGCCACCGGCGTGATCAAGGGCGACGCCGCCGCTGAGCACCCAACCGCCGCTGCATTCAGCAAAAACCGTCTGCGATCCATGCTTATCTCCTTTGAAACGCCGATGAGGCCAGCACCAGACCGATCCCATCGGGCACGGTTTCGGCGGCATTGGCCGCAAACAACACCGCCTCGGGCGGGGTGGGGCCAAGGGCGGTAAAGACAAAGTCACGCGGATCGGGTAAGCGGTCTAACAGACGTTCAGGCATTTGCATGGCCCAGGTGATGCGGCCCGCCATGCCTTGCGGCGTGATCCAGGCCTCATCCTCTTCGGGCCACCCGTCCGGCCCGGGCGGCTGGTGGATGGTCTGGCCCATGGCCGTCAGCGGGCGAAACACGCCGCGCGCCACATCCCCGTAGCTGTAGCCCGTCAACTCATCAGGCGGAACAGCCAAAGCCCGCAGCGACGCCGCCACAAACCCGTAGGGCCGTTTCACGCGCCGCGCGGGGGTGGCCCAGGCGGCCTCATGCTGCAACATCGCTTGGTAGAGCGCGGCCAACTGGCCGCCTTCGGCCAAATAGGCGGCGGCCATGGCCCCCACCAAATCCGGATCCGGATCGGGCGCGATGAAATGAACGGCCAATTTACGCGCCAAATGATGGGCCGTGTCCGGATGCAACGCCAGATCGTCGAGGGCCGCCAGAACCTGATCCAACGTCGCCTCGCCCCCGCCATAGGACCGGCCCAACACCGTCTCTGCCCCCGGCTCGGCGCGGCGGGCGTCATACTGAAACCCGCGTCGCGCGCTGTAGGTCAGGCCCGTCAAAAGCTCTGCAAACTGGCGCACGTCGTCTTGGGTGTAGCGCCCGCCCACGCCCAAGGTGTGCAGCTCCAACACCTCACGCGCCATGTTCTCATTCAGCCCCCGCCCGCGCCGCACCCCAAAGGGCGAATTCGGCCCCATCGATCCCGACTGGCTAAGAAACTGGATCAACATCGGATTGGTCACAGCCGCCCGCAACATGTCCCGAAACGGACCGGCGATATAGGGCCGGATGCGCTGTTCGATGGTGGGATAGACCTGATACCGCCACTGTCCGTTGGTGGGCGGCGCCGTGAAATGATCGGCCCAAAACCGCACCAGACGTTCGCGAAACCCGTCTTCGGTGGTGACATCGCGCGCCAGTTGCCGCATGGTGTTCAGCGCCCACAAATCGCCCGCGGCGGCCCGCATTTCGCGCCGCGCCTCCTCTGCGGCCTCTCGTTCGGCATCGGTTTGCGCATCGGCAACAGCCCCACCCGCAAGACGGAAATCCCATTGGGTCGGATACATGTCATCAAAGTGGGGGATCGGATGCGCCGCCGCCGCGACATCGGGGCCTGTCACACGGGCCATCATATCCGCCACAGACACGGGCGGCGTCACAGTGGGGGACAGCCCATTGCCAAACCGGATGGCCGCGCGGGTGGGATCAAAAGACATGGCCTATATCTGGCAACGCAAGGTGGGCGGGACAAGGTTTATCGTTCCCCGCACAACAATGGGCGGAGAATCCCCGCCCATCGTCCACAAACATCGCCTGTAACAGCCCTCTAAATTTCCGGAAATTTAGAGGCACCGGACCCGCAGGATCAATCCTCAGGCGGCAGCACCCGCAGGCGCAATTCGCGCAGCTGTTCGTTCATCGGCTCATTCGGGGCGCCCATCATCAGGTCTTCGGCGCGCTGGTTCATCGGGAACATGATGACCTCACGGATGTTGGTCGCATCGGCCAGCAACATCACAATCCGGTCGATGCCAGCGGCACAGCCCCCGTGGGGCGGGGCGCCATATTGGAACGCGTTGACCATCCCGCCGAACCGCTTTTCAACCTCATCCTTGCCGTATCCGGCAATCTCGAACGCCTTGAACATGATCTCGGGGCGGTGGTTCCGGATCGCACCGGACACCAGTTCGTAGCCGTTGCAGGCCAGATCATACTGATACCCCAAAACATCCTCCGGCGCGCCATTCAGCGCCTCCATCCCGCCCTGCGGCATGGAGAACGGGTTGTGCTCGAAATCAATCTCACCGGTCTCAGCGTCCCGTTCGTAGATCGGGAAATCCACAATCCAGGCAAAGGCAAACCGGTTCGTATCCGTCAGGCCCAACTCATCACCGATCACCTGACGTGCCTTGCCGGCCACGCCCTCAAACGCCTTGGGCTTGCCGCCCAGGAAGAACGCCGCATCGCCCACGCCAAGGCCAAGCTGCTGGCGGATCGCTTCCGTGCGCTCGGGCCCTATGTTCTTGGCCAGCGGTCCTGCGGCCTCCTCACCCAATGTGATCTCACCGGATTTGATCAGCGCGTTGACCTCTTTCACCGTGATCCCGCGTTCCTGCGCAATGGTGTCTGGCGATTGCTTGCGCCAGAAGATGTACCCCATCCCGGGCAGGCCTTCTTTTTGCGCAAAGGCGTTCATGCGGTCACAGAACTTGCGGCTGCCGCCTGTGGGTGCAGGGATCGCGCGCACCTCGGTGCCGTCCTGTTCCAACAGCTTGGCAAAGATGGCAAAACCGGACCCGCGGAAATGGTCAGAGACCACTTGCATCTTGATCGGGTTCCGCAAATCAGGCTTGTCGGTGCCATACCACAGGGCCGCATCACGATAGGAAATCTGCGGCCACTCCTGATCGACCACGCGGCCCCCGCCAAATTCCTCAAAGATTCCTGTCAGAACGGGCTGGATCGTGTCGAACACGTCCTGCTGTTCGACGAACGACATCTCAAGGTCCAACTGATAGAAATCGGTCGGTGAACGATCGGCGCGGGGGTCTTCGTCCCGGAAACACGGTGCGATCTGGAAATACTTGTCATAGCCCGACACCATGATCAGCTGTTTGAACTGCTGCGGCGCCTGCGGCAGGGCGTAAAACTTGCCGGGATGCAAACGGGACGGCACAAGGAAGTCCCGCGCGCCTTCGGGCGAAGACGCCGTGATGATCGGCGTCTGGTATTCGCGGAACCCTGTGTCCCACATGCGTTTGCGCATGGAGGCCACAACGTCGGACCGCAGTTTCATGTTGTCCTGCATCGCCTCGCGGCGCAGATCCAGATAGCGGTATTTCAGACGGGTTTCTTCTGGATATTCCTGATCCCCAAAGACCATCAGGGGCAGCTCATTGGCGGCGCCCAACACCTCCATGTCGCGGATGAAGACCTCAATCTCACCGGTCGGCAGTTTGGCGTTCACAAGGCTTTCGTCCCGCGCCTTCACCGTGCCATCGATGCGGATACACCATTCGCTGCGCACCTTCTCGACCTCGGCAAAGACGGGGCTGTCAGGGTCGCACAACACCTGCGTCACGCCGTAGTGGTCGCGCAGGTCTATGAACAACACGCCGCCGTGGTCGCGCACGCGGTGCACCCAGCCCGACAGGCGCACGGTTTCCCCCACGGCGTCCTTGGTCAATTCTGCGCAGGTGTGGCTTCGGTAGGCGTGCATGGGTCAGATCCTCGGGGCGTTCGATGAGCGAAAAAATACGTCCGCCCCCTACACCCTGATCAGCGCGCGAAGTCAAGCAAGGACAGCGCGTCAGGACGGCCATCCCCGCCCATCGGCACCACAAGGGCGTCGATCTGTTGGCTTACGCCTCGGACATGGTGAATTCGAACACGCAGGCCTCATCACCGCGCGCATGGCACTGCGTCTCACGACAGACCAGCCGTGGATGGATCAACGTGCTGAACAGCCTCTCAAACAGACTGGCATGGAAATCGCACACCATCACCTCGGATGTTTCCCCCACCAAAATGGGATTCTCACGCAAAATGAACCGGTTTTCGCTTTCCACAACGAACTCACCCGATCCTGAAAACGTCCAGGCGTTCTGCCGCGCGGTCTTGGCCAACAGCCAGGCGCCCGTAGCGCGCGGCATTTTCGCCAACATGCCTTGGGCCTTGGTGGTGATCTGGGTTTCCATGATCCGCTGCCCGGCTTCGGCCCCGGCCCGGGTCGACATCGCGACGGCCTCATCTGGCCACTTCCGGCGCATGGCCTGATGCAACCGCGCCACCTTGTCCTCGCGCACCGGTTCATCCGCGTCCGGCAACCGGTATAACTGCGCCTCTTTGAGAACCTCTTCCAAACTGTCGGCCCCCATAGCGGACCCAATGGCCGCGACCATTTCCAACACTAAAAACGGGGCCATAAAGCCCGACCGATTGGGACGGCGCAAAGGCGCAACAAGAGGTTCTGCCATGAAACCACCTAAGAAGTCGACATGGGGCCGCACGGCAGCCCGCAAATATTGTCCTTAAAAGTAAGGGGGTTAGATAGCGGACTGCAAACTTAAAGTGACACTCATTCTGTCAACTAAAGTTTACATACCACCCTGTCATGTTTCGCTGCCCTGCAGCAAACTGCACCCAAGCCACATCTTTTTACACAGGTACAGTGCTGATATTTCTCATTTTTCCACAAATGAAAAGCCTAAGCTGCGTCTTTGTGCACCACAACATCGGCATCCAACAAATTCGTGATCAGCGTCACCCCTTCCGGAAAAGATCGCCCCGCCGCCATCTCATTTGCAAATCCGATCGTGCGCAACTGCGCGGCAACGGCGGCCTCGGCGGCCTCGGGCGTGTCTTCAACCGCAACGGCCTCGTCTGCGCGCACGCCCATCTCTGACAGGGCAAGGGTGTAGATATCGGGGGCGGGTTTGCCCGCCTCGACCATCGTTGCATCGCCAATAAATTCAAAAATCGATCGCGGGATGGTGGGAAACAGCCCGCTCAACATCAATTCAACCGTGCGCGGCGTGGTGGTTGTGGCCCAGCCCAGCAACATCCCCGCATCCCGTGCCGCGGTGATCACCTCAACCACGCCGGGACGGGGCACCAACCCCTCCTGTTTCACCATCCGTTCAAACGCTTCGACCTTGGCCTCATGCAGGGCCTCGGCATCCACATCGTCCCCACGGGCGGCGGCATAGTCCGCGATGCGGTTGCGCCCACCTGGCTTGCGCAGCATCTCCTTGTACTCAGGCAAGGACCACTCCCACTCCAGCCCCGCATCGGCAAAGGCCGCATTGAACGCACGGCGCTGCAAATCAGAGGTTTCGGCGACAGATCCGATGGATCCAAAAATGAGGGCAGATGATGTCATTGGGCGCTCCTGTCTGTCAGTTGGACGTGACATGATACGTGTGGCGCCTGCGTTTGGTTCCCGCGCCTGTGACCAAAAACCGAAAAATACCCCACCACCGGTTGCCATTGCCCCTTGCGCCAGCTTGGCCGTTCCCTATAACGCGGACAATTTGAAAAAATCCCAGCACTTGGGACTACAATGGGGGCGCTGCCATGCCAAAGAGAACCGACATCCAGTCGATCATGATCATTGGTGCGGGGCCCATTGTCATCGGGCAAGCCTGCGAATTTGACTACTCCGGCGCGCAAGCCTGCAAGGCCCTGCGTGAGGAAGGCTACCGCGTCATCCTCGTCAACTCCAACCCCGCCACCATCATGACGGACCCTGGGCTGGCCGATGCCACCTACATCGAGCCCATCACGCCAGAGACCGTCGCCAAAATCATCGAAAAAGAACGCCCCGACGCGCTCTTGCCCACCATGGGCGGGCAGACGGGCCTGAACACGTCCTTGGCACTGGCCGACATGGGCGTGCTGGAAAAATACGGCGTTGAGATGATCGGCGCCAAACGCGAAGCCATCGAAATGGCCGAAGACCGCCAGCTGTTCCGTGAGGCGATGGACCGTCTGGGCATCGAAAACCCCAAGGCCACCATCGTCACAGCCCCCACGCTGGACAAAGACGCCGCCCGCGTGACGGATAAATTCGACATCAATGAAGGCCTGCGTCTGGCCATGGACGCGCTCGAAGACATCGGCCTTCCGGCGATCATCCGCCCCGCCTTCACGTTGGGCGGCACCGGCGGCGGCGTGGCCTACAACCGCGAAGACTACGAACATTTCTGCCGCACAGGCATGGAGGCGTCGCCCGTGGCGCAGATCCTCGTCGACGAATCTCTGCTCGGCTGGAAAGAATACGAGATGGAGGTCGTCCGCGACACTGCCGACAACGCCATCATCGTCTGTTCCATCGAAAACGTGGACCCCATGGGCGTACACACAGGCGACAGCATCACCGTGGCTCCGGCGCTCACGTTGACCGACAAAGAATATCAGATCATGCGCACGCACAGCATCAACGTGCTGCGTGAAATCGGCGTGGAAACCGGCGGGTCCAACGTGCAATGGGCCGTGAACCCCGCCGATGGCCGCATGGTCGTCATCGAAATGAACCCCCGCGTGTCGCGCTCCTCCGCGCTGGCCTCCAAGGCGACGGGCTTTCCCATCGCCAAGATCGCCGCCAAGCTCGCCGTGGGCTTCACCTTGGATGAGCTCGACAACGACATCACCGGAGTCACGCCTGCGTCGTTTGAACCCTCCATCGACTACGTCGTCACCAAAATCCCACGCTTCGCGTTTGAGAAGTTCCCAGGCTCCGAACCCTATCTGACCACCGCCATGAAATCCGTGGGCGAGGTCATGGCCATCGGCCGCACCTTCCACGAAAGCATGCAAAAGGCGCTGGCGTCGATGGAAAACGGCCTGACGGGCTTTGATGAGATCGAAATCGAAGGAGCACCCGACCGCGCCGCCATCACCAAAGCACTGGCCAAACAAACCCCCGACCGCATCCGCGTCATCGCCCAAGCCATGCGCCATGGGCTCAGCAACGAAGACATTCAGGCGGTCACGTCCTTTGATCCGTGGTTCCTCGACCGGTTCCGCGAAATCATCGACGCGGAAGAGGGTGTTAAGTCGGGTGGCCTGCCCACCGGCACCTCCGCCCTGCGGTCCCTCAAAATGCTGGGCTTCACCGACGCCCGTCTGGCCAGCCTTGCGGGTCACAGCGAAGCTGAGGTTCGCAAGGCCCGTCTTGATGCAGGCGTGAAGGCGGTCTTCAAACGCATCGACACCTGCGCGGCAGAATTTGAGGCCCAGACCCCCTACATGTATTCCACCTACGAGGCCCCGATGATGGGCGACGTGGAATGTGAGGCGCGACCCTCAGACCGCAAAAAGGTCGTCATCCTGGGCGGTGGCCCCAACCGTATCGGCCAAGGGATCGAATTTGACTATTGCTGCTGCCACGCCTGTTTCGCCCTGACCGATCAGGGCTATGAAACGATCATGGTCAACTGCAACCCTGAGACAGTGTCGACCGACTACGACACCTCTGATCGTCTCTATTTCGAACCGCTGACGTTTGAAAATGTCATGGAAATTCTGCGGGTTGAGCAGGAAAACGGCACGCTGCACGGCGTTATCGTCCAGTTCGGCGGCCAGACCCCCCTCAAGATCGCGGGGGCGCTGCACGACGCAGGCATCCCCATCCTCGGCACCTCACCCGACAGCATCGACTGGGCCGAAGACCGCGAACGGTTTCAGGCGCTCGTGAACGACCTGAACCTCAAACAGCCCAAAAACGGCATCGCCTCCACCGATGATGAGGCGATGAAAATCGCGGAAGACATCGGCTTCCCCCTCGTCATCCGCCCCTCTTACGTGCTGGGTGGCCGCGCCATGGAAATCGTCCGCGACATGGCCCAACTGGAACGCTACATCGCCGAGGCCGTTGTGGTCTCCGGCGACAGCCCCGTCCTGCTGGACAGCTACCTCTCCGGCGCGGTTGAGGTGGACGTCGATTGCCTCAGCGACGGCAAAGACACCCACGTCGCAGGCATCATGCAGCACATCGAAGAGGCAGGTGTGCACTCCGGTGACAGCGCCTGCTGCCTGCCGCCCCACACCCTGCCCGCAGACATCATCGCGGAAATCAAACGTCAAACCCGCGAACTGGCATTGGCCCTCAAAGTCGTGGGCCTGATGAACGTGCAATTCGCCGTCAAAGACGGTGCGGTTTATCTGATCGAGGTCAATCCTCGCGCCTCCCGCACTGTCCCCTTCGTCGCCAAAGCCACCGATAGCGCCGTCGCCTCCATCGCCGCGCGCCTCATGGCCGGTGAGCCTCTGTCCAACTTCCCGCTGCGCGAACCCTACGCTCCCGCCGACGATCCGATGGACGTCATGCCGCTCGGCAACCCCTTTACCTTGGCCGACCCGCACACCCCGTGGTTCTCCGTGAAAGAGGCCGTGCTGCCCTTCAACCGCTTCCCCGGGGTCGACACAATCCTGGGCCCCGAAATGCGCTCCACCGGCGAAGTCATGGGCTGGGCGCGGTCATTCGACCGCGCGTTTCTGAAGGCGCAAATGGGCGCGGGCGTCGATCTGCCCACGTCCGGCACGGTCTTCCTGTCCATCAAAGACACCGACAAAACCGACCAACTGGTTGAGACCGCCCAGATCCTCGCAGGCCTCGGCATGTCGCTCTGCGCCACCAAAGGCACGGCCAGCTGGCTCAAGGACCGCGGGATCGACACGGCAGTCGTCAACAAAGTGTACGAAGGCGGCCGCACCGTGGCGGATCTGCTGAAGGACGGCGAAATCGCGCTGGTGATGAATTCCACCGAAGGCACAGCCGCCGTCGAAGACAGCCGCTCCATCCGCGCCATCGCCCTGGCCGACCGCATCCCCTACTACACCACGCTGGCCGGGAGCCACGCAGCAGCACTGGCGATCAAGGCGAAGGTTGAGGGGGACGTGAGGGTCAGGGCGTTACAGGGGTGAACGACTGACCGAGCCTCGCTCGGCAATCGGTCCAGTGGACCGATTGTGTGGTTCACGGGCGGAGCCACGGAAAGTCTACGGGGTGTCTAAGCCGAAGCAAGTTGGTGCCGTGCATCTCAAAGATGCATACTTAATCCCCAAGTGCCCTAACTACAGGACTCAAGAACGACTTTTCGTCGTCCTTCGCGTCAACCACGCCAGCAAGAAAAACGCCTCTGAGAACGAATACCGTAATAATTGTTATGGACAGAATTGGACCGCCAAAAAGAGCGACCTGAGCTGTATCGGATATCGTTGTAAAATCATGCTCAAGAAAAATTAGAAGCAGCAAAACGAACAGCAGAAGAGCCATACCACCAACGACAGCGATCGCATGAGAAAACGCTTGTCTTCTGAGAGAATTTGTCAAGGTCGCGCGTTGTACCCTTGCAGACCGAAGTTCAGCTTCTGCGTCGAGGTTTTTGACCGCGGGTTCATTTGCGAAATCAACTTCCGCCTCAGCGGAAGACGAATACGGTAACTTATTGCTCACTCAAAAACACCAAACTCATTTCCGCTTCTTCGCCGTCTCGCGCTTTTGCTTGTAGTGCGAACGAATAAGGTCGTTTCCAATCGGTGCGAAAAAACCATATTCCCTGCTTGCAACGTCCCACGGTCCATTGGATTCGTGAGTTATATCTGACAATTTGAATGCGGGCATATGCCCATATATTTCGTAGATTTCTTCGAGAAGCGACAGTTGATCTTCGTTCAAGTCCGCTGAGTCAAACATCGGAGAGGGATTTTGAAGTGTTACACCTTGCCCACGAAACTCATTATAAACGTCTGGAATGACAGGACCAAATTTCCACGCTTCAATTCGGTTTCGAAAGAGAGGCTCGTCATATATCTCCAAATGCCAGCCATGGCTGATATAAACTAACTTAAGCAGTTCCATTATCGAAAGGCGATCACCTTTCGATTCGCTGGTCTCGATGAACCAGTTTGCTACAGATCTCGCATCAACGGCGATCAAAACGCTGCTCCCATTACTCTGTGATATATCGTGCAATGAAACACTTTTGCAATAGCAAAAGAACAAAAAGAGAACATTTTAGCTGCTCCTCGCGCTCGCCGCCTGTTGCTCTCACCCAACAGCCGATGGCCCCCCTTCCCCCATCACCACCCTCTCCCGCACGCATCACCGCACACCCTCCCCCGCAACCCGCCGCTCTGCCTTCTCATCTTCCACCGCAAAATCCCCCCACTCCGGCCTGTTGCGCGCGTGGGCCAGCACCTCGTCGGGCTTCGTGATGTAATCCATCGTGTCCGGCCCATCGATCAGCTTGGCCAACCGGAAGTACATGAACGCCTGCAGCACGCGGTTCATCCTCTCCGCGTAGCCCGGCCCCATGTCCGCAAAAAACTTCACCACATTCGCATCCAGCCGCATCGTCACCTTGCGGCGTTTGGGGTCGCGCCGGTCCTGGTCTTTCCAGATGGTATGCCACTCCACCGGGATCGCGCGGGTCTGGCTCAGGTGGCCCATCATATCCGCCTCAAACATGCGCATGGCGTCCACGCCAAAGCCCCAGTGTTTGCGCTCAGTCTTGGTCATCTTTTCAGGGTCAAGTTCGTTCATATCCGCGTCTCCTTTCCCCCAACCTGCGCCCAAAGGGTTAACGAAACCGCAGCACGCCGCGCTGGCCCCGTTGCCATACGCCAGCCATACGCCTGCCATACGCAAACCATACGCCCCGTCACGCTTGCATTTCTGGGGTGAACAGGCTCAGATGTCGGCCAGCTTGGGGGACCGAAATGTATTCAGCAGCCATCACCGGATCGGGCGTTTTCACACCCGAACACGTCATCACGAACGACGAACTCGTCGCCGCATTCAACGCCTATGCGGATGTTTACAATGCTGAAAACGCTTCACAAATCGCCGCCGGAGAGGTCGAGGCAAAGCCGCATTCGTCGTCCGATTTCATCCTTGCAGCCTCCGGCATCGAACGGCGCTATGTGCTTGATAAAACGGGCGTTCTCGACCCAACCCGCATGTACCCCAACCTGCCCGCCCGCGCCGATGACGAACCCAGCCTGATGGCCGAAATGGCCGCCGACGCCGCCCTGCAGGCCTTGGCCCAGGCGGGCCGCGCCGCAGGCGATGTGGACGCCGTGCTCTGTGCGGCATCCAACCACGAACGCGCCTACCCTGCCATCGCGGTCGAGATCCAGAAAATGCTGGATATTCAAGGCTTTGCTTTTGATATGAACGTCGCCTGTTCCTCGGCCACCTTTGGCATTCAGACCGCCACGGATATGATCCGCGCGGGCTCCATCCGGTCCGCCCTCGTGGTCTGCCCTGAAATCTGCTCCGCCCACCTCGAATGGCGCGACCGCGACTGTCACTTCATCTTCGGAGACGTGGCCACAGCCCTTTTGATCGAACGGGACGACGCCCTCCAAACCCCTCATTTCAAGGTAAAATCCACGCGACTGGCCACAGAGTTTTCCAACAACATCCGCAACAACAACGGCTATCTGCGCCGCACCCGCGACCAGATGGAAGACCGCCGCGACATGCAATTCATGCAAAATGGCCGCAAGGTGTTCAAAGAAGTGCTGCCGCTGGTCAGCAAACACATCGCCACCCACATGGCAGACGAGGGCATAGCGGCCAATGATCTCAAACGGTTATGGCTGCATCAGGCCAACAAATCGATGAACGACTACATCGGCAAAAAGGTCCTTGGCCGCACGCCCGAGGACGGTGAACAACCCAACATCCTGCAAGACTACGCCAACACCTCCTCCGCAGGGTCCATCATCGCCTTTTCCAAATATTCCGAAGATTTGGCAGCCGGCGATCACGGGCTGATTTGCTCCTTCGGGGCTGGCTATTCCGTGGGCTCCGTCATCGTCAAAAAATCGGCCTGAGGGGCGGAAAACAACCGACCGACCGGCCCCGTCATGGCCCGTTAATCTTTTGGGCCCAAACTCACCTAAACGACCGATCCGGCTGTCTTTGTTTCAAAAATATCCCGGGGGAGGCCGCAGGCCGGGGGCAGCGCCCCTTTCAATCAGAATGACCCAGCCACCGCGGGGCGTCATGTAGTGACACGTGTGTGCACATCCTCAAGGGATTCGACCCGCTCAGAATACCGATCCACCAGCATGTCTTTGCGGCCACGCGTCATAATCGTAAAGCGCGCCAGCTCCTCCATCACATCCACAATGCGATTATAGAGGGAGGACGGCTTCATCCGGCCGTGTTCAAATTCCTTCCACGCCATGGGCACAGACGACTGGTTGGGGATGGTCACCATGCGCATCCAACGGCCCAGGATTCGCATCTGATTGACGGCGTTGAACGACTGCGACCCGCCGGACACCTGCATGACCGCCAAGGTCTTTCCTTGGGTCGGACGAATGCCACCGATGGGCGCGAGCGGCAGCCAATCGATTTGGGTTTTCATGATCCCCGTCAACGCGCCATGCCGTTCAGGCGACGACCAGACCATGCCTTCGGACCACAGCGCCAATTCGCGCAACTCCGACACTTTGGGATGATCTTCTGGCGCATCATCAGGCATGGGCAACCCGCTGGGATCAAAGACCTTTGTCTCACATCCCAGCGCCCGCAACACCCGCGCTCCTTCTTCTGCAGCAGCGCGTGAATAGCTGGTTTCGCGCAACGACCCGTAGAGCAACAAAATCCGCGGCGGATGCTTCGGCGCATCCGGCCCCGCCAGCGCCGCCACATCGAGGGGTTTCATCATCCCCTCGACGATATTGGGCATGTCGGAGGTGTCCAGATCAGCCACTTTCATCCTCAAGATGCAGCTTCATATCGATCAGCACTTTTTGCAGCTCGACCGTTTCGCGCAGCAGACGTTTGGCTTCGTTCACCGTAATGACGCCATCTTCGATGGATTGCTGATATTCCGACATCAGCATCGCGAACCGCTGGCTCAGCGCAATCACGTCGGAATTGATGCCCCCTTGCGAATTCTTGGGCGCGCTGTCTTTGTTCAGCGTACTGCCGTGCAATTCCGCCAAGGCGGATGTCACATGCGGATAGCTTGACGCGGCCTCAAGTTGGGCGACAGCGTCCACTGGCATGAATCTGTCCGAATGTTCTTCGGAATCAGAATAATAGCGGCCCAATGTCGCCTTGGATTTACCTGTCAATTCGCATGCGGGCTCAATCCCGACATCTTTGACAAGTGCTTCGGTGTGTTTCTTCAAATAGCTCCCGATGCCAGCCATACCAATAACCCCTTTTGTTGGTGGCGCGGGGAATGCCCCCAGCCTTTTCCCATAAACCAACCCATCCTGCCGTGACAGATATAGCCCTGTGTCGGGCTTTGAAAGCCTGAACATCACAAGGATCGGTGCCTTCGGGCGCTGAAGGGTCAAGGGGCCTAACCCCATCCTAGGCCAAAGGGGCACCCCCTCGCGGCTTCAGGTCCCTTGACCCGCTGTTTCGTAGGTCGGCGTTTTGCGCCCCATCCACTCACGGACGAAACTAACGCCGCAGACCCTTGCAACGGGGTCTGCGGCGGTCCAAACCGCTGATATGGCCAAACTGTATTTCAATTATTCGACAATGAACGCCGGCAAATCGACAGTGCTGTTGCAGGCCGCGCACAACTATTCCGAACGCGGGATGCAGACCTATTTGCTGACGGCGCAATTTGACAACCGCGGGGGCGAAGGCCGGATTGCCTCGCGGATTGGCATAGGGGCACAGGCCGATACCTTTGCCTTGTCAGACGATCTGTTCCGCAAGATCGAAGCCCGGTTGGCGCAAGGCCCCTGTGCCTGCGTGTTCGTGGATGAAGCGCAATTCCTCAGCGACGATCAAGTGTGGCAGTTGGCCCGCGCTGTGGATGATCTGGGGGTGCCTGTCATGGCCTACGGATTGCGGGTCGACTTCATGGGACAGTTGTTCCCTGGGTCCGCGACGCTTTTGGCGTTGGCCGATGAAATGCGCGAGGTGCGCACGATTTGTCATTGCGGTAAGAAGGCGACGATGGTTGTCCGATTGGACGGCAATGGCGATGTCGTCACCGGTGGCAATCAAGTGCAGATCGGGGGCAATGAAAGCTACGTCAGTCTGTGCCGGCGGCATTGGCGTGAGGCCATGAAGGACGGGGATGCCACCCTGGTTTAGGAGCCATTCCGCCTGCGGCTGGCGGGGGCAAAAATTTGAAAAATTTTTGCTTTCAAAATCTTTGCAAGATTTTGGCCTCCGGCGGGAGTTTTTTGGTCAGATGAAGGTCGGGCCTAGTTGACCCGTTGGGGCGGGTCACCCCCCTCAGCCCATGCGATGATATTGTCCAAAGCCATTTGCCCCATGGCCTGTCGGGTTTCCGCTGTAGCGGAGCCGAGGTGGGGCAGCAAAAAGGCATTGTCCAGAGCCCGAAGGCGGTCGGGCACGTGGGGTTCGTTTTCGTAGACGTCCAGGCCTGCGCCGGTGATCTGGTCGGTCTCCAAGGCCTCAATCAGGGCGATTTCGTCGACAACCTCACCCCGCGAGATATTGATGAAAATGCCGCTGGGTTTCATGGCGGCCAAGGCCGCAGCGTCGATGAGTTTTGTGGTCTCGGACCCGCCCGGAGTGGCCACGACGACGAAATCGGCAGCGGCCATGACGGCGTGCAGCCCGTCCAGTTGTTGCGCGGGCACGGCCGTTACTTTGGGGGAGCGGTTGTGGAACACCACGTTCATTCCAAACCCGTAGTGGCAACGGGCCGCAATGGCCTGACCGATGCGGCCCATACCGATGATGCCCACCGTTTTGCCCGTCACGTGGGTGCCCAGCAGGCCCTTGACGTCAAAGCCGCCCCATGCGCCCGACCGCACCATGCGTTCGCCTTCGCCCGCGCGCCGCGCGGTGCCCAGCAGCAGCGTCATGGCGATGTCGGCTGTGGCATCTGTCAGCACGTCGGGGGTGTTTGACACGATGACGTCTGCGGCGGCGGCGGCCTGTGTGTCGATGTGGTTGTACCCCACCCCGAAATTACCAAGCATCTTGGCGCGGATGTCGCCTGCGAATGCCTCAGCCGTGAACTGGTCGCCCAAGGTGGGCAGGATACAATCATAGGTGGCCAAAGCGGTGGCGCAGTCGGACACGGACATGGCGCCGCCCTCATGGAGGGTCACGTCGAATTTGGTGCGGGCTTGGTCCAACACGGGGGCTGCGATGGGGCGGGTGATCAACAGTTTCAGCACATGCGTTCTCCTACAGGGATGTCTTTGTCTGGCGCGATGAGGACAACGCCGCCGATCGGATCATGAGCGCCCAGCACCAGCACTTCGGACATGAACGGGCCGATCTGGCGCGGCGGGAAGTTGACCACGCCCATCACCTGTCGTCCTACGAGGGTTTCCGGCGTGTAGTGGGCTGTGATCTGGGCGGAGGTTTTGCGTTCGCCAATCTCAGGGCCGAAGTCGATCCACATCTTGATGGCGGGTTTGTGGGCCTCTGGAAAGGGTTCGGCGCGCAGGACACGGCCCACGCGGATGTCGACGGCTAGAAAATCGTCAAATGTGATCTCAGCCATTGGCGAGCTCCCTTGATCGGTCGGCGGCGGCTTTGACGGCGCGGCGCAGCAGTGCGGGAAAGCCGTTTGTTTCATCCATCAGCACCTCAAGTGCGGCCTGGGTGGTGCCATTCGGCGAGGTGACGTTGACGCGCAATTGGCTGGGGTCTTCGCTGGCGTCCTCTGCCAGCTGCCCTGCCCCGCCGACGGTCGCGCGGGCGAGGGTGAGGGCCAGATCGGCGGGCAGGCCCTCACCCTCGCCTGCTGCGGCGAGGGTTTCGATCAGGTGAAAAACATAGGCGGGGCCGGAGCCGCTGACGGCGGTGACGGCGTCCATCTGGCCCTCCTCTGTCAGCCGGACGACCTGCCCCACGGCGTGGAGCAACCCGTCCGCCATATCAACATCAGCGTCCGACACATGGGCGTTGCCGACAATGGCGGTGATGCCGCGTCCGATGGCGGCGGGGGTGTTTGGCATGGCCCGTATGATGGGGGTGGTGGCACCCAATGCGCCCTCGAACGCGGCGATAGGCGTGCCTGCGGCGACGGACAGGAAAACAGTGGACCCACCACCAAGGGCTGCCATGGCAGGCAATGCGTCGCCCATCATTTGCGGTTTGACCGCCACAAGCACCACGGCGGGCGCGTCGGGCAGATCCGTGTTGAGATGCACACCGGTCCCCCTCAACCAATCGGAGGGATACGGGTCCATCACCCAGACGGATGACGGGGGCAGACCGCCTTGCAGCCAGCCCGCCAACATCGCGGAGCCCATTTTTCCGCACCCCAGCAGGACAAGCCCGTCCCGCGCTATTCGATCCATCGACATGAAAAACCCTCTGCCTTGTTGAGGCAGACGTTAGGCCGCGCAAGACAGGGGGTCAAACGGTTGTCTGTGGGGGCACCTTAGGCGGTGCCGTAGGCCTCGGTGATGGCAATCTTGAGGGCCTCTTGCGGATCACGATCCGCCCATGTGACCAGTTGAAACGCGGGGTAGAAGCGTTCCGCACTGAGCACGGCGGCGTTGATCATCGTATCGATCTGTTCGGGGCTGGCTATCTGTTCGCCGGCCAGCACAAGGCCATAGCGGTAGACCATCAGCTGTTGTTCGCCCCAATAGGTGAACGCACCCGCCCAGCACATGTCGTTGGTACGGTTCAGACATTCATAAAGCGCAGGCAGCCGGTCGGCGGGCGGTTCCATTTCAAACGTGCAGATCAGCCGCAAGGTCTGGTCAAATGCGGACCACGCCAATGTAATGGAATAGGTGCGCCACTGGCCCTCGACCGCAAAGGCGATCTGGTCGTCGTGGATGCGGTCAAATTCCCAGTCATGGTGTTCGGCGATATGTTCCACCAGATCAATCGGGTGGATGTCTTCAACGCTGTCGAAATGTTCGGTGAGTGCCATGGGCCTGAACCCTCCTGTCCATCCAGAGCGCCCTGGCAGGGGCGGTATCTGGTGTTCTGCTCAAGGGAGTGGGTACATTGCCACACTCCTTACAATATATGGTGCGGCCTGAGGGGGCTTTGTGTAAAGTCTTTTCTTGGGGATAACCGACGTGTTGCGCAAAATATCGGGGGATAACAGAGGTTTTCTTGCGAATTTTCAGCGGTTTGTTAACCTTTTGCCCCCTCTTGCGGAGGCGCGCCGCCTTGGGCAGGGTGGCCGTACCACCTGATGGAAAGGCCCCCATATGAATACCGACCTGCTGAAAGACCTGTGCGAAACCCCCGGCGTGCCCGGCCATGAGGACCGCGTGCGCGACCTGATCAAGGGCCAGATTGAGGGGCTGTTTGATGAGGTCACGGTCGATCCGATGGGATCGCTGTTGTGCACCCGCCGCGCCGCCAAGGACGGCGCGCCAAAGATCATGTTGCTGTGCCATATGGACGAGATCGGCTTTTTGGTCAGCCATGTTAGCGACAAAGGCTATTTGTACCTGCAGCCCGTGGGCGGATTTGACCCGCGCAACCTGTTTTCGCGCCGCGTGCTTGTGTGCACCGATCAGGGCGATTTCAAAGGGGTGATGAACCCCAGCGGCAAGCCGATCCACATTTCATCGCCAGAGGATCGCAAGAAGATCCCCGAGGTGGGCGAATTCTTCGTCGATCTTGGCATGGGTGAGGCCGCCAAGGACGTCGTAAAAGTCGGTGATTTCGTGGTCATGGACGAGCCATTCATCGAGATTGGCGATAAATTCGTGTCCAAGGCGCTGGACAACCGCATTGCCTGCTGGCTGGGGGTTGAGGTGATGAAGGCGTTGGGCGACCGGGGCCGCGGGGCGGAGATTCACGTGGTCTTCACCTGTCAGGAGGAGGTCGGCCTGCGCGGGGCGCGGACCTCATCGCACCGTGTGCAGCCCGACATTGGCATTGGCATCGACACCACGCTGGCCTGCGACACGCCCGGCATTCCCGAACAGTTCAGCACCACGACCCAAGGGCGCGGATTTGGCCTGCATGTCCGCGACAGCAGCTTTATCGCGGACAGGGCCTTGGTGCGTGAGATTGAGGACATCGCCATCGCCCAAGACATCCCCTATCAACGCACGATGCTGGCCGCTGGTGGGCAGGATGGGGCGGCCGCACAACAGGCGGCATCTGGTGCTCGGGCCGTGGGGATCGTGGTGGGCACGCGGTATATCCACACGGTGACAGAGATGGTGCACAAGACCGATTTGCAGGCCGCTTTGGACATCCTGACAGCCTATCTGGCCGCTCAGGACTGAACGGTCAGCGGTTCACGAATTCCCAGACTTTGGACATCACAACGGAGCCTTCGCCCAGGGCGGAGGCCACCCGTTTCACGGACCCCGACCGCACATCGCCCACGGCGAAAATACCCGGATGGGACGTTTCATGCCCGCCCTTTTGGCTGATCACAAACCCCTTGTCGTCCAGATCCAATGTCTCGCCTTTGGCTTTGTTGCGGGTGGTGGCGCAGGTCAGGGCGCGGTCGCCGTGCAATGCCTCAAGTTCGATCTGGTAGTGGATGGTGATCGCGGGATCAGCCTGCAGACGTGACAGCAGATAATCGGACATGGAGGCGGCAAGGGTGTCACCGCGCACCAGCAGGTAAACATGTTTGGCCGTGCGGGACAGAAACATCGCCGCTTGGCCGGCTGAGTTGCCGCCGCCAATGACGACCACTTCGGTGTCGGAGCAATGGCGGGCCTCAATCTCGGTCGCGGCGCAATAAATGCCGATGCCCTCAAACGTCTTCAGCCGGTCGATGGGCAGACGCTGATATTGCACGTCCGTCGCCACGATGACCGACCGGGCGCAGACGATGGCATCATCGTCCATGGTGACGCAGAATATGCGATCGCTGTCACGCTTCTCAATCCTGGTCGCGCACCGCGGCACGGCGAACTTGGGGCCGAATTTCATCGCCTGCACCTCACCGCGCCACACCAGATCACCGCCCGAAATGCCCACGGGAAAGCCCATGTCATTCTCAATCCGGCTGGAGGTTCCGGCCTGCCAGCCGATGGTGTGGTCGTCAATCACCAGTGCTTTCATGCCCTCGGCGCCTGCATAGACGCCAGCGGCCAGGCCCGCGGGGCCACCACAGGGCTTTGGACCCGCTGAGAACGCTGATTTCGCCAAAGACCTGCGTGGGGGCCAAGGTGCCGTTGCGGTAGCGTTTGCCGGTGCGCGCATCGATCGCCTCGACCTCACCTGAAATGAGGCCGAGACATGCCTCAATCGGTTTGCCCATGTCCTGCAGGATATTGCCGGGCTGCAGGGTGCATCGCGTGCCCGCTGTGTCGCTGGCCACGACATGGGCATCGTACAGCGGCGTGCGGAGTATGGTGGCCAGATCGGCGGCGAGGCTTTACTTGGATTACTCCTGTGCAGTTGATCCAAACAGGCCGGTGAGGCTGCGTTTGATCAAGGATGTAACGCGCGGTTTGGGCTGGGCCACAAAGGGCAAAGGGCGGCAGACCTCCATTGCGGCGATGCCGACGCGGGCGGTCAGCGCGCCGTTGATGATGCCTTCGCCAAACCGGCGCGACACCTTGGACAAGACGCCCCCGCCTGCGACAGAACTGATCAGGTCATCGCCCACGGCCACAGCACCCGTGGCCACCAGATGCGACAGCACCTGCCGCGTCATGCGCCATGACCCCAAGGCGCCAGAGCGCCCACCGTAAATCTCGGCGATGCGCCGGATCATCCGCATGTTTGCTGTCAGCGCGGTAAAGACATCGGCCAGTGCCAGCGGTACAACGGCGGTGACGGTTGCGACCTGACGGGCGGCGGCCTCAATCTCTGCCCGGGCACGGGTGTCGAGGGGGGCGAGGATCGTGGTTTCCGCCAGCCCCAACAGGCCGTCAGCGTCAAAGATGTCCGCCTTGGCATCGGCAAAGGCGCTGCGGCCCCATGTGGTGTCGTCGCGGTTGCGATACAGGGCTGTGATCTGATCGGTCGTCGCGCGCGCTGCGGTCATGTCGGCATCGGCCAAGGCCTGTGCGGCGGCGGTCTGGATTTGATCCACACGACGCAGTCGCCCGAACGCGGCCAGTTCGCGCAGGGTGATCAGCGCCAACGTCAGGCAAAACAGCGCAATCAGCGCCGTGGCGACGTAGCCCAGTATGGGGCTGCGTGCGATAAGCCCCGTCACAAACTCCCACGCGGCGATGCCGCTGAAGAACACGATGATCGACACCAAAAGCCCCCAGAACCAGCGCGCCAACCGGTTGGGCGGGGAGGCCACCATTGCGGCGGCCTGTTGCATGGCGGCGGGGGCTGCGGGCGTCAGATCTGGCACGGGCGGGGCGGTGGCGGGGGAGGGTTCGGGCGCCTCTGCGTGCCCGTCGCCCACATCAAACATCACGGGGCCAAGGCGGGTGTCGTCTGTCATAACTTGTCCCCCAACAAAAATTGCGCGGCTTTGTCCAAACGGATGTGCGGCGGGCCTTCGTTTGGTTTGAGGGTCAGGGGTGCGGGGGCAAACGACATGACCTCATAATCCGCATCGAGCCAGTCCTGCGCGCCTTCGCGCGCGGGGGCCAGCAGATGGCGGGGGTCACTGGGCAACGGGCCGGGGTAGAAGGCGGCCTCGTTGCCCGCGCCCAAAAGCGTGCCGCGCACCACGCCCAAATCTGCGCCGTTGTGGCTGCGGCGTTCTTCGACGGTGGTGCGCAGGGCGGCGATGGACATGGCCTGTGTCTGCGCACCGGAGAAATCCGCGCGGTCCTTGGCATCGCGCAACAACGCCTCGGCGATGGCCGTCAGTTGCGGGTGCTGTTCGTGGTGCAGATGATCGGCCTTGGTTGCGGCAAACAGGATCCGGTCAATGCGGCGGCCTTGAAACAGGCGGCTGAGAAAGCTGTTCGTGCCGGGCCGGAAACTGCCCAGAATATCGGCCATGGCGTGGCGCATGTCTTCTACCGCACGGGGGCCTGCGTGGATGGCACCCAGCACGTCCACCAAGACAATCTGACGGTCGATCTTTGAGAAGTGGTCGCGAAAGAAGGGGCGCACGACGTTGCGCTTATAGCTTTCGTACCGCCTCTCAAATTCACGCCAGAGGGATTTGCGCGCGGGGCTGTCCACAGCTGGCAAGGGCGCAAAGGTCAAAACGGGGGAGCCGTCGAGGTCCCCGGGCAACAAGAACCGGCCCGGGGAGCAGTCGGAAAAGCCCGCCTCACGCGCGGTGCGCAAGTGCGCGGTAAAGGCAGTTGCCAAGGCCTGTGCATGTGGTTCGTCAAACCCAGCAGCGGGGTCCGTTTGGGCCAGTTGGGTCGTAAACTCTTCAGACGCGGGGCGCTGGGGCAGACGGTTCAGCGCCTCCGCCGACCAGGTGGCGAAATCCTTGTCCAGCAAGGCCAGATCCAGCAGCCATTCCCCGGGATAATCCACGATATCCAGATGCACCGTACGCGGGCCTTGCAGCCCTCCCAACAGACCGTTTGGCTGCACCTTGAGGGACAGACGAAGCTCTGACACGCGGTCCGTGCCCTCTGGCCAACGGGGGGAGGTGGCCGTCAGGTCCGCCAGATGTGCCTCATACGCGAAGCGGGCCACGGTATCATCCGGTTGGGGCTGAAGGTAGGCCGCATCAATCCGGCCCGAGGCCGCAGGGTGAAACTGCGCCATGCGCCCGCGGTTCAGCAGATTGGCCACAAGCGAGGTGATAAACACCGTTTTGCCCGCGCGGCTGAGGCCGGTGACGCCAAGGCGGATCACCTGATCCGTAAACGGGGCCGTCAGCGCGTCGGCCACGTCGCCCACCCGCCGCGTGATACCGTCTGCAAGTGTCGTTATACCCAAAACCGCCCCCTTCGTCGTCTGCGCCCAAGATAGGGACGCCGTGCGCGGTTGTGTAGACACCGCGTGGGGATTGATTTTGCCCGTCCACCCGCCTAAAGCGCGGACCATGCCCCGCTTTGCCCTGAAAATCGAATATGACGGCGCGCCCTTTGTGGGTTGGCAACGCCAAAAAGAGTTGCCGTCCGTGCAAGGCGCGATTGAGGCGGCCTTGGCCAAACTGGAACCCCGCGATCACACGATTGCCGCCGCAGGGCGGACGGATGCAGGTGTACATGGTTTGGGTCAGGTGGCCCATTGTGACATGGATAAAGACTGGTCGCCGGATCGATTAGCCGGTGCGTTGAACCATCATCTGCGCCCCAATCCGGTGGCGATTGTGGCCTGTGCACAGGTCGCAGACGATTGGCACGCGCGGTTTTCGGCCGTTGAACGGCGGTATCTGTTCCGGCTGGTGACGCGCCGCGCGCCCTTGGTGCTTGAGCGCGGGAAAGTCTGGCAGATCGGGCATTCTTTGGATGCGAAGGCAATGCAGGCGGGCGCTGATCGTTTGTTGGGCCGTCACGATTTCACGACGTTCCGGTCCTCCATCTGTCAGGCAGACAGCCCCCTGCGCACGCTGGATGAGTTGCGGGTTGAGGCCGTGACCCGCCAGGATGGTGCAAGGGAGGTCAATTTTCACGTCCGCGCGCGATCCTTCCTGCACAATCAGGTGCGCAGCTTTGTGGGCACCTTGGAACGCGTCGGCGCGGGCGCATGGTCGCCCGATGATGTGGCCACAGCCCTTGAGGCGCGAGACCGCGCGGCCTGCGGGCCCGTCTGCCCGCCCCATGGTCTTTATTTGGCGGGCGTGTCCTACCCCCACGATCCGTTCAACGGCGCCTAGTCGTTATCGGTGAGCCCGGCGCCCGCCCCCGCGGCACGGGACGCTTCGGTTTCAGGCACCAAAATCCGCGCGGCCATGTCATTGAGATGATCCAGCAGATCAGCCCGCACGGTACGGCGCCCCAAACGGTCGGGCGGCTGAACGGGATTGCCATGGGTCGATATCACAGCACCGCCTGATGTGACGTCAATCGACAAACGCGGATCATCACGGGCTGCCAAAAGGGCCGCAATCAAGGGCGCGTCTGCCGTGAGGGCCGTGGCCCGTCCATGGGCCAAGGCCGCATCAAATGCCTCAATAATCGCGCTGGCAGCACCGGTGTGACAGGGGCATTCCGTCAAGGCATTAAGGTCAAGGTAGCCGGTCGCTGCGGCCAAATCTTCGGCCACCCCCAAGGGGCACCCGCCCCCGCGTGCCGCCTTCAGGACAAGCGCCTCAATCTCATTCGCGGACAGCTGTGTCATGGGGCAAAGGTGGGCAACCACCAGTCGTCTGCGTGATCCAATTCATCCGCAAGTGGCGCGCCCTGACACAGGGTGATCCGCGTCCAACGGTCTGATTTCGGGTCAAATTTCGCCGCCCCAAAGAACGACAGCTTGCAGCGCAGCATATCGATCGGCAGACAGTCTTCCCCGATCAGATTGTCGCGAATCTCGGCATAAGGTGCAGTGGCCAGCGCCTGCACGCGGCGCACGGCGGTGCGGTGTTCAGGGCAGCGCGCCAACAAATCCGCAACCTTTTCATCCGCCCTGATATCTGCGGCCAGGCGGCAGACCTGACGGGCGATATCGAGGGGGCTTTCCAGCTCCCCGCCCGGTTCGGAATGCCGCAAGCCCAAACGAGGCTCCGCCTTGGATTGGGACACATACCAGAATTGATGACACGCGGCGGGGGCCTCATAATCACAGATCGCCCAGGCCCACTCTTGATCGATCAGCGCCGCCAGATCCGTCCCCAACATAGACGGGTCCAACCGCGCACGCCTGTCCGTGGCCATGTCATCCACTAAATCATCGACCAGCTCGCCGAAAGGTTCGATCAGCAGCGCGGCCAGACATTCCTGCGTGTCGGCCGAGAACGTCTCGGCCACCCGCATCAAACGGTCCGCGGGAAAGGCTCCGGCCATCACCTCAGGCGTCATGAGCGCCGCCACCTGCGGCCATTCCTGACGCATCCGGTCGATCCGCGATTGGCCAATGCAATCTACGACGTTCCATTCGGCCAGATGCTGTGCCGCCCGCATGGTCAGCCGGTAAAGGTCTTCAATCTGCGCGGACGTCAGAAACTCAACCGCACGCACGCGGGCCAGTGCCGTCTCACGCGCGGTGATCCACGCGTTTAGCAACATAGGGTGCGACACCAGAAAAGGCGCCATCCCAAGACCTGTCGAATTGCCGATGCCAAGGTGACGCTTCAAGCCGATGTCCAGCGTCGCCCCACCTACATGTTCCACCAAATCATGGGTGAACCCACGGATCAGCCAGACCGTCAGCATCTCGGCCATAAACGGCCCGTCCAATCCCAATCGGTCCGCAATACGGGATCTGTCCGCAATGCCAAACTTGCCGTTGCCATATACGGCGGTGGTGCGCATCAGATAGCCCGTGTCGCGCACCAGATCCGCATCCGGCTGCCGCCCTGCCTTCAACGCCTCAACAACATGGGAAAACAAACGGACCGACTTGTTAGCGCGACTAAGAACCAGATCACGGTCGGTGAACCGTGCGGCCTCTTGGCGGGGGGCTGTCGCCACAATCCTCGCGACCTCGGCCTCGGTCGGGACGCCGTCATACAGCACGTAGGCCGTGTCCCAGGCCGTTGCGATCACACGATCCGTCCGCTGGTCTGGGGGCAGATCAGTGGACACCGCCACCAGCGAATACGTGTGCCCCCCCAAACCGACTGAATAGACCGCGTGACCAAAACCCGCCGCATCCATCTGCCAGACAGGCCGCGAAACCTGCGCGCCCTCACGCGACAGTCGTCGCAACAGCGTACGCAAGAACGACAGCCGCGTGGGGAAAGACGCGCCCATCCGGCGCAAACGCATCACCCGTGCTGCAGGCCTCAGTGCATTTGCGGGCACATCATGACGGTCATCAAGCATAGACCAACCTCATGTTTCTTTGGGTCAAAAATACCTAAATTCTTCGGCCAGAGTGCGCAGGGCCAACCTCACCGGTCAAGCACCCCCAAAACAAAAAATGCGCTGCAGGCGCGCCTTTGGATCACGCCTGTTGCGGGGTGAAATTTTGTGCGTAAAAGCGGTACCAATTGTCGCCCATGATGCCATCGACCTCTGTCTCGGACAGGCCCACTGACGTCAGCCCTGCACGGATGTTTCCGAAGTGCCTGTTGTCTTCAAACCAATCCGGCATGGGCGGGAAGCCAGGGGCCGCGGCAGAGCCTTCTCCGTAGTCAATTTGCTTCGACCACCGACCCACCCGCATCCATTCCACAATGCTGTCCGGCTGATCCTGACACAGGTCTGTCCCAATCCCCAGATTTTCGGCCCCGTAGCGGTCTGCGGCCTCTGCCACCATCTGGCAAAAACTCTCTAGCGAACAGTCAGACCCCTCTTTGAGGTGATGCGGATAAACCGAGAACCCCAGCATCCCGCCCCGCGCCACAAGCGCACGCAGCACGTCATCCCCAAAATTGCGGCGGGCCGGATGCCACCAGCTGGGGTTGGCGTGGGTGATGGCGATGGGCCGCGCTGAGGCGTCGATGGCCTCACGCGTGGAACGATCGCCTGAATGGCTCATGTCCACGACCAGACCGACGCGGTTCATCTCTGCCACGGCTTGTTTGCCGAACCGTGTCAGGCCCGTGTCGTCCTCTTCATAACAGCCCGTCGCCAGCAAAGACTGGTTGTTATACGTCAACTGCATGAACCGCACGCCCAACTGGTGGACGATTTCGATCAAACCGATGTCGTCCTCAATGGGGCTGGGGTTCTGAAACCCAAAGAAAATCGCTGTGCGGCCAGTGGCGCGGGCGGCGTCAATGTCTGAGGCTTGGGTGCCGCGCATGATCAGATCGGCGTGGTCTTCGAACCGCCGGTTCCAGGCCTCAAGCTGCAAGACCATCTCGCGGAAGCTTTCGTGATAGGCGATGGTCACATGGACAGCATCCACGCCCCCCTCGCGCATCTGGCGAAAGATCTTTTCGGACCAATTGGCGTATTGCAGGTTATCGATCAGATACGTCATGGCGGCACCCTGCAATCGGTCTTGCAAAAATGCCAGTGCTTTTCACGACAAAAAGTGATCGGCGGTGGAACGCTTAGCCGTGTTTGGGCGTTTCGCATTCGGCAGTTGTCCGATATCACGGATCATACGTGCGAAAGGACATCAGATGGCGATACGAAACTTCCTGAGTGTATTGATCCTTTCGACGTGCCTGCCCGCAGCCATTTTCGCGCAAGAGGTTTCATTGGATGTGGCCGGCGACGACGAGACGTTGCAGACGCGGCTTGAAACGGCATCTTTGGGGCTGGCCTTGGAAGAGGATGGCGCCACCTCTCCGCAAGATTACATCGCCGCTGCGCGGGCAGATTATCGACGCCTGCTGACGGGGTTGTATTCGGCTGGCTATTACGGCGGAACAATTTCGATCCTTGTCGACGGGATTGAGGCGTCACGCCTTGATCCGTTGGTGCGCCGCACCTCTGTCGGCCGGGTTGAGATGCGCGTGATCCCTGGCCCGCAGTTCACCTTCGGCCGCGCCGAGATCGCCCCGCTGCCCCCGGGAACACAACTGCCGGAGGTGTTTGGCACGGGCCAGACTGCGGGATCCGATGCCATCACGCAGGCCGCTGCCGCGGGCATAGACGGCTGGAGAAACGACGGCCGCCCGCTGGCCCGCGTGGCCGCAGAACAGATTACGGCACGGCACGCGGACAGCGCCCTCGATGTTGCAGTCACACTTGCCCCGGGTCCGCGCCTGACATTTGGCACCATCACGGTCGATGGAAACGAGGCCGTGCGCACGGACCGCATTCTGGCCATCGCGGGGCTGCGGGCCGAAACCTACGACCCCGCCGAGATTGCCACCGCCGAGGCGAACCTGCGGCGCACGGGCGCATTTGCCTCAGCCACCGTGATTGAGGCGGACGCGGCGGTGGATGGCACCCTGCCCTTGACGCTGTCGGTTGTCGAACAGCCCGCGCGACGCATCGGTGCGGGCATTGAATTTTCCACGGTGTCGGGCCTGACGTTGTCGGGCTTTTGGTTGCACCGCAATCTGCTGGGCGGCGCGGAACGTTTGCGCATTGATGCAGAGGTAACAGGGCTATCGGGCGGCACCGGCGGCATTGATTACAGCCTCGGGGCCGCGTTCTTGCGCCCCGCGACCTTCCGCAGCGACACCGACTTTTACGCAAATGCCAGCATTGCCCAATTGGATGAGCCGAATTTCTTTGAACGCGACGTCTCGGCTGAGGCGGGGATCATCCGGCGGATTGGGGAAGATGTCGAATTGCAGTTCGGTCTTGGCCTTGCCGCAGGTGAGGTTGAGGATGATTTGGGCGAAAGATCCTACAGCCTGATTTATCTGCCCCTTGAAGGGACAATCGACCGCCGCAATGACCCCTTCAACCCCACATCGGGCTACTTCGCCAATTTGTCTATCGCCCCGTTTGCAGGATTTGACGACACCGACAGCGGTGCGCGCATTGTGGGCGATGGCCGGATCTATCGCAGCTTTGGCGAAGATGACCGCGTGACTTTGGCCTTTCGCAGCCAAATCGGATCGATCTTGGGGGCGGATGCGGATGCGGTGCCTGCATCCTATCTGTTCTTCTCCGGCGGGGGCGGCACGGTGCGCGGGCAACCCTTCCAATCTTTGGCGGTCGATCTGGGCGGAGGGAATGAAACAGGGGGCACATCGTTCTTTGGTGCCCAACTGGAAGCACGGGTGAATGTCACGGACACCATCGGCGTAGTGGGCTTTTACGACACCGGATTCGTCGGCACCGATGACCTGCCGTTCGAGAACGGTGAATGGCACGCGGGCGCGGGCCTTGGGCTGCGCTACAACACCGGCATCGGACCCATCCGGCTGGATGTGGCCACCCCCACAACCGGCGACAAGGCCGGTGAACGGATCGAAGTTTACATCGGGATTGGGCAGGCGTTTTGATGCGGATCTTATTTCTTTGCGTGGCGCTGATCTGGTCTGTTTTTAGTCCTGTCGCCGGTGTTGCCCAGACGAACGAGGACGACCGGTCCTACATTACTGGCCTGATCGAAGACGCGATCAACAATGACGAATTGACGGTCCGGCTGATCAATTTTCGCGGTGCCCTCAGCTCTCAGGCGACGGCGGATGCCATCACCATCGCCGACCCTGACGGCGTCTGGCTGCGGATGGAGGACCTTGTGTTTCAATGGGATCGGTCCGCGCTCCTGAGGGGCCGCGTTGAGGTTGAGACCCTGAGCGCGGGTGTAATCGAGTTGATCCGCCTGCCCTCAACGCCACCCGGTGACGATATGCCGACGGCTGAGGCCACGCCCTTCAGCCTGCCCGACCTGCCCGTTTCCGTGGAAATCTCGGACGTGCGTGCAGATGAAATCATCCTGACTGAGGCGCTTTTGGGGGAACGGGTGCGCGCGCGTTTTGAGGGCAATCTGACGCTAAAGGACGGTGTTGGTGCGGCCACCGTTTTGTTGGAACGGATCGACCAGAAAACCGGCTTGTTCGACATTGATGCCCGTTTTGAAAGTGAAACACGCCAGTTGGCCTTGATGGTGTTGGCTGAAGAAGGGCGGAACGGCATCGCCGCACGGCTGATCAATCTGCCCGACCGACCCGCCGTCCGCCTGACCGTTGATGGCGACGCGCCGCTTGATAACTTCGTGGGCGATATTGCTTTGGCGACGGATGGGCAGGACCGCATCACCGGCACGGTTCAACTGTCCACCCCCACGGGCACCCTGGATCAGGCGTTCAAGCTGGATCTGAGCGGCGATCTGCGCCCCATGCTGGCCGATCAATATGACCCGTTTTTCGGGGCCGAAACGGTGTTGCAGGTCGAAGGCACGCGGTTTGGGGCGGGCGGTTTGCGCCTGTCCGATCTGACCGTGTCATCGCAACAGCTTGACCTGCAAGGCGCTGTTGAACTGGACCCTGCGAACTGGCCCGAACGGATTGAACTGCGCGGCCGGTTGGGGACGGACGATGGCAGCCGGGTGTTGTTGCCACTGTCTGGCACCCCGACAGAGGTCGCTGGCGTCACTTTGAATGTTCAGTATGACAAGGCCGATGGAGATGCGTGGACGGGCGCATTTGATGTGACTTCACTGCGCCGCAACGGTCTGTCAATCGATGCGCTGGCGTTGTCCGGCGGCGGCATTATTCAACAAGGGGCGGGCATAGATCGGGGCCGGTTCACGACCGATCTGTCCTATGCGGCGCGCGGCTTGGATTTGAACGATGCCGCCCTGAATGAGGCGATTGGGGCGGATATTGAAGGGACAATCAAACTCGGGCGGCTTGAGGGTGAGCCTTTCGTGTTGGAGGGGCTGACCCTGTCTGGTGCGGGGATTGATGCAACGGCCCGCGCCTTCATCGAGGGGCCGGATGAGAGGTTTGCAACCCGAGCAGATCTTGAGGTCACGGCCGACGATTTCAGCCGGTTTGCCGCGCTAACGGGGCTTGATCTGCGCGGAATGGGACAGATCGCGCTGGAGGGGACAGCGCAACCGTTTGATGGCATTTTCGATCTGGCCATCGACGCGCGCACGACGGATCTGGCCCTTGGCATTGAACAGGCCGATGCCCTTCTCGAAGGGCTGACACGGGTGCAATTGGATGTGGCCCGCGGCACGCAAGGCATCACCGTGCGCCGGATCGACATTGCGGGCGACGCGGTGACCGGCACAGGACAAGCCATGCTATCGTCAACCGGGGCGACCGCAACCTTCCAAGCGCAGATCGACGATCTGGCCCGCGTGGTCACAGACCTGTCTGGCCCAGCCGTGATCGAGGCCGAGGTCGCCACGGATGAGGCCGGTGTCATAACCCTGTCAACAGACCTGACGGCCCCGCAGGCCAGCGCGACACTGAACGGGACTGCCCGGCCCGTTGAAGGGGGATATGATTTGGAGGGGGCGACCGATCTGTCCGTCACCAACGTGCGCGCCTATGGCAATCTTGTGGGTCAGACCCTGCGCGGTGGCGTCGGCGCTGACATTACAGGTTCGTTCAACACGGCGACCGGCGTGGCATCTGCGGATGTCGATGTGCGCACCCAAGACATCGGCATCGGGTCTGCGCCTGTGGACCGGATTTTGGCAGGCTTGGGCCGCATCAGTGCGAATGTATCGCGCAGCGACGAAGGCCAGTTGCGTTTGGATGCCTTGGACGCGGTGTTTCCCAACCTGACCGTGCGGGGGGATGTTGTGACCTCTGGCGCTGACACAACGGCGGACATCACGGCGCGGCTGCGCGACGTGGCGCTTTTGGTTTCCGATTTTTCCGGGCCTTTGACCGCTGATATTTCCGCACGGCAAACGGCCAGCGGATGGGTTGTGTCCGGCGATGCCGACGGCCCCGCGGGCACGTCGGCGCGCGCATCCGGCACGGTTGCAAATTCCGGCACGCTTGATCTGGATATCAGCGGATCGGCGCCTTTGGCGCTGGCCAATCTTTATATCGCACCGCGCCAGATCAACGGGCGCGCGACTTTTGATCTTAGCGTGAACGGCCCCCCTGCCCTGTCATCCGTACGCGGGCCGGTGCGCATTTCCGACGCGCGGTTCAGCGCCCCGACCTTTGGCCAAGCCTTGGAGAATCTGGGCGGCACATTGACTTTGGCCGGCGGCACCCTGCGTGTGGATTTGGCCGCACAAAGCAGCGCGGGCGGGGACCTGTCCGTCACAGGCCCCGTCGATTTATCAGCGCCCTTTCAGGCGGGTCTGCGGGTCAATTTGGCAGACATTGTGTTGCGAGATCCGAACCTTTACCGGACCACTGCAGACGGATCGATCAGCGTCGACGGCCCATTGGCAGGCGGCGCGCGGATTGCGGGACGGATTGATCTTGGCGCAGCCGAAGTGCAGGTGCCGACCACCGGATCAAGCGCGCTGGGAAGCCTGCCCGAAGTGACCCATCTTGGGCCACGAACCGATGTGCGTGCCACGCTTGACCGCGCAGGCGTCGGGGTCTCGCCTCCCTCGCAGACGGGCACCACCAGCCGTGGGCCATCCTACGGAATGGATCTTGAAATCCGCGCGCCGAGCCAGATTTTCGTGCGCGGGCGCGGGTTGGACGCGGAACTGGGCGGATCGTTGCGCCTTGGTGGGACGACCAGCAACATCATCCCCATCGGGCGGTTTGATCTTGTGCGCGGACGGCTAAGTATTTTGGGCCAACGGTTTGAACTGGACGAAGGGTTCGCCCAGCTTCAGGGAGATTTTTCACCGTTCTTGCGGCTTGTCGCACGGACAGAGGCGCAAACAGGGACGATTGTGAACATCGTGGTCGAAGGGGAACCGGACGACATTGACGTACGGTTCGAAAGCACACCAGAATTGCCGCAAGATGAGGTTCTTGCGCAGCTGTTGTTTGGCCGCGATCTGACGTCTATTTCTCCGCTGCAGGCGGTTCAACTGGCCTCTGCGGTGGCGACGTTGGCGGGGTCCGGCAATGGCGGCGGCGTGATCAATTCGTTCCGGCAGGATCTGGATCTGGATGATCTGGACATCATCACCGACGAAGACGGGAATGCGGCCGTTCGGGCCGGCAAATACATATCTGATAATGTGTATACGGATGTGACTGTGGGTGCGGGTGGGACGTCTGAGATCAACCTGAACATCGACATCGACCGCAATTTCACAGCGCGGGGCACCGTCGCGTCAGATGGTGAAACATCTGTGGGGATTTTCTTTGAGCGGGATTACTGATTTGCCGATGGGAGGTCACTTGGATCGAATGGGCTGTGCCCATCCGACCCGCGCGCGCTTTGCGCGCGAATTTAGGTATTTTTGACCCAAAGAAGCGGGCCACGCACGTTGATTGGAATGTCCAGATTTAAGACGCTATGAGGCCCGCTGACCCCAAGGCGGGGTCGTGTTCGGCCACCACGTGATTGGGGGCGACTTCGACCATTTTGGGTCGGTATTGATCCGCGTCTGGGTCATCGACCAGCTTGGAGGGCATGAACCGTAATGCGGCACGGGTGTCCAGCGGGCTGGGCAGATCGCCTTCGAGCAGTGTGCGGGTTTTGGCCCGTTCAATTTTGGGATCAGGTGTGGGCACGGCTGAAATCAGCGCCTTGGTATAGGGATGGGTCGCGTTGGAGTAGATTTGATCGCGGTCCGCATATTCGACAACACGGCCGAGGTAGAGGACCATGATCCGGTGGCTGACCTCACGCACAACGCTGAGGTCGTGAGAGATGAACATCATCGTCAGACCCATCTTTTTTTGCAGCTCAATCAACAGATCAATCACCTGTGCTTGCACGGAGACGTCGAGGGCCGAGACGGCCTCATCGCAGATCACCAATTTGGGTTCGGTGATAATGGCGCGGGCGATGCCCACACGTTGGTTCTGCCCGCCCGACAGCTCATGCGGGTAGCGGTTGATCATGTTGGGGTCGAGGCCGACGTTTGTGAGCATTTCGCGGACTTTGTCTGTGCGCTCGGCACGGCTGAGGTCTCGGCGATGGAGTTGCAGCGGTTCCGCAATAGAGGCGCCGATGGTCATGCGTGGGTTGAGCGATGCCAGAGGATCCTGAAACACGATTTGCAGGTCCTTGCGAAGGCCGCGCATTTTACCGCGCTCCCAACCGGAGATGTCTTGACCCAGCCAAGCCACCGATCCATGGGACGCAGGGATCAGGTTTAGCACCCCACGGGCAAGGGTGGATTTTCCACAACCGGATTCGCCCACCACGCCCAAAGTCTCACCTGGGCGCAGATCGAACGACACGCCGTCCACGGCGCGCAGCATTTTGGTGCGCCCGAACAGCCCGCCCTTCATGCGGATGGGGAATTGCACTTTGAGGTCATCCACCTTGAGAATCGGATCTTGCGGGGCCACGGGATCAATAGAGGGGCGCGCGCCACGATCCACCTGATCAATGCGCGGGACAGACGCCAGCAGCATTTTGGTGTACTCATGCTGCGGATTGTAGAAAATCTGGTCGACCTCGCCGGCCTCGACGATCTCACCCTTGCGCATGACGATGATGCGTTGGCACATGCGGGCGACGACACCCATGTCGTGCGTGATGAGTGCGATGCCGGTGTTGGTTTCACGGCGCAGATCGTCCATGAGTTCAAGGACCTGTGCCTGCACGGTCACATCGAGTGCCGTTGTGGGTTCATCGGCCAACAGAAGTTCCGGCGCGCAAAGCATGGCCATGGCAATCATCACCCGTTGGCGCATCCCGCCTGAAAGTTCGTGGGGATACTGGCGCATGCGTCGGGCGGCCTCTGGGATGCGGACTTTTTCAAGCCATTCGATACAGCGCGCGTCGGCGGCAGCCCCGCGCAGGCCTTCATGGACCTCAAGGATTTCACGCATCTGTTGGCCCACAGTCAGTTGCGGGGTCAGGGCCGTCAACGGATCCTGAAAGATCATCGACATCTTGGCGCCGCGGATGCGTTCCAGCTGCTTTTGCGGCATGGCCAACATGTCGTGGCCTGCGAACTCAATCGCACCCGTGGCCGCGCCGTTCTTTGCAAGAAGTTGCATCGCGGCCAGGGCGGATTGGCTTTTGCCGGATCCGCTTTCCCCCACGATGCCCAGACATTCGCCTGGTGCCACATCGAATGAGACACCTTTGACGGCGTTCACGGATCCATCGGGGGTTTCGAACGTCACGGCCAGATCTTTGACCGACAAAATGGGTTGGGTCATGTCAGCGGTCCTTGGGATCGAGGGCATCGCGCAGGCCATCGCCCACGAAGAAGAACGCAAAAAGCGTGGTCAGAAAGAAGGCCAGCGGAAACAGCAGCATCCAGAGCGTGCCGTTGTTCATTTGCCGCGCGCCAAGGTTGATGAGCGCCCCAAGCGAGGTGTTGGGTTCCTGAACGCCGAGGCCAAGGTAGGACACGAAGCTTTCGAACAGGATGATCTCGGGCACCAGCAGGGTGGCGTAGACCACCACGATACCGGCCAAATTGGGCACGATGTGACGCAGGATGATGGTGAAGGTTGGCACGCCTGAGGCGATGGCGGCCTCGACGAATTCCTTGTTCTTGATCGTCAGGGTTTGCCCCCGCGCGATCCGCGCCATGTTCAGCCATGAGATCAAGCCGATCCCGATAAAGAGCATCAACAGCGAGCGGCCAAAGATCACGAGCATCAGGATCAACACGAACATGAAGGGGATGGACAACAAGATGTCCACGATGCGCATCATGATCTGGTCCGTGCGCCCGCCGATGTAGCCTGACACAGCGCCATAAAGCGTGCCGACGAATACAGCCACGAACGCGCCCACGACCCCCACAAGCAGCGAAATGCCGGTGCCCTGCACAACGCGCGCATACAAATCCCGCCCGTCTTGGTCGACGCCAAAATAGTGGCCCGTTTCAAATGAGGGCACGCCGCGAAAGGCGTTCGCGCCCATCAGGCTGAAATCCACGAAATCGGGTTCATATTTCGCCAACAGCCCGCCAAAAAGGGCGAAGAGCGTCATCGCGATGAGCACGATCAGTCCCGTGACGGCCGCCTTGTTACGCAAGAACCGCCCGCGGGCGTCTTGCCAAAGCGACCGGCCCTTGACGGCCTCAAGCGGGGCGTCGGTCAGCGTTTCGGCGTGTCTGGTTCCAAACATCTTTGTCAGCCCCCTTTAGTAACGAATTTTCGGGTCGATCCACGCATAGAGGATATCGACAATCAGGTTGAACAGAATGGTCAGCGCCCCCACCAGAACCGTGATCCCCATGATCACGGCGTAGTCGCGATTGAAGGCCGAGTTCACGAAAAACTGCCCGATGCCACCCGTTGAGAAAGCAACATCAACGACGACCGATCCGGTGATGATGCCCACGATCGCCACGCCGACATAGGAAATGACGGGCAGCATGGCGGGTTTCATTGCATGCCGCCAGATGACGCGGCGCATGGGCAGGCCCTTGGCGCGGGCGGTGCGGATAAAATTGGAATTGAGAATTTCAAGCATCGAAGACCGTGTGATCCGCGCAATCGACGCCATGTAAGATGTACTCAGCGCGATGACCGGCATGATCACATGATCCCATTGCCCGCCGTTCCACCCGCCGCCGGGCAACCATCCCAGCCACAGGGTAAAGATCAGCACCAAAATCGGCGCCATCACAAAATTCGGAAGCGCCTGCGCGCCGATGGTGATCCCTACGGCGAGGTAATCGAGCCACGTATTTTGTCGCAACGCGGCCGCCACCCCCAGTGAAACGCCGACGATCACAGCGACCAGCACGGACCATGCGCCATAGGTCAGCGTCACCGGAAATCCTTGGGCGATGACATCGTTGACCGTGCGGTCACGGTATTGGAACGATGGGCCGAAATCGAAATGGAACACCACGTTTTTAACGTAATCGAACATCTGTTTCCAATAGGGCTGATCCAGGCCGTAACGTTCCAGCACGTTGGCCATGACCTCAGGCGGGAGAGGGCGTTCACTGTCGAAGGGACCACCGGGGGCCGCGAACATCAAGGCGAACGAAAACAGGATAAGGATCAGCAACGTCGGCACAGCAATGACCAGACGTTTGACGATGAAGGTTAACATGACGGCGTCCTGAAAAAGAAAGACGTCGGGCCACGGATGGCCCGACGCACATTTTAAATCCTAAGGCTTACTCACCCGCGGTGATGTAAAGATCCTTGGAGTACCAGTTCTGCAGGAAGTTTTCCGTGGGCCAGTTGGCCAGGTTTTCATCCTTCATCCGCACGGACGCGTAGTGGTAGATCGGGATGATTGCCGTTTCGGCCGAAGCGATTTCTTCGATCTTCTGATAAAGCGGCATGGCGTCTTCAGCGACCTTGGCCTCAGCCAGCAGGACGTCGATTTCGTCGTTGACGAATTTGCCATCATTGTAGGAAGAGCCGGAGTTGAACAGATCCAGGTAGGTGCTGGGTTCGTTGTAATCCGCACACCAGCCTGCACGTGCAACCTGATAGTTTTGCTCCCCACGGGTATCGAGGTAGGTTGCCCACTCCTGGTTGGCCAACTCCGTGTCGACACCCAAGGTCTGTTTCCACATCTGACCGATGGCCACAGCGATGGACCTGTGGCTGTCGGAGGTGTTGTAGAGGATCTCAACCGTCAGGGGTTCCCCGCCTTCGCCGTACCCCGCCTCTGCCATCAGCTCCTGTGCTTTGGCGTTCCTCTCTTCCTGGGTCATATTCGCAATGTCGATGTCTGGTGTGGACCAGCCGGACACAGCCCAGTGGGTGAAGGTGTAGGCCTCACGCTGGCCGCCGGCCAGAATGTTGTCGACGATCACGCCACGGTCCACCGCAAGGCTCAGCGCCTTACGGACGTTGGCGTCCTGCAAGGCTGGGTTGCCGCTGTCGGTGTGGTTGATCAGGTAGTAGTAGGAACATGAGCTTGGGAAAGACAGTGCCTCACCAGGATATTCCGCGTTCAGACGGGGGAACTGGCCTGCGGGCACGTCCATAACCAGATCAATCTCACCGGCCAGATACCGTGTCAGCGCCTGATTGCTGTCGTTGATGATCAGCGCAGTGACTTCGTCGATGATGGTGTTTTCGTTGTCCCAATAGGCCTCGTTGCGGACACGGACCAGCTTTTCGCCAGGCACATATTCGGACAGCACATAGGCGCCGTTGGACACGAAGTTTTCCGGATCGGTGTAGTTGTCGCCGCCAGCCTCAATCGCTGCACGGTTCGCAGGGAACGTGGTCGGGAACGTCAGCATCTGAGGGAAATAGGGGCGCGGTGCGTCGATGGTGTAGACCACCGTGCGGTCGTCTGGGGCGGACACGCCCAGCTCTTCCACTGGCATTTCACCGGCGATGACGGCACCAGCGTTGGTGACGCCCATAACCTCAAGATACCACGAATAAGGGGATGCGAGCTCGGGATCGGCGGCGCGCTGCAGGCCGTAGACGAAATCGCCAGCCACGACCGGATCACCGTTGGACCACACCGCATTTTCACGCAGCGTGAAGGTGTAGGTCATACCGTCTTCGGACACGTCCCAGCTTTCGGCGACGCCGGGCAGCACTTCGCCTGCGGCGCTTTCCGTGGTCAGACCTTCGAACAGGTCACGGGCGACGGAACCGCCTTCGACATCCTCGACCATTTGCGGGTCGATGGACGGGAAATCATCAAGAATGGAATAAGAAAAACTCTGCTCTGAGGCGAGTGGCTCACCGGTTTCGGGGTGGGTGGCGTGGGCATCGGCCCAGACCGCACCTGCACCCGCGATCATCAATGCCGCGGTCGAGGCCAAAAGTTTTGTATGCAATGTCATATGGTTGCTCCCTATGTTGGACAGATCACTTGCGCGGTGCAGTCTCTGTCTGGTTATGGGTCCCGCGGCTGGGCGCGGGATTGCGCACTACCCTTGAGGGAGTCGCCAAGGAAGGCAAGGGCCACCACCGGTTTACGCCGCGCCAATCGCCCAAAATGGATGCGATCGGCAAAAAATTGATCAATTTGATTGATCAAGGCCGCCTATTTGCTGAGCAAGTGACGCAATTTGCGCGACACCCTCTCCGTGGCGCAAGGCGCTGAAGACAAAGGGGCGGCCCGCCCGCATCCGCGTGGCGTCGCGGTCCATCACCGAAAGATCGGCGCCCACATGGGGGGCCAAATCGGTTTTGTTAATGATCAAAACGTCCGATTTGGTGATGGCAGGCCCGCCTTTGCGGGGGATTTCTTCGCCCGCGGCAGTGTCGATGACATATAGGGTGATGTCCGCAAGCTCAGGCGAGAAGGTGGCAGAGAGGTTGTCGCCACCGCTTTCGATCAGCACCACATCCAGATCGGGGTGACGCGCGCGCATCTCAGCCACGGCGGCCAGGTTGATCGACGCATCTTCGCGGATCGCGGTATGCGGGCAGCCACCCGTCTCAACCCCGATGATCCGGTCTGAGGGCAGCACTTGCATCCGCACCAGCGCCTCCGCATCCTCTTGCGTGTAGATGTCATTGGTGATGACCCCAACCGAATAGGTCTGCGCCCAATGCTGTGCCAGTTTCGCGGTGAGGGTGGTTTTTCCCGCGCCCACGGGGCCACCGATACCGATCCGAAGGGGGCCGTTTGATTGTGTCATGTGCGAAATACTCTCGACGTCAGGGTTTCGTGGCGCATGGCGGCAATGTCGCTCAGGAATGCGGTGGAGGACAGCTGATCCAGATCGCCCGTCTGCGTGTCCTGCGCGATTGCGGCGCACTCCGGGGCGAGGGCTGCGATGATCTTTTGCCCGTCGGTTTGGCCGATTGGGATCAGACGTTGGCCGACGGAGACAAGGCTGGTGACAAAGGCCTGAAGGAACATCGCCGACGTAAGGGGCAGCGGCAGCCCCGCCAGCCGTGCGGCCCGGCCGGCGGCCACAGGATATGTCAGCCCGCCAAGGTCATGGCCCGTAACGGACGCCGTGATATCGGCAAAGGCCACACCGAGCAAATCCGCCTCCATCAGGCGTTCCTTGGAGGCCACAAACGCCCGCAATCGGGCGTCGAGAGGGGCGGGATCATCCGCATGATAAGCCGCGGCCAAAAATAGCGCGTCGTTGCGGCCCGATCCATGGTGCACCACATCCGCGATCCACTGATGAAGCGATGTGGGACCCTCCACATCGCCATCTGCAATCGCCTGTTCCAGCCCATGGGAATAGGCAAACGCCCCCACGGGATAGGCCGGCGAAAACCACTGCGACAGCGTCAGTGCGGGATCAATGGGCATGACCATGGGTCCGTCCGTGCCCGTAGGCCCCGCCTTCGGGCGTAAAAGGCGCTGTGATGGGGGCAACAGTGGCGCCGAGTTTGCCGAGCATATCTTCCATCACGTGGTTGGTCTGGATAAGCAGATGGTCCGCCCCCATCTGGCAGGGCGTATGGCGGTTGCCGATGTGCCACGCAAGCCGCGTCAGATCTCCTGTGATTTTGATCAGCGGTTCCGGTGCTGCGATGACTTCGATCTCTCCGCCATCGGTGATCAATCGGCCACCGTGGTCCATCGACGTGGTCTGCGCCAGATCCACCAACACCTGCGCGCCGCTGTCTGTGGTCAGCACCTTTCGCCGCAAGAACCGTTCGTCATAGGTCAGCGTCACGCGATCGACAGCAGGCCCATGCCCATGGTCGCGATAGGTTTGGGCTGTCTGCATTGGCATCAGAACAAGAAATACCGCTGCGCCATGGGCAAGACCTCGGCGGGTTGGCATGTGAGCAGTTCGCCGTCTGCGCGCACTTCGTAGGTTTCGGGGTTCACCTCAACCACCGGCAACGCGTTGTTCAGGATCAGGTCTTTCTTGCCAATGTTGCGTGTGTTCTGGACCGCAATCGTCTGCTTGGACAGGCCGAGCGTGTCGCGCAGGCCTGCGTCCTGTGCGGCACCTGACACAAAGCTGACCGATGTCTGCGCCAAGGCCCCGCCCATCGCGCCGAACATGGAACGTGTATAAACCGGCTGCGGCGTAGGGATCGACGCATTGGGATCGCCCATTTGGGCCACCACAATCGTGCCGCCCATCAAGACCATCTCAGGCTTGACGCCAAACATCGCCGTGTCCCACAACACCAGATCGGCGCGTTTACCTTCTTCGATGGACCCGATGTGAGATGAAATCCCATGGGCAATGGCCGGATTGATCGTGTATTTCGCAATGTAGCGGCGCACACGCATGTTGTCGTTATCGCCGGTTTCCTCTGCCAGCCGCCCGCGCTGTTTCTTCATCTTGTCGGCGGTCTGCCATGTGCGGATCAACACCTCACCCACGCGGCCCATGGCCTGACTGTCGGACGCGATGATCGAAAACGCACCCATATCGTGCAGGATATCTTCGGCGGCAATCGTCTCACGCCTGATGCGGCTTTCGGCGAAGGCCACGTCTTCAGGGATAGATTTGTCAAGGTGGTGACACACCATCAACATATCCAGATGTTCCTCCAACGTGTTGACCGTGAAGGGCCGCGTGGGGTTGGTGGAGCTAGGCAACACATTGGCATCGCCACAGATTTTGATGATGTCCGGTGCATGGCCGCCCCCTGCCCCTTCGGTGTGGAAGGCATGGATCGTACGGCCTTTCATGGCGGCCACAGTGTTCTCAACAAACCCGGATTCATTGAGAGTATCGGTATGGATCATCACCTGCACGTCCATGTCGTCGGCCACACTCAGGCAGCAATCAATTGCGCCGGGCGTGGTGCCCCAATCCTCATGCAGTTTCAGACTGCACGCACCGGCATTGACCATTTCCACCAGTGCCCCCGGTTGGGATGCATTGCCCTTACCAGACAGGCCGATGTTCATGGGAATGCCGTCAAAGCTCTGCAACATGCGGCCAATGTGCCAAGGCCCCGGCGTGCAGGTGGTGGCGAGCGTCCCGTGCGCCGGCCCTGTGCCACCGCCAAAACAGGTTGTCACGCCGGAATGCAGGCTGTCCTCCATTTGTTGCGGGCAAATGAAATGGATGTGGCTGTCCATGCCGCCCGCCGTCAGGATACGGCCCTCGCCGGCAATGGCCTCTGTGCCGGGGCCGACGATGATATCAACACCGTCTTGCGTGTCGGGATTGCCCGCCTTGCCGATCTTATGGATCAACCCGTCGCGCAGACCCACGTCGGCCTTGTAGATGCCCGTATGGTCCACGATCAGCGCATTGGTGATGACCGTATCAACGGCCCCCTCGGCGCGGGTGGTCTGCGCCTGCCCCATGCCGTCGCGGATGACTTTGCCGCCGCCGAATTTGACCTCTTCCCCGTAGGTCGTAAGGTCGCGTTCCACCTCAATGATCAAATCCGTATCCGCCAGACGCACCTTGTCGCCCGTCGTCGGACCAAACATCGCTGCGTAATCGTGCCGTGAAATTTTCGTCGCCATCCTACAAATCCCCCATCACGGCTTGGTTGAAACCGAAAATCCGTCGCGCCCCGCCAATTTCAATCAGCTGCACCTCACGTCGCTGGCCCGGTTCAAACCGCACAGCCGTTCCGGCGGCAATATCCAGACGCATCCCGCGGGCGGCATCGCGGTCAAAATCCAGCGCGGCATTGGCCTCTGCAAAATGGTAATGTGACCCCACTTGAACTGGCCTGTCACCGGTGTTTGCCACCATTAAGGTTAACGCCTCGCGCCCTGCGTTCAGCTCCAACTCCCCGCTCGCGGGCATCACCTCACCCGGGATCATCGCATCTTTTGTCATCGCGCTGGTCTCCTCTTCATCTGACCAGAAAAACTCAATCCAACGTCGCGCTTAGCGGATCGGATTATGAACGGTCACCAGCTTTGTTCCATCGGGGAACGTCGCCTCAACCTGCACGTCATGGATCATCTCGGGCACGCCCTGCATGCATTGATCCCGCGTGATCACCTGTGCGCCCGCCTCCATCATATCCGCAACAGACCGCCCATCTCGCGCGCCTTCCACGACCGCATCCGTGATCAAGGCAATCGCCTCAGGGTGGTTCAGCTTGACGCCACGCGCCAGCCGTTTGCGCGCGACCTCGGCCGCCATGGCGACCAGCAGTTTGTCTTTCTCTCGCGGGGTGAGTTGCATCTTAAATCCTCCAGACGCGGGGCAATGGGCCTGCGCGCAGATGTTCCAGCACAGGCACAAGGGTTTGTCGCAAAATGAAACTGTCAGGCGCAAGAAGCCGCAGGTGCAGAATATCTGGTGCCAAAAGGCTGGCCCCCGCCGTCAATGTCAGCATCTCGCGCAACCGGCCGAGGTGATGTTCCGCATCTTTGCCCACATAAACCAACGTCGCCAAAGCGCCCGCACCACCCGCACGACGCGCCATTTGGGCTGTCAGATCACCCGTCAGCCTGACTGCATCTTCAAACAGCGGCACGCCTGCGCGCCGGATTGACACCGCGTCGTCAAACATCACGTCGGTCAGGGCCTCGCCGCGGGCTGTTCGGCCAAACACTAGTGGTTCAACAAACAACAATCCGGCGTCTGCCACCAGATCGATCTGCATCCGCCGCTTTAACCGCGCGCCGTCAAACAGGATCGTTTCCTGCGGCAACCATGCAAATTCAGCGCCCGCCTGTACGGCGATGTCCGTGCACAGCGATCCGGCAACCGGGCCAACGGCCCGGTAGGCCCTCTCAGCCGCCTGGGTTGTGACCGTCACCTGGGTGTCGGCGCCCGCCTCAAACGTGGCGTTGAACCGGTCCCCGCCGGTGATCCCGCCGGCTGTGTTAACCGTAACCGCCTCAAGCGTCTGACGTGACGTGTTGGGAAAGACCACCTTGAACGATCCGGCCTGATGCAACTCGTCGATGACACTGCGCCCGTCGCGCAATTTTGACGATACGCGCAAGCGACCGCGTGCGCGGGGCTGAACGACGTGTGGAGCGTCGGCAGAGGAAGACAAATGCGACAGGGACATTTCTTGGGCGACCATTGTTTCGGCGCTCATGGTGCTGATCCTGCCCCAGACCACAAGGTCATCCATGAATTCTGTGGCCACGGGCCGACATCATACGGGTGTTTTGCCTGCTTTTTAGGCAGATCACGCGGGGCGGCTGCACCATAATGCGCTCCGCGCGTTTATCCCTCGGCCTCTTGGTCTTCGGCGTCTTGGTCTTTGGGTGGGGTCACGATGCCGTAGTCATTCAATTGCTCAGGCAGCAGCACGTATATTTCGTCAGGTGGGGTCACGAGGGCGTGTTGCATCACCTCCGGATCAACCCCCATCTCAATCAGATAAGTCATCACGCGGCCTTGCCCGCGCTGGATATCCTCAACCGCGAGAAAGGCCGGAAGGATAGTATTAGTATCGAAAAAATGTTGATGCACGCCCACCTGCGCATCGTCATCAACCGAACGCGTCACACCAGCGGACAGCACGTAAGGACAGGCCGACAGGCAAATATCGCCCCCGTTCATGACCGTATCAATCCCGTCCTCGCGCAGGCGTGTGCCAATGGCCAAAGCATCGCTGACAGACCCCCCGGGGGAGTTCAGACGGATCGCCGTAGGCAGATCACGGCCCGCATCCGCTTCGGCCTGCATAAAATCTTCAAACCTTGCAGCGTCGCCCGGCGCGATCCGGCCCGTCAACGTCAGCACCTCCCCCTGAAGATCAAATGCGAGGCGGTCGGGCATATCCCCGGTGGAGGTATAGGGCCGTGCGGGGTTGCCGTCGCGTGCGGGGGCAAGCGGCATATCTGCGGGCCTGTAGCGGCGCGTCTGATCCCCGGGGTTTACGGGTTGATCAAAACGCGGCTGGGTGGACGGCAGACCAATTTGTGGGATCACCCGCAGCAGATCGCCGCCCATCAGGAACAGCGCCAATGCCAGTTGGACTGCCAAAACGCCGTAGATCATCCGGCGCACGGGGTTCGCGCCGGATGTGGTCTCCTCCGCGACCGCATGGGAATCAGGGGGCGTGTCAGTCATTGGCTTTGGGGGCCGAGACCGGCAGTGGTTTAGGCGGATCGGCGGCGTTGTCTTTGGCGCGGCTCATCGCGGCTTCCATATCGCCGACGGCGTTGAGGGCGGCGCGCAATTCCGCAATTGTCATCGTGTCTTCGACGCCGACACGGGATTTGCCGGACCGGATCGCCGCGTGAGTGATTGCAAGGATGAACACCAGCACCGCAGGCAACAGATCAATCGCGATGGCGCCCGCCCAGCTGGGCACAAAGTTCTCGGCATAGCGGATCACGGCGTCTGCGGTGCTGATCGGAGTATAGATCGTCTCGGACGGGGGCGGCATGGCGATAACACTATCGGCGGCGCGGCGCAGGGTTTCGGCGCGCTGGCCCAACAGTTGCAACACCGACTGGATCGTGGATTGTTGCCCCGCGCGGCTGGCCGCCGTGCTGCCATCAAGTTCGGGCAACACCACTGACGCGCTCAGATCTTGGGCGGCACGGCTGACCAAGGGCGCCACGCTGAGTTGACGCAGCTGGGTGATGACACCGGACAGACGCACCGCTTCTTCGGAAAACTGGACAGAGCGCACCTCAATCGGGCCGGGTTCCACCGTCAATTGGCGCATCCGGCTGAGGATCGCGTTGCCTTCGGCAAAGGCGGCGTTGACCAACGGCTGCTGGCTTGCGATTTGGTTCTCCAACCCTGCAAGTTCATCCGATTTCTGGCGCAACAGACGGAACACCGCGCCGCGTCCGGCGAGGCCCGACAGATCGCCTGTCGCCTCTTGCTCTGACAGGTCCTCAAACGATTGACGCACGCGGGCGACGTCCCGTTCCAACCCTTGGGCTCTGACAGCGATCTCATTGGCGCGTTCCAACGCGCCTTGGTAATCCTGAACCGTGCGCGCGAGATGCTGTTCGACGGCCGCAGCGCCTGCCAAGGCGGCAGCATTGAGCCATGACGACATGGCGATGATCGCAAGTGAGCCGAACAGCATCGACACAAACAACCCCATCCGCGCGCCCACAGTGCGCACCGCAGGCAGCAGGCGCATCAGGTACGACCAGAACACAAAGATCCCGACGGACACCGCGATGGAATAGCTGATCGCGGCAAAAAAGCTGAGCGCGCCGTTGTCATCGAGAAGCGACGTGACCCCAAGGTAGGTGTAGATACCCGAGGCCACGGCAAGCACGCCCAAAGCCGCCGCTGAAAAGCTATCGAGCCAGCGCACATGCCCCTCAAGCTCGGACGCGTAGCGCACGCCCTGTGCCTCCGCATGGGTCAATCGTTCGTCGGTCATTGCTAAGCCCCCAAATTCAGTGCCTTGATATATGGGGCAAAAGGAACGGCGCGCAAATCACATCACGCGGACGCGGGCGGGATTTCGCGCGTGAGCGGACGGTCGGCGCCGTGTTACAGCACCACACGCAGACCTTACTTGTGACCCATCCGCAATCGCGCCAAAAGGTGGCAAAGTCATAGATCAGGAGGCCCCCATGCGCGCCGCAGATGTCATCGCCCAACGCCTTTACGCCGCCGGATGCCGCTATGCATTCGGGATGCCGGGGGGGGAGGTTTTGACCCTGCTGGATGCGTTGGACAAGGCGGGCATCACCTTTGTTTTGTGCCGCCATGAGAACGCCGCGGGCTTTATGGCCGAAGGTGTGTATCACCGCACCGGCGCACCGGGCATTTTGCTGGCAACGGTGGGCCCGGGGGCGCTGAACGGGATCAACGTGGTGGAAAACGCCCGCCAAGACCGCGTCCCGATGATCGTGCTGACGGGCTGTGTGGATGCCGATCAGGCGCAGACGTATACGCATCAGGTGCTGGATCAGCCGCAGGTGTTCCGTCCGATCACCAAGGCGACCTTTACGCTCGATGCCAAAGCGGCCCATGTGATTGCCGACAAGGCCGTGGGCATCGCCACCGAAGGCCGTCCCGGCCCTGTGCACATTGACGTACCGATTTCAGTGGCCGATGCCCCTGCGGACGGGGGCGGCGTATTGCGACCGACTGCCGTGCCCACAGTGCCCGCGCCTGAGGTTCTGGCGCAGGCAAAGGGCGCACTGGCCCGGGCCAAACGTCCGCTGATCATCGCCGGACTGGATGTCACATCTGAGGACGGCGCTGCCGCCGTCACCGCAGCGGCCGAAGCCCTGCAGGCCCCTGTCATCACAACCTACAAAGCCAAGGGTCTGATCCGTGAGGACCATCCGCTGTCATTGGGGGGTGCGGGGCTGTCACCCAAGGCCGACAAAATCCTGTTGCCGCTGGTGGCTGAGGCTGACGTGATCTTGTGCATCGGCTACGACCCGATTGAAATGCGTCCGGGCTGGCAAAACCCGTGGGATCCGGCGCGACAGACGATCATCGACATCACCGCAGCCCCCAACCACCACTATATGCATCACGCGACCCAAAATATCATCGGCGACCCTGTGGCCAGCGTCACCGCGATGCTGCCCGATGCGCCCCTTTCGGGCTGGCCTGACGCCCGCCCTGCCGCTGTGCGGGCGGACATCGAAACCGCCTTCGCCCCCCCAAAGACATGGGGGCCTGCGCAGGCCATCGCGACATGTCAGGCCGCCCTGCCAGAGGATACGCTGATCACCGCCGACAGTGGCGCGCACCGCATTTTGCTCAGCCAGATGTGGACATGTCTGCACCCCAAAACGCTGACGCAATCGTCAGGGTTTTGTACGATGGGCTGTGCTGCGCCTTTGGCCATGGGTGCGCAGATTGCGGCCCCCGATCGCACGGTCGTCTCGTTCAGCGGCGACGCTGGGTTCCTCATGTGTGTGGGCGATCTGGCGACGGCGGCAGAAAATGAGGTGCGCACGATCTTTGTTGTGTTCGTCGATGCCTCCCTCGCGTTGATTGAGCTGAAACAGCGCGGGCGGCAGATGAAAAACGTGGGCGTAGATTTCAAAGGCACGGACATTGCCGCCGTGGGCCGCGCCTTTGGGGGCGACGGATACACCGTTGATAACGCTGATGATCTGACAGCTGCATTGACGCAGGCGCAAGCTGCGGACACCTTTAGTGTCATCGCAGTTCAGATTGATCGAGGGGCATATGATGGCGCATTCTGAGGGGACACGCGGCGCGCTGGACGGCGTTCTGGTTCTGGACCTGACGCGCATTCTGGCCGGACCAACGGCCACGCAGATGCTGGGTGATCTGGGCGCCACGGTCATCAAAATTGAAAACCCAGCAACGGGCGGGGACGACACCCGCACGTGGGGGCCGCCTTATGTGCCAACCCACGACGACGAGAGCGATCTGAGCGCCTATTATCTGGCCGCCAACCGCAACAAATACTCGGTTGCGGCAGATCTGTCCTCATCCGAGGGGCAAGCCACGGTACGAGAAATCGCGGCCCAAGCGCAGATCGTCATCGAGAATTACAAACCGGGGGGGCTTGCGAAATACGGGCTGGATTATGCCGCACTCAGCGCATTGAACCCTGTGTTGGTCTATTGCTCCATCACCGGGTTTGGGCAGACTGGCCCCAACAGCGCACGCCCGGGCTATGATCTGATGGCGCAGGGCTATGGCGGCATCATGTCCCTGACGGGCGATCCGAACGGCAGCCCGATGAAAGTCGGCGTGGGCATTGCGGATGTGATGTGCGGGATGAATGCGGCCATCGGAATGCTGGCCGCCCTGCGTCACGCCGAGGCCACGGGCGAAGGCCAGCATATTGATCTGGCCTTGGTCGACAGCCAAATGGCTTGGCTGATCAACGAGGGCACGAATTATCTGGCCTCCGGCAATACCCCGCAGCGGCGCGGCAACGGGCACCCCAATATCGTGCCTTATGATGTGTTCCCGACGGCTGATGGGCATATCATTCTGGCCGTAGGCAATGACCGACAATTTCAGGCATTTTGTACCGCGTTCGGGCGGGATGATCTGGCGGAGGATCCGCGCTACGCGACCAATCCCCTGCGGATCGAGAACCGCGTGGCGTTGACCGCATCGGTGGCTGAAACATTTGCAGATCTGGCGGCTGATACCGCGTTGCAGATGTTGCAAAACGCAGGCGTGCCGTGCGGGCCGATCCACACCGTCGATCAGGCACTGACATCCGATCAGGCGCAGGCCCGCGATATGGTGGTGTCCGTTCCGTCGGCTGATGCCGTGGGCGGCGATGTGCGATTGTTGGGGAATCCTTTGAAATTCTCAAAGACCCCGGTCAAATACGCCAAAAGCCCACCACGTTTCGGGGCAGATTCGGATCAACTGAGCGACATTCTGGATCAGCATGCCAAACGGCGCCGATCACAAAAAGTTCAAAGCTGATCACATTCCCGCGTCATAACAGACAGGTGAGGGGCAGCTTTCTGTCAGCTGATTTATCACAGGCCCAACTGCGCCAATAAGCGCACGCCGATTGGGGATGCCATGACATTAGCTGATATTTGTAACTGCCCGACCAGTTTGACCGATACACGCGCTGTTGCTGCTTGGAACGGCGTGGTTCATGGCATCTTGTCTCATGGTCGAACCACTGGCGATCACCTGACGGACCTTCTTCGGATTGAGCCCGAATTCGCCATGGGCCACGCGATGAAAGGCTTGGCCTGCCTTATGCTGGGCCGCCGCGAATTGATGGAAACAGCCAAGTCGGCCAGCGCCGAGGCACAGCGCTGCCTGTCCCTTGGTGGCGCGCTTGAGCGTGAGCGTCTGTGGTGTGCGGCCTTGCAAGACTGGTTGGCGGGCAAGCCCACAGCCTCCATCGCGCGGATGGAAGAGGCGTTGCGCCTGAACCCCGCCGACACAATCAGCATGAAATTGTCCCACGGCATCCGGTTCATGTTGGGGGACGGCACAGGCATGTTGCGGTCCGTGGAACGGGCCCTGCCCGCCCATGGCCCAGATCATGGGCTTTATGGGTATGTGTTGGGGTGCCACGCCTTCGCGCTTGAGGAAACGGGTCAATATGACCGCGCCGAACGCCAAGGCCTGCGCGGTTTGCAGTTTGCCCGTGATGATGCATGGGGCCTGCACGCTGTTGCCCATGTTTACGATATGACGCATCTGACTGACCAAGGCATTGCGCTGATCGACAGCAATGCGGCCGCGTGGGACCACTGCAACAACTTCCGGTTCCATGTGTGGTGGCACAAGGCGCTGCTGCATTTGGATCAAGGCGATATTGCCACGGTTCTGGATCTTTATGACACCAAGGTGCGGGACGAAAAGACGGACGATTACCGCGACATCTCAAACGCGACATCGCTTCTCATGCGGTTGGAGATTGAGGGCATTGATGTTGGCAACCGTTGGGCCGAACTGGCTGATTTGGCCGAGGCCCGGACAGACGATGGCTGTCTGACCTTTGCGGACATGCATTACATGTTGGCCCTGATCGGTGAAGACCGCGCGGATGCCGCCGCCCGTATGACCGCCCGTGTGGCCCGCGATGCAGGCCCCGCAGATGACACATCGGTCGTTATGATGACACCTGGGCTGGCCACCTCCGAAGGTCTTGCTGCCTTTGGTGATGCCAACTACGGGTCCGCCTTTGCCCATCTGGCCCGCGCCCAGCCCGATTTTCAGGCAATGGGGGGCAGCCACGCCCAACGCGACATTTTTGAACGGCTGACGATCGAAGCAGGCTTGCGCGCCGGACGTGTCGATGAAACGAAGGCCCTGTTGCACGCCCGCACTGCCTTGCGCGGCGGCCAGGAAGACAGCTTTGCGGCCAGCCGCATGGCCCAGATCGCCAAGATGCAATCGGTGACGCCCGCCAGCACCGCTGCCGAATAACAAATCGAGACCTCAAGCCCCGTGTCCGACACCACATTACATCCAAATGCCGCCGACAAAGCGGCCCCTGACGCCATTGCACCCAGCGCCGCTGCACCCACGTCAGGTGGGCCGCGCGTGCGCGATGTGCGGTTGGATTTCTTTCGCGGCGTGGCAATGTTCATCATCCTGTTTGCCCACACGCCGGGCAACTGGATCACGCTTTGGATCCCTGCCCGTTGGGGGTTTTCGGACGCGACAGAGATGTTCGTCTTCTGCTCTGGGATGGCCAGCGCCATCGCCTTTGGCGCGACGTTCGACCGTGCGGGCATTCTGCTGGGCACCGCCCGCGTCGTGTTCCGCATCTGGCAGGTCTACTGGGCGCACATCGGCACGTTCTTCGCCACCGCCGCGTTGATGGTTTACTTCACCGATCTTGAGGCCACGAGCCGCAACTACTGGGGCAATTTGAACTTGTGGATGTTGTTCGTCGAAAGCGACATGTGGGAAAATCCCAACATCCTGCTGAGCGTAATGACCCTGCAATGGGTGCCCAATCTGTTCGACATCCTACCGATGTACATGGTGATCCTGGCGATGATGCCGGTCATTGTTCTTTTGTCACGGGTGCATCTGGGCCTCGTGGCGCTGTTTGTGGTGACGGTTTGGATTTTTGCCCAGCGCGCGCTGTCGGACGCTTACGGCATCCCCTATTTCAACTTCACCGCCGAACCTTGGGTGGGGGATGACAATTGGCAACGGCGCTGGTTCCTCAACCCGTTTGGCTGGCAGTTGGCGTTTTTCACCGGTTTTGCCTTCATGCGGGGCTGGCTGCCCAAACCGCCCGTCAATGTCTGGCTGATCGGGTTCAGCGCGGCCATTGTGATCGCCAACATTCCGTTTTCCAACATCGGGGTGCGCGAATTCGGGTTCGATTTTGCCCGCGCGTGGCGCAGTGAGAATGCAGCGTGGTTTTCCAAATCCGACTTCGGCCTGCTGCGGTTCGTTCAGTTTCTGGCGCTGGCCTATCTGGGATGGGTAATCGCTGGCGACAAGGGCAACCGCATCCGCGCGGGCGCGTCCGCGTTGGGCCGCATGTGGGCGCCGATCCTCGCTATCATCCTGAAGGTCGGACAACAGTCCTTGGCGGTGTTTGTGGTGTCAATCCTTGTGGGCCGCACAAACGGTGTGATCCTTGATCTGGTCGGGCGCGACTATTGGTCGATGACGTGGGTCAATGCGCTTGGCATGGCGCTGCTTGTCATCACGGCATACGGCGCGGCTTGGATGAAATCGCAACCATGGCGCGTAAGGGCCCAAAAGCATGCTGCGGCGTGAGTTCCTGGCAAGCCTCGCGGCCCTCGCCGCCGCCCCCGCGCTTGGTCAGTCGTCGGGCGGATTGCGGTTGGCAGAGGGCGCGCCGTTTGACCCCGATGATGTGATCGCACTGGCCCGAAATCTGGCGGCGCGCGCGTATGTGCCGCCCGTCACTGTGCCAGCGGAGTGGACGGAAATCACCTACGAAGACTATGTCTCAATCTGGTTTGCCGACCGCAATGCCCTATGGAACGGAGAGGCCGAAACGCCGCTGCGCTTGGACGTCTTCGCCCCTGGTCTTTATTTCCCGACCCCGATCAGCTTGTCCGTGGTCGAGGGCGGTAAGGCCCGCCCCCTGCCCTTTGATTTGGGCGTGTTCGACAAGACCGACAAGTTCCCGGACCTGCCGGTGGATGAAACCTTGGGCTATTCCGGCCTGCGTCTGCGCGCGGAATTGGAACATGCGGGCATCTACCAGGAATTTGCGGTGTTTCAGGGCGCCAGCTATTTTCGCGCGATCGGCACAGGCAACATTTACGGGCTGTCCGCCCGTGGGCTTGCGATTGATACGGCCGAGCCTTCGGGCGAGGAATTCCCCGATTTCCGTGCCTTTTGGCTGGAAAAACCGGCCGCGGGCCAGACGACCTTTGTCCTGCATGCCTTGCTGGATAGCCCCAGCTGTACAGGTGCCTACCGGTTTGAGATCACCCCCGGTCCGTCGCAGGTGATGGAGATCACGGCACGCATTTTCCCACGGTTGGATATGGATCACGTGGGCCTCGCGCCGCTGACGTCGATGTTTCAATACGACCAGACAAACCGTCATCGGTTTGATGATTTCCGCCCCGCTGTTCATGACAACGATGGGCTGCAGATTGTAAACGGTGCGGGAGAAACGATCTGGCGGCCCTTGGCCAACCCCAAGACGTTGCAAATCAGCGCCTTTGTGGACGACAACCCGCGCGGCTTTGGCCTGCGGCAACGCGCGCAAACCTACGGAGATTTTGCGGATTTGCAGGCGCTTTATCACAAACGTCCCGGTGCATGGATCACACCCAAAGGCGACTGGGGACGCGGAGCGGTGACCTTGGTTGAAATTCCGACCGACAGTGAAATTTACGATAATATCGTGTGTTACTGGCGCCCGGAGGGCGGGCTTGTCGCAGGATCAGAAGCGGAGTTTGCCTATACGCTGACATGGGATCAACGGCTGTCCGATGGAGCGGGGCTGCCCGTTTTAAACACCATGATGGGTGCGGGGTTCAACGGGCAAGGCACCGTCGTGATCATCGATTTTATGGGCGACGACACGGTGCCGGAAAACCTGTCCGACATCGACATTCGACTGTCCGCCAGTGCAGGCACCAACACGGATGGCGTTTTGCAACGCAACCCCGAAACGGGTGGCCCACGGCTGGCGTTTACATTTGAGGCGGGCGAGGCGACCCTGATTGAATTTCGTGCCCAGCTGCGACTGGACGGTGCCCCGCTAAGTGAGGTTTGGCTTTATCGGTGGACCGCCTGATGTCCTATGCCGCAGCCCACATGCCGCCGCGCGCGCCGCTGGCCATGCCAGCGCAGACCTTTGCGAAAACCGCGCCCGTCCGTGCAATGACGCGAAAGCACCATTGGGCAGACCGCGTATGGCGTGTGTCCGCGTTTATCCCGACACTGTTTTTGACGGTCGTTTTGGTGATGTCTGTCACCACCTATTTGGGCCAAGGTGGTGTGGCTGTGGCAGAAGGGTTCGTTCTGGCGCTGGTGGCGTTGACGTTCATCTGGCTGGCGTTTTCCGTCAACACCGCCTGTTTGGGCCTTTTGCGGGTGGCCCTTGTACGTGGCACGCCCGCGCCGAGGGCTCCGCATTCGCCCCGTGACATCGCCCTGCTCGTGCCGGTTTATAATGAAACCCCATGGGAGGTGTTCGGCAACGCCTCTGCCATGTTGAAAGAACTGACCACAGGCACGCAGGCGGATCATTACACGTTGTTCATTCTGTCCGACACGCGGGATGTCAAAGTGGCAGCGGTTGAAGAACGGGCGTTTGCCGCCCTCAACGTGGAATTCTATCCGCACCGTCGGGTGTACTACCGCAGGCGGGCCGACAATACGGACAAGAAAGTCGGCAATATCACCGATTGGATCGAAAACTGGGGCGCGGCCTATGAAGCGATGGTCGTGCTGGATGCCGACAGCCTGATGTCGGGCGCGGCCATTCGCCAGTTGGCGCAGGCCTTGGCGGATGACCCTGACGCCGGTCTGATCCAAAGCCGCCCGACATTGATCGGGGCCACGACCCTTTTTGGCCGTGTGCAGCAGTTTTCCAACACGGTCTACGGCTGGCTGAGCGCCGAGGGTTTGACCAGTTGGGCCCAGCATGAGGGCAACTATTGGGGGCACAACGCCATTATCCGCACCCGCGCCTTTGCCGAAAGCGCACGCCTGCCCTATCTGCGGGGGCGGCGCGGGGCGCAGCACCTGATCCTGAGCCATGATTTCGTCGAGGCGGGAATGCTGCGCCGTGCGGGCTGGGCCGTGCGCCTGTTGCCGCGTCTGTCGGGCAGCTTTGAGGAAACGCCGCAAACGCTTATTGATTATGTGATCCGGGACAGACGGTGGTGTCATGGCAACATGCAGCACCTTCGGCTTTTGGCAGCACGGGGGTTTCACGTGATTTCCCGCGTTCATCTGCTGCAAGGGGCCTTGGCGTTCCTGATGTCGCCCGCGTGGTTGGCGGTTGTCATTCTGTGGTCCTATGTGGGCACCACCCCTGCCCCGCCCAGCGCCTATTTTTCATCCTCCAATCCGTTGATGCCGGTCTGGCCGATTGAGCAGACGGACGTTGCCTGGATCTACCTGATCTTCGTTTATGGCATGTTGTTGTTTCCCAAAGCCGTTGGCGCGGTTCTGTTTGGCCTGCGCCGCCGCACCCGTGCCGCCTATGGATCGGGGCGGATGTATGTTGGGTCGATCCTGTTTGAGCTGTTTTTGTCCGTCCTTTACGCGCCCATCATGATGGTGCAGCAGACAAAAGCCACGATCTGGGCCGTGCTTGGACGACAGCCCGCATGGTCGCCACAAAACCGTGGCACGGCAGGCTATGGGTGGGCGGAAACCATGCGGTTCCATTGGGTCGAAACGGTCTTGGGCGCGGCCCTGTTGGGCGGAGTGATCTTTGCAAACGTGTCATGGTTGATCCTGCCCATTGCGATCAGCCTCGCTGCTGCTGTCCCCCTGTCACGGCTTAGCGCTTTGCCGATTGCACGTCTGGCACAGGGGGCGTTGCAACTGAATACACCTGACACTTTGATTGAGCCGCGCATCGTGCGTCTGGCGCGGCAGGAACGGGCGGCCCTGCGTGAAACGCTGCAGAACGACCCCGCCCCCATCGCCGCCGAATAGCAGGGTTACAGCCCTTCGTACCAATCCACGACCAGATCGGGCCAGGTGACGGGCACGATATGGCCGCGTGGGAACAGCGCGAATTGCAGCGCACTGCCAGCAGCGCACTCTGTCCATGTCCGCATCCAGTATTCGCCGGAGACATCGAAACGGTCGGGCTTTTCATGAAGGCACCCGTTGGCGTCGCGCCATATGGACAGGGCCTCAAACACATCGCCTTGGGAAAATGCAGCGGGGTCATCGCTGGGCAAACCATTGACCACCCGCCCTTCAAGCGGGACCGTGCCATCGACCCAGCCGTGGGTGTGCAACATCCGCACGGGGCCCGCGCAACCCTGAGGATGGGGCCGCCAGAAGTTGCCCCCCAACGGCGCATAGGCCGCAAAAGCGTCAGGACTGAGGCAGGCGGTATAGGCGGTCATCGACCCACCGATCGAAAAACCTGCCAAGATGATATTGTCCGGATCAAGGCCCAGGCGCGCGACGGCGTCATCGCGTACTGCAATTAAGTGATCCACCTCCGCCTGTTGGGCGTCCGGTGATCGGGGGTGAAAATCCCACCGCCGGCCGTTGCCTTCGGCGCGCGGTTGACCGTCAGGCGCGATGATCGCAAAGCCACGAGCCAGAAAGGCGTCAACAATCCGCTGGTTGCGCAACACCCCCTGACCGCTGCCCCCAAAGCCATGCAGATATATAACGGCGGGGGGCGTCTGTGCGGTCTGGGGCAGCGCCGCCACATAGGCGCGCCCGCCTATCTCACACTGGGCCTCCGGTGTGCAGCCCCAAGCTGGGGTCGCCAGCGCAGCCGCCCAAACCAAAGCAAGCCAACGCATCACCGGACAACCGGCACGCCGCGCCCCACCCAACCGGGGCCAGAAAATGACCCCAGCATGCCTTCGGGCACATCAATAATCGGTCCGATGCCTGCGTCCTTCAAACGGGCCGTCATGCGCGCAGATCGCACACCGCGCGCGCAGATCAGGGCAATTGGCTGATCTGCCTGCCGTGCGGCCAGAACCTGATCGATAAAATCCTCGTCACGCATGTCGATCCCCACGGCGTGTTCACCGATGCCCGTTGCGTTCCATTCATCAGGACGCCGGATGTCGACCAACAGGATCTCGCCCGCACCGGCGGCGGCGTGGGCCTCAACCGGGTTCAGTGTCGGGCCGTCAGACGACTGGGCAAAACCGGACGAGACAACAGCCCCTGTCGCCAAAAGAGCGGCCGCAGCCCCCCCGAAGACCAAATGTCTGCGTGTCCATGAAAGTGCCATGGGCCGTCCTCACCTATGTGTGTTTCGCTTGACTGCACAATGGCGGTTAAGACTGCGATTGATAAGTCTTACGCGCGCGGGCGCTGTCACATGTCCGTGTTCTCACAAGAAGGAAGACCGCATGACGGCGCACAAACTCCCCGCTGCACTTTTGATTATCCGGCTGAGCATTGCGGGGTTTTTCGGGGTGTGGGCCTCGTTGAAATTCTACCGCCCCGAATGGTTCGAGAACGTGTTTCGCAATATGTACGGATTGGACTTCATCACGCAGGATTTGTCGACCTATGTGGGCAGCGTTCAGATGATCATTGTCGTGATCTTCGCATTGGGATTGTTTCGCACATTCAGCTACGGAGCGCTGGTTTTGATGCAAGGCGCAGGCGTCCTGGGGTCAGCATCGAACCTGATGAACTATACCTCCTACCCGAACAATCTTATGTGGGCGGCTGTGCCTGCTTTGGGCGCTGCGATTGCGCTGTTTATCTTGCGACATGATGATCTGTGGACCCTCGACGCCCTGTCCCAAAGGAAAGATCGCGGGCGGGAGGCGACGACGGATTAATGCACCGCGTTGAGAGCCTCAGTCAGCTTTTTGATCAATGTCTCGTTGCTATACGGTTTTTTAACGACAGGGGCACTGGGGTAGCTGTCCAAGATACTGGCCACATCGCCGTATCCGGTCGCAAGAATAAATGGCACCCCCAATTCAGTGAGTTTCTCGGCCACAGGCACAGATGTTTGCTGGCCCAGGTTTACATCCAAAATGGCGAGAGCGATGTCGTTCGCATCGATGATTTTGATGGCTTCGTCGACCGAACTGGCCATTTGAACATCTGACGCGCCCAGCCCTGACAAAAAGTCTGCAGCATCAAGGGCAATGACCATATTATCTTCGACGACCAGCGCACGACCGGACACGTTCAAAGCTTCGGGTGCCGACGCTTGATCAGGCTGAGCCACGTCCTTCGATGGAGTTTGAACACCGCGTGACACAAACGGTTCGGGGATCATGATGTCCGCCTCGAACCCTGTGAGCTTATAGCGGGTTTCGACAGTGCCGCGCAGTTCAAACGGAATTGTCCGTTCAATGATGGTTGTTCCGAACCCGCGACGGGTGGGCGCCTGTACCGCAGGCCCGCCCCGTTCGCGCCAACGCATCAACAGCGCCCCATCTGGCGCGATCTCAAGTTCGATCCTCAGATCGCCGCTCTGATCCGTCAACGCGCCATATTTGGCCGAATTGGTCACCAATTCATGCACGACCAACGCCATGGTCGAAAACGCATCAGGTGTCAGCAACGGGGTATCCCCTGCGATCTCCACTCGATCTTGCAACGCGTTGTTTGCGAAGGCGTCGACCTCGACCTCGATCAAATCCCGCAGGGACGCATGCCCCCATTCGCGCTTTGTCAGCTGATCATGCGCCCGCGCCATGGATTGGATACGGCCATCCAGGACTGACGTGTAATCTTCGATCGTTGCTGTCCCGACCTTTGATTGAGACACCAGCCCCTGGATCAAGTTCAGGATATTGCGCACGCGGTGGTTCAATTCTGCCACGAGCAATTCCTGACGTTCGGCGGCTGCCTTTCGTTGCGCGTTGGCCTCATCCGTCAGTTTCAGCACGATCTCGATCAACGAAATACGCAAGGCTTCCGCCGCGCGAACCTCTGCGCCAGACCAGGGCTGACACGTATGGCGCACCATTTCTGACCAGGCCTCGAAACTTTTGCGCGGGGTCAGGCGCACGCCATTGGGGCCAATTTCAACCGGCTTTTCCGGGTTGCCCGCCCATGTGACAGACTTGGCAATTTCACGCCGGAAAAAGACGATGTAGTCGCGGGGGGTCCGCGAAATCGGGATCGCGATCAGACCTGCCACACGGTCTGCCAGAATATCGGCCCCCTGATAGACGCTTTGCAAATTGTCTGTGTGAAAAATCTGCCCAGCCGGCACCGTGTTCAGGAACCGCACAAGGCGGTTGAATTCCTCCTCCGACGGAACCGAACCAAGCACGGCATATCTGCCTTCGGACAGGATCGCCATGCCATCATTCGAAATGATCTGGGACAGTTCCTCTGCGATTTCAGCGAAATTCTCGACAAGTCCTTCCCCAGAGGACAAACGCATCATCAACCGGTCGTGCAACAAGCGGGCCTCGCTCTCCTCCTGACGCAGTTCAGCGTCAAGCTTGCGGGCCAATTCGTAAGAAAACAGTTGGGCGAACAGCTCTATCGCGGTGCGGCGTTCGTAATCCACGTAGCGAGGTGAATTGTGATGGCACGCAAACAACCCCCAGAGTTCGCCGTCCACCAGAATAGAAACCGACATAGAGGCCTGCACGCCCATATTGCGCAGATATTCCAGATGGATGGGGGACACAGCGCGGGTGATAGACAACGACAGATCCAAAGGTTCACCCGTTGGTCCTCTCTGCGGCACAATGGGGGACACCGTATCGTCAATATCCGCGATCAGACGCAGGGGGCTGCGTTTGTAAAGTGCGCGGGCCTGTTTGGGAATGTCGCTGGCAGGGTAACGCAGCCCCAAGAACGGCTCCTGATCACCGACAATCCGTTCTGAAACAACCTCTCCCGATCCATCATCGGCAAACTTATACACCATGACCCGGTCAAATCCGGATAAGACCTGCAAAGCGCGCGTCGCCTCATCGGTGGCCTTTTGGACCTTATCATGTTGGGCAACCCGCCCGATCAGCGGTTGGACCATTGCCAAATCGTCCCGCAGCAGATCTTCAACTTTAGGTTCAAATTCAAAAATAAATGACGCGCCGGATGCATGTATCGAGATATCGAAATTGCCGCCGCCTTCGATAAGCTGACGCCCGAACATGCGTGCAACGGTTCCTGTCGCAGCGCTGATCTGCAACTTTGACCGCAGGTCGTGGATGATCTTGCCGCCCAAAAAATCCTCAAGCTTGCATCCCACCATGTTTTCAACCTGGATGCCCAGCAGGGTTTCACAGTTTTCCGACACATGGTTGATCATCAGATCTGCCGACGTGGAAATCAGACAGCCGTAGGACTGAACGTGGCCCAGAATGTGGATCGGTTCTTTGTCACAATTCGTCAGATCAACATCTGCGTTGTGAATGGTCTGCGATCCGTAGTTGTCCGTCATTGGGCCACCTTTAATTGTCGTGTTGCCTGGTCTGCGGCATGTCGAAATATGCCGAATAGTTTTCTTGTGTCCGCCCCGATGCGATCTGCACGGGGGCCTGCTGTTTCAATCTCGGCCAAGGCCGAACACACCTGCTGCCACCGAGATGTTGGTGGTATGTGGCTGAAATATGCGTTTGCGGATTTGACAACAGGATCGGATGTCCCTTCCCACCTGCGACGCAGAACTTTGCTGCCAAGACGCGATCCTTCGACCACGTAGTCAATCGCCAGAGGATCCAGCGTGCCAAGGGGCTGTGGATCCTGCGATGGGATAGGCGCACCCAAAACCTTTAGATCCGCATCAATCCGACTTATAAGATCATCAAGTACAGACTTGGCCGTATGACCTGCAGGCGATGCTTTCGACATTGCGTCAAAACACATACGATGCACGGTTAAGAATGAAACAAAACCCGCATGTGTCATCACGTCCATATTTGACATAATATCGTCCACCGCTTGGTGATCAGATGCGGTGGATACCCTTAGATGGTGTCGGAAATTTACTGTCATTTCATCTCCTACCGCAAATTCCCCCGTTTGCCGCCAACCACTCCCCTAGGTCAAAAACTGCGGCAGTTTGAAAGAAGTAGCGCGCTGAGAAAGTCTTCAACCGAAAATTTAACCTTTGATGGACAGACCGTTCGGTTCGGCACCTTAACTTTAAGTGTTTGCACGTCTCTTGAGACAGCACCATACCGCCATACGGGCACGACGTGACTGCCTTTTTTTTAAACTGAGCCTTAGAGACTCCCCGCTGAAAGATGTGCTATACGACATATGATGTCTATTGAACCTGACACACTTGCCGGCCTTCTGACCCAGACAGTCAAGGAAATGGCCGACAGCTTGCCTGCCCCAATAGGGCTGGATAGCAATGGCAATGCGATTGCTGCTGTTCCGGATGACGTTTTTTTACGCGCCATACGCATGATGAACCGCAGTTTAGGCACCACATGCGGGTTCTTTTCAACGATTGATGATGACAGTCACCAGCTGAAGGTCAGCCTTGGGCTGTCGGACAAATTCGACTCCACAGATCAGATTGTGCACTTGAGCAGCCGAATCGCGTCAGCCCAAGGCCCTCTCGCTATTTCAGACGTGAATTTGCGACAAAGCGATGAGGGGGCCGGACATGCGGACCAGGCGGGCATTCTGGGCATCGCTATCCATGGACCACGCGGCGACGTTCTGGGAACACTTTGCGCGCTTCATACGCAACCCCAACGGTGGAGCGTGGAAGACCATGAAGCCCTGCAAGATATTGCAGCCAGTCTAGACACCGAAATTCGCCTTCGATCTGCAGCGGCTTACAGCGCACGAATGGAAGCGCTCGCCAATGTCGCGGAAGACAGGTTTCGCCTTGCCTTGCGGGCCGGTCAAATTGGCACCTATGATTTCGACCCACAGACCCACACCACACGCTGGGACGACAAACTTTATGAAATTTGGGGCGTTTCGAAAGATAGTTCCGACCTGTTCGAAGTCATCGAGTCAACAATCCACCCCGAAGACAAACCCCTATGGGAAGCCGATGTCGCCGCCTCCCTTGATCCAGCGGGCAGTGGGCTGCATGAGTTGGAAATGCGCATCTTGCGTCCGGACACGGGCGAAGAACGCTGGCTGCATGCCATAGGTCAGGCCAGTTTCGTGGACGGCAAGCCCGTTCGCCTGATTGGTGTCGTGCGCGATGTCACGTTGCGCAAATTTGCACAAAATCGCGATCTCCTTTTATCAACGGAACTGAACCACCGCGTCAAAAACATGTTCACCGTGATATCAGGGCTGATCAGTTTGACAGAACGGGCGAGTGAGACCACGTCAGACATGGCGGAGGCCCTTCGCGGGCGCGTCAATGCACTCGCGGTAGCGCATGCCCTTATTCAACCGGCCGTGTCCCGCGACGTGAACAGGCACAACGCTCTGACACTGCAAAACCTCACGCAGACATTGCTTGCGCCGCATCGACAAAACGTGGACGCGGTGATCTGCGATGGCCCTAACGTTCCGCTGAGCACCCAAGGGGCTGCAAACCTCGCGTTGGTTATCCATGAAATGGCGACAAATGCCGCGAAGTACGGCGCCTTATCCCATCGTGCGGGGACACTGACGGTCTCATGGGATCTGGAAGAGAAGGACAGCCAACCGCACCTGAAGTTGAAATGGGTTGAAAAAGGCGGACCTCTTGTCACGGCCGCAGCAGCCGGAAAGGGCTTTGGGTCAAGGTTGATCGAGATGACAATCAAAGGCCAGATGCGCGGATCCATCGACGTGGATTGGCAGTCCTTTGGCCTCGTTTACACAATGGCTATTCCAACCGTTGCGCTGATATAATCAGGAAATTAGATCGTTTTGGGCTGACCATCCCGTGCTGCGGCATCGGCTGCATCCGCCAGCATTTGTGCCCGCAATCCGTCATGCCCCGTTGGTGTCACGGGCACCCCACGCGACACAGCATCGATGAAATGTTCCATCTCCGCACGATAGGCGGCGGCGTAGCGTTCCAGAAAGAACGGCTGCACTGTGGTTTTGGAGATGCCTGAACCGTTCGAAACCTCAACCGAGTGCTCAAGGATATTGTCCGCGCGCAACATCCCCGCACGTCCGTGAACCTCAATCCGCTGATCATAGCCATAGGTCGCACGACGGGAGTTTGAGATTTGGCACAGTTTTCCTGTCGCCGTTTTCAATGTCACAACGGCAGTGTCAAAATCACCCGCCTCACCAATTGCGGGGTCTACCAAACAGGACGCCGCCGCAGTCAGTTCAACGGGTTCCTCCGCCAACAAAAAGCGCGCCATATCCAAATCGTGGATCATCATATCGCGAAAGATACCGCCAGAAGTTTTGACATAATCAATCGGTGGTGGGGCTGGGTCCCGAGACAGGATCGTGACGATCTCAACATCGCCAATAACCTGATCTGAGATCTGCCGTTGAAGGTGTGCAAAATTGGGATCAAAGCGCCGGTTGAAGGCCACCATGAAGGGCACCCCCGCAACCTCAACCGCCGCTAGGCAGTCGCGTATCCGGTCGACGGATAAATCGATCGGCTTTTCACAGAAAATCGCCTTTCCTGCCCCCGCGGCCATGTGGATCAGGTCATAATGTGTGGTGGTCGGTGTCCCGATGATCACGGCATCAATGCCAGGGTCATTTATCAGGGCCTCTGCGTCCATGACTTGCGCGCCGGTCTGTTCAGCCAAGGCGTCTGCCGCAGCGGGCATCGCATCAGCCACAGCCGCCGCGCGGGCGTTTGTCATGCCACGCAATGTGGCACCATGCACTTGCCCGATGCGACCGCACCCCAAAATACCGATGTTAATCATGCGCTTCACCTTTCAAATTGCGCAATACGATGCGCGCTGCGGCCTCGACCGGATCATGGGTGTCTTTGAGGATCGACACTCGATCAAAGCGATCAGGATCCGCATTCACCGCGTCCCGCAGGGCAGTGCCAAAGGCCATCCGCAGCTCTGTTCCGATGTTGAATTTGCAGATGTTGGTGGTCTGCGCTAGCGTGCGGCGTTGCGCATGCGGCACGCCAGACCCACCGTGAATCACCAGCGGTACATCGGCCTTCGCCTGTATGGCCGCGATGCGTGCCGCGTCCAACCCGCCCTCCATGTCCTGTTGCAAATGCACGTTGCCCACGGAAATCGCCATGGCATCCACGCCTGTCTCGGCGGCAAATGTCGCGGCATCATCAGGGTCCGTACCTGCCGATGCTTCACCGCCCGAATAGCCGACAAAGCCGATCTCGCCTTCGCAGGACACCCCTGCATCATGGGCCAGCTGGGCGATCTTGCGGGTTTGCGCGATGTTGTCTGAAAGAGGGAGCCGTGACCCGTCGAACATCAACGAGGTAAACCCCGCCTCCAATGCCTCGGCGCATTCCTCAAAGGTGTATCCGTGATCCAGATGGGCCACGACCGGCACAGACGCGCGTTCGGCCAGATGGCGAAACATCTTTCCCAAAACAGGCAACGGTGTATGGGCCCGGCACCCTGGTCCGGCCTGCAAGATCACCGCGCAATTCTCGGCCTCAGCTGCGGCCACATAGGCGCGCATGTCCTCCCATCCCAGACAGACCAGACCGCCCACGGCATAGCCCTGCTGCAACGCGGGTTGCAGCACATCCTTCAGCGTCACAAGGGTCATTTGAACTTGGCGATCATGTCTTTGATGCCAGGGATCGTTTCGATCTGATAGGCATGTGTTGGCTGAAAGAATTGCACCAAGGACCGCTGAGACAGCCCGCCCAAGATTGTGAAATAATACATCTGATAGCCCGGCAGAACCGCGCAGGGATGATACCCTTTATCCAGACAGATCGTGGACCCATCCACGATGTGATAAGCATCACCCGGCTTGCCATCTTCGCGCTGCAACATCTGAACGCCGGATCCGTGGTTGGGCTTGAACCGGAAGTTATACGTCTCATCATGGCGGGTCTCTATAATGTCCCCCTCGGGCCCGTCCCGCCGATCCGTGTCGTGCTTGTGGCTTGGGAAACCGGACCAACCGCCCTCCCCCACTGTAAACAGCTCGGACACCAGCAAACGGCCGACCTTGTCGTGGTATTTCGTGCCCAAGATATGTTTGATTTTGCGGTGCGTTTTGGTGTCGTCAGACCCGTATTGCACCAAATCCAACTCATCCTTTCGCACGTCGAACGCGTCCAGCACCTTGTCATAGCGCGCGCCACAAACGAAAATCTCCGCCTCATCGGAGGTGCACACCATCTCAGCCTTGGCGGCGGTGGGCACATAAACGCCCTCAGGCTCCCCGTCCCAGACATCTTCGACCCGTTCACCGAGGCCTGCGGATTTGAACCCTTCGATGTTCACATCAATCGTACCGGTCGCCGGCACGATACAGGTTTCATACCCAGGCACAGCATATTCAAACGCCTGTCCTTTTTTGAGTTTCACAATGTTGAAGTAATTCAGCGGCACCAGCGGGTCGTCCACATCAACGATGGGTTTGTTTTGGTTATCAAAGGGGGGGATGTGCATGGTGGGTCCTCTCAGGCGTCGGTCGGGCCGGGGTGTTCGGCCATGAATGTCATAAGCGTGGGCGTATCGGCCATGGCGGGGGCGCAGCCGGGCCGCGAAACGGTGACAGAGGCGCAGGCAGACCCGCGCAAAATAGCATCACGCAGGGTTTGGCCACCGGCCAACCCCGTCACCAGACCGGCCATGAAACTGTCCCCTGCACCAGTGGGCTTCATCGCCTCCACCGGCCAAATGCCCGTGCGGATTTCCTCACCGCCCGCGAACGTGATCGCACCGTCTTCGCCCATTTTATAGACAACGATAGTCGCCGACTCCTCAGCGAGCGCCTTGGCCTTCGCGAGCCCTTTATCAAGACCGCCCGCCATGAAGCCAAACTCTTCATCGTTTCCCACGATCATATCGGAGGCCGCGGCCGCGCGGCTAAGCACATCTTCAGCCACTTGTGGCGATGGCCACGAATAGGGGCGATAATCCACGTCAAAGATGATGGGCAATCCGGCAGCCTTGGCGCGGTCAAACGCAGCAAACGTGGCAGACCGAGACGGCTCCGCCGCAAAGACCGTGCCCGCCGTGATCAAGGCGCCAAATTTGTCATAATCCACCGCCGCAACATCGTCCGCATCCATCTGGAAATCCGCCGCGCCGTTGCGGTAGATCACGTTGCGGTGGCCTTCCATGCGGCTTTCGTAAAACGCCAGTGAATTGCGGTATTCGCCGCCAACGGGCGTCACATATTCCGTCCCCACGCCGTAGCGTTTCAACTGACCGACGCAATAGCTGCCTGCGCTGTCATCAGACACACGGGTCACCAGCGATGCCTGACCGCCCAATTTGCAAATGCCCGCTGCGATGTTGGCCGAGGATCCCCCAAGGCCCACCCCCACCGTTTCCGCATCTTCTGCGGCAACGCCTGGGTCGGTAAAGAAATCAATGCCCGCCCGTCCGATGACGAGGAACTTGTTTTGCGCGATACCATCAAAAAGCGATGTCATCAGACACCTTTCCGCTGCTTGGGCCGCGCCGCTTCCCAATCCTCATGTGCTGCACGCACTTTGTCGGACGTCGTGACATGCGGCGTGCCGACTTCCCACCAGGCGTGACCTTCGGTGGTCCAGCCCTCATAGGCGTCAACCTTCATGGAAATCACATAGGTCCGGTCGGCGGCCTTGGCCCGTTTGAATGCGGCCTCAAGCTCTGACGGGGAGGCGACGGTCTCCGCTTCGGCGCCCATGGCGCGGGCGTGAGCCTCAAAATCAACGCCGACTTGGCGGGTTGCGGTTGGGGTGTCGGCGATCAGGTTGTTGAAGCTTTCGTTGCCTGTGTTGTTTTGCAGTTTGTTGATCACGGCAAAGCCGCCGTTGTCCAACACCAAAATGATCATCTTTTTGTCCGTCAGCACGGAGGAATAGATGTCTGAATTCATCAGCAGATAAGACCCATCACCGGTGAACACGATGGTGTCTTGATCCGGTTCGCGCTGCGCCTGCGCGATGCGCGCGCCCCATCCGCCTGCGATCTCATACCCCATGCAAGAGAACCCGAATTCCACGTCCACCGTGCCAATATCCAACGTCTTCCAATTGGCCGTCACCTCAGCCGGCAAACCACCCGCCGCCGCGACAACACGGTCGCGCGGATCGCACAGACGGTTCACCTCACCGATGGCCTGCGCATAGGACGCGGGGCCATTTCCGACCCGCGTGTTTTCTGCCACGTACTCATCCCATTTGGTGCGCTCGGCCTTGGCCTTCTCCGTCCAGCCTGTCGGCGCGCGATACCCGCCCAAGGCGTCGGCCAAGGCAGGCAGGGCCATTTTCGCATCGCCCACCACTGTCGTCGACATGTGTTTGGCCGCATCATGGCGCCCAACGTTGAGGCCGATGATCTTGGCGTCATGGGCAAAGGCCGTCCATGATCCCGTGGTGAAATCCTGCAACCGCGTGCCGACAGCGAGGATCACATCCGCCTCTTGGGCGATCGTGTTGGCGCTGTCTGACCCTGTGACACCAATCGGCCCAATGTTCAGGCCGTGATCATGGACCAGATTGGCACGGCCCGCGATGGTTTCGACCACGGGAATGCCCGCGTCTTCGGCAAAGGTTGTCAATTCCGCAACGGCACCTGAATACTGAACGCCACCGCCCGCGATCATCATCGGGCGCTTGGCGGATTTGAGAAGTGCCGCAGCCTCCGCCACTTCAAGCTTGTCGGGTGATTGACGGCGGATGCGGTGCACCCGTCTGTCGAAAAAGCTGACAGGGTAATCATATGTCCAGCCCTGCACATCTTGCGGCAAACCGATAAACACAGGACCACAATCGGCGGGGTCCAACATCGTGGCCAAGGCCGCAGGCAACGACTGAAGCACCTGCGCAGGATGCGTAATCCGATCCCAAAACCGGGACACCGCCTTGAACGCATCATTGGTCCCGAACGTCGGATTGCCGAAGTGTTCCAGTTGTTGCAGCACAGGATCCGGCAGACGCGTCAAAAAGGCATCACCGCACAACATCAACATGGGCAGACGGTTCGCATGGGCCAGCGCCGCAGCGGTCAGCAGGTTCGCCGTCCCCGGCCCGGCAGAGGCCGTGCAGAACATGAAACGTTGGCGCAACCACGCCTTGGCGTAGCCCGCAGCCGCAAACCCCATGCCCTGCTCATTCTGGCCCCGATAAAGCGGCAGCGCGTCTTGATGATCAAACAGGGCCTCCCCCAGACAGGTCACATTGCCATGCCCGAAGATGCCAAAACCGCCACCACAAATGCGGAGGTCTTGCCCGTCGATTTCGATCCACTGGTTGGCCAGATATCGAATGATCGCCTGCGCTGTGGTCAACGTGACTGTCTGCGGCGATTGCCCCATAAGATGTCCCCCCCTAGGCCCCTTGAAATCTGCAGCCATCACGTTTGCTGTTGACCTCAGACGTAGAATGACGATAGCAAAATTGCAACCGGTTGCAAACGGTTTTTGGGAGGGCACCGCAGATGGCGGACATCGGAATTGGCATCGTGGGGGGGGGGTACATGGGCAAGGCCCATGCAGCGGCCTATGCGGCTGTTGCCACCCTGTTTGAAACCGATCTGCGCCCGCGGCTTGAGGTGGTCTGTGCCACATCCGACGCTTCTGCAGAACGTTACCGCGCAGCCTATGGCTTTGCGCGAGGCACATCCGACTGGCGCGATCTGGTGGAAGACCCGAAGGTCGAGGCTGTCATCATTGCCGCCCCCCAATCCACCCACCGCGACATTGCGCTGGCCGCATTTGCGGCAGGAAAACCGGTGTTTTGTGAAAAACCACTGGGTGAGAGCGTGGCCGATTCTCAAGCGATGGTCGATGCCGCAACCGCCAGCGGCCAGATCAACATGGTCGGCTTCAACTACATCCGCACGCCCGCGTCCCAATTCGCCCGCCAGCTGATCACTGAAGGACGCATTGGGGAGGTCACGTATTTTCGCGGCGAACACACCGAGGATTTTCTCGCAGACGCCAGCCTGAAAGGCGATTGGCGCACCCAAGGGGCGGGCAACGGCTGTATGGGCGATCTGGCCCCGCACATGATCAATGGCGCCCGCGCGCTGATCGGCCCCATCACGTCCCTTTGTGCGCAGGTCGAAACCGTCCATGCCACCCGTGGCGGTGTTGCGGTGACGAATGATGATCAGGCGCAATTCATGTGCAGGTTTGAAAACGGCGCACAGGGGCATCTGTTTTTCAGTCGCGTCGCAACGGGTCGCAAGATGGGCTATGCTTACGAAATTCACGGCACCAAGGGTCAGATCCGCTTTGATCAGGAAGACCAGAACGCCCTGCATCTTTACACGATGGAGGGGCCAGAGGCCGAACGTGGCTTTCGCAAAATCCTGACAGGCCCCGCCCACCCTGATTACAAACCGTTCTGCCTCGGCCCTGGTCACGGCACGGGCTATCAGGATCAGATCATCATCGAGGCAAAGGATTTTCTGACAGCCATCGCCACTCAGAAAAACATCTGGCCCACCTTCGCTGAGGGTTTAGAAGTCAACCGCGTCGTCTCCGCGACACTCGCCTCAAGCGCCCAAGGGGCTTGGGTCAATGTTGCCGACTATTAGAAAGAAAACACCATGATCAAAATTGGCAACGCCCCGTGTTCATGGGGCATCGAATTCGCCTCTGACCCGGCTTATCCCACGTGGCAATCTGTTCTCAGCCAATGCGCGCAGGCCGGATACAAGGGGATAGAGCTTGGCCCCATCGGCTACATGCCCGAAGATCCGGCGATTCTCGCGGATGAGCTGGCCAAGAATGAGCTTTCGATCATCGGTGGTGTTGTCTTCCGCCCGTTCCATGATGCGGACAAATGGGATGAGGTGCTGGACGCCGCCCAGCGCACCTGCAAAGCCCTCGTGGCCCATGGCGCTGAACATCTTGTGCTGATCGACAGCATCTCACCACGTCGGGCGCCCACAGCGGGCCGCGCGGATGAGGCCGAACAGATGGACACCGCCGAATGGTCCGCCTTTCGCGACCGCATCGCCACCATCGCCAAAATGGGCGCGGAAGACTACGGCCTGACCGTCGGCATGCACGCCCACGCCGCGGGCTTCATCGATTTTGAGCCTGAATTGGAACGGCTTCTGGACGAGGTCGACGACAGCATCCTCAAAATCTGTTTTGATACGGGCCATCATTCCTATGCGGGTTTTGATCCTGTGGCCTTCATGAAAAAACACATCGGTCGCATCAGCTACATGCACTTTAAGGACATCGATCCCGTCGTCAAAGCCGACGTCGTCGCCAACCGAACCGATTTCTACAAAGCCTGCGGCCAAGGCATCTTTTGCAACTTGGGCAAAGGTGATGTGGACTTCCCTGCGGTCCGTCAAATCCTGCTGGACGCTGGGTTCGAAGGCTGGTGCACGGTGGAACAAGACTGTGATCCGTCGTTGCCCGGCACCCCGCTGGAAGACGCGATCGCCAATCGCACCTATCTGGAATCTATCGGCTTCTAAGGCCGCTCCCTGACAGAAAGAAATGACCATGAAAAAACTGAAATGGGGCATGATTGGCGGCGGCGAAGGCAGCCAGATCGGGCCGGCCCACCGTCTTGGCGCAGGTCTTGATGGGGTGTTCGAATTCAGCGCTGGTGCGCTGGACCACCGCCCCGACTACGGCATCGACTACGGCCAGCGCCTTGGCCTTGGGGATCGCGCCTATGGTGGCTGGGAAGAAATGCTGGAGGCTGAGAAAAAGCGCGATGACCGCGTGGATCTGGTCACCGTCGCCACACCCAATGCGACCCACTTTGAAATCACCAAGGCGTTTCTGGAAAACGGGTTTCATGTGCTGTGCGAAAAGCCGATGACGATGACCATCGAAGAGGGTGAAGACATCGTCGAGATCGCCAAGAAAACCGGGAACATCTGCGCAGTGAACTATGGCTACACGGGATATTCACTGGTCCGCCATATGCGGGCGATGATCGCGCGCGGCGACATCGGCAAGGTCCGCTTGGTCAACGCGGAATTTGCCCACGGCCACCACGCAGACGCCACCGATGCGGACAATCCGCGGGTGCGCTGGCGTTACGATCCCGCGCAGGCGGGGGTGTCCGCGCAATTTGCCGATTGCGGCATTCACGCCCTCCATATGGCGAGCTTTGTGACAGGCCAGGAGGTTGAAAAGCTCTCCGCCGACACGGTGTCGTGTATCGACGTGCGCACGCTGGAAGACGACGCCATGGTGAATTTCCGTATGGACGGCGGCGCGGTGGGGCGGCTGTGGACGTCTTCAATTGCCATTGGTCGCCAACACGGGCTGGGCATTCAGGTGTTTGGCGAAACTGGCGGCCTGCGATGGTCACAAGAACACCCCAACCAGCTGTACTACATGCCCCTGGGCGAACGCCTTCAGGTCATCGAACGGGGGGAGGCAAACCTGTCGCCCGAAGCGGACCGCACATCCCGCGTCACCATTGGCCACGCCGAAGGAATGCCGCTGGCTTTTGCCAACATCTACGCCGATCTGGCCGAGGCGATCAGCGCCCGCAAGGAAAGCCGCATCATGGACTCCGCTGCCAATCTCTACCCCCGTGCCGAGGATGGTTTGCGGTCCATGGCTGCAGTGTTCGCGGTGGCACAGTCGGGCAAAGAGGACGGCAAATGGATGGATGCGCGTCCGCCGATGTTCCGCTAATGCGGCCTAGGGAAGGGGGCGCAACGTGCCCCTTTCGACAATCGTGCAGGCAAAAAGCCGCGCCTCAGGGTGGCGGTTTTCGTCTTTCAACGACGCCTCGATCAATTCAATCGACGAATTGATAATCTGCGCGATGGGATTGTGGATAGTTGTCAGGTTGATGTTCTCCCAGCCTGCCATTTCCATGTCGTTTAGCCCGATGACACCTATGTCGTCTGGCACCCGCAAACCTGCGTCCTGAATGGCCGACAGCGCCCCGATGGACAGCACGTCGTCCCCGCAGAAATAGGCCTCAGCCGGGGTGCTTTCCAAAAGCTTCAACATCTCGGCACGGCCTGCGTCGAACGAATAGTTTGTGGCGAAACTGACGGACATTTGCACCTGTGGCGCGGTTTTAATCGTCTCTTCAAATCCGGCCAGACGGTCTTGGGTGGACGTCGCAAGTTCCGGCCCGCCCAGAAACGCCACACGGGTGTAACCGCGCGCAATCAGCGTTTTGGCGGCCATGCGTCCGGCTTCGATGTTGTCGATACCGAGTACGTTGACCTTTGGGCTGGGTGACTGCCGCCCGAAAGAATGCACGACTGGAATACCCACATCCTTGAACGCCTCAGCAAAGCTGGCGGGCAGGGTCGAAGATGCGACGATAACGCCGTCCACCGAATAGGCCCGCAACATGCGCAAGGACGCCGCCGGATCCGTTTCATCCGTGAGATTCACCAACAAAGGCCGCAAACCCCGTTGCTGCAACCCTTTGGTAAATTGGTCAAAGACGTTCAAAAAGATCGGGTTGTGAAAGTTGTTGGACACAAGCCCGATCAACTTCGTGCGTCCCGTCGTCAAAGACGACGCCAGCGCGTTGGGGCTATAGCTCAGCGCGGCTGCGGCTTTTTCGACTTTGGCGCGGGTCTTGGGGCTGACCGAGGCGCCTTCGGTGTAGGTGCGCGAAACAGCAGATCGGGACACGCCCGCACGTTCTGCCACTTCTTTCAACGTCACCGGCACGAAAGCCCCCTTATGATCCCTGATCCTCAGCCTTGGCGGCGGCGCGCACGGCATCCCAATCCGCTGTCAGCAGTTTCCAACCGGCGATGCCGCCTAAGCCCATGAAAATCAACCCCCACGTTAAGGCGCCGGTGGAAAATTCGAAAAGTGCCCAAAGAACGGGCACGGCGACCACGGCCACCCTGCGCCAAACAGGCAAAAAGAACGGGATGTCAAAATCCAGCAGCCGGGCGCGTTGCGTCATGCCGCGCCCTCGAACTCCGCCCCCGTTTTGGCACCGGTGATATAGGCCACGATGTCTTGTCCGTCTGTCTCTTCTTTGCGCAGATTGGCAACGATGCGCCCGCGGCGAAAGACGACAATCCGGTCCACCAGATCCATCACCTGACGCATGTTGTGGCTGACAAGGATCAACGGCTCCCCCTGATCTTTCAACGTTCGGATGATGTTTTCCACCTGCGACGTTTCCTGCACGCCAAGGGCAGCGGTGGGTTCGTCCATGATCGTCAGTTTGGAATGAAACGACGCGGTGCGTGCGATGGCCACACACTGCCGTTGCCCGCCTGACATGTTTTGGATCGTGTTGCGGATGTTGGGGATTTTTACGCCGGTCTTTTCGAGGGCGGCCAATGTGTCCGCGCGCATCGCCTTGTAATCGAGGAATTTGAACGGCCCCAGCCAATCCCATTTCGTCTTTTCACGGCCCAAGAAGAGATTGTCCGGCACATCCAGCGCATCGGCCAATGCCAGCGTCTGGAACACGGTTTCAATCCCTGCCTCTCGCGCGTCCAAGGGGCCTGCAAAATTCACCTCTTGCCCGTCGAAAATCACTTTGCCGCTGGTGCGCTGTTCCACGCCGGTGATTTGGCGCACGAAGGTGGATTTGCCCGCCCCGTTGTCGCCCATGATGGCAACATGTTCGCCCTTTTCCAGTTTGAAATTGGCGTCGTTGAGGGCGTGCACCCCGCCGTAGTGTTTTGTCAGACCTTGGGTCTCAAGAATAATGTCGGCCATGTTTGCCTCCCTAACTGCGCGATGCCGCGCGTTCTTGGCGCACTTTGTCCAGCACCACCGCCGCAATGATAATCGCCCCCATGGCCATCAGTTGATAAAAGGCGTCGAGCTTGATGTAGGTGAAGCCAGATTGGATCACACCGAAAACCATGGCCCCCAGCACCGTCCCGGGGATTGACCCGCGCCCGCCCGTCAGACTGACACCGCCAATGACGGCCATCGCAATGGCGTAGAGTTCATAGAAAATGCCCATGCCCGATTGCGCGGTCAGGTTCTTGGAACTCAGCACGATCGCCGCAAAGGCCGCGAGCATCGACGCAATCATGTAAACGCGCACCTTATGGCGGTTCACGTTGATCCCCGACATGCGGGCCGCGTCTTCATTCGATCCGATGGCATAGGTGTGTTTGCCATGCAGGGTGTAGCGCATGATCACGTGCATCAGCACCGCAATGCCCAGAAACCAGAAGACCGGCATCATCCCCTTGCCCAGCGCGGCAAATCCCTCCGTGGGGAAAGACACAGGCTGACCACGGGTCCAGGCTTGCGCGATGCCACGGCAGATCAGGAACATGCCCAATGTCGCGATGAACGGTGGAATGCGGGTGTAGGCGATCAAACTGCCGTTGATCGCGCCAATCATGGCACCAAACAAAAGACCCACAACCACCGGTATCAATACCGGTAAATCAAACGCCCATTCCCCAAACACAGCCTTGGGGTTGGGGTTGCCATTGACCAGTTCGGTCTGGGCAAACGACATCACAATCATCGCCGTCGCACCGACCAAGGGCCCCGACGACAGATCAATCCCACCTGAGATGATGACCTGCGTCACCCCCAGCGCGATGATCCCGATGATCGAGACCTGCAAAATGATGATGCGCAGCCGCGCTTCGTTGAAAATGGTGTCAAAGCGGTCTTGGGTGTCGAACAAAAAGCTTTGGCCGTTCATGTACGGCAACACCTGACCCAACACCTCAAAGACTGCGACGATCAGGATCAAAGCGAAAAAGATATTCACCTCGCCCGGCAAGGACCGCTTTTTGCGGTCGTAGGTCAGCCCGCCAATTCCGTGCGATGTTTCGGACATCTTGGATGTTTCCTTTATGGAGTGGTTTGGTGTGGGTGTGTGCCGATGTGGCCGAACCGCCCGCCTGCGGTGTGGCAGGCCACGCGAACGCGGCCTGCCTGAGTTTGGAACGCTTACTGGAATTCAGCCGCGTTTTCTGGGGTCACCAGAATGAACGGGATGAACACGGTCTTGTCGACCTCTTCACCCGCGGCCAGTGCCAACGCGGTGTCGATGGACCCAGCACCCTGACCAGCAAGGTCCTGGAACACTGTCACGTCCATGTCGCCAGCAGTCATCGCCACCAGCGCGTCAGGTGTTGCGTCAACGCCGCCCACCTGGACGTCGTCCATGCTGATGCCGTTGGCCTTCATGGCCTGGATCGCACCGATGGCCATTTCGTCGTTGTTGGCGATGACGAAGTCGAACTCTTCACCCGAAGACAACCAGTTGGTCATCAAGTCTTGGGCTTCATCCCGCGACCAGTTTGCCGTCTGCTCATCGATCAGCGTCATGAAGTTACACATGTCCATGCCGATCACGTCATAAACGTCCTTGGAACGCTGAACAGCAGCCTGATTGGACAGCTGACCGTTCATCAGATACCCGGTTGCACCGCCGGATTTGCCTTCGGCGCGCAGGTTGCGGCAGATTTGAAACGCCTGCAGCGTGCCGGATTCGATCTCGTTGGACGCCACGAACGCCTGACCTTCGGGCAGTGTATCCATGTTGATCGGCTGACGGTTCACATAAACCAGCGGTACGCCAGCGGCGGCGGCGGCGTTGGACATGGCTTCGGTTGCATTGGTGTCCACCGCGTTCACGATAATCGCATCCACGCCAGACGCGATGAAATTGTTGATCTGATCGAGCTGACGCGCCACGTCGTCTTGCGCGTCTTCCATCTGCAGTTCAACACCGTCCAGCGTCGCGATGTGATCGGTCATGCCGTTGCGCATGATGGTCAGACCGTTATCGTCAAACCGTGCAATGGATGCGCCGATGTTCTGCGCCATGGCAGTGGTGCCCATCATCATCGTCGAAAGGCCAGCGGCCATAAGGATCTTTTTCATTGGTTTCCTCCCAAAAGTCGTGCCCGGCACACGGTTGATTTTTCCGGGACCTCTGATCGAGGCGATTGACCCATCACACCGCCCCCGCGGCATCGGCCTGCAGCTGGCGTGTGATGAATGCGATAGATCCGGCCAAAGCCTCCTCCGGATCGGTTAAGTCATGGATTTCCGGCGCAAAAGATTCCAAGGACAGCGGCCCTCGATATCCATCTGCCGCAAGCGCACGAAGTTGCGCGATGCTGCCAAGACGGTCATCCGCGTCCACCAGCACGCGGTGCGCATCTGTCATGGCCGCGGGCGGCACGTTCGCTGCGACACCGGATACATGCACCATGCCTGTCCGTTTGGCATACATGGTGCCATCACCCGCAAGGCAGTGATGAAAAGTGTCATGTATGAGTTCAAAACACGCAGACGCCCCCATATCCTCAAGCACCTGCACCACGTCGTCCTTATGGCGCAAGGTTGCGTTTGCGAAACCCAGCGGTTCGATGAAGCCGATCAGGTCGCGGCTGTTCAATTCCGGCTGCAAGACCGCCAACGCGGTCTGCAACATGCGCCGTTGCTCAGCGCGCGTCACAGGCGCATCCCCGACATCAGGGATCAACGCGATCCCCCGCGCGCCACAGGCCACCGCCTGATCCATCAAAGCGGTCGCCGCCCCCAGCCGCTGGGCCGTATCACGGTTGAACGCCGCCATTTCAGCCAATGCGAATATCTTGAGGTCCGTCTGGCGCGCCGCGTCGTCCGCGTAGGTGGGTCCGTGGCCGTCAAAAGGCTGACCCTCCAGATCTGTTCGCAATTCCACCCCTGCACAGCCCAACGACTTCGCCATAGCAAACAGGCCGCGCATAGGTATCCGCGGGACAGTCATATGGTTCAATCCAAAGGTCGGCATTGGCAAACGTGCTCCCCCCACAATTCCCGATCTTCACCTTAACCGCGATTCGATTTTTTGCAACCGGTTGCAAAAAGAAAGTGCGTCGGCCCGCCAAGCGCGGATTTGGCGATGGGTGCAGAAACGAGGATCAAACCGACCCTTTGATCGCGCGAACCTAAGGCATCCGGAACGGCTTCGACATCGGCACGGACAACGGCTTGAAAACGTGCCTACCTATCATTAGGTAGGCAAAACAATTCAATCGAATTCCCCTCCCAATTGTCCCGTCACAGAAGGACCGTTTCCATGACCCTGAACGCAGATTTCTTACGCAAAGTGGTTGTACAGTCCGACACACTGGACTGGCAGCCCTCGCCCATGACGGGGGTAGACCGCCGTATGCTTGATCGGATCGGGGACGAAGTGGCCCGCGCGACAAGCATTGTCCGCTATGCCCCGGGCAGTGCTTTTTCCGCACATACGCACACGGGCGGCGAAGAATTTATCGTTCTGGACGGCGTGTTTCAAGATGAACATGGCGACTTTCCTGCAGGCACCTATGTGCGCAACCCACCCACAACATCGCATACGCCACGGTCTGACAAAGGTTGCACGATTTTCGTGAAGCTCTGGCAGTTTGACATGGGCGATCGCACGCAGTTTCGCAAAACGATGGTCGACGAACTGGCGGCGCCTGAGGGCGGCGTGGCCACGGCAACGTTGTACCAAGACGCCCGTGAAACCGTGACCTTCCATCGGCTTGACGCCGGTGCAACGCTGACCTCCGACGCGAGTGGCGGGATTGAGGCCCTGGTTATAGATGGGGCCCTGACCGTCGATGAGGACGTTTTGCGCCGCCACGCCTGGGTTCGTCTGCCTGAGGGCATGCCCCTGCATGCTGCAGCGGGGCCGCAGGGCGCGCAGGTCTGGATGAAAACAGGCCACCTGCCCTACGCGCAAGCGCCGACTGTCTGACCCTGATGCAGACGGATACACTGATCATCGGGGGCGGTCTGTCCGGTCTGTCCTTGGCCACGACCCTGCACGCCGCAGGCCACAATTTTCTCCTTGTTGAGGCAGGTGGCCGTTTGGGGGGCCGCATCCTGACCCAGCCAGCTGGCCCTGCGAAGTTTGACATGGGGCCTGCGTGGTTTTGGCCGGGCCAGCCGCGCATGGCGGCCTTGGTCCAATCCCTTGGCCTGCATGTTTTTGACCAACATGCCGCAGGCGATCTGATGTTTGAGGACGAACAGGGCCGCGCCCAACGCGGGCGCGGGATGGCCTCCATGCAATGGTCCTCGCGTGTGGCCGGTGGTCTGGGCGGTGTCATCGACGGTTTGGCACAGGCCTTTCCCCACGACCGCCTCCACCTGAACACTCAGATCACGGACCTGCGTCAAATCGCGGGCGGGGTTGAGGCCACGGCGCAATCAGGCCTTACCCTTACAGCCAACCGCGTCGTCGCAGCCCTGCCGCCGCGCATCGCGGCAACTTGGTCGTTTTCGCCTGCGCTGCCAGACAACAGCTTGTACGCCATGACCGCGGTGCCCACATGGATGGCCGGACAGGCCAAAGCGGTCGCTGTCTATCCGCACCCCTTCTGGCGTGACGCGGGCCTGTCTGGCGACGCGATGAGCCGCTTTGGTCCGATGGTCGAAATCCACGATGCATCGCCCCATGACGAAAGCTGCGGGGCCTTGTTTGGCTTTATCGGTCTGTCCCCCGACGCACGTCAGGACACCGACAGCCTGCGCCACCACATCCTTGCCCAACTCGTGCGCCTGTTCGGGTCAAAGGCAGAAAACCCCATAGATGTTGTGTCAAAAGACTGGGCGCATGACCCGCTCACGGCCACGTCTGAGGATCGCGCGCCGCTGCGTTTCCATCCCCAATACGGCTTGCCCGCGTCCCTAAAAGGGCTTTGGGGCAACCGCCTGATCCTGTCGGGCACCGAAACCGCCCCCACCTTCGGCGGCTATCTTGAAGGCGCGCTGGAGGCGGCCGATTTGACGGCGACTGAAATCCTGACATCAAAGGCCCCAACCCATGCCCTCTGACACCAAAACTGCCCTTCTTGATTGCGCCGAAGCCGCAGTCCGCGCCCGCGGGTTTGATGCGTTCAGCTATGCCGATTTGGCGCAAACCGTGGGCATCCGCAAAGCGTCCATACACTATCATTTTCCCACCAAGGCAGATCTGTCCGACGCGCTGATAACCCGCTATCAGACCATGATCGAAGCCAAGCTGGCTCGAATTGATGCGGAACAGCCCACGGCGGCTGGGCGTCTGGCGGCACTTGTGGTCTTTTACCGGGCTGCATCACACAACGGCCAATCCGTCTGTTTGTGCGTGGCGTTGAGTGGCAGTCGCGAAAGTCTGACCGATGGGGTCGTGGCGAAAATGGCGGCGTTCCGAAAGACCTTGGTAGACTGGCTGGCCCGGACCTATGCAGCTGGACAGACGGACCAGTCTATCACAGGCGTCAACGTGCCAAAGGATGAGGCTCGCGCGACCCTTGCCCTTCTTGAAGGGGCACATCTGGCCGCCCACACGGCCGCAGACATCTCGCTCTTCGACGGGGCGACCGCGCTGCTGACCAACCGCTTGACCTGCTGACATCCACCGCCTTCACAAAACACTTGCCGGATCGTGATTGCGTATACACTTTGTATACAAACGAATCTGGAGGTCCCCGTGCCACGTTCAACAAAAGACGAATGTCTCGATGACCTGCGCCGTCGCATCCTGTCGACAGATCTGCCCCCCGGTGCCGATCTGGATGAGGCGGACCTGTCAGACCACTACGGCATGTCCCGCACCCCCCTGCGCGAGGTTCTTCAACGGCTACAAGGTGAGGGCTACGTTCAGCTGGCGCAACATAGGGGCGCCAAAGTGGCCTCTATGGACATCGACGTGTTACGGACATTCTTCCAGACGGCGCCGATGGTTTACGCCAACGTCGCGCGGCTGGCTTGTGAAAACGCAACCTCTGCCCAGCTGGGGAAACTGAAGGACGCACAACAAGGGTTCCGACGCGCCGCCCAAGGCGGCCACCCGGATGACGCGGCGCTTGCCAATCACCGGTTCCATGCCTTGATCGGGGACATGGCACAGAACCCTTATCTGGTCGCGTCCCTGTCCCGCCTGCAGATTGATCACACGCGCCTCAGTCAGACGTTCTACCGCCCCGCCGCCCCGTCCGAGGCCCTGTTGGTCCAAAAGGCCATTGAACAACACGACGCGATGATCAGCGCGCTTGAGGTACGCGACGCCAGCATGGTGATCGACGTGACGTTGCAGCACTGGGACCTCAGCCGTGACCGAATGGAACGCTATGTGCGCCCCGATCCCCTTCCAGTTGACATCATTCCATTTAAGGACAGCCGAAATGCAGTTTGAGGGCATCTATACCCCCCTCGTCACGCCCTATCATAACGACTTCACGCTCAATGAAAGCGCGCTTTCCCAAACGGTGGAGCACCTGATTGAGGCGGGCGTGCATGGGATCATCGTGGCGGGTTCAACCGGCGAATACTACGCCCAGACCAGTCGGGAACGGCTTGATATGATGACCCGCTGCGCTGACCTGATCAAAGGGCGGGTGCCCATGATCGTCGGCACGGGCGCGATCCGCACGGAGGACAGCGTCATGTTCGCGACGGCCGCCAAAGACGCAGGCGCCGACGCCCTGCTGGTGGCCACCCCGCCCTACGCCTACCCCACTGGCCGCGAAATTGCGCTGCATGCTCTGGCCGTGGACCGTGCCGCGAACTTGCCCGTGATGCTCTATAACTATCCGGGTCGGATGTCCGTGAACATGGACGAAGAAACGTTGGACAGGCTCGGGCGCTCACCGAATTTCTGCGCGATCAAGGAAAGCTCCGGCGATATCAACCGTCTGCATATGCTGGCGCGGGATTATCCCCATATCGCGCTGTCGTGCGGCATGGATGATCAGGCCTTGGAATTCTTCGCATGGGGCGCACGGTCGTGGGTCTGCGCGGGGTCCAACTTCGCCCCCGAAGCGCACATCGCCCTATACCGCGCCTGTGCTGTTGAGGGCGATTTCACCAAAGGCCGCGCGATCATGTCGGCGATGCTGCCGCTGATGCGGGTTCTCGAACAGGGGGGGAAGTTTGTGCAGTGCATCAAATACGGTCTGACCCTGCGCGGCATTGATGCAGGCCCCCCACGCAAACCGCTGCGACCACTGAACAAAGACGACAAACGCGAATTGGCCGAGGTGATCCGCACAATGACCACCGCGATCGCCGCCATCGAAGGGGCCCAGACATGACCGATCTTTTGACCCACGCCGAATATCAAGCCATCGCAGACAGCCTTGATCCGCCGCGCAGCCCGTTCATTGACGGCAAGTTCCAGCGCGGCGCGGGGCCGATGATGCCCACGACAAATCCCGCAACAGGGCAGGAGATCACGCAAATCTCCACAGCCACAACGCAGGACGTCGATCTTGCCGTGGCCAAGGCACGTGAGGCGTTTGATCAGGGCCGGTGGTCCAAACTCGACCCCGCCCAACGCAAAGACGTGTTGATCCGGCTGTGTAAACTGATGACGCGCAATCGTCGTGAATTGGCGGTGATGGAAAGCGTTGAGGCCGGCAAACCGATCCTGGATTGCGAAACCATCGATATCCCCGAAGCGATCGACTGCATCAAATGGCACGCAGAAGCCGCCGACAAAATCTATGATCAAACTGCGCCCACGGGCGATGGTGCAATCGCCATGATCACCCGTGAACCGGTGGGCGTGGTCGCAGCCGTGCTGCCGTGGAATTTCCCGCTGCTCATGTTGGCTTGGAAAATCGGGCCTGCTTTGGCCGCGGGGTGTTCTGTCATCGTCAAACCGGCCGAACAGACCAGTCTGACCGCCCTTCGCGTGGCCGAACTGGCCTACGAAGCAGGCCTGCCGCGCGGAGTGTTTCAGGTGCTGCCCGGCGATGGCCCCAGCGTCGGCGAGCCTTTGGGACGTCACATGGATGTCGACATGGTGACGTTCACGGGGTCCACCGATACGGGGCGTATGTTCTTGAAATATGCAGCGGACAGCAACCTCAAAAAGGTGGTGCTGGAATGTGGCGGCAAGAACCCGGCAGTGGTGTTCGACGACGCTGAAAACCTCGATCATGTGGCCGAACACGTGGTCAATGCGGCGTTCTGGAACGGCGGCCAAAACTGCTCTGCCGCGTCCCGTCTGATTGTGCATGCGTCGGTCAAAGACTCACTGATGGACAAGATCACCGCACGGCTGCGCGATTGGAAAGTGGGCGATCCATTGGACCCTACAACCCACATCGGAACGCTGATTGATGCTGATCATTGCGCCAAGGTGCGCAGCTATCTGGACAACGTCGGTGCCGGCCCCTTCGTGGCCCCGCAGATCCTCCATGTGGCGCAAGATGATCCCCGCGCCCGCGATGAAATTTTTGGCCCCGTGCTGTGTGTGATTGAGGCGTCAAGCAACGATGAGGCTGTTCAGATCGCCAATGACACCAGCTACGGTCTTGCAGCATCGGTGTTTTCAGGCGAGGGGCGTGCGGCATTGCGCGCAGCCCGCGACATCAAAGCGGGCACAGTGACCGTCAACTGCTACGGCGAAGGCAGCATCGCCACGCCCTTTGGCGGCTACAAACACTCAGGCTTCGGGGGGCGCGACAATGGCCTGCACGCCCATGATCAATACACGGAAATCAAAACCATCTGGGTCGATCTGAACGACCCTGCAGACGGAAACAACGTCGGATGAGCGTGGAGGCCACCGGAACCGTCCGCCGCGGACGCGGCGCGCGCAAAGCCAGCCGCGAGACGCGCGACATCTCGATGCTGCCCGCCCTCAAACGGCAACTGCCGCTGACCGAACCGATGACGCCGGATCAGGTCGAACAGATCGACGCGGCGTCCATGGATATCCTTGAAAACGTGGGCGTGCAGTTCCGCGATGACATCGCATTGGCCGACTGGAAACAGGCAGGCGCCAAGGTTGTGGGCGATATGGTCTATCTGGATCGGCACCTTGTGCGCGATCTGATCGCGACGATCCCGGAAACCTTCACCTATCACGCCCGCAACCCGGCAAATTCCCTGCCCTTTGGCGGCGATCATGGCATCTTCGTGCCCATGACTGGCGCGCCGTTCCTGCGCGATCTGGATGATGTGCGGCGCAATCCCACACTTGAGGACCTCGCGAATTTTCACAAGCTCAGCCATATGCTGCCCAGCCTGCACAGCTCCGCCCATCACATTGTTGAACCCTACGATCACCCGATCAGCCAACGGCATTTGCGGATCACGTACAGTTCAATGAAATATTCGGACAAGACGTTCATGGGCATGACCACAAGCCCGAAGAATGCCGAGGACGTGATGGACATGTGCGCGATCCTGTTTGGGGAGGCGTATTTGGACACCCACCCGGTCGTCACCGGCAACTGCAACGGCAATTCGCCGCTGGTCTGGGACGAAACAATGCTGGGGGCGCTGCGGGCCTTCAGCAAACGCAACCAGCCGGTTTTGTGCTCTCCCTTCGTGCTGGGCGGTGCGAACACGCCCGCCAGCGTACCCGCCACCGTGGCGCAGCTGAACGCAGAGGCGCTGTCGGCGCTGGCCTACACGCAGGTCGTCCGCCGTGGTGCCCCAGCAATCTACGGCCATTATCTGTCCACCGTCAGCATGAAATCAGGGGCCCCCATGGCGGGCACGCCGGAAATCAGCCTGATGAACTTTATGATCGGGCAGATGGCGCGGCATTACGGCGTGCCGTGGCGGACCTCAAACACCCTTGGCGGTGCCAAAACATTTGACGCGCAAGCAGGCTACGAAAGTGCCATGACCTTGAACGCCGTACTGATGGCGGGGGCCAATTACATGTGGCATTCGGCCGGTTGGAACGAGGCCGGCATGCATTGTTCCACCGCCAAGTTCATCGTCGACGCCGAAATGTGCGAAATGGGTTACCGCATGGCCCAAGGCATCGACTGGACAGATTTCGACGCAGCCTTGGCGGCCGTGCCGGATGTGGGCCCGGGCGGGCACTATCTTGGGCATCCGCACACCCTTGATCATTTTCAGAAGGCCTTTTTCATGCCCGAGATGTTCGACAACAACTCGATCGAGCAATGGCAGGCCGAAGGCAGCGTTGAGATCACCGAACGCGCCCTGACCAAAGCCCGCGCCATGCTCAACGAATATGAGGAGCCCAAACTGGACATCGCCGTGGACGAAGCTTTGCGCGATTATATCGCCCGCCGCGAACGGGAAATTCCGGCGGCCGATGCCCTCAATCAGGACCATTGATCATGAACCCTGACGGACGGCGCGCCCCATGAAAGTGTCCCGCCTGCCGCGCGACCCCGGCCCTGCGGGCTGGAACCGCTTGTTGGGCGACCCTGCCCCTGCGACCCCGCTAGAAGGTCATATGACCGCGGATTGGCTGATCATCGGCGCGGGTTTTGCGGGATTGGCGGCGGCACATAAGCTGTCGAAACAGGCGCGGGGCGACAAGATCGTTTTGCTTGATGCCACCCGTGTGGGCGACGGCCCTGCGGGGCGCAACTCAGGCTTCATGATTGATCTGCCCCATGATCTGACCTCGGACGACTATGGCGGTGCCCTTGAGGCAGACATCGCCCAGACGCAAGACAACCGCCGCGCCATTGCCCATGCCGCCGACATGGTCGCGGACTACGGGCTTAGCGATGAGGCCTTTTCGCTTTCGGGCAAGATCAACGGCGCTGTCACCCCCAAAGGCATGGCCCACAACGCCACATTTGCCCGCCATTTGACGGCTATGGGCGAGACGTATGAGATCCTCGACGCGCAACACATTCGCGACATGACGGGCACTGATTATTATCAGGGTGGGCTGTTTTCACCGGGCACGGCCATGATCCAGCCTGCGCTTTTTGTGCGCGGTGTGGCGAACGGACTGCGGTCCAACCGGGTGACGGTGCATGAAAACTCTCCTGTCACAGCGCTGAATAAGACGCAAAGCGACTGGGTCGCCACAACCCCCGCCGGCCAAATCACCGCGCCGCGCGTGATACTGGCGGTCAATGGCCACCTCAACAGCTTTGGCGTGATGCAGAACCGGCTGATGCATGTGTTTACGTATGCGTCGATGACGCGGGCGCTGACGGCGTCAGACTCTGTGCAGCTGGGCGGGCAAAGCCGCTGGGGCATCACCCCCGCTGACCCAATGGGCACCACCGTCAGGCGGATCAGCGGCACCGGTGGCGATCGCCTGATCATCCGCAACCGGTTTACCTTCGATCCCACGCTTGAGGTAGATCAGCACCGCATGGATGCGGTCGCGCGCGACCATGACGCGGCCTTTGCCGCACGTTTCCCGATGCTGAACAGCGTGACGATGGAACACCGTTGGGGCGGGCGCCTTTGCCTGAGCCGCAACAGTGTTCAGGTCATCGGTGAAGTCGAAGAAAACCTGTTTTCGGCCTGCTGCCAGAACGGGCTGGGCATCGCGAAAGGAACCCTCGCAGGGGGGCTTGCTGCAGAACTTGCACTGGGCATGACATCACCAGCCTTGGAACGCGCCCTTGCAGCAGCACCGCCACAGCGCCTGCCGCCCGCACCCATCGCCAAATTGGGCGCGAACATGCTCCTCAAAGTGCAGGAATGGCGCGCTGGACGTGAGCTTTAGGGCCAATGCCCGCACCATGGCCCCCGTTTATGGAACGACAACGATATTGCCGGTGTGCACCTTGTCGATAAAGGCCTGCTGGCCCTCCTTGAAATCCTCAAGGGAATAGGTTGCCGCCAGCATTGGCTTCACCTCCCCCGCTTCGATGTAGGAGACCAAGTTGCGGAACGTCTGCGGTGGGTTCACGGTGGACCCAAAGAACGTCAGATCCATCAGGTACAGCGTGCGTAAATCCAGCGACACGATCGGTCCCGCAATCGCACCAGACGTCACATAACGCCCGCCCCGATCCAGCGCCTCGATCAATGTCGCGAAATAATCGCCCGCGACGATATCCGCCACCACAGTCACATGATCTCGCCCAATGGCATCCTGCAGCGCCTGCTTCAGGTTCTGGGGCGCGCGTGGCAGAATGGCATCGGGGCTGCATTTGGCCACCTCTGCATGTTTCGCAGGAGAGGCGAGCGCAACAACCCTCGCGCCACGCCGTTTGGCCAATTGGATCAACGCGCCGCCCACACCGCCAGACGCCCCGGTGACCAACACCACATCATCCGCCCCGACACCGGATTTATCCAGCATCCCTTCGGCGGTGGCATAAGAACATGAAAACGTCGCAAGCTCCGCATCGGTCAGATCACTGTTCACCGCGGCGACGTTGCGATGATCAATGACCGTGTATTCCGCGTAGCCGCCATCGGCCTCTGATCCGAAATACCCCGCCGTGTGCATGTTCAGCGGGTCATCCCAATCGCGCAACCAATTGTCGGCGATCACCCGTTTGCCGATAAGCGATTGATCTGCCTCGGCCCCTGCGGCCACGACCCTGCCGCAAATGTCCGCCCCTTGAATGCGCGGGAACTGAATGCCGGCCCCGCCCCATGTGTTATCGGCGGCCCCATCCAGACTGTCGTAGGCGTCACCGGTCGTGGCCTCCGTCACCGATTTCGAATACCACCCCGCCCGTGTATTCACATCGGTGTTGTTCATGCCGGTGGCCAAGACCTTGATCAAAACTTGGGACGGTGCGGGCTGCGGCACTGGCCAGGCGGCCTCATAGGACAGGGCATCCAGCCCGCCATGTCGTTTCAACACAACAGCACGCATGGTTTTGGGAATATCTGTCATCGCTTGGTCCTTTTCCCGGGATTTGTTTGTCGTCGCGCCCTGATCGATCAAATGCCCCTTGACCCGACCAATACGCAGACACAACCTTCCCCCGCAATACGACCAAACCACAAGTCACTAAATGCGGAACGACAAGCGATGACGGATCATTGGCAGACGGGCGGGTGCCTGTGCGGCGCTGTCCGCTATACGCTGTATACCCCGCCAAAATGGACTGCGCTGTGCCATTGTGACAGCTGTAGGCGCGCGGCCTCAGCCCCTGTTGTGGCGTGGATGGGGTTTGCCCCCGACGCCGTGGATTGGTCAGGCGAACGGCAGTTTTACAAATCTTCCCCCCATGCCAATCGCGGGTTCTGTCCGACCTGTGGCAGCCAGATGAGTTTCGAAAGCGACCGCTGGCCCGGCGAAATCCACCTCTATGGCGTCAGCTTGGACACGCCGGAGGCTTACGTGCCCCAATTGCATTGCTACACTGACGAACACCTCGATTGGCTGCGCCTCTCAGATGATCTGCCCCGCTTTGCGCAATCCGCAGACAGCGAACCGGCAGGGCCGCCTTCTGACCGTCCTTAAAGATAGGCCATGTCCAGCGTCTGCAGCGCCCGATCGACCACGTCTGCATCAGACAACCCAGCCAAATCTCTGGCCGGTTGCCCACCATTGAACGCCATGATCACGGGCTCACCGATATAAGGATAAAAGTTGAGCCACTCGTTAAACTGGCCGCGCGGCAAACCGTTTTCCGGTGTGGCGATCCACGTGACATCCGCGTCCCAGAAGACGTCGTCGTATCGAAGGTACAGCTTATCCAGAAGACCCATGCCCAATTGGGAAATGGCATGTTGTTTCTCATCGGGCAGCGCGGGGGTGAAGGCAATATTACCTGCTTTCAGGACACCAAGAGGCACGGTCACAATGACGGCGTCGAAGGTCTCGGCGTGTCCTACCCCGTCGGTCAGCTCAACGCCCCCGTCCCGCAGATCGACGCCCCCCAGACTGCGGTTCAACTGAATGTTCAAATCCGCCGCAAACGCATCAAACAATTGCGCATAGCCGCCAGGAAAGATGACTTCGTCCCCATCATAGTCATCATCCCACACATAAGCAGACATGTTGATGTCGTCCGCCTCCGCCCCGAAACTGTGCTGAACTGCAACCTGTGAATAAAGCCAATCAGGCGCTTCACTGTCAGGGATCAATCGCCCACTTGCGCCACGGGTCACATAACTCTCTTGGGTGATTTGGGTAACGATGCCACGTTGTTGGGCAAGCTGCGCCAAGGGGTTTCCGTCTGTGCCGTGTATCCAGCTGGCCCCCAAATCGAGGGGCGCATTCAAACGGGTGTCTGTCCAAATCCGGCCACCGATCCGGTCGCGCGCCTCCCAGATCGACACGTCATATCCCGCTTTCGTCAAGGCATCCGCGGCTGCCAGACCACTCATGCCAGCGCCCACAATCCCGACCTTCCGCGCATCGGTTTCAAAGAGGGCCTCTGCTGCGATGATCCCGGATTCGTAGGCCGCATGCACGGTGCTGTTGTAGGACGGATGGGTTGCCTCGCCCGCAAAAAAGAGCCTCCCTTCGATCGGCTGCCCCAACGCGCGGTGATCGCGACGCCACGACCCCTTCGCGAGATAGGAATAGGATCCGAAGCTGAAGGGATCGCGGCTCCAGTTTGTGCGGATGTATCCAGTCGGAGCACGCCCGCCCTGCGCACCGCCAGCCAGCGGAGCAAAACCAACGGTCATGGCGCCCAACGCGGCCGTGATAAACTGGCGTCTGTTCATATCGTGCTTCGAATGGTCCAGTGGCTGCTGCGCCCGTTCCAGCATTGCATTGGTCACGCGTCTTCCACCTGTTGGTGGAGGTTATCTGTTTTTGCCGAAATGAAACTGTCCAGCGTCGCAAGCTGCGCCTGCGGATCGGTTCCATAAGCCTTCAAAAACACCCACAACCCGTGGCCAATACTGCGCAGTAGCTCATCTTGGGTCGGGCGTTCTTCGGCATAATGGAGGTATCGGTCACGCGGGCCGGACAAGATCAGCGACCAGAGGTTTTGGGCTGCCAGATCCGGCGCATCCGTCTGAATTTCACCGCTACGCACGGCGTCATTGATGAAATCAACCAGACCTTCAAACGCGCGCGCAGGCCCGTTCTGATGATAGGCGATCGCTGTTTCCGGACGCCGCGAGGCCTCCCCTAATATCAGCCGCGCCAACGACAACATGTCAGGGCGCAACACGAAATCCGCGTAGACCCACGAAAACCGCCACAATCGTTCGACCAAGGGGCCGTCCTTGGCCATCAACGGGGCCACGATTTGCGTGCGCGCTTGATCCAGTACGGCCTCAAGTAACACGTCCTTGCCACCAAAATACTGATACAGGGTTGGTTTCGACACATCGGCGCGGTTTGCGATGCGATCCATCGACGCGCCATCAAATCCGTTTTCGCAAAACTCATCATGGGCGGCCTGCCGGATACGGTCCGCCTTTTCGCGCTGACGTTCCGGCAGACTGGCCTTGTAGTCCACAGCCACGTCCGGCAGCCGTGACAAAAACCGGTGCAGCAGATCATTGGTGACTGCGGGGGCCTCAAGGTTGCAGATATGCCCCGCCCCCGCGATGACCTCAAACTGGACATCCGCGATACGCCCGTTCAGCGTACGCGCGTCTGCGATACGTTCGGACACACGTCGGATCTCGGCAGGGGGGGCCAGTTTATCGTGCTCGCCCGTCATCAACAAAACGGGGCAATCTATCTTGGAAAAATCAAATTGTTCCAGCGGGTTGGTGAAACACTGGAGCGCATCGCGATAGGTGGCACTGGGGATCGCGGCCATGGATGCCCGCATCGCGTCACGCTGGGCCTCAGTGGCGTCCGGCCCTGCGATAATGTCCACCACCGCGGGCGCGAAATCGGCAGGGGTTTGGCCTGCGTCCAACGGCACCTCGCGGCTGACACGAAACGTCTCACGCTCGCGCGGGTCGGCTTCGGACATGCCGGTGCAACCGCCCGCAAGGACAAGCCCCACCAGTTTGTCGCTGTGGCGCATGGCAAAACTCGTGCCAATCCAGCTGCCATAGCTCAGCCCGACCAACACCAGCCGAGAGGCACCGAACGCCGTCATCACAAACAGAATGTCGTCGCAATAATCGTCGATCTGCGACGGCCCCGTCCCCAGCGAACTGCCCCCGTAGCCGCGCAGATCCATCGCCGCGACGTTGTACTGTGCGGCAAGCGCTGTGACCTGCGCGTCCCAATTCGTCGCGTTTCCTCCGATCCCGTGAAGAAACAGCACCAACGTATCGCTTTGTGCCTTTTGCCCCCCGTGCCGCACGCTGAGTTCGGGCAGACCCCCAATCACCGTCACATCAGGCACAACATCGCCGCGTTGCAGCTTCGGGCGGGGAATGGATTTTGACGTTGTCTTTGCGTCAAGTGCGTCCAACCCGGCCTCAAAAATGGCTTCGGTCCCTGCCGCGATGCCGTCAATCCTGTCCGCTGAGGCTGCGATATCCGCGTGCCATGTGACGACGCACCCGCCGTCAGCCCCAGTCACCTCAACCCGGGCCGCATAGTTGAGCAAACCGTTGATCCCCCTGAGAGCGGTATAACACAGCACCCGATCTGTATCGCTGACATAGGTCCGGCGTTCCTCATAGGGCTGGCCGTCCAGATCCGTAAAGCTGCGCAACAGCGCCCCGTCCGGTGACCGCAAAAGATCGCAGGACGCAACAGCGGGATGCCATGAGACATCAAACGTGCCCAAGACCGCCCAGACCGCTTCGCGGGATGCAGCGATCTTGCGGACGACATGCACGGACGAAGTGGCCATGCCCTATTCCGCCGCGATGTCGTCTGCCGTTTGCGCAGGACGCCACATGGAAATCCGCGCCGATACAGTTTCGGTGTTCACCTTGTCGATGTCGTCCATGTCATAGACGGACATCATCGCCAGGTAGTCTTCCATAATTTCAGTCGTATACGGCAGCATCAGCGCCCCGCACCGGCTGTCACGATAGATGCGTTCCAACGGCAGAGATTTCAACATGGACTGCCCGCCACAGGTTCGGATCGCAAGGGCAGCCATTTCCTGCACGCCTTCCATGACCGAATATTGTGCCGCGTAAATGCGCATGACTTCTGCCTTTGATGGGAAGGGCTTGGCCTCAAGGAAGGCGTTGATCCAAAGGTTGCGCATCTCGGTTAGTTTCTGGAACATCTTGCCGACGGTCGCCCGTTTCGTGGGATACACCCGCCGGTCGATGGGCGGCAGGTCAGGCAGCGTTCCAGCCAGATAATCGACCGTGAAATTATAGGCCGACTGGGCGACCCCCATATAGGCGGGCGTCAGTGTCGCCATCATATGGGGCCATTGCGACAGGGTTTTGCCGAAGACACCGGCGGGCATCATCATGTCGTCTTCCGACACGAACACATCCTTCAGGATCAAATCACGGCTGACCGTCCCGCGCATGCCAATCGGATCCCATTCACCCACTATGGACAAGCCCGGCGCGTCCTTGTGCACCGCGAAATCCATCGTGTCTTCGTGCGCAGGTTCTTTGCCTTCGAAATGTTCGGTGCACACGATCGAATAATAGTCGCAGTTGCCTGCCAGCGACGCGAACTTCTTGAACCCATTGATCACCCAGCCGCCATCGACGCGGCGGCAGTTGGTTTTGATCGGCTCGGACGTCCAGTTGGCGCCCCCTTCGGAAATCGGCTGGCTAAAGACTGCACCGTCATTGACGACCTTGGCGAACTGCAACTCACGCATACGTTTGAAGGCCGTGCGCTCTTCGGGTGTCAAATTGTCCATTTCATACATGAACCGCAGCCACATCATGGACGAAGTGTGCATATTGAACGTCAGCGCCGTGGCCCCACAGTATTTGCCGATCTCGGCCCCGATGGTGGCATATTCGCCAAGCGTGAACCCCATGCCGCCAAACTCTTCCGGGATCACCAACTTTAGAAAACCATGTTCGCGCAGCTCATTGTAATTTTGTGTGGGAAAGCTTGCATCACGGTCATGCTCGGGGGCGCGTTCGGCAAATTTGGGGCCAAGCGCGTTGATTTTTTCCAACATCGCGATGTGTTCGGGGCGAAAGCGGCTCAGGTCATAGTAGTCTGCGAAATTCATGCCAAATCTCCTTGCAGGTGGCCGTCGACGACCACGGGCGTTCCGTCAAGTGTGATGGTGCAGCCGCGCATGGGCAGATCGAAATGCCCCAGCGTAAAACGGCCCGCGTATTGGTTTGACCCTGTGGACCACAGGAAATTACCCGCCCAAGCGCGGAACTCCGTGGCCTGCACGTCGCGCTTGTCATAAAGCGCCATGCTCTCCCAGCGGGCCCGTGGGTTCATGCCCCAGCCGACATGGCTTAGGCCATAGGCGATGGGATCCTCCCACGCCGCGAGGTATTCGCGAAACAGGTCTGCATCGACACTGTCGCCGCCAATTTCACGCACAAAATCATCCTCAATGCGAAAATCCAACGGGCTGTTCAGGTAGGTTTTAAACGTCAGGTTCATGTCACCGGGCGCCATCACGATACGGCCGTTGATCGTGTTCTTGCCGGGAAAACACAGGCACAGCCCACCAGGCCAGTGCGCCACGCCACCTTGGGCCTCGGTAAAACCGGGCGTGCCGCCACAGGGCGCATCCCGAATGTCGATCACCAGATCCGTGCCTGCCTTCGACGTTACCCGCATCTGCGACGCATCGCGCAGCATCTCAATCCCGCGGTCCACCTTGGGGCCAAGGGCGGCCTGCGGTTCTGTCCGTTCGAGGATCTCGGGGTGTTCATTGCAGACCACAAACAGACGAGTGCCAGCCTCTTCGATCTCGGGCCATTCCTCTGCGTGCAACAGGCCTTCGACGGTCACGTCCACGATGACATCCACGCCCTTAAGGGCTTCAATCACGGGCCGCATGTTGGCGATGGCGTTCGACGCGCCAGTGGATTTGACAGGCACCGGCGCGGTTTGCGAGGGGGTCGGCAAATCCACCGTGAAATACTCCGCCCCCAGATCATAAAGCGCCAGCGCGCTCAGCTCACGCAGGATGGGGCGGGACTGGCTTTCCGCGACAATCGCGACAGACGTGCCCGCGCCGATGCCGTTCAATTTCAGCACCCGCCGAAAGCTGGCAATCCACTTTCCCTCTGGTCGTTCTTGAAGCATCTCACGCTTTCTTTACTATACCGTTTAGTAATTAGGCGCAGTCGAACGGGACTCTGTCAACGATAATATTTGAAACCAAATGGATATCCTGGACGCAACGTGGGGGCGCGTCATGGGTACCCAAGGGGCAGGATCACCTGCGGCCCCCGTTAAGCCCCAGATCGCCTGACCCGATTGGATCAGCCCGGTCCATTTCCCGACAAAGCTTATTGCACCGTCTGAGGGCAGGAAACCTAGCCCATATTTCTTAAGTTCTTCAGCGATCCTCTCGCGGAGGTCTGGACCTGTCGCGCTTTTGTGCCGCTCCAAGTGCTCGTTTAGGCCGCTTTGATCTGCTCGGGGGTCATCAGTTGGGCCGCAGCACCTGCAGCCAACTGCACCTGTTGGCTTTCACGCAGCACGTCCGCAAAGCCTTCGTTATCGGCCAGATACATGTAGCCAAACGACCGGATCGAAAGCTCAGGCACGCGGTCGTCGTTGCCCATATAGCGGGGCAGGTTTTTGACCAAGTCAGCGGCAAACTGGCTGATCCGCACGTTTAATTCACCCGAGAACTGTTGTCGCATGCACGAATTGGTGTGCATCGTCGATGTGTTTTCGTTGGTCAGGTCGCGATCAACGACCAGAACTGTGCCGTCAAAATCCATGTCATCAGACAGGAACCAGGCGGCGGATGCGCCCCTTATCGCCCCGCCAATGATGACCACGTCTAGGATGTACTGTTGGGTGTCTGGGTATTCATACGCTGTCCCCTCTTGCGACGGCTGCTTCGACGTCTGCGATGTCGGCGGCGGATAGGTTGTGGTCACGCGCGGCCGTCTCGGCCGAGATATAACCACGTGCCAAATCCCGTTTGACGAGATCGACAGACCGCTCGGACGGGTCGCCGTAGCCAGCACCGCCAGGGAAGGCCATGACGACTTTGCGCCCGTGGGCCACGAATTGTTTGCCTTTGCCGTTCATCGCAGTGCCATCGTCCTGCACGATTGTCGTGGCTGCACCGGCTTTACCTCCGCGCCGACCACGTGCCGGATGATCAACGCGGTCAAACATGGCTTGGATGTCAAACTCATGCCCCTCTTGCGCGCCAACTTCCATGTATTGACCGAGCCCCCCCCGCGTTTTGCCAGCGCCGCCTGAATCCGGTCGAAGCTCTTTGCGCCAGATGATGACTGGGCCTGCGTGTTCTGTGGCTTCAATCGGCATTGTCATTACGCCCGACGGAAAGGCCGTGGCGTTCAATCCGTCATGTTCGGGCCGCGCGCCGGAACCGCCGGAGTTAAAGGTGAGCACCTCGGAGCGACGGGCATGCGCGGGCGCAGGTGCATCGGTGCGCGGGCGCAAAGACACTTGGAAATTGCACAGACATCCCGCCCCTTCAGCGGGCACCAACCCGGGTACGATTTTGTCAAAGGCATCATAGACTGCGTCCGGAACAAAGTGCCCAACGATATGGCGTAGGGCAACAGGTGCCGGGTGAAGCGCGTTCACGATGGAATTTTCCGGGGCTTCGATTTCAAACGGAGCAAGCGAGGCCGCGTTGTTCGGGATTTCGGGCGCAATGGCGACCTTCAAAGCATAGCAAGCATAGGCTTTTGCATAGACCAGTGGGCAATTGATGCCTTTCTTGTCGAGGCCGGAAGATCCAGTGAAATCTGAAACAATACGGTCTCCTTGCACGCTCACTTTGACTTTCAAAGTGATGGGGCAATCAAAGCCGTCCATTGTCATCTCACCGGTTGCGGTTTGCTGCGGCAAGGCTGCAATCCGTTCAATGGTCGCACGGCGCGAGTTGTCGAGGATGAAGGTCGCGATGCCGTTCAGGTCGTTGAGTGCGAACTCTTTCATCATGTCCACAAGGCGGCGGTGGCCGATCTCGTTACAGGTGGCCAGCGCGTAGATATCGCCAATCAACTGGTCTGGCTCGCGTACGTTACCGCGGATTATGCGGGTCAGCGTTTTATCTACCACGCCTTTGTCCGCAAATTTCATGATCGGAATATAGAGGCCTTCTTCGTAGACGCTGTGCGCATCCGCTCCAAACCCGCGACCGCCAATATCGACGATATGCGCGGTACAGGCAAAGAACCCAACCAGTGCGCCACCATGAAAGGATGGCGTGACCATTGTTATGTCATGCAAATGGCCCGTGCCCTCCCACGGGTCATTCGTGATATAGACGTCGCCGTCATGGATGTTGTCGCGCCCAATCCTGCGGATGAAATGTGCGACCGCATCGGCCATAGCGTTGACGTGCCCGGGTGTTCCAGTCACCGCCTGTGCCAGCATGTTGCCAGCCACATCATAGACCCCGGCTGACAAATCTCCCGCCTCACGCACGGACGTCGAAAACGCAGTGCGGACCAAGGCTTGCGCTTGCTCTTCAACGACCGAGATCAGACGGTTCCACATCACCTGATAGGCAACTTTTGAATGCTCTTGGGTCATTGGGTGGCCTCCTTGGTGATAACATCAATGCAGCCGTCTGGCTGGCGGATCGCATCTCGGCTGGCGGGTACAATGATCGTGGTTTCATCTTCCACCACCGCAACGGGGCCCGTTGCCCGGTCGCCTGCCGTCATATCGAACCGTTTGACAACATCGGCGTCGAGGAATTTTCCCGATGCCGCATCGAACAACTGGCGCGTTCCATCCGGTGTTGCAGAGGCTTCACCGTTGGTCTCGTCCATTCGCGCCACGTCTTCTGGCGGCGTCGTGGCGTTCACGGACCAGACAGTGATTTCGATATCCATACCTGAGACCGGGCGCCCAAACAGTTTTGTGTAGTCTTCGATAAACCGTGCCTCGAACGTTGCCACATCGGGGTTCATGGCTTGCTCTTCCGTCAACGAGATCGGGATTTCCCAACCTTGCCCAATGTAGCGCATGTAAACTTTGAATTCTGACAGGATCGGGCTGACTTCGTCGCAAGTGCGTACAAAACCGGTTGCCTCGGCCATAAGGTCGGTCAGCAGGCCCTTGATCCGCGCAGGATCAAAGTCACTGAGCGTCATGTAGACGGACCGGTTTGCCTCAAAGCTGAACGGTGCGCGAAGGAAGCCGATGGCAGACCCAACGCCTGCCCCGGGTGGTACAAGCAATCTGTTGACCCCGAGCTTCTCAGCCAGACGACCTGCGTGCAGCGGAGCAGCGCCACCAAATGCAATCATCGTATATTCCGAAAGGTCTTCACCGTTTTCGACCGCATGGACACGGGCGGCATTCGCCATGTTTTCATCAACGACTTCGGCCACGCCAAAGGCGGCTTCGACGGCATCCATGTCGAGTGTTTCGCCCACGTGACCTGCCAATGCGGATTTGGATTGATCCGGATGCAGTTTGAGCGAACCACCGGCAAAGTTGTCGGGATCAAGCTTACCAAGCACCAAATCCGCATCGGTAACTGCAGGGCGTTCTCCGCCGCGGCCATAGCAAGCAGGCCCCGGTTCCGACCCCGCACTTTCGGGGCCAACACGGATTTGGCGCAACGCATCCACATGCGCCAGCGATCCCCCGCCCGCGCCAATCTCCACCATGTCGATCACAGGGATCGAGATCGGCATGCCAGAGCCCTTCTTAAACCGATATGTCCGCGCGACCTCGAACACACGGGACGTTTTCGGCGTTTGGTTCTTGATAAGACAAATCTTGGCGGTCGTGCCGCCCATGTCGAACGACAGAACTTTATCGAGACCGTACCGCGCCGCGATGTGCGCGGCAAAAACAGCCCCCCCTGCGGGCCCAGATTCAACCAAACGCACAGGAAAATCTGCAGCGTTCTGGATCGAAATGATCCCACCACCAGAGTGCATTAGGAAGATGCGACAAGTCACACCCTCGGCTTTCAAACGATCCTCTAGTCGGCCAAGGTAAGACGCCATGAGGGGTTTGATATAGGCGTTGGCAACGACGGTATTGAAGCGTTCGTATTCGCGCATCTGCGGTGAAACTTCGGACGAAATTGACACCGAGACATCGGGCAGTCTTTCGGCCAAGACATCGCGTACCAATTGCTCGTGTGCGGGGTTTAAATAGGAATGGATCAGGCCGACCGCGACACTCTCAAAACCGGCTTCGGCAATCTTGTCGACAACGGCCTCAACCTCGGTTCGATCCATTTCCACGAGGATTTGACCATTCGCATCAACGCGTCCTGCAACGGTGAAGCGCATCTGACGGGGTAATAGCGGGTCTGGCAGGTTCAGGTTTAGATCATACTGCTCGAACCGCGATTCCGTGCGCATCTCGATAACATCGCGGAAGCCTTGTGTCGTGATCAACGCCGTTTTCGCGCCCCGCCGTTCGATCAAGGCGTTGGTGGCAAGCGTGGTGCCGTGAATGATCTGTCCGATTTGCGCCGGCGTCACACCTGCCTTGGTACAGACCTGATGCATCCCGTCGATGATTGCATTTTCGGGTGCCGCGTAGGTCGTTAGCACCTTCGTCGAAAACGGCATACCGTCCTTTTCCAATACAACGTCGGTAAATGTGCCGCCGATATCGACGCCAAGGCGAACGGTAGGTGCTGTCATGTTGGGCTCCTGCTTTAGGTTCCCTACAAAGTTGCTCCAAAAAAGGTCAAATAATCAAATCGATTAAATTTCTCACCCGGATCATTTTTATTGATCTAAGTAAGAGGGCCGCATTGCGTCCTTTGCGATCTGCGCTGCTTTTTCTACGTAAAGGCCGGCACGGGCGGGCGCGAAGCGCGCATAGAATGACAAAGGTTCAGGGACCCAATCAGCCTCCACGCGGTGTAGCTCACCCGATGCAATCTCGGCGCTCACAAGCCGTTCGGGCAATAGCGCAACTCCCAACCCTTCTAGGGTCATTGGAACACAGGCAGACAAAGCACTGGAATGAACGATCCTCTCACGCCTCAAACCACGCTTCGTTGCAAGATCGTGCAAACGCGACTTCGGTTGGCCCCTTGACATATGTACGTTTGCGCTCACGCCGACAAAAGTCGTTCAAAAAGACCAATGTCCCCTGTGCAGGCTGCGACCGCAGCATCTTCACTTGCAGGTGAACGGCAGCTATGGGCCGTTCGTTTACAAACCGATGTTGGCCGGTTCAACCTCGGTAAGAAGTGTTCAGGACGAAACGGAAAAAAGGTCGTGCCACCTCGAAAGACGGAGGTCAGAACGGTGGTAAATAGTCTGGTGAGGGGTCAGTTACTGCGGATGGAGGTATGCAGAGGTTACGCGATATTGTACCCTCAAATGTACCCCATTTTGATCGAAAGAGAAATAAGTGAGAAATCCCAGCATGTTCGCTAGATTAAATGGCGGAGACGAAGGGATTCGAACCCTCGAGACCCTTCCGGGCCTACTCCCTTAGCAGGGGAGCGCCTTCGACCACTCGGCCACGTCTCCGCTGACCCGTCTAGCGTCACCGCACCTGAGGGGCAAGTCGGAAAGTGACCGTCGTGCTGACTGTCTGCCCGGTCCTGCCACCGTCACACCGGACCGGCCGATGCCTTCCGCAAAAAGGGGCAAAACCCCACAGAGGGCTCAGGCTGCCCGCAACACCCCCACCAATTCGCACCGTGTCGCCATCCTTTTAAAGATGCCGCATGCCTTGCAGTTCAAGACGCTCTTGTTGGTCTCATTCGTGTATGAATGGCAACGGTACAGGCGCGACCCGCGTCTTACTCATAAAGCCGAAGTCGCCATTTTAGGCCTGAACCGGACGTCCGCCTCAATTGCTGTGCAGGAAATGCAGGACATCGCCGTCTTTGACGACATAGCCCTTGCCCTCAGCCCGCATTTTGCCCGCTTCCTTAGCGGCCTGCTCCCCGCCCAACGACACGTAATCGTCGTAGGCTATTGTCTCGGCGCGGATAAAACCTTTTTCGAAATCACCATGGATGACGCCCGCGGCCTGCGGGGCCAAGGTGCCTTCTTTAATGGTCCATGCACGGGCCTCCTTTGGGCCGCAGGTGAAATAGGTTTCCAGATGCAGCAGCTCGTAGCCTGCCTTGATCAAACGGTCGAGGCCCGCTTCCGCCAAACCCATTTCTTCCAGGAACATGACCGCTTCGTCGTCGTCCAACTGGCTGATCTCTTCTTCGATCTGTGCGGAGATGATGACGTGTGAGTTCCCTTGCGCGGCGGCCATGGCAGCGACGGCGGCGGAGTGCTGGTTGCCCTCGGACGCCTCTGCCTCACCCACATTGCAGACATACAAAACCGGCTTGGTCGTCAGAAGCTGCAACATCTTCCACGCCTTGACGTCATCATCGTCAACCTCAACCGTGCGGGCCGGCTGGCCGTTTTCCAGCGCCTCTTTCGCGGTTTCCAGAAGGCGCTGTTGCTGAACGGCGTCCTTGTCACCCCCACGCACCTTGCGAATGATGTTTTGCAGACGCTTTTCGATGCTTTCCAAATCGGCCAGCATCAGCTCGGTCTCAATCGTTTCAGCATCCGCCACAGGATCGACACGGCCATCTACGTGGGTCACGTCGCCGTCCTCAAAACACCGCAACACATGGGCGATGGCATCCGTTTCGCGAATATTCGCGAGGAACTGGTTGCCCAGCCCCTCCCCCTTGCTGGCGCCCTTCACCAGACCGGCAATATCCACAAATGTCATACGTGTGGGGATCACGGATTTGGAATTCGCGATACCCGCCAAGGTGTCCAAACGTGCGTCCGGCACCGCGACCTCACCCACATTGGGCTCAATCGTACAAAACGGAAAGTTCGCAGCCTGCGCCGCCGCTGTCCGTGTCAATGCGTTGAAAAGAGTGGACTTTCCGACATTCGGAAGGCCAACGATACCCATTTTGAAACCCATCTGACATGCTCTCCGTGTTGTGCTCGCCGCGCTTCTACTGGCCAAGGCCCAAACCCGCAAGCGTCCCAACAAAATAAGGCCCCCAAGAACGGGCATTGATTTTCCCGCGGGCCTGCGTCACACCGCGTAAGGCTTGAAAAAGGAACCGTTCACATGACTCGCATCGACGCCAAATTCGCAGACCTCGCCGCAAAGGGTCAAAAGGCCTTCGTGGCTTATGTCATGGCGGGCGATCCGAACTACGACACCTCTTTGCAAATCGTCAAAGGCCTGCCCGACGCGGGCGTCGACATCATCGAACTCGGCCTGCCGTTTACTGACCCCATGGCCGACGGATCGACGATCCAACTGGCGGGCCAGCGTGCGCTTGAAGGGGGCATGACCCTCGATCAAACCCTGCAAATCGCCCGTGAATTGCGCAAAGAGGACGACACAACCCCGATTGTGATGATGGGCTACTACAACCCGATCTACTCCCGCGGCGTCGACACCTTTCTGGCACAGGCAAAAGAGGCCGGCATCGACGGTCTGATCATCGTTGACCTGCCGCCTGAGGAAGACGACGAACTTTGCATTCCCGCCCAAAACGCAGGCCTGAACTTCATCCGCCTCGCCACCCCCACGACGGATGAAAAACGTCTGCCAAAGGTGCTGCAGAATACATCAGGTTTTGTCTACTACGTCTCCGTCACCGGCACGACAGGCGCTGCCGCCGCGCAGGCCGCCGATGTCGCACCCGAAGTGGCCCGCATCAAAGCCTCAACCGATCTGCCGGTCATCGTGGGCTTTGGCGTGCGCGATCCACAAACGGCCGAAGACATCGCAGGCGTGGCCGATGGCACCGTCGTGGGCTCCGCCATTGTGGAAAAAATCGGTAAGGGTGAGGCAGTGGCCGATGTTCTGGCGTTTGTGAAAACCCTGGCCGATGGGGCGCACCGCGCCTGATCCGGGCGCGCAAACTCTTGTAAAAAGAGTTTGTTGTCATTTTCTGATCCAGAAAATGTCCTCCGCAACCTTGCGCCGTTTTTCCTAAATTGGTAAGTCATTCATACCAATTCAACGAAAAGGTCGCGCCATGTCAGTCATCACAACCATCGACGACTTGAAAAAGCTGCACAAACGGCGCACGCCCAAGATGTTCTATGATTACTGCGAAAGCGGGTCATGGACCGAACAAACCTTTCGCGACAACGAAAGCGATTTTGACAAAATCCGCCTGCGTCAACGCATCGCCGTGGACATGACCAACCGCACCACGGCCAGCACGCTCATCGGTGAAGACGTCGCCATGCCGCTTGCCTTGGCCCCTGTCGGCCTCACCGGCATGCAGCGCGCCGATGGTGAGATTAAGGCCGCCCGTGCCGCTGAAAAATTCGGCGTCCCCTTTACCCTCTCGACGATGTCCATCTGTTCGATTGAGGACGTGGCCGAACACACCACCAAACCCTTCTGGTTCCAGCTTTATGTGATGCGCGACGAAGACTATGTCGACAACATCATCGAACGGGCCAAACGCGCGGGCTGCTCGGCGCTGGTGCTGACCCTCGATCTGCAAATTCTGGGCCAACGCCACAAAGACCTCAAGAACGGCCTGACCGCGCCGCCCAAAATGACGCCCCCCGTCATCGCGGACCTCGCCACAAAGTGGCGTTGGGGGATTGAGATGTTGCAGACCAAACGGCGCACGTTCCGCAACATCGTGGGCCACGCCAAAGGCGTTGAAAACATGAACTCGCTCAGTTCATGGACGGCCGAACAATTCGATCCGGCGCTGGATTGGGACACCGTTCGCAAGCTGAAAGAAAAGTGGGGCGGCAAGCTGATCCTCAAGGGCATCTTGGACGTCGAAGACGCCAAAATGGCCGCTGAAATCGGTGCAGATGCCATCATTGTCAGCAACCATGGGGGCCGGCAGCTGGACGGCGCGCTGTCCTCCATCCGCATGCTGCCCTCGATCGTTGAAGCCGTCGGCGACCGTGTCGAGGTTCACCTCGACAGCGGCATCCGGTCCGGTCAGGACATGCTCAAAGCGCTGGCGATGGGGGCAAAGGGCGTCATGATCGGGCGCGCCTATATTCACGGGTTGGGCGCCATGGGCGAGGCCGGCGTGACCAAAGCGCTTGAAGTTATTCACAAAGAACTCGACATCACCATGGCTCTGTGTGGGCGGCGTGATGTGAACACCCTTGATCGTGACGTGCTTTTGGTCCCCGAAGACTTTGAAGGCCGCTGGGTCTAGCCCTATCAAACCCCTGCATAAAAGGGGTTTTCAAACGTCCGAACCTGTCGTATCTGCACGGCTTCACTGGGGCCCGCCCGAATCTGCGCAGGTCCTGACATGGCAAAGTGGGTCGCCACCAGACTATGGGCGACGCGCGAATTGAAAGGACGACAGATATGGCTGGCCAAGTTCCAGATTTCCACGCAACCCTCCGCGAAAACACAGGCAAGGGCGCTGCCCGTCAAGCCCGCCGCGACGGCCTCGTTCCCGGCGTTGTGTACGGTGGCGACGCTGATCCCATTGCGATCAACGTGCCCTTCAACGTGCTGTTCAAAATGTTGAAAGCTGGCCGCTTCCTCAGCACGCTGTTCAACCTCAAAGTCGAAGGTCAGGAAGATGTTCGCGTGATCTGCCGTAACGTGCAGCGCGACGTGGTCAAAGACCTGCCCACACACATCGACCTGCTGCGTTTGAAGCGGACATCGAAAATCAACCTTTTCATCGGGGTCGAATTCGAAAATGAAGACGCGGCACCAGGCCTGAAAAAAGGCGGCATCCTCACCGTGGTACGTCCCGAGGTTGAGCTGGTCGTAACCGCCGGCGACATCCCAGAAAACATCACCGTTGATCTGACAGGGCTGGAGATCGGCGACACGATCACCATCAACTCCGTTGATCTGCCAAAGGGCACAAAGCCCACGATCGATCGTGACTTCGTGATCGCGAACATTCAGGCCCCATCGAGCTTGGCTGCCGAAGATGATGGCGATGATGCCGACGAAGGCGCTGGCACAGCGGATGAAGAGGGCGGCGAAGAGTAATTTCCGCCCCTTTTAAGACTTTAAAGGCGCGCCATCCGGTGCGCCTTTTTTGTTGGCAGAATCCATCGTCCTAAATGCAATGATCACAAGACGGCAGATGGAGGTAAAGCCGAGGCGATCTGGTCCCGGCCCGCTCGGCTTGCCGGTTCAACGACACCTCCTTCGATTGCGATCAATTGAAATTCACAATCCCATTCGGCCCAGCACGCTTTAGGCAGATTTCAGCTTCGCCAGTACGTCATCTGACAATTCGGGGCGACCTAGAAAATACCCCTGCCCCATTTCCACACCAATGGATCGGAGCGTTTCAAGCTCGGCCGCTGTTTCAATCCCTTCAGCGACCACATTCGCATGGGTGTCAGCGGCAAATTGAACCATCGCAGACGCAAGGGACCGACGCGCCACATCCTTATCCACGTCTTGGGTCAGCGACATATCAAGCTTTATGACATCCGGTCGTAGACGAATGATCTGTTGCAGGCCGGAATACCCCGCGCCCGCATCGTCGACCGCAATCCGGACCTTCATGTCCCGCAATCGGTCAATTTCCATCAAGAGGACATCAAGGTTCTCAATGGCTGCATGCTCCGTAATCTCGATGACCACGCGATGCCCGTGAACCCGTGGGATCAAATCAGCGATTTCGCCTGATCCGAGGGTCGCCGCTGAGGTGTTGATTGACAAATACTGGTCGTCTGAAATTTCATCAAGAAGGGCCACCGCCTGACGGATGACCTTAAGCTCCAGCGGGATTTGTAGGCCCACGTCACTCGCATCCTGAAACCAGATGTTTGGGGGCCGATACGGGAGGGGCGAAAACCGACACAAAGCCTCATAACCTGCCACCACCTGATCATTGAGACGCTGTATCGGCTGCAAAGCAATCTCAAACGACCCGGTTTCAAGAACATTCAAGATCGCGTCTTTTTTGTCTCCTGATTGTTTGTCCCGATCCAGTCGCGCGTTCACTTCGTCCCCCGCCAAAGCGGCAAACGCCTTAACCACCTCAAGATCGCGGGCGTTCAGAGATTTACGGGGTTGCCGTCCCACCGCGCAAAACATGCCATACACAGATTTATCCGTCCGCCAAATTGGCACACTGACATGGGCACGAACAGGGATCCTGCTGGTGATGGGGATTTGCGAGCAAAATTCAATCGCTTCGGTATCAGGGATCAGTTCCGGCAACCGGCCTTCAAGAATGTGCAGACAATAGACATCATCCAAGTCCAATATATCGCCAACCGCCGCCAGATGTTCGAACCCTGGTGCATCCACCGCGACCAATTCCATCTGATCACCCTTGATCTCAGACAAAAAGGCGATGTCCATGTTCAAATGATTGCGCAAGAACGCCAGGGTGTTCGCAATGACGTCCCCCGCTTCGGGGACAAGTCGCGGCATCAGGGCAATTGCAGCAGGGGCAACCGCAGTCATCGAATCCAACTCCATTCCATTGAGGATGTTATCGCCCATGAACATCAACATCCCGTTACCAAATCAGATTGCATTCTTATTAATTTTCGCGGGGTTTTGATGGGTAGGCGGACGGGCCCGCACACGGTATAGACGCGGCATGAAACTCTTTGTCGGCCTCGGAAATCCTGGCGCGAAATACGCGCACAACCGTCACAACATCGGCTTTATGGCGCTGGATCGCATCGCGGATGACCATGGCTTCGCCCCTTGGCGCGCAAAATTTCAGGGTCAGCTGACCGAAGGAAAGCTCGGGTCTGAAAAGGTGATCATGCTCAAACCCACGACGTTCATGAATCTTTCGGGCCAGTCCGTTGGGGAAGCGATGCGCTTCTTCAAACTCGACAGCACCGACATCACTGTTTTTCATGATGAAATTGACCTCGCCCCCGCCAAGGTGCGCGTCAAATCAGGGGGGGGGCATGCGGGCCACAATGGGTTGCGGTCGATTCACCAACATATCGGCCCCCACTATGACCGTGTGCGTATGGGCGTGGGCCACCCGGGCCATAAGGACCGCGTGCCGTCTTACGTGTTGGCCGATTTTGCCAAGGCCGAACAGGAATGGCTGGATGATGTGCTGCGCGGCACGTCAGACGGTGCGGTGAAACTGGCCGCTGACGACGGGCCCGGCTTTCTCAATGCCATCGCCCTGCGCGTCTCTCCCCCAAGATCAAGCACAACGACACCGAAGGCGCAGCCCGAAAAACCCATCAAAACACCCGTGGCTGAGGATGCACCCGATACCCGCACGGCACTCCAAAAGCTTGCCGAAAAATTCCGCTAAACCCCGGACTTGCGGCCCATCACGACCCCGTGCCACCCTTGCCGCCAAGGGGGCATCACATGACACGATTTTTCAAATGGACCGGCCTTGGTCTAATGGCTGTGATCATCATCACAGTGGCCCTTGGCCTATGGCACCGTGATCGCGTCATGCGGCTTTTGGCGGTCAATTCTCTGTTTGCCGAAGACCGCATCGTCGGCAACTTCATCGCCATGGACACGATGTTCAACACGGCCCCCCTGCCCGTCGATCCCGACCGCACAAACCGGTTGGGGCGCGGGGCGGACATGGACATGCCGCCCGGGTTTGCTCGTTGGCTCAACGACCGATCCGTCACAGGCATCATCGTCGCCCAAAACGGCGTCATCCGCCACGAAAGCTATCCGCTGACCGCCGAAGAGGAATCCAACCCCGCCCAATCGCGCCGGATCAGCTGGTCCGTCGCCAAAAGCTATCTGTCGACCCTGTTGGGCATCCTGCACGAAGACGGCACACTCCCCGATCTGGACGCCCCCGTCACTCAATACGTGCCCGCCCTTGTGGGCAGCGCCTACGATGGGGCCACCATCCGAAACGTGCTGCAGATGTCGTCCGGCGTCACCTTTGATGAGGATTATCTGGACTTCTGGTCAGACATCAATCGCATGGGCCGCGTGCTGGCCTTTGGTCAGTCCATGGACGAGTTCGCAGCAAACCTGACAGAGACCTTCATCGAACCAGGGGCGGAGTGGCAATATGTATCCATCGACACCCATGTCATCGGCATGGTCATCCGTGGGGCCACGGGGCGCACCATCCCCGACCTGTTGACGGAAAAAATCCTGACTCCGCTGGGCACGATGCAGCCACCTTATTATTCGGCCGATGGCGATGGCGTTGCCTTCGTGTTGGGCGGGCTGAACCTCACGACACATGACTACGCACTCTTCGGGCACATGATTGCATCTGGCGGGATCGCCTTCGGCACCCGCATCGTCTCTGAGGATTGGATTGAAGAGGCCACAGCCCCCTCCGCCCCGACAGACCCGCGCAATTACGGCTACGGCTATCAATGGTGGGTGCCGGTCGGTGCGACGAAAGGTCAATTTCTGGCACGTGGCGTTTATGGGCAATACATCTACATTGATCGTCGACGGGGCGTTGTCATTGCCGTCAACGCCGCCGATCGCAAATTTCGCCAACCGGGCGTCGGGCAAAGCAATGTCGATATGTTCCGGCGCATCGCAGAAAGGTTAGACTGATGGACATGGACCCGTCCCTGAATGTGTTGGGTGAGGCTTTGGCGCCGTGCTCGACCGATCCGCTGACCGGTTTTTTCCGAAACGGGGCCTGCGACACCTGCGCCCAAGACCGAGGCAGCCACACGGTCTGCGCCGTGTTGACAGCTGAATTTCTCGCCTACTCGAAATACGTGGGCAATGACCTCAGCACCCCGCGTCCTGAATTCAACTTTCCGGGCTTGAACCCCGGCGACAGCTGGTGCCTGTGCGCCTCTCGGTTTCTGCAAGCCCACGACGAAGGCTGCGCGCCACAGGTCAACATGGCTGCAACCCACCAAAAGGCGTTGGACATTGTGCCGATGGACATACTGCAACAACACAGCAGCGATCCCGCCGAATGAAACGCCCGTGGGGTCAAATCGCACGGTATCTGGTGCTGTGCTTCTGCCTGTCCTTCGGGCCAATCAGCACCGCACACGCGCAGACCGACGCTTTGTTTGAGGCGGCCAAAACACGTCTGCTTGCCGTGACCCGCGCCCCAGACTTAATGGCCCAATGCCCCGCTGACATCTACCGGACCGATCAGTCCCTATGGGCGCGTCTGGTTGGCCGCACGTCGTACCAAAACCGATCGACCTGTCGCGCTGATTTTGAAAACTGCGTCACCGCTTGCGTGGACAATGCCGACGCCCGCGCCTGCCTGCATGTGGCTGTCCTCTTGGAACAAGCTGATCTGGACGACGTCCGCCTTGCTGCGCGTTACGGGCACGCCATCGCCTGCGCCGGCGGTCAACCGTCGGGCTGCACGAACCGCGGGGGCGGCATCCGCAATGTCCCTCTGCAAGGTGATGTTGTGTCCCTCACGCCATGGGACGACAAGGTCGACTGCCTGTTTGAAACATTCAACATCGCCTGCAAAAGCAGCGATCCATGGGGCTGTGCAATGTTGGGCCAAGCCTATCAATACGGCGAAGGCGTGGCCCAGAATTCCGGTCGCGCAATTGAACTTTACGCCCAAACCTGCCTTCTCAGCACCTCGCCCACGGCATCTGCCTGCGCCTTCGCCAACCGCCAGTTGGACGCCTTGGCGAACTAGACGTTACTCGACGTTGCGCCCTTCAGGCCCCGTCATATCGAACCCAAGGTGACGGGCGACGGTGAAGATATCCTTATCCCCACGGCCACACATATTCATGCAGATGATGTGATCGGCGGGCAGCTCCGGTGCGATTTTCATCACGTGGGCGAGGGCGTGGCTGGGTTCCAACGCCGGAATGATGCCTTCCGTGGTGCAGCACAACTGAAACGCCTCAAGCGCTTCTTTGTCGGTGATGCTGACGTATTGCGCACGACCAATATCATTGAGCCAGCTGTGTTCCGGCCCGATGCCCGGATAATCCAGACCCGCCGAAATCGAATACCCTTCCAGGATCTGCCCATCGTCGTCTTGCAACAGATACGTCCGGTTGCCGTGCAGCACCCCAGGGCGCCCGCCGGTCAGGGATGCACAATGTTCCATCTTGGCGTTCACGCCCTTGCCGCCGGCCTCAACGCCGATGATGTTCACCTCTTTGTCGTCGAGGAACGGGAAAAACAGCCCCATGGCGTTCGACCCGCCGCCAATTGCCGCGATGATCGTATCCGGCAAGCGACCTTCGGCGGCCTGCATCTGCTCTTTCGCTTCCTTACCGATGATGGCCTGAAAATCGCGCACCATCGCAGGATAAGGATGCGGACCGGCGACCGTGCCGATACAGTAGAATGTATCGCGCACATTCGTCACCCAATCGCGCAATGCGTCATTCATGGCGTCTTTCAACGTCCCACGGCCGGATGTCACAGGGATGACTTCGGCGCCCAGCAGCTTCATGCGGAAGACGTTCGGGGCCTGACGTTCCACATCATGCGCGCCCATATAAACAACGCACTTCAACCCGAACTTGGCACAAACCGTCGCCGTCGCCACCCCGTGCTGACCCGCGCCCGTCTCTGCAATGATCCGCGTCTTGCCCATGCGGCGCGCCAAAATAATCTGGCCCAACACATTGTTGATCTTATGCGCGCCGGTGTGGTTCAGCTCATCCCGTTTGAGGTAGATTTTCGCCCCGCCCAAATGCTCTGTCAGACGTTCCGCGAAATACAACGGCGACGGGCGACCCACATAATGGGTCCACAAATCATGCATCTCAGCCCAGAAGGCGTCATCCGTCTTGGCATGCTCATACTGCTCCTCCAGCTCAAGGATCAGCGGCATTAAAGTTTCGGACACGAACCGTCCGCCAAAGTCGCCAAACCGGCCCTTTTCGTCCGGACCCGTCATAAAGGAATTGATAAGATCTTCAGGCATCATCTGTCTCCCGTGCACGCTTGGAACGGTCTAGCCTGCACGACGTGAAGCGTAAAGCGAAACACTGCCGCAGGGGGCCCAGACTTTCCTCGAAAGTCTGCAGTCAAATCCTCGAAGAGGATTTGCCACCGCCCACTGTCCGGCAGACCGGCTCCTGGTTGCAGAAGATCACAACCTGACCCACGTTCTCGACAGCGGTAAACCCGCGCCGCGCGATTTCATTTTCGAACAGATCACGGCCAACCATGCGCTCCATATCGCGCACCTTGCGACGGACCACGCCGCCGTCTTTCGCAGCTTTCGCATCAAACAAATGTCGGAACCATTGGGCGGGGGTGTCAGGCAACTGGGTCATGGCTGACTCTAACCGACCCGTGGTTAACCAATCCTTGCCACGGCCGCGCCGAAGTCTGCCATCTTGGCCGCGTCCTTGACGCCTGGCGCACGTTCCAACGCTGATGACAAATCCACCTGCCGCGCGCCGGTCAGTCGCACCGCCTCACCCACATTTTCGGGTGTCAGCCCACCGGCCAACATCCAAGGCTTGGTCCAGTACTTGCGATCCGCCAACAAACGCCAATCAAACGTCAACCCATTGCCCCCCGGCAATTCCCCATCCTTGGGCGGCTTTGCATCAATCAAAAGCTGATCGGCGACGGCAGAATAGACGTCAATCTTGGCCAGATCCTCCGGCCCCGCCACACCAATGGCCTTCATCACCGGCAACCCGAAGCGCGCACGCACCTCGGCCACGCGCTCGGGGCTTTCGCCCCCGTGCAACTGGATCATGTCAATCGCGACGTGATCCAACAAATCATCTAGGAACGCATCGTCCGGGTTCACCACCAATGCCACCTTCATGATCCCCACGGGCACCTCAAGCGCCAGCGCCGCAGCCTCAGCAATCGACACATTGCGCGGTGACTTGGGAAAGAACACAAAACCGACGTAAACGGCCCCAGCCGCCGCAGCGGCCGCAATATCCGCGACCGTACGCAGACCGCACATTTTGACAGACACATGAGATGACATTGCGGCGCGACGCGGGCTTAGCTGGCTTTGTCCAACAAGGCGACGACGTCGTCCTTGCCTTCGTGCTGCTTGTCCTTCAACGCGTCTACTTCACGTTTCAACGCGTCCACCTCACGGGCCTTCGCCCGCGCATCCGCGCGCATGTTGTGCTCCCGCACCCATTCCCACAGGAAACCGATCAACAAACCGATGCCGACGCCGATAAACAGCGCCATAAACAGCGGCATCTGAATGTCAGGCGACACACCCAACGGCGTGGCCAAAACCTCGGGCATGGCGCGCAAAGTGACGATATCGCGGTTGGCCATGCCCACCACGATCAAACACAGGGCCACAACGCCCCAGAAGGTGTATTTGATATATTTCATAGCGCCTTCCTACTTCCCGTTCAGCCGGTCCCGCAAGAGCTTACCCGTCTTAAAGAACGGCACATGTTTCTCATCCACTTGAACGGCTTCCCCCGTCCGTGGGTTCCGCCCCAAACGGGCGTCACGCTTTTTCACTGAAAAGGCGCCGAACCCGCGCAATTCAACGCGGTCGCCTTGTGCCATGGCGTCGATGATACGGTCGAAAATGGTATTCACAATTCGTTCAACGTCTCGCTGGTAAAGATGCGGGTTTTCTTCGGCAATCTTCTCGATCAACTCGGAACGGATCATGTCTTTTCCTTCTGGCAGTCTCGTGCAGGGCCGCAGAAAGGCCACGCTGCTGAGGACTATAAGACGGTTTTCATCATCAAGAAAGAACGCAGCACGGGGAATTCGCCGCGATATCAAGCGTTTTGCGCCGATTTGCCCCCACCGTCCACGATTAGCACAGGGCAAGACCGCAAATTGGAAACCTCCGCCCCACGTCGTCAAGGGGGCCGATTCGCACATGTGACCCGAAAAAAGCCCCGCCTGTTCACACAGACGGGGCCTTTAAATGTCATGGCCCGAAGGCCGAAGGAACGATTACTCGTCGCCCTTGTTCAGGGCTGCACCAAGGATATCACCCAAGGACGCACCAGAATCAGAGGAGCCGAACTGTTCAACAGCCTCTTTCTCTTCTGCAATCTCACGGGCCTTGATGGACAGGCCAAGACGACGTGTCTTGCTGTCGATGTTGGTCACACGCACGTCGACCTTGTCACCGACCTGGAAACGCTCTGGGCGCTGCTCGGCACGGTCACGGGACAGATCAGAACGACGGATGAAGGATTTCGCACCTTCATAGTCGACCTCAATGCCGCCATCCTCGATCGAGGTGACCTCGACAGTGATGATGGAACCGCGCTTGACGTCGCCTGTGGCATCCGCAAACGGATCACCGTCCATGGCTTTGATCGACAGCGAAATACGCTCTTTCTCGACGTCCACTTCGGTGACTTTGGCCTGAACCATGTCGCCCTTGCGGTAATCGCCGATCACGTCTTCGCCACGGCCTTCCCATGTCAGGTCGGACAGGTGAACCATGCCGTCGATGTCGCCTTCGAGGCCAACAAACAGACCGAATTCGGTGATGTTCTTGACTTCGCCTTCGACTTCCGTGCCCTCGGGGTGTGTTTCTGCAAACACTTCCCATGGGTTGCGCATCGTCTGCTTGAGGCCGAGGGACACGCGGCGCTTGGCCTCGTCGATCTCCAGCACCATGACTTCCACTTCCTGAGAGGTGGAGACGATTTTGCCGGGGTGCACGTTCTTCTTGGTCCAAGACATCTCGGACACGTGAACCAGACCTTCAACGCCAGCTTCCAGCTCAACAAACGCACCGTAATCGGTGATGTTCGTCACGCGGCCCGTGTGGACAGAATCCAGCGGGTACTTGGCGGCCACGGCATCCCATGGGTCTGCCTGCAACTGCTTCATGCCAAGGCTGATGCGGTGTGTGTCTTTGTTGATCTTGATGACCTGCACCTTGATCGTCTCCCCGATGGAGAGGATCTCGGACGGGTGGTTGACCCGACGCCATGCCATGTCGGTGACGTGCAACAGGCCGTCTACGCCGCCAAGGTCAACGAAGGCACCGTATTCGGTGATGTTCTTGACCACGCCGTCGACTTCCTGACCTTCGGTGAGGTTGCCGATGACTTCAGCGCGCTGTTCGGCACGTGATTCTTCGAGGATCGCACGACGGGACACAACGATGTTGCCACGGCGACGGTCCATTTTCAGGATCTGGAACGGCTGCTTGAGACCCATCAGAGGGCCCGCATCGCGCACGGGGCGCACATCCACCTGAGAGCCGGGCAGGAACGCAACAGCGCCGCCCAGATCGACAGTGAAACCGCCTTTGACGCGACCGAAGATGGCGCCTTCGACGCGCTCTTCGTCTGCATATGCTTTTTCCAGACGATCCCATGCTTCCTCACGGCGCGCCATCTCGCGGGAGATGACAGCTTCGCCACGGGCGTTCTCAGAGGCGCGAAGGAACACTTCAACTTCGTCGCCAACAGCAATTTCAGGGGCTTCGCCAGGGTTTGCGAATTCTTTGACGTCAACGCGGCCTTCCATTTTGTAGCCGACGTCGATGATGGCCTGGCCATTTTCGACTGCGATGACTTTACCTTTGACAACGCTGCCTTCAGACGGCGTGTCGATCTCGAAGCTTTCTTGTAGGAGGGCTTCGAATTCCTCCATAGATGCGTTAGCCAATCTAACTGTTTCCTTTTCAAGCCGGCATTCACCGGCGGGGTTTTAACGGGCCGTGCGGTTGTGTCCGCCGGTCTTTGGATAATCGCCCACCTTCGGTGTGACGGGGGCAGTTGGTGTCAGGGCCCTGAATTCTTAACAAGGAACAACAAACAGGGCCGGAAACTCCGACCCTGCCCGTTGTGTGCTCTCACGGCCCATCAACGACCGCGCGTATAGGCCGATGTGCACAGCTATGCAAGGGGTGCGGAGTGCTCACCTAGGGCATCTTGCGGTGACAAAACAGCCGATGCGATTTTTCTGTGTGCAGGCACCGGCTGATCCAGCACCTGAAACAGCGGGGCCTTGCTGTCATTGATCCGCCGCAACAGTCCAGTGGCCAGGTTCGCGCCCGCATGCCAAGCATCTTCGGAATAGACAAAAATGGCGTCGTCAAACTCATATCCGCTTTCTGGACTATCCTTTGTTGCCAGATGGATATTGCGCCCCGTAAATACGCCCCCTTTTTGCAAGGTCCGCAATACAAAGTAGCAAATCCGCCCCGATGGCAGCACCAGCCCATCAGGACAGGCCCCCGCCACACACAACTCAGTAAGGGCCGCCGCAATCGCCCCAAGCCCGTTTTCGAAAGACACGCCCTGAATGGACGAAAACGCAATCCCTCTCTCGCGCGCTGCGTCCAAACCGCCCCGCATCAATTCCACTGCGTAAAACTGATCCATTGGCGGCGCCAGCAACTTAATGTCGCGACACCCCGCATCCGCAAGATCACACACCGCCCGCCGCGCATATTCATAGTTGTCGAAGTCTACAAAATCGTGCTGCGGCGCATAATCCGAACGTCCGTGGGCAATGAAGGGAAACCCTCTTTCCATCATGAAATGCACACGTTCATCTTCCGGCCGAACCCTGTTCAAGATAACGCCGTCCGCCAACCTGTTGTCGACGATTTCGCGCACAAGGGACTTTTGTTCGTCTTCGGAACTCGTGGGGTAAATGGTCAACCGATGGTCCGTCCCCTTAAGTGAAGACGCGATACTATTGATCATTTCACCCAGCATGGCTTCTGACGACAACTCGGATGGGAACACGAAGGCAATCAACCCCGTCCTCCCGGTCCGCAGCTTTACCCCTGCCTGATTGGGAATGTAGCCGACGCGGGCCGCGCTTTCGTGGACCATCTGGATGGTCTTTTCGCTAAACTTCTTATCGCCACGCAAAATACGGGACACAGCAGCTGTCGAAAGCTGCGTTTCCGCCGCAATGGTTTTCAAAGTCGGCCTACGCCCACCTGCGCTCATCCATGTACGTCCTTCATCGAAGCCCCACATGAAGCGAGGCAGACTTCCCCAAAACACAGCGGCTTGGCAAGGCCGCCGAGACACAATTCAATGCCTGTCGTCGCCCCTTCTGGTCACCGGCAACAGCACTGGAGCCGGCAAAAGGAAACACGCTTCAATTTTCTAAAACTACCACAGCACTATAAGTCATTCAATCGTTTAAATAATTGGTTAAATCGATTAACTTTTTTTTGTTAAACGATTAACTAATTGTTGACGACAAAGGTTAACTTCGGCACATCCGGCATATGAAGACACTGGGCCGCAACTGATTCCGCCCAGAAAACTGCTGAAAGTGAGGCGTTATGACGACGATCGACGACACCGCTGACACAACCCCATCGAACAAGGGTGCGATCCCGTTTTTGATTCACACCAGCGCTTGGGCCGGCGCCGGATATGAGGTGCCACAGTGTGACGGAACACACTTTATAAATCTCGCAACATTCCAGACCTCAGACCTGCACGGCCTCGATGCCAGGCAGATCTTTATCGCGTCTGACTTTGAAAAACCCGACATTGTGTCCGTCGTCGAAAAGCTGTCTGCAATCGATTACGACGGTGAAATCATCGTTGTGTGCAAAGCAACGTCCACGGCCTCTTCCATGCAAAGCTTGCTGCGGACTGCGTTTGCGCAGCAGAACATCGAGATCCTCGAGGTCTCAACCCATAATGCGCCGCCTCCGGACCGACTGAAAGCGTATGAAGCCAAGACCGCACCGCGGATGGGGTCAAACAAACCAAACCTGACCCTTTATGATATCGTCGAAACGTTGCAAGACTGTGCGGCGGCGGTGGAACGTGTGGCCTACAGACTGGCCACGATCAGGGAAACGCACGTCGTCTCAAACCTGATTTCCTTTGCCGCCCAGACATCAAAGACGGCGGCCGAGGTGATTGAAGACCACAAATAGGGCTGCTTTTCAGTCCGACGTTGGGTCCTGCCCGATCATCAACCTCTCGACCCCGTTGATTTCGGGCATGGACCGTCCCGCGATGCCTTGCACATCACCGTACATGCCGACTGTCGATCCAATCACCAGATCGATCTGTTTTGCACGAAGCGCCCATTGCTTTTCCATGAACACACGTTCCTTGCGCAGGTTGTCCTGCATGTCTTCGAACCGCTCCACAATCGCATCAACCCGTTGCTTGAATTGAACGCCGGTCAGATAGTCATAGATCATTTCCATCTTGGTTTCCTGCCCCATCGCGCGTCCCTTGGCCGACGCAACGTCGATCAGGCCCTGCCGCAAAGACGATGCCAAAGGCACCGCATAGCGCGGCGCACAGACCCATATGCCATCGACCAATCCGAAACTGTCGATCCCGTCGGGCAACGCCGCCGTCACCAAAACCGCAACCTCACAGCCCGCGCTGCGTTGATCATCGCGCAGCTTGGGCAGCCATCCTGCGGTGAAATTCTTGGTGCGTTTGCTTTCCCACAAAATCGCGCCCACCGCACCGGACGGCCCCATCACATCCTGCCGCACGTCGGCCCCGCTTTGCCCCTTTCCAACGGGCGAAAACCCATCCATGCCAAAGGCCTGCGCGAGCGTGTCTTCCAACACCATCTCTGCGGCCTCGCCTTGGGTCTGCATGGATCCTTGCGTCGCGCGCTGTTGCAAATCCTCAATCCGTTTCGTCAACGCATCGATTTTCTGGGCCTGCTCGGCCTCCTTCAACGATGCCTTCTCCTGCGCCTCACGCGCCAACCTCTCCTCAAGCGCAGGGCGTTCCGCAGCAAGCATCTTCTGCAACGTCAGCTCCATCTCCGCTTCTTTGTCTTTTAGCTCCTGCTCCCGTTTCATCGCCGCCGCCTGTGCGGCCTGCGCCGCGCGCAGCTTGACGTCCTGTTCTTTCACACGGTCGGCCAAGGCCCGCGCCTCATCCGCCGCCTCCGCCTGTGCTGCAGCCTTTGCGCGCGCCTCAGCCTCGGCCATCCCTTTGGCCATCTCTGCCTTCTGGCGTTCCAACTGCGCCTGGAACGCCGCCCGTTGATCTGCCATCAACGGTCCGGCCAACTGCTCGGTCAATTCAATGTCGGACGAACAGGTCGGACAGGTGATCTTCAGGTCGGACATGAACCAAACTCCCTTGGCAACAGACGTCCCAGTCTATCGCGCACCCCGCGAAGAACAAGCCATGAACACATAGGATCGTACGTCATGTCCACCGCAGTCAAACGCGGCCCGATGTCCAGCACGCGGTTGGTCATGCCATGGCCGCTTGGGTGGGGCCACTGCGCCCCCTAGTCCCGCACGGGAACCTCCACTGGCCCGCCCTTGGCTTGCCAATCCCCGAACCCGTCCTTCAGATGCGACGCCTCAAATCCCATGTCCTGCAACACAGCGACCGTCAGCGCCGACCGCCAGCCGGACGCGCAATGAAACACGTACCGTTTGTCCTGCCCGAACACCTCCTTGAAATAGGGGCTGTCCGGATCGACCCAAAATTCCACCATCCCGCGCGGGGCATGAACGCTGCCGGGAATATGCCCACGCTGGCGTTCGCGAATATCGCGGATGTCGACGATGACCGTGTCAGGGTCATCCACCCGCGCGATCAGATCCGCCGTTTCGATTTCTTCAATTCGCGCGCGGGCGGCGGCCACCATCTGGGCCGCGGTCTGTTTCAACTTCTTCATGGCGGCAACGATGCGCCTATGGCCCCACGCGGTCAAGATTGCGCATCTGGCCGTTCCGGCTATGGTGCGCCGATGATCCGTTTGTTGCCTCTTTTCGCGCTTTTGCCCCACGCGGCCCACGCCGACTGGGCCCCGCGCCCCGCGATGTTTGACTATTCCTCAGCCTTCGCCGTCTGCACTGCGCAGCCGGACGCCCGCGATCTGGCCACGGCCTGCGCCGACACGCTTGAGGCGGCCTACATCCTCAAACGCGCCGTGGCCCAAGCCGCCTTTGTCTGCGCAGACACCCCCCTGTCCGGCTGTCCCGTCCCGCTTGAGGACGAGGGCCTGCCCGCCATCGCCGCCCGCATCGCAGGCGATATCGGCTGCGACAGCACCCCGATTGAGACCCTGCCCACAGATACAGCCCTGCCCCGCGATCACTGCGTGGCCTTGACCGCTGACATTATGTTCGACGAAGGTGTCGTTCCGCTGTTCACCGACCTCAGCTGTGATGGCCTGCCCAGCGAATGCGATGATCTGGCCGACATTCACGCAGCCCTTTGGGTGCAAGCCGTCGATGCCCTGACCCACGATGACCCCACCATCACTGACCTTCAGGCCCGTAACCTGAACACCTGCACCACCCAAGACGACGCCCGCGCCTGCATCGCAGCCCGCGCCGCCGAACTCTGGGTCGATCTGGTCGGCCAAGACCCTCTCTAGCCAGCGCCGCAAACCCGTGGCACAACGCCCCCTCAACAGACGACAAGAGGTGGCACATGGGTGAGTTGTTTTTGGTCCGGCACGGGCAGGCCAATTCCGGTGCCACGTCCGAGGAAGAATACGACCGCCTGTCAGACCTCGGCCATGCGCAAGCGAAACTTTTGGGCCAATGGATGCAGGCCCATGAACGCCCCTTCGATCAGGTCCTGTCGGGCACCATGCGCCGCCACCGTGAAACCGCGCAAGGCATGGGCTACACCCCTGACGCCCACGATGCGCGCCTCAATGAAATGGAATACTTCGCCCTGGCCCGCGATATGGCTGCCGTGCACGGGCTAACGCCGCCGCAAACCTCCGATGATTTCTTCACCCATATGCCCCAAACGCTGACCGCATGGGAACAGGCCACCATCAACGGCGCCGAACCCTTCGCCACGTTCGAATCCCGGATCTGGGCCGCCCTGGCCGAGGCGACCAAGCCCGGAAAACGCGTCCTTTGCGTCACATCAGGTGGGGTGATCGCGATGGTGATGCGCGGGGCCTTAGGCCTGAACACAACGCAGATGGCGCACGTTTTGCTGCCGGTCTTCAACTCGTCCCTGCACAAATTCCGCATTCGCGATCAGGGCACGTTTCTGACGGCATTTAATGCAATCCCGCATCTGGATGCCCCCGATCTGGCCGACCACAGGACCCATTTCTAGGCGGACACGCCGGAGGCGCACGACCAAGGCCCGTGGGCTACGATAGACGGGATCGGGTGTCATATATCCTGCCCCCGACCGATCAGATCCTCAAACAGCTCTTGATAGATTTGCGCAGAATCGCCTTGGCCAAACACATTGGCCCCACCGGAATAAAGCGTCCCATAGGTGCGCGCCAAATTCACCGTCTGCGCCAGACCCGATATAAACTGCTCACGCTCCAACGCGGCAAGCGGATGGATGAACACACCCCAAACGCGCCCCTGCGCCACCGCATACCGCGCGTCCAACGCCGTGTCGAAATTGGCCTGCATCATGCGGTTCATTTCCTCAGGCGTCACATCCTCCACCGCCGCAATGGGCACCATTGCCCGCATCCGGTCCGCGCCGGGGGCAAAAACGACCAACACGGGGATGTCTTCCAACGTCAGCTCAATCCCCGCTGGCGTGGGCTGCGCGCTGGGGTCCAGATCTACAATAATCGAAATCAGACGGTCCGCCGTCATCGCCTCCTCTTGGGCGAAGACCGGCGTCGCCCCCATCAGGGCAATGCTAAGGAGAAGGGATCGGAACATAACGCGGCACCTTTCGCTGGGGTACACCGACCCTAGCGAAGCGCGCGTTCACCTACAAACCACCGCTTCGTGAGGATTCGATCGCTTTTATTGCAGCCGCAACCGCATCATCGATCGACATCTCAGACGTATCCAGCAGCACCGCATCGCCTGCGGCCACCATCGGCGCCTCCGTCCGGCCCGCATCCCGCGCATCGCGCGCTTTGACGTCGGCCAACACCTGATCAAACGTATCCGCCTGCCCGCGCGCCTGCAGTTCCTTGAACCGCCGTTCCGCCCGTGTCTCAGCACTGGCGGTCACAAACAACTTGGCGTCCGCGTCGGGGCAAATCACCGTGCCAATGTCGCGCCCGTCCAGCACAGCCCCCCCATCGCGGGCGGCAAAACTGCGCTGAAACGCCACCAAAGCGCCCCGCACCTCACCAATCACTGCGACCTTGCTGGCCATCTGTGCCACGGCAGAGGTGCGCAAATCATCCGCCTCAAGATCGCGCGGCGTCAACGTGCGCGCGGCCTGCAACGGGTCCATCCCATGGATCACCTTGGCGCCCACCGCACGGTACAAAAGCCCCGTATCCAAATGCGCGAACCCGAAATGCGACGCCACCGCCTTTGAAATCGTGCCCTTGCCCGCGGCCGCAGGCCCGTCGATTGCCACTGTAAAGCTCACGCGGTTCTCCTCAGATGCACAATCAAAACCAACAAACACAGATAAAGCGCCGAAAATTTCGCCATGGTCAGATGATGCGCGGCGTCCACCAGACGCGCGTCCAATAGGCTTTGGCTGACAAAACGGTAGATGGCCGCGTTCTCACTCAGGTCAACCGCCGCATAAACCACCGCCAGAAACGCCACAGCCCAACGCATCCATCCCCCGCGCCAACCCATGGCAATCACCCACGCCGCAAGCGACGCAATGAAAACACGGTCCCACGTCATCAGAACCGCACCGTAGGTCTGGCGCGCCTCATCGCTCAGCATCATGACGAAGGGCGTGATTGAGGCCACATCATAGCCCCGCAAATGAAAATCCGGCGGCCACAGCCCGCCCGCCCCGGGCAAAACGGTGAAATACAGCATCGCGCCCATGACAAGATAGGTGGTCAAGGCCACCATACCCGCCACACGGCGCAGCCACACCATCAGCGGTTCGCCCGCAAGATGGCCGCCCCAAGCCCTGTCATCAAAGGCTCAAAAATCGGGAAAGACGTAGTAATCGGCCCGCCGTCATCCACCGTCATCGGGGCCTCGGTCGCAAGGCCCATCACCATAAACGACATGGCAATCCGGTGGTCCAGACGGCTCTCGACAGTGACCCCGCCCGGAACATGGCCAAAGCCGCGCCCCGTAACAATCCACCAATCCTCGCCCTCATCGACCTCAACACCGGCAGCCCGCAGCCCCTGAGCCATGGCATCAATACGGTCGCTCTCCTTCACACGCAGCTCTTTGACCCCGCGCATCACCGTCTGCCCTTCGGCAAAGGCCGCGACCACCGACAGCACAGGATATTCGTCAATCATCGACGCCGCGCGGGCGGGCGGAACCTCAATCCCCTTCATGTCAGGGGAATACCGCGCGCGCAGATCTGCGACAGGCTCGCCCCCCTCCTCGCGCATGTTCTCAAACGTCAGATCCGCGCCCATCTCCTGCAGGGTGTAAAACAACCCAGCCCGTGTGGGATTCAGCCCGATATTGGGCACCAAAACGTCTGACCCTTCGGACAAAAGCGCCGCACAAACCGGAAAGGCCGCCGAAGACGGATCACGCGGCACCGCAATGGTCTGCGGCTGCAACTCAGGCTGGCCGGTCAGGGTAATAACACGCCCCTCATCGGTTTCCTCAACCGTCAATTCAGCACCGAAACCAACAAGCATCCGCTCCGTGTGGTCCCGCGTGGCCTCTTGTTCAATCACAACCGTCTGTCCGGGCGCATTCAGCCCCGCCAAAAGCACCGCAGATTTCACCTGCGCAGACGGCACGGGCACGACATAACGGACAGGCACCGGCGCCGCCGCACCCACCAAGGTCATGGGCAACCGCCCGCCCGTGCGGCCGACACTCTGCGTGCCAAACAAGGCCAGTGGGTCCGTCACACGCCCCATCGGGCGGCTGTTCAACGATGCATCGCCCGTGAACGTCACAGTCATATCGCTTGTCGCCACAGCCCCCATAATCAGGCGCACACCGGTGCCCGAATTGCCGCAATCAATCACCTGATCGGGCTCGGAAAACCCACCAACACCGACACCATGGACCGACCACTCACCGCCGCCATGGTTGATCACCTCGGCCCCAAAGGCCTCCATCGCGCGACCCGTATCCAAAACATCGTCGCCCTCCAGCAATCCCGAAATCCGCGTCTCACCGACAGCCATCGCGCCAAGGATCAAAGACCGATGTGAAATAGACTTATCCCCAGGCACCAGCGCCTCGCCCTTCAAAGGGCCTCCCTTGCGGGATGTCATGGGAATTGGGTCACCGTGGCTGGACATAGGGCGTATCCTTTTATCGTCTGCCGCCTGATACGCCGCAGCAGCTCAAAGGTCCACGCCCCCCCCGTTTCTTTGGGTCAAAAATACCTATCCCAAGGGTCTAAAATTCCGGAATTTTAGACCCGCCCGCCTCAAATCTTGCGAAACGTCAGATAATGCGGCGTCCGGCCTTCGCGCAGCGCCTTTTGTTCGTAACGGGTCGACATCCAATCCCCCCACGGGGTGCGCCAATCCTCCGCACGCTCTGCCAACCACTCAAACCCCTGGCGCGGAACCTCTTCGAGGGTCTGACGCACATAGTCGGGAATGTCTGTGGCGACCCGAAATTCAGCGCCCGGCTTGAGCACCCGCATCAGCGGCTCCAGATGTTCCGCCGTCACAAACCGCCTGCGATGGTGACGCGCCTTGGGCCACGGATCAGGATACAACAAAAACGCTTTTGAGATCGAGGCATCGGGCAACACATCAAACATATCGCGCACATCGCCGGGATGGATCGCCAGATTCTCGACCCCCGCCTGCCGGACCTTGCCCAGCAGCATGGCCACCCCATTGATGTAGGGTTCACACCCAATGATACCCACGCCCGGGTTCCGTGCCGCCTGGTGCACCAGATGCTCACCCCCGCCAAACCCGATCTCAAGCCAGACATCCTTGCCACCAAACAGCGCCGCCAAATCCAAAGGCGTCCGCTCCGGGTTGTCCTCCCAGGACACGGGCCCAGGCGACAACGCCTCTAAATCCTCCGCCAGATATCCCTCTTGGGATTTCTTCAGGTGCTTGCCCTTCAGGCGGCCATAAAAATTGCGGTGGGGTCGGGTGGGATGTGTCATGGCGTCCCCTTACCCGCTGGGTCGCCGCATCTCAAGTCCGCGCAAAGCGGGCAGCAGGTCAGTCCGGTGCGTCAGCACCGGACCCCCCTCTTCGTAAAAGTCTTAGACAGACTTTTTCAATGCCTCGACAAGGTCCGTGCGTTCCCACGAAAACCCGCCATCCGCCTCAGGCGCACGGCCAAAATGGCCATAGGCGGCCGTGCGCTGATAGATCGGCTTGTTCATGCCCAGCGCCGTGCGGATCCCGCGCGGTGTCAAATCCATCACCTGTGGAATCGCGGCCTCAATGGCGGAGGCCTCGACCTCACCGGTGCCATGCGTATCGACATAAATCGACAAAGGTGCGGCCACACCAATCGCATAGCTCAACTGCACGGTGCATTTGTCGGCCATGCCCGCCGCAACAATGTTTTTGGCCAGATAGCGTGATGCATAGGCCGCCGAGCGGTCCACCTTGGTCGGGTCTTTGCCCGAAAACGCACCGCCGCCATGGGGCGCAGCCCCCCCATAGGTGTCCACGATAATCTTGCGCCCCGTGAGCCCCGCGTCCCCGTCAGGGCCACCAATCACAAACTTTCCGGTCGGGTTCACGTGCCAAGCGGTGGCGTCGGAAATCCAACCCTCTGGCAACACCTCGCGAATGTAAGGCTCCACCACAGCGCGCACATCGGCACTGGTCATCGCCTCATCCATATGCTGTGTCGACAGCACGATCGACGACACGCCCACAGGCTTGCCGCCCTCATAGACCACCGACAACTGCGATTTCGCATCAGGGCCCAACGTGGGCTCGGTCCCGTCTTTGCGGACCTCAGCCAAGCGGCGCAAAATCGCGTGGCTGAACTGGATCGGGGCTGGCATCAGCGCCTCGGTCTCGTTCGTCGCATAGCCGAACATGATCCCTTGGTCGCCCGCGCCTTCATCGCCGCGCTCTCCGGTTACGCCTTGGGCGATATGGGCCGATTGTTCGTGCAACAGGTTCGTGACCTCGACCGTTTCCCAATGGAACTTGTCCTGCTCGTATCCGATGTCGCGGATGCACTCGCGCGCGATCTGATCCACATTGCCCATGTATTCGGCCAGCTTGTCCTGATCGGTCAGGCCGACCTCGCCACCGATCACCACGCGGTTCGTGGTCGCAAAGGTTTCGCACGCCACACGGGCCATTGGATCTTCGGCCAGAAAGGCATCCAATATCGCGTCTGAGATCCGGTCGCAGACCTTATCAGGGTGCCCCTCAGACACAGATTCCGAGGTGAAAGTATAGTTTTGACGTGCCATGAAATGCTCCGTTAGGTTTGCCGATCCACGTCAGGAAGCCGTTGTGGTCGGAATGAGATAGCCCGCCCCTACGCCCGAGGGGCGGGGCCGTCAACGTCAAAGCGCCGCCGCCGCGCCAGCCCAATCCCAAGTGTGGCAAGCAGGGCAACAGTCAACGGCCAGTCCCCCATCCGTGCATACAGCGTCGGCGGCAGCGTGGCAGGCACAGCCGCATCCACAAAACCCGCCTCATTCAATGGCAGCTGCGCCTTGATGCGCCCGCGTGCGTCGATCACGGCGGAAATACCCGTATTGGCCGACCGGATCACCGGAAGCCCCTGTTCAATCGCCCGCGCCTGCGCTTGCACCAGATGCTGGCGTGGGCCAGCGCCTGGGCCAAACCATGCGTCATTGGTGATGATCACCACCACATCAGGCCGCGGCCCGTCCACAGCGATCTCTTCGGGAAAGATCCCTTCATAGCAGATCAGCACGCGTGCGCGGCCCAACCCGTCGATGTCCATCAACCCGGACCCCGTCCCAGGGCTGAACCCCGCGACCTGATCCACCAAAACACCAAGCCCCAAGGGGCGCAGCAGAGCAGCAAACGGAATGTATTCGCCAAAGGGCACCAGATGCACCTTGTCGTAGATGTCGGCCACCTCTGCCCCGTCCAGCACCACGGCCGCGTTGTAGAACGCCCCGTTTTGTTGGCGATTGATCCCCGCAAGCACAGGCGCACCACGGGCCGCGCGGGCCATGTCCTCAAACAGGGGACCCGCATATTGCAACAAAGTGGGCACGGATGTTTCCGGCCAGACGACCACGTCCGCCGCCTCCCCCGCCTCCGTCAACGACAGCGCGCGGTCGTAAAACACGCCCATCCAGTCGCGGTCCCATTTCAGATGTTGCGCCGCATTGGGCTGGATCACGCGCACCACCGTGTCTGTGGGCGCAGGCGCGCCCGGCGTGATGGCCTGCAGGCCCACAGTCGCAAAATACACCGCAACAAGACTTGGCCAAATCAACGTCCAGCCGCGATGCAACGCCAGCGCCGTGACCCCCGCCAGCCCCAGCGTCAGCACCGTCAATCCATAGGGTCCGACCCACGCCAGCCAGACATCAAACACCCCACCCACCAAGGCATAGGCGGGCAATCCCCAGGGAAACCCTGTGAAAATGTGGCCACGTAACAGCTCAACTGCGCCAAGGCTCAGGGCAAACCACAAAATCCCCGTGGCCCGCCCCCTAGACAGGCCGCGGACTGCCCATCCTGCCAATCCCCAAAACAACGCCAAACCGCCCGCCAGAAGGATCAACGCAAAGGGCGCCATCCAGCCGTGACGGGCAACGTCGACCAAAAAGGGCTCGATGATCCAGCGCAGAGTCACGGCGAAATAGCCCACCCCCAACAGCCAGCCATGCAGGGCCGCCGCACGTGGGGCCAAAGGTAAGATCAGACAGGCAAGGGTGAAGCCCACCAAAACCGGCCATGCGCCGAGGCCCGGTTCATGGGCCAAAGCAACCACGGCCCCCAACCCAAGCGACACGACCCAACGCAGCACCCGTGGGGTCGCGGCCAGCCGTTGCTCCAGATGCGAGGGGTGCAGGGCCAAACCGCGCCTAGCCCGCGGCCTTGCCCGCAATGCGCACGCGCAACCGTTTGATGCGGCGCGGATCGGCCTCCAGCACCTCAAACTCGGGGCCTTCGGGATGCAAAATCATCTCACCGCGGGCGGGAACATGACCGGCCAGCATGAAGACCAGACCACCAAGACTGTCGATTTCTTCCTCGTCAATCTCTTCATGTTCGGTCAGGGGCATGCCGATTTCGGCCTCAAAATCATCTAGCGGTGTGCGGGCTTCGGCCAAATAGACGCCGGGCTTTTCTTCGGTGAACAACTCCGCCTCATCAGCGTCATGTTCGTCCTCAATCTCTCCGACGACCTGTTCCAACAAATCCTCAATGGTCAACAACCCGTCCGTGCCACCATATTCGTCAATAACAAGGGCCATATGGATCCGGTCCGTTTGCATCTTTTGCAACAGCACGCCCAAAGGCATCGACGGAGGCACAAACAACAGCTCCCGCGCAAGTCCGCGCGGATCAAACGTCTTGGAATTGCCATTGAACCCGTGGGTCAACGCAAAATCCTTCAGGTTCACAAAACCGATGGGCGTATCCAATGTCCCGTCAAAGACCGGCAGGCGCGTCAGCCCGCTGTCGCGGAACACCTGCACCAGATCATCGCGGCTGATGGTCACGGGGACGGCGGTGATCTCGGCCTTGGGGATCATGACATCCTCAACCCGTTTGCGGCGCAGGTTCATCATCCCGCGCGCTTCACCTGCAGGCACATATCCTGCCAAGGCTGCATTTTGATCAGTGGTGTCTGTCGGGCTCAGCGCCTCAACGATGCGGCCGAAAAAGCCGCGCTCACTCGTGTTTGGGGGGGCCTCCGCCTGCGCGCTTCGCGCAGCGCTAGAAGATCCGTCAGTACTGTCGCCCATCGTCTCCATTCCAAAAAGGGCCGCGCAACACGCACACCCGGGGGTTCCTTGCCTTACGAATATGGGTCACGGATGTCCAGTTTGCCAAGGATTTCTGTCTCCAACCCTTCCATCAGCGCCGCATCCCCGTCGCGAATGTGATCAAATCCCAACAAATGAAGGGTTCCGTGGACGATCAAATGGATGACATGATGTTCAAACGGGATCTTCCCCGCCGCCGCCTCTGCCGCGCAGGTGTCATAGGAAATGGCGATATCGCCCAATTCAGCCTCGATAGGCAGCTGGGGCGGCACGGGCATCTCACCCTCCGCGATGGCACCACGTTCCGCACTGGGCCAGGACAGCACATTGGTGGGCGTGCCCTTTTGACGGAAATCTTCGTTCAACGCCGCGATGCGGGTGTCGTCACAGGCCAACAGGCTGACCTCATAGGCCGACGGCTCAAGCCCCGCGCCCTCAAGCGCAGCCGTCACCGCGCGATCTGCAAGGGGCGCAATCTCGTTCCAGCGATCGTCTTCAATGATGATATCGACGGGCGTCATGCACGGACCCGGGTGGGGGCGCTGCCCCCCGGCCTGCGGCCTCCCCCCGGCATATTTCTGAAACAGCGAAACAACGGACTACTTGGGGTCATCTTTTTCATAGGCTTCGATGATGGCCGCGACGAGCGGATGGCGCACCACATCTTTGGAGCTGAAGTAATTGAAGCCGATTTTGGGGATGTTCGTCAGCAGCCGTTCTGCATCCCGTAAGCCTGACGACACGCCGCGCGGCAAATCGATCTGCGTCCGGTCCCCCGTGATCACCATGCGGGAGCCTTCTCCCAGACGGGTCAGAAACATCTTCATCTGCATGGTCGTCGCGTTCTGCGCCTCATCCAGCACCACAAAGGCGCGGCTGAGCGTGCGGCCGCGCATGAAGGCCAGGGGTGCGATCTCGATCTTCTTTTCCTCGATCAGCTTAACCACCTGTTTCTGCGGCAGAAAATCGTTCAGCGCGTCATAAAGCGGCTGCATATACGGATCGACCTTGTCTTTCATATCGCCCGGCAGATAGCCCAACTTTTCGCCCGCCTCGACAGCCGGACGGCTGAGGATGATGCGGTCCACATGGCCGCCGATAAACAGGTTCACCCCCACAGCCACCGCCAAATAGGTCTTGCCCGTGCCCGCAGGCCCGATGCCAAAGGCCAGCTCATTTTCAAACAGCGATTTGACGTAGGCCTTTTGCGCATCGGTGCGGGGCTCAATGATCTTTTTGCGGGTCTTGATCTCAACCCGGTCGCCATCGGGGCCCTTGATCAACTCCATCTGGTCGCCCGCGCGACTGCCCGTCGCCTTCTCGGACGCGCCCATGCGAACCTCACGGTCGATGTCGGCGGCTTCAACTGCGCGGCCCGCCTCAAGGCGTTCGTAGAGGGCAGTCAGAACCTCTGCCGCTTCTGCTGTGGCCTCGGCCTCCCCGTGGATCGACAGCTGATTGCCGCGCCGCAACACCTGCACGCCCAGCTTCAGTTCAATGTCGGCCAGGTTGCGGTCATGTTCGCCGCACAGATCAATCAGCAGAAAGTTGTCTGGAAATTCCAACACCACGGGGGCGGCGTCCTGTTCATAGGGGGTCGGGGGCCGTTGGCCCGCATCTGTCCTGGTGGTCAAACAACTCTCCAAACTTGTCTGGGTCTATGGTGGCGTCTTGGCCTTGGCGGTGCAAGACGCAGTATGCACAAATATAGTTCCGGAAACGAAAAAGGGGCCGCGGTTGTTCCCGCAGCCCCTGTCATGATCAAGTGCCCAAATTTACAGCGGATCAGGAATATCCGTGCCTTCGTTGAACGGGCCCACGGCGGTGGAGGGTGGCGCAACACCGGAACACACAGGGCGACCATCCGGCGTCAGACGCTCGGACAGATAGCCTTCGATACCGTCGTCAATGATCCAGTGATCGCAGCCATTCGGGTCCACCCAGATGCCAGCCACCAGCTGTGTCAGCGATTTCTCGTCACGCCCTGCGTCCACGAAACGCTCAGCGCCCGTCCGGTTGCCGCCTTCGATGTTCAATGCGGTCAATGCCGCCTCGCCACAGCCCGAAACGGTCAATCCCATCACGGTCAGAGCAGTGAATTTAAGTGCTTTCATCAGTTCTGCTCCTTAGCGAATGCAATAGATTTCGACGCGACGGTTTTCGGCGCGGCCAGCGTGGGTGTGGTTGTCGGCCCGTGGGCGACGTTCCCCAAAACCGCGCACGTCCACGACGCGGGCGCCAGTGTCTTGCGCGATGCCCGCAACCATGTTGGCGCGCTGGTTGGACAACCGCATGTTGTATTCGTCAGACGCGTTGCTGTCGGTATGACCATAGATCAGGAAACCAAAGGCATCCGCCTGTTGGAAGAACGCCATCAAACGCTGCTTGTCTGCGTTGGAAATCCAGGGTTCGTCGTTTTCGAACAAGGTGTCCGTCGGCACGATGCCGCAAATCTCGGAGCGCATGCAGATGGGGGAGCCATCGCGGTTCCGGCGTGGCGACATATAGCCCTCAAAGCCGTCATCCATCACCCAGTGGGTGCAGCCATCGGGGTCAACCCAGATTGTCGGCTCATAGCTTTGGCCGGTGATGGTCTGCTGGGCGGACACGGGCGTTGCCAGCGCGATCGCACCCGCGAGCGCGACGCCCAATCCGGTTTGCAGTGTCGTCAAAAATTTCGATGTCATGGTCGTTCCAACCTTCCTGTCACTGTCCCAATATCGCGACCACGAACAGTGCCCCCCATTCGGCGTCACGTCACATTATGTCGCTATCGTTACCAAATTTTAGCCATAATGAAAGACAAAATGTCTATATATTGTGTCTGTTTGCGCAACAAATTTGGGCAACCATCGGGCACTGTCGACAAATCCCATCCCTTTCGGACGAGACGTCAAGCACTTATCTGGCAAAGCTCATGCAAGATGTTGGGCCTAAACCAAACGTCCCCCGAGGGAATTTGTGGCCGAGGTTGTCACCTCAACCTCACGCAAATCGCCCACGGCAACGTCCTCACACGGTGCAAAGACCGCGTGCAAATACTCCGATTTGCCGATCATCTGCCCCGCCTCGCGGCCCGCTTTCTCAAACAGAACCTTCACGGTGCGCCCGACCATCGCGTCTTGCGTGGCGCGCTGCTGGTCGCGCAAAAGCGTCTGCAACCGCTGCAGCCGGTCGTCCATCACGTCATCCGGCAGCTGCGGTTTTTCCGCCGCAGGAGTGCCCGGACGGGTCGAATACTTGAACGAATAGGCCTGCCCGTAGTGGACCTCTCGGATCAGATCCATCGTGTCCTCAAAGTCGGCCTCAGTCTCGCCGGGGAAGCCGACAATGAAATCCCCCGACAACAGCAAATCCGGCCGTGCCGCGCGGATCCGTTCGATCAGGCGGAAATACTCATCCCGCGTATGCTTGCGGTTCATCGCCTTGAGGATACTGTTCGACCCGGATTGAACCGGCAAGTGCAGATAGGGCATCAGCTTATCACAGGTGCCATGGGCCTCGATCAGGGCGTCGTCCATGTCGTTGGGGTGGGACGTCGTGAACCGGATCCGTTCCAGCCCGTCCACCTTATCCAGCGCCCAAATGAGGCCCGCCAGCCCGCCGTCATGACCGTGATAGGCGTTCACATTCTGGCCCAACAGTGTGATTTCCTTGACGCCCGCCTCGACCAACTCCTGCGCCTCACGGATGATCCGGTCGGCAGGGCGCGACACCTCAGCCCCGCGCGTATACGGCACCACGCAGAACGCGCAAAACTTGTCGCACCCCTCCTGCACGGTCAAAAAAGCCGTCGGCCCCCGTTTGGTCTTGGCCCGTTTGCGCAAGGTGTCGAATTTGTCGTCATCGGGGAATTCGGTATCGAGAGCCTTGCGCCCTTCCCCCACCGCTTGCTCCATGGCGGGCAACCGGTGATAGCTTTGCGGGCCCACGACCAAATCGACCATCGGCTGGCGGCGGATGATCTCCTCGCCCTCGGCCTGTGCGACGCATCCCGCCACACCGATCTTCAAATCAGGGTTCGCCGCCTTCAGCCCCTTGAACCGCCCCAATTCCGAATAGACCTTTTCGGCGGCCTTTTCGCGGATATGGCAGGTGTTCAGCAGGATCATATCCGCGTCATCCGGGGTCTTGGTTTCCTCGTACCCCTGCCCACCCAGCGCCTCAACCATGCGTTCGCTGTCGTACACATTCATCTGGCAGCCATAGGTTTTCACATATAGCTTTTTGGTGTTTTTCGGCGTCTCGGTCATGGCGCGGCCTTTATGTGCAGCAATCAATACGGGCGGGCGGTCGGGATGGTCGCGCCGCATGTACCCCACCCACCGGACGCTTGCAATGACGCCCGAATTGCCAGACATTGCGGCCAAGGCAGGCAAGCGGCACGCACCATGATCCACCACCACGATTTATCCAGCTTTCTCAAGAACGGCACGGCCGCTCTGGCTAAAGGCCCCATCGCGCTGATCTTCGCCGAGGATGAGGTTGAGCTGGACGCGACCATCCGTCACCACATCGCCGCCGGCTTTCGCCATACCGTCGTCTTTGCCATGCCGGAATTTCAAATCGCGGACGACGTGGCCGACAAAATCATCCGCGTGACGTACAACATGCTGTCGGCAGGCGCGTTGGAAAATGCGGTCAACGGCGTGATGAAGGCCACGGGCGATGTGTGGATCTATTACTGTTACAACGCCGAATTCCTGTTCCACCCGTTCTGCGAACACCGCACCGTGGGGGAGATGATCGCCTTCAACGTCGAAGAACGCCGCGACACGATCCTGACCTATGTGATTGATCTGTATACCGGCGATCTGTGGCAAAACACCAACGCCGTGTGCATCGAAGACGCCCATATGGACAAGACCGGCTACTATGCCCTGGCGCGCAAGGATCGTTGGAACAATGATCTGGACCGTCAGATGGATTTCTTTGGCGGCCTGCGCTGGCGGTTTGAGGAACACATCCCCGCCCCGCGCCGCCGGATTGATCGCGTGTCTTTGTTCCGCAACAAACCGGATCTGGTGTTTCACCCCGACCACACATTCAACGATCCCGAATACAACACCTACAGCTGCCCCTGGCATCACAACCTGACGGCGGCCGTGTGTTCCTTCCGCACGGCCAAGGCGCTCAAGCGCAATCCAGGCAGCACCTACGACATCGAGACGTTCAAGTGGCACAATTCAGTGCCGTTCGAATGGCACTCCCAACAGCTGTTGGATCTTGGCCTGATGGAGCCGGGACAGTGGTTCTAGCCCTCCCGCGTTAATCCGGCCAGCAAACAGGCCCAAAATCAGGCGCGCAACAAGGCCCACTTTCAAGCCATGGGCCAGACGCGTCTGACGTCAATCCAACCGACATCACGCGACATTGACGCCCAGCGCGCGGGCCTGCGGCACCAGCCTGTGTGCTGAACTATACGCCCAATCGGATGGATCGGACACCAGCCCCATGCGGACGGGTGCGGCCTCAATGAAGGCACGGCGCACGGGTACGGCCTCCTGCGGAACCTCACGGTATTTGATGGGGCCGTCCCACATGGTGCCATCCCGCCCCACATGATCCGCAAAGGTCTGCCGGATCACGGCCATCGCTTGCCGCACACCGAACGCGCCCGTTTGAAAAACGGCTAACATCTGCATCTGGGCGGGCAGCACCACAGCAGCGTCAATCTCAAACCGCCACTGCGCGCGGGCCACAGCCACGCAATCGCGCAGCAGGCACACCTCTCTCAGCAGCAGATCAGACGACAGATCGGCCAAGGTGAAATTCATCGCCACGGGCTGGGCCTGTGGCGCATCCATGGGCATCGGGCGGGGTGAGGGTCTGGCAGCATGTGTCATGCCCAAGGTGTGACCGATTCACTCTTAATGTGCGGTAAACTCACACCAGAAAAACAAAACCCCGCCAAAAAAGACGGGGTTCAACAGCGGGTTCAGCCGGCCACATCAACTGCGGCGCAGGCGGATCACCACATCAACCGATGCAATCTCGGCCCCCTCAGGCGCATCCGGCACCCGCGCAATTTCAAGCTGTTCCGCAGGCGCGTCAGACAGACGGTTGTCGTCTTCCCAATAGAAATGCGGATGGTCTGTCATGTTGGTGTCAAAATAGCTTTTCGATCCGTCAACCGTGATCTCACGCAAAAGACCCGCGTCACAAAAGGCGCGCAAGGTGTTGTAAACCGTCGCCAGTGACACCTTTTCGCCTGTGCGCCCCGCGGCCTCAAACAGGCTTTCGGCGGTTACATGGCGGTCGCGTCCGTCACCCACCAAAAGCCCCGCCAGCGCCACACGTTGACGCGTCGGGCGCAATCCGGCACCGGCAAGCCATGTTGTGCCACGGTCTTGGGGTGTTTCCACCTGCGCTGTGTTTGTCTGGGTCGGGGCGTTTGTCATTTGCTCTGTCCTTGATCACCTTATCATATGGGGGAAAGTCGTCTCCTTTCAATCGCAAATGCGAACCCCTCGCAATTGGTCGCAGTTTGGGCGCGCGCGCGACCCTTGCCGCTGCCCGCCTGTCTCTGTTAGACGGCGCCAAAGCCACCAACATGAGGGAACAGGCCCATGTCCGATTTTCCAACGTCTTTCGACCGTGACGACCTTTTGAAATGCGCCCGCGGTGAATTGTTCGGACCAGGCAACGCGCAATTGCCCGAACCGCCCATGTTGATGATGGACCGGATCACCGACATCTCGGGCGATGGCGGGGCCCACGGCAAAGGCCACGTGCTGGCAGAATTCGACATCACGCCGGACCTTTGGTTCTTTGACTGCCACTTTCCCGGCAACCCGATCATGCCCGGCTGTCTGGGCCTCGATGGCTTGTGGCAGCTGACCGGCTTCAACCTGGGCTGGCGGGGCTGGACAGGGCGTGGCTACGCGCTGGGTGTGGGGGAAATCAAACTCAAGGCGATGGTGCGCCCCACTGCCAAGATGATCACCTATGAAATTGACTTTACCAAAGCCGTCCAGACCCGTCGTCTGACCATGGGCGTGGCCGACGGCATCGTAAAGGTCGACGGTGAATTGGCCTACGAAGTCAAAGACATGAAAGTCGCGCTAAGCGAAAGCTGAGACCAAAGCGATCCAGAACTCCAAAGGGCGGCCCACCTCTGGACCGCCCTTTTTCGTGCCTAAGCCTGTGACATCAGGACATAAAGATCGCCTTGGCGTTCACAAACTCCTTCAGGCCAAAACCACCATGTTCGCGCCCGTACCCGGAATCTTTCACGCCGCCAAAGGGCATATTCGGATCCGCTGCGCCGAAGTTGTTGATCCGCACCATGCCGGTGTCAAAGTGCTTGCGGGCAAGCTCCAAGGCGCGGTCCTCGTCTTTCGAGAAAATCCCCCCGCCCAGACCATAGCGGCTGTCATTGGCGATCCGCATGGCATCTTCATCGTCCTTGGCCCGAATGACTGCGGCCACGGGCCCAAAAATTTCGTCATCATAGGCGGGCATACCGGGCGTGACATCACCCAACACCGTCGCGGGATACCATGCGCCCTCGGCCTTGGGCGGGGTGCCACCGCAGAGCACTTTGGCACCGGCCTTCACACTCTCCTTGACCTGATCTTTGACAGTTTGAAACTGATCATCACTCGACAACGGGCCCAGCACGGTGTCCTCATCCATCGGATCGCCCATGGCCACATCCGCCATTTGCGCCACATAGGCCTGGGTAAACGCATCATAGACCTTTTCGGTCACCACAAACCGTTTGGCCGACACACAGGTCTGACCGTTGTTATACAAACGCCCCATGACGGAGTATTTTACAGCCAAATCGATGTCCGCGTCCTCCAGCACCAGATAGGCGTCATTCGACCCCAACTCCAACACCGTCTTTTTCAACGCCTCGGTGGCCTTCGTCCCGATATGACGCCCCGCGCCATCGCTGCCGGTCATGGTCACACCACGGATTTTGTCGTGGGCGATGATTTTGTCACTGGTGTCGTGATCAATGATGATGACCTGAAACAAATCCTCCGGCAGACCTGCTTTGATGCACAACTCCCGCAGTTTGAGCGCGCTGCCCGTGCAAATCTCAGCGTGTTTCAGCACGCACCCGTTGCCTGCCATGATGGCGGCGGCCAGAACCCGCATGGGTTGATAGATCGGGAAATTCCACGGCTGGACGGAATAGATGACGCCGATGGGTTGATAGGTGACGACACCGCGGTGCCCGTCGCCCCATGTACGGTCCTCATCGGCCAGCTGTGCTGGACCTTCTTCGGCCGTGTATTCGCAAATCGCCGCGCACAGCTCGACCTCCGTCTTGCCATCTTTTTTCAGCTTGCCGGTTTCGCGGGTCATCAGCTCTGCCAGCGTGTCGACATTGTCGCGCAGCACGCCCGCGATGGATCGCAGCACCTCCGCGCGGTCCGCGTGGGACGTCATGCGCCAGTCGGTAAAGGCCGCATGGCTGGCCTCGACGGCGGCAAAGGCCTTGTTCTGGGACATCAGCTGATAGGTGTTCAGGGTTTCGGCGGTCGCGGGGTTGATGGTCTCAATCTTTGACATGGGTAAGCTCCTATCCTGTCTGGGTTGCCCCCCAACGGCCCACTACCTGACGAAGTTCCACCACAACGTGCGCCGCCCTGCCCTTGCTCCCTTGCGCCTGCTCCCCTACACGGGGGGAAATCGAACAAGGGGCAGCTGTGCCAATCCGCACGGCTGAAAGCATATGAAACGAGTCGTCATCACAGGGCTGGGCATCGTCAGCCCCATCGGAAACAACGCCGCCGAAGTGGACGCGGCCTTGCGCGCAGGCACCTCCGGCATCGTGGCCTCCGAGGAGATGGCCGAACACGGGTTCCGCAGCCAGGTTGCGGGCACCCTCAAGATCGACATCGCAGACCATGTCGACAAACGCACCCTGCGGTTCATGGGGCCGGGTGCAGCCTATGCCCACATCGCCATGGGCCAAGCGATCGAAGACGCTGGCCTGACCGAGGCTGAGGTCGTAAACCCCATGACCGGCCTCATCGCAGGGTCCGGCGGGCCGTCGACATCCGCCATGCTGGCCGCGCATCAGACCGTGTTGAAAAACGGATCGACCAAACGCATCGGGCCGTTCGCCGTGCCCAAAACCATGTCCTCCACCGTCAGCGCGAACCTTGCGACGGCTTACAAGATCAAGGGCATGAATTTCTCGATCACGTCTGCCTGTTCCACATCCCTGCACTGCATCGGCATGGCGGCCCAGCAAATCGCACTGGGTCATCAGGACGTGATGTTCGGTGGTGGCGGCGAAGAATTGGACTGGACGCTCTCGTGCCTCTTTGATGCGATGGGGGCCATGTCGAGCAAGTACAACGACACGCCCACCCGCGCCTCTCGCGCGTTTGACGCGGACCGCGACGGCTTCGTCATCGCAGGCGGCGGCGCGATGGTTGTGCTGGAATCCCTCGATCACGCGCTCGCCCGTGGGGCGAAAATCTACGCCGAAGTCACCGGTTTCTCCGCCACTTCAGACGGCGCCGACATGGTCGCCCCCTCCGGCGAAGGCGGCGAACGCGCCATGCGCGGCGCGCTGGCGACCCTGCCCGAGGGCAGAACCGTCAGCTACATCAACGCCCACGGCACATCGACACCCGTCGGCGATGTGGGTGAGGTTGAGGCCGTGCGCCGTGTCTTCGGCACAGGCAGCACGCCGCCCATTTCCTCGACCAAATCCATGACCGGCCACTCCCAAGGGGCCACGGGCGCACAGGAAGCCGTCTATTGTCTGCTGGCGCTGCAGGGCGATTACATCATCCCCTCGATCAACGTCGAAACCCTCGATCCCGCCATCAACGCCAGCGAAATCGCCACAGCGTTCAAGGCGGATGCAGGCCTCGACACGGTGATGACAAACTCCTTCGGGTTTGGCGGCACCAACGGGTCCATGTTGATGAGCAAATATCGCGGGTAAGCCCGCAGGCGCGCCCTAAGACACACTGCACAGCGCCATCTGCGCGCTGTCAGTCTGTCTGCTGCTGTGGCGGCGATAAAAACCCGACCGCCACCGCCGACAGGGCCACCATGCACGCCGCGATCCCCAACATCAGCGGCAAGCCCCCGATCTGATAGCTGATCCCGGAGGCCAGCGTGCCAATCAACCGGCCCGCCGCATTCGCCATGTAATAAAACCCCACGTCCATCGTCACCCGGCCCGCCGAGGTAAACGACAGGATCAGGAACGAATGCAGTGAGGAATTCACGGCAAAAAGCCCGCCAAACACCAACAACCCCGCAACCACAAGCGGCGTCAGCCAACCTTGCGGTCCGTTCGCGACCAAAGCCGCCACAGCCAGACCCGCCGGCACAGTGGCAAGGGCCCACGCCCAGCCCCGTGCCGCCGCGATCAGGTCCGCCGTGGGGCGCGATTTGGCGCGCAGAATGCGGGGCGCATTGGCCTGCACCAACCCGTAGAGGATCACCCACACCGCCATAAACGTCCCGATCATAAAGAACGCCGCGCGATTGCCGTCCGTCGTGCCGTCCGACAGGACCGCGTAGAAATAAATCGGGATGCCCACGACAAACCAAACGTCCCGCGCACCGAACAAAACGACCCGCGCCGCACTCAGCCAATTGACATTGGACGACTTGGACAACACCTCCCAGAACTTGGCGTCCGCGCGGCCCTTGGGTAGGCCCGTCGGCATAAAGATCAGCACTGCAATCAAGATCACCGCCAAAACTGCAGCCATCCCCAGCACGGCACCAACAAACCCTACCGTCGCCAGCAGCGCAGCCCCCATCAGAAAGCCCACGCCTTTGACCATGTTCTTGGACCCCGTCAGCAAGGCCACCCAGCGGAACAACCCAGCATCGCCCGCAGGTGCCAGCAGTTTGACCGCCGATTTCGAAGACATCTTGGCCAGATCCTTGGCCACGCCACTGGCCCCCTGCACCAGCATCACAAAAACAACCGATGCACCCACAGCCCAACTCGGATCCAACTGGGCCAAGGCGACCAACGCCACAACCTGCAGCCCCAGCCCCGCATAAAGCGTCGACGTCAGCCCGAACCGCGCTGCAATCCAGCCCGCACACAGGTTCGTCACGATCCCCGCGACCTCATACAACACAAACAGATACGCCAACTGCACCGGCGAAAAGCCCAGCGTGTGAAAGTGCAACAACACCAACATCCGCAAAGCGCCGTCCGTCAGCATGAACGCCCAATAGGCCGCCGTCACCGCGATATAGGCCGACAGCCCCTCAGGCCGCGCCGTGGTCACAGACGGCCCCCGACCATCACCGCCACATCCACCAATCGGTGCGCATACCCCATTTCATTGTCATACCACGCGTAGATTTTCACCTGCGTGCCATTGATCACCATCGTCGACAGCGCATCCACAATGCTGGAACGTTCATCGTTGGTGTAATCGGTGGACACCAAAGGGCGTTCCTCGTAGCCCAGAATGCCCGCCAGCGCGCCCAACGAGGCGGCCTTGAACAAGGCGTTGACCTCCTCCGCGGTGGTCTCGCGCTCCACCTCAAATACACAATCGGTCAGGGACGCATTCAGCAACGGTACCCGCACCGCATGTCCGTTCAACCGCCCCGTAAGCTCGGGGTAAATCAACGTGATCGCTGTGGCGCTGCCCGTCGTCGTGGGGATCAGGGAATTCAACGCAGACCGTGCGCGGCGCAAGTCCTTGGCGGGGCGATCCACGATGGTCTGCGTGTTTGTCACGTCGTGTATCGTGGTGATGGACCCGTGCTTGATCCGCAGGTTTTCATGGATCACCTTCACCACGGGGGCCAGACAGTTCGTCGTGCAACTGGCCGCCGTCACGATGCGGTGGCGGGCCGCGTCATAGATGTCGTGATTCACCCCATAGACGATATTGGCCGCATCGCCGTCCTTTACCGGCGCCGATACGACAACCTTCTTCACGCCCGCCTCAAAATAGGGGGCCAGTTTGGCCTCCGTCTTGAAGACGCCGGTGCAGTCAATCACCACATCAACCCCCTCCAGCGGCAAGTCCGCAATATCGCGGGTGCCAATAAACGGCAGGCGGACCCCATCAATGGTCACGCTCTCTTCGTCATGGCCAAAGTCCGCGCCCCAGCGCCCATGCACCGTATCAAATTCAAACAGATGCGCGTGCATCTGAGGATCACCCACCGCGTCATTGATCCACGCGATCTGTGCGCCCGACTGCGCCACATGGGCCAGCAAGGGTTTCAGGGCAAGCTTACCAATCCGGCCAAGACCGTTCAGGGCATAAACTGTCATGTGTTATCCTTCGTCTTTGATCTGACCGAACTCGTGGGCAACCTTGTAGGGGGGGCTGATCCTCAGACGCAATGGCAAGGGCAGCTCGTGGCGCCGAACAGGTTGAAACGAGGGCGTTCATACCCCGCCCATAGTGGAAGTGTCACACGACACATAGTGAAGGTTTTGTGACACCGCCCGCCCCCTTGTCCCCCCAAAACCTTGACCCGCACCCCCATTCCGGCGCAAACCCTTCAAAACTAAACGGAGCAGACCCATGACCATTTCAATGACCGGCAAACGCGGGCTTATTATGGGCGTCGCAAACGACCGTTCCATCGCGTGGGGCATCGCCAACGCCATGCACCGCGCCGGCGCGGAACTGGCGTTCTCCTATCAGGGCGAAGGTTTGCTGAAACGGGTCGGCCCCTTGGCGCACAGCACCGGCAGCGATTTTCTGGTCGAAGCAGACGTGACCAACGACGCCTCTATGGATGCGTGTTTCGATGCCCTGAAATCCCGCTGGGGCAGCATCGATTTCGTCGTCCACGCTATTGCCTATTCCGACAAGAACGAACTGACCGGTCGCGTGTCCGACACCAGCCGCGACAACTTCAGCCGCTCCATGGACATCAGCTGTTACAGCTTCATTGACGTGGCCCGCCGCGCCCGTGATCTGATGCCCAATGGCGGCACGCTGCTGACGTTGACCTACGAAGGCAGCCAGCGCATCACCCCCAACTATAACGTCATGGGCGTCGCCAAAGCCGCATTAGAATCCGCCACCCGCTACCTTGCGGCGGATCTTGGCCCCGACGGCATCCGCGTGAACGCCATCTCTCCCGGGCCGATGAAAACACTGGCCGGGGCCGCCATTGCGGGCGCCCGCCGCACCTTCAAATACGCCGAAGCCAACGCTCCCCTGCGGCACAACGCAACGTTGGAAGCCGTAGGCGGCACCGCCGTCTACCTGGCCTCCGACGCAGGCAATTGCACCACGGGCGAAATCATCCACGTGGACGGTGGCCTGCACACCATGATGATGCCCGCGCTGGACAACCTTTGATGAACCCCACAGTCAGCCTTGCCCTGGCGTTGGGCGCGTGTTTTGGCACGTTCCTGATCCTGCGTGGCGGCTGGACATCAAAGCTGCGCACCACGATCCTTGGCCTTGATCCCAAAGGCATCGGCATCTCGGCGCTGGCCGTCATCGCCGCTTGGTTCATCTTCGGACCCGTCTTCGGCATGTCGCTGATCATCACCGTTGTGATCCACGAATTCGGCCACGTCGCCGCCTACCGCGTGATCGGCCACCACGATGCCAGCTTCCGTCTTGTCCCGCTGCTGGGCGGCTACGCCATCTCGTCGCGCGCGCCCGCAACGCAGGAAGAACAGGTCTTCGTCTCCCTCATGGGCCCCGCCATCTGCCTGGCCCCCATGGTGCTGGCCTTCACCCTTATCCCGATCCTGGGCGCCAGCTTTCCGGATCTGATCTACCCGCTTGCAGTGTTCGGCAGCGTGTGCGGCGCACTCAATTTTCTCAATCTGCTGCCCATCTGGCCCCTGGACGGAGGCCGCCTGACGTCGACCATCTTCACAGCCATCAACGACAAAGCCCCCTTCTATATCTTCGCCACAGCCACGGCTCTTATCGGCCTCATGGCCGTGCTGAACCAACGCATCTTCCTGCTGGTGATCGTGCTCATGGGCGCGCAACACCTGATCTCAACCCGCGGCCACGACGGAACGCCCCCCTACGCCCGCATGTCCAAACGGCGCGCCTACCTGTGCTTGGCCGCTTGGGCTTTCACGGCAGCTGCCTTCTTCTGGGGCGGCCTGGGCACCCTCATGCGCTACATTTGATGGCCACAAACCACGCCCCGCTTCTTTGGGTCAAAAATACCTGAACCCCACCTACGCCCTCACGCGCCCCCCTCACGATGGGCCCGCACCCAATCGGATGGCGCCCGCCCCGTGACCCTCAAAAACTAACGGTTGAAATTGGACTTGGTGTTGAACCCGGACGCCAGCATCGCGCTGGTGACGCTCTCGCCCTGCCCCAACGCGGCCTGCGCGGCCCTGATCCGCGCTGCGTTGATGTAGCGCGACACGTTCTCACCCGTGACCTTGTTGATCGCCGCCGACAATTGCTTGACCGGCACGATCAACCGCCGCGCCAGACGCGTCAACGTCAGGTCCGGATCCAGATACGGCCGCTCTGCCGCCATCAACGCATCAAGCCGCGCAACCAAAGCTGCGTCAGCCTCGCTGACCTGTGCAGAAGGGGCTGCGGTCTCCTCCGGCGCCGACGCCTCCAAGGTGCCGGACAGGGCCAGCCTCCCAATCACCAACAACATCCCGCTGGAATACAGGCTGATGATCCACGGCTGCCACTGCGGCACCCCCGCAATCTGCACCGCCACTATCAGCACATCCGACAAAGCCGACCCGATGAGCGAGACGCCAATCAATGTCCAGATAACGCAAGGCAAATCACCCGCCGCCAGCCGCATCCGCGGCACGGCATCCGCCCCTTGCAACGAAAGCCACACTACCGCCAACCCATACCCCACGAAGACCGCAGGGATGAGGACATCCAAAATGGGCGGCATCACCAACAGGGCCACCCCCACAGCCACAGGGGCCGCCAAATGCACAGCATCCCGCGCCCGCACCCCGCGCACCGCCGTCACCTGAAACGCCACAAAGACCAAAGGCGGGATCACGGCGGCCATGACCGCCTGAACCGCCCGCATCCCCGCAACGCCGTAGTGCCGCGCCAGCGAAATGATCACGCCCTGCGCGGCACATACAGCCAACAACAGCGCAAGCGGCCCCATGCGCCGCCCCGACACCCACATCTGCACCAACAAGAACATCAGGATCAGGGATGAGATCATGGGGATCGGCAAACTGGGCATCACGGCAAGTCCTGTGGCAGGTCTCATTCAGGCCATTTAGGTCCTCAAACCGGTTCTAGGTCGCGCGATAGGCGCAAAAAACAAACCTTCGGGGCATCACTTCACTCCCGAAAGGACATGCCCCCATGAACCGCACCCTCACCCTCTCACTCTCCGCTCTGGCCGGGGTCACAGCTATCGGCGCCGCCGACGCCTCCAGCATTCTCGGCGAACCTCGCGTTGATCTTGAGACCGCCCCCGGCCTGCGCGACATTGCCGTGCCCGCCGCCCACCACGAAAGCGCCATAGCGGGCGTCGTCTGGTATCCCTCAAACGCCGATGGCGCGGACCGGATCGTGGCCCAAAACCCCTTGTTTCACGGCGTCCCTGCGTCCCGCGATGCGACCTCCGCCGCATCGGCGGACGGCCACCCCGTGGTCATCCTCAGCCACGGCATGGGCGGGCTCAACCGGACGGTCGCATGGCCGCAGGGTTCAGCTATGGCGGCTGGACAACACTGGCCGCAGGCGGGGTGCAGGCCAATCACGCAGGGTTCGTGCAACACTGCGTTGATCACCGCGACACCTCAAGCCACTGCAATGATCTGATCGGCGGCGGCGTGAACATCGCCGGCATGGATGCAAACGCCTTTGACGCCTCCTACGCGGACCCGCGCATCACCCATGTGACGGCCGTGGACCCGGGCCTGATCTGGAATCTCGATGCCGCACACACCGCCGCCCTCACCGTCCCCACCCGCCTCATTGCACTGGGCGCGGGCGAAGACAGGCTGCTGGCCACGGATTTCGACCAAAGCGGCTTTGCCGCACTGGTGCCCCACGCGGACATCACCCGCATCGCACCTGCGTCGCATTTCATGTTCCTGCCGCTGTGCACCCAACAGGGCGCAACCCCACTTGAGGCCGAAAACGACGATCCCGTCTGTACAGACCCCGCAGGATCGGACCGTGCCGCCCTCCATGATCAGGTGATCGACCTGATCGCGGCGGACCTGAACCTCTAAACACTCTGGCAACGTGCGGCCCGCACCACCTGGGCCGCACATCGCGTCTGTTTCAGCCTGCTTTCACAGACACCAACTCGATCTCAAAAATCAGATCCTTGCCCGCCAGCGCGTGATTGGCATCCAAAGTCAGTTCCTCGTCGGTGACCTCAACAATCGTGACCGGCACCGCCTGCCCCTGCGGGCCCTGCATTTGCAGCATCAGACCCACCTCAACCGGAATATCTTCGGGCAGCTGACTGCGCGGCACCGCGATGCGGTTCTCGGGGTTGATCGGGCCATAGGCGTCAGCGGCGGGGATCTCCAACCGCTTCTTGTCGCCCACGTCCATGCCCAACAACCCGTCGTCCATCCCCTTGATGACCATGCCCGACCCGACCGTAAATTCCAGCGGATCACGGTCCTTGCTGCTGTCGAATTCCGCCCCATCGGTCAACGTGCCGGTGTAGTGAATGAATACGGTATCGCCTGCCTTGACTGCGGCCATGATAGTCTCCTGATCTGGGGGGATGAATGGGGGAGGGTCGCGCGAAATCTCGCGCGGGTCTGCTCCTTGTTTGGCGCAGGCCTAACAACCGTCACATCAATTTGCAAATCACACCCCCACCCAAGGGCTTTCCAACCCGCAGCATGCGTGCAAAGCTATCCGCAACTGAAAGGCAGCCCATGACCATTACCACCTGCATCTTCGACGCCTATGGCACCCTCTTTGACGTGGACGCCGCCGCAAGAGAGGTCGCAAAACAGCCCGGCCAAGCGCAACTCGCCGCCGTCTGGGGGACGCTGTCAAAGGATTGGCGCGCCAAACAGCTCGAATACACCTGGCTGCGCGCCATCGGCGGCCGTCACATCCCGTTCTGGCAGGTGACCCAGGACGCTCTGGATTGGGCCATGGAAAACAACGGTCTGCGCGACAACGCCCTGCGCGCCAAACTGCTGGCCGTCTACAAGGAATGCCCCGCCTTCCCCGAGGTCGTGTCTACCCTCAAGGCCCTGCGCGAAAAGGACGTGAATATCGCCATCCTCAGCAACGGATCGCCCGACATGCTGGTGCCCGCCGTGCGCTCATCGGGCATTGGCCAATACCTCGATGATGTGCTGAGCGTCGAAGACGCCCAAATCTACAAACCCCACGCCTCCGTCTACGATCTGGTCTGGGACCGCTTCGATGTGCCGCAAGCGCAAGTCCTCTTTGCCTCTTCCAACGGCTGGGACGCAGCCGGTGCGGCAGGCTACGGCTTTGCCACCGTCTGGGTGAACCGCGCGGGCGCGCCGCAAGACAGGCTCTGGGCCGCACCGCACCGCACGATCAAATCTCTCAAACCGCTGCTGGATCTGGTGTGATGACACCCCCGCGGGTGATGATCTGCGCCGCAGCACTCTGCGCGATGCTCACCCCGCCGGCCACGGCCCAATCCTTCGCCATCGACGTGCCCCACGCCGACGCCATGCGCGCCCTTGGGGCCAACCTTCTGATGGACACGCCCGTGGGCGAGCCCGCCTATATCTCCGCTTATTCCTTTTGCGATCAGGGCGGCACGCTGATGGCCTTGGGGCAATCGCCCCTCGAAGACGACACCTACCTCATTGGCCTCGTTCAGGTCATCCGCGCGCCAGACAACACCGTCGCCGTGTCCATCCCGACCAGCACGGCTTACCCCGACCTGCACGATCACGATCATGAAGACCACGCGGACCCCCTGCACGACGGCCTCGACCTTGAGGGCCTAGACACCTTTGCAGCCCTCGCAGGGCTGGGGGACATCGATACCGCGGCTGACGAACGCCGCCTTGTCCTGCAATCCATGATCAGCGCCATTCCTTGCGACGATTGGGGCCAGCTCGCCCGCGTTCCGACAAGCTTGTTTGCCGTCAAAACCATTGACGGCCACACCAGCCTGTCAGCCCTGCTGACGGACGTCGCACCCCCAACCCCACGCGATGATCACGACCATGATCACACCGACTGACCACAGATGACCGCCTCCAGCTTCACCACCGCAGACCGCACCCGCCTGCACTACATAGACGAAGGCCCCGAAGATCACGGCGGCCTGCCTGTTCTTTGCCTTGCGGGTCTCACCCGCAACAGCCATGATTTCGATCATGTCGCCCCGCAACTGTTGGCCACCGGCATCCGCCTGATCCGCATGGATTACCGCGGGCGCGGCCAGTCAGATTGGGCCGATCCCGCCACCTACACCATCCCACACGAAGCCGCAGACGCACTGGCCCTGCTCGATCATCTGGGCCTAGAAAAGACCGCGATCCTGGGCACCTCCCGTGGTGGCCTTATCGCCATGATGCTGGCCGCCACCGCAAAACATCGCCTGCTGGGCGTGGCACTGAATGACATCGGCCCCGAAATCGCGCCCGCAGGGCTCAGCGTCATCAAAGACTACATCGGCCGCAATCCCGTACAATACACCCACGAAGAGGCCGCGCACTTCCGCGCCCGCGCGTGGTCCCACTTCACCGGAGTGCCCCACACCCGCTGGCTGGCCGAGGTTCGAAACCACTACGCACAAACCGACACAGGCCTCGTGATCAAATACGACCCTCGTCTGCGCGACGCAGTGCTTGACGCCGGCGCCCAGCCCGTCCCCGACCTCTGGCCGCTTTTTGATGCCATGGCGGGCCTGCCACTGGCGATGCTGCGCGGCGATGCCTCCGACCTGCTGACAGCCGCCACGTTTGACACCATGCGCAACCGCCGCCCCGACGCCCACGCCGCCGTGGTCACAGGCCGTGGCCATGTGCCGTTCCTTGATGAGCCCGAGGCCATCAGCACCCTCAAAGACTGGATCACCGACCTATGACAGACGCCTGCACCATAGACGATATCCGGACAGCGGCCCGGCGCCTGCGCGGCCACGCCCGCCGCACGCCCCTGCTGTCCTCACCCTTTCTGGATGACCTCGCCGGACGGCGCGTCCTGCTGAAACCCGAATGTCTGCAACACACCGGCAGCTTCAAATTCCGTGGTGCCTACAACGCGATCAGCGCAATGGATCCAAACACCCGCGCACGCGGCGTCATCGCCTTCTCGTCGGGCAACCACGCCCAAGGCGTGGCCTACGCCGCAGCCCTGCATGGCACAACGTCGACAATCATCATGCCCGCTGACGCCCCGCAGCTCAAGATTGACAACACCCGCGCCCTTGGCGCGACCGTCGTCCTCTATGACCGCGACACCGAAGACCGCGACGACATAGGCGCGCGCCTTGCCGCCGACCAAAACCTGACCCTCATCAAACCCTTCGACAACGGGTACGTCATCGCAGGCCAAGGCACCACAGGACTTGAGATTGCCGAAGACGCCGCCGCCTTGGACATCACCGACGCCGACGTTCTGGTGTGTTGCGGCGGCGGCGGCCTCACCTCAGGCATCGCCTTGGCGCTAGAGGCCGACGCCCCGACCCTCACCGCCCGTCCTGTTGAACCCACAGGCTTCGACGACGTCAAACGCTCGCTTGAGGCGGGCGAGATCAAACGCAACCCCGCCACCTCCGGCAACATCTGCGACGCGATCATCACCCCTCAACCGGGCGATCTGACCTTCCCGATCCTCAAACGTCTGTGCGGCGCGGGCCTCACCGTCACCGAAGACCAATGCCTTCAGGCCATGGCCCACGCCTTCTTGCGTCTCAAACTCGTGCTCGAACCCGGCGGCGCCGCAGCCTTGGCCGCCGCCCTCTTCTCCCCGGGCATCACCACAGACACCGTCATCGCGACCCTGTCGGGGGGCAACGTCGACCCCGCCATGTTCACCCGCGCGCTTGACACCGTGGCGTAACCGCCTCTTCATCTGACCAGAAAAACTCCCGCCGGAGGCAACAAAATTCCGGAATTTTGTTCGCCCGCAAAGGACAGACATGACCCGTTTCACCATCGCCAGCTTCAACGTCAAAAACCTCATCGGGCCCGATCAGGAATACTACGAATTCCAATCCTACACCCCCGAAGAACACGCCTGGAAACAGGCGTGGCTGTCTGACCAACTGCTGACCATGGATGCCGACATCGTCGGCTTTCAGGAAATCTTTGACGAAGACGCCCTGCGCGCCGTCATTGCAGAGGCCGACGCCGAAGGGGCCGCCTCAAACAACGCCGCCGTCCCCGACCCGTCCAAACGCTACCACCGCAAAGCCATCTTTCGAAAACTCGCCTACACGCCCTACGGCACAGGCGGGCTAGCCGTGGCACCCAACGTACTGGACGGCGAACCCGGCCAGCGCCGCCCCGGCGTCGCGATCCTGTCGCGATTTGGCTTTGCAGAGGATCCCGAAGTTTTGCAAGACCTGCCCGAACCCCTCGATATCCCGTTCTCACGCCTGCGCGGCACCGAAGGCGACGACAGCGCGGGCTTTTTCCGGATCAACCGCCTCAGCCGCCCGATCCTCAAGGCGCGCGTGCCCATCCCCACAAACGGGGGCGACCAGATCATCACCGTCTTCAACTGCCACCTGAAATCCAAACTGGGCGAACACATCACTCCGAATGGCGCAGACCATGCCCCCGCCGCCGACCTCACCAACTACGACCCCACCGCCCGCGCGCTGGGCTCCCTGCGTGCGGCCCTCAGACGCACGGCGGAAGCCTGGGTGCTCCGCCGCGAAATCATCGAAGAACTCAACGCAGGCCGCCCCGTCATGGTCCTGGGCGATTTCAACGACAGCGAACATTCCGTCTCCTCTGAAATCATCTCCGGCGAAGTGCCCTTCAAAAACTACGCCTGGATGCTCCGCCACGACGCCAAACACCGTGCGGATCGCTATTCAGACGCCGAAAATGACCAGATCCGCGAAGACATCGACCGCGTTCGCCTGCATTCTGCAGAACGTCTGTTCGTGCGCAAGTCCGCCCGCGACATGGTCTATACGTCGGCCTTCGGTGGCGTCTTCGAATCCATCGACCAAATCTACATGTCCCGCCACTTCCTCGCAGACCACAAGGACAGCATCGGCGAGATGGAATATTTCTCCGTCCTCAACGACCACCTGACAGACGGCTCCCATCCCGAAGCCCCCTACAACAAACTGGCCTCGGATCACGGACAGATCATGGCGCATATGGTGCTGGGCGATGGCCCCCACAGATAAAACCACCACACATAAAATCGCGGCCAAAGGCGCCACCCTACACGCCACCAGCACGGGCAGTGGCCCGCCGCTGCTGTTCATCCACGCGCTTGGCCTTGATCACACCGTCTGGCAGGGCGTCATCCGCCACTTTCCCGACCACTGCGTCATCACTTATGACCTGCGCGGCCACGGCGCATCAGACGCCCCCACGGGTCCCTACGCCATGGGCCAACTCGTAGCGGATGCCGAGGCGGTCTGCGTTCACTTCGCCCTCAAAGAAGCTTGCGTGATCGGCCATTCCGTGGGCGGCATGATTGCCCAAGGACTGGCGGTCAAACGGCTTGATCTGGTGCGCGCGTTGGGGCTTGTCGCCACAGCCGCCAAATTCGGCCAACCCGGACCGTGGCGTGAACGTGCCAGCACCGCCCGCACCCGCGGCATGGCGGCCCTCGCGCCGGATATCCTCACCCGCTGGACGCCCCTTGGCCCCCACGACGCACCCTTAGATGCGCAGCTGCGCGCCACCCCGCCCGAAGGCTATGCCTCCACGTGCGAGGCCATCGCAGGCACCGATTTCTACACCCCCACCTCCGGTTTGCGGCTGTCCACCTTGGGTTTATGCGGCACGCTCGATGCCGCCACCCCGCCCGATCTGGTGCGCGAAACCACGGACCTGATCCCTGGCAGCACGTTTCACCTGATCCGCGGCGCAGGCCACATGGCCCCGCTCACGCACCCGGACATGGTGGCCGATCTTATTGCGGTATTCCTGAAAGGGGTCGGACATGTCTGACCCGCCGACCCAACAGGGCGATTTTGTCATCATCCTCGGCGCGCCCGCGGTCGGAAAAATGACCGTAGGACAGGCCCTTTCAAAGCGGACAGGCTATCCCCTTTTCCACAACCACATCACGATCGAAGTCGCAGCCCCCTATTTCAGCTACGGCACACCCGAGGGCCGCGCCCTTGTGGGCCGACTGCGTGATGCGTTCTTTGATGCGTTTGAGGCCAGCACCGCACAGGGCTATATCTTCACCTTCGCATGCGCCTACGACATCCCGGGCGAACGGGACTACATCACGTCCATTGCCGCTCGGTTCGAAGCACGGGGTCGGCGCATTTGCTGGGTTGAACTGTCCGCCCCGTTTGAGACCCGACGCATCCGAAATCAAAGCGAAAATCGACTGGCGCACAAGCCCACAAAACGTGATCTGCATTGGTCCGACACCCATCTGCGAGGGCTTGAAGACAGACACAGGTTCACCTGTCATGTGTCTGAACGCGCGTCCGCTGACATGCTGCTTGTGAATACAGAAAACCTCTCCGCCGAGAGTGCAGCGGATCGGATACAGACACATTTTGGTCTGCCTGACAACGCATAACCCCCCCTTTGTCTCAGGGCCCAACAAAATTCCGGAATTTTGTTTCCCGCCGCACAGGACACATTGCCCTTTGCGAAACCAATCCGTTCAGACTACTGCTTTCCTATGACTGTCACCGATCCCGCGCCAGCCGAGCCCGCCGCCCGAAAACGCGCCATCACTTTCATCATCATCACCTTGATGCTGGATGCCATGGGCATCGGTCTGATCCTGCCCGTCATGCCGGATCTGATCCGAGAGGTCGAGGGCGGCACGCTTGGCACAGCAGCCCTCTGGGGCGGGGTGCTGGCGACGACCTTTGCAGTGATGCAATTCATTTTCGGCCCCATCTTGGGCTCCCTGTCTGATCGGTTCGGCCGCCGTCCTGTCCTGCTGGTCTCGCTTGCGGTGATGACCGTCGACTATCTGGTCATGGCCGTTGCAGGCTCCATCTGGCTGCTGTTTTTGACCCGCGTCATCGGCGGCATCACCGCCGCAACCCAATCCACCGCCGCGGCGTTTATTGCCGACATCTCCAAGCCAGAAGAGAAATCAGCAAACTTCGGTCTTATCGGCGCCGCCTTCGGCTTGGGCTTTGTGCTGGGCCCCGTCATCGGTGGCCTGCTGGGAGAATTGGGCACACGCGCGCCATTCTACGCCGCCGCAGCCCTCGGCGCGCTCAACCTCCTTTTCGGCTACTACGTCCTGCCCGAAACCGTCACCGACCGCATCCGCCGCCCGTTTTCCCTGCGCCGCGCCAACCCCTTCGGCGCCTTCCGCGCGCTCAGCCAACTCGACGGACTGCGCCGCCTCATCTTCCTCGTCTTCCTGTATGAATTCGCCTTCATCGTGTACCCCGCCACCTGGGCCTATTTCACCAAAGAGGCGTTCGGCTGGTCGCCCGGCATGGTCGGCGGATCGCTTGCGATGTTCGGCATCGGAATGGCCCTCGTCCAGGGCGTCCTCATCCGCCCCGTCCTGCGCCGCTTCGGCGAACGCGGCACGATCATCTACGGCATCACCTTCAACTTCGTGGCCTTCCTCGCACTCACCCTGCTGACCAACGGCTGGATCGCACTGGCCTTTACCCCCCTCACAGCATTGGGCGCTGTCGTTACCCCCGCCCTCCAAGGCCTGATGTCCCAGCGCGCAGGCGACGACCAACAAGGAGAACTGCAGGGCGTCATCGCATCGGCCAAATCCATCGCAATGATCTTCTCCCCGCTGGTCATGACCCAACTGTTCTGGGTCTTTACCGACGGCACCGGCGTCCACCTGCCGGGTGCCGCCTTCGCCCTGTCCGCCCTGTTGATGATCGTCTGCATGGTCACCTTCCTGGGCCGCCCCCGCGTGCCCGCCACACCTTGACACTGCCCCAACCCTCCCGCCACGTCACCCTTCCCCAAACGACGCAACCACGTCGCTTTCAGACTTGCGCAAACGCAGCTGGCCCGCCACCCTCACCGGACACTGATACCCACCGTCCAGAGGTCCCCAATGCCCCGCATCAAAGCCGCCGTCTGCCATGCCTTTGGCGAACCCTTCCAAATCGAAGACATCGAACTGCGCGCGCCCATGGGCGAAGAGGTTGAGGTCACCCTGGCCGCCTGCGCCATCTGCCACTCCGATATCTCCTATGCGGACGGCATCTGGGGCGGCTCTCTGCCGGCGGTCTACGGGCATGAAGCCGCAGGCACCGTCACCGCCACCGGACCCAATGCCAAAGGCATCGCTCTGGGCGACCGTGTCGTCGTCACGCTGATCCGCGCCTGCGGCACCTGCCCCAGCTGCAGCGCGGCACGGCCCACCAACTGCGAAACGCCCTACGACGGCGACCACGGCCCGATCAAAACTGCCGATGGGGGCAAATTGCATCAGGCCATGGCCTGCGGCGGCTTTGCTGAGAAGGTCGTCGTTGACAGCTCTCAGGTCGTGACCTTTCCCGACGGCATCTCGATGGAGGCCGCCTCTCTTCTGGCCTGCGGTGTCATCACCGGCATCGGCGCGGTGGTCAACGCCGCCAAGGTGCGCCCCGGTCAGGACGTTGTCGTGATCGGCGCAGGCGGCGTCGGCCTCAACGCCATCCAAGGGGCCGCCATCGCAGGCGCGCGGCGCATCGTGGCTGTGGATATGGAACCCAGCAAACTTGATGTGGCGAAAGACTTCGGCGCCACCGACGCGATCCTCGCCAGCCAAGATGCGCCCTGGCGCGCCGCGAAAGAGGCCATGGGCCGTGGCGCAGATGCGGTCCTCGTCACCGTTGGCGTGGCCCCCGTCTACAACGACGCGCCCCGCTATCTGGCCAAGGGCGGCAATATCGTCATGGTCGGCATGCCCGGCGTGGGCGACGAAAGCGTGTATGAGGCCGCTAATTTCGCCGCCGCCGGTCAGGGCATGATCGGGTCCAAAATGGGCGACGTGGTCATCAAGCGGGACATCCCGTGGATGGTTGACCTCTACAGTCAGGGTCGTCTGAAACTGGATGAACTGATCTCGGGCCGCTGGTCGCTGGATCAGATCAACGAGGCGATTGCCGACACCCGAACAGGGGCCGCCAAGCGCAACGTCATCGTGTTCTGATGGCAGGCTGCCATACGCGAGCCATACGCAAACCATACGCCAGCCATACCGGTGAATGGGTAAGGCCAGTTGGTCAATCATAGATCCAGATCGTTAAGGATTTCGTCCCATGAAACTTCAAGACCTCGACATCATCGTCACGGCGCCCCCCGCCCCCGGCTGGGGCGGACGGTATTGGATATTGGTCAAGGTCACGACAGACACCGGCATCACCGGCTGGGGGGAATGTTACGCCAGCTCTGTCGGCCCGGATGCGATGACCCATGTCATCAAGGACGTCTTCGCCCGCCATATGCACGGCGAAAACCCTGAAAACATTGAACTTATGTTCCGTCGCGCCTATTCGGCGGGCTTCACCCAACGGCCCGATCTCACTGTCATGGGCGCATGGTCGGGCCTTGAGATCGCCTGCTGGGACATCTTGGGCAAAGACCGCGACCGCCCCGTTCATGCCCTGATCGGCGGGCGCCTCAACGACCGCATTCGCGCCTATACCTACCTATATCCCCAACAAAATCATACACTTCCAGACTTCTGGGCCTCCGCCGACATGGCCGCCGAGGCCGCCGCAGCCTACGTCGCCCAAGGCTACACAGCCGTCAAATTCGACCCCGCCGGCCCCTATACAATCCGCGCCGGCCACATGCCGTCGCTGCATGATATCGAGACATCCGTTAACTTCTGTGCTGCCATCCGCGAGGCCGTGGGACCAGCAGCAGATCTGCTCTTTGGCACCCATGGTCAGTTCTCCACCGGCGGGGCCATTCGCATGGGCCAGGCGATCGACTGCTTCAGCCCCCTGTGGTTTGAGGAACCCATTCCGCCCGACGCTGTGGGCGAAATGGCCAAGGTCACGGCAGCCGTCAAAACCCCCATTGCCACAGGCGAACGTCTGACCACTAAGGCGGAATTTGCCACCGTCCTGCGCAGTGGGGCAGCCACGATCCTGCAGCCCGCCCTGGGCCGCTCAGGCGGCATCTGGGAAACCAAGAAAATCGCAACCCTGGCAGAGGTTTACAACGCCCAAGTGGCCCCGCACCTCTATGCAGGTCCCATCGAATGGGCCGCCAATATCCAGCTTGCGGCGACGCTGCCGAACATCCTGATGGCCGAAACAATCGAGACGGATTTCCACGCCGCCCTGATCAAAAACAGCATCACCGTTGAGGACGGCTACATCCCTGTCCCCACAGCCCCCGGCCTCGGCATCGACGTCGACGAAGACCTCGCCCGCGCCCATCCCTACACCGGGGACGGCCTCCATCTGCAAATGCAAGACGGCCCGATCAGCTATCACGCCCCCAACGTTTTTGCAGGCGGCGCGCCGGTCAAAACACCCTAATCACCCCCCTGCCCAACCGGGCACGCGTTAACCTTAACGCGCCCCCGCCCCCGCTTCATCTGACCCAAAAAACTCTCCCTGAAAGGCCGATTTGCCAAAGGCTCCCCCGCCGATTATGAATTGAACACAGTTCATAAGGAGCCCCCATGTCCGGTAAAGTCGCCGCCCGCCGCGCCGCCCTGCGTGACACTCTCATTGTTAACGCCGAACGCCGAATTGCCTCCAACGGCCTCAAAAACCTGCGCGCCCGCGACCTCGCCAAAGACGCAAACTGCGCCCTCGGTGCGATATATAACGTCTTCGGGGATCTTGATGATCTGGTGCTGACCGTAAACGCCCGCACCTTTAGACATCTGGGCGCCGCAGTGGCTGAGGCATTGTCAGATGCGCCGCAAGATGCGCATGCGCAGCTCATCGTAATGTCGCAGGCCTACCACGCCTTCGCCGCACGTCATTACAACCTGTGGCGCGCGCTGTTTGATATTGAACGTCCACCAGGCGAAACGGCCCCCGATTGGTATCTGGCCGAGATGGATCAGCTGTTCACTTACATCGACGCCCCGCTGTCGGTCCTGTTCCCAGATCACGACGCTGAAACACGCGCCCTTTTGACCCGTGCGCTGTTTTCTTCCGTCCATGGAATCGTCCTTTTGGGACTGGATGAGGCATCTGCAGGCGTGCCCGCCCCCCATCTCGATAAAATGATTTCTCTTGTTTTCAGTCACTTGACCTAGTTACACGCCAATTTTTGAACATTGTTCAAAAAATCACTTGCTTTACCCAGCGCACCTTTCTATCTGTATTTTATGAACAACGTTCACAAAAAAGATAGAAAGGACCCACCATGTTCAAAACCCTCTCAACCCTGATCGCTGGCGCAAATGCGCGGTCCGAAGACCGTGTGCGCGACGCCTTCGCGATTGAGCTGATCGACCAAAAGATCCGCGAAGCTGAAACCTCCCTGAAGGCAGCCAAGGCGACTTTGGCTTCTCTCATCCAGCGTCAACGCAGTGAAAACCGCCAGCGTGACGCCCTGAAATCGCGGATTTTCGATATGACCGACCGCGCTACCGATGCGCTGTCCAAAGAGCGTGACGACCTCGCCGCTGAGGCAGCACAGGCCATCGCGCAGATGGAAAATGAGCTGACAATTCGCACGGAAACCTGCGCGCGCCTGGATCAAAAGGTCATGCGCCTGCGGTCGTCGATTGAGGCAGGCCACCGACGGATCATCGACCTCAAACAAGGGGCGATCCAAGCCCGCGCCGTGCGCCGTGAACAAGCCATTCAAAGCAAACTCAACACATCGCTCGGCGGGGCCTCCGCCACCGACGAGGCAGAGGAACTGATCGCCCGTGTGATGGGCCGCGATGACCCCTTCGAACAATCGGAAATCCTGCGTGAGATCGACCGCGATCTGGGTCACGAAACCCTCGCCGATCGTCTGGCCGATCAAGGCTGCGGGGCAGCCACGCGCACCACCGCAGATGACGTTCTGTCCCGCCTGAAATCCCAATCCTCCAAATAACCCCATATCGAAAGGACAAATCCCATGAGCAATTTCAACAAATCCGACAACGGCCTGATCATCTTCTTCAACGGCATCGGCGTGGTCATCGCCTATGCGATGCTGGGCCTGTCCCTTTACATGTCCACGGACGTGCCTTTGGCGACAAAGGGCTACTGGGGCATCGGCATTCTTCTGCTGACCCTGTCCTTGGTGAACTTCGTCAAACTGCGCTTTGATGAACGTCTGTCCGAGGACCGCATCACCCGCGTCGAAGAGGCCCGCAACGAACGCCTGCTGTCCGAATACATCGGCGGCGAGGACGACAAAGCCGCTTAAACACAACACCGTGCCGCACGTGCCCCTCTCCTGGCATGTGCGGCCTTTCCTATTTTACAAACCTCGGCCACAGTCGGTTCTGATGAAAACGCTTCTTGCCCTACCCCGCCGCCTTGCGGCCAAGATTGTCGGATTGGCCATTTCGCTGCTGGTTCGTTTTTTGACAGCGGTGCGCCCCGATTGGCGCGGGATTGAACCGGTGCATCGCCAGCGCGTCTATTACGCCAATCACGTCAGCAACGCAGACATGCCGATGATCTGGTCCGTGCTGCCCCCCAACATGCGCCGCACCGTGCGCCCTGTGGCGGCCGCGGACTATTGGCTGAAAAACAAACTGCGCGCCTTTGTGGGGCCCGAGGTCTTCAACTGCGTGCTCGTGGACAGGCGGCCAGAAGCCCGCGCCGAAAACCATGACCCCATGCAAAACATCCTTGATGCGCTGGACGACGGATCATCGCTGATCATCTTTCCCGAGGGCAATCGCAACATGACCGAAGACCCCCTACTGCCGTTCAAAGCGGGGCTGTACAATATGGGGCGCGCTCGGCCGCAGGTTGATCTGGTGCCCACATGGATCGCAAATGTGACTGACATCATGCCCAAAGGCGAAGTCATCCCCCTGCCCCTGATTTGCACCGTAACCTTCGGCGCGCCCATTCATGTGGGCGCCGATGAAGACAAAGACGCCTTCCTGGCCCGCGCCGCCGATGCTTTGGCAGATCTTGCCCCCAAGGGCGAACGGCTATGACGGTCACATCCACCACAGCAGAACTTTTGTGGCTGTTCATCGCGACCTGCGGCCTGATGACAGCCCTGACCTTCTTTGGCGAGGTTTTGCGCGCCCGCGCCGGCCACGACAATCCGGTGATCGAAACCTTCATGACTCGCGTGCGCAGCTGGTGGGGCATGGTCATTTTGCTCACGTTGGCCCTGATCGCGGGCAAGATCGGGATCGTGGTGCTTTTTGCCTTCACCTCCTTTGCGGCATTGCGCGAATTCCTGACCCTGACCAGCAAACGAAAGGCCGATCATCTGTCGTTGGCGCTGGCGTTCTTTGTGATCCTGCCGCTGCAATACCTGTTTGTGGGGATGGGGTGGCAAACGCTCTATTCCGTGTTCATCCCGGTCTATGCGTTTTTGCTGCTGCCCGTAGTGTCCGCCCTGCGCGGCAATCCAGACAGGTTCCTGGTGCGCGTGGCGGAAACGCAATGGGCGCTGATGATCGCAGTCTTCTGCATGTCCCACGTGCCGGCCCTGCTGTCGATGCAGGTCGACGGCTACCCCGCCGACCGTGGCGTCTTGCTGATCGCGTTCCTGATCATGGTCGTGCAATTCGGCGACCTTCTGGATTTCTTCTTTGGGCGTCGCATCGGACGCAAACGCATCATCGAAGGCATCTCGGCCAAAACCTGGGAAGGCATGGCCTGCGGCGTGATCTGCGCTGCATTGATCGGGGGCCTGCTCGCCTGGATGACACCGTTTTCAATCCTCGGCGCCGCCTTGATGGCGGGCCTCGCCTCGCTGGTGGGCATGTTCGGCAATCTTGTCTTTGCTGCCGTCAAACGCGACCGGGGTGTCAAAGACTGGTCCCACCTGATCCCCGGCCAGGGCGGCTTTATGGACCAATTCGACAGCGTGATCTTCGCTGCCCCGATCTTTTACCACGTCATCAACCTGATCTACGTCTAGGGCGCGCGCCCCGCCCCCCTTCATCTGACTAGAAAAACTCAAAATCCGACGGCCTTGCCCCGCGCTACGGCAACCGGAAATCTCCAACGACCGGATAATGATCCGTCGGCCATTCGCCCTCAAACTTGCCACGCAGGCTAAACGTCTCCCCCACCGGTTCGATCCCGCCCGTCCCGCCGATATGGTCAATCGCCGGAAACAGGTTCAGCCCGCGATTGAAATGAAACGTGGATCCTTGCGCAGGCCAGAACGTGACGCCAACGTCTTCGAGGTTCCGCAACGTGGCCGACCCTCGGATCGCGTTGAAATCACCAATCACAAAAACCGGCATCCGCGACGCGGGCTCGGTGATCCTGTCGGCCACCAACGCCGTCGACAGCCTGCGGTTCGACGCACTGCGGTATTCGGTGTGAATGTTGTAGACGCGGAACACGTGGCTCGCGCGGTCCTCAAACTCAGCCCAGGACGCAAAGGCGGGCCATGACCCGTTGAACGTCCGCGAATAGATCACATCTGGCGTGTCCGAGAAAAAGAACCACCCCTGATCACGCAACGTCAACGCCGCCCGGCGATAGAAAATCGGCTGCGTATAAGGAAAGACCGCAGGATCGCCGATGGCCGCCGCACCGTAGTCGGGGTTCTGCTCTATCAGGTACTCCAACGTCAGGTTTTGCGGGGCGACACCGCGCCCGAAACTCTCCATCTCCTGAAAGCCCACGACATCCGCATCCATCGCGCGAAACGCTGCCTGCAGCGGGCCTTTGCGCCGCTCCCAATCCCCCACAGACCAATCCCCGCGCGCACGGTTCAGCCAAATGTAATGCACGTTGTATGTCGCAACCCTCACCGTCTCATCGGGCGGGGGCTGCACCGGCTGGGGCAAGGAATTGCACCCAACCATGAGGCCCAGCAGGGCGATGAGCACCGCGAAGAGCCCCCCAACACGGCGCAACCACCGCGTCATGGCATCACCAGAATGGCGCGAAAATCATTTACATTCGTCAACGTCGGGCCGGGCACCACCTGCGCACCGATGCGTTCGAAAAAGCCGTGGGCGTTGTTTTCGTTCAACTGCGCCTCGGCTGAAATGCCCATGGCCTCGGCCAGTGCCAAGGTGTCAGGCCCCGCAACAGCGCCCGCGACCTCTGCCGCGCCATCGACACCATCGGTGTCGCAGGCGAGCACGTAGATGTTCGGATGCCCCCTCAACGCCACCGCTGCGGCCAGTGTAAACTCAGCATTCGGCCCGCCAATACCGTCCCCTCGTCGCGTCACAGTGCATTCCCCCCCCGACAACAACACGACGGCATGGGGCAGACGTTCCTGCGCAACCGCGATGGCCTGTGCGGCCTGTGCGGCCGCCAGATCGCGGGCCTCGCCTTCCAGATCATCACCCAAGAGACGCACCTCAACCCCGTGATCCTCAGCCATCCGCGCGGCGGCGGCCAATGACTGCGCGGGTGCTGCGATGATGTGATTTTCGACACCTGCCAGACGCGGATCATCCGCGGCCACAGGCGCGCCGCCTGCGCGCAGAAAGGCCTCAATCGCGGGCGGTGGCGTCACGTTCCAATTGGCCAAAGTTCGGGCCGCCAGATCCGCGTCGCCCGCGTGCCCCACAGTCGGCCCGCTGGCGATGTCGCCGGGGTCGTCCCCCGGCACGTCTGAGATCATCAGACACACCAATTTCGCAGGATGGACCGCCGCAGCCAACCGCCCGCCTTTTACAGCCGACAACTCCTTGCGGATGCCATTGATGTCACCGATCGGCATGCCAGAGGCCAGCATGTCCGCCGCCAGTTTCTGTTTGTCGTCCAAACTCAGCCCGTCCGCTGGCGCGCACAGCAAGGCCGACCCCCCGCCTGAGATCAGCATGATGCAGGTGTCATCGGCCCCAAGCCCCCGCGCGATGTCCAGCAGGCGCGCTGTTGCCTCCACACCCGCCTGATCTGGCACGGGGTGGGCGGCTTCGACAATCTCGATCCCTTTGCAGGGGCGTGCGTAGCCATATCGGGTGATCACGAACCCCTCTTGCGGACCCCACGCGTCTTCCAGCGCCTCAGCCATCCGGGCCGAGGCCTTGCCCGCGCCCAGAACAACCACGCGACCGCTGGGCCGTGCCCCAAGCGCTGCTGGCACGCAGGCCATCGGGTCCGCTGCGGCGACAGCCACGTCAAACAGGCTGCGCAAAAAGGCGTTTGGGTCGTTCAGTTTGGCCATCTTCAGTCTCTGTCTTGGTTTCGGGATCATCCTTGCTTGGGGCCTCTATCGCAGCAAATCCAGCACATCTCGGGTGGCTCGCCCGGTCACGGCAACGCCCTGACGGGTTTGAAAATCACGGATCGCGGCCTCGGTCCGGGCGCCAATCACCCCGTCCACCGTGCCCAGATCATAACCGCGTGCCACAAGGCCCCGTTGCAACGCCAAACGATCATCGCGCGTCAGGCCATTGGCATCCGGTGGAAAGCTGCCGCGCAAGGGGCCAGCACCGCCAATCCGGTCCGCCAAATGGCCAATGCCCAGCGCATAAAGATCGGAATTGTTGTAGGTTTTCAGCACGTTGAAATTACGCGTCACGGTAAAGCGCACCCCACCTGCCTGCGGCTGGATCGTGCGCCCCTCAGGCCCGCCGGTGCCGGCCTCCGCCCCCCATTTTAGGCCCGTGCGCCAACCGTTCCGCGCCAGATAACTGGCGGTCGAGGCAAGGGCATCGCTTGGGTCATCCCCCCAAATATCGCGCCGCCCGTCACCAGTGAAGTCGACGGCAAAACTTTCAAAGGACGTGGGAATAAACTGGGTGTGGCCCATGGCCCCCGCCCAACTGCCCGTCAAACGCTCGGGCGTCGTATCGCCCCGCTGCAAAATCCGCAGCGCCGCAATCAACTGGCTTTCATAGAACGCGCCCCGTCGTCCATCAAAGGCCAGCGTCGCCGTCGAGGACACCACCGGGATCGCCCCGCGTTTTTCGCCGAATGTGCTTTCCATTCCCCAAATCGCGGCCACGATCAGCCGGTCCACGCCGTAGCGGTCCTCGATCGCGCGCAACGTCGCCTCATGGCGCGCAAAGGCTGCGCGCCCCTTGGCAATCCGTTCGTCGGACGTTGCGATGGACAGGTATTCTTCCAGCGTGCGACGGGTTTGGATCTGTGTCCCATCCCGCGCCACAACGCCCGGAATATACCCCGCACCCGCAAAAGCCGCATCCAATGTGGCATCCGAAATCCCCGCCGCCCGCGCCCGAAGGCGAAAGCGGGCCACCCAGGCGGAAAAATCCGCACGCGGAACAGGTTGCAGATCGGGCGCAAGGGTCTGCGCGGCGCTGCGGGTTGGCAAAACGGGGGACACAGCCGGTGCACAGGCTGCGACCAACGCCGCACCCGTGCCGGCCAACAAGGAACGACGGGTTATCAACATACCCCTATCCTAACCGTCCCTCGCGTAAGGAAAAGGCGCAAACCGCCAAAAACATCCAGACACGCAGGACAGGGTTCACCGCGAATGGATGTCGGCCCCTAGACCAGATGATCGAGGGGCAGCGCGGTGTCATCCAACAACTCCCCCATGACGATTTGACTTTGCACGCGTCCGATGGCGGGATGTGCCAACAGCGTGTTTTGAATAAGATCGTTCAGATCGGGCAGGCTGGGGCAGAAGACGCGAAAAATGTAGTCCGCTTCGCCGGTCAGCGTCCACGCGGCAACAATCTGTGGTTGGCTGTTCACCAGTTTCAGGATCGATTGATGCGCAGTCCCGGTTTGTGCGTCCGTTTGAATCTGGATGAACGCCTGAACATCGAGGCCAAGACCTTTGGCGTTCAATCGAAAAACGACGTGATCGATGAAGCCCGCCTGCTCAAGCCGCTGACGTCTCCGTCCGATTTGCGACGCGGACAGGCCAAGCTGTTTTGACAGATCAGCCGCTGAGGCTTGGCCCGCTTTTTGAAGTGCGGCCAAGAGCCGGATGTCCATCGAATCAAGATTTATCATGCGTTAAGATTACAAAAATCCGCGATAGTCCGCAATTATCACGCAATATATGTGATATATTCCGCCATATTTGCGCACCCATTGCACGCAAACAAACCTATCCTCGCAACAACAGAGGAGATCAGCCATGGGACCTTTCCCCCACGACGCCCCCAAATCGACGATCAACGCCGAAAACCCTGCTGGCACAGACGGGTTTGAATTCGTCGAATTCGCCCATGAAAACCCTGAAGAGCTGCGCATCTTGTTTGCGAAAATGGGCTATGTCCACACGGCGACCCATAAAACCAAAGCGATTGAACTGTGGCAGCAAGGCGACATCACCTACATCATCAACAACGAACCAGGCAGCCATGCCCGCACTTTCGTTGACGCCCATGGCCCATGCGCCCCGTCGATGGGGTGGCGGGTTGTGGATGCAGAACATGCCTATCATCATGCGGTGTCAAAGGGTGCGACGCCCTACACGGGCGACGACAAAACCATGGATGTCCCCGCCATCAAAGGGATCGGCGGATCGCTGATTTACTTCATTGATAAGTACTACGAGGCGAACCCCTACAACGACGAATTCAACTGGGTCCAGAAGACCCATCCTGAGGGGGTCGGGTTTTACTACCTCGATCACCTGACGCACAATGTGCACAAGGGAAACATGGACGTCTGGTTCAAGTTTTATGGTGATTTGTTCGGCTTCAAGGAAATCCGGTTCTTCGATATTGAAGGCAAGTTTACAGGTCTGCTGTCCCGTGCGTTGACCTCACCTTGTGGCCGTATTCGCATACCGATCAACGAAGACCGTGGAGAAACCGGGCAGATCGTCGAGTATCTGAAACGCTACAACGGTGAAGGGATCCAGCACATCGCCGTGGGCGCCCGCAACATCTATGACGCCACTGACGAAATCGCGTCCCGCGGCATCACGTTCATGAAAGGCCCACCAGACGCCTACTATACGCTGAGCAAATCGCGTGTTGCCGGCCATCAAGAGCCGATTGACCGGATGAAGACGCACGGCATCATGATTGACGGCGAAGGCGTCGTCGGTGGTGGCGAAACCCGTATTTTGCTGCAGATCTTCTCAAAGACCGTCATTGGGCCGATTTTCTTTGAGTTCATCCAGCGCAAGGGCGACGATGGCTTTGGTGAAGGCAATTTCAAAGCGCTGTTTGAAAGCATCGAGGCTGACCAGATTGAACGCGGCGTTTTAAACGATCATTGAGAGGGGGACGGCAGTCCCGTTCAATCCGCACTGGGCTGCGCCTGATCTGGTTGCGGGCCCATCTCCAGGCTCCAAAGTGCCGAACGTGCAGCACTGTTCGTTCTGGGGGAAGGTCAGTGGTCAAGGTCTTTCAAAGGTGCCATTCGTGGCCGACGGCCTGCTCGGATACCTCCCAAAGCCGGGTCATGACAGCCTTGTCGAGGGCGTGGGCGTTCAACGTCCCCTTGCCGACAGGGCCCACCATCTCCAACCGGCCTGTCGGACCATAAAGCGCGCGTTGCTCGGTCAGGGCCTTTTCGGTCGCGCACATGATCTCAGGATATGCGCCCTGTTCCGCAGTCTGGACCAATGGCGTCTTGGTCATAAGCCACCAAATGAAACGCATCGTGCGGCTGCCGCTGGTCGTGATCAGCGATGTCGAGGACGACCCTGGATGACACACATAAACCTCAACGTCCTTGCGTCGTGCAGCTGACAAGCGGTCTTGTAATTCGTAAGCGAACATCATCTGCGCCAGCTTGCTTTGCGAATAGGCGGCGTTCGCGCCGTAGCCCCCGTCCCAGTTCAAGTCGTCGAACCGAACCGTCTTGAGGCCCATATTATAACCAAGGCTGGCAACAACTACGATCCGGCCTTTGCTTTGCGCGATGCGGTCGAACAGCAGCCCATTGAGAAGAAAATGCCCCATGTGATTGGTGCCAAGCTGACTTTCAAACCCGTCAACAGTCAGCTGCCGTGTCGGCACTTGCGCGATGGCCGCGTTGTTGATCAGCGCATCGATACGGGATACGGATTTCAGAACCTCAGTAGCGGCCTCGCGCACGCTCTCCAAAACGGACAGGTCCATGCGGACAAAGCACACGTCTGCATCTGTGCCGAATTCTCGCTTCAACTCCGCGATGGCCGCTTGCGATTTCTCCGCAGAGCGGTTCAACATCACCACCTTGGCATTCGTCTTCAGAAGAGTATGCGCCGCCTGAAAGCCCGTGCCAGAGTTGGCGCCTGTGATAAGAAAGGTCTTACCCGATTGATCGCCAAGACGCGCAGGTGTCCAGCCTTTGGGGCCGAAAGGTGTGTTTGTCATTTTCCGTCCTCTGCACGTCTCGGCGCGCGGCTTGATGTGTTGTTTGCAAGCACATATCGCACCCACCCATGGCGGCAAACAGATGATATCCGTTTCGATGTTTGTTCAACCGTCGCACCTTTCCCAGGACAGAAAAGTCGCTCTCCAAATTCGCCTCAAACCCGTGTCGCCCAAGGGTTAGATTGGCGACGTCAGACATTATCGCCGTTTACGTCTATCCTAGATGGGCCGTCATGGCCCCTATGATTTATCCGGCAAGATCCGTGCTGTCATGATACGTTTGGGAATATGCGAGCAGCCCCTGAAGCATCGTTTGCGCGGACTTCAAATCTGCGCTTGTTGCGTTGAACCGGTCCACTTCGGCGATGTCTTGTGTATCGGCCACTAGCAGCAAAAGATCGTAGAGCGACGCCATAAAATCCCATGCCGCCAAATCGAGCTGGTCCAGGCATTTCCCACCAAGTCCGTACAGGCCCTGATCGCCAAGAGGCGCGGAAACTTCATCAGTCAGACCGTTAAGCGTGTCCTGGAAGCCGGCCTTGACGCCCGCCTCTCCCAGGAAAAGTTTGGCACGCCGAAACCGTGTCAAAGCAGCCTGCATTTCTGGGTTGATTTGATCCAGTGCGTCCAAAAGGCCCAATTCGACAAAAGCAGTGATCGCCTCTACCGTATCTATGAGCTGGTCCAATTCGTCTGATTGGCTGGTGAGATTATATACTTGTTCGATCAGGGTTTTGCGCAATGGAGTGAGATAAGCCGCCTTTCCCGCGGGCGCCTCATATGCCATCGCGCGTCTGAAAGCGTTGCGATCAACATCGGAGAGATATTTCTTGATCCGTTTCTCGAAATCTTCCGCAATTGTTTTGGCCATCTTCCCTTGCTTGGCGCGAATGCTATCGGTGTGGCTGATCTTTGCTTCATAGGTTTGGTCTGGTATCGGCACCTCGACAACAGATGTCAGAAGCACGTCGCCCCCATCTTGTGGGCGCTTTTTGACCCGAAGTGTCACCTTTAGATTGCCCCGATAGCGCGTGTAAAAGCGCGCAGAATTCACCATCCTTCCGCCTTCGACAGCACGACCGTTCCATTTTGTCCAACTCATGGTTTGTCTCCTGTCCTGATTTAAGGATCGATAAAGGTGCGCCCGTGCCGATCCGTTCGCCCTCCCCGTGGGACCCCTCTGGGGATATCAGCCAAGGTATTATAGGTCTCGAGCCGCTCTTCCTCTATCTCCAACTCAAAAACCGCAGAGCCATCGGCGATTTGCAACGCGATCTCCACGGGAAGCTTGAGCAACCATTCAGATCCCAAGTCCAGCTTGATCGCGACCTCGTCACCTGCGTCACTTTCGACAAAACACGATATGTTTCGAAGCCGGTTGATCAAAGACATCGGCAACGGGCTGTTGAACCGTGCCTCTTCCACAGCAGCCTCGTTTTCCGGTGTTGTCAAAAGCTCAGCCGCTTCGGTGTGCTGGGCCTCCAACATCTCTTCTGTGCGGTCCGCATCATCAAAAAGCAATTCCAGCAGACGTTCAAACCTTTGCGGATCCTCGAAAACTGCCAAAGGTGTTTTATCAAATGTTGGATCATCCAGTGGGCCTTGGATCCAGGTTGTGCCCGGGTTCTTGAGGCTGTCGATATGCGTAAGGGCAAGAAGGTCCACTTCGCGTGCTTGTGCATTAGACGTTGAGCGTTGCAGGCGAATTTGCTCTCTGTAAACACGGCTCCTCAAGTCATTGATGTCATGCCGCAGCATGCCATAAAGAACCCCAAGAAAACCGCGGTCGACTGCGGCCTTGTCTGAGATTTCAGCCACGTCAAAGAACACACTTTGCGCCAGTTCCTGATGCTTTTGGATAAAGCGCAACAGCTCTTTGATGTCGTCTTTGGCATTCGCAACATCTTCACTGTCCCGTGGGGCCGCAAAGTTGAATTCAGGAAACACGGCCACAAGCGTGTTGTAATACTGAATGATCTCCAACAGCAAAAACCGATCAATCACGTCAAAATACTGTGCGCCGGTATCGGGATCCGTTTCAACCAAATCTGCGAGACGCTCTGAGAGAAGACTTCCGTCTTGATGCAAAAGCCGGCCCTTGTACTGACGCGAACTGCTCAGCTCTGCCAGTTTTGTATGTGCTCCTGGTGACCCAATCTGGCGGGCATGCGATGCGTCCAACCCGTGATTGCGCACCCAACTGATCAGATTGACCGGTCCTTTTTCCAAATAATGGTCAAAGGCGACCGGGGTGTCATGGCGCAGGCGCGTCAAGAACAGGCCGTCAACCTCCGATAGCAGGTTGTTTTCTTCGATCCGGTACATCAGGCGGATGATGTCTTGCTGGGTTGAAATGATTTTCGGCAGATCGCGGGCCAAAACAGTTTCGATCCGGGCCAGCTTATCTTCAATACGGGCGTGTCCGGCCTCAACAAGCTCGGTAAGCTCAGCAATTTGCAAGCTTAGATCCCGCAGCTGTTTGGTAAGCTGGTCGAAGCGCTCGTGCATTTCGCGGCGCATCACCCGGATCGCTTCAAACAATTTCGCAACCTGTTTCATCAATGCGTTAAGCATCTTATAAACTTGCGCATTGGGGTCTTTGCGTTTGCCAAAAAGCCCGGCCGCCAACGAAAAGGCTGCCGCATACCCCCCAAACGCCGCCATCGCGCCGATCTGCTTGAAGTTGAGGGCCGTGGTGATGGAGGCGATCTTGTGCACAACCTTGAAGGCTTTAAAGGCCTTGTCTAGTTCTGGCGAGTCTGGGAAAAAAACAGACAGGATGTCATTGACACCCGACACCACAGAATATGCGTTATCCAGTTGTTTCTTTTGTGTTTTGTAAGTTTGGTAACGTAATTCCTTGGCGCTGAGTTGCGCATTCGCCTTTTTGAGAGCATCCGCTTTGCGTTCGAACTCTGCCAATTGCTGCGTGGTCCACTCGGACGGAACAAGCGTGCTGACGTCAACGAACTTCACCTTATCGACCGCATTCAAGAGGACTGCAGGTAGGGCTTCATCGGGTTGTTTTAACGCCTGCGGATTCTCGGGGGTAACACCTGGGAATTTCTTCAAAGTGCGGCGCAAGACATAATTTGAAGCGTCGTTTTCCGGGTCTTTGAGATAATCGTTAAGCTCTGCCGGAAGCCCTAATTGCGCGAGCGTCTCATCAAAATCATAAGAAGACGTGACAAGGGAAAAGGCGTCTTCTGATACGGCGTTTGCAGCCCCGTTTGACGCCGGAGCGAAGAATTCCGAATAGCGAGACCCGCTCGACGTCACAGCCCGGAAAAAGCTAAGCCGATGCGCAGGGGTCAAATCGTCAACGACATCCGCCCACAAAGCGCCCTGAAGCGTGAAGTCGGCATCGACTGTATCAAAGCCAACATGGTGCGGGCGCAACGCGTTTTCTGTAAGCCCCACATAATCGGAAAAGGTCAGCCATTTCGCTTTGAATTCGTCAAAAATCTCAACGCCGACACCTGCTGTCGCTGATGCCCAATAGCCATATTCATGGGACAGATATTGTCCGGCAACAAAATGCTGAAACTTGTCAAAACCGGTCCAAGGACTGTCCTGCGCATGATTGGACATCCATTGAACAACTTTGCCGAACCTGTGGCGGTCCGCATCCTCCAAATGCAAAGCCCGCTTGCCGAATAATTCGTACATCGGGCGGACCACATATTCGACATAGGCCCCTTCAACCGGGTCTGATGTCTCAACAAACCAGCTTAATTGCTTCTGGTAGATCGTGTCGGGATCGTGTGTGCCGTCATCAATGATTTGACGGAGATGACTAAGTGCGGAAGAGGCCATATTGCACCATCAATTTAGATCATGAAATGTTAAATAATTTATCTCAAGCGGTCTTTCTTCAGGATGAGATTGACGGATTTCGCCGTTGCATTCAAGCGCGACGACACTGCGCCCATTGGGTGTTCGCTGCATATGCGATACCGTAAGGCACTCCAACTCAGTGATCGTTGGACAAGCCGGATGTGTGCAACCGTGGCGACCGATTGAAGGTTTTGCCGCCCAAGCCGTCAATTCCGACGAACGCCCCCGGCACGCATAAGCCCCCTTAGTCGACGCCGTCCAACGCCAAAAGGCCCAGTCGTTCATACGCCTCCTGGGGTGCTTCGTGGTCTTGCAAAATCTCTGCCGTGGCGCTGCGCAGGATGTCTTCCACCGCCTCGTTTCGGATCGCACGCATTTGGCCCGGGTCTGCGTGCAGATCGAACAGCACCGTTTGTGTATCGGCAATCACCGATCCCTGCCCGCGGCGCGGGTGAGGGCGGGCGGGAAGCTTCAGGACCGGATAGCCGCGCATGAAGCCGAAACCTTCTACAAGGGACGCGCCTTCGAACTCTTCGACGGCGAAGGGGGCCTGCTGGTGGTTCGGCATCAGCGTGTATTCGAAAATCTTCTGATCAGCGATGTTATCGGGGTAGTTGAAGTAGGTGTAGCGCCCATCGGTCACGTTGGTCGCGGCTCCGAACTGGCCGTAGATTGCGGCGCGTCTAACAGGCGTGTCGTCGTCCATCACGCCGCGCAGGGAATGCCCCGTGACGGTACCCGGGATCGGTGCCGCGTGGAAATCAAGCAGCGTCGGCATAATGTCGATATTCTGCGTCAGGCTCTTGCGGCGCTCGCCGCCCAGATGCGCATGCGCAGGCGAATAGATCAGGAACGGGATACGCGCGATCTCGTTATAAAACGGCATCCGGCTTTTGGCCCACCAGTCATGTTCGGCCAGCATGAACCCATGGTCCGTTGACACGACCAGCGCGGTGTCCTGCCAAAGGTCATGGGCGTCGAAGTAATCGAGCAACTTGCCCAGATAGGCGTCGCACATCGTGACCAGTGCTGCGTAATTGGCCCGGATCTCGGCAATCTCGTCCTCGGTCTCCTCCACACGTTTGTAGCGCGGCCAATCGAGGATCGGGCCGTCTTAGCCGGTGGGATAGTGTTCGCGGTACGCCTCTGGCGCGGCGAAGGGCTCATGCGGGTCAAAACACTCCAGCTGCAGGAACCAGTTGTCCGCCTGTCCGTTCTGGTCGAGGAATTCGATCCCCCGCTGAAAGGTGCGGGCCATTGAATAGTCCTCCTCGCGCGCGATGAAATGGCGGTTGATCATGCCGCGCGCGCGCCCGCCTTCCTCTTCGTATTGCAGGGGGTGGTAGGTCTGTTTGAAGTGGTCAAAAGGGCGCGTCCACCACCGCTTTCCAGGGGTCCCATTCCTGACCACGCTCAAGCTCCCAGGAGTTAAATCGGTTTTGATAGTTCAACCCGCCATCCTCGAAGTAATGGTAATGGTCGGTGATCAGGTGGCTGTAGGTGCCGTTGGCCTTCAGGATCTCTGACCCGGTCTGGTCAAACGGCTCCAGCGGCCCCTAGGAGCGGTGCATGAAGTTCAGCCGCCCGGTCATGATGTCGCGCCGCGCCGGCATGCAGGGCAATGAGCCGACATAATGGTTGTCGAAGGTGATGCCCCGATCCGCGAGCCGCTGGAAATTTGGCGTCACCGTGTCGCCGCCATAGCAGCTGAGCGCGCGGCGATTGAGGCTGTCAAACAAAAGGAAAACGGTTTTCATCGACTAGGCCCCTTTGGCGTGGCGTGCGGCGGATTTTCGGCGGCGTTCCGGGCGGAGCGACCAGACAAGCAGGATCACCGCGATGACCAGCAGCGACGCGGACAGGGGTGAGGTAAACAGCGGAGAGATATCGCCATCGGTGAACATCAGGCCCTGACGCAGCTTGGCCTCGGCCACCTTGGCCAGAATATAACCGATCACGAAGGGTCCCAGCGAAAAGCCTGCGCGTTCCAGCAGAAAGCCCACGACGCCAAAGCCCAACATGGTCCAGACGTCGAACATCGTGTTGTTGAGAGAGTAGACCCCGACGACGCAGCAGACCATGATCACCGGCAGAAGGTATGTTTTGGGGACGGCTGCCACGCGGATGTAAAAGCGCACGAGGCCCAGCATCAGCGCGAACATCACAAACGTGGCCACCAGATCGACAGCGATAACGTTCCAGACAATATCGGGGTTCGAGGCGAACATGAGCGGCCCCGGTTGGATCGAATGGATGGTCAACGCGCCGATCAGGATCGCGTCCACCACCGAACCTGGAATGCCAAGCGCCAGCAGCGGGATCAGCGCCCCGCCGACGCTGGCGTTGTTTGCGGCCTCTGAGGCGACGATGCCTTCTTCGGACCCTTTGCCGAATTTCTCTGGCGTTTTGGATTGCAGCCGCGCGACAAGGTAGGAAATCGCCGAGGCCACAGAGGCCCCCACGCCTGGCAGGATCCCTACGATGGTCCCGATGAAGGAGGAGCGCAGGATATTGGGCGAGAACCGTCGCAGGTCCCCCCAGGACATGAACAGGCCCTTGTTGGTGTTGATCACCGGCTCAGGCCTGTGCTTGATGGTCAGCACGTCCGCAAAGATCTGCCTGACCGCGAAGACACCGATCAGCACGGGCAGAAATTTGAACCCGCCGATCAGGCCATCGACGCCGAACATCAGCCGCATCTCGCCCCCCGACGGATCAATGCCCGGGAAGGTCACCAGCATACCAAGGAAGCCCGCGATCAGCCCCTTTATCATATCGCCGCCCGCGACGGAGGCGATCAGTACCATCGCCATCATCACCAGCGCAAAGTAATCGAATGGGCCAAGGATCACCGCCAGCTCTGACAGCGGCTTGGTTAATGTGGCCAGCGCGATCCAGGCCAAGAGCGACCCCCAGAACAACGCGGCGATGCCCAGGCCCAACGCGCCGCCCGGTTGGCCGGATTTGGCCAAAGGGTAGCCGTCCAGCGTGGTCATGACCGCCGCCGGTGAGCCGGGCATGCGCAACAGCGTGGCTGAGATCAGCGCCCCGGTGATCGAGTCTACATACATCGCCACCAACAGGCTGGTCGCGTGCAGCGGCGTCATATGAAACGTGATCGGCAAGGTCAGGGCGATCAACATCGAACCGGTCAGCCCCGGGATGGCGCCGACGATGATGCCAGAGAAGACACCGATGAAGATCATCAGCATCTGGAACGGCTCAAACGTGGCGAGAAGACCGTCGATCATGACCCTAGATCCCCGGCAGGCGGATGGTGAAGAAATCCGTCATCACATAGAAAAAGCCGACCGACAGCCCAACAGACAGCAGCAGCGCAATGAGACCATTGCGCAAGCTCAGGCCCCCCAAAAGCAGCACCGTGGCAAAAACAAAAGGAATGGTAATGGCGATGAAATGGCCAAGCTGGAACTGGAACGCCAGAAGGTAGGCGACAAGCAGGCCAAAGAACCCGGCCAGTGCAAAGGGGCTTTCCTCGCCCTCGCGCTTGATGATGTCGACGGCAACCTCTACCTCGTTTTCGGCACCGGTTGCTGCGCGCCGCATGCCCCGCACCAGCACAACCAAGCACAAAAGGCACAGCAAGCCAGAGACCATTTCCGGCGCTGCCCCCGGCCCAAGCGGGTCAAACGTGCCCGCAGGCAAGCCCAGCGATGATACCAGAAAGATGGCGCTGACACCAAACAGGCCAGCGGACACCAAAGCCTCGAGTGGGAGAAAATAGCGTTGCATAAGGACCCTGTGGACTGGCTGCGCGGGGGCACACCAATCGCGGTTTCGTTTCATCCAGAGGAACTAGGATCCGGGAAAACGGGCGTGGCACACTCATCGGCACACCGCGCCCATTTCACCCAAGCGCATCCTCTTAATTTGCGGCGCGCGCGGCGACATCCTTGATGGCGGCCCATTGCCGATCCATCTCGGCGCTAAGAGCATCGCCAGCCTGGAAGTTGCCGACCATCGCCTTGCTGTCGAGGAAGGTCTGCATGCCTTCATCGGCCAATGAGGCCTCGATCATCGCGGCAAAGCCATCAATCGCCTCTTGCGGCGTGCCTGCGGGCGCAAAGTACCAGCCATCCACGCAGAAGATCAGGTCATGGCCAAGCTCAACAAAGGTCGGCACATCGGGGAAGTTCTGGTGACGCTCTGGCCCCGCATAGGCCAGCATCTGCACCGGGCTTTCGGGGTCCGGCGCGCCGTCGGCACCCAGGGCGAAGTTCGTGGCACCGGCGGCGGAATAGCCCGTAACCTGCACGCGCCCACCCTTCATTTCAGGGAAGGTGCCTGCGTCACCGCCCGTCTGGACAAAGCGGAACTCCGCGCCTTCCATCAGGTCTTCGACCATAATGCCATAGACGTGGTTGATCGCCCCAAGGTTCGCGCCATGGACCAATGTGTTTGGCTCTGACGCGGCCCTTTCAAGCAGCTCATCCAGCGAGGTGATGCCCGTGTCCTTGTGAACGGACGTCGTCTGGCAGAACTGCCCCAAACGCGCCACAGGTTCAAAATCCTGATAGCCAAAATCGATCTTGCCCGCGGCCTCAAGCGTCATCATGGCGGTGTGCACGACGACGAAGTTGTAGCCATCAGCCGGCGCGGACATGGACTGGCGCAATCCCACGGGGTTCGGACCACCGACGTTGAAGACGGTGATCGGTTGGGACGACAAGTCACCCTCGGCCACGGTGGCCTGCAACTGACGCGTCATCTGGTCGACGGCGCCAGCCCCGGCCTGCCACGGTACGGTGATGTTGATGGGCCGCTCGGGCCATTCCGCCAGTGCAGGCGTGGCCAGAACGGCCACCAGAGCCGCCGTAACAGTTGTTGTTTTTTTCAGCATTTTTTCCTCTCTTGTGTGCCCGAGATGTTGGCACATGCGCGTCCTCCCGCGCCTAGTCTCAGAGGATCACACAGGGCAAGCCTCTGGAAAGGCTTCAAAAAATTCGCCACCGACCTGTGCGACCGCATCCAGAAAATCCATGGCTTGCTGTGAGGGCTCCCGATCTTTGGGCCAAATTGCGCAATAGGTTAGGGTCAGCTCCGGCTCCAGGCGCGCGATCGCCAACCGGTCGCGGCCCAGACCGGAAACACTGAACCGATCGCTGATGCCGACACCGACATTGTTGGCCACCAGATGGCAGGAGGTCACGGCGGTCGAGGTTTCGATATCAACGCGCATATCGCCCTGATCGCCGAACATGGCGGCGTCGCTATACTGCCTGAGGCGCACGTTTTGTTTCGGCAGAACTGTCGTCTCATCCCGTAGCTCGGACGCATGTACGGTCTCGCGCCCGTCAAAACGGTGGCCCTTGGGAAAGATCGCCACAGCACGCACTGTGATCAGCTTGCGCCAGGTCACGGAATTGCTTTCGATTGGCAAAAGCGTGAAGCCAATGTCGGCCTGACGGCTTGACACCCATTCGTCGATGTCTTCGCGCCGCCGCCATTCCATCGTGACTTTGGCGTCCGGAAACTCTCCTTAAAAGCGCGCCGTTGCTTTCGGCAGATAATCCCCCAAAAGCAGGGGGCCGATGCTGCAAATGCGCAACCGCCCGTAGCTGTTGACCCGAACATCCGCCGCGATTGAGGGGATGTCGTCAATGCCGCTCAGCGTTCCCTCGATGCGGCGAAAGAACGATTGCCCTTCGACGGTCGCAACAAGGCGGCGTCCCCGACGGTAGAAAAGCTTGAACCCAAGTTCTTCCTCCAAAACAGCCAGCAACCGGCTGATCGCAGGTTGCGACAGGTTAACCATACGGGCCGCCGCCGTAATCGACCCCGCATTCATGATCGCGCGAAACGCCGGAAGATGTTTAAGCCGGATTCTTAAGGTCATACTTGGGGACACTGGCGGTTCAAGGCCCCCACTGTCTATAGCGTGTTTCCGGTGAGCTACTCCCCATTGTTGGACGGTATCTGGCGTAGATAAAGCTACTTTTTTCACCTGCTGATCGGGTTTGGATTCTGCCATTCGCTGCCAATTGATCACAACGGGTCGTTCGCCGGCACGTGCGAAATGCCGGCGGGTGGTGTTGTCGGCGTCCATCCACTTTTGACGCCGGCTTTCGGTTCTGATCCGGCCTCCCAAGCGTGCAGATATATACAACTTATTTGCACTGTTCAGGACGATTAATGACCAAGAAGCTGGCTGAGAAACAGCTTAGTGCGGTCGTTTTTCGGACTCTCGAAGAAGGGCTCGGGGGTGTTTTCTTCAACGATTTGGCCCTGATCCATAAAGATCACGCGGTCTGCGACCTGACGGGCAAAACCCATCTCATGGGTGACACAGAGCATCGTCATCCCATCGTTGGCGAGGGCCACCATTGTGTCGAGAACCTCCTTAATCATCTCAGGATCAAGCGCCGATGTCGGCTCGTCGAAGAGCATGATGCGAGGCTTCATACACAGGGATCTGGCGATGGCGACACGTTGCTGCTGGCCGCCTGACAACTGGCCGGGATACTTGTGCGCCTGATCGGGGATTTTGACCTTTTCCAGATAGTGCATCGCCGTCGCTTCCGCTTCGGCCTGCGGGATTTTGCGCACCCAGATCGGGGCGAGAGTACAGTTCTCCAGGATCGTCAGATGCGGGAACAGGTTGAAGTGCTGAAAACACATCCCGACTTCGGATCGGACAGTGTCGATGTTTTTCAGATCGGACGACAGCACCGTGCCGTCCACAGTGATCTGCCCTTCTTGATGTTCTTCTAACGCGTTGATGCAGCGGATCATCGTTGATTTGCCTGACCCAGACGGCCCGCAGATCACGATCTTTTCGCCGCGTCTCACCGTTAGATTAATGTCGCGCAGGGCGTGATAGGCCCCGTACCATTTGTTCAGGCCGGTGATCTGGATTGCAGTGTCGGGGGTTTGTTGGACGGCGTGTTTCATGGGGTGTTCCTAGCGATGTCCGGTTTGCAATTGCCGTTCCAGCCACATGGAGTACTGGGACATGGCAAAGCAGAAGATGAAGAAGATGAGCGCCGCGAAGCCGTAGATTTCCCAGACGATTCCGGTCCAGGCGCTGTCGGCGCGGATGTTGTTTGCAAGCCCCAGCGGGTCGAGCAGGCCAATGATGGACACGAGCGTCGTATCCTTGAAGACTGCGATGAAGGTCGACACGATGCCAGGGATCGAGATCTTCAAGGCTTGGGGCAGGATGATCAGACGTTGGGTCTGCCAGTAGTTCAGCCCAAGGCTGGCTGCCCCTTCTGTTTGTCCTTTGGGGACGGCGGCCAAGGCGCCGCGCACAATCTCGGCGATATAGGCGGATGCGAACAGCGTCACCATGATGATTACGCGCACGATGATGTCGAAATTTGTTCCTGGCGGTAGAAAGATGTTGAGCAACGTGGACGCAATGAAAAGCAGTGTGATCAGGGGAACGCCACGGATGAATTCGATAAAGCCCGTCGAGACAACGCGTAGAAGCGGCAGCTTTGACGTTCTGCCAAGTGCAAGGGCAACGCCCATGGGCAGCGAAAACAGAATGGCGGACAACCCGATCAGGAATGACAACAAGAACCCGCCGAACTCACGACTTTTGACAGGCTCAAGACCAAGGTCTTTGAGGCTGGGGGGCAAGGCATCGGAAATGTTCATTGCCAGCCAGACTGCTGCACCGATGAACGCAATCCTGATGGCAAAGTCTGCCTTTGCGTTGGTGGATCGCAGCAACTTGTTCATAACAAGCAATAGGCAAGCGGCCCCGAACAGGACGACCCAACTCCAGATTGGGCCGCCCCAGAGCAGATAGGGCGTCAGGACAAAGGGGATGACTGCTAGTTTGCGTTCCATTGCCCGTGCATTCACCCGAAGCATTGCAAATATGGCCAATCCAAGCAGGACGAACGCCAAGGCAGGACGCCAGAATTCCGCCTTTGGATAAAAGCCGATCAAAAGCTGCGACCACCGTTCGTTGATCACGCCCCAACAGGCTTTGCCGTGTTGGCCTTGCAGGATTTCGCGACACTCGGCCAGCGATCCGGCAGTCCATGTTGGCGAAATCGCCCACCGCAGGATAAGCCAGATCATCGCCGCCATGGCAGCATACGAGATCACGGACAGGATCAGATGTGATGGTCCTTGGGCCGCGAGCGCTTGGATGCGGCCTAGGATGCCGTTCGCACTCTGAGGTGCTGGGCGGGGCGGGATAAGGTCGTTTGACTGGGACATATTATCTCTCCCGAAGTTGAACGCGGGCGTTGTACCAATTCAGCACAAGCGAGATTGAGATGGAGACTGCGAGGTAGAAGCTCATGCCAAGAAGAACAGTTTCCAACTCGCGCCCGGTTTGATTGAGTGTGATGCCCATCAATGTCCCGGTGAGGTCCATGTAGCCAACTGCGATAGCAAGCGATGAGTTCTTGGTGAGATTGAGATAATTCGAGATCAACGGCGGAATGATCACGCGCAGCGCCTGTGGCAGCACGACCAGTCGCATGGTTTGACCGCCGCGCAGGCCAAGTGCGGCTGCGGCTTCCTTTTGGCCTTTGTTTACGGCGGTAATGCCCGCCCGCACGATTTCCGCGATGAAGGCAGCAGTATACAGCGCCAGCGCAAGCCACAGCGCCACAAGGGACGTGCGCAGGTGAATACCGTCCCTGAAGTTAAAGCCGCGAAGCTCTGGGTAGGATACCGTTGGTCCGGCCCAGTAAACGAGCGCCATAAGGGACAGAGCCCAGGTCGCTAGTATCGGAAGGCCGAGGGCCACAGGACGACCTGTCTTCGACTGGTGCCGTTTTGCCGCGCTTCGCAGTAGGCCCGCCAGAACGCTCAGTCCTGCGATCAAGCCAAGCAAAAGCCAGCCAAACCGGGGTTGGTTGAACGAGATGCTCGGCACAAAGACGCCGCGATTTGTGACCGCGACGCTGTCTGAAAAGATCAGGGTCGCGGACGGGTCTTCTCCTCGAAACGCATCCGGTGCGGGGAGCGTTTCGGTCAACAGCGCAAAGATCAACAGCAACCAAAGCAGCAGCGGTACGTTGCGGAAAATTTCGACATAGACGCGGGCAAGGCGCGCAAGCCCGGCGTTGGGGCTAAGCCGCGCAATGCCGATAAACAGGCCCAGGATGGTTGCAGTCAGGCATCCAAGCACAGCGACAACAAGCGTATTCATCAGGCCCGTCAGGGCCGCCCGCAGATGCGTGTCCTCGGCCGTATAGGGGATCAGTCTTTGATTGATGTCATACCCCGCTTTGTCCCCCAGAAAGGAAAACGAAAGTGGTTTGCCCAAGGTATTGAGGTTCGACAGCGTGTTCGCGGCCAACCATCCAAGGAACAGCATGATAAGGACACCAGCAATGGTCTGAAGCGTTTTGGCCCGATATCGCGTATCGGAAAGGAGTTGCGAGACGCGGAAGGCGTCTGGGCTCTCCGTCGGAGTAGAGTTCATAGTCATAGCGAATGCCTGAAAGGGAGATCAGCCAAGCAGGAGAAGACCCGGCTGATCTCAGGGAGGATCAATTAACGGAAGGGAGGTGCGTATTGCAGCCCGCCGTTGAACCATTGTGCGTTCAGGCCCCGTTCAAGGCCGATCACGGTGTCGGTGCCCAGATGGCGGTCGAATATCTCACCGTAGTTGCCAACAGCCGCGATGGCATCTTGGGCCCATGTGGCCGACAATCCGTTCATCGCACCCAGATCACCGTCAACACCCAGCAAACGCTTGATCTCAGGCGAGTTCGTCGTGTCTCCCAGCGTGCGGGCGTTCTCAGACGTGATACCCAGTTCTTCCGCAGCAATCAGCGCGTTCAACGTCCAGCCAACGATGTCGTGCCAGCGGTCGTCACCGTGACGCACAGCGGGCCCAAGCGGCTCTTTGGAAATGATTTCCGGCAAAATGACGTGGGCGTCTGGGTCGGCAAAGCTCGCGCGGTTGGCAGCCAGAGCCGAGGCATCTGCGGTGAACACATCGCAAGACTTTGCATTGTACTGCTGTTGTGCTTCTGAATCTGATTCAATCGGCACCGGTTCATAAGTCATGCCGTTCGAGCGGAAGAACTCGGAAAGGGTGAGTTCTGTTGTGGTGCCTGTCTTGATGCAAATCGTTGCACCATCCAGATCCATGACGGAGCTAACGCCCAATTCGGCCCGCGTCAGAAAACCCTGACCGTCATAATAGCTGGTGCCAACAAAGTTGGCCGCAAGATCACTGTCACGGGAATAGGTCCAGGTCGTGTTGCGCGACAGGAAGTCGATTTCACCGGAGCTGAGCGCGGTAAAGCGCGTCTTGCCAGTGAGCGGGATGTACTCCACGGCGTCGGCGTCCCCTAGAACCGCCGCCGCAACCGCGCGGCACATGTCAACGTCAAAGCCGGTCCAGTTGCCGTCCGCATCCGTAAATGAAAAGCCGGACAGACCGGTGTTCACGCCGCACAGCAATTGACCGCGCGCCTGCACATCTTCGAGCGTATCAGCAAAGCCGGACACCGGCGCAAAGGCGAGCGCGATGGCGGCTCCGTTTCTAAGAAATTTCATGGTTTCCTCCACTGTTTTGATGCTGACTTGAAATGCGTCATGCGACGCGGTCTGTTCTTTGTCCGGTCAGCGCGGACAGAACCTCGGGTGGGATATCGGGGGATGCTCTGATGGCCTCGATCAGGCCCAGCCCCTCTTTCTTGGCGTGATAGGCAATCGCACTGGCGCGGTCGTATCCGACATGGACCGCCAGCTCGGTTGCCAGAATGAGGCTGTTTTTGAAAAGCGCGTCGCACCGTTCGGTATCAACCTTAATGCCAACGACGCAGCGTTCGCGCAGGGTTCGCATGGCGTTCTCAAGCAGATTGATGGAATCCATCAACCGCAGAAGCAGCACAGGCTCCATTGCGTTTAGCTGTAGCTCGCCCGCCTCCGCCGCCAGCGTGACCGTCAGATCGTTGCCAATCACCGCGTAGCACACCTGGTTGACCACTTCAGGGATCACTGGGTTCACCTTACCGGGCATGATGGAGGATCCGGCCTGAACGGCGGGCAACTGCAACTCTCCGATGCCGGCACGTGGGCCGCTGGCCAAAAGGCGCAGGTCAGAACTAATCTTGGAAAGCTTGACGGCGACGCTTTTCAGCGCGCTTGAGAAGAGGACGAGTGCTCCTTGATCGTAGGTTGCGCCGAACAGGTTCTCAGCACTGTAGAAATCATAGCCGGTGGTTTCCGACAGGATCTGGATGACGCGTTCGCGATACCCTTTGGGTGCGTTGATGCCATTCCCAATTGCTGTGCCGCCGAGATTGACCTCACGTAGGGTTTCACGGGTTTGACGCACGCGCTCGATATTATCTGAAAGTGTCGAGGCAAAGGCGCCAAATTCGTCGCCAACCGTCATAGGCACGGCATCCTGCAACTGTGTACGACCCACTTTGGTGATGGATTTGAATTCTTCCGACTTGGCCCGCAAAGAGTCCCGGAGCAATCCATACTCCTTCAAGAGACTGGCAGACCCGTTCAACAGCGCGATGCGAATGGCCGTTGGATACACGTCATTGGTTGACTGTGACCGGTTCACATCGTCATTGGGGTGCAAATGGGCGTAGTCCCCATAAGCATGGCCCATACGTTTCAGACTGACATTCGCGATGACTTCGTTGCAGTTCATGTTGGATGAGGTGCCCGCCCCACCTTGCATCATGTCGATTGGGAAATGCTGGTGGTGTTTGCCACCGATTATTTCTTCAGCCGAAAGGGCGATTTGCTGCGCTTTTTCTTTGGACAATGCGCCGACCGAAGCATTTGCTTTCGCGGCAGCAAGCTTCACCGTCGCCAGCGCAGCCACCATGTCAGGATAGTCGGACAACCGCTTAGAAGAGATCTGGAAGTTCTGAACAGCGCGCGCCGTCTGGCTCCCGAAGGCGTCGTCCGTCGCTATCTCCACCTCACCAAGCGTGTCTCGTTCGCAGCGCATTTTTGAAACCTTATTTTGCCGTTGGCCTAAGGTTGGTCGAAACGCTGTTGATTTGGGAAATGCCGATTGGGCATCTTAATTGCTCGTCGTGCATCTTGCGAAAACAGCAGGCGCATTACCGAAACGGCAATGTTTATTTGTATGCTTTTGTGTACAGCTGGAGATTCAGGGAAAGGAGCATCGTCGTGGAAATTGCTTGGCTTCAGGACTTTGTCGCGCTGGCTCAAACGGGGGTTTTTGCGCGCGCCGCCGAGAAACGGAATGTGACGCAACCTGCCTTTACACGGCGGATCAAACGGCTGGAATACGCGCTGGGCGCGGAAATCATTGACCGCTCCGTTCACCCTGTCGTTCTAACGGAGGCCGGTCAAAAGTTTTTGCCGACAGCGCAAAGTATGATTTATGAATGGGAAAGATCCCGAACGGAGCTGTCCGAAGCAGGGGCATCATCAGAAAAAATACGTATTGCGACACTCCAGTCTTTGTCCGTCTCCTACGTACCAAATATGATAAAGAACCTCTATCCGAACGGTCGTGCACCTTATTTTCAGATTGTCGCAGACAATTTTGCAGGCTGCATTGAAGCGCTGATTTCTGGCGATGTGGATGCTATGCTGTGCTACTCTCACAAGGATATCCAGACGGGTGATCACGTCCTTGACCGAGCAAGCTATTGCATTGGTGAAGATCGCCTAATCCCCGTTAGTCGTGTTGATCATGATGAGCCAGTCTTCTCACTTCGGGACCAAGACGTGCCATACCTGAAATACAGCAAGATCAGCTTTCTGGGGCGTACGACCAATCTGATGATTGAACGCTGCCCAGAGCCACCCAGCCTTTTGCCAGTCTACGAAGATTCGATTGCAGCGGCGCTCAAGTCAGCAGTGATTGAAGGACTTGGGATCGCCTGGCTGCCCAAAGCTCTTGTGCAAGATGAACTTGCTGCAGGAACGCTTCAGAACATTTCTCCCGATGCGGGGCTCTTCGAGGTACCAATCAAAGTCAGCCTTTATGAAGGCAAGAGAAAAGAGACGCGATCAACTGGAAGATTTTGGGACAAAGTCAGATTGTTGGCTGAGTGATGGCAGACAGGGAACCTCAAGGATGATCACACCTTCTGATCGCAGACGTCAAATGCCCTTCTCGAGTGAAATGAAACGTACACTTGGCTTCTGCGACAGCTGGATCATGCAAAGAAGACGAAAGCTTTGAAGGGAAACCTCGCTCGTGCGAGAATAACAAAACGCGTAAGATTCCGTTCCATGCGACCCAATCACGAACGAGCCGCCCATACTGTCGTGTTGAGATATGTGGCCTGTCATGGAAGCGACCAGGAAACTTAAACCGGCACGCAAACATCTGGGGCGATTTGACCCAGGACAGTACAGTTTCACGCGTGTTTTCCGTCAACTCAAACTGGATCGGGCGCTTCGTCCTGCTTTGGGTCACTGAAACGCGTTCCCGAACGCGATCATCCTTTACCAGGTCGGATAAGACCACTTTGACCAGATCACAGCCGCGCAGCTTGCTGTCGATGGCGACGTTGAACAAATTCAGATCGCGCAGATAACCCGCCAACTCAAGTCTCGCCCGGATCGCCCAGACCTGCTTTGGCAGAAATGACCGCTTTTGACCGATAATTCGCCTCTTGTTTAAGGCTCTGTATTTCGGGGTGGTTGCGGGAAGTCGGACCCTTGGTATATTTTGCCCTCCGATCCACCGTCCAAGCGCGCGTCGAACGCTTCACGCCCTGCGGTCACTCAGCGAATGAGCCAGTGTTCGCAACGCAGCCGTGAGGTGCAACGAACAGATCACCTTGCCTCGCTGCATCATATTGGGGTGGTTTATGTGACCGGATTGCCGCAGCAAGTGGTCATGTCAAACACGGAGACCTGGTTTCGCCAATCAGGAAATGACAGTCTGTTCCGGGCGTAAGATCGGGCGCTTGCCCCGCAGGATTGCCACGTCATGTTCCGGACGCGGCCTGGGTTGGACCGGCTGAACGACGGCGTCTTTCATCAAATATCGTCCAACTAAATGCACTGCGACCTCATCCGCTGGGACGACCTGATGTGTCAAATCGCCGTCTGGCGCGCTTAGACGTCGCAGGACCACGTTGGCCTTTCGCAGGCCCTTGGCTTGGTCGATCAACAAGATTCCGGCTGTGATGTTCTGACCGTGCGGCAGACCGATTTTCATCCCCTCGAAGGCCAATGCCGGCAGCACCTGTCCGCCTGCAGTCTTCAAGCGCAAATTCCAAAGCTGTGCAGTCTGCGCGCTGTCCGCAGCCGCCTGATTGGGGCGAAGCTTCTTCATCACCAAGCGCCCTGTTGTGGACAACACAGCCCAGCCAACACGCGTAAACAGGGCAATTTCCCGAATGTAGGACACGCGACGCGAACATAGGCCGTAATTGTACCGGGCGCGGATGCGCTTGGACGTCCCGTGGCACAGATAGGCCTGGGTTGGCCCGATCAAACCTGGGACAACGGCAAAGCGGATATTGTAGTGCAGATTTAGCATTTGCTCCGTGCGGGCCAATTCCGGGCGAACCGGTCGGGGGCCGACGATGTTCATATCACCGCGCACAATATTCCACAGCTGCGGCAGTTCATCCAAACGGGAGCCACGTAAGAACTTGCCCATGCGGGTTTCGATATTGGAATTGCGCGGCAGCACTTTGTCTGCGGTCAGGGCTTTGGCTTTGGCAGTATCCAAAGTGCGGAATTTGAAGATGTTAAACGAAACCTGATCCTTACCCAAGCGGGGCCCTGCGTAGAAAATCGGACGGCCCTGGATCACCAACACCAAGACAGTCAAAACCACCAAAAGGGGGAGAGCTGCCAAGAACAGGACCAGACCGATCATGCGGTTGTAGGCCGCATGAAAGCGCGGATAAACCGGCACGAAGCCACCCGGCGCTGAGCGTTGCAAGACCTGCAACGTACGCGCCCGTGTTGCGCGCACATGCGCATCGAATGCTTTCAAATCGAACGGAGAAGAATCCAACATTGGCAGCGTCGTCCCAAATTTCTTGGTTCGCGCAAGTCAGACGAAATTGCGCGTTACATCAGATTGTGTTGATCGTTGAAAACCGAGACGGCAGATGCCTCAGTTCCGCCTCAATATTAACGAATTGTTTACCCTTAGGGCAACCAGTCTCAGCCTTTGCGCGAGAAAGGTAGAAACTCTGCGCGAAATTGCTTCTTTTTTGAATAAAATCAGTGATTTGATCAAACATTCGACTGCAAACGCAGCCTATTGTTTCCCTAAGGTAAACAATAGGGAGACACGTCAAAATTGAGGAGCCCACACAATTTACAATCCGTGCCCTATTTTGGCCAAATTTCACCCAAGATAAATTCGGCAAGTGGCCCGATTGATTCGGCAAAAGGCGTATAATTTCACCCCTCGCATTATGGCTGTTCTGTAGGAGTGTCCTGCGCCATTGTGCGCAAAGCCCGTCTTGGAAACGCCCCGCCGTAAGGAACCCGCGATGAAAATTGCAGTGCTATTGCCCCATCTGCGGACCGGCGGGATCGAACGTGGGATGCTGAGCCTGCTACAACGCTGGCCCGATGACAGCGGGCTTGAGGTGATCTTGATCCTACAGTCGCGAAAGGGCGATTTGTTGGACCATGTGCCGCCCCATGTTCAAGTGCTTGATCTGCAGGGCGCCAAAGTCGTGGGCGGATCGAAGGTGCTGGCCTATCTGCTGCACCGCGAAGCTGTCGATCTGGTCTGGACGGCGACGAATGCGGCCAATGTGATGGCGCTGCTGGCCGCGCGGCGGATGGGGCGTCGGCGCGCGCCGCGCCTTGTGCTGGGCGAACATATTCCCCTGCAGGCCTTCCTCGACACGCGCCGCTTCGCGCCTTTGCGCCGTGCGATCATGCGGCAGCTTTACCCGGATGCGGTGGCGATCACGGCCCCCTTGCAACCCATTCTGGACGAACACCGCGCCATGATTGGTCGTCGCTGTCCGCCCTGTGTGGTCCTGCCCAATCCGGTTGTGGACGCCATCGCGACCGCCCGCCCCCTGCCGGATCGTGCGCGGCACTTTGTGACCTTGGGCCGGCTGAGCCCCGAGAAAGGCTATGACCTAGCAATTCAGGCTTTCGCAGAGCTGCACAAGGTCCAGCCTGATGCGCGGTTGACACTGCATGGCGACGGCCCGGAACGGGACCGGCTGCAGGCTTTGATTGCGCGGTTGCGCTTGGGCGATGTGGTCACATTGGCGGGGGCGGTGCCTGACGCGCAGACGGCGTTCAGGGGCGCGGATATGCTTTGGTGCACCTCCCACGTAGAAGGTTTCGGCAACGTCTTGGTTGAGGCGATGGCCCACGGCGTTCCCGTGGCCTCGGTCAATTGCCCCTTCGGGCCTGCGCATCTGTTGGCCGGTGGTCGCGGGGGGCTGTTGTGTGACACGCGGAACCCCGAACAGCTCGCCCAGCAGATCGCCGCGTTCGCGCAGGACCGTGTCGCCCGCGAAACGGCACAGGCCGAGGGATTCAAAATCGCTGCGGGCTACACCAAGGACAGCGCCGTGCAGGCCCATGTGGCGTTTTTTCAGTCCTTGTCGGACAACTCCGACGGGTCAGATACCGTGGGATCGTAGGACGTCATCGTCCAGACCCAGTCCGGCCAATCCACCCCGCGCAGATGGGCCCGGCGACGCTGCACCGCCTTGAGCGCGGACAAAGGCACAAGACGCGCAAGACCCAAACCCAGATACATGATGCACAGCTCATCCAGACTGAGCTGGCGGGCCTCATCGTTGGTGTGGCTGGTGTTGGCCGAATAGGTGCTTTCCATCTGGGCGGGGTCGGCCTCAATCTCAAGGAACGACAGGATGGTCTTCCGGGTCGCATGATCAGGGTCGTTTTTCAGCGCCTCATAGGTGACGAAGAGCGCGTTTTCGCTGGCCGCAAGGCGGCGCATCTCACGTCGATAAAGGGCCGCCGTCAGACTGCCGCGCAGGACATCCAGCTTACGTTTGATCCCGGCCTGCGGTGTGCGCCCAAACCCATAGAGGCGCGACAGGATCAGATCCTGCGTGCGCCGTGCGACCATCACCAGATGCGCATCCGGGGCCGCGCGCAAAAGCTGCCGCGCCATCAGCGTATGATGCGGTGACTTTTCCAACCACGCCTCCGCGCCTTCGACGGCGGCATAAAGGTCCATGACGCGCACAAAGACGTCGCCGTAATCATCGCTGCTGTCGACCAGTTCCGGCAGCAACTCGGGCTCATGTTCGGTCAGTTGGTAATAATCGCTTGCGGCGAAAGCCTCGCAGAAGGCCTTTCGCGCGTCCGCATCCTGCCATGGCCCGAACCCGCGCGCAAAATGCGAAAAGAAGACGCTTTCATGGACGCCGCGGTGATCCTCATGGGCGACGGCGGCGACCTGTGGCAGGGCGGCCAGCATATTCGCCAGCCACGTGGTGCCGGAACGCTGCAGCCCAAGGATAAAAATGCGTTTCGCCATCATGCGTCATCCCGAATAGGCGTCCAGACAGAGCTTTCGACCCCGCGGTAGTATTTCCAGATCCCAAGCGCCATAGCGAGGTTGCCCATGCAAAAGAACATCACTTTCGGGGCCAGGGGCAGTCTACGGATCGCGGGCACATAGGCCGCGCCAAGGCCCAGAGCGTAGAACAGGATTTGCAACAGCCCCAAGACAAACCAGCCCGTCCCGCTTCCCATCAAGGCCAGGTTGGCCAAGAAAGCGACAGCCAGAAACAGCGGCATCAGGCGGCGCAGAAATTTGTGCGAAATCAACTGCCACGCATAGATCCCGGTGCGCGCGGGGTTCATGACCGACCGCATCATCATCAGCCCGCGCCAACCCATTTCCGTACTGCGCACGCGGCGCCCCATTTCATCACCCACCCGTTCCGTGACCCGTTCAACGGTTTGCGCCTGCGGGGCGAAGGCCAGCCGATAGCCTTGCGCCACACCGCGCACGGACATCAGGAAATCATCGGCAACGCCTTGCGGTATGGGGCCGGTCAAATGGCGGCGCATGGCATAGATCGACCCTTGCGCCGACACCACACCGCCCAGATCGCTTTCGACCCCCTTGAGCCATTGATCATACCGCCAGAACAGCGCGTCCGCCCCCGCAATGCCGCCTTTGGATTTACCCTCGACCGTGATCTGGCCGCATACGCCGCCCACGTGAGGGTCGCCAAACTGCACCATGATCGCATCCAAGGCACCATCGGACAGCAGCGCATTGGCGTCCGAGAAGATCACCACATCGCCGCTGAGAAGCTCCAACGCCTGATTGAGCGCCTTGAGTTTGCCCGACCGCCCGGGCGTTTCAACCACCCGCAGGCGGGGGTCATCAATGCCGCGGGCCTTGGCGACGGTATCATCGGTGGACCCGTCCGAAATGACCAAAACCTCAATCTCGTGTCCGCCTGTGTTGGACAGACCAAGTGTGTTCTCGATCTTTTCGGCAATGATCGCGCCTTCGTTGTGGGCCGGGATCAGAAAACTGACCTTCATGGGGGCAGGCATCGCGGGGACCGGGCGTTTGCCCTTGATGCGGTGAAGCAGCCACAGGCATAAGCTGTAACCGACAAGAACGTATGCCATCGCCAAGATGCTGAACCAGAACAGAAAAACGATCATCCTTCAGACCTCAAGAATACGCGTCAGCAATGCGTCGGCGGTTTTTGTTATGTCAAAATCTTCCGCAACCCGTTCGCGGCCGCGTCGGCCCATGGCGCGGGCGGCGGGGTAATCCTCGCGCAGCCGCAAAAGGGCCGCGCGCAAAGCGTCCACATCATCAGGGGGGCACAGCAGGCCCGTGACGCCATCCTCAACCAGTTCGGGAATGCCCGACAGACGGGTGGTGATCACCGGCCGCGCAAGGCTCAACGCCTCCATTAGGACAACGGGGATCCCTTCGGACCGGCCACCTTCCCCCTCCCGCGAGGGGACGACGACCACATGGGCCTCCGCCATGGCTGCGCGCACCACGTCAGAGGATTGCGGGCCGTGAAAGGTGACGTTTTTCAGCGTCAGTGTGGCGGCCAGTTTGCGCAGGCTTGCATCCTGCGACCCACCACCGATGATATCGAGGGACCACTCAAATCCCTGCGGCAGATCGGACAAAGCCCGCAGCAAAACATCCACCCCCTTGCGCGGCAACAGCGCGCCCACAAAGACGATGCGCAACGGCTGTCCCGCCTGCAGGTCCGGCACTGGGACCTCTTGCGGCAAGCTGACACCGCAGCGTAACACGCAGATTTTGTCTGCGGGGAACCCGTCAATCCGCGCCAGAAAATCGCGATTGAAATGGGAAATCGCGCGGACAAAGGATGCCTCCGTCGCCTTGGTTACCAACAGTGATTGGGTCAGGAAAATATCGTGGGCATGGGCCGAGAAACTAAACGGCACCCCGGACAGCTTGGCCGCGACCCATGCGGCGGTGGCGGGGTAGCCTGCGAATTCCGCATGGATGTGATCAACCCCTTCACGGCGGCAATGCCGTGCTAGCGCCGTGGCCTTGGGAAAGAGGGCCAGCGTGGCCGCCAGCCGTTTCGGCTCCCGCCAGAACGCGGCCCCGATCTGCCCAAACAGGCCCAGCACGCGGTGCGGTGCCCGCAAGGTTTCAGCGGCCAAGGCAGCGGCACTGCGCCTGTCAAACCAGCCAAAGGTGAACCCTGCCTGCAGGATCGGCCGCGCGTGGGGGTGCACGACCTCAGCGTCACGGAACGGTTTGACGTGGAAGATGCCGACGCGATGCCCCTGTTCCTGATAATGCAGCGCATTGGACAGCACGAAGGTTTCCGTGACCTTCGGAAATTCACTTACGGTGATGAGGATGTGGGCCATGCCGCCTCCCGCAGTTTGCGCGTATTCAGCAGCCAAAGGGCACCCGACAGGGCCGGCAGGATCCACGTGTATTTGTTGTACTCATTGGGGACGAACACGCTGACGATGTAATAGGCGGCCATCCCATACGTCAGCGCCACGGCCAAGGCGCGCAGGTCCTCGTTGGCAGGCGTTCGGGCGACGCTGCGCGCCATGCGGAAAGCGGTGATGATCAACCCCGCAAAGAAGGTGAACCCGACCAGCCCGTATTCCACCGCCACAGACAGATACATGTTGTGCAACTGCCGCCCCCATAGGGTTCTACCCGGCAGATAGCGATAGTCCTGATGGGTGAAGACCTCTGCGAAATTGCCGGGGCCGATCCCGAAGATCGGGTTTTGCAACAGCTGGTCCATGCCGATGACATTGTAGGTCATGCGGCGGCCCAGCGTCCAATCCCCGCCGCCGCCCAAAAACACGTTCATAATCGACGCGATGCGTTCAAAATAGCTGGCGGGCACGAAGGGCAGCATGGCAATCGCCGCTGCAGCGCCCAGGATCGCAAAGGGCATGAACAAACGGTGCTTGCCATAGCGCACCGCCAGCGCGACCGCGATGATGGCATAGACCAAGGCCGCCGACCTGGCGAAGGACAGCACCACCGCCGCCGTGCCAAGCAGGGCGAAAGCCACCATGTAATGGCGCCACTTGGGGGACTCCACCGCATGAACCAGCGCGATGATCGTCCCGCAGAGCAACATCGTCGCAGCCGTTGTGGGATTATATTGCGACCCGCCCGATGAGCGATCGAACCCTTCGGCGGTGCGTGCCGTCGTCGCCGCTTCGCTGGTGGAGACCAAGGTGATCCCCAACATCGTATCCACAATCAGCAACACCGCCGAGATCGCCGATGTCAGCGCCAGGCACAAAATTCCGGCGGTGATCTGGCTTTGGCTGCGCAAAGACAAGATAATCAAGAACAACAATAGCTTGATGGTGCCCAACCGGCTGCCCCATTCAACGGCTACGGATTTGCTGTCGGCCAGCAAAATCGCGATCAACCAGGCGCAGGAAAACCCGAAGGCCCAAAGTGCGATGGGAGAAGCCAGGATCGCGCGAAACTGGGTGCGGTGTTTATGGGCAATCACGGCGATGCCGAAAATCGTGGCCGCGGTGATCAGCTTGAACCCTGAAATCGGGCTGACCGCAAAGATTTTGTCCGAAATCCCGTCAAGATAGGCAAAGAAGATCAGAAAGAACGCGCCCACTTCGGGACGCGCTGCCAGCGCCAGCCCGACGGCCATCACAACCGGCAGTGCAATCGCCACAACCGGATGGATCGCCAGCGCAAACACCAGCGTCATCAGCGCCGCAATCAGGCCAAGCCCGAGGCCAATCGCCAGCTCTGGCAACAGTGGTTTTGTGGGGGCGGGCCGCGCGGTCATGCGATATGACCATGCAGGAACGGAGAGGCCCGTTTGCGGCGCCGGTTGGCCACAAGCGTGATGGGCAACCACAACAGGTTGCCGGACGCGACCTCAAGCTTGGCCCGGAACACGAGCGTTTCGACCCACAGCGGGGCCGCGCCCGCGGCAAAGTCATTCACATGGGTCCGTGACAGAACGACGGGGTCCGTCACATTTCGGTTGTCGCCCCGACCGCCTGTAAACCGCTGAAAACCAGCCGCTTTCGCAGCCTTCAAGGCCGCTGGCGTGACGCGGTCAAAGGGCCAGCACAGATAGGTGATATCACGGCCCAGTAGGCCCGACAGATGGATGCGGGCCTGCTGTAACTGTGTGCGGACACGGGCGTGAAAGGCGGCTTCGTCCTCGACCGATCCATCCTGCACAATCCGGCCCGTTAAACTGGAATCATTGGCGGGCACATAGGGGGCGGCGGGCGGCGCGCCTTCGAACCAACGGGACTTGTTGCCAGGCATCAGCGACCACAGCCAGGCCGTCTCTGGCCCCCAGGCGCAGGCATCCGGCCTGTCGTGTCCCTGCCCCGCCACCGGCACACGCGCGTGGTCCTTGCCGTGGCAGCCGATTTCGAACAGCGGGTCTTCGTCGATGTGGCGCAATTCGGCCCCGTTCAGATAGCCTATGTCGCGCTCTTGGGTCCGCAGGCCGGTCGAAGGATCGATAAAATCGCTTGAGGCAAAGATCGTCGCGGGCAGTGCATGGTCGCGCAGCACAGGCACTGCGTGAATCAGCGTGTTCAAATAAGCATCATCGAAATGGAGAACCACCGCCCGGCGCGGCACAGGGCGATCCGTGCCCAGCAGTTGATCAGGCACAACGGTCCAGCCGCTGCGGGCCAGATGACCCATGTGACGGGCAAAGACCTCGGGCCGAACAGAGATATTGCGTGCCCAAGGCAGCCAGGACGCATCGGGCGACACCGAATGATAGACCATGATCGGCACGCCCCGCCGCCATGCCAATGAAACCACCGAGGCCGCGATCACAGCAGCGCCCCAAATAGCGGCCCCCGCTGCAAACAACACCAGCCCCAGCAGGACGCCCGCGCCTGCCAGCCCAACCCTCAGCGCACGAATTTTGCGCCGGTCTGCCATGTCAGGTTTTCCACAACATAAACAACGGGCTGCGGGGCGGGGCCGTGCCAAGCTGCATCACACCGGTGAAATCAAAATCGCTTTTCTGATCGGGATGCGTCACGACGATGACCTGACCTTCGGGCAACTCGTCCCAGTTCTTGATCGTGTGAATGGGCCCCACAGCCGAGACGCGAAAACTTTCATCGACGCCAGGCCGCGCAATAGAGCGTTTGATGACCTGAGCGATAAAATTGCGCACGTCGATCAGCTCTTCTTGATCCATGTAGCCGGTCAGGAACAGGTTCGGCTTGGTCCAGCCGGCCTCGACGCTCATTTTTTGGCCGAAATCCTCGATAAAGCGGCGCAGGCGGCGTGCGTTGCGGATGCGACGAAGGGGGCGCCAGATCGGCACCTTTCGCAGCCAGGCCGGATCGACCGTAGGCAGCGCGCGATTGCCCACCACCGCCGCAAGATCAGACCGGGTGCGAATGAACGACCCCAGGATGTCCTGCATCACGGCGACCACAAAAACCAGCAGGCCGCCAACGATCACTGCGGCGACCGTGTTGATGAAGACCTTGGGCGAACGGGGGTACACCGGCGGAACGGCGGGTGCGATCAGACGGATTTGGCGCGCTTGTGATCCGGTTGCCAGTTCGAAGCTTTGCAATTGCTGCCGCAGGGCGCGCAGATCCTCGCGTTTCACCGCGATCTCATCGCTCAGCGTGCGGATTTCCGTATCCCTCTCCACCAGGGTTTGCACCTCGCGGCTTTGTTCATCCAGAAAATCCTGCCGAAATTCGATCAGTTGCTGCAACTCTTCGATCTCACGGTCCAGGGTCTGCAGCGGCCCGCGCGAGTTCGAGGACGAATTGCCAATCTCCTCCAACAAAGTCGCCCGTTCGGCCTGTTTGGTGCGCAGGCGCAATTGGTCTTCCGCCAGAGACGACAGCCCTGCCTGAATAGTGGTCAACAATAGGGTCGATTGGCGTTCCACGTCCGAGATGTCGTTGACCAACCGGAAGGCATCACGGGCGGCGACAAGACGGCGCAACTCCTCGTCGCCCTGATCGACGCGCACACGCAACCCTTCGGCCGCGCGGTCTGCCTCTTGCAGAAATTCCTCACCGGCGATGTCTACGTAAGCGTTGGCGACCGCATTGGCGATGTCGGCGGCGGTACTGGGGAACTTATAGCTCGCCTCGACAAGCAGAATGTAAGAGCCTTCCACGGTTTCGATATTGAGGGACTCACGCAGATCATTCAGAAGCTGCACCCGTTCGGGCACTTCGCGGAATTCACCGTAGTTGATGCGGGTCCAGGTGCGCCAGATCCAGCCTTTGATCTGCCCGAGTAAGGAAACCTCAGGATCAAGCGGTTCGTCGGGCACATCCGCCAGCAAGGCATCCAGCGCGCGTTCCGCAACCGGACGGCTGAGCAAGCGTTCGATGTGCGTCTGGGTGATGATCGTGGCGGGGTTGAACTGACTTTGGCCTAAGAATTGACGGTTGAACAACAGCGCCTCTTCGGAGGGCTGCATGTTCATCGTTACGGAGGCCGTGTAGGTCGGGCTGGTCTTGAGCAGCACAAACGACAGGCACAAAACCACAACGCCCGACACCACAGCCCCGATCAAAATCCGGAGCCGGTACAAAGACAACAGTTCAAAATAGTGCGACAGCATAATTATTCATCCAAAACGGCAAGACGTTGGGAAAGCCCGGATCCGGCGATCACAACACCATCTTCGGGGCAAAATTGCGGCAAATTGCGCAGATCCCCTGCAGAGGTGCGCTGGTCTTGTGCATTTGTCACACACAGCGCGGGTGCATCCGCGCCGCAGGCAAGGGCGAGGGCGCCGTGGCCGCGCCCGTGGGTGGCGATGCAGACCCGGTCCGATCCGGTTCGCAAGACAAAGGCATCCGCACCCAACCGCGTGACTTCGGTCCGGTCGTCAATCAGGCGGGCCAACAAACGGTAGGCGTGCACGCCCGGCTTTTCGCGCTCTTGGCGGTCATACAACTGCACGCGGCGGTTGCCATAGGTCGCAGTGATCCCTTCACCCAGGCCGAACCACAGGCAAAACGAAGCACCTGCAGCCAGTGTTTCAAGGTTGCGTTCCAAGACTGCCGCATAATGGGCCTGCCCGCTGTATTGGCCGCCGTAATCCAGCGACGGGCCACCGCATTCGCTGGACAGCACCGGCCGACGCGAAAGCTGCCGCATGTAGGCCAGACGGGCCCCATCACGGCTCTCGGGACCATAAAGATGCACATCGGCCATGTCATAGCGGGCACGCGTGATGATCTGTTTGAACCGGTTTTCGATCAGATCGCGGATGACCGGATTGTCCAAGTCGCGGGGATCAAAAACGGTTTGTGATCTGGCCGACCAGGATTGGCGCACCTCAAACCGGGCAAGTCCGGCATCCAGCAGGGCGATATCCATGTTGAAGGCCGCAATGCCGCCCAACACAAAGACTGCACGACGGTCGGCGGATTTCACAGCGTCATGGGCTGTGTTGATATAGGTCAAAAGCTCTGCGTGGGTGCCCGCCCAACCGCCTGACCTGTTGGTCGGGCTCATGAATTCGTTGGCCGCCTGATAGTAGCGCACGGGACGGCGCAGCCTTGGCATGTCACCCTGTCCGTCTCCGTCGTAACGTTCAACCACCGTGGCCACGAATTGTGCCCATTCGGCCATGTCATTCGGGGTCGCGTTCTTAACAGGTTGGCCCTGCTGCGTGGCCCAGTCCGCGGTGCTTTCAAAGGTGATGAAGGCGTCAATCCCCAGATCGCCCAGGGCCCGCACGCGGCGATCCAGGCCTGAAAAATTCCACTGGCCCCGCTGCGGCGAAATCCGGCCCCAGTTCGCAGTGACCCGCACCACGCCCAGACCCGCCTGCGACATCAGCGGGTAAAACTGCGGGTCCGCCCCCGGAAACGCGAGGCCAAGGCGGGCATTGGGCCGCGCCTGCAAGGACCACAGCGCGTCCCCGTCCAAAGGTTGCGCCCGCACCCCAAAGGGCAGTGCCAGCACCAGCACCATACAAATCCATAACACCTTTATCATGTCCGCCCTTTCACGCGATTGCGCATCCGGCGCAGGATCCGCGCCTGGGCGATGATGTGATGCAGCACAGGGCGCAGGGGCTTTGTCATCAAGGGGGGCAGTTTGACGATCTGCGGCCCGAACCCGCGTTTGAACGCCCCACGGGTCTTCATGCCTGCGTCGCTTTCCCGGTCCTCATCCGGGAAGCCCACCATATCGAAAGAGGTGGCTCCCGTGGATTTGGCGGACAGGATACTGTCCCACATCAGCTGATAGGCCCGCGGCACGGTCACCTGTGACGATGTGGTCAGCAACATGTTGAACCCGCGCGCGCCCTCCATGTAATTGACTGCCGCGCCAAACACTTTGCCCTCCACCTCCGTCACTAGAATGGATCCTCGATCGGGGTAGGCGGACAGGAAATCGTAATGGGCCGTGAAATCATGCTGACTGTCGAGGGTGAGGCCCGTCTCAACGCTCATCGCGGCCATGATCTGGTTGGCCAGCTCTGCCTCTGCACGGGTGGCCATGGGCCTGCAGGTGACGCCCGCCTTGGCTGATTTGCGCAGGTGGCGGCGGCCCGTTTGGGTCATGGCGGCCATCATGTCATCGGTGGTCTGTGTACAGTCGATCAGTGCGGTCGCCGTTGGGAAATTCTGCAAGCCCTCCGGCACTGGTGCAAAGCCAAGAGGAGCTAAAACGTCAGGGATTTCGGCACCCTGTTGACCGGTCCAATGGGGGTTCACGGTCAAACTGACGACACCCCGCCCACGCAGCGCCTGCGACAACACCTGCAAAACGGCAGGCAATTCCTCAAGTGTGGCCGTCACCGGCCCGCGATGGATCGCGGCGACCTTGAGGCCCGCAACCACGGCTGTCAGCCGCAGTACCCCGGCGGACACAAGGCGCTCTTGATCGCGCACCAGAAAATACAAATAGGTCTGCCGCGCCGTTGGCGGGTTCAGCAGCGGCCAGTCCAGCGATTGGTGGATGCTTTGCGACACGCAGCCGGACATGAACCGGCGCGCCTCAGCGCGGGCCGCCTCGTCCAAGGCCTCCAGGATATCGACCTGTAGCGGGTTCATTTTGCTCCTACATGCCAGCGGCGCGTGGCGGCTTGCGCTTCAGTTCTGCGGTTCTTTAAACAATTTCCGGCAGTTAGCCTATCGTAATCCCTCAAACCACTGTAATTAACCTTGCAAGTTGCAGCCCGCAATTCGCGCGGCGCCGGACACAACCGCAATTAGACTGGACCCACAGTGACCAAAGGCCTTTCCGACATATCGCTGGGCGCCCATGTCCGGGAAGATATCTGGGGACAGCACATCAAGACGTTTACAGATGGTTAAGACTGTCTCAACCGCGCTCAGTGTCACACGGGTGCTGGCCTTGCGGCTTGTGGGCATAGTCCTAAGCTTTGCCGCCACCTTCGGGGTGGCGTTCCTGTTCGGTGCAACCACGGCCACCGACGCCTTTTTCCTGGTGCGGCGGACCATCGGCAGCTGGACGCTGTTGGCCGATTCCTTCAGCGAGGCAATTTTCGTCCCCGATCTGGTTGCCAAAGGACGTGAGACATCGTTGCGGCACGTGTTGGATGGCACCTTGCGACTGGAGCGGCGGTTTCTGGCGGTGGGTCTGGTGTTTGCCGTTCTTTTGTTGGTTTTCCCGCAGTTCATCGTGGGCCTGATCGCACCTGGTCTTGATCCCGCGACGGGCAAGAAAGCCGCACAGTTCTTTGCCATTGTTGCCATCTCCCTGCCGCTGATCCTATCCACCAGTCTGATTGGCGCCACGCTGCAATCCTTGCGGCTGTTTTCCCTGCCCGTGGCGGCCCGGCTTTTGCCGCGCGTGTTGATCCTGCTGGCGCTTCTGACCGTGCCGTTCGGGGGCGGGATCTCTTGGGTGGTGGTCGGTCTGTTGGTCGGTCATGTGCTGACCGCGGTCGTGATCTACCGCGCCCGCAGCAAGCTTATGCGCGAGGCTGAATTGACCGAGGCTGTCGCAGATACGGCCCCCAATCCGGCCCGCTTTGCCGATACTCGAAACCGTGTCATCGCCACGATCGCGCTCAGCCTGTATTTCCTGTTGTCCACCTTGTCCGAAAGCTATTTCGCCTCCTTCCTCGCGGTCGGCACGATCACCGCGCTCAGTCTCGGCCAACGCATCAGCACCATTGCCACGGTGGAGGTGGTCAAATCCATCCTGTCGGTCAATTACACAGACTTCTCCGAGCTGGCCGTCGCATCCCCCACGCCCGCCCAAGCCGAGGCCCTGCGCGCATCCATCGCGCAGGCCATCCGGCTGGCGCTCTTCTGCGTGGCCCCCCTTGCGCTGGGGTTGGCAGCCCTCAGCGAGCCGGTGTCGCTGGTCTTGCTGGCCAACGGAAATTTCGCCCCCGACAGCGCCCTGCTGGTGGCCAGCTTTATCGTCTATTTCTCAATCTCGACGGTGGTGAACACGCCTGCCTCCATCTTGGACGCCGTGATCTTGTCATCACGTGCGCAACCCATCGCACGCCACTATGTGATCACCAGTGCGGTCGCGCTCAGCATACGGATCGCAATCTGTATGCTGCTGTTGCCTGTCATGGGGGTGGCTGCCATTGGTTTGGCGGCCATTGCAGGCCCCCTGGTCTTTTTGGTGTTCAACGCCGTGCGGGTCCGCGGGATCGTGGGGCCTGTGCTTGATCCGGACCAGACCCGGCATCTGGCTGTCATTTTTGTGGCTGCCATCCTGGCCAGTGCGCTGTCTTATGCGGGCTACTCGACCCTTTTTGCCGGGGCGGACACCCTGTGGGCGATTGTTGGGCTGGGGCTTGGCTTCGGCGCCCTCGGGTTGGTTTATATGGCGCTTTGCGCCGCGTTCCGTCTGCCCGAGGCCTTGGCCATTTTGCGAAAACTGGGCCTTAGTCCTTCGGTCGCTCGCCCAGAATAAACCGTCGGCCCGTGCCCTTCTTGCGGCGCAGACCGTAAGCCCGTTGCAAAGCCGCCAATCGCCGTTCCGCCTGCGCCAACATCCGCGTCAGTCCAGGACGGGTTGAGATGCGGATGCGCTGATAACTGGTGTCCCTATCCCCATAGGACCGCGTGAAATGGGTCGCACGTAGAAAGTCATATGTCGTGATCCCACGCTGTTGATTGAGGCGGGACGCCTCTTCATGGACCAAACGCCCGACCCCCATTTTGGCATAACTGTCGTCATAATCAGAAATGAGACCGTAAGCCGTTCCAGTTGCAAACAGATCAAGACAAGAACTCACCGCGACGCCTTCGTGATAGAGGACGAGACAGCTCATCGCACCGCTGGGGCCGAATGTCGCGAAAAGCTCCTCAATAAAGCGACGATGGGTGTCATCGCTGCCGATGTCCGTGCCGCCGATGGCCTTCCATGACCTCTCGGAGATGCTGAACATATCCTCCAGCCCGTCGTCATCCAGCGTTTCGACAACACGAAATTCAAACGCATCCTGTGCCAGTTTCTTTTGGTTGCGACGGATGCCCTTGCGCATCGACGCCCCCCGCCGGGCCAGATAATCGTCCCAATCGCCCGACAGATCGGCGATGCTGGTGGTGATTTCATCGCGGCTGTGTACCCAGGCGCCCGCCGTCCGTGCGGCGTCACAAAACACGCCCAACGCGGGGTTGTCCTGCATCGGGGTCAGGTCAAAATAGGCGACGCCCTCAAGGTTTGCCGCAGCTTTGAACACAGCCCGGAAAGCGTCCTCAAATCCGGGGCGGGCCAGAAGATCGTGAAACCCGGTGCGATCTGGGGCCAGCATGGTCAGGTGGGCGGGGCGAAAGCGTTTGAACTTGCCAATGGGCGCCCGCCGGATCGCAAAGGGTGCCACGGCCACCAACTGACCCGCATTCCAAACGGTGATGACAACCGGCGTCACATCCGGTTCCAGATAAACCTTCAGCCAAGCCTGTTGCCAGCCCACATGGGAAAACGGGGATCCATTGGCTGCCGTGTGCAACTCGGTCCATTCGGTCGCGATCTCATTGATCTCTGCCAGAGACTTTAAAACTTTGACGTCCGTCATGACTTGGCTCTCCTCCGTCAAAACAAGCACCTCAGCGCTTGGTGGTTTTGCGCGGGGGATGTCCGCGGAACGCGGTCATACGGGACCAGTGAAAGCCAAAGATCTTGAACAGATCCACCGCCTGTCCGGTTTCGAGAAATTTGTTCATCTTGTAGAACCTCACCAGAGGGCGATTTTCGGTGTCGCACATAGCATGAATATGCGTGATCCCGCGATGCGTCTTGAGCCAGCGAAACACCTCCATCATCAGGATCTTCGCCCCCGGCCCCTTGCGCGCTTCGGGTGCGACGAAAAAGCCGAAACAATACCCCTCATCCGGTGCAAGGCGAAACCAACGCCGAAAGTGGTTGGTGTCATAAAAATCGACCAGCGCCGTCACCAGAAACCCGACAATGGCGCCCTCTTTGGACAAGGTATGCACAACACATCCCCGTTGCACATAACCGACAAGAGAGGGGGCGGCTTTGGGAAAATCCTGGCGAAGCTGTGTGACGGCCGGATCATCCACCGCCGTGATGGCATGCACATGATAAGGAGTGCCCTCGTCATAAGGCTCTGACTTGATGTCATTGAAATCACGCCGAAACTGCATGTCATGGGTGGCGCGATAGACGTAGACGGTCCACGCCTTTTTGGCCGTGCCCCACAGCCCGCGTGCGCGCAAGCTCTCGACCATCTTCTGCATCTTGTCCTCCCTCAACGCGCCTGACCGGCTTGCGTCATACAGATTGCCCCATCTGAATCACGAACCATCAGCGCAGGACCGCTTTTCCCTGCCTGCCCGAATTGGTCAAGTCAGCGCCACGCGCAATCGCGTAAATCCTTGGGTGTCGTGGGACAAATGTATCATCGGACATTGGCAAAATGGCATAATGGCGAGCCGTGGAGGACTCGAACCCCCGACCTGAGAATTAGAAGTTCCCTGCTCTAATCCAGCTGAGCTAACGGCCCGCACGCTGTCCTCATAACGGGGCTAGGGCTTGGGGTGCAAGAGGCCTCAGCATTGGCTGTCTTATTCATGGCCACCCAAAGCCCCTCAGGCTTCAACGCTGATTAGCCCCGATAGCCCAGAAAGCCCCTGCGTCGGCGTCACGCCAAAAACGGTGGCAGCTGTCCGTGTCAGATGTGAGGCGTCCGAAAAGCCAGCGGCAAGTCCGGCATTCCCGATGCCCTCCCCCCGCAGGGCAAGCTGCGTGGCCCGCACCATCGCTGCCCAGATTTTGAATTTCCGAAACGTTTGGCCCGTGGTGTCCTTGAAATGCCGCAAGGCCAACGTGCGCTCTATTCCGATCGCATGGGCCAGATCGGTTTGTGACATGCGACGCAAGGGATCGTCATAGATCTGGCGGATCAGCTGCATCACGCTTTGATCAGGCGGCACCGTGTCCCCGTTCAGCCTGTTTCGAAAGGACGTGATGCGCACGCGGTCCGCCGTCTTGAACGCATCGGGAAGGCCGTGCCACTCCCCATCCAAAGACGCAAAATCATTGCTGCCTTCCAGACGCAGCCCATCGAAATAGACGATATCCGCGCCGCCATCACGGACGGTGACGCAATGCGGCACGCCGGGCCGGATGCACTCCGCGTTTGCCTCGATGTCCGTGGTTTGGCCACTGACACGAACGGGGGCGCGGCGGCCAAGGATGATGCACGGCATCAGGTTTTCATGCATTGCAAGATCACCCGGCTGAAAGGCGAAAAGATGATTGCGGAAATGAATACTCTGCATGATCGCGGGCTTTGTTACGGACACTGTGGTTCGTGGAACACCCTAGCAGCCCGCAAGCATTGCGTCTTTGGGAAGGAGGAGGGCCTGCCAAAAAGTTGCACGTTTCTTCAATGCGAAATCGCCTTCAGGTTGGAAGCATCCCCACCGAACGCATGTGCACCGCCATTTAAGCGGCGCGATATGCCTGCGTTTTCAACACAGGGGCAAAGGCCATGGTCAATCCGTCAAGGCTATCTGGATTTGAAGATCCGATCCACATGGGGGTGTCCCTGTCGAGACCTGTTTACGTCAGCAAGACCGGCACAAAGCCCCTGATCATTCTGCATGAGCTGCCCGGCATGTCGCCATCCTTTCTTGATTTTTGCTGCCGGATGGCCGGTGAGGGTTTTAAGGTGTACATGCCTCTCCTCTACATGACGCCTGGCACTGAAATGGGGGCCGCGCGTATGTTGGGATTTTGCCTTTCAAGAGAGTTTCGCGCCCTTTTTGCCGCTGATCCGGCCACGAAGGCCCGCCCCATTTCCATGTGGCTGCGCGAGTTGGCCGTTGAAGTCGCGGCGCAAAATGGGGGTGCGAAGACGGGCGTGATCGGTATGTGCATGACGGGAGGATTTGCCATAGCGGCCATAGCGGAACCCAGTGTGAAAGCCGTCGTCTCCTGCCAACCGTCCGCTCCCTTTTTCACCGGAATCGAAACGTTGGGCCTGTCGGATCGTGAACGGGCGGATGTTCGAAATGGTCTTTCAGGCAAAGCCATGCCTTGCGTGAAAGCCTATCGGTATCAGCGCGATCATCTGTGCCGAAGCACGCATCTGGAGGCCGCGGCTGAGATTTTGGGGTCGTATTTCGAAAGACATCCAGATTTGCCGGGCAAGGGCCACGCCACGCTCACGACCAACAGCGCAAGCGACGCAGTGTACCGCGATGCGCTGGCGTTCCTTCGGGAGCGACTTTGACACCCCCCTCCCCGGTCACCATCCCCCGGTCCCCATCCCCTGGGCCCCGCCCCCTCCCGACACCATCCGCACGTTTCTTCAATGCCGCGCTGCTTTCTTGTGGCAAGCACGCCCGCAACCGGTGGTCGCAATCACCGTTCATCATTGGGGGGGAAAAACATGAAACGACTTGCAAAAAAACTTGGCATAGCGGTCTCGGGGCTGGCTGTGGTGCTGGCAATCGCTTGGATCTTTGCGCCACTCCCCACCGCGCGGCTGCTGATCCAGATCAACAACACCTCCGCAGGTCTTGAGGCGAAAACGGTCTCAACCCCTGTTGGCGATATTCACTACCTTGAGGGCGGCACGGGCGAGACCGTTCTGCTGTTGCACGGCATCTATGCCCGCAAGGAGCACTGGATTGAGATGACGCGCCCTTTGGTTGATGACTATCACGTGATCCTCCTTGATCTGCCGGGGTTTGGGGACAACGCCAAACTGCCGGCTGACGACTATGCGCTTGGCATCCAAGCGGCCAATCTGACCGCCGTCCTGGATGCGCTTGATCTTGACGCCGTTCATATTGGCGCGAACTCCATGGGGGCATATGTGGCAAGCCTTTTGGCAACGGATGCGCCGGACCGTGTCCTGAGCCTTGCCTACATCGGCAGCCCATTGGGCGTGCCCACATCTGTGCCCAGCGACATGGACACCGCCCGCGCAGCGGGCGATTTGCCCCTTGTGGTCCAATCGGAAGCGGATTTTGCCGAACGCAACGCATGGCTTTCGCCCGACATTCCTTATGTTCCCGGTCCCATCCTGACGCTTTGGATGCAGGCAGAGGTCGCGACAGCCGACCACAATCTGGAGATTTGGGATGTTGTGCATCACCAGTCACAACCACCAACCGTGCTGGACCTCGCCCCGACCTTGCCGATGCCCGCCCTTGTCGTATGGTGCACCCCTGACCGCATCTTCCATGTGAGCGGCGCCGAACCCTTGGTTGCGGCACTGCCGCAGGGTGAACTTCGGGTGATGGACGGGTGCGGGCACCTGCCCATGTTGGATCAGCCGCGCGCGACGGCTGACATCTATCTCGACTTCCTACGCGCCGTGGACCCGACATAAAGAACAGGCGTCCAAACACGCGCCAGCAGTTGGGGCCACCACCTTTCATCACGCGAATCCGGCTTCATTTTACGGAAAGTGACCCATGACCGCCTTGAACGTCCGGCTCTTTTATTGGGCTGTAACTGTCCTCGTGATCTCTGGGGTCGGTGTGCCCGCTGTGATCGCGTCACTGCGACCCGATTACACGTGGTACGGCAATTATATCAGTGAATTGGGCGCGAAAGATGCGCCATTTGCGGCGTTCATCAACGGGTTTGGGTTCCTGCCCGTCGCCCTGTCCAGCGCGATTGCACTTTACGGCCTTTGCGCACGTCTGACAGGGTTCCGACTTGCGCAATTCGCCCTTGGCCTTTGGTCGTTCGGCCTATCCGCTGGATACCTGTTCGCCGTCCTTTTCCCATGTGATTTCGGCTGCCCCCTTGAAGGCAGTGTCCGGCAATTCATCCATAACCTGTCGGGCTTTGTGGCATATCTATCGGGAACCTTCGGGCTTATTCTGCTGGCCATGGGCCTTGCGAATAAGGTGTCGCCGCAAACTCGGGCGGCCATACTCTGCGTCGCGATGTGCAGCGGCATCGGTTTTTTCATGATGCTCAGCCCCGAACAGGCAGATTTGCGTGGCTTTTGGCAAAGGTTGGCTGATTACACCATGTTCGCACTCATCCTACACCTTAGTCTGGTCTTGCCGTCCCCGGCCTAGCACAAGGACGCGTCTGTCCCCCAGGACACTCATCGCGGCATGGGACATGAGCGGCCTTAGTGGGTCCAGGCACCGCGGCGGTTCGTGGCAAAGTTCTCGCCGTAGCCGCCTGCGCGGATGTTTGCGCGACGCTTGTTGGGGTCCTGCACGACGGCCTCAATCCCATTGGCCTCAGCGTAGTCCATGGCCGCTTCTTTGCTGTCGAAGGTCATTTTGACCTGCGTTTGCGTATCGCTCGATGATGTCCACCCCATCAGCGGGTCCACTTCCCGAGCAGAGGTTTGCGCAAATTCCAGAACCCAACCTTTGGTCTTTGCCACACCCGAAGACATGGCAGTTTTGGCTGGCTGATAGATACGTGCACGCATGGCGGTCTCCCTTGGCTGGGGGCTATATCGTGGATTCCGGTGTGTCGCGCAAGAGGGCAGCGCGTGCCCAACGGGGTGAAATGGTCGCATTTGAACGCAGGCGCCCGCGCCGCGCTGACAGACTGCTGACACCCCGCTGTCAGCAGCCCCCCTTGAACATCCGCCCCCCCGTGTCACATATCGTGCATGCCTTACGCTCATTCCGATAAATCCGAGACGCCAACCTACCTCGCCAATCCGGCAGAGGACGTGCGCACGCGCGAAAAAATGGAAGGCGGCATCCAGTTCAAACTGAACACAGAATTTGAACCCGCAGGCGACCAACCCACCGCGATCAAGGAACTCAGCGCAGGTGTGTTGGACGGCGAACAGAACCAAGTGTTGTTGGGGGCCACGGGCACCGGCAAGACCTTCACCATGGCAAAAGTGATCGAGGAAACCCAACGCCCCGCCATCATCCTTGCGCCCAACAAAACCCTCGCTGCGCAGTTATATGGCGAATTCAAAGGCTTCTTTCCCGACAACGCCGTCGAATATTTCGTCAGCTACTACGACTACTACCAACCCGAGGCCTACGTCGCGCGGTCCGACACCTACATTGAGAAAGAATCCCAGATCAACGAACAGATCGACCGCATGCGCCATTCGGCCACGCGGGCGCTCTTGGAACGGGACGATGTGATCATCGTGGCGTCCGTGTCGTGCATCTACGGCATCGGGAGCGTGGAAACCTACGGCGCGATGACCCAGGACATCCACGCAGGCAACGACTACGATCAACGTCAAATCATCGCGGATCTGATCGCCCAGCAATACCGCCGCAACGACCACGCCTTTCAGCGCGGCACCTTTCGCGTGCGCGGCGACAGCCTTGAGATCTGGCCCGCCCACCTGGACGACCGCGCGTGGAAGCTGTCGTTTTTCGGGGAAGAACTGGAAAGCATCACCGAATTCGACCCGCTGACCGGTGAAAAAGCGCAGTCGATGGACAAGGTCCGCATCTACGCGAACTCCCACTACGTCACGCCGAAACCCACGATGCAGCAGGCCATCATCGGCATCAAAAAAGAACTGCGGATGCGGCTGGATCAACTTGTCGCTGAGGGGAAATTGCTTGAGGCCCAGCGCCTGGAACAGCGCACGAATTTCGACCTTGAGATGTTGGAGGCGACAGGCGTCTGCAACGGGATCGAAAACTACTCGCGTTATCTGACAGGGCGCGCACCGGGGGAACCGCCCCCCACCCTGTTCGAATTCATCCCCGACCACGCCATTGTTTTCGCAGACGAATCCCACGTCTCCGTCCCACAGATCGGCGGCATGTACAAAGGCGACTACCGGCGCAAATTCACGCTGGCCGAACACGGTTTCCGCCTGCCCAGCTGCATGGACAACCGCCCCCTCAAGTTTGAGGAATGGGACGCCATGCGCCCCCAGTCCGTCTTCGTCTCCGCCACGCCCGCGTCGTGGGAGTTGGACCAGACGGGCGGTGTCTTCACCGAACAGATCATCCGCCCCACGGGCCTTCTGGACCCCGTGATCGAAATCCGCCCCGTGGAGACACAGGTGGACGACGTGATGGACGAAATCCGGCGCGTGTCACAGGACGGCTTCCGCACGCTGGTCACGACGCTGACCAAACGCATGGCCGAGGATCTGACAGAATACCTGCACGAAAACGGCATCCGCGTGCGCTACATGCACAGCGACATCGACACCATCGAACGCATTGAAATCCTGCGCGATTTGCGGCTGGGCGCGTTTGACGTGCTGATCGGCATCAACCTGTTGCGCGAAGGTTTGGACATCCCCGAATGCGGGCTGGTGGCCATTTTGGACGCCGACAAAGAAGGCTTCTTGCGGTCTGAAACCTCGTTGATCCAGACCATTGGCCGCGCCGCCCGAAACGCCGATGGCCGCGTGATCATGTATGCCGACAAGATCACCGGTTCGATGGAACGGGCCATGGGCGAAACCGAACGCCGCCGTGCCAAACAGATCGCCTACAACGAGGAACACGGCATCACGCCCGAGACGGTCAAAAAGAACGTCGAAGATATTCTGGCCGGTCTTTACAAAGGCGACGTGGACATGAACCGCGTCACCGCCACGGTCGAAAACCCAGGCGCCAATATGCAGGCAGTTCTTGAAGGGCTGCGCACCGACATGCGCAAGGCCGCCGAGAACCTCGAATTCGAAGAGGCCGCCCGCCTGCGCGACGAAGTCAAACGCCTAGAGACCGTGGACCTCGTCGTCTCCGACGACCCCCTGGCGCGCCAGCAGGCCGTCGACAAGGCCGTGTCAGAAGCCAACAAAATGACAGGCCGCTCCACCGCAGGCCGGCCGGGGCAGCGCGGTGGTGTGAAGCCGCGGAAGAAACGGGGCGGATAATCCCCTCGGTGTTCAAAGGAAAAGATTGTCAGACGAATTTCCTTTTGGCAGCCTTCCCTTAAAGGGTGCCAAGAAGGGGCGGCCGCGCCATGTCCAACGTGATTTCACTGATCGCCAGCTATGCGGCCTTTTTCGGCCTGCTTGATGCGATGCTGCACAAACCTGTGCGCGAAAAGGTATCTTGGTATCTTTTTGGGTTCGAGGGAACCGATTTTCCAAAGATGGAGCAGGCGCTTGTCGGGGGACTTGTGTCCTTTGCCCTGCCCGACAATCTGTGGCTCAGGCCGATCCGGTTATGGATGTTGTCCGCCATTTCTTTTGTCGGTGCGTTAGCAATGTTTTCAATTATTCTCGGCGGAGTGCCAAATCTGCCCAATGGAGAGAATACCAACCTTGTTCATAAGGCTATTTCTACCCTTGGTCTTGCTGTCACCCTATCGATTGTGGCGGCATTTAGCATGCCTTTGGACCTGATGAGCACACTGATCACCCGCCAAATTTTTTGCAAAAAGCAACGAGCATGGGAAATATATCCTCTTTGTATCTTGCTGGACATTGTTCTGTCACTGTTCTTGTGGTTCGGCTTTATGGCGCTGCTCTCTAGTTTGGGGTTTCTTGATGCGCCAGCACGCCCTGAAGGCGCCCCGCCTGTTCAAATGCACAACTTTGCCGCCGCCGCACCAGAGCTGGGCATAAAAGGTATGCTGGTTCTGGGGATCGGCCTTGGGATTTCATCGATGTTCTTACTGACCCTTGTGCAAAGCATTGCATTCTTTGTGGGCGGTCTTGCGCGCGTCGCCTCCAAGATGTTGCGCGTCAATCAATGGTTGGCGTTGAACTCCAACATTCACCAATTCCCCTTTACCTTTCTAGGTATCTTGCTCGGTGCGGTGGTGTTAGCCGTGCGGTCCATACACGGCTAAACCTCAGAATTAACACAATATTAACAATATCTTACCCGCGCATAAGATTACCCCTAAAACCCCACCCCCTATTCCGCCCACCAGATTTTTTCGGAACATTCGGCATCATATCCTTGTTCATTTCCCAGACATCCAACGTTTGGAGAGAGAAAATGGAATATGGAATTTTGGGTCTTCTGATCCTGATCGCGAACATCTACGCCATCGTGCAAATCATCGGATCCGGCGCCACGACCGGCGCCAAAGTGCTTTGGACGCTACTGATCCTGATCCTGCCAGTCGTCGGCTTGATCGTGTGGTTTTTCGCGGGTCCACGCGGCTCCACCACAGTGGCCTAAATCACCCTGCAGGCAGCCCCGCATGTGCCAATGTGGGGCTGTCGCACGTCCCCTATTCGACCGGGCCACCGTTTTCGGCCCAGTCCTTAAAACCGCCCGCATTGCGGACGTCCTCAAATCCCAATTTCTTCAACGTCTCTCCGGCCAAGGCCGCTCGCCCTCCGGCGGCGCAGTAGATCACGACGGTCTTTGCATCACCCAGCTCCGCCGTCTGCCATTCCAGAACGCCGCGCGGGATGGCCACCGCGCCCGCGACCTTCCCACCGGCAAGCTCTGCGGGTTCTCTGACATCCAGAAAAACAACGCCGTCTTGCCCGTGCAGGGCGCGTGCGTCACCGTGTGAGATACGCGGCACTTCGGTTGAAGCAGCGGCAACCATATCATTGGGGGTCTGTGTCATTGCGGTCTCCTTTGTGATCAGACTAGCCAAAACCAAACAGACTGCTACCTCTATTTCATGACCCTTCGTGCGCCCCTCATTCTGATTGCCGCAATGGCCCCGACGATGGGCCAAGCCTGGTCGTTCTCACCCGATCCCATCTGCACCTTGACCCATCAGGCAGACGCGGCGGAAATCGCGATCACCTATGACGACAGCTTACCGGAGTACGCCTTGTTCATCACCCTAAGGCAGGGTGAATGGCCCGCGTCGGCGTCGTTTGAAATGACATTTCAGGGCGGCATCCCCGTCACCATCGGCACCACGCGCCACGTGATCAGCGCAGATGGCGCCACGCTCAGCGTGCGGGATCGCGGTTTCGGGAATGTTCTCGACGGGATTGAATTCAACGCAGGCCTTGCCGCACTGGCGGGGGGCGCAAGGGTGACCGCGGATACACGTGATGCGGCCGAGGCAGTGCAAGCCTTCCGCGCCTGCCCCGCAGACATCCCCGCGCTGTCCTAGTCGCTTGTCGCTGTCCGTATTTGCCGCCACCATAGTCCCATGACCAATCCGATCCGCCCCACCGATGACGACGCCCGATCCTTGGCCACATCGCTGTTGCACGGCGCGCGACATGCGGCCTTGGGCGTCCTGACACCCGACGCCAGCCCGATGGTGACCCGTGTCGCGTGTGGCTGGATTGATGGCGCGATGCGCCTTCTGGTCTCTGACCTGTCCGCTCATTCGAAGGCGCTGAAAGACAGGCCCATCTGTTCCCTTCTGGTGGGGGAGCCTGGGGACAAAGGCGATCCACTGACTCACCCCCGGCTGACATTGCAGTGCAAGACCGTGATGGCAGATAAGGGCGCCCTAAGGGCACCGTGGCTGTCATTGCATCCTAAATCAAAGCTCTACATCGATTTTACCGACTTCCATTTCCTGACCCTTATCGTCTCCGAAGCCCATCTGAATGGTGGCTTTGGAAAAGCCTTTCATCTAACCCCCGAAGACCTGACCTAATAAAGGGGCGCCCCGAAGGACGCCCCAATCCAGTTATACCGCCGGATTGTCCATCCGAACGGAGAACCGCACCTGCCCACGGACAGGTTCCGGCCAGACAACATAGAACTGCGTATCATCGGCGCCCTGTTCCTGCGACGTATAGGGATTGGCAAACACAGCATCACCAGACGCATTGCGCACCGCGAAAACAGGTACAATCGAATCCAAAACCCGGGCTTGGCCGCCAAAGGGCAAGTAACCAGCGGTGTCCACCACCCATGTCTGATCTTCGGTCGCTTGCGTGTGAACGTCGATGTAGGGGTTGCGGGTCTGCTGTTCGATGCCGTGGAACGAATTGCCTTGAAAAATCACATTGCGCGCACGGTCGTGATTGAGCTCAGCAAAGGTCGTGTCCACATCCTCAACCCGTTCGATATCAACACCGAAGGTCCGGAAAATATTGCCCTGAACGTTCATACCGTTGATGTAATGGCCCGGCCCGTATGGCTTGATCACGATCCAACGGAACGCCGGTGTCGCATCAATGCACATGAAGATGTTGTTGGTGATCGACAACCCGCTGAAGGAAAAACCGGACACCTCAGGCGATGCGTCATGTTCATTCGTCCATTCTACGAAATTGTTGTCGATGTAGTTGCCGGTCACCGTCGTAATCGGGCTTGGATTGGTCAGGATCAAACCGCCCAATCGCACGCCTGCGACCTCATCATCGCCGTTGAACCAGTGGTTGCCGGAAATGATGTTGCCAGACCCGTTCATGATCCCGAAATGACGGAACCGTGCAGACCGGTTGTTGCGGATTTTGACATCGTTTTTGTTGGTGTTGAAACACAGCGACTTGCGCAGCTGCGTCGGGATTGGGCTTTCGGCGGATTCAAAATTGCACCGGTCCACCATCATCCCCTGACACGCCTCCCCATGGGATGTGATCCCACGGTCTTTGGGTTTGTTGAACCAGCAATCGCGGAACTGAATGATCAATCCACGCTCTGGCAACAAAACGGCGCTGGCCGCCGAATTGCAGCGGAATTCAAGGTGGTCAAAGATCAAGTCAGAGATCTTTTCAAAGCCGCTGAAGTCGAGAATGTACTTAAAGCGGGTGAACGTATATTGCTGCGTGCCCTGCGCATCAAACAGCTGATTGCTCAGATAAACGCGGCTGCCCGACACATCGACGGATTTGACATAAACCTCACGCCCCACACCATTGCCAGTGATCAAGGATCCGGGCTGGATCGCCGCCACATTGGTCACATTCGTCAGGACCAGCGGATCGCTATTGGCATAGGTCGCTTGCGCCGTGACCACCTCGTCGTCCCACGCGGTTCCCGGGATCGCCTCAAGCTGGCCGTTGCGGATGGCGCGCCGTGTCGCGAATTCCGGGCGGTTGTTGACGGCCGCGTGCATATCGATCGGCGCGCTGACCGCGATGCGACGTCCACCCAGATCAAGGGACTCGTGATCGGAGAAGTTCAACAAGGCCTGAAACCCTTTGCGGAACGCGATCTCTTCGGTGGTGAACGCATCTGCATAGGTTTCAAAATCAAAGTTCTTCTGGAAGATCAGGCGGTGCTCTTCGCCCATAATGACCTTGCCCTCAAACCGGACCTGACTTTGGAATGTCACATGGTCGCCAAGAAAATAGGTGCCCGCCGTCACCACTACCTCACGCCCATTGGCGTCGCGGTCTGCGGCCTCAAAGGCTGCGGCATCATCGGTGACACCATCCCCCACGGCGCCATAATCGCGCACGTCAACGATGCCCAACATGTCGCGCAAAAACGCGCTCGTGATGTCCTCAATCTCGATATCATCGACACGGACAACGGCCCCGTTTGGCCCGGTCAAATCCAGACCGATGTGCCCGTAATTGGCATCCGCCCAGACCATATCGACGCCGTTGCGTTGGCCCGTCCCGATGATCGCCGTAACCTCAAACACCTGGCCGTAAGCCGTCAACGCAACCGACGGCCCCGTCGTTGTTACACCCGTCAGTTCGGACCCGCCCGCTTGCCCAGGCCAACCCGCAATGCGCACGCTTGGCAGCGCACCCGACAGGCACTTTACCCGCGCCGTCACTTTCAGATAGCAACCGGGCAGGATCGTCGTTTCGCCCATGTAGCGCAGCTGCTGCACGCTGTTGCTTTTGACGATTTCGAGCGCACCGGCAAAATCCTGATCCGCAGGCACGAACGCCCCGCCACCCGCACCGGCATAGGTATCAGACCCCGGAGTGCCATCGCCGCTGGACCATACATCCAATCCATCCACAAATGGCGGCGGCATCAGGTCCAGACCGTCGGTGATTACCTTGTTCATCGCAAAACCCCTTCTTTACGGGGTCACGCCATGCAACCCCCAAGCCCATGGCCGCCCGAGACGGGGCGACCTTCGACAAAAGGGGTAAATCGGATCAGTAAATGAGGTCTGAGGCCACCGTCACGGTGCCCCGCCCTCGTGCGCAACAGTCACGACACAATGTCGGGCGCGGGGATCACTTGAACGCCGTTGATCTGCCATCCGTCGGTGGTTTCAACCATCTGATAATCAAGGATATAAAACAGCCCATCCGGCCCTTGGATCTGGACCTCCTGTCGGGTCACCTGCCCCATGTCGGTTCGGTCCAGAAACCGCACATCGGAATTGTCCCACACCATCGGATAGCCATTTCGAACCATATTTCCAAAGTTGTCCGGCGTGCCAAAAATGCCTTTGATCAAAGGGCTCGCATACTGCCACGCCCCGGCTACATCGCGGTCATTGAACGCCTGCAGCTGCTGGGTGATCACCCCCTCGATCGAGGTTTCCTGCGCATAGGCCACCAGTGGGGTGACCGCCAAACCTGCTGCCAAAATCCAAGATTTCATCGCCGTCTCCTTCGCATATCCTGTGAAAGATACGCGAAGGATCGGCGAATGGTTTCAAATGGGCAGGCTCAGGCCAACTCGCCCCGCGCGCCGGCCTCGATCAGCGCGATGCTTTCTTCGCGCCCGTAAAGGGCAATAAACCCGCCGAACCGAGGGCCCTGCTTGGCGCCTAACAGCACCTCATAGAGGGTCGAGAACCACGCCCGCAGCGGATCAAACCCATGCACTTTGCCAACCGCAAACACGATGGATTGCAGGAACTCATCATTGCCCCAATCCACGGCGGGGGCCTCTGCGTCCTTGCCCTCTTTGGCGTTCTTCTCAGCGATGATGGCCAACGCCGCCTCATCGGATTTCAACGCATCAGCCAATGCCGTCAGCGCCGCAACCTCGTGGGCCTCGGGTGCGCGGAATTCCTTCGTGGGCTCCACAAAATCCTTGTAGTACCGCACGGCATGGGCTGCGGCGGCGTCCAGATCAGGGTTCGACTCCGGCGACGCCGCAGGCGCGTAACGGTTGATAAAGCCCCACAGCTTGTCTTTGTCCTCAGCTTGGCTGACAGAGGCGAGGTTCAGCAACATCGCAAACGGCACAACCATGGTTGAGGCAGGCACGTCCGCCCCGTGGATGTGAAACACAGGGTTGTTCGCCTGCTGGTCCGGCGTCTGGCCCGGGTAGGCCCGCAGCTGCTGGTGGTATTCATCCACCGCCTTGGGGATCACATCGAAATGCATCCGCTTCGCCGTCTTTGGCTTTTGGTACATGAAATAAGACAAGGATTCCGTGGCCGCATAGGTCAGCCATTCATCAATCGACACGCCATTACCGCTCGTCTTTGAAATCTTGTGGCCCTGATCGTCTAGGAACAGCTCATAGGTGAAATGCTCTGGCTTTTTGCCGCCCAGAATCTCACAAATCCGGTCGTAAATTGGCGTGTTGGTGCTGTGGTCCTTGCCGTACATCTCAAAATCCACGCCAAGCGACGCCCAGCGCGCGCCAAAGTCCGGCTTCCACTGCAGTTTCACGTTGCCCCCCGTGACGGGCACCGTCCACTCCCGGCCCGTCTCATCATCAAACGTGACCGTGCCTTCGCGCGCGTCGACGTTCTTCATCGGCACATACATGATCCGCCCGCTTTCAGGATGTTTGGGCAAAAAGATCGAATAGGTCGCACGCCGCTCTTCACGCAAAGACTTCAGCATCACGGCCATCACATCATCGTAACGGTCCGCCGCCCGCAATAGCACCTCATCAAACTGGCCGCTCTCGTAATAGTCCTTGGCGGAGATGAATTCATATTCAAACCCAAACGTATCCAGAAACCGCCGCAACATGGCGTTGTTGTGGTGGCCAAAGCTTTCGTATGTGTCGAAGGGGTCCGGCACCTCTGTCAGCGGCAGCTGCAAATACTGTTGCAACCGCTCAGGGTTCGGGACATTGCCCGGCACCTTGCGCATCCCGTCCAGATCGTCCGAAAAACAAATCAGCCGTGTGGGAATATCGGAAATCACCTCAAACGCGCGGCGCACCATCGTGGTGCGCGACACTTCCCCAAACGTCCCGATATGCGGCAAGCCTGATGGGCCATAGCCCGTTTCAAACAACACATGATCCTTACCCGACCGTTCCACCCGTTTCAACAACCGGCGCGCCTCTTCGAAAGGCCAAGCCTTTGAGGTCATCGCAGCATCACGCAAAGCAGTCATGTCAGGTTCCAATCTATTCGTTTTCGCGCCCCATAGGCGGGACGTCGCTGCACCTATTGCAGTGCAGCATCCGCGTCAATAAATGGGTAAGGAACACGAAAGGTCCAGCATATGTCCGAAACGCCCTCTCTCACCTCTCAAGACGCACTCTGCGCCGTCATGATCGCAGTCTCCGCCAGCGATGAGGAAATCCGGACAGCCGAGTTGGTGAAAATCACCAATATCATCAACAACCTGCCCGTCTTTGCCAATTACGACGCGGATCATGTCCCGCGCATTTCCCAAACGGTGTTTGATCTTTTTGATCAAGAAGACGGGCTGGATGCGCTCTTTGGCCTCATCCGCGATGCCCTGCCGGAACGTCTGAATGAAACCGCCTATGCGCTGGCCTGTGACGTGGCCGCAGCAGACGGGGACATTCGCCAGTCTGAACTGCGTTTGCTCGAAGAACTGCGGTACGAGCTTGAGATTGACCGCCTGCATGCGGCCGCCATCGAACGGGGTGCGCGCGCGCGGCACATGGTGCTTTAACAGATCAACACATCCGTCTTGCGGCCCGTTATGTTATAACATATCAAATCCACTCAAACACCTGATTGGACATGAGCCGTGCCGACCAACCGTGGCAGAACCCGCCTGAAATCCCGCGCCAGCGGCGATCCGATGCTCGGATATGACCGCCTTCCCGCGCCGCTTCGCCTTTGGATGGCCCACGCCAAACGTCCATGGAGCGCAAAGACCGTCGCCCGGTCCTATGATCGCGCCTTGCAGCGCACGGGCGATGCGGCCCTCGCGTTGGCCGAACTGGACGCTTTGCAGGATCGCCTGATTGCCAAGGATGCACGATTTGTCTGGGGACCGGATTACCTTGAGGTTGCCAACCTGCGCTGATCAATCGACCAGAAAAACCTCAACCTCGCGGTCCTCAAGGTCCGGTGCTGGGGCCTGGCTGTTGATCAGCCCCCACCGTTGCAAAAGCCGCTGTTGCAGGCGTCTGGACCGTCTGTTCCACGCGATGGCCCCCTCGGGCACCTCATCGCCCGAGGCCTTGCCCCGCGCCCGCCGGTCCAGATTTGCCGTAAAGATCGTAAACACCAAATCCGTGCCGTCCACGGTCTCGATATACCCCGACAAGGCGCTGACGAAGTTCAACGTACCAGTTTTGGCACGGACGACGGCGGGATAGCTGTCCAAACGATTGTTGTCCGCATCCCGCAGCGGAATGCGCCGCAGGATCGGGCGCAGCGGGTCGCCCGCCCCCACCTCCAGCTGGATTTTCGCCATGGCTGACGCGGCAATCCGGTTTTCATCGCTCAGGCCCGAATGGTCCTTGAAATCGCATTCAACGCCATAGGTCTCGCCCAACCAACGGGTCATCTCGGCCGCCGACCCAACGATATCCACCGGACGCCCCATCTTGGCTTGGGTCGCGGCCAACCCGCAGACCTCCGCCGTCAGGTTGGTGGAATACAGCAACATTTCCTGACAGATGGTGCGCAACGTGGGGCTTTGATGGGCTGCAACCTCTACCCCGCCGGGCGGCAGATCATCCACCACCTCGGGCCGCGCCATGTCCACACCTGCCTCGCGCGCCAAAGTGCGGAACACATCGCCCGCATAAAGCGCGGGTTGCCGGACAGGCAACCACCGTGACCCGCCATTGCCAAGGGCCGACAGCGCAACCGTCCAGACATCGGGCGCACTCGTGTCAAACACGGGCGTCCGGCGATCCACGATCGACACCCGCGCCATGCTAACAGGCGGCACGCGGGTCTCCGTGCGGGCGTCCATCGTCGTCTGCCACTGCCCGCCAACCGGTTTCCACTCGAAATGCACACGGTTGTAATTCAGGTTCAGCCCACTGACGGCCGGATTATAGCCAAGGTAATCCAACTGCGAGGGTTCGATCTCTTCCGCATAGGGCAGCGCCCCTCGGAAACACAAAAACCGCCCCTCAACCCGTGTGATGCCGGCATCAGCCACCGCCTGGGCCAAATCGGCCAAATGATCTGCGGACAACGTAGGGTCGCCCCCGCCCGCCAAAATCAAATCACCACGCAAAACACCCGCTTCAATCGACCCCAAAGCAAAAACGCGCGTTGTGAACCGATGCGAACCGCCCAGCGCATCCAAGGCATAAAGCGCCGTCACGGACTTGGTGACACTGGCGGGCGGCACCGCCACATCAGCCTCGACGCTTTCCAAAATCTCACCCGTATCTGCACGGGCCAGAACACACCCCACCGTGCCGCCCAGGTTGGCCTCAGCGATGATGTCCTCAATGCGGGCACGGACCCTCGGGGCGATGCGCGGGATCAGACTTTCGGTCAGGGGGGCCGCTTCGGCAGCGGTCCGTGCGACGGGTCGCAACGACGACAAAGGCGCCCCCGCAGTGGCTGCCCCTGCTGCGCTGGACAGCAAACCGCCTAACAAAGCTCTGCGAGAAACAAACGAAGACATGGTGTATCCTTACGCGCCTGACGCATCCGCAACAACCGCGTCCGACGTCCACCGGCCCGCCTTTCTGATCGCGGTAGATGACATCTGGTTCATGGGCAGGTTCACAAACGACCACGCAGGGGCCGTGGCCTGCCCCAATGTGAACGCGGCCCGACCAATCAGGCGGCTTTCGCGATACATGCGGGCGGTCTTCGACATGCGCGCCGCCAACCGATCACCGGGCCGCGCCAAAACGCCCACAGGCACCCGCGCCATGATCTCCTGCCAATCCTGCCACTGATGAAACTGCGCCAGATTATCGGCCCCCATCAGCCAGACAAACCGCACCCCGTCATATCGCATTTGCAATGCGGCAAGCGTTTGCGCCGTATACCGCGTACCCAATCTGGTTTCGATATCCGTGATCTGCACCTTGGGATGCTGCATCAGCTTCGCTGCGCGTCCCATCCGGTCCTCAATCGGGGCAGGGCCACGGGATTTCAACGGATTGCCAGGGCTGACCAGCCACCAAACACGGTCAAGCCCAAACCGTTCAAGCGCGGCCTTCGTGATATGAACATGGCCTGCGTGCGCGGGATCGAATGATCCGCCCAACAGCCCCACGACCTGTCCTGATCGGGCAATCGGATTCCCATATCTGTTCATGCCCGAACCCTTACGCAGCAGCCGGCGCAAAGGCAATTCACACGGTCTTCAGATCATTAAAAATCGAAACATTTGGAGGACGTTGATTAACACAAACAAAATACTTGCGCTGGTATTGGTTTGGAAATTTTGACTTGAGCAGATCTTGACTAGCTTCATCATCATCTTCATCGGACTTGCCTCGGCCGTCATGATCCTTGGTCCTTGGGCATGGCGTGTGTCGAAAGACAACGCCGATCTGAACGATATGATCACGCAATGCCATCTCGACATCAGTCAAATCCTCAGTGACCGTGACCGATATAAGCTCGCCGCTGAATTTACATCAGATGGCCTGATTGTTCAGGACATGCGGGGCAGAGTCCTGTGGTGCAATGCAGCCTACTGCAACGTCCTTGGCGTCACATCGGACGACATTATTGGACGCAACCCAATGGAATTTGCGGTTCCGCCGGATCAGCGTCTGTCGAAGGCGGAAATTGCGGCCTTTGAATACGACCCTGCTGACCCCACGTGGGACCGCCTTCAGCTGTTCCCCAATCAACGCAGCAACGGAGAGATCTTTTGGAACCAGATCAGTGTTTCCTTTCACCGCAGCAACGATGCCAAGGAATATGCGATCCTGGTGTGCCGCGATGTGACCGATCAAGTTGAAAAAGAAAGCACGCTCAAGAAAATCAGCGCCCAACTCGAACATGAAGCAACCCATGATGAACTGACGGGGCTTCCAAATCGCACGGCGTTCTTGTCGTTCATCGACACTGCCCTGCAGGACGCATTGCAGGGCACTGTCGGTCTTTTGCACGTCGATCTTGATAACTTTAAAGACATCAATGACACGCACGGTCATTCAGCTGGCGATGCAGTCTTGTGCCACGCGGCCTATACCCTTCGAAACAACCTACGGCAGTCAGACATGGTTGCGCGCATCGGAGGGGATGAATTCGTGGTTGTCTGCCCGAACAGCTCAGATCTCGAATACCTCAACAGCGTCGGTCAGCGCCTGATAGAAGCCATTAATACACCCTTCGGGTGGTCTGGTTTCCAATTGCAAATCGGTGCCAGCATCGGGGCCTCTCAGGCGGCACCGGGCGAAACGAACGGCGACAAACTCCTCATCAAGGCGGATTTCGCACTCTACGAGGCGAAGAATGCGGGTCGAAACCGGATTGAGCTGTATGACCGCGTCCTTCACGACAGACACGCAGCGCAAATCAAAATGACCCAGGAATTGGCAAATTCAGTTGCATCCGGCGCGTTCGAATATGCGTTTCAGCCGGTCATAGATATGCAGACGGGTGACATCGCTGGGTTTGAAACCCTGGTCCGAAAGGGCCCCACGACCGATCGCGGCGCTATGATGCCCGCCGATTTCATACCGATCGTCGAAGACATCGGCTTGTTGGGCGAACTGGATATGCTGTCCATGTCAAATGCCATCAAGATGAAAAAGGCTTTGAATTCAGCTGGGCTCAGCGACAAACGGATGTCGTTCAACGCGTCGCCCGACCTTTTGGCGCGACCGGACTTTCTAAGTCGGCTTCTATGGGGCGTCGAAACCGCCGGTATCGATAAGTCCCAGATCACAATTGAAGTCTTGGAAACCACCGACTTTGGGGATGCGGCAGAAACGTCGTCTCAGGCGGCTGTCATCCGCGATCTGCGCAATGAAGGGTTTCAGGTGTTTCTTGATGACTTCGGCGTTGGCTTTGCAGGCCTCTCACACCTGGCGGCCCTTCAGGTCTCCGGGGTGAAAATTGACCAAAGCCTCGTTGCCAAAATGCTGACCGACCCCGTCAGCAGCAAAATCGTCCAGAAAACCATCGAACTTTGCGTCGACCTTGGCATTGTGGTCATCGCAGAGGGCGTCGAAGATGACGCGACAGCGCAGGTCTTGCACGAAATGGGCTGCTCGTTCCTCCAAGGCTATTGGCTGTCCCGACCGATTGCGTCACACGATGTGGGCGCGTGGCTGATTGAGCGTGAGCAACACAACAAAAGCGCCTGATCCCCTTCCTTGCACCCCGCGCGCCGCTTGCGTATCACGATGCAAATTCCTTTGAAGTAGGATCAAAGCACATGGCAGCCTATCAATTCGTCTATTTCATGGACGGCGTTTCCAAAACCTACCCCGGCGGCAAAAAGGTTTTTGAAAATATCCGTTTGAACTTTCTACCCGGCGTGAAAATCGGCGTGGTCGGTGTGAACGGCACAGGTAAATCAACGCTGATGCGGATCATGGCCGGTCAGGACAAAGAATTTCAGGGCGAAGCCTGGGCCGCCGAAGGCGCGCGCGTGGGCTATCTGCCGCAGGAACCCGAACTCGATCCCAATCTGACAGTGCGTGAAAATGTCATGCTGGGTGTCGCTGACAAAAAGGCGATCCTTGATCGTTACAACGAACTCGCCATGAATTACTCCGATGAAACCGCCGATGAGATGGCGAAACTTCAAGATGAGATCGACAGCCAGAACCTTTGGGATCTCGATGCGCAAATTGATGTCTCGATGGAGGCCTTGCGATGTCCGCCCGATGATGCCGATGTGACCACCCTGTCGGGCGGTGAAAAACGTCGCGTGGCGCTGTGCCAGCTTTTGCTGGACGCGCCGGATATGTTGCTGTTGGACGAACCGACCAACCACCTCGACGCGGAAACCATCGCATGGCTACAGCAGCACCTTATTGATTACAAAGGCACAATCCTGATCGTCACCCACGACCGCTACTTCCTTGATGCCATCACCGGCTGGATTCTTGAACTCGACCGCGGGTCCGGCATCCCGCACGAAGGCAACTACTCCAGCTGGCTTGAGGCCAAGGCAAAGCGACTTGAACGTGAGGCCAAGGAAGACAAATCCAAACAAAAAACTCTTGAGAGGGAACTTGAATGGATGCGCCAAGGCGCCAAAGCCCGCCAGGCAAAATCCAAGGCACGGATCAGCGCCTATAATGAGCTGGCCAACCAGTCCGAACGCGAAAAAATGGGCCGCGCGCAGATCATCATCCCCAACGGCCCCCGCCTGGGGGATAAAGTGATCGAGGTTGAGGGTCTGTCCAAAGCCATGGGCGACAAACTCCTTGTCGAAAACCTCAGCTTTGATCTGCCGCCCGGTGGCATTGTCGGGGTCATCGGGCCGAACGGTGCGGGTAAATCCACGCTCTTTGGCATGCTGACCGGTCAGATCGAACCGGATCAGGGGTCTGTCAGCTTCGGGGATACGGTGCAGCTGAGTTATGTGGACCAGTCCCGTGACGCGCTGGATGCCAACGCCACCGTTTGGGAAGAAATCTCATCGGGGGGCGAAATCATCCAACTGGGTGATGCGCAGATGAACTCCCGCGCTTATTGTTCTGCCTTCAACTTCAAAGGCGGCGATCAGCAAAAGAAGGTCGGCGTTCTGTCGGGCGGTGAACGCAACCGCGTGCATATGGCCAAGCTGTTGAAATCCGGCGGCAATGTTTTGCTCCTCGATGAACCGACCAACGATCTGGACGTCGAAACGTTGCGCGCGCTTGAAGACGCGCTCGTTGATTTTGCGGGCTGCGCCGTCGTCATTTCACACGACCGCTTCTTCCTTGACCGGATCTGCACCCACATCCTCGCCTTCGAAGGCGAAGCACACGTGGAATGGTTCCAAGGCAACTTTGAGGACTACGAAGAAGACAAAAAGCGGCGGCTGGGGGCCGATGCCATGGAACCCAAGCGGATGAAACACAAGAAATTCGCGCGTTAAAACCAACACAAAAGGCGGCCCAGTCAGGCCGCCTTTTTCCTACACAGCGGCCATTTTCTTACGCAGCAGCCTTTTCGTCCGCCAATGTGGCCTCGCCCTCATCAGCCGTGTCATCCGGCTTGGGCAGGGCAAGGGCCTCGTCGGGCATTTGATCCGGCAGATCAATTTCGATCAACGACGTATTTAGATTGACGCCGATCTTGGCTTTGTCCGCCATCAGGGCAAGCACGCCGTTCAACTCCCCCAATGCGCGTTCAACTGTCTCACGTTGGGTTTCAACAGGCGCGGCACCAGCCTTGGAAAACAAGAACTTAAACATTTGAACCCCCATAATTGCTAGGCTTCAAACATAGACGCCCCCAACGATGGGCATCAGGGGAAACGACCGCCGACATTCCCATAATTTTGCCAAATGCCCACCCTGTACGCACCAAGCTGGACTTTGCCCAATATCAACGCAATGCGCGTTTGCCCTTGCTTTACCGGCCTGTCAGCCCCATATCCTCAAGTGCTACGTTACTACACGATCCATACTGCACCTTTCGGCCCAGTCACTTGATCCTCTGCACTGACGCGCCGGTCCGCTGCATGTTGCGAGCGGAACTACAAAAGGAATGACGGTATGGCTAACGGCACCGTAAAATGGTTCAACACCACCAAAGGCTACGGCTTTATTGCCCCTGAGGGTGGCTCCAAGGACGTTTTCGTTCACATTTCCGCGGTTGAGCGGTCTGGCCTGACAGGTCTGGCAGACAACCAGAAAGTGACTTTCGACATCGAAGCAGGCCGTGACGGCCGCGAAAGCGCGATCAACCTGTCTCTCGACGACTAAGTCCGGGATCGACTAATTGAACGGGCGTGGCAGATCCCTCTGCCGCGCCCGTTTTTTTTTGATCAATCGTCCAATACGAACGTGATTTTCAAGACGACCCGATACTCGTCAATCTTGCCGTCCTTCACGGTGACTTTCTGGTCTGCCACCCAAGCGCCCGTAATCCCTTTGAGGGTCTTGGACGCGCGCTCAATCCCATTTTCAATCGCGTCATCAAATGACTTGGATGAGGACGAGATGACTTCGGTGACTTTTGCAATCGACATGATGTGTTCCCTTTCTTGTTGGCTTGCCGGTCACACGCTAATGGCCAACGTAGGCGAGGTCCACATCATCAGCCTTTTCGATCTTGAGCAAACCGTCGGGCAAAGGCCTCATCAAGGCGCGCGCGGTTTCTTCGTCACCTGACAGCCAATCCTGCACCTGATCCGCCATCAGGATCACCCCAATACGGTGGTGAATATCGCGCACATCGGTGTTGGGCGCACAGGTCAGCGTGGCAAATTGGGGCACCTTAACACCGCCAGGTCCGTTCCAAATATCGAATACAGATGCAAACCCAACGACATCCCCGGATTTGGGCCGCAGGCGCCAAACCGTTTTGCGTTTTGCCTCTCCCGTCCATTCGTACCAGCCGTTCATAGGCACAACGGCCCGCTGAACACCCGCAAAGGCCGATTTGTCAAACACCGTTTCGGACCGCGCGTTCACAAGCGTGTCCATCACAGGCCGCCCGCGGGCATTGGTGCGGCCCACGGGGATCATCCCCCACCGCATCGTCGTCGGGCCGCCCGCGGTCAGGGCCAAGGCCTCTTCCCCCGGGGCTATATTGAGGCGTGGGGCAAGGGGCGGCAGATCGGCCCGCGCGAATGCCGACACCTCCGCTTGGGGTGCTGTCAGATAAAACCGTCCCGGCACTACTCGATCAGGGCCAAAATGGCAGGTCCCATCGCCTCTACGATGCGGGCAACACCGTCCGCATTGGGGTGAATACCGTCCGCCTGCATATAGGCCGCACGGGCCGCGTTGATGTCACCCTCGGCCAGCAAACCGTCAAAGAACGTCGGATAAAGCGGGATGGAATAGGCCTCGGCCAGCTCCCCATACATCCCGTCAAACTGGTCCTTGAAATCCGCGCCGTAGTTCAACGGGGCCTCCATCCCGACAAGCAACATATCCACTCCCGCCTCATCGCCCGCCTGCAAAATCCCATCCAGATTGGCGCGGCTGGTCGCGGGGTCAATCCCCCGCAACAGATCATTGCCGCCAAGTGCGACCACCATGGCATCCACCTCTGGCGTCAAGGTCCACGCAACCCGACTAAGCCCCCCGGCCGTCGTATCTCCCGATACGCCTGCGTTGATCACGGTCACATCCGCTCCTCGCGCGCGCAGCCACGCCTCCAACTGCGGCACAAATCCGTCCTCCTGCACCAAACCGTACCCTTGTGTCAGGCTGTCCCCCAGGGCCGCGATGGTCACCGTTTCGGCCTGCGCAGCAGAGATACCTAAAATCAATCCCAATCCGAGGTTGCGGGCCGTGCGTAGCACCTTACATGACCATGATCCGACCTGTTCAAAGGCCCGCCCCATGACTGATGCCCTCTCGCTTTCAAACGTCTCCCTGTCCCTGCGGGGAAATGCGGGAACTGTCGACATCCTGCATGACATCTCCCTTACGGTGAATGCGGGCGACACATTGGGGTTGGTGGGGCCAAGCGGGTCGGGCAAATCGTCTCTCCTGATGTTGATGGGCGGGCTGGAAACCGCCACCTCTGGAACCATCGCGGCGCTTGGCACTGACATCACCGCAATGGGCGAAGACGACCTTGCACGCTTTCGTAGGGACAATATGGGGGTGGTGTTCCAATCTTTCCACCTGATCCCCACGATGACCGCCCTTGAAAACGTCGCCACGCCGCTGGAATTGGCAGGCCACCGCGACGCCTTCGATCGGGCCGAGGCGGAATTGCAGGCCGTGGGCCTCGCCCACCGCACCCATCACTACCCCGCGCAGATGTCGGGCGGCGAACAACAACGTGTGGCGCTGGCCCGTGCGGCGGCCCCCCGCCCCAAACTGCTGCTCGCGGATGAACCCACAGGCAACCTTGATGAAACAAACGGCGCCGCAATCATCGACATGCTGTTCGGCCTGCGCGACCGCCACGGCGCAACCTTGGTCATGGTCACCCACAGCAATGAATTGGCCAACCGGTGTGATCATGTCTTGCGGCTGCGCGATGGACGGATCGACACCACCCTTCGGGCCGCAGAATGACCCAGCTGGCCCTCGCCTGGACCTTTGCCAAACGTGAACTGCGTGGCGGTTTGCGCGGCTTTCGCATCTTTCTGGCCTGTCTTGCCTTGGGCGTTGCCGCCATTGCCGCTGTGGGCATGGTCCGCGCGTCGATCCAATCGGGGCTTGAGGCGGAGGGCGCGTCCTTGCTGGGCGGCGACGCCGTCGTGCGGTTCACCTACCGCTTCGCCAATGAGGCTGAGCGGAATTGGATGGACAGCATCGCGAGGGACGTCTCTGAAACCACCGACTTCCGGTCGATGGTCGTCGTTGAACGGGACACCACCGAACGCGGCCTGACACAGGTGCAAGCCGTCGATGACCTCTACCCCCTCATTGGCGCGGTAGAACTTGACCCGGCCATGCCACTGGCCCAGGCCTTTGCCGGTGACGGCACTTACCCTGGCGGTGTGATGGAACGGGTGCTGGCCGACAGGTTGGCGCTCGCACCGGGGGACACCTTCAAATTGGGTGATCAAACCTTCACCCTCAGCGCGATCCTTCTCAGCTATCCGGACAATTCAGGCGGCGGATTTGGCCTTGGGCCACGGTCTTTGGTGCGCTTGAACGATCTGGCGAACTCCGGCCTTTTGGCCGAGGGCACATTGATGGAAAGCAATTACCGCCTGCGCCTGCCCGAAGGGTCCGATCTGGCCGCACTTGAGGCGGAGGCCCTGACCCAATTCGAAGACAGCGGCCTGCGCTGGCGCGATGCGCGCGCGGGTGCGCCCGGTGTCGCGCGGTTTGTGGACCGGATCGGGGCGTTTTTGATCCTTGTCGGCCTGTCTGGATTGGCCGTGGGCGGCGTTGGGGTATCGGCCGCCGTGCGCTCCTACCTGCAAGGCAAAACCGGCGTCATCGCCACCTTGAAAACCCTTGGCGCCACCCGCCGCACGATCTTTCTGACGTACTTTTTGCAAATCGGCGTCCTGACCCTCGCAGGCATTGCCATTGGCCTCTTTCTCGGCGCTGCGATCCCGCTGGCCTTCTCCCCGATCATTGAGGCTCGCCTGCCCATCCCCGCTGATTTCACCCTGCACGCAGCCCCCTTGGTTGAGGCCGCGATTTATGGCCTTCTCGCAGCCCTTATCTTCACGCTCTGGCCACTGGCCCGAACCGAAGACATCAAAGCTGCAACGCTCTTGCGGGATGCCTTCGGTGCAGGGCGCGCCCTTCCCGCAACGCGCTATCTGATCGCCACCATCGCGCTTGTGGGTGCCTTGATTGGCACGGCGATCCTCTTCTCCGGCACCGCGTTTCTGACGCTTTGGACCGCAGGCGGCATCCTTTTTGCGCTGGGCCTTTTGGTCATCGCAGCGGCGCTAGCACGATTGACCGCACGGCGGTTCCGCCGGTTCTCACGCGGGCGGCCTGCCTTGCGGTTTGCGCTGGGGTCCATCGGCGCGCGCGGCGGGGAGACGACTTCGGTGGTGCTGTCCCTCGGCCTCGGCCTCGCCGTTTTGGCGGCTGTAGGCCAGATTGACGGCAACCTGCGCTCCGCCATCGACAACGATCTGCCAGAAGTCGCGCCCTCCTACTTCTTCGTCGACATCCAGCCCGACCAGATCGATGGCTTCCGCGACCGGTTGGACAATGACCCCCAGGTCAGTTCGTATGAAGCAGCCCCCATGCTGCGCGGCATCATCACCCAAATCAACGGCACCCCCGCGCGTGACGTGACCGACCACTGGGTCCTGCAAGGCGACCGCGGCGTGACCTATTCCACCGACCCCGCACCCGGCACCATCATCACCGCAGGCGCGTGGTGGGACACGGATTATTCCGGCCCCCCCCTGGTCAGCTTCGCCGCGGAAGAGGCCGCTGAAATGGGCCTGCAAATTGGCGACACGATCACCACGAACATTCTGGGCCGCGACATCACCGCCACCATCGCATCCTTCCGCGAAGTCTCGTTTGAGGATGCGGGCATCGGCTTTATCATGTCCATGAACCCCGCAGCATTGCAGGGCGCGCCCCACAGCTGGATCAGCACGGTCTATTCCGACCCAGAGGCAGAGGCCGCGATCTTGCGTGATCTCGCCACCGCCTACCCCAACATCACCGCCATCCGCGTGCGCGACGCCATCGATCAGGTCGTTGATCTTTTGGGCGGCATCGCAGCCGCCACACGCTATGGCGCGCTTGCGACACTGATCACGGGGTTCCTCGTCCTGATCGGCGCGGCTGCCGCCGGTGAACGCGCGCGCACATACGAAGCGGCCGTGCTGAAAACCCTCGGCGCGTCTCGCGGACGCATCCTGCGCAGCTTTGCCCTGAGGTCTGCCTTGTTGGGGCTGGCTGCGGGTCTCGTCGCCTTGGCGGCGGGGATCGCAGGCGGCTGGGCGGTCAGCACATTCATCATGGAAACGGACTATCGCCCCATCTGGTCCTCTGCGGGCACAATTATCCTGGGCGGCATGGGGGCCACATCACTGGCCGGATTGCTCTTTGCGCTGCGCCCGCTGGCCGCCAAACCCGCCCGCGTCCTTCGGGCCCGCGAATGACCGACCAAACCCATTGGCCACGCTTTTTCGGCTACGGGTCGCTCGTCAATCTGGCCACCCACAGCTACCCCGATCCACGACCTGCGACGCTGAAGGGATGGCGGCGCGTCTGGTGTCAGGCCAAGGCGCGACCGGTCGCGTTTCTGTCTGTCGAACCCCACACCAGCACCATCCATGGCATCACCGCGGCGGTCCCAAACGCAGACTGGGCCGCACTGGACGCCCGCGAACACGCCTACCTACGCCGCGATGTCTCCGACCAGTTCAGGACCGCAACAGCGGTGTATGAGGCGAACCCCGCACTTACGGCCCCCCCGTCCACCGGTCATCCCATCCTTCTCAGCTATCTCGATGTGGTCATCGCGGGCTTTGCCACCTTGGGCCCCGACGGCCCAGACCATTTCTTTCAAACGACCACCGGCTGGGGGCCTGTCCTTGATGACCGTTCCGATCCGCTTTATCCGCGCGCGCAGCGCTTGGCCGCGAGGACGCGAGACATCGTCGACGCCCACCTCAAGGCGCTAGCGGTTCCGGTGCAGCCAGCTGAAAACGCGGGCCTGCTTGTCGATGCTATCAAAGGCGCCGGTGTCCCCGCCTCCGTCGTCCATGATGCGCAGGGCCAACCAAACGGCAAGCCCGGCAAATAAAACACCGCCCACAGCCTGCCCAATCAACACGCCCGACGCCCCGAACCACGCAGAAAACAGCAAAACAAACGGCACCGTGCCCACCGTGTGCCGCCCCCAGTTGACCCATGTGGAATAAAACGGATGGCCCATATTGTTGCAGGCCGCGTTGCTCACAAAAATCAACCCATTGAAGAACCACAACAGCGACAGCGGCCCCGCAAACAAGAAGACCAAAGCCCGCGCTTGCCCGTCGAGATCAAAGAGGATCTGCAATGCCGGACGCAACGCAAACAACAGGGCCGACATCCCCACGACCACGGCGCCGGTAAAGATGACCCCGTCCCGAAACGCACCGCGCACACGCTCACTTTGCCGCGCGCCATAGTTCTGGCCGATGATCGGCCCGATGGCCCCTGACAGGGCAAAAATCACGGCAAACGCAACGGGCGTCAGCCGCCCGACAATGGCCATGCCTGCCACCGCATCTTCGCCGTACGTCGACATGGCGCGGGTGACATAGGCCTGCCCAATCGGGGTCGCCAGTTGCGTCAAAATCGCAGGAAACGCGATAATCGCCACGGGCCGCAGATCCGGCAGCACGGACGCGAAATTCGGCCGCCCAAACCCACCGTAATATCGCACAATCGGCACCAGCGCGGTCACACCAATCGCGGCCCGCGCCGCGACACTGGCCCATGCAGCCCCCTGCAATTCCAACCCCAGACCAAAAATCAGGATCGGGTCCAAAACCGCATTCACAATCGCGCCTACAATGGTCGCCATCATCGACCTGCGCGCATCCCCATGCGCCCGCAAAATCGCCCCGCCGACCATGCCCACCAACAACAAGGGCAAGGACGGGATGATCACGCGCAAATAGGCAACCGCCAAATCCGCAGTCTCACCACTGGCCCCCACAAGCGCCACGATTGGGGGTAAGTTGACCCACACGACCGCTGCGAACACAGCCCCGAACACCGCGCCATAAATCAGCACATTGGTGGCCTGCCGTTGCGCCTTTTCGTGGTCGCCTTCACCCAAGGCCCGCGCCACCAAGGCACCGCCCGCAATCGCCATTCCGATCCCAAAGGACGATGTGAAAAACAAGATCGCGCCCGCATACCCAATGGCCGCCGCCAGTTCGGCCTTTCCCAACATGGCGATGAAAATCATGTCGATAAAGTCTACGGCAAACACAGCCATCAGCCCCACAGATGACGTCAGCGCCATAACTGTGATGTGCCGCATCAGGGAACCGGTCAGAAATTTTGCCTGTGCATCAGCCATGGCGCGTAGAAAATCCTTTGATTTTCTGGGATCAAACTCTTTTCAAAGAGTTTGCGCCACCCCTAAACGCGGGGCTTCACCTGCAGCAAGGGCATCACATCAGCCATTTCCGGCCCGCGCGACCGCCCCGTCACCGCCTGACGCAAAGGCATAAACAGGCCCTTGCCCTTGCGGCCCGTGGCCTCTTTCACAGCCGCAGTCCACGTGGCCCATGTGTCGTCTGCATAAGGCGGCTCCCCCAAAAGGCCCACCGCCTCAGCCACGAAAGCCGCATCGTCATCGGCAATCTGCGGCGTAGCCCCCTCGCGGAACACAGCCCACCAATCGCCCATTTCCTCTTTCGACTGGATGTTCTCACGCACCACATTCCAGAACCGTTCCGCCAAAGCATCCGGCACGCCCAGGGCCGCAACATCTTCTGCCACATCCGCAAACGGCCGCGCCGCCAGCCAACGAGCCGTCAAGGGCTGCAAATCATCCGCATCAAATTTGGTCGGGGCCGATCCAAACTTCGACAGATCAAACCCCTCCACAATCTCTTCCACGGCCTCTCGCAATTCCACCGGATCAGACGACCCGAGCCGCGCCATCAGGGACAAAATCGCCATCGGTGCCACGCCCGCTGCCCGCATATCGCGCAACGCCAACGTGCCAAGCCGTTTCGACAAGGCCTCCCCCTGTGGTCCGGTCAGCAACGAATGATGCGCAAAAGTCGGCACCGTCCCGCCCAGCGCCTCGATCATCTGGATCTGCGTCGCCGTGTTGGTCACGTGATCCGATCCGCGCACCACATGGGTGATGCCAAATTCCGTGTCGTCCACAACAGACGCCAAAGTATACAGATACTGGCCGTCGCCACGGATCAAAACAGGATCCGACACGGACGCTGCATCAATCGACAGATCGCCCAAAATCGCATCCGTCCATTCGATCCGCTGCTGATCCAGCTTGAACCGCCAGTGGCCCAGACGCCCCTCCGCCCGATACGCCGCTTTTTGATCCTCTGTCAGATCCAAAGCCGCCCGGTCGTAAACCGGCGGCTTGCCCATGTTCAGCTGCTTTTTACGTTTCAGGTCCAGCTCGACCGGTGTTTCAAAACACTCATACAGGCGGCCATCCGCTATCAGCTTGTCGCTGGCCGCATCATACTGCGCCAACCGCTTGGATTGGTACTCTATCCGGTCCCACGTCAGGCCCAACCACGTCAGATCTTCCTGAATGGCATCCACGTATTCCTGTTTCGACCGTTCAGGGTCGGTGTCGTCAATCCGCAAGATAAACTGCCCGCCCGCCTTGCGCGCAATCGCATAGTTGAACAACGCCGCACGCAGGTTGCCGATGTGCAAATAACCTGTGGGCGATGGGGCAAAACGGGTCGTGGTCATGGCTGTCTCCTGATTGCGCCCCGCTTGTCACAGCGGCGCGAAGATGTCCATATCCGCCCCATGACCACACTGTCCGAGATTGAACGCATTGCCCTTGAAACCGTGGCCCACCTGCCCGCACCATTTGGTGAACTCGCGCAGGCCGTGGTCGTGCAGGTCGAAGACTGGATACCGGACCACCTGATTGACCCTGACGAAGACCGAACAGCCCAGCGGGACGAGATCACCGGCCTCTACGACGGCATCCCCCTGACCGAGAAAAGCACCCTCGACATGCCAATGGGCCCCGATGTCGTCTGGCTGTTCCGTCAGCCGATCCTGATGGAACTGGCAGACCGAGACGTCACATTGGCCGAACTCGTGTCCCACGTCACAATCCATGAATTCGCCCATCACTTCGGCTGGTCCGACGATGACATCGCAGCCATTGATCGGTGGTGGGAATAACCCGCCTCAGCTGCCTTTGACAGGATAGCGCTGGGTCAGATCATCCAGCCCACGCCGCACCAACTCTTCCAAAACAGCCATGTCCACATCGGCCAACTTGTTGATATAAAGGCAGGCTTTGCCCATCTTGTGCTTGCCAAGACGTCCCAGGATCTCCTGATAATCCTGATATCCCGGCATAATATACAGGCTCAGGCTGCCGGCCCTCGGGCTGAAACCAGTTGCCAGCGAATCCCCCTCCCGACCAGAGGCATATCTGTAGTGATATTCACCATACCCCACGATGGTCGGCCCCCACATGCGCGGGGTCCAGCCCGTCACACCGCGAAACATTTCATCCAGAACGAACCCATCGGCCCGCCGCACAGGATGCGCCACCGCGCTCAAAAAATCAGCCACGGCAACATTGGTTGGTTTGGTCTTGTTGTCTGCCATCCTGTCGCCCTCCTCCGCCATGGATAGCACATAAGGGACGGCGGGTGGGGCGTCTTTTCCGCAGGGAAAGAGCGTCACACGACGTCTTAGCCGTTATCGCGCCACCGGTTCACAATCGGATAGCGCCGATCCAGCCAAAACGCCGATCTCGACAATCGCGGTCCAGGCGCTGACTGAAACCGCTTATATTCCGAAATATACAGCAGATGTTCGACCCGTTTCACCACATCGCGGTCATATCCTGCGGCCACACAGTCAGCGACAGACGCCTCCCCGTCCACCAACATCTCAAGGATACCATCGAGGATCGGGTAATCGGGCAGGCTGTCGCTGTCCTTCTGGTCCTCGCGCAGCTCCGCTGACGGGGGTTTGTCGATAATCGCCTGCGGGATCACCTCGCCCGCAGGGCCCATCATCCAATCTCGGTGGTTTTCATTGCGCCACTGACAGACGTAGAACACGCGCGTTTTGTACATGTCCTTGATGGGGTTATAGCCCCCCGACATATCGCCATAAATCGTGGCATACCCCACCGCGACCTCGGATTTATTGCCGGTCGTCAACAGCATCTCACCGAACTTGTTGGATTGGGCCATCAACAACAGCCCACGAATGCGGCTTTGGATGTTTTCCTCCGTCAGGCCGTCTTCGTACCCTTCGAACAAAGGCGCCAATGTCTGTGTCACCGCCCCGCGCACATCCCCGATGGGCACCGTGTCATATCGCACCCCCAAGGCCGCCGCCGCCGCCCTCGCATCCGTCAAAGACCCCTCAGACGTGTATTCAGAGGGCAGCATCACACAGCGCACATTCTCTGGCCCCAGCGCATCCGTCGCAATGGCCGCCACGATGGCCGAATCCACCCCGCCCGACAGGCCCAACAGCACCTTTTTAAACCCCGTCTTGGCCATGTAATCGCGCAGGCCAAGCACCATGGCGTTGTAATCGGTCTCCAACGCGTCGGGCAAAATTGCTTTTGGGCCGTCCTCAGCGGCCCAACCGGCCTCTGTCTTGACGAAATCCACCTGTGACACCGCCTCTTCAAACCACGGCATCTGCACCGCAAGGTGGCCGCCGGTGTTCAGGACAAACGACCCCCCGTCAAAAATCTGGTCGTCCTGTCCCCCCACCATGTTCAAATAGGCCAGCGGCACCTCATTCTCGACCACGCGCGCCACCATATTGTTCAGACGCACATCAAACTTTTCGCGAAAATAGGGGCTGCCGTTGGGCACCAGCAACAGCTCCGCGCCGGATTCCACCATCGCTTCGCAGACGTCTTCGTACCACGCGTCCTCACAAATCGGCGTGCCGATGCGCAAGGGGCCTGCATCCCACGGGCCCTGCATATCGCTTCGCGAAAATAGGCGCACTTCGTCGAAGACATTGAAATTGGGCAGAAAATACTTGCGCGTGATGTTGTGAATGCCGCCCTCTTTCAGGATGAAATAGGCGTTGTGCAGTTTCGGCGTCTCGGCCAGCGGCCCGCCAATGCCCAACATGGGGCCGTCGGCACACTCTGCGGCCAAGGCCTCAATCGCCTGCTGACAGGCGGTTACAAACGCAGGTTTCTGCACCAAATCCTGAGTCTGATATCCGGCGATGAACATCTCTGGCAGCATCACCAGATCAGCCCCCGCATCGCGCCCCTCAGCCCACGCCGCGCGGGCCTTGGCGGCATTGCCGTCGATGTCGCCCACCGTGGGGTTCAACTGTGCCATCGTCACGCGAAAACGGGTCGTCATGGGTCTGCCTTTCCTTGCATGTCCCACCATCTAGTCCGCAAAGACGGCAAGGGGAAGCCGAAGCGCACAAACCCCCGTTGCGCGACGCATCCCTTCGCCTTATCCTGCGCAAAAGCCTCTGGGGGGAGCAGCCCGCATGAAACGCATCGCACCATCTTTGATCGCAGCCCTTTTGCTGACGACATCCGCAACCGCGCAGTCCATTCAGACCAAGCAGTATGACGACGGCGGCATCTACGAAGGCCAGTTCCTGAACGGTCTGCAGCACGGTCAAGGCAGCTACACCCTGCCCAACGGCTACCGCTACGAGGGTGAGTGGTTCGAGGGAGAGATTCGCGGCCAAGGTGTGGCCAACTTCCCCAACGGATCCATCTACGAAGGCCAGTTCGCCGCTGGCAAACCCGAAGGCTTCGGCCTGATCAATTTCTCCGATGGCGGCACATATGAAGGCGATTGGGCCGACGGCAAAATCACCGGCCGCGGCATTGCCCGCTACGCCAACGGTGTCGTGTATGAAGGCGACTTCCGCAACGCCATGCACCACGGCCAAGGCAAAATGACATCGCCAGGCGGCTACATCTACGAAGGCCCCTGGGTCAACGGCGTGAAAGAAGGCGAAGGCCGCATCACCTATCCCGATGGGGCGATCTACGAAGGCACCTTGGCCGACGGCGAACGCGAAGGCGTGGGCACCCTGACGATGCCCGATGGGTTGGTCTACACAGGCACATGGGCCGCAGGCCAGATCGAAGGCACAGGTCGCCTGACCCAACCCAATGGCGACATCTACGAGGGCGATCTGGTGGCAGGCAAACGCGAAGGCACAGGCACCGTGACCTATGCCAATGGCGACGTCTATCAGGGTGAATTCCTCAACGATCTGCGCCATGGCACCGGCACGTTCACTGGTGCGGACGGCTACCGCTACGCAGGCGACTGGTCCGAAGGCCAGATCGAAGGCACCGGAGAAGTCACTTACCCCGACGGCTCCACCTATGCGGGCACCTTCGTTGATGACCTGGCAGATGGCAGCGGCAAAATCACCTATCCCGATGGCTCCACCTACGAAGGCGAATGGTCCGCAGGCGTCATCCAAGGCAGCGGCATCGCCACCTACGCCAATGGTCTGGTCTATGAAGGAGAGTTCCTGAACGCCAAAAACCATGGCCAAGGCACAATGACCTATGCGGACGGCTACACCTATGTGGGCACATGGGCGGATGGCCAACGCGAAGGGTTCGGCACCGCCACCTACGCCGACGGCACCGTCTACGAAGGCGAATTTCTGGCAGGCCAACGCCACGGCACCGGCAAAATCACCATGCCCGATGGCTTTGTGTACGAAGGCCAGTGGGACACCGGCGAAATCTCGGGCCTTGGCGTTGCGACCTACACCAACGGCGATGTCTATTCCGGCCAGTTCCGGTCCGGACGCCGACAGGGAACCGGCACAATGACCTATTCATCCGGTCAGGTGGCCGAAGGTGACTGGCAAGACGGCGCGTTGGTCACCCAAAGCGCCACAAGTCCTGCAACGGAAGGCGTGGTACCCGAAGAAGAGACCGCAACCCAATAAACGCGAAAAATCCGGGAACACGGGCTGCGGCCTTGCGCTGACCCCCAAAGGACCGCCAATGGATTACACCGAGCTGACCAAAGCCTTTGGCGCGTTCTTTGCGATCATGAATCCTTTCGTGAACCTTCCGGTGTTCCTTGCCCTCACCGAAGGGTATTCGGTGGCCGACCAACGCCGCCTCGCCATCCGTATCACGGTCTATTGCGCCGTGATGAGTGCGATCATCCTTGTTGCGGGCAACCAGATCATCACCTTCTTCGGTGTTACCGTGGACCAGTTCCGCATCGCAGGCGGCATCGTGTTGGCCAGCATCGCATGGTCCATGCTGCAGGGTCAGAAAATCGCAGCCCACCATGGATCAACCGACGAACAAGACCACCTCAACACCCTCAGCAGTCTTGCCTTCTATCCCATTACCTTCCCCATGCTGGTGGGCCCCGGCACCATCGCCACGTTGATCATCTACGGCGGCAACGCGTCCGGTGTGTTGGACATCGCGGGGATTGCTGCCGTCGTTGGTATGATCATCTTGATGCTGTTTGTGGTCATGTTCTTCGCGGCCAGCATCTCCAAGGTGATGACCGACACCATGCGCGTGATCATGACCCGCCTGATGGGCATGATCCTACTGGCCATTGCCGTGGAAATGATTGTGGCGGGGGTAAAGGTCGTGCTGCCGGGTTTGGGCTAAACCGGCTTGCGGAACGTAATGCTCGTGGGCCGCGCATACCCCGCATGGGTCGTCCGCATCACCTCCCGAAACCCGAGGCGTTTGAAGACCATATGGACCTCAATCAGCTCAACCCGGCTTTCGAGTTCCAGCCACGTAAGGCCCAGCTCGCCTGCCCGGCGTTCCGCCAGCGCCAACAGCTGCCGCCCCACCCCGCGGCGCCGGTCCCGCACCGCCAGTTTCCCCACATACAGCACCTTCGGCTTGGGCGTCAGCACAACGGTTCCGACAATCGGTTTCCCCAGCACCCAGACCTCCAACGCCGGATCCCGCAAATCATCGACAGTCATGGAATTGAGCGACGACGGGGGATCAATCCGCCCCTCCATGCCAGCGAAAGCCTCGACCATCACGTCAAAGGCATTAACCATTTCAGGACTGTCAGACGGCAAATTTCGAATATCGGCTTCCATATCAAAAGCTTAGGGCCTGTCCGCCCCTAAAGCCACACGGGCCTGCCATACGCCAGCCATACGCGTGCCATACGCAAACCATACCCTGTTTTTTCGTTAACATTGATGAACAGATCTCCAAATGGCGTTCACCTTCAGACCGTCTCACCTGCATTCAGTTTTGCCAAAAAGGCATCCGCTTCGCGCAGGACTGTGGTTCGTTTGTCCTCATCCATCCGGTCCCAGACGCGATACATATTCCCCATCCGGTGGTTGTCCTTAAACCGGTCACGATGACGGTCCAGAAAATGCCAGTATAATAGGTTGAACGGACATGCGTCGGGGCCCGTTTTGTCCTTCACCTTATAGCTGCACTCCTTGCAGTAATCCGACATCTTATCGATGTAATTTCCGCTGGAAATATAAGGCTTTGAGGCAATTATCCCGCCGTCGGCAAACTGGCTCATTCCAATGACATTGGGGGCCTCAACCCATTCATAGGCGTCGGCGTAAACCGCCAGATACCATTCATGCACTTGGCGCGGATCAACCCCCGCCAACAGGGCAAAATTGCCCGTCACCATCAGCCGCTGAATGTGATGGGCATAGGCCTCCTCACGGGTCTGTTCAACCGCCTTTTCAACGCAACGCATCCAGGTCTTCTCGCCCCAGAAAAACGCAGGTAAATCAAGGTGATGCCCCAATGCGTTGCGCGACGTATACTCCGGCCCTTCCAGAAAATAGATGCCCCGAATATACTCCCTCCACCCAATGATCTGGCGGATGAATCCTTCCGCCGCATTGATCGGCGCATCACCCGCTTTCCAGGCATCCTCAACCGCGCGGCACACCTCTAGCGGGTTCAAAAGCCCAGCGTTGATGTATAGCCCCACAATCGCGTGATACAGAAACCGTTCATCCCCCATCATCGCATCTTGGAAATCGCCAAATTTCGGCAGCCCCCCTTTGACCCAATGGGCCAAATGCTGTCGCGCCTGCCCTTGATCCGTGGCGAACCAAAAATCGTCCAAGGTCCCGAAATGAGACGCAAATCTCGCTCGAACAACATCGATGACCTCTCGCGTTGTCTCATCGGTCTGAAACCGCATAGGCCCGGAATAGTCGATATCCTTGGGGGCCGATTTGCGGTTGTCGTGGTCAAAGTTCCACTTGCCACCCGCCGGCTGATCACCCTCCATCATCAACCCGGTCTTGCGCCGCATCTCACGGTAGAAATACTCCATCCGCAGTGCCTTGCGTCCCTCGGCCCAATTCTCAAACTCGGCATGGGTCGCGATAAAGCGGTCGTCGGCCAGCGTCTCGACCTCCAAAGGCAGCTCCTCCAACGCCTCAATCACCCGCCACTCGCCCGCCTCAGTGGTCAACACTGTTGTCGCCCCGACCTCCTCGGCCCGTTGCAACAAAACCGCATTCAAACTGTCGGGCGTGTCGTCATCCTCCAGCTTGGAATAGCGCACGTCCCATCCGCTCTCGCGAAGCCGATCCGCAAACTTGCGCATGGCCGCAAACAGAAAGGCAATTTTCTTTGGATGGTGCCGGACGTAGCTCGCCTCCCCCATCACCTCGGCCATGACCACAACATCTTCTTCTTTGTTCGCGTTGGCCAATGCCGACAGATCGTCCGACAGCTGATCACCCAGCACCAAAACAAGCTTCACCATGGCACACCCTCGCCCGCGTAATCAAAGAAAGCCCCGGACTGATCCACCGTCAGCCCCAACAATACATCACACAAATTCGATGCCGCGGCATCGGCCCCCACCTTCTTGTGACCCGCGTAACCAGCCGTAAACGGCGTCTCAACGGTGCCAGGATGCAAGGCCACAATCACCGCCTGTTTCCGTTTCCGCCCAATCTCAATCGCCGCCCCATGCACAATCTGGTTCACGGCGGCTTTGGACGCGCGATACGAATACCAACCACCAATCTTGTTATCCCCGATCGATCCGACCCGCGCCGATAAAACGCCCACAAAGGACGGCCCATCGCTGGGCAACAAACGCTCCAGCTGTGCTAAAACCAACGCCGGTCCCACAGCATTGACAGCATAGACATCCAGCATCCGCCGCGCCTCAATCGCGCCCAAAGACTTCTCCGGCACGCCTCCGGCCGCCAAGGTGCCAACAGCCACGAAGACCACCTCGAACGGGCCCTCCAACGCGCCCATGATCCGCTCCACGGAGGCCGCATCTGTCACATCCAAACCATCGCCCGACCGTGACACCCCCGTCACCGTATATCCGCGCGTTTCCAATTCCTGCACCAAAGCGGCTCCAATGCCGCCCCGTGCCCCGATCACCAATGCTCTTTTCATAACGCGCGACCTAGCCCTAAGGGCGCTGCGTTCCAGCTTCTTTGGGTCCCAAATACCTAAATCCACACCAGCCCCAAGCCCGGCCCCAGCCAGTCACGCGCCAAATCAAACATCATGGGTGCCGCAGGCACACAATTTTTCAACAATTCACTTTTCAATCATGGTTTCCTGCGTATAGTCCGCCTTATGACGCGTACTCCGCATATCTTGGCCCGCCTTGGCCTACTCCTTAGCCGCCTCTGAGCGTGCCTTTTGGCGCGACCGCTCAGAGGGGACGACGCGCCAATTTTCAAAGGATAAACAAGGACTTTTAAAATGACCGATCATGTACTGATCTTTGACACCACCCTGCGCGACGGCGAACAATCTCCAGGTGCGACGATGACGCATCATGAAAAGCTCGAGATCGCTGAGATGCTCGATGACATGGGTGTCGACATCATCGAAGCAGGCTTTCCCATCGCCTCTGAGGGCGATTTCAAGGCGGTGTCTGAAATTGCCGAGCGCAGCAAGACCGCCCAAATTTGCGGGCTGTCACGCGCCAATTTCAAAGACATCGACCGCTGCTGGGAGGCCGTTAAACACAGCGCCAGGCCCCGCATTCATACCTTCATCGGCACCTCACCCCTGCACCGTGCGATCCCCAATCTCGACATGGATCAAATGGCCGAACGGATCCACGACTGCGTCACCCACGCCCGCAACCTGTGTGACAACGTGCAGTGGTCATCCATGGACGCAACCCGCACGGAATGGGATTTCCTGAAACGCACCGTGGACATCGCCATCAAGGCAGGCGCCTCCACCATCAATATCCCCGACACCGTGGGCTACACCGAACCCGGCGAATCCGCAGAGCTGATCCGCCGTCTCATCGCTGAGGTTGAAGGGGCGGATACGGTGATTTTCTCCACCCATTGTCACAACGACCTCGGCATGGCGACCGCCAACAGCCTTGCCGCCGTGAACGGCGGTGCGCGCCAGATCGAATGCACGATCAACGGTCTGGGTGAGCGCGCAGGCAACACCGCGTTGGAAGAGGTCGTGATGGCCCTGCGCGTCCGCCACGACATCATGCCCTTTGACACCAAAATCGACACGACCAAGATCATGAATATCTCGCGCCGCGTGGCCACTGTGTCGGGCTTTGCGGTGCAGTTCAACAAGGCCATTGTCGGCAAAAACGCCTTCGCCCACGAAAGCGGCATCCATCAGGACGGCATGCTGAAAAACCGCGAAACCTTCGAGGTGATGAAGCCCGAGGATGTGGGCCTGTCCGGCACCTCCCTGCCCTTGGGCAAACATTCGGGTCGCGCGGCCCTGCGCGATAAGCTGGAAAAGCTCGGCTATACGATGGGTGACAATGAACTCAAGGACGTGTTTGTCCGGTTCAAGGACCTTGCCGATCGCAAAAAGGAGGTCTTCGACGAAGACCTGATCGCCCTGATTGAAATGTCGGAGGGCGCCGAGGATCACCTGAAACTCAAGGATCTGACGGTCATCTGCGGCATGAACGGCCCGCAGAAGGCCACCATGGTTTTGGAGGTCGCAGGTGAGACCAAAACAGTGCAGGCCACGGGCGACGGCCCCGTCGATGCGACCTTTAATGCGGTCAAAGAAATTTTCCCACACGGCGCGCGTCTGCAACTGTATCAGGTGCACGCCGTCACCGAGGGCACCGATGCGCAGGCCACAGTGTCCGTCCGGATGGAAGAAGAGGGCCGGATTGCCACGGGTCAATCTGCAGATACCGACACCGTGGTCGCCTCAGCGCGCGCTTATATCAACGCGCTCAACCGGCTGATCGTGCGCCGCCAGAAAACCGGCCCCGGCGCGGATACCAAGGAAATCCGGTATACGGACGCTGGCGAATAAAGCGGCAGACACTTAACAGGCCGGCCCAATTACAGGGCCGGCCTGTCCCCGCGCTGCAAAGCGAAATTACGCCAAGGCGCGCCCCATCCCCCTTTCCCCTCTGGCCCCATACCACTATAAGCCACGCAGCCTGCACCCACGGGGGAGTCGCGGGCCAAACTTGATATGGGAACGGCACGATAATGTTTGGACTTGGCAGCCTCTTTTCGTCTGACATGGCGATCGATCTTGGGACAGCGAACACGCTGGTCTACGTGAAGGGCAAAGGCGTTGTCCTATCCGAACCGTCGGTCGTGGCCTACCACATGAAGGACGGACAGAAGAAAGTTCTGGCCGTGGGCGAAGACGCCAAACTGATGCTGGGCCGCACACCTGGCAGCATTGAGGCCATCCGCCCCATGCGCGAAGGTGTGATCGCAGACTTCGACACCGCCGAAGAAATGATCAAACACTTCATCCGCAAGGTGCACCGTCGTTCGACGTTCTCAAAACCAAAGATCATTGTCTGTGTGCCACACGGGGCCACGCCAGTTGAAAAACGCGCGATCCGTCAATCCGTTCTAAGTGCGGGTGCCCGTCGCGCGGGCCTGATCGCCGAACCCATCGCGGCGGCCATCGGCGCAGGCATGCCGATCACAGACCCCACCGGCAATATGGTCGTCGACATCGGCGGCGGCACGACAGAGGTTGCAGTGCTGTCCCTGGGCGACATCGTTTACGCCCGCTCTGTCCGCGTCGGGGGGGACCGTATGGACGAAGCGATCATCAGCTACCTGCGCCGTCAGCATAACCTTCTGATCGGTGAATCCACGGCAGAACGCATCAAAACCTCTATCGGGACAGCCCGCATGCCCGACGATGGGCGCGGCCAGTCGATGCAAATCCGCGGTCGCGACCTACTTAATGGTGTGCCAAAAGAGACCGAGATTTCCCAAGCCCAAGTGGCCGAGGCGCTCGCCGAACCGGTTCAGCAAATCTGCGAGGCTGTGATGACCGCGCTTGAGGCGACCCCGCCCGATCTGGCCGCCGATATTGTGGACCGTGGCGTGATGCTGACAGGCGGTGGCGCGCTTTTGGGGGAACTTGACCTCGCCCTGCGCGAACAGACCGGCCTTGCCATCTCGGTGGCGGATGAAAGCCTCAATTGTGTGGCCTTGGGCACGGGCAAAGCACTGGAATATGAGGCCCAGCTGCGGCACGTTATCGACTACGACAGCTAAAATACGGCTCAGGAAGCGGGGGTTGCCCCCATGGCACGCAAGGATCAGTCCGAGGATTTCGTCAGCCCCGTCCGGCGTTTGCTGGTCGGTGTGATTGTGCTGCTTTTGCTTGCGACGTTTTTGATCTGGCGGATCGACAACCCCCGCGTGGAACGGTTCCGCATGATGGTCATCGACACCGTGGTGCCCAGCTTTGATTGGGCCATGGCGCCGGTGACAGGTGTGGTCAACCTGCTGTCCGATTTCCAATCCTATCAGCGGCTTGCCCAGCAAAACCGGGATCTGCGCCGCGAATTGCAGGACATGAAAAGCTGGCGCGAGGCCGCCATCCAGCTTGATCAGGAAAACGCGCGCCTTCGTGATCTGATCAACGTACAGCTGGACCCGCAACTGACCCGTATCACGGGCGTTGTGGTTGCCGATTCCGGCTCTCCGTTTCGGCAATCGGTGCTGCTGAACGTTGGATCGAACGACGGTATTCTTGATGGATGGCCCGCGATGGACGGGATCGGCCTTGTGGGGCGCATTTCCGGCGTGGGGGAGGACACCAGCCGTGTGATCCTTGTGACCGACACGTCCTCCAACATCCCGGTGACCATCCAGCCCTCCGGCCAACGGGCGATTTTGGCGGGCGACAACACCATCAACCCCGTACTTCAGTTCATCGAAGACCCCGACTTGGTCAAACCCGGCGACCGTGTAGTGACGTCTGGCGACGGAGGCGTGTTTCCGGCGGACCTCTTGGTGGGCCAGTTGGCGCGCGGAACGGACGGGCGGCTGCGGACACGGCTGTCGGCTGATCTGGAACGGTTGGAGTTTTTGCGGGTCTTGCGCAGCCAGCCCACCGCACGCATCGAAGACGCGGGCACTCTTTTGGCCCCGACCACGCCGCCTATGGTCCTGATTGGCCCCGAGGACAGCGACACACCGTCAGAGGCGTCAAACGATGGATGAGTCGATCGTCCGCCGCCGCTGGGTTGGCCGCCTGACCTTCACGTTTCTGGGGCTCGGCGTCATCTTTTCGCACCTGATCCCCTTGGAAACCGTCCCGCCCAGCTTTGGCGGGCAGGCCCTCATTCCAAATGACGACGTCGTCTCAATCACAGCGGACGCGATCGCCCCCGCGCCTGAGGTATTCTCAACGCCCGTGCGCTGGATTGCGCCAGATCTGTTGCTGCTCTTGATCCTGGCCTGGGTCGCGCGGCGCCCGTCGTTTGCCCCTGTCGTTGTCATCGCAGCGGTCACCCTGTTATCCGACCTGATGTTTCAACGCCCCCCAGGTCTTTGGGCGGCCTTGGTCCTGATCCTGTCAGAGATCCTGCGATCACGCGCGCGGTCCATGCGCACCTTGCCGTTTATGCTGGAATGGATCACCGTGGGGTCGGGCATTACCCTGATCACTTTGATCTACCATTTCACGCTATCGATGCTTTTGGTCGCACAGCCGTCGCTGGGGCTGACATTGATCCAGATGATCCTTACAATACTGGCCTATCCAGCCGTGGTTTTTGTGTCTTACGCCGTCTTCGGCGTAAGCCGCCCTGCCCCCGGCGCAGTTGACGAATTGGGACACCGATTATGAAACGCGGACCAAAGGAAACAGCCGAAAGCGCGCGCCGCCTGTCGCGACGTGCCGTCCTGCTGGGCACCGCACAGCTGGGGCTTGTGGGGGTGCTGGGCGCACGCATGGCGACGCTTCAGGTGGATCAGGCGGACGAATTCCGGATGCTGGCCGAAGAAAACCGCATCAACATCGGCTTGATCCCCCCCGCCCGCGGTCTGATCTACGACATCAACGGGGTGGTTCTGGCCGACAACGAACAGCACTACACCATCACCATGACCCGCGAGGGCGCAGGCGACGTGGATGAGGTTCTGGCCCGCCTCAACCGTCTGATCGCAATCGACCCCGAACAGCTGGAAAAGGCGCGCGAAGAACTCAAGGCGCGCAGTGCCTTTGTGCCCGTCACCGTGGCCGAACGCGTGTCATGGGAAGACATCAGCCGCGTGACGGTCAACGCCCCGGCCCTGCCCGGCGTCGTGGCAGAGTTGGGCCGCAGCCGCCATTATCCGCAAGGCACAGACATGGCCCATGTCGTGGGCTACGTGGGCCCTGTGTCCGACTTCGATCTCAGCCGCATCGACGACCAGGACCCGCTGTTGCAAATCCCCCGTTTCCAGATCGGCAAAACGATGGTGGAAAACAACCTAGAACGGGATCTGCGCGGCTCCGCAGGCACCAAACGGGTTGAGGTGAACGCAGCAGGCCGTGTGATGCGCGAACTCGACCGTGTCGAAGGCACACCGGGCGCGGACGTGCAGCTGACCGTCGACGCCCGCCTGCAAAACTACATTCAAGCCCGGCTCAGCGGTGAAAGTGCCGCCGCCATCGTCATGGATGTCACCAACGGTGACCTCAAAGGCATCGGTTCGGCCCCGACCTATGACCCCAATGTCTTTGTGCAGGGCATTTCGGTCGCCCTTTGGGATGAACTGAACGAACGCGACATCGACGCCAAATTGCACCGCCGACCGCTGGCTGCGAAAACCGTGCAAGGCACCTACCCGCCCGGATCGACCTTCAAGATGGTCACCGCCTTGGCCGCCCTTGAGGACGGACAGGTGACAGCCGATGAAACCATACGCTGTGTCGGTCATTCGGACGTGTTTGACGTGCGTTTTCACTGCTGGAAACGATCCGGCCACGGCAACATGGATCTGAACAACAGCCTCAAACAATCCTGCGACGTCTATTATTACGACATCGCCCAGCGCGTGGGCATCGACAAGATCGCCGCTATGGGGCGCAAACTGGGCCTTGGCGAACGTCACGATCTGCCCATGTCTGCGGTCCGCTCCGGCATCATGCCCGATAAGGTCTGGAAACAGGAAACACGGGGCGAGGAATGGCGCGTGGGCGACACTGTGAACGCCTCCATCGGGCAAGGCTATGTCGCCACATCACCCTTGCAGCTGGCCGTCATGACCGCGCGCATTGCGACCGGCAAAGCCGTCAAACCACGGCTTGTGAAATCCATCGGGGGGGTTGAACAACCCAGCGGTGAGGGCGAAAGCCTCGGTCTGAATGAAAACAACCTGCGACGAATCCGGCGCGCCATGTTCGACGTGGTCAACAACAACCGCGGCACGGCCTACCGATCGCGCATCGCGGAAGAACGGTTCAAGATGGCCGGCAAGACCGGCACCAGTCAGGTCCGTCGCATCACCGCAGAGGAACGCGAACGGGGCGTGACCCGAAACGAAGATCTGCCGTGGAACCGTCGCGACCACGCGCTTTACGTGGCCTTCGCCCCCATGGACAACCCCAAGTACGCGGTCGCTGTGGTGGTGGAACATGGCGGCGGCGGATCAACAGCCGCAGCCCCCATCGCCCGTGATGTGTTGCTGCAGGCGCTTTATGAAGGCACACCGCCCCTTGAGGCCTATCCATCCGCGATGCGCGGGCGGATCGCAGAACAACAACGCCGTCTCAGCGCAATGATCCGCGACATCCAACCAGGCCGGACGGCCGATCAGGCGTAGCGATGTCCTATTTAGAATATCAGGTCAAATACGTCCCATCAGGCTTTCGCAAGTTGATGTATCTCAACTGGCCGGTGGTGTTTCTGATCACCGCCGTTTCGGGATTTGGCTTTTTGATGCTGTATTCCGTGGCGGGCGGATCGATGGATCCGTGGGTGACGGCGCAAAGCCAGCGGTTCGGCCTGGGGATGGCTGTGATGATGATCATGGCCCTGATCCCCATCTGGTTTTGGCGCAACATGGCCGTGGTGGCCTATGTCGTGGCGCTGCTGCTGCTGGTGGCGGTTGAGTTTGTTGGCGTAGAACGCAACGGATCCCAACGGTGGATTGATCTGGGACCGATGGATTTACAGCCATCCGAATTGATGAAAATCGCCCTGATCATGCTTCTGGCCGCCTACTATGATTGGCTGCCCCTCAAGAAAGTAAGCCGCCCTCTCTGGATCATTATCCCGCTTCTGTTTATCGCCGCCCCCGCATACCTTGTCCTCAGCCAACCTGATCTTGGGACCACGATCCTGCTGGTGACGGGCGGCGGGGCGATCATGTTCCTCGCAGGGGTCCATTGGGCCTATTTCGCGACAGTCATCGCAGGCGGCGTGGGCTTGGTGACAGCGGTGTTCCAAACCCGCGGCACCCCATGGCAAATTTTGCAGGACTACCAGTATCGCCGTATCGATACCTTTCTCGATCCAACCCAAGACCCCTTGGGCGCGGGCTATCACATCACGCAGGCCAAAATCGCACTTGGCTCAGGCGGTTGGACGGGACGGGGCTATATGCAAGGCACCCAAAGCCGGCTGAACTTTCTGCCAGAAAAACACACCGACTTTATCTTTACGACATTGGCCGAAGAATTCGGATTTGTGGGCGCATTTGGTCTGCTGGTCCTCTATGCGCTGATCATCATCTTTTGCGTGATGTCTGCGATCACCAACAAAGACAGGTTTGCGTCGCTGGTCACGATGGGGGTCGCCGTAACCTTCTTTTTGTTCTTCGCCGTCAATATGGCAATGGTCATGGGCCTCGCCCCTGTTGTGGGCGTGCCCCTGCCCTTGGTGAGTTATGGCGGATCAGCCATGCTCGTCCTGATGGTCGCCTTCGGCCTGGTCCAATCCGCCCACGTCCACAAACCAAGATAGCGACATGACCGTGAACGCCCTTTTCGTAGGCACCCAAGAAGACTGGGATACCTACGCCCCCGCATTGATCGACGCTTTTGCCAACCTCGGCACCCCCGTTGCCCTGCAAAGAGATCATGCAGCCGAAACCGTCGATTACATCGTGATGGCGGGGTCCCGCATCCTTGATGATTTTTCGCCTTTCGTGCGGTGCAAAGCGATGTTGCGCCTTTGGGCAGGGGTCGAAGATGTGGTCAACAACCCCACCATCACCTTCCCGATCTGCCGTATGGTTGGCGGGGGCCTCGACCAAGGGATGATCGACTGGGTGACAGCGCACACCCTGCGCCATCACATAGGCATGGACACCCACATTCACGGCCAAGATGGCGTATGGCGCGACGGGTTCGTGCCGCCCTTGGCACAGGATCGGCCGATCACCATCCTTGGCCTTGGCGCATTGGGCGCGGCCTGCGGTCAAGCGCTCGCCGGTTTGGGCTTTCCGGTGACCGGCTGGTCGAGAACGCAAAAGTCTATCCCAAACATCCGCTGCTTGTCAGGAGACGTCGGGGATGCGCTGGACGGTGCTGAAATCGTGATTCTCCTGCTGCCCAAGACACCGCAGACCGAAAATACTCTGAATGCCGGGGCACTCTCTCGAACGGCAAAAGGCGCCTTCATCCTCAATCCCGGACGCGGCCCATTGATTGACGACGACGCTCTCATCGCAGCTTTGGACAGTGGCCAAATCGCCCACGCGACCCTTGATACATTTCGGCAAGAACCCTTGCCCGAAGATCATCCCTTTTGGCATCACCCGCAGGTCACGGTCACGCCCCATATCGCCTCACAAACCCGTGCAGACCCCGCCGCAAAGATCATCGCTCAGAACATTCAACGTGGGGAAAGCGGCGAAGAGTTCCTGCACCAAGTGGACCGCACCGCCGGGTACTGACCCCTTCATCTTGGCCCATAAAACTCCCGCCGGAGGCAACAAAATTCTCGAATTTTGTTATCCCTAAAATTCCGGAATTTTAGGCGCGCCTAATGTAGCTTCGGTGGTTTCGCGGGGTCCATTCCGGGGTTGGATCCCGGTTGCTGTGGCATCTGAGGTTTCGGCAAGTCAAAGCGCAAACCAACTTTGGCGACCCGTTCAGACACAGGATCACCACCTTCCAGATGGGCCACATCCAACATGCCCGCCTCAACACCGGAAAACACCAGTGCTTCGTTGACAGCGGCGGTCAGCGCACCCTCGGCACCTTCGATCGTGCCCACAAACGCAAGCATATGACCGCGCCCCCCGCCCTCATAGGTCACACCGCACAAATAGGCCTCCACCGCCAGACCGGCAGCGGTCGCCAGCTTGCGATCCAGCGCTTCAAGGAGAGTCTCAGGCAGGCCGGTTGGTGCGGTCAGCTCGGTGATCTGCCCCTCAACCTGCTGCGCCTCCGCCCCCAATGTTTGCGCCAACCAATCCACAGCCTCCGCTGGGATCAGCATAGCGGACGGGGCCACCCCCATATTGAGGGCCATGCCAATGCGTTGGCCTTCCAGCATCTGAGACATCGCGCGCCCTGACAGCGCGGCATAAGGCGCAATCTTGCCATAAAACTCGACCATCCGCGCCTCGCGGTCAAAAATCAGCACGAATTGCTGATCTTCCACTTCAAACATCGCGGGACTGATCTGATCTCCCTCGGCCTCACCCTTAAGCAGCATGAACAGTTCCGTGTCTGCCAACCGCTCGTAAAACCGCAGCCGTGCCAGATCGTCTTCCTCATTGGCCATCATTGCGCCGTGGGCGGTGTCGATCTCTGTGTGTTCAGTCATTCAAAACCTCTTTCACGCGGGCTTGCAGGGCTGGTAAAACGTCGTCCGTGAACCACGGATGTTTCTTCAGCCACGCCGTATTGCGCCACGACGGATGAGGCAAGACAAAGGTGTGCGGCGCATGATCCCTCCAGCCCCGCACGACCTCCGTCACAGGTGCACGGGTTTTCAGATGATACCGCATGGACGACGCCCCGATGATCAATCGCAAACGGATGTTCGGCAACGTTGGAAAAATCCGGTGATGCCACGTATCCCCGCAAACCTTGGGCGGCGGAATATCCGATCCGTTCTTGTCGTATCCCGGAAAACAAAAGGCCATAGGCACGATGGCAATCTTGGATTGGTCATAAAACGCCGTTTCATCCACACCCATCCAGTCCCGCAAACGGTCCCCCGACGGATCCATAAACGGTCGCTGCCCCGCATGGGCCCGCGCCCCGGGCGCTTGAGACGCGATCAACACCCGCGCAGTGGGGCGGAACCACACAATCGGCTTCGGTCTGTGTTGCGTTCGTGTCAAGGCAAAACGCTCAGCACAAATACGGCAGGCGCGGATGTCATCAGGCAGGCTCATACGGGCGAAACTGTGCCGATGGACCCGTTTGGCCAGCCCGAATGCGCCAACCTTAGTAAATTCCCCATCACTTTCATTGGCGTATAACTTTAAAAGTCGACATAATATGGCCAGATTGTTCACTTAATAGGAACAGTAACGGGTCTAAGTCCAAACCAAAGACCCGATCAGAGGCTCAGTCGCAGCGATGCTTGAATTTGTAAACGTCAGTAAGTCCTTTTGGACAGGCACCCAGCGCAAGGTCATCCTTGATCGCGCATCGTTTCGCGTGGAACTGGGCAATTCTCTTGGCATCCTGGCCCCAAACGGCACCGGCAAAAGTACCTTGATCAATATGATGGCCGGCCTTGAAAAACCGGATGAGGGCGAAATCCACCGTGCGTGCCGCATTTCATTTCCACTGGGGTTTATGGGCGGCGTTGTCAGTAAGCACACCGCGCGTGAAAACTGCCGCTACATCGCGCGTCTCTATTCCCTCGACCCCGATTATGTTGAGGCATTTTGCCGGTGGCTGACCGGTATCGAAGAATACTTTGATATGCCCATCGGCACCTACAGTTCAGGCATGCGGGCGCGGTTCACGTTTTCCCTGATGCTCGCCCTTGAATTCGATATGTACCTCATCGACGAAGGCATGCCGCAGACAACGGATGCGGAATTCAACCGCAAAGCCGGTGAAATCCTACGCGAACGTCTGGCCAACACCACCGTGATCATCGTATCGCACCAAGCCGGTATTCTTGAAAAATTCGCCCGGTCGGCGGCCGTTTTGCAAAACGGACGACTGACCATGTTTGACACCTTGGAAGAAGCGAAACAGCTCTATGACTACGAAACCCAAGGCACCGAAATTCCGGATACGACGTTCGTCAACAGCGGCTGAGGCCGCCGACGCAGCACCGTCTGATCCGACCGAAACCGCCGCCCCGCAGGGCGCGGCTTCTGGCGCTGTCGACAGCGCCCAAACTGTCTCGGCTGAGGCGGATCTGGACGCGATCCGACAAGAAGGCCTGACAGGCCGTCAGTTGCGGATGGCGCGCCGCGTGGCCCAGAAACAAGGGCTTGCTGTCACGTCGGATTTTGACGCTGTCCGTCAGCTCCGTCAACGCGGCATTGACCCGTTCCAGCGGGCAAATGTCCTTGAACTGGTCGCCCCCACCGCCGGTCCGGCCGCCGCGGGCAACCAGATGCAAGCCGCTACAGCGAAAGTTCCGGCGGATCAGGCGCGCGTGCAATTGCCGCAAACTGTTCAGCGCCAGCAAGGCCTGCCGTCAACACAGGTCGGGGCGGCCCCCAATCCTGCCAATGACCGGATCAACGAAATCCGTGAAATCCAGCGCGACATTGCCCGCAGGCGCCGCCGTAACCTGTATTTGCTGATGGTGCGTTTGGGGATGTTTGTCATCCTGCCGACCGTCGCCGCGGGCTATTATTTCTACGCCATCGCCACGCCCATGTACGGGACCAAATCGGAATTTGTCATCCAACAGGCCGACAGCCAAAGCGGCGGCGGCTTTGGCAGCTTGTTCCAGGGCACGGGCCTCGCCACCCAGACGGACAGTATCACCGTTCAGTCCTACATGACCTCCCGTGAGGCATTTATGCGGCTTGATGGGGACCACGGGTTCCGTGAACATTTCTCAGATCCGTCAATTGACCCGATCCAACGGCTGGACCCCGACGCCACGGTCGAAGCCGCCTATTCCATTTTCCAAGACAACGTGCAGATCGGATACGACACGACCGAAGGTCTTTTGAAAATGGAAGTCATTGCTGCCGATCCGGCCAAAAGCCAGGAATTTTCCGAGGCGTTGTTGGGCTATGCCGAAGAACAGGTCGACCAACTGACCCAGCGCATTCGTGAGGATCAGATGGCCGGCGCCCTCGCCACCTTCGAAGAGGCAACGGTGCGCCGCAACGATGCTTTGGCCGAATTGGTGAGCATCCAGCAAGACACAGAACAAGGCCCCATTGGTGCCGAAAGTTCCGCGCTGCAACAGCGGATCGTGAACCTGCAGGTCCAGCTTGATGACGAACGTCTGAATCTTGCCGCCCTAAACAACAACCGGCGCCCGAATGAGGCGCAGGTGCGCGCCGTCGAAAGCCAGATCCTGATCCTTGAAAACCAGATCGATATTTTGCGGTCCCAATTGTCGGGTGAAGGCACCATTGTCGAAAACGATGCCCGCCTGCGGTTGGCCGAAGAAAACTACGCGTTTGAGGTTGCCAACGTGCAGGCCGCACAGGCGTCCATGGACACCGCGCGCATCGAAGCCAACCGGCAAGTCAGGTATCTGTCTGTGTCCGTCGCCCCCATCGCACCGGATGAGCCGACATATCCTCGGGCCTTCGAAAACACCTTGGTGGCGTTTTTGATCTTTTCAGGGATTTACCTGATGATCTCCCTCACCTCGTCCATCCTGCGTGAACAGGTAAGCTCCTAAATCTGCGCTGCGGCGGTCTGCACGGACCGCCGCGCCATCGGGCTGGTGCTCTGCCCATGAAATGCCTAACGTCAGGAAAGTTTCTGAGTTTGGTATTTCCATGCGCCTTTTTTCCCTTCTCCTCTCCGCCTTTATGATTTGTGCGACCTTCACCGCAGCACAAGAGGCCCCCTCAGGCCCCATCGCGACAGAACAATCGGTGCAACAAGACGCCGATATCGCCAACCGCATCCGCGATATCCTTCGAGAATTGGGGAATTACAGCGATGTCACCGTCACCGTGTCAGACGGTGTCGTAACCTTGCGTGGGACCACAAATTCCCTGATCGAAGCCCAAGATCTGGACACCTTGGTCAACCGGATCGAAGGTGTGGTTGCCGTTAAGAATGACGTGACCGAGACGACAGATCTGGCCCGGCGGCTGGATCCCGCGATGGAACGTTTTATGGGCCGGATCGAGGCGCTGCTGGTGCAACTGCCCTTGGCCCTGATCGCGCTTACGGTGTTCTTGCTGATCAATTGGCTGGGCGCATGGGTGGGCCGGTGGCGCAACCCATGGGACAGGTTGGCCCCCAATGCCTTTATCGCGGATCTGTTTCGCACGGTGGCGCGCATTGCGTTTCTCATCGCGGCGATTGTCATTGCTCTTGATATCATGAATGCAACGGCGCTGCTGTCCACGATCCTGGGTGCTGCCGGTTTGATCGGTTTGGCGATTGGTTTCGCCGTGCGCGATACGGTCGAGAATTTCATTGCCTCGGTGATGCTGTCCATCCGCCAACCCTTCCGCCCCAACGATGTGGTGGAAATCAATGGCGATCAGGGCAAGGTCATCCGCCTGACATCCCGCGCGACGATCCTGCTTTCGTTTGATGGCAACCATATCCGCATTCCCAATGCGACTGTCTTCAAATCGCGGATCATCAATTTCAGCCAGAACCGCGAACGCCGGTTTACCTTTACCATCGGCATCGACAGCGCCGCTGACTTGGGGTCCACACGTGAACTGGTCATCAAAACGGTCAAGGACTTGCCGTTTGTCCTTGATGAACCTGCCGCAGACGCGTGGATCGGCGATATCACCGACGCGGGCATCGAAATTATCGTGGTCGGGTGGATCAACCAGAACGAAACATCAATGGTGCGCGCCCGCGGAGAGACCCTGCGTCTGGTCAAATACGCCATCGAAGCCTCGGGCGTCAGCCTGCCCAACACCACCTACACCATTGAAATGGGCGGGGGCACGCTGACGGCTGACCCAGGCCCTCAGACGGACGCAACCAACACGCCTCCGAATGAGACAACCGAAATCGCAGAAGTTTCCGCCCAATCCGACGAAGACCTAGACAAGCTGATCGATGCAGAACGTCAAACAGAAGAGGCCGAAGACCTGCTGCGCGAAGACGCGGCGAAGGAATGATAAATATCGATGATTCAGGGCTTGAACCCGTCTTCTGTTTTGCGTATCTCAACCCTCGCTGCTGGGATGTAGCCAAGTGGTAAGGCAACTGTTTTTGGTACAGTGTACCGTAGGTTCGAATCCTACCATCCCAGCCAGCTTTCCCCTAACCCATTGAAATATTTGAGACGCGATGCGCGTTTTGGGATTTGAGTCCCAGCTGCATCTCGTAGGTGCATCTCGTCTATGCATCTCACTCGGTTTGCGACTGAAAGTATCGACACCTTCGAGTCTGAGGGGAAGTTGAGATGACCGGCCTAAATTATGTCACCCGCCGCGGCGCAATCTATGTCTGGCGCAGGCGCCTGCCCGCCTGGGCATCCAAGACGTCATATCTGCAAATCAGTCTTCGGACGCCGAAGTTTTCCACAGCTAAGATTTTGTCCAATCTTGTGAACGCCGGTTTCGCGACCTGTATTTGTCACATGAAGAGCCAGCGGATCACTCAAGCAAAGGCCCAGCGCTTCTTGTCTGATTTGGTCGTGCAACGGCTCGAGAAAATCGAAGAAGAACGCTGTTACAAGCCAGATACTCCATCGCCAGAGGATTGGCGGCAGCGATACCTCAATGAGAGGGGTCGCGCTGTCGCCGCCCGCTTCGTAGCCGCCCGTGGGGGCGCTGCCGATCTCTTTCAAGAAGATATCCTAGACCTTGAGAAGGATGGGTTCTCTGCCCACGACATTGACTTTGTCCGGAGTGAAATTGTTCGTCTGAAGACCGAAATCTCATCGCAAAGCTACAAAGATGAAAGCCGGGCAATGGCTGATACGGCTTTGGGACGTCCGGAGTGTGATACCTTCGCAATCCGTAAGGTGGGCGCCCTACGTCTATTGGCTCAAGCCGAAGCGTTGGAACGGTCTGACCGCCTTACCACAGACACCCTCGTCCCAGTTCTGGAAACTTCCGAGAACGCCTTCCACAAGCCTCTGGCCGCACCAGAACAACCGCAGGAAGATGCGAACAAACGGTACAGCACTGTGATGGCCTCGATCGTCTCCGACTACATCGCCAGCAGAAGCCGCATTGTAGATGACCCAGCCGAACAAAAGAAAATTGCGAAAGACGTGTCACAGCAGCGGGCGATCCTCGCGCAATTTGCAGAAGCGACCCAGGTCAAAAAGCTCACCGACCTGCGCCAGGAAAACCTGTTCCACTACGTCAGCGTTCTGGAGCGGCTGCCTAAGATCTACTGCAAGAATGCCGTGGACCAAGCCCGGACATTGGAAAAGATTTTGGAGCGGGCTGAGGAACTGTCTGCAGATAAAGTCGGTCTTGCTCCTGCAACAATCAACCGGAACGTAACAGCGCTTCAGGGCTTTCTTAAGTTTGCTAAATCCCGTGGGACAAAGCCCGCTGAAACATTGGACTTGTCGTGTTTGCGCAAGCCTTGTGACGATGATGAACGCAGCGCACGGCTGGCGTTCTCAGAGGATGACATGGCGAGTATTGCCCGCCACCCCGTTTGGACGGGCTGTCAAAGCTCTATCCGTCGTAATGAAAAGGGCTCAATGGTCATCAAAGACGGGCTCTATTGGGGGCCGATTGTTGCCAGTCTGTCCGGAACACGGCGGGAAGAGATTATGGGGATGACCCTTGATGAAATTGACCTGACGCATAAATATCCGCACCTCCATATTCGGAAAAACCACAATAGGCGCCTCAAGAATGCAGCATCAGAACGGTTGGTCCCCTTACATGATGCACTGGCTCAGATGGGCTTCCACGATTACGTGGCTGATCTCAAGGCGCGTGGCGAGGTTGACCTCTTTCCGGAGCTGTAACCGCAGACTGAGAACGGCAGTTTTGGAGATGTGTTTTATGGAAAGTGGAAACCTGTCACGGACAGCCAGCTCGGCGAACGCGCGCAACGCCGGACATTCCACAGCTTCCGACACCACTTCATCTCGGTTTTGCGCCATGAAACGGATGCGCCGAAAGATCTGGTTAAGGACTTGGTCGGTCATAGACACCATGATGAAACAGACGGCCGGTATCGCAAGATGATCGATTTTCGGGATCAAATCCTCGAAAAACTCGCACCGGTCGTAAACAAGTTACCTGCCGATAATTGGCTGGGCCAACTTAAGTAGAACAGGTCAATTCCGAGGCTGCATGGGTTTCCAAAGGGGCATTGCACCCCTTGGCTTGGTGTTTCCAAAGAGGGCGGAGCATCCTCTTTGGTGGGGATTTGAAAGGGGCAACGCCTCTTCACCGGAGCGGGATAACCTTGGTTATGCCGAGTAGGTTGTGTGATTGGGTTGGCCTTCATTAAGTATATGACAAACATAGTTTATTCAGGAATGGTTTTGAACTTTCATGGACCTCGCGGATGCTTGTCTCATGACACATACAAACCCAAGACCCGCCCGAACGCCACAGGCTCCAACCCCAACGCGGTCTCTGTCCGCATTGAGCCTAAGACCATGTCGAAGGCGCAGTTCCAGCGACGCCATGATTTTAGGATCGGGGCGCAGCCTGCCTACGTGGACGGTGACCTCAGCCATCTGAACCGTTACCTTATGGAGCTTCGCCCATTGCCGGACATCCAGCGAGAAAATGAGGCACTGCGGAGACGCGCGGGCCGAACCCGCAAGCTGAAGTCCAATGCGGCCGTGGTAACGGCTAGCATCATCACCTTCGGCTGCGCTGCGCAGAACGTGTTCAACCGGTTGCCGATCAAGATGCAGGACCGCGCCTTCACAGAACTGGCGCAGGAGATCGCGGTGCAATTGAACACCCAGCTGGAAGCACTGGTCGTGCATCTCGATGAAACCGCGATCCACGCGCACTTCACCTTGCGGGCGTACACTGACAGCGGGGAGCCGATCAGCAACGCCACGCGTTTGGGTGACATGGCTGCGCTGCAGGATCTAGCGGCGGAAGTGATGCAGCGGTATGCGCCTGAAATCGAACGGGGGCGGAAGAAGAAAGACAGGCTGCAGGCGGGTGCGGATTATGCAGACACACGGCACCGGACGGTGAAACAGCTGCACGAAGACCTACCCCTTGAGCGGAACGCGCTGGAGGCCGAGATCGCGGACAGCGAGGCAAAAGTGGCAGAGCAGAGGGCGTCTTTGGAAAAGACCCAAAGGCTCTTAGAAAAGTTGGAAGCAAAAAAGGAGCTGACGGAGAAGGAGGCCAAGAGACAAGAAACTTATAGTCGACGGCTGGAAAAGAAGCAGGCGGATATGGTGGCAGAGATGAAGGCTTTGGAGGCCCGCAGAAGTGCGTTGGAAGAGGCCATGAGGCGGGTTGAGGCCGAAAACGAGGCCGTTGGGATGGACCGGCAAAAGGTCAAAGAAGAGATGGCCGCCGTGCGGCGCGCCAAAGACACCTATAAGACTGAGGTGAGTGCAATCGAAGCGGTGCTGTCAGAAGCCGAAAACGAGACGCTGTCCTATGACCCCGAAACAGAACGCACGACAATGAAGGATCCGACGCCGGTGAGGGCTGCGGCCCCGAAGCTTCGCAAACAGATCACGAAACTGGCCAAACGCTTCGCCTTCGTTGAAGACAAACTGTTCACTCGGATCTTCCGGCTCGATGCGCCGATTGATCGGATCAGAACATTCTTGTCGCGGCCTGATATTGCGCAGGAGGCGCGGCAGGAGGCCGAGGCGATTGTCCGGGACGCCGTGGAGGATGGACCCGGCCTTGGCTGAGATACAAAAACCGATGAAAGGGCTTGAACCGGACCCGCAACGCGTAGATATCAACCCGATAACGTTGATACACACACCGACGATTATCGCAGCGCCAAAGCTGTAAACCCACGTTCTCAGATCCACTGCGCCGATTGAGCCGCCTTTGATGGCCTCCAAAAAGGCATGGACTGATGACACATATGCTCAAAGACTTCACCGAACTCCTCCCCACCCGCACATCACTCGACGAGATGAAAGCCGACTTTCTCCGCGATGCAGAAGCCACCGGCATTGAAGATTACCTGCGCGCACGTGCGGTCTCTCCTGCGATGGTCGAGGCGCGTGTGAAAGACGAAATCACCGACCTGATGACGGCTCAAGTGGCTGAAATCGTTGAGGCGCGCGGGCTGATCGATGAGGACCTCGTCGATCTGCTGGGTTTTGTGCATGAGGACCCCAGCGAGACCTTTGTGGCCGCTGTCCGTGATGCCGTGCAGGTCAGCTTTGTTTATGACGCCGCCCATCAGCGCCACCGCTTGCAAGAACGCCAATATGATCGCGCGCTCAAGACCGACGGGCGCAAAGAGGAGGTGCAGAGGTTTGTGACAGAGCTGGCCACCGATCATCCCACCCTCGCAGGTCCACTAACGGCCCATGCCTTGGATGAGATGATCGCCGAATTGCATGCCTGTGCCCCGTGGATGCGGGATCTATCGACATGGATCTACAAGGCGCTGCGCGGACGCTACAGCGCAGGTCAAACCTGGTTGACCTTCCCGCCGGTGATCTTAATCGGACCGCCCGGGTGCGGGAAGACGACCTACGCCCGTAAGCTTGCGGCACTATCAGGCTAATCTGCGCGCAAGTTAGACGCCGCTGCCTCAAACGCCAGCTTCACCGTGGCCGGATGCGACGCCACTTGGGGAAGCGCGCAGGCCGGCGTGCCCCTGCAAGAGATCGCCAAGTCAGGCATCGCCAACCCGATCACGATCGTCGACGAAATCGAAAAGGCAGGCACCATGACGGCCAGCGGAGGGTCGCGCGTGTCGCTGCCCGACGCACTGCTCGGCCTGCTTGAGCCGTCCTCGTCCACGTCATGGGAATGCCCCTACACCCGCCGCAGCTACAACATGAGCCAGATCACCTGGATTCTAACCGCCAACACCCGCACCGGCATCCCAGCGCCCTTGCTGGACCGCTGCCGCGTGTTCGATATCGACTATCCCGAGGGGGACGATTGGGCGGGGTTGATCCAAACCCTCGCGACGGGCCGCATCTTTGATGAAGTCACCAACCGCCTGATCGCGCGGGTGTTGGCAGCGGTCGCCAATGGCCGTCCGCCATCACTGCGGCGCATCAGTCAACTGATCGACGAAGCCGCCGCTGTCAGCGAGGATCCGGTGCTGCATTGAGATGGAAAGGGTTGACGGGCGGTTCAAGCCTCTCGCTACCATCAGGTTCGTCATGTGGTCAAAGAGGGCGGGAAGTGGACCTTAGCTGCGCTAGCAAAAAATCAGTTTCTGGACCAAAAAAAGCAGACTTGAATTTGGCAGTTCCTTTCATCTTCCCATTTGCGGAATGTGGTCAGAAAATAGCGTCTGTCCGCCCGTGAGAATTGACAGTTCTCAACTTCCGAAAGTCTGAAACTTTCTGCGTCTTGCGTGGGTACGTCGCATCATCTACCTAAACCAAGGTAAAAGGCTAAGGTATGAGGGAGCCTGAACTATGTCTAAAATACTTGTCGCTGCTGTCTTTTGCCTCGCCTTTGCTGGCACCATCAACGCGTGCCCACGTTATCAAAACCTTTCTGTGCTCAGCCCTGACACCGACCCAGATATTCATGACGTTGTGACCTACGATATTTGGGCTGTTTGGTATCATCCGCTGGCCTATACGAAGGACGACGCATTGTTCGTGGCACGCCGTTTGGAGAAGATGCGTTGTGCCGCTGTGAATGATTTTGGAATGATTGATCCAACTGCGGCTTTTGAAGGCTACTATACGAACGTCATTTTGCACGTCACGGACGATGACATTGTGCAAGACGCTATTCCAAACGATTGGGGGAGTGCTGTCGGGAAAAACGACGACGGCTATTCTCAAATGGAGCTGGACGAGCCAGTCCCGTTCGACCTCTACACATTAGATCACGAAGGCTTTCATGTGATGCAGGATCAAGTTGCCAATCGGTATGAGAGCGTGGCAGCTGGCAGTTACTGGATTGCTGAGGCAAGTGCCGATTGGTTTGCTTGGAACCTTGTTCCAAATTCAGCAACTGCGTTTGATGCGGCTGCTTCTATTGTCGCGACACCTCATTTGCCGTTCTGGTCTGAATGGCAAACATGGCCGCGAGGGAAGCCTTTCGGTAACGTTGTTTTTACACGGCCTTATGCCCTCCACGCCCTGCTTGTGTACCTGCAGCGTCACACTCCAATGACCAGGCGAGAGATCTCTCAGGGCTATTATCGAGGTGACAACACCCCTCGTGAGGTATTTGTTGAAACCCTTGGATTTGATGGTTTTGCCAATAGTTATGCCGACTTTAATGCCAAACTGACGGCAATGATGATCCTTGGAAACACTGGCCGTACACTAAGCAACTTTGTCTTTACAGGTGCCCAACGTCGCGAGGCGGTGGCTGGCCTTGAGGATTATTTTGGCGATCAGATGCAGCGTGCCGATCGCGCATTAATCAGACCAGTCGCGGCATCTATTGACATGACGTCAGACCTCCAAAATTGGACCCAGCCTCGTAGGGATGCAAGGCCTTATGGTTGGGGCTACAACGTCATCGCGATCGAGAACCCCAGTGGCACTCCGATACTGGAATTCGAAGGTGAAGAAATGCGTCTGCGTTTGGTTACATTGCAAGGGCAGTCCTGGCGGATTGAAGAGGTCAATGACGGCGACACCATGGATCTAGCCGGTGTATCAAACGCCTACCTTGTCGTTACCAGCACGCCTCAACTTATGAACGGTTATGATCGATATACATACCGTCTTCGGCTCAGCATTTAACCTAGCAGTTCCTCACCGCAGGCTTCTTTGGGCCGTACCGGACCGCTGTCGCTATCTCGAAAGTGATGACAATAAAGCAAGCGCCAAATCAGCACGTGTGCTTATGTCGATTTGCCTAACCTGTTCGTAAGCGGTGCGCCGCTCCCACACTTACAGCATAGCGCTTGATCTGCGATTCAGAGGCTTCTTTGTTTTGTGGGGAGTTTCTCGATGGGAGCTATAAGCGAGTTTCTGGCAAGTGTGCCGCGTCGGGCGGATGGCAAGCGGAATTGGCCGCCTGAGTTGAAGGCTCGGATTGTGGCGGAGACGCTGCTCGAAGGCGAGACGGTCAAAGCCGTTGCGAGGCGGTATGAGTTGATCCCCAGTACGGTGTCGGATTGGAGGCGGCTGGCGCGGCAAGGCAAGCTGGTCCTGCCGAACTTGGAGGGCATCGATTTTGTGCCTTTGGAAATTGAAGCGCCTGCGCCAGTGCCCCAGCCTTTTGCGGTGACATCCTCCGGCATGATTGATGTGATCAAGGGGGACGTCACCGTTCGTCTTGATGCTGCAACGCCCGCGACACGGATCGCCGAGATCGCAAAGGCCCTGTCCAGGTGATCACGCCATCCCACAATGTCCGGATTTTTGTAGCCAGTGATCCGGTGGACTTCCGCAAAGGCCATGATGGACTGGCTGCCTTGGTGCAAAGCCAACTGCGCCAGAAGCCATTTGATGGGTCGGTCTATGTCTTCCGCGCCAAGCGGGCTGATCGCCTGAAGCTGATCTATTGGGATGGCAGTGGGCTGGTGATGGCGTACAAGCGGCTCGAAGATCACAGCTTCACATGGCCCGCGATCAAGAACGGGGTGATGCGTCTGGAACCGGCCCAGTTTGAGGCGCTGTTTGCGGGGTTGGATTGGCGGCGCGTGCGCCCTTTGGAGGTGGCAGCGCCCTCTGCGGCGGAATGACTCACGGGCCCCTTTGCACGGGTCATTCTGCCCTTGTTTTGTTATGGGAACAGGCATGACCGAGCCTGACACATTGCCCGATGACATTGCCGAACTGAAGGCGATCATCCGTGCGCAGCAGGATCAGAATGCGCGGCTTGAGGCTCTGGTCGCTTCCTTCAAGAAGGCCCTCTTCGGGAGCAAATCCGAGAAGATTGTTCCAGCCCAATATGAGCTGGAACTGGAGGATATCGAGACGGCCATCGCGCAGGTAGAAGCCGAGATCGATGCCGACGCGCGCACCGCGCCGGTGCGGCCACCGAAGCCACGCCAGACCAATCGTGGTTCACTGCCCAAGCATCTGGAGCGCGTGGAGGTGATCCTTGAGCCTGAACTCTCCTGCGCCTGCGGGGCAGAGCGTCACGTCATTGGCGAAGACGTCAGCGAACGGCTCGACATCATCCCCGCCCAGTTCCGCGTGATCGTCACCCGTCGCCCAAAATACGCTTGCCGATCCTGCGAGGGCGGGATTGCTCAGGCTCCTGCACCCGCCCACATCATCGCGGGCGGTATGCCAACCGAAGCGACGCTCGCCCATGTGCTCGTCTCAAAATATGCCGATCATTTGCCGCTCTATCGGCAGGCCCAGATTTACAGCCGCCAGGGCATTGATCTGGACCGCTCGACATTGGCTGCCTGGGTCGGCAAATCAGCGTTTGAACTGACCCCGGTCTATGAGGCGCTCATGGCCAATCTGCAGCGCTCAACCAAGCTCTTCATGGACGAAACACCCGCGCCGGTTCTGGCCCCCGGGCGCAAACGTACCAAAACCGGATACTTCTGGGCACTGGCCCGCGATGATCGACCCTGGGGTGGCGATGATCCTCCCGGAGTGGCCTTCACCTATGCGCCCGGTCGGTCGGGGCAGCATGCAGACAATATTTTGAAAGGCTTCAGCGGCACCCTGCAGGTGGATGGCTACGCTGGCTATAACCGCTTGCTCAAACGGCCTGCGCAGGACGTTACTTTGGCCTATTGCTGGGCCCATGCGCGGCGTAAATTGCACGATGTCACCCAATCCGGCGCGGCCCCGATTGCACAGGAAGGCCTGGCTCAAATCCAGGCGCTCTACCGCATCGAAAAAGATATGCGCGGTCAAAGTGTCGATCAACGGCACGCTGCAAGGCAAGAGCGCTCAAAACCCAACATCGACGCATTCGCGCTTTGGCATGCCCAAAGCCGCACCCGCGTCTCTTCAAAGTCGCCAACCCGAGAAGCCCTGAAATACATCGCCAAATACTGGGACGGGTTGTGCCTGTTCCTCAGCGATGGTCGCATCGAACTCGACAACAACGCCGTCGAGCGCACCATCCGTCCCATAGCCCTCAACCGCAAAAATGCCCTCTTCGCGGGTCACGATGCTGGCGCGCAAAACTGGGCCACCATCGCGTCTCTTGTCGAAACGTGTAAACTCAACAGGATCGAGCCTCACAGCTATCTGTCCGGCGTCCTGACAGCCATTGCTGGCGGGCATAAACAAACGGAAATCAACGCGTTGCTGCCTTGGAATTTTGTCAGACCCGTGTGACCGGCGCACCGCTTACACCTGTTCGGCAGAACTAAGCTTGAGAAGGGCAGCGCGATAGGCTTCCCCGGCAGCATCAAGCTCTTCGGAGGAGATCGACCCAAATCGTTCCGGTTCAAGAACCTGCAAACGGTGGTGTAGACGTTTCACAATAGCGAGCCGTAGGTCCAACATTTCCGACAAAAGTTGGTCATCTTTTTGTGCCAGCTCGCGAATAGCAATGGTCGCTTTGGCACGTCGGTTGAATGCTGTAAGTGAGGCTTCAATCACGTCTCGAACAAGTTTGTCCGCGCTGTTTGCCCCAGACGTTTCGACTACCGCTAGCACGAAAGCAGACGTGCGTTTGATTTCTCGGCGGACGACAAACCGCAGGATTGCGCCCTTGTCAGGAAAGTACCGGTAAAGTGTCCCAACGGATATGCCCGCCCGCTCGGCGATATGATTGGTTGTGAAACTTGATCCGTCGCCTCCAACCAAAACCTGAATAGTGGCTTCGGAAATGAACTCCACTGTCTTCTCAGATCGAATTTGCTTGGGCGTTTCTCTCAATAAACCAATGCCTTGCGAAATTTCTCCGCCTACTGAGTTGCCTGGAAAAAACCCGAGTAGCCAAATTCCCTCAGATCACGAAAGTTAGCACCAACCTATCCGGATTTTTCAAAGAGCAAAACAACAAGGGGGCCACCGCTAATGATATATCCAAAACTGACCTTCGTCACTGCCGCACTTCTGGCGTCCTGCGCGGCTTCAGTGCAAGCGGAAGACAAGACCGTCCCGGAGGTCACGCGAACTCAGTTTGCCGAAGTTCCCACTGACATTCGAAATTATCGCTATTGCGAGATCATCCCGATTTTCCGCACGCGGCTTCAGATCACCGCTGAAGTCTACAACACGATTGGGCTGAACGAATGCCCTGCGGACTTGTGGGACGCTCTTGATCCGGAGGAACTCAAGACCTCCTATGACGCAATGGATATCAAAATGAACGGTCCGCGCTATTGGACCATCAACGCCATCAAGGGTGAAGGTAAGACAGCGGAAGGCAAAGTGGTCGATTTCGGCGGGATCGAAATGGTCTGGGCGGCTGAAATCGTGACACGCATTGGTCAGGGTACAGTGGGCGGTTCGGTCTACCAAGAAAACGAGGTGCAGCGATTTACGACCTTCACATATTCGGCAGGCGCAGAGGTCTATGAACTGACGTCCCCAGAAGGTGGTGTGTATCGCATGCAATCTTATGCTCAGATCGTCGATCCGACCCTGACCATTGATGATCTTTCTGACATCGGCCCGCGCTTGCAATTACCAGAGGGCTGGACGTTCGCCGTGAGGGTCTTGGACGAAGACGAGTTCCTCATCGCAACCGGGTTGGCTTTCGTCATCAATGACGTTCTTGGAAACTCCTATCAGCGCGTGAACCCGTAAGGGATTGACCATCAAAACATTTGGAAAGGATGCACCATGCAAGTGATTGCCATGGCCTGTCTCGGCCTTGTCTGCGCGCTTCCCTTGGCGGCGCAAGAAAATCTTGGAATTTATCAAAACACAGCAACGGCGTTCGAACACGGCGATGCAGGGCGAAGCCACACATTCGGCGAGGCGATTTTCGCGGAGGATATGTCCGAGACAGCGGACTACAGCGTCAAGGTTAGAGAGGCTATGGGCCGCTATCCTGGCGCCTACAATATCGTCACCCGCGCCGCAGATGAGATTTTTGTCTATTACGGCGTCTACGGCGATGTGGACGCTTCAACTGGCCCAACAGTGGCAAAGCTCAACTCGGACACTTTCGATGAGGTCTGGAACACACAGATTGCCGCGTTTGGTGTTGAAAAGTGGAACTATCCAGGCGTTTTGTCCCTGCATGGTAACGGGCGTCTCTATGCGGTGGGCGGCGACATCCTAGCTATGTTAGATCCCGATACTGGAGCGATCCTGCAGCAAACTGAACTGCCTAGTTCCAAGCCTAATGATGTTTCCTATAATGGGTTCATCACAACATCTGATGGCATGCTTTTTGTGAAGCCGCTCGACCGCACCTGCCCTGAACGTGGTGGGCAAGCGCTGCTCAAATGCCCCGACGCCGAGACGCCGACAGTCTTTGATCAGCCCCACCTAAGCGGTCCAGTTTGAATGTTAGTGCATTATTGGCCTGGGTTCCATCGGGACGATGGTTTCCGGGGCAGGTGGGCGGTAGCCCAAGGCACTGTGTGGTCGTTTCGTGTTGT
>NZ_FWFT01000004.1 GCF_900172275.1 Pseudooctadecabacter jejudonensis
TGGCCGCACAGCACCTCAACCTGCCGCAACTTCGTGACAATCTCTTCCGGCTTGTGTCGTTTGATTCCCATATTTGATCCTCCGTTTCATAACTATACGGGCGGACCACTTCAGTGGGGGAGGATCATCAGGAAGAAATCGCGCAATCCATCACCTTGGAACACGGCAAACCTCTCGCGCAGGCCCGTCTTGAGGTCATCCGTGGGGCCGAGTTCTTTGAATGGGACGCAGGCGAAGCAATGCGCACTTATGGCCGCGTGATCCCCGCCGCCAAGGGTCATAAATTCACGGTCCATCATCAACCCATCGGTGTGGTCGCTGCGTTCTCTCCGTGGAATTTCCCGATGAGCCAACCCGCCCGCAAAATTGCAGGCGCGCTCGCCTCTGGTTGTTCGATCATTCTAAAGGCTGCCGAAGAAACGCCTGCTGGCGCGATACATATCGCCCGCGCGTTTGAGGATGCCGGGCTTCCAGCCGGTGTTTTGAACCTTGTGTTTGGCGACCCCGCCGAAATTTCTGGTCATCTCATCCCGCAAGATCCTGTGCGCCTTGTCGCGTTCACAGGATCCACGCCCGTGGGCCGGCACCTCACGACGCTGGCGTCTGAGAATATGACCCCCGTGCTGATGGAACTGGGCGGCCATGCCCCCGTGATCGTGTGCGAAGATACGGACGTTCAGGCGGCCGCCGTCTCGGGCGCGATCCGCAAGATGCGCAACGCGGGTCAGGTTTGCACATCGCCCACGCGCTTCTTTGTGCATAAGGCCATTTTCGGTGACTTCGTCGACACATTTGTCGCCCGTGCCAAACAAACCGTCGTCGGCAATGGCATGGAGGACGGGGTGGAAATGGGGCCACTGGCCAACGACCGTCGTGTCCCTGCCCTGACGGGCTTGGTCGAAGACGCCCGTGCCAAGGGGGCAACCGTCGCCACAGGCGGCGCGCCCCATGGCGATAGGGGATATTTCTTTGAGCCCACCGTGCTGGTCAACGTACCCGATGATGCGGACATCATGCAGGTCGAACCCTTTGGCTCGATTGCGGTGATCAATCCTGTCTCGTCGCTGGATGATGCGATCACACGCGCCAATTCCGTCCCCTACGGTTTGGCGGGCTATGCCTTTACCAACCGCGCGGACTACATCGACCGCCTTATTGATGAGGTCGAAGTTGGCAATCTGTCGATCAACACCCTAGAAGCATCGATGCCGGAAACCCCCTTTGGTGGCGTAAAGTCCAGCGGCTACGGTCGCGAAGGCGGCTTAGAGGGGTTAGACAACTACATGACCGTCGAGAACGTCTGGCACGCGTCACAGATCGCATAACCGCACCGCATATCAGGAACAAATCAATGACTGCTCAAGACACCATCACCCGCGCCGACACGATCAAGATGGATGGGGCTGACCCCATCGCCCACCTGCGTGACCGCTTTGCGTTGCCCGAAGGTGACATCTATCTGGACGGCAATTCGCTAGGCGCGCTGCCGCACGGCGTGATGGAACGGCTTGAGGTTGCTGTCAAAGACGAATGGGGCAACGGGTTGATCCGCAGCTGGAATGATGCGGATTGGTATCCCGCCCCGCAGCGCGCGGGCACCGCAATTGCGCGTATTCTGGGGGCCGACGACGACGAAGTCATCGTGTGCGATTCCATTTCGGTCAATCTGTTCAAGCTGCTGGTTGGGGCTTTGCGGATGCGCAAGGATCGTAAGATCATCGTGTCGGAAATCGGTAACTTCCCAACTGACGTTTATATCAACCAAGAGGTCGCAGACATCATGGGGTGCGAACTGCGCTGCGTGATGCCAGAAGAGGTGGAAAGCGCGATTGATGACGCGGGGATTGACCTTGCCCTCGTCCAGTTGACGCACGTGCATTATAAATCGGGCCGCATCTACGATATGGCCGGCATCACCAAACTGGCGCAAGACCTTGGCGCTTTGGTGATCTGGGATCTGGCGCATTCCGCCGGATGCCTGCCCGTGCAGTTGAACGCCTGTAATGCGGATTTCGCTGTTGGGTGCGGCTACAAATACCTCAACGGTGGGCCCGGTGCGCCTGCGTTCGTCTTTGTCGCCCGCCGTCACTTTGACGCGATGAACCAACCCCTGCGCGGGTGGCATGGTCATGCGGAACCCTTTGCATTTACCCAAGACTACAAGCCCCACCCAACCATCGACCAAATGCTGACCGGCACCGCGTCGCAACTGGCGACCCTCGCTCTGGAAAAGGCGATGGAGGTGTTTGCCGATGTCGATATGACCGTGCTGCGCCAAAAGAACATGGCCTTGGGCGATCTGTTCATCGCGCTTGTAGAACAGGAGCTTGACGGTATGGGCTTTGGCCTTGCCAGCCCACGGGATGCGGAGCGCCGCGGCTCGCAAGTGTCGCTGACCCATGAAAACGGGTACGCCATCATGCAAGCTGTCATCGCGCGGGGCGTGGTGGGCGACTTTCGTGCGCCCGACATCCTGCGCTTTGGCTTTGCCGCACCCTACGTGCGCTACGTTGATATCTGGGATGCCGTTGCCCACCTGCGCGAGGTGATGGAAACAGGCGAATGGCGGCGCCCCGAATTTAACGAAAAACGTGCTGTCACCTAATCAGCGTCGTGTCATCGGGCTGACGGCCAGCATCGTGAAGGCAGTGGCAAAGCGCAGGACGACTTTCGGCAGGCTCAGCTTGCGCAGATCAAACGCCGACAATGCCGACGAGAACAGCCAGATGCAGAAACACGTCCGCGCGGTGATCCAGAGGAACGGCAGCAGGCTGAACGCCTCAACGATCAGGATCGTGGGGTAGAAGGCAAAGATGAACGGGATGATGAATTTCGCCATACCAAGGCGGAACGACATGAACGATGTCATCAATGGGTTCGCCCCCGCACTCGGTGCCGCCGCATAGGCCGCGATGGCCACAGGCGGGGTGAGTGAGGACGCAACACCGTAGTAGAACACGAACATATGCGCGGTCAGCATCGATACGCCAAGCGCCTGAATGGCAGGCCCCATAACAAGGATGATAATCAGATACGCAGGCAACGTCGGCATCCCCATGCCAAGCACAAGCGCACCGACCATCGCCACCAGCAGCGCCGAAAACAGGCTTTCACCTCGGATTTCAGCGATGACACCCGCCAGTTTCAGGCCAAGACCCGTACTATCAAGCGAACCCACGAGAATACCAATCGCGGCAATCGCGATCAGCAATGTTGCACCCGATTCCGCCCCTTCAGGAACGACCGCCAAACACGCATCGGATCACGACGCACTTCGGGGTTAATCACCGCCAGCGTCAACAACACAATCACGGCATAAAGACCAGCCGCAGAGGTGGAATACCCCAACAAAAGTGATGCGATCACAACCGCAATCGGGCCGATGAACAGGACCAAATTGATCATATCAAGGCGGAGGATCTTGTCCTCAACCTCAAGCGGCTTGACCTCGATGCCCTGACGACGGGCCTCAACGGTGACGGCTGAAAACAGGCTAAAGTAGTAGAACAACGCCGGGAACAAGGCCGCGACGATGATGTGCAGGTATCCCGCGCCTGTCAGGTCCGCCATCACAAGTGCTGCCGCACCCATGATCGGCGGCATGATCTGCCCGCCCGAGGACGCCGTGGCCTCGATACCTGCCGCGAACGTCGGGGAAAACCCGCGTTTCTTGATCATCGGAATGGTGAACGTCTCCGTGCCCACGATATTCGCGACGGTCGAGCCCGACATGGTGCCAAACAGCGACGACGACAAAATCGCCGCGTGCGCTGGCCCGCCGCGCGTGCGGCGTGTCGCGAGGAACGCGAATTTCAGCAGTGTATCCCCTGCCCCCGTGCCCTCCAGCAGAACACCGAAGATGATGAAGACAAAAAACGTGACCAGCACGATGTTGGTGATCGACCCAAAGACACCTTTGTTGGTGTTATACCAAAACGCCTCAGACACATCGACCATATCAAAGCCGGTGTGTTCCAAGATACCGGGCAGGTTCTGGCCGAACAGCAGGTACAGCACGCCGAGAGAGCCAACAGTAAACAAACCCCAGCCCCAAAGGCGGCGACACAACTCCAGAAACACGACCAAACCGACAAAGGCGGGGATCGCGTCGCTTTGACGGACATCATACAGCGACACTTCCATCAACGTCTGAACGGAATAGAAGGACCAAACAGCCCACAAACCACCCAAGACCAACGCGACATCGACCACCGTCAGCGGGACCCCAAATGCGCCCTGCCCACCCCCACGATCCGCGCGACGCGTGCGCGACACGGCTACGGCAACGATCAAAGCCAGCGCAAAACCACCTGCGCGGTGCAGCTTGGGATCGATCAAATCAATACCCGAACTGTAAAGGGCGATGACGCCCAAAATGAAACAAGCGACGCTGGCAAGGACCACGAAAACGCGGTCTGTCAGGCCAAGACGAAGCTGGTCGGTTCCGTTGGTGGTCGGATCCGTCATGGTATGCACTTTCTAGGATGGGTCTGTGAAACCCCGCGCCAAAGGCTGGCGCGGGGCGAGCGATGCGTTAAGGGCGCAGCGCGTCTGGAATGTCGTATCCAGCTTCTTCGTAGTAGCGCAGCGCAGCGCACCGGGGTGCAGTGGCACATTGATCGCAGTAAAGGCCGTTTCAAGCGTCACGTTCTGCAGGAACAACGCAGTTGCATGCACTTCATCCAGACCTTCCCAGAACGCCTTTGTTGCTTTGTAAACAATCTCTTCATCAGCCCCTGCATGGGTGCCGATAAACTGGAAAAAGCCCAGCGATGTAATCGTGCCTTCAGTCAGCTGACCCTGATAGGTGTCACCCGCAAACTGCATCATACCACGGCCCGGAGGGCCAAACAGCGCCTGCATGTCTTCATTCGCGATGGCCTCATCAGGAATAGACAAGATGCGGAATTCACCAGACAAGCCAAAGCGTTCGATATTGGCAGAGCCCACTTCGGCAGGTCGCACCATCATGTCAATCTGGCCATCAGACAAAGCGGCATAGCCTTCGCCCCAGCTCAGACGCACCGCTTCGTAATCTGTTCCAGGCTCATACCCGGTCAGATTGCGGATCAACGCCTCAGATGTGGCCGATGCCGAACCGGCCGGTGGGCCTGTGAACACGGTCTTGCCCGCGATGTCTTCCCAGTTTTCGATGCCGGACCCAGCAAGCGTTACAGGGTGATACGCACCCGCTTGAAACCCAAGGATGGACCGCAGATTGCCCGCCACTTCGGGGGCATCCTCAACCGTTTCATACATCCGCGCGCCATTGGCCATCAGACCAACAAGCGATGGCGCGGATGAGAAAAATTCAATCTCACCGCGCGCACCGCTCAACATAGAACGCGTCAGGGTTTGACCCGCATTCACCTGAATATTCACATCAGCTTTCGCAGCTTAATTGGCAAAAGCGACAAACATTGTGTGAACCGGGTCGCCCACACCAGCAGTTTCGCCTGCATAAATCTGGGCATTCGCCACAAGCGGCGCAGTCAAAACAGCGGCGGCTGTAAACAGACCACCAACAGCATTTCTCAAGTGTTTCATAGAATCCTCCCATTCTCTGCGCGCAGCTGAACAAACGTGAAACATGACGAATAATCATTTATGCAACTGGAAACATAAGGAACTGGTATAAGTATTGATCCCCGTCATCTTGCGCAATTATCCGTCGTGGTAGAGGCCGGGTCCTTCCAATCGGCCGCTGACAGGCTTGGCGTCACGCAACCAGCCCTCAGCCGGAATATGCGCACTCTCGAACAACGTTTGGGCACGGCCCTTTTTCGGCGCGAAGGCCGGCGCAGCGTCCCCACCACGCTTGGTCTGCGGCTTGCGCGCAGTGGCCTCTCCATCCGCATCGCCGAAGATCAGGCACGTGCAGCAGCCGATCAATCGCTCTCTGGGACTGTGGGGGAACTCCGGATAGGGGCGCCACCGATTATTGCGGGGCGGTTTTTGACGGACCCGCTCTCGCAATTCAAAAAAGAGAACCCTGGCAGCCGGATCGAACTGCGCACCGGCCTTGTCCACGAATTGCGCGCGATGCTGGAACGCGGGCAAATCGATCTGATCCTCGGACCTCAAATCCTCGCAGATCCAAGTGACAACCTCGAATTTGTAACCCTTATTGACGATCGCGTTGGCATCATGTGCCGCGCGGAACACCCTTTGACGCAGCGCGCGACCCTGTTGCCGTCTGACTTGGAAGAACAGGTTTGGCTCGCCCATTCTCGCGGCAGCCTTTTGCGCCAACAATCAGAGGCCGCGATGATTGCCTCTGGCGTAAAGTCGGTCAACGTCCCCTGTGAAACGGATTCCATTCGTTCGGCGCTTGAGATCGTCGCGCAGACGGATCTGGTGACCACCATGCCCCGTGCGACGACCGCCCCCTACCTCGAAGATAGGCTCGTATTTCTGAGTTTCGATCACTCGCAGTTTCATCGTCCCTTGGGTTTCATCAGGCGGCGCGATGAAGCACACGACCACACTGGCGCCCTGTTCCTCAAGGCGATCAAAAGCATGCTTTGAGGGAACCTGCGCCTCAAACGGGCGGAGGGGCAGTCCAAAAGAATATCGCGCTGCCCGTCTTGGACGTTGCCGTCCAAAGCGGCCCTATTTGCGGAAAACTTGAACCAATTCACTTTACTGGATCGCGCCCACGACACTGAAACCACGGGGCCGCATCATGTGTCATTTTCAAAATTCGAAAACAACATCAATGCATTGAAGCATCCTGAAAATGCGGGTACGCCGCTTCGGCTCTCGTCCGCACCCCTACACAAGATCAAGAGTAAAAGACATGCCCCCCCGAGGGGGGCCGCGTCTTTAGTTACTGCCGCCTCATCTTCCGTGTGCTGTTCGCCCCAGAACACGCAGACTGGCCTGTAGATCTGCATCTGCGCGCAGGATCCGGCGACACGTCAAAGGGGGGCGATTTGTGATTGACCGCTGCGTGGATTTCCTGTCTGCTTTCGTGCGATGGTTCTCGGACGCCCAATTTGCTGACGAGATGAAAAGGGAACACGGTGAGGCGTAGCCAATAGGCACCAAATCCGTGACTGCCCCCGCAACTGTGAGCGGTGAGCACCCCCAGCGAAAACCACTGGACGATGCGTCTGGGAAGGTTTGGGGGAACGCAACGATCCGCAAGTCAGGAGACCTGCCATCACCGGCGTGCATCCGCACGGCGACCTTTTCACACGATGCAGGCGGGGCGCTTGGGTCAGGAGCATACGATGGCACAGCTTGGCTGCGCGCACCAACATGGTTCATATCCCCTCCCCCGTTTGATGGGCGGAGGGCCTGATGAAACATCGCATTACCATTTGCACATCCTGTCGGCACAAGGGCACAGACTGCCGTCCCGGGTATGAGCTGATCGAAAAACTGCGCCGCGCCATCGCAGAGGCGGGCGACGCGGTGCCAGAGACGTTTGAGGTGTCAGGCGTGGCCTGCATGGCGGGCTGCGACAGGCCCTGCACTGTGGCCTATCACGGCACCCGCAAGGCGACGTACCTGTTTGGCGACATTGATCCCGCGACAGACATTGACGATCTGGTGGTTTTCGCACAGCAATATTCCTACCTGCATGACGGGTGGTGCTCATCGGTGGACCGCCCCCGAAAGCTGCGCAAATCCACCCTCGCCCGCGTCCCCGCCGCGATCATGGCGATTGAGGAAACAGAGGCGCAGGCGTCATGACCGCCGCCCGGTTGTCTGTCTCCAACCTGTCGTGGTCGCCCAAGCGCACGCCTTTGCTGCATCCCACCAGTTTCGATCTGGCGCCCGGGCGCGTGCTGGGTGTCGTGGGGCCCAACGGGGCGGGCAAAACCACCTTGTTGCGGCTGCTCTACCGGTTTCACAAACCGCTGACAGGCACCGTCTGCATAGATGGCCACGACATCTGGGCGTTGCCAGCCAAATCAGCTGCCCAGCGTGTGGCGGCCGTTTTGCAAGAACACCCCAGTGATTTCGCCCTGACCGTGGCGGACATCGTCGCGCTTGGCCGCACGCCCCACAGGCGCGGATTTGTCGGCAACACCGGCGCGCGCGACCGCCAGATCATCGATCAGGCCATTGACCGGCTGGACCTGAACGGGCTGACCCACCGCCACCTTGGCACCCTGTCCGGCGGGGAACGTCAACGGGTCATGGTGGCCCGTGCGCTGGCGCAGGACCCCCAGTTGCTCATCCTCGATGAGCCGACGAACCACCTCGATATCCGCCATCAGCTTGAGGTGCTCGATCTGATCCGCACCCTCCCGCTGACGATCGTGACCTCTTTACATGACCTCAACCTCGCGGCCGATGTCTGCGATGACATCCTGATATTGCAAGACGGGCGCACGATTGGCTTTGGCGCACCGGATGCGGTTTTGACCGAGGCCGCCGTTTCAAACACCTTTCACGTGACCGCGCGCCGCGAACATCTGTCGCGCAGTGACACCACACACCTGACCTTTCATCTTTGACACAAAGGATCCCCCACGATGAAGCACCTGATGATGACAACCACCGCCCTGATGGTCACGGCCACCGCAGCCTTGATCATGACGGGCTCCGAGGCCGAGGCCGAGGCCGAGGCCACCGTGCAAAGCTGTGACCGCACCGTCACCTTCGACACCCCGCCCGAGCGCGCGATTTCCAATGACGTGAACCTGACGGAAATGATGCTGGTGCTGGGCCTGACCGACCGCATGGTGGGCTACACCGGCATTTCCGGCTGGAACAAGCTGGATGCCGAAATGACCGAAGGCGTGGCGGAACTGCCTGAGCTGTCGGCGCAGTATCCCTCAAAAGAGGTCATCGTGGGCGCAGATGCCGATTTCTTCTTTGCCGGCTGGAACTACGGCATGAAAGTGGGCGGCGAAGTCACGCCAGAGACGTTGGCGCCGTTCGGCATCAAAGTGTATGAGCTGACGGAATCCTGCACCCACATCATGGACACCGATAAAGCCAGCATCGACATGATGTATGCCGACCTGATGAACCTTGGCACCATCTTCGGGGTCGAAGACCGCGCCGCAGAGGTTGTTGACGGCTACCGCGCAGACCTTGCCGCGTTTACAGACGGCCTCGACACGGGTGAGCCACTGCGTGTGTTCGTCTATGACAGCGGCGAAGACACGCCCTTTACCGCAGGCCGCTACGCCATGCCCACCGCGCTTATTGAGGCTGCGGGCGGGGTGAACATCATGGATGATTTTGAGAAAAGCTGGGCAACGGTCACATGGGAAGAGGTCGTCGAGCGCAACCCGGAGGTCATCGTCATCGTCAATTACGGCGATGTCACCGCGGAACAAAAGCGGGCGTTCATGATGTCCAACCCCGCCTTTGCCGATCTGGACGCCGTGCGCAACGACCGCTTTGTGACGCTTGAGTATGTCGAGGCCACCCCCGGTCCGCGCAACATCGAGGCCGTCAAAACCCTCGCCAATGCGTTCTGGTCGAACTGATCCATGACCAGAGCCACCCACATCCCCACCGCCCCGCGCCGGACCGGCCGGACCCCGGCCCTGTGGCTGGGCAGCGTTGTGGTGTTGGTGGCCTCGTTGTCGTGTGCAATTTCCGTGGGCGCTGTCGGGGTGCCTATGGGAACCGTCTGGGGCGTGATCCTCAACAAACTCTCGCCCGATCTGATTGAAGCAACATGGCGCCCCACGCGTGAGGCCATCGTCTGGGACATTCGGTTCCCGCGCGCCTTGTTGGCCATGATGGTGGGGGCCGGGCTGGCAATGGTGGGCGCAAGCCTGCAGGCCGTCACCCGCAACCCGCTGTCGGACCCGCATTTGCTGGGCATCTCATCCGGCGGGGCGTTCGGGGCCATTCTGGCTCTGCTGCACACGGGGCTGTTTTTGGGCCTGCTGACAGTGCCCCTGATGGCGTTTTTGGGCGCGCTTTTGGCCACGGCCATCGTGCTTGGCGTGTCGCGCTTTGCCGATGCGACCAGTGCGGACCGGCTGGTGCTGGCCGGTGTGGCTGTGTCGTTCATCATCATGGCGGCCGCCAACGTGTTAATTTTTCTGGCCGATCCACGGGCCACCCATACGGTGGTGTTCTGGATGCTGGGGGGGCTTGGCCTCGCCCAGTGGTCGCAACTGATCTATCCATTGGTCATTCTTGTGGGCTGTGCCGCGTGGCTGATGCTGCGCGCGCGCGATCTCAATGCGATGACGGTGGGCGACGAGACGGCCTCGACCCTCGGGATCCCTGTGGCGCGGTTTCGTCTGTCTGTGTTCATTGCAGGGGCGCTGATCACCGGTGTGATGGTCGCCTTTTCGGGGATCATCGGCTTTGTCGGCCTGATGGTGCCCCATGTGGCGCGGATGATCGTGGGCGGGGATTACACGCGCGTTCTGCCGTTTTCTGCCCTGCTGGGGGCGGTGTTTCTGCTTTGGGCGGATATTGCCGCACGCACCGTCATGGCCCCTGAAGATATGCCCATCGGCATCATCACCGGCCTGATTGGCGGGGTGTTCTTTGTCTGGCTGTTGCGGCGCAAACCGGCGTTGGCCTGACGCAGACGCCGGTTTTCCTTGCGCCAGCGAATGGGGTACAAGACGGATATGAAAATTCTATACATCATGTTCGACCAGCTGCGGTTTGACTACCTCAGCTGTGCGGGTCACCCCACGATGCACACCCCCAACATCGATCGCATCGCGGCCAAGGGCGTGCGGTTTACCAACGCCTACACCCAATCGCCCGTCTGCGGTGCCGCACGGATGAGCGCCTATACGGGCCGCTATGTCAGCAGCCACGGCGCGCAATGGAACGGCTACCCCTTGCGTGTGGGTGAGGTGACCTTGGGCGATCATCTGCGCGACGCTGGCGTGGGCTGCTGGCTGATCGGCAAGACCCACATGAAAGCAGACGCCGCAGGCATGGCGCGGCTTGGTCTGGCCCCAGACAGTGTGATCGGCGCGCGGCAGGCTGAATGCGGTTTTGACGTGTGGTGCCGCGACGACGGGCTGTGGGCCGAAGGCCCGGACGGACGCTATGACCAAAAGCGCAGCCCGTATAACGAATACCTCAAATCCAAGGGCTACGGCGGCAACAACCCTTGGGCCGACTTCGCCAACGCCGCAACAGACGGCGATGACGTGGCCAGCGGATGGTTTATGAAAAACGCCAATCAGCCTGCCAACATCGATGAGCCCGACAGCGAGACACCGTGGCTGACCACCGAGGCAATCAAGTTTATGGAGGCCACGGACGGCCCCTATTGCGTCCACATCAGCTACATCAAACCCCATTGGCCCTACATCGTGCCCGCGCCCTATCACGACATGTACGGGCCGGGCGACATCCTGCCCCCCGTGCGCGACCCGTCCGAATTGGACGACCCGCACCCGGTCTACGCCGCCTTCACCCAAGGCCGCGTGGGGCAGACCTTTTCCAAAGATCACGTGCGCGACACCGTGATCCCTGCCTACATGGGCCTGATCAAGCAATGCGATGACCAGATGGGGCGGCTGTTGGACTACCTTGACCAATCGGGGCAAGCAGACGACACCATGATCATCCTGACGTCGGATCATGGGGATTATCTGGGCGATCACTGGATGGGCGAAAAGGATCTGTTCCATGCGCCTTCGGTCAAAGTGCCGCTGATCATCTACGATCCCCGCACGTCCGCCGATGCCACACGCGGCACCACCTGCGATGCGCTGGTCGAGGCGATTGATGTGACAGCCACCATCATCGACGCCTCTGGCCAGACTGTGCCCCACCACGTCGTCGAGGGGCGCAGCCTGATGGACTATGTCGAAGGCCGCACGCCAAAGGCCCCGCGCGATTATGTGATCAGCGAATACGACTATTCCAGCCATCCGGTGGGCGCCCGTCTGGGCCTTGCCCCCAAGGATGCACGGCTTTTCATGGTGGCCACCCAGGATTGGAAGCTGGTGCACTGCGAAGGCGGCCTGCCGCCCATGCTCTATGATCTGCGCAATGATCCCGATGAGTTGCGCGATCTGGGCCGCGATCCCGCCTATGCCGACGTGCGCGCGCAGATGTATGAACACTTGCACGCGTGGGGCCTGCGGATGTCCCAACGGGTGACCCTGTCGGATGACGACATCGCCGCCAAACAGGCAGGCCGCAAAACCGGCGTGATGATCGGTGTGTTTGAGGAGGACGACGTGCCCGCCGACGAAACCGTCTGCTATCGCGTCAAGACGCCGCCAAGATCCTAAGCAGACCTGTCACACCGCCAGGGAATGCACAAACGCGCCCTGCGCCGTGCAATCCATCTGCGCGGCAATCAACCGTGTCAGCGGGCGCATGTCATCATTTAAATGCAGCACGTCGCCATCGTAGGCCACGGCCCCTGCAAACAGTGTCATCAGGCGCCCAATGATCTGAACCAGATCTTCGCCGTGGTCGGGGAAATCTGTCAGAACCCGTGCAACACTGACCCGCCCGTCACACATGATCATGTCGATCAGGCGCGCCACAAAACGGTCGTGGTCTGACAAAACCAACCCTTTATGGGCGGCCAACCCACCCTGTTCCACCCGCTGCACATAGGCGGACGTCGACACGGCATTCTGCGCATACCCTTGCGGGAACTTTGAAATGGCCGAGGCCCCAAAGCCAATCAACGTGTCACACGGATCATCCGTATAGCCCTGAAAATTCCGCTGCATCCGCCCTGATGCGGCCGCTTTGGCCAAACTGTCGTGGGGCAGGGCAAAGTGGTCGATGCCCAGCGGCAGATAGCCCAGCGCCTCCAGGCGGTCTTTGGCAATCTGCGACATCTCAAACCGAGCCTCGGCGCTCGGCAGCGCCTCACCGGGGATCATGGTTTGACGTTTGGACACATGGGGCACATGGGCATAGCCATAAAGCGCCAGCCGGTCAGGCCGCAATGATGCCACCTGATCAATCGTCCGCGTCAGGCTCTCTGCGGTCTGAAACGGCAAACCATAGAGAAAATCAATATTGAGGCTCTGAACGCCCCCCGTCCGCAACTGGGCCACGACATCCTGCGTGACCTCAAAACCTTGTTCGCGGCCAATGGCCTTTTGCACGCGGTCGTCGAAATCCTGCACGCCGATACTGGCGCGGTCCATGCCGTAGCGGGCCAGACAGTCCAGCGTGGCCGGTGCGGCCTCGGTCGGGTCAATTTCAACCGAGAATTCGTAATCCTCTGCACGGCCAAAGTGGCCCGTGATGCTGTCGAGCAGCGTGGCCATCATCTCCGCGCTCAGCAACGTGGGCGTGCCCCCACCCAGATGCAGGCGAGACGCGGCGACCCCACGCGGCAGCACCCGTGCGGTTGCCTCAATCTCGGACATCAGGGTTTTGACGTACCCCGCAACGGGGCTGAGCGTCTTCGTGCCTTGGGTGCGGCAGGCGCAAAACCAGCACAGCCTGCGGCAAAACGGAATATGGGCATAGAGAGACACAGGCGCATCGCCGCGCACCTCCCCCAGCCAGCCGCGCTGCCTGCGCGCGCCCACGTCCGCCTCAAAGCGGTTGGCGGGGGGATAACTGGTATAGCGCGGGACCTTCGCGTCAAAAAGTCCAAGGCTGCGAAAAAGGTTCATATGTCTCATGACATCGTGTTAGCGTGGACGCAGCCACAGGAACCTTGATGTAGATCAACCCAGATGACTTTTGTTTTCAACGAACGCGATGGCTGCGGTAAATGTCCTATCCGGCACCGTGCCATCTGTGCGCGCTGCGACGCAGATGAACTGGTCCGGCTTGAGGGCCTGAAGTCCTACAAAACCATCGAAGCAGGCCAGACGATCATCTGGCGGGGCGATGACCTGTCGCACTTTTCCTCCCTTGTCAGCGGGATCGCATCGTTGTCACGGACTCTGGAAGATGGGCGCACGCAGATGGTGGGCCTGCTGCTGCCGTCTGATTTTATCGGGCGGCCGGGGCGGGACGTGGTGGAATTTGACGTGACTGCCGTCACGGACGTCACGTTGTGCCGGTTTGATCGCAAACCTTTTGAACAGCTGGTCGATGAAATCCCCCATGTCTCCCAACGGATGATGGAAATGGCATTGGATGAACTGGACGCCGCCCGCGACTGGATGGTCCTGCTGGGCCGCAAAACCGCGCGCGAAAAGATCGCGACCTTTCTTGAGATGATCGTGCGCCGCGATCAGACGCCTGTGCACTCAGGCGGCCAGCATGTCCTTCCCCTGACCCGCGAAGAGATCGCGAATTTTCTGGGCCTGACACTGGAAACAGTCAGCCGCCAGCTGTCGGTGATGAAAAAAGACGGCATCGTCGCGTTTTCAGATCGACGTCATTTCGCCATCACCGATCTGGAGGCCTTGCATGCGGCCACAGGCGATGATGCCGACGGCGGCATGATCATCTGATCCAGATCAAGGACGCGTCACCGCAATAGGCGCAGTCTTCTTTCACAGCGAAAGGAGACGCCATGTACAACCACATTCTGATCCCTGTCGATCTAGGCGCGCAAACGGATTACGCGCAGGCCGCCACGGTTGCGCGCGCGCTTTTGGCGCCCAAAGGTCGGCTGACCTTGCTGCATGTGATCGAACCGATCCCGATCTATGCGCAAAGCTACATCGTGCCCGATTTTGAAACTTCGACCCGCGACGCTGCGCGGACGGCCATGAACGATCTGGCCCAGTCACTGGGCGTTCAGAACACGGCCATCGTCATCGGGTCAGCGGGCCGATCGATTGTCACCTGGGCGCAGGAAAATGACGCCGATTGCATCGTCATCGCCTCGCACACACCGGGGCTAAGCAACATCGTCATGGGCTCAACCGCGACATGGATCGTCAAGCACAGCCCCACCGCCCTGCACGTTTTGCGCTGATCCGCGCCTTCTTGACATAGATCAAAGCCGCCCCAAGCGGCCCCGTGTAGCACAAACCCAAGACAACAGCCTGCCGCCCCATCTGCGGCCCAAATCGGGGGACCCCCATGTCAGCATTGAAACTCACTTTACTAGGCATCGTGATCTTGATCTCCGCCTATGCCGCCGATCAGGGGCGCGACCTTGCGTTCAGGGTGCATGGCTTTTTGATCCTGCTGGTGTCTGCGGGGCTCTTTCTTTGGACCTTGCGCAAAACTGATACGCCACGGCCCGCCGTGGCGATGGGCGACTACCAAGACGATGTGGTCCGCGCAGGCGTTCTGGCCACGGCGTTCTGGGGCATCGCGGGGCTGCTGGTGGGCGTGATCATTGCCCTGCAGCTGACGTTTCCCGCGTTGAACTTTGATTGGGCGCAACCCTTTGGCAACTTCGGACGTTTGCGTCCGCTGCACACATCCGCGGTGATCTTTGCCTTTGGCGGCAATGCGCTGATCGCGTCCTCCATCTATATTGTGCAACGCACCTCGCGGACGCGGCTGTTTGGCGGCAACGCTGTCTGGTTCGTGTTCTGGGGGTATCAGCTGTTTATCGTGCTGGCCGCCACAGGCTATCTGTTGGGCGCCAACCAATCCAAAGAATACGCCGAGCCCGAATGGTACGTGGACATCTGGCTGACGGTCGTTTGGGTCGTCTATCTGGTGGTTTTCTTCGGCACGATCCTGCGCCGCAAAGAACGCCACATCTACGTGGCCAACTGGTTCTTTCTGGCCTTCATCATCACCGTCGCCATGCTGCATGTGGTCAACAATCTGGCGCTTCCTGTCAGCATCTGGGGGTCCAAATCCGTGCAGCTGTTCGGCGGTGTGCAAGACGCGATGACCCAGTGGTGGTACGGCCACAATGCGGTGGGCTTCTTTCTGACAGCCGGTTTCTTAGGCATGATGTACTACTACGTGCCCAAACAGGCGAACCGCCCCGTCTATTCCTACAAACTGTCCATCGTGCACTTCTGGGCCCTGATCTTCCTGTACATCTGGGCGGGGCCACACCACCTGCACTACACCGCGCTGCCCGATTGGGCCTCAACCCTCGGCATGGTGTTCTCCGTGATCCTGTGGATGCCAAGCTGGGCCGGGATGATGAACGGTCTGATGACGCTGAACGGCGCGTGGGACAAAATTCGCACCGATCCGATCATTCGCTTTCTGGTCGCCAGCCTTGCGTTCTACGGCATGTCCACCTTTGAGGGCCCGATGATGTCGATCCGCGCGGTCAACGCGCTCAGCCACTATACGGACTGGACAGTGGGCCACGTGCACTCTGGCGCGCTTGGCTGGAACGGCATGATCATTTTCGCGATGATCTACTTCCTCACCCCCCGTCTGTGGAACCGTGGTGCGATGTATTCCACCGCTGCGATGAACTGGCACTTCTGGTGCGCCATGGTGGGCATCGTTATGTACGCCGCCTCCATGTGGGTCAGCGGCATCATGGAAGGCCTGATGTGGCGTGAGGTCGACGACCAGGGCTTCCTCGTCAATTCCTTCGCCGACACGGTGGATGCCAAATTCCCGATGTATCTGGTGCGTTCGGTCGGGGGGATCCTCTACCTCGCGGGGGCCGGGATCATGGTCTGGAACATGTGGATGACCATCCGCGGCACTGCCCGCACCACGCAAGCTGTGGCCCAAATGACCCCGCCCGCCGGCGAAGGGTCGGCCCCTGCGGCCCCCATCCCCGCCACCCCTGCTGAATAAGGACAAGACCCATGGCATTGATCGACAAACACGTCATCCTTGAGAAAAGCCCTACCCTGTTGCTGGCCTTTTCGCTGAGTGTCGTCACCATCGGCGGGATCGTAGAAATCGCGCCCCTGTTCTGGCTGGAAAACACCATTGAGGAGGTCGAGGGCATGCGCCCCTACTCCCCCCTCGAACTGGCCGGGCGCGACATCTACATCCGCGAAGGCTGCTACGTCTGCCACAGCCAGATGATCCGCCCCATGCGCGATGAGGTTGAACGCTACGGCCATTATTCACTGGCCGCGGAATCCATGTACGACCATCCGTTCCAGTGGGGCTCAAAACGCACAGGGCCCGATCTGGCCCGCGTGGGCGGGCGCTATTCGGACGATTGGCATCTGGCGCATCTGATCGACCCCCAATCGGTGGTCCCCGAAAGCATCATGCCCAGCTACGCCTTCCTGATGGAGGCGGAGTTGGAGACAGACTACATCGACGATCTGCTGCGCACCCACCGCAGGGTGGGCGTGCCCTACACCGACGAACAGATCGCCAGTGCCTCCGCCGATATTCGCGTGCAGGCCGATCCCTTGGGGGATTGGGACGGCGTGGTTGATCGGTATCCCGGGGCCGTGGTGGCCAATTTCGACGGCCAGGATGCGCTGACCGAAATGGATGCGCTGATCGCGTACATGCAAATGCTGGGCACCTTGGTCGACTTTTCGACCTTCGTGCCGGACGCCAGCCGATAGAAAGGACCCACCCCCATGGAAACATATACCGTGCTCCGTGAATTTGCCGACAGCTGGTTTCTGATCGCCATGTTCACCTTCTTTCTGGGCTGTTGTGCCTTCGCGTTCTGGCCGTCCCAACGCCGCGCGCGTGACGCCGCGGCCGCCATCGTGCTGCGCGACGACAGCCCGCCACACGCCACGGGCTGCGCCAACGCCTGCCCTGATTGCACCTGCAAAACCTTTCTGATGGAGGCTGAGACCAATGGATGACCCCCGCATTGATGACCTGACCGGTCGTGAAACCATGGGGCATGAGTTTGACGGCATCGAAGAACTCAACACGCCCATGCCCCGTTGGTGGCTGATCACCTTTTACCTGACGATCGTCTGGGGCATCGGCTACACCATCGCCTTCCCCGCGTGGCCGATGATTTCGGGCGCGACGGCGGGCCTTCTGGGCTATGCCACCCGCGAGGAGGTCGCCCAAGATATCGCGGATCATGACGCGTCCAACGCGGCCCTTGTGGATGAATTGCTGGCCGTGGATCTGGCCGCCTTTGATCCGCAGTCTGACCTGCACCGCTATGCCGTGGCCCGTGGCGGCGCGGTGTTTCGGGCGCAATGCAGCCAGTGTCACGGCTCAGGTGCTGCGGGGGCCATCGGTTTTCCGAACCTGTTGGACAACGATTGGCTCTGGGGCGGCGACTTGCCTGCGATCACCTATTCCATCACCCACGGCATCCGGAACGAAACGGATCTGGACGCTCATTGGTCCCAAATGCCCGCCTATGGGGATATGTTGGCCACGGATGAGATTGAGCAGATCGCAGATTTCCTACCCACCCTCGCCTCGGCCAACAACGACACCTCGGCCCCCGGTGCGGTCCTCTTTGCAGACAATTGCGCCGCGTGTCACGGCGACGCAGGCCTGGGCAACCGCGACATGGGCGCGCCCAATCTGGCCGATGCGATCTGGCTCTATGGCGGGGACCGCGACGACATCATCGAAAGCATCACAAACGCGCGCTTTGGTGTGATGCCCGCATGGGGCCAACGACTGAGCGAAGAAGACGTGCGCGCGGTCGCCACCTATGTTCACAGTTTGGGCGGCGGCGAATAACGAAACTTGACGCAGATCAAGGTTTGATCGGCTGGGGCACCTTAGGAAGGGACAACTTCCTCAAGGTGCCCTTTTCATGTCCACACCCACCCCCTCTCTTTATGCGGCCCACGAACCGGTCTTTCCACGCCGTGTGCGCGGCTGGTTCCGGTCGTTCAAATGGGCCGTCATGGCCATCACGTTGGGGATCTACTACCTGACCCCGTGGATCCGCTGGGATCGCGGCCCCAACCTGCCGGATCAGGCAGTTCTGGTCGATCTGGCGGGCCGGCGGTTCTATTTCTTCTGGATCGAAATCTGGCCCCACGAATTCTACTTCGTGGCAGGCCTCTTGATCATGGCGGGGCTGGGGCTGTTTTTGTTCACCTCCGCCTTGGGTCGGGTCTGGTGCGGCTATTCGTGCCCGCAAACGGTCTGGACGGACTTATTCATCCTCGTGGAACGCTGGATTGAGGGCGACCGCAATGCCCGCGTCAAACTGCACCGCGCGCCATGGTCCGTCCGCAAGGCACGGCTGCGCGTGACGAAATGGACAGTCTGGGCACTGATTGGCGTGGCAACGGGCGGGGCTTGGGTGTTCTACTTTGCCGACGCGCCCACCCTGCTGGGCCAGTTCCTGACGTTGACGGCCCCTGCCGTGGCCTGGATGACTGTGGCGATTCTGACAGCCACCACCTTTGTCTTTGGCGGCATTCTGCGCGAACAGGTCTGCATCTACATGTGCCCCTGGCCGCGCATCCAAGGTGCTATGATGGACAACGAAACCCTGACCGTCGGCTACCGCGACTGGCGTGGGGAGCCGCGCGGCAAAGCCCGCGACGCCACCGCCGGTGACTGCGTCGATTGCATGGCCTGCGTCAACGTCTGCCCCATGGGCATCGACATCCGCGACGGCCAACAGATGGAATGCATCACCTGCGCGCTGTGCATCGACGCCTGCGATGAGGTCATGGACAAACTTGGCCGCGACCGTGGCCTTGTGGATTATCTGGCCCTCTCCGATGCTCCACGCGAACAGGCCGGTGAGGCCCCGCGCCCTGCGCTGGCCCACATCTTTCGTCCGCGCATCGTCATCTATACCGCGATCTGGGCCCTGTTCGGGTTGGCCATGGTCTATGCCCTGTTCATCCGGCCAGAGATCGAGATGACGGTCGCCGCCGTGCGCAACCCCACCTTCGTGACCCTGTCCGACGGGTCCGTGCGCAACGCCTATGAGGTCCGCCTGCGCAACAAACACGGGGAAGACCGGCTGTTTGCCCTCGACGTGGCGGGTGATCTGGCGATGCATGTGACGCTGGAGGGCACGCCCTACCGCGCCGTCACCGTGCCCGCCAACGAAACACTGCGCGTGCGCGCCTACGTGACCGCACCCGCCACATCGGATGTGGCAACGGGCAACCAGACCCCGCTGCGCTTTTGGGTCCAAGACAACATCGCCGGCGACCGCGCCCATGTGAACACCCACTTCAACGGAACAGGATCCCGCCCATGACCGAACTTTCAGGAAAACACGTGGCCGCAATCTTCGGCCTTGGCTTTGGCACGATCATCGCGGTGAACATGACGTTGGCGTTTTCTGCAGTGCGGACGTTTCCGGGGCTTGAGGTGCGCAATTCCTATGTCGCAAGCCAGCATTTTGACGCCAATCGCGCGGCCCAGACCGCCCTTGGCTGGGATGTAGCGGCCAGGTTGCACGGCGACACCCTGACACTGACCATCACGCAAAACGGCGACCCTGTCCGGCCCCAGATCACCGCCGCCACCTTTGGGCGCGCCACATCTATCAGCGCAGATCAAACGCCTGACTTTACCTATGAAAACGGCGTCTTTACCGCGCCCGTTGCGGGCGGCGCAGGCAACTGGAACCTGCGATTGGCTGCGCGCGCCGCCGACGGCACGCACTTTCAACAGCGCATTATTGTGGACGCGGCACCATGACCGCCGCCTGCCCCGCCTGCGTCGCGGCCCCTGCGGCGATTGAATTGGCGCAAATGCCCGATGCCGTGCAGCTGTCCGTGCCCGCCCTGCGCTGTGCCGCCTGTATTTCGGCCATTGAAAGCCACCTGAACGCCCTGCCGGACGTGATGACAGCCCGCGTCAACCTCAGCCTGAAACGGGTCGAGGTCCGCACCGATCTGCCCACATCCGACATCACGCAGGCCTTGGCGTCCATCGGCTATGACGCCTACCCCCTCGATGCGGCCGCGCTTGGTGAGGACGGCGATCAGGCCGGGCGTGATCTTCTGATGCGCATGGGGCTGTCCGGCTTTGCCATGATGAACGTGATGTTGCTGTCCGTCGCTGTCTGGTCCGGCGCCGTGGGGGCCACGCGCGATCTGTTTCACCTGATTTCGGCGGCCATCGCGATCCCTTGTGTGGCCTATGCCGCGCAGCCGTTTTTCCGCAACGCCGCGCGCGCCCTAAAGGTCGGGCGCTTGAACATGGATGTACCGATCTCATTGGCGATCGTGCTGGCGGCGGCCATGTCTTTGTATGAAACGCTGCACGGCGGGGCGCATGCCTATTTCGATGCGGCCCTGTCGCTGACGTTCTTTTTGCTGATCGGGCGGTATCTGGAACACCGCACGCGGTCGGCGGCACGCTCGGCGGCCAAAGAACTCACTGCGCTTGAGGTCCATCAGGCCACCCGCCAAACCGCCCATGGCAGTGAGGTGGTGCCCATCTCGGCGCTCTCCATCGGCGACGCGATCGTCGTGCCCACGGGCATGCGTGTGCCGGTTGATGGCACGCTGACCTCCGCCCATGCGGACACCGACCGCGCGTTCCTGACGGGCGAAAGTGACCCCATCCCCCACACCCGTGGCGCGACCTTGCATGCAGGTGAGGTGAACCTCGGCGCGCCGCTGCATCTGACTGCCACCGCCGTGGGCACGGACACGCGGCTGCATCAAATCGCGCGGCTGGTGGACACCGCAGAAAACGCCCGCAACCGCTACACGTCGCTCGCGGACCGCGCCGCGCAAATCTACGCGCCCGCTGTGCATGTGCTGGCCTTGGTGACGTTCCTTGGCTGGGTCTTGGTGGACGGTGACATCCGCCATGCGGTCAACGTGGCGATTGCCGTTCTGATCATCACCTGCCCCTGTGCGCTGGGTCTGGCCGTGCCCGCCGTGTCCACCGCCGCGATATCAAAGCTTTATAAACTGGGGTTTTTGGTCAAATCCGGCACCGCCCTTGAACGGCTGGCCGAGGTGCAGACCGTGCTGTTGGACAAAACCGGCACATTAACCACGCCGAATTTCACCTTTGATCTGGGCAGCCTCAGCCCCTCTCAGTGCAGCATCGCCAAAGCGCTGGCCGATCACAGCGCCCACCCCCTTGCCCGCGCCTTGGGCCGTCATTTGCAAGAGAGTGTTCCAGCACCGCTGACCCAAATCGAAGAACACAAAGGCAAAGGCGTCCGCGCTGTGTGGACGGACACAGACGTTGCCTTGGGTCAGGCCAGCTGGCTTGGAGGGCGTGACGGCGAAGCGCGCCAGGGTCTGACCCTGAAAATCGGCCCCGTCACGATCCCCCTCACTTACAGTGAGGCGACCCGCGACGGTGTTCCCGCCATGATCGCAGGACTACAGAGCGCAGGCCTGACACTGGACATCATGTCGGGCGATACAGACGCCAAAACCCGAAGTTTGGCCGACCGATTGGGCATTGACCGCTTCGCCGGTCACATGAGCCCCGAGGACAAAAACGCGCGCGTCGGCGCGTTGGCGGACGCAGGCGCCACGCCTTGCATGATCGGGGACGGCATCAACGACACCATCGCGCTGACGCGGGCCCATGCCTCCATCGCGCCGGGCTCAGCCCTGGATGCCGCGCGCAACGCGGCCGATGTTGTCGTCGTGTCTGACAGCATGGCGCAGGTCCCCGCCCTGTTTGCGACCGCCCGCCAAACCGTGCGCCTGTCGCGGCAGAACTTTGCCATCGCGCTGGCCTACAACGCGGTTGCCGTTCCCATTGCAATCGCGGGGTTTGCCACACCATTGATGGCCGCGCTTGCGATGTCGTTGTCGTCGATCACAGTCCTTCTCAACGCGATGCGCATCGGAGTAAAACCATGAACGTCCTTGTCTTCCTGATCCCCGTGTCGCTGCTGCTGGGCACCCTTGGCGTGGTGGCCTTTGCGTGGACCCTGACGACTGATCAATACGACGATCCCGAAGGCGAGGCCTCCCGCATCCTCATTGACGAGGATACGGGGCGACCCGATCAATCGTAGCGCAACTCTCGCGCTTTGCCGCGGAAAATCCAATACGACAGCAAGGTGTAGCCGACGATTGCAGGCAGCACGAAAAGGGTGCCAACAAGGATAATAAACAGCGATTCCGGTGCCGAAGCCGCCTCATAAATGGTGATCTTTTCGGGCACCACATAGGGGTAAAAGCTGTAGGCCATGCCCCCATAGGCCAGCGTGAACAGCAAGGTTGCGGCCACAAATGGCAACCAGTTCAACCGGTCGTTCTTGAAAGGCATCTGGCGCAACATCCCCCAAAGCCACAAGATCAAAGCGCCCGACAAGATCGGCAACGGCAGCAAATACAACATCTGCGGAAACGAGAACCACTTGTCGAAAATCCGATCGCTGACAAAAGGGGTGGCCAGTGACACAGCAGCAATCCCGAGGATCAGGCCCCAGATACCGCCCCGCGCCCAAGAAATGGCCTTGGCCTGCAGGACGTCACTGTTTTTGTGGATCATCCATGTCGCCCCGATGAAACTGTAGCCGACCGTCAGGAAGACCGCCGTCAACACCCCGAACGCCACATGGCCCCATGTGTAGTCGAGGCCCATCACATACATGCCCAGCATGAAACCCTGGCTCAATGAGGTCATCAAAGATCCCACAAAGAACGCATTGTTCCACAGTCGTTTGTAGGCGGCAGGGGCCTTCACGCGGAATTCAAATGCAACGCCGCGCAGGATCAGGCCGATCAACATGATCACAACGGGGCCATAAAGGGCCGTCAAAATCTCACCATGTGCTGTGGGAAATGCGACCAGCAACAGCCCGACAGCCAGCACCAACCACGTCTCATTTGCGTCCCAGAACGGACCAATCGATGCGATCATCGCGTCCTTTTCGTCTTCGTTGGCAAGAGGGAACAATACCCCCACGCCAAGGTCAAACCCGTCCAGAACCACATAGACCAGAATCGACAAGCCCATCAGCCCGGCAAAGACAAACGGCAGCCACTCAGCCGGATCCCCAAACGTATACATCAGTGGTTTACTCCGCAGGAACGGCGCGCACTTGCGCGTCTTCGGATTGAGGGACGCGCGGTTCAATTGATTGCCCACGCGAGGCCCGACGGGCCAGATAGAAGATCACGCCGATGTAGGCGCCAAGAAGGATGGCATAGACCGTCAGATAGGCGATCAGCGACGACAGCACCATGGTGGGCGGCACATCTGCCACGGCCTCTTTGGTGGTCATGACACCTTGGACCAACCACGGCTGACGCCCGATTTCGGTCGTGTACCATCCCGCAAGTGTGGCAAGCCAGCCGCTGAACGTCATGCCGACAAGGCCGAACAAAAACAGCTTTGGCAAACCATCTACGCCGCGACGGCCCTGCCCATCGGCCCGTTTGCGCATCATCAGCACAACGGCGGCCCAACTGACCAGCAACATCAAGACACCTGTGCCCACCATGACCCGGAAGGACCAGAACACAGGGGCCACACGCGGGTGCAATGCCGTGCCGTCTTCGGCCACAAATTCATTCAGGCCTTTCACCTCACCGTTCCAATCGTGGGTCAGGATGAGGGACGCCAATTTGGGGATACCGATTTCAAAGTTGTTCTCACGCGCCTCTTCGTCAGGCAGTGCAAACAGCAACAGCGGTGCGCCGTTCTGGGTTTCCCACACACCCTCCATCGCCGCGACCTTGGCGGGTTGATATTCTTTGGTGTTCAGGCCGTGCAGGTCGCCCACAAAAATCTGAACAGGGATCAGCAAGGCTGCCATGAAAACAGACGTCCGAAGCGCCACCCGCACGCCGCGCGTCCGCCCCCCAATCAGATAGCGGAAGGCGCTGACGCCTGCGATCAAGAAGCTGACAGTCAAGAAGCTGGCCAGCATCATATGGAAGAACCGGTACGGCATGGACGGGTTAAAGATGATGGCAGACCAATCGGTCGCATGGGCCACACCGTCAATCATTTCAAAGCCTTGGGGCGTGTGCATCCACGAATTCAACACGATGATCCAGAAGGTCGACATCGTTGTACCGAACGCCACCAGGAATGTCGCACCCGTATGCAGCCAGCGCGGCACGCGGCTAAAGCCGAACAGCATGATGCCAAGAAACACCGCCTCAAGGAAGAACGCGGTCATGATCTCATAGGCCAACAAGGGCCCTGCGATATTGCCCACGATTTCCATAAATCCGGGCCAGTTGGTCCCGAACTGGAATGACATCGTGATGCCGGACACCACCCCCATCGCGAAGGACAGCGCAAAAATCTTCACCCAGAAGCCATACGCCTCCATCCAGCGGTCATCGCCGCTGCGGTTGTAACGAATGCGAAAATACAAAAGCACCCAGCCCAAGGCGATCGTGATCGTTGGGAACAAAATGTGAAACGAAATGTTGGCCGCAAACTGGATGCGGGACAAAAGTAGGGTGTCGAGCATATCAAACCTTTGGAAAGAATCTCTGTTGCCTTTCCATATGGCGTCCAACCCACCCTTGGAAAGGAGGTTGCGACCAGATCACGCAGGCAAATTCCCCTTCTTTCTCGGGGTTAGGCCGCTGTTTACCAGTCCAGTCGCGTGTGGCAGTCAATACGTCCTCTCCTGCACACCTTTAGAAAGCATGCCTTACAAATTATTCAATAAAATCTTCTATTTTGTAAGTTTATCTTTCGATTTATAAAGACCCGTCTTTGATCAGGTCCACACCCATGTCCATGTCCACCCTTGCCGTGACCATTGAACGTTCAGCAGGCGGCCAAACCACGTTCAAGGTGCCGGCCCATGACAACCAGACGGTTCTGGATGTCGTCTCATGGGTTCAACAGAACGCCGATCCCACGCTCAGCTATCGGTTTGCCTGCCGCGTGGGCATGTGCGGATCCTGCGCAATGATGGTCAACGGCGTGCCGCGCTGGACCTGCCGGACGCATATCTCCAAGGTGTTGGAGGGCAACGCCGTCACCATCGGGCCTTTGCGCAACCTGCCCATCATCAAGGATCTCGCGGTGGACATGGACCCGTTTTTCGACAAATGGGTCGCCGCCGAGGGCGTGCATCACGGCGCGCTGACCCGCAACGATCCCATCGCAGACATCGATGAGTCCAGCGCGGCCCGCGTGACTGCCAATGCTGGCATTGAATGCATCAACTGTTCGGTCTGTTATGCGGCCTGCGACACGGTCACCGGCAATGACGCCTATCTTGGCCCCGCGGCGTTGCAGCGGGCATGGACCCTGCTGAACGACGCCAAAGACGAAGGCCGCGTGGCGATCCTGGATGCTGTGTCCGGCGTTGGCGGCTGCCACAACTGCCACTCCATGGGATCGTGCACGCACCTTTGCCCCAATGACCTTGACCCCATGACGGCCATCGCAGGGTTGAAACGTGAAACCGCCAAGACGGTCTGGAAACGAGGCCGCTGATGCTGACGTTGCGTCTTTATATGCTGCAACGGATCACCGCGCTTCTTATGGCGCCGCTGGTGCTGGGGCATCTGGCGGTGATGATATATGCTGTGCAAGGCGGGCTGTCGGCTGCGGAAATTCTGGGCCGAACACAAGGGTCCGTGCTGTGGTTCGTCTTTTACGGGCTGTTCGTGGTGGCCGTTGCAGTGCACGGCGCCATCGGGGTCCGCGCCATTCTGGCGGAATGGGGCGGGGTCCGCGGGCGTGTCCTTGAGGGGGCGATGTGGCTCATCGGCCTTGGCCTTTTCGCCCTTGGTGCGCGGGCCGTCTGGGCTGTGACATTCGGGGGCCTGACATGAAGGCTGTGATCAACCGCGCCCATCCCCTTTGGCTGGCCCATGTCCTGCACCGGCTGTCTGGCCTTGCGCTTGCCCTGTTTTTACCGCTCCACTTCTGGGTGCTGTCACTGGCGCTGACGGACCCTGCCCGCCTCGACGGGTTTCTGGCGCTGACAGATCAAACGGTGGTCAAGCTGGCGGAATACGGCCTCGTCTTTTTGCTGGCCGTTCACATGTTCGGCGGCCTGCGCGTCATGGCGATGGAGTTTTTGCCGTGGACCGCGCCCCAGAAAACCCTCGCCGCGATGGCAAGCGCGCTGTCCTTTCTGATCGCCACCCTCTTTTTCCTGCAGGCCCTGTGACATGCCCCAGATTGACCGCCACGACACGGACATCCTGATCCTCGGCACCGGTGGCGCGGGCCTCTTTGCCGCCCTTCACGCCCAGCAAACCGCGCCCGACGGCACGCGCATCACCATCGCCGTCAAGGGCCTGATTGGCAAATGCGGCTGCACGCGCATGGTTCAGGGCGGCTACAACGTCGCCTTGGGCGGCGGCGACACGGTGGAACGGCATTTCATGGACACAATCCAGGGGGGCAAATGGTTGCCCAACCAGGACATGGCCTGGCGGCTGTGCGAAGAGGCCGTTGTCCGCATCCGTGAGCTTGAAAACGAGGTCGGCTGCTTTTTTGACCGCAATCCAGACGGCACGCTGCATCAAAAGGCCTTCGCCGGACAAACCGCCGACCGCACCGTCCACAAAGGCGATCTAACGGGCATCGAGATCATCAACCGTCTGATGGAAAAGGTGTTGGCGAGCGGCGTCGAGAAACTGCAAGAGCACCGCGCCATCGGCCTGATCCCCACCCGCGATGGCAGCGCGCTGGCGGGTGTTCTCATGATCGACATGCGCACGGGCACATTTCGACTGGTGCGCGCCAAGACCGTCCTGATGGCCACGGGCGGCGGGCCGACCATGTACAAATACCACACGCCATCGGGGGACAAGACGATGGACGGCCTCGCCATGGCGCTGCGCGCGGGGCTGCAGTTGCGCGATATGGAAATGGTGCAATTTCACCCCACGGGCCTTTTGGCGGGCGATCACACACGGATGACCGGCACGGTGCTGGAGGAAGGGTTGCGCGGCGCAGGCGGGCAGCTGATCAACCACGCGGGCCAGCGGTTCATGTTTGACTATGACCAGAAGGGAGAGCGGGCGACCCGCGATGTGGTCAGCCGTGGCATCTATGCGGAGATGCGCAAGGCGAATGATCCTGAACAGGAAGGCGTGTTTATCTCCATGTCGCATCTGGGGCCCGAGTGGGTCGCAAAGAAGTTCAAAGGCATGGTCAAACGCTGTGCGGACAGCGGGTTTGATCTGGCCGCAGGTCAGGTCGAGGTCGTGCCGACGGCGCATTATTTCATGGGCGGCGTGGTGGTTGACGTCGACACCCGCACCGCAATGGAGGGCCTTTATGTGGCGGGCGAAGACGCCGGAGGGGCCCATGGATCCAACCGTCTGGGCGGCAATGGCGTGGCCAATTCAACCGTCTTTGGTGGCATCGCAGGGGACACCATGGGCCGCGATGTGGCGCGCATGGCCCTTCGCGATCCCGACGAAGAGGTACTGGCCGCCGAAGTGGCCCGCGCCCTGCATCCGCTGACCCGCAAACCGGACCTGATCCAGCCCCTGCGCAAAGAGCTGCAAGACGTCATGTGGGATGAGGTGGGCGTGATGCGCACGAAGGCCGGAATGGAACGGGGGCTGACCGGCATTGCGCAGGTGTCGGATGCGTTGATGGACATCGGCGTGGATGACGGCGCTCTGGCGTTCAATCTGACATGGCATGACTGGTTGAACTTGCGGTCACTATGCGATGTGTCGCAGGTGATCACCCGTGCAGGGCTGGCCCGCGAAAATTCCCGCGGCGCCCATTTCCGTGAGGATTATCCGACCGACGGCGGGCTGGAGAACAGCGATTTCACGGTTGCGCAGATGCAGGGCGATACCGTGTCGGTGACCCGCGCGCCGGTTGAATTTACCATTGTGAAACCGGGCGAGACTGTGTTGCCCGACGGTGCCCCTGAAACACTGGTGGCCGTCCCATGAGGGATTGCGCCGACTGCGTCGTCGCGGTGGCTGGGGGCGCTGCCCCCCGCGCTTGCGCGCTCCCCCCGGAGTTTTTCTGGCCAGATGAAGGAGGCCCCGTATGATCCCTGCTGAGCTTATTCAATCCACGGCGCGCGTCTTGATGGACAAGGCAGCAATTGAAATCCCGCAGGATTATCTGGACGGTTTGCAGCGGGCCGCGGAGACCGAGGACGGTGATTTGTCGTCTTTCGTGTTGCGCGCGATGCTTGAGAATTATGAGGCCGCCAAAGAAGACCGCCGGGCCATGTGTGGAGACACCGGCGTGCCGCGTTGGTTTGTGAAACTGGGCAATGAGGCACAGGTGGAGGGCGGGATGGTCGCGCTTGAGGCCGCCTTGCGCCGCGCCACGGCTGAGGCCACCAACAGCGTGCCGCTCAGGCCCAATCGGGTGCATCCCTTGTGGCGCACGGACCATGACAACAATGTTGGCATCGGCGCGCCGGAGATCGAATACGGCTTTGAGCCGGCCACGCCTGAGTATGGCGGCGCCTGGATTGATCTGATCACCGTTCACAAGGGCGGGCTGTTTGGCACAGATTACCGCATGTTGTTCCCTTCGGATGGGATTGAGGGGATCAAGCGGTTCTATCTTGATAGCCTGATGGCCTTTGGCAAACGCGGGCTGGCCTGTCAGCCCGCGATCATCGGGATTGGATTGGGCGGCAGCAAAGACATCTGCATGACGCTGGGCAAGCGCGCGTCGACCTTGCGAATTGTGGGCAGCCGCAATTCCGACCCGAAAATTGCTCAGATGGAGGACGAATTCAAAGAGCTGGGCAATTCCATCGGCATGGGGGCCATGGGGTTTGTGGGCAAGAACATGGTGATCGATTGCAATATTGAGGTGGGCTATTGCCACACGGGCGGAATGCCCATGTCGGTCCATGCGTTTTGTCTGTCGTCGCGCCGTGCTGTGGCGCGCATTCATGCCGATGGCCGCGTGGAACACCGCACCGATCCCGACTGGTTTACGCCCTACCAGCGGCGCGAGACCGTCGACTGGCCCGCGCACCAGGAGGCCGCAGAATGAGCATCCGCGAAGTCCGCCTGTCCACCACCCCCACCCCAGAGGCCATCGCAGATCTGCGACTGGGCGACATCGTCTATCTGGACGGCCTGATGTACACCGCACGCGAAGGCGTCTACATGCGTGCGCTGGAGGACAAGGCCAACATACCGATGGAATTGCCCAGCCAGTCGGCGGCGAATTTCCACTGCTCCCCCGCCGCGGCCATCCGCGAAGATGGCAGTTACGACATGGGGGCTGTGACGGCCACAGCCTCGTTCCGGTTTGCCAAGTGGTTGCCTGAATGGATGGCCAAAACCGGCGCAAAGTTGATCGTCGGCAAAGGCGGGATGACGTCAAAAGACTACCGCGACTATTTCGTGCCCAATGGGGCGATTTACCTGACCACCGTGGGCTATGGCACGGGCGCCTTGTTGGGCCGCGGCGTTGAGCGCGTCGAGGCTGTCCATTGGAACGAGGAACTGGGCTTGGCGCAGGCCATGTGGGTCCTCAAATGCAATAAGATGGGGCCGTTCATCGTCGCCTCGGATCTGCAGGGCAACTGTCTGTTCGAACGCGAGAACGCAAAGATCGCAGAAAACATCGCGCAGGCTTACGAAGGCACACGGCCCGCGACCCTGAAACGCTACGGCGAGACCGACGACCGCAGTGATGAGGTCATCTGATCGCCAATCACCACCTGTTGAAGGGCCGCAAAGACTTCGTTCATTGCGGTCATTTTCAGATTGCCATCGCGGTAGACGAAGCCAACGATGCGGTGCGGCGCGCCCTCTCCGAGGCTGATTTCGCGCACCATGGGGGCCCCCACGGGGCGGACAGCCGGGGCCGGCACGACGGACACGCCCAGATTGGCCTGCACCATGCTGGCAATCGCCTCAGGACTGTCGAGTTCCATCGTCTCAGCCACTTTGATCTGGCGTTCCAATATCCAGTTGTCGATCAATGTGCCCACAACGGCGTGGCGGTTGAACCGAATGTAGGGGCGTGACTTCAACAGATTGATCGGGTCGCGTTCGGTTTCCTGTCGCGATGTGATCAACTGCATGGCTTCCGTGGCCAAAGGGCGAAAGGTGACGCCAAGCGGCATCAATGCCGGTTTGGTCACGATTGCACCGTCCAGCGTGCCGCGTTCCACCTCGGTCATCAATGCGCCCGTCAGGCCCGGTTTGATGCGCAAGCGGACATCGGGGTACTTGGTCTTGAAGACCGCCAGCGCCTGAGGGGTCAACCCCGTAAGCGTGGTGCGCAACGCGCCCAAGGATATCGTCCCTTTGACACCACCGTCCCCCAGAACCGACGGCACAAGATTGTCATAATCAGAGACAATGACCCGCGCTTTTTCAACCAGTGCCCGCGCCACAGGTGTCAAAACGGGACTGCGCCGTGATCGGTCAAAAAGGGTCAGATCCAAATCCGCTTCGAGCGTTTGCATTTGTTGGCTGACCGCCGCGTGGGTGACGTTGATGGTCTTCGCGGCAGCGCTGAACGTGCCCTCATCTGCAACGGCAATGAATGTACGCAACAATCGGATTGTCATAATGCCTCCCACACATTTCGTTTCAAACGCAGAAAAACTGATCTGGTTTCCCCACGCTTCTGCAAAAAACACTTTAAATTTTCATTACCGCGCAAATTGCTATGTCATATGACATATCGGTTTTCAGGTAGCTTGTCGAAGGTCACGGGCAAGGGGTGCACCCGACAGCAAAACGCCGCCACCCCAGATGGGACGGCGGCGTTAATCTTTATGAACACATGTTAACGGATCACGTAATCCGACAAGGCGGTCCTAGAACTCAAGCTCATAGTAGACCTCGGCGCTACGACGTTCGGTGTCGCCTGTGCGTTGCACGTCAAGCGAGATGCCGTAACGTGACAAACCGTCGTCCGACACACCATCCAGCCCGACGGCCAGCCCGCCCCCACAGTTTTCACTGTCAACACGGGCATCCGTGTAACGACACACAAGGCTGGGTGCGATAGACAAGGTGTTCAAGGCACCGCCTGTCTCCAGCGGGATCAACACTTCCGGCGTCAAGCTCAGCTCAAGGATAGACACCGCCCCGAACTCTTGTTCGACGGATGAGGACAGGCCGAAAGCATCCGCCTGGAACCCGATCAGACCCAATTCGGTGCGGCCATAATCCAGCGATGCGTTGGGGCGGAATTCGATCCCCGACTCCATCATATAGCTGCCCGTAACCGAGGCCCCCGCGTAGTACGAGAACGCCCCATAGTCCCCATCGAGGGCCAGAACATCGTCTGCAAACTCGATGTCTGTCCACGTGTAGCCGACACCGCCATAGGCGTCTGCAAACACCGTAGCCGACAGCTGCGTCAGACCATAGACACCCGCAACAAGGCCCGCGCTGCTGCTGCTGCCCTCAAAGGTGCCATCAATGTCGCCCACATTCAGGCTGCCACCGTAGAAATAGCCCAAACGAGAGGTCTCAGACAGATCCTTTTCAAGGGTCACACGGCCCGACACCTGCATGTTGGTGCTGCCCGTATCATCCGCGACGATGTTGAACTGCCCTTGCGCGATCCGCAGCATGCCACTGTCCAGCATGCGCTGGCCATAGAACGTGCCACTGGTCGAAAACGCCTGCAATGACAGCTCGGCCGTGCCGGTCACATCAAAGGGCACGTCCTGGGAGACATCGACCTGTTCGCCCGACATGAACCGCCCACGGGCACTGTTCATCATGCCCGCATTGGCGGCCATTTCGTTGTCCAGACGGCGCAATGCCTCCTGTTGGACCACGTCGATGACCTCATCCTCGCGTTCGGCCAAAGCAACCTCGGGGCTGCCCGCCTGAACCTCAAACACCGTGGCCGCAGCTGTGACGTTGCCCGCCGCATCCGCAACCGCGCCTGCTGGAAGTTCCACGCGCACCACAGCGCCGATCACAGGATCAACCTGCACCGTATAGCTGGCCCCGCTGCCTGCCAGATTGGACACCGACCCGTTCGTCACGGTCAGATCCTCAAGGGTCAGCCCCTCGATCGCCTCGCTTGCTGCAATGTTCAGGGTAAAGGCCTGCGTGACGACATCATCAGCAGCATTCATGGTCACAACCGGCGCATCCGCATCAATCACGACGCTGATCGTGGTGGACGTCGAGCTGCCGTTGCCCGCCAAATCGGTCACAGCACCATTGGTCAATGTGATGTCCAAAGACCCTGAGCTGCGGATCGCGATAGGCACCGTCCATGTGACACCACCGTCTTCCGTAACAGGCGTGCCGATGACCGCACCGGGAATGACAATGTCACTGATGTCCAGACCGTCCACAGCCTCCGAGAAGGTGATTGTGATGTCGAACTCAGAGCCCAACGGGCCATCCGGCACCGTAATCACCGCCGTGGGCGGGGACACATCATTCGTCACCGTCACCGTGTTGGACGCTGTCGACAGCAAGCCCACCGCATCCGTGGCCGCACCTGCGGCGATGGATACGCTGACTTCGCCCGCGCCATCTGGGGTGATCAGCGCCCCATAGACGGATCCGCTGATGGCGATAAATTCGCTGGCCGCACCGTTTTGGACGGTGATGTCCGCTGCGGTGAAGTCGGTCACATCCTCACTGAACGTCACGAGAATGCCAAAGGCTGCGTTGGTCAACGCGCCGCCCAGATCCGGCGTCGTGATGACCACGCTTGGCTGTGTCACATCGGCTGTCTCTTCAAGACTTGTGGCCGCGCGGCTTGAATTGCCCAAGGCATCGGTCACTGCGCCCGCAGGCAAGGCAATGGTCACGTCACCATCAGCCGTCGGGGTAATCTCCACCGTAAAGGTGGTGTTGTCAGACGTGTTCAGCGTCCCGACATCCGCATCCGTCACAAGGTCCGATGCCTCAAACCCAACCACCGGTTCAGAGAACGTGACGGTCAGCGTAAAGGCCCCCGCATATGGACCAGCGGGTGCCGAAAGGGACGGCAACGGGCCAAGGTTGTCCATCGTGTAGGTCTGGTTCGTCGCAGGCGCCCCATTGGAGACGACATTTCCCGAATTGTCGACAGCTGTCGCCGTGTCAGACACGGTCAGGCCGATGACGCCATTGTGGTCCGCCAGCCCGTTCCCGGATACGGTGACGAAGTACCCGAAGGCTGACACAAAAGCGGCCTCTGTTGGCTGATCCGCTGTTTCTGCCTTCCCCAAACCCAAGGGTCCAAAACGCACGCCCGTCACGGCCCCTGCTCCGCCAGTTACCGCGAAATCGGCGGCTGTGACTTCACCCATGGGGCTGTCGAACACCACCTGGAAGAGAAGGCTGTCGACGTTCGTCACTTCGTTGTCCGGTGCCAACCGCGAAATAGACAGCGCCTGGGGTGCCGTGTTGTCGAGGGTGTAGGATTCGTTCAGGTCTGTGGCGGACACATTTGTTGGGCCATTGCCCGCAAGATCGGTCCAATTTGCGAGAATTCGCAACGTCGCGACGCCGTTGAAGTCGGCCAGGTTTCCGCCAGAAAACGTCACGTTGTAGACGCGTGCAGACACAGGTGTCACCGCAGCCGTTCCCGTCGCCCCGCCATTGATGCCAAAGGTCGTGGCATCAACCCCTTTGAGATCTTCGGAAAAGGTCACTTGCCACGTCAGCGTGTCCGCATTCGTAAAGCTGTTTGTGGGCGACAGCTTTGCAATGGACGTCACCGTGGGTGCGGTGTTGTCCAACGTATAGGTCTCGTCTGTCTCAGGTTCCGATGTCGCCAAAAGGTTGCCTGCGGCGTCAACGGCACCTGTCGTGCTGGCGACGTTCAGTCCGACAACCCCGTCAAACGTGTCCAACCCATTGCCGGACACAACCACGATGAATCGCGAGTTCAGCACGGGTACGGCCATTGGCGGGAATGGTCCGCCCGTCGGAGGCCCGACCGGTCCGCATGGCCCAAGACCGGGACCACCATAGATATCGCTGCATGGCAGGCCGATCGGGAGACCTCCGCACACCACATCCGCATGCGCTGTTGCACAAGGCGCCGTCACCGGAGCGATAGCCGCCTCAGGCACAGACCCTTCCATCCGGGAAGAAACAGGCGTCACCGATGTCACAGTGCCCGCCGTGCCATTCACGGCAAAATCGCTGGTCGAAAGGTTCCGCACAGCTTCTGTAGTGGAGACCAAGAACGACAGGCTGTCCGCATTCGTCACCGCATCTTCTGGGATGGCTCTGACAATCGACGCAACGCGTGGTGTGCCTCGGTCCACCAGGAAGGACTGATTAAGGCCGGTGGGCTGTGTGTTGAAGACAAAATTGTCGCCGGTGACATCCGAAATCAGATAGGGCGCGCTCAATGAGATCGACACAAAGCCACTGTAGGTGGCCAGACTGCCCCCCGACACGGTCACCCGCAAACGATTGGGGTTTGAGGTCGCCGCGGCAACCACTGTCGCATCAGGCACTTCGGGGCTTGAGAACGAAGATGCCCCAAAGACCGGCGACAGAGGCTCATTAAACACCGCGTCGAACGCCAGGGTCGTCGCATTTGTCGCTTCGTCCTGAGGGTCTGCGCGCGTGATCGACAGCAGGATGGGCGCGTCATTGTCGAACGTATACGTTTCGTTACTCGACGTAGGCTCCACCGATTCCATGTCATTTCCGGCCACATCGGACAGGTTGGTCAAGTTCAACGACGCCGACAAAGTGCCGTTGAGCGTGTCAAGATTTGCACCGGACACCGTCACGTCGAAGGTTGAGCTGTTCACCTCCGCCACAGCAACGTCAACGGTCCCTCCCCCGAAGATGACCACATCTGTCGCGTCAAAGCTGGCCAGCGCCTCTGAGAACGCCATGCGGAACGTCACGGGCCCGTCTGAGACCGTGCTTTGCGTCGGCGACTGCCGCGCAATCGTCAGCAAACGGGGCGCCGTGTTGTCGAACGTATAGCTTTCGGTATCAATCGATCCGTCCTGCGCAAAGGGGTTGCCCAACAGGTCCTTCAAATTGTTTGTGGGGGATACGCCCACAGTGACGTTGCCATTGTGCGTGTTCAGCCCGTTGCCAGAAACCGTCACAAAAACGTCTCCAGAAGATTGCCGCACAGCGGTGATCGCCCCCGCCCCACCGACAACTTGGAAATCGCTGATCTGCGGGTTGTCCACATCACCGCTGAACGACAGTTCAAATTCCACTGAATTTGCGTTGGTCAACTGGTCCTCGGGCGTCGACCGCGAAATGTCCGACAGGCTCGGGCCTGTGTTTTGCAATTCGTAGGTCTCTTTGGTGATAAACCGGGTCGCAGCGCGCAAGAAGTTGCCCGCCACATCTCTGGCGGTGGGCGCCGCGGCAAGGTCCAGGCCAATTCGCCCATCATGATCGACAAGATCAGCTCCACCAACGGTCACGACATATATGTCGGCACCGCCGTAACTGACAACCGATGTGACGCTCCCCGCGCCGCCCGTGGTCACAAAATTGCTCGCAGTGAGGTTGGTTAGGTCCTCGCTAAAGGTCACGAGGAAATCGATGGTATCGGCATTGGTCAGCCCGCTGCCAGACGAGAACCGCGCAATCGACTTCGGTTCAGGCGCCCGGTTATCCAAAGTGAAGGCTTGGCTGTTGGCCGTAGATGGCCCGCCCGTTGACAGCAGATTGCCCAACGCATCCGCCGCACCGCGCGTGGCGCTGATCGACAGCCGGATGTCACCGCTGGCGTCTTTCAGGGCGGCATCCGTAAAGGTCACATCATAAACGGTGGACGACACCATCGAGATGCTGGACGCAGACACCGGTAAATTGTTCACAAAGACAAAGAAATCAGACGCCTGCACGCCCACCAGCGCGTCATCAAACGTCGCGCGGAATGTCAGACTGTCGGCGTTGGTCGTAGCCTGTGATGGCGACTGCCGCGCCACGTTCGTCATGAACGGGCCGGTGTTGTCCAAGGTGTAGAGTTCGAACGTGGCAAAAAGGGTATCTGCCTTGTTTCCGGCCAGATCGGTCGGGGCAAAACCCAGAGCGGTCTGCAGTATCAACGTGCCCTGCGCGCTTGCCACAGCGGCCCCAGACGCGGTCACCGTCCAGACCGCCGGATTGGCTGTCTGTTCATAAGCCAAATTGGCCCCCGACGCCCCCGTCACTGTAAACGCACCAGCGGCCAGCCCAGTGACAGGTTCACTAAAGGTCGCCTTCCATTTCAAAGTGTCCGCGTTGGTCACCACAGTCGTCGGATCCAATCGCTCAACAGTCAACAGATCTGGGCGCACGGAATCGACCGTGGTCTTTGGGAATGTCGTCACCGCGGGGAGTGTCAGCGCAACGACGTTGCTCACCGCATCTTGCGGAAAGGCGCCATCCAGATCAATGGCTGTGATTTCAATCCCGTTTGCGTCCACGACCCCTGAGGGGACAGTTGCTGAAAACCGCAACCGTGTCGACGGGCCCGTAAAGCGGTTGTATGATGCTGTCGTGGTCGTGCCGCCGATATCAAGGGTAAGGGTCGGTCGCGCAGACGTTGGAAAGCCACCGTCTGTGATGGTTTCATCCACCTCCACGAAAATCTCGATCGTGTCATTAAGCTTGAACAGGCCCTCTTGCACAGTAAACCCTGTGATCATTGGCGCAACACCGTCCACATTCACACCAGAAAAAACGGCGGAAATGGCGGACGTACTGGTCCGCGCATTTACGGCCACATCGCGAAACGTGGATCCAGATGTCCCCTCAAGGGCGATCCCGTCCGTATCCTCGTCGCCCGACTGCACCGTATACCGATAGGTAATCGCTGTCGTCCCTGCCCCGCTGAGATATGTCGCCTCTCGAAGCGCCGTACCAACGCGCAGGTCAATGGTTCCACTCGCCACCAGTTGACCTGGGCCAAAGGGGGTCACAGCCTCGCTGAAATTAAGCGTGATGTCGAGTGCGGCATTAATGCCTCGCGTGCCCATTGACGGGGGTGTAATGGACGAAATTTCAGGCGCGACGCCATCCACCAGCACACCCGGGCTCGACGCCACGCTGTTGAGGGTAAAGTCAACCACAGGCGCGCCAGAGGATGCGTCCACAATCGAACTCCCGCCCGCGTTGACGATATTCCCCAAAGCGACCGTGCCCGCGTCATTGGCTTGGACGGTGTACGTAAAAACAGCCGTATTTCCACTCTGCACAGATGCAAACTGCGCCACCCTAGGGGCACCGCCCACCGTGATGCTCATCTGCGGCGTCCCGGTGACGGCAATATCAGTCGAGAATGTCACAGGAATGGAAATGGTCGTACCCACGCCATACGTCGCCGGAGAAATCGCGCCGACAGACGACACAACCGGTGCAGGGGGCACGACAAGTGTGCGTGTGTTCTCCAAGTTCGTGTTCGTGGCCCCGATATATGCGATTTTATAATCATACACATCACCGGTGACATCCTCAGTTGCACGGAACGTGATGCCCATCTCAATTTCGTCAGCAAAAGTTGCGGCCGACGGCTCAATAGGTACCAGCGAATTTGGAACGACGGTGAAAGGGCAAGCCAAACTGAGTTGGAGCTCGGTTATGAGCGTGACGGCTGTAATAGAGTCAAAAAACCAAATGGAGGATGTGGCACTTCTTGAGTTGATGAGAATTTGGGCAACGCCAATACTCGGGGTGAAATTGGTAAAGACAGAACAGCTGGGTGTTGCTGTCGTGGTTCCAGCCAGTTGAACGCTCGCGCCGCTGACCACATCCCCACCCGTCCCAAAAGCGTTCACTTGCCCCGCGGGCAAAGCACCCAACGCGGACAAAACACCAATGGCAGCGATACCCGCACCACGACGAACAGCGCGCTCCGCGCGACGAATAAAGGACTTAATCAACGGTTCACCCCAACCTATAATTTTCGCGTTCCCGCGCGTATGTCATAGACCATAGCGGCAAAAACCCGCCGACAGGTAAGAAAATTACCCTCACGTCAGCTTGTGAGGCTTTCAAACAACACTCAACCAAAAGAAGAATTGGTTAAAACGGCATCAGCCCGCTCTGCGCCACGCCTTGGGCATCACCGGCGTCAGCGCCAGCAGCTCTCTGGTATAATCGGCCTGCGGGGCCTCATACAGGTCCTCGGTCGGCCCGACTTCCTCTATCCGGCCTGCCCGCAGCACCGCCGTATCGTCGGCCATCTGGCGCACCACCGACAGGTTATGGCTGATAAACAGCACCGACAAACCGAAGGTCGATTGCAGATCTTTCAACAAATTCAGGATCTCGGCCTGAATGGACACATCCAGTGCTGAGGTCGGCTCATCGCAGATCAAAAACCGTGGCCGCGCCAAAAGCGCGCGCGCCACAGCCACCCGTTGCCGCTGGCCGCCAGAAAACTGATGGGGGTATTTGTCGATGGCCTCAGGCGCCATGCCCACCAGCTCCAACATCGCAGCCGCCAGCCTGCGCCGCTCTCTCGCGTCGCTGACAAAGCCGTAAAACCACAAGGGCTCTTCCAGGATATCCGCGATGGTGTGGCGGGAATTCAGGCTCGAATACGGGTCTTGAAACACCATCTGGATCAGCTGACGTGACGGATGCCGCCGGCCTCGCGTTTTGCCATAAGGCAGGTCATCCCCGCCCAACTGCATGGTGCCGGACGTGGGGCTGACAAGCCCCGTGATCGCCTTGGCCAGTGTCGATTTGCCGGACCCGCTTTCGCCCACAAGCCCCATGATCGTGCCGGGCCGGACCGTCAGCGACACATCATCCAACGCCACATAAGGCGCGGGCGTGCGAAACAGCGACGTGCGCGGGGCGGCGAACTGCACCGTCAGATGGTCAAGGGTCAAGCCCAGCATCTCACTGCGCTGCCCCTCCAGCAACCACGCCTCTGCCACATTGCCCGTGGGCCCCTCCCCCGCGATGGGCGCCTCCTCGGGGACGCGGAAGCGGTCGATCTTGACGTCCAACGGGGGCACCGCATCCATCAGGGCTTGCGTGTAGGGATGGTCCGGCGCGCCCAACACCTGTTGCGTCTCGCCGGTTTCCATCACGCGCCCCTTGCGCATCACGGTCACGCGGTCGGCCACCTGCGCGATGACGCCAATGTCGTGGGTGATCAGCATGAACGCAATCTGCCGCTCGCGCGCCAGCCGTTGGATCAACGCCAACACCTGGGATTGCACCGCCACATCCAGCGCCGTCGTCGGTTCATCCGCGATAATCAACTCAGGGTCCGTGCAAATCGCCAGCGCAATGACCACCCGTTGACGCATGCCGCCCGAAAACTGGTGCGGATAGGCCTTGATGCGGCTTGCCGCGTTCTTGATCCCGATCTCTTCGAGCAGATCCACGGCGCGGGTCACAGCTTGGCTGTGGGTCGCGTCGCTGTGGGCCTGAATGGTCTCAACCAGCTGATCTTCGATGGTCATCAAGGGGTTCAACGACGTCTGCGGGTCCTGAAAAATCATCGAAATCCGGTCGCCCCGGATGCGATGCGCGGCCTCAGGGCTCAGCGCGCGCAGGTCCGTCTCGCCCAGCGTAATCTCACCCCCCGCAATATAGCCCGGCTGCGACAACAGCCCGATGACAGCCGCGCCAACGGTGGATTTGCCCGCGCCGCTTTCGCCCACCAGCCCGTGGATCTCACCGGGGCGGATTTCCATATCCACGTCGGCAATGGCGGTGACGTCGCCAAACCGCGATGGAAACTTCACTGCCAGATCCTTGATCACCAACATCTACCGCAACCTCGGGTTAAAGACGTCGCGCAGGAAATCGCCAAGGATGTTGATGGACACGACCAGGGCCACCAGAAACAGGGTCGGGATCCACAGGATCCACCACTCGCCCGACAGCAAAAACTGCATCCCGATGCGGATCAGCGTGCCGAGGCTGGGGCTGTCCGCAGGAAGGCCAATGCCAAGGAAGGACAACGTGGCCTCCAGCAAAATGGCACTGGCCAGATCCACCGTCATGATCACCAACAAAGGCCCAAGGATATTGGGCAGAATATGCACAAACATGATGCGCACGGGCCGCTGCCCCATCATGATCGCGGCCTGCACGTATTCCTTTTGCATCTGCACAAAGGTCGACGCCCGCGCTGTGCGCGCAAAGTTCACCCACAAGGACAGTGCAATGGCCAGCGTAAGCACCGCAACGCGCACGTCTTGCTGAACGGACGCAGGCAGCACCCCGCGCGCGATCCCGTCAATCAACAGCGCCGTCAGGATCGCAGGCAACGCCAGCTGCACATCGGCAATCCGCATCACCACCGCATCAAACCGCCCGCCGTAAAACCCCGCGGCCAGCCCCAGCCCCACGCCCAGCACTGCGGCAATGGTCAACGCGGAAATCCCAATCACCAGCGACAGCCGCGCACCATAAAGGATCGACGAAATCATATCGCGGCCCTGATCGTCCGTCCCCAACAGGTACTTGGGGTTTGCGCCGTCCTCCCACACGGGCGGCAGCAGCCCGTCAAACAGGCTGAACGACGACAGATCATAGGGGTCCACCTGCGCAATCCACGGCGCAAAAACCGCGCCAAAGATGATCGCAATGGCGATCACCGCCGCCACAATCGCGGCGGGCGAATGCACGAACAGCCACACGGGCTCATATCTCTTCAACCAATCGCGCATCACAAATCCTTCACCCTGAGGCGCGGATCAATGGCGACATACAAAAGGTCCACGATCAGGTTCACCAGCACAAAGAAAAACGCGATCACGACCAGATAAACCCCCATCACCGGAATATCGACAAAGCGGATGGATTCCAGAAACAGCAGCCCCATGCCGGGCCACTGAAACACACTCTCCGTCACGATGGAAAAGGCAATGACGCCGCCGAATTGCAACCCGATGATGGTGATGACCGGCACCATCGTGTTGGCCAGCGCGTGGCGATAATGCAGCCGCCCCATGGGCACGCCGCGGGCCATGCCGAACCGGATGTAGTCGGATCGCATGACCTCCATCATCTCGGCCCGCACCAGACGCATGGTCAACGTCAGCTGATAGACACCCAAGGTCACCGCCGGCAGGATCAGCGACCGCCAACCCTGCACCGTAAACAGCGAACTTTCCCAGCCGCCAATCTGCACCGTGCCATTGCGCCCGAACGTCGGCAGCCAGCCCAGCTGTACGCCGAAAATGAAGATCAACATGATGCCAATGACAAATGTAGGGATCGACACGCCCACCAAGGTGGTCAGCAAAATCCCTTGCGTCAGAACCCCCCTCGGCCTGAGCGCGGTATAGACCCCCGCCGGGATCCCCACGATCAGCGAAATGATCAGTGCCACAACCCCCAATTCCAGCGTGGCAGGGATGCGGTCCGCGATCATGTCCGCCACGGGCTGGCGCGTGCGATAGGAAAACCCGAAATCGCCTTGCAACATGTCCGTGGTGAACCGGTAGAACTGCACCACAAACGGATCGTTCAGGCCCAGATCCTCCCGCAGCCGTTCCTGGTCGGCCACGGTGGTTTCAACCCCTGTCATCTGGCTGATGGGATCGCCCACAAACCGAAACAGGGAAAACGCCAGAAAGGCGACGGCCAGCATCACAAAGACGGACTGCACCAGCCGTTTCAGGATGAAATAAACCATCGCCTGTCTGCTTATTTTACGTCGATCAAGTCGATCAGTTCACAGTCACCCAGCGCAACATGAAGAAATTGTCGGCCCGCTGCGTCAGATCCACATTGTCCTTCGCGGCCCAGATCAGCGGCTGAGTATAAAGCGGGATGTAGGCGACCTCCTCCTGTGTAATCGCCACAACCTCGTCGATCATCGCCTGACGGGCGGCGGGATCAATCTCTTGCTGGATCATCGGCAACAGCTCATCCACGCGCGCGTTGGAATAGTTGCCAAAGTTCCACGATCCCAGACGCGCCTCATCATCCTGGCTGTGCATCAAAAAGCGGATGGGGTGTTCCATATCAAACGTGCCCGGCGACCAGCCCAGAAGGTACATGTCGAAATCGTCCTCACGCAGCTGCGGCCAGTAATCGCGCACGGGGCCTGTGCTCAGTTCGGCGTTCAGGCCAACGGCGGCAAACATGGACGCCGCCGCACGACACAGCGCCTCATCGTTGATGTAGCGGTCGTTCGTGCACTTCAGACCAAAGGAAAACCCATCAGGATAACCCGCCTCGGCCAGCAATGCGCGGGCGCGGTCGGGGTCATAGGCGGGGCGGTCGCTGTTGGCCTCGGAATAGCCGGAAATGCCCGCAGGCACCAACTGGCTCGCTGCCTCGATCTTGCCGCGGAACAACACGCGGTCGATGCTGTCGATGTCCAGCGCATGGGCCGCCGCCAAACGCACGCGGGGGTCCTGGAACGGGTTCACATCCGTGACGTCAGTGGAATACAGCAAGGTGTCGTGTTCATGGCCAAAGCCAAACATGATCACGCGGGTCTCTTCGCCCTCAAGCACCCGGAACCCCTCGCGCCCCTCAACCTGTGCCACATCCTGCAACGGGATCGGCTGGATGAAATCAATCTCGCCGGACAAAAGCGCGGCCAACCCCGTGGCTGCGTTGCCGATGGGTGTGAACACGCCCTCGGTCACGTTGTGCTCGGCCTCATCCCACCAGCCCTCATGGGGGACCAGCACGGTGCGCACACCAGGATCACGGCCCGCCAACGTAAAGGGCCCTGTGCCGTTCACGTTCATGGTGGCGAAGTTTTCGGCGTCCCGTGCAGGCAGGGCCGCATCATTGCCCTCGGCCCAATCTTTATCAAGGATCATGAAATTCGCGATGCTGTCGGGGAACAGCGGGTTGGGCGCGTTCGTCACAAAATCAATCGTAAACTCATCCACCACCCGCACGTCCGTCACGGGCGCGAACCAAGACCGCACATCTGCGGCCTCATCGGATGCACGCTGATACGAAAACAGCACGTCTTCTGCGGTAAACGCCGACCCGTCCTGGAAGGTCACGCCTTCGCGCAAAGTGAACCGCCAGCCATTTTCGCCCTCAAGCGGCTCCCACGATGTGGCCAGGGAGGGTTCAATCGACATGTCCTTGCCGCGCCGCACCAGACCTTCGTAAATGTTGTTGAGGAACGAAAGAACCGGCGCAGAATTGACCGCATGGGGGTCCATCGTCTGCGGGTCCGTCGTGGACGCCCAGCGCAGCGTTTCCGCAGAGGCCCCCATGGCGCAGACCGCAAAGGCTGCCCCCATCAAAGCCGTGGTTCCAAGATTGCGCAGCGCCATTGTCGTCCCTCCAAATTATTGTCAGACCATCAGGGTGGCCCAATTCACGCCAGCGTCAACCCGTCGCACCAATTTCGCATCGTTTTGTGAACAGAAAAATCGCGCAGCGCCTCTGCGGCTTGCACCTTGAGGCACAGGGCGGCACAGTTGAAACCATGACAGCACCAGACCAGCACGCCGCCCTTCTGGCGCGGATTGAAGATAAGCGCGATGATCTGATCGCCCTGACCCAAGACCTGATCCGCATCCCGACGTTGAACCCACCGGGCGACTGTTACCGCGACATCTGCGACTATCTGGATCGCCGCCTGTCTGCGGCGGGCTTTACCACCCAGCTGATCCGCGCCACGGGCACCCCCGGCGACAGTGACCGCTATCCGCGCTGGAACATCGTCGCCCGCCGTGACGGCAAAACAGCGGGGGAGTGCGTGCATTTCAACAGCCACACAGACGTGGTTGAGGTCGGCGCAGGCTGGACGCAGGACCCCTTCGGCGGGGCCTTGGAGGGCGGGCGCATCTACGGGCGCGGGGCCTGCGACATGAAAGGCGGGCTGGCCACGTCGATCATCGCGGCCGAAGCCTTCATCGAAGAATATCCCGATTTTGCGGGCGCGATTGAGATTTCGGGCACCGCAGATGAGGAATCAGGCGGCTATGGCGGCGTCGCCTATCTGGCCGAACAGGGCTATTTTGATCCGGCCCGCGTGCACCACGTCATCATCCCCGAACCCTTGGGCCATGATCGCATCTGTCTGGGACACCGTGGCGGCTGGTGGGCCGAGATTGAGACCTTCGGCGAAATCGCCCACGGGTCCATGCCTTTCCTGGGCGATTGCGCCGTGCGTCACATGGGCGCTGTGCTGCAAGCCTTCGAGGCCGAGTTGTACCCCGCCATGGCCCAGCGCCGCACCGATATGCCCGTGGTCCCCGAAGGCGCGCGGCAATCGACGATGAACATCAATTCCATCCACGGCGGCCAAGCCGAACAACCCGCGGATTTCACCGGCCTGCCCGCACATTGTGTGCCTGACAGCTGCCGCATCGTCATCGACCGCCGCTTTCTGGTCGAAGAACCTCTCGAGGCTGTGCGCGGCGAAGTCACCGCGCTGCTGGATGGCCTGAAAGCAGACCGGCCGAATTTTGACTATGCGTTGCGGGAACTGAACGCGGTCCTGCCGTCGATGACCGACAAAGAGGCCCCCGTAGTGCAGACCGTCACGGCGGCCATTCAGGACGTCCTGGGGCGCATGCCGGATTACGTGGCCTCACCGGGGACTTATGACCAAAAACACATCGACCGGATCGGACGGCTGAAGAATTGCATCGCCTATGGCCCCGGTATTCTCGAGCTGGCGCACAAGCCGGATGAATATATTGACGTCTGCGACATGATGGACAGCGCCAAGGTCATGGCTCTCTCCCTCACCGCAACCTTGTTGGCGTAAGGTTTTTCGAATGGGCTACGCCCATCCGATCCGCCAAAAACCAGTGGGGGGGCAGCCCCCCAGACCGCAGCCATTCCTGGGGGCCAGCCCCCCAGACCGCAGCCATTCATGGGGGGCCAGCCCCCCAGACCCCCCGGAGTTTTCAGGTCAGATGAAGACGACGCGCGCGTCAGACGGCGATGTTGTCGATCAGGCGCACACCGGCCAGCCACGCCGCGGCGAACAATCGTCCGCCCGATGTGGCCTCGTTCATCAGCGTCAAATCGGACCCGTGGCGGAGTTCCAGATAATCGACCGAGGTGAATCCACCGGCCAGCAAACGGGCCTGTGCCTGAGCGCCGAGGTCGGCCATCGTGCCCCCTGACCTCAGACCCTCTGCGACGTCTTCCATCACCTCAGCCAACAGCGGCGCCTTGATGCGGCTTCGATCACTAAGAAGCAGGTTGCGCGAGGACATCGCGAGACCGTCTTCTTCGCGGATGGTGGGGCACCCCACCACCTCGATCGGGATATCCAGATCTTTCGCCAGCCGTGTGACGACCTGCAACTGTTGGTAATCCTTTTCGCCAAAATACGCGCGGTCCGCCTGGCTTTGCAAAAACAGCTTGGCGACAACCGTCGCCACCCCGTCGAAATGCCCGGGCCGTGCCGCACCGCAGAGCATTTCGGTGAGACCGCCCACAGAAACATTCGTCGCAAAGCCTTGAGGATACATCGTGTCCCCATCCGGCACATAAACAACGTCGACCTTGAAGGACGCGAGTTTGGCGGCGTCCTCCTCTTCCGTTCTGGGGTAATTTTCAAGATCGTCGGGGTTGTTGAACTGTTTGGGGTTCACAAAGATCGTCACAATCACGCGGTCGCATTCCTCCGCAGCGCGGACCAGCGACAGATGTCCCTGATGCAACGCGCCCATGGTGGGGACCACGCCGATGGTTTCACCGGCGCGGCGCCACTGCGCTGTCAGCGCGCGCAGCTCAGCAAGGCTGCGGACGATGCGCGGCGCGGTCATGGTTTGGCCCCTTTGGCGGCAGGGGCCTCATCCGAGAACACATGTTCCGCAGCCGGAAAGCGGCGCGCCCGTACGTCGGCAGCATAGGCCGCGATGGCGTCTGCCCCATCCTCACCCAGATGCGCATAGCGTTTTACAAACTTTGCCTTGAATGCCGTGAACAGCCCCAACATGTCATCGACCACCAAGATCTGCCCGTCGCAGCCCGCAGACGCCCCTATGCCGATGGTGGGGATGTCAACCAGCGCCGTCACCTCATCGGCCAGCACCTCGGGCACCTTCTCCAGCACCACCGCAAAGGCGCCCGCATCGCAGACCGCCCGCGCGTCGGCCATCAACCCGTCGCGTGCCGCCCCGCGCCCCTGAACCTTATAGCCGCCCAGCGTGTTGATCGACTGTGGCGTCAGCCCGATGTGCGCCATCACCGGCACGCCGCGGGCCACAAGGAACGCGATTGTTTCGGCCATCTCCACCCCGCCTTCCAGCTTGACCGCGGCAGCCCCTGTCTCTGCCATCAGCCGCGCGGCATTGGCGAAGGCGACTTCCCGGCTGGCCTCATAGGACCCAAACGGCATATCGATGACCATCATCGCCGTCGTCAGGCCCCGCGCCACGGCCTGCCCGTGCATCACCATCATCTCCATCGTCACGCCCAAGGTGGATGGCAACCCGTGCAGCACCATGCCCACGCTGTCACCCACCAGCACAAAGTCACACTGCGCATCCATCATCTGCGCCATCGGCGTGGTGTAAGCCGTCAGGCTCACCAATGGGGTGCCCCCTTTGGCCGCGCGAATATCATCGGGCATGGGGGCGCGTTTGCGGGCTGTGGCACTCATATCTTTGGTCCCTTCCGGTCATTGGCTGGCCCGCCTTACCATCGCGCCTTAGGCATCGCCACCACGAACACGGCACGACGCTGTGCGCAACGCAACGTCGTGCGCCCCTTGATTTGCGCCGCCCAGCGATGGAAACTGGCCCCACAACAAGGGGGATCACCATGTATATGATCACACGACTGACCGCCACAGCCGGCCTTGCTCTGCTGGGCACCACCGCCTTGGCCCAAACCGACATCACGGTGGCCATCCAGCTGGAACCCCCGAACCTTGACCCCACGAGCGGTGCCGCCCAGGCCATCGACAGCGTTCTTTATTCCAACGTGTTCGAAGGCCTGACCCGCTTCATGGCCGACGGCTCGGTCGTGCCGGGCTTGGCCCAAAGCTGGGAGATTTCAGGCGACGGGCTGACATATACGTTCACACTTCGCCCCGGCGTGACCTTCCATGATGGCACCGTGATGGACGCCGCAGATGTGAAATTCTCGCTGGACCGCGCCCGCGCCGAAGACAGCACCAACGCCCAAAAGGGCCTGTTTGCGGACATCGCAGAGGTCACGGTGATCGACCCCCAAACGGTCAAGGTCAGGCTGGCCCAACAAAACGGCGCGTTCCTCTTTAACATGGCCTGGGGTGACGCGGTCATCGTCGCCCCCGAAAGCATCGAAACCATTGCCACCAACCCCATTGGCACCGGTGCGTTTGCCTTTGCCGATTGGGTGCAAGGCGACCGGCTGGAACTGACGCGCAATGACGCCTATTGGGGCACGCCCCCCGCGCTTGAGGCCGCGACCTTCCGATTTATCGCAGACCCCACCGCCGCCTTCGCTGCCGTCATGGCCGAAGACGTGGACGTCTTCGTGGGCTACCCCGCCCCCGAAAACCTCCCCCAGTTTGAGGCCGACCCCCGTTTCCAGGTCCTCGTCGGCAACACCGAGGGCGAAACGATCCTGAGCACGAACAACAAAATGCCCCCCTTCGACAACCCGCTGGTCCGTGAGGCGCTGGCCCACGCCATCGACCGTCAAGCGATCATCGACGGGGCCATGTTCGGCTATGGGACACCCATCGGCACGCATTTTGCGCCACACAACCCCGACTATGTCGATCTGCTGGACACCTCGCCCCACGATCCAGATCGCGCCCGCGCCCTGCTGGCCGAAGCGGGCTTTGCGGAGGGCTTCACCACGACGCTGAAACTTCCGCCCCCCTCCTATGCGCGCCGCGGCGGTGAAATCATCGCAGCCCAACTGCGCGAAGTGGGCATCCAGACAGAAATAACCAACGTGGAATGGGCCCAATGGATCGAAGAGGTCTTTACAAACAAAGACTTCGGTCTGACCATCGTCAGCCACACAGAACCGATGGACATCGGCATCTACGCCAACCCCGACTACTATTTCCAGTATGACAACCCCGATTTTCAGGCCCTGATGGACAGGCTCAACGCCACCACGGATCCCGCCGCACGGTCCGATCTGATGGCACAGGCGCAAACCATCATCGCTCAGGATTATGTCAACGGGTTCCTCTTCCAGCTCGCCGTACCCACCGTGGCAAACGCCAAGATCAACGGCCTTTGGACAGATCAACCCACCGCCGCTGTGGACCTCACCGGCGTCAGCTGGTCCGAATGACGGCACGACACGGGGGCGTCCCCACCACGGGCCGCCCCCGCCTTGTGTCCGCCATGGGTTTCGCTGTTTCAAAAATATGCCGGGGTGAGGTGCTCTGCACCGAGGGGCAGCGCCCCTTCTTCCGCCCGCCGCACGCACCGGACCGACCATGATCCGCTACACCCTCCGCCGCCTGATCTCGCTCCTGCTCAGCCTCCTCGCCGCCTCCATCATCATCTTCGCAGTGATTGAGGTGATCCCAGGCGATCCGGCTGCCTTTATGCTGGGCGTCAACGCCCGCGAAGACACGCTGGCCGCCCTGCGGGACCAGATGGGCCTGAACGATCCCCTTCCCATCCGCTACCTCGCTTGGGTCGGTGGCCTTCTGACAGGTGATCTAGGCACCTCATGGACCTATAAAACACCCGTGGCGGATCTGGTGTCTGACCGCATCTGGGTCTCTCTCCCCCTCGCCCTTTACGCCCTTACCCTGTCGACACTCATCGCCTTTCCTGCCGGCATCATCGCCGCTGCCCGTCGGGGCGGCCCCGCAGACCTTGGCATCATGGGGGCCACCCAGCTGGGCGTCGCGATCCCCAATTTCTGGTTCGCCATGATCCTCGTGCTGATCTTCGCGATCAACCTGCGCTGGTTCTCTGCGGGGGGATTTGCGGGGTGGGACGATCCGCTGGCCGCCCTCAAATCCCTCACCCTCCCTGCCATCGCCCTTGCGCTTCCGCAGGCGGCAATCCTTGCCCGTGTCATGCGCTCGTCGCTCTTGGACATGCTGGGGGAGGATTTCATCCGCACCGCCCGCGCCAAAGGCCTCAGCCGCCGCCAGGCACTGTGGCGGCACGCCCTGCGCAACGCCCTGATCCCTGTGCTGACCATCATCGGCCTGCAATTCTCGTTCCTGCTGGCGGGGGGCATAATCATCGAACAGGTGTTCTTCCTGCCGGGACTGGGGCGGCTCATCTTTCAGGCCATCTCAGCCCGCGACCTCATCGTGGTGGAAAGCGTGGTCATGTTGCTGGTCTTCACTGTCATCATCGTCAACTTCGCCGTAGATCTGGCCTATGCCGCCGTCGACCCCCGCCTCAGGCGGCGCGCATGAAACTCGGCTTCTCTATCGGCGCAGCCCTCAGCCTGACCTTCGTGACCCTCGCGGCGCTGTCCTTTGTCTGGACGCCCTCCGACATCGAAACCCTCGACATCGCGAACAAACTACAGACGCCCTCCGCCGACCACCTGCTGGGCACCGACCACTTCGGCCGCGACATCCTCAGCATGATCATGATGGGCGCGCGCACCTCGATCGCCGTGGCCGTCGTCGCTGTGGGCATCGGCATGGCCGTAGGCATCCCCCTTGGCCTGTGGGCCGCCGCCCGCAGCGGATCCCTGCTGGATGAGGTGATCATGCGCGGCAATGATCTGGTCTTCGCCTTCCCCAGCCTCGTCATCGCCATTCTGATCACGGCTGTCTTCGGCCCCTCCGCCGTCAACGCCATCATCGCCATCGGCATCTTCAACATCCCCGTGTTCGCGCGTCTGGCCCGTGGGGCGGCCCTGCCGCTGTGGGAACGGGATTTCATTCTGGCGGCCCGCGTCTGCGGCAAATCTTCGGCCCGCATTTCCGCCGAACATATCCTGCCCAACATCATGAACCTGATGATCGTCCAAGGCACGATCCAGTTCAGCCTTGGCATTCTGGCCGAGGCCGCCCTCAGCTACATTGGCCTTGGCGCGCAACCCCCGACCGCCAGTTGGGGCCGGATGCTGGCCGATGCGCAAACCCTCACGGCCATCGCACCCCACACCGCGCTGATCCCCGGCGGCACGATCGTCCTGATGGTCCTTGGCCTCAATCTCTTGGGTGACGGGCTGCGCGACAGGCTGGACCCGCGCATCAGAGTGGACCGCACATGACCCTGCTGCGCGTCCAAAACCTGTCCGTCTCCATCGGGGGCACCGACATCCTGCACGATGTCGATCTCAGCGTGACCGCAGGACAGATCACCGCCATCACCGGCGAAAGTGGATCGGGGAAATCCATGACCGCGCTGGCCTGCATGGGGCTGTTGCCCAAAGGCGCACGTGCTGCGGGCACCATCGACCTTGCAGGCACCGACATCCTGCAAACGTCTGAACGCCAGTTGAACGACATCCGCGGCAATGACATCGGCATGGTGTTCCAAGAACCCATGACCGCGCTGAACCCCGTCCAGACCATCGGCACACAGGTGGCCGAAACCATTCGCATCCATACGGACGCCCCCCGCACAGAGGCAAAGACCCGTGCCGCCGACATGCTGCGCAAGGTCGGCCTCGATGTCTCGCCCGACCGCTACCCCCATGAAGTCAGCGGTGGGCAGCGCCAGCGCGTCGTCATCGCCATGGCCATCGCCCTGCGTCCCGAACTGCTGATCGCGGATGAGCCGACAACCGCCCTCGATGTGACAACACAGGCCCGCATTCTGGACCTTCTCAAAGGGTTGGTGGCGGAATTCGGGATGGGGATGATCCTGATCACCCACGACCTCGCCGTGGTGTCGGACATCGCAGACCAAATCGCCGTGATGCAACACGGCCGCGTGGTTGAGGCGGGCGCGACAGACACCCTGATGCGTCGCATGCAGCACTCCTATACACGGTCGCTTTTTGCCGCCTCCAGCCATGTGCCTGCCATACGCCAGCCATACGCCAGCCATACGCAAACCATACCGCACGGCGCAGCGGCCCCCAAACAAGGTTTAGCCGTTGAAAACGTTACGAAAAAATACAATTTGTCCCGAAAAACCCTCCTCGGGCCCCGCCCCACCTTCGCGGCTCTCAAAAACGTGTCGTTAACCATCTCTTCAGGCGAACGTGTGGGCCTCGTCGGGGAAAGCGGATGTGGCAAATCCACCCTGACACGGGCGATCCTGGGGCTGGAGGACGTGCAGGCCGGATCCATTACACTAGACGGCGCACCCGTGGTCTCAAACCGCCGTGCAGACCTCACCCAACGGCGCAAAATGCAAGTGGTGTTCCAAGACCCCTACGGGTCATTCAACCCACGCCACACGGTTGCGCGCCTCGTGTCTGAACCATTTTATCTGCTTGAAGATAAACCAAAAAATCCTGCAGATCGGATTGCACAAGCCCTCACCGATGTGGGGCTGTCCCCCTCTGATGGGGACAAATACATCCACGAATTTTCTGGCGGTCAACGTCAGCGCATCGCCATCGCCCGCGCCCTGATCACGGACCCGCAGCTGGTTATATTTGACGAAGCCGTCTCAGCCCTCGATGTCTCCGTTCGCGCGCAAGTCCTTGATCTGATTGCGGATATCAGTGCGCGGCGGTCGCTCAGCTACCTCTTTATCTCCCACGACCTCAGCGTCGTGCGTGCCATAACCGACCGCGTATTGGTCATGAAAGGCGGGCAGATAGTCGAGGACGGCGCGACCGAAGACGTCTATCGAAACCCGTCTCATCCCTACACCCAAACCCTTCTGGCGGCTGCCCCGCAACTCCCTGAATTTATTGAGGTTTGATATGCCCCTCTCCCCGTTCAACATCCCCCAAGCCCACCACCTCATCGGCGGCAAATGGACCCCGGCGACAGACACCTTGGACGTCACCGACCCCTCGACCGGCGCCCATCTGACCACCATCGGGCGCGGCACCGCCGATGACATCGACGCGGCAGTCACCGCCGCCCAAACCGCGCGCGATGGCGTCTGGGGCGGCCTTACGGCACTGGATCGTGGCCGCCTTCTGACCCGCCTCAGCGACGCGGTCCTTAACCATATAGACGCCCTCGCCAGCATCGAGGCCCGCGACGTGGGCAAACCCCTCAGCCAAGCGCGCGCAGACGCGATCGCACTGGCCCGCTACCTGGAATTCTACGGCGGGGCCGCGGATAAAATTACAGGCGAAACAATCCCTTACATGGATGGCTACACCGTCTATACCTTGCACGAACCGCACGGCGTGACAGGCCATATCATCCCGTGGAACTATCCCATGCAGATCATCGGACGATCCGTCGGGGCGGCCTTGGCCATGGGCAATGCCTGCGTCTTGAAACCCGCTGAAGACGCCTGTTTGACCGCGCTGGCCTTTGCCCAAATCGCCACGGATGCGGGCCTGCCCGCAGGCGCTCTGAACGTCGTCACAGGGTTCGGGGCCGAGGCGGGGGCCGCGCTGGCCGCGCACCCCGGCCTCCAACACATCTCCTTCACCGGATCGGTCCGCACCGGAGAGGCCATTCAGGCCGCCGCCGCTAGCAATGTGATCCCCGTCACGTTGGAACTGGGCGGCAAATCCCCGCAACTTGTCTTTGATGACGCAGACATCGACGCCGCTTTGCCGGTCTTGGTCAATGCGGGCATCCAGAACGCGGGCCAGACCTGTTCGGCGTCCTCACGCATTTTGGTACAACGGGGCGTGTATGAGGTTGTACGGGATAAAATGGCAAACGCTTACAACGACTTGCAGGTTGGCCCTGCGCTGGAGGATCTGAACATCGGCCCCCTGATTTCGGCCAAACAAAAGCAAATCGTCGACGGGTTCTTGGCCCAAGGCGCAGATCTGACCATCGCCGCTCAGGCCCCCATACCAACAGACACAGGCGGCCACTACGTGTCCCCCACGCTTTTTGACAACGTACCGCCCGATCATACGCTGGCCCAAGACGAGGTCTTCGGCCCTGTGCAAGTCCTCATCCCGTTTGAGGACGAGGCAGAGGCCGTGCGGATCGCCAATGGCACCGATTACGGGTTGGTTGCGTCCGTCTGGACGCGCGATGGTGCGCGACAGATGCGACTGGCGCGGGCTTTGCGGGCGGGGCAGGTCTTTATCAACAACTACGGCGCGGGCGGCGGGGTTGAATTGCCGTTCGGGGGCGTTGGAAAATCCGGGCACGGGCGCGAAAAGGGATTTGAGGCGCTTTATGGATTTTCCACCCTGAAAACTGTCGCCGCGCATCATGGATGAGGGAAAACAATGACTTACACAACAGGCCCCCGCAATCTGATCACGGACGTAGCCGGGCTGCGGGTTGGCCACGCGCAAGACGCTGTACTGAAATCTGGCAGCACGGTTTTGGTGGGCGACGTTCCATTCACGGCGTCTGTCCATGTAATGGGCGGCGGGCCCGGCACCCGTGAGACGGACCTGCTGGCGCCGGACAGGACCGTGCAACAGGTGGATGCCTTGGTCTTGTCGGGCGGCTCGGCCTTTGGCCTTGATGCGTGTTCGGGCGTGGCGGACGGGCTGCGCGACCAAGGGCGCGGGTTCAACGTGGGCACTGTCACGGTGCCCATTGTGCCCGGTGCAATCGTGTTTGACCTGATCAACGGCGGCGACAAGACGTGGAACGTGAACCCCTACCCCGCCTTGGGACGCGCGGCCCTGGACGCGGCAGCGGAAGAGTTTGCGCTGGGGTCTGTGGGCGGCGGCACCGGTGCCATGGCCGCCCGGCACAAGGGCGGGCTTGGCTCTGCTTCGGTGGTTTTACCCGACGGCCACACCGTGGGTGCTCTCGTGATCGTCAACAGCCTTGGCAGTGTGACCACCCCGGGCGATCGTCATTTCTGGGCCGCGCCTTTTGAAATGGATGCCGAATTCGGGGGCCATGGCCCTGACCCTTCGGGCGGCTACACAGCGCCCGATGCGAGCCTGAAAGAGCAGGCGATGGGCCTGCATGCGGCCAAGGGTGCCAATACGACGATTGCCATCGTGGCCACGGATGCGCCACTGACGAAAACCCAGTGTCACCGGTTGGCGGTCAACGCACATGACGGCATGGCGCGGGCGATTGTGCCGTCGCATACGCCGCTGGATGGCGATTTGGTGTTTGGTGTCTCCACCAGCGTCGCGCAGCCTTTGGATGCCGCAGGATACGCGCCTGTGGGGGCCGCCGCAGCAACCTGCCTGTCACGCGCCATTGCCCGCGCGGTCTATGAGGCAACACCGGAGCCAAGCGATCTGATCCCGACCTATCGGTCACTCACGTCTTGAGGGGCAATGGCTGTGGCTTTGAGGATCGCGTGAACATTCTGCCCCACGGCCAGCCCCATCGAAAGGGCCGAGCGTCTGGTGACGCGCGCCAACAGACGCGCGCCCCCCGCCTCAAGTGCGACCATGACGCCCGGGCCGCGTCCTTCTTGCAGGCCCGCGATGGTCACGGGCAGCACGTTAAGGGCCGATAGTCCGTCAGGTTTGCTGCGCGACAGGATCACATCTTGCGCGGGGATGCGGATGCGCAGCGGACCACCCGCGCGCCCTGCCACCCCCGGCACCCAAAGCGCGCCGATCCCTGTTTCGACCTTGGTCAGCCCATCATCGGCGTGGCCGACCACCCGGCCCGTCAATACGGCCCCTGCATCCTGCACCCCGATGTAGGGCACCGCCACAGGGTCGGCCAAGACATCCTCAACCGCGCCTTGAACAACCACACGGCCCCGGTCCAGCACGACAATGCGGCCCGCCAGTCGCGCGACTTCGGTCATGTCGTGGCTGACATAGATCATGGGGATCGCGGATTGATCGCGCAGGGCCTCCAGATAGGGCATGACATCAGCCTTGCGGGGGCCATCGAGGGCCGAAAGCGGCTCATCCAGCAGCATGACATCCGGCCCCGCCATCAGGGCGCGACCCAAGGCCACGCGTTGCGCCTCTCCCCCTGACAGACCCGCGGGGCGCCGCATCAGCAGGTCGTCCAGCCCCAGCAAGGCGATCACCTGATCTTCGTCCATGCGCCCCCCGTAACGCAGGTTTTGCAGTACGGTCATATGGGGAAACAGACGTGCATCCTGAAAGACATAACCGATTTTGCGTTGATGGGGGCGCAACCGCCCGATGTTGCGCGCGCCCAGCCGCACATCTGCATCATCGCACTGCAACAGCCCCGCCACTGCACGCACAATGCTGGTTTTGCCCGATCCGGAGGGACCAAAGAGCGCGGTGATGCCCGCGGGCACATCAAACGCGGCCTCTAGCGTGAAATCGGGAAAGCTGTGGCGGAGGTCGATCTGCAGCATCAGCCCCGTCCTCTCACTCGGGCGCGGCTGGCCAAGGCCTCGGATATGATCAGGGCGACGGCGGCGATGGCGATGGACACAAGCGCAAGGCGCAGGGCCAAGGGTTCGCCCCCCGGAACCTCCAACAAGGTATCAATGGACAGCGCCAGCGTTTGCGTCTGACCGGGAATGTTGGACACAAAGGTTATGGTGGCCCCAAACTCCCCCATCCCTTTGGCAAAGCCCAAAACCGCCCCCGCCAAAAGGCCCGGCCAGGCCAGCGGCAAGGTCACGGTGCGCAAAACGCGCAGGCGGCTGGCACCCAAGGTGCTGGCGGCTTCTTCCAACCCGGGATCAATCGCGTCCAGCGACAGCCGGATCGCGCGCACCATCAACGGAAAGCCCATGATCGCCGCCGCCAGCGCCGCCCCCGTCCAGCGAAACGCGAAGACAAGACCAAACAGCGCCTCGAACGCCTCGCCCAAGGGGCCAGTGCGGCCAAAGCCCAGCAGCAGCAGATATCCGGTGACAACGGGCGGCATGACAAGCGGCAAATGCACGAGGATATTGAGGGCCTGACGCCCCCAGAACTGCCCCCGCGACAGCGCGTAGGCCGCAGCAAAGCCAAACGGCAGGCTGCACAGCGTCGCCCAGAACGCAACCTTGAGGGACAACCAAAGCGCTGTCCATTCGGCGGGGCCCAGCCAATCTGTCATGGCATGTCAGGCGGGGGGGTAAAGCCCCATGTGCGCAGGGCAGACTGGCCGTTCTCAGACATGAGGACATCCACAAATGCCGTGCCCGCCGGGGTCAGGGTCAAGGCGTGGTAGGTGATGGCAGGATGGGTGCCCGCGTCAAAGGCATATGCGACGGTCAGCTTCGGCAGGGCCACAAGATCGCTGGCGTAGCCAATGCCATAGGCGGCTTCACCCCGCTCGACGAACCGCAGGGCGGCGCGCACGTTGGCCGCTTGCACGGCGCGCGGGGCCAGCGCATCCCACAGGCCCAGCGCTTGCAAAGCGGCCTGACCGTAGCGACCTGCAGGCACCGATGTGACCTCGGCCATGGCCAACACGCCGTCGCCGATGGCGTCCGGCAACGTATTGATGTCGTCCAAAACGCCATTCTGGGACGTGATCAGGACCAAGGCGTTGCCCGCAAACACTCGGCCCGCCCGAACCTCTGCGTTCGCCGCAAGCCAGCTGGCCCACTCCGCATCTGCCAACAAGACCACATCCGCAGGCGCGCCCTGTGCCACCTGTCGCGCCACAGCAGAAGACGCGGCGAAAACGGGGCGGAGGCTGCCGCCCGTCTCTGCCTCATACACCTGCGTCACCTCACCCACCGCGTCGCGCAGGCTGGCGGCGGCAAAGACCGTGACATCATCGGCCCGCACTGCGCTATGGGTCAGGCCCAACGCACCTGTGAGGGCCGCAACACTCAGGATTCTTTGCAAATGCAGCAATTTATGTTACCTGATCTTTAGACATGCTTAGGACGCACAACAAAAAGAAGAATGGTGCAAATGGCAAACATGAAACCTATTGGCGCCCGTGAGATTGAGCTGGGCGGCGCCGCCAAAACAGAATTGCGCACCCAGTTTGCCGCCCTGTGCTACCGCGTCAACTCATCCGGCAAGCTTCGGTTCTGTCTGGTGACGTCCCGCCGGTCAGGCCGCTGGATCGTGCCGAAAGGCTGGCCCATGGACGGGCAAACCCCCGCCGATGCCGCCGCCACCGAAGCCTATGAAGAGGCGGGCGTGTCCGGCAAAATCGCCCCCCACCCCGTTGGTGTGTTCAGCTATTACAAGGTGCGCTCGGAGGATGAATTGCCCTGCATGGCGGTCGTCTATCCCCTCAAGGTCAAGAAAGTGCACCGAAAGTGGCCCGAAAAGAAAGAGCGTGAGCGCACATGGGTGTCGCGCAAAAAGGCCGTCGCGATGATCAGCGATCCGGAATTGCGCCAGATCATCGAGAGATTTGATCCCGCCTAACCGTCGCAGCCCGTTGCCCTAAGCCCCCGTGCGCCCTATTTGTAGGGCCAAGGACAAGGGGCAATGCAGTGATCCGTTATACATTGATCTGTGATCAGGACCATCGGTTTGACAGCTGGTTTCAGTCGTCGGCAGCCTATAGCACGCTTGAAAAGGCGGGCCATTTGGCCTGCGCGGTGTGCGGATCCGGCGATGTGAAACGGGCCCTCATGGCCCCGTCCGTGCCCGCCAAAGGCAACACCAAAGATGAGGCCCCCCAAAAGGCTGTGGCATCTGCAGACCCCGCCCCTTTGTCAGCACCGATGTCGGATGCCGAAGCCGCATTTACGCGTATGCGCAAAGAGGTCGAGGAGAAAAGCGACTATGTCGGTCTGTCCTTCGCCTCTGAAGCGCGCAAAATGCATGAAGGAGATGCACCGGAGCGCCCGATCTACGGGGAAGCCAAGCTTGACGAGGCGAAAAAGCTGATTGAAGACGGCATCCCCGTCGCCCCCCTGCCCTTTATGCCCAAACGGAAGACAAACTGATGCATGCTTTGATCACGGGGGCCAGCCGTGGCATCGGCGCCCAAATGACCGCCCAGCTTGAAGCACGGGGCGACACTGTCACCGCGGTCGCCCGCAACGGACGCGATATGTCCGTCGATGTGGGCGATGCGGCATCCATCCATGCCATGGCGGAGGCCTTCGGGGACACTCCGCTGGACTTGCTGGTCTGCAACGCGGGCGTTTACCATGACAAGGGCCACCAGATGGAGGGCGGTTTTCCGGCGCAGATGTGGGCCGACACCTTTGCCGTCAACGTCACAGGCGTATTTTTATGTGTGCAGGCGCTTTTGCCAAATTTGAAGGCGGTAGGCGGCAAAATCGCCATTATTTCCAGTCAGATGGGCGCATCGACCAAGGCGGGCGGCGGGGCCTACATCTACCGCGCGTCCAAGGCGGCAGCCTCCAATCTGGCGTTCAATCTGGCCACAGATTTGCGCGCCGACGGGATCGCCGTGGGGGCCTATCATCCTGGTTGGGTGCAGACGGATATGGGCGGCCGTGAGGCCGCTGTGACGCCTGCAGACAGTGCTGCGGGCCTTATCGCACGGTTTGATGCGCTGAACATGTCAAACACGGGGCTGTTTGAAACCTACGACGGCCAGGCGCACCCCGCCTAGGGCCGCACGACAGCCGGGGCGAGATTATTCACCGTCGAATTCGCACAAGACATGCACGTCCATGCCCATCGCCTCAAGCTTGGCGCGACCGCCCAACTCCGGCAGGTCAATCACGAAGGCGCATCCCACGACCACTCCGCCCAGTTTTTCCAGCAGCTTTATTCCGGCCTCAGCGGTGCCGCCCGTGGCCAGCAAATCGTCCACAACAAGCACCTTGGCGCCGGCCTCAATCGCGTCGTCATGGATTTCCATGACCGCCTCGCCGTATTCCAACGTATAGGCCTGTTCGATCGTGGCGCCCGGCAGCTTGCCTTTCTTGCGGATGGGTACAAACCCTTTGCCCAACTGGTGGGCAATCGCGCCGCCCAAGATGAACCCGCGCGCCTCTAGGCCCACCACCACATCAATGTCCGCGCCCGCATGGGGATGCAGCAGCTGATCGACCGCCATGCGAAACCCGCGCGGGTCTGCGAAAAGGGTCGTGACATCGCGGAACATGATCCCCTCGTGCGGGAAATCGGGGATGGTGCGGATGTAGTCCTGAACGGTTTTCATGAGGCGGTCCTTGTTTGGGTGGGGCGTGGTACGCAGATCACAACACGCGGCCTGCAACAGCGTCGAGTTTGGCCACAAGCGTCGCATCGCGGGCGTCAGGGGCCGTCATAATGGCATGTTCCAACGCACGGTCGCAACCGTGCGGACAGGGTGCGCGATCCGGCCCCAAAAGGGCAGGCACAGCCGCGATCATGGCCTTGGCCGCGTCGGAATTGGCCCCCAACGTGGCGATGATATCGGCAATATCCACCGTGCCGTGATCCGGATGCCAACTGTCGTAATCGGTGATCATCGCGACGGAGGCATAGCACAGCTCCGCCTCACGGGCGAGTTTCGCCTCGGGCATGTTGGTCATGCCGATGACGTCGCAGCCCCAAACATCGCGGTAAAGCTTGCTTTCGGCCATGGACGAAAACTGCGGCCCTTCCATGGCCAGATAGGTGCCACCGCGATGGACGGTCACGCCCGCTTGTATGGCCGCGGCCTCTGCCACGTCGCCCAGACGCGGGCACACAGGGTGCGCCACGCTGACATGGGCCACACAGCCGGTGCCGAAAAATGATTTGTCCCGTGCGAACGTCCGGTCGATGAAATCGCTGATGATCACAAAATCACCCGGCGCCATTTCTTCGCGAAACGACCCGCAGGCGCTGACGCTGATGATGTCCGTACACCCCAGCCGCTTCAGCGCATCAATGTTGGCGCGGTACGGCACGGTTGAGGGCGAGTGCACATGCCCGCGCCCATGACGCGGCAGGAACGCCATGGGAACACCGCCAAGATCCCCTACGCGGATCGCATCGGACGGCGCACCCCACGGGGTGTCGACCACTTGCCACTCTGCGTTCTCAAGCCCTGCTAGATCATAAAGGCCTGATCCGCCGATAATTCCGATTTTTGTTTGCATATCTTCGCCATGTTAACCGCGTTGCAACTTTGCCGTGCAAAACGACAGAAGTGAAGACGCAAAGCAGAAAGCATTCGCCCGGCTGCGCTGCTGTTGGGGGGGGGTGACATGACTGCACGGCTCAGCTAAACGGCGCGCAAAGCCCCCAGACCCATTAGGTGATCCGTTGCGACAATCCATTTTCGCCAATCTCGTCGGTCGTCTTGAAGACGCCGATCTGAAACCCTCCTCAAAGAACCTGACGCCCGACCGTCTTCGGATCGAGGTTCTCTCGGGCCTGACTGTTGCACTGGCCTTGGTGCCGGAGGCCGTAGCCTTTGCTTTCGTCGCTGGGGTTGAACCCTTGGTTGGCCTTTATGCGGCCTTCATTGTGGGGCTGATCACCGCGCTGATCGGCGGGCGGCCCGGCATGATTTCAGGGGCCACAGGGGCTTTGGCGGTGGTCATGGTCAGCCTTGTGGCCGTGCATGGGGTTGAATACCTTTTTGCGACGGTCGTTTTGATGGGGATCATCCAGCTTTTCGTAGGGTTCATGCGCTGGGGCAAATTCATTCGCCTCGTGCCGCATCCGGTGATGCTGGGGTTTGTGAACGGCCTCGCCATTGTGATTTTCCTGGCCCAGTTGACGCAATTTCAGGTGCCTGGTTCGGGTGAGGTCACAGGCCACGGCGTATCGGGCGGTGAATGGCTGTCCGGGCCGAAGCTTTATTTGATGTTGGCGCTGACGGCGCTGACCATGGCGATCATTTGGGTCTGGCCACGCGTCACCAACCTGATCCCGGCGCCCTTGGCGGGCATCGGGATCGTGGCGATCCTTGTCATTGCACTGGGGCTTGATGTGCCTTTGGTGGGTGATCTGGCCAGTATCGAAGGCGGGCTGCCGCCCTTCCATATCCCACAAGTGCCCTTCACGCTTGAAACCCTTTACATCATTCTGCCTTACGCGCTGATTTTGGCGGCCATTGGCCTGATCGAAAGCCTGCTGACCCTGAACCTTGTGGGCGAAATCGTCGGCAAGCGTGGCGGGGCCAGCCAAGAATGTGTGGCCCAAGGTGTTGCCAACACCGTGACTGGTTTCTTTGGCGGCATGGGCGGTTGTGCGATGATCGGCCAGTCGATGATCAACGTGAAATCCGGTGGGCGCACCCGTATTGCAGGCACGGTGGCGGCGCTGTTTTTGTTGGCCTTCATCCTCTTTGCCTCAGGGCTCATCGAACAGATCCCGCTGGCCGCTTTGGTGGGCGTCATGTTCATGGTCGTGATCGGCACCTTTGCGTGGAACAGCTTTAAGATCATGACAAAAGTCCCGCGCACTGATGCCTTTGTCATCGTGTTGGTCACCATCGTCACCGTGCTGACGGACCTGGCCACAGCCGTGGTCGTGGGCGTCATCGTGTCGGCGCTGGCCTATGCGTGGTCCAACGCCAAACGCATCTACGCCAGCACTTACACCACACCCGAAGGCGCAAAGGTGTACAAAATCAACGGGCCGCTGTTCTTCGGCTCCTCCGATGGCTTTACTGAGCTGTTTCAGGTCGACGCTGACCCCAAGGCCGTGATCATCGACTTCGAAGGATCGCGCGTGGCTGACCAATCCGCCTTGCAGGCGATTGAGGCTGTGGCCAGCAAGTATGAGGCGGCGGGAAAAACCGTCCAGCTGCGCCACCTGACACGCGATTGCCATGCATTGCTGTCCAAGGCAGGCCATCTGGTTGTCGATAGTGATGACGACCCCGACTATGAAATCGCCGTCGACTATTCGGTGCGCACAGGCATCATCGGCGGCCACTGACGATTGATTTGGCGCGGCCTGTTTGCTAATCACGGGCTGCGCCAGACCTCGGGTCAACGGGGTGCGCATCTTTCGGAGCGTTAAGACACCATGACAGGGCTTTTGGCCTTGGCTGCGTTTGAGCAGCCCATGAAACGTTTTGCTGTCCTTTTGGGAATTGGATCAACAGTGTGCGTCGTACAGGGCTGGACCCTTGCCGCGATGCTGTTCAGCCTGCCCTTTTGCGTCATATGGGCCTATTGCGGCTGGCTGCGCACGGAACCGCAATTGAAATGGCTGAACCTGATGTTCGCCGCACTTTATATCTACGGGTTGGCCCGCCACATCTGGTGGACCAACTGAGGCGTCAGTCCGTGGGGCGATCCATTGTGAACGTCTCACGGACGGTCGCGTAATCCATGTATCCCATGCGGGCCAACGGGGAGAAACGTGTCACATCGAACCGCCCGTCTGTCAGACAATCGTCGCGCAGATGCACGCCTGTGACTTCACCAAAGACCACGAAATTCGCCTCGCCTTCGATTTTTACGATCTGTGTCAGCTTGCATTCCAATGTTGCAGGCGCGTCCGCGACGAAGGCGCAGTCGATCGTGCGGCAGGCGGCCTTTTGCAGGCCAGCATCTGCGAACTCATCCACCTCACGTCCCCATGGGCCGGATGTGCGGTTCATGGCGTCCTTTTGATCGAACCCCACGATATTGACCGCAAACACCCCCGTCTCACGGATGTTGGCCACACTGTCCTTGGTGTCGCCCCTGTCCGGTTTGGTTGAGGTTGACGCAAACATCACCTGCGGAGGCACATAGGCGACAGCGTTGAAAAATGAATACGGTGCAAGGTTGTCCGACCCATCCGCGCCACGGCTGGAAATCCAGCCAATGGGGCGCGGCGCCACGACAGCATTGAACGGGTTATGGGGAAGGCCGTGGCCGTCTTTGGGTTCATAGAACATCGCAACACTCCTGCTCCTTTGGTCATAACCGCATTGCAAAGCGTCGAAAACAGCGGTTCAACCAAGTTTATGGAATTGATGCAGGAAATGGCGGAGGACGCGTGGCAGGTGGAGGCGCTGTATGACCTGTGCTTTGCCCCTGGTCGCAAGGCGTTGTCATCCTACCGCCTGCGCGATGACGTTCCGCCTGTGCCCGCCTTTTGCAGCGTCGTCAAAGACGACGACGGCATCGTGGGCGGCGCGATCCGGTGTTGGCCCATCCGGATTGAGGATCATGACGCGTTGCTGCTGGGCCCCGTCGCGGTACACCCCACACGGCAGGGGGAGGGGCTGGGCGGTCTGATGATCCGCGATGTCTTGGCGCGCGCCGAGGCGGCTGGCTGGCCGCGGGTGCTGCTGGTGGGGGATGCGCCCTATTACGAACGGTTCGGGTTCAAACGCCTTAACGGGGTGGTCATGCCGCCCCCCACAAACCCCGCACGAGTGCTGGGGTTTGGCCCATGGGCCGGCGTGCGGGGCCGGGTGCGAAAACGGCTTGATGCGCTGCCGGATTGAATTTGGGACCACCGGCCCCCAATTTAGAGACATGACGCAAGACACCGATACTGCCGGAAAGGCCGACAGCCAGATGCCCCCAGCCCCGCTGACTGATGCGGCAAAGGCCGAGATCGCGGCCCTCGCGCAGCGGCAACACAATGCAACAGGCGTTCTGATGCAGGTCATCACCTACTTGGGCGGTCAGGTCGAAGACGGCATGAAAATGTTGCCCGAAGGCGCCCGCGCCCGACTGGATTCCGCCGCCACCCGTGCCCTGCGCGCCAGCTATGATGCGGCGGGTCGCAGCCAAGGTGGCCTTGGCCGGATGATCGCCACAGACCGCGCCCATAAGGCGCTGGCGTCCGTGTCTGGCGCCTTGGGCGGCATCGGCGGGCTGCCCACAGCGGTGGCCGAATTGCCCATCGCCACCACAGTCATCTTCCGCGCGGTCCAACAAATCGCAGAACTGCACGGCGAAAACCCGATGGCGCCCGAGACACGCGCGCAATGTCTGCACGTCTTTGGCAAAGGCGGGCCGGGGGCGGAAGACGACGGCATCGACACCTCGTTCATCGGCGCGCGGCTGGGCCTTTCGGGCGCCGCGATCAACAAGTTGATCGGCAAGGTTGCGCCGAAATTTGCCACCGTGTTGGGCCAAAAACTTGCTTCGCAAACCGTGCCAATCTTGGGCGCTGCGGCGGGGGCTGGCACCAATTACACCTTCGTCAGCTACTATACCGATCTGGCCCATGTGCATTTCGGCCTGCGGGCCTTGGGGCGGATCCACGGGGCGGAGGCCGTGGCCGATGCCTTTCACGCCGACCTCGCCCAGCTGCAACGCCCTGCCCTGCGCGCCTAATCTTACCCCCATCTGACGAGAGTTTGATTGGCGCGCACCGCGCGGTTTGGGCAAGGATAACGTGTACATATCAGCCAAAGGCCAAACCGCCATGCCCCGCTCCCGTTTTCGTTCGCTCCTTGATGTGTCACTTTTGGGCCTGGCGCTGATCGGGCCTGCCACGGCGCAGGCCCAAACGACAGATTTGCCTGATTATGTGATCGCTGAATTCGGCACACCGCCTGCCATTCCGGACGGGGCGCTGCCCCCTGAGCTGCAACGTGCTGTCGCTGTCGTTTTTGTCGAAAGCCTTGCCCAATCGCTGTGGTCCAGCAATCAAGAGGAGGCTTTGGCCGAAATCGCAGCCTCCGGCGATCCGCGTCTTGCGTGGTTGATCAGCGATATGATGCGGTTCACGTGGCAGCGCAGTTTTGACGATGCGCTGGCCGCGGCGGCCGCGGAGTTGTTGGATATCGAATATACGGAATTTCGCCGCTGGGATGAGTTGACCAACCATCTGATCGCATGGGACATCCCCGCCTACCCCGGCTATCTGCAGCACAAACGCGGGATTTTCACGCATTTTGTGCCCGGATGGGACCGCATCTTCGTGGAAGGCGACATTGACTGGCGCATGGTCAGCTGGGGCGGGGTTCTGATCGACGACAGACCCTATGGGGAGGACGCGCTGTGCAACTGCATCCCCGCCGCTGATGACCCTGAAGTAGAGACGGCACAAGAGGCCACATGGCTGGCCGAAGACGCCATCGTGTTCGGGATCGAAGTGAATGGCGAGGCCCGCGCCTACCCCCGCCAGATCATGGAAGTGCGTGAGATGGTCAATGACACCTTGGGCGGGCGCGATCTCGGGATTCCCTATTGCACCCTGTGCGGCGCAATGCAGGCCTATTTCACCGACCGTGTCGAAGGGGCTGATGTCCGGCCGATCCTGCGCACCTCTGGCCTGCTGATCCGGTCCAACAAGGTCATGTATGATCGCGTCACTTATTCCGTGTTCGACACCTTTTTGGGCCGCGCCGTGACTGGCCCCTTGGCCGAGGCTGGTGTGACGTTGGACCAAGCCACTGTCATCACCACCACATGGGGCGACTGGAAGGCAGCGCATCCCGACACGACAGTGCTGGTCGAGGATCTTGCCCTTGGGCGTAACTTTGATTTCCGCAACACACGCGATGCCAATGGCCCGATCTTTCCCGTGGGCGACGTGGATCCGCGATTGTCGGTGCAAGACGACATCATCGGCGTGATCACCGGATCTGGCCGACCCGTGGCCTTTGAACGCGGGGCAGCACAACTGGCCTTGCAATCAGGCGCGGATGTGACGTTTGACGACGTGCAGCTGACGCTTGATGCTGGCGGGATCAGGGCCGTTGATGCGGGTGGCGCGGATTTGGGAAGCCATCAGGCGTTTTGGTTCGCGTGGTCACAGTTTCACCCCGACACCGCACTGTGGACGCCCGAGGGATAGCCAGCATAGAAAACGGCGACGCACCCTCCCAAATGCGTCGCCGTCGGGCCTGCCCATTGGCGGCCCTGCCTTGTTTGGCAGCTATGCCACCAAGGCTTTGGCCCTGATTTTTCCATCAGCACCATGTGAAAGAAACGGCGCGAACGGCAAAAAAGTTTCGCGCCGCACCTTTTACGCTTTGCCGCGCAGATAGTCCATTATCGCGGTGCGCACCGACATTTCGCCCTCATCGCGGGCGGTTTCAATCACCGCTGCGACCTCGTCGAGATTAACGCGTCGCAATAGATGCTTGACCGGCCCAATGGACGCGGGCCGCATGGACAAGCTGCGCAGGCCCATGGCGGCGAAGGCCACGGCCTCCACCGGGCGGCCTGCGTCCTCACCACAAAAACTGACGGGGGTGTTGTGTGCTTTGCACCGCGCAATCAGGGTCTGCAGGAACGTCAGAAAGCTGACGTTCAGCGTGTCATAGCGCCGCCTGACGCGTTCGTTCTCTCGGTCGGCGGCGAAGAAAAACTGTTTCAAGTCGTTTCCGCCGATCGAAATAAAATCGACCTCTTCAAAGAAAACATCCGGCGCGAAGGCAAGGCTGGGCGTTTCCAACATCGCGCCGATTTCCACCGACTTGGGCCGCGGATGACCCAGGATGCGTTCACGTTCCATCGCCTTGTCGAACTCGGCCCGCGCCATGCGGAATTCTTCAAGCTGCGCGATAAACGGGAACATCACCGTCAAGGGTCGCCCGTTGGCCGCGCGGATCAACGCCTGCAGCTGCATGCGCAACACGCCAGGTTTTTCCAGCCCCACACGGATCGCCCGCCACCCCATGGCAGGGTTCGGTTCATCGTTGGGCTTCATATAGGTCAGCACTTTGTCCGACCCGATATCGAGCGTGCGAAACGCCACGCGCCGCCCCTGTGCGGCATCCATCACGCGGGCATACAGTGCCGACAGTTCAGCCCGCTTGGGCATCTGATTGCGCACCAGAAACTGCAATTCGGTGCGAAACAGCCCTACGCCCTCTGCGCCACTGCTTTCGAGTGACGGCAAATCCGCCATCAGACCGGCGTTCATATGCAGCGACACCACCGATCCACACTGGGTTTGGGCAGGCAGATCACGAATACTGGCATACCGCAGCTGTGCCTCAGTCTGCATGGCCACCTTGTCGGCGAAAGCGGATTGAACCTGTTCGTCAGGGCGCAGATGAACGATGCCCTGTTCACCATCGACCAGTATCTTGTCGCCGTTCAACGCCTCTGTCGTGATGCCCTGCGTGCGGATCACCAGCGGGATGGCCCAGGCCCGTGCGACGATGGCCGCGTGGCTGCCCACAGACCCTTCCTCAAGCACAATGCCTTTCAGGGTTTTGCCATAATCCAACAGCTCCCCAGGGCCAATGTTGCGGGCCACGAGAACAGGGTTGTCGGGCATTTCGGCCCCGGTATCCGCCCCTTGGCCTGTCAGAATGCGCAGCAGGCGGTTGGACAAATCGTCAAGGTCATGCAGGCGGTCGCGCAGATAGCTGTCGGCCTGTTCCATCCGCGTGCGCGCCAGCGATTGTTCCTTTTCCACAGCCGCCTCAGCGGAGAGACCTTGGGCGATGTCGGCCTCCATCCGGCGCATCCAACCGCGCGAATTGGCAAACATGCGATAGGCCTCAAGCACCTGTTTTTGGTCCGTATTTACCGTCGTCGTCTGGGTCAGCATGTCGTCGACGGAAATGCGCAAGGTATCTACGGCCTCACGCAGGCGGATCAATTCCGCCTCTGGGTCATCGGCAATGACATTGGTGACAACCACGCGGGGCTCATGCAGGTAGACATTCCCGCCCGCCGCCCCTTCTTGGCCCACGGCACCGCGAAACATGACCGGTTCCTGATGCCGCGCCTTCAGGGCCGCGCCTTCGCCTACAAAGGCGCCCAATTCGGTCATCTCGGCCAGGACCATGGCCACGACCTCAAGCGCGTAGACTTCATCGGCGGTGAATTCGCGACTGTCGCGGCTTTGTACGACCAAGACACCCATGGTTGTGCCCAACCGCTGCACCGGAATGCCGCAGAAACTGGAATACCGTTCTTCGCCGGTTTCCGGCATGTACCGAAAGCCGCGCGCGGCAGGGGCATCGGCCGTATTCACAACGTGTTTGGTCCGCGCCACTCGGCCCACCAGACCTTCGCCAAGCCGCATCCGCGTTTGGTGAACGGCCTCTTGCTCCAGCCCCTCGGTCGCACACAATTCAAGCGTTTCATCGTCACGGAACAGGTAGATCGAACAGACCTCGGCCTTCATCGACGACGCGATCAGACGCACGATTTCGTTCAGCCGCGCCTGTCCTTCGCCCCCCGATGCCATGACATCCCGAAGACGGCCGAGCAGTTTTCGGCTTTCAGTCTCAAATCGTTCTGCCATTGGGTCCCCACGTCGTCTTGCCGACAACCTAACCGCGAGGCTGGAAGCCCGCAATGCCTCTGATCGTGACCCGCATCAAAGACTAGACCTTAAAATGTGCCCCGGTCATCCCCACGGCCCAATAGACGACAATCACACATCCATGTCGTAGGTGGTGAAGGGAATGGGCGCGGCCAAAGTATCGTAAACCTTGCGGGCGCGGGCATTGTCATGTGCTGTGATCCAACGCACGGTGCCATGCCCGTCCGCCGCGGCCCGCACGCGGACGGCCTCAATCAACGTCTGCGCAGCGCCTGACCCACGTGCCGCGGGAGACACGAAAAGATCATCCAGAAACAGGCCAGTTTGCGCCGCCAACGGGCGGGCAAAAGGCCTGATATGGGCAAAGCCGATCAAAGTATCCCCATCAGCGGCCACAAGGCCGTCCACCTCATGCGCGGGGTCCATGATCCATTCCCACACAAGGGCGCGCATCTGGGGCGTTTGGTCTACCTGATAAAAATCGGCGTACCCCGCATATAGCGCATCCCACGCGGACCAGTCCGCCTGCTCAAGCGGGCGAACGATCACGCTGCTGTCTCTAGCCCGAACGCATCGTGCAGCGATTGCACGGCCAATTCCATGTACTTACGGTCGATCAGCACGCTGACCTTAATCTCGGATGTGGTGATGACCTTGATGTTGACGCCTTCGTCGCGCAGCGTCTCGAACATCTTGGCGGCCACACCCGCGTGGGACCGCATCCCGATGCCCACGATGGATACTTTGGCCACATTCGTATCGGCCACCAAATCGTGGAAGTTGATATCGCCGGCGGCCTTCGCGGCCTCCATCGCCTGTTCTGCGCGGGCGACCTGATCCACAGGGCACGAGAACGTCATATCCGTCCGCCCCTCCTCAGAGATGTTCTGGACAATCATGTCCACATTCACGCCCGCCTCAGCCAATGGGCTGAAAATAGCGGCGGCAATTCCGGGGCGGTCGGCCACCGAAATCAGCGTCATCTTGGCCTCATCACGGCTAAAGGCCACACCGGCCACGACATTGGATTCCATGATCTCTTCCTCCGCACAAACGAGGGTTCCTGCCTCGTCGGATTGTTCTTCAAATGAGCTGAGCACGCGCAAGCGCACCTTATACCGCATCGCCAATTCAACCGAGCGTGTCTGCAGGACCTTCGCCCCAAGAGACGCCAATTCCAGCATCTCCTCAAACGCGATCTTGTCCAGCTTGCGGGCCTTGTCGGTCACCCGAGGGTCGGTGGTGTAGACGCCATCGACGTCCGTATAAATGTCGCAACGCTCCGCCCCAAAGGCCGCAGCAAAGGCCACCGCCGTGGTATCAGACCCACCACGCCCCAGCGTGGTGATGCGCCCCTCAGGGCTGACCCCTTGGAAACCAGCTACGACCGCCACTTTCATGCCCTCACCGAATTTGGCCATGATGTTGTCCGTGGGGATTTCTTCAATCCGCGCAGAGCTGTGGGCACTGGTCGTTTTCACCGGCACCTGCCAGCCTTGCCAGCTGCGCGCGGGCACGTCCATTTCCTGCAACGTCAGTGCCATCAGCCCCGCTGTCACGTTCTCACCGGACGACACGACCGCATCATATTCACGTGCGTCATAGAGCGGCGACGTTTCACCGACAAAGCCCACCAGCTTATTCGTCTCACCAGACATGGCCGAGACGATGACGATCACGTCGTAGCCCTTCGCGACCTCAACGCCCACGCGTTTTGCCGCGCGTTTGATCCGGTCCAATGTGGCGACAGATGTGCCGCCGAATTTCATCACCAAAACTGGCATCGTTTGTCCCTATTTTACGGGTTCGCGCCCCCTTTAAGGGCCTGCGCCGCAGGACGCAAGGTCAGCCCCGCAAAACCGCACCAGGGTTGAGGATTCCACGCGGATCAAGAGCCTGTTTAATCGCCCGCATCATCGCCAGCTTGGCCGCATCTGCGTACTTTTCCAAATCCGCCACCTTCAGCCGACCGACGCCATGTTCGGCACTGACCGATCCCCCCATCTCGTGCACCAGATCATGCACGCATGCCTTCACCGCATCGCGCTGATGCTCATGATCCGCGCGGCTTCGGCCTGGCTGAGGAAAGACGTTATAGTGCAGATTTCCGTCACCCAGATGCCCGAAACAATTGATCCTGAAGTCATCGATCTGCGCCAGCAGTCCGGGCGCGCGGTCAATAAAGTCGGGCACCGCCGAAATGGGCACCGAAATGTCGTGCGATGACACCGACCCAATGCGCCGGTTGCCCTCCGGGATCATCTCGCGGATCGCCCACAGTTCATCTGCTTGGGCCTGCGATTGGGCGATAATGCCATCGCTGACCAAATCACCGGCCGCCTCAAACAGTGTCGTCAATGCCGCCTCCGGCGCTTGGCCTTGTCCCATGCCGACCTTCATCAAGACCGACCATTCAGGCGTTTGCGCGAAAGGCGCATGATACGACAACTTAGCCTCATCCAGAAAATCGAACCCCTGACGGTGGATCAACTCAAACCCGCTGATCGTCTCACCCAACACATCGCCCGCAAGGCCAAGCAGGTGCACCGCCGCTGCTGGGGACGGCACCACAAACATCGCCGTTGCCTCCTCCGCAGGGCGCGGCATCAGGCGCAAAGACGCGCCCGTGATCACACCCAAGGTCCCTTCCGATCCGATCATCAGATCGCGCAGATCATAGCCCGTGTTGTCCTTGCGCAGACGACTCATCCCGTTCCAAATGGTCCCGTCGGCCAGCACAACCTCAAGCCCCAGACACTGCGCCCGCGCATTGCCATAGCGGATCACATTCAATCCGCCCGCGTTCGTGGCCAAAAGCCCCCCGATCCGCGCCGACCCCTCTGAGGCCAAAGACAGTGGAAACAACCGCCCTGCATCAGCCGCCCGCTGCTGCACATCCGCAAGAATGGCACCTGCGTCGACCTCCATCACATTCTCATCAGCATAGACGCGACGAATGCGCCCCAACCGCCCCAAAGACAAAACCACAGGCACAGCCCCACCCGCACTCACTTGCCCGCCGACCAATCCCGTTCCGCCGGAATACGGCACAACAGGTACGCACGCGCCATGACAGGCCGCAACCAGCGCGGAAACCTCCTCAACCGAATCAGGGGACACAACAACACCCTGCCCCGCCCAGCGGCCGCGGGGCTCTTGCAAGAAGCCTGCCGGATCCGCCGCAAACGCGGCAGCAGGAAGAACAGCTTTCAACTGATCCACAAACTCAGACGTCGCCGACCTTAGCTCCATTCCGCACGCTCCTTCAAACCCCATCCCAAACTGGGCCCGACGCCCTGTTTCTTTGGGTCAAAAATACCTAAATTCCGCGCCCCGCAGGGGCGCCCCCGCCGTCCGCAGGACCCGATCGTCTGATCGACCCGAACTATCCTACATCCGTCCGCCCACGGCGATCATGCCGCAGGTTCGCATAAAGCACATGATTGCGCCAACGCCCGTTGATCTGCAAATAGGCCTGCGCCACGCCCTCGTACTTATAGCCACAGGTTTCCAGCAGACCGCGTGACGGTGTGTTTTCAGGCAAACAGCCCGCCTCAATGCGGCTCAAATCCAGCGTGTTGAACGCATAATGCACCACGGCCTCAATGGCTTCCCGCATATAGCCCTGCCGTGCATAAGCTTGCCCGATCCAATATCCTGTCGTGCCCGCCTGCGCAGGCCCGCGCCGGATATGATCCAGCGTGATGGCGCCCAAAACGCTCTTATCGCTGCGCCGGATCAAAAACAGGGGCACGGCGGTGCCGTTGGAAATGGATCGCTGCGCCCAGTAGACACGGTTGGTGAAACTCTTGCGGGTCAAATGATCTGCGGCCCATGTGGGCTCCCACGGCTGCAAAAACGCCGCGGACTCCTGTCGTAAGGCAGCCCATTGGCGAAAGTCGGAATGGATGGGCGGACGCAGGGTCAGGCGCTCCGTCTCCAGGCGGACCTTGCGACGCACCCGCAACATCAGGCCACCAATCGGGCTTTCAACGCATCAAGTTCCGGCGCGTCATCCACGGGGCCATAAAGGGCCAAGGCCGTTCCGGCAGATGTAATCAACTCACCGCCAAAAGCCCGCACGTCACCGGTCGTGACGGCATCAATCCGCGCGATCGTGTCATCAATCGTCGGCACCTCACCCCAAATCGCGACCATCCGCGCCAGACGTTCCGCGCGGTTTGACGGACTTTCCAGTCCCATCAACATTCCCGCTTTCATCTGCGCCCGTGCGCGGGCCACTTCTTCGGCACTCATATCGTCGGCTGCGCGCTTCATCTCGTCCATGGTCAGCGTCGCAAGCTCGGCCAGATCCTCAGCCGAGGTGCCGGCATAAACCGTCATCATGCCCGTATCGGCATAGGCGCCCGCTTGGGCAAATATCGTATAACACAGGCCGCGGTTTTCACGCAGTTCCTGAAACAAACGGCTCGACATGCCGCCGCCCATGGCGATGGCATGGATCTGGGCCGTATAGATGCCCGGATCGCGATAATTCGGCCCTTCAAAGGCCAGCGCAAAATGGGCTTGTTCCAACCCCTTAACGACCCGACGTTCGCCACCGGCAAACGCCGCCGCCTGGGCCGCTGGCGGCCGGGACCGGCGCGGCAGGTGACCAAAAAGCTTTTCTGCCAAGGCCAACAGCTGATCGGGATCAACAGCACCCGCCGCCGACAGGATCATCTGATCGGGGCCGTAATGCTCCCCCACAAAATTCGAAAGATCGTTGCGCGCAAAACTGCTGACCCGCTCGGTGGGTCCCAAAATCGTGCGGCCGAGGGCTTGATCGGGGAACGCTTCTTCCTGCAGCCAGTCGAAGATAATATCGTCCGGTGTGTCCAACGATTGACCGATCTCTTGCAAGATCACACCGCGCTCAACCTCGATCTCGTTTTGGTCGAACACGGGGTTCAGCAGGATATCCGCAATCACATCCAAAGCCAGCGGCACGTCGTTTTCCAAAACACGCGCGTAATAGGCCGTCATTTCGCGCGACGTATAGGCGTTTATGTAGCCGCCCACGTCCTCAATCTCTTCGGCAATCTGCAACGCGGACCGGCGATCGGTGCCTTTGAACGCCATATGTTCCAGAAAATGCGCGATGCCGTTCTGTTCGGGCCGTTCATGGCGCCCGCCTGCCATCACCCAAATCCCTAAGGAGGCGGATTTGAGGCCAGGCATTTGTTCCGTCACGATGCGGAACCCATTGGACAAGGTGTGCTGCTGGACGGTCACTGTTTAATCCGTTCCTTGATCAGGGTTTGCAGCGCCGCCAGATCATTTGGCACCTGCGTCACGCGTTCGTCCCGCTCATACAGGTCCGCCATGTGCGGCGGCAAGGGGGGATGCAGCCCCGTTGCCTTTTCCACAGCAGCCGGGAATTTGGCGGGGTGCGCCGTGGCCAGCGTGATCATCGGGGTGGCAGATTGATGGGCGTCGGCCACATGCACGCCAACGGCGGAGTGGGGGCACAGCAATTCGCCAGAGCGTGTCAGCTCAGACGTGATCGCGTGGAACGTCTCATCCTCCGATGCGCGGCCGGATGCGAAGGTCTCGCGCAACATCTCAATGGCACCCTGGCTGATGGTGAAAGCGCCTTTGTCCTTTAGGTCTGCCATTTGTTCGGCCACGGTTGCGCCATCGCGCCCGTTGGCCTCAAACAGCGCACGTTCGAAATTGGACGACACCTGAATGTCCATCGACGGACTGATGGACGGCGTTACGCCTTCCTTCACCTGCGCGCCGGTTTCCAGCGTGCGGTGCAGGATGTCGTTCTGGTTCGTTGCGATCACCAGCTTATCCACCGGCAGCCCCATGCGTTTGGCGATGTAGCCCGCAAAAATGTCACCGAAATTGCCTGTGGGCACGGTGAAGGACACAGGCCGCAGCGGCGCGCCCACGGCCACAGCGGAGGTGAAGAAATAGACCACCTGCGCCAGCACGCGCCCCCAGTTGATCGAATTGACGCCCGCAAGGTTCACCCCATCGCGAAAGTCGAAATCGTTGAACATATCCTTCAGCGCGGCCTGACAGTCATCAAAATCGCCATCCAGCGCCAGGGCATGCACGTTGCTTTCGGTGGGCGTGGTCATCTGGCGGCGCTGGACCTCAGACACGCGACCGTGGGGGTAGAGGATGAAGACGTCGACGTTGCTCAGGCCCCGAAACGCTTCAATCGCCGCCGATCCTGTGTCGCCCGATGTGGCCCCTACAATCGTGATCCGATTGCCCGACCGCGTAAGAGAGGCCTGAAACATCTGCCCGATCAACTGCATCGCGAAGTCTTTGAACGCCAGTGTGGGGCCGTGGAACAGCTCCAACAGAAAGTGGTTGTTGTCGAGCTGTTTCAAGGGCGCGCGCGCGGCGTGGTTGAAGCCCGCGTAGGCCGTGTCGATCAGATTGCGAAACTCATGATCGGTGAACGTCTCGCCGATAAAAGGCTTCATCACCGTGAAGGCCACGTCCTCATAAGATGCGCCCGCCATTGCGGCGATTTGATCGGTGCTCAGCGTCGGGATCTCTTCCGGTACATACAGGCCACCGTCGCGGGCAAGGCCTGTCATCATGGCCTCTTCAAACGTCAGCTTCGGGGCGGTCCCACGGGTTGAGACATACATCATATCAAGTGTCCTTCCGGCGCAATCCACGCGCCACATAAAAGATCGTCATCGCCCCCCACACGATCGCCAGCAGGCCCCATGTGATGGCATATTCCAGATGGTCGTTCTTGATCGTCCGCGTGTCGACGGGCAAGGGCGTCAAACGCGGGTCATAATCCGACGCGGCAGCCAAAACCACGAGGACAGGGTCCGTGTTCAGGGCTGCCGCCATGGCGGGCACGTCGCGGGCGTACCATTCATCTCCGTCGGGAGCCTGGTCTGAAACATCATCGGGCCAGATCAGATTGCCTTGGACCGTGACGGTCTGTGTTGCGGGGGCCGCGGCCTGTGCGGCGGTGTCGTCTTTTTCCAACAGGCCCTGATCGACCATGATGCGCCGACCCTCGCGGGTTTCAAACGCAGAAATGATGCGGTGGCCGGTGCCTGCGGGCGTGCCACTGTCAAGAAAGCGCAGTTCCTCCCCCGTGGGGGTGCCTTGCAGGATCACGGTCAGGTAATTGTCCGCCTCCGGGTCAACCGTTTCGGGAAGCGGAACAGGATCGGCAGTCAAGCGGGCCTCGATCTGTGCGATCACCGCCTCTTTCCACTCAAGCCGGTTGATCTGCCACACCATAAGGTGCAGCAAAATCGCAATGCCGCCTGCGCCGATGATCACTGGGAAAAGGAGTTTACGCATTGCGGGTCCTGCAGATGAAAAACGCGCGAGGGGAGGATCCCCCACGCGCGTTTTGTTCATGTCAGACGGGCAAGGTCAAGTGACCGAATGGGTCGGTCTTACTGGCCCCAGACGTAGACGGCGGCAAAGAGGAACAGCCACACTACGTCAACGAAGTGCCAGTACCATGCAGCGGCCTCAAACCCGATGTGTTTTTCAGCGGTGAAGTGGCCGCGACGCACACGCAGGTAGCACACGAATAGGAAGATCGTGCCGATCACAACGTGGAACCCATGAAAGCCTGTCGCCATAAAGAAGTTCGCGCCATAGATATTGCCTGCAAGGCCAAAGGCTGCGTGGCTGTATTCATAAGCCTGGAAGAACGTAAAGATCACGCCCAGAACAACGGCCAAAATCAAGCCGTTTTTGACGTCTTCTTTGTTGTCTTCATGGACCAGCGCGTGGTGCGCCCATGTGGCCGCCGCACCGGAACACAGCAGGATCAGCGTGTTGATCAGCGGCAGGTGCCATGGATCAAACGTCTCGATCCCGGCGGGGGGCCATTGGCCATCCACGGCGGGGGACTGTGGGCCCATGGGGTACATGGCGTGCTTGAAGAACGACCAGAACCATGCCGCGAAGAACATGACTTCGGACATGATGAACATGATGAAGCCATAGCGCAGGCCGATGCGGACGACGGGTGTGTGGTCGCCCTGATGGCTTTCGACGATGACCTCAGCCCACCATGCGTACATGCAGTAAAGAACACCCGCGAAGCCCATCAGGAACATGTAAGGGTTGTCTTTTGTATCCATCCAGACAACTGCGCCAAACAACATGACGAACACGGCAACGCCGGTCAGAAGCGGCCAGATCGACGGCGGCAGAATGTGATAATCGTGGTTTTTTTCGTGGGCCATAGTCGGTGTTCCCCTGGCGTTTAGGTCTTGGCGGTTTGGTCTTAATTCAGGTCAGGCGTTGTTCCGATGTCCAACGCCGCTTGTTCGTCTGCCCCAAGGGCAGCCTGTTCAATCTCTTCGGGCAAATCGTTCCGGTGGAACGTATAGCCTAAGGTGATGGTGTGTACATACTGGCCTTCACGGTCATCGACGATTGCAGGATCCACAAAGAAGGTCACTGGCATGTTGATCGTCTCACCCGGTTGCAAAACCTGCTGTTCGAAACAAAAGCAATCGATCTTGTCGAAAAACGCGCCTGCTTCATAGGGGGCAACGTTGTAGGACGCCGCACCTGCGATGGGCTGATCGGTCGGGTTTGTGGCCTCATAAAAGGCGAGTGCAGTTTCGCCGATACGCACTTCCATTTCACGCTGCACGGGCTCGAATGTCCACGGCATGTCGCGCGCGGTTGAGCTGTCGAACCGGACCGTGATGGTTTGATCCAGGATCACGTCGGACCCGGTAGACACGACGTTCGTCGCCCCACCAAAGCCGGTGACGCGGCAGAACCAATCGTAAAACGGCACCGACGCCCATGCGAGGCCGCCCATCAGAAAAACCACGCTGACCGCTTGGGTTGCGGTGCGGGTTGGGCCTTCGGGGATGCGGTTGAAGGGGTTGAACATCAGTTGCTTGCCTCCTCGTTCTGCGGTGCGGTGGCCGCACGTTCTGCGGCGCGTTCTTCGGCAGCCTCAAGCGCGCCGGGTTCCAGCTGCGGGCGCGCCACGTGGTCAAACCGTTCCAACTGGCGGATGTCGCTTAGCCCCAGAACCTTGACCACAGTCAGACCGAAAACGATGCCGATCAGGCCGAACAACAGCAGGAAAACCCCGATGTTACGGCCTTTGCGGCGCTGGTGCATTTCATGTTCGACCTTCATCGCCATGGCTTACCACCCCGCCCAGGCTGTGAGCCCGTAGGCACGCAGCAGCGCTTCGATCAACAGCGCGGTGAAGTGGCCGAACAAATAGTAAAGCGAAACCTTGAACGTGTGTTTTTCCACCGCATGATTGTCGGCGTCACTGTCCGCATCAGTGCGCGTCCAGATGTCGTAACAGCCTTTGAGGAACCACAGGTTCAGCGCAACGGCCACGGCCAGATAAAACGGGCCACCAACGGAGGTGAACCCAAGCCACAGAGCGACCACAACGAGAGGCACGCAATAGCCCAGGATGTGGTTGCGCGTTGCCTTGCGGCCGTGGGTTTCTGTCAACATAGGCACATTTGCGTCGCCGTAGTCAGATTTCACAAACAGTGCCAATGCCCAGAAATGCGGGGGCGTCCACATAAAGATGAGTGCGAACATCAGAACGCTTTCGATGCTTATCCCACCAGTGGCCACAGCCCAGCCAATCATCGGGGGGAAGGCACCTGCAGCACCGCCGATCACAATGTTCTGCGGGGTCGAGCGTTTCAGCCACATGGAATAGATGACGGCGTAAAAGAAGATCGTGAAGGCGAGCAGACCCGCCGCAAGCGCGTTTGTCGCCAAAAACAGCAAAATGACAGCGAAGAAGGACAGGGCCAAGCCAATGCCCAGCGCCTCACCCGGTTGTACGGCACCAGACGGAATCGGCCGATTGACCGTGCGTTTCATCACGGCGTCGATGTCCGCATCCCACCACATATTCAACGCACCAGAGGCCCCTGCCCCCACTGCAATGCACAAAATCGCAACAAACCCGACAAACGGGTTCACGCCAACAGGGGCCACCAACAGCCCAACGAGCGCCGTAAACACCACCAGTTGCATGACACGCGGCTTCATCAGGGCGAAATAATCGCCCATCTGCGCGTCTTGCGTCTGCGTATGGTTGGTTGCGTCTGTCATGGCTGCCTTATCACATTGCATGAAGTAGTTTCAGGGCGGGCCTCGGCGGTGTGCCTGACCCCGCCCGTCAAGACTGCGGACCGCTTATGCGGGGAATTCGACCTTGGCCTCGGCCAACCACTCTTCATAGACGGCTGGATCGACGACCTTGACCGTGATGGGCATGTAGGCGTGGTCCTTGCCGCACAGCTCAGAACACTGGCCAAAGTAGATGCCTTCACGCTCGGCCTCAAACCACAGTTGGGCGAAACGTCCAGGCACGGCGTCCTGCTTCACTCCGAAAGACGGGATCGTCCAGGAATGGATGACGTCAGCACCGGTAACCGTCATCACGACAGTTGCACCCACAGGAACGACAACAGCGGTGTCTGTGGCCAGACGGAATTCATCCTCAGAGTATCCGGCTTCTTCAAGCTGGGCGATGATGTCGTCGTTCAAATTCCCTTCGTTGTAGCCGATCATGTAGGACTCAAAAAACACGTCTTCGTCCGTGTACTCATAAGACCAGAACCACTGGTATCCCGTCACGGTGATATTGATGTCACCCTCTGGGATCTCCTGTTGCTTGAACAGCACCGGCAGGGAAAACGCGCCGATGAACACAAGGATCACGATCGGCACGACGGTCCATGCGACCTCCAGCGGGGAATTGTGGGTGAACGTCGCAGGCTCAGGGTTACGCTTGGCGTTGTAGCGGATGATGACCCAAGCCAGCAGCCCCACGACGAACAGCGAGATGATCGTGATGATCACCAGCAACATGCCGTCCAGCCAAACCAGATCACGCATCAGCTCAGTCGCGGCGGGCTGAAACCCTGTCGCACCCGGAGTGGGCGCGCCCACGATCTCAAGGTCCTCAATGGCGGTTTGTGCCTGCGCTGCCGTGGCGCCAAAAGCGGCGGCGGCTGCCAAACCCATACGTTTTGCGAAGTTCATCATAGGTGTCTCGATCCCTTGCTTGGCGCGGGGCTGTGCGCCGACTTGGTTGTTCCCATGGTTCCGTGCAGACGGAATCCCGTTGTATTCAGGCGGGGTCATCCCATATCCTGTTCAGCAACTCAAGCGATCCAGACGTGTCAAACCGTCGCTTTTTGATCCAAATCAGAGAAACAGTCAGGAAAGTTCATGGCGCACGACCCATTCCGCCCGTTTGAAACGAATCTGGATCACGATCGTGCCCTCGATCTGGTCCGGCAGGCCACCGCAGGCGCCGATGACGGAGAGCTGTTTTTGGAACGCCGCCGGTCTGAGGTTCTGGCCTATGACGACGGGCGCGTGCGCACTGCCAGTTATGACGCCTCCGAAGGGTTCGGTCTGCGGGCCGTGCGCGGTGAGGTTGCAGGCTATGCCCATTCGACCACCATCGACGAACACGCCCTGAAACGTGCAGTCGAAACCGCACGGCTGGCCGTCGGTGCGGGCGGCGGCACATTGGCAGACGCCCCCAAAGGCACCAACACCCACCTTTACACCGATGCCGCCCCCATGGCCGAGGCGACATTTCCCGCCAAGATCGATCTTCTCAAGGAAATCGACGCATTTTGCCGCGATCTGGATCCACGCGTGGTGCAAGTCAGCGCGACCTTGGCCGCGTCCCACCAAGAGGTCTTGATCCTGCGGCCTGAAGGCACGTTGGTGACAGACACGCGGCCCATGGCGCGGTTGAATATCTCCGTCATTGTCGAAGACAACGGGCGCCGTGAAAGCGGTGGCATGGGCGGCGGCGGGCGCACGGGCCTTGTGGGGTTGATCAGCCCTGATCATTGGCAACCTGTGGCGCGTGAGGCTTTGCGCATTGCGCTGGTTAACCTCGACGCGGAACCCGCACCAGCCGGTGTGATGGATGTTCTGCTAGGCCCCGGCTGGCCCGGGATCTTGCTGCATGAGGCCGTGGGGCATGGCCTTGAGGGGGATTTCAACCGCAAGGGCACCTCTGCCTTCGCGGGCCTGATGGGCCAACAGGTCGCGGCCAAAGGTGTGACCGTGCTGGACGATGGCACAATCCCCGACCGGCGCGGATCCATTACCGTTGACGACGAAGGCACGCCATCGGGCAAGAACGTCTTGATCGAGGACGGCATTCTCGTAGGCTATATGCAAGACCGTCAGAACGCCCGCCTGATGGGGGTTGAACCAACAGGCAACGGCCGCCGTGAAAGTTTTGCGCACATTCCGATGCCCCGCATGACCAACACCTATATGTTGGGCGGCGAGGCAGACCCCAAAGACATGCTCGCCGGTTTGCAGGACGGCATTTATGCTGTGGGCTTCGGTGGCGGTCAGGTGGATATCACGAACGGCAAGTTCGTCTTTTCGTGCACCGAGGCCTACCGCGTGAAGAACGGCAAGGTCGGCGCGCCCGTCAAAGGGGCCACGTTGATTGGCGACGGGGCCACTGCGATGAAACAGGTTCGCGGCATCGGCAATGACATGACGCTTGATCCCGGCATCGGCAATTGCGGCAAGGCTGGCCAGTGGGTGCCTGTGGGTGTTGGACAGCCCTCGCTGTTGATTGGGGGACTGACCGTCGGGGGTGCCGCGGCCTAGAGAGGCCGCTCCCCCCCCCGAACCTCAAAACAGGGGGGGCCATTTATGGGGAGGGCACGTCACAGTATGTCAAAAAACGTCACAAACCCTTTCTAAACAAGGCGTTTGATAACCTTTCGTTAACCCCTTTTCTCTAATCCTGATTCTGCAGCAGGCGGAGTATAGGATGACATCGAAGAGACCCTCTTCCACTCACCCCCCACTCCCACCCACCACGGAAGATGATCGCGTTGACCACCTCCGCCTGCTGCGCTCACGTCGTGTGGGCCCCGTGACCTACCGCAGACTGCTTGCGGAACATGGCACAGCACAGGCCGCCCTGGCCGCCCTCCCCGATATTGCCAAAGCCGCAGGTGTGCCAAATTACGAAGTCTGCCCCGAAGGCGTCGTACTGGCTGAACTGAAGGCTGGTCACCGCACAAAAGCGCGGTTGCTGTTTCAAGGCGACGCAGATTTTCCACATGCACTGACGGAAGTTGACGATGCCCCTGTCGCGCTGTGGGCCACGGGGCGGGTTGAGTTGCTGAATACGCCCAAGGTCGCGTTGATCGGGGCGCGAAACGCGTCCTCATTGGGGACGCGCATGGCGGCAAAATTGGCGCAAGAGGTGGGAGAGGCCGGATTTACAATCGTATCTGGTCTGGCCCGCGGGATTGACGCCGCGGCCCATCATAAATCCCTGCCCACCGGAACCATTGCAGTGGTCGCGGGCGGTGTTGACGTGCTCTATCCTGCCGAAAACGCCGATCTGGCCCGCGCCATCGCCCAAAAGGGGCTGTGCCTTTCGGATCAACCCATGGGGTTTCAGCCCCGCGCGCGCCACTTCGTCGCCCGCAATCGCATTATATCAGGGCTCTCACAGGCTGTGGTGGTGGTTGAGGCCGCCGCGAAATCAGGCAGCCTTGGCACCGCGCGCACGGCGTTGGACCAGGGCCGCGACGTTTTGGCTGTCCCTGGACATCCCTTTGACGCGCGGGTCGCGGGCTGCAACGCGTTGATCCGTGACGGCGCCGTCCTTGTGCGCGGACCCCAAGATATCCTCGTTCACCTCGGCGCGCAGCCTGATCTCGCGCCCGAATTGCGGCTGACCATGCCTGCGCAGCCGCCAAAAGAACCCGCCCCCGCCCCTGAGCCACGCCGCAGCTTGCGTGAAACTGCGGCCTTGCATAATGATATCCTCACGCGTTTGTCGCCTGCCCCCATGGCCGAAGATCAACTGATCCGCGCCCTTGGGACGTCTGCGCACACCATTGCGCCGGTTCTGATGGACCTTGAACTTGATGGAAAGGTCGTCAGACAGGCGGGCGGAGTTCTGGCCCGCACCATCTGAAGGACCACATTTGAGGGCGTGCCAAAGGGTCGCGCAGGGGTGTCCAAAGAACCTCCATTGACAATCACGTGGCACCCCCCACATCTTGCGCGACTATTGAATTTGCGCGTTTCGGAAGGATTCCCATGCCTGTTGTTGTCGTTGAATCTCCGGCTAAGGCCAAGACAATCAACAAATATCTGGGGTCTGACTACACTGTTCTGGCCTCATACGGGCATGTGCGTGACCTGCCCCCCAAAGACGGATCCGTCGACCCGGATCAGGATTTCGAGATGCTGTGGGAGGTCGCATCCGACAGCAAAAAACACATCAAAGCGATCGCCGACGCCCTGAAAGACGACAACGCATTGATCCTCGCCACCGACCCCGACCGTGAGGGCGAGGCCATCAGCTGGCACCTTGAGGAGGCATTGCGCAAACGCAAATCCATCAAGAAAGACACCCCCGTCAGCCGCGTGGTGTTCAACGCGATCACCAAATCCGCCGTGACCGAGGCTATGAAGAACCCACGCCAAGTGGATCAACCGCTGGTCGATGCCTATCTGGCACGCCGCGCGCTGGATTATCTGGTGGGCTTTAAACTGTCGCCCGTTCTGTGGCGCCGCCTCCCCGGGGCGAAATCTGCGGGCCGCGTGCAATCGGTCACGTTGCGGATCATCGTTGAGCGTGAGATGGAAATCGAGGCGTTCAACAACCGCGAATACTGGTCCGTCAAAGCGCAGCTGCAAACCCCTCGCAATCAGGTGGTTGAGGCACGTTTGACGGTTTTGGCGGGCAAAAAGCTCGACAAATTCGATCTGGAGAACGCAACACAGGCCGAAATGGCACAGCAGGCCGTGCTGTCGCGTGATCTCGTGGTCAAATCGGTTGAGGCGAAACCCGCCACCCGCAACCCCTCTGCCCCCTTCATGACATCCACCCTGCAACAAGAGGCCAGCCGCAAATTCGGCTTTGGCGCGCGGATGACCATGAATGCGGCCCAGCGTCTGTATGAGGCGGGGTTGATTACATACATGCGGACCGACGGCATCGACATGGCCCCCGAGGCCGTGAGTGCCGCCCGCGACGCGATCAAAGACAAATACGGCGCAAACTACGTGCCGGACAAACCGCGCATCTACAAAAACAAAGCCAAGAACGCACAGGAAGCCCACGAATGCGTGCGCCCCACCGATCTAGCCAAATCCACTGAGGACGCGAAAATCGCCGATCCGGATCAGCGCAAACTCTATGATCTGATCTACAAACGCACCATCGCCAGCCAGATGGAGGCCGCGCGTCTGGAACGCACCACCGCCGACATCGGCAGTGCCGACGGTCAGGTGGAATTGCGCGCCACCGGACAGGTGGTGATGTTCGACGGCTTCCTGCGCGTCTATGAAGAAGGCCGCGACGACGAGGTTGTGGATGATGATGACAAGCGTCTGGCCCAGATGAATGAGGGTGAGACGATGGCGAAAGACAGCGTCACGCCTGAGCAACATTTCACCCAGCCGCCCCCCCGTTATACCGAGGCCACGCTGGTCAAACGGATGGAAGAATTGGGCATCGGGCGTCCGTCGACCTATGCGTCTATCGTGACCACCATTCAGGATCGCGAATACGTCCGCAAAGACAAAAACCGCCTGATCCCTGAGGATAAGGGACGGTTGGTTACAGCCTTTCTGACCAATTATTTCCGCAAATATGTGGGCTACGATTACACCGCGTCTCTCGAAGAGGATCTGGACCACGTCTCGGCAGGGAATGCGGATTATAAGAAGGTGTTGGAAAGCTTCTGGCGCGATTTCAAAGTGACCATCGACGAGGCGATGGACAATTCCATCACCGAAGTCCTTGAAAAGATCAACGAAGTCCTCGCCCCGCACATCTTCCCCCCCAATGAGGACGGCACCGATCCGCGTTTGTGCCCCAACTGTGGCGAGGGACGTCTTTCGATGCGCACTGCGCGCTCGGGTGGCGCGTTCATTGGATGTTCGAACTACCCCAACTGCCGCTACACCCGCGCCTTTGGCCCCCCGGGCGAAGATGACGCCGCAGGCATTCCGCCTGAGGGCAAACTGTTGGGCGAGGATCAGGGCGACAAAATCTGGGTGCACAAGGGCCGCTTTGGCCCCTATGTGCAACGTGGCGATGTCACCGAAGACAACAAAAAACCCCCTCGTCAGTCCATTCCCAAAGAATGGGTGCCGGAGGAAGTTGACCTTGAAACAGCGGTGAAACTGCTTGATCTGCCCCGTCTGATCGGCCCCCACCCTGAGGATGGGGTGAATGTCTGGGCCAACATCGGGCGCTATGGCCCCTACCTGAAACACGCCGAAAGCACGTCATTCAAAGGTGGCACAAACGCCAACCTTGAGGGGCTGGACGAGGTGTGGGAGGTCGGCATGAACCGCGCGGTTCAACTGTTGGCCGAAAAGGTCGCCAGCCGTGGCAACAGGGGCAAGGCCGCCGTGCCGGTCCGTGAGCTTGGCGAACACCCCGACGTGGGCGGGCCGGTCAATGTGTTTGACGGCAAATACGGGCCTTACGTGAAGTGGGACAAGATTAACGCGACGATCCCCGACACGATTGAGGTCGCAGACCTGACGCTCAGCCAAGCGGTCACCCTGATTGAAGAACGTGCCGCAAAATCGGGCAAGAAAATTGCCCCGAAGAAAGCCGCGAAAAAGCCTGCGGCGAAGAAGAAAACAGCCGCAAAGAAGCCCGTGGCTAAGAAAAAGACGGCTGTCAAGGAAGACTGATCGCCCGATCCTCGCGGTCGACCTGCAATGCTTGGACAGTCGTGATCAAGCGCCTGATGTGAAAGGCATCCGCCATGACCAAAGACCGGTCGAAATCCTACCAGTCGGTGCGCACGCTTGCGCGTCTCAATATGTTTTTCACGACGACCCATCCGGCAAAGCTGCTTCTGTTTGGCTATCTGTCCTACATCCTGATCGGGTGGGTCCTGCTGAGCCTGCCCGTCTTGCAAGAGGTCAGCGTTGGCGCCTTGGATACGTTGTTCATCGCCACATCGGCGGTGTCCACGACGGGGCTTGTCAGTGTGGACCCCGCCAGCAGTTTCACCTTTGGCGGTGAATTGGTGATCTTGTTTCTGATCCAGCTTGGGGGGCTGGGCTATATGACCATTGGGTCCTTTATGGTCCTGACGATCCAGCACCGGTTGGGCCATGCCCGCAGACGCACCACAAAGGCCGCATTCAACCTGCCCGACGATATCGATCCGCGCAGTTTCATTATGTCGGTCCTCCTGTTCACCTTCTTGGTTGAGGCGGTGGGCGCCACTATCCTGTACTTCATTTTCGCTGCAAACGACGTGGCCAATCCCCTGTGGCCCGCGATTTTTCACGCCATTTCCGCGTTCTGCACCGCAGGGTTCAGCCTGTTTCCCAATTCGCTGGAAGACTACGCAGGCGATCTGCCTTTGAACGTCACCATCTCGGTTCTCAGCCTCTTGGGTGCGATGGGCTTTTTGATCGTCGTCGACAGTTGGCGGACGTTTGTGGGGCGCAAGAAATACCTCGGCTTTACGACCAAGGTGATCGTTCGTATCACAGGGTTCATGCTGGTGGCAGGCACGTTGATCTTTTTTGTGGTCGAGCCCAGCATCGCCGATGTGCCCCCCGCCGAACGCCTGATGCTCGCGTTTTTTCAAACCATGACAGCGGCCACCACCGTGGGCTTCAACACCCATCCCATCGGCTCTCTGGCGCCCGCCATCTTGATGGTGATGTTCTTTTTGATGATGATCGGCGCCTCACCCGCAGGCACAGGCGGCGGGTTGAAGACAACGTCGCTTGCAGCCCTGATTGGGCTGGTCCGGTCCACCCTCAAGGGGCGCGACCAGATCCGGTTTTTCAAACGCCGCGTGCCGCTGGACAAATTGCAAAACGCCGCTGCCGGCCTGACGTTCTATATGGCCCTTCTGGCGGGCTCTATGTTTGTGCTGCTGCTGACCGAAGCGGCAGCGTTTGAGGTGCTGATGTTTGAGGCCATTTCAGCCATGGGCACCGTCGGCCTGTCCATGGGGATCACCGGCGATCTTAGCGATCTGGGCAAGCTGGTGATCATCGTCCTGATGACCGCGGGCCGCGTCGGTATCCTCACCTTCGGGATCGCTCTGGCCACAGCCGACGAAAGCCGCGCAGAAGAAGAAGACAACAGCCTCGTCCTGTAGCAACGTCCGTTTCGCGCCGCATTGCAGCATTTCCATTGACACGAGCGACGCCCCCTCCCATCAATAGCGGCGACACGATATGGGGGTCTTATGCAGAAAATCTATCCTGACGCCGCCGCAGCCCTGGACGGGCTTTTGCACGACGGCATGTTCATCGCGGCCGGAGGCTTTGGCCTGTGCGGCATTCCGGAATTGCTGTTGGCGGCGATCAAGGACGCGGGCACCAAAGACCTGACCTTCGCGTCCAACAACGCGGGCGTCGATGATTTCGGCATCGGCATCCTGTTGCAAACCCGTCAGGTCAAAAAGATGATCTCCTCCTACGTGGGCGAAAACGCCGAATTCATGCGCCAGTATCTTTCGGGGGAGCTTGAGCTGGAATTCAACCCCCAAGGCACATTAGCCGAACGGATGCGGTCCGGCGGCTGCGGCATTCCGGGGTTCTACACCAAGACCGGCGTGGGCACTGTGATTGCCGACGGGAAGGACCACAAAGACTTCCCCACAGGCCAAAACGGCGCCATGGAAACCTACATCATGGAAGAAGGCATCTTTGCCGATCTCAGCATCGTCAAGGCGTGGAAGGCCGATGAAACCGGCAACCTCGTGTTCCGCAAAACCGCTCGCAACTTCAACCCTCCGGCGGCCATGTGTGGCAAGACCTGCGTGGTTGAGGTTGAGGAAATCGTGCCAACCGGATCGCTGGACCCTGACGCTATCCACCTTCCTGGAATTTACGTGCACCGGATCATCCAAGGCACACACGAAAAGCGTATCGAACAACGGACCGTGCGGGAGAAAGCATAATGTGGGATCGCAATCAGATGGCCGCCCGTGCGGCACAAGAACTCGAAGACGGTTGGTATGTGAACCTCGGCATCGGCATCCCAACGCTTGTGGCCAACTATGTGGGCGACAAAGACATCACGCTTCAGTCTGAAAACGGGATGCTTGGCATGGGGCCTTTCCCGTATGAGGGTGACGAGGACCCGGACCTGATCAACGCAGGCAAGCAGACCATCACCGAAATGGACCGCACGGCCTATTTCGACAGCGCCACCTCCTTCGGCATGATCCGCGGCGGAAAGATCGCGGCGGCGATCCTCGGCGCCATGGAAGTGGCCGAAAACGGCGATCTGGCCAACTGGATGATCCCCGGCAAACTGGTCAAAGGTATGGGCGGCGCCATGGATCTGGTCGCAGGCGTCGGCCGCGTCATCGTGGTCATGGACCACACGAACAAACACGGTGACAGCAAACTGCTGAAGGCCTGCACCCTGCCGCTGACCGGCAAAGGCGTCGTGGATCGTATCATCACGAACCTTGGGGTGCTGGACGTGGTCGAAGGCGGCCTCAAAATCGTTGAAACAGCCGACGGCGTCACCGAAGACGAATTGCGCGCTGCCACCGAAGCCACGCTTGTCTAATCCAAAGATCACCGAACAGCAAAGCGGCTCGAAAGGCCGCTTTGTGATCGCCACGCCCGAGGGCGAGGCAGAGATGACCTATTCCATTCTGTCACCCACCTCTCGCATTGTGGATCATACGGCGGTGCCCAAAGCCCTCGAAGGCCAAGGCCTTGCGTACCTGCTGATGCAACACCTCATCGCGGACGCTCGCAATAAGGGCTACAAGATCGTCCCCCTGTGCCCTTACGTAAACGCCCAGCGCGCCAAACACCCCGACTGGGCGGATCTGTTTTTGATCTAGGGCCAGGCCCCGCTTCTTTGGGTCAAAAATACCTAAATCCTCCCGTCTGCCCAAAACACCAGGCCTCCCCGAAAGCACCGCTCTTTCGTTTCCAAATCTAAAACAAAGTCATACTATCGCCCTATTCTGTCGCTAATCGCGAAGGAATGAGCATGAGCAGCACAAACACAGGCCCGTCAATGGCGCCAACATCGACCGACAGCACCAAACGTCGCTGGCGCGACATCGCTTTGTTAGGGGCCCTCTTCGCCTTTGTGATTGCGGGGCTGGCCGGATTGGCCGCCGCGACGGGGTGGGAAGAAACCAAAGCCCAACTGATGAAACTGACATGGCAGCAAATTTCGCTGCTGCTTGCGCTTAGCCTGGTGAATTATCTTTTCCGCGGGGCGCGGTGGCATCTTTTTGCCCGTCGTTTGGGCCTGCCCACGACGCTGGGGCAGGACTTGCGCCACTTCCTGGGCGGTTTTGCCATGTCCGTCACCCCCGGACGTGTCGGCGAATTGATCCGTATGCGATGGTTGAAACGGGAAACCGGTTGGGCCGTGGAACGCACCGCTCCGCTGGTGCTGATGGATCGCGCCTCGGACCTCGCGGTCATGGCCCTCATTCTGGCGGGCGGTATCGCGCTGTCTGCGGGTGGCATAGCAATGGCTATGCCGGTCGCGGTACTGGCGCTTTTGGCGGCCTTCGTGGCGACCCGCCCCAGCCTTTTGGCGGCGTGTGTGACATGGACCTACAGGCTCATCGGCCGGCTGCCGCGTCTGATGGGCCGCGCCCGCATGGCAGCACGCTCCCTGACAGTCTTTACCAACGCGCCTGTGCTGATCGCCGCCCTCTTCCTTGGCCTGATCGGCTGGATTGCCGAGGGCTATGCCTTTCATATTCTGATGGTGTGGATGGGCGCCGACATTGGGCTGGCCAAAGCGGTCGCAATTTTCACATTCTCCACCCTTGCAGGGGGTCTTACCGGTGCACCGGGCGGCGTGGGTGGGGCGGAGGCTGCGATGGTGGCCCTCCTGTCTCTCGAAGGTGTCCCGCTTGAGGTGTCGATCCCTGCCACCGCCGTGATCCGCCTGACAACACTCTGGTTCGCAATCGGAATCGGTCTGCTGATCTTCCCCCTCGCCGAAGCCAAATCACAAGCCGCCGCCGCATGACCCGCAACACATCCTATTCCGGCTGGGGCCGTGCCCTGCGCGCAACGGGTGACATCACACGCCCCGACGATGTGCGCCGCGTGGCCGCGACGGCCCCTGCCATCGGCAACCGCCGATCTTACGGGGACGCGCCGTTGAACGACGGCGGAGCAGCGACGGATATGACGCGGATCGACCGCATTCTTTCGTTCGATCGTGAGGTTGGCGTGATCACCGTTGAGGCCGGCATGCGGTTGGGGGAACTGGCCCGCATCCTTGCGCCCCAAGGCTGGCTGCCCGCCGTTCTTCCTGGCACCGGCTTTGCCACCGTCGGTGGGGCAATCGCCATGGATGTGCATGGCAAAAACCACCACCATGCCGGCAGCTTTTGTCAGCATGTGATGGCTCTTCAGCTGTTACAAGGCGACAAGACCCGCAAAATCACGCCCAAAACAGGCGCCCTTTGGAAAGCGACCTGTGGCGGCCTTGGCCAAACCGGTGTGATCACGCAGGCAACGTTGCAACTGACCCCGGCCAAGGGCGACCTGATGCTGGTGACCGAACAGCGGGCCACGGACTGGGATCATCACATCGCTTTGCTGGATGCTTCAACCGCGCCCTATACCGTCGGCTGGATCGATGCGACGGCCACAGGCCCATCTCTGGGCCGCGGCATCGTCGAAGAAGGCGAAACCTGCCGCGGCTTGCGGCCTGCCCCGCGGGCGGCAAAGACAATCCCCCTCGATGCCCCCCATTGGGCGCTGTCCGGTCCCATCGTCAAAGCCTTCAACGCGGCCTATTACAGACGTGTGCCCCGATCCGGCCGCACCGTGGTTCGCCCCCTTCAGGATTTCTTTTTCCCGCTGGACAAGATCCACGATTGGAACCGGCTTTATGGCAAGCGCGGATTTCACCAGTTTCAATGTGTGGTGCCTCTGGGTCAGGCCGCAGCCCTGCGGCATATGCTGGCCACCATCGCCCGATCGGGCTTGGCCTCCCCTCTTGCGGTCCTCAAACGCATGGGTCCGGGCCGGGCAGGCCATATGTCTTTCCCGATGGAAGGCTATACGCTGGCCATCGATTTCCCGAACCGCCCCCAAGCCCGCCGTCTGATTGAGCGGTTGGAGGACGCGACCGTTGACGCAGGGGGGCGCCTTTATCTGGCCAAAGACGCCCTATCCACGGGCGGCGCGATCAAGGCCATGTACCCCGATCACCCCAAATGGGCCGCCGCTGCGGCCAAAGCAGACCCCGAAGGTCTGTTGAAAACCGATATGATACGTCGCCTAGACCTAAGGACCTGACATATGACCGAAACCTGGATTGTACTGGGCGCAAGCTCAACCATCGCCAAAGCGTTCATCCGCTCTGTGGCCGAACAAGGCGCACACGTGATCCTCGCCGGCAGGCGGATGGATGATCTGGACGCCACAGCCGCCGATGCAACAGCGCGCGGCGCCGAAGGGGCCACGCCCGTGATGTTCGACGCCCGCGACCCTGCGACGTTTGACGGCATCCTTGATGTGGCAACCAGCCGCCCCGGAACCCTCAACTGCGCGGTTTTCGTAGGATCCATGCCCCCGCAGGACGCGATCGATGCGGATCCTTCCATCCTCGATGGTGTGATCGCCGACAGCCTGACCGGCCCGGCGCGGGTCCTGCAAATGCTCGCCCCCCATCTTCAAACCCGCGGCACCGGCGCCATTGTCGGCGTGGGATCCGTTGCGGGCGATCGTGGCCGCGTGGGCAATTACGTCTACGGGGCCGCCAAGGCGGGCTTTGCCACATACCTCAGCGGGTTGCGCAATGCGCTGGGGCGGCATGGTGTGCATGTGCTGACGGTAAAACCTGGCCCGGTGGAGACGGCAATGACCGAAGGTCTCGGGCCGCAGCCCTTTATGACCACCGCCGACGCCGTTGTGGCAGACATCCACAAAGCCCTGCAAAAGAAGCGCAACACGCTTTATACCAAATGGATCTGGTGGCCAGTCATGACCGTGATCAAGCTGATCCCCGAGCCGATCTTCAAAAAGATGTCGATCTGACTTTGACGTCACACCACGTCTCGCGGATTTACGCCCTATTAAGGGAAACGCGCTACGGTGAAAGAACGGTACAGGCGGGGACGCCGATGGCCGCAAACGAAGACAGCACCGCTGTTACGGGCCCGATGTTCGCCATGCACGGACATCGGGCTTTGTTGTCTTTGTTTCAAAAATATCCCCGCCGGAGGCGCACGTCGCAGCACGCGTTCCCGCTGGCGTTTATCCAAACACCCGCCCGAACCATTCCGACCACAGGCCTGCGCCGTAAAACATCAGGGACAACGTGATCAACAAGTAGCCCAAGCCGCGCATGTCGCTGAGGGCAAAGACGATCGGGTCGTAATCCATCCGCCCCATATATCCCAACCTCACCATCCGGTAGAGCCATGCCGCAATCGGCACGAGGGCCAACCACAGCAACCATTGATCCGGATAAAGCCCCAGCGCCTGATCGGAATAAGAATACAAAAAGAAGATCACCAATGCGCCGACCATCCCGATGGCAGACATATTCAGCAAATCGCCCATATCGCGCCGCGCATACCCACGTCCAGGCAAGGGATTGTCGTCCTTGGCCAGCGCCAATTCCGTCATGCGCTTTACACAGCCCAGCGTGATGAAAATCGGGAAAATGAAGATCAACATAAAGACCGACGCATCCACCCCGCTGGCGGCCGCACCGGCCACAACACGCAAGGTGTAAAGAGAGGCGAGAACAGCGATGTCGATCCAACGCAGCCGTTTCAGACGCATCGAATAAGCCAGCGACAGCGCCATATAGAACGCGACCACGCCGAACATCTGCCAAGACAACAGCGCGCCCACGCCCAAAGCGATCACGCCCAGCGCCGCACAGGTCAACATCCCGACAGGGATCGGAACGGTGCCCGCGGCAAAGGGGCGTTTGCATTTCTTGGCGTGCAGCCTGTCTGCTTCGATATCCAGCAGATCGTTCACGATATAAATGCAAGACGCTGCAGCGGAAAAGCTGACGATGCCCAAACACACCGCCAAGAACGTTTCAAAGAAGAACGCGTGCGCGGCAATCATGGGCAAAAACAACAGCACGTTTTTGACCCATTGGTGGGGGCGCATGGATTTCAACACAGCACGGGGGGACCAGCCCCCCTTGATCTGCGTCACGGACGGCAGGCCCTTGGCCCCGCCCCCCGCCGATCCGACCACAATGGCATGATCTGCACGATCCCAGATCTTGCGATCACTCTTGTCGTTGCCCGCGTAATCGAACCCACCCTCACCATAGGCCGCGACAAGCGCATCAGCTTTGGCTTGGCCTTTCAGGTTCACCCCATTCTGGGACGCAAACACCCGTTCAATTCCGTAGTGGTCGGCCAAGGGCTGCACGTATGAAACGTCAGATGCACTGGCCAGCGCCACTTCGCGCCCTGCTTCACGCGCCTCAAGTGCCAGGGATGCAATTTCTTCGTGCACCGGCAGCAGATCAACGCGCAATGGCGCGATGCGGGCAATTTCCGCCTTCAACGCGGCGCGATCCCCTGCAAGCGGTATGGTTTTCAACGTCGCTGCGGGATCTGTGCCCAGCCCCTTCCAGAACCCTTCGAGCAACATATCGGTACGCAACAAAGTCCCGTCCGCGTCCAAAACAAGCGGTTTCATCGTCATCGATTTCGATCCTATTCAGAAGAAACTGTGAAGACGCAGCCGTCTGTCACCAGTTCGGGCGGTGTCATACACAGGCCGCGTGCGACCTCCCATGCGGCCAGTACCTTGGGCACGTAGGCGCGGGTTTCCGCAAAGGGCGGGACGCCGTTGTTATTGCGCACAGCCCCTTCGCCCGCATTATATCCGGCCAGCGCATAGATGACCTTGTTGTCGAATTCGTCCAGCAACCAATCAAGGTAGGCCGTCCCGCCCTTGATGTTTTCGCGCACATCAAAGGCATTCTGAACGCCAAACCGCGCGGCCGTGGGCGGCATCAATTGCATCAGCCCCTGGGCGCCTGCGCCACTCACTGCGTCTGATCGCCCGGCACTCTCGACAGAAATAACGGCCAAAACCAACGCCGGCGAAACATCAGTGCCAATCGTGGCGGTCAAAATATCGATGCCGTAGCGGTTCGCCAATTCCGTCATGCCCTGAAGACGTGGGGCGGGCACGCCCTGCCCTTGCGGCGCGGTCGTCAGTGCTGCCACCGCGGCCTCAAGTGAAAAGCTGTCCGCATCATCAAGCGACGGGGAAATCGCCTCCCAATACCACTCGACCCCCGAAGGCGCGGGGGCCAGACCTGCAATCGCGGGCGATCCAGGTGCGGGTGCAGGTGTTCCACCCGATCCGGCAACCGGGGGCGCAGACGGGGCAGATGGCGCCTGCGGGGCAACCTGTACCGTGATGCGATTGGTGGCACCTGATTGAGGCACCCCGATGCGTCTGAAGGTGAAATCACCCTGAAGTCGGTGACTCTCTGCCAGTGCCGGCGCTGTCCCCGTAAGGGCGACCAACGCGGCCATTATAATACTACGCCGCATTTTCGCGGTCTCCGCCTGCTTCTTGTTTTGGCAAAGGTAGCTTAGTTGCGCTTCGTCGATCCACAATTTCGTAAACAATTTCTCTCTGCGGCGTGGACTAGACACGTTTTTGCAACGATTCATTTACCTAAAATGCGAAACTTACGATTTAAATCCTTTGCAATCAGTGAGTTACAATAAAAATCAGTAAAAAGTTAATCGGATGCAAAATTGCACGAATGGTGTCCAATTGCTGCCCCATTCCACCGTCAAACAATGCTCATCCAAGACGGAAAACGCACCAACAAGAGGCCGGTGCACACAGTGATCCGCCTAGATACTGAAACTGAGAGATACCCTGAGGAGGGAAACCAATGCTTAACTTCATCAAAAACTTCCGCAACGACGAAGACGGTGCCGTGACTGTTGACTGGGTCGTTCTGACTGCAGCCATCGTGGGTCTGGGCATCGCCGTTCTGTCTTCCGTGTCCGGCGGTACGACTGCTCTGGGCGACAAGATCAGCTCCCAGCTGTCCCAGCAGACCATCGCAACTTACTAAGACACATAAGACTTCGGAGAATTATCATGCTTAACTTCATCAAAAACTTCCGCAACGACGAAGACGGTGCCGTGACTGTTGACTGGGTCGTTCTGACTGCAGCCATCGTGGGCCTGGGCATCGCCGTTCTGTCTTCCGTGTCCGGCGGTACGACTGCTCTGGGCGACAAGATCAGCTCCCAGCTGTCCCAGCAGACCATCGCAACTTACTAAGCGGAACGCTTAAGTTGACATAAGGGGTCGCACTTCGGTGCGGCCCCTTTTGTATTTTGATCAATGGCGCGACGGGGGCGCATGTCTTCGCAAAATAAGCATGGCGTCGTCATGATTGGGCCGCATTTTCCCGGCATGCCTAAATGACCACCAGTGATTTGAAGGACGCATTTTCGATATGAAACACATTATCCAAAAGTTCCGCTGGGACGACGACGGTGCAGTCACAGTTGACTGGGTTGTTTTGACGGCTGCAATTGTCGGTCTTGCCATCGCCCTGATCGCCATTATTGGCGCAGGCGCCACCAATAAATCGACAAGCGTTGGTGCATTCTTAAGCGCCCAGGACGTTGTAACATACTGACGTTTTGCCCCAAAACGGGGCGATCCATCGGCACATCAATTTCATGGATGCGGCACAATGGTGCCGCATTTCCATTGTACCTGATGCGTAAGCAGAGTTGGCCGCAAAGTCTTGGCCATGTAATCAAAGGAATAAGACAATGCGAGCAGTATTTGGACTTGTCTTGATCGTGGGAATGGGGCTTGCGGGCTTCGCCATTTACATGGTTCAGGGGTATTTCCAGCAACAAAATGCAGCGCTGGCCGCGCAGCAGGCCGCAATTGCGGAAGCCGTGCCAACCGTCGATGTCATTGCTGTGAACCGTGTCGTCGAACACGGCGAACAAATCACGACTGACGATATTGTCGTGATCAAATACGCCGAGCCCTTTCTGCCCGAAGGCATCTTTCGCACACAGGAAGAGGTCTTCCCCGAGGGTCCGGAAGAATTGCGCGTGGCCTTGCGTCAGATGGAACCCAATGAACCCCTTCTGGCTGTCAAAGTGACCGCCCCGGGGGAAGTCGCGGGGATCACTGCCCTTTTGGAGCGTGGCATGCGTGCCTTCGCCATTAAGGTCGACGTGTCCTCAGGCGTCTCCGGGTTTCTATCACCGGGCGACCGTGTCGATGTTTACTGGACAGGCCGCGCCGCTGGCCTTGGTGGCGACAACACCGACATTACCAAGCTGATTGAAGCGAACGTTCAATTGGTTGCGGTTGACCAGACCTCTGAAAGTGGGCGCACTGGTGCCACGATCGCGCGGACGGTCACCGTACAGGTTACTCCAGATCAGGTCGCTGCGCTCGCTCAGGCCCAGGCGACCGGTCGTTTGTCTTTGTCCTTGGTCGGACGTGAGGACGACACGGTCGCTGGCGCGATCGAGGTCAATCAGGCGTCGCTTTTGGGCATCACTCCACAGGCCCCCGCCCCTCAGGTTGAGCGTGAGCAGATCTGTACGATCCGGACACGTCGTGGCGCTGAAGTGGTCGAAATTCCGATCCCCTGCACCAACTGATAGACGGATTTGTGTAGCTTGGCAGCCGCTCACATTTTGCCAAACTTGTCCAAAATCAATCTCAACCACTGACGCCCTCACCCTTCCAGGTGGGGGCGTTTGGATGTTCGCAGTCGGCCGTTCGTGTCATCATGTTGCCAGTTATCCACATAAACGAACGGGTCCAATACATTGATTCTTGCAAAAAATGTCGATTTCGCGCAGGCTGGTCAAAATGACGGGGAAAACCTCGCATCGGGCGTGACATTAGAGGCAGGTCACAATGACACAAAATAGATTTCTCAAGGCAGCCCTGATGGGTCTTGCCTTTACAATGACAAGCGTACCGTCCCAGCTTCCGGCTGAGACGTTGCAAGTCATGCGTGGCGCACCCTCCAGTGCGCTGAACGTCCCAATGAACCGTGCGGTCGTGGTTGAAAGCGATGTACCCTTTACGGAATTGTCCATCGCCAATCCGACGATTGCAGATATTTCGTCGCTGTCTGACCGGACAATTTATGTTCTTGGCAAAGAACCAGGCCGGACGACGCTGACCCTTCTGGGCGGCGATGGTCGACTGATCACCAACGTCGAAGTCCACGTGACCCCTGATATCGCGGAATTTAAGGAACGGCTGGAACAAATCCTGCCAGGTGAACACATCGAAGTGCGCACAGCCAACGATGGCATCGTCCTGTCCGGTACGGTTTCGTCGATTGCGCGTCTTGATCGCGCGCTGGAACTGGCAAATCGCTACGCACCGGATCGGGTCTCCAATCTCATGACGGTCGGCGGCACGCAGCAGGTTATGTTGCGGGTTCGTTTTGCGGAAATGCAGCGGTCGGTGTCCAAATCCCTCAGCTCCTCTTTGTCTTTGGGCGGTGATGCGTTGGGCGGCGATCTCGGCCTTGCTCTCGGAACGGGAACAACTGTCGGTGACGGCGCGCGCAACGGAGCGCTTGGCGGCGCGCTGCCCGGTGGCAACGACAACGCAGGCGCATTTTTGTTCGGGTTCAATGCGGGCAGTGTCGAAGTCGGCATTCTTCTTGAAGCCCTGGAAAATCGTGGCGTCGTCCGAACCTTGGCTGAGCCCAACCTGACAGCACTGTCGGGGCAAGAGGCCAGCTTCCTTGCAGGTGGGGAATACCCCGTCCCTGTTTCGCAGGAAGAAGGGGCGATTTCGGTCGAATACAAACCGTTCGGCATCGAATTGGACTTTATTCCCCGCGTGGTGGATGGCGATGTCATTAACCTTGAACTCAACGCGTCGGTGTCATCTCTCGATCCGGCCAATGGCTTTAGCCAAAACGGTTTTTCGATCGATGCGTTCAAAACACGCGCCACATCAACCACGGTTGAAATGCGTGACGGTGAAAGCTTTGCGATTGCGGGCCTTCTGTCTGATGACTTTGTGGACCTGAGCGGCCAAGTGCCATGGGCGGGTGACATCCCGGTGCTGGGTGCGTTGTTCCGCTCTGCCGAATACAGCCGCCAACAGACCGAACTGGTCATCATTGTCACGCCGCATCTTGTCACCCCGACACGGGGGGAAGCCTTGGCCCTGCCAACGGACCGCGTTCGCCCGCCGTCTGAACGTGATCTCTTCCTCTTTGGTCGTGTCGCAGCAGGCGAGGCCCCGCAACAAGGCGGTGCCGGCGAAGTGGCCCGCCAAGATTTCAGCGGGTCCTACGGCTATGTTTTGGATGACTAAAATGGGAATTCAGGCAATGAAACCGATGGCAATTTTGTCCGCAGCAGTGCTGGCCCTTGCGGGATGCAATCAGATCGCTGGCGGCACCCAATGGCAGGATTTCAACACCCGCGAAGCCGGATCTGAAATCGACAGCGGCTTTTTCGGAAATGCCACGGCCAACAACACCTCTGTGCAAACGGGGGCCAGCAGCTTTGCCGTGAACCTCAACCGCCGGTTCTCCTCTGAGGTGAATACGATGGTGACGTTCCCGTTCAACTCGACCGCGCTGGACGAAACCGCCCGCGCGACATTGCGTCAGCAGGCCGCATGGATCCGCCAGTTCCCAGAAGTCCGCTTCAAGGTCTACGGCCACACCGATCTTGTGGGGTCAACCGCGTACAATCGGCGCCTTGGCCTGCGCCGCGCGGAAGCCGTGGTCTTGTACCTGTCGACCCAAGGCATCAGCCGCAACCGGCTTGAGGCGGTGGTGTCCTTTGGCGAAACACAGCCCCTTATCGTCACCGAAGGGCGGGAGCGTCGCAACCGCCGGACCGTGACCGAAGTGTCGGGATTCGTTGAAAACCACCCCACGGTTCTGAACGGACGCTACGCCGATGTGATCTTCCGCGAATACGTCGCAAGTGCGACATCGAGCCCGGGTCTTGGCGGCGGCGGTGGCGGTGGAGGCGGCGACGCAGCACCCGCCGTGGGCGGCCAATAACCCAATAAAATAAGAAAATTCGGGCCCTCAGGGGCCCGTTTTTGTGTGGGCACCTGTCCAGTCCAGCCTGGAAACAACCGCAAGCTCAGCGGATGATCGTGTCCAATAACCGCACAAATGGGCAAATCTGGCCCCAATCTTGCCCCCTTTGGCCGTCACAACCTCTCTCAACAAGCCCCCAATCCGTCTTTTGACAAGGGGGCGAAGCAGCCAAAGGCACGGCCCCGTGCCGTAGATTGAGTAGAGGTATAAGCCATGAGTGGGTCGGCAATGTTGCAACCTGAACCGCAGCCCATCACCGCATGCACGGTGAGCCGCGATGTCCAGAACTTTGATCTGTTGATCGAAGATATGGAAACCTGCCTTGGCGAAAGCTGGGGGGATTTGGGTTTTGACGACGCTCTGCCCTATCTGGACCAGCCCGAGGCTGCTGATCTTGAGTTTTTGGCCATTGCGCTGGACGAAGAGGACGAGGCAGACCTTTCGATCATCTCTGAGATTGTGCGCGCGGCCAAAGCCCGCGATATCCGCGTCCTGTTGATCGCCGAAGAGGTCTCGCCTGCGTCGTTGCACGGCTTGCTGCGCGACGGTGGCGATGAATTTGTGCCCTATCCACTGCCCGAAGGCGAATTGGCCCAGGCCATTGATCGCGTGTTGACCCCTGCCCCGCAGGCCCCCATCGCGCCGGAAATGGAAACGAAGCTGAAGGCCACGGGCGACCGCAATGGCGTCCTGATCCCCGTCCAGGGGATGGCCGGTGGCACGGGTGCCACAACGTTGGCTGTGAACCTTGCATGGGAATTGGCCAACATTGATGGTGAAAATGCGCCGCGCGTCTGCATTCTGGATCTGGATTTCCAATTCGGCAGCGTCTCGACCTATCTTGATTTGCCGCGCCGCGAAGCTGTCTTTGAAATGTTGCAAGACACCGAGGCCATGGACAGCGAAAGCTTCATGCGGTCGCTTTTGACCTTTGAACAAAAGCTACAGGTTTTGACCGCGCCGACCGATCTGATCCCAATGGATCTGGTGTCGCCTGACGACATCGAACGGATCGTTGAAATGGCCCGCACCAATTTTGACTATGTGATCATCGACATGCCCAAGACCATGGTGGAATGGTCCGAAACCGTGTTGAATGCGGCCCACGTGTATTTTGCCACGCTTGAGCTGGATATGCGGTCTGCCCAAAACACGTTGCGGATCAAACGGGCGTTGCAGTCTGAACAGTTGCCGTTCGAAAAGCTGCGTTTCATTCTGAACCGCGCCCCGAAATTCACCGATCTGAACGGCAAAAGCCGCATCAAGCGTCTGGCCGAAAGCCTTGGAATTTCGATCGAAGTTCAACTGCCTGATGGCGGCAAGCCTATTCCACAGAATGCGGATCACGGCGTGCCATTGGCCGAGGCCATCCCGAAAAACCCGCTGCGCAAAGAAATCGCAAAGCTGGCCAAGTCCGTGCACGAGGTCAACGTGGCCGACGTCGCAGCAACCGCATAAAAGGTGGGATCCATGTTTTCGAAGTACAAAAAGACAGCCGCACCCGCAGCCAAACCGGAAAATGCGGACAACGTCACGCAAATGCCTGCCGCAGCCGCAGCTGAGGCGCCGCGCAAATCCATGATGAAGCCGGCGCCGGTGAAAGCGGCCCCAACCACAGGCGACAAAGAGAAAAAGCGAAAGGAACGTCTGGGCGAAATCAAGCTGGAGTTGCACAAGTCGCTTCTGGACAACCTGAACCTCGCCGCACTTGAGACTGCAACGGAACAGGATCTGAAAGCAGAGATCAGCGCGATTGCGCAAGAATCCTTGGATGAGATGGGCGTCGTCCTAAACCGTGAGGAACGCCAAACCCTCAACCAGGAGCTTTATTTTGAGGTGAAGGGCCTAGGCCCGCTTGAAACACTTCTGCAGGACGAAAACGTCAACGATATTTTGGTGAACGGCCCACAGCAGATCTTTGTGGAACGCGCCGGTAAGCTGGAATTGACCGATGTGACGTTCAAAGACGAACGCCACCTGCTGCGGATCATCGACAAGATCGTGTCCGCCGTGGGCCGCCGTGTCGATGAATCCAACCCTTACGTTGACGCCCGCTTGGCCGATGGCTCACGTTTCAACGCCATGGTTCCGCCCGTGGCCGTTGACGGATCCCTTGTCTCCATTCGTAAGTTCAAAAAGGACAAGCTGGGGATTGATGATCTGGTGAAATTTGGTGCGTTCACCGAGGAAATGGCCGCCTATCTACAGGCCGCTGTCTCCACCCGTCTGAATGTCATTGTGTCCGGTGGTACGGGTTCGGGTAAAACGACCACGCTGAACGCACTGTCGTCGTTTATCGACAACTCCGAACGCATCCTGACGATTGAGGATACGGCAGAACTTCAGCTGCAACAGACCCACGTAGGCCGGATGGAAAGCCGCCCGCCCAACGTCGAAGGTAAGGGCGAAGTCAGCCCGCGTGACTGTCTGAAAAACGCGCTGCGGATGCGCCCAGACCGGATCATCGTGGGGGAAACCCGGGGTGAGGAAGTCATCGACATGTTGCAGGCCATGAACACCGGCCACGACGGGTCCATGACGACGATCCACGCCAACTCCGCCCGTGATGGGGTCTCGCGTCTGGAAAACATGATCGCCATGGCGGGGATTGAGATGCCGCTGAAGGCCGTGCGATCCCAGATTTCGTCGGCTGTGAACCTGATTGTGCAGGCCTCGCGTTTGCAGGATGGCTCGCGTCGGATGACATCGATCACCGAAATCACCGGTATGGAAGGTGACGTGATCTCGATGCAGGAGGTTTTCCGCTATCAGCGCGTGGGCCTGACCCCTGACAACAAAATCATCGGCCACTTCACGGCAACCGGCGTGCGGAGCCATTTTTCCGAACGCTTCAAGCTGTGGGGCTACGATTTGCCGCCCGCCATCTTTGAACCCGTCGCCGCCCAGTAAGGACCAAACAAAATGACCCTTTCGGCAGAACCCATCATTTATGGTCTGATCTTTGTGGCCTGTATCGTGCTGGTCAATGGCATCTATTTGGTCGCCTTTGGCAAATCGATCAATTTCAACAACAAGGTGAACCGTCGCCTTGAGATGTTGGAAAAGGGCGGCAACCGTGAACAGGTGCTGGAACAACTCCGCAAGGAGATGACCCAGCACATGAAATCGCAAAGCATCCCGCTGTATTCCCTGCTGGCGCAACGGGCGCAAAAGGCCAATATCGCCTTCTCACCCGCGCAATTGATGATGATCATGGGCGTCCTGACGGGCGTTGCTTTCGTGATGTTGACGGTCGGCACCGCAACCTCTGTCCCGATCCGTGCAGGCGTCGCGGTCGTGATGGGCGTGGGCGGCGTTTTCTTCTGGGTCAACAGCAAGGCCAAGAAACGCACCGCAATGATCGAAGAACAGCTGCCCGATGCAGTGGAACTGATGGTGCGGTCCTTGCGTGTCGGCCACCCGTTCTCCTCCGCTGTGGCGATTGTCGCCAAAGAGGTGCCGGACCCGCTGGGCACCGAAATGGGCGTCATCTCGGATGAGGCCGCCTATGGCCGCGACATGGGCGAAACCCTCAAACACATGGCGGAACGGATGGACATGCAAGACATGCGGTTCCTGGCCGTGGCCGTGACCATTCAGCAGACCGCCGGTGGTAACCTTGCAGAAATCCTCGATGGTCTGTCCAAGGTGATCCGCGCGCGGTTCAAACTCTTCCGCCGCGTCAAGGCCATCACGGCTGAGGCAAAATGGTCGGGCATGTTCCTGTCCGTCTTCCCGCTGGGCGCGCTGGTGATGATCAACCTCATCCAGCCCAATTACTATGACGACGTGAAAGAAACCGCAGCCTTCATTCCGGCCTGTCTGGTCGTTGCAGGCTTTCTTGTGGCGAACGTGATCGTCATGCGCCGTCTTGTGAACATTAAGGTGTAACGCTCATGGCTTTTCTCGATACCATAAACCAAAAGCTGATTGATCTGCTGGGCCCTTTTGGCCCGTTGATCGCCGTGGGCATGTTGGGCGTTTTGCTGATCCTGCTGGTTCTGCCGGTGATGCTGCAAAAACGCGAAGATCCACTGGATAAGCTTAAGGCGTCCAGCCATGCGGGCCTTGGATCCGATCACCCCGAACGTCTGCGGGCCTCCCAAGGGACGGACAAGCTGGACAAATATTCCAGCTTTCTGGAACCGCAGGATGTGGAAGAATACACCGCGATTCGGCTTAAACTGATTCAGGCGGGCTATCGGACGAAATCCGCGGTGAAGATGTACCACTTTGCCCAGTTTTCCTTGGGGATCGTGCTGCTGCTGTTGGGCGTGGCCTATGCCGTCTACGCCTCCCAAACGGGGGAGCCTTCGACCAAAGCGACAGTGATGTCGATCCTTGGGCCTGGCCTCGCTGGATATTACCTGCCGCGCTATTGGGTCAACAAACGCCTTGGCGAACGGCAGGAAGAGATGATCAACGGTTTTCCTGACAGCTTGGACATGATGCTGGTCTGTGTTGAGGCCGGCCAATCCCTCGACCAGTCCATCATCCGGGTCGCCCATGAACTCAAAGCAGGCTTTCCTGCCTTGGCTGAAGAATACGAAATGGTCAGCAACGAAATGAAGGCCGGTAAGGACAAAACGCAAGTGCTGCGCGATATGTCTGAACGGTGCGGCGTGCCGGACATCGCATCCTTCGTGACCGTGCTGATCCAGTCTCAACAGTTCGGGACATCCATCGCCGAAGCCTTGCGGGTCTTCTCAGCGGAAATGCGGGACAAGCGGGTGATGCGCGCCGAGGAAAAAGCCAACACCTTGCCGACAAAAATGACACTCGCCACGATGATGTTGACGGTTCCGCCGCTTCTGATCATCTTGATCGGGCCGTCTGTGTATAACATCTATGAGACGTTACAGGCCGCCAACTTCTAGGCATTGCATGAACAGACTTGTGGGATTTTTGTTGGGGTTCAGCGCCCTCGCCGGATGCGGCGAGGGCGCTTTCGCGCCAAGTGGGGACCGCGTCTTCGCACCCACCGTGGCGGGCGCCTCAGATATTGACGGGTTGTTGGTCGGGCACCGATTGATGGCCGCAGGCGAATACGATCTGGCCTTGCGGGCGTACCTGCGGGCGGCAGGCCAACAAGGGTTGAACGTAGATACGTTGTCCGCGCTGGGGTCCGCCAACCTCAAACTGGGGCGTCTGAACCAAGCCGAAGAGCTGTTGCGCCGCGCCGTCGATGAAGACCCCGACTTTGCCGCGGCTTGGAACAATCTTGGCGTCATCCTGATGGAACGGGGCAAAACCGCCGAAGCCGCCCAAGTATTCCGTCGCGCGTTTGCAACGGATAACGGGAATTCGGACGAAATCAGGGACAACCTGCGCTTGGCACTCGCAAAATTGGAAAATCCCGCTAATACTGTGAGCCAAGAGAACGAACCGTTCCAATTGGTGCGGCGCGGCACGGGTGATTTTGTGCTGCTGTCGACACTGTAAGAGGCAGAGCAGTAAAGGACGCACAAAATGCGCCACCCTATTCTTCTTTCCGCAGCCCTTTTGGGCGCTGTCACGCTGTCCGCATGCAGCCAATCGGGCGACGCTCAGGTCGAACGCGCGCTGCAAGACGTGAACGTGGTGGATGAAACCAACCTCAACGACGTGATGCTGACGGTCGCTGACCCGAATGAGGCTGTGAATTATTTCCTGCGCGCATCGACAAACGACCCGGGCCGCATTGATTTGATGCGCGGTCTGGCCAAATCACTGATCCGTGCCCGCCGCGCAGGTGAGGCCGCGACCGCATGGCAGGCTGTTGTGGACCACCCCGAGGCCACCGCCGACGATCAGGTTGATCTGGCCGATGCCCTGATCCGCACGAACGATTGGGACGCCGCCGAGACGGCCCTTGATGCAATCCCCCCCACCCATGAGACGTTTAAACGTTACCGGCTTGAGGCGATGGTCGCTGACAGCAACGAAGAATGGTCCAACGCCGACAGCTTTTATGAAACGGCCGTGGGTCTCACGACCTCACCCGCAGGTGTGTTGAACAACTGGGGCTTTTCCAAACTGACCCGCGGTGATTATTCCGCCGCCGAACGTTTGTTTACGGATGCCCTGCGCAATGACCGCGACCTGTTCACCGCAAAGAACAACCTTGTTCTGGCCCGCGGCGCACAGCGCAATTACGACCTGCCCGTCATCCCGATGACCCAGATCGAACGTGCCCAACTGTTGCACACGCTGGCCCTGACGGCGATCAAACAGAACGATCTGACCATCGGGCGCGGCCTTCTGCGCGAAGCCATCGACACCCATCCCCAGCACTTTGAGGCTGCGGTGCGGTCCCTGCGCGCCCTTGAAGACAACGTGACGAACTAGGACGCATGTTTCAGCTTCCGCCCGTTGACGTCACGGTTGCGCAATCCATTGCGTTTCTGATCTTTGTGGCGCCCTTGTGCATCTATGTCGCCTGGAACGATCTGCGCGCCATGAAAATCCCCACATGGTCGACGGATGCGCTGGCCATCATTTTCGTCGTGGTCGGGATCTTTGTGATGCCTTTTTCGGATTATTTGTGGCGCTATGCCCATTTCTTTGTTGTTCTTTTGTTGGCCATCATCGCGAATATGATCGGAATGATGGGGGCCGGAGATAGCAAATTTCTGGCCTCAGCAGCCCCTTTTGTGGCCCTTGGTGACGTCACACTTGTCCTTTATCTACTTGGCGCGGGCATGGTCGCGGGCTTGGTGGTTCACCGCATCGCCAAGGCGATCCCCCCCATTCGCAACTTGGTCCCCCATTGGGAAAGCTGGGGCGAAAAGCGGCGGTTTCCGATGGGATTTCCCATGGCCGCCGTCCTGATCGTCTATCTGGCGCGCCCGCTGTTCTGATCGCCTAGAGGTCAGTTTTTTCGTAGACCACATAGAGTTCGGTGCGCAAAACCTCCCGCACGGTGATCTTGTCCGCCTCAACCAACCCGTTGAGGATCTCGGCAATTTCACCCTGAACATCCTGTGCCACAGGGCACAGCGGCACCAGGATCAGTTCCGCATCCTTGAGCCCAGGTGCGCCGCCGTAATACCACGGGGCACCGCCCGCCATTGGCGCCAGATCACCGAACAGCCAATAGGACGAGAAGATATCTGCTGCGAACATGGATCGCGGCCCGCCTGGCCCTTGCGACAGCCCAGCGGCATCAATGTCGGACGCGATCACATCCATGACATGCGGCAGGCCCAGTTCGATGGTGCAGCGCGGGATGATCTCTCCGAAAATTTCAACCGGATCTTCACGGTCCTCAAAGGCTGTCAGCCCCTCAACCGCGCCGTCCATCGCGATACGGCCATCGACCCGGTTCACCCGCAAATTGGCAGCATAAAGGTCACTGTGAACGCCGCCGCGCGGCAGGATCGGCACGTAGTCAGACGTGTCGGTCGCCGCATGACGAAACGGACTATAGGCGAGGTTAAAGAACGACGGCGCGGTCAGCGCAAAGCTGACGCAGGCCATCGTTAAAATGCCATCGCGGGCATTGATGCCGAAGCGGTTGATCGTATCCGCTGCCTGCCCCCGAAGCGCCAGCAACACCACCGTGACCAGCAACAACCACTGGGGATCATTGCCAAAATTCTGATACGTCACGTAGAAAAATCCAGGGATCAACAGCAGCAAGACAAGCCCGCCCACGGCCACCCCAGCCTGACGCAAGAAAATCACGCTTAGAAACACGGCCAAGGATCCGCCCAGATAGGCCGGTGCGCCCATGATGGCCGCCAAGGGCTCCCCCGGGGCGGCGCGCACATCTGATCCGGCCACCGCCAACAAATCGCCCGCATAGGCCACCCAATATCCCACGCCTTCCATCACGGTGATCACGGCCACCACGGCCAAACCGGTGATCGCGGCCACAAAGATCGCGCGGGTCTGCTTGGTCAGGATCATGGCCACCAAAATCGGCACCGCGAAAGACACGAAATAGGTCATCTTGATCATCGCCATGATGCAGATCATCGCGCCCATGATCACCCCGTCCAAGGTGCCCGAGGGCCGCTGCGAAGGGACCACCGCCATCACGACAGCGACAAACGCTGCCGCCCACGCCAGACGGTTGTAATGCATCGAAATCGAGACGGACCGTTGCGCCTCTCCATGGACCAGCGCCAGCAGCAACACCATGATAATAAGGCCAAAAAGCGCGCCCACCCCGGGGGACAGCCGTGTCCGCGCCACCCAGATGACAACCGGCAAAAAGATAACCGCTGCGGCAATCTGCGCCCAAATGATCGCCATTCCAATGCCCAAGCCCGCCTTGACCAGCACAGCAATGGGCCAAAACGCCAATGCCCCGATGGGGGTCATAAAATCCAGATGCGGCGTCTGACCCTCGGCCATGCGGAACACAATCTGCATCAGATGCAACGTGTCGCCTTCGTGTTTCCCGATGAAAAGACCGCCCTGCAGGGCCGAGACCCCACCGAGCAAAACGATCAAAATTGCGCAAAATACGGTCAAAACCGCTGTGTTCTGGTGTGTCATGCCTGCCTCTGGAACGGTTTTGTCCCTTTTTTCGACACAATAGTCAGGCACACCGCCTTTGCAAAACCTTTCCCCACGGGCCGCCGATTTGACGCGCGCATGGGCGAATAGGCCACATAAAACATATGGATGAGCAGCCCGATGAACATGCACACCACGGACTCAATGGCGCCCCCCGCGCCCAAAACACTGGAAACAATGGCACTTTCGCCAGTGATGATGCGCGACATTCTGATCAAGACGATGTTTCGCACCAATCTGGAAACCGCCCGTGATCTGGCAAAGGTGGTGTGCCTGCCGGTCGTCATCACCCAACAACTGATTGATATCGCCCGCGATCAACGTCTGTGTGAAGCGACAGGGACATTGAACGCCAATTCGGGCAACGAAATGGGCTATCAGCTGACCGATGCGGGCAAGCAGCGCGCCCTTGATGCGTTGGCGCAATCTGAATATTTCGGCGCGATGCCTGTCCCGCTTGAGGTGTACCGCGAACAGGTCAAACGCCAGTCCATCCGCAACATCCACGTTACCCGCGACCAGTTGACCAACGCCATGGGGCACCTGATTTTGCCCCCGACCCTGCTGGACCAGCTTGGGCCTGCGGTGGGTGCGGGCCGGTCGATCCTGATGTATGGCCCCCCCGGCAACGGTAAATCGTCCATCTCAAACGGGATCCGCGATGCCTTGGGCGACAAAATCTATATCCCCCGCGCGATTGAATACTCCGGTCAGGTGATCACGGTTTATGATCCGATTGTCCATTCCGCCGCGGAAGAGGACGTGGACGACCCCAATTCGTTGCGCCGCACCTCTGGCCGGTTCGACACACGCTATGTGAAATGTGAACGGCCCACAGTGATTACGGGGGGTGAATTGACGCTGGAGATGTTGGATCTGGTCTACAACCCCGTCGCACGGACGTATCAAGCCCCGCTTCAGCTGAAATCATCGGGCGGAATTTTCATTATCGACGACCTTGGCCGTCAGGCAGAACCGCCACAGGCCATCGTCAACCGCTGGATCGTTCCGCTGGAAGAAAACCGCGATATCCTCGCCCTGCAATCGGGGGAGAAATTCGAGGTGCCATTTGATACCCTCGTTATCTTCTCGACCAACTTCCATCCAAACGAGATTTTCGACAAAGCGGCCCTGCGCCGGATCTTCTTCAAGATCAAAATCGACGGGCCGGATCAGGAAGACTTCCTGAAGATTTTCGCAATGATGGCCCGCAAACGGAAGATGCCATTGGATGAGGCCGCCTTGGTCCATTTGTTGCAGAATAAGTACCCGACAATCGACAACATCTATGCCAACTATCAGCCGATTTTCCTGATCGACCAGATGATTTCGATTTGTGAATTCGAGGGCATCCCCTATCAAATGTCCCCTGATCTGATCGACCGCGCCTGGGCCAATATGTTCGTCAAGGAAGAAGAGATCGTCCACTGATCGGGGCGATTTAGGCGAGTTGGTTTCGAACGGGCGGGGCCCGTCCGACCGGGGCCGCGCGGAGCGCGGCCCGGCGGGGGGCTCTGCCCCCGGTGCTTCGCACCTCCCCCGGGATATTTTTGAAACAAAGACAGGGGCAAGTTCCCCCACGCGGTGCTTGACTGTTGGGCAGGTGCGCGCACCTTATGGGCATGACTAGCCTTCCCCCCCTTTTTCGCGATTGGTTTGCCTCTAAGGGCTGGTCGATCCATCCGCATCAACAGGCGATGTTGGACCGCGCCGAGGAGCCCGCCTTGTTGCTGATCGCGCCCACTGGGGGCGGGAAAACTCTATCGGGTTTTTTGCCGTCCTTGGTGGAGTTGTCGGATGGCAACCATGAGGGCCTGCACACCATCTATGTGTCGCCGCTAAAGGCGCTGGCGGCGGATATCAAACGCAATCTTGGCACACCGGTTTCTGAAATGGGGCTGCCCATTCGCATCGAAGACCGCACGGGCGATACGTCATACACCCAGAAACGCAGGCAACGGGCCGACCCGCCCCACATCTTGCTGACCACACCTGAGAGCCTTGCGCTCTTGGCATCCTACGAAGATGCGCCGCGCATTTTCAAAGGGGTGCAGCGGATCATTGTGGATGAGATCCATGCCTTGGCAGAAAGCAAGCGGGGCGATCAGCTGATGCTGGCGCTGTCGCGCATTCAAACCATCGCGCCTGATCTGCGCCGTGTGGGCCTGTCGGCGACGGTTGAGGACCCGCAGGCCATCGCTCAGAATTTGGCGCGCCATCCCGACCCCTGCCCGATTTTACAGGCCGATCCCGGCCCTGCGCCGGATATTTCCATGTTGGTCACAGATGAAAAACCGCCGTGGTCCGGCGGTGGCGCGGCCTATTCCATCCCAGCGGTTTTGGATCTGGTCAAACAGCATCGAACGACCCTCATTTTCCACAACACCCGCGCGCAGGCCGAAATTTACTTTCACAATCTGTGGCTTGCCAACGAAGACGCCCTGCCAATCGGCATCCACCACGGCAGCCTTGATCGCGCCCAACGGGAAAAGGTTGAGGCCGCAATGGTGGCGGGTGAGCTGCGCGCCATCGTCTGTACAGGGTCCCTTGATCTGGGGATCGACTGGGGCGATGTGGATCTGGTCGTGCAGATTGGCGCGCCCAAGAACGTCAAACGTCTCATTCAACGGATCGGGCGGGCCAATCACCGCTACAACGCGCCATCCAAGGCCGTCATTGTGCCTGCGAACCGGTTTGAGGTGGTCGAATGCGTCGCCGCGTTGCAGGCGGCCAAGGAAAACGATCTTGATGGTGATCCCGGGTCTCCCGGGCCGAGAGATGTGCTGTGCCAACACATCCTGTTGATGTCCTGTTCTGGCCCCTTCACCGCTGACGCCCTGTTTGCTGAGATCAAGACCGTTGGGGCCTATGCCTCCCTCAGTCGGGCCGCCTTCGACGATTGTCTGGAATTTTGCGCCACCGGCGGCTATGCGCTGCGCGCCTATGATCAATGGCAGCGCCTGAAGCAGGTGGGCGACGTCTGGCAGTTGCGCGATCCAAGGGCCGCACAGCGTATCCGCATGAATATGGGGACAATCTTTGACTACGAGACATTGAAGGTCCGGTTCAAACGCGGCGCCAAGATGTTGGGTGAAATCGAAGAAGGCTTTGCCGCGACCCTGACCCCCGGCGATACGTTTCTGATCGGCGGCCAGATCGTGCGCTATGAAGGTCTGAACCAGCTCACGGTTGAGGTGAGCCGAAACAAAGGGCGTGAACCCAAGGTCGCCACCTTTAACGGGACGAAATTTGCGACCTCAACCCAGCTGAGCCAAAGGATCTTGCAGATGTTCCAGCAAGACAGCTGGCCCGCTTTGCCCGCCCACACATCGGAATGGCTGCACATGCAACGCGACTTTTCCAAGCTGCCGGAACCGGGCCGAATACTGGTTGAAACCTTTCCCCAAGACGGGCGGCAAAATATGGTGGTCTACGGGTTCGCCGGCATCAACGCACACCGCACGTTGGGCCTGATCCTGACCCAGCGGATGGAGGCCGCGGGCCTGAACCCGCTTGGGTTTGTCGTCACGGACTATGCGTTGTTGATTTGGGGCCTGAACGAAGTCACCGACCCTGCCCCGCTCTTCGATCCGCAAAATATGTACGACGGGTTAGAAACGTGGCTGCAAGGCAATGCCGTGATGAAGCGCACCTTCCGTGTCGCGGCCACAATTGCAGGGCTGATCGAACGCAACACACGGCAGGGCCGCAAAACAGGCCGACAGGCCACGTTTTCCAGCGATATCTTGTATGACACGCTGGCCAAATATGACCCCGACCACCTGATGCTGCGCATCACCCGCGAAGAGGCCATGCGTGGCCTTGTCGATTTTGGTCGGGTTGAGGACATGCTGGAACGCACGAAGGGCCAAGTCGACCATCTGCGCCTGTCCCGTGTCACCCCCCTGGCCGCCCCGTTGTTTCTTGAACCGGGTCGGATCCCTGTCTGGGGCGAAGGACGTGAGAGATTGATGCAAGACCGCGCCGCTGAACTGATGGAAGAGGCAGGCCTCACATCCCTGTAACCCATGTCTGGACAAACCTTCTGGCGCACGGCAAAGAACAGACCATGAACGATTACGCATTTACCTTTGCAGACGTATCCCTGGTGGCCCGCGCCGATGGCAGCCTGTGGTGGCCCGAAAAGGCGATTTTATGCGTGTCAGACCTGCATTTGGGCAAATCCGACCGGATTGCACGAAGGGGCGGCACCCTTTTGCCGCCCTATGAAACGCAAGAAACGCTGTGGCAGCTGCAGGAAGCCATCGCAGACACATCGCCCAAAACAGTGATTTGCCTGGGCGACAGTTTTGACGACCTGGGTGCCGCGATGTCCCTGCCTGCGGATATGCAGAAAATGATCGCAGGGCTTCAGGCGGGTCGAAACTGGATCTGGATTGAGGGCAACCACGACCCTGGCCCTGTCGAATTGGGGGGCAGTCATCTTCTCGACTACCACACGCAGGGCCTCGTCTTTCGCCACATCGCGACTGCGGCCGGTTGTGGGGAAATTTCAGGCCACTATCATCCAAAGGCTGGCGTGCCTGGCTTGCGACAGGTGCGCAGCTTTCTGATTGATCAGAACCGCGTTATCATGCCGTCGTTTGGCGCCTACACCGGCGGATTGTCTGCCGCGTCACAACCTTTGCGGGATCTGATGTTGCCGGATGGCCTGGCGATCCTGACAGGCTCACGCGCGATACCCATGCCACTCTCTGCCCTTGTCAGGCCGCAAGGAGCCCGGCGTTAACCAACTCACCTCGGTACTTGGGCCCAACCGGAACACTGCTTCCACATGTGGTCCGGACAACAGGTTTGCCCCCGGTTTCATCCACCAAAATGATCCAGCGCAACGCAACCCAATGGGACCGATGGGTGCACAAACCTGGCTCTACGTCGATTTCACCCAAGGCATCGCGCAACCGCATGAGGATCCGATATTCCGCCCCGTCATCAGTACAGATGCGAATGTGGTGGTTGTCCGAACTGATCCGCGTCAGACGAACCCCGTCCGGCGCGTCAATTCGATCAAGCAACCTATCGCGGGACGGCGCAGCGGACCCAGCCGGTGCCGTGGGCGCCATCCAACGGCGCAGCACCAAAATCCCTGCCCCGACACAGATCGTGATCCCAACCGTCATGTGCCAACTCAACGATGTGACAGAGAGACCTCCCGTCAACCAAGAGTTAAACTCGACCACCAACGGACCAAAGGTCAAACCCAGCGACAGTATGACTGCCACGTCTTCAACCCATTCAGGGCGGGCTGCCAAAATTTGACGCCAGAACAAACGCCACGCCAGCGCGATCAAAATTGCAACCGCAATCAGACAGCCCCAGTACACCAACCGCCAGGCGAAAGTCTGTGTTTCGAATGTTCCAAACGGACCTGAAAGCGCCACAACAAACGTGGTTATTGCCCAGCCAAACAAAAGACTGCCCGTCACCACACTTTTCACAGTTGCCACGGCCCCCTTCGCGCGTTCTTCCATGCGGCCCCCTCAAACAGCACTTCGAATGGTAGAATCGCGCTCTACCATCGCGTGTAGCATACAGAGAACAGTCCGCGCGAAAAAGGGCTATGCCGTCAAACCTTTAGGCTCTTCCAAACCATGTGCGCGGCAACAGGCTGTCAGGGTGTTTGCCAAAAGACAGGCGATGGTCATCGGGCCGACGCCACCTGGCACTGGTGTGACCGCTGACGCAACCTCGCGCACTGTTTCATAGGCCACATCACCCAGCAATTTTGTCTTTCCTGGTTTGTCAGGATGGGGGATCCGCGTGATGCCGACATCAATGACCGTCGCCCCCGGTTTGACCCAATCCGCTTGCACCATCTCCGCCCGCCCGACAGCGGCCACCAGGATATCGGCCCTCCGGCACACCTCGGCCAAATCTTTGGTCCGCGAATGGGCAATCGTCACCGTACAATTTTCCTGCAGCAACAACTGCCCCATAGGTTTGCCGAACAAATTAGACCGCCCGACAACCACAGCCTCCATACCGGACATCGACCCAATCTGATCTCGCAGCAACATCAGACAGCCCAATGGGGTACACGACACCAGCCCTTTCTCACCACTGGCCAAAAGCCCTGCGTTCACCACACTCAATCCATCCACATCCTTGGCCGGATCAATGCGCGCCACAACGGATCGCTCGTTGAGATGATCTGGCACCGGAAACTGGCACAGAATGCCATGGACGGATGGATCCGCATTCAATTGATCAATCAAGGCAAACAAATCCGCTTCGGGCACATCTGCGGGCAACTTATGTTCAAACGACGCCATACCGACTTCAACAGTCTGGCGATGCTTGGCCGCGACATAAACCTCACTGGCCGGATCTTCCCCCACCAGAACAACAGCCAGTCCGGGCGTTACGCCGTGATCTGCTTTCAGCCGCGCAACATGGTCAGCTATCTGCCCACGCACATCCGCCGCGAAGGCCTTTCCGTCAATCACTGTCCCCGCCATGGCACGCGCCCTTTCCTTCTTTGGGTCAAAAATACCTCCCGCCTGGAAGGCAAAGGGATCGGCGGGTGGGGCGCCTTTGGCCCTCAGGCCAAACAGCGTCACCCGCCGATCCCGACTTAGAACAAACCTTCGATCTGTCCGTCATCATTCAAGTGGATATTCTCTGCAGACGGCACACGGGGCAGGCCTGGCATGGTCATGATCTCACCGCAGACGGCCACGATGAACCCCGCCCCCGCACTCAACCGCACCTCACGCACCGGAACCGAATGACCTGTCGGCGCACCGCGCAGGCTCGGATCGGTTGAGAACGAATACTGGGTTTTCGCCATGCACACCGGCAAATCACCGTAGCCCTGCTCTTCCCACAGCTTCAACTGATCGCGGATTTTCTGATCCATTAGCGCCTCATCCGCCCGGTAGATCCGTTTGCAAATCGTCTGGATTTTCTCGGCCAGCGGCATATCGTCAGGATAGATGGGGGAGAAGTTGGCCGTGTCAGCCTCGGCCAGCTCGGCCACCTTCGTCGCCAGATCCGCAGACCCTTCAGACCCAAGCTCCCAGTGACGCGACAAGACCGCCTCAGCCCCGTGGGATTTGACATACTCTTTGATCATATCCACTTCGGCATCGGTGTCGGTGACAAAATGGTTGATCGCCACGACGACAGGCACACCAAAGGATTTCAGGTTCTCGATGTGACGGCCAAGGTTCGGGCAGCCCGCCTTTACGGCATCAACATTTTCTGCACCCAGATCAGCCTTTGCCACGCCGCCGTTCATCTTCATGGCGCGCACCGTGGCCACACAGACCACCACCGAAGGGCTCAACCCCGCTTTGCGGCATTTGATGTTCATGAATTTCTCAGCGCCGAGGTCCGCGCCAAAGCCCGCCTCAGTCACCACATAATCCGCGATTTTCAACGCCGTTGTCGTCGCAATGACAGAGTTACAGCCGTGTGCGATGTTTGCGAACGGTCCACCGTGAACAAATGCAGGGTTGTTTTCCAATGTCTGCACCAGGTTCGGCTGCATCGCGTCCTTCAACAGAACGGTCATTGCTCCGTCCGCTTTGATGTCACGGCAGAAAACCGGGCTCCGGTCGCGGCGGTAGGCCACGATCATATCGCCCAGACGTTTCTGCAGATCCTGTAGGTCTTTGGCCAGGCACAAGATCGCCATAACTTCAGACGCCACCGTGATGTCAAAACCCGCTTCACGGGGAAACCCGTTGGCGACCCCCCCCAGCGACGCTGTGATCTGGCGCAGGGCACGGTCGTTCATATCCACGACACGGCGCCACACAACGCGGCGAATGTCGATCTCGCATTCATTGCCCCAATAGATGTGGTTGTCGATCATCGCAGACAGCAGCGAATGCGCGGACGTGATCGCGTGGAAATCTCCGGTAAAGTGCAGGTTCATGTCTTCCATCGGCACAACCTGCGCATACCCGCCGCCAGCGGCCCCGCCCTTCATCCCGAAGTTTGGCCCAAGGGACGCCTCACGAATACAGATCGCGGCCTTTTTGCCGATCCGGTTCAGGCCATCGCCCAGACCGACTGTGGTTGTCGTCTTACCCTCACCCGCGGGGGTCGGGTTGATCGCGGTCACAAGGACCAGCTTGCCGTTGCCGTTGCCCTGAACGGAGTTGATGAAAGATTGGCTGACTTTCGCCTTGTCGTGACCATAGGGCAGCAGGTCATCGCTGCCGATGCCCAGCTTTGCGCCGATCTCTTGAATCGGTTTCTTGTTCGCTTCGCGCGCGATTTCGATGTCTGTCTTGTAACCCATTGTTGGTCTCCCCGTGGCAGAACAGCCTTGTCTGCATATGATGTGGCATGAGGGAACCACAGCCCGCAAACCCAAGTGAAAAACTTTGCGACATTTTCACGGGCGGAAACGTCAGATCGGACATCATCCGTTTCTGATACGAAACCTGTGCGGCGGATGGGGACGCGCCGGATGGCTTCGCCCGCGACTTAAGACGGCTGCCAAGCCCGCTGATCCGGAATGTGCAAAGTCAGCCTATCGCCCAGATTGATCCGGCCTTCTGCCGCCACCCATGCGGTCACACCGCGCAGATTCTTGGCGGCTGTTTTGAAGGTCACATCAAGATCGCCATGTTCGCTTTGCAAAGAGCGTGTCACCAGATGGCAGGGGCGATTTTCCATATCCACCGTCACCGTCGCCCCGCTGGGCGCCTGCAATCGTGACGACGGCGGCACGAATGTCAGATCGGGCAAGCCTCGCACCATGATCGTGGCCCCTAGTCGGGCCGGATCAATGGCATCCAGCCCCATCTTTGCAGCAATCTGTGTTAGTTCCTCTTCGCTGATGATACACAGCTGTCTCTCATTCTTGATCGCAGTGCCTTTGGCGTATTGCGACGACACCCGGCTGCACGACGGGCGCGTCAGACCATTGTGGCATTCCGCTGCGATGCCCTCAAACGTCAAATCCAGATGATCACGCACCACTGACTTCAATGCCGTCCGGTCCTCGGTCTCAAGTGCGCCGATCCAGACAACGTCTGCGGTATATTCTGTGGGCTTTAGGGCTGGCATTGCGATCTCCTTTGGTCATTCGTGCCGCAGCCTTGGGAACGGCTCAACCCAAAAAGTGTGAGATCAGATGTCACCTAACAAAATAAACCCCCCGCACGGTGACGTGCGGGGGGGGGTTCTGTTTAAGTGGCTTCCGGTTCCATGTCCGGCGCTTTAGGTTTGCGCGGCTTGGTTTTCGGAATTGCGGTGACCGAATTGCCAGAGGCCGGCGGCACATCTGCATCGCCGTCATCATCGCGACCCAAAGGCTCACCCGCCATGACCTTTTTGATCTCGGCGCCCGTCAGCGTCTCATATTCCAAAAGGCCTTGGGCAAGACGTTCCCACTCATCCTTTTTCTCCGTCAGGATGCGTTTGGCTTCCTCATACCCCTGTTCGATAAAGGCCTTCACCTCTTCTTCGATCAGCTCCTTTGTCTGGGTCGACACCGAGAACCCGGCGGTGTTGCCGGAATAGCCTTCGTGGGCTTCAGCGTAATCGATGTTGCCGACCTTATCGGACATGCCCCAACGCATAATCATCGCGCGCGACAACTGGCTGGCCTGCTGAATGTCACCGGAAGGTCCGTTCGACACAGCATCTTCGCCATATTTCAGAACCTCAGCCGCTTTGCCTGCCATGGTCATCGCCAACCGCTGATGACATTCATCGCGGAACATATTCAGACGGTCCATCTCAGGCAGTGACATCACCATGCCCAGCGCTCCACCGCGTGGGATGATCGTCGCCTTATACACGGGGTCACATTTCGGCAGTGTGATACCGACAACAGCATGACCGGCTTCGTGATACGCGGTCATTTCTTTCTGGGCGTCCGTCATGACCATGGACCGACGTTCAGCGCCCATCATCACCTTGTCTTTCGCCTGTTCGAAGTCGAGCATGGCAACAAAACGGCGGCCAACGCGTGCGGCCATCAAGGCAGCCTCATTCACAAGGTTGGCCAAATCCGCACCAGAGAACCCAGGTGTGCCGCGCGCAATGATGCGCAGGTCAACATCAGGGCCAAGCGGTACTTTGCGCGCATGCACACCGAGGATCTTTTCACGGCCTTTGATGTCCGGATTTGGCACGGTGACCTGACGGTCAAACCGGCCCGGACGCAGCAAGGCTGGGTCCAGAACGTCGCGGCGGTTGGTGGCGGCCACGATGATGATGCCTTCATTGGCCTCAAACCCGTCCATCTCAACCAGCAATTGGTTCAACGTCTGTTCGCGTTCGTCGTTGCCACCGCCATAACCGGCCCCACGGGCACGGCCCACGGCGTCGATCTCGTCAATGAACAAAATACACGGCGCGTTCTTCTTGGCCTGTTCGAACATATCGCGCACACGCGACGCGCCAACACCCACGAACATTTCAACAAAGTCAGAGCCGGAGATGGTGAAAAATGGCACGCCAGCCTCACCTGCAATGGCGCGGGCGAGAAGCGTTTTACCCGTCCCCGGAGGCCCAACAAGCAAGGCCCCTTTCGGAATTTTGCCCCCCAACCGAGAGAACTTCTGCGGGTTGCGCAAAAACTCAACAATTTCTTCGAGTTCTTCTTTGGCCTCGTCAATGCCGGCCACATCATCAAACGTCACACGGCCCTGCTTTTCGGTCAGCAGCTTGGCGCGGGATTTCCCGAACCCCATGGCGCCGCCTTTGCCACCGCCCTGCATGCGGTTCATAAAGTAAATCCACACACCGATAAGCAGCAAGAAGGGCAACAGACCCACAAGGAACGTCGCAAGGCCAGATTGCTCTTGCGCCTCAGCGGTCAAAGGAACGCCCTTGTCGACCAGCATATTGGTCACTTCCGCATCCGCCGGAACAATCGTCACATACGTGCGGTTGTCGGACCCGCGATAAAACAGCTGTTCCCCATCCAAACGGGCCTCGGCCACAGCGCCGGCATCCACGGCCTGCACGAATTCGGAATAGCTTTTTTCATTGCTCTGCTGTGTGCCCGCGCCGTTCCCAAACAGGTTAAACAGCGAGATCACCAGAACAAACAGGACGACCCAGAAGGCCAGATTGCGTGCGTTGCCCAAAACGAGGCTCCTTTAAATACTGGATTGGCAGCGAAAGATTAAGATCGCGTTGCCACCCCACTAAGATAGAGGCTTGAGGGGTAAGTTCAACGGGAAAGCAGGAAAGACCCAAACGCCGCGACAATGCGCGCGCGGAAGCCGTTGTTGTGGCCTGCAACAGGTGCAGATTGCAGTCTGTCGCCTTCAAACACTGCGGGGGAAGCCATCAAAGATGCGCGGGACAGCCCCGTTTCGCGCCAATCCGCGACCTGTGACACGGCGTTGCCCAGGGCGCGAACAGTCAGGTTGCCCACGATTCTGCTGCTGTCCTCCACCGTGACCTCCCACCTGCCGTCCCAAAGGACAGACGGTGCGCCATGAGGCCACGTCATATCCCCCGCGCAGGCCGCGAATTCACGCGAAAACCGCGTTTCGGTGTCCGATTGCGTGACAAGACAGCCCGCAAGGGTGTGTTTTCCTGTGGACCCAAGACCCTGTTCCATTTCGCCCAAGGCGCTTTGGCGGGGCGCGTAGCCCGCGCCGTTGATGTGACGCAGGGCCGCAAGCCACAGTCTGCGTTTGATCTCATCGGGAAAGGTCGTTCGGGCGATGATGACATCCCCACCGGAAAAGGTCACAGCGCGTTCAGCCTCTTGCATCGCGTAATATTCAAGCGCGGTGCGCGCCGACAGGATGTTCAGGGCAACGTCTTTCAGGCCGTCGACCGTGATCCCCAAGGGGGCCAATACCCCCAAGGCGCGGCGCGCTTTCGGGCGGTCGTAGGTTTCATCCTCATTGGTGGGGTCGTCGGCCCAGGTCACGTCATGACGGCGCAGGTAATCACGCAAATCAGCGCGATTTTGCTGCCAGAACGGGCGCGCCCAGCGCATCCCGTGACGGTCAAACCGCACATCCATCAAGGACAGACCATCAACGCCTGCTTTGCGCCCCAGACGCATCAAGAACGTCTCGGCCACATCATCGGCCGTGTGACCCACCAACATCCCGCCGATGCCGCGCGCTTGGGCCCATTCGGCCATCATGCGGTATCGGGCCTCTCGCGCGGCGGCGGGGATGTTGCCGGAGGCCTCCGTGCCAGCCCACTTCAATGTCTCATGGTAAATGCCAGCCTGCGCGCAAAACGCGGCCACCGCCTCAGCCTCCTGCATGGCGTCGATCCGCAAGCCGTGATGAACGGTGACGGCCTCAACCGGAATGCCCGCTAGATCGGACCACGCCTTGGCCACATGCAACACCGCCATGCTGTCGCCCCCACCGGAGACCGCAACGCCCACCTTGTCCGGCAGAGGCACGGAAAAGGCTGTGTCGATGAAATGAACAAGGCCGCCATCCGGCCCAAATGCGGCCAGCTGGTCCGGCGTCAGCCGCACCCCAGCCCCGTCATCGCATCGCGGGCTTGCGCAACCTGAGGTGCGCCGGGAAAGCGCACGGCGACCTCCCCCAAAGTCACACAAGCGTCCTGCGTTTGCCCCAACGCGCCCAGCGACTGACCGAGCAAAAACAACGCCTGAGGCGCTTCGCCCCCGTCGGGATTGCCGGAAAACGCCGCCAGATAAGCACGCGCGGCGCTCGTCAGCTCCCCTAACCCCTCAAACGCCTGGCCGCGCAATATATGCGCCTGGGCGGCTACTGGGCTGCCCGGATAGGTCTCATTGAAGGTCTCAAGGAGGTCTGCGGCGCTGCGAAAGTCACCGGAGGCGAGCGCCTCCTGCGCCCGCGTAAAATCTTCCTGCTCACCCACCGCCAAATTCGGGCCAGTGGTGACGGGAGTGCTGTTGACCGGGGCGACCGGTTCCACATCAACGCCGCCCAACGATGGGGTGTCCCCTAGGCTGGCGATATCGCAGCCCGCTTCCAGCTCACACAGACGAAACTCCAGATCGCCAATGCGGTTGGTCCCGTCGCGCGTGATGCGGGTGATGCGAAATTCAAGCTGCTCGGTCTGGGATGTCAGACGCGTCAGCTCCGCCTCGATGGAATTCAGCCGATCAAGCGGCGTCGTGCCAACCGCCCCCTGACCCGCCGTGCCAGAGGCCAGCAACTCGGCCCGCAATGCTGTGATATCATCGTAAAGCGTTGTCAGTTCAGACCGGATATCCGCCAAGGTCTGATCCTGCGCCAAAGCCGCCCCCGCAGGAACGGCCAAGGCCAGACAGGTTGCAATCACTCGAAACATCTTATCCCCCGAAAGATGGTTGGTTTAGCTGGATGCACCGATCGAAATGATCGTGACCGCACGGCGGTTCTGGGCATAGCAGCTTTCGTCAGAACAAACCGCAAGGGGCCGTTCCTTGCCATAAGACACGGTGCGAATGCGATTGGCGGACACGCCATTGGCGATCAGAAATTCACGCACGGCATTGGCGCGGCGTGCGCCCAGCGCAAGGTTATACTCGCGTGTGCCCTGTTCATCCGCATGGCCCTCGATCACGGCCAGATAGTCGGAATTGGTCTGCAACCAACCGGCCTGCCCGCGCAGCGTGTCCTGTCCGGCGGCCGTCAGCGTGGATTGATCCACCTCAAACAACACGCGGTCGCCAATGGTCTGGCTGAAGAACGCGGGGCTAGTGGGATCATTGGCGCCCCCAAGGGACGTCTGATCAATCCCGTTGCCCACGGCAGGGTTGCCATCACCAAGGGCCGCGTTCTGATCATCAAACCGGTCGGCATTGGTGCAGGCTGTAACCCCCAAAAGCGCGATCAGGCTTGCTGCTTTGAATAGATGTGTCATGGGTCTGTCCCGTTGTTTTTATATGCTCGTTTTGTTCAGTGTAACACGTCAAAGGACGGTTGAGAATCGCATTTGCGTTATTAGGGCTGTAGCGGCCCCCAAGACGGGTCCGATCCGCCCTGCGGTGTCGTCACACGGCGCAGATTACGGCCCGTGATATCCACAGAGAACAGGGACGACGTGCCATCCGCCCCTTGGGTTTCGCGGGCAAACATGATGACGCGGCCATTGGGCGCCCATGTGGGGCCTTCGTCCAGAAAGGACGAGGTCAGAAGTCGTTCTTCAGACCCATCCGTGCGCATCACGCCAATGTGGAACCGCCCCGCCTCTTGCTTGGTAAAGGCGATCAGATCCCCACGCGGTGACCAGACAGGCGTGCCGTAACGCCCGCTGCCAAAGGAAATCCGCTGCGGCTCGCCCCCGTTTGCGTCCATAATATAAAGCTGTTGGGTCCCACTGCGGTCGCTTTCGAACACGATGCGGCTGCCATCGGGGCTAAAGCTGGGGGCGGTTTCAATGGCGGGCGTGTTGGTCAGGCGCGTGAACTGGCCGGTCGTCAAATCGCTGCGGTAAATGTCGGTGTTGCCGCCATTGGCAAGGCTGTAGATCACCTGCCGCCCGTCGCGGCTGAACCGTGGGCTGAATGCCATTTCTCCGGGCGCTGTCTGTAATTGCTGCTGGCCCGAAGGGTTGTCCACATTCAACACATTAATGCGCGGAAATCCGCTGCCAAAGCTGGTATAGAGGATCCGTTGCCCATCCGGTGAGAACCGCGGCGCCAGCACAATGGCGCTGGTGTCGGTCAAAAACTGCACATTGGCCCCGTCGTAATCCATGATCGCGACACGTTTGGCGCGGTCATCCTTGGGGCCGGTTTCGGCGATGAACACGACACGGCTGTCGAAATAGCCTGCCTCACCGGTGATGCGGCTGTAGACGACATCCGCCACCTTGTGGGCCATGCGCCGCCAGCCTTGGGTGGTGCCCGCAAATTGCAGACCCTCGCCCATCTCAGCCCCACTGAACACATCATAAAGACGGAACTTGACCGTCACCTGATCGCCATTGACCGCCACTGCCCCCGTCACCAATGCCTGCGCATTGATCGCGCGCCAATCGGCGAACGCCACCGGCGCGCCAAAGCCCGCAGGGGTCGAAATAAAGGCCGATGACGGGATCTGTCGAAAAAGGCCCGTGCCCGTCAGGTCTTCGGCCACCACACGGCTGATATCAGCGGCCATCTGCTCTGATCCTGCGACCTCCGCTTGAAAGGTGGGCAAGGCAAAGGGCAGCGCCTCAATCACACCGTCGCGCAGGGTCAGCTGCAACGGCTCTTGTGCCTGTGCCGGCGGGACAGCGGCGACCATCACAAACAAGGCCGCCACAAGGCTAAGAAGACGTGTCATCATATCCGGCACTCTCTTTCATTTTTCGCAGGTTTCAACGGGGAGTTTTCACAACATCCGATCATAAGCACCATTTCGCCCCTATCTTTGCCGCATCGCGGTGGGATCAACGGTCAGTTCCACCCTTTGCCACAGGGAATATTGATCCCGCGGCAGGTCGTAGCCTTCGTCGGTGCAGCGGATCAGCGCACGGCGCGCGGTCTGGAACGCGGCCTCCGCATCGGCGGCGGATCCGCCGGTGAAACTGTCCAATGATATGCTATCCGTCACAGGCCGCCCCTCTGGCGTCATTGCAAAGGCCATCACGATGATCGTGTTTTGTGCCCCCGTGGACAACGTGCCGGTGTTCCAGCAGTTCCCGATCTGGCGCAAAAAGCCCGCTTTGTCCCCCTCCGACAGCTCGCCGCCGCCCAAACCGGGCGTCGGCTCCGTCGCAGGTGTCGGAGGCGTAGGCTCCGTTGCCTGCGACGCAGCCTCTGCTACAGCAGCGGCCACAGGATCCACGTCATCGGCGGGGGCGTCGACCGCAGGCGCGGGCCGTGAGGGCCGTGTTTGGGGTCGGCTGGAAATCTCTGGCGCAAAGGCAGGCTCTTCCGCTTCGGTCACGATCTGATCTGCTGCCGCCTCTGGCGCGGTTGTTTCATCCGCAGGCTCCACCGGCTCAGGATCCGGCGCCTCGACCTGATCGGTCGCAGCCTCCGTGACCTCAGGCGCGACGGTTGCATCAGGGTTAGGCGGGGCGACAATTTCGGGGGCCACGCGCGGTGCGGGGCGCGGAACCGGACGCACTGACGTGCCCACCTCTGCCGACGGGGGCGGGGCGATGATCGTGGGCGTATCGGGCACATCGGGCGGAGTATCTGTGACAACCGTGTCCGGCACCGTCAGATCCGGCGCCTCTGGCGGGGTTTCCGCGGCGGGCGGTGCGATCACGTCGGGCTGTTGGGCCGGCGTGGGTGGTGCCTCCACCTCGGGCGTAGGAACCACCGGCGCGGGGTCTTCGATCTGCGGCGTTTCGAGTTCCGGCACGGCCCCGGCAGGCGCGTCGGGCTGCACGCCTTGGGTCAGGGCTGCAAACTCCTCGCCTGTGACGACAGACACCTCCGTCACCTCAAACGGCAACGGCTCAGCACTCATACCCCAGCCAACAACCATCCACACGACCAAAGCCGCGTGTCCTGTGACCGAAAAGTAGGTGCCCACGCTCATGGCGTTACCCGTCGCTTTCGCCGCCCAAGGACGGCCCGCCAATGTCAGTCACCAGGCCGATGTTGTTGAACCCTGCGGCATTCAGCGCCCCCATGACCTGAGCGACCGTGTTCCATTCGTTTACCCCATCGGCGCGCAGGAAAATGCGGTCACTGTCGCGTTCTGCCGCGATGCCCTGCAAACGTGGGATCAGATCAGTAGGAGCAACAGGCGTCTCCTGGATCATGATCTCACCGTCTGCCGTAACGGTCACCGTCAGCGGCTCTTCCTCATCGGACGGCAACGCATTGGCTGCTGTTTCGGGCAGTTGCACCGGAACACCAACGACAGACAAGGGTGCTGCCACCATAAAGATGATCAACAACACCAACATCACGTCCACAAAGGGCGTGACGTTAATTTCCGACATCGGCCGCGACCGGCGCTTGCGCCGCCGCGCCCGCCGTCCGCCTGCATCCTCTTTTTGTATCGTCGCCCCACCCATATCAGCTGTCCAATTGACGGCTGAGGATAGTGGCAAACTCGTCCGCAAAAGCCTCGTACCCGGATGTGATCCGGTCCGCATCCGCGCTGAGCTTGTTGTAATAAATCACCGCCGGAATAGCCGCCAACAGCCCCAACCCCGTGGCCAGCAACGCCTCCGCGATCCCCGGGGCCACAACGGCCAGATTGGTGTTTTGCTGCTCTGCAATCTCGATAAAGCTGTTCATGATCCCGATGACGGTCCCAAACAGCCCGATAAACGGCGCCGCCGACCCGACCGTGGCCAGCACTGTCAATCCGCGCTGCAACCGTTCGGTCTCCTTGGCAATCGCCACATCCATGTTGCGGTCAATCCGTGCCGTGGCCCCGGCAATCAGCCCACCGTCCTGGCGGTGCGACCGTCGCCACTCCAACATACCGGCGGCAAAAATCTTCTCCGACGGGCCGCTTGGGTTCGCCCCGATCCGGTCAAACAGCTCATCCAACGGGTTGCCCGACCAGAACGCCTCATCAAAGATCCGCGCCTCGGTGCGTGCTTTGCGGTACTGGATGAACTTGTCCACAATCACCGCCCAACACCAGATAGAGGCGACAATCAGCATGATCATAACGATTTTTACGGTAATGGTCGCGCGGGCAAACAATGCCCACATCGTGAATTCGTGTGCTACTTCCATAACGCCTGCTCTGCTTTGCGGGCCACTTTTGGCCTCTGATTGCGATCAGATGTAACGCAGGTTTGTCCGCAAAGCCAACAAAACGTCAAATCGCAGGCCGCAAAGGGCTCCAATCAGTGCAGTTTTAAGCGAAATGCCGCCGGAAGACGCGCCGGCGCGCCGCCCTCGTTCAGGGCCACAATGGTCACGAGGGCCGAAAACAAGACCTCGCCGCCCCGTTCGACAGCCTGTCGCACGACCAACCGCGCGCCCGTCACGGCCTCAACATCCGTGGTGACAACCAGCTGATCATCATAATGGGCGGGCTTGTGGTAATCGGCCTCAACTCGACGCACGGCAAAAACCACGCCGTCGTCGCGCTTCATCGCCGCCTGATCGAGACCCAAACCGCGCACCCATTCCGACCGCCCACGTTCGATGAACTTCAAATAATTGGCGTAATAGACAATGCCCGCCAGATCGGTGTCTTCATAATAGACGCGGATCGGAAACCGGTGGCTCACTGGATCACCTCCCCAGCGGGCCCCATCCGAGCCGCAAGCCTGAGGGCGTGGCTTGCATCATGGGCCACAGCGGGCATTACAGGGTCATAGAGCCCACGGATCACCGCCGCGATATCCGGCCGCAACACCGCCTTGCCGTCCACCAATGCCAGGGGCGAGCTGTCGTTGAACGCCACATCAGACCACAGCACGATCGATTGCACCGCCTGGCTCAGCGCCAAAGTCTCCGCGGGAACCTGCGCCAATTGGTCATCCATGCGCAGGAAGATGAAACAGGCACGAATGGCCCCCGCATCATCAAACCGGAAAATCCGGTACTGGTTCGCATCCGCTTTGATCAGCCGCGTCACCAGCGGGCCCAATTCGGGCACCAATCGGTCAAGGTCCCGCACCGCTGTCAGTTCATCCCAATCCCGACAGAAAAACATCATCACGTTGACGCCCAACTCAGGGTCCGTCTCCGCCATCTGATGATTGGCCAAAAGGCACACGGCCTCAAACGCGCCCTTCATCAAAGAGATGGTCTCGTCTTCCACTCCAAAAATGACAGGCACAAGGGGCCGGCCCCAGCGCGCACAAAGATAGGTGTCGTCTGACCGCGTGAACAACGCAGCTATTGTGTCGTGATCCATCATGTCGCCTTGATGCGCGAAATCGGCGGCCCTGAAAAGGGTCAGCGCCCCAAAACCCATAAAACCGCCTCGGGCGGTTTTTCAAGCGCCCCAAACCAACACGTCTGCACGAAATCATCCTACATGACGCGCAGTTCCGCCCAGCTTCGCTGCACACCGTAAACCCAGGCGCGCGCCCACCAATCAACGTGCAGCACCCCTCTTCATCTGACCAGAAAAACTCAAACCCGGCGTCTCAGCCAAACAAATCCGTCTGCCCCTTGGGTGCCGCCATGCCCAAATGTGTCCACGCCTTTTGCGCCAGCATCCGCCCGCGCGGTGTGCGCTGGATCAGGCCTTGCTGCAGCAAATAAGGCTCAATCACCTCTTCGAGGGCATCGCGGCTTTCACTCAGCGCCGCTGACAATGTCTCAATCCCCACAGGTCCGCCCTGATAATTCTCGGCAATCAGTCGCAAATACCGGCGGTCTGCCCCATCAAGGCCCAAATGATCCACACCCAACCGCGTCAAGGCGCGGTCCGCGATCTCTTGACTGACGGTGCCGTCGCCCTCGACGACCGCAAAATCCACCACCCGACGCAGCAGACGGCCCGCGATGCGCGGCGTGCCCCGCGCACGCCGTGCGATTTCCTCGGCCCCGCCCTCGGTGGCCGGCGCCCCCATCAGACGGGCGCCTCGCGTCACGATCTCATGCAACTCCGCCACCGTGTAGAATTGCAGCCGCGTCGGGATGCCGAACCGGTCGCGCAGTGGCGTGGTCAAAAGCCCCATCCGCGTCGTTGCCCCAATCAGGGTGAACGGCTGCAGCTCAATGCGCACTGTGCGCGCCGCGGGTCCTTCGCCGATCACCAGATCAAGCTCGAAATCCTCCAACGCGGGATACAGCACCTCTTCGACGGCAGGGTTCAACCTGTGGATTTCGTCGATAAACAGCACATCACGCGCCTCAAGGTTGGTCAGGATCGCGGCCAGATCGCCCGCCTTGGCCAACACAGGACCAGATGTCATGCGAAACCCCACGCCAAGCTCACGCGCCATGATCTGCGCCAGCGTGGTTTTGCCAAGACCGGGTGGCCCATGAAACAACGTATGATCCATTGCCTCGCCGCGCCGCTTGGCGCTTTCGATGAACACCTTGAGGTTCGCGCGCGCCTCCGCCTGCCCGATGAAGTCGTCCAGCACCTGCGGGCGCAGGGCCCTGTCGTTGTCCCCGGCCTGACGGTCCGGCTGCACCACAGTCTCTGACATCACCTCACCCCTTCGGCGCCAACAGCTTCAACGCGGCGCGGATCAACGTGGCCGCATCCGCGCTTGGGTCTTCGCCCGCGGCCTGTGCAATGGCCTGCGTTGCCTCTGACGGGCCATAGCCCAGATTGCCCAAGGCCGACAGTGCGTCCGCCTGCGCCAAGCCGTCGCTTGGGGCGACAACCTCGACGGCTTCGATGACCGCATCGGATCCCGCGTCAGCGGGGGTCGATGCGGCACTGCTTTGGCCAGCCATGGCCATCACCGTATGGGCCTTGTCCTTCAATTCCAAAATTGCCTTCTTGGCCGTCTTTGGCCCCACACCCTTGGCCGTGGCCACGGCGGCCCAATCGCCCAGCGCAATGGCGCGTCCAACGCCATCCGCGCCCAGCGCGCCAAGGATCGCCAAAGACGCCTTCGCCCCGATGCCCTGCACGGACATCAGCAACCGGTGCCATTCCTTTTCCACCAAGGTGGTAAACCCGAACAACTGCAACAGATCTTCGCGCACCAGCAGATCCGTATAAAGCGCCACAGCGTCCCCCGGTGCGGGCAGTGAAGCCATCACGCGGTCAGAGACATAGACAACATAGCCCACGCCGCGCACATCAATCAGCACGTGATCACTGGCCTTGTATTCCAACCGTCCGGCCACCCGCCCGATCATGCCGACACCCGGCGCGCTGTGGCCTGTGCAGATTGCAAATGGTGCGCATGACAAATGGCGATGGCCAGCGCGTCTGCCGCATCGGCCCCTGCCAATTCCACCCCCGGCAATTGCAACTTCACCATATGCTGAACCTGCGCCTTGTCCGCGTGGCCCACACCCACAACGGCCTTCTTGACCTTGTTGGGCGCGTATTCCCCGATGGCCAATCCCGCGCGGGCTGGCACCAACAGCGCAATTCCTCGCGCCTGACCCAGCTTCAGGGTGCCTGACCCGTCCTTGTTCACAAACGTCTGCTCCACTGCGGCGGCGGTCGGCGCGAATTCTGCGATCACATCTTCAAGCTGGTCGTGCAAAGACACCAAACGATCCGCCAATTCACCGGTGCCGGACTTGGCCGTGCCGTTGGCAATATGACGCAGGCGAGAGCCAGAGACCTCAATCACGCCCCAGCCCATGTTCCGCAACCCTGGATCAATGCCCAATACTCGCATTCTTTGCCCCGTTTATCTCTTGTTAAGACTGGGGTTAGCACAAAAGGCGAACACCCGCCTAGCCCCGATTGTGTCGGGGCGGTCCCGCCCAATGTGAACAAAGCGGCCTAAAAACGTCATTTTCCAGCCTGTTTTCGACACAGTTTAACGCAAATTAACCTATATTTATGAATACCTTACGTATCACCCATGGTCATGCAAAAATCGCATATCACCCATGCTAAAGCGGCAGTGGTGAAACGGAAAATTAGCCCCTACCTGCCCCCCAGAAAGATTTCCCTGTAACGGCGCCTGCCCTTTTTTATCGGAGTATGACCCATGGCCGCCATCGACTACCGCTCTGCCGCACCAAAAACCGGCTTTTCCCTGCAATCCATCGTCGGCACCCTTGTCGCATGGAACGACCGCCGCATGACCCGCGCCTCTCTCAACCGCCTCACCGCACGTGAGCTGGACGACATCGGACTGACACGCGGCGACATCGACGCAGTCGCTTATGGCAACCTGATCCGCTAAGCGCGCCTTCAGTTCAACGACAAACGCCGCCCCTGACATCAGGGGCGGCGTTTTGCGTTTTGGGGCATGGCGGGCGGATCAAACCGCCGCACGTTCAGCGCTGAAAAAAGAACTGTTTCAGATACCCGCCCACGGCGACCGTCACCGGCTCTGGCTGCATCACAACCGCACCGGCCTGTTCCAGCAGTGTTCCCTGTCGCAGGGCCTCCACGCGCAGATCGTAATTGTTGGGCCCGATCTGAGCGAACAAAACCGATTTGAACAGGATCAACAGCCCGACCAGAACAGCCAACCCGCGCCAAGGAAATTGCGGACGGATCAAACGCGGTCGGGACCGGATCAGCCCATCGCGCCCCACGCGGTGTACCACACCGTTCCGCTTCATCTTGTCGTGTTTACGCACCACTCGGCGGAGACGTTCATTCAACGACGCATCAATAGTCATAACAGCAGCCTAACTCACACATAGGCCCCCACCTACGCGATGCAGAGTCACCTCCAAATAAGGCAAAAATGGGGCAAACCCTGAAAATTTGGCCAAAACCTGTTGTAAACGTGCAATTAACCCTGTTGGCGGCGCAACGTCAGGGTCGTCCAGTCAACAATCTGGTCACGCGTCTGCAGATTGAACCCTGCGCGTGCATAAACCTCAATCACCTCGTCGGCCTGTTCATTCAAAATCCCCGAAAGAATCGCGGCCCCGCCGGGCTTGCACGCCTCTGCCATGTCCTCCGCCAGCATAATCAGCGGCCCCTTGAGGATGTTGGCAAAGATCAAATCAAACGGTGCGGCTCTCGCCAGATCTGGCGCGTCAAAGCCCGCCGCCACCACGCATTTTACAGCGCCTGCCATGTTATTGGCCGCCAGATTGGCCTCTGCCACATCGACCGCCACGGGATCAATGTCACTGGCAATCACGGCCGCGTCCGTCGTCTTGGCCGCCGCCATCGCCAGAACGGCGGTCCCACAGCCGATGTCGGCCACATCGGCAAAGGTCTCTCCCGCCGCCAACATCGCATCAAAGGCCCGCAGGCAGCCCAGCGTTGTGCCATGGTGGCCGGTCCCAAAGGCCATGGCCGCATCAATCAACAGCCCCACGCGGCCCTCCGGCAGGGTGTCCGCGTCATGGCTGCCATAAACGTAAAACCGCCCCGCCTCCACCGGTGCCAGTTCGCGGCGCACATGGGCGACCCAATCTGTGTCCGGAACTTGCGACACGGCAAAGGGCTTTGCCCCGAACGTCGCCGCCAACAGCGCCAATGCGGCCTCATCGGGCTGGCCCTCAAAATAGCCGCCGACTTCCCACAATCCGCTGTCGTCTTCGACCTCGAATACGCCGATCCCTGTTGGCTCAGGTGTCATCCTCTCCATCGCGGCGCCCAGGGCGTCCGCCGCCGGTTTGCCTGCCAATGTGGTCAATGCTGTCCAAGTCGCCATGTCTCTCACTCCGCTGGCGCAGGCGTCATCACCCCGCGCGCAAATATCGTTTCTCGTCCCGCCTCGGGGTGGCGGGGGATCATCAGCGACAAGATCAACGACACAATCGCCATCCCCGCTGCCGCCATAAACACCAAGCCGGGCGACGTCAGCCACAAATACCCAAGCGCCGCAGGCAAAAAGACCGCGGCGATATGGTTGATCGTAAAGGCCACCGCTGCCGTGGGCGCAATGTCACCCGGATCCGCAATCTTCTGAAAATATGTCTTCAACGCCAGCGCGAGGCTGAAGAAGATGTGGTTGAACACATACAAGGCCGCGGCCAGCATCACGCCCCAGCCGAAATAATACAGACCACCGTAAAGGAAAAAGATCGCAGCCAGACCGATGTATTCAAACACCAGCGCATTGCGCTCCCCGAACACGGCCACCGCGCGACCCACCAACGGGGCGGTGATGATGTTGGCCATCAGCGTGATCAGGAACAGCGATGTGACCTCATGCACGGCAAAGCCGAATTTCTCGACCATCATAAAACCGGCAAACACCACGAAGATCTGCCGCCGTGCGCCGGACATGAACTGCAGCGCATAATACAGCCAATACCGCTTGCGCAGCACAAACTGTTTGCGTTGGGGGTTGGGGGACTCAAATTGCGGATAGGCCAGCAGGCAGAACACACCCACGATGGCCGTAATCCCGCCAGATACCCAGTAAACAATGGAATAGGAGAGGCCCAGCGCCTCCCACGTCAGCACAATCAAGACATAGGCCAGAAACGTGGCCCCTGATCCGGCCGCAATCAACCACCCCAACGTTTGCGGCGCACGCGCCTTGTCGATCCATTGCAGCTGTAGCGACTGATTGACCGTCTCGTAATAATGAAACCCGATGGAGCTGAGCATGGTGATCACCAGTATCCCGCCCATGCTGGGGAATTGCGCCGTCATCGCCGTGGCCACCCCCAACAGCACCAGCGACACCAACCCCAAAACCTGTTCGCGAAACAGCATCAACAGGACAATCACGCCCACGGCAAAAAACCCTGGAATTTCGCGCACGGTATGCAGCCAACCAATGTCGGACCCGTCAAAATCCGCGGCCTCAATGACAAAGTTGTTCAGCAAGGCCGACCACGTCGAAAACGCAATCGGCATGGCCGCCGCCATCAGGAACAACAAAGTCACAGGTCGCCGCCAAAGAGGCAGTGCCCGGGCATCAGACAAGGTCACAGTTTTCATAGGCCCCGTCCTACGCCCCATACCCCCTATTGTCGAACCCGCATTTGCGCATATCCTGCCACCAAAGGATGCACAGATGCCAAAGACCTCACACGACAAAATTGACGTTCAAAACATCAACACACCGGGCAAAACCACCCGCGTGGACGCCGCGAAATACCGCGCCATGCTGGACGCGATGATGCAGGTGATGACCAAAACCGCCCCCGGCGACACCGCCAAGGATATCAAAGACGCGACAAAGCCGCACCTGCCGCAGGCTCTTTTTCCCGAAGGCGCAACCTCCGGCTGGTGGCAAAAAACGGTCCAACTGGATCTTGAGGCCAAGGGCATCATCACCCGCAGCCCCACCAAACCTTTGCGGTTTTACCTCACCTGACCCGCAACGCCCCTCCAAAGGCCGCACCTCTGGTGTGGAAAACCGCGCCCCTGTTTCGCTGTTTCAAAAATATGCAAAAAACAGTCCAGCCACCACGCGCCTCGCTGGCTCAATAAAAACTCTGCGGATCAATATCGATGGCCATGCGCAGCTCACCGCGCAATTTGAACTGGCCCGCCCAAGCCGCCAAAGCGGCCTGCAACGGCGCGCCCTTCTCCGCCTTCACCAACAATCGAACCCGATGCCGCCCACGGATCCGTGCGATGGGGGCGGGCGCGGGGCCAAACACCTGCGCCCCGATCCGGCGCAACGGCGCATCGTTGCGCGCCATTTGCGTGCCCAAATCGAACACCTCCTGCACATCCGTAGACGATAAAACGATGCCCGCCATCCGCCCATATGGCGGCACGCCCGCGGCCTTGCGCTCACCCGCTTCGGCGGCCCAGAACGCCTCCTCGTCGCCCCCCAGGATGGCGCGGATCACGGGATGTTCGGGCTGAAATGTCTGCAACACCGCCTCCCCGGGGGCCTCTGCGCGCCCTGCACGGCCCGCGACTTGCCGCATCAGCTGAAATGTCCGCTCCGCCGCGCGCAAATCCGACCCCTGCAACCCAAGGTCGGCGTCAATGACACCAACAAGGGTCAGCTTCGGGAAATTGTGCCCCTTGGCCACCAGCTGAGTTCCCACAATCACATCCGCGTCCCCTCGCGCGATGCTCTCGATATGCTCTTTCAAGGCCCGCGCGGACCCATACAAATCCGACGACAGCACCGCCACCCGCGCGTCTGGAAACAGCGCCTGCGCCTCTTCGGCCATCCGCTCGACACCTGGCCCGACAGGGGCCAATCGGTCTTCTGCCTCGCAAGACGGGCAGACCGTGGGCATCGGTTTCGTCTCCCCGCATTGATGGCACATCAGCCGTTTCAGAAACCGATGTTCCACCATCGTCGCATCGCAATCATCGCAGCCAATCTGATGCCCGCAGGCCCTGCAGATCGTCACCGGCGCATAGCCGCGACGGTTGAGAAACAGCAACGACTGCTCGCCCCGTTCCAACCTCTGGCGCACTTTGCCCGCCAGCGTGGGCGACACCCAGCGGCTCCCCGGCAAATCCTCCGCGCGCATATCAATCGCGGACATATCCGGCAACACAGCGGCCCCATAGCGCGACGTCAGCGTCACACGCGCATATTTGCCCGCCTCCACATTCGCCCAGCTCTCAAGCGACGGCGTGGCCGAGGCCAGCACCACCTGTGCCCCATTCAGCGACGCCCGCAAAACGGTCATATCGCGGGCGTTGTACAGCACCCCGTCCTCTTGTTTGTAGGACGTGTCATGTTCCTCATCGACGACGATCAACCCCAGATCCCGGTACGGCAAAAACAAAGCAGAGCGCGCGCCCACGACCAATTGTGCCTCCCCCTGCCCGACCATTTTCCAGCAGCGCCGCCGTTCGGTCATCGTCACACCGGAATGCCATTCGGCGGGCTTCATCCCGAACCGCGCCTCGACCCGTGTGATGAACTCGGACGTCAGTGCAATTTCCGGCAATAGAACCAGCGCCTGCCGTCCTTGGCGCAGGCATTCCGCCACGGCCTCAAGATAGACTTCGGTCTTGCCCGATCCGGTCACACCCTTCAGCAACGTCGTGCCATAGGTGCCCGACCGCACCGCGTCGCGGAGCACCCGAGCACCGCCCTCCTGGTCGTCGGTCAAATCCTTACGGCCATATTCCGGATCAAGCCGAGGATAGGGCAGATCGCGGGGGCTGTCTTCTTCGGCAACCGCCCCCAATTTCACCAATCCTTTGACGACGGACGATGTGACGCCAGCCATGTCCGCCACTTCCTTAAGCGTAAAAGACAGCCCGCCGTAGTCCCGCAGCACATCCAGCACCTTGGTGCGGGCCTCGGTCATGCGGTCCGGCGTCACCGATCCCAATCGGTAGACCTTGCGCATGGACGGCGCATCGCCCAAGCCCGGCGCGCGGGTGGCCAGCCGCAACATCGCGCTCAGCGGGGTCAGCGTATAGTCCGCAGCACGGGTCAGGAACTGCTGCATCTCATCGGCCATGGGCGCCACATCCAGCACGCGGATGACCGACCGCACCTTGGCATAGTCCCAATCACCCTTGCCCGCTGACCAAACCACGCCCAGCACTTTGCGTGGGCCCAACGGGACCTCGACGAAGGCCCCAAGGCTGCAGCCGCCTTCGGGCGCTTTGTAATCCAGCACGCGGTCAATCGGCTGAGTGGTCAAGACCCCCACCAATTCGCCTTCATGGAAAAAATCGCCCCGCACCTACAGCCCTTTCGTCTTGTGCCCGCATCAGGTAAACGCTCGGCCAACCATATCCAACCCAGACCGGAGTGCACCCCCATGAAATTCTTTGTCGACACCGCAGATGTAGATGCCATCGCAGAACTGAACGATCTTGGCATGGTGGACGGGGTCACAACGAACCCCTCCATCATCGCGAAATCCGGCCGCAATATCCTTGAGGTGACCAAAGAGATTTGCGACATGGTCGAGGGGCCCGTCTCCGCTGAGGTCGTGGCCACCGAAGCTGATGCCATGATCGCCGAAGGTCGCAAGCTGGCGAAGATCGCCGAAAACATCGCTGTCAAAGTGCCCCTGACCTGGGACGGCCTGAAGGCCTGCAAAGTGCTGTCGGGCGAAGGCAACATGGTGAACGTCACGCTCTGTTTCTCCGCCAATCAGGCGTTGCTGGCCGCCAAGGCCGGTGCAACATTCATCTCTCCGTTCATTGGTCGCTTGGATGACATTAACCTCGACGGGCTTGAGCTGATCGAGGATATCCGCACGGTCTACGACAACTACGGGTTTGAGACCCAGATCCTCGCGGCCTCCATCCGATCGGCCAACCATATGTCCGAATGCGCCAAAATCGGTGCGGATGTGGCCACGGCCCCACCTGCCGTGATCAAGGCGATGGCGAACCACGTTTTGACCGACAAAGGGTTGGCCGCATTTTTGGAAGACGCCAAGAAAGCGGACATCAAGATCGTCTGAGTTTGGGGCGCGGTCGGGCGCAATCGGGGCGCTGCCCCCGGCGCAAAGCGCCTCCCCCGGGATATTTTTGAAACAAAGACAGGCAGCGCCCACGGCCCCCCGTGCGGCGCTGCAACACTTTTTCAGCATCAGAATTTAGACTGGCAAGGTGAGGCCACCGCCTGATACACTCGTCCCCAAGATCAAGAAAATGAGTTGAGTGATGAGCAGTGATCCCCTTTTGACGGACGACGTTCGGTCCAAAATCATGTCCGATCCGCAAGCCTTGCTGGAAGATCAGGACATTATGCGTGCCCTTGTGACCGCCAACGACGACACCCGCGGCGGCAATATTGTCGATCTGCGCGGGATCGCGATGGACCGGCTTGAGGCCCGGCTGGACCGGCTGGAGGACACCCACCGAAACGTCATCGCCGCCGCCTATGAAAACCTGGCCGGCACAAACCAGATCCACCGCGCCATTCTGCGCATGATGGACGCCACCCGGTTTGAGCCGTTTTTGCGGGATTTGCGCGGCGAAGTGGCCGATATTCTGCGGGTCGATGTCGTGCGGTTGATTCTTGAATCGTCCTCCTCCGATCCGGACCCCACCGTTGCCCAGCTCAGCGATATTTTGTCCGTGGCCGAACCCGGCTTTGTTCAAGACTATATCTCGATGGGTCGGTCCGCGCCCGCGCGGCAGGTCACCTTGCGGCAGGTCACCGCCGAGGACGAAGAGATTTTCGGCGAAAAGGCCCCCTATATCCGGTCCGAGGCCTGCCTGCGTCTGGACCTTGGTGTGGGGCGCTTGCCAGGCATGTTGATCCTTGGCGCCGAAGACCCCCATCAGTTCACGCCACAACAGGGGACGGATTTGCTGACGTTCTTTGCCGGTGTTCTTGAACGGTCCTTGCGCCGGTGGCTCAGCTGATGATCAGCGCGGCCCTGTCGGCTGCCCTGGCAGGTTGGCTCGACCATCAAAAGGCCTTGAAGGGCGCGGCTGAAAACACGCTGAAGGCCTATCAAACGGATGTGTTGGGGTTTTTGGCCTTCATGTCGGGCCATCACGGTGAGGCCCAGGGCCTCGGCCCGATCCGCACATTGACGGTCAGCGATATGCGCGCCTGGATGGCCCATGAACGCGGGCGCGGTGTTGCGGCGCGGTCACTGGCGCGCAGTCTGTCTGCGGTCAAAACCTTCTACGGATGGCTGGCAGACCGCGAAGGGTTTGACCCGTCCGCCGTTTTGTCCGCCCGCGCGCCCAAGTTTCAAAAGAAACTGCCCCGCCCGCTGGCCCCCGACGCCGCACGTGCCATGATCGACACTGTCGAAGTACAAGCGCGTGAGCCTTGGATCGCCGCCCGTGACACGGCGGTTGTCACCCTTTTGTACGGCTGCGGGCTGCGGATCTCTGAGGCGCTGTCACTGACAGGGCGCGATGTCCCGCTGCCCGCCAGCCTGCGCATTCGCGGCAAAGGCGGGAAGGAACGGCTGGTGCCGGTGCTGCCCGCGGCCCGCGCCGCTGTTGACGCCTATCTGCGCGCCTGCCCCTATCCCCCTGCCGCTGACGCGCCGATTTTCAAGGGCACCCGCGGTGGCCCCCTTTACCCACGTGCGATCCAGTCGGTCATGGCACAGGCCCGCATGCAGCTGGGCCTGCCCGCCACGGCCACGCCCCACGCCATGCGCCACAGCTTTGCGACGCATCTGCTGAACGCAGGCGGCGATCTGCGCGCGATACAGGAGCTGTTGGGCCACGCGTCTCTCAGCACAACGCAGGCCTACACCGCCGTCGACACCGCCCGCTTGATGGAGGTCTACGACCAAGCCCACCCGCGCGCGTGACGCCCCATCCCATCTGCATTGCCCCAAGCCCCCATTCCTGTCATGTAGGCGCCCATGACCGCATCCCTCAAAGCCCTTTCCGTCCATTGGTTCACCGCCACAGGTGCCGTGTTTGCCATGCTCGCCATGCTCGAAGCGATCAACCGGGATTGGTCGGCGATGTTCGTCTGGCTGATCGTGGCTTTCGCCGTCGACGGGATCGATGGGCCGCTGGCCCGCAAATACGACGTGAAAACCCATGCACCACAATTTGACGGGGTGCTGCTGGACCTGATCATTGACTATCTGACCTACGTCTTCATCCCCGCCTATGCGCTCTACGCGTCTGGTCTGATGGACGGCTGGTCGGGCTGGGTCGCGATCATTGTGATCACGTTCACCTCAGCGCTTTATTTTGCCGACACACGGATGAAAACAAACGACAATTCGTTTTCCGGCTTTCCGGGGTGCTGGAACATGCTGATCCTTGTGCTCTTCGCCCTCAGCCCGCCGTGGTGGGCCTGCCTTGCCTTGGTCGCCGTTTTGTCGGCAGCGATGTTTGTGCCGGTGAAATTCATTCACCCCACACGCACAAAACGCTGGCGCCTGATTTCTCTGCCCATGGCACTGGCATGGACAGCTTTTGCGGGCCTTGCCGCGTGGGAATCCTTCTCCCCCGATCCGTTGGTGTTCTGGGGGCTGATGGCGACGTCGGTCTACCTGCTGTTTGCAGGGGCCCTGCAGCAAGCCATGTTCGGCCCCGACGGCTAACAGATCACGCGCGCCCCCCCCTTCATCTGACCAAAAAAACTCAAATCCCTGCGTCAGATCAAAAAACCGCCCGCCCCTTCATGACGCAACAGCGCCACCTTCGTCTCCACCCCGCCCTTGCCCGAAAATCCGGTCAACCCCTTGGCCCCCATGACGCGATGGCACGGGATAATGACCGGAATCGGATTGCCGCCACAGGCCACGCCAACAGCTTGGGCGGGCACGCCCAAAGTCGATGCAATAGCGCCATATGTCACGGTCTGCCCGAACGGGATTGCAAGCATCTGCGCACAAACGGATTTTTGAAAATCCGATCCGCGCACAGCCAATGGCAAATCAAACTGGCTGAGTGTCCCTTGATCGTAAGCCCGCAATTGGGCGGCCGCCTTCTGCAACAAAGGGGTGTCGTCCGCACATGCCCCGTCCCAATCCAAACCAACGATAGCCCCGTCCGCTTCAATCAGGGTCAATGGTCCGAATTGCGTGTCTACTGTCAGCTTGGGCATGCCGCATCCTGAAACAAAAATGGCTCAGGTCTCAATCCGAAACCTGAGCCATCCCTAAAATTCTGCGAATTTTAGTCAGCCGCCCGACAAGGCGGCATCGCAGCGCCCACAAACGCCGGCATGACTGTGCGTCCCCACATCGGGCAAGATTTTCCAGCAACGCTGGCACTTTTGGCCTTCGGACTTCGCGAAAACCACGCCCACGCCCGCCACATCGTCCAGGGCAAAAGCACCCTCTGGGGCTGCCCCTTCGACCAAAGTGATCTGGCTGGTGATGCACAGGTCGGCAAAGGTTTCTGGGTTGGTGATGACCGCCGCCAGCTCAGCCGACAGATAGACCGTCGGTGCGGCCTCCAGCGATGAGCCGATGACCTTCGCCGTGCGCTCCGCCTCCAACGCGCCTGTCACCACGCGGCGCACGCTGCGCACGGTCTCTGCCCGTGCTGCCAGCGCATCGTCGCGCCAGGCGGCGGGGGTGTCTGGGAAGTCCTCCAGATGCACAGACGTGTCCGCCCCATTGCGCTCCAACCAGACCTCTTCCATCGTGAACGTCAGGATCGGGGCCAGCCAGGTTGTCAGCCGCGCATAAAGCGCATCCAGCACCGTCAGCGCCGCCAACCGGCGCGGGCTGTCCCCGTCGCAGTACAAAGCATCCTTGCGGATATCGAAATAGAACGACGACAAATCCAGCGTCGCAAACTCAAACACTGCGCGGAACACGCCCTGGAAGTCGTACTTGGCATAACCGTCGCGCACGACGCCATCCAAGACGGCCAACTTATGCAGGATCAACCGCTCCAGCTCCGGCATATCCTCTGCCGCGACGGCCTTGGCCGGATCGTAATCCGCCAGCGACCCCAACATAAACCGAACCGTGTTGCGCAACCGGCGATAGCTGTCGGCCACACCTTTCAGGATTTCATCCCCGATCCGCAGATCAACCGTATAGTCCGATTGCGCCACCCACAGCCGCAGAATATCTGCGCCGTACTGCTGCACGACCTTCTCGGGCGCCACCGTGTTGCCGATGGATTTGGACATCTTCATGCCCTTCTCATCCAGCGTGAACCCGTGGGTCAGCACCCCACGATACGGAGCCCGCCCGATGGTGCCGCAGCCCTGCAGCATGGACGAATGGAACCACCCACGGTGCTGGTCCGTGCCCTCAAGGTACAAATCGGCCAACCCATCCTCGGACCCATCCTCACGGTCCCGCAGAGTGAACGCATGGGTCGAACCGCTGTCAAACCACACATCCAGAATGTCCATGACCTGGATCCAGTCCTCCGGATCGTATTCATTCCCAAGGAACCGCGCCTTTGCCCCTGGCTTATACCAGGCATCCGCGCCTTCCTCTTCAAACGCCTGCAAGATGCGCGCGTTCACGGCCTCATCGCGCAACAGATAATCTTCATCAGTAGGCTTCGCCCCCGCCTTCACAAAACAGGTCAGCGGCACACCCCACGCCCGTTGACGTGACAACACCCAGTCGGGCCGCGCTTCGATCATGGAATACAACCGGTTGCGTCCCTTCTGCGGGGTCCATGCGACCAACTCATCAATCGAGCGCAGCGCTCGCTCCCGGATCGTCGTGCCATAGGTGTCTTGCCCATCGCCCACGGCCTTGTCGACAGCGGCAAACCACTGTGGCGTGTTGCGATAGATCACGGGTGCCTTGGACCGCCAGCTGTGCGGGTAGGAGTGTTTGATCTTCCCGCGCGCCAACAGCCCGCCCACCTCGGCAAGCTTGGACATGATCGCGGCGTTGGCATCGCCCTCCCAATTCCCCTTCTTGGCCTTCTCCCGCAGGATGCGTTTGCCGCCAAAGAACGGCAGGTCCTCGCGGAAGGTGCCATCGTCCATGACGTTATATGTGATGACCTTTTCCAGCCAGCTGCCGCCATCGGGATGCGCGCCCAGATCACGGTAAAGCTCAAACTCCTCCATCCCGTGGGACGGCGCACAATGGACAAAGCCCGTGCCCTCCTCATCCGTGACAAAATCCGCCGCACGGAAATCACGCAGATCGTCCCATTCGCCATCCGCCCCGTCGGCACCGGCCAGCGGGTGTTTCAACGACAGGCCCGACAATTCATCCGCAGTGACATCACGCACCCGCGTCCACATGCCCTCGTCCAGACGCGCCTTGGTGAACACGTCAGACGCCAGCTTGTCCGCCACAAGGAACCGTTCCCCGACGGTGACCCAGCTTTCCGCCGGCGTGCCCGTGATCTCATACAGGCCATAGGAATAGTCGGCCCCGAACACGACCGCCTTGTTGGACGGGATCGTCCAAGGCGTCGTCGTCCAGATCACGACCTTCGCGCCCTCCAGATCGCCCACTGTCGCGACGGCGAACTTCACCCAGATCGTGAAACTCTCCTTGTCGTGGTACTCCACCTCCGCCTCAGCCAGCGCGGTCTGCTCCACCGGCGACCACATCACGGGCTTGGACCCCTGATAGAGCGTCCCCGTCATCAGGAACTTCTGAAACTCCTCAGCGATCACCCGCTCGGCATGGAAATTCATCGTCAGATACGGATCCGCCCAGTTGCCGGTGATCCCCAACCGCTTGAATTCCTCACGTTGGATGTCCACCCAGCCGCTGGCAAAATCGCGGCACTCCTGACGGAACTCCACCACATCCACGGCGTCCTTGTCCTGGCCCTTCTCGCGGTACTTTTCCTCGATCTTCCACTCAATCGGCAGCCCGTGACAATCCCAACCGGGGATATACCGCGCATCGCGCCCCATCATCTGCTGAGACCGCACCACCATATCCTTGAGGATCTTGTTCAGCGCGTGCCCGATGTGCAAATGCCCGTTGGCATAGGGCGGCCCGTCGTGCAGCGTGAACGGCGGGCGCGTCTCTGCCTTCGCCTTCTCGCGCAGCTTGCCATACACATCCATCTCCCCCCAACGGGCCAGCCATTCGGGCTCTCGTTTGGGCAGGCCCGCGCGCATCGGAAAGTCTGTGCGCGGCAGGTTCAGCGTGTCTTTATATTCGTTTGTCTCGGTCTTCTCAGCACACATCGAATGCGTCCTTTATCATCGGTCATGTCAGGAAATAACGGCAGTGCGGATCGCTCATACACCTTTGCCCGGCGGCTGTTCTTACAGCGCCGGGGATGTAATTCGAATAATCTTGATCAGACGCATCATCATGGGCGCGTTATACCAACAAAGTCCGCCACGACAACCCGTCCCCAAAACACAAAGCGTCGCCCAGCGGACCACCCTCCAATCACGAACAACGCCCTGCTTCTTTGGGTCAAAAATACCTAAACGCAAACAGCATCCACGAAACCCCAAGCCCAAGAAAAAGGGCCACCCACCGGCAGCCCTTCCCAAATCAATAAAAACGCGCGGCGCAGCCGCTCCGCTTACTTCCCCTCAAGCGCCTCGATCCGCGCCAAAAGGGCCGCGTTCTCTTCGCGGGCCTTTTGCGCCATGGTGCGCACGGCCTCAAATTCTTCCCGCGTGACCAGATCACGGTCGGCCAACCAGCGATCCACCATGGACGACATCGCTGTCTGCGCCTCATCCTTGGCGCCCTGTGCGACGCCCATGGCGTTCGTCATCAACTGGGACAAATCATCAAAAACCTTGTTGCGCGTCTGCATGGCACTCTCCTTCGCTAGCCCCCTATATGGGACGCGTTGCGCGTCGGGACAACCCCGCGCGCCCGGCTGAGGGCGGTTGACATCGCCGCACCCATTGGCACTAAGGGCTGCATGTTGGCCGCTGTTCCCTTCCCCGAAATCTCGCCGGTGATTTTCCAGATCACCCTGTTCGGCATGACCTTTGCCCTGCGCTGGTACGCCATGGGCTATATCGTGGGCATCCTGATCGGCTGGTGGATCGCCACCCGTGCCATCAACCGCCCCACCCTTTGGGCAAACGACACGCCTCCCCTCACCCGCGACCAGATCGAAGACCTGCTCACTTGGGTCATCGTCGGCGTCATCGCGGGCGGGCGGTTCGGCTACGTGCTGTTTTACGGCGACGGGCAGTTTGCCGACGATCCCATGGGCGTGTTTCGCATCTGGGACGGGGGCATGTCGTTTCATGGCGGGTTCATCGGTGTTTGCGTCGCTGTCATCGCCTGTTCCTATCGCTACGGCGCGGCCCTGGGCGATGTGGCCAACATTCTGGCACTGACTGCGACACCGGCCATTTTTCTGGTCCGCATTGCCAATTTCATCAACGCAGAGCTCTTCGGCCGCGCCACCGACGTCCCCTGGGCCGTCACCTTCCCGCAAATGTGCGTCGATCCGGCCCGCCAGCTGTGCCAAACGGCGGGGGAGTGGTTCTACACCGGCGCCGAAGTGCCCCGCCACCCCAGCCAACTCTATGAGGCCCTGCTGGAGGGCCTGATCCTCGGTGCCATTATCCTCACCCTCGCCTTTACCCGCGGTTGGCTCAAACGTCGCTGGTCATTGGTGGCTGTCTTCCTTGTGGGCTACGGGGCGGCCCGTTTTGCCGTGGAATTTGTCCGCCAGCCGGATCAACAGTTCCAATCGCCCGACAATCCCATCGGCTGGGCCTATGATTTTGGCACATGGGGCCTCACCCAAGGTCAGGCGCTGTCGATCCCGATGATCCTTGCCGGTCTGGTGCTGATCGTGCTGACCCGCCGCCGCACATGACCGCCCTGCGCGACCACATCGCGGCCCGCATCGCAGCCCAGGGCCCGCTGACCATCGCCGACTACATGGCCGAGGCCTTGCTGCATCCCACCCACGGCTACTACACCACCCGTGATCCGCTGGGCCGTGATGGCGATTTCACCACCGCGCCCGAGATCAGCCAGATGTTCGGCGAACTGATCGGCCTCACGCTGGCGCAAAGCTGGCTGAATCAGGGCGCGCCTGCTCCCTTCACACTGGCCGAATTGGGCCCCGGCCGTGGCACCCTGATGGCCGATATCCTGCGGGCAACGGCTGGGGTCCCCGGCTTTGTGGCCGCGGCTCAGGTCCATCTCGTCGAAGCCTCCCCCACCTTGCGCGCCGAACAGGCCAAACGCCTGGCCCAGGCCACCTGGGACGACGACATCACCACCCTGCCAGAAGCCCCGCTGTTTCTGGTCGCCAACGAATTCTTTGACGCGCTGCCCATCCGCCAGTTTCAACGCGACGACGGCGGCTGGCGCGAAATTCAGGTCGGGGGTGGGGCCGCAGGCGCCGGTCCTGACCTCATCCTTGGCCTGTCCGCGCCCGCGCCCCTCGCCCTGCTGGACCACCGGCTGGACGACACCCAGCCAGGCGATATCGTCGAACAGTGCCCCGCCCTGCCCGCCATCACACAAACCATCTCAGCGCGGATCGCGGATCACGGCGGCGCGGCGCTCATCATCGACTACGGCGACTGGCGGTCGCTGGGCGACACATTGCAGGCCGTGCAGAACCATACACCCGTCAACCTCTTGGCTGACCCCGGATCAGCCGACCTCACAGCCCATGTGGATTTTGAGGCGATCGCCCAAAACACAGCCCCCGCCGCATACAGCCGCCTGACACCACAGGGCGTGTTTCTGGAACGCCTTGGCATCACCCAGCGCGCGCAATCCTTGGCACAAAGCCTCAGCGGTCCGGCGCTTGATGCGCATGTCGCCGCCCACCGCCGCTTGACCCACCCGTCAGAAATGGGTTCCCTGTTCAAGGTGCTGGGGATCTATCCCGCAGGCCAAACACCTCCACCGGGGCTCGACCCATGACACTAGACATCATCACCGCCGACGCTTTGACCCCGTTCCAGCACGGGTTCTTCACCCGCAAGGGCGGTGCCTCCTCGGGCGTGTTCGAAGGCCTCAATTGCGGCATGGGCAGCACAGACCAGCATCAGGCGGTGACGATCAACCGCAGCCGGGTCGCGGACGCCATGGGCGTCCCACTGCATGCGCTGATGGGGGTGCATCAAGTTCATTCACCGGATGTCGTGACAATCACCAGCCCCACGCCCGACCGCCCCAAAGCAGACGCGCTTGTCACAAACCAACCCGGGCTGGCGCTGTCCATTTTGACGGCCGATTGCCAACCCGTCCTGTTTGCGGACCCAAATGCAGGCGTGATCGGCGCGGCCCATGCAGGCTGGAAAGGCGCGCTGGCTGGTGTGTTGGAAAACACCCTGACCGCAATGGAAAGCTTGGGTGCCAATCGCGCCAACACCACCGCCATCATCGGCCCGTCCATCAGCCAACGCGCCTATGAGGTCGGGCCGGAGTTCTTCGAAGACTTCATCACCCAAGACCCTGCCTTCGCCCGTTTCTTTGCCCAAGGGACCGGTGATCGCATGATGTTCGATCTGCCCGCCTTGGGCCTCTACCGGCTGCGCGAGGCGGGCGTGGGTCACGCGGAATGGACCCGCCACTGCACCTATTCCGACCCGGACAGATTCTTCAGCTACCGCCGCGCGACCCATCAAAAAGAGGCCGACTATGGCCGCCTGATCGCAGCCATCGCCCTGCCGCAGGCCTGATCTGGACAGCAACAGGGCAAAGGCCGCCGCGCTTTTGCCCGATTGTCTTAGAAACAATCCCGTCCACGCAGAACAATTGTCGCCGATCAGCTTAGAAACAAACCGTTTCTGTCCCGCCTACGCAAAAAAGACGCCGCCACAATTCGGTCGTCCGACCCGCAGAATTTTAGTAAAATTCTTCGATCCGGCCCAACTCACGCCCCTTTGATCCACGACAGTACCGTCATCGAGCAGCAAATGAGCAAAGGGACGAACCCAATGACCAAATCACCCCGTTGGATCCAATCCACTCTGAAAGAGGCCGAGGCCTGCACCGCAAAAATGCCGTGGGAACGTGGCCTGCGCCGCCAAGCGTTCATCGCCAGCCGCCGCGCTGTGGCGCAATTGGCCGCGATGCCGAACCGCACGGCGCGCCCGGCAGCCTAAAACACGGCCGCCTAAAACACGGCCGCCTAAAACACTGCGGCTCAAATCAGGCCGCACGCCTCCCCGAATTTCATCGCCGTCCTCGCACCTGCCGGGGGCGGCGATTCTTTTTCGCAAAGTCCGCAATCTGCCCAAATGTGGCAGACACGTTTTCAAATTTCGAACAATCCGATGAACCAGACCGCGATTGATCGCGGTTTTTCGCGTTTGAACGGTTTTCGTTGACGCTTCGCGCCCCTTTCAGCCACATTTCAGGAAATCGCAACGCTCCTCAGATGTTGTCGGTGGGGGCCGACAGATGATGTGACCAACCTTGATGGGATGATCGCATGATACCGAAGACCCCCCTCACCTCCGCCTCAGAGGTGACACAGTCTCAAGAACCGGTGGCCTCCTCAGCCCGGTTCTCTCAACCAGACGGACGGCCTCAGCGCACCCAGCCTCTTATGCGCAGATATGAGGTCGTCCATCTGCTTCCCAACGGCGATATCGACGATTTCACCCGCATCGCCCCCGCAACCCCTGCGTTTGAAGACAGCTTTGGCGCCATCGCGCGCGGCGGTCTTTTGAAAACGAACCGTGGCGTGGTCGCCATCGAAGACATCCTGCCCGGGGATGAGGTGAAAACCGTCACCAACGGGTTCCAAAAAGTGCTGTGGCGCGGTGCCATGTCCGTTGTCCCGAATGCAGGCGATCAGCCCGCCCGCATGGGCAAGCTGATCCGCATGTCTGCGGACGCTTTGGGGATCGGCCGCCCCATGCCTGATCTGCTGCTCGGCCCCTCAGCGCGTCTGTATCAACGATCCCCCACCTTGCAACGCGTCACAGGACAAGAGGCCGCCTTTGTTCCTGCGGCTGATTTTATCGATGGCCTCAACGTGGTTGAGGTACAGCCCCCCGCCGCGGTGCAGGTGTTCCAGCTTGGCTTTGCCGCACATGAACGCATTGTGGTGAATGGTGTCGAACTCGACAGCCAGAACCCGGGCGCACGCCACGAACTGGGCCTTCGGGGCGAGGCTTTGGCCCTTTACCTCAGCCTGTTCCCACACGTGGACCGGATTGAGGCCTTCGGACGCCTGATGCACCCGCGCCTGTCCCTCAATGATCTGGATTTCGGCGTGGTTGCCTGACGCCTGCGACCTGACCTTGCTGTCAACCCGCACGCAAATCCGGCGTCGCGCCATGTCTGCCGCGGGTCGCGCATAAGCGCGGTTCGTGGCATCGTCGATCGGGGCCGCAGTGCCCCTCAGTCGTCCAGCTTCAACCGCTCTTCCAAAACATCGAACGGCACGCCCGGGTCATCCTTGGCCCCGCGGATCACCAGCGACGTCTTTACCGATGCCACATTGTCCGCCTTCAACAAATCTTCGGTCAAAAAATTCTGAAACGTCCGCAAATCCGGTGCCACGCATTTCAGAATGAAATCCACCTCACCGTTCAGCATGTGGCATTCACGGACCAGCGGCCAACGTTTGCAGCGGTTTTCAAAGGCGCTCAAATCGGCCTCGGCCTGACTGACCAGCCCGACCATCGCGAACACCTGAACCTCAAACCCCAACTCTCGCGCATTCACGTCTGCATGGTAGCCCCGGATGAACCCCTGTTCTTCCAATGTGCGCACGCGGCGCAGGCAAGGCGGCGCGGAAATGCCCACGCGTTTGGCCAGCTCAACGTTGGTCATCCGACCATCCGCCTGCAATTCGGCCAGGATCATCCGGTCAATTTCATCAAGCTTTTGTCCTGGCATATTGCGCATCGTCCCCTTTGGCTGTTGCAAAACATACGCCTGAACGCAAAGCAGCGCAATATTGTTTCAACACTCCGCAAGATGATTTCGCCCCATCACAGCCCCGCGATGCCCCTTTTCCAGACCGCCCGGCACGCGTATATCTTCACCTCAACAAAGGGGATTCTGACATGGCCGAAACGCGCAAAACCAAAGTTCTGATCATCGGCTCCGGCCCTGCAGGCTACACCGCCGGTGTCTACGCCAGCCGCGCCATGCTGGATCCGATCCTTGTGCAAGGGATTGAGCCAGGCGGCCAGCTGACCACCACCACCGAGGTTGAAAACTGGCCCGGCGATACCGAGGTCCAAGGCCCCGACCTAATGGTCCGCATGGAGGCCCACGCCCGCGCCATGGGCTGTGAAATCATTGGCGACATCATCTCGTCTGTCGATTTTTCCAAACGCCCCTTCGTTGCGCAGTCCGATTCAGGCACGGTGTATGAGGCCGACGCGATCATCCTGGCCACCGGCGCGCGCGCCAAATGGTTGGGCCTGCCCTCGGAAGAGGCGTTCAAGGGCTTCGGCGTCTCCGCCTGTGCGACCTGCGACGGGTTCTTCTACCGCGGCCAGGAAATTGTCGTGGTGGGGGGCGGCAACACGGCCGTGGAAGAGGCGCTGTTCCTGACCAATTTCGCCTCCAAAGTCACGCTGGTGCATCGCCGCGATGAATTGCGGGCCGAAAAAATCCTGATTGACCGGCTGATGAAGAACCCCAAGATCGAACCATTGTGGGATCACGAACTGGTTGAGGTCTATGGCGACGACAACCCCAAGGGCGTCGAAGGCATCAAGGTCAAGCACGTCAAAACCGGCGCGATGACAGACATCCCCGCCAAAGGTGTCTTCATCGCCATCGGCCACGCGCCCGCCAATGAATTGGTCAAAGACGTGCTGGAAACCCATATGGGCGGCTATGTGGTCACCAAACCCGACAGCACCGAAACCTCGATCCCAGGCGTCTTTGCCGCAGGCGATTTGACGGACCACAAATACCGTCAGGCCGTGACGTCTGCTGGCATGGGCTGCATGGCGGCGTTGGAGGCCGAACGGTTTTTGGCCGAACACGGGCAAGACGCGGGCCCTGCGGCGGATCATTCCGAACCCTTGGGCTACGGCGCGCAAAACGAACCGGCGGAATAACCGATGGCTGCAACCCACGGACCGCTTCGAAAATCGCGCCTTTCTTTTCTGCTTTTTGCCGTGCCCGCTGTGGCGATTGTGGGCATTTCTGTCGCGATCAGCCTGCCGGACGCAGACTCTGTCCGGGCTGCTTTTGACGCACCTATGGTGGCGATGTCTTTTTTGCTTGCCCTCGCCGCCCTGATTTGGGGCGGCGTTTTCGTGTCCCGACCAATCGTCACCTTGACCCCCGATGGCGTTGATTGGCCCAATGGGCGCACCCTCAAATGGACGCAGGTCACGGCGGTTGAGGCCGGACAGGAGATCACAAACGCCCCGTCCCAAAGCGGCGCAACCCGACAAACCGTGCATGAGGTCACCCGCCTGTTTCATGGGGACGGCGAGGAGTCCAAAATCACCACCACATGGGCCGCCATCGGCCCACAGGCGGCGAACGACCGCATCGCAGAGGCCTTCGCGCAAAGCCGCAAGCCGCAATGACCGACAAGGCCTCTCGTGTTGATCGCTACCTGACCCTGACCCGCCAGACCCTGCCTGACAGTGCGCGCAGCCGGGACTGGCCTGTCGTGAATGATCACTGTTTTCAACGGATCATCCTTGACCATATTTCAGGCGGCGTTTGGTATGACCATATCAACCGCCCAGCCTATAAAAACATGACCGACGCGCAACTGGCACAGGCCATTAAGCTGGCCGAGGATATCTTGCACGGGCGCGCGTATCTGCACGCCATGAACCGCCAGTCGTTGAAATGGCGTGGCAAACTCCGCCAGTGACGTCGCGGGTTGGTGCCCTATCTTGCGCCCCATGGATGACCTTGAAATCACAACCCCCGACGCGCTTTGGGACTGGCTTGACAAAAACGCGGCCCAGCCCGACAGCCTCCGACTGATCACATGGAAGAAACACCACCCCGACAAATACGTGGGCCGCGAAGACGTGCTGGATGCGCTTTTGGCCCATGGCTGGATCGACGGGCGACGCTTCGTGGTCGACGATGACCGCACCGCACAACTGATCAGCCCGCGCAAACAACAGGCTTGGTCCCAATCCTACAAAGACCGCATCGCGCGGCTGGAGGCCGAAGGCCGCATGCACCCGCAGGGGGCCGCCGTCGTCGCCGCAGGCAAAGCCTCAGGACTGTGGGATTTCTTTGCCGATGTGGATGCGCTCATCGTGCCCGATGATCTGGCGGTGACGTTGGATCAGGCCAAATGGGACATCCTGCCCCCTTCGTACCGACGCAATGTGCTGCGGTGGATCAAGCTGGCCAAGACCGACAAGACCCGCGCCAAGCGGGTGGCGGAGGCCGCAGAGGCCACCGCCCAAGGGCGTCGCATCCCTCAGATGTAGGCCTAACGGTCTGTGACCAGACCACCGCGCGCATCACTCAACCCCGATGGATCCGTCACGACAGGGCCCGACTGCGGCTGGACGGCCTCCGCTGTGGATGGGGCGGGACCGGCCAGATCCATCACCTCAACGGGTGCGGACAAGGCATCAATCACGGACTGCGTCCGCGCCGTTTCCTGATAGCGTTCAGCCGCGGCACGGGCCAAGGCAATCTCATCCTTGGCTGACGGGGCTGGTGCATCAGAACGGGCAATCTGGTCCGCCAAAGCCGCCTCAACCGCGACACCGGCGGCGCGGTCGTTCTCAGCGGGCTTGGTTTGCTCGGCTTTGGGCGCCGCTGTTGTCGGCGCCGCCTGCGACGGGCTTTGCGTGGGGGGTGCGGCATCCGCATCCTTGGGGCCACCGGCCTGCTGGGCCGGCGCTGACCCTGCCGCCCCAGAGGGTTCAGATGGCGGATTAGACTGGCGCGCGTCGCCCAAAGCGCCTGTCGGCGTAATCAGTCCGCCGAGTGGAGAACCTAACATTTCAACGTCCTTTCATTAACACCCCCGCAATACAAATTAGGAAGTTATGAAGACATTACGCCCCCTAAACTGTCCCTATGGTTTCCCAAATCTTAACGTCCGATGTCCCCGCCCGACTGTGACTTGAAACCCACGCAAACCAGCCCCGCAAAGTTTGTTCTTTCCTGAACAAACTTTCTTGGCTAACTACGTTCACGAATGAACAAACCGACTCGCATGACATGACATCCCCCTCGCCCCTTCAAATGACCGACGAAGAACAGGCCCTCTTTCGCCTGCTGCGTCAGGTCAATCTGACGCCACGCGCCTCCCAGCGCGACTTGGCGAAGGCCGTGGGCGTGTCTTTGGGGCGGTTCAACGCACAACTCAAATCCGCCATGACCGACGGTCTCATTCAAACCAGCGACCTCGACGGCACCGATCCAGCCAGTACGGACCGCCGCAAACGGGTCGCCTACGTTCTCACCCACCGGGGCGCGACAGAACAGGCCCGCCTGACCGATCGCTTCCTCGCCCGTAAATTTGCCGAATACGACGCGCTTCATGCGGAACTCACCGGCAGCTCAAGCGGCTATGTTCCGCCCAACAACAGGACCACTTTGATGCAAAACAACCTCGCACCGATCCCTGAACTTTATGTCTCTTATGACAGCGCCCAGAAACTCAAGGTTGAGGCGGCTGATCTCACCTCCCATGACCTCAGCCCGCGCCAGATCTGCGATCTGGAACTGCTGATGAACGGCGGCTTCAATCCGCTCAAGGGCTTCCTGTCCGAGGCTGACTACAACAGCGTCGTCGATACCATGCGTCTGACCACGGGTGAGTTGTGGCCCATGCCCATCACCCTAGATGTGTCCGAAGACTTCGCCGCCTCGCTTGAGATCGGCCAGGATATCGCCCTGCGCGACCAGGAAGGCGTGATCCTTGCCACCATGACCGTCACCGACCGGTGGACGCCCAACAAAGCGCACGAGGCCGAACAGGTGTTTGGTGCCGACGACGACGCACATCCTGCCGTGAACTACCTGCACAATCAGGCTGGCAAAATCTATCTGGGCGGTCCCGTGACTGGCATCCAACAGCCCGTCCACTACGATTTCCGCGCCCGCCGCGACACGCCCAACGAATTGCGCAGCTATTTCCGCAAAATGGGCTGGCGCAAAGTGGTCGCTTTTCAAACACGCAACCCCCTGCACCGCGCGCATCAGGAACTGACGTTCCGCGCCGCCCGTGAAGCGCAGGCCAACCTGCTGATCCACCCCGTCGTGGGCCTCACGAAACCAGGCGACGTGGATCATTTCACCCGTGTGCGCTGCTACGAGGCCGTGCTGGACAAATACCCCCAGTCCACCACCTCCATGTCGCTGCTGAACCTCGCCATGCGCATGGCTGGCCCGCGTGAGGCTGTCTGGCACGGATTGATCCGCAAAAACCACGGCTGCACCCACTTCATCGTGGGCCGCGACCACGCGGGCCCCGGCAAAAACTCTGCCGGTGACGATTTTTATGGCCCCTATGATGCGCAGGACCTGTTCCGCGAAAATCAGGAGGAAATGGGCATCGAAATGGTCGATTTCAAACACATGGTCTGGGTCGACGAACGCGCGCAATACGAAGCAATTGACGAGATTGAGGACAAGGACGAGGTCACGATCCTCAACATCTCCGGCACCGAACTGCGTCGTCGTTTGCAGGAAGGTCTGGAGATCCCCGAATGGTTCTCCTTCCCCGAAGTCGTCAAGGAACTGCGCCGCACCAAACCGCCACGGTCCAAACAGGGCTTCACCGTCTTCTTCACCGGTTTCTCCGGCTCCGGCAAATCCACCATCGCCAACGCTCTGATGGTCAAGCTGATGGAGATGGGCGGCCGTCCCGTGACATTGCTCGATGGGGACATCGTGCGCAAAAATCTGTCGTCGGAATTGGGGTTCAGCAAGGAACACCGCGACTTGAACATCCGCCGCATCGGCTACGTCGCATCCGAGATCACCAAGAACGGCGGCATCGCCATTTGTGCGCCCATCGCGCCCTACGCCACCACCCGCCGCGCGGTGCGTGAAGACATCGAAGGCTTCGGTGCCTTTGTCGAAGTGCACGTCGCAACATCGATCGAAGAATGCGAACGCCGCGACCGCAAAGGCCTCTATAAGTTGGCACGCGAAGGCAAGATCAAGGAGTTCACGGGTATTTCAGACCCCTACGATGTGCCCGTCGATCCTGAATTGCGGGTCGAAACCGAAAATGTGGACGTCGACAACTGCGCCCATCAGGTTCTGCTGAAACTGGAATCCATGGGCCTGATCGCCGCGGAATAAAGCACCACCCCTCGGCTGACCAAAAAACGCCCCGCGTCAAACGTGGGGCGTTTTTCTTGTCGCGCTAGATGATCTCGTCCTCGTCAAACAGGGGGGAGGTTTCCAACTGCGCAGCCAACCCCTCCACCGCGCGTGCAGGATCATCGTGGCGCACCTGCGCCAGATGGAACACGGCATCCCCTTCGTTGACGACGGGCATAACAGCCCGTCCAATGATAATGCCCCCATCTGGGGCGACCATTTCAACATCTTGTGCGCCAAAAGGGTCTGAGACGGCGGCGATCACCTCGCCCGCTTCAACCACGTCGCCATCGCCGCGATAGGTGCGCAACAGCCCGCCTGCCGGGGCGCGCAACCAGCGGCTGGATTGGCACACCAACGGCGCAACCCGCGCCTTGGCGATGCCCTTTGCGGGCAACATCCCCAGATGTCTCAAAACACGCAGAATGCCCGCTACGCCCGCGCGTGCCGCCATTTCATCAAACCGCAACCCCTCGCCCGCCTCATACAGCAACACATCGACGCCGGCCTCTTTGGCCTCCGCACGCAGAGATCCGTCGCGCAACGGGGACGTCAGGATCACAGGGGCGCCAAACACAGCCGCCAACTCACGCGTCCGCTCATTGTCAGGCGAAATCCGCAACTGCGGCAGGTTGGTCCGGTGGATCGCCGCGGAATGCAGGTCAATCCCCAGATCACACCGCCGCACCACCTGATCCAGAAAAATTCCGGCGAGCCTTGACGCCAAAGACCCGGACGCCGACCCCGGAAACGACCGGTTCAAATCCCGCCGGTCCGGCAAATATCGGCTGCGGTTGTGAAACCCGAAAGCATTCACAATGGGCACCACCATCAACGTGCCCCGCAGGTTCTCCAAAAGGCCCGATTGCAACAGCCGCCGCGCAACCTCAACGCCCATCACCTCATCGCCATGAACGGCGGCGCTGACAAACACCGTCGGCCCCGGTTTGCGCCCATGGATGACATGCACCCTAAGACTGACCGGAGTGTGATCCGACAACAAAGACACAGGGACATCAACCGTGCGGCGCGCGCCACCCTCGACGGATTGACCGGAAATTTCAAATGGTCTGCGTGGGGGCATGATCGTATCCTTCTGCCCGCCACATTCGCGAATCTGAGAGGCCGCGCAACTCTAAAATTCCGGAATTTTAGATCCGGCCTAATGCACCGTCACCGGCATCATGTCATTCTGTCGCGCCAGAACAAATGCCATCTCCCGTTCGGCCACCAACGCCAGCTGTTGGCCCGCGCTGTCATGCACGGCAAACAATTCCTCACGGTCGCCTGCGGCCTCTTGCACATCGCTGGGCAAATCTGCGACGGCCACGGATTTTACGTAAACCACGCGGTCACCCATTTCTGAGAAATCAAATTTCGTGTCCATGATATCACCCTTTCCGAATATTGATCGTTTGCACCACGGTCTCCGGCACGGACCGGCTCAGATCCACGTGCAACAGACCATTTTCCATCGTCGCGTCACCCACATCGACCCCTTCGGCCAACACAAAAGACCGTTGGAACTGCCGCGCGGCTATTCCGCGATGCAAGAACACACGGCCCTCGCTGTCGTCAGACTGGCGCCCACGGATGACCAACTGGTTATCCTCAACGGTGATGGACAGATCTTGTTCCGAAAAACCCGCCACGGCCAAGGTGATCCGATACGACGTCTGTGACGTCTGTTCGATATTGTAAGGGGGATAGCCTTCGTTGCCGGATTTGGCGGTGCGTTCCACCAGCCGCTCCAGCTCCTCAAAGCCAAGAAGGAACGGATGCGTTCCCAAAGTCAATTTCGTCATGCGACACGTCCTTATCGTAAGCGACATCTCAATCCGTGACCCCAATGCGCGGCGATCACGTAAAAAATATGGGGTCCACTTCGGTCTCTTGCAAGTCCCATTCACCGGTTTTGCTTTGTGAAACGCGACCAAGCCCCTACATTCAAGGTTCACCGCAGCAACGCATGGGATTCGCCGTGAACAGCACCGCCCGCATGGAACAGCTTGAGGTTTTGCGCATCGAACTGGGCGTTCTGCGTCAGGAGCACCGCGACCTTGACGACGCCATCCGCGCGCTTGAGGACACTGGCACCGCCGACATGCTGACGGTCAAACGTCTCAAAAAGCAAAAACTGGCCCTCAAAGACCGCATCAGCGTGCTTGAGGATCGCACAACGCCGGATATCATCGCCTGACCGTCAGCCGCGTTCGGCCCCCGCCCAAAAGCCCCCCACCCGAACGCCCCAGCGTTGCACCCGTCCCCCACCCCGCTATAAAGCCGCCCTAAAGGCACCGCTTGAAAGGCGAACGATATGACACCACCCGTCGGCATCATCATGGGCAGCCAGTCCGATTGGTCCACCATGAGAGAGGCGGCCACCCTGCTGGATGAGCTTGGCATCGCCTACGAATCCCGCATCGTATCCGCCCACCGCACGCCCGACCGCTTGTGGTCCTACGGCAAGGAAGCCGCGGGCCGTGGCTTGCAGGTCATCATCGCAGGCGCCGGGGGGGCCGCACACTTGCCCGGCATGATGGCCTCCAAAACCAGGCTGCCCGTCATTGGCGTCCCCGTGCAGACCAAGGCGCTCTCTGGCGTCGACAGCCTTTATTCCATCGTGCAGATGCCCAAAGGCTTCCCCGTGGCCACCATGGCCATCGGTGCTGCCGGGGCCGCCAACGCAGCCCTCATGGCGGCAGGCATTCTTGCCCTGCAAGACGACGCCCTGGCCGCGCGGCTTGACGCCTGGCGCGATGCGCTCTCCGCCTCCATCCCAGAAAGCCCGACAGATGAGTGAAGCCTCAAACACCGCTCCGTTGAAAACCGGTGCCACCATCGGCATCCTAGGCGGCGGCCAGCTGGGCCGCATGTTGTCCGTGGCCGCCGCACGGCTCGGGTTCAAGACCTGCATCTATGAACCCGGCGGCGATTGTCCGGCCTCCCACGTGGCCAATTACCACTTCCAAAAGGACTACGCCGACACCGACGCCCTGACCCAATTCGCCCAAAGCTGTGATGTCGTCACCTATGAGTTCGAAAACATCCCCGCAGAGGCTCTGGACACGATAGAGGCCCACGCCCCCATCCACCCCAACCGCGACGCCCTCACCACATCCCAGGACCGTTTTCTGGAAAAGAATTTCCTGACACGGATCGGCCTGCAAACCGCACCCTATGCCGCCGTGGACGATGCCGAGGGCCTGCAACTGGCCATCGACCAGATCGGCACTCCCGCGATCCTGAAAACCCGTCGGCTGGGGTATGACGGCAAAGGTCAGGCGCGGCTGATGTCGCCCGACGATGCGGATCAGGCTTTGGCCGACATGGCCGGCGCACCTGCGATCCTAGAAGGCTTCATCGACTTCTCACATGAGGTCTCCGTCATCGGCACCCGCAGTCTGGACGGCGCCGTCAGCTGTTTTGACCCCGGCGAAAACGTCCATCGGAACGGCATCCTGCACACAACGACCGTGCCCGCCAAACTCACGCCCTCCCAGCGCACCGACGCTGTGCTGCTGACCGCAAACATCATGGGCGCGCTGAATTATGTCGGCACAATGGGGGTTGAGCTTTTCGTGACACCGCAAGGTTTGATCGTCAACGAAATCGCCCCCCGCGTCCACAATTCCGGTCACTGGACGCAAAGCGGCTGCGCCATCGACCAGTTCGAACAACACATTCGCGCCATCGCAGGCTGGCCCTTGGGCGACGGATCGCGCCATTCGAACGTGGTGATGGAAAACCTGATCGGCGATGACGTCGACCGCATCCCCGACATCGCCAAGACAAACACAGCGATCCATTTGTATGGGAAGGCCGAGGCCAAAAAGGGCCGCAAAATGGGCCACATCAACACCGTCACCGGCCCCGCCACATAAAACGCGCGCACCTTCGACACGGCCAAATTCGTTTGTTCTGAGCCCGCAGCTAGGCAGCTCGGGCCTCCAACCACACGCGCGTCATCAATCCCCCGGATCAATTCCAAGACGGCACGGGTCTCCAACCAGTCTCGCCTATCGGCTCGAATTCTTTGGGTCGAAAATACCTCGGGGGAGGCGCTCCGCGCCGGGGGCAGCGCCCCCTCCCACATCGCAGCCTATTGCAACCCGAACATGACCCCACCCAAGGTCAAATCAGGGTCAAACGCTCCGGTCTCGATAAAGGTCATGGCCTGACGCATCACCAGCGGATTGTTCATCATAAATGTATGCGTCACCGGCAGAACCAAATGATCCGTCATGCCGTCCAACCGTGTGCTCTCCACCGACACTTTGCCATCATCCGGCCCCTCGATCAGACTTGAATAATAGGCGTTCAAGGTCCGATCGCCCGCAATGATGCCCAATTCGGACCCGGGCCAAGGCAGGCTCAGTGGCGCGCCGCGATCGTCCGCCTCCTCAACTCCAAGCTCCATCCCCGCAGGGCCATTGACCCAGACAAACGGGTCCAAATCCCCGAAAATGTCGACCAGCTCAGACCCCCCGTTGGGCGGCCCCAACATCACCACGCGCCCCAAGTTTTCGGGCACCTCTTGCGCCAGATAGACCCGCACCAAAATGCCGCCCATGGAATGCGTGATGAAATGCACCCGTCGTGCCCCACAGGCTGCGACGGCCTGGGGCACATTTTGCTGCACCAATGTCTCAATATCAGCCGACGTCGACGGATAGCCCTCGTTGACCACCAGATACCCCTCCAGCTCCAGCAACTCCTCCAAGGGCACAAACGAAGTCTCCGTGCGCGCCAAGCCATGCAGCAACACAACACAGTCCTCGGCCAAAGCCGCCACAGGGGTGAAGATCAGCCAAAAGGCCAGAAAAAATCGTCTCATATGGCGTAGATAGTACCCGCTTGACCAAAGCGTAAGGTCAGGCTTGCCTGACCTGGCGGAAAAGCTGCAAACTGCGGGCATGTCTCGTCCCATCCGCCTCGCCGCACGTGGCATCGTGCTACACGACACGCGTTTGCTTTTGGTAAACGCTTACGGCAATCGCACGGATCTGTGGTGCGCGCCGGGCGGCGGGGCCGAGGCGCACGCCAGCTTGCCCGAAAACCTCGCCCGCGAAATTCACGAAGAAACCGGCCTCACGGTTACCGTCGGCGCGCCGTGTCTGGTCAATGAATTTCACGATCCTGACCACGACTATCATCAGGTTGAAGTGTTCTTTCGATGCACGCTCATCTCAGGCACCTTGGATCCGGCATGGCAGGATCCCGAACAGATTGTCAAACACAGACGCTGGGTGTCGCGGGCCGAAATGGGAACGATGACCGTGCGCCCCAAATCCCTGGCCGCCGTCGCTTGGCGCGACGCAGACGCGCCCACCTATGATCCACTCGAACGCATCCTGCCCTAAAATTCCGGAATTTTAGGACCCGCCAAAATTCCGGAATTTTGGCGACGCAGCAAAAAGGACGACCCGATGGGCCGCCCGTGCCGGGTCTCGTCACAGATAGAATTCAAGGCTCTCATCGTTCCTACGGAACGACTGCCGCCCCAACAAACAAAGGGCGGCCTCAAAAGACCGCCCCCGTTTTGCTTCGCAAGTCCGGTCAAGGCTCTCATCGTTCCTGCGGAACGACTGCCGCCCTAAAAAACAAAGGGCGGCCTCAAAAGACCGCCCCCGTTTTGCTTCGCAAGTCCGGTCAAGGCTCTCATCGTTCCTGCGGAACGACTGCCGCCCTAAAAAACAAAGGGCGGCCTTAAAAGACCGCCCCCGTTTTGCTTCGCAAGTCCGGTCAAGGCTCTCATCGTTCCTGCGGAACGACTGCCGCCTTGCTGCGGACGTCGAAACGCGATCGCGTTTCGACTTACATCATGCCGCCCATGCCGCCCATGTCGGGCATGCCGCCACCAGCTGCGCCACCGTCTTTGGACGGCTTGTCCGCAACCATGGCTTCCGTGGTGATCAGCAGACCAGCAACCGATGCTGCATCCTGCAGCGCGGTGCGTGTCACCTTGGCAGGGTCAATCACACCAAAGGAGAACATGTCGCCATATTCTTCGGTCTGCGCGTTGAACCCGAAGGCTGCATTATCGCTCTCGCGGATTTTGCCAGCCACGACGGAGCCGTCCACACCAGAGTTTTCAGCGATCTGACGCAGTGGCGCTTCAAGCGCCTTACGCACGATGTTGATGCCGATGTTCTGGTCGCCATTCGCGCCTTCAAGACCATCAAGAGCCTTGCCAGCCTGAACCAGCGCAACACCGCCACCCACAACGATGCCTTCTTGGACAGCCGCACGGGTCGCGTTCAGCGCGTCATCAACGCGGTCTTTACGCTCTTTCACTTCGATTTCGGACATGCCGCCCACGCGGATCACGGCAACACCGCCAGCCAGTTTGGCCACGCGTTCTTGCAGCTTCTCACGGTCGTAGTCGGAGGTCGTCTCTTCGATCTGGCCACGGATCTGTGCAACACGTGCATCGATCTCAGCCTTGTCACCGGACCCGTCCACAATCGTGGTTTCGTCCTTGGTGATGGACACGCGCTTGGCGGAGCCCAGCATATCCATCGTGACGTTTTCCAGCTTCATGCCGAGGTCGTCGGAAATCACCTGACCGCCAGTCAGGATCGCGATGTCCTGCAGCATGGCCTTACGACGGTCACCGAAACCAGGCGCCTTCACCGCAGCGATTTTCAAACCGCCGCGCAGCTTGTTGACCACGAGGGTCGCCAGCGCTTCGCCGTCCACGTCTTCCGCGATGATCAGCAGGGGTTTGCCGGACTGGATCACAGACTCAAGCAGCGGCACCATTGGCTGCAGGGAAGACAGTTTCTTCTCGTGCAGCAGGATGATGGCATCGTCCAGCTCGGTCGTCATCTTGTCGGGGTTCGTGACAAAGTAAGGGGACAGGTAGCCGCGGTCGAACTGCATGCCTTCGACGACGTCGGTTTCTGTTTCCAGACCTTTGTTTTCTTCAACGGTGATCACACCGTCGTTGCCGACGCGCTGCATGGCATCCGCAATCTGACCGCCGATTTCGGCTTCGCCGTTGGCGGAAATCGTGCCGACTTTGGCGACTTCTTCGCTGTCCTTGACCGGACGTGCAGCCGCCACGATGGCCTCAACCACTTTGGATGTCGCAAGGTCGATGCCGCGCTTGAGATCCATCGGGTTCATGCCCGCGGCAACAGCTTTCATGCCTTCTTTGACGATGGCCTGTGCCAGAACGGTTGCGGTCGTGGTGCCGTCACCGGCTTCGTCGTTTGTGCGGCTGGCCACTTCCTTGACCATCTGCGCGCCCATGTTCTCGAACTTGTCTTCCAGCTCGATCTCTTTGGCGACAGACACACCATCTTTCGTGATGCGCGGTGCGCCGAAAGACTTTTCCAGAACCACGTTGCGGCCTTTGGGGCCCAGCGTAACTTTCACCGCATCTGCGAGGGTGTTGACACCCTTCAGCATCCGATTGCGGGCATCGGTATCGAATTTGACGTCTTTAGCAGCCATATTCTCTCTCCAGTAAAATTAGATGTTATGCGTGTTTCGGGGGCGTCCGCTTAGGACAGCTTGCCCAGAATGTCGCTTTCTTTCATGATCAACAGCTCTTCGCCGTCCACGGTCACTTCGGTGCCGGACCACTTGCCAAACAAGATGCGGTCGCCAGCGGCCACAGCCATTGCGATCAATTCGCCGTTGTCTTTGCGCGCGCCTTCGCCCACTGCAACAACTTCGCCTTCAGACGGCTTTTCTTTTGCGGTGTCAGGGATGATCAGGCCGCCAGCGGTCTTTTCTTCGCTCTCTACGCGGCGAACCAGCACGCGGTCATGAAGCGGTGTAAAAGCCATGTCAGTAGCTCCTTAGCTTATAATTTCAGGTTGACCCACCCTCCCGGCGAGCCGTTATCACTCACTCATGGCGAGTGCTAACGGCGGATAGTTAGGAAAGTGACGTGGGCCTGTCAACAACCTAACGTCAAGAATCTGAATAAGATGCGCAGGTCGGTCAGGACGCCTTCGACGCGACATCCGTGGAGTGCAACACCTCTCCCGACACGACCTGCTGCAACTGCTCGTGTGACAGCGGAAGGCCGAAATAAAATCCTTGAACGGACGCGCAATTCTCAGCCCGCAAGAACTCCAAATCGCTTTCGTCTTCAACGCCTTCGGCCAGAACTGGAATTTTCAATGCGTGCCCCAACAAAAGCGTCGAGCGCACAATCGCGGCCCGTTGTTCGTCGGAATGGGCGGCATTCACGAAACTGCGGTCGATCTTGATTTTGTCAAAGGGAAACGCCTGAAGCGACGCCAAGGACGAATACCCGGTGCCGAAGTCATCCATAGCGATCCGAATGCCCATCGCCTTCAGTTCCGTCATCACGCGCAGGGTATTTTCAGGATCATTGATCATTCCCGCCTCGGTGATCTCAAGTTCCAACCGCGCTGGATCAAGACCGGTTTTGTCCAAAGTCATCGCCACTTGATCAACAAAAGATGGCTGGACCAGCTGTTGCGGGGCCACGTTCACAGCGATACTATAGGGTTTCGTCCATTTGGCGGCCTCTTCGCAGGCGGTATTGAGCACCCAAAGACCGATGCCGCGGATCAAACCGGTCTCTTCAGCCAATGGAATGAAGTCATCCGGCGCGATCAGACCCTTTTCGGGATGTCGCCATCGAATAAGGGCTTCAAACCCCTCCGGCTCCAACGTAGACATGGCGTTCTGGATTTGGTAATTCAATTCAAAGTGCCCAACTTCAAGCGCAGTGCGCAAATCAGCGATCATTGCAATGCGGGCATGGCTCGCCTTCGCCATCGCCTCGTCGAACATCGCCAAGTAGATATCCGGCTGGGATTTGGCGTGATACATGGCCATGTCGGACTTTTTCATCAGATCTTCGATGTCGCGCCCGTCCTCAATAGAGGTTGCCGCGCCAATCGATATCCCCACACTGAACACGCCCGCCGACACTTCGATGGGTTCCATCAGAACGCCATTCAATCGATCAGCCATCGCGACAACCTGATCGACACGTTGGAAATTCCATTTGATGATGACGAATTCATCCCCTCCGTAACGGGCTACAAATTCCGCAGGGCCCAATGTCTCCGCCAGACGGGCGGCGATGGAGCACAGAATTTCGTCGCCAACTGCATGACCTTGCGAGTCGTTGATGTGTTTGAAGTTGTCGAGGTCAAAGGTCAGAACTGCCACACGCATGGTGGTGTCCTCTGCAAGCTGGCGACCAAGTTTTGCCATCACCGATTTTAACTGTATCCGGTTTGGCAAACCCGTCAGCGGATCCTTCAAAACGGCCTCCCGCATGCGGCCGATATTTTCCGTATCGATGCCAAATGAAAAATACCCCACAAGATAAAGAACCGTTGCGACCGAAACCACAAAGATCGCAAAGACCTGATCTGACACCAGTTGCTCTGGAACGGGCACACCAGAGTCGAGCGCGATGGTAAACGCGGTCATCCCCGTAAAGTGCATCGCACAAATCGCAAGGATAATCAGCGCGATGGCGCCCGAACGGCAATAGCGGGTGTAGGGATAAAGGATGCGGTGGTACCCCATAACACCCAGCACCGTGCCCGCGACGACAGACCAAAGCACACGATCGGCCTCCCACAAGATGTGGCCCGGCAAAATCACGGCATTCATCCCAGTGTAGTGCATCGTGGCAACTGTCAGCCCAAAAAGCGCGCCAGGCAGCACCACCCTCATCCAGCCGCGGCAATACGCCAATGCGACACAACTGATCAGCAGTCCCACGGCCGCAATCAGCAGCGATTTGATGGTCAAAACAGGATCATAGACATGCTGCACCCCTGGGTCATAGGCCAGCATCGACAGGAAATGTGTCGACCAGATCGTTGCCCCACCAATAATGCTGGCCAAGGCCAGATACAGGACCTGATGACGCCCTTCGGATCGTACCATGCGCCGCAGCAACAGGACGAAAATGATGGATCCGGTCAAACAACTGGCCACTGCAAATGCCAAAAGGCCGAAATGATGGTCCTGCGTGATGCAGGCATAGATCCGATACATGCTTGATCCGTTCTGTTCCCGTCTTACGTCTCTTTAGACGCTCATCCTTAATGAGGCCTTAGCGGCGGCGGCCCAAATAGGCTGCATTCGAAGCATTTCTGGATGGATCCTCAAACAGCCCGACACCAGCTCAGAGTGTTGCGCATGAGGCGCCCGAAATGATCTGTTCAGTCCTAAAAACATATCACTCAGTAACTTTCCGCCTTTCTTCAAAGTGTCATAAAATAAGGCTTGATCGGGTGTGGAGTCGCCCGCACACCACCGCCACCTAAGAAGGAGACGCGATATGATGATAGGAGTATTTGCCCGAGCCTGCTGATGCAGCCCCGTCGGTCGCGCGGCGCGCTTTGCGCCTTGTCTTTCCCTCAAACTTCACCCGTTTTTGGACCTCTTTCTTCAGGAAAACACACATGCAAAATCTGTTCTATATCCCGCCCCATCACCCGCAGGACAGTCACCCACGCCCCCTTGGCGTGCGGTCTGTGGTCAAACGCAACAGCCCGACGCGGCTCGATCTGGCCGCTCCGCATACGGCCCTCGACATGGGGTTGGTGACGCACGGCGATATCGCGCCCGAGCCTGTCTTGGCCCCCGTCTATACCGTCCCATCCCGCACGGGTCTGCGGACAAAACTTGGCCGCTGGATCGTGCGGTTTGGTGAAAAGATCGCGGGTGAAACCGCGCCCCCCTTAGGCCAACCCGTCTGACCGGACGGGTTGGCCTAAGGGGGGCGTCATCTGCATTGCGCCCCGCCCGCAGGCGTCTACATTAGGGGCAACTGAATAAGGTCTGCCCCATGCTCCGTCTGTTCAAACTTGCCCTCATTGCGATGTGCCTGCCCGCTGCGGCACAGGCCCAATGCACGGGCCCCAGCTTTGCCGACACCCTTTCGCCCGCCCAACAGGCCGATTTGGACCAACGTGCGGCGGACACCGCCTATGGCACCGGCCTCATCTGGCAGGCCGAAAAGGACGGCACAACCCTGATCATCGCAGGCACCATGCACCTGCCCGATCCGCGCCACGCCACCCTGCGCGACCGTCTGCGCCCCGCGCTTGAGGCGGCTGACCTGCTGCTGGTGGAAGCCACGCTGCAAGACCAGACAAACATGCAGCTTTATATGGCCGAAAACCCCGATCTGATGGCCATCACCGACGGTCCCACCCTGCCCGAGGCCCTGCCCCCAGACACATGGGACGCCATCGTAGAAGCCGCCGCCGCGCGGTCCATCCCCGGCTTTATGGCCGCCAAAATGCAGCCGTGGTTTCTGGCCATGACCTTGGCCATGCCCCCCTGCGCCGTGATGCAAATGGCGCGCGGCGAAGGCGGCTTGGATGCGCTTTTGATGCAGGATGCCGCATCCTTGGGCCTGCCCACCGCCCCGCTTGAGCCATGGGAGGACATGTTCGCCCTGCTGTCCGGCGGCACCTTTGAGGACCAGATTGAAGCCCTGCAATTGGCCCTGTTCGACCCCGCCGATCAAAACGCGCTGATCGTTGCCCTGACAGAGTTCTATTTCAGCGAGCAGACGGCGCTCAGCTGGCACATCAACAGCTTTACCCAGGATCTGATCGACGGCCTTGATCCGGCGACGTTTGAGGCCCAAATGACCCAGCTTGAAGAAGACCTGCTGTTCGCGCGCAACGCCAACTGGATCCCCGTGATCGAGGCGGCGGCTACACAACACGACAAGATCGTCGTAGCCTTTGGCGCAGCCCATCTGATCACAGACCGCGGCGTGTTGGCCCTGCTGGCCCAGCGCGGCTGGCACATTACACGGCAGACGCCCTAAACATCACCCCAATCGCCCAGTCCCTTGCGGCCTGCAGCACTCAGCCGGTAAACGCCCGTTTCGACCTTCTCGAACCATCCGTAATGATCGTCGCGCATGATCCGCGTGGCCTGCGGCACCTCCGCCCATTCCGCGACCTTTGACCCTTTGCTCGCCCCGTGAACCGCCAAAAACCGCGCGCATTTCAGCGCATCCTGACGGTATCCCGTCACGATCCCGTGCCGCGTGGCCCCGCCTGCATTTGGGTCGCCCTCCAGCCGGTCAAATGCGCGCAGCAGCTGGGTTTTCTTCTTCTTGATCTGACGTGCCGCATAGGGGCCGGGATCGGCCAGAACCTCGACAAATCCGTCGCGCGTCCGGACGGTCAGCACGCCCAGCCCCAACCGCCGCGCCAGTTTGACGTTGTTGCGCAACGCCTTGGTCTTGCCGCCCGCAGGCACCGCAACATAAACGTCTTCCGTCACCACCAGCCGGTCCATCGCCTGATGGAACAGCGCCAGCGAAAATCCCAGCTTCAACTCGACAATCACAACGGCGTCGCCGCGCACACCGACCACATCGGCCGCCCCAACCTCGCCCTTCACGTCATAGCCCTGACGTTGCAAATGGGCCTTCACGGGCGCGTAAAGATCGGCTTCTTTCATGGGCTGCACCTTGCGCAAAGGACAGCGCGTCTTCAAGGGCTGCCAACCACATCGCCCGTCACGCGCGGGGCCCCACCCGAAGGGGCGGGGTTAAGGCGTGCGTGTCCGTTGTCAGTTCACTCAACATGGGATGGTCCGATGCAAGCAAAAGAACTCCGAACCGTCAAATCACCGCCGCAAGGCAGCCTTGGTCCCCTGTGCGAAGGGATGGGGGTGACAGCCCGCACACCCAGCCCTATAACGCGCGCAAATTCGCAATTGCAAAAGGTCATTCCTCCCATGACAACGCTCGTTTTCGGCCACAAGGCCCCCGACACCGACAGCCTCGGCTCCGCCCTCATCTGGGCGTGGTTCCTGAACCACACCGGCACAGATGCCGCCGCCCGCCTGCTTGGCACCCCCAACACCGAAGCGGCCTTCGTCGCCAAACGCTGGGGCTTTGATGAACCGCAGATCATCGCAGACGTCGAAGACGATCAGGATTGCGTCATCGTCGACACCAACAACCCGGCAGAGCTGCCCGCAAACATCAACAACGCCAACGTCACCGCCATCATCGACCACCACAAGCTGGTCGGCGGCCTTGAAACCAAAGGCCCCATCGACATCACCGTGCGTCCCTTGGCCTGCACGGCAACCATCATGTACGACCTGATGGGCGATCACGCGGCCCATATGCCTGACGCCGTCAAAGGCCTGATGTTGTCCTGCATCCTGTCTGACACGTTGGAATTCCGCAGCCCCACCACCACCGACCGCGACCGTGATCTGGCCGTTGCCCTGGCCGGTCAGCTGGGCCTCGCGATCCCCGACTACGCAGGCGAAATGTTTGCCGCCAAATCCGACGTCTCGGCCTTTTCCGACGCAGAGCTTTTGCGCATGGACAGCAAGGAATACGAAGTCGACGGCACCAAATTCCGCGTCTCCGTTCTGGAAACCACGGCCCCCGCCATCGTGCTGGACCGCAAGGCCTCCATCATGGAAACCATGACATCGGTGGCCTCAGAAGACGGCGTTGATCAGGTGCTGCTGTTCGTGGTCGACATCCTCAACGAAGAAGCCACGATGCTGATCCCCAACGACCTGACCAAAGGCGTGGCCGAAAAATCCTTCGGCGCGACTGTCACAGGCGACGCGGTCGTGCTGCCCGGCATCATGTCGCGCAAAAAGCAGATCATCCCTGCCCTGAAGGTCTGATCCGACCCAAATCCAAACACCAAACCCGCGCCCCCACCTGGCGCGGGTTTTTTTCATGCCCGTTAAAAAATCAAACGCACGTGAAACTCACGACACGTTCATTTCGTTCCTTTCTGCAAGCTGCCTAAAACTGCAGCACATGTTTGAAAGGACGACCTCATGTTGAAATTCACCCTCCCCCTCGCCACATCCGCGATCCTCGCCTCCTCCAGCGCTATGGCCGACGGCCACGCGGCCCTGATGGGCTACGCTCTTGCGGGCGACGGACAAACACTTGTGACCATGGCCAGCCTTGCGGCCCCAGAAGACGTGATGACCTTTGATCTGGCCAACACGGTCGACGCCATCGCCTATCGTCCTGTCACCGGTGACCTGCTGGGCTTTGCCAAATCCGGTGCGGTCTACACCATCGATCCCATGACAGGTGAGATGACAGACCTCAACGCCACCTTCATGGACGACGCCATGATTGGCGAAGGTGCCGTGGCCTTTGATTTCAACAACGCCATCGACGCCGTGCGCGCCGTGGGCGCGGATGGCACCAACCTCGTCTACTTCCCCGAAGGCTTCGGCGACAACGATGAACGCGCAGGCTCCGTGCGCCGCTTCACCGATACATTCTACGTGGACGGCGACACTAATGCCGGAACCGAGCCGCTGATCTACGCCAACGCCTACACCAACGCAATTTCCGGTGCGAAGGCCTCCAGCACATTCCAATATGCCCTCGACGCCCGCACCAACGCATTGGTGAGCCTGGCCAACAACGCAGGTGAATTGACAACCGTGGGTGCCGTCACAATCGACGGGGCGGCGGCCGATCTGGTCAGCGCGGGTGGCTTTGACATCATCTCACCCGAAGAGGGCACCGATCTGGCCTTCGCCATCCTGCAACTGGACGGGTCCGACACCTCCGGCCTCTACGGCATCGACCTTGAAACAGGTGCGGCAACCTTGATGGCCGATCTGGGTGCCACCGGCTTCACAGGCTTCGCTGTCTCTGCAGGCGGCATGTAATCCCCCGCCCCATCGGGGGAAAGGCCTTCGGGCCGCGGACCCCGCCTTCACCGTTCCAGTGCAGCGGTGGGGGCGGGGTTTTTTATGCGCACACATCACTGCACGCCGCCCCCCTTGTGCTCCGCTCGGACCACGCGGCTGGGGGCTCCGCCCGTTCTCACCTGAAAACCGCCACCGGAGGTTTTCTTTTCCGTTTCGAACGCATTGGGTCAAAAATACCTTCCGCCCGAAGGGCATGTGGGACGCGCTATGGGACGCGCTATGGGACGGGGGGCGGGGCGCCTTTGCGCACGCAAACAGCGTCGCCCCCGTCCAACATCCCTTACGCGACATCCCACGCAGGGCACCACGGCCCATCCACCAACCGCAACTCGGCGTTCAAACTGTCAATGCGCGCCAGCTGATCCGGCGACAAATCAAGATCCTGCGCTGCAAAATTCTCGGCAATCCGTGCTGGCGCACCCGCCGAAGGGATGACCACATATCCTTTGGCCAACAGCCACGCCAACGCCACCTGCGACGCCGTGCCCCCGACCTGCCCGCCAATCTCGCGCAGCACCGGATCTTCCAACACCTTACCACGCGCCAGTGGCGAATACGCCGTCATGCGGATGCCGCGGGCCGTGCAATCATCGACGATGGGGCGGTTGTGCAGATACACATGCAGCTCAACCTGATTGACCAACAGCTTGCGATCGCCCAGCAACTCCACCGCGCGGGCGATATAGGGCTTGGTGAAATTCGACACGCCAATGGCATGGCACAGGCCCGCGTCATAGACCTCGGCGAACTGGGCCATGTAATCCTCGATATCATATTCGTCACCGATGGACGGATAATGCAGCAACAGCAAATCCACCGGTCCCACACCCAGCTTGTCCAACGAGGCTTCGACATGGGGCCGCACCTGGCCGGGCCCGAAACTTTCAGGGGCCACCTTGGTCGTCACCCACAGCTGGTCCCGCGGCAGGCCGACGTCCGCAATCGCACTGCCCACGAATTCCTCATTGTCGTAGCCTTCCGCACAATCAAGATGCCGGTATCCGGCCTCCAACGCGGCGACCACCCCATCATAGGCGGCACTTTCGGGCCTGTTCCATGTCCCGTATCCGATTTGCGGAATATTTTTCATCACATCGCTCCTGTTTGACCATGCGAAGCCTTACGGCATTCGGCGCGCTTGCGACATGAACAAACTGGTGATCTGGCCAATTTTACGCCACCTTAACACTCTCGCACCCGCAGCATCACGTTGCCCTGATCATAGCCATACGCTAGCCATACGCCAGCCATACGCAAACCATACGCCCCCCAGCCGGCCCCAAACCGTCCTCAAACCGTCCCCTGACCAGCCCGAAAGGCCCCTTGTCCCATGTCCCAGATCGTCTCTACTTTTGCCGAGATTTCAGACCAATATGACGTGGCTTTTGTCGATCTGTGGGGGTGTATGCACAACGGCATCACACCCTTTGCGGATGCCGTGGCCGCCATGAAGCACTACCGCGGGCGCGGCGGGGTCGTGATCTTGGTGACCAACTCCCCCCGCCCCTGGGACAGCGTGGCAACACAGATCACTGATATGGGGCTAGACCCTGACAGCTGGGACGCCATCGCGACGTCCGGCGACAGTGCGCGCGCGGCCATGTATCGCGGTATCGTGGGGGGCAAAATCTGGTTCATGGGCGAAACCCCGCGTGATGACGACTTCTTTAAACCTCTGAAAATCATCGAAAATCCTGTACAGATCGAAAAGGTCGCCCTGGAAGACGCCGAAGGCATCGTCTGCTGCGGCCCCTTCGACACACAGGCCGATCCATCGGTGAACCGCCCCGAATTTTTGTACGCGAAACAAAAGGGCCTAAAGTTGCTGTGCGCCAACCCCGATATCATCGTCGATCGGGGCGAAACCCGCGAATGGTGTGCGGGGGCGCTGGCGGCCCTTTATACGGAAATGGGCGGGGAAAGCCTCTATTTCGGCAAACCCCATCCCCCCATTTACGACCTCGCCCGCCGCCGGTACGCTGCCTTAAACAATTCCATGCATGATCCGCGTATCATTGCCATCGGCGACGGGATTCGCACCGACATTCTGGGCGGCCAGATGGAAGACATCGACACCCTGTTCATCACCGGCGGCCTCGCCGCCACAGAGACCGCAACGGATGTTCAACCGGATGAGGGCAAGCTAAACGCCTATATCGAAACGGAAAAAGTGACACCAACCTATGCGATCGGCTTTCTGCGCTGACCGCGCGGTGCGCTAAGTTCTTGTTGACTCTTTCTGCATCCGCAAAGTAATAAAATTTCAACCTATGGCGTTTAGGTGATTTTTTGTTACCCAGAGGATCAGACATGTTGGACAACGACCCCCGCGGCACCATCTGCATCGAAGACATCGAAATCGGCATGTCGCGGTCCTTGCGCAAAATCATCAGCGACCGCGACATCGAACTGTTCGCTGAGGTGTCGACAGATCATAACCCCGTCCATCTAGATGACGCTTATGCCCAGGACACCATCTTCGAAGGCCGCATCGCCCACGGTATGCTCACGGCGGGTCTGATCTCGGCCGTGATCGGCGAACAGCTCCCCGGGCATGGCACTGTGTATCTTGGCCAAAGCCTTAAATTTCTGGCCCCTGTGCGCCCCGGCGACATGGTTGAGGCTGTCGTGACCGTGACCGATATGGACATCTCCAAACGCCGCGTGACCATGGACACGCACTGCGCCATCGACGGCAAAAAGGTCCTGAAGGGGGAGGCGGTGGTCCTCGCTCCGTCGCGCAAATTCGACTAACAGGCCCGTCATCTTCGGGCCCTTGCTTGCGCCGCCTCGAAACCCGCGCTAGCACATCGTCATGCGCATTTTACGTGACCCCGCCTTCATCTCCCCCGACGACCGTGGCGCTGCCGTGGCCTTGGGCAATTTCGACGGCGTGCATCTGGGTCACCGCTCCGTTCTGGACCTGACGCGCGACTGTGCCAAAGGCGCACCGTTTGGCGTGCTGACGTTTGAACCACACCCCCGCGAATACTTCGCCCCCGACGCCCCGCCCTTCCGCCTGATGAACGCCGACGCCAAGGCAAATCGCCTTGAAAAACTGGGGCTTGATGTGCTGTTTGAAGTGCCGTTCAACGATGCCCTCGCCGCTCTGACACCGCGCGAATTTGCGCAAAACATCCTCACCGATGCGCTGGGCCTGACCCATGTCGTCGTGGGGGCTGACTTCCGGTTTGGCAAAGGCCGTGCGGGCGATATCGAAAATCTTAAGACATTTGGCGCAGAAATGGGCTTCGATGTCACGGTTGCCCCGATGTTTGAAAACAACGGGGTTGAGGTGTCGTCCACCGCCATCCGCGACGCGCTGGCCCAAGGCCGGCCCCGCGATGCGGCCAAGATGCTCGGCCATTGGCACCGGATCGACGGGCCGGTCATCACCGGCGAACAACGTGGCCGCGAACTGGGTTATCCCACCGCGAATATGTCCATCGACGGGCTACACCCGCCTAAATTCGGCGTCTATGCGGTCAAGGTTGACGTGCTCAGCGGGCCTTATCAGGGCAGCTACGACGGGGCGGCCTCCATCGGGGTGCGGCCCATGTTCGGGGTGAACACCCCCAACTGCGAAACCTTTGTCTTTGATTTTTCTGGCGATCTTTATGGCACCCCCCTGTCCGTCGCCTTGGTCGAGTATTTGCGCGGCGAAGAAAAGTTCGACGGGCTTGAGGCGCTGATCACCCAGATGGACGCCGATTGCGCCCGCGCGCGGGACATCCTGCGCAATGTCTGACCCCATCGACCGCGACAACATACGCCCGTCTTTTTGGTCCCATATGTCATTGGAAAAGCTGACGAATTCCGAATGGGAGGCGCTGTGCGACGGCTGTGGCAAATGCTGCCTGAACAAGCTTGAGGATGAAGACACCGGAGAGGTCGCACTGACCCGCGTGGCGTGCAAACTCCTTGACGACAGCACCTGCCGCTGCAGCGCCTATGACATCCGCCACCGGTTTGTGCCTGAATGCATTGTGCTGACACCGGCCACCATCACGGATCATATGTACTGGCTGCCGCAAACCTGCGCTTACCGCCTTGTCCACGAAGGCAAACCGCTGTTCGATTGGCATCCGCTGATCTCAGGCACGGCGCAGTCGGTCCATGATGCGGGCGTGTCCGTCCAAGACATGACCGTGTCCGAAGCCAACACGCCAGACGACGACTGGGAAACCCATATCATTGAGGAGCCTTTGTAGATGTTTTTCGCTTCAGACAATTCCGGCCCGGCCCACCCAAATGTCATGGAGGCCATGCTGCGCGCCAACGAAGGCTACCGCTTTGGCTACGGCGCCGACGCGGAAATGGACCGTGTCCGCCAAGGCATCCGCGACCTGTTCGAAGCGCCCGAGGCTGCAGTCTATCTGGTGGCCACAGGCACGGCGGCGAACTCCATCGCACTTGGCACATTGGCCAACCCGTGGGACGCAATTTTCTGCACCAAGATGAGCCATATCAACGAAGACGAATGCAACGCGCCCGAATTTTATTCCGGCGCCAAGCTGACGTTTGTTGAGGACACCAACGCGAAGATGACGCCAGATGCATTGCGGACAGCAATTGAGGCGGAACAAACCCGCGGCGTGCACGGCCCACAACGCGGGCCTGTATCAATCACGCAGGTGACGGAAAAAGGCACGGTGTACACGCTGGATGAAATTTCCGCGTTGACTGCTGTGGCCCGCGAATTTGGCCTCGCCACCCATTTGGACGGGGCACGGTTTGCCAATGCGATTGTCACGCTGGGCTGCACCCCCGCCGAGATGACGTGGAAAGCGGGCATCGATTGTGTCTGTTTTGGCGGCACCAAGAACGGTTTGATGGGCGTCGAGGCGGTGGTGTTTTTCGACCCCAAACACGCGTGGGAATTTGAATTGCGCCGCAAACGGGGGGCGCATCTGTTTTCCAAACACCGCTATCTCAGCGCGCAAATGGTGGCCTATCTGGAGGACAACCTGTGGCATGATCTGGCGACCAAAGCCAATGCCAGCGGCCAACGTTTGGCACAGGGCCTGCAGGCCACGAACGCGGTGACTTTCCCCTATCAGCCCGAAGCCAATCTGATGTTCTTCGAGATGCCACGTGCCCTGCACCACAAGGTACAGGCCGCAGGGGCGCAGTACTATTTGATGGGCGATGCCGACGGCGACCCTGATGCGCCCGTTCTGGGGCGTTTGGTGTGCGATTGGTCTGTTGGGGCCGAGGGCGTGGATGCGTTTTTGGCAGCCCTGAAGGGCTGACGCCTGCGGCGGGCGGGCAACAAAATTCGACGAATTTTGTTGATGCCTCCGGCGGGAGTTTTCGGGTCAGATGAAGGCGAGGCTCACGCGCGCGCGAGGGCTTTTGCGACTTCAGCGGGGTGGGTGATCGCAACCATGTGATCCGCGCCCGCGATCTGGCTTCGGGCGGCGTTGGGGATATCAGCAGCCAGACGGTCCAGGATCGCGCCCATCACAGGCTGGCTGTTTTCGCCTTCGATCAAATCGGTCGGGCACCTGATTTGACCCAGCCGCGCCACAAGTTTGTGCACATCTTCTTCAATGGCGGGTGCTGTGGCGGGAATCATGTGTATCTGGTCCATGATCCTGTGTTTGTTGCGGGTTGGCAGGTCATGCCATGCGGGGCCAGTCCCCCACATGGATGTGAACAGGCGCGACGCACTCTCTCGGTCGCCGTTTTTCCACGCTGTTGTGAACGGCGCGAAGGTGTGTTCATGGGCCGCGCGCGCCTCTGGGGCTGCGGCTGCAAAAAGCACGGGTTCGATCAACGTCAAACGTGTCACACGTTCAGGGCGTTCAATGGCCAGCCGCAGCGCGACCGTGGCCCCAAAGGAATGGCCGATGACATGGGTCGGGCCCGTCGTGAGGGCCTCAAGAATGGCGAGGCAGTCGCTGTGGTAGTCGTTTCCTGTCCATCCCGCGGATGTGCCATGGCCCGGTAGATCAAACAGCGTGTTGGTGCCCTTGGGCATGGCTTCGGCCAAGGGCATCAGGGACAGGCCACGGCCGAGCGAGCAGTGGACAAACACACGGGACGGGTCACCCTGCCCCGTCTGTTTGACCCAGATTTCGTGGCCCGCAATCACAGGCATGGGGTCAGAATTCGCCGGATAGGTGCCGATCCAGATCGTCAATCCGGTCCTGGCCCCAGAACCGTTCATCTTTGTCGGAGATGAAGAAGGGCGCGCCAAAGACACCTTTGGCGACGGCCTCTTCCAAGTTCGCGGCGTAGGTTTCCGCCCCTTCGAGAAGGCCGCTGTCAGCCAAGGCCGGATCGAAACCTGTTTCTTCAAGGCAGGCGCGGATCACGGCGTCGTCGGAGATGTCTTTGTCATCGGCCCAGCAGCTGCGGCACAGGGCCTGCACCAAAGCCCCCACAGGGGCGCCCGTGTTCTGCGCCGCGATGATTGCATAGGACGAGGGCGCCATATTCGTGGGCCAATGGGCCGGTTTCATGTTGAACGGAAGGCCCGTGACAATGGCACGGCGGCGCATGTCTTGCAGGCGGTATTCTTGCCGGTTGGGATGGCGGTCCTTTGGGGGCACGCCGCCTGTGCGACCGAAAAGCCCCATGATATCCAGCGGTTTGTAAGTCACGGTCGCGCCGTGCTTTTGGGCGACCTCTTCGAACTGTGGCCCCGCGAGGTATGTGAACGGAGAGATCGTCGCGAAGTAGTAGTCGATATGTGGCATTTGGGCCCCCTAATTGGTGCGTGGTTTGTTGGTCGCAGGCTACTTCCATGCTACGCGGTGTCAACGTCACGAATCTGTCATCCTCAGGACACCGAACATGCCCAACCTCATCGAACCGAAGCTGATTTCAGGCAACGCCAACACACCCTTGGCGCAAGCCGTCGCCAAACGGATGTCCATGCACCGCGGCATCAATGTCGGCCTTGTGGATGCGCGGGTGGAGCGGTTCAACGACGGTGAGGTGTTTGTTGAGGTGTTTGAGAATGTGCGTGGTGAGGACATGTTCATCATCCAGTCCACATCGAACCCTGCCAACGACAACCTGATGGAGCTGTTGGTGATCGCCGATGCGCTGCGCCGGTCGTCCGCCCAGCGGATCACGGCTGTGATCCCTTACTTTGGCTATGCCCGGCAGGATCGCCGGTCCAAGGCGCGCACGCCCATCACGGCCAAACTGGTGGCCAATATGTTGGTCGAGGCGGGGATTGAGCGGATTTTGACCCTCGACCTGCATGCCACCCAGATCCAGGGGTTCTTCGATATTCCTGTGGACAACCTTTATGCGGCGCCGGTGTTCGCGCTGGATGCGATGCACCATTTCAAGGGCCGCGATGATGTGATGGTCGTGTCCCCCGATGTGGGCGGCGTGGCCCGCGCGCGTGATCTGGCGCAACGCATTGGCGCGCCTTTGTCGATCGTCGACAAACGTCGCGGAAAGCCCGGTGAAGTAGCTGAAATGACCGTCATCGGTGACGTCAAGGACCGGACCTGCTTGATCGTGGACGACATCGTCGATACCGCAGGCACCCTGTGCAAAGCGGCCGAGGTGCTGATGGACCATGGTGCCAAGGAAGTGCATTCCTATATCACCCACGGGGTGCTCTCTGGCCCAGCGATTGACCGGATCAGCAAGTCGGTCATGAAACATCTGGTGATCACAGACACCATCAAACCGACCGAGGCTGTTCTGGGGTCAGAGAAAATTCGCATCGTGCCCACGGCACCGATGTTCGCACAGGCCATCATGAATACGTGGAACGGCACATCGGTGTCTTCGCTCTTCGATCACAATACCCTGCAGCCGATCTACGAAGGCATGTATTCGGGCGTCTAGGCTTGATTAGCCGACGTCCCAGTCGCCCTCTTGACGTAATTCTCCCGTGGCCTGCCAGGCCACGCGGACGCGGGCGATTTTGCTGTCCCCCCATGTGCGAAACACGATGGCGAAGCCGTCGGGTGTGATGTCCTCGGCCTGAACATCAACGCGGCCATTGGCCCCGTTTGAAATGTCGAACATCGACAAGGTCGTGATCACGACAGGTGGTGTGCGGTAACTTTCGGAAAACTCGACATGGGCGCGGACCTGCCGCGCGCCATCGCCCGTCCACATCACGCCGTCATGTTCAAAATCAGAGAACATCACAACATCGCCGTGATCGACCCCAATCAAGTGATTGCGCATCCGTTTCATTGTCGTCTCGTTATCCAATACCCAAGGTGACGGTCTCACACCCTTCGGGAGAAAGCAATTCTAGCCGGCCTTTGCCATGGCAAAGGCCGGACCTGGATCAGGATTGTGCGAGGGGGCGCAAGCGCCAGATGAGGGGGGCAATCAGCAGGATCATCAAAGCACTGATCAGGAACGGCGCGCCAGGCAGGTAGAGGCCTGCATCATCGACGAAGCGTTCAAAGATGCCCGTCACGGCAAGGGGGGCCAGGAACGCGGCGATGGATGACAGGGACGCGATGACCCCTTGCACAAGGCCCTGCCGGTCTTCGTCCACCGTGTTGGACGCCATGGCCGTCACCATCGGAGGCGTCAAATCCGACAGAGCGGCCAAAAGCAAAAACACGATCAGGCCTGTGACGGTTGAAATCACGCCAAATCCGATCAACCCAACCAAGGCCGAGACAAAGCCCAGTTGCAACGTCCGAAATTCCCCGATCCGTTTGATCATCACCGGCATCAAGCCCCCCTGCACAAGGGCCAGAAGCACGCCATAACCAGCCAGTGATATACCGATATAAAGCGTGGACCATCCAAACAATTCACGTGTGAAAAACGCCCAAAGGGTCGGATAGACCATGTTGGCGAATTCGAAAACGAACAAACAGATAAGCGGAATCGCAAGGCCCGGAATGCGAAAGGCCTGAAAGATCGCACCAAAGGGGTTCAGATCCCGTCGTCCGAAGGCGCGGCGTTTTTCGGGGGCCAGGCTTTCAGGAAGCACGAACAGACCAAACAGCACATTCAGTCCGGCCATACCGGCGGCAATCCAGAACGGGGCCGTGATGTGCCATTCAGCGGCGATCCCGCCCAAGGCAGGCCCCAACACGAACCCGATGCCAAAGGCCGCACCAATCATCCCGAACCGCGCGGCCCGTTCCTTGGCGGATGAAATGTCAGCAATATAGGCGGTGGCGGTCGTGTAGGTTGCGCCTGCGACACCTGCCAAAATGCGGCCCACCAACAGAACCCAGAAGACCTCTGCCATGGCCATGATCACGTAATCCACGGCCAGAACGAACAGCGCCAGCAACAAAACGGGTTTGCGCCCATAGGCGTCCGACAGCGATCCGATCACAGGGGCGAACAAAAACAGCGCGCCCGCGTAGGACGCCATGAGGATCCCGCCCCAGAACGCGCCCTCCCCGGTGCTGCCCGCGCCCACACGATCCATCAGGTCGGGCATGATCGGAAAGACGATGCCAATGCCGATGGCATCAATCATCAAGGTGATCAGGATAAAGGTGTAGGCGCGATTGTTCATGGGTCTGTCGTGACAGGTTTTGCCCCTCCGACGCAAGGCGCAGGGGCGGGCTTTGCTGACATCGTCGTGTCAGTAACCTTTCAACATACACGCGAAGTTGTGAACATCTGTCGTTGGCCTGTTAAGAGAATTTCGATCACCATGTGTCATACGCGCAGGACGGCCTTGGGAAATGATGTCCGCGCCGCATAGGGGAAGACGACGGTGACAGTGACGAAAACACTTACGTGGGAACTGCGTGTTCTGGCGATGTGCGGGGCAATTTGCGCAGCACCCGCGCTGGCAGAAGACTTTACGCCGCCGGATATCCTCATCCTCGGCGACAGCCAGTTGTCCTTTGGCGCGGGCCCTGTGTTTCTGGATTTCTTCAGCAACCTTCATGAAAATTGCGCGATGTCTGCTACACAATCCACCCAGCTTGACCAATTGGATCAATCGCGTGTTTCCGTCATTGGGGTGCGATCGACCTCCGTTCCGTCGTGGATCGCGACGGGTGGGCGGGCCAAGGACACCGTGTGCAAGGTCGATCCGACGTGGCGTGTGAACGCGGGGAGTTACGGGTATCAAAACACAAGCGGCAATCAATATGTGCAAATCGGTCAGGGCGCGCCTTACCAGTTCTGTGCCGCCGGTCAGTCCCCCCTGCAACACATGTTTCGGGACGACTATTATGATCCCAGTCTGGTGGTCTTCAACTTCCTCGGCAATTCCGCGCGACGGTGGGCCGACAGCCCCGAACGGGCGATCCAGGACGTGACTGAGATGATGGCGCAATTGCCCGACGATCAAGCCTGCATCTTCATGACGACCGCCCCGGCCTATCGCCAGAACACGGTCGACCTACGTCTGCGGGCGCAAGATAATTTACAGGCCGCGTTCGATGTGGTGGGGCAACAGTGCACTTTTGTCGAAGGGGCCACGCCAGAAACAATCGCGGCCAATCTTGGCAACGCCAGTCATTTTCGCAGACGTGCCAACGGCACCGTGAAGGATCCGTTCCATCCCAACACCGCCGCGTCCGAGACCTTCTTCGATCTTCAGCGCGGCGCCATTTGCGATGCCATTTTTGCCGAATTGGACCCAGCCCCCGCCGAACCGTTCTTGGTCGTCAGCACGATGGATGAAAGCATGTATGACATGCCGGTGGTCGCGGTCGCGAAAGTGGTGACGGCCAACTAGCCCACGACGATGTTGGATTTGCGGCGGCCTCAAGCCATATTTCATTCATAATCGGCAAGTATCTGTACCCAAGATGGGTGGCCAAGGCGATTGAACATCATGAAACGACCCCCCTCACGCGGTGTAATCGCCGCCTTGGAATTTGGTCCCGTCTTTGGCTATCTCCTGGCCTACCTGATCTTTCGGGCGGACACGTTTCAGGTCGGTGAAACCGAATATGGCGGATTTATCGCCGTGACGGCCGCATTTATCCCCATCTTTCTGGTGGCCAATGGCGCCTTTTGGTTTCTGACCCAAAAAATTGCGCGGATACAGGTGGCCGCGACCCTGCTGATCGCGGTGTTTGGCGGCCTTGGCGTTTGGCTGAATGATCCTGATTTGATCAAGATGAAACCGACGGCAATTTACCTTGCGCTGGCCGGCCTGCTTGGGCTGGGGCTGCTGCGTGGTCAGTCCTGGCTGAAATACATCATGGAAGATTCGATCCCCTTGCGCAAAAGGGGGTGGATGATCCTAACCCGGAGACTGACGGTTGTATTTGTGCTGTCAGCGGCGGCGAATGAGGTGGTCTGGCGCACCCAATCGGAAAGCTTCTGGGTGCTTTTTGAAACGCTGGTGATGCCTGTCTTGATCGTGCTGTTTTTCCTGACGCAGATCGGTCTGTTCATCGACAACATCTCGGCCAAAAAAGGACGCTGATCCAAACAAAAAGGGCGCCCCCAGGGGACGCCCTTTTTAAAGAATTGAAGGCTTTATAGCCCGATCGAGCCCATGACCTCGACCAATGTGGCGCGCATTTGGGCAGCGTCATCGGCACCGGTCCCGCTGGCCAAGGCGGCCTCATGCACTTCATCGGCTTTGGCAATCAGCTCATCCATATGGGCCTTGGTCACGTCACCCTTGGGCATCGCTTTTTCGGCCAGCACGGACACGGCACCGCCTGTGATTTCCGCAAAACCACCAGAGACGAAGAAATCGTCGGTGCCTTTGGCGTGCGTCACGCTCAGGATGCCGGGACGCAAGGTCGTGATGGTCGGCGCATGATCGGCCATGGCCGTCATATCACCGTCCGCGCCCGGGATCTGAACCTCGGTCACATCCAGAGACGCCAAACGGCGCTCTGGGCTGACAAGGTCGAATTTGAAGTCTGCCATGTTTGGCTCCTAACTTCTGACTTAGGCTGCGTCGGCAGCCATTTTCTCGGCTTTGGCTTTCACTTCGTCGATGCCGCCAACCATGTAGAAGGCGCCTTCGGGAAGGTGATCGAATTCACCAGCCACAACCGCTTTGAAGGACGAAATCGTGTCTTCCAGTGGAACCTGAACACCGTCAGACCCAGTAAAGACCTTCGCCACGTCGAACGGCTGGCTGAGGAAACGCTCGATCTTACGGGCGCGGGCCACAGTCATTTTGTCTTCTTCAGACAGTTCGTCCATGCCGAGGATGGCGATGATGTCCTGCAAGGATTTGTAACGCTGCAGAATCTGCTGAACGTCAGTTGCGACCTTGTAGTGCTCTTCCCCGATGATCTGGGGATCCAGCAGGCGAGAGGTGGAGCCCAGCGGGTCCACAGCCGGATAGATGCCCTTTTCAGAGATCGAACGGTCCAGAACGGTCGTCGCGTCAAGGTGAGCAAAGGACGTGGCCGGCGCAGGGTCGGTCAAGTCATCCGCAGGCACATACACAGCCTGCACGGAGGTGATCGAGCCACCTTTCGTGGAGGCAATACGTTCCTGCATGGCGCCCATGTCGGTGGCCAGCGTTGGCTGGTAGCCCACAGCAGACGGGATACGACCCAGAAGCGCGGACACCTCGGAACCGGCCTGCGTGAAGCGGAAGATGTTGTCCACGAAGAACAGAACGTCGGACCCGGTGTCGTCACGGAACTGTTCCGCCAGGGACAGACCCGTCAGAGCGATCCGCATACGTGCGCCTGGAGGCTCGTTCATCTGGCCATAGACCAGCGCAATTTTGGAATCTTCGAGGTTATCGGGGACGATAACGCCGGATTCGATCATTTCGTGGTAAAGGTCGTTGCCCTCACGGGTCCGTTCACCCACACCGGCGAACACGGACACACCAGAGTGCACCTTCGCGATGTTGTTGATCAATTCCATGATCAGAACGGTCTTGCCCACGCCGGCACCGCCGAACAGGCCAATTTTACCACCCTTGGTATAGGGGGCCAGCAGGTCGATGACCTTGATGCCTGTCACGAGGATCTCGGACTCGGTGGCCTGATCTTCGAACTTGGGCGCTTCGCCGTGGATGGAGCGGCGCGCGTCTGTTTTCACAGGGCCCTGTTCGTCCACAGGCTCACCCGTCACGTTCATGATCCGGCCGAGGGTCGCGTTGCCCACCGGAATGGAGATCGGCCCGCCGGTGTCTGTCACGGACTGACCGCGCACGAGGCCCTCTGTTGCGTCCATAGCGATGGCACGCACGGTGTTTTCACCAAGGTGCTGGGCCACTTCGAGCACCAGCTCTTTGCCATTGTTGTCTGTGGTCAGTGCGTTGAGGATGGCCGGAAGCTCATCGCCGAACTGCACGTCCACAACGGCGCCGATCACCTGGGTGATTTTGCCATTATTTGCCATTATCGTTTCTCCGGTTTCTTACAGCGCTTCCGCGCCGGAAATGATTTCAATCAGCTCGTTGGTGATCACAGCCTGACGCGAGCGGTTATATTCGATGGTCAGTTTGTCGATCATCTCACCTGCGTTGCGGGTCGCGTTGTCCATGGCGGACATCCGCGCGCCCTGCTCCGAGGCGCCGTTTTCAAGCAAGGCCGAGAAGATCGCCGTTGCGACGCCGCGCGGCAGCAGATCGGCCAAGATGGCCTCTTCGCTGGGCTCGTAGTCGTAAAGCGCGCCGTCCTCAACCTCTGTGCCTTCGGGCACTTCGAACGGGATGACCTGCTGAGCGGTGGGGATCTGTGTCACGACGTTCTGGAACTTCGCGTAAAAGATCGTGGCCACATCAAATTCACCGGCGTCAAAACGGTTCAGCACATCGCGAGCGATATCCTGTGCCGTGTCGTAGCCGACGTTTTTGACTTCGGTCAGGTCCACATGGCCGACAAAGCTGTCTGCCAAATCGCGTTTGATCGCGTCACGGCCTTTCTTGCCGACCGTGATGACCTTGACTGTTTTACCAGCCGCCTTCAGCTCAGCCGCATGGGCACGGGCCAATTTGGCGATGTTGCCGTTAAAGCCGCCGCACAGGCCACGTTCTGCTGTCATCACCACCAACAGGTGCGTCTGATCAGCGCCCGTGCCGGACAGAAGCTTAGGCGCGCCCTCGCTGTCACCAGCCGCCGCTGCAAGGCCCGCCATCACCGCGTTGAAACGCTCAGTATAGGGGCGGGACATTTCAGCCGCGTCCTGGGCCCGCCGCAGTTTTGCGGCGGCCACCATCTGCATGGCCTTTGTGATCTTGCGGGTCGATTTGACCGACTCGATCCGATTTTTAAGGTCTTTAAGGTTAGGCATAGCCTAAATTCCTTTCCCTTAGGCGTAATCAGCGGCGAATGCGTCGAGCGCTGCTTTCAGCTTGTCCGCGGCGTCGCCCTTGATTTTGGGATCTTCGTTCGTGATCCAATCGAGGTCATCAGCGTGGTTGCTGTGCATATGCTTGAGCAGTGCCTCTTCCCATGCGCCCACTTCGGACACGTCGACCTTGTCGAGGTAGCCGTTGGTGCCTGCGAAGATGATCACAACGATTTCGGCGTTGGTCAGTGGCGAATACTGCTTTTGCTTCATCAGCTCTGTCAGACGTGCACCACGGTTCAGCAGCTGCTGGGTGGCGGCGTCAAGATCGGAGCCGAACTGCGCAAAGGCAGCCATTTCGCGGTACTGGGCCAGCGACAGTTTAACTGGGCCCGCAACCGAAGACATCGCCTTCGTCTGGGCGGAGGAGCCAACGCGGGACACGGACAGACCAGTGTTCACCGCAGGACGGATGCCCTGATAAAACAGCTCGGTTTCCAGGAAGATCTGACCGTCGGTGATCGAAATCACGTTTGTCGGAATAAACGCAGACACGTCACCACCTTGGGTTTCGATGACAGGCAGGGCTGTCAAGGAACCGGCGCCGTTGTCTTCGTTCAGCTTCGCAGAGCGTTCCAGCAGACGTGAGTGGAGGTAGAACACGTCACCAGGATAGGCTTCGCGGCCTGGTGGGCGACGCAGCAACAGCGACATCTGGCGATAGGCTACAGCCTGCTTGGACAAGTCATCATAGATGATCAGCGCGTGACGGCCGTTGTCGCGGAAGTGTTCCGCCATGGCTGTCGCAGCATAAGGGGCAAGGAACTGCAGCGGGGCCGGATCGGATGCCGTCGCAGCCACAACGATGGAATATTCCATCGCGCCGTTTTCTTCGAGCTTTTTGACAAGCTGGGCCACTGTGGACCGCTTTTGACCCACAGCCACGTACACGCAGTAGAGCTTCTTGCTCTCGTCGTCGCCCGCAGCTTCGTTGTAGGACTTCTGGTTCAGCATCGTGTCGAGGGCGATGGCTGTTTTACCTGTCTGACGGTCGCCAATGATCAGCTCTCGCTGGCCGCGGCCAACAGGGATCATCGCGTCCACAGATTTCAGGCCGGTTGCCATAGGCTCGTGCACAGATTTACGTGGGATAATGCCCGGCGCTTTCACGTCGGCCACGCCGCGCTTTTTCGCCTTGATCGGGCCTTTGCCGTCCAGCGGGTTGCCCAGACCGTCAACAACGCGGCCCAGCAGTTCGTCACCGATTGGCACGTCCACAATGGCGTTGGTCCGCTTGACGGTGTCGCCTTCTTTAATGTCTTGGTCGGACCCGAAGATCACAACGCCGACGTTGTCGGCTTCGAGGTTCAGGGCCATACCCTGAATGCCACCGGGGAATTCGACCATCTCACCGGCCTGGATGTTGTCCAGACCGAAGACGCGCGCAATACCGTCACCGACGGAAAGAACGCGGCCAACCTCGGCCACTTCGGCGTCCTGGCCGAAGTTCTTGATCTGGTCCTTGAGGATCGCGGAAATTTCCGCAGCTTGGATCGCCATTATCGGGCCTCTTTCATGGTATTCTGGAGGGCGGCAAGCTTCGCTTTGACCGACGTGTCGATCATCTTGGAGCCTACCTTAACGACAAGACCGCCGATGAGGGATTCATCAACGGTCGCATTGATATTCACAGCAGAGCCGATGGACGCCTTGAGCGTCTTGGCCAGCTTGTCTGTCTGCGCTTTGGTCAGGGCCTTGGCAGACACCACGTCAGCGGTGACTTCGCCCTTTTCGCGCGCCAGCATGTCACGCAGGGATGCGATCATCTGGGGCACCACGAACAGTCGACGCTTGGACGCCATCAGCGCCAGCGTGTTGGTCATGGTTTTGGACAGTTTCATTTTCTTTGCAATGGCGGCAATCGCGGCACCCTGTTCATCACGGCTGTACAGCGGGGACGAGATCAAGGTGCGCAGGTCGTCGCTGCTGTCCAGCGCGGCCGACACGGCATTGATATCTGTTTCAAGACCTTTGAGGCCTTTTGCGTCTTTCGAGATGTCGAAGACGGCTGTGGCATAGCGATCAGCGATGCCGGAGGAGATCGAAGCTGGTTCGGACACGTCCACCCTTCCGATGTCTTGGCCCGTCAGTCAGCCTGCGAAAACAGGGGTCTGACGGGGCGTTTTGGTCCCCCTGCAACAGCAGAGGCGGTAAAATCAGGGCGGATGTAGCAGAGGGTGTGCGGTGTAGCAACCGCCCATGTCACCAAATTATGAACGTATCGAAGGCCTTGATCGGTTGGTGTTTTTCGCCGCCGTTGCTGGGGGTGCGACGGTTTGAGGCACCTTCTTTGGCACACGGGTCGCACAAATGCGGTCACGCTAGGTCAAATTTGATTCTGATTTGCGACATCGGATCGGACGCCCGCGCCATCTTTGGCAGGCCCAGCGCCGGTTTACACGGGCACCGCGCGGCCCCCTAAACGGGCTTCACCACCGGACCGCCCATGCCTTCCAGAACGCGAAGGGGCTTTTTGACGGCTTCTGTCAGGCCCGGTCGTTTGGGTTGCGGCACTTGCTTTGTCACCTCAACCATCAAGACGCCCCCTGCGGTGAAAAGCGGCAAATGCCGCCCCGACCGTTCCATCGCACCTGCCATTTTGCGCCAAATGCGCCGGGATGAGGGGGGCTGGTACAGGGTCGACAACGTGTGCGTCGGGATAAGGCCCGTGTCTCGCAACTGCTGTTCCAGCTGGCCCAATGAATACGGACGGCCAAACCCGAACGGCGTCCGGTCCGACCGCGACCAAAGCCCCGCACGATTGGGCACGATGAACACCGCCCTGCCCTGCGGCGCAAGAACCCGCCAGCATTCATCAAGCAACGCCAAGGGATGCTCTGACGTTTCTAGCCCGTGCATCAAAACCAGTTTGTCCACCACCCCGGACGCCACGGGCCATAAGGTGTCCTCACACAGCACACTCACGTTTGGCGCATCCGCAGGCCACGGCATCACCCCTTGTGGCCCCGGCATCAGGCCAATGACCCGCCGCGCGTCCGTCAGAAACGGACGCAGCAAGGGCACGGCAAACCCATAGCCCACAACCGTCTCTCGCGTTGCTTTCGGCCAAAGTTGCACCAGTTCGTCCCGCACAACCTTTTGTGCCGCACGCCCCAACGGACTGCGGTAATAGAATTCGCGAAGATCATGCACGTCCAGATGCATTGCCGATCCCTGGCATTTGGTCAAAACTGATCCCACCATAGCAAGACCGGACCCAAGCGCCATGCCTCTCACACTTTTGACAATCCCTTGCCTCGAGGACAATTACGCCTTTCTGCTGCACAACCCAGACACAGGTGAGACGTTGCTTGTCGACGCGCCCGAGCCCGCGCCCATTCAAGCCACCCTTGATGTGCAAGGCTGGACGTTGACCGATATTTTGCTGACCCATCATCACTGGGATCATGTGGATGGTCTGGACCCCTTGCGCGCTGACACCCGCGTTATTGGTGCCAGTGCCGACGCCCACCGCCTGCCGCCGCTGGATCTGGCGGTGGCCGAGGGCGACCGCCTGACCATCTGTGGGGAAGAGGCCGAGGTCTTTGATGTGTCCGGCCATACCGTGGGCCACATCGCCGTTTACTTTCCCAAATCCGGCATCGTGTTCACCGCCGACAGTTTGATGGCCCTTGGATGTGGCCGACTGTTCGAAGGGACGCCCGCACAAATGTGGGACAGCCTGCAGAAACTGCGCGCGCTTCCGGACGACACCCGTGTGTGTTCGGGCCACGAATACACCCAGACCAACGCCCGCTTTGCGCTGACCATTGAACCGAACAATCCAGACCTTATATCGCGGTCAGACGCAGTGGCCGCCGCCCGATCAAAGGGGGAGGCCACAGTTCCTTCAACGTTAGCTTTAGAAAAACAAACAAACCCATTTCTGCGGGCCGATGTGCCCGCGTTGAAAAAAGCCGTCGGCATGCCCGACGCCCCCCCGGCTGAGGTCTTTGCCCATGTTCGCAAAAAACGTGACGCTTTCTAAGATGCTGAAAAACTCGGCAACCCCCTGAAAAGATGCAGGTTTGGGCCACAGCATCACCCAATGTAACAGACATGTGGCAATTTTTTCCTTGAAGCTGCGGAAAATAAGCCAAAACTTAACCTTAAGAGGCCACGGTAATGTCGGGCCGACGGTCCACCCTGTTTTCGGGCCAAAGATCCCCGGCAAGACCCCGATCAAGAGGAGCACGCAAGGTGCCATCATTCTCGACCACGCTTGAGCAGTCCATTCACTCCGCCTTGGCGATTGCGAACGCGCGCAAACATGAACTGGCCACATTGGAGCATCTGTTGTTGGCCCTGCTGGACGAACCGGACGCCGCCCGCGTGATGCAAGCCTGTTCAGTCAATCTCGATGATCTGCGCAAAACGCTTGAGGACTTTATCGACGACGACCTGTCCACCCTCGTGACCGAGGTTGAGGGATCCGAGGCCGTGCCAACGGCCGCATTCCAGCGCGTCATCCAGCGCGCCGCGATCCATGTGCAGTCGTCAGGCCGGACGGAAGTGACCGGTGCGAATGTGCTGGTCGCCATCTTTGCAGAACGCGAAAGCAACGCGGCCTATTTCCTGCAAGATCAGGATATGACCCGTTACGATGCTGTGAATTTCATCGCCCACGGTGTCGCCAAAGACCCCGCTTTCGGGGAAAGCCGCCCCGTCTCGGGCGCCCCGTCCATCGAAGATGAGGCTGAGGCAACCGCGGAAGGTAGCAAAGAAGAATCCGCGTTGGCAAAATACTGCGTGGACCTGAACGAGAAAGCCAAGAAGGGCGATGTCGACCCGCTGATCGGGCGCAGCCATGAGGTTGAACGCTGCGTGCAGGTGCTGTGCCGCCGCCGCAAAAACAACCCGCTGTTGGTCGGCGACCCAGGCGTCGGTAAAACCGCCATCGCTGAGGGCCTGGCCAAGAAAGTTGTTGAAGGCGAAGTGCCTGAGGTTTTGGGCGAAACCACCATCTATTCTCTGGACATGGGCGCATTGCTCGCCGGGACGCGTTATCGCGGAGATTTCGAAGAACGGTTGAAGGCCGTAATGACCGAAATGGAAGAGCACGACGATGCAGTCCTGTTCATCGACGAAATCCACACCGTGATTGGTGCAGGTGCGACCTCTGGTGGCGCGATGGATGCCTCCAACCTGCTCAAGCCCGCGCTTCAGGGCGGCAAATTGCGCTGCATGGGGTCCACCACCTACAAGGAATTCCGCCAACATTTTGAGAAAGACCGCGCGCTGAGCCGTCGTTTCCAGAAGATCGACGTCACCGAACCTTCGGTCGAGGACAGCATCAAGATCCTCAAAGGCCTCAAGCCATATTTTGAAGATCACCATCAGATCAAATACACGGCCGATGCGATCAAAACGGCTGTTGAATTGGCCGCGCGCTACATCAACGACCGCAAGCTGCCCGACAAAGCCATCGACGTGATCGACGAGGCAGGTGCGGCACAACATCTGGTCACCGAAAGCAAACGCCGCAAAACCATCGGCGCCAAAGAGATCGAGGCTGTCGTGGCCAAGATCGCGCGCATTCCACCAAAGAACGTCAGCAAAGACGATGCAGAGGTGCTGAAAGACCTCGAGGCATCGCTGAAACGCGTCGTGTTTGGCCAGGATCAAGCCATCGAAGCCTTGTCCTCCGCCATCAAACTGGCCCGCGCAGGCCTGCGTGAACCTGAAAAGCCCATCGGCAACTATCTGTTCGCCGGCCCGACCGGTGTGGGCAAAACGGAAGTGGCAAAACAACTGGCCGACACGTTGGGTGTTGAATTGCTGCGCTTTGATATGTCCGAATATATGGAGAAACACGCGGTCTCTCGCCTGATCGGTGCGCCTCCGGGATATGTGGGGTTTGATCAGGGCGGCATGTTGACCGACGGTGTCGACCAAAACCCGCACTGCGTTCTGCTGCTGGATGAAATGGAAAAGGCCCACCCTGACGTCTACAACATCCTGTTGCAGGTCATGGACGCCGGTAAGCTGACGGATCACAATGGCCGGACCACGGATTTCCGGAATGTGATCATTATCATGACCTCCAACGCGGGCGCGTCCGAAATGGCAAAATCCGCCATCGGCTTTGGCCGGGATCGCCGCACGGGTGAGGATACGGCGGCGATTGAGAAAACATTCACGCCGGAATTCCGCAACCGTTTGGATGCTGTCGTCAGCTTCGCTCCATTGGGTCAGGACGTCATCTTGCAGGTGGTCGAAAAGTTCGTGCTGCAACTCGAAGCGCAACTGATGGACCGTAACGTGTCAATCGAACTCACAAAGCCCGCCGCCGAGTGGCTGGCTGAAAAGGGGTATGATGATCGCATGGGTGCCCGCCCCTTGGGTCGCGTGATCCAAGAGCATATCAAAAAGCCGCTGGCCGAAGAATTGCTGTTCGGCCAGCTGGCAAAAGGTGGTCTCGTGAAAGTCGGCGTGAAGAAGGGCGAACTTGATCTGCAGATCGAACCGCCGGAGAATGCCCGCATCTCAAACGACAAACCCCCACTGCTCGCTGCAGATTGAGACGGCTCGCTCCAGTGATCATCTCCTGCGCCATGCCCGCCATGGCGCAGGACTTTTTGTTGGATGTACCGGTCGACTGCACCTTGGGCACCACATGCTACATCCAAAATTACGTCGATCAGGACTCCGGGCCAGGTGCCATCAATTTCATGTGCGGCGGGCTGACCTATGACGGGCATCAAGGCACCGATTTCGCAGTCCCCACCCTTCGGGATATGAACGAGGGCATCAACGTTCTCGCTGCAGCCGCAGGCACCGTCACAGGGGTCCGCGACGGAATGGATGATGTCCTTTACACAGAAGAAAATGCCGCAAACCTACGGGGCCGCGATTGCGGAAATGGCGTGGTGTTGCGCCATGATAACGGATGGGAAACCCAATATTGCCACTTGGCGCTGGGCTCCGTCACCGTGACCACCGGTGATTTCGTGGCGTCGGGCACACCTTTAGGCCAAATCGGCTTATCCGGCCGCACCCAATTCCCTCACGTCCATCTAACAGTGCGACAAAACGGTGTGGTCGTTGATCCGTTCGACCCCAATGAAGACGCCAGCTGCACCGCCCCAAATGTCGCGACCCTGTGGGCAGATCCTCTTGCGTCGCCGCAAGGCGGGATGCTGGCGTCAGGGTTCAGCACTGGCATCCCGGAGTACAGTGACGTCAAAGCAGGCACCGCGTCCGCTGAGGTCTTGTCCCCAACAGCCCCCATCGTCGTTTGGGGCTATGCCTTCGGCGCCCGCCCCGATGATGTGATGTCCATCGAAATCAATGGCCCTCTCGGGCCCATTTTCTATACCGAGAACACGCTGGACCGCGAACAAGCCCTGGTCTTTCGCGCAGGCGGACGAAACCCACCAGAGGACGGATGGCCATCCGGATTGTATGTCGGGCATGTCGCCCACCTCCGCGGGGGCATCGAACTCGGTCGGCAAAGCGTCGAGATCACTCTACCCTGATCCGGCTTTCTTTGGGTCATAAATACCTTTATCCAACCCTCTCCACGACACCAAACCTTCCCGCAGGCAGGCTCACAGCCGCCACATGCGCCAAAAATAACGGGCGGCGTAGCCGCACAATTTGGTCACCGCTCCGTCAATTTCAACTCGATACGCCGGTTCTGCGCGCGCGCCTCATCGGTATTTGCAGAATTGAGGGGCTGATACTGGCCAAACCCATTCGCCGCCAGACGCTCCGGCGGAATGCCAAGGAAATTCACCATATACAACACCACCGACAACGCCCGCGCCTGGCTCAACTCCCAATTGTTGGCAAACTCTCCAAGGCCCGAAAGCGGCACGTTGTCCGTATGGCCATCGACCCGAATGACCCAATCAATACCGTCGGGGATTTCGCCCGCAACCTGACGCAGGATGGCCGCCACTTTTGCAATTTCACGCTCGCCTTCGGGGGACAGCTCCGCCGCGCCCTGTTCGAACAGAACTTCTGACGAAAACACAAACCGGTCGCCTTCGATCCGCACGCCGTCGACCCCTTCCAACACATCGCGCAAAGCGCCTAGGAAATCTGATCTAAAGCGCTCCAACTCTTCTGCCTCGGCGGCCAGTCGCTCAAGCTCTGCTTGCTCAAGGGCATTGTTGCGTTGCTCGGCCAACAAGGCGCGGGCCATGGCCGTGTTCAAATCCTGGCTCAGGCTTTCGATCCGCACGTTCGCTGCTGCATCCGCATCGTTTGCCAGATCAAGAAGCCCTTGCAGCTGGCCCAGTTCCGCCCGAAGCGTCGCAACCTGTTCATTCAGCGCAATCACCTGCCGCTGGCTTTCGGCGGACAAGGCCTCTTCCTGCGCAAGGGCGGCGTTGGCTTCAGCCAGCAGCGCCGAGCGCCGTTCACTTTCGTCCTGCGCCTCCGTGCTCTGGCTTTGCGCCGCTGCCAAGGCCGCGACGGCATCGGCCAATTCATCTGCCAGAACGGCCCTCGCCCCAGCTGTTTCAGCAAGCGTCGCATTCAGGGCATCCCGCTCTGCCTCAACGTCGGACAAAGTACCTGCGATATCTTGTTGCGCAATCAAGGCCGCAGACAGCCGCGCCTGCAGATCCTCAACCGCGCCCGTCGTTTCAGTTTGCGCCAGAAGGGCCGCGGTCAACTGCGTTTGCAAATCATCTGCGGTGGCTTCGCTCGCGTCCAGCGATGCAAGGGCCTCGGCCATTTGATCGCGCAGCTCTTGCGTTGTGCTTTGGGTTTGGGTCTGTGCCAAAAGGGCAGCCGCAAGCTGCGCTTCAAGATCGGCGCGCTCCGTCCCCAGTAGCGCCATCGCCTCTTCGGCGCGTTGCTGCGCCAAAAGAGCAACCGTAAGATTTTCATCCAGATCGGCCTGCGCCGCGCGGGCGGCGGCCAGCAACGTCAACGTGTCTTCGGCCTGTTGGCGCTGCTCTTCAAGGGCGAGGGTCATGGCCGTCAATTCCGCATCGGCATCCGCTAAACGGTCCCGCAACGCTTGGGCGGCGGCCGCATCGGCCAGACGCGCGGCCTCCAGCTCAGAGATTTGCGCATCGGCCTGCGCCCCTTGATCTTCGAGGTCCGCAACAAGCGCCTCCAACGCCTCACGGCGTGCCGCTGCCAGCCGCGCGGCCTCTGCACTGGCATCAATTTCTGTTCGAGCTTGCGCAAGGGCCAGGTTCAACGCCTCTTGTTCGCTCAGCAATTCAGCCTCGCGCCCTTCAAGATCCGCAATTTGGGCTTCTGCGGTCCGACGTTCAGCGAGCAACCCCGCCACCTGCGCCTCAAATCCGGTGATACGGCTTTGTGCGTCGGACAGATCGGCTGTCAACCCATCGCGTTCCTGTGTCAGTTGCAAAATCAACGTGTTCTGCTGCTGGGCCAAGGCCTCACTTTCGGACAGATCATCTTGCAACGCCGTCAATTCCGTCGACAGATTGCCCACTTGCGCGCCCAGCGTTGCGGACCGGTCTTGTTCCAGACCCAATGCATTTGTGAGGGCCGCCACCTCTGCCGATAGTTCTGAGAGTCGCGTTTCCTGACCGGTGATCGTTTCACGCAGAACGAACTGAAGCACCATAAAGATGGTCAGAACAAACATCAAAACCAGCAACAAGCCGGTCATCGCATCCACGAACCCCGGCCAAATAGACGCCTGAAACCGCGCGCCGGTTCTGCGGCTCAGCGCCATGGCTTAACCGTCGTCCTGTTGGTTGGACCGTCGCGCAATGCGGTTGCCTTGACGGGCGGCTTTGGTCAACTCCGCCAAATCAGCGCGCAGCACCTCTGCCATTTCCTGACGACCTGCGGCCATTTCCTCAAGCACCCGCAACAGTCCCACATCAATAGACCGCAGCCGCATCCGGCTTTCGGCATCAATGCCTTCCATGCCGGTGTCTTTCAGCGCGGTGATCAACCCCTCTTGCGCATCAGCGACACGGGACAGTTGGGCGGCTGCATCCGATTGACCGGTGCTTGACGCGATTTGTTCCACAGCATGGGTCAAGGCCGCAATCTTGTCGTTTGTATCGGTCCGTGCGGCCTCAGATGCGGCGAACATGCCCTGCATCTGTTCCATCTGCTCGACCATATGGTCGACCACACCTGCCATGGCGACCTGATCGCCCGTGGCCTCGTCCCCTGCGGCCAGCCCGACGCGGGTGATCGTCGACAGCCATTCCTCAAGCTCACGGTAAAACCGGTTCTGGCCGTGGCCTGTAAAAATCTCCAACAGGCCAACAACCAACGACCCCGCCAACCCCAATAAGGACGACGCAAAGGCCACGCCCATCCCGCCCAGCTGGCTTTCCAAACCCGATTGCAACCGCGAAAAGACCTCTGCCCCGCTCTCACCTTCCTGGGGCGACAAGGACCGGATCGTTTCAACCAAAGCCGGCACCGTGGTGGCAAGCCCATAAAACGTCCCCAAAAGACCAAGGAAGATCAGTGTGTTGACAATATATCGCGTGATCTCGCGGCTTTCATCAATCCGTTGTGAAACGGAATCGAGGATTGAACGTGATGAGGTCGACGACAGCTGCATCCGCGCGCCCCGCGACCGCAACAGCGTGGCCAAGGGTGCCAGCATCCCAGGCGCTTTGGTGATTTGGCTGCCTTGGCGTTCGCCCGCGAACCCTTCGATCCACGCGACCGATTTCATCAATTGCCACACCTGCCCAAAGCACGACAAAACACCGATCACAAAGACCAGAAAGATAAAGCCGTTCAAATACGGATTGGCCAGAAACACGGGTCCGACCTGCGGCAATGCAAAAAAGACACCAGCCCCCACCAATCCCAAAGCAACCAGCATCGAAATGATCTGGGTGAAGGGTTGTGAAAACTGCGGCTCGGCCTTGGGGTCCCCTGTTGCCATGGGATCAGGCACCTCTTTGTTGTTTGTTACGCGCAACATAATGGTTAAGCGGCCATTCCCCAAACAAATTTATGTCAAAGCCCGCACACGGGCGACCAGCCAGTCCATATCGGGATCATCAATGCCCATCTTGGTCAGATGCGCGGCGGTATTATACAGATATTCAGGGTTCGGGCCGCGCCCGCCAACAGACCGCGCAATCATCTGCGCCTGCGTTTCCAAATCGAACTGGCAATACTGCGCGTGATCGCGGTTGATCACATAAGCCAGCGCCGTGACGACGCGCCCGTCTTCCAGAGACAGCGGCACGTGGGCTTCAAGATAGGCGGACGAAATCAATTCCCGCGCGCGCAAATCTGCCAGCACGCGTTCTTCCTCGGCCTCAGCCACGCGGAACGCAACGCCCACACAGTCCGCCTCCGCCTGATCAAGCGCCAGAACCAACCCCGGCTTGTCCTCTGTTCCGCGATGGTGGACCGACAACATGCAAAAACTGCGGTGATATCCCGACAAGGTCGCCGTGACGGCCTCCGCCGCGTCAAAGCCCGGATTCCACAAAAGTGATCCGTATCCAAACACCCACATTGTCATCGGTTATGGTCCTTTCGATTGCCCTCCTCTAAACACCAATCAAACACGCTTCGAAAGGGCCAAAAATGCGCAAAACCCTCGCCCTCATTGCATTCGCGGTGATCGCGGCCGCCCTTTACGGCGGATATTGGTTCGTGGGCCGCGCGCAGGTCGAAACCCACCTGACGGAAGCCCTGGATCAGGCAAACGAGGGCCCCTACGATGTCAGCTACACCAGTCTGAACACGCGCGGCTTTCCCTCTCGGTTCGACACCACGGTGGTTGATTTCAAATTTGCGGACCCCGCCACGGGCACAACATGGTCGGCGCCAGTCTTTCAGCTTCTGGCGCTGGCCTACCGCCCGAACGAAGTCATTGCGGTCTTTCCGCCCGAGCAGACCATCGGCTTTGCGGGGCAAGACTATCAGGTGATGACAAATGATATGCGCGCTTCGGGTCGCGTGCGCCCGTCCACCGCGCTGGAGTTTCAGAACGCCACTGTCACCCTCGACAACCCCCGTATTAGGTCAGAAGACGGCGCCGAACTCGCCATGGCACAGGCCATCGCAGCGATGCGGCTGTCGCCCGACACGACACAAACCTACGATGTCTTCGCGGAAATGCGGTCCATCGTGCTCCCAGAAAACACCCGCAGGTTTCTGGACCCACAGGGCACCCTGCCACAACTAATCCAAAACCTGCGGATCGACAGCGACGTCACCCTGTCCCAGCCCCTGCAACTCAACGCAAACGAGGACACCCCGCCGCAGATTGACGCCATCACCCTGACCGAGCTTTCTCTCAATTGGGGGGACATCGCCCTGACCGCAATTGGCGAAGCCGCCCCAAATCAAAACGGCGCATTGGACGGGTCCGTCACCGTTACGACCCGAAATTGGGAAACCGTGATCACCCTGGGCGTCGCCAACGGCATGATCGACGCGGATCGCCGCTTCCTCGTGACCGAGATCGTGCGCAATCTCGACGAAACACCCCATATCGACGACACACTCACTTTGACCTTGCGCGTGACCGACGGCCAAATGTCGATCGGCAATTTCCCGATTGGGCCGATGATCTCGCGCTAGTCCCGCTTCTTTGGGTCAAAAATACCTAAATCCACCGTCACCGTTAAATATTCCGCTGGCGAAAAGGGGCTCACCGTCCCGAAGCCCCCCATAATCACGCGCGGCGCAGCCGCACAATAAGGTCACCGACAAAAACTGCCGGATCGGTAATCGGCGACGTCGAAGTGAAAATGATCGCGATGAAACCGGTCGCTTTCAGGGCCAAGAACCGTGCCAAACGGCCCGCAAGCGGCGCGCCACATGGCCCTCAACTGGGTGGCGTAACGCCCATCCCAGTCCGTCAGCAAGGTCATCTCGGTGCCGTCCTCCAAACCGATCCCCGCAATATCAATCGCGCGACCAAAACTGTGTTCAGACAAACGGCCACCGGGTTGGTTGTTGCGCGTGCGGCAGGAATAATGGGCGACGACGCGCAAGGATTGAACGCCCCCGCCCGTGTCCCCGACCGCTGGCCGCACCCCATCGTTGACCCATGTTTTCAAAGCGCGCGCCGTATCGCAATTGATCCGCGCAGGTGTCGACAGGGAAACCCCATCCACTTCACGCAACAAAATGGCATTCTCAATGCCGCACGCACCGGGGCCGTCAACCGTACCGATCACGTCGCCGCGCAAGCTCACATCGCCGCAAACACTGCCTTCCACAGGCAAAGCAGGCTCATCGCCGCGCCCCAGACCACAGCCCGCCAACGCAAACGCCGCAGCCAACAATCCCGCGCGTGCAATCATTCCGCGCGTCCCGTGCTGTGTGCGCCGCGGCCGAAGTTTGGCGCATCCGTATCCTGACCCGCCTCAATAATGCCGCGCCGGATCGCGCGGGTGCGGGTGAAGTAATCGTGTAGATGGTCCCCATCGCCCTGCCGGATTGCCCTTTGCAGGGCAAACAATTCTTCTGTAAACCGGCCAAGAATTTCCAATGTCGCGTCCTTATTGCTCAAAAACACATCCCGCCACATGGTCGGGTCAGAGGCCGCAATCCGCGTAAAATCCCGAAACCCTGTGGCCGAGAACTGGATCACCTCGTTTTCAGTCACCCGTTGCAAATCATCCGCAACACCAACCATCGTATAAGCAATCAGATGCGGCGCATGGGATGTCACGGCCAGAACCAAATCATGTCGGTCCGCGTCCATTTCGTCCACCTTGGACCCCAACCCCTTCCAGAACCGACGCAGTTTCGCCACCTCTGTCGCATCCGCGCGCGCAGGCGTCAGCAAGCACCACCGGTTGTGAAAAAGCTCCGCAAAGCCGGAGGCAGGCCCGGATTGTTCTGTCCCTGCCAAGGGATGCGCAGGAACAAAATGCACGCTCTCCGGCAAATGCGGTTCAACCGCTTCGATCACCGCACGTTTGACAGATCCGACGTCACTGATCGTCGCGCCAGGTTTCAGGTGGGGTGCAATATCGCGGGCAACAGCGCCCATTGCGCCCACGGGCACGCACAGCACGACCAGATCAGCCCCCTCAACAGCGTCAGCCGCACTGTCACACACGCGATCACACAGGCCAATCTCACGCGCCGTTTCGCGGGTCTCGGCGCTTCGGGCATAACCCGTTACCTCGTCTGCCAAACCGCTAGCTTTCATCCCCCAAAACATGGAAGACGCAATATGGCCCAGCCCGATCAGGGCCACACGTTGGTAAATCACGCTCACGTCTTGGCCCCTTTTTTGAACTGGCCGATGGCATGGACGACACGACGGCACGACGCCTCATCTCCCACGGTAATCCGGATGCAGTTTGGCAGGCCGTAGTTGCCGACATACCGCAGCAAAATCCCCTGTGAGGTCAGATAGTCGTTGCAGGCCTTCGCCTCCTCTTCAGACGCAAACCGCGCCAAAATGAAATTGGCCTCAGACGTGTCAGACGGGATGCCGATCTCGGACAAGGCATGGGCCAGCCACTCGCGCTGCTTGGCATTCTCGATCCGGCATTTTTCCGTATGCGCCACATCGCGCATCGCAGCCTCAGCAGCTGCCAGAGCGGGCGCAGACAAATTGAACGGCCCCCGCAAACGCATCAGCACGTCAATCACCTGTTGCGGGCCGTAAGCCCACCCGATGCGCGCGCCCCCCAACCCGTATATCTTTGAAAACGTCCGCGTCATGATCACGTTGTCGCGCGCATCAATCAACGACGCCCCCGCATCATACCCCTCCACGAACTCTGCATAGGCCCCGTCGAGCACCAGAAGGGCGCCCTTCGGCAACCCATCGGCAAGCCGCGTCAAATCCGCCTCACCCAACATTGTCCCGGTAGGGTTGGCCGGATTGGCAATATACACAATCTTGGTCTTTTTCGTGCAGGCCGACAGCAATGCATCCACATCAACCACACGGTCCCGTTCCGCCACGATAACAGGCTCGGCCCCATTGGCATTTGCATAGATCGGATACATGGCAAATCCGTGCTCCGTGAACAGCACCTCATCGCCTTTGCCAGCATAGGCTTGCGCGATCATCATCAACAATTCGCCTGACCCGTTGCCGCAAATGATCCGCGCAGGATCCAGCGACCAGACGTCCCCGATGGCGTCCCGCAAACTGCCGTGATCCGTCGAAGGATACCGATGCATGGACAAGGAGGCGCGCACCAGCGCCTCCTTGGCGTCCTCGGACGCCCCCCAAGGGTTTTCGTTCGACGACAGTTTCAGGACATTCTCCATCCCATCCACCGACGATTTCCCCCCCACATAGAGGGCAATATCCATAATCCCAGGTTGCGGCTTGATCGTGTTCATCTTGGTCTGTCCCCCCCGTGCACTGCACTTCTAATCGGCCCCGCGCGGCAAGGCCAGCTACATACGAAAAAGCCGCACCCACGACCCGTGGATGCGGCTGAAATGCCTGTCGCGATGAACCGGTTTAGTTCTGTGCGTAATATTCGATCACAAGGTTCGGTTCCATCATCACCGGATAGGGCACATCGCCCAGACCAGGTGTACGCACAAAGGTCGCTGTCATTTTGGAATGATCAGCCTCGATGTAATCGGGCACATCCCGCTCTGGCAGGCCAACGGCCTCCAACACGGCGACATTCTGCTTGGAGCGATCACGGATCTCGATCACGTCACCCTCTTTCACGCGGTAAGACGGGATGTTGACCTTCTTGCCGTTCACACGCACGTGGCCGTGGTTCACGAACTGACGCGCCGCAAAGACAGTCGGGACGAACTTGGCACGGTAAACCACAGCATCCAGACGACGCTCCAGCAGACCAATCAGGTTCTCACCGGTGTCGCCTTTGACACGTTCGGCTTCCTTATAAATGCGGCGGAATTGTTTTTCCGTCAGATCGCCGTAGTAGCCTTTCAGCTTCTGCTTGGCGCGCAGCTGAATACCGAAATCGGACAGTTTGCCCTTGCGGCGCTGACCGTGCTGGCCGGGGCCGTATTCACGACGGTTGACTGGCGATTTGGGGCGGCCCCAAATGTTTTCGCCCATACGGCGATCGATCTTGTACTTGGCAGCAGTTCTCTTTGTCATCTGCTGATCTCCTTCCTTTTTGGTGCGCCGTCATCCGCGTCCGAAAACCGGCTCCCACGTTGTGGGTTCTGGTCGCGCTTTGCGATTGACCCGTCGTACGATCCGGCGCCGTCCACTGGCGCGTTGAAGGGCGTTGTCCTCTGGGGCGAACCCCCGACAGGAACCCCCTTACGGGGACCACCAACACCAATGAGCCGCTCCGTTACGCGCGCGCCGTAAGGGAGTCAACACCCCTTGCTTCTTTGGGTCAAAAATACCTGCCGCCGGCAGGCAAACGGGACGGCGGGCGGGGCGTCTTTGGCATCGCCAAAGAGCGCCGGCGCGTCGTCACAGTGCAATCACGCGGCGTCGTGACGCAGGATGGCAGCTTCGGTCGCGGAAACAACCCGACGGGCGTAGGCGCCATAAGCATTTGCATCGGCTTCAATCTCGGGCACCTGCGCAAACAAACGCGCCCGCGCATCCGCATCCAGATGATCGAGCCCCGCACTTGCGGGGTGAAACGTCTCGCTTTCGACCCCGTTGGCAAACACCACCTCATGTTGCGGCAACAGCATGTGAATGTAGTCCAGCTGCCGCATGGACCGATCCACGTAAATCGACTGATCGTTCACCAGATCACGCGCGGTGACCAATACCTCGTCGGTGTTGAACAACGCACGCGCCCGCGCGCCTTTGACCATGACGCGGTGATCAGGGCTGACCAACAGACCCGCGTCCGGCACATCATTGTCCAGTGATCCGGCCCGCAACCGGATCGGGCACAGATGCGGCATCGCATAAAGACGCGCGCCCGTGATCCGGCGCGATCCGGTCCACAACACCTCTTGGCAACCATTATCTTTCGTCTGAACCTTCAACCCTTCGCGGATTGCCTCAACAGGCATCACACCGTCTTCGGTGCGGATCATCGTGCCGGGTGTAAAACAAATGACGCCACCCGCCGGGTCGTCGTTTTGGTCGCGCGACGCCAGTTCAACCGTGTGATTGACGATCCACATATCCGTCATGCGCGGCGGCATTTCCCCCACGAACATACACAATCGCGCCGACGGCGTGGCCCCTTCGATCAGCGTAACTGTCCATGTGTCGCGACCATCGGTGATCGTAAAACTCTGATCCGAGGCTGCGGGCTCAACCTCCACCAAATCCAGACGGTTGGTGTTGATTTCGACGGCCTTCAACAAACGTCGCACCGACAGCGCTGCCCGCTTGCGCAAGTCCGCTTCGCCTTCGGCGTCGCCCAATGGAAGAATATCTGCGGGTCCGTCCACCCGCACCGCTTCGCCCGTCCAGCCCCATGACGTGCCCACCCGCAAGTTTTCAAGCGGAGCGGACCAGAACCCATCGAGTTCCGTCTGTGACCATGAGATGACGAACGTGCCCTTAAAGCCCGTCTTCATGCCCGTTACTGCCTCTGTCTGGCCCCGTCATTTGGCGCGGGGTCCGTTATGCAGACACCCTACAAAGGGCGTTTACGGCAAATCAAGACACTTTAAGGCCGGGCGTTAACTATTTCTTTAGAAGTTGAAATTTAGCTTCAGTGAACCGACGAGTTGCCCTTCGTCCTGGCCCACGAATTCCTTTGAAAGGTACGTCAAACCGTAAAAAAGTGACGTCCCCGCTGCAGATCGCGAATGAAACCCTGCGCGCACGCGCCAGCGTTCATCTGTTGCATCTGTGCCAAAGCTTGCCGGAAAATAGGCACTGTCACCAACGTGCGCATAGTCAGCGCCAAAGACAAAACCGGTCCCGTATTGGCCGCTGTCCACGCCTGCATAAAGCTGCCCGGACGGGCTGTCACGGATCATCAAATCGCCCTCTAGGACACCACCAATCAAGACATCAAACCCCACGCGGATAAGATCCTCGACGCCGTATTGCAGTTCGGCAAACGGGCGCAGGGTCGCGTTGGCGGCCAGTGGCATTGTATAGGCAGCCTCGGCCAAAAGGGTCGGATAGACGGCGTTGCTGACTTGGTTGTCATAGACAATGGCCCCAACGGCGGGCGCGCCCACCAGATTGTGGAACCAATCCTGCGCATCAGCCAATCCAGTCTGCGGTCCCGTCACGACCAGATCAATCCCGGCAGACAGATCCCAGTTTCCTTTGCTGATGTGGCTGTGAAGGCCGGCAGACAAAGCGCCCACATAGGCGCGATCATCCGATCCGGCGCCGTTCAAGGCAGCGGGCGCAATAATTTCCGACCGCAACCGATATTCCAGAAGCGCGCCGAATTCAGTCGGCGCTGTGCCAGACCACGGCGGCCCCTGTACGAGAGAAAACGCATAAGACCCTGTGCGCCAGCGGTCTTCGTTGTCGCCAAAATAATCGTTGGTGAACAAACGTCCAAATCCGATCTGTTCGCGTTCAAACGCGGCAGCGGGGCTGGCAAGGATTACAGCCGCCAGAAGAATGAACAGTTTTCGCATCGTCAAATCCCATGTCTAAGGCAGTCATCTATAGACCGCGCCCTTCTTAGGTGTTGAGTGTTAAGAAACAATTCCGGTCAAATTATGTCATTGTCGCCACGCTTTGATGGCAACAGCGCAGGAAGAGCGCGCGCAATGACTGTGCAATAAACCTTACTAAATTTGTCAGGTTGACAATTCTGACAAAATCACTCAGCTTTACAGTGTCCAGCCAACGCGCCTCATCGCGTGCAAGCCCGACCGAACCTCATTGCCAGAGCCGGACAGCACCATGCCGCATGACCAAACATCAAAGCCCTTTTCTGTGCCAGCACCACGGCGCAAAGGGCGGGCTGAACTTTATGAACAGCTTCCGGTCATGGACGAGGTGACCACAGCCGAAGTGATGGCCCTGTTTGAACAAAAACCGACACAGCAGGAGAATAAAGGATGACCGTTTTGCCCGCCCCCGCTGAGCAAGACATGATGCCCCGGCCACCGGCCTACCGCGCCGAAGACCTCGTGAAAGGTGGCGACACCGCACAGATCATCCTCGGCACTCAAACCTACACCCTGCGCATCACGCGGGCTGGCAAACTGATCCTGACAAAATGACCAACGCCACACACCGACGCGGCGGCGCACCCGTGGGCTATCTGACCGAACTCGATGCTGTTGAGGCGGCATCGGTGATTTACCTGCGGCTTTGGTCCGACGGGCCTGACGCGAAATCGCAGGTCTGGACCGACTTTGCCAATACCTTGGGCGCCGATCAGGGGCGTCGGGCGCTGAAGTCTTTTGATCAACTGTGCAGCCTGTGCGCCCAGCATGGCCGGCGCCCGCTGATGCGGCACGGCATACATTGCAAATGCCTTGGGGCTGATGAAAGTTGCTTTGCCAATTTTATCGCCACGGCGGCCTTGGGTGAACGTGAAGATGCCATGCTGATTGCCACGCTATTGGTACGGGCCGACGTGGCTCCTCTCTTGGCGTCACTGGCCGCGGACGTGGGCTTTGCCTTGAAACGGATGTGTCTTGCCGCCCCGCGCGACATCGCACCCGAGGTCACCCCTCGGACACTTCACTAAAGAGAAAACGTCTTAACACCCTCACGTCAGATTTGGCGATCAAACCCTCACACTTTTGGTGTCGAAAAGTCACCTTTCAATAAGACAAAGCCATCTTACATCACATTCAAGGTCGTTGATACGCCTCGCCCCTACCCTACCCAGCCGGAGCCCTACGCCATGGCCAAAACACCAAGTCCCTGCATCGATGTTTGCAAATTCAAACGGCAAGGTCATTGCATCGGATGTTCCATGACCAAAGCGCAAAAGTCTTTGTTCAAGGGGCTGAAGAAAGACAGCCACCGTGCGGGTTTCGTCGAAATGCTGATGGCCCAACAGGACCAAATGGGTGCCTACAGCGGCTGGCGCATTGCCTACGCTAAAAAGTGCACGAAAAAAGGCGTCGAAGCGCCCTTTCCCGATCCCGGTTGATCCGCAGCTTTAGGCGAGGTGCGCCCGAAGGAACCAAGCAAACTTTTCATGCTCCTGACCGCGTGCGATGCACAAATCCTCGGTCAACGTATCGCCATGCTTGGCTGCGATTTCCCCAGCACCTGCCAAAGTCGCGGCCAGCGTTTCTTGCGCCTCAAGCAGCTTGGCAATCATCTCTCGATCGGTCGCGTGCCCGTCATGTTCGTCAACTTTGGACCGCTTGATCATACCCGCCAATGTGCCCTCGGCATGGACATTCAACGCGCGGATGCGTTCGGCCAGATCATCTTGGGCCACAAAGTGGTCTTCGTACACTTTCTGGAACAGATCATGCAGTGGACCAAAGGACATTCCTTTGACGTTCCAGTGAAAATTCTGGGCCAACATTGTCGCCACGGAGGTTTCGGCCACACACTGGTTGAGCGCCTCGCCGATCTCGGCCTGTGCGTCAGTGCTCAATGCCATTGCAGTTTGTGTCATGGTCGTCTCCGTCATCATCGAATTGCAATAATTTGGCTGGCGTTGGCTGGCTGACCAATAATTTAACCCTAAGACCGGACCTTGCAAGACCTATTTTAGAATTATTCTAATCTTGACAGAAACGCTCGGCAATTGCGTGCACCAAGAACGCGATCTGACGGCGGTAAGGCTTCGCGATGCGCGAGCGCAAAAGAAACTGAAAACTGTCAAAATCCCCTGTGCGGGACGCACTGATCGCACGGATGATCCAGGCCTCATCAAACGTGACATCAACCTCGCCTGAGCGGTAAAATAACGGTCTGCGCCCCAGTGCTTGATGCAGGCCGCGCGTCAAAGCCCGAGCGTGGGCGTCTTGGGCGACCGATCTTTCACCGGACAATAAGGCACAAGCCTGAAACAAGTCCGTCCGCGCAGCAGATCGACAGGCCATCGCAACCATGCGCAAAGCATTCAACGTGCCCCGCTCTGAGCCCGTCAAAACCTGTGCGGGTTGGGGTCGTTTCTTGGCTTCGGCCTTATAACTGTGCAGGGGCAATGACGACATGGTCAACGGGTCCGTGTGCAAAAGGGGTGTTCGATTCGCTCAATCTAATTCCTGAGTATATCTATAAGGTATTAGCGGGAGATGAAAGGTTTGCGCCTGATCCCATCCGCAGATGTCTATCGGCGTTTCAGAATGAAGTCGTGTTTGGCAGCGGCGCTGAGGTGGCCCATATCTTCGTGGTGACGGTGACGGGTAACCTCGGCGCCAGATAGACGGCGGATAGGGTCACGACCACAGCACAGTCGCCCCGTCCGAGTGTATCGGTGGTCTTCCCCATTGCCGGAGACAGAGTGTCACCTCTGGTGGTGGTCTGCAAACGCAGCAAACTGTAAGGGTCAGGCATCGGGTGGAGCCATAAGAACCCGCCACGATGCAGCCCTGATGGCTACACCTTTGCACGCCCCGAAGAGAGGATCAGCGGCGCAGATGCCAACCGCTTTGCGATGCCCTTTTAATATATGCGCCTTTCTGGACGGCAGCACTGCCGCGAGACCGGCTCAGGTGCGGGCCTTTTCAAAATCCGCCCAAAGCGCCTCAAACTCAGCCAAAGTGACGGTGCCGTCGCGGATCGGGCCAAGGACGATCTCTTCGGACGTGAACAAGACATCCAAGGCGGCATTCAGTTTGGGCAAAACCTCAGGCGGGATTGCGACGGCACCATGTCGATCCGCATGGACAAGATCCCCTTCGGAGACCTGCATTCCAAAAACCGTCACCGGTGTTCCGATGTCCCGGACATGGACGAAGCCATGGCTGGGCCCAATTTTGCCAGCCAGCACCGGAAAATCATTCGGCATATCGCCCAGATCCCGCATCACACCATTGGTGACAGCCCCTTGCAGCCCAAAAACCTTGCTGTGGACCTGCGCATGAACCTCACCCCACCATGCGCCGATTGCGGCCTCACCATCCTCATCCTCAACTATCGCCACTGCAGGACGCGGCCCCGCCGCCATCGCACGGAAATATTCCATACGTCGCGCGCGGATCACATCCGTGGGCTCGGACGGAGGAACGCGCCCCGCGATCTTGGCAGTCCGCGCAAAACCGACAATTCGCGCGTCAACGGGACCGGACCACTGCATTGTGGCATGGGTAAAGCCATCAAACCCACGCCTGCCTTGGGCCACTTCGATGGCGTTGCACACGGTGGGCGTGTCGCAGCTGCGCAGGCGCGCAATCAGTGGATCCAGATCAAGCGGCGCGTTCAAGACGGGCCTCCATGTTGTGCAAGGCCACGGCGCAGGCCGCAGGCGATTCCAGCAAGGCGTAATGCCCCAAACGGGTCAGCGGAAAAAACTGCCCCCTGGGGGCCGCGTCCGCCGCTTGGCGGCCCAACTCTGGCGGTGCCATTGTGTCATCCGTCCCCGTCAGGACCAGCACCGGACACTCGGTCTTGGCCAAAACCCCCAACGCGCCAGGACGCGACAGGGCGAGGGCCGTCTGCGCATCGCAGTCAGCCGCTGCCCTCTCTGCCATCCCCAGAACTTTTGCGCGGGCCACATCCGGACGAGCGCCGTTCAAAGGCGGCAACCGTGCGTCCAGTGCTGCCCCACCGCCTTTCATAATCACATCCCACGCCAAAGCACGCCGCCCCTCCGCCTTGGCGGGATCGTCCGCAAGGGGATTGACGCCGAACAGGATGATCCGCGCGGCCTTTAGGCGATCGGCCAGATGCGCGGCCACGATTGCGCCAAGGGAAAAGCCGCAAACGACGGCCCCTTCGCTGCGGGTGCAGACCTCTGCGTAATCTTCAATCGTTGGGCGATCCAGCCGGATGGCATGCCTTTGGTGCAATGGCACGCCTATGGCCTCCAACATCGGTGTAAAAACGTCTTCGGTGCACAAGGTTCCGGGCAGCAGGATCCAGTCACGTTCGATCAGTTCATCAATAGCCATTGGTCGCAGTTCTTTCCAGGCCGGCATCGCCCCGCTCATCTTCTGCGACCAGTTGGGCCACGGCCTCTTTCATCGACCGTGTCAGATGGGCAAAATCATTGCCCGGCGTCACAAGACAGAAGCCCTGTGCGATCCGTTTGTTGGCCTCCTCTGCGCCGCTGCAAAAGATGCCGCAGGGGATGCCACGTTTGGTCGCGGCCTTCAGAACAGCATCGAGGGCGGCCTCCGATTTCGTGCGCGGTACGCTGACGCCGCCATCCAATTCAAACGCCAAATCGTTGGGACCAATGTAGACCATGTCGATGCCAGGCACGTCGAGGATCTCGTCTATCCGCTCAACAGCTTCTGCGGTTTCGATCATCGGTATCGCCATGACCGTCTCATTCGCCTTTGCGACATAGTCTCCCCCCCCATAGAGAAGCCCACGAGACGGCCCAAAGCTCCGGTTCCCTTGAGGGGGATACCGACAGGCGGCGACAAACTCTCGTGTTTCCTCTGGGCTTGAGATCATCGGGCAGATCACACCGTACGCGCCTGCATCCAACAACTGCATGATCTTCGGCGGGTCAAGCGAGGGCACCCGCACCAGAGGCATCGCGGGCGTGGCTGAAATCGCCTGCAGCATGTGTAGCGCCATCGAGAAATCGAGCATCCCGTGCTGCAAATCAACTGTCACAGCATGAGCGCCCGAATGGCCGATCCCTTCGGCCGAATAGCCCGATCCGATTGACAGCCAGCCGTTGATCACGGTTTTGCCGTCGGCCAGCCTCTTGCGAATTGTATTGGCCCGCATCAGCTTGCTCGTCCGTAGGTGGGCAGCAGTGATGCCTTGGCCACGAAGCCCCCCGCATCAAGGCCCTGTCCTGCGTCCAACGCCTCGGCAATGACCTCAGCCTTGAAGGCGGGGCGTTTGCGATGATCCCCCGTGACAACCAAAAGCGCCTCTACGGTGACATCGTCCAGGGCTGTGATCTGGATCTGACGCGACGCGGGCACCGAATAGGTATCCCATGCGTTCACCTCAACCGTCGCACCGCCGCCATCCACGTATTCAATGCACATCCGTCCCTCATGGCCCATGAGCACCATCTTTTCGTCCAACGTAAAGGGTCCGACGGTGCCACCGGCAGGCAAGCGCAACCATTCTGCCGAGAACCCGTGGGGGTTGGTGATGGGCGCTGCATGTTCGCGGTTCTGGGTGATCCCGTGGCCGATGACCGGCGCGAGTTCGGCACCGCGTCCGGGCAGACCACTGTCAATAAAGCCCGGTTTGAAATCGCGTGCGTTCTTGGCCACGATCCGTGACATCATCTCGTCGCGCCCGACCTCACGCAGCGCGGCCACGTCTTCATCAGGCATGGGTGGGATGCGCCCGCTCTCGTCGGGCACCGCATCGCCGCGCGATGTGTCAATCAGGCGGTTGTCGGACGAGATATAAAGGCCATAATCGGCAGCCTCGCGGATAATCTCGGGGTGGAAGATAACGCCGCCTGTGTTGTCGCCCCCAAGGATCGTGAACAGCCAGCCGTCATCGGGACCGGTGTTGGTAAAGCCGCGGAAAATCCACGTGGGCACAGAGACGATATCGCCTGCTGTTCCCTTGATCTCATTCTCGCCGTTCGATCCCCAGCGGAAAGTCCATTCACCGGCCTGCACGATGAACACCTCTGCGGTGAAGTGGATGTGCAGGTTGTTGGTGATCCCGTTGGGCATGGCGGCGGCGCCGATGTTGAACCCATGGGCCTCGGGAAGGTTGATCACTTGATCATCTGACGACGTCACGCCCGGCCCGATGATCGAATAGTTCTCTTTCAAATGGCTGCCCGGTTTTTTGCAGTCGATGAAGGCCACTGTGCAGGACACGTAATCTTCCCGTTTGACGTGCCGTGCCTCCGCCAGGTCCTGTGTCATGATGTCCATGTGCGTTTCTCCCTCGTCGTGTTCAGATCAACCGCTCGCCCGAGGCGCGGTCGAAAAGGTGGAACCTTGCGCCGTCTTTCGGGGCAAGATGGCAATCTGTATTGATGTCTGCCTCAAAGTCGGCGTGGCCGCGCGCACAGACGCTGGTTTTGCCCGCCCGCAGAGTGACCAAAGTGCTGTCGCCGGTCAGCTCTAGGGCATAAAGCTTGCCGGTGAAAGCCGCGCCCCCCGGTGCGATCTCAAGCTCTTCGGGGCGGATGCCCAAGACCACGCCTTCCCGGTCGGGCATGTCGATCGGAACGTCGACGCCCTCGGCGCGGAAAACACCCCCTGACACGGTGCCGTCAATCAGGTTCATCGAAGGCGACCCTATAAAGCCCGCCACAAACAGATCGGCAGGTTCGGCATAAATCTTCTTGGGTGTGTCCAGCTGCACAATCCGACCTTCACGCATAACGGCGACCCGATTTGCCAGGGTCATGGCCTCCATCTGGTCGTGGGTCACATAGACCGTTGTGACACCCAATTCGTGGTGCAGATGCTTGAGTTCCGCCCGCATCGTCACACGCAACTTGGCGTCCAGATTCGACAAAGGCTCATCCATCAGGAAGATCGACGGGGTCCGAACAATCGCGCGGGCCAAGGCGACACGCTGACGCTGACCGCCGGACAGTTCAGACGGGCGGCGTTCCAGCAGGGCATCCAATTCCACCTTGGCTGCGGTTTCTTCTGCCCGTTTGCGACGATCGGCCTTGGCTACTCCACGTAGTTTGAGCGGATATTCGATGTTCTGGCGCACGGTCATATGCGGATACAAACCGTAGTTCTGGAACACCATGGCGATGTCACGATCCTTGGGCGGCTTGTCGTTCACGCGCTCCCCTTTGATCATGATGTCGCCTGCGGTGATGTCTTCGAGCCCCGCGATCATGCGCATCGTCGTGGTCTTGCCACAGCCCGACGGGCCCAGCAGCACCAGAAATTCCCCATCCTCGATGGTCAGGCTTTGTTGCGGCACGGCAAGGAAATTGCCGTATTTCTTTTCAATATCCACAAGACGGACTTCGGCCATATCTTTGGTTCCTTATTTGACCGCGCCGGCCGTCATGCCGCGCGTAAAATGTTTCTGGATGAACAATGCCATGATGAAGATCGGCACGGTGATCATGACGCCCGCTGCGCTCATCAACTCCCACAGGTCGCCCTGTTCGGTGCGGAAGCTGACAAGGCCCACAGGCAGTGTGACCGCGTCCCGTCGCGACAGGATCAGGGCGAACAGAAATTCGTTCCACGTCAGGATGAAACAGAAGATCGACGAGGTCATGATGCCGGGGGCGGCCACGGGCAGGACGATGTCCTTGATCACCCGCAGGCGTGACGCCCCGTCGATCATCGCGGCCTCTTCGCTGTCCGTGGGGATCGCGTCGATGAACCCCTTGATCATCCAGATGACGAAAGGCGTCACGATCGCGAGGTTCACGATGATCAACGCCAGCCGCGTGTCCAGCATGTCCAGCTGACGGAACATCAAAAAGAACGGCAGCACGATGACGACGGCGGGAATAAACTGCGTCGACAGGATCAGGAAGAACAGGAACTTGCGCGCCTTGACCCGAAACCGGCTGAAGGAATAGGCCGCAAGTGTCGCACAGGGCACCGCAATCGCCACCGTGACAGTGGCCACGATCACCGAGTTGAGCACCATCGAACCAAGGTTCCAAGGGTCCGAGAACACAGTGACAAAGTTCTGCAGCGTCGGCTTGAAATTCAGCGACACGGAATAGGCATCGCGGGATTGCTTGAACGCGGTTAGGAACATCCAAACGATCGGGAACAGCACGATAACCGAGACAAGGACGAGCAGCGCACGTTCGCCGAGATATGAAAGTGTTTTTCTCATGCTGTGGCCATTTTCTTTTCAGACAGAAGCATGCGGACATACCAGATTGAGATGACCATCATGATCGCCGTCAGGATCCAGGCGAGCGCTGAGGCATAGCCCATGTCAAACCAGCGGAAGCCCACGTTGAAGATAAAGTAAGCAAGCGTTTCGGTCGATGTACCGGGCCCGCCGCCTGTCAGTGTAACGACCTGATCGAACATCTTGAGGGCAAAGATGGTCTTGAGCACGGCCATGACCGCAATCACGCCCTTCATCTGTGGCAGGATGATCCCGAAAACGATCCGCAGGTTGGATGCCCCGTCGATCCGCGCGGCTTCCTCGGTTTCACGGGGAATCGACGCAAGGCCGCCCAGACACATGAACGTCATGTAGGGCGTCCAATGCCACACATCTGTCAGCACAAGGATCCCCATCGCAAGTTGCGGGTCCGCCAACCACGGCACACCTTCGAGGGCGGGGAAGACTGCGCCCAACCCTTTGGCGAGAACGCCGAATTCGGGATTAAACATAAAGCGATAGCTGACGCCGATCAGCGCGGGGCTCATGGCGAACGGCAGAATAAGCACGATGCGCGTGAAGGTGTGCATCGGCCCCTTGCGGCGCAGCAGCAAGGCCAGCGCCATGGCCAGCACGACCGTCAGAAAAACCGATGTAATGACAAAAATGAATGTCACCCAAAGGGAATTCAGAAATTGTTCCTCGGATGCGGCGTAGACGTAATTCTCCAAGCCGACAAAGCCTTCGGGCCTGCGAGACTGTGTAAGGTCCCAGGCACGGAAGGATGTGAAAAATGAATAGGCCAGCGGGTAAATCGTCGTCGCCAAAACAATGACGAAAGCCGGAATTAGCAGCCAATAGGGAAGCAACCGGTCTTGCACGGGGATACCTCGCTTTGGGAAGGATGGTGGTGAGACGTTTAGAGCCGGGCGGCCAAAGTGTTGTGGAGGGCCGCCCGGCCCATGGGAGACGCGTTAGCGGATCGCCGCGATGTCTTCAGCAGCCGCATCGAGAGCAGCTTTGACGTCGGTTTCCTCACCAGAGGCAAGGCTTGAAATCGCTGTCTCGAGGATCAGCGCAATCCGTGGCCAGTTGTCACCGAACTCGATACCCTCGGCCGTGGCCAGCGCATCGGCAGCTGCCTGATGCATACCACCCCAACGGGCATTGACCTCAGCATCGGTCAGGTTGGACATATGCACTGCCACAACTTCGGACAGCTCAGGGTCCAACAGCACGTCACGCTCCAACGCAGGGTCTGTCAGCCAACCCAGGAACTCCGCAGCCGCGTCCTTGTTGTCAGATCCTTGGGTGACCCCGAAGATCCATGTGTTGGTAAAGGTCGACCGGTCTGCACCAGCGACAGACGGCAAGGACGTGAAACCGACCTGATCTGCTGTCAGCGTGGACTGCTCCGGATCGGTCAGCTGGGAATTCACCCACCACCAGACGGGCAGCATGGCGGAATTGCCTTGCTTAAAGCTGTTGACCGCGTCCTGTTCGACAAACACCGCCGACCCTGCAGGGACGATTTCCTCGGCCAGATAGCCAACATATGTTTCCGTCGCAGCGACACCCGCGTCAGAGTTGAAGGCCGGATTGCCATCTGCATCAAACAGATCGCCGCCATTGCCCCATAGCAGGTTCATCCAGACCATCAGGTTCTGGCCGTTCAGCTTTCCATACGGCAGCGCAATGCCTGCCGCGTCAGAGCTTTCCTGTACCGCTTTGGCGGTCGTGACCATCTCTTCCCATGTGGACGGCGCGGTCAGGCCAGCGGCCTCAAACAAGTCCTTGCGGTAAAACATCAGCTGGACGTGGCCGCGCACAGGCAGGCCGACCAGATCATCACCGATATAGCCGTGACGCATGTGCGCCTGGGGGAAATCACTCAGGTCCGTGCCCTGCGCTGCGATTTCGTCGTTGATCGGCTCCATCAACATCGCCAGCGACGTGACCCACTGGTCCATCACGGACACAACGTCGTAATCCCCACCCGCGACCATTTCTGTGGTCAGCGCTTCTTTCATATTCGGGAACGGGATGTAGTCGTAAACGACGTCGATACCGGTGGCCTCTTCAAACGCCGCGACCCGTGCTTCATGCGCCTCAAACTGGCTGGACTTCACCGCCAGAACGTTGACGGTCTGGCCCTCGAACGGACGCCCTTCCGTGGCTTCCCATGCCAGTGCGCAGGTGGCGAAAAGTGATGCAGCAATCGCAAGGCTGCTCGTAAGATTCTTCATAATTGTCCTCCCTAGTGACCCGTCAATTGATAGGGCCAATGCAAACATTTCGTCAATAAGATTATTGATAATTTTATTCTGGTGAGCGAGACAAGGACGTGATACACCATAAAAATAAGTGATTTGCGGGGGGCCTCATGCCTGAACGTGCGCTCGAAGAAGAGCTCGAAGACGACATTATTTTTGGCCGATATGCGCCCGGCGCCCGAATTATCGAAGACCGGGTGATGGAACATTACAACGCCAAACGGCATGCGGTCCGCGGGGCTTTCGCGGCCCTCGAATCACGCGGGTTGCTTGTCCGGAAGCCGAACAAGGGCGTGGAGGTGGTAGAGTTCACGCCCGATCAGGTCGACGATCTTTATGGCGTCCGAATTATCCTTGAAACCGCGGCGGCCGCGCAAACGCCGCTGCCCTGCCCACCGGACATTCTGCAAAAAATGGAAGACGTCGCAGGCCGTCATAAAGAGGCGATTCTTGCAAAGGATTACCGAACAGTTTTCTGGCTGAACCAAGAGTTTCACGAACTTCAGTTCTCATGTTGCGAAAACGCGCGTCTGGCGCGCCTGATCGCGAACCACGCCCGCGTCGCCCAACCGATCCGCGTGATCAAATACGAGGACGAGGGCCATATGCAAACCATCGTACAGCAGCACTTTGACATCATTGAAGCCATGCGCGGCACGTCATCTGAAAAGCTGGTGAAAGCGGTTCGCGCGCACCTTCCTGCCTCGGCTGAAGCCTATCGGGAAAGCTACGAACGCCGCTTTGGGCGCTTCACGGCCTGATCCATTCGAACCAAGACAGCTGCCACCAGAATTTTCGGAGACCAGATGAGCCTACAACCCAACACGCGCTACAACGTCGCGACCATCGGGCTTGGGTCCATGGGCTATGGAATCGCATCCTCGGCTTTGCGGGCGGGTCACAAGGTTTGGGGGGCCGATGTAAACGAGGATCAAGTCCACGCATTCCGGAAAGAGGGCGGCCAATCCGGTGACTTGATCCAGGTTGCGGACACTTTGGATGCCGTCGCCGTTGTTGTTCTGAATGCCGCCCAGACCGAAGACGTCCTGTTCGGCGCCACCGGCATCGTCCCGCACTTGAGGGCTGGCGCGGTCGTTCTGGCCTGTGCGACGGTCCCGCCGGACTTCGCCAAAGACATGGGCGCGCGCTGTCTGAAGGCCGGCATTCACTATCTGGATGCCCCTATTTCGGGCGGGTCGGCCAAGGCTGCAACCGGCCAGCTTTCGATCATGGCCTCCGGCACGCCCGAAGCTTTCACCGCGGCGCGGCCCCTTCTGGACAGTATCGCCGAGACCGTGTTTGAGCTTGGCAACGAGGCCGGAGCGGGCAGCGCCATGAAGGCTGTCAACCAGCTCTTGGCAGGTGTTCACATCGCGACGATGGCCGAGGCCCTGACCTTTGGCATGACCCAAGGGATCACGCCCGATACGTTTGTTGACGTCATCAGCAAATGTGCTGGCACCAGTTGGATGTTGGAGAACCGCGCGCCCCATATCGTGGCCGGGGATTATACGCCGCACAGCGCGGTGAACATTTGGCCTAAGGATTTGGGTATCGTTTTGGACGTGGCCAAATCAGCGCAGTTCAGCGCACCGGTTACAGCTGCGGCGCTTCAGCAATTCGTTGCAGCGGCGGGCATGGGCCATGGATGGGAAGACGACGCCGCAGTCGCCAAGGTTTATGCACGTAACGCGAAGCTTACGCTGCCAGGAGAAGACATATGACAACGGTTTTAGGGTGCATCGCTGATGATTTCACGGGCGCGACCGATCTTGCCGGACTGCTGGCCCGCAGCGGTGTGCGGGTCAGCTTGCGCATTGGCATCCCGTCCGAGCCACCCACCGACCCCGCCGCGTTTGAAGTCATCGCGCTGAAATCCCGCACGGCCCCGGTGACTGAGGCCGTGGCCGAGACACGGGCCGCCCTCAAATGGTTACAAACGGCGGGGGCCAAACGATTTTTCTGGAAATACTGTTCCACCTTCGACAGCACGCCCGAGGGCAACATCGGCCCTGTCGCCGAGGCCTTGATGGATGATCTGGGCACCGATCAGACGATCTATTGTCCGGCGTTCCCGGAAAACGGGCGTTCAATCTTCATGGGCAATCTGTTTGTAGGCCAACAGCCCCTGTCTGAAAGCCCGATGAAGGACCACCCGCTAACACCGATGCGGGACAGCAACCTGATGCGGCTGTTGGGTCCGCAAGTCACCAAAGCCACCGGTCTGGCCGACCGGCTAACCGTCGCGCAAGGGGCGCAGGCGCTGCGGGCGCGGTTGGACACCCTCAAAGGACAAGGCGTGGCCCATGTGGTGGTGGACGCCGTCGCCAACGAAGACCTTTATGTCATCGCCGACGCATGCCGCGACATGCCACTGATGACAGGCGGCAGTGCGGTCGCCATGCCCCTGCCCGCCTTGTATCTGGCCGATGGCGTCCTATCGGCAGATGCCCCCAAGGCCGTTGCACCGAAGCTTAACGACACAACAATCGTGCTGTCAGGCAGCTGCTCTGCCATGACCAATGCGCAAGTGGCCCACTACAAAGCAACTGGCGCGGCGTCCTATCAATTGGATCCCCTCGCGCTGACCGAAAACGGCCCTGGTCCTGTGCTGGATTGGCTCGCCGCGCAAGATCTGTCGAAAGCCCCGCTGGTCTATGCCACCGCAAACCCCGAAAGCGTGCGCGCCGCACAAGACAAGCTGGGGGTCGCCGCCGCTGGTGAACTGATCGAGGCGACGCTGTCGGCCTGCGCCGTGGCCGCGCGCGACGCAGGCGCGCGCCGGATCATTGTGGCAGGCGGCGAAACGTCGGGGGCCGTCACCAAGACCCTTGGTGTGACACAGCTCAACATTGGGGCAGAAATTGCGCCTGGCGTGCCATGGACCTACTGTCAGTCAGGCGGACTTGATATCGCACTCACCCTGAAATCCGGCAACTTCGGGTCCGAAACCTTCTTTACCGACGCACAAGCGAAACTTTCCACATGACGACTGAAACCCAACTGCGCGAACAGATCTGCCTTCTGGCCAAATCCATGTTCGACCGTGGACTGACAGGGGGCAGCACCGGCAACATCTCTGCCCGCACGGAGGATGGCGGGCTTCTGGTGTCCCCCACCGGCACCAGTTTCGGACGACTTGACCCAGGGCGCCTGTCGCGGTTCGACGCGCAAGGCCATCTGATCAGCGGCGACAAGCCGACCAAGGAAATGCCCCTGCACGCCGCCTTTTATGACACGCGCAGCACCGCGGGTGCCGTTGTGCACCTTCATTCATGCCACTCGGTTGCGCTGTCAATGATGCCGGACGTTGACGAAGACAACTTCCTGCCGCCTCTCACACCCTATGGGATCATGAAGCTGGGGCGCGTGAAACTGTTGCCCTTCTTCCTGCCCGGTGATCCTGAAATGGGCAAGGCCGTGCGCGGGCTGGCAGGGAAGCGTAGCGCGGTCATGCTGGCCAATCACGGCCCCGTGGTGGCCGGAAAGGACATCGAGGCCGCATGCAACGCCATTGAAGAACTGGAAGACACCGCACGCCTTGCCATGATGACCCGCGGGATGAACCCGCGCGGCCTGACCGAACCGCAAGTGCAGGCCCTGATCACCAAATTTGATGTGGAGTGGGACGCATGAAATTCTCTGCCAATCTTGGTTTTCTATGGACCGACCGCCCCCTCCCTGATGCCATTCGTGCCGCAAAGGCCGCTGGGTTTGACGCGGTGGAATGCCATTGGCCCTATGAGGTGCCAGCGGACACAGTTAAGGCCGCACTGGCCGAAACCGGACTGCAGATGCTGGGGCTCAACACCCGCCGCGGAAACGTTTCGGCAGGCGACAACGGGCTTGCCGCTCTTCCCGGACGCGAGGCAGAGGCCCGGGCGGCCATCGACGAAGCCATCGCCTATGCGACCGTCATCGGCACGCCCAATGTTCATGTCATGGCTGGGTTCGCCATCGGCGAGGCGGCGCATCAAACGTTTGTCGCAAACCTGCAATATGCCTGCGATATGGCGGCGTCTTCGGGTCTCACCATCCTGATCGAACCCCTCAATAAATACGACGCGCCTGGGTATTTCCTGCTTACGACGGATCAGGCCTTGCGCATCCTTGAGGAGGTTGCGGCCCCCAATCTGAAGCTCATGTTCGACTGCTACCATGTCCAACTGATGGAGGGCGATCTGACCCATCGGATCAAAGATCTGCTGCCCCACATCGGCCATATCCAATTCGCGTCAGTTCCAGATCGCGGCCCTCCGGATCACGGTGAAATCAACTACGATCATGTTTTTGGTGTTATAGCGGGCCTCGGATACGACGCGCCGATCGGGGCGGAGTACAGGCCCACCAGTGAAACAGCACATTCGCTGGACTGGCTTAAGGCACAAATATCCGGGTAGCATTTTCTAAAGAAAAGACCACTGAAGACGTAGCCCTCAGCGGCCTTTTGATTTGTGCCAAAGGGTCAAAAAACAACCCTCAAAGGTTAGGTTCTATGTGTCTGCACAACGTCAAGCAACGACTCTGTCCCTATCCGCATTTGGAATAGCCGCAGTCGGAACAGGTCATGCATCCTTCGACCATCCGCATGGTGTATTGGCCACAGCTGGAACAGGCTTTGCCCTTTGGCGCCATGGCAACCACATCGGCTTGGGGGTCTGATTTCAGCCCCATGCCTTCGCCCGCCAGAAAGCCTGTCGCGACCATGTGCTTTTCGATCACGCCACCGATCGCCGCCAAAATCGACGGCACGTATTTGCCCTGAATCCACGCGCCGCCCCGCGGGTCGAACACCGCTTTGAGTTCTTCAACCACGAACGACACATCGCCACCGCGCCGGAACACAGCGGAAATCATCCGCGTCAGGGCCACGGTCCAGGCAAAATGTTCCATGTTCTTGGAATTGATAAACACCTCAAACGGGCGCCGTTGACCTTGGTGGATGATATCGTTCACGGTGATGTAGATCGCATGTTCGCTGTCCGGCCACTTCAACTTATAGGTCTGGCCCTCAAGATCTTCGGGACGATCCAGCGGCTCGGTCATGTAGATGACGTCGCCCGCGTTCTGGTCGGCCACCACCTCGGCCACGGCCTCCTCCGCCTGGGCGGCGTCCTCGGATTTGGCAGGCTCCACGCTCAGGACCGATCCAGTAATATCGTTGGGGCGATAGGTGGTGCAGCCTTTGCACCCGGTGTCCCATGCCTCCATGTACACCTCTTTGAAGCTGTCAAAACTGATGTCTTCGGGGACGTTGATCGTCTTGGAGATTGAACTGTCGACCCATTTTTGCGCCGCCGCCTGCATGCGCACGTGATCCATGGCGGGCAAGGTTTGGGCGTTGACGAAGTAATCGGGCAGGTCTGCGTCGCCCATTTTGTCGCGCCACATCTTTACGGCGTAGTCCACGACTTCTTCCTCGGTCCGTGTGCCATCCTTCTGCAGGACTTTGCGGGTATAGGCATAGGCGAAGACGGGTTCGATCCCGGATGAGACGTTGCCCGCATAAAGGCTGATCGTGCCCGTGGGCGCCACAGAGGTCAGCAACGCATTGCGGATGCCGTTTTCAGCGATCAACGCCTGCACCTCCGCATCGAGAGCCTGCACATTGGGCGAGGCTGAATATTTGTCCGCGTCATACAGCGGGAACGCGCCCTTTTCGGCGGCCAGTTCAGCCGACGCGCGGTACGAGGCGTTGGCAATCAGCTGCATCCAGTCCTCGGTCTGCGCTGCAGCCTCCTCGGAGCCATACCGCAGGCCCACCATCAACAAGGCATCGGCGAGGCCTGTCACGCCCAGCCCGATACGACGTTTGGCAGCGGCTTCTTGCGCCTGAGCGTCCAGCGGGAAGTTGGATGCATCCACGACGTTGTCCATCATTCGCACAGCCGTGGCCACCAAATCGCCCAGCGCATCTTCATCAATCTCGGCCTTGGCTTCGAAAGGATTGGCCACCAAACGCGCAAGGTTGATTGAGCCCAGCAAGCAGGCGCCATAGGGCGGCAAGGGCTGTTCGCCGCACGGGTTTGTGGCGGCGATGGTTTCGCAATAGTTAAGGTTGTTGGTGGCATTGATGCGGTCGATGAAAATCACACCCGGTTCGGCATAATCATAGGTCGACTGCATGATCTGATCCCACAGATCGCGGGCCTGCACGGTTTTGACGGTCTCACCCTCCCACACCAGATCCCAGGTGCTGTCCGCCTTCACGGCCTCCATGAAGGGATCCGTCACCAGGACGGACATGTTGAACATGCGCAGGCGGGCGGGGTCGGATTTCGCGGTGATGAAATCCTCAACATCAGGGTGATCGCAACGCATGGTGGCCATCATTGCCCCGCGACGCGATCCTGCGGACATGATCGTCCGGCACATCGCGTCCCAGACATCCATGAAAGACAAAGGGCCAGAGGCGTCCGCAGCCACACCTTTGACGATCGCACCCTTGGGCCGGATCGTAGAGAAATCATAACCGATGCCGCCACCCTGCTGCATTGTCAGCGCGGCCTCTTTAAGGCCATCGAAAATGCCCACCATCGTGTCAGGGATCGTGCCCATGACGAAACAGTTGAACAGGGTTACACTGCGGTCCGTGCCGGCCCCTGCGGTGATGCGGCCTGCGGGCAGATATTTAAAATCCTCGAGCGCTGCGTAGAACTTCGGTTCCCACTTGGCCGGGTCTTTTTCGACGGAGGCCAGCGATTTGGCGATACGTGACCATGTGTCCTCTACGGATTGGTCGATGGCCGTCCCATCTGCCTCCTTTAGGCGATATTTCATGTCCCAAATTTGTTCGGCGATCGGGGCGGCAAAGCGGGTCATGGAAGAACCTCTGTATTTGATGGCAGAATCGATGGTGGACGATTAACCTACCAGATGTGGTGTGTAAGCGAAACGAATTGCGAAGATAGTGTGGAGACTTAGATGACCAAGACCCTACATCTGCAAAAATTATCTGTCGGGACTGAGACCGTAGCAGACCTTGCTGCGTGGCAAAACACCAAACGCGCGCAAGCCCCGGATGGATTGCCGCGACATATTACCCGGATGTGGCCCAAACGCACCGATGAGGTTTTGGCCGGTGGGTCGATGTACTGGGTCATCAAAGGGTCCATTTTGTGTCGTCAACGCATCAACCGATTTAACGAATACGACAGTGCAGACGGTGTGCGACGCTGTGCCGTGGTGTTGGAGCCTGAGTTGATCCGTGTCGTACCGACGCTCAAACGGCCCTTTCAAGGATGGCGCTATCTGAAGGCCGAGGATGCGCCAATGGACCTGCCGAAAGGGCGCGAGGCAGAGGAGCCACTGCCTGCCACATTGAACGCAGCGCTGGCAGAAATTGGGGTTCTCTAGCGCCTGCGGCGGGCGGGAGGCCAAAATTCTGCGAATTTTGGCTACAGATTTTTATTCAAAAATCTGGCCCTGCGGGGCAGGTATTTTTGACCCAAAGAAGTCAGAGGCCGAGTGTTGTTAACAGCTGTCTCAAAATCTCTCTCTGGTCTTGGGACCACTCACTTCGCCGGCCGCGAAACAAAGTCGCTTGGCTGGCGTGAATCATCCCGTCTGACAGAATTTTCAGGCCATTGGCGCGCAGGGTTTCCCCGGTGGAGGTGATGTCGGCGATGGCTTCCGCGGTCTCGTTGCGGATCGTGCCTTCGGTGGCCCCTTGGCTGTCAACCAGCTGGTAATCGGCCACGCCATTGTCGCGCAGGAATTCCCGCACCAGCCGGTGGTACTTGGTCGCGATCCGCAGGCGGAACCCGTGGGTGGTGCGGAAGGCGGCTGCAGCGGCGTCCAGATCGTCGAGCGTATCAACGTCGACCCAACCGTCAGGCACCGCAATGATCAGGTCAGCACCGCCAAAGCCCATCTTGGCCAATTCAACCACTTGGCTGTCCCACGCCGTCAGTTTTTCACGCACAAGATCGGATCCCGTGACGCCCAGATGAATACGACCAGCTGCCAGTTCGCGCGGAATTTCTCCCGCCGACAACAACACAAGCTCCACACCATCAATGCCATCGACGTGGCCGGCATATTCACGGTCACTGCCTGATTTGGCCAAGGTAATTCCGCGGTCTTCGAACCACTTAAACGTCTTGTCCATAAGACGCCCTTTGGAGGGCACACCGAGTTTGAGGGTCATGCCACGTCCTCCGCTGCGATCACCAGAGCAGGGCGGATCACACCGCCCACAGCAGGAACGCCCGTGCCCCCGCCCAAGACAGTCGTCAGCGCGTCATAGCGCCCGCCGGTGGCCATGGGCGGCAGGTGCGGGGCTGCCGCTGACGCGAAGCCGAACACAAAGCCATCATAGTATTCCATCGACGTCCGGCCGAAGCTTGCCTCAAACATCAACGTCTCCACTGCAACCCCACGGGCAGCCAGCGCATCGCAGCGGGCCGCAAAGCCATCAACAGCTGCCGCAATCGACGGAAGGTCTACGGCGATATCACGCAAGGCAGACAAGGCATTTGGTGCAGTCTCCGCGACCGCCAGAAGCGCATCCAAAAGCGCACGTTCTTCGGATGAGACCGGTGCCGCTGCCGCGTCCTCTCTCAATGCATCAATGCGCGCCGTGATTTCCGCGTAAGAGCGCAGGCCCAAAAGCGCAGGCGCATCGACCATTGGATCCGCCTGAGCCAGAAGATCGGTCCGGTGTCTGGACGGTGGGGTGATCCCTTCGAACCGGTCCAACAGCGCCTTGAACCGTACAGGGCGCCACAGATGACGTTGCAAAGCCGCGCGGCGGCGTTCGGTCGTTTTCAGCCCCCGAACGGCGGCGCGCAAAATGCCAATGTCGCCCGTCACTGGGGTCGCGGCCACAGTGTTCAGCAGTCCCGCGATCGTCGCAAACACTTCTGCATCGGCGGCGGCAGGGTCGGTGCCGTCGAAGACCTCATAGCCCACTTGCACGAACTCTGTCGGGCGATCACCACCGTCTTCTTGTTTGCGGAACACTTTGCCCATGTAGGTGTAACGCGCAGGTTCTGCCCCGTGGGCCATGTGCGTCTGGACCACAGGCACGGTGAAATCGGGGCGCAACATCATTTCCCCGCGGGCGGGGTCCTGCGTCGTAAAGGCGCGCGCACGGATGTCTTCGCCATACAGATCCAAAAGCGTGTCGGCCGGTTGCAGATAATCCGCATCGGTCAGGACAGCCCCCTGCTGCGTCAGAACATCCGTATAGTTCCGCGCGCGGTCCCAGATCAGACGTGCTTGATCAAGGCTCACTTTGCCTGCTCCGCCAAAAGCGCGGTGATGCGGGCCACCAGATCATCGCGCGGAATTTCGAATTGCTGCGGACGTTCCGCCCATTCATCTTGCGTGGCGGTTTCCGCGATCTTGGCGCCAAGGATCAAATCCTTGATCTGAAGCGTGCCATTGGCCAACTCATCGCCACCTTGAATGATCGCAATGGGCGAATTGCGCTGATCGGCATATTTCAACTGGTTACCAAAATTCTTGGGATTGCCCAGATAAACCTCCGCACGGATGCCCGCGCTGCGCAGCTCGCTGACGATGGCTTGGTAATCCGCCATCCGGTCGCGATCCATGACAGTCACAACGACAGGGCCGGTGGTGTCGGTGGTCAAACGCCCCTTCATATGCAGCGCCGCCAACAGACGATCCACGCCAATGGACACGCCCGTCGCCGGGACCTCTTGACCGGTGAACCGTTTCACCAGATCGTCATAGCGCCCCCCACCAGCGACAGACCCGAAGGAGCGTGGACGGCCTTTATCGTCCTTGATCTCAAACGTCAGCTCCGCCTCAAACACGGGGCCGGTGTAGTAGCCAAGGCCACGCACAACCGAGGGGTCAATAATGATGCGGTCGGGGCCGTAGCCGCCCGCGTCCAGCAGATCTGCCATCTGCTGCAGTTCATTCACACCTGCCGCACCGGTTGCACTGTCCCCGATCGCCGCGCGCAAATTCGCAAGTGTGCCAGCGGTGTCGCCTGCCTTAGACGTCAAGAATGCAATGACAGGTTCGGCCTGCACCTCGGACAGGCCAACCCCGTCGATATAGGCGCCCGAGGCATCCAGACGCCCCTTGCCCAACAACTCGCGCACGCCAGCCTCGCCCACCTTATCGAACTTGTCGATCGTGCGCAGTACGTCAGCCTTTTGGGCCTCATCACCCAGACCCATGACCTCAAGCACGCCGTTCAACACTTTGCGGTTGTTGATGCGCACAACGTAGTCGCCGCGCTCAATGCCCACGGCCTCCAATGTGTCGGACAACATCGCACAGATTTCAGCATCGGCCGCGACAGACCCGCTGCCCACTGTGTCCGCATCACATTGATAAAACTGGCGAAACCGTCCAGGTCCCGGCTTTTCGTTGCGCCACACAGGGCCCATGGCAAAGCGACGGTAGGGGGTCGGCAGGTCATTGCGGTGCTGTGCGTAAACACGGGCCAAAGGCGCGGTCAGATCATAGCGCAGCGCCAACCAATCGCCTTTGCCCTCGGCGTCGTCCTCTTGCCAGGCAAACACCCCCTCATTCGGGCGGTCCACATCGGGCAGAAACTTGCCCAGCGCCTCAACCGTTTCAACACCGCTGCTTTCAAGGGCTTCAAACCCGTAGCGATGATAAACACCCGCGATGGTGCGCAGCATCTGCGTGCGTTGCGCAACTTCGGCACCGAAATAGTCGCGAAAGCCCTTGGGGGTCTGCGCCTTGGGACGGGGTGTCTTCTTGGTCTTGGCCATGACGTGGGGTCCTGCATCTGATCTGTCCGCGCTTTACCGCGCAGGCCCGCTCCGCGCAACCACAGCCTTCACCGCCGCGCCATTGGGGGCTTGGCAAACCGCCCCGAACCGCCGATATGACACCCATGTCCGATCAAACGCACCTCGAAGAAAAAATCGCCCACCTCACCCGCACCGTGGATGAGTTGTCCGACATCATCGCACGCCAAGAACGTGAGATCAGCCGCCTCACCCACCGCGTGCAAATGTTGATGGAACGCGAAGCCAGCCGCGAATACGACGCAGGCGGCTCCATCCCGCTGGCCGATCAGAAACCACCCCACTGGTAGGGCGGGGCCGCCCCTTCATCTGACCAGAAAAACTCAAATTCCAAGACGCGCAGCACGCGCAAACATCAGCCGTCTTTCACAGAAACAGCCAGAACAGATCCGTCATGCAACAGGATCTGCGCCCATTCAGTTGGCACAGCGCTGAACGTGCCGCCAAAGAAACTGTAGACAGAGATGAAATAGGTGTTGCGGTTCAGCCGGTCCGCCCGCGCACCGCACGGCTGCCCACGGCCTACACGACACACACTGGCCTTGATCGCCTCATAGGCATTGTCTGCCGTCGTGTAGGCAATCCGTTCGTTGCTGGGTTGATACCGGATAAATTCATGGGTCTGGATATCGCCCGCCACAGTCACAGCACCAGTAAACGTCCGCGCACAATTGTCTGCAAACCCTGTGATGTAGAACGGGCGTGGCGTTGTCAGGTTGGGGTTGGTGTCAAAGACAGTAAACCCGCCACCAGATCCCAGGGCGGTGCCCAAATCACGACGACCAACGCCGCACACCCGCGCAATCTGCGCAAACGGAAGTATTGTGCCGGCCTCGACATCCGTGGCGTCAGGGCCGGTGCGGGGCGCATCGCTGGCGCCGTCGCCGCCAAACAGCCCGCCAAAACGCGCGGGCGAAGGCGCGCGCGCAGGTGTCACCTCCGCCTCTGCGGTGCTGGATCGGTTACCGCGAAACAGTCCAAACAGGCCCCCGCGTGCAGGTGTGTCTGCCGCAGCGGCTGCGGGCTCTACGTCTGCGGTGGTGGCCACATCAGCAAGGGCGGCCGCCACGGCGGCGTTTGCAGGATCATCCGGCGTGCGGTTCAAAAGGCGCCCAAACAAACCGCCCTGCCCCGATGAGGTTTGCGTCGCCGCGACAGAGGCAGAAGGCGCGTTGGACGTCACCTCACTCAGACGGGCGGTGCCGTCCAACGGGTTTCCGCACCCTCCCAAAAAAGCGATCGCACCGATCCCGAAAACCAAACCACGCATGCCTGCCCCCCTCGTTGCCCTGTTCGGGTCTTCCCTAATGGCTTTCTATCGCTGTGCCCGCCTCAGGTCTACCGGTGCGTGCCCTCAGGCGAACATTCGCCGGTCGGCTTTGGTCTAGATTTCCAGCACTTCGACCACACCATTGAGGGACCGCAGCGCGCCCTTGATCTGCGGATTTACAGGGAAATCCTGATCCAACTCCAGATCAATTTCGCCCAGCTCCAGATCGTCGATCGTGAACCGGATGGGCCCCCGCCCGCCCTTGACCTTGTCGCGCAACGCATTGGTCAAGACATCGCTGACCGTGGGGATCGCTGCCGCATCCGAAATAAAGACCTGCAGCCCCGAAGATCCCGCATTGGCCACCGCCATATCCGCGGGCATCACGGACCGCCCCAACAATTTCAACTGCTCGGATTCCATCGTGGCCTCGACCGCAACGACCACCTGCGTGCCGGTTTCAAGATGGTCACGGGCGTTTTCCAAGGTGTCCGAGAACATCGTGACCTCGTATTGTCCCGTCGGATCGCTCAACTGTACAAAGGCAAACCGGTTGCCACGGGCAGATTTGCGTTCCTGCCGCCCGGCCACGGTGCCCGCCATCTTGGCCACATGGGGGCCCTTCTCGGCCTTGGCCATCACTTCATCTAGCGTCATCACCTTTTCGGTGCGCTTCAGCGCGGCCATATAATCATCCAACGGATGGCCGGACAGATAAAAGCCCACGGCCTTGAATTCTTCGGCCAACCGTTCCGCAGGCAGCCAGTCTGCGGCTGCACTCAGTCTTGGTTCCGGCAAATCATCGCCTGCCTCTCCAAACAGGCTGACCTGGTTGGAGTTTTTCTGGTCGTGAATTGCAGCAGAATAGCTGACCAAAGCATCAAGGCTGTCGAACACACGCCGACGGTTCGGGTCCAGCTGATCAAACGCGCCAGCCCGCGCCAACATCTCAAGAGGCCGCTTGCCCACACGTTTCAGATCGACACGGCGGGCCAAGTCAAACAGCGTGGCAAAGGGCCGTGTACCATCTGCGGTCCGCGCCTCAACGATCAGCTTCATCGCCTCGACACCGACGTTTTTCAGCGCCCCAAGGCCATAAACCAACTTGCCGTCCTGCACATCGAACGTCGCCAAAGACGTGTTCACGCAAGGGGCCACCCATGGCAGCTCCAGCCCCTTTTTGACCTCTTGGAAATACACCGCCAGCTTATCCGTGAGATGAATATCGCAATTCATCACACCGGCCATGAATTCAACCGGATGGTTCGCCTTCAACCATGCCGTCTGGTAGCTGACGACAGCATAGGCCGCCGCATGGGATTTGTTGAAACCGTAGTTGGCGAACTTGTCCAACAGGTTCCAAACCTCTAACGCCTTCTTGTCGTCGACCCCGTTTTCCTTGGCCCCGGCGATGAACTTGGGCCGTTCCGCGTCCATCGCCTCTTGAATTTTCTTACCCATGGCGCGGCGCAACAGATCGGCCCCGCCAAGGCTGTATCCCGCCATTTCCTGCGCGATCTGCATCACCTGTTCCTGATAGACGATGATGCCCTGGGTTTCATCCAGGATATGGTCAATCGACGGATGCAAGGTGTCCCGCTCAGACAGTCCGTTCTTGACCTCACAGAACTTCGGAATGTTCTCCATCGGGCCGGGGCGATACAGCGCCACGAGCGCGATGATGTCTTCAATACAGTCCGGTTTCATACGCCGCAGCGCGTCCATCATGCCGCTGGATTCCACCTGAAAGACAGCCACCGTCTTGGCCGCGGCGTAAAGTTTATAAGACGCCTCATCATCCAGCGGGATTGCGTTGATCTCGTTCACAGCACCCGCCGCAGGCTCATAAAGCTGCGTGCCATCCGCAGCAATGTGAATATCGCGACCCGATTTCAGGATCAGATCCATGGCGTTCTGGATCACCGTCAACGTCTTGAGGCCGAGGAAATCAAATTTGACGAGGCCTGCTTGCTCCACCCACTTCATGTTGAACTGGGTCGCGGGCATGTCAGATCGCGGATCCTGATACAGCGGCACCAGCGCATCCAGCGGCCTATCCCCGATCACCACGCCCGCCGCATGGGTGGATGCGTTGCGCAACAGCCCCTCGATCTGCTGGCCGTAGGTCAACAGGCGGTCCACGACCTCTTCGCTGTTCGCCGCTTCCCGCAGCCGCGGCTCATCGGCCAGCGCCTTTTCGATGCTGACGGGTTTGACGCCCTCGACAGGGATCATCTTCGACAGCTTGTCGACCTGCCCATAAGGCAGTTGCAACACCCGCCCCACGTCCCGCACAGCGGCCTTGGACAACAACGCCCCAAACGTGATGATTTGCCCCACCTTGTCGCGGCCATATTTGTCCTGAACGTAGCGGATCACCTCTTCGCGGCGGTCCATACAAAAGTCGATGTCAAAGTCCGGCATCGACACCCGTTCGGGGTTCAGAAAGCGTTCAAACAAAAGCGAATAGCGCAAAGGATCAAGGTCTGTGATCAACAGTGCGTAGGCCACCAAGGATCCCGCACCGGATCCCCGCCCCGGCCCCACAGGAATGGCGTTTTCCTTGGACCACTTGATGAAGTCCGCCACGATCAGGAAATAGCCCGGGAATCCCATCCCTTCGATGATCTTCAGCTCAAAATCCAGCCGCGCCTCATACTCCTCGACGCTCGCCGCGTGGGGAATAATCGCCAAGCGGTCGCGCAGGCCCTGTTCGGCCTGACGGCGCAGCTCCGCCACCTCATCATCCGCAAACTTGGGCAGGATCGGATCGCGTTTATTGGCCTTGAAGGCGCACCGCTTGGCGATTTCAACCGTGTTCGCCACAGCCTCCGGCAGGTCGGCGAACAACGTCACCATTTCCTCTTGCGATTTGAAGTAATGTTGCGGGGTCAGACGACGGCGCGGCTCATTCTGATCCACATACACCCCGTCCGCGATGCAGATCAGCGCATCATGGGCCTCGTAAATCTCGGACTTTGGGAAATACACATCGTTGGTCGCGACCAGTGGCAAATCCATTGCATAGGCCATTTCCACATGGCCCCGTTCGGACAAACGTTCCGCTTCGGGCAGACCGCCATCAACCGGATGCCGTTGCAGCTCCACATACAACCGGTCCGGATAAATCGCCGCCAACCGCGTCATCAAGGCTTCAGCCGCGGGGCGCTGGCCCGCGCGTAACAGCCGCCCGATGGGCCCGTCCGGCCCGCCTGTCAGGCAAATCAATCCACCTGAATATTGCGCCAATTCCTCCACCGTGACCTGCGGCAGCTGACCGCCCTTGTCGACGTAAAGGCACGAATTGAGCTTCATCAAATGCTCATACCCCGTCTCGGACTGCGCCAGCAAAACAACAGGCGCCGGATCCGGTGCACGCCCGCGCGGATCACCCCCGTCCATGGCGACATCGACCTGACACCCGATGATCGGCTGCACGCCCGCCTTGGCCGCATATTCCGAAAATTCCAACGCGCAAAACAGGTTGTTGCTGTCGGTCACAGCCACCGCAGGCATGCCCGCAGCCTCCGCCAAACCACTGAGTTTTTTGACAGGAACCGCCCCTTCAAGAAGGGAATATTCGGTATGGGTGCGCAGATGGATGAATCGGGGGTCAGACATGTGGGCACAGTACCTTGCCCACCCTGATCGCAAAAGGGGCATATGATGTGGCTTTATGACTTTCCACGCCTCAAAACTTAGCTGAATAACTAAGTATCTTGACACCGGACAAACGGGCGGCAATACTTAGCGTTATGGCTAACAAACTTGACAGCGCCTTCGCGGCCCTTTCCGATCCCACCCGCCGCGCCATCATTGAACGGCTGGTCACAGGCCCCGCAACGGTGTCCGACCTCGCAGCCCCGCACGATATGGCTCTGCCCACGTTGATGCGTCACCTCAAGGTTCTTGAAACCTGCGGCCTTGTGCGCTCGGTCAAGAAAGGTCGGGTGCGCACCTGCCACATCGAAGCTGGCCCCCTGATGGACGTCCAAGGCTGGCTTGAATGGCAACGCCGCGTCTGGGAAGGCCGCCTTGATCGACTCTCTGCCCTCGCCCATGACATCGACAGGAGCAATTGACATGTCCACCGACACCTTCACTTTCGACCGACAATTCCCCCTGCCACCCGATCGCATGTTCACCGTGATGACCGCGCCGGAATACCGCGAAATCTGGGGGGCACCCGACGACGGACAGGTCTTGCAAACGATATCGTCCGACTTCACCGTCGGCGGCACCGAACACCACCGCTGCGGCCCCAAAGAGGCCCCTGAGTTTGAGGTGATGACGCGTTGGTACAACATCGACGCACCCCATACCGTGACCTACACCGAAACCATCCACGCCGGCGGCATGGCCCTTGGCGCAGGTCTGGTCACCTACGTGCTGACGCCTGCAGGCACGGGGACCGATGCGACGATCACCGTCGCCGTGGTCTCCTTCGTGGGCCCCGAAATGATCGATGAATTTCGCGCGGGCTGGACAGGCGGGCTTGCAAAACTGGACGCCTTGGCGGCCAAACAGGCCAGCTGACGCGCGGGCGCACTCTTGCCAAACGCCCCCAATCGCTATTTCATAGGCGCAAGGCAGGGTCTACGCCGCATCGGCCCTGCAGGATTGGCCAACCCAGTACCGCGGCGGATACTGCCATGAATGTGACGTTTCTTCTGAACGGAGAGACCACCCGGGTGGACACCCACCCGACGCAAACCCTTTTGGATTGGCTGCGCGAAGATCGCCAACTCACAGGGACCAAAGAAGGCTGCAACGAAGGCGATTGTGGCGCGTGCAGCGTCATGGTGACGGATGCCAAAGGTGCGCGCACCCTGAATGCCTGCATTCTGTTCATGCCCCAACTGCACGGCAAAGCCGTCCGCACCGTTGAAGGCCTCGCCGCCCCTGACGGCACCCTGCATCCGGTGCAACAGGCTATGGTGGATCATCACGGCAGCCAGTGCGGGTTTTGCACCCCAGGGTTCGTGGTCTCCATGGCCACGGGCCATTTAGAAAACCGCACCGATCATGATGACGTGCTTGCAGGCAACTTGTGCCGCTGCACCGGCTACGCCCCGATCATCCGCGCCGCCCGCGCCGCCGAAGATGCACCCGTGCCCGATCACATGCGCGACACCCCCCTTCATCTGACCCAAAAAACTCAAATCCCGGCCCCTCAAACAAGCGACGACCTGGCCGACTGGTGCCTCGCCCACCCCGAAGGCACCCTGATCGCGGGGGCCACCGATGTGGGGCTTTGGGTGACCAAGGATTTCCGTGATCTGGGCGAGGTCGCGTTTCTGAACCAATGCGCCGACCTGCAACAAATCGACGATCTGGGCGAACACCTGCGCATCGGCGCGGCGGTCACGATGACAGACGTTCTGGCCGCCCTGCGCCCCCTGCATCCGTCTTATGCAGAGATGGTGCGCCGGTACGGATCGGAACAGGTCCGCAATGCGGCCACAATCGGTGGCAACATCGCCAATGGGTCGCCCATCGGGGACAACCCGCCCGCCTTGATTGCACTCGGCGCCACGCTGCACTTGCGTCACGGCGACACGCGGCGTGACATGCCGATTGAAGACTTCTTTATCGACTACGGACAACAGGACCGACAGAGCGGTGAATTCGTCGAAGGCGTGACCATCCCCAAATCGGCCCCCGCTTTGCGCTGCTACAAACTCAGCAAACGGTTCGATCAGGACATTTCGGCCGTCTGCGGCTGTTTCAATGTCACAGTAGAGACTGGCACCGTCACAGACGCCCGCATCGCCTTCGGCGGAATGGCCGGCACGCCCAAACGTGCAGACAAAGCACAGGCCGCCCTTATCGGACGCGCCTGGGCGTCTGAAACCATTGAGGCCGCGGCGCAGGCCCTGAAAGAAGACTTTACCCCTCTCAGCGACATGCGCGCCTCGGCGGACTACAGGATGCAGGCCGCTCAGGGTCAGCTGCGCCGATACTTTGAAGACCTCAACGGGGCCCAGACCGATGTGTTGGAGGTGCGGACATGAGTGTTGCAAAACCCCTCCCCCACGATGCGGCCCGTCTGCATGTCACCGGCCAGGCACGGTACGTGGACGACATTCCCCTGCCCCAGGGCACGCTGCATCTGGCCTTTGGGGTCAGCCGGATCGCGCGCGGTCAAATCAAAGCGATGACCCTCGAAGAGGTGAAGACAGCACCTGGGGTGGTGGCCGTTCTTACTGCTGATGATTTGCCCTTTGCCAACGATGTCTCGCCCTCCGTGCATGATGAACCTCTGCTCAGCGATGGGCCCGTGCACTACATGGGTCAGCCCCTGTTTGTGGTTGCCGCCACGTCGCACCGCGCCGCGCGCATGGCCGCGCGGTTGGGCAACATCACCTATATCGAAGAGACCCCGATCCTGACCATCGAAGACGCTTTGGCCGCCGATGCGCGGTTTGAAGACGGCCCGCGGGTCTATGAAAAGGGCCGCGTTGACGCAGCCCTCACCCAGGCACCCCACCGGCTTCAGGGCCGGATTGAAATGGGCGGTCAGGAACACTTCTACCTGGAAGGTCAAGCCGCCCTCGCCCTGCCACAAGAAGGCGGCGATATGGTGGTGCAGTCGTCAACGCAGCACCCGACCGAAATCCAGCACAAGGTGGCCGAAGCCTTAGGCGTTCCCATGCACGCTGTCCGCGTTGAAATCCGCCGCATGGGCGGGGGCTTTGGCGGCAAGGAAAGCCAAGGCAACGCCTTGGCCGTGGCCTGCGCTGTGGTTGCGGCCCAATCGGGCCGCCCCTGCAAAATGCGCTACGACCGCGATGACGACATGATCATCACTGGCAAACGTCATGATTTCCGGATCGATTATGATGTGGGATACGACGCGCAGGGGCGCATCCTCGGGATTGATTTCACCCACTACACCCGCTGCGGCTGGGCCCAAGACCTGTCGCTGCCCGTGGCGGACCGTGCCATGTTGCACGCAGACAATGCCTACCTTCTGCCTGCCGCGCGCATCACATCCCACCGACTGCGCACCAACATGCAAAGCGCCACTGCCTTTCGCGGGTTCGGTGGACCACAGGGCATGCTGGGGATTGAACGGGTGATGGACCACGTGGCCCATGCGCTGGGACGCGATGGGGCTGAGGTGCGGCGTATCAATTACTATGCAGCGATGACCGAAAGTGCGGATGCCTCCGGCGGAGGTATTTTTGACCCAAAGAAACAGCCGACGCTGTCCACCGAAGACCTCGCGTCTCGTGGTGCCGTCCGAGCCTCCAGCGGGTCCGGCGGGTCTGCGCGCTTTGGCGGGGCGTATTCTGCGGTGCCAGAGGATGCGGAAAACACCACACCCTACTCCATGCCGGTCACGGATTTCATTTTGCATGAGATGACCGATCAATTGCTGGACACCGCGGATTATGATCGCCGAAAGGCCGATCTGGCTCGTTGGAATGCGCAGAATGAAACGCTCAAGAAAGGGATCGCGTTTAGCCCCGTCAAGTTCGGGATTTCCTTTACTTTGACGCATCTTAATCAGGCGGGGGCGTTGGTGCATGTCTACCAGGACGGGTCGATCCATCTGAACCACGGCGGCACCGAGATGGGACAGGGCCTGTTTCAGAAGGTCGCGCAGGTCGCGGCCGCGCGGTTTGGGGTGAATGTCGCGGCGGTCAAGATCACCGCGACGGACACCGGCAAGGTGCCCAACACCTCTGCCACGGCGGCCTCAAGCGGGTCGGATTTGAACGGAATGGCCGTGCAAGCCGCTTGTAGCACCATCCGCGACAGGATCGCCGCCTGTCTGGCTGAGCTTCACGGTTGCTCGGTTGAGGAGGTTGTCTTTGACGGCGGGGACGTGCGCGTGGGCGGCGTGCAGATGTCCTTCGCCAAGGCTGTGCAAACCGCCTATGAGAACCGCGTCAGTCTGAGTGCCACCGGGTTCTACAAGACACCCGATGTGGCGTGGGACAGGATTGCAGGCAAAGGACGCCCGTTCTTTTACTTCGCCTACGGGGCAGCGGTGTCGGAGGTGGTGATTGATACGCGCACCGGCGAAAACCGGTTGCTTCGTGTTGACCTTTTGCATGATGCGGGCGCGTCGCTGAACCCTGCGTTGGACATCGGCCAGATCGAGGGCGGGTTTGTGCAAGGGGCCGGTTGGCTGACCACGGAAGAGCTTGTCTGGGATGACACCGGCCGGTTGCGCACCCACGCGCCCAGCACCTACAAGATCCCCGCCTGTTCGGATCGGCCCGCCGTGTTCAACGTCGCTCTTTGGAACGCCGCCAATCCGGCGCGCACGGTCTATCGGTCCAAGGCCGTTGGGGAGCCGCCGTTTATGCTGGGCATCTCGGCCCACCTTGCCTTGGCCGACGCCTGTTCGGCCTGCGGGCCCCATTTCCCCGATCTGCAAGCCCCCGCAACAGCCGAAGAGGTGCTGCGGGCCGTGGGACGGGCCCGCGGGTGAGCGGCGTCATCACAGTGACTGTGGCCCAAACCCGTGGGTCCGTGCCGCGGGAAGAAGGGACCGCTATGCAGGTCACGCCGCACGGGCAAAGCGGCACAATCGGGGGCGGCGCGCTGGAGTATGAGGCCGCCCGCATCGCCCGGCAGATGTTGGCAGACGGACGCGACACGCAGGAACGAACGTTCCCCCTTGGCCCCGATTTGGGCCAGTGCTGCGGTGGGTCCGTCACTTTGATGTTTCAAGCGGGTGAGACGACGCGGGCCCCAACCGCACCCCCGTTGTGGATTTGGGGCGGCGGACACGTGGGCCGGGCCCTGGCCCATGTCATGGCCCCGTTCGAGGACCGCACCATCACGGTCATCGACACCACATCAGACCGGATGCCCCCGCTGCCAAGCGGCGTTCTGCCCCTTGTGGCACATGACCCCCTTCGTGTCGTGGACCGCGCGCCGCAAACGGCGGACCACATCATCGTCACCTATTCCCACGCCCTTGATTTGGCCTTGTGCGACGCTCTTTTGCGGCACGGATTCGGGAGTTGCGGATTGATTGGTTCGGCGACCAAATGGGCACGGTTTCGACGGCGACTCGCCTCTATGGGGCATGAAGATGCACAAATTACACGCATTGCCTGTCCAATAGGCGATCCCACCCTCGGAAAGCACCCGCAGGCCATTGCTGTTGGCGTTGCAGCTGCGCTAATCTCTCCCATGGCGACGCACGCCATAGGGGAAAAGACGGGATGACACAGGCCACCGGCGATCAGGCCTTAATGGTGCTCGATGGGCTGACCAAAGCCTACCCGGGGGTCATTGCGAACAAGGACGTCTCTTTTGAATTGAAACGGGGTGAGGTCCACGCGCTTTTGGGTGAAAACGGCGCTGGAAAGTCCACGTTGGTCAAGACGATCTACGGACTTGTGAAGCCGGACAGTGGCACCATGACGTTGGCGGGCCGCCCCTTTGCGCCCAGTGATCCCCACACGGCGCGGGCCAGCGGGATTGCCATGGTGTTTCAGCATTTTTCGCTGTTTGACGCGCTGGATGTGGCCGAAAATGTCGCCCTTGGCATGGAAAATCCGCCCCCCTTGCGGGATCTGGCGCAGCGCATTCGGGATGTGTCTGAAACCTACGGGCTTCCGTTGGATCCGACGCGCACGGTGGGCGATCTGAGCGCGGGCGAGCGGCAACGGGTCGAGATTATTCGCTGTTTGCTGCAGGACCCAAGCGTTCTGATCATGGACGAACCGACAAGTGTTCTGACCCCGCAAGAGGTTGATATCCTTTTCGAAACCCTGCGCAAATTGCGCGATGAGGGCACGGCGATCTTGTATATTTCCCACAAGCTGGAAGAAATCCGCGCGCTGTGTGATCACGCGACGATTTTGCGGCTGGGCGCCGTTGTGGGCACCTGCGACCCAAAGTCAACGAGCGCGCGGGACATGGCGGAAATGATGGTCGGTGGCAGCCTGCATGTACCGGAACGCGAGGCACGGCCTGCGGGTGATATGCTGATGCAGATCAAAGGGTTGTCGGTTAAATCACCGTCAGAATTTGGCACGTCCCTGAAAGACATCTCGCTTGAGGTGCGTGCGGGCGATGTGTTGGGGATCGGCGGCGTGGCGGGCAATGGTCAGGATGAACTGCTGGCCGCCCTTTCGGGGGAGATTACGGCCGGTCGGGGTCAAATTTTCTTTAAGGATCAAGATATTGGTAAGCTGAAGCCGGATGCGCGGCGGGGCCTGGGACTCTGTGCAGCACCTGAGGAACGGATGGGTCATGCGGCGGCCCCCGACATGTCCTTGGTCGAGAACGCCGCGCTGACCGCACGCAAGCGTAAGAACCTGACACGAAAGGGTTTTTTGGACTGGCGCGGCGCGCGGAGCTTTGCGGATGAGATCATCAAACGGTTTGATGTGCGCACGCCGGGGTCGGGGAATGCGGCGCGGTCGTTGTCGGGGGGGAATTTGCAGAAATTCGTCATCGGACGGGAAATTCTACAAGACCCGCAGGTCCTGATCGTCAATCAGCCCACGTGGGGCGTGGATGCCGCTGCCGCCGCGTCGATCCGGCAGGCGCTGCTGGATTTGGCGGCCAAGGGCGCCGCGATTATCGTTATTTCCCAAGACCTTGATGAGCTGATGGAGATTTCGGACAGCTTTGCCGCCCTCAACGAAGGGCGGCTGTCGGCCCCGCGTCCGACACTGGGTTTGACGGTGGAAGACATCGGTTTGATGCTGGGGGGTGCGCACGACATGGAGGTGGCCCATGTTGACTGATTTTGGGCGTATGGTTTGCGTATGGCTGGCGTATGGCACGCGTATGGCAGCCAAGCTGGCAAGGCCGTTCATGAGATCGGAAATGACACGATGCTGAGCCTTGAAAAACGCCCCCAGCCGAGCCGGACATGGACGCTGGCCTCACCGATTGTGGCTGTCCTTTTGACGATGATTGCAGGGGCTGGATTGTTCGCCGCCCTTGGACAGGACCCCATCGAGGCCCTGACCAAGATTTTCTATGAGCCGCTGTTTGGCGAGTTCAGCTTTTTCTATCTGCCGCAGCTGTTGATCAAGGGCGCGCCGCTGGTGGCCATTGCGCTGGGGCTGTCCATCGGGTTTCGGGCGGGCATCTGGAACATCGGCGCGGAGGGGCAATACATCATCGGTGCGCTGTGCGGCGCAGGCGTGGCCTTGGCCTTGTATCCGAGCGAGGCGCGCTGGCTGGTGTTTCCGGCCATGTTGCTGGCCGGTGCACTGGGCGGATTTGCCTGGGCCATGATCCCCGGGCTGTTGCGGGTGCGGTTCGGGACGAATGAGATCCTCGTGTCGTTGATGCTGGTCTACGTGGCAGAGCAACTGTTGGCGTCCATGGCGCTGGGTCTGATGCGCAACCCCGACGGACAAGGCTTTCCGGGATCACGGAACATGGCGCGCATGGATGCGGCGACATCCTGGATTGATCAGTCGAACGGCATGCATTGGGGCGTGGTAATCGCGCTGATCGGGGTGATTTTCGTCTATGTGCTGTTTGCCAAACACATCCTTGGGTTTCAAATCAAGCTGGCGGGGCAAGCCCCCCGTGCGGCGGCCTTTTCGGGTGTGAACCCTGCACGGCTGGTGTTGTTTTGTCTGGGCGCCTCGGGCGCTTTGGCGGGTTTGGCCGGGTTGACCGAAGTGGCGGGCCCGTCGGGCATCGTGTCGATTGATTTCAACGTGGGCTACGGGTTCACGGCGATCATCGTGGCCTTCCTGGGGCGGTTGCATCCGGTGGGCATTTTGCTGGCGGGCACTTTGATGGCGTTGACGTACATCGGCGGCGACGTGGCGCAATCGTCTTTGGGCCTGCCCGGGGCGGCCATTCAGGTGTTCCAGGGCATGTTGCTGTTTTTCCTGTTGGCTGTGGATGTGCTGACCAACTACCGCGTGCGACTGCGCGAGAGGGGGGCGGCATGATGATCCTTCGATGTGACGGGCGTTTGGCCAACCGGCCCTGCGGGGCGAGTTTTTTGGGTCAGATGAAGACGGGGCGTTTGATCACGGCGGGCGCGTTAACCTTAATCACATGTGAACGGGAGCGGTGCTGATGGATTTCGGTGGGGTCAATCCCGTTCTGCTTTTGGCATCGTTGATGGTGGCGGCGACGCCCATCATGTTGGCGGCCATCGGTGAGTTGGTGGTGGAACGTGCGGGGGTTTTGAACCTGGGCGTGGAAGGCATGATGATCGTGGGGTCTGTGCTGGGGTTTGTGGCGGCGACGGGCACCGATTCTGCCTGGGTCGGGTTTGTCGTGGCGGCCTTGGGGGGTGCGGGCATGGCGGTGCTGTTTGGGGTTTTGACGCAGTTTTTTCTGTCGAACCAGGTGGCGACGGGGCTGGCGCTGACGTTGTTTGGGTTGGGCCTCGCGTCGCTTATGGGACAGGGGTATTTGGGCATCAAGGCGCCAAGTTTTCCTGATTGGCATATCCCGGTGTTGGGCGACATTCCGGTCATTGGGCCGATCGTGTTTCAACATGATCCGATGGTTTATGTGGGCTTGGGTATTGTCGCGGGGGTGTGGTGGTTTTTGAACCGGACACGCGGCGGTTTGATCCTGCGCGCGGTGGGGGAAAACCACGAGGCGGCCCATGGGCTGGGCTATTCGGTGCGCCGTGTGCGCATGTTGGCGATCATGTTTGGCGGGGCCTGTGCGGGGCTGGGCGGGGCCTATCTGTCCATCGTTCGGGTGCCGACCTATGCGGAGGGGCTGACCGCCGGTGCGGGGTGGATTGCCCTGGCCATTGTGGTTTTCGCCAGCTGGCGGCCCGGGCGTCTTTTGCTGGGTGCCTATCTTTTTGGCGGGGTGACCGTTTTGCAGCTGAACCTGCAGGCGGCGGGGGTTGCCATTCCGGTCGAATATCTTTCGATGAGCCCGTATATTGCCACCATTCTCGTTTTGGTCATTATGTCGGCTGGCGGAGCGCCGGGGTCACTTGGCAAGACGTTCCATGCCTCACGGTGAGGCGAAATCACTATCCACAGGGGGATACCTATGTTGAGAAGAACACTTATGGCGACGGCAGCCGCAACAGCGATGCTGGGCGGGATGGCCATGGCAGACGGGCACGAGCCTGTGAAGGTCGGCTTTGTTTACGTTGGCCCGATCGGTGACGGCGGCTGGACCTATGAGCACCATCAGGGGCTGTTGGCCGTGCAGGAAGAATTCGGCGATGCGGTTGAGACCGTGTTCGTGGAAAGCGTGCCAGAAGGCCCCGATGCTGAGCGTGTGATGACGCAGATGGCGCTGGAAGGCGCGGACCTGATTTTCACCACGTCTTTTGGCTACATGGACCCGACGATCAATGTCGCGGCCCAGTTCCCCGATGTGCGGTTTGAGCATGCGACGGGTTACAAGACAGCCGACAACGTGTCCAACTATTCGGCCCGTTTCTATGAGGGCCGCGCTGTGCAGGGCCACATTGCGGGTCAGATCACTGAGAGCAACACCATCGGCTATATCGCGTCCTTCCCGATCCCTGAGGTTATTCGCGGCATCAACGCAGCCTATCTGCATGCCAAGGAAGTGAACCCGGATGTCGATTTCAAAATCATCTGGGTCTACACTTGGTTTGATCCCGCCAAAGAGGCCGATGCGGCCACGACGCTGATCGAACAGGGTGCCGACGTGATCTTGCAGCACACCGATTCCACGGCCCCACAGGCTGCGGCGGCTGCGGCCAATGAGGCGGGGGCCAAGGTTTACACCTTTGGCCAGGCGTCTGACATGATCGAGTTCGCGCCGCTGCCGCGGGTGTCGTCCATCATCGACAACTGGGCGCCCTATTACATCGAACGCACGCAAGCTGTGATCGATGGCACTTGGGAATCCGTTTCCACATGGGACGGCATGGACACTGGCATGGTGGAAATCGGTGAGATGACCGATGCGATCCCAGAAGACGTCCGCGCCTCTGCCCAAGAGATGATCGATGCGATCACGGCGGGCGACTATCACCCGTTCACTGGCCCGATCAACCGTCAAGACGGCACGGTCTGGCTGGCCGAGGGTGCCACCGCTGAGGACTTCGGTGATGACGGTATTGCTGGCATGAACTTCTACGTGGAAGGCCTGACGGCTGAAATTCCTCAGTAAAACACGCCCGTCCTGACGATTTGAAAGGGCCTGCCTTGCGCAGGCCTTTTTTGCGTCTATGTCACAGCTGAACAGGCCCATTGTTTACGGGCGTAAAGACATATAATTCTGGGTCGAATTGGACAGAGGGGATGTAATGATGGATGGACAGACCGCCGACGCCGACCGTGCATCCCTGACACACCCCCGACGGCTGGGCGCGCTGGACAGCTCCGGCCTGATGGACAGCCCAGAAGAGGCGATTTTCGACCGCGCCGTGAAATTGGCCACACAGCTGACGGGGCGGCCTGTGGGCCTTGTGTCCTTGGTGGATGGCACACGTCAATTCTTTAAGGCGCAGATCGGCCTGCCTGCCGAAACCGCCGCGGCGCGCGAAACCCCGTTGTCGCATTCGTTTTGCCAACATGTGGTGACGTCCAATGCGCCGCTGGTGGTCAACAACGCATATGAGGACCCGCGGGTGCGCGACAATCTGGCGATTCGCGATTTGGATGTGGTCGCGTATCTGGGCGTTCCGGTGCACGATCCCAATGGCGAAACACTTGGGTCGTTTTGTGTCATCGACAACAAGCCACATGAGTGGACGGAGGCCGAAATGGCCTCCCTGCAAGACCTGAGCGTCATGATTGAGACGGAATTGCGCCTGCGTAAGATCGCCCAGCAACGGGAAATGCTGATCAGCGAGATGAACCACCGTCTGAAAAACGTCTTTGCGCTGGTGGCGGGGATGGTGCGCCAATCCGCGCGTGAAGCAACCGATATCAAAGACATGAGCGGCAACATCACCGGGCGGTTGCAGGCCCTGTCTGCGGCCCATTCGCTGATCCTGCCGGACGCAACGGGCACCGATACCGAAGTGTCGTTGCGCGCCCTGACCGATACCATCCTTGCACCCTACCCCGGCGGTCAGGCCGTTGTGCGCGGGGATGAGATTTTTCTGGGGCCCAAGGCGGCTGTGGCCTTCGCGTTGTCGCTGCATGAACTGGCGACCAATGCAGCCAAATACGGTGCGTTTTCGGAAAACCTGGGCCGGGTTGAGGTCGCCTGGAATGTGGACAGCGACCGGTTAACGCTGACATGGCGGGAAGAAATGCCCCTTGAGGTTGAATCGATTGTCAATGAGGCGGGCTTTGGATCGCGTTTGTTGCAGATCAATGTTGAGGCCCAGTTGGGCGGCAAGTTGACCCGTGAATTGACGGCAAAGGGGGCCCATGTGTCCTTGGCTGTGCCGGTGGCCTCTTTGGCTGAATAGAACGTCGGGCCTGCCCCTCTTGAAAGGGCTGGTGGCCTGATACGGTCTGGTTTTACAGTGCCCGCAAAGCACGAGGGCCGGATGACAGATTTCACCACACAAGACGGACGCCCTGCGGGTCACGGTGTTTACGGGACCATGCAGTGGGGGGGCACCGCAGACGCCACCGCCGCCGCAGAGATGTTTGACGCCTGTCTGGGCGCAGGCATCCGACATTTCGATACGGCGGCTTTGTACACCGGCGGCCAATCGGAAGAGATTTTGGGCGCGTTGGTGGGCGCACGGGGCGATATTTTTGTGGCGACCAAGGCCGCCTATGATGTGCCTGCCACGCCGGAGAACCTGCGCGCCTCGGTGCAGGTGTCACAGGAGAGGTTGCAGCGGGACGCGATTGATCTGCTGTATCTGCACCGGTTTGACGACACCACGCCCCTTGAGGTGACGTTTGAGGCTTTGGCCGGATTGCAGCAAGACGGGTCCATCCGCCACATCGGTGTCAGCAATTTCGCCGCCTGGCAGGTGATGAAGGCGCAAGGGATTGCGGCGTCGCTTGGCACCCGCATTGATGCGGTGCAACCGATGATGAACCTGGTGAAACGTCAGGTTGAGGTCGAGCTGCTGCCTATGGCGGCGGATCAAGACATCACCGTTTGTGCCTATTCACCCTTGGGCGGCGGGCTGTTGACGGGCAAATACGCGGTGGCGGGATCGGACGGGCGGTTGTCCTTTGATGACCGCTATGCCGCGCGCTATGGCCAGCCCTGGATGCATGAGGCCGCCGTGGGGCTGGCCGAGATCGCAGCGAATATGGGTGTGGCCCCTGCCAGCTTGGCCGTGGCGTGGCTGCGCGCCCACGCGCCGCAGGTGCAGCCCATTGTGTCCGCGCGGTCGGCCGAGCAGTTGGCGCCGTCTTTGGCGGGGCTTGCGATGACGTTGGAGGCGGCAGTCTATGCGCAGATCACGGCCCTGTCGCCGGCCCCGCCCCCCGCCACGGACCGGATCGAAGAGGCATGATTGATTTTCTGGTCATCGGGGGCGGCATCGCGGGCTGTTCGGTTGGCGCCCGCCTGTCGGACTTGGGCCGCGTGGTGCTGTTGGAACGCGAAAGCGCGCTGGCCTATCACGCGTCGGGCCGGTCGGCTGCGATGTTCGAAGAAAGCTATGGCCTGCCCAGCACCATCGCCCTGAATGAGGCCAGCAAGGCCTACCATTTTGAGGCGCACGGCGGTGTCGTGTCCCCCCGTGGCCTGATGCTGATTGGCACCGATGACACCCGCGCCGCGTTTGAGGCGGATCTGGTGTCCATGCGCATGCATGAGGTGACGGTGGAGGAAGCGCGGGCGATGGTGCCGATCCTCAATGACACGGTCACACGGGTGGGTCATCACGCCGAGGCGTGGGATCTGGACACAGACAAACTGGTGCAGGATTTCGCCCGCGACGTCCGGTCAGCCGGTGGAGACGTGCGCACGGGCGCCGAAGTGACGGCGATTGCGCGCACGGGCGCGGGCTGGCAGGTGACAGCGGGAGCGGAGGTGTTCGATGCGCGGGTGCTGGTCAACGCGGCGGGCGCTTGGGTGGATGAGGTCGCCAAGATGGCGGGTCTTGCGCCTTTGGGTGTCACACCGCTGCGCCGGTCCATGGCGCGGATCCCGGCCCCCGGCGGGCACGACGTGTTGGGCTGGCCGATGATGTTCGGGCCAGGCGAAAATTGGTATGCCAAGCCCGACGCGGGCGCGCTGATCGTGTCCCCCGCAGAGGAGGTGCCCATGCCGCCGATGGATGCTTGGGCCGACGACATGACCTTGGCCGAAGGATTGGCCCGGTATGAGGCGCATGTGACCGAACCGGTGACGCAGATGTTGTCGAACTGGGCGGGGCTGCGGACGTTTTCGCCCGACCGCAATCTGGTGCTGGGGCCGGACCCGCAGGATGCGGCGTTCGTATGGATGGCAGGACAAGGTGGCTACGGTTTTCAGACAGCCCCTGCCGCAAGTCAGCTGGTGGCCGATCTGGTCGGGGGCCGGACGCCACAGATCGCGGCCGATATGGTCGCCCGCCTGCGCCCTGACCGGTTTGACCGCGGTTAGGGTTTTCCTCCATTGATTGGTGCGCCGATCCCCCGCAAGCTTGGGAAAGTTTGATGGGAGAACACAGATGAACCGTTTTATGTTTGCCGCCACAGCGGCTGTGATGGCCGGACTTTTGCCCGCCATGGCCCTTGCCGATGATCGGTTGGACCGGCTGGAAAATGTCAGTGAACAGGCCAACGCCGTGATGATTGGCCTGATGGCCAAGGAAATGCAGATAGATGCGGACGGCATGGCCCAGATGGACGAGGTTTTGGCAAAGATGCAGTGGGACGAACGCATGCGTGGCGTCGGGACTTGCATGCTTGCGGCCTATGAAGACGAGGTCGGGTCAGGCGGCGTCGAAGATCTGCTGGACGGAATGGAAGAGGCCATTGCTGCCATGGAAAACGCCGAAAGCATGGACGATCTTGATGCGATCAGTTCATTTCAGCCCGAAGGGATCAGCGAAGACCGCTCAATCGAGATTTCGACAGACTGCGGCATGCTGAGCGTTCAGATGGAAATGATGGACGAAAGCGGCTTTATGGACCTGATGCTGGGGGCCGCGATGGCTGACGGTTGATTGGGGCGTCTGATCTTGGGGCCGCTTATCTGGGGGCGGGGCCTTAGGCCACCGCCGCCATCAATTCCCATGATCGCAAGGTCGCGAAGGGCAAATCGCATTCCCCGTCGTGCAGGATCGTTTCAACAGGCAGGCCCTCGGCAAAGATCACGCCCTGCTGGGCCAGAGAGATTTGCATGTAACTGATGGGGGCCATCAGCGCCTCGGCCGCGCCGATCACGCGGATATCCTCGTGGCTGATGACCAATGATTTGGCCCGCACCAGAACGGCGTCTTCGCCAAACATCAACGGCACGCGGATGTGTTCGAACACCACGCGATGTTGCGGCCCGATCGCCAGATCGGCGTAGGGCAGACCAAAGCCCATGGCCCCTTTCGGGATCAAAACGGGACGGTGCGCGCGCTCAGCCGGGGCGGCGAAGGCCTCTCGCAGGTCGGTGACGGGTTGGGGGCCATCGTCGCGGGTGGTGACCAGATCACCGACGGCCAGATCGGACGCGCGGCGCAGACCGGTGGGCGTTTCGATCCGGGCGTCAGGGGTGATGCCAAAGGCGGCCACCCAAGGCGAAAGCGCCTGCAAAGACGGTTGGAATTTCATCTGCTCGGCCCTTCTGTTCGTTGACCTGTTGACCCTGTGTTAACCCTGCAAGGCGACAGGTTTTGGACCGAAATGTGGCATTTGAGGGTGAAAGATGGGGGCCGCTTTGCACGATCAGGGTTTGACCCTGCGGCACGGACGGGCAATTGTCCGGCATGTTTGATACGAATTCTGCCCTTGGCCGACGGGTGAACACCATGGTCCGCGAATTTGCGGATCACATGCGATTTACCGGCACCCCACAGGTGTCGCGGGTGTTCGTGTCACCCGTGGCGCCTGACGAACGTCAGGTGTTTCGGGTGGCGCTTGGGGACGAGGTTTTTGCGATGAAGATCGATACGACCTCCGCCGAGACGGGACGTCTGCAAGACGAATTTGCAGGCCTTGAAGCGCTGAGCGCGCATTTCGCGAACTACGACAAGTTGGGCACGGCCACACCGATTTATCTGTCGCCTGGGGGCGCGTTTTTCGTGATGGATTATCTGGCCCATCAGACGGCCGGGCAAAGGTTGCAGGGGCGTGAGCAAGACCAAACCGCGCGACAGGTGTATCGACGTGCGGGCATGTGGCTGTCCGCCTTGCATGACTTCAAGCCCAAGAAAAAGGGCCAGTTTCATGGCCGCTGGATGTTGGTCGAGATCGATGAGAGGTTGGCCGCAGGCCAGATGCAGGCCCCGCGCGATTTGGTCGAACGCTACCGCGCGCAGCTGAGCCAACAGGTGGAAACCACCGGAAACACCAAAGATATCCGCGCCTGGTGCCATGGCGATTTTCACAGCGAGAACATCATGATGGGGCCGGGCATGACCTACGCCTTTGATCTGACGGAAACGCGGATGAAGATGGCGCTTTACGATGCGGTTGATTTTCTAAAGGTCGACGTGTTTCGCCCCTATGGCGCAGGCGACGTGGATCCATCCGGCTTGATCGCAGCACACCGTGAGATGTTTTTCAAAGGCTACAAACCGCCCGTCAAACAGCACCTGTTTGAAATCGCCATGCGCGGGCGGCTGTTGATCGATTGGGTCGACATAAGCCGTCAGGCCTACACGACCAAAGACGTGGACCGACGGCGGTATGACCGCATCGCCCCCCGTCTTGAGATCGCGTTCGGGTTGTCACGCTGACGCCCCCCCACCCGCGCCGCGGATACGCCGCGCGGGGTCAGGCCTTAGCCGTCCTTGCGAATGGCCTCGTTCTTGGGGTCATAGGGGCTGTCTTGCACGACTTCGGCGTCCCAAAGGTCACGGAACATGCGCACCTGCACTTTGGTGCCCACCTCGGCCAGGTCCACAGGCAGATACCCCATGCCGATGGATTTGCCGAAGGCCACGGAATAGCCCCCCGACGTCAAACGCCCAACCTTTTGACCGTTGTGGATCAGGGCCTCACGCCCCCACGGATCGGCATCCGCAGGCCCATCAATCAGGAAGGTGACGCATTTGAACCGAACGCCGATCTTTTCCATGGCGTCCTTGCCGTGGAAGTCCTTGCCCAGATCCACAAAGCGCGGCAGGTCCGCCTCAAGGGGCGTCGCGTCGCGGCCCAATTCGGTGCCAAAGGCGCGGTAGGATTTTTCTTGCCGCAGCCAGTTCTGCGCCCGCGCGCCGACCAGTTTCATATCGTGCTTGGCACCCGCCTTTTCGAGCAGATCAAAGAGGTAGTTCTGCATCTCAATCGGGTGGTGCAATTCCCACCCTAGCTCACCGGTATAGGCCACGCGAATGGCGTTGACGGGGCACATGCCCAGTTCAATCTGACGGGTCGAAAGCCACGGGAACCGTTTGTTGGACAGGGCCGTTGCCGGATCCGCGTCAACGATCACCTCGTTGAGAACATCGCGCGCCTTTGGGCCTGCGATGGCAAACACGCCCCACTGGGTGGTGACGTTTTGCACGTCGATCCGGCCAAACTCAGGCTCTTTGTCCTCAATCGCTTTGCGCAGGAAATCGGCGTCGTAATCTGTCCAGGCGCCTGCGGACACAAGGTAATATTCGTCATCCTTCAGGCGCACGATGGTGTATTCCGTGCGCGTCGTGCCGTGGCTGGTCAGCGCATAGGTCAGATTGATGCGGCCCACTTTGGGCAGTTTGTTGGTGGTGAACCAGTCCAGGAACGCGGTAGCACCAGGGCCTTTGACGATGTGTTTGGTGAAGGCCGTGGCGTCGATCAGGCCCACGCCCTCGCGCACGGCCTTGGCCTCTTCCACCGCATGTTGCCACCACGCGCCGCGGCGAAAACTGCGGCTGTCATGGTCAAAAGTGTCCGGCGCATCCAGCGGGCCAAAATAGTTGGGCCTCTCCCATCCGTTCACAAACCCAAACTGCGCGCCGCGCGCCGCCTGGCGGTCATAGGCGGGCGATGTGCGCAACGGACGACAGGCGGGGCGTTCCTCATCCGGGTGGTGCAAAATATAGACGTGGTCGTAGCATTCCTCGTTCTTGCGGGCGGCAAATTCCGTGGTCATCCAGTCGCCGTAACGCTTTGGGTCCAGCGAGGCCATGTCGATCTCCGCCTCGCCCTCGACCATCATCTGCGCAAGATAGTACCCCGTGCCACCGGCCGCCGTGATCCCAAAGCTGAACCCCTCCGCCAGCCACATATTCCGCAACCCCGGCGCCGGTCCCACCAGCGGGTTGCCGTCGGGTGTGTAACAAATCGGCCCGTTGAAATCATCCTTCAACCCGCTGTCTTCGCACGACGGAATGCGGTGGATCATCGCCATATACTGCTCTTCAATCCGTTCCAGATCCAGCTGGAACAGATCGGCACGGAAACTGTCCGGCACTTCGTGTTCAAACACCGCGGGGGCGTTCTTTTCATAGACCCCAAGGATCCAACCCCCGCGTTCTTCGCGCACATAAGATTGCGCATCGGCATCACGAACCACGGGATGTTCCACACCGCCCTGCGCACGAAACTCAACCAATGCGGGGTCCTGATCCATGACGATGAACTGATGTTCCACAGGGATCGCAGGCATCTTGATGCCCAGCATCTTGGCCGTGCGTTGCGCATGGTTGCCGGACGCGGTGACCACATGCTCTGCCGTAATCACGATCTGCTCGTCCGAGGGCACCAAATTGCCGCCCTTCTCAACCATCTTGGTGCAGGTGACCTCCCACGCGTCGCCCGTCCAGTGAAACGCATCCGCCTGCCACTTGCGTTCAATCATAACACCCCGTTGCCGCGCACCCTTGGCCATAGCCATGGTCACATCCGCAGGGTTAATATAGCCGTCTTCGGTGTGATAAATCGCACCCTCAAGGTCCTCGGTGTTAATCAGCGGCCAGCGCGCCTTGATCTCATCAGGCGTCAACCACTCAAACGGTACATCGCAGGTCTCAGCGGTAGAGGCATAGAGCATATATTCGTCCATCCGCTCTTTCGTCTGCGCCATCCGCAAATTGCCCACGACGGCAAAACCCGCGTTCAATCCGGTCTCTTCCTCAAGCGTCTTGTAAAAATCGACCGAGTATTTGTGGATATGGGTCGTCGCATAAGACATGTTGAACAAGGGCAGCAGGCCCGCCGCATGCCATGTGGAGCCTGACGTCAACTCGTCCCGTTCCAGCAGCATCACGTCATCCCAACCGGCCTTGGCCAAATGATACGCAATCGAGGTCCCGACGGCACCGCCGCCAACCACCAGTGCTTTCACGTTCGTCTTCATCGTCGTGCTCTCCTTGATCGTTGCGCCAACACTGCCCCGAAATGCCCCCCTCATGCGAAACCACGCCGACCCCCAAGACACCAAAACCGACCCTCCTTGCGGATCGCCCCGTCTTCATCTGACCCAAAAACTCCCGCCGGAGGCATCGACACCTGCCGCAAACAGCAACATCTGACCGGGCGGGCTCACACCGGCCACAGGCTCCAGAATAAAAGCGCAGCCCGTCAGGGCTGCTCCTTTGACAACCGGTCCGGTCTCGCGGATTTTCGCGCATTCTGAAAGGGTTAACAAAAGGTTGACGTGTGCGGCAATTTTGCGACAGGGGTGCAAACGCCCCGAAATTCCCCTAGGCGTGGCCCCACCGCATACTTATGTTGAAGTTATACATAGCGAGAGAGCCATAAAAATGGCCCCGTGAGGAGAGCAGTATGACACGTAAAGTATGCGCAGCCTTGGTGGCTGCGGCAGCGCTTGGGGCATGTTCGCCCCCAGAAATCACGTCCCGTCTGGACAGCAGCGACACCCTGTTTTCGGGGTTCGAGGCCGCAGACGCCTATACCCCGCGTCCCGTAGGCGCCCGGGCAGACAACGATTTCATGCGCTTTTCCACGATGGGCGTGCATTAACGCCCATGTCCAAAACCCGTAGGACACTGTGCTGCAATTTGCGGCACTCTTGTCGTGTCTTGCCCTTTTTTCCCATGTTTCGCCCTTGGGTCAGGTCTACCTGACTGGACAGCGCGGCCCCCTTCAGGTGACGTTAGGTCACGATGGGGAAACGGAGGGGTCGCATGGCACGGATGAATCTCATGGACGCAGCGGAATTGGCGCGGCTGAGCTATAAGGGCAGCACACGGTTGCCGCCGGTTTTGACAACAATCGACGAAGGTCATGTCGAGGCCTATTTGTTGCGAGACCGCACCTTGGTCATTCCCGGCAGCGGCGAATTGCGCGACTACACGCGGTCCAATCTTGTGGCCAGCGCCGCCAAACTGAAATGGCCGGGTATCGGGACTGCAGCGGCCGCAGCGCTGTGGCACAAAGGCTTTGCGCGCCACGCTATGGTCATCGCGAATGCTTTGGACGGCGTAAAACCGAAATTCATTGTCGGGCATTCGTTGGGGGCGGCGGCGGCGCAGATCTTGGGGTGCATTTGGGGTGTGCCCGCCATTGGCTTTGCCTCGCCCATGCCGCTGCGGACACAAGGGTGGCTGGCCAATGAACACAAAATCCTCAACGTGGTGCGCAATGATGATTTCGTGTGCCGCGTGCCCCCGAAATCACTTGGGTTTCGGCGTGTGGGCAACACGCAAGTGATGATGCCGCGCGGCATCAATATCGGCGAAGATCATTCAATGAAACAGTATATCAAACTGCTGAAGGTCGAATTGCGCGACAAGACCATCATGAAACACTGGTCCGCCCGCTAAAGCATCGCGGGCACCACCAGATCGGGTGGGCGGTGTCCGTCATCGAAGGTCTTGATGTTCAGCAACACCTTCTCCCCCATTTCGATCCGTCCCTCACGGGTGGCGGACCCCATGTGGGGCAGCAAGACGACATTCGACAGCTCCCGCAGGCGGGGGTTGATGTCCTGGCCGTGTTCATAAACGTCAAGGCCTGCTCCTGCGATCTCACCGGCCCTGAGCATGCGGGTCAGGGCGTTCTGGTCGATCACCTCCCCCCGGGCCGTGTTCACGATGACGGCGTCCGGTTTCATCAGCTTCAGACGCCGCGCGTTCATCAGGTGGAATGTTGCGGGGGTATGCGGGCAATTGACCGAGATCACATCCATCCGCGCCACCATCTGATCAAGGCTGTCCCACCAGGTGGCCTCCAGCGCCTCTTCGGTCTCAAGCCGCAGCCTGCGGCGGTTGTTGTAGTGGATTTGCATACCGAAGGCGCGCGCACGGCGGGCCACGGCCTGGCCGATGCGCCCCATGCCCAGGATGCCCAGTCGGCGCCCTGCGATGCGCCCCCCCATCATGGCCGTGGGCGCCCAACCGTCCCAATCGCCGCTTTGCATCTGCGCCAGACCTTCGGGGATGCGGCGGGTCACGGCAAGGATGAGGGCCATGGTCATATCGGCAGTGTCTTCTGTCACGACACCGGGGGTGTTGGACACAAGGATGCCGCGCTGGCGGGCTGTCTGGACGTCGATGTGATCCACGCCTGCACCGTAATTCGCGATCAGTTTGAGCCGCGCGCCGGCCTGGCCCAACACCGCGGCTGAGATCGTATCGGTCACGGTGGGCACCAGAACATCGCAGGTTTGCATGCTCTCGATCAGGGCGGCCTCGGACAGGGGCGTGTCGTCGTCGCGCAGGGTCACATCGAACAGTTCACGCAGACGGATTTCCACGGGATCGGGCAACCGTCGCGTCACGGTAACACTTAGACGTTTGCTGCTCATGGTCAGGGCCCCCTCGCTTGCCCCGATGGGGGCTGTCATGGCAGGTTGCCTGCAAAGGTCCGGCGGCACAAGAACCGCGCTTTCGAAAATCGAAACAGGACTGGTAGAGGGCAGTATTATGATGACAGGACGCGTGGCTTCCTTTCTGTTGGCTTTGGTATTGGCGTCTGGCGCTGTGGCGCAAGAGACGACCGAAACGGCTGTCGTGACACCGATCACGGCTGTGCAAGGCGACCGTGGGCCTGTCACCAATTTGCCCATGCCCCGCTATGTGTCACTGAAGGCGAATGAGGCCAACGTGCGCCGCGGCCCGTCGCTGTCCCATCGGATCGACTGGGTGTTTCAACGCCGCGACATGCCCCTGCGGGTGGTGGGTGAATACGGCCACTGGCGCCGCGTGGTCGACCGCGAAGGCATGGGCGGTTGGGTGCATTATTCCCTGTTGTCCGGCAACCGTACTGTGATCATCGACCACGACATGTTGACCATCCGCCAACGCCCCGATGACACCGCGATGGAAGTGGCGCATCTGGAACTGGGTGTCATCGCCGATTTAGGCGAATGCGATGTGGACTGGTGCCGTTTGCGTGCTGGGGGGTATCGGGGATGGGCGGAAAAAACCGCGTTGTTTGGCGTGGCCCCCGGTGAGCTTCGCGACTGACAGATGTTTTTGGCGCGGGGCTAAAATTATATAATTTTAGCGCCTCCGGCGGAGGTATTTTTGACCCAAAGAAGTCCAAGCCGCGCATCCAAACAGACGGTGGCCGGTTTCGGGCGGGGATAGGGTTCGCCCGCAGCACACCATCGCACAGGCTGGCGCGCCAATGTCTGACACCGCGCCGTTGCGCCTCCTGTAGACTGAACAAGGCCGCATCTTGGCCACGTAAGACCGCCACACGGTGCGGTTTTCAGGCCGCCAAGCCGCGGCCTTTCAGAAGGGCTGTGGCGTCGGGCATGGACCCGCGGAATTTTTGATACAACGTCGCGGCATCCTCAGATCCGCCTGCGGACAGGATATGGGTTTCCAGTTTTTGCGCCATCGCGGGATCAAACGGGCCGCCTTGTTCCTTAAACGCCTCAAAGGCATCGGCATCCATAACCTCGGACCACATGTAGCTGTAGTAGCCCGAAGAATAGCCGTCGCCCGCAAAGACATGGGCGAAATGCGGTGTTGCGTGGCGCATGCGGATGGCATGGGGCATCCCGATGTCCTCAAGCACTTCGGCCTGTTTTTGCATGGGGTCTGCGGGCGCGTCCTCTGTGTCGTGGAAGGCCAGATCAACAAGGGCCGACGCCACGTATTCCACCGTCGAGAACCCCATATCGTAGGTTGCGGCCCCCAGCATCCGGTCCAGCAGGTCGCGCGGCATGGGCTGGCCGGTGTCGGCATGGGTGGCGAATTCTTCCAACACCTCGGGCACCTCGAGCCAGTGTTCATAAAGCTGGCTGGGCAGTTCCACGAAATCGCGCGCCACGGAGGTGCCCGAGATCATGTCATAGGTCACGTCGGACAACATCTGGTGCAGCGCGTGTCCGAATTCATGAAACAAAGTGCGCGCGTCATCGTAGCTGAGCAACGCGGGCTCCCCCTCTGACGGTTTGGCAAAGTTGCACACGTTGATGACATGAGGGCGGATGTCGCCGGCCAGTTTTTGCTGGCTGCGCATGGCCGAGCACCACGCGCCGGAGCGTTTGGAGCCGCGGGCGAAGTAATCCCCGATGAAGACAGCGACATGTTTGCCGTTTCGTGTAACCTCCCATGCGCGGCAATCGGGGTGATAGAGCGGCGCGTCTATGGGGGCGAAGTCGAGGTTGAACAGGCGGTTGGCGCAGGCAAAAGACGCATCGATCATGCGGTCCAGTTGCAGGTAGGGTTTCAGCTCCGCCTCGTTCAGATCATGTTCGGCGGCACGGCGTTTTTCGCTGTAATAGCGCCAATCCCATGCCTCAAGCGGGCCGGTTTCGCCATCAGTGTGCATCATAGCCTGCAAAACCTGCGCGTCCTCTTCGGCGGCGGCCTTGGCGGGTGTCCAGACCTGCATCAGCAGGTCGCGCACGGCGCCAGGCGTGCCCGCCATCTCGGTCTCAAGCTTGTAATCGGCAAAGCTGTCGTAGCCCAAAAGGTTGGCGCGTTCGGCCCGGAGGCTGAGGATTTCTGCAGCAATCGCACGGTTGTCCGTCTCACCGCCGTTTGCACCGCGCGACACCCAGGCGGTGTAGGCCTTTTCGCGCAGATCGCGACGGGGGCAGAATTGCAAAAACGGCACGATCAAGGACCGCGACAGGGTGACGACCGGGCCACCCGCGTCCTTGTCCCGGCCCGCGGCCTTCGCGGCATTAACCACGAAATCGGGCAGACCTGTGAGGTCATCAAGCGGCATGAACCAGCTGCGTTCATCGGCCAGAAGGTTCTGCGTGAATTGGGTGCCCAAAACGCTTAGACGTTGTTTCACCTCAGCCAGACGGTCGGCGGCAAAACCTGTCAGCTGCGCGCCGGACCGCACGAAATTGCGGCGCGTCAACATCAGCACGCGGGCCTGCTCGTCGTTCAGATCGAGGGTGTCGCGGGCCTGCCACAGCGCCTCAATCCGAGCAAACAGATCGGCGTTTGATGTGATCTCGGACGAATAGGCCGACAAGAGCGGCGAAAAGTCCCGCATCAACCCCTCGCGGGCCTCATTGCTGTCCGCGCCTGCCAGTGCGAAAAACGGCGCCAGCGCCTTTTCCAGTGGCGCATCCGCCAACATCAAGGCCTCAATCGTGTTCTCGAACGTGGGTTCGGACCCATCACAAATCGCCGCGATATTGGCGCGGGCCTGATCCAGCGCCGCATCCACCGCGGGGGCGAAATGCGCATCCTCGATCTGGTCAAAGGGGGGCAAATCAAACGGCGTGTTCCAGTCGGACAAAAGCGGGTTGGTCATGGGCGATCTCCTTTGCACTTCAACCTATGCACTTTGGCGCGCCGTTCCACCTTCATCTGACCAGAAAAACTCACATCCGCGCTACCCGCCGGGCGTCCGGTCGCGCAGGTGCCGTTCCAGCCGCCGCAGAACAAGGCTGAGGCCAATGGTCATGGTCAGATAAATAAGCGCCACGATGTTATAGGTTTCAAAATACCGAAAATTGCCCGCCGCCGTGACCTTACCGGCCTGCGTGACATCCAACACCCCCAACACCGACACCAGAGAGCTGTCTTTGACCATCGCGACGAAATCATTGCCCAAGGGCGGCAGGATCCGTCGGAACGCCTGCGGAAAGGTGATGTGGCGGAATCGGTGCCACGCCGACAGGCCCAGCGCCTCGGCCGCCTCAATCTGGCCGCGTTCAATGGATTGGAGCCCAGCGCGAAACACCTCAGAGATAAAGGCGGAATAGCCGATGGTAAGCGCAATGGTCGCCCGCCACAGCATGGAAAAATCGCGGTTCCTGATCGGGTCAAACCCCACCAGGCCCGTGGCCCAATTCCACAGCGCCACCAAGGCAGGGGCCAGCACGAAGGCAACATACAGCAGCAGCACGATGATCGGCACACCGCGCACGACCTCAACATAAAGCCGCGCCACCTGCCGCACGACAATCCAGCGCGACATGGACATCATTGCCAGGCCAAGGCCCAGCGCGTTGGCCAGCGCGAAGCCCACAAGGGTGACAAAGACGGTGATGCGGATGCCTTTCGACAGTGTGCCAAGGACCTGAGTATACAGATCATTCGACAGCACCTGCCAAAAGAAATAGCCGCCCACCGCCAAAACGATGAGCAGCCAATAGGGAAAATCCCTGTCTTGTTTGGGCGTGATCACGCCAAAACTCTGGGCTTATTCGCCCAGTTTGTAGTCAAGGAACCAACGGGTGTTCAGCGCGTCAATCGTCCCGTCGGCCTGCATGTCGGCGATGGCCGCGTTAATGGGGTCAACAAGGTCGGATCCGCGGGGGAAGATGAACCCGAAATCCTCGGTCCCCAGCTTTTCCCCCACGATCTTGAGGCCGCCATCCGACGCATCGACATAGCCGTTGCCAGCGGTCCCATCGGTCAACACAAGGTCGACATCGCCGTTGCGCAAGGCCTGCACACCCGCGCCGAAGGTTTCGAACAACTGGATGCGGGCATTGGCCTCGTCCCCGTCCAGCACGTCATAGACGGCTACATAGAACGGCGTGGTGCCGGGCTGGGCTGCGACCAACAGGTCGTCATCGGCGGCAAAGGACGCGGCATCGCTGAACCGGTCTTCGTCGCCACGCACCAGCATGACCATTTCCGACGTCATGTATTTGTCTGAGAAATCAACGATTTCCGCACGGTCTTCGCGGATGGTGATGCCCGTCATGCCCATATCGAACTGGCCTTCGGACACTGCGGGTATCATGGCATCCCATGAGATGTTCTCGTAGGTCACGGTGGCGTTCAACCGCTGGGCCACCTCGGCCATGGCATCATATTCCCAGCCCACGGCATTGCCGTCGCCGTCAATAAATTGCAGCGGCGGATAGGCGTTTTCGGTCACTACAACAATTTCGCGCCCGTCCAGATCGGGCAGATGCCCATCGGCAAGGGCGGTCGTGGCAAATAGTGCGGCTGTGGCCGCAATCAGGGACGTCATCTTCATGGCAGGCTCCGTTTTTGATATGGGGCGAGTATGGCGCGGCCTGCCGTAGGGGCAATAGGTTAATGACCGCAGACGGGACATTCGGCCCGTGGCTTCGCGGAAATGCTGCGCGTTTCAGCATAAAGCGCGTCATAGATCAGCATGCGGTTCCGCAACCCCTCGCCCGCGCCGGTGATGGCCTTCACGGCCTCCACCGCCATCATCGCGCCAAGAACGCCGGGCAAAGGGCCCAAAACGCCACCCTCGGCGCAACTGGGCACAAGCCCTGCGGCGGGGCGTTCGGGGAAAACACATTCATAGCAGGGCGTGCCGTGCGCAGGGTCATAGAGGCTGATCTGTCCCTCCCACTGGGTCAGGGCGGCGGCGATCAGGGGCGTCTTTGTCTCGGCGCAGATGCGGTTGACCAGATAGCGCGTATCGAAATTGTCAGACCCGTCCAGAACCAGATCATAGTCATCGATCAAATCCCGCGCGATCTCTTCGGTCAGGCGCCGGTGGTAAGGGCGTACGGTGACAAAAGGGTTTAGCGCGCCGATGCCTTCAGCCGCAGAATGGACCTTGGGCATGCCGATGCGCGCATCCGTATGGATCACTTGCCGCTGCAGGTTGGAATTGTCGACCACGTCGTCGTCGATCACACCCAGCGTGCCCACCCCAGCGGCCCCCAGATATTGCAGGGCAGGCGCGCCCAGCCCCCCTGCCCCGATGACCAGCACCTTCGCGTCCTTCAGATCCTTTTGCCCCGGCCCGCCGATCTCACGCAGGACGATGTGGCGGGCGTAGCGGTCAAGCTCGGTTGAGGTAAAGGGCCCCGCATCGGCAGGGGCCTCATAATGAAACGACGGTGCCCCACTGGCGCGCTGACGCACGCGAGACAGCAAAAAAGAATATCCCCAAACGATCAGGCTGACACAGATGATAAATATCCACAGCGCAGGCTCTCCGCCGGTGGTGTCGCGCAGCACGTGACCATCGGGCAGAATAATGTGGATGGCGGTCACCGCAATCAGCAAAAGCCCGACCATCGTCACCCGGGCCGAGTGCGGCAGGTTCATCGCCCAGCCGATGCCCCAGAGGCTTGCGGCCAACACAAGGACAACCATCATCGCGCGCTACTCCGTTCCGGTGGATCCAAAGCCGCCAGCGCCACGGGTCGTGGCGTCCAACGGGCCAATCTGGAACGTAGCCCGCACCACCGGGGCGGCCACCATCTGCGCGATGCGCATCCCATGGGTGATCTCAAACCGATCCGCGCCCCCATTCTGCACGATCACACCCAACGGCCCTCGATAATCACTGTCGATGGTGCCGGGGCTGTTGGGCAGGGTGATCCCGTGTTTCAACGCCAGACCGGACCGCGGCCTGATCTGGACTTCATAGCCCTCAGGAATGGCCAACCGCAGCCCCGTGGGGATCAAAGCCCGCGCCCCGGGGTCCAATATCACCGCGCGACGGTCTTCAAAATTCGCCCGCAGATCAGCCCCCGCCGCACCTGCAGTTTCATAGCACGGCAGGCCCAAAGCCTGATCCGCCCCGTCCATCCACTCCACTTGAATGTTAATCACCAACGCCCCCCCTTCATCTGACCCGAAAAACTCCCCCCGGAGGGCCGCTATCCATTCAAAACTTCGGCTATTTTCTGCGCCAGTCGGGCGGCCACGGCGTCCTTGCCCATGCGCGGCCAATCCTCGGCGCCGGTTTCGGTGATCAGCACCACGTCGTTCTCCGTCCCGCCCATGATGCCGGTGGCGGGTGAAACGTCGTTGGCAACGATCCAGTCGCATCCCTTTCGGGCCCGCTTGGCGGTCGCGTGGGCGATCACATCTTGGGTTTCCGCCGCAAACCCCACGACCAAGGCGGGGCGGGCCTTTGACGCGCAGACGGTTGCAAGAATGTCAGGGTTTTCCGCAAATTCCAAAACCGGCAGGCCCTTGCCGTCCTTCTTGATCTTCTGATCCGAGGCTGACGCCACGCGCCAATCCGCCACGGCTGCGGCAAATACACCGGCGTCCACATCTTGGGCAGATCGCACGGCGTCCAACATCTCGTCCGCCGTCTGGACGGCGACCACATCCGCACCCACAGGCGGCGGCACGTCGGCGGGGCCTGTCACAAATGTCACCCGCGCGCCCAGGCTCAAAAGTGCGCGCGCGATGGCTGTGCCTTGCGCGCCGGAAGATCTGTTGGCGATGTAGCGGACAGGATCAATCGGCTCATGGGTCGGGCCGGACGTCACGAGGATATGTTTACCCCGCAAAGGCCCATCCCCAAGGGCGGCATCCACCGCGTCGGCAATCGCCAGCGGCTCCGCCATTCGGCCAAATCCAAATTCACCACACGCCATATCGCCCTGATCTGGGCCGCATGTCAAAATACCATCATTTTGTAGAGTCCGCAGATTGCGCTGCGTTGCTGGATGTTCCCACATGCGGACGTTCATGGCAGGCGCGATCAGGACCCGTTTGTCTGTCGCCATCAAGAGGGTCGAAGCCAGATCGTTTGCATGACCGTTGGCCATTTTTGCCATCAAATCTGCCGTGGCAGGGGCCACGACCACAAGATCGGCGGCCCGGCTGAGTTCAATATGACCCATCTCGGCCTCATCGTTCAGATCGAACAGATTCTGATAGACCTTTTCGCCCGCAAGCGCCGAGGTGCTGAGCGGTGTCACAAATTCAGTCGCCGCCGGGGTCAGCACAGGGACAACACGGTATCCGCGTTCCCGCAACCGTCGGATCAGATCAAGCGACTTGAAGGCCGCAATGCCACCGCCGATCACCAAAAGGATGGTTTTGCCTGTCATGATGTCCCTTTCGTTTCGCCCACCAGATTAGGTGGTACGCACACAAAGGGCCAGAATGAAAACCGCCCACCGACTGGGGGTCGGCGGGCGGTTAATACTGATACGAGGGAACAATCGTATCAGACGAGGAAATGCATCACCTCTTTGGATTGACCTTCGAGGCTTTTGCGCATCTTACCAAAGGCTGCGGCCTCCAACTGGCGAACGCGTTCCTTGCTCAGGCCGAGTTCGACGCCAAGGCTTTCAAGGGTCCGTGGATCATCCCGCAATTTGCGTTCGCGGACGATGAATTGTTCGCGGTCATTCAGGCTTGTCAGTGCTGTCAACAACCACTGACGCAACGTGTCCGTGTCGTGATCGTTTTCAACGGTTTCGGCGGCCTGCGCGCCATCGTCTTCGAGAGCGTCAATCCATTCGCGGCCTTCATCTTCGGTGGATTGGGTCGCGTTCAACGAAAAGTCGGACCCGCTGAGGCGGCCTTCCATCATCTCTACGTCATGCAGGGGCACACCCACTTCCGTGGCGATCATCTGGCGCATTTCGTGCCGGTCGAGGACTTCACCCCGCGCCAGGGCTTCACGTTCCAAACGGGCCTGCACGCGGCGCATGTTGAAGAACAGTGATTTCTGAGACGACGTGGACCCGGTGCGCACCATCGACCAGTTGCGCATCACGTGATCCTGAATCGATGCCTTGATCCACCACACGGCATATGTCGAAAAACGCACGCCGCGGTCAGGGTCGAATTTGTCGGCCGCCTTCATCAGACCCAGCGACGCCTCTTGGATCAGGTCATTCATGGAGGCGCCATAACGTTTGAATTTCGACGCCATGGAAATCGCGAGACGCATGTACGCCGTGATCAGGCGGTGCAACGATTCTTCGCATCGCTCATCGCGCCAAGCATAGGCAAGTTTCAGTTCAGTTTCCGCGTCCAAAAGCTCCGCCTTCATGGCAGTGCGTGAAAGACTTTGGTCGTAGCGGCCATCAAACGCCATTGGTCTTCTCCCCGAACGTATTTTGCTTTTTGTCTTAGTGTGGTTACGTGACACGAAAGCATCTGGATCACAGGAAGTTCCGAAATTGCCCTTGTCTTCGTTTACTTTTGTCATAGGTGGCACTGCGTCGGGAAAATCCGCATACGCGGAAAGCCTTTGTTTTCAAACGAAAAAGCCGCGCGTTTATATCGCAACGGCGCAGGCATTCGATGATGAAATGCGTGCAAAAATTTCTTTGCACCAGGCACAACGGGGCGACGATTGGCGCACGTTGGAGGCCCCGCTGGAGGCCGCCGCGGCGCTTGCGACTTGCACGGCGGACGATGTTGTCCTGCTCGATTGTGCGACCTTGTGGCTAAGCAATCTGCTGTTGGCGGACCGTGATCTGGACGCGGACGGGGACGCCCTGTTGGGGGCCATTGCCACCTGCCCCGCACAGGTCATCGTGGTGTCCAATGAGGTGGGCCAAGGCGTTGTGCCAGACAACGCGCTGGCCCGTCAGTTCCGCAACGCCCAAGGCCGGTTGAACCAGAAACTAGCGGCGCAGGCGGACACAGTGGTGCAGGTGATCGTGGGATTGCCGCAGGTTCTGAAGGGGCAGATATGACCGTCGTCTATTGGGTCCGGCATGGGCCCACCCATGAAAAGACGTTCGTCGGCCACCGTGATGTGGCCGCAGATTTGTCGGATCGCGCGATGATCGCGCGGGTCGACAAAGCCCTGCCCCGGCGCGCCGTGGTGGTGTCCTCCGACCTCAGGCGATCCATCGACACGGCCACAGCCATCGGGGGCGATCGCCCCCGCCTGCCCCACTGCGCGGGTCTGCGAGAGTTTGATTTTGGCGCATGGGACGGGCTGCATTTTGCGCAAGTCGCTGAAAAATGGCCGGATCTCAGCCGCGCCTACTGGGAAACCCCTGGCGATGTGGCAGCCCCCGACGGAGAAAGCTGGAACATGGCAGAGGCCCGCGTCAGCGCAGAGATCGCCGCCGTTATCGCGGAAAACCCCCGCCGCGATATCATCGCGGTGGCGCATTTCGGTGCGATTTTAACTCAGGTGGCCAAGGCGGCAGGCATCACGCCCTACCGCGCCTTGGCGCACCGGATCGACAACTTTTCGATCACCGAAATTCAGATGCGTCCGACGCCGGGCGTGGCGCGGATCAATCATTTGCCGTGATGAAGCGCCCCACACATCACGATTTGCGTGAGGAGGCATATCTGCCCTAACGTGCCGTTATGACTTATGATTTACTTATCGGCCAACGCCTGTACTCAAGCTGGTCCCTGCGGGGATGGCTTCCGTTTATTGTCCATGACATCCCTGTGCGGGTTCAGGACACCCTGATTTATGGCGACGCGTTTTATGACGATGTCGCAGCCTTTGGCGGGCACCGCACCGTGCCTGTGGTGAAAACGCCGGATGGCGGCCTGTTGACCGACAGCCTGTCGATCGCGTGGCATCTGGCCGAGGCGTTCCCAGATCGCGGTTTGCTGCCCGCAGGCCCCGCCCAGCGCGCCAAGGCGATGAACATGATCTGCGAAATGCACAGCGGTTTCATGGCTCTGCGCTCTGCCTGTCCGATGAACCTTGCGACCGCATGGGATGGGTTTGCCCCCGACGCCGCGGTGCGCGCAGATGTGGCGCGGATCGAGGCGGTGTGGGGGGATGCGTTGGCAGCATCTGACGGCCCGTTCTTGTTTGGCGACTATGGGTTGGCTGACGCCTATTTCGCACCCGTGGCCATTCGCATTGCGGGCTATGGTCTGTCTGTGTCGGACGTGACGCAGGCCTATGTTCAAGCCCAACTGTCCCACCCTGCGATCCTGCGGTGGCGCACCGAAGGGCTGGACCGTGATGTTGAACTGTCCCAATACGATCAACCGCACACACGCATTCCGTTCCCCATGCCCTGAAGACGCGCACCCCGAAGCCTCGTCTTGCGTTAACCTTTCCTAAACCCTTGTCATCGCAGTCTTCGCGGGTGGTGTTAACCATAACGACGGGGTGAAGGATGGTTGCGCGGGCCTATACGGTGGCGTTTGAGGGCGTGGATGCCCGCATGGTTGAGGTTCAGTGCGCGACCTCGCCTGGGTTGCCGTCCTTTTCGATCGTGGGCCTGCCCGACAAGGCCGTGTCAGAGGCGCGTGACCGCGTGCGCGCGGCCCTGGGTGCGCTGTCCCTGGCGCTGCCGGCCAAGAAAATCACCGTCAACCTGTCGCCTGCGGACCTGCCCAAAGAAGGATCGCATTTCGATTTGCCCATCGCGCTGGCCCTCATGGCGGCTATGGGCACGGTGCCGCAGGACACCTGCGCCAACACCGTGGCCCTTGGGGAATTGTCGCTGGACGGCACTTTGGTGCCCGTATTGGGCGCTTTGCCCGCCGCCATGGCCGCCGCCGCAGAAGGCAAAACGCTGGTGTGCCCCGCCCCCTGCGGGCCAGAGGCCGCCTGGGTTGAGGCTGCGGCCGTCTATGCCCCTGCCTCCCTCGCCGAGGCGTTGCGGCATTTCACCGGCCAGGCGCCCCTGCCCACAGCCCACCCCGGTGAGGTTAAAAGCCCCACAAGCCACCGCGATTTCGCCGATGTCAAAGGCCAGGAGAAAGCCAAACGCGCGTTGGAAATTGCAGCCACGGGGCGGCACCACGCGCTGATGGTGGGCACGCCGGGGTCGGGAAAATCCATGTTGGCCGCGCGGCTGTCCGGCATCCTGCCGCCGCTGTCCCCAACGGAGGCATTGGAGACGTCGATGATCCATTCATTGGCTGGTTTGCTCAGCGATGGCGGGATCAACCGCGCGCGGCCCTTTCGCGAACCCCACCACACGGCCTCTATGGCCGCGATTGTGGGCGGCGGGCGTGGCGCCAAACCGGGGGAAATTTCGCTGGCACACAATGGCGTGTTGTTCATGGATGAATTCCCCGAATACCCGCGCACCGTGCTGGAAACCCTGCGCCAACCCATTGAGACGGGTGAGGTCGTGGTGGCGCGGGCCAATGCCCACGTGCGCTATCCGTGCCGCTTCATGCTGGTGGCCGCCGCGAACCCCTGCAAATGCGGCTACCTGAGCGATCCGGCCCGCGCCTGTGCTCGCGTGCCCATTTGCGGGGAAGAGTACATGCAGCGAATATCGGGGCCCTTGATGGACCGCTTCGATCTGCGGATCGAAGTGCCCCCTGTGGCGTTGCAGGATCTTGATCTGCCGGCCGCGGGCGAAACCTCCGCAGACATCGCCGCGCGTGTGGCCGCGGGTCGCGCCGTGCAATCGGCGCGGTTCGCGGGCACGTCCATGCGGGTCAATGCAGATCTGGAAGGCGGCGCGCTTGAAGACGTGGCGACACCGGACGCCGAGGGCAAAGACATGTTGTTGAAGGTCGCGGACCGGTTCGGGCTGAGCGCGCGCGGCTATCACCGCGTGCTGCGCGTGGCGCGCACCATCGCCGATCTGGACGGGTCGGACACCGTGCGCAAACCCCACGTGGCCGAGGCCGTGGGTTACCGTTTAGCCCTGTCCAAAGAGGTTTGAACGAAGGCTGCGGCGCGGCGCATGGCGGCATTGGCCTCTGGCAGGCGGCCATCAAACATCTGCCAGACGTGAAAAACATCGGCCCATACGTCTAATGTGCCGCCCAACTTGTCCGCCATACGTGCCGCGTCGCTGAACAGCACCTCATCGCGACCCACTTGGATCAGCGCGGGCGGCGGGTCGGGAAAGTCCGCGAACAGCGGGCTGGCGCGAGGATCGCGCCGGTCTGCTGGGCCAAGGTACAAATCGACGGCCTCTTGCATGCGGGACACAGGCAAAAGCGGGTCTTTGTCCTTGTTCAAGATCAGGCTTTCGCCCGATAGGGTCATGTCCGTCCACGGCGAAAATGCCAGCACAGCTGCCGGTTTTTCCCCACGTTGCAAAAGGGTGGCCAACAGCCCAAACAGCAGGTTGCCCCCCGCGCTGTCACCGGCAAGAACGATGGAATGGGGCGCAAATCCCTGCGCTAGCAGCGCGTCCCATGCCGCCTGAACCGCGTCTGGGGCCGCTGGAAACGGGGCCTGCTGCAATTTGGGGTAATCCGGCAAATAGACCGCGACGCCCGTGCGTTTGGCAAGTCGTGCGGCCATGGCACGGTAACTGCGGCGCGATCCGGTGACGAAGGCGCCACCGTGCAGATAGAGGATCGCCGCGTCGGGCCGCACTGTGCCGCAGGTGATGCGCGCAAAGGCGGGTTCATCCTGAACCACTGTGCCCTTGGGCACGCTGAAAAGATAGGGCGCGGCCCGTTCGAAATCCCGGTTCGCACTTTCCGGCGTGCCGCGTTTGGCCAGTTTGGGCTTTTCAAAAAGCCGCATTCCCAACCGCAGCGCCCGCAGACGAAAGGAGGGCCGCGTCACGGACGTTTTGCCTCGATCGCCTCCCAGATTTTGGCGGCGATGTTGACGTCGTCAAACCGTTCCAGTTCCTGAATGCCGGTGGGCGAGGTCACGTTGATTTCGGTCAGATAATCGCCAATAACATCGATGCCGACGAAAACCTGCCCCTTTTCGCGCAACAGTGGGCCGATCCGGTCACAAATTTCGCGATCCCGATCGGTCAGGGCCACTTTCTCAGGCCGTCCGCCGACGTGCATGTTGGACCGCGTCTCACCCTTGGCCGGAACGCGGTTGATCGCACCGACGGGACGGCCATCGACCAAGATCACCCGTTTGTCGCCCGCGCTGACGGCAGGCAGAAACTTTTGCATGATCAACGGCTCACGATTGATGCCCGAGAACAGCTCATGCAGGGACGCGAGATTGCTGTCGCCTTGGCTGAGTTTGAACACCCCCGCCCCGCCGTTCCCGTAAAGCGGTTTGAGGATCACATCGCCATGCCGGTCGCGGAACGCCTTGAGGGTGCCCAGATCGCGGGCGATGGCGGTGGGCGGTGTGAGGTCAGGAAAATCGAGGACGAGGAGTTTTTCCGGATAGTTGCGGACCCAAAACGGGTCATTCACGACCAGCGTGTCCGGATGGATCCGGTCAAGGATATGGGTCGTGGTGATATAGCCCATGTCAAAGGGGGGATCCTGACGCAGCCAGATCACATCAACCTCTGCCAGATCCTGCTCTCGCATTTCACCGACATCGAAATGATTGCCAACCTCACGGCGGACGACAAGATCCTGCCCGCGGGCCAGAACCCGCCCCTCTTGGTAGCTGAGCTGATCTGGCGTGTAGTAAAACAGCTGATGTCCCCGCGCCTGCGCCTCTTCGGCCAATCGAAACGAGCTGTCGGCGTTGATGTCGATGCCCCCGATGGGGTCCATTTGAAAGGCAACTGTCAAAGGCTTTGGCGAAGTCATGGGTCTGTCCGTATCAGAAAAGTCCCTACAGACATGGACCCGTAGACGTCGCGGTGCAATGGGCGATGGCGCAGTTACGCCGCCATCGAGATGTTTTCGATCACGTCGACGCGACCCGCACCATCGACCAGCGCCAGATCAATGCGCATATCGGTCAACTGACCCTTGGGTTGGGTTTCCAGAAATTCGACACTGGCGCCATAGATGCGATTGAGCTGTCGCGCGCTGAGACGTTCAGCGGCTTGGGCATGGGTGCGGCTTTTCTTGACTTCGATGAACACGATGGCGTCCCCGTCTTGCGCGACCAGATCGATTTCGCCCGATTGCCCCCGCCAACGGCGCGCCAAAGTCGGCTGACCGGCGCGGGCGTATTTCAGGGCAACAATGTCTTCTGCCGCATGGCCTGCATGGTAATTTGTCGATCCGCGTATTTGTCGGGTCATGTATCGTCTTTCTTCATATCCAGCGCCATTTGATACACGTCGCGGCGGGGCAAACCGGTGGCCCCTGCGACGGCTGTGGCGGCGTCCTTGATGCGCATGGATAGCAAGGCAGTCGTTAAAGCGGCTTTAACGTCGGCAATGTCGGTCTGCTGATCCGCCCCCCGATCGATCAAGACGACGATTTCGCCCTTCAACGTGCGGTCAGCCAGCACATCGATCAGGTCGTCCGCCGTGCCGCGCAGGACGTCTTCGAATTTCTTGGTCAACTCGCGGCAGATCACGATCTGACGGTCGCCGCCCATCGTCTGTGCGATGTCCGACACCAACGCGGCAATGCGTTTGGGAGATTCGTAGAGCACCACTGTCGCCTGCAATTCGCGTAGATGTTCGAGAGATGTGCGGCGCGCGGCCGACGCGTTTGGCAAAAATCCGGCAAAGTGAAAGGCATCGCTTGGCAGGCCTGAAATGGTCAGCGCCGCCAGAACAGCCGACGCCCCCGGGGCGGCTGTGAGGGGCAGACCGGCCGTGCGCATGTCTGCGGCCAGTTTATAGCCGGGGTCCGCGACCAGCGGCGTTCCGGCCTCAGAGACATAGGCGACTGATTTGCCGTCTTTCACCAACGTCATAAGACGTGCACGCACGTTTTCACCCGAATGATCGTGGTAGGCGACCATCGGACGATCGCCAATGCTGATGCCGTGAATGTCCATCAATTTGCGCGCCGTGCGCGTGTCTTCGGCGGCCACAACATCGGCACTTGCAAGGATATCGAGGGTGCGCAACGTCACATCGCGCGCATTGCCAATGGGGACCGCGCACAAGTAAAGACCCGCCGAGAGGGGAATGTTGCGATGATTCATACCTAGACCCTCCCGACCGGCGCACTATGCTAACGGCCAATATTGCAGCGTTCACCTGCGCTGCCCAGAGGGAGTGAATTAATCCATGTCAGCCTATTTGCCCAGCCTTGCGGATACGATGATCCGCCGCGCCGCCGCCCGTGTGTTTGCCCTGATCAGTCTTGCCTTTCTTGCGGCCTGCGATCTGCCTGTTCCCGGCGTCGGCGGGGGCAACTCCGGCCAGCAGATTGACCCCTCGGCGCCGGTTCAAGTGGCCCTGCTGGTGCCAGGTGGCACAGGTCAGGCGGAATTCGACGCCATTGCCGCCAGCCTTGAGAACGCCGCGCGCATGGCCATGGCCGACCTGAACGGGGCCGAATTGAATCTGCGGGTTTACAACACGGCCCGAAACCCCGCCCAGGCGAGCCAGATGGCAGCGGCGGCTTTGGCGGACGGGGCGCAGATCATTCTGGGCCCGCTGGACGCGGAAAGCGCCAATGCGGTGGGTCTGGTCGCGGGACCGGCCAATGTGAATGTGCTGGCGTTTTCAAACAACACCGCTGTGGCGGGTGGCAATGTCTTTGTGCTGGGCAATACGTTCGGCAACATCTCAGACCGGTTGGTGGATTACGCCGGACGGCAGGGGATCACACAATATATGATCGCCCATCAGGATGATCTGGCCGGCGCGGTGGGGCGCGACGCCATCGCAACCTCCATCCGGTCGGCAGGTGGGTCTGTCGTGGGCATTGAGGCCTACCCCTTCAATCAAGCCGGTATTTTTGAACGGTCCCCCGCGATTGCGGCTGCGGCCCAAGGCAATGGCGCGCAGGCGGTGTTCACGACCGACAATGTTGCCGGAGGCCTGCCGATCCTTGCCACTTCGCTGGTCCAGTCCGGCCTTGATACATCCCGCACGCCGCTGATCGGCCTGACCCGGTGGGACACGACCCCGCAAGCGCGCGACTTGCCGGGCCTACAGAATGGCCTGTTCGCGATTGGGGATGCGGGCCGCGAGGCCGCGTTCCGCAACCGGTATGAAACAACCTACGGCAACCGCCCGCATCCGTTGGCCTCTATCGCGTATGATGGGATTGCAGCGATTGGCGCACTGGCCGCATCGGGCGACCGCAATGCCCTGACACGCGGTTCGTTGACACGTGCGGCGGGTTTCGCCGGTGCGACAGGCCCCTTCCGGCTGCGCCCTGACGGGTCCAACCAACGCGCCTTGGCCATCGCCACGATCGTGAACAACGAAATCACCATCCTTGAGGCCGCGCCAAGGGCTTTTGGAACAGGCGGATCCTAACCTGACAGAGACGGACATCCCCGACGACCTGATATGCCCTGCGGACGATATTATCGACCGCAGGGCGCTTCGCATTGCGTTGACGGATTTGATCACATCCGACCACCAAGCCCCGCGCAGCCAGATCGTGGCCCTTCTGAAAGAAGCCTTGGTCACTGGACGCGCGCGGATCGCTGAGGCTTTTGCCAAATCTCCGTTTGAGGCCACCCCCACCACGCGGGCCTATGCCTATCTGACGGATGCCGTGGTGATTGAGGTCTATCATCTTGCCACAACCCTGCTGCACCCTGTGGGCAACCCCACAGAGGCGGAGCGGCTGGCCTTGATTGCCGTCGGCGGATCAGGACGCGGGGAAATGGCACCCCATTCCGACGTCGATCTGCTGTTTCTGGCCCCCTACAAAGTCACCCCCTGGGCGGAAAGCGCGATTGAATCGATGCTCTATATCCTGTGGGATCTGAAGCTGAAGGTGGGACATGCCAGCCGCACGGTGAAGGAGTGTATCCGACTGGCGCGAGAGGATTACACGATCCGCACGTCACTGGTCGAAGAACGTTATCTGACCGGCGACCGGGCCTTGGCTGCGGAGCTGACGACAAAACTGCGGTCTGACCTTTTTGCAGGCACCGTGCCTGATTTCATCGAAGCCAAGCTGGAAGAACGCGCCGAACGGCACCGCAAACAGGGTGGCCAACGATATATGGTTGAGCCAAACGTGAAAGAGGGCAAAGGCGGGCTGCGCGATCTGCAATCCCTGTATTGGATCGGTAAATACGTTCACGGGGTCAAAGACGCCTCAGAGTTGGTGAAACACCGCGTTTTCACCCAAGCCGAATATGAGGAATTCAAGGACGCCCATGAATTTTTGTGGGCTGTGCGGTGTCATCTGCATCTGATCACGGGCCGTGCCGCAGACCAGTTGACGTTTGATCTGCAGGTCGAGGTCGCCGCAAGGATGCATTACGCCGATGACACCGGCCGGCGGGCCGTCGAACATTTCATGCAGGATTACTTTCGCCATGCCACGGATGTTGGCGAACTGACGCGGATCTTTTTGACGGCCCAAGAAGACGCGCACCTGAAATCGGAACCGATGTTGCAACGTCTGTTCACCCGCCGCAAAACCGCCAAACCGCCCTATGCGATCAAACAGAACCGTCTGACGGTAGACAAACCTGCGACGTTTTTGAAGGATCCATTGAACCTGCTGCGCATCTTCGAAGAGGCGTTGCGCACGGGCACCTTGCTGCACCCTGATGCAATGCGGCTGATCAAGGCCAACCTTGATCTGATCGACGATGACGTGCGCGCCTCAAAAGAGGCGCAACGCATTTTTCTGGATACCTTGTTGAAGCACGGCAACCCCGAACGGGGCCTGCGCCGGATGAACGAATTGGGGGTGCTGGCCGCGTTTATCCCCGAATTCGAACCCATCGTCGCGATGATGCAATTCAACATGTATCACCACTACACCGTGGACGAACACACGATCCAGACGATCAGCCATCTGGCGCAGATCGAACGGGCGGAGTTGGATGATGAACTGCCCGTCTCTGCCGAAATCCTCAAAAATGGGATCAACCGCAAGGTGCTGTATGTGGCGTTGTTGCTGCATGACATCGGCAAGGGCCGTGATGAGGATCATTCGATCCTTGGCGCACGGATTGCGCGCAAAGTGGCACCGCGGCTGGGGCTGAACAAAAAGGAGTGTGAAACGGTCGAATGGCTGGTGCGCTACCATCTGTTCATGTCCGACATGGCGCAGAAACGCGACATTGCCGATCCACGCACGGTGCGCGGCTTTGCCAATGCGGTGAAATCTGTGGACCGGTTGAACCTGCTGTGCGTGCTGACCGTCTGCGACATTCGCGGCGTGGGACCGGGCACCTGGAACAACTGGAAGGCGGTTCTGATCCGCGCGCTTTATCGGCAGACCAAGTTCGCGCTTGAAAACGGGATGGAGGCACTGAACCGCGAAGAACGCGGGGTCGAGGCGCGGCGCAATCTGCGCGCGGCCCTCAACGCCCAGACACAGGCAGGTTGGTCCGAAAAAGACATCCGCGCCGAACTCGGGCGACATTACGCGCCCTATTGGCAGGGCCTGCACGTGACAGCCCATGTGGATTTCGCCAACCTGCTGCACGGCATTGGCACGGACGAGGTCCGCATAGAGCTGACCCCGGATGATGACCGCGACGCCACTCGCGTGTGTTTCGCCATGGCCGACCATCCGGGCATTTTCAGCCGCATGTGTGGCGCGCTGAGCCTTGTGGGGGCCAATGTGGTGGACGCCCGCACCTTCACCAGCAAAGACGGCTTTGCCACAGCCGCCTTTTGGGTGCAGGACGCCGACGGCAGCCCCTACGATGAGGCCCGCCTGCCCCGCCTGCGTCAGATGATCGAAAAGACATTGCAGGGCGACATCGTGGCCCGCGACAAGCTGGCCGACAAAGACAAGATGAAGAAACGCGAAAAGGCGTTTCGCGTGCCCACCCACATCACCTTTGATAACGAGGGCTCCGAGATTTACACGATCATCGAGGTCGATACCCGCGACCGCCCCGGCCTGCTGCACGATTTGACGCGCACCTTGGCCAATATGAACATCTACATCGCCAGCGCCGTCATCGCGACCTACGGCGAACAGGTTGTCGACACCTTCTATGTCAAAGACATGTTCGGCCTGAAATTCCACGCAGAGAGCAAACAAAAGACCATCGAACGCAAACTGCGTGAGGCGATCACCCAAGGCGTGGAACGGGCGCGGGCCTGACGTAAAAAATCCGGCACGACGGGCGTGCCGGAGGTTGAGGCAGTCCCCCGCGCCGCCCCCATCCTGCTGTCCGGTGAAACACCAAACCGGATGGATGACGTGCGCGGGGTGGAATGGCTTCGGGCCGCATGCCCCCCTCTTTCAGGCTTCCCTGCCAGCGCAATCGGGGGACCATGTCGGGCGCGAACCCGACCTGAACGCCGGATGTTATTCGCCAGAGACCTGACCGGCGACAAATTTGGTCGCACCCCACGCGTCGCTTGCGATCCCTTGGGCGGTGCCACAAGCGGTCATCATCACGAGGGCCAGAATGGCGAGTGGGGCTTTGATCAGTGTCGTTTTCATTGTCAGATCTCCTTTCGAAGCCAGCCCACCATGGGCCGGTGAACTGGATTTAGGGCCTTTCAATACATTAGTGAAATTCAAAATAATTGTGTTTAAAGCAACTTTTGCTTATATATTAGCGGATGGATATCGCCCTTTTGAAAACCTTCCTTGAGGTCGCGGCCACGGGATCTTTCGTGAATGCAGCCGACCGCCTGTTCGTCACACAATCCGCCGTCTCCCTGCGCGTGCAGCGGCTTGAAGAGACCTTGGGAAAGCCCTTGTTCACCCGGTCCCGCGCGGGGGCCGAAATGACACCTGCGGGACGGGAATTTGAACGTTATGCGCTCTCGATCATCCGTGTCTGGGAAGAAGCCCGCCAACAAGTCGCCATCCCCGAAGGCTTTGACCGGTCGCTGACCATTGGCGCGCAATACTCGCTGTGGCCGCGCTTGGGGTTTGGGTGGATCGACGCCCTGCGCCAAAATATGCCCGATCTCAGCATTCGCGCAGAACTGGGCATGCCCGACCGATTGACACGATTTCTCATCGAAGGCGTTGTGCAGGTGGGCTTGCTCTACATGCCTCAGCTGCGCCCCGGCCTTGAGGCCGAAAAAGTAACCGACGAAGATCTGGTTCTGGTCTCGACCGTGCCGGACGTCACCCTTGACACCGTGGGCGACAGTTACGTCTTTGTGGATTGGGGGCCCGAATTCGTAGGCGCTCATGCACAGGCCTTGCCGCATCTGACCAACCCAGGCCTGACCTTTGCCCTTGGCGCGATGGCGGGGGAGTATATCGTGAACCGACAGGCCTCTGCCTATCTGCCCGCGCGCTATGTCAAACGGATGATTGACGGGGGTAAAATGCATCTTGTCGCGGACGCCCCACGTTTTCCCTATCCCGTCTGGGCCGTCTGGCGTGACGACATGGACGCGGATCTAAGGCAGCAGGCCAGCGATCTATTGGTCCAGGTCGCCCATCAGGTAGACGATGACAGCGCAGCGGTGCTGGATCAGTTGCGCGCGTTGACCCACGGCGACACTATTGAGGTCATGGGCGCCACCCCACCGCCTGCTGACTGACCAACAGGCGTTTTCGCAGTGCGACGCGTCTGCCTTCATCTGACCCAAAAAACTCAAAATCCTCCCCCTCGCCCGTGCACAACTTCTGCATAGTGATTGCCCGGAGGCCGCGATAAGATGCGCAAAACGACACAGGCAATCACATGAAACCCATCCGACTGATCTCAGGCTTTCTCACCGTGGGCGTCTGGACGTTACTCAGCCGGATCATGGGCTTTGTGCGCGACATCATGATTGCGGGCTATCTGGGCACGGGGCCGGTGGCGCAGGCGTTCTTGATTGCGTTTTCCCTGCCCAACATGTTCCGCCGGTTTTTCGCCGAAGGCGCATTTAATATGGCTTTCGTTCCGATGTTTTCCAAAAAGGTCGAAAGCGGGGACGACCCAAAGGCCTTCGCGCAGGATGCCTTTGCCTTCATGGCCGTGGCGCTGTCGGTGTTTTCGGTTGTCTGCATTTTGGCCATGCCCTGGCTGGTGACGGCCATGGCGTCTGGGTTTCGCGGCGATGAGAGGTTTGATCTGGCGGTGCTTTATGGGCGGATCGCGTTTCCGTATATCTTGCTGATCTCGCTGGCGGCCCTGTTGTCGGGTGTTTTGAACGCGACGGGGCGGTTTGTGGCAGCGGCGGCGGCCCCTGTGTTGCTGAACGTGGTGTTCGTGGCCGCCCTGTTGATCAGCACCATGGGCGGGGCAGACGCGCCGGCGGACGCCGCCCAATCGACCGGCGCAGAGTGGACCGGCGCGCATCTGGCTTGGGCCGTGCCCGTGGGCGGTGTTGTACAGCTGGCGCTGGTCTGGTGGGCGGCCCGCCGTGCGGGCTTTGGCTTGCGGTTTGGCCTGCCCAGCTGGACGCCGGACTTGCGCAAATTGTTTATCATTGCGGGCCCCGCCGCGCTGGCAGGCGGCGTGGTGCAAATCAATTTGTTGGTGGGCCGACAGGTGGCCAGTTATTTTGACGGGGCGGTGGCGTGGCTCAGCTATGCGGACCGGCTTTATCAACTGCCCTTGGGTGTCGTGGGCATCGCTATCGGCGTGGTGTTGCTGCCGGATTTGTCGCGCAAATTGCAGGCAGGCGACGATGTGGGCGGACGCGATGCGTTTAACCGCGCAGCGGAGTTTTCGCTGGCGCTGACGATCCCTGCGGCGGTGGCCTTGGTTGTGATCCCGCTGCCGTTGGTCAGCGTGTTGTTTGAACGCGGCGCCTTTGACAGTGACGACACGGCGGCCACGGCGCTGGCCGTGACGGTCTATGGCCTCGGCCTGCCCGCGTTTGTGATGCAAAAGGCGTTGCAGCCGGTGTTTTTCGCCCGTGAGGACACGCGTCGGCCCTTTGGCTATGCGGTGGTGGCCATGGGTGTGAATGCCGTTCTGGCGATCGGTCTGTCGGTCTACATAGGCTATATCGCCGCTGCGATCGCCACGACCGTCGCAGGCTGGGTCATGGTGTGGCAACTGTGGCGCGGCAGCCGGACGATGGGAACCGCTGCGCGGTTTGATGCGCGGTTCAAGTACCGGTTCTGGCGGATTGTCTTTGCCGCATTGCTGATGGGCGGGCTTTTGATGGTGGCTGTGCTGCTGGTGGGCCCCGCATTGGGCATCGCGGGGGTGCGCTACGGCGCGTTGGCCTTTGTCGTGGTAGTGGGTATCGCGGGCTATTTCGCGCTGGGGCAGCTTTTGGGGGCGTTCCGCCTGTCAGAGTTCAAATCCTCGCTCCGCCGGTCGGGTGGCATGTCCTAAAATTCCGGAATTTTAGGGCCGTCGGAATAGGTATTTTTGACCCAAAGAAGCGAAGGTTGCGCGCCGTTTCAGGCCGGGTTGTAGAGCAGCTCAATCCGAAGGCCGCCCGGTTCGGCAAACATCATATGCACACGCGGTCCGGCCCCCATCGGTTCGGGCATGAATTCAACGACCACCCCCTTTGTTTTGGTCAACACATCTGCAAGTGACGTGAGCGTGTTCATGTCGGGCACCTGAAGGGCAAGGTGGTGCAGGCCCAGCACGCCTTTGCGATCAAAGGGGGCCGCTTGATCCGTTTGGACCTGCCACAGCGTCAGCCGCAGGACACCATCGGTGACCGTCGTGCGCGGATAGCTGGCGTCACGGGCGGTCACGTCCCAACCCAAGACGTCTACGAAGAACGACGTGGTCTGATCGAGATCACGGACGGTCAGCCCAAGGTGATTTAATCCTGTTGTCAGGGCCATATTGCTCACCTGCGGTTGCGCATGCGGGTGACGAAGGCCGCCCAGCCGCCCGGCGCCAGAAGGGGGGAGGCGAAGAGGCCGATCAGGAAGCCTGCGACCTCGGCGATCCAAGTGGGGGAGGATCCGAAGATCATGGAGTAGATCAACATGATCCCCAGCAAGATCCCGATCAGCTGGAAGGCCTTGAGCTGGTTTTCCCCGATCCGTTCCAGCGCGAGCCACATCATGTAGGTATACGCCCCAATGAGCCCGTAGACCCCAGGGTATGCGCCCACAAGTGCTGTGTTTTGCCACGACAGCCCGCCGTAGACCACAGCGCCCCCCACTGAGGACACCCCAAACAGCAGGATAAAATTGAGGGGGTGGAATTTCTCGCCCACGAATTTGCCCAGTGCCAGTAAAAGAACGACGGCCCATAGGGCGTGGGTGAAATTGACGTGGATGAAGGTGTAGGTGATCAACCGGCCTGCCATATCCAACGACCAATCGCCACGCTCAAAAATCTGCGTCCAGACGGAGGGCGCGAAGGCGTAGTCCTGAAAGGCCTGCGCCCGCCAGCCCACGCCCGCGGCCCCGCCGACATACCCCATGGCGGCCGCTGACAGCGTCAGTTCGATCCCCGCCAGTACCAAAGCCAAAATCAGCGGCACTGGCGGAACGGAATTAAAGGGGCTTTCTTCGCGCATAGGCGGGTTCCATTTGGTTGACGGGACAATAGGGCATGGGTAAGCCAGCCTCACCCTGAAATCTAGGCTTTGGAGCGTTCCATGAGTGCCAGCACCTTCACCCCGCGCGTTTTCTCCGGCATCAAACCGTCTGGCGGTTTGACTTTGGGCAACTATCTGGGTGCGATCAAACGCTGGGTGGACATGCAAAGCCCCGACATGGAGACGATCTATTGCGCGGTGGATCTGCATGCGATCACCGTGTGGCAGGACCCCAAGGGCCTCAAAGGGGGCACGCGTGAGATTGCCGCCGGATTGCTGGCTGCGGGTATTGATCCTGAGCATTCGATCCTGTTCAACCAGTCACAGGTCAAGGAACACACCGAGCTTGCGTGGATTTTCAACTGCGTGGCCCGCGTGGGCTGGATGAACCGCATGACGCAGTTCAAGGACAAGGCGGGCAAGAACGCCGAGAAGGCGTCGCTGGGGCTTTATGCCTATCCGTCGCTGATGGCCGCCGATATCCTGATTTACCATGCCACCCACGTGCCCGTGGGCGAAGACCAAAAGCAGCATGTTGAGTTGACGCGCGATATTGCCAACAAGTTCAACAACGATTTCGGCGTTGATTTCTTTCCGGTGACCGAACCGGTCATTGAGGGCCCTGGCACCCGCGTGATGAACCTGCGCGACGGCACCAAGAAGATGTCGAAATCCGGTGAAAGCGACATGGAGCGCATCAACATGCTGGATGATGCGGACACCATCGCCAAGAAGTTCAAGAAGGCCAAAACAGACCCTGACGGGATCCCCATGGATCTGGACGGATTGGCGGGACGGCCTGAGGCGAAGAACCTTGTTGATATTTATTCGGGCCTGTCTGACATGACACCGGCTGAGGTTGTGGCCGAATATGCAGGTGCGGGATGGGGCACGTTCAAACCGGCGCTGGCCGATCTGGCGGTCGCGAAGCTCGCCCCGATTTCAGATGAGATGAAACGTCTGATGGATGATCCGGCGGAGATCGACCGCAAACTGGCCCAAGGGGCGGACAAGGCGCGGGCCATTGCGACGCCGATCCTTGAGAAGACTTATGATATTGTGGGCTTGCTGCGCGGCTGAGGTCTGACATTTGACCTTGTGAGGGGCGCGAGTGTTGAGAGCGGCCCTCCGGGGGGAGTTTGTCTGGTCAGATGAAGCAAAGGCACACGCAGATGTGTCCGCGCATTTTCGCACATAGGGTGAGCAGTGGTGGGTGTTTTGTGCACCAACTGCTGGCTATAGATCGGTGGGGTGAAAGGAATGCCCCATGAAAGATCTTGAAACCCTTACTGCCGCCCCGACTGTTGGGCACATTCATTTAAAGGTCGCCGACCTTGAGCGCGCCGTTGCGTTCTACCGCGATGTTCTTGGGTTTGAGGTCACCGCCCGCATGGGGCGTCACGCCGCATTTCTTGGTGCGGGCGGCTATCACCATCATATCGGGCTGAACACCTGGGAAAGTCAGGGGGCTGCGCCTGCGCCTGCTGGGTACACCGGTCTGTATCATGCGGCGTTTTTGTATCCCACCCGCGCGGCTTTGGCCGATGTGGTGACCCGCGTGCTTGAAGCTGGCGTTTCGCTGGATGGCGCGGCCGATCACGGGGTGAGCGAAGCTGTGTATCTGCGCGACCCAGACGGCAACGGGGTTGAGCTTTATGTGGATCGTGACCCTGCCCTTTGGCCACGCGATGCGAAGGGAAATTTGGCGATGGTGAATGCGCAACTGGATATGGCCGATCTTTTGGCCTCACGTTCATAATTTTGATACCTATTGCCGCCTAGATGGCGGCACGTGCCGCACTCTTGTCCCTCGTGTGGGCATAGCAAAGCGCCGAAAGCCCGTCCCTGGCTTTCGGCGTTTTTTCGTCTGGCTGACTGGACCGCTGGCGCGGGCCTGATAGGGTTTGCCAAACTCCGGAGGATAGAATGGCGACAGGCACCAACATTCGTACGTATTTCGAAGGCCAGTGGCATGACGGCGATGTGCCGCTGATGCGGGCGGCGGATCATGGCATGTGGTTGGGATCGGGCGTGTTTGACGGCGCGCGGGCCGTTGGCGGGATGGTCCCCGATCTGGATTTGCACTGCGCGCGTGTCAATCGATCAGCCGAGGCTTTGATGCTGACACCCTGGGTGAGCACCGAAGATATGGTCGCCATTATCCGTGAGGGGTTGGCGCCCTATGGCGACCGCGCTGTTTACATCCGGCCCATGTACTGGGGCCGCGATACCGGATATTCCGCCATTGTCCCGGGGGAGGACAAAGCCGGCTTCGCAATTTGTCTTGAAGAAATCCCCATGCCCCCCGAAGACGCGACCACCACCGTCACGACCACGCGGTTCCGGCGTCCCGTGATGGAGGACGCGGTCTGCAATGCCAAGGCCGCCTGCCTCTATCCAAACAACGCCCGCATGTTGGCAGAGGCGAGGGCGAAGGGGTTTGGCAATGCGCTGGCCTGCGATGCCATGGGCAATCTGGCCGAAAGCGCCACGGCCAATGTCTTTCTTGTCAAAAACGGGGAGGTGTTTACCCCCATCCCGAATGGCACCTTTCTGGCGGGCATCACCCGCGCGCGCCATATTGCCAATCTTCGGGCCGATGGCGTGACGGTGCACGAACAGGTCCTGACGTTGGACGATGCACGCGCAGCAGATGAGATGTTTCTGAGTGGCAACATGGCCAAGGTCACGCCGATCACCGCCTTTGACGACATTCACTATCAAGTGGGTCCGATCACGCGGCGCGCGCGTGATCTGTATTGGGAGTGGGCCAAACGCTCCGCATGAGGGGGGCGGTGTTGACGGGGCTGCATCTGCTGCCATTTGTCCTGACACTGACGGCGGTCGCGTGGTTTTTGGCGCAGTCGCCGTTTTCGGCCCCCATGGTTCAGGCCACCACAGCACAGATTGACCGGACGCTGACCCGTGCCATGGCCCGCGACGTGGATCGCGCGTGGCTTTTGCCACGGGTGCAAGACGCGTTGCTGGCTGAGGATCTGATGCGGTTGGATCTGTTGTTGGGGTTGGCCAATGACCATGGCGTCGTGCTGCCCCGCGAACTGATCGAGGATATCGCGGCCCTAGATGCGGCGACGTCGGGCTTTGTCGCGCGAACCACCGGCTGCGGGGCTTGTGCCGTGGACATCACTGCCTGTGAAACCCTGTCCCAGATTAGCCTGTGTGCCATTCCGTTTGAATTGACGCCTGCGGGCGATGTGAATGCCCTGCGCCGTGCGGGGGTGGATTACCTGTCAGGCGGGGACATCGACCGACTTGATGTGGGGTTGGCTGTCATCGGGCTGGGGGCGACGGGCGCCGTCCTCGCCACCGGCGGGTCCAGCTATTCGGTGAAGGCGGGGGCGTCGGTGCTGCGGGCGGCGCGGCGGTTGGGCATGGTGACCCCGGCGTTGGCCGCACGACTGACATCGCTGGTGGGCGATGCGGTGCGCTGGGACAGGCTGGGCGATCTGGCCCGCGGGCGCGCGGCCCCCCAGGATCTGATCGTCACCGCAAAGATGGAGGAGCTGACGGGTTTGGGCAGATCATTGGGCCGCATGGCCGACACCACATCCGTGGCGGAGGCCATGACCCTGCTGCGCTTTGTCGACACCCCGCAAGAGGCCGCCCGTCTGGCCCGTGTCACCGACGCCATCGGGCCGCGCACACGGGGCGCGATTGAGGTGCTTGGCAAATCCCGCGTGTTGCGAGCCACCGTTCGGATCAGCAATCTGGCCATTGGTGCCGCCGCGGCCCTTTATCTGGCGGTCCTTCAGGTCCTGATCTTTTGCGGCCAACAGGGCTGCAACCTTTGCATCAGGTCCCTGCGCAGGCGGATGCCGCGTCAGATATAGGTTGCACGGCGCGGATCACTTGGTCATTGCTAATCACGGGCGGGCCAACGGCCCTCTGATGGGAGAACGACATGCGCAAATTCCTCGTCATTCTGGATGACAGCCGTGAATGCCTGAACGCCATGCGGTTCGCCGCAATGCGGGCGGCCAAGACCGGCGGCGGGGTTGAAGTCTTGTCGATCATCCCCCCCGATGAATTCAATCACTGGATCGGGGTGGCTGACATCATGCGCGCCGAAGCCCGTGAACGGATCGAAGTGCACTTCGAAGTCTTCGCAAAGTGGATGCGCGACAAACAAGGCATTGATCCGGAACTGGTGATCCGCGAAGGCGTCCCCGTGACAGAGATCCTCGCACAGGTTGAGGCCGACCCAGACGTCGGCGTGCTGGTCTTGGGCGCGGGCACCGACAAAAAGGGCCCCGGCCCCTTGGTCACGCAATTGACCAAGTCCGCAGGTGATCTGACGATTCCCATCACCATTGTTCCGGGCGACATGTCCAAAGAGCGACTCGAAGCGATCACCTAAAACACCACGTTCGCGCCCCAAACACCCCCGTACCTGTAGCAATAGGCAACGGGCGCGTGTGCTATGTGACAAAACCCTTTGAAAACAAGACATATTGCTCACCCGGGTGAGAGGGACGTGTAACAAATCCACGGCCGAAATTTTTCTGTTCACAAGCGTTGTGATCGAATGCAACAGACTGCGGTCCGTTTGCGCACAGATAAGGGGGCTGATCTGTGCAGCTTTGCGCAAAACCTGCATGGATTCGCAGGTATTCACCAAAAAATAAGGTTCCGTGCATTTGCGCACAGAAGCACGTGAAAAAGCGTTACTCGCAATCGGCCGGTGCAAGGCGCAAATTCATCTCATCGAAACGCAGCAGACACGCTGCAACACACAAGCCGCCCTACCACGGGCAACCAACACACCGCCCCACAAACGGGGCACATCATACACCGCCCCAGACGGGCACCGAAAGGAAATATCATGTTCAAGACACTTACACTCGCCGCCGCCGCCGTTGCCGCAACTGCTTCCATCGCTTCCGCTGAAAGCTATATCTCCAACTTCGTGGAAAGCCAGTCCCGTGACACCCAGGTTGAGCTGGGCACAGTCCGCGCTGCTGCTGACGGTGTGGTCGAAGTTTACGCCTACCACGGCGGTGAGCTGGGCGCGCTGCTGGGCT
>NZ_FWFT01000008.1 GCF_900172275.1 Pseudooctadecabacter jejudonensis
ACAACACGAAACGACCACACAGTGCCTTGGGCTACCGCCCACCTGCCCCGGAAACCATCGTCCCGATGGAACCCAGGCCAATAATGCACTAACATTCAAACTGGACCGCTTAGGTGGGGCTGATCAACCGGTCCCCGAGACGATTGCATTTAGCGTCTTGCGAGACGGTATGTGCAGCCCATCGCGCACTCGTAGAACGGTCGGGGCACTAATGCCGCACCGGTCCCCAAATGCCTTCAGGCTTAGCTTATTCTGATTCAGGTATTCCTTGAGCGTCATGTTGATGTTTCATAAAGTGAAACATAATGATTCGCTATAGGTAACTTTCATGAATGTTGCATTTTTTGCCAATATGTTTCACAACGTGAAACATACGAGCTTGAAAGAACCCCTTTGGATCATCTTTACGAACGCATCAGAGATGCGCGGGAACGCGCAGGCCTGTCCGTCAATGAGGCGGCGGACAAGCTGGGTGTGAGCAGGGTTCAAGTCTGGAGGATGGAAAACAAGGCAGAAACGATTAGTGCAGAACGCCTCTTTGTCATTGCAGCGATTTATCAGGTGGACCCGTATCAACTGTTCCATGGCACTAAAGCGACTGCGTGTTCTCAAACAGGCATCTACCGTCGCATAGGTGAAGTCGTTTCGATGGTTGAGGGCGAGGCTCAGAAGCTCGATGTAAAACCGCCGCCGCATCTAGTTGGAGAGGCCGTCATCGAGGTTCTGCGTCAAGAGAATGGAACCAGCACGACACCCAATAATGAACCTTTAGATGCAACCAAATATCGGGGCTTTGTTGCCCTTCTTTTTAAGCAGGCAACGAATTCATGACCCCAATCACCCAATCCGAAGTCAATAACGCAGCATGGTCTGCCTGTGACACATTCCGTGGTGTCGTCGATCCGTCGATTTACAAAGACTATGTGCTGACGATGCTCTTCCTGAAATACATCTCTGATGTTTGGAAGGACCATCGGTCAACCTACGAGGCCCAGCATCCCGATAGCCCCGAACTGGTTGAGGCGATGATGCAACAAGAGGCTTTCGTGCTGCCCGTTGATGCCAGCTTTGATGTCCTTCACGACCGTCGGCATGAAGCCGGGAATGGGGAGCGGATCGACAAGGCCCTTCATGCCATTCAGGAAGCCAATGGCAACAAGCTGGATCAGGTGTTTCAGGACATTCACTTCAACAGCACCAAGCTGGGGGATGAAGAGCAGAAGAATGACCTGCTGCGTCACCTGCTGGAAGACTTCGCTAAGGATGCCCTCGACCTACGTCCGTCCCGTGTGGGGCAGTTGGACATCATCGGTGGGGCATATGAATACCTGATCAAACACTTCGCTGCCACTGCGGGCAAAACTGCTGGTGAGTTTTACACGCCACCAGAGGTGTCTGACCTGATGGCCCGTCTCGCTGATCCACAAGAAGGGGATGACATCTGTGATCCCACCTGTGGGTCTGCATCACTGTTGATGAAATGTGGGCGTCAGATCAGGAACAAGACGGGCACCAAACGCTACGCCCTCTACGGTCAGGAATCTATCGGGTCCACATGGGCCTTGGCCAAGATGAACCTGTTCCTGCATGGGGAGGAGAACCACGAGGTCCTCTGGGGGGATACCATCCGCAACCCGAAGCTACGGGTGAAGGAAGACGCTCTGCGGCACTTCGATGTGGTCGTCGCCAACCCGCCGTTCTCTTTGGACAAGTGGGGGACTGCCACCGCCGAGGCCGATACATTCGGGCGTTTCCGCCGTGGTATCCCGCCCAAGACCAAGGGTGACTATGCCTTCATCCTGCATATGATCGAGACGTTGAAGCCCAAGACAGGCCGGGCTGTGGTCGTCGTCCCCCATGGGGTGCTGTTTCGTGGATCGACCGAGGGTAAAATCCGTCAGAAGCTGGTGGAGGAGAACCTGCTGGATGCGGTGATCGGCCTGCCCGAAAAACTGTTCTTCGGTACGGGCATTCCTGCAGCCCTGCTGGTGTTCCGCAAACATAAAGCAGACGACTCTGTGCTGTTTATCGACGCCAGCCGAGAGTTCGCATCTGGCACCAACCAGAACGCATTGGACCAAACTCACATTGACAAGATCATGCAGGTCTTTGCGGATCGCACATCGGTGGACAAATACGCCTACCGAGCGACGCAGGCCGAGATCGCAGAGAACGACTTCAACCTGAACATCCCCCGCTATGTGGATACCTTCGAGGAAGAGGACGAAATCGACCTGATGGCGGTGCGGGCCGAACGGGTGAAGCTGAAGGACGATCTGGTCGAGTTGGAAACCCGCATGGCAGGGTATTTGCAGGAGCTTGGGTATGGTTCCTGAGGGGTGGGAAGAACACCTATTGGACGACTCGGCTAAACGTCGAAGCGGCCATACACCTAACAAGAAAATTCCCGATTACTGGAACGGCGGGATAAAGTGGGTCTCCCTCGCCGATAGTAGTGCGTTGGATGACGGATACATCCGCAATACGGACAAAGAGATTTCCACAGAAGGTTTGCGAAACTCGTCGGCTGTCATGCTGCCAGCAGAGACCGTGATTCTGTCACGTGATGCGGGAGTCGGAAAAAGCGCCATTCTCGGTGAAGACATGGCTGTGAGCCAACACTTCATCGCATGGACCTGCGATGAGCAAAGCAAGCTCAACAACTGGTTCCTCTATAACTGGCTACAGATGAAGAAGCCTCTGTTCGAACGCATGGCGGTAGGCTCAACAATCAAGACAATTGGTCTCCCATTCTTCAAGAAACTTAGTATCTACGTCCCCCCACTCGCCGAACAACAGAAGATCGCGGATATCCTCTCGACCTGGGATCAGGCCATTGAAAAGACGGAAGGACTGCTGAGCAACGCCCGCACCCAAAAACGCGCCCTCATGAAGCAACTCCTCACAGGCAAACGCCGCTTCCCCGCGTTCGAAGGCCAGCCATGGAAAGAGGTGCGGTTGGGGGATGTCTTGGATATTGAATACGGAAAGTCCCCGAAAGACATCCGTGTTAACGATGGCACAGTGCCAATTATCGGAACTGGAGGCGTGACGGGCCATTGTCATGAAGGCTTTGCTGAAGGACCAGCAATCGTTTTAGGCCGCAAGGGAACCATCGATTCACCCCGATGGGTTGAGGGTTCGTTCTGGCCAATCGACACGACTTATTTCTGCAAGACCAATGAGCAGAACAGCTTGCGCTGGCTGTTCTATCGTCTCAGCTTCATGAACCTGCGGGCCTACAACGAAGCTTCAGGGGTCCCAAGTCTGTCCAGAGAAACTCTAAGATCGATCCGAATTAGTGTCCCGTCACTCGACGAGCAAAGACTGATTTCACGAGCAATCGGCAACGAAGAGGTCTTTGAAGACATTTGCAGGCGCGAGGTAGCCCATCTCCGCACGGAGAAGAAGGCCCTGATGCAACAGCTTCTCACGGGGAAGCGGCGGGTGGTGGTCTAAACATGAATTACTATCCAAGGAGCACGCTTTGAAGATCGAAACTCACACGCCCGATTGGCAAGACCCCAATGCTATTGCCGCATTTGTTCGTCATAGCTCTAAGCCGAACGGCAAGGCCGACCAAGCTCCGACGCAGGTGATGGGGCCACATCGGCACCCCGATCTTGGCTTGGTCGTCACCATAGTTGTTAATGCTGCGAAGGACGGTAACAAAGCCAATACGGTGATCACCCACATCCCGATCAAGACGCTGTCACAATGGGTGACGAATGCCCTCCCTGATATGCCCAAGGTCGGGGCTGACATCTCAACAACTGGCTTGGATTTTTCGGATATGTTCGACGACATCCAAATCCCAAACGAAGAGTAGTTGGTCATGGTGCGGTTGTCATTTGTTTGGGTGTTCTGTCTTTCACTGATTGGGACGATAGCGAACGCCTTTGTTGTGGATGTTGATCGCTGCCCTACTTATCCATCTGGCGCCAATACCGTCTATGAGTTCCACTTTGACCAATTCGCAATCTCGCCCGACGTGACAGTCAAAGTTTCGCAATCCAGTTACAACGATGACATTACCATCGCGATCACGGATGACCCACGTGAGGCGAACCTGATTATCGCCGATGAACTGGATCAGGCTGACATTGTGATTTGTCGTTCCGGCCCATCGGGTATTCTGAGTGCCCGCGATATAACAACGGTCAAGGTCGAGAACTTCTCAATTGCACCTGACATCCGTGTTGGCACCACAACGAATATTGTCGGGGCCGAGTACATTTTGTTTAACTACTCTGAAGCGTTCTCGGACGATGAGGCTGCCGCGTTCTTTGCTGTGTTGTGGAAGCGCGTTCAAGATCAAGAGCAAAGAACAGTTACGGCCTATCAACTACAGTATAGACAGAATGGTGCCTGGGTTGGTGGGCCACTATATGGTTCGGCATGGGAATGTTCAGATGCGCAGTGGGCACCTGGTGTGATCGGGGCGCGATGCAGAGAAGTGCAGGTGGAACAATGACCGACCCAAAAGCCCCTGACACCCGCGAAGAAGCGGCATCAAAGCTGCCAGCTTTGCACGTCCTCATGGTCATGGGCTGGTCGTATCTGTCGCCTGCTGATGCCAATGCAATGCGTGGGTCTGAACGGTCGGTTCTGTTGGAGCCTGTGTTACGTGAATGGTTGGGGGCACATCGGTTCGACTTCAAAGGTCAGCAACATCCACTGTCAGAAAGCGGGATCAATCAGGTCATCAAAGCCATTGCTGCCACCAAGTTGAACGAGGGGCTGATCGCGGCCAATGAGGTCATCTACAAGCAATTGACCCTGGGCATCACGGTTGATGAGTTCGTGGGTGCCGACAAGACATCCGTCACGGTCCCGCTGGTTGATTGGACCAGTGTCGATACGAACCTGTTCCACGTGACGGAAGAACTTAGCGTGGAACGCCCCGCTAGTTTGGGTCGGTACCGGCCCGACGTGGTGTGCTATGTGAACGGGCTACCGTTGGTCGTGATTGAGGCGAAGCGACCCACATCGTCATCATCAGAAAAGTCGATGGTTGCGGAAGGGATCAGCCAACATCTTCGCAATCAGAAGGACCAAGGCATTCAAAGCCTGTATGCCTATTCGCAATTGCTGCTGTCGATCTCAGGCACCGATGCTCGGTACGGGACGACCGGCACCCCTGCGAAATTCTGGGGGTCCTGGACAGAAGAAGAGATCACCGAAGCGCAGATGCAGGAAGTGAAGTCTACGTTCCTGAAGAGCGATCAACAGGCAGCATTGTACGCGGATAAACCCCGTTGGGCCAAGGACGACTTTGAAAGACTGCATAGCGGCCTTGTGCTGCCCACAGAGCAGGATCGAATGATCATTAGCCTGCTTCGGCCAGACAGGCTCCTCGATTTCACCAGGCGGTTCATTTTCTATGACCGTGGCACAAAGAAGATCGCGGCTCGGTATCAGCAATTCGGTGGGGTCAAAGCGATCCTGGCACAGGTGGCAAAGCAGAAGCCTGACGGAAGTCGCGAAGGTGGCGTCATTTGGCACACCACGGGGTCAGGTAAGTCGAACCTGATGGTTCTACTGACCAAGGCACTGCTGCTCGACCCGGAGCTTGCCAGCAGCCGCATCATCATTGTGACGGACCGCGTTGATCTGGAGAAGCAGCTTGCCACAACGTTTTTAACAGGAGGTGCGTTCGGGTCTGTTGTGGCCACCAAGAAAGACGGTGAGAAGGCCAAAGTGCAGTCTGGTCGCGACTTGGCGAAACAGATTGGGTCGGGCAATGGGCGGATTATCTTTACGCTACTGCAAAAGTTCAACTCCGCGACTAAACTGCCAGAGTGTAAGAACACATCAGACAAGCTGATCGTTCTGGTTGATGAAGGGCACCGTAGCCAAGGTGGTGAGAACCACGAACGGATGCGTCAGGCATTGCCGAATGCGGCATTCATCGCCTTCACAGGCACTCCGCTGCTGAAAGAAGACAAGACCCGTAACAAGTTCGGCCCGATCCTACATGCGTATACGATGCAAGATGCCGTCGAAGATGGGGCGGTCACACCGTTAGTGTATGAGGAACGCAAACCCATCGTTGATATCAACGAACGTGCCGTAGATGCATGGTTCGACCAACGCACCATGGGGCTATCTGATCAGCAGCTATCTGACTTAAAACAGAAGTATGCGACCCGTGGGCAGGTATACAAAGCCGAAGCACGCATCGAGATCATCGCTTGGGATATCGCCGCGCACTTCAAAGAGAATTTTATCGACCGCAGTCCTGGGTTAAAGGCCCAACTGGCGACCGACAGCAAACTGTCGGCGATCAGATACAAGAATGCACTGGATGCCACTGGGATGGTCACCAGTGCCGTGGTTATCTCGGCACCAGATAGTCGTGAAGGCCATGACGACACCGACGAAGCTAAGACACCCGAGGTACAGGCATGGTGGAACCAGAACGTCGGCAATGACCCTGAGGGCTATGAGAACGATGTGATAGCTGGTTTTGCGACCGACGGTGCCCCTGACATATTGATCGTTGTGGATAAGCTGCTTACTGGCTTCGATGAACCACGCAATGCCGTCCTCTACATCGACAAACACCTCAAGAGCCACAACTTGCTACAAGCCATTGCTCGGGTGAACCGTTTGCATGAGGCCAAGCAATTTGGCTACCTGATTGACTATCGCGGCATCCTTGCCGAACTCGATACGTCTATACAGGACTATCAAGACCTCGCTGCACAGACCCAGAATGGTTACGATGTTGATGATCTGGCTGGGACGTTCTCCAACATATCGACCGAGTACAAACGTCTTCCTGGCCTGCATGATGGGCTATGGGCGATCTTTTCGGCAGTGCAGAACAAGGATGACCAGGAGCAGTTCCGTCGAGTGCTGGTCCCCCGTGTAACCGAGGATGAGACTGGGCATAGCTTCGATCAGGCACAGAAGGTGCGTGAAGACTTTTATGCTGCTCTGACAGATTTCGGTATGTGCCTAAAGCTGGCCCTCTCATCTCGCACTTTCTTTGACGATGGTGCGTTCAATGAACAAACCATCCAACGATACAAACGTGATCTGCGATTCTTCACCGAACTGCGGATACAAGCCAAGCGTGATGCAGGTGAGACGGTCGATTTCTCCGATTACGAAGACCAAATCAGGCGAATGGTGGACAAGCAGGTCATTGGCCAAGAGATCATCGATCCCGAAGGGTTCATCCGTGTTGAAACCTTAGGCCAAGATGAAGACCCCGACGATTGGTCAGATGACAAGACGCGCACTGAAGCCGATGTCATCAAGACCCGTTTGCGCAAGACCATCGAGCAAGACCTGATCGATGATCCTTACGCGCAAAGGGTGTTTTCAGAACTCCTCAAAGAAGCGATCCAGGCCGCTGAGGCCATGTTCGATCACCCTGGCAAGCAATACACGATGTTTAAGGACCTTGAAGAACAAGTGGCAGCAAGGAACACTCCTGGGGTACCTGATCGCTTTACCGACCATCCAAGGGCAGCAGCTTACTATGGTGCACTCCTAGATCAGTTGGGTGTTTCCCAACATGAAGAGGAAACGCTGGTAGAGGAGGCCATGCATATCGACACCACCGTTGACGATGCTGTGCAGACACATTCGATCAACCCCGGCAGCATCGAGGCGGAAATACGCAAGGCCCTGTTACCTCGCTACTTCAAATTCTTCGGTGGCTTAGATGACGCAAATGGAATGATCGACCAGATCGTTGGTATCGTCCGTGCTGGTGCGAACCGATCATGAGTGGTTTTGTACTGGCTTATGGGGAGGACCGCATTCCCTACCAGGTATCCTATGCGGACAACCGAAGCTCACGGGTTGCGATCCACGTCAACCCAGACGGTTCGGTCGCCGTCGATGCACCTCATGGTTTCTCAGATGACAGCATCAAGTTGGCGGTTCAGAAAAGAGCCCGCTGGGTTGTCGGCCATGTCAGTGAAGCAAAGAGCCGGTACGCACATGTGCGGCCCCGCGAATATGTCTCCGGTGAGCAGGTCTTGTACTTGGGCCGACGCTATATGCTCAAGGTGATACCTACAGATGCGTCACCAGCCCCAGCACGGCTGCGAGGCAATAGGCTAGAGGTCGAGACGGCCAAAGGTACAGAGAATGACGTCAGGGGCCGTCTCCGTGCCTGGTATCGCGTAAGGGGGCGGGATTATCTTAGCCGTCGTATCGATGCATTGACCAATCGCTTGCCCTGGGTGGATGCACCGCCGCCCTTTCGTTTGTTGGAGATGTCACGCCAGTGGGGAAGCTGTTCCCCGTCTGGTGAGATCATTATCAATCCACACTTGGTCAAGGCTCCCCGTAACTGCATCGATTACGTGCTGACCCATGAACTTGCACATCTAAAGCACCATGACCATGGACAAGCGTTTTGGAAACTAATAGACGCCCACGCTGGTGACTGGCGGAAAGCAAAGCATCACTTGGATGGTTTGGTAGAAGTGCTTTTGCTAGACTGAAATATGTGTTGATTAAGTGCCTTTGTCAGGTGCCTCTATGCGGGGCAATACCCCAAAAGTTCACACACTTTACTGAATCCCCAATGATATCAGTAGGGGTTGAGACCCTGCCGGGGTCGTAACCCGTGGTTCAACTTGTCTGGCTATTGCGTGCCCGCTCAAGGTAGCGGTCTGCTTCGGACTTCATGAAATCCATGTCGATTGGCGGAAGTTGAATGTCGTTCATCACTCGTTCAGCCAATACATCCGGCATTTGGTATATGTCATCACCGTACTCTTCCCAGGACACTCCACCTACAAAGTGCCCCATGACAACCTGCACGAATTCTTGGTCGAGTTTCCCACGAAATCCAGCCTTACGAAAGGTGTGTCGCAACGAGTGAGTGACAAGCTGCTTGCTGTCCAACCCGGTCTCAGGGTCGCTTTGTCCATAGTTGCGGAAGCTTCGTATAAATGACCTGGACACGCTGTTGCCCCTTTTTCCGCCGTTGTGATGCGGCAAGTTCGGGAATAAGTGTGTGCTTCCCGTCGATGCTACAGCGTTTACATAGTCTAGAAATCCGATTTCGACGAGATTGCGGTGTATCGGAATGGTCCGGTTAGCAGACATCGATTTGACTTTCTTCGCTATCGCTGGGTCTTCGTCGTACAGATTCTCGCAAACAATGAATGGAAGCGGATCGTACCTGACATCTTTCACATGTAGCTGACTTATCTCGTCTAAACGCGCTCCTGTGTGGTACAAAATAAGCGGAATCCAAAACTTCTCTGGGGACTTCGGTTGGTAAACCTTAGATGAAAAGATCGTTTCTATTTGTCCCGGGGTGAAAGCGATGATTCTTTTCGATTTCTTTTTGGGCTTTTTTGAGAAGCCGTCGCAAGGATTTCGCCAGTCCCGATTGTCTATCTCACTGGTTTCTTCAAAGGCGTACTGAAGCGTGACCTTAACCCCTCCGATGTTTTTATTGATCGTGGCCTGGCTGAACCTGGGAATATCCAATCCCTCTGCCCAAACTACCTGATCAGGCATTGGCAGAATTCGGATGTTGTTTGGGGGGCGGGAGGGCATCCGGCGAAGCATATCTCTGAATTCTTCGACATGGCGTCGATCAATAGAAGCCACATCCAAATCGCCGTGCAATTCGACAAATCGTCGAATTCCAATACCAAAGTCGTTCTCTGCGCTGGGGCCAATCTCTTTTGCCTTAACGTATTTTGGATAGATGCTGGTTAACCGCCTTCGCTTGGGCGTCCGGTTAGGCCTTGTGACTACGCTCAGGTAGTCAGGTAACCAATGGGCATCTTCCACTCCAGCATCGCTTAGAACTTCCTTCCAACCGTTAGAAAGCTCTGGGTTTCCGGTTAGGTACTCGTCGATACAATGATCGATTAAAGTTTCGTGTTCTGCGGGGAGGAGATCGCCCTCGTATTGAATTCTCTCCAACCAAGTATCAACAGATTCTGTGATGTCTTCTCTGGAACTTAGTATGCTATTCGGTGCTTCGTCTCCTATCCTAGCTTCATCTTCGAAGGCATCGGGGAACATATCCCTGGGGATTAACTGCCGGTTGGTTAGTTGGAATTCGATGCCCCACTGTATGGCTAGATCGTGCAGATCATCGTCGGTTAGGCGGCGATAACTCCCTGATCGAACAGACTCAATTATCTCATCAGTCTCGACCGTTCTTTTTCGACAGCGACGTTCGGCTTCGCTTCGACTGTCCGTCCACAAGCTTTCCCGCCAAGATTTACATCCCAAGACAGGGCGCACGTCTTTAGGGACGGCTCGTTCGAACTGAAAACTGTTCCCTCGTGGTTGGAGGTACTTCACGTCAAAATCTCACACGAATTCACACAGGAGTTCACACAGCACAACACACTTGGTCACCTATGAACCCCTGTAAATCATGGGTCATATTGAATTCACGGCACAAAAATAGTCAAGAAGGATGTTTGGAGGCGAGTACCGGAATCGAACCGGTGTACACGGATTTGCAATCCGCTGCGTCACCACTCCGCCAACTCGCCTAACGCTTTGTGGTTGGGGCTGAGTAACTTGTTCGCTCAAGACCCGCAACCCCTCTGACACGCCGTGGGCCACACTTTCACGAACTGATTTTGTTCAGGGGTTTTGCGGCCGTCGCAGGGCGTGCAAGGGTGACCTTGCCCGTGTGTGTTGCAAGAGAGTGCCGCGCTTTGCCTGCGGTGTCCTTGGGCTGAAAAGCCCCGTTGCAATGACCCGCAGCGGGGCGGGCCAGCAGACCAAACGACATGAAGATGCCTTAGCCCCCGTCAGTGGCCGCGGGGTTGGCTCAAGAACCGCTTTGTCCGCTCGTTTTGTTGGCAATCGAAGAAGGGCTGGGGTGCTTGGCGGTCAGCTTCGGTAAACATGGACGGCACAAGGGGCATGTCGCACCACGCGGGCCGCAGTTGAGCCCAGCAGATAGTCGCTGAACCCCGGTTTGTGGGATCCCATAACGATACAATCCACATTGTTTTCAGTCGCGTAATCGATAATGGACCGATAGGTATGACCGACTACCATTTCGGCCCTCACGCCGTCCAGATCAGCGGTCTTTGAGGCCAATTCGGCCTTCGCCTTGGTCACGCCGTCTTTTTGTGCGTCCTCACTCATGAAGGCTTTGACTGACCCTTGCGGGGCTTCGTAGACATGCAGGGCTATGATTTCGCCGCCGTTCGCCGTCAGCGCCTGTGCGATTTCAAGTGTGTGTGCCGACACGCCGTGATCGAGGGCCATGGGAACCAGTATCTTCTTGTACATCTGCAATCTCCAGTCGTTGTATGGGGCCATCAAGCCCTTTGGCTAAAATGGTCTTCGGCGCCGCCATGACCAATAGCCGGTGGTGGTTGAGGCGCCGGTGATGAGGACCGTTAGCGGTGGCGGGGCAGGCCGGGCATCGCCCTTTCACAGCCAAGCGTCCTTGGCGTCCGCCCCTTTATTCCGCGGTGAGGTCGAAGTTTTCGCCTGGGAAGTATTTGGCGAGGCGGACGTCGGCGGCGCGGGCGTGGCCTTCCATGCCTTCGAGGCGGGAGATGCGGGCTGTGGCGATGGCCACGTCTTTGGACGCCTCGCGCGTGGTGCGCTGCCAGGTGACGATCTTCATGTATTTGTGCACCGACAAGCCGCCCGTGTAGC
>NZ_FWFT01000006.1 GCF_900172275.1 Pseudooctadecabacter jejudonensis
GCTACACGGGCGGCTTGTCGGTGCACAAATACATGAAGATCGTCACCTGGCAGCGCACCACGCGCGAGGCGTCCAAAGACGTGGCCATCGCCACAGCCCGCATCTCCCGCCTCGAAGGCATGGAAGGTCACGCCCGCGCCGCCGACGTCCGCCTCGCCAAATACTTCCCAGGCGAAAACTTCGACCTCACCGCGGAATAAAGGGGCGAATGATGAACCCCGACGCCCTTTTCGATCTGTCTGGCAAAGTGGCTTGCATCACCGGTGCAAGCGCGGGCCTTGGGCGGCGTGCGGCGGTGGTGTTGGCTGAAGCCGGGGCCAAGGTTGTCGGGGTGGCGCGCCGTGCGGATGCGATCGAAGGGCTGGTGGATGAATTGGGCAGCGTGGCGTCGGGTGTGGTGGCAGATGTCACCGACCGCGCGGGCTTTGAAAGGATGATCCACGACATCGCCGCCCCCTTTGGCCCGCCGGACATTCTGGTGCAGGCCGCAGGTGTCAACACCAGGCAGGCCGCCGATGACGTCACCCAAGACGGGTGGGACCAGACCTTGGCCCTCAACCTTTCGGCCCCGTTTTATATGGCGCAGGCCATGGTGCCGGCTATGAAGGCCAAAGGCTGGGGCCGGATTGTGAATTTCGCATCGCTTCAATCCACGCGCGCCTTTCCGGGCGGCATTGCATATGGGGCCACCAAAGGCGGGATCACCCAATTGACACGCGCCATGGCCGAAGCATGGTCACCCCACGGCATCACGGCCAACGCCATCGGGCCGGGGTTCTTTCCAACGGAACTGACGGCGGCCGTGTTTGAAGACGAAGACCGCGCGGCCCGCAATGCCGCCGCCACCTGCATGGGCCGCAACGGGCGCCTTGAGGACATCGACGGCCCGGTTCTGTTTCTAAGTTCGGATGCCTCTGCCTATGTGACGGGCCAGGTTCTGATGGTTGACGGGGGGTTCACAGCAAAATGAAGGCGTTGGTGTATGATGGTGTTGAAACGCTCACCGTGCGCGAGGTCGCGGACCCCGCACCCCAGGACGGCGAACACCTGATCAAGGTTGAGGCCGTGGGCATCTGCGGGAGCGATATGCACGCCTATCTGGGCCATGACGCCCGCAGACCGGCGCCGCTGATTTTGGGCCATGAGGCCGCAGGGGTGATCGTGGGCGGTCCCTTTGACGGGTCCCGCGTGACGGTGAATCCGCTTGTGACCTGTGGCACCTGTCCCGCCTGTGATATCGGGCGCGAAAACCTGTGCCCCACACGTCAGATTATCTCAATGCAACCCCGCGAAGGGGCCTTTGCGCAATACATTTCCATGCCGATGCACAACCTTGTTAAAGTGCCCCAAGAGGTGACTTTGACCAAAGCGGCCCTGGCCGAACCCCTTGCCGTCAGTTGGCATGCCGTCCGTCTGGCGCTTGAGGCCCTGCACCCTTCCATGGATCGGACCGCCCTGGTTTTGGGCGGGGGCGCGATCGGGCTGGCTGCCGCACTCGCCCTTACGGCAATGGGTGTTGATGAGGTGACGATTGTCGAACCCAATGAGGCCCGCCGTGCCTTTCTCACCGAGCAATGCGACCAACGCGCGGTTGAGGCGGCGCGGGGCCAGTTTTCTCTCGTGGTGGACGCCGTGGGCTACGCCGCCACCCGTGCTGCGGCCTCGGCCCTTGCTGCGGCAGGTGGCGTGATTGCCCATGTCGGTTTGGGCGAGGATGAGGGCGGCATCGACGTGCGTCGTCTGACCTTGCAAGAGATCACATTCATCGGGACTTACACTTACACCGCCGCCGATTTCCGTGATACGGCACAAGCGATTTTTGATGGTCGTCTTGGCCCTTTGACCTGGACAGAAACACGCGCACTGCAAGACGGCGCGGCTGCGTTTGCAGACATTCGCCGCGGGGCGGTTGCCGCCCCGAAGATTATTCTTAACCCTTGGGCGTAACGCACGCCCATATCCTCAGCGGGCGGCATTTTCGCCCCAACCTCGAAAGGCAAAGCCATGAACCTCGACAAGAAGATCACCGATGATCTTGTCGCCAACGATGTCTCTTTCGTCACCACCGTGCCGTGCAAACAGCTGGCCGGTGTGATCGAAGAAATCGATCAGCGCGAAGAGATTTTCCATATCCCGTCTAACAAGGAAGATGAGGGGATGGGCCTGTGTGCGGGGGCGTTCATGGGCGGAAAACGGTCTGCGATCATCATGCAGAACACGGCCATTGGCGTGACGATCAACACGCTGGCCACGCTCACGCAGTTCTACCGTATGCCGCTTCCGATGATCATCTCCTACCGCGGAGAGCTGCGCGAACCTGTGGCTTGTCAGGTGGAAATGGCCGTGCACACCAAGGCGCTTTTGGCGCAGATGCACATCCCCACCTATCACTTCCACTGGCAAAAGGATGTGGAAGAGTTCGACAACATCCTCAAATACACCTTCATGAGCAACAAACCTGTGGCGATCCTGACCGACGCCAACTTCTGGGGAGGCTACGGCGACCAATGATCCGTTCTGAAATTCTCAAAGACATCGCGCCGATCCTGAAAGACCAACTGATCGTCTGCAACATCGGCATTCCGTCCCAAGAGCTGCACGCGATTATGGACCAGCCCAGCAATTTCTACATGTTGGGGACCATGGGGCTGGCGTCGTCCATTGGTTTGGGCGTGGCGCTGGCGCAGGACAAAACCGTCATTTCCATTGATGGCGACGGGTCTGTGCTGACGAACCTGGGCACGCTGCCAACGATTGGCAACAACTGCCCCGACAACTTCATCCTGATGATCATCGACAACGGATCCTATGGATCCACCGGCGATCAGCCGACCTATACGGGCCGCAAGACCGATCTGGCGGGCATGGCGCGCGCGGCGGGCTGTGACAACGTGGTTGAGGTGCAGGACGTCGACACCGGCAAAGCCCTGCAAGCAGCGATCGACAGCGGCAAAGGCACCGTGATGATCGTCAAATGTGACAGCGGCAACGCCAAGATGCCGGTGATCACCATGGATCCGGTCATCATCAAGGACCGCTTCATGAAAGCGATTGCCAGCTAAATGGCCGGCGCTGCGCATATCCACAGCTCGGACGATGCGCGGCGGCTTGCAAAACGGCGCTTGCCCTGGATGGTGTTTGATTACATCGACGGGGCCGCAGGACGAGAGACAGGGGCCGCACGCAATCGTGCGGCCTTTGACGCGATAACGCTGGACCCCCGCATCCTGCGCGATGTGTCCCAACGCAGCCTTGCCGTCGATCTGTTCGGTGCGACCGCCCAGCGTCCGTTCGGGATCGCGCCCATGGGCATGTGCAACCTCAGCGCGCCGGGGGCCGATCTGATGCTGGCGCGATTGGCCGCCAAATACCAAATCCCCCATGGCGTCAGCACCGTGGCCTCCACCCCGATGGAACAGATTTTGGAGGTGGCGGAGGGCCACGCCTGGTTTCAGCTGTATTTTTCAGGCGACGGGGCAGGGACGTTTAAACTGGCGCAGCGGGCGAAAGACGCAGGATACCAGACCCTTGTTATGACCGTCGACGTGCCCGAGGTCGGACGCCGCCCGCGTGAGTTGCGCCACGGCTTCAAGATGCCCTTCGTCATAGGCCCCCGTCAGTTTGTGGACTTTGCGCTGCATCCGCGCTGGTCGCTGTCGCAATTGGCAGCGGGTAAACCCCAGATGGCCAACTTTGAGATGGACGGCTACGACTTTGACCGCACCGAAAGCCGTGCGCGGGCCGTTTGGGAGACGCTGCGGCGTCTGCGTGATTTGTGGCCCGGTCAACTGGTCGTCAAAGGTGTGCTGAATGTTGACGACGCCGTCGCGTTGCAACAGGCGGGTGTCGACGCGATCCAAGTCAGCAGCCACGGATCGCGCCAATTGGAAAGCGCCCCGGCGCCGATTACAATGCTTCCCAAGATCCGTGCGGCCGTCGGGCCGGATATGCCGCTGTTTTTCGACAGCGGCTTACGGTCGGGGGAGGACGTCCTGAAAGCCTTTGATTGCGGTGCCAATTTCACCTTCTTTGGTCGAACCCTTCAATTTGCAATCGCCGCTGCGGGCGAACAAGGCCTGCATCAGCTGTGGGATGTCATCACGCAAGAGCTGTCGTCAGCCATGGCGCAAACCGGGCGCGCATCTTTGCTCAAAGATTAAGCGTCTTAACCAATTCAACGCATTTTAACGAAAACGTCAGACTGTCTCTGGAACCATTCAATTCAGCTTGGGTTGATTTTGTGAACACTTCAGAAGGAGACTGCGATGACCTCAGACGTCTTCATTGCTGGCTTAGTTGGGCTCTCGCTTATTACCGTTTTAATCGTTTTGGCGACGACGTCTTGGAAAAAGGATGATCAACCAATTCGATCATCAAAGAAAAAGAAGAATCCGCATTAGGTCAGCGTATGACACATCGTACACGCAAAAACGCCCAACGGTTCGTTGGGCGTTTTTTGTTAGCGGCGGTGTGATTTGGCTTGGTGGCCCGCCTTCAGGCCATACAAAAATGCCTCAACCAAAGGGGGGGCGTCTGCTGCGGCTGCGCTGGTTTGAGGTTCATATGGGACATCTTGAGGGTGGCGTGAGGCTGCCGCCGCAAAGCTGATACATCCAAGCCCCAAGTAAAACAGGCCGATGATCGCGCTGGTATAAAGCGGGCTTACGATCACAACGAGGATCATCCACATCGCGGCTGTCAAAAACCCAAGACCAACAAGACCAAAAATCACGCCAGCCGCGCCCCATGCGGCCTTTTGGCCTGCACGCGACGCCGCCTTTTTGATGGGGCGCAACATTAGGTGCGACGTCCCAGAAACCCGATGAGAAAGCCAACCCCAGCAGCGACGCCCAACGCGGTGGCGGGCTGACGGTGGATGAAATCGCGGGCTTCATTGCCCAGACGTTCGGCCTGATCCCGGGCCTTGTCTGCGTGTTCCGCGCCTGCTGCGCGCGCGCTTTCAAAGGTGGCGCTGGCGTGTTCCTGGGCCTGTGCAACTTTGCTCTGGCCCAAACCGGCCAACACTTCGGTCAGGCCCGCAAGATCCGCTTTGATGGCTTCGATTTGTGCCGACAGATCGGCCGCGTCATAGGTCTGTGTTTTACCGTTGGTCGTCCGTGACTGTGCCATGTGTCTCTCCGTTTGTTTAACGTTTGACATCATAACGTCTCTGTCCGGTGCAAAGTTCCGTTGCATTGGACGCTCTTGCTTTGGCTTGGACGGGCTCAGCCCTCTGCGGTCAGATGGGCGATGGCGAAGACAGGGATGGAAAAGATAATCGGCAACATGATCAATCCGATCAGCGACAAAAGACCGTCGCGGGCCAGAAGGCCCGTTGCGATCATGGCGACAGAGGCGCCGATCATGCTTGATGTGAGGGGCACGAGTTCCATCAAAGGCAAAAGAGCCCCGGCTAGCGCGCAAACGGCATAGACGGCGCGCGAAAACGGGGGGCTGACCAACACCGACAGGCGCGTGATCGTGCGATTGTCCAACCACCGTGCAAAACGTCGCATTCGGTGTATGCCTGCCTGAAACCGACCCATTGGTGGATGCGCTGCCATGATCCGACGGGGCATCCAGACATAGGCCCTGCCTGCGGCGGCCTGAGACGCCAACAGGCAAATGATCAAACCGCAAAAAGATGAGAACAAAGGGACCCCACTGAGGGGGGAGACCAACAGCAACGACACGACAAGAATGAGCGTTGAAAAGGACTTCTTCCCGAATTCCGCTGCAAGATCACCAACGGTGACCGGCCCGGATTTGGCCAATTCGTCAAGATTTTCGACGATCGCTTCAACGGGGGCCTTGTGAGTTTGGTCTGGCGGAGAGGCCTTTGGACGTGGCATGGCTCAAAAGTCTTGTTGCGACAGTTTGCTTGTCTCAACCTCAAAGACGACTTCGATCCGATACAGGCCCTCTGGTTCAGTGACCTTCAACGATCCATTCAACTGGGCACAAAAGGCCCGGATCAACTGGCGCCCCAGTCCCGGAATATAGCCCGGTTCATGCTGCGGTTCGACAGTCCCATCGGTCGAATTTTCGACGATCATTTCGACATTTTGCGCTGCCAACTGTCTAAGACCAACCTCGATTGTCGGGTTGGCCCCGCCAACGTATTTGCGCGCATTGCTGACACATTCAGACAAAAGCATCGTGAAGGGCACCGCCTGATCCGGAAGGATCGTTACAGATGTCAAATCCAACCGAATGTCGATACCTGCGGACAGTGCTGACGCAGTCTCCGGCCCTTGCGTTATCAATTCCCGGATAAGGTCAGCGGCATCAAGACGGCTCAAAGACTCCGTTTGATACAAGGTCTGATGCACACTCGACAAACCCAGAATTCTGTCCTGCACCTGCCGCAAGGTTGATCGCGTCTCAGCCTCGTCGGCTTTGCGAATTTGCATGTTCATGATCGAGGAAATGATCTGCAGGTTGTTCTTCACCCTGTGGTGGATTTCCTTGAGAAGGATCGATTTCTCTCGCACCTGGTCTTCGAGCTTGGCTTCATCGCGCAAGATACGACTTGCCATGGTCATGAAGGAGGCATTCAACTCTTCAAGTTCAGACGACACGTTCATTGGTGTGGATTTTGGCAAAGTGCGGTTGTTGGCGAAGCGAACCATGTCGCGGTTCAGGTCGGCGATCCGGTTCACAACAAACCGGTCGATGACAAACCAAGCCACAAACAGGCTGGCCAGCCACATCAAAAACGGCAGCAAAGTGCTGGTCAGCGGGGTGAGGCTTGCATTGCCCGCATCCGCGTCCGGTCCCCACAGTCCCAGGGCATAGGCGACATCGGGAATGATCGGGACGACAGAATAGGACAAATCGCGGCCAGACCGGCTGGTGCCGCTGAACGTGCGCGCATAGCCCCCGGTCAAATCGGCCAAGGCCACATCGTTTGGCAACAATGCCTCAGTCATCTGCAAATCGACGTCAGATGTCATCAATAGGCCATCAGCATTGAACGTTATCAACGTGATGGGTTCAGCTTCTCCCAGGAAATCCGGTTGGGACATGATCGTTTCGATCGGTGTCGACAAAGAAACGAACCCTGCGAACCCTTCGTCATCGAAAAGCGGATGGCTGAAAATCAAAACCGCCTGACCCGAGGCCGCCCCTTGCCGCGCCACGGACAAATAGGGGCGCGGGTTGGCCGCATAGTCCTGAAATTCTTGTGAGTCCGAAAAGTCCAGAACCTGCGGATCGCTGGAACAAACAGACCAGCCTTCGGCGCTGATCAACCCGACGTAGGCAAATTCCGACAGGGGCCCTGTTCGATCCTGCACGAATTGGGGGCAGTTGTCAGTTTGCCCCATGCGCCCATCAAAGTTGGCCGCCAACAATTCGGCGTTGCCAAAAGAACGCTGTATGGCAAGCCGCTCACCCGACGCGGCCTGTTCTGTAAGAGCCTGTAGCGAAAGGGCGGTGCGTCGGTCAATCTCAGCATCCAACCTATGGTTCTGCACGACGCTGATAATGCCCAATGGCACCAAGGCGATCGTCAGAAAGATCAGAACACGTGCGGTCAGGCGCTGATGGAGGCCGACCTTTTGCGTCACCGCATTGCCCCGTTGGCCCGTGCCGCAACAACCGCCAACGTAGCACTGTCGGTCAATTCCATAGCGTCGTCAGAGGAAAGGTGCATCAGTTCAGCCAATTTCGCACGGCCACGGTTCACGCGGCTTTTGATCGTTCCAACAGCCACCTCGCAGGTGGCTGCCGCTTCTTCGTACGAAAAACCAGACGCCCCGACAAGGATCAGCGCCTCGCGTTGTTCATCCGGTAACTTACTGAACGCACGTTGGAAGTCTGCCATTTGTAGCCGGCCATCATGATCAGGCTTCTGCGAGAGGCTCTCCGTAAATACACCGTCAACATCAGCGACCTCCCGTTTGGCTTTGCGCCGGTTTGAATAATATGTGTTGCGCAGGATGGTGAACAGCCAAGCGCGCAGGTTTGTTCCGGGTTGGAACATGTCAATTTTGGTCCAAGCTTTGACGAGGGTGTCTTGCACCATATCGTCTGCGATCGCGGAATTGCGGGTAAGGGACATGGCAAAGGCCCGCATGGCGGGCAGGTGGTCGACCAATTCGTCCCGCGGATCAACGGAACTCATTTGGCCTCCCCCGTGTTGCCGCCGTCAGACGGCTCTTGCTGTTTCAACTGTGCAAGAAGGTCCTTGAAACGATCCGGAATTTCTTGGTTCAAAACGTCATCATAGACGCGTTTCAAATTCGCGTTAATGGCGTCATCTTCGCCATTCGCCGTGTCATCGTTGTGTGCCATATATGCTAGGACCCCTCAATCAGGTCGAAAATAATCGTACGCGTCGGGAACCAAACGTCGCTCTTTGCGTTTGGTTCCATAAAAATATTCAAGGGATGTCAAAAAATGACGAGTTCGGAAGACTTCACAGCAGCGGTCGGAAATGCGTTGCCCTTTCTGCGGCGCTATGGGCGCGCTTTGACGGGTGATCAAACCACAGGCGATACTTACGCTGCCGCAGCACTTGAAGCGCTTTTGACGGACCGGTCGACCGCCACGGGCTCAAGCTCCGTGAAAGTGGGCCTGTTTAAAGTATTCCATACCCTCTGGAAAAGTTCCGGCTCTCCGGTCGATGACGGCGAAAGCGGTCTGCGCGCCACAGCACAGCGCCATCTTTCGCGGCTGACCGAAAACACCCGCGAGGCCCTTTTGTTGTCCACCATCGAAGAGTTCAAGTTGGGCGAAGTGGCCGAGATCATGCAGGTCGAGGTGTCCGAGGCCGAACATCTGGTCAATTTGGCACGGGTTGAGATGGAAGACGCGATTTCGGGCAGCGTCATGATCATCGAAGACGAAGCGATTATCGCCATGGATCTGGAATCCGTCGTGGCAGACATGGGGCACCGCGTGACCGGAATTGCACGCACCCAATCAGAGGCTGTGGCGCTTGCCAATGCAGACCGCCCCGATCTGATCCTCAGTGACATCCAGCTCGCAGACAATTCGTCCGGGATTGATGCAACGAACGACATCCTCTCCGCCCATCCCGGTCTCCCTGTCATCTTTATCACTGCATTCCCGGAACGTTTGCTGACAGGCGAATGCAAAGAGCCCGCCTTCCTGATCTCAAAACCATATACGGAACATCAGGTCCGGTCGGCTGTCAGTCAGGCCATGTTCTTTTCGTCGACCGAAACTCTGTCGAGCTGAGGCGACGAACCGACGCAAACCCTTGATACAAAAGCCCCGCCATTTCGGCGGGACTTTTTCGTCTATTGCGACGCGTTTCAACCTTTGGCAATTGCGCGCAACATCCACGCGGCCTGTTCGTGGAAGGCGGATCGCTCCGTTGCCAGATCTTCGGTCACAGGATCCTTGTGATCACCGGCCAATTCGACCAAGGCGTGCAAACGATGTGCAACGCGTTCATGATCAGAGGCCAATTGTTCGCACATCTCGCCCGCGCTGGGCAGGGTGTCCGCGTCTTCAATAACCGACCGTTTCATGATGTCCGCCATTGCATGGGGCGCAAACTGGCCCAAGGCGCGACTGCGTTCCGCCAATTCGTCGGCGGCTTTGAACATGTCTTCGTACTGGGTCTCGGTCAGGTTGTGGATCGAATAGAAGAGGGGGCCTTCGACGTTCCAATGATATGTATGCGTCTTGAAGAGCAAACGGTACGTGTCGGCCAAAACATCCGCCAAGCCATCAGCGACAGCCTTGACGTCACGCACGCCGGATTTCACGGGTGTTGTTTCGGGCACGACTTTCAATGCGTCTGTCATAGGGAACTCCTTTTTTGTGTTCGCCCCGTCAACGCACATCCGTCTTTTATGTTCCGTCAGCCGCTGCCTTGACGCGCCATTGCGCGGCGCACCGCGTGCAACAACATGTCTTGTGAAAATGGGCGCTGCAGCCGGACGATGCCGTCAAATTCTGCGTCAGCCGTGTCGGTCTTGCCCGGCCCCGTAAAAATAATCGTAGCCCCCTGGGACAGCCACGAAACAAGGGCCTTCTGGTTTAATTCAGCGTCGGCGATCAGGATGTCTGCCGCGACCTTTTGCACCTGATGAAGCGTCGCAACCGAACTGATTTTGCTCTGCGCAAAATTGGCGCGCAGGGTTTCTACTATGTCGATCCGCACAAAGGGATCGTTCTCAACGATTACGATGATCATTTAGCTGCTCAGTTCTGAAATTCCCTCCCCCTTATGGAACTGTCTGGCCTGCCACGCATTAAACTAGGACATAGCAAACAGAGGAAGGAACAAGTTTTGTCGACAATGTGTGAAACATGCCCGCTGCATAAAAGTGAGTTGTTTCAGGATGTTCCAGATGACCAAAGGCAGATCACTCAGCGCTATAAATCTGGGGAATTGCGGGTTGAACCCGGTACACCGCTGATGATGGAGGGATCGAACGCGCCTCAACTTTACACCGCTCTGCGGGGAATGGGCCTGCGTTATACGACACTGCCAAATGGCAATCGTCAGGTGATTAATTTTATTTTTCCAGGCGATTTTATCGGTCTTCAAGCGGGCGTGATGGGTGAAATGCACCATTCGGTCGAAGCGACGACGTCCATGACCCTGTGTGTGTTTGATCGGTCCGAATTTTTCAATTTTTTCAAATCAAACCCATACCGCGGGTACGACATCACGTGGATGGCCGCGACCGAAGAACATTTCTTGGGCGACAGCTTGGCAACGGTTGGTCAACGGTCGGCATATGAAGCTGTGTCATGGGCCCTTTATAAGCTGTTCCAGAAAGGCGACGCTTTGGGGATGGTAAATGCCGCCCAGATGCCATTGCCCTTTCGCCAACAGGATTTGGCCGATGCGCTTGGCCTGTCCCTCGTCCACACCAACAAAACGCTGGCCAAACTGCGGTCCAAACAACTTGCGTCTTGGTCGGATGGCAAATTGCAGGTGAACGATTGTGAGGCTTTGGCCGAGGCCGCCTTGGTTGAGCATGAGCCGCTGAAACCAAGACCCTTTTTGTAACATCGGTGCAAAGGCTGGCAATCGGCCAGCCTCCACCGGTTTACCAAAAATTTAGGCCTTCTCGACCTCTGTCACTGATTTCAAAACCTCTCCGCCATCGTCTTGTTTTATTTTGAACGCAGGTTCGTCATCTGACGCGTTGCGGGTCACCTCCGTTCCCTCAATCTTCAGCGTGATTTTCTGGGTGTAGATCTTTACGATCTCGCCTGATCCGGTGCCATTGCCCCAGTTCCATTCGACTGTGTCGCCCTCGTTGAATTTTGTCATGTCCGTCTCCATCAAGTTACGTGTCCTAACGATGACGGACAGGGGGCAGTTCCGTCATCCGTCCAGATGCGGGGTGCTCTCCATCTCGTCTCTGACTTGCCCGTAGGCCATGATGGAAAAGACCACCGTGCCGCCAACCACATTTCCGAAAAAGACGGGGATGAAAAAGGTCGACACCGCCGGCCATAGGCCAAGCTGGCCTTGGATCATCAGGTAGGCCATCTCGACGGACCCAGCGACAATGTGTGTGAAATCCCCTGCGGCGATCAACCACGTGAACACAATGATGACGAAAAAGCCCACGGCCTCCGCCTGGGGCACCATCCACACGATCGCGGCGATCAGGATGCCTGCGGGGATTGCACGAAAAAACGCTTCAGACGGGGTGAAGCCCATGGCGTGACGGGACAGCTCCATCAGGGCGGGGGTCAGGTCGTCGGGCAGGGCGGGGGTAAACACATAAAGGGCCGCAATTGCAAAGGCCCCGATGATGTTTGCCCCAAGAACCACACCCCAAACCCGCGCAGCACGGGCGACATTTGCCCAACAAAAATCGTGAAGAACCGGTAGAACTGTCGTAATCGTGTTTTCTGTGAACAGCTGCATCCGGCTGAGAATGACAATCAAGAACCCAAGGGAATACCCCAGATTTTCGATCAGATAACGTGAAGGCGTGTCGGGCAGATGTGTTCTGAAGATCGCCTCACCGACCACCGAAAAGCTGATCATCACCCCCGCCGCGATCCCAGACCACATTAAAGACCGCGTTGTGCGGTCCAATTCTTCTTCGCCGTCACGGCGGATCACTTCATAAATCAGCTTAGGCGCAAGTTTGGCCGCATCTTCAACCGACGCCTCCTCAACCTCTTGCTTTATTGGTGTTTTGGACTGAGTGCCGCTGTGGGGACGCGTCATTGGTTTTCCTTACATTTCCGCCCCAACGCCCGCATCCAGCCGATGGTTGCAATTTTTTTCACTTGCGGGGGAACCAAACTGCGGCCCCCTGCGTTCGGCACCGTCACAGGCAAAGAAAAGACCAATGGAAACCATCGACACTTTGACAAATGACGTGACAGGCTGGTTCGACAGCTTGATGCAGACCGAGCTGTTTAACGGACAGTCCTTGGCTGATTTGTTGACGCTTGAGGCCATCCTCGGTCTTGCAGGCTCCCTGCTTGGTGCGGCCGCGATCCTTGTTTTGGGCTTCATCGTCGCCGGTTTCGTGTCGCGCCGCATTCGCAACATCGGCAAGAAACACAAAAAGCTGGACAACACGCTGTTCACCTTTTTGGGCAATATCGCGCGCTATGTCATCTTGGGGTTTGCAGCGCTTTTCATTCTCAACACCTTTGGCATCCAGACAACGTCCGTCGTGGCGGTCATCGGTGCTGCGGGCCTCGCTATTGGTCTGGCCCTGCAAGGTACGTTGTCCAATGTTGCGGCAGGCGTGATGATCATCTTTTTCCGCCCGCTGAAGATCGGTGATTTCGTCTCGGTAAATGGCGTCATGGGCACGGTGCAGGATGTGACGTTGAACTACACCGAAATCGCCAGCCTCGGGAACGTCATGGTCGTCGTCCCCAACTCCGAGGTGTGGGGCAACACCATCTACAACTATTCCGTTTACGACACCCGCCGCGCCGAATGGGAATTTGGTGTGGGCTATGGTGTGAACCTTGCGCAGGCCGAAAAGGTTATCATCGACACGATCATGTCGGATGAAAGGTCCATGACAGACCCTGAGCCGTTCATTCAGGTGAACAATCTTGGCGGCAGCAGCGTCGATTTTCTGGTCCGCGTCTGGTGCGCGTCGGATGTCTATTTTCAGTATCAGGCCGACATGAAACGCAAAGTCAAAGAGGCGTTGGACGACGCCAATATCAACATTCCCTTCCCCACTCGCACGCTTGTCTATGAAAATTCAGAGGACGAGCAGGCGAGTATCGCTGCACAATAACTCTCCCGCACATTGTGCAGCATTTTAGCGGGCGCGACGTCCCCCCGTCGCGCCCGCCTTTGATTCAGTCGTCCGAAGGCTGCGCCGCCTCATCGACAGCAACCAGCGTGATCGGGGAAAAGCGACCGTCTTCGAATTCGTCCGCTGACCGGACCCAAACCGTGCCGTCCGCATCGTCATAAATCGCAACCCGCGACCGATCCGCTTCCAACACGCCATAACCCAACAAACGGTAACCGCCGCCCTTTTTGTGCCGGTGCGTCGGGTGCCACGGCGTTTGTCCAAAGGGTGGTGCGGGCGGTTGCGCGTGCGGTGTGGGGGGCGAGATATCCCGCCCCAACCAAGTTTTCAGCCAGCTCATGTCGACAAAACCGATCCTGTCACGTCATTTGGACGAAAGGTTGTGCAGCCTTTGCAGCCGCTGTCAAACGCATCGCGGTAGACGGATTTGAACGCCTCGAATGAGATGTCTTCAGGACAGTTGACGGTTTTTGAAATGCCGCTGTCCACCCATTTTTGTGCCGCCGCTTGCATCGCCACATGATCGGCGGGGCTGAGGTCCGCGACAGACACAAAACTCTCGGGCAGGGGCGTGTCTTCCCCATAAAGGCGGCCAAAGACCATCGCGGCATAGTCCATGACCCGTTCCGTTTCTTTCGTGCCATCGGGACGTGTGACGACACGATTGAACGAGGTCGCAAAGATAGGTTCAATCCCCGAAGACACATTGCCCGCCAGCATGGAAATCGTGCCTGTGGGTGCGATCGAGGTCAGCGTCGCATTGCGCAGCCCGTGCTCTGCCACAAGGGCGCGCACCTCTGGGTCCAACGACTGAACTTGCGCGGTTTGCATGTGATGGGCTGCATCGAAATCGGGAAAGGCGCCGCGTTCGCGCGCCAAATCCGCCGATGCCGCGTAGGCCGCATTCTGTAGCGTCTGCATCCAGCTGCCCAACAAGAACACCGCCTTGGCGGAGCCATATTTTGCACCCAGCATCGCAATTGCATCTGCCACACCCGTGACGCCGATCCCAATACGGCGTTGACGTTTCGCCAGTGCAGCCTGCTGCGCCAAAGGAAACCGCGACACTTCAAGCACATTGTCGAGCATCCGCACAGCCGTCGACGTCAGAGACCGAAGCCGCCCCACATCCAGCCGCGCCTCCTTGGTAAATGGATTGGACACCAATTGTGCCAGGTTGATCGACGCCAAGGGGCAGGTTCCGAACGGCGGCAATGGTTGTTCCGCACACGAATTGGTCGCCGCAATCGTTTCGCGGTAGTGCATGGGGTTCTGCGCGTTGATCCGGTCGATAAACAGAACACCTGGCTCCGCCGCGCTGTGGGTCTGTTTCATGATGACATTCCACAGATCGCGGGCCCGCACGGTGCGTGTGACCTCACCCTCCCATTTCAAGGACCAAGTCCGGTCTTCTTCCACAGCTTCCATGAAATCGTCGGTGACCATGACAGACAGGTTGAAATTGCGCAGGCGGGTGCGGTCCGATTTGGCCATGACAAAGGCTTCGATATCCGGGTGATCGCAGCGCATCGTGGCCATCATCGCCCCGCGTCCCATGCCTGTGACCAACATGCGGCACGTCGCGTCGAAAATATCCATGGCCGCAAGGGGGCCAGCGGCCGGACAATCAAGGCCTTCGACACGAAAGCCTGAAGGCCGCAGGGTTGAGAAATCGAACCCGATTCCGCCGCCCATTTTCATGGTCAGGGCTGCATCTTTGAGGGTATCCATGATGCCTTCAACGCTGTCGGGCAGCGTGCGCATGACGAATGTGTTCGAAAGGGTCACATGCCGGTCCGTGCCAGAGCCTGCGAGAATGCGGCCCGCCGGGATCAGCTGGAAATTCTGCATCGCTGCAAAGAACTGCCCTTCGATTTTTGCACGTTGGGTGCCGTCTTCACAGGCCGCCAGTCCGGCCGCAACACGCGACCATGTGTTTTGGATTGTATGATCATGGCAGTGACCATCGGTTTTGTGCTGATATTTTGCAGCCCAAATCTGCTCTGAGATTGGCTGCGAAAGGCCCACAGGGCCACTGTTCACACGATGTGTGTCCTTCATTTTTGTATCCACCCAGGTTTGTATAAGCTCTCAGATATGTCCGTTTTGAGGTTAAGAAAGTGTTAATCCCCAAGTTGAACGAGATGGATGACATAACAAAGAATAAAGACTTTAGAATTTGCCTCAAATTTGACCCGTTAGCCTGAAATTAAGAGGTCCGCAGTATCCATAAAGCCACCTGTGATGGCGCGTGATTGCGTTAATAAATAGTTAATTTTCAGGGAATGCGGCCATGTATCCATATCTTTTACTACGCAAATCAATGGGCTAACGTTCTTATGCTGAGCTCAGGCAGACTGTATGAAAGTGGACTATCAAATCACTCACCTTATGGTAGAATGACCCCATGACGATTGTGCATTTGAATAACGTATCTTCGAAGACAAATCCGGCTGACGGTCTCTCAGCCGGGTCCTTTGATCTGGCATATCGTCTCGAAGCGGCCATATGGCTCTACGACATTGATCACATGCGTATCCTGCGCGCCAACCGTGCCGCTTGCCAATTGTGGTCCGCAGCTTCGGAAGAGGACCTTCTTGCGCGTGACTTGTCAAAAGACATGTCAAAAACCGTGGCCAAACGGCTGAATCAGTACCAGGCGGATTTTGAAAATCACGACATGTCGTTCACTGAATTGTGGACGCTTTATCCCGAAGGAAAGCCGCAAAACGTGCTGGTGGTGTTCCGCGGCCTTCGGCTTGAGGATGGCCGCATGGCCATGCAATGTGAGGTTGTCGGGCAAAGCGGTGATGAGCCTGAAAACGTTCGCAGCACCGAAGCTTTGCTGCACACCGACGTTTTGATCATGCTGTTCAGCCAGGAAGGTCCGTCCCTTTATCTGAACCCGGTCGCAAGACACGCGTTCGGCGGCATGATCGACAAGGTGAACAGCATCTTTGTGGATCAGGATGAATTCTTCAGCATCGCCGACAACACACTGCAAGACGGCGAATTGCGGCGTCTGACACAGCTGGCCACCGTAGATGGGGTGCGGTGGTTCGATTTGCGTGTCAAAAGCTGTCTCGATGCCGTTTCTGGCAAACCGGCCTTCATGATGACCGCGATTGATGTCAGCGAATTGAAAGAGGCGCGGGATACGGCACGGCACCTGGCCAATCGTGATCAGCTGACAGGGCTGCACAACCGCACCTATCTGCAGCGACACTTTGCTTGGCTCGAAGGGCAGGGCTCTGCCGAAGGGACGGCGATCGTCGTGTTCGACGTCGATAATTTCAAACAGATCAACGACCGCTATGGGCATGAAGCCGGCGATACGGTCTTGCGCGAAATCGCCCAACGCACGGCTGGGCTGATGTTGCCGACCGACCTCGTTGCGCGGTTGGGTGGCGATGAATTTGTGATCGTCATGCACAGCGGTCAAACCAGACAAGCGACCCGTGAGGCGGTAGAAAGGGTTCGCCGCGCCGTCTGCCTTCCGATGCATCACGGCAAAACGCGCCTCGATGCGACCATCAGCGTCGGCATTTCCTTCGTCGAAGGCCCACCTGACTTTAAAAATGTCATGCGCGAAGCGGACATTGCGCTTTATCGGTCAAAGAACACAGGTCGCGATTGTGTGACTGTGTTTGACGCGCAAATGGGAATTGAGATTGCCGCCCGCGAATGTCTGGACCGTGCATTGCGAACGGCCATCAATCAGCGCGAATTTACGCTTCATTATCAGCCGCGGCTAGATTTGAAATCTGGCAAAATCATCGGTGCTGAGGGTCTTGTCCGGTGGGATCGTCCCGGGCGTGGCTTGGTCTACCCCGCTGAATTTATTGAGGTTTGCGAAGAAAACGGATTGATCGATGAAATCGGGGCCCAGGTGTTTGAAATGGGCTGTGCGCAGGCCATTGCTTGGCACAAACAGGGGGTGGATCTGGAATTGTCTTTGAACGTGTCGCCCCGCCAATTTGCCGACAACGGCTTTATTGAGGCTTTGGCGGCTCTCGCGGCACAGCATGATTTTCCCAAAGGCAAGATTGAACTGGAACTGACGGAAAACGCGCTAATCGGGGATCCCAAGAAACTGGCAAAGAAACTGCGCCAGATCACGACGATGGGCTACAAAATTGCGATTGATGATTTCGGGACCGGATACTCGAACCTGTCCTACATCACGCAGTTCCCGCTGACCTGCATCAAGATCGATCGGTCATTTATCCAACAGCTTCCCTCTTCGGGACCAATTGTGCAGTTGATCCTGACGTTGGGGCGTCAGATTGGCGCGACAGTCGTGTCCGAGGGGGTGGAGACAGTCGACCATCTGGATTGGTTGTCTGAACGAGACTGTGATGAGGTGCAGGGATTCTTAATCACCAAGCCCCTTCCTCTGCCCGAGTTTGAGGCCTTTGCGGCAGGGTTCTCTGTAGACGCACTCGCCTGACGTGCAACGGTGCCTAAGGTGCCGCAAAACTGGGCGCACCGTAATGACAGCGACGATGACAGCGGCCACTTGAGTGGTCGCCGTACCCTTCATGGCCTGCGCGCCCTTTCACGGGTGTGTCAGTCGTCCATTTCCTCAAAAGCGCCGACAATCTGCTGAAGATGACCGGTGCCGTCCAGAATGGCGATGCCATTGCTTTGTACGCGAATTTCGGTCCCATCCGCCCGGATAAGTCGGGCCGTGAATTCAAACTCACCCCCTTGGGTCGACACCTCTTCCACGTGACGGCGCACCTTGTCGCGGTCGTCTTTATGGAAAAACTCAATCGCCCGATCCAAGTCCGGAGTCCCCTCACTTTCGGGAAAGCCATGCAATTCAAACACGCGGCTGGACCAGTAAATCTGCCGGGTCAGCGGGTTGATTTCCCAATATCCAAATCCGGCCAACTCCTGCAGATGACGGAACCGTTCGATCAGCGCATTCGTGTGACTGGCCGCCTTCAAGATGTTGGTCACGTCCAGTGCAATGTTGTAAATTGATTGGCCGTCTCTGTGTGGGGCGTCAAACAGTCGGCTTTCCATCGACAGATAGGTGGTGTCTTTGCCATCTTCACCGCCGAATTCGACGATCTGGGCTCTGCCGTCCGTGTCTTCGGCCGAGGCCAGCAAACGTTCGTCCTTACCCACAAGCGCGTCACACCACGACGCGGGAAGAAGGTCCTTGATGTTGCGGCCCAATGCCTTTTCCGCGTCCAGACCAAAGGTTTCAGCCAGCCTTTTGGACATGCGAAGGATTGTCCCGTCTGGCGTCCGGTTCATCAGTTGAATTTGCGACGACCCAAGGATCATCTCCATCTCACGGGCAAGGCCGGGGAACTGCGTGATCACCATCGTCAGGCCCAAAATCTTCCCGTGCACGTCAAAATAAGGCGTACAGCTGAGGATGACGCGGTTGCCTTCGGATGAAAACTCCTGCGTGGATGTCGTGCCCAGCTTCAGTGTTTCGCTGCAAATCGGCGACAGGGCAGGGTAGCCCTCCGGCAGAACCGCCTGAGAGATATGCGGCGTCGTAATCGGTTGTTTCAATTGGAACAATTCAGCGGCGGCCGTGGTGGCCTGCGTGATCTGCAGCGCGCTGTCGGTCACCATGATGGCAAGCGGCGTGCTTTGCAGAACCGATGTCAGCTCACCTGTCCGTCCGCTCAATTCTGTGGCGGTGATCTGCAATTCCTCGTTCACCGTGATCAGTTCTTCATTGGTGGACTGCAATTCCTCGTTCGAGGTTTCGAGCTCTTCGTTCGTGGCCTGCAATTCCTCATTGGTGGATTGCAGCTCTTCATTCAGCGCCTGCAGCTCTTCGTTCGACGTTTCCAGCTGTTCAATGGTCTGCTGCAAGGCTTCACGGGTGACGGCGACCTCGTTTTCAAGGTCTTTGATCCGCTCAGACACGCTTTCGTCCAACTCAAGCGTTTCGGCCTTGGCGGCCAGCGGGTCGGGCGACTTGGCAACCGGTGTGAAGGCCACCACAGCCACCCGTTCGGCCAGCGATTTGGCCACAATCGGATAGACGTTCAGCCGGATATCGAACTCATCCTTTTCATCCATCCGGTGACGCACGCCGGTGCGTTGTGCCCCGTGCCGCAAAGCGACAGAAACCAAACTGCGCGCCTCTTCGCGCAGCGGGCTTTTCAGCAATTCAAGGTGCATCTTCAGCTTACTGCTTTGATTTACCTCAATATATTCACTGATCGATCCGTTCACGGACATGATCGTTCCGTCTTCGGTCACAAGCACCGATTTTTCGCCCAGCGATTTGACCAAAGCCTCAAACAGGTGCCGGTCCGCACTGGTGTCGATGTCTTGATCGGTCCGCCGTGTCTGGCGGCCCGTATAAAGCGGCATGCTGGGCATGGCGTAGTTGGTGATCGTCTTGCCTTTGCCCAAGATCCGCTTGCGATAGACGTGGGAATTGTTGTCGTCCTGCAAGAACAATTCATCGGACCCCGCGACGCTTTCAGCGGTGCCCAAGAACAACAGCGCGTCCGACGCCATCGAGTAATGGAACCGCGCCATCACCTTCTTCTGCAGGGAATTTCCGAAATAAATCAAAAGGTTGCGACAGCACAACAGGTGAACCTTCTGGAACGGCGGATCCTGACAGACGTTGTGATCCGAAAACAGAACCGCCCCGCGCAACCGGTCCGTGATGCGGATGCCGTCGCCATGCTGGATGAGATATTTCTTCGCCAGATCAGGCGGAATGTCATTCAGCGCCGCATTGCTGTAGATCCCCGCGCGCGCAACCTGCAAGGCTTCCTTGTCGATGTCGGTCGCAAAAATCTGTACCTTTTCCTTCAGCGGCACGTTGGGTCCGCCCAAGGCCTCAGAGATCAGCATAGCAATCGAATAGGCCTCTTCGCCCGTGGCACAGCCCGCAATCCAGACCCGCACGGGGCCGTTTTGCCGTTTGGACAAAAGCTCTGGCAGCAGTTCGTTCAGTTTGCGGAATTCTTCCTTGTCCCGGAAAAACCGTGTGACGGAGATCAGAAGATCCTTGAACAGGGCATCGACAGCCTGCGGATTGTTGCGCAGGAAATGTGTGTATTCGTCTTGGTTATCGATCCCAAGCGCGGTCATCCTGCGTTCAATCCGGCGGGTGATGGTCGTCTGTTTGTAATCGCGAAAGTCCACACGGGTCCGCGCCAACAGGATCTGCAACAAATCAGAGATCGGCGTTTCCTGCAGCTCTTCCTTGCGGAAGGCAGAGAAATCACGCGCAGAGGTCAGAATTTTCTGAAGGTGCGTGCCGATTTCAACGGGCCGCAGCACAAGATCAACGCAGCCCGTTTGCACCGCAGCTTGTGGCATGCCGTCGTACTTTGCCGAATTGCTGTCTTGGGCAATCGTAATGCCGCCGGCTTCGCGAATGGCCTGCACACCGTAAGCGCCGTCCGATCCGGTCCCCGACAGGATCATCGCAACCGCGTTTGATCCGTGATCCTCCGCAAGGCTCACCAGAAACCTGTCCACCGATGGTTTCGGGGCAGAGGGCAGATCACTTGGATCAATCAGACGAAGTTGACCGTCTTTAAGGACCACATCGGTCTTGGGGGGCGTGATGTAAATCACATTGGCCTCAGGCGCGGTGCCGTCACTGACGTCTTCGACACGCAGTTCGGTTTGCCGCGCGACAAGCTCGGTCATCAGGCTTTTGTGGTGCGGCGACATATGCTGCACAACCACGTAGGACACCGGTAGATTCGCGGGCAGCGTGGCCACCAGCTCTCTGATCGCCTCAAGCCCGCCGGCCGAAGACCCGATCCCGATAATCGTTAACGTTTCGGATCCGTCATCGCGCATAAGATGTATCCCGTTTCATCCCCATGGCGTTAGCATACCGCATAAAGACCACCGATAGCTATGCTAAAAGAACCTGTTAATATTCCTGCATAAATTCGGGCCTGACACCGTCGCAATCTGGGGCTGGGGACTGCGGGCAAAGGTGCGCAAGGGGGCGTCATAGGCGGATCGCACCGTTTTTTGAAAAGGTTAACAACATGTTATTAAATGAAAATAAGTTAAGCACAGTTTACATTTTCTTAGGTCTTGTTACTTATCTGTAAGTAGATTGTTTCCAATTTTAGGATTCTGCTGATGAAGCTGGTGTCTCAGTCTGACCTCACGTCTGCCCTCGAAGGGGGGCATCGCTTCGTGGTCAACATGATCGCTGAGGGCGATCAGCCAGCAGAAGTCCGCTCGTGTGAAGTCATCGGAACGCATCACCGCAACCGCTTCTCCTTTCCATCTAAGGTTGCGGTCTCGGATGTGTTTATCGATCAGGTCGCACACGGCGTGCTTCATTGTCTTGCGTCCTTGTCGAACACCACCGAGGTCGTGTCGCTGCCGACCGTCACCATTGAAATCCCCGGCCTGTCCTTGGCCAAGGCCCATCTGATCACCACTTTGGCCGATGATGGCAGTCTTGGCATCATCTTGCGATTCAAGGTGGTTTTGGGGTCCGTCAATCATGCGTTCCGGCCTGAATTGGGGATCGAAAGCTCGGTCGCCGATTATTCCTCACATATGTCCGCCCTTGTCCTCACAGACATCGTGATGCCGTTTCTTGATCTGTGCACCGCCGCCGAAAATGGCGTTCTTGAGACGGCAGAAGGTTTGGACACCTTTGTTGAGATGTTGATGGAACGGTCGCAAGACGTGCGGTTTCAGTCTGAATTGATCAAACGCTTTGTTGCATCGGCGGCAGATGTGACGTCGCCCGATACGAAACGGTTGGCAAAACGTCCCAAAATAGAACTGGTCTCTCGTCGCTAAGGCTGGACCTGTCTTTGCCGAAACGTCATGGTGCCCCTTCATGGTGAACCCTGTGGGCAGATCAAATGGCAGATTTATCAGAACGGATTGCGCAGGGTCGGGGGGATGCACCCGCCGATATTGTGTTGCGCGGCGGGCAGGTCTTCGATGTGATCACCGGCGAAATGCTATCGGGGGATGTCGCAATTTGCGGCGATACGATCGTCGGCACCTGCGCGGTCTATGATGCAAAACAAGTGATCGATGTGACGGGCCTGACCCTGGTGCCCGGCTTTATCGACACGCATCTGCATATCGAAAGCAGCCTTGTCACCCCCCATGAATTTGACCGCCTCGTGACCCCCTTGGGTGTGACCACCGCCATCTGCGATCCCCATGAAATTGCAAATGTTTTGGGCGTTCCGGGCATCCAGTATTTCCTTGATGCCGCGCTTGAAACCCTCCTCGATATCCGCGTCAACCTCAGCTCCTGCGTGCCCTCCAGCCACATGGAAACCACAGGCGCCGTGATCGAGGCCGAGGATCTGATCCCCCTGCGCACCCACCCCCAAGTCATCGGCCTGGCCGAAGTGATGAACTACCCCGGCGTCATCCACCAGGATCCCGGGATCATCGCCAAACTGCGCGCGTTTGAGGGCGACCACATCGACGGCCATGCCCCCCTCTTGTCGGGCAAAGATCTCAACGCCTATATCGCCGCCGGCATCCGCACAGAGCATGAGGCCACAACTGCCCAAGAGGCCCGCGAAAAGCTGCAAAAAGGCCTGCGCGTGCTGATCCGCGAAGGGTCCGTGTCCAAAGACCTGGACGCGCTGCTGCCCCTGCTGACGGACCGCACGTCGGCCTATATGTGCCTGTGTACCGATGACCGAAACCCGCTTGATATCGGGGAACACGGGCACCTTGATTATCTGATCCGCACCGCCATCGCCCGCGGCACGTCGCCCACAGCGGTCTACCGCGCGGCGTCCCTGTCCGCGGCTGAGGCGTTCGGTCTGAAGGATCGCGGCCTCATCGCCCCCGGTCTGCGCGCCGATATCGCCTGTCTCGGCTCGCTTGAGGCCTGCGATGCGCACCTCACGCTTTGTGCAGGCACCCAGATCGGCGCGACAGCCTTCGCCGCCCGCAAAATCACCCCGCCCATCGGTCGGGCGTCTGTCAAAGCGCCGCATGTCACGGCGCAGGATTTTCGCACCTCCTCAAATCGGGCAGAAACGGATGTCATCGGCGTCATCGAAGGCAAAATCATAACCGAACATCTGTCTGAAACCATCACGCCCACATCCGGCGACAAACGGCCCGATCCGGCCCGCGACCTCACGAAAATTGCCGTGATCGAACGGCACGGCAAAAACGGCAACATCGCCACGGGCTTCGTCAAAGGCTTCGGTCTGCAAAAAGGCGCCATTGCCTCGACGGTCTGCCACGACCACCACAACATCGCCTGCGTGGGCGTGGATTACGACGATATGGCGCTGGCCTGTAACCGTATGACCGACCTCGAAGGCGGGCTGGTCGTGGCCGAAGGCGGCCAAATCCTTGCCGAACTGGCCCTTCCCGTGGCGGGCCTCATGTCGCTTGATCCGTTTGAGGACGTGCGCACCGCGCTCGAAGACCTCCGCGATGCGGCCCACAGCCTCGGCGTGACACTGGATGAGCCGTTTTTGCAACTGGCCTTCCTCGCCCTTCCGGTGATCCCCATGCTGAAAATCACCGACCGCGGCATGGTCGACGTCCTGAAATTCGAAATCATAAGCTGAACGTTCCGTTAAGGGTAACGCGCCCTAAGCAAGAGAGCGCCGCGTCCCCTTCATCTTGGCCCATACAACTCCCCCCGGAGGGCCGCTTCGCCGCCTGCGCCTAAAGCCCGTTGACAGGCACCTTCAGCACCGGATTGCCCGCCTCATCCGTGGGCACATGACCGGCCCGCATGTTCACCTGCAGCGCCGGAATGATCAGTTTCGGCACCGCCAGTTGCGCGTCCCGTTCTGTCCTGAACGCAATGAACTCTTCGCGGGTCTTGCCGCCGCCCACGTGGATGTTTTGCGCCCGCTGCTCTGCCACGGTGGTCTCCCACGCGATGGCGCGGCCGTTTGGCCCGTAGTCGTGGCACATAAACAGGCGCATCTCGCCCGGCAGGGCCAGCACCCGCTGGATACTGTCATAAAGCTCCCCCGCATCGCCGCCCGGAAAATCCGCACGCGCCGATCCGCCGTCGGGCATGAACAGGGTGTCGCCCACAAAACAGGCGTCGCCCATGATGTGCACCATACACGCAGGCGTGTGGCCCGGCGTGGACAGCGCCTGACAGGTCATGGTGCCCACGCTGTAGCTGTCGCCATCTTCAAACAGCGCGTCAAACTGCGACCCGTCGCGCTGGAATTCCGTGCCTTCGTTGAACACTTTGCCAAAGGTGTCCTGCACCTCCATGATGCGCGCACCCACACCAATCTTGCCGCCCAGCGTCTCTTGCAGGTAGGGCGCGGCGCTCAGATGGTCGGCATGGACGTGGGTTTCGATGATCCAGTCTAGCGTCAGTCCGCGCCGCTTAATCTCCGCAATCAACTGATCGGCAGCCTGCGAGGTGATCCGTCCTGCGGCGTAATCAATGTCCATCACGCTGTCGATGATCGCACAATGATCACTCGCCGGGTCCTTCACGATATAGGTGATCGTGTTCGTGCCCTCGTCGAAAAAACCTGTCACTTCAGGTGCGATGTCCATGTGACGTGTCATGCCGTGCCCTCCGTGATTGCGCTGTCTTTGGGGATGATATCCCACCACAGGGCAGGTGCAAAATCAAAGACGCCCCACGCGCTAAAGCGTCGCGCCATCCACCCCAAGGGTCAGCGTCGCCGGCAGCGCCTTTTCCATCACGGCCTGTGCGTTCGGAACATCGTTGCTTTCCGCGCGCCGTTTCGCCGCGGCTGAGCTGAACCCGTGGTGCAGCCAGCGTTGGATCAGCCGCGCGCGCAACTCGGGCAGGGGGACATGAAGTTGGACAGACAAGCTCCATAGGGGCGCAAGGTTGAACCAGGGCGCCTCATCAAACAGCAGGTAATTGCCTTCAACCACAACCACCTCAGCCTCCGCCGGAACGACGCGCGCGCCCGCCACGGCCAGATCCCGCGCGCGGTCAAACACAGGCACCACCACGTCGGCGCGTTCTTTCAGACGGCGCACAAGATGCACAAACCCCGCCCCGTCAAAGGTGTGTGGCGCGCCTTTGCGGGCCAGATCTCCACGGGCTTCAAGCACTTGATTGTCCAAGTGAAATCCGTCCTGCGGGACAATGACAGTCTGACATTTCTGCGCGTTCAACCGACGCGCCAATTCCTCCGCAAGGGTCGATTTCCCGCTTGCCGGAGGGCCAGAAATCGCCACGATCACACGCCCCGGCGCATCCCGCAGCGGGGTTATGCGATCGGACAGCAGATTAACTTGGCGTGTCAGGTCCAACATGGGGCTCACCTCTTTTTCGTCTTCATCGCATCGCGCGGTGCGCCTGTGCAAGACGTTAAGACCGCGGCGGCAATTTCCGGCTCGCGTCTTTGCGGGCAAAGGGTTTCATCGAATCGCCATGGGCGTCCAGAAAGGCCCAAACACGGTCGGGGTCACGGCGCCCTAAATCCCGCAGCCACCACGACACAGCCTTCTGGATAAACCACTGCGGGTCCGTCACATAGCCCGCAGCCCAGCCCAAAATACGCTCTCGGGCGTCAACCTCGTCTGGCTTGGGGTGCTTCTGCTTCGTCCAGGGCAGTGTCATGACCAAAGCGGCGCGTTTGGTCCACAGATGATCCGATGTTGTCCAGGTCTCGACCTCGTCCAGCCGCGCAGGGTCCGCGATCAGCCGCCGGGATCCCGCGCTGCAGGCGTGATCGGCCACCGCCCAGCCCTCAAACGTGGGCACCCAAGACGCGATCAGCGCCCAAGCCGCGTCGTCGGGGCGCATGCGCGCCTGCACCAACAACTTGGCCGCCGCGATCCGCGCCTCATGCACGTTGCTGTTCCACAGACCTTGGGCCAAGGCCACGCGATCCTCGACCGAAGCATCCTCGCGCCAGCGGGCCACGCACTCGTAGACATCAGGGTTTGAGATCCCGAAGAATAGACAATCGACCTTGTGATAGGCCGCCATTTCGCCCGCCTTGTAGGTGTCTCCAAGGGCGGCCAGTTCGTCCAATGCAGCGTCCGGTGTCATTCTACCGTCACCGATTTGGCCAGATTGCGCGGCTGGTCGACGTCTGTCCCCTTGGCGACAGCGGTGTGATAGGCCAACAGCTGCGCGGGAATGGCATACAGGATCGGCGCCACAAACGGGTCAATCTCGGGCATCAGAATGGTGTCCCACACCCCGGGTCCAGCTTCTTTTGCGCCTTGGGCGTCGGTGATCAACAACACCCGCCCGCCGCGGGCCATGACCTCTTGCATGTTGGAAATCGTCTTGTCGAACAGGGCGTCGCGGGGGGCCATCACGATCACGGGCACATGTTCATCGACCAGCGCGATGGGGCCGTGTTTCAGCTCACCCGATGCATAAGCTTCGGCGTGGATGTAGCTGATTTCTTTCAGCTTTAACGCGCCTTCATGGGCCAGCGCATACATGGGGCCACGGCCCAAAAATAGAATGTCTCTTGCCTCCGCCAACTTGCGAGACACGGCGTTGCTCTGCTCCCCCAGGGCCAGCGCCTGGCTCATCATCGCGGGGACAGATTTGATCGCGTCGAGGGCTCGTGCCACGCCGTCCGCGTCCAATTCGCCACGGTCCTGTGCCGCTTTGACCGCCAATATCGCCAGCACGGTCAGCTGACAGGTGAACGCCTTGGTTGAGGCCACGCCAATCTCGCGTCCGGCCAAAATCGGCAATGGAAGGTCACTTTCGCGCGCGATGGAGCTTTCGGGGACATTGACCACCGACACGATCTTGTCGGCCTTGCCCTCGCAGTACCGCAGCGCAGCAAGGGTGTCCGCCGTCTCCCCCGACTGGCTGACAAAAAGCGCCGCAGTGCCTTTTGCGATGGGCGGCTCACGGTAACGGAACTCGGACGCCACATCGATCTCAACGGGCAGGCGGGCGATCTGTTCGAACCAGTATTTTGCTGTCAAACAGGCGTAAAAGGCCGTGCCACAGGCCACCATCGTCAGCCGGTCGATCTGTGTGAAATCGAGGCCCGGATCGGGCAGCTCAATCCGTCCGTCCTTGATGTAATAGCCCAGCGCATTGGTCAAAACGGTCGGCTGTTCTGCGATTTCCTTGGCCATGTAATGTTTGTGGCCGCCCTTATCGACAGAGGTCGTATCTATCTGAATTGTCCGGATTTCACGGTTGGCAAGCGCGCCTTGGGCATCGCGGATTTCGACGCTGGTGCGGGTCAGAACGGCCCAATCGCCTTCTTCCAGATACGTGATCTTGTCGGTCATCGGCGCCAGCGCAATGGCGTCTGACCCCACGAACATCTCGCCCTCACCATGCCCAATCGCAAGCGGCGATCCCTTACGGGCGGCGATCATCAGGTCGTCTTCGCCCTGAAACAGAAAACACAGCGCATAGGCCCCTTCAAGACGCGCGATCACCGCCTCTGCGGCGTCGACAGGCGTCATCCCGTCGTCCAGAAAACTCTGCGTCAGCAACGCAACGGTTTCGGTGTCCGTGTCGGTTTCATAGCCGATGCCTTTGGCGGCCAAGTCCTCGCGCAACTCCCGAAAATTCTCGACGATGCCGTTGTGCACGACAGCCACGCGGGCTGTCGCATGGGGGTGGGCGTTTTTGACGTTGGGCTCCCCATGGGTGGCCCAGCGCGTGTGTCCGATGCCCGATTTGCCTGCCAGCGGGTCATGCACCAGAAGGTCCTGCAAATTCACCAGTTTGCCGACGGCCCGCCGCCGGTCCAGCGCCCCGTCATTGACCGTCGCAATGCCCGCACTGTCATAGCCGCGATACTCAAGCCGTTTGAGGCTTTCGACCAGCAACGGGGCCACCTGATTGTTGCCAAGGACACCTACAATTCCACACATTACTTGCTCTCCTTGGCCTGTGCGGCCTTCTTTTTCTTTAACTTTTCGAACATCCGCCGTGCAAACCCTGGTTTGTTGTCCTGACGCGCCCGCGCCACGGCCATATCGCCCTCAGGCACGTCCCGTGTCACCACCGTTCCGGTCGCTGTCATGCTTTCATCGCCCAAGGTGACGGGGGCCACCAGCATGGTGTTGGACCCGATGAACACATCCTGTCCAATCGTCGTGCGATGTTTGAACACGCCGTCGTAGTTGCAGGTGATCGTGCCCGCACCGATATTTGTGCGCGCGCCCACATGGGCGTCCCCGATATAACTCAGGTGGTTGACCTTGGCGCCTTCATCAATCACCGCGTTCTTCACCTCGACGAAATTGCCGATTTTCGTGTCCTCGGCCAGCTCCGCCCCCGGACGCAGCCGCGCATAGGGGCCCACAACGGCCCCGCGCGACACATGGCAGCCCTCAAGATGGCTGAACGCGCGAATGCGCGCGCCGTTTTCAACGGTCACACCGGGGCCAAACACCACATGCGGTTCCACCACCGTATCGGGCCCAATATGCGTGTCATGGGCGAAATAGACGCTGTCCGACATCTGCAACGTGACGCCGTCCGCGACCATCTCCGCCCGTTTGGCCGCCTGAAACAGCGCGTCGGCGCGGGCCAGTTCAACTTTGGAATTCACGCCCAAGGTCTCTGCCTCATTGCAGCGCACAACGCCTGCGGATTTGCCTGCCGCGCGGGCCAAAGCCACGATGTCAGTCAAATAATATTCGCCAGAGGCATTTTCGTTGCCCACTTGCGCGACCAAGTCCATCAACAGCGCCGCATCGGCGGCAATGACACCGGAATTGCACAACGGTATAGCGCGTTGTGCGTCGGTTGCGTCTTTGAACTCGACGATCTCGGTCAACGCACCGTCCGCATCTTCGATCAGCCGTCCATAGCGCGCGGTGACGTCCGCGACCTCAAAGCCCAGCACAACCACATCATGGCTGGCCCGCGCTGCCACCATCGCCTCCAACGTTTCGGGGCGGATAAAGGGCGTGTCGCCGTACAAAACAAGGGCGTCCCCCTCAAACCCAGCCAAGGCCTCACGCGCCTGTGCCACCGCGTGGCCGGTGCCCAATTGTTCGGTCTGCAAGACAACTTCGGCGTCCGCATCCCAGCCCTGCGCGGCCTTGGCCACCGCCTCCGCCCCGTGGCCTGCGACAACGATCGTGCGCGCGGGATCAACTGCGGCGCCTGCCTTCATCGCATGCACCAACATGGGCGCGCCGGCGACCTCATGCAGGACTTTGGGCAGGTCCGACTGCATCCGCGTGCCTTTGCCTGCGGCCAAAATGATCAATGCGACTGACATAGCTGCCCTATCTTGTTGTTTTTGTCTTCATACGCGCCACATGGCGTAACACAAGACGCGCGGCCTTCACATCCCATGTCAGCCGGTTACAAGCACCTCAAAGCAGAAAGGCCCGCCCATGCACTCCGTTATGTTTGATCTTGATGGCACTCTTGCCGACACCTCCGGCGATCTGATCGCAGCCGCCAATGCCTGTTTTCGCAAGTTGGGCTTGGGCGATCTGTTGGATCGGGCGCACGATCAGGCCACCGCGCTGCGGGGCGGACGTGCGATGCTGAAACTGGGGTTCAGTCGGGTCGATGGGTTCGGTGAGGCGGATATCGACGCCCAATATCAACCCCTGCTTGAGGCCTACGCCCAAGACATCGACACCCACACAACGCTCTATCCCGGCGCGATGGACGCGGTTGAAACGCTCAAATCGCGCGGCTATCCGGTGGGCATCTGCACCAACAAACCCGAAGGCCTGGCCGAAACCCTGATGACACGCCTTGGCGTGCGCGCGGCGTTCGGGTCTTTGGTGGGGGCGGACACGCTGGCGGTCAGAAAGCCCGACCCCGAACATCTGTTTGAGGCCGCGCGTCGCGCCGGTGGCACGCCCGCCCAAACCTGCCTGATCGGCGATACCCTCACGGACCGCAAAACAGCGCAAAACGCAAATGTGCCAAGCGTTCTGGTCACATTCGGGCCGGCAGGCGGCGACATGGCCGCGCTGAAACCGGACGCCTTGCTGGACAATTACGCGGATCTTCCAGATCTTGTGGATCGCCTTTTTAGCTGATCGAAATTGTCATTGACGGGGCAGGGGGCGCCGCTCAAAATCCCGCAATGACAGAGATTTTCACAGGCCAGTTCACGCAACAAGAACCGATCCCGCAAGCGGGGATCGACGCTGCCATGGCCGTTCTGACCCATGGCCGTTTGCATCGCTACAACACCGTTGGCGACGAAATCGCCGAAGCCGCGCTGCTTGAGGAAGACTTCGCCGCCCAGACCGGTGCGACATACTGCTTGGCCGTGGCCTCGGGCGGGTATGCCATGACAACGGCGCTGCGCGCCTGTGGCGTAGGGCACGGCGACACAGTGCTCACGAACGCCTTTACCCTGGCCCCCGTGCCAGGGGCCATCGCCGCCGTCGGGGCCACGCCGATCTTTGTGGGCGTGACCGAAAACCTGTTGATTGATCTGGATGATCTGGCGGCAAAACTGCCCCAGGCCCGCGTGTTGTTGTTGTCCCACATGCGCGGCCACATCTGCGACATGGACGCGCTGATGGCCCTGTGCGATCGCGCAGGCGTCACAGTGATCGAGGATTGCGCCCACACCATGGGCGCCCATTGGAATGGCACGCCATCGGGGCGCTGGGGCAAATTTGGATGCTATTCGACCCAGACCTATAAACACGTCAATTCTGGCGAAGGTGGGCTGTTGATTGGCGACGACGCGCAGGCGATGGCCCGCGCCATCATGCTGTCGGGCAGCTACATGCTGTTTGAACGACACCGCGCAGCACCGCCCCCCGAAACCTTCGCCCAAATCAAATACGAAACGCCCAACATTTCGGGACGGATGGACAACCTGCGCGCGGCCATTCTGCGCCCCCAACTGGCGGACCTTCCGCGCCAATGTGACCGTTGGAACGCGCTTTACCGTGTGATGGAAGATGGATTGCGGGGCACCCGTGGCCTGTCACTGACACATCGCCCCGAAGCGGAGGGGTTTGTTGCCTCATCCTTCCAGTTCCTCTTGCTGGATTGGCCCCCTGATGCGGTGCAGGACGTGATCAAGGGCTGCGCGGCCCGCGGGGTTGAACTGAAGTGGTTTGGCGGGGCAGAACCCAGCGGGTTCACCTCTCGCTACGACAGTTGGCGCTATACGTCGTCAGACCCGTTGCCCCAAAGCGATCGCATTCTGGCGGGCATCATCGACATGCGCCTGCCGTTGACCTTTACGCCAGGGGATTGCGCCCAAATTGCCCGCATTATCCGCGCCGAGGTTGAGGCCCGCGCCCCCGTCTAGCCAAAGCCCGCGCGCAGTTTGGGGGCAGACCCAGCAAAGGACGTCTGGGGTGTGCAAGCCGCGCGAAAAATCGCCTGAATCCCTCCGTTTGACCCTGCCAAGCCCAAGGTTTGTAGATTCTGTTAGGAGAAGCGGGCGTTTTACCTTAGCGTAAGCCCTAGCACTTTAAGGGAACCACAATGAGCCCGCTGGCCGCAGCATACGATAACATCCGCCTGATCCGCAGGAAGGTGGATATCGCCCAAGGTGAACTCGAGGGTTTGCCAATCGGGTCGCGTCGGGACGACGGTATCGTTCGTGTCGCGAAACTGGCCGAAGAACTGGTGCGTGCGGTTCAGGATTTCGCTGACATGGGCTACGAAGAAGAAGTTCTGCGGTTGCTCGAAGATCACAGCGATTTTTCCCAGTCCAAGGCGGGTGGAATGCATTGATCGCGCGCGCTGTTGCCGCGATGTTGGTGCTTGTGTCGCCCGTGCATGCGGACCCCCAGCCAGCCGTGGCAGACCTGATGCACTATGCCAGTGATTTGCCCAATTGTCTGTCGGCGGCACCTGATCCGCAGACAGCCGCCGCCTGTGTCGGGGCGGCCTCCACCGCGTGTATGGAGACCGAAGACGACGGATTTTCGACCGTTGGCATGATGTTTTGCACCCTTGCCGAATATCACGCATGGGACGCCGAACTGAACGCGGCATACCAAGCGGCCCGTGCCGACATGGCGCAGCTCGACGCCCAAGAGCAAGAGCTGTTCGCGGAATTCGCAACCCGAGCGGACAGCCTGCGCACCGCACAACGGGCGTGGATCACGTTTCGTGACGCTGAATGTGCGCTGGCCTATGCGTTGTGGGGGGCAGGATCGATGCGCCAGATCGCGGGCGCGTCCTGCCTTCTTGATATGACCGCCACGCGCACGGTCGAATTGCGGTTTCTGGGCGATGTGATGCGGTGATCTGACCCGCTTTGTGCCTGTTGGTCGACGCGGGCCAGCATCTGCCCTACATGACGTGCATCGCAGGCCATCCGGATCGCCAAAATGAGCAAAGACAAAAAACGTATGGAATTCTACGCAGGTGTGCCGTGGGTGAACGTCACCCCCCAGCAGGCCCGCGCCCATCCCAAAGGCAAACCGGGTGCGGTGCTTTGGGCGATTGCGCTGTATTTCATCGTGACGGGGTTGTGGAAATTCTATGCCGCGTGGGATTTTGGCCTCGCAGTCTGGCTGATCATTCTGTCGGGCATCTGGCCGTTTCTGGCCGGGGTCGGGCTTCTTCTTCGGGTGCCGTGGTCGATCTTTATGGCCATCGTCTCGGCTGGTTTGACGGTGTGGGCCCTGTTTCGCGGCAGTCGCGCAACGGCGGAGCTTTATAATTCGGTCGAGGCGGCCACCCAGATTGGGTTCATCCATGCCCTTTTTGGTGTGGACACTTACGGTGACGGGTTTTTCGTGATTTTGCTGGTCGAATTGCTGATCCATGTTGGCATTTTGTTTTACCTGATGGACGGCGACCGCCCGAACCTGATCTACCGCCATCGCTACCGCCAATATTCGGTTAAGGATGGGGCGCGGCCCGATGACGGGTGACGTCTGGGCGCGCTATCCTCACGCGATCCGAGGCGAATATGGCGACAGCGAAGCCTTATGTGAACATCTGGTTGATTTGATCTGTGCGGGCACCAAAACAGCGACCTGCGGCGCCCTTCGCGACTATGAGGCCGAGGGCAGCGCGATCCCGGCGCCAGGTGACATCGAAATTGTGCTGCATTGGGACGACACGCCCGCCGCGGTGGTCGAAATGACGGATGTGACGGTGCAACCCTTTCACGCCGTCACCGAAGACTTCGCCTTGGCCGAGGGGGAAAACGACAGCCACGCGGGCTGGGCCACAGGGCACCGCGCCTATTTTGAGCGCACGGGCGGCTGGTCGCCGGATTTGATGTTGGTGTGTCAGCGGTTCAAACTGATTGAAGTTTTGTAAACCGGATCTGTGGCATTGCGCCCGTTGACGCCCTGATCCGTCAAGGCTAAACGCAAAGCAGCCGCACGATCAGGGGATGTCCCCGCCAGCTTTAGGGAGCCGAACCGTGGAAGACTTTCTCAGAGAATACCTGCCAATCGTCATTTTCCTTGGCTTGGCCATCGTGTTGGGCGTGGTGTTGATCCTTGCCGCTGTGGTTTTGGCGGTGCGCAACCCTGATCCGGAAAAAGTCTCTGCCTATGAATGCGGGTTCAACGCCTTCGACGATGCGCGGATGAAGTTTGATGTGCGGTTCTATCTGGTGTCGATCCTGTTCATCATCTTCGATCTTGAGATCGCATTCCTGTTCCCTTGGGCGGTGGCTTTCGGGGATTTGTCGATGACAGGGTTCTGGTCAATGATGATTTTCCTTGCAGTTCTGACTGTCGGCTTCGCCTATGAATGGAAAAAGGGTGCGTTGGATTGGGAATGATCCCCAACCGCATCTGATCACTCGTTTGAAAGGGCCTGCACATCTGTGACGGGCCCTTTGTTTTTCTGGCCTCAGCTCAGGAGAGACTGGGGGTGTCGCCTCTCCGCCATTGGGGAATGCTTGCGAATAGGGTGATACGCCGGCGTCAATTCTGGGCGCGTTGCAGGTGCTATGGCTTTACGTGCGTGTGCTCTTGGCTCCGCGTGCGTCCAGCGCACCGGCGTGTCGCGTCATGCAACTGCGGACGGCATGCGCGCTGCTTTCAACGTGCTTTTGTGTTCATACATGCGCACATCCGCCTCACGTACAATTTCCTCCCAGGTGCTGTTGGGATGCGCAACAGAAATCCCGTGCGACAGGCTCAACCGGATGTCTTCGCCGTCATACCGAATTGGATCCAACATCTTTTGGTCGATCCGCTGAACATAGGCCTCCGCCGCGGATGTCGCATTTTCGTCAAACACCACTGCAAGAAATTCATCTCCCCCCACGCGGGCTACCAGATCGCCCCTGCGTGTTGACTGGACCAGCCGCTTGCCGACCATCGTCAAGGCAACATCACCGGCTGCGTGCCCAAACTTATCGTTGAGAGGTTTGAAGGAATTGAGGTCAAAATAAATCACCGCAGCATGGCCCAGCCGGATTGCGTCCATCACGTCCGGGTCAGACAGCCGGCGTTCCAACCCATTGCGGTTCATCAGCCCTGTCATGCTGTCGGTGCGCGCCAGTGTCATCTGCTTCACAATCGCCGAGGTCTGGCGGGCGGCCGTCCGTCCGACAAAGAAACTTGCGGCAAAGATAATCAGGGACAGCAGCAGCAAAACAGGCTTTGCCGCATCAAACAACACATCGCCCGGTCGGGGCGCAATCCAAGAAACATAGGCAATTGCACGATCGCTGATATCAAGAAGGGGGGTTCTGATTGTGCCCGGCCGCCGAACCGAATTCCAGTATTCCACCTGCAGGCCGTCCACCCCAATCGCCTCTCCGATTTTGATGATATCTTGTTCAGTGAACCAACGTGCCCCGATAAGGACGGGGGCCAGTTCACGTTCCGTTGCAGCCGGATCCATGGCCTGAATGCGTCCCGCGCTCATCATGGCAAGGCGGTCTTCAGACATCACAAACCCTGAAACGGTCGTGTAAGGCTCAATCGGGGTGGTTCGCACGGCGGCGCGGGCGACGTTCACCAGTTCGTAGTTGGTATAAAATTCCCCAACCACCCGTTCTCCGCTTTCAAACGCGTAAATGGGCGTCCCCAGCGAATCGAGGATATAGACGAAATCGAAGGGGCCCCGTTCAGACGCTGTGCTGCCGATATTGGCGGCCACCGCCTGATCATCGCGCAGACTGGCCCAATCAGCGGCCGCATCCCAAAAGCCGATAAACCGAACAACCGCGGACAAATCTGTCGAAACGGTTTCAAGTTTGCTTTGCATCAGGGCGCGCGATTGGTTCTGCGCCATATTGTTCGCCACTGTGGTCAACCAAACGACAGCCCCCCAAAGGGCAGCAATCGCCACAAAGGACGTCAGGACATCCATCAGGATAATCCAGCGCGCATCGTTCCGCTTCAGTTTCATTGTCCGACCTTCAGCAACATGTCTGGCCGATTAACGGCTCAGTCTTTACAAATGTTAAAGGCGCGCATGAAATGGGGAAAAATGGTCGCATAAGGGCCCAGCGACCATGCCTGCGCTTGACCTCATGGGTCCCACGCCGTAACCCGTCAGTCAGCTAGGGAACGTGCACCACAACCGCACATACATCACAGGACGGAGCCGCCAATCATGGGCATCGCGACTGGGGCGAACATCGCCGACGCAGACAAAGACTTCGCAACACAAGAGCTGAACCGTGAGTTGACGGACAAGGGTTTCCTTGTGACCTCCTCTGCGGATCTGATCAACTGGGCGCGCACGGGATCGCTGCACTGGATGACCTTTGGTCTGGCCTGTTGCGCGGTTGAGATGATGCACACGTCCATGCCGCGCTATGACGCCGAACGCTTCGGGATCGCGCCGCGCGCCTCCCCACGCCAGTCCGACGTGATGATCGTGGCCGGCACGCTGACCAACAAGATGGCGCCCGCGCTGCGCAAGGTCTACGACCAGATGCCAGAGCCACGGTATGTCATTTCGATGGGGTCGTGTGCCAACGGCGGTGGCTACTATCACTACAGCTATTCGGTTGTGCGCGGCTGTGACCGCATCGTGCCCGTGGACATCTACGTGCCCGGCTGCCCCCCAACGGCAGAGGCGCTGCTTTACGGCATCCTGCAACTGCAACGCAAAATGCGCCGCACCGGCACCATCGTGAGGTAGACCAGATGTCGCAAGCAATGAACGAACTTGGCCAGCACATCGAACTCAAACGTCCCGATTGCGTCCTGTCATGGGACGTCACAGGCGGAGAGCTGACGGTCAACGTCGCACCGGCCAACCTTGTGGGGTTTGTCGAATTCCTCAAGGCCGACAACAGCTGTAAATTCTCGTCGCTGGTGGACATCACGGCGGTGGATTATCCGGGCCGCGCCCAGCGGTTTGATGTGATTTATCACTTCCTCAGCATGTATCAAAACCACCGCATTCGCCTGCGGGTAAAGGCGCGTGAGGATGAGATGGTGCAGTCCATCATGGACGTGCACCCTTCCGCCAATTGGTTCGAACGCGAGGTCTTCGACATGTTCGGGATCATCTTCAAAGGCCACCCCGACCTGCGCCGCATCCTCACCGATTACGGCTTTCGCGGCTATCCGCTGCGCAAGGATTTCCCGACAACCGGCTACACCGAGGTCCGATACGACGAAGTGCAAAAGCGCGTCGTCTATGAGCCCGTAAAGCTGACCCAAGAATACCGCCAGTTCGACTTTATGTCGCCGTGGGAAGGGGCAGATTACATCCTGCCCGGGGATGACAAAGCCAAAGAGGACGCGAAATGATGGACGGCACGAAAAACTTCGACGACGCCCTCACAGGCGAACAGCAGATCCGCAATTTCAACATCAACTTCGGCCCGCAGCACCCTGCGGCGCACGGCGTGTTGCGGCTGGTGCTGGAACTCGACGGTGAGATTGTCGAACGCTGCGACCCGCACATCGGCCTGCTGCACCGTGGCACCGAAAAACTGATGGAATCGCGCACCTATCTGCAAAACCTGCCGTATTTCGACCGTCTCGATTACGTGTCGCCCATGAACCAGGAACACGCATGGTGTCTGGCGATCGAAAAGCTGACGGGCACAGAGGTGCCTCGTCGTGCCTCCCTGATCCGTGTGCTGTACTCCGAGATTGGCCGCGTTCTGAACCACCTGATGAACATCTGCACCCAAGCGATGGACGTCGGCGCGCTCACCCCGATTTCCTGGGGCTTTGAGGAACGCGAAAAGCTAATGGTGTTCTATGAACGCGCCTGTGGTGCGCGTCTGCACGCCGCCTATTTCCGCCCCGGCGGGGTCCATCAGGACTTGCCCGATCAACTGGTCGAAGACATCGACACATGGGCGCAGGAATTCCTGCCCGTGGTCGATGACCTTGATGGCCTTCTGACTGAAAACCGCATCTTCAAACAGCGCAACGTCGACATCGGCATCGTGTCCGAAGAAGAAATTCAGGAGTGGGGCTTTAGCGGCGTCATGGTGCGCGGCTCCGGCCTCGCATGGGATCTGCGTCGTGCGCAGCCCTACGAATGCTACGACGAATTCGACTTCCAAATTCCAGTCGGCAAGAACGGCGACTGTTATGACCGCTATCTCTGCCGCATGGAAGAAATGCGCCAGTCCACGTCGATCATCCGTCAGGCCTGCGAAAAGCTGCGCCATGAAAAGGGCGACGTGATGGCGCGGGGCAAGATGACTCCGCCGACCCGTGGTGAGATGAAAACCTCGATGGAGGCGCTGATCCACCACTTCAAACTCTACACCGAAGGGTTCCACGTGCCCGCGGGTGAAGTCTATGCCTGCGTCGAAGCGCCCAAAGGCGAATTCGGCGTCTTCCTTGTGGCCGATGGCACCAACAAACCCTACCGCGCCAAACTGCGCGCGCCGGGGTATCTGCACCTGCAGGCGATGGACCACGTGGCGACCAAACACCAGCTGGCCGACGTCGCTGCGATCATCGGCTCCCTCGATGTTGTGTTCGGGGAGATTGACCGATGATCACGATGGTCGGCGCCTTTCCCGCCCTTCTTCTGGCCTCCGGTCTTGGTGTTCAGGCGCTGCCAATGGGGATGTTCATCACCCTCACCGGTCTTGCCGCAGCAGGGGGGATGTAGCCCATGCGCATCTGTCTTTCCCTCATCGCGCTGATCGCCGCGCCTGCCTTTGCGCAAACCGCGGATGAGGTCGCCGCCATGACCGCCGCCATCGAAGAGGCCGGCTGCTTTGTGACCGCCGACAACGGCGACGAGGTGCAACAGGCCTCTGGCCTTGATGCGGATCAGACCGTGGCCGTGATCACCAAGATGTACGGCGACGGCATGGTGGCGCTGACCGAAGACGGCAACATGAAACTGACGAGTGAGGCCTGCCCTTAACCTTTCGTGCCGCAAGCGTCTGCCAGCCAAGGTGCCATACGTTTGCCATACGCGAGCCATACGCAAACCATACGCCCCAAATGACGGGGAGATGGACAGACAAGACATTAACTTTCGGGCCCGACACCTCGTCCGGCCCGATCTGCCAGACCGACGACAGGATCAAGATCCATGCTACGACGCCTTCACCTTGAACAGCCTGACAGCTTTGCGTTTACCCCTGAAAATCAGGCGTGGGCGGAAAAACAGCTCACGAAATATCCCGAGGGCCGTGAGGCATCGGCGATCATTCCATTGCTGTGGCGCGCGCAGGAACAAGAAGGCTGGCTGACACGCCCCGCCATCGAAACCGTGGCCAGCATGTTGAACCTGGCCTACATGCGCGCACTTGAGGTGGCGTCGTTCTACTTCATGTTCCAGCTCCAGCCCGTGGGCTCAGTGGCGCATATTCAGGTCTGTGGCACCACGTCGTGCATGATCTGCGGGGCCGAAGATCTGGTCGCTGTCTGTCAGGAAAAGATCGCCCAAAACCCACATGAGCTGTCCTCGGATGGCAAGTTTTCGTGGGAAGAGGTTGAGTGTCTGGGCTCTTGCGCCAATGCGCCCATGGCCCAAATCGGCAAGGATTATTACGAAGATCTGACCGCCGTCCGTATGGGTGAAATCATCGACGAATTAGCCGCAGGGCAGGTGCCCACACCTGGTCCACAAAATGGCCGTTACGCGTCCGAACCCCTCAAGGGTCTGACAACGTTGACAGAATTTGACGCAGGCAAGCATCAGTACAATGCATCCGTGCAGCTGGCCTCCGACATCGGCGACACCGTAAAACGGATCGATGGCACCGAAGTGCCGCTGCTGGCCCCATGGGGGCAGGCTGCGCCGACAACAAACGCCCCCGTGCAGGTGACAGGCGCACCTGCCAACCAGCAAAAGCCGGTTGCCAAACGTCCTGCCGTCAAAAAGGCCGTTGGCGACAAGACACCGGGCGCGACACCGTCCAAAAACAAACCTGCCAGCAAAGACGGCATCACCAAGCAAGAGGCGAATGCCGACAGTGCCGCGAAACCTCGCGGTAAGTCGAACCCGCCCGCCTCCGCCTCCGCCTCCGCTGAAAAGAAGCCGCGCACCCTGTCCGCGCCGCGCAAAGCGGGCGCCGATGACCTGAAACGGATCAGCGGCGTGGGCCCGAAACTTGAGGGTGTGCTGAACGAATTGGGCTTCTGGCATTTCGATCAAATCGCCAAATGGACCGATGCAGAGGTCGCTTGGGTCGACAGCCGGTTGAAGTTCAAAGGCCGGATCGAACGCGACAACTGGATTGATCAAGCGGCGAAACTTGCCGCAGAAGGCTAAGTTTCTGCCCAAAACTGCGCTATTTCGGCGTCAAACGGTGTCCAAATGCTAAAATTGGGCGCCGTTTTGCATTTCTCCCCCTTATCAAACTCAAAGCGGCTGTTAAGGTCTGCGTAATTCTGCCGCAGGCGAAAGCCTTGCGTTGGGGGGAAACGAAAAAGGGAAAAGATTATGAAAGATACAGCACCCAAGGGCCTTGGCGTTTTGGTGGTTGCCGCGTTGTTCGGTTTGATTGCCGCAGCCGTGTCCTACTTGGTTTTGGATTTTGCAGCCTTTGCGTCCTTGTTGATTGGCGCGATCGTGGCCATCATCACAGCGATTGTGCTGTGGTTGGGATGGCGTGAACCGGCCGCTGGCCCGACGGGGCCGCGTGATTTGTCACCAAATGCGGACGCGAATGCTGCAGCATCGGGTGGTGCGTCCGCATCCGCCTCAGCACCCACCGCCGCTGCGTCGGCTGCACCGGCTTCGGCTGCCACTGCAGCGACAGCTGCGCCTGCCGCGGCATCAACGTCGTCAGCCACAGCGGCACCGGCTGCTGCTTCGGCGGCGTCGGGATCTGCGGCTGCAGCTCCGGCTGCTGCTGCTCCCGCTCCTGCGGCGGCTAAACCTGCCGCGAAACCAAAGGCAAAGCCGGCTGCCAGCGCAAAAGCAAAACCAGCCGCATCGAAAGCGTCGTCAAAATCGGCAAGCGCTCCGAAGGCCGCTGCGGCTGCAAAACCTGCGCGCGCGCCCGTGGCCGCCGACGGCAAGCCAGAAACGCTGACCGGCCCGCGCGCTGGATCGACGGCGGATGATCTGAAATTGCTCAAGGGTGTGGGGCCTGGCCTCGAAAAGACACTGAACGATTTGGGCTTTTACCATTTCGACCAGATCGCCGCCTGGCGCAAAAAGGAAGTGGCCTGGGTCGACAGCCGTCTGAAATTCAAAGGCCGCATCGAACGCGACGAATGGATTAAGCAGGCCAAGATCTTGGCGAAGGGCGGCGAGACAGAGTTCTCGAAGCGCAGCAAGAAATAACCCCCCCCCGTCAGGGGAACGAAAAGGCCCGCCGCACAGCGCGCGGGCCTTTTCTTTTGGAGCAAGGGCAGGCAAAAGATCGAACATGAGCAACAAATCCGATGAGACGACAGCCCGTCAGGGGCGTATGGCCGCACTGGTGATTGCTGCTGGCGGTCTACTGGCCATTTTTGCGCCGCAACTGTCACGGATGTTCGGGGGCGGGGTGCGCCTTGAAATGCTCTTCTATCTGATATCCTTGGCTGCGTTCATTTGGTCACTGGTCGTGACTTGGAACCTGTGGCAAAAGGGCCGAGACAAATGACCTGCCGTGCCTTGTGTGTGCCAACCACGGGGCCAAAGATTAAGGGAACACGCGATGCTTGCTGATCAGGACCGCATTTTTACGAACCTTTACGGGATGCATGACCGAACGCTGGCGGGCGCCAAAAAGCGCGGCCACTGGGACGGTACAGCCAAGATTATCAAGAATGGACGCGATTGGATCGTGGACCAGATGAAAGCCTCCGGCCTGCGTGGGCGCGGGGGGGCGGGCTTTCCGACCGGTTTGAAATGGTCGTTTATGCCCAAGGAATCGGATGGACGTCCTGCCTATCTGGTGGTGAATGCCGACGAATCTGAGCCCGGGACCTGCAAAGACCGCGAAATCATGCGCCACGATCCCCACACGTTGATCGAAGGCTGCCTGATCGCCAGCTTCGCGATGAACGCGAACGCCTGCTACATCTACATTCGTGGTGAATACATCCGCGAAAAAGAGGCGCTGCAGGCGGCCATTGATGAGGCTTATGACGCCGGTCTGGTGGGCAAAAACGCGGCCAAATCCGGATGGGATTTCGACATCTACCTGCACCACGGGGCAGGGGCCTACATCTGCGGTGAAGAAACCGCATTGATCGAGTCCCTTGAGGGCAAAAAGGGTATGCCGCGCATGAAGCCGCCCTTTCCGGCGGGCGCGGGCCTCTATGGCTGCCCGACGACGGTGAACAACGTCGAATCCATCGCCGTTGTCCCGACCATTCTGCGTCGTGGACCGGAATGGTTCTCGAGCTTTGGGCGGCCGAACAATGCGGGCACAAAGCTGTTTGCGATCTCGGGCCATGTGAACAACCCGTGTGTCGTCGAAGAGGCGATGTCGATTTCCTTTGAGGAGTTGATCGACAAACATTGCGGCGGGATCCGCGGCGGATGGGACAACCTGAAGGCCGTGATCCCTGGCGGGTCGTCCGTTCCTTGTGTGCGCGGTGAAAACATGCGCGATGCGATCATGGATTTTGATGCGTTGAAGGAAAAGGGATCGTCCTTGGGCACGGCTGCTGTCATCGTCATGGACCAGTCCACTGACATCATCAAAGCCATCTGGCGTCTGTCGAAGTTCTACAAACACGAAAGCTGTGGCCAGTGTACGCCCTGCCGCGAAGGCACAGGCTGGATGATGCGCGTCATGGACCGTCTGGTCAAAGGCAACGCGACCGTTGAGGAAATCGACATGTTGCTAGATGTGACCAAACAAGTCGAAGGCCACACGATTTGTGCGTTGGGGGATGCCGCAGCCTGGCCGATCCAGGGTTTGATCAAGAATTTCCGCGACGAGATCGAAGATCGAATCAAAACCGCGCGTATCGCTGCGGAGTAACAAAATTCCGGAATTTTGTTGCGTGTCTAAAATTCTAGAATTTTAGAGCAGGGAGGCGCAGATGAGACAGGTTTTAGACGGGGTTGCATCCTTTTTTGCGGCCCTCGCCACAGCCCTGATCTGCGGTCTGCCCTGTTATTTCACCTACCGCGCTATTGAGGCAGGTGCCGCCCCCACATGGGCATGGGGCGCCATTGCGGCCCTTGCCGGGGTCGGGCTGTTGATGACGGTCGCTTTCCTTGGCAAAGCCGTCAAAGGCATCGCCCCATCGCGGGACCGCCGCCGCCGCTAGACGGCACATGGAAAATTGGGCGGTGTGGACAGGGTGTGCCCCCCTCGGTACGGTTGAAAAAAATCGGGAGAGGCGCGGGCATGGACTTTGATGATTTATTCGGTCCCACGGGGACAGAGGGCACACGATGGACCCGTATCCTGACCGGCGCGGTGTCTGCGGTGCTGGGCGGGGGATTGGGTGTGTTTGCTGCATCGGTCCTGCAGGAAACCGCCCTCACGTGGGGCGTGATGGGCGCCCTTGTGGGCGGTTTTTTTGGTGCCGTGTTTTCTTTTTGGGTCCTTTTGGGGCTGTTGGCGGTGTTGGTCGCGGGGCTTTATGTTGGATGGACCGTCTATTTCGGGGGCACGTGATGCATCTGGCAGAACTCAACATTGGTCGGCTTTTGGCCCCCACGGATGATCCCAAGGTCGCAGACTTTATGGACAACCTTGATCGGATCAATGGCATGGGCAAACGGATGCCCGGCTTTGTCTGGATGTCCGAAGGTTCGGGAGAGCCGGGGACAGGCAACACAGAAAACAACATCGGCGACGACCCTCAGTTGGTGTTCAATCTGACGGTTTGGGAAGACCTGAAGTCGTTGGAATCATTCGTTTACAAGACGTTGCACGCCAAGTTCATGGACCGCAAAGCAGAGTGGTTTGAAGCGTTGGATCAACGGCATTTCGTCATGTGGTGGATCCCCGAGGGCCACCGTCCGTCGCGGGATGAGGCTTTGGCGAAACTGGATCAGCTGCGCACCTTGGGGCCCACACCCGACGCCTTCGATTGGGACTTTATGCGTGCAGGCCACGCCCCAGATCCCACCGCCTGAAATCTGCCGACATAACATGGCTTCGCAGGCCTGCTATTGAATAGCAGGCGCCCTTTGCGCACATCTGTCCCAACAGCGCGGCAAAAGGTGCGCGTTACTATTGGAGTGAGCAGATGATTTTTTCCGTCCCCGCCCATGCGGCACAGACCCTGCGCGGCGTCGCCCTTGGGCTGGTTGTTTTGGCCAGCCCCGTCCAGGCGCAATCCTTTCCTGGTGATGTGGAACGTGTCACCGAAGGTCTGATCGCCGCCGGTATGGCGATTGAGTTGGGCGACAAATGTGATGACGTCAGCGTGCGCTATCTGCGTGGCATCAATTTCCTGCAAAGCCTGAAGCGCGCGTTGCAGGACGAAGGCTTCAGCAATGCCGAAATCGACGCCTATATCGACAATGATGAGGAAAAAGACCGCCTGGAGGCGATAGCCCGAGGCCGTCTGGCAGATCTTGGCGTGATCGAGGGCAATGAGGCCAGCCATTGCACGGTCGCCAATGCGCAAATCGCACAAGACACCCAAGTGGGCCGATTGCTCCGCTAATCTGACAAAAACAATCAGAATTTAGGGCGGCGCAAGGGGAACACCCCTGCGCCGCCCGCGTCGATTTTCCACGGCCAAAAAATGGCTTTCGTGCTGGCATTGCCCACCATCCCACGTTAGAAGGCGCCCATCTGCGGCCCGCGCCACGGGACCGCCCAGAAAGAGCCACACGGGAACAGGGATAGCGCCCATGTCAGACGCACCGGCGGATCTGCGCAAGATCATCATCGACGACAATGAAGTTGAAGTTCCGGGCGCGATGACGCTCATCCAGGCCTGCGAAGAGGCCGGGATCGAAATTCCTCGGTTCTGTTACCATGAACGGCTGTCCATCGCAGGCAATTGCCGCATGTGTCTGGTTGAGGTTGTGGGCGGCCCGCCCAAGCCTGCGGCCTCTTGTGCGATGCAGGTGCGTGACTTGCGCCCTGGCCCCGAAGGCCAGCCCCCTGTGGTGAAAACCAATTCCCCCATGGTCAAAAAAGCCCGCGAGGGCGTCATGGAATTCCTGCTGATCAACCACCCGCTGGATTGCCCGATCTGCGATCAGGGCGGCGAATGTGACTTGCAGGATCAGGCGATGGCCTACGGCGTCGATTTCTCGCGTTACCGCGAACCAAAGCGCGCGGCGACGGATCTGGATCTTGGCCCGCTGGTTGAAACCCATATGACGCGCTGCATTTCCTGCACCCGGTGTGTCCGGTTCACGACCGAAGTCGCGGGCATTTCCCAGATGGGTCAGACGGGCCGTGGGGAAGACAGCGAGATCACCAGCTATCTGGGCGAAACCCTCGATTCGAATATGCAGGGCAACATCATTGATCTGTGCCCCGTCGGCGCGCTGGTGTCCAAACCCTACGCCTTCACCGCCCGTCCGTGGGAGCTGACGAAGACTGAATCCATCGACGTGATGGATGCGCTGGGGTCCAACATTCGCGTGGACACCAAGGGCCGCGAAGTCATGCGCTTTTTGCCGCGCAACCACGACGGCGTGAATGAGGAATGGATCTCCGACAAGACGCGCTTTGTCTGGGATGGCCTGCGCCGTCAGCGTCTGGACACGCCCTATATCCGTGAAAACGGCAAGCTACGCAAAGCGGGTTGGGACGAAGCCCTGACCGCCGCTGCTGCTGCCATGAAGGGTAAGAAAACCGTTGGTTTGGTCGGTGATCTGGCGTCAACCGAGGCGGCGTTTTCCCTCAAAAACCTGATCGAAGGCACGGGCGGTGTCGTCGAATGTCGTGTGGACAATGCCAAACTGCCGAGCGGTAACCGCTCTGGCTATGTGGGCACGGCGACGGTCGAAGACATCGATGATGCCCAGATGATCCTGCTGATCGGCACCAACCCCGAATTGGAAGCGCCGGTTCTGAACGCCCGAATCCGCAAGGCCTGGCTGGCCGGGGCGAAAGTTGCTGTCGTTGGGCAGGCGATCGACGTCTCTTACGACTATACGCATCTTGGTGATGACCGCGCAGCCCTTGAGGCGCTGTCGAAAATGGACCATTCCGACAAAGACGGCGTGCGCGGTGTCATGATTGTGGGCCAAGGCGCCCTGACCGAGGCAGATGGCGATGCGGTTCTGGGGCTGGCGATGCAGACGGCTGAGGCTGGGTCGTCCAAGTTCATGGTTCTGCACACTGCGGCGGGCCGCGTGGGTGCGATGGACGTGGATGCCACCAACGCGGCTGGCATGAAAGCGGTCGAGACGGCGGAGGTTGTCTACAACCTTGGCGCGGATGAGATCGAAATCGCCGAGGGGCCATTCGTGATTTACCAAGGCAGCCACGGGGATCGTGGGGCGCACCGCGCCGACATCATCCTGCCCTCTGCCGCGTATACCGAAGAAAACGGCCTGTTCGTGAACACCGAAGGCCGCCCACAGCTGGCCATGCGCGCAAGCTTCGCACCCGGTGAGGCCAAGGAAAACTGGGCGATCCTACGGGCATTGTCTGCTGAACTTGACGCGCAACAGCCCTGGGACAGCCTGGCTGGGTTGCGTCAAGCCATGGTCGCCGCCCATCCGCATCTGGCCAAGATTGATGAGGTTGCCGAAAACGCCTGGCAGCCTGTGTCGACGGGCACTCTGGGCAAGGCCAGCTTCCGCACGGCGATCAAGGATTTCTATCTGTCCAACCCGATTGCACGTGCCAGCCAGCTGATGGCCGAACTGAGCGCCAACGCCAAAAAGCGCGCGGAAGCGCCCATCGCGGCGGAGTAACGGAGAATGCGCCTGCCCCTCATAGCACTCACGGCACTTGCCGCCTGTGAGGCCGCCCCCGTGGCGGAGGGCGCGGCGCGATACGACGGCATTGAAACCCGTCTGCTGGACGGGGATCTGGTCAACTTCCGTGTGAAGATGGCCAATGTTGCCGACGAAGAGGAGGTCGCGGACTACGCGGCCTGTGCGGCTGCACAATATGCGTTGATCCGTGGATACGGATTTGCGCGCAATGTGCGGACGATTGTGAACGAAGAGGGTGGCATTTGGACGGGGGATGCTGTTTACACCATCTCGCCTGCCTTGCCACGTGGGCTAAGAACGATAGACGCGGAAGTGACGGTGGCGGATTGTGCCGCCCGTGACATTCCAACCGTCTAAGCCGAAGGGCTGAGGGAACAGATATGGTTGAATTTTTCACCAACACCAATCTTGGGATTGTGCTGACGATCCTTGGGCAATGCCTGCTGATCTTGATCCCGCTCTTGGTCGCCTTGGCATTCTTGATGTATGCCGACCGGAAGGTCTGGGCGGCGGTGCAGATGCGCAAGGGCCCCAACGTGGTCGGCGCCTTTGGCCTGCTGCAATCCTTTGCGGATTTCATCAAATACATCGTCAAGGAAGTCGTTGTGCCTGCGGGTGCCGACAAGGGCGTTTTCTTCCTCGCCCCACTTATTTCCTTTGTTTTGGCGGTCATCGCCTGGGCGGTGATCCCGTTCAACGAAGGCTGGGTGATGTCCGACATCAACGTGGCCATCCTCTATGTCTTCGCGGTTTCCTCCCTTGAGGTCTATGGCGTGATCATGGGCGGCTGGGCGTCGAACTCCAAATACCCCTTTCTGGGCTCGCTGCGGTCTGCCGCGCAGATGATTTCTTATGAAGTCTCGCTGGGCCTCATCATCATCGGTGTGATCATCTCTACAGGGTCGATGAACTTTGGCGATATCGTGGCCGCGCAAGATGGCGATTACGGTATGCTGCACTGGTACTTCATCCCGCACTTTCCGATGTTGTTCTTGTTCTTCATCAGCGCATTGGCGGAAACCAACCGTCCGCCGTTTGACTTGCCGGAGGCTGAATCCGAACTGGTTGCCGGCTATCAGGTTGAATATTCGTCCACGCCGTTCCTGTTGTTCATGATTGGCGAGTTGATGGCCGTGGTGCTGATGTGTGCGCTGGTGTCGCTGTTGTTCCTGGGCGGCTGGCTGTCGCCGGTGGGCTTCCTGCCTGACGGGATCGGCTGGTTCATTCTGAAGATGGTGCTCTGTTTCTTCATCTTCGCCATGGTCAAAGCCATCGTACCCCGTTTCCGCTACGACCAGCTGATGCGCATCGGTTGGAAAGTGTTCCTGCCACTGTCCTTGTTCTGGGTCGTGCTGGTGGCATTCCTTGCAAAATTCGAAGTCGCTGGCGGCTTCTGGGCCCGCTGGGCGATTGGAGGCTGATATGACGCAGATCGACTACACCCGCGCGGCGAAGTATTTCCTGCTGCAAGACATCTTCAAAGGCTTCAAGCTGGGATTCAAATACTTCTTCAGCCCCAAGGCCACGGTGAACTACCCCCATGAAAAGGGGCCGCTTAGCCCGCGATTCCGCGGCGAACATGCTCTGCGCCGTTATCCAAATGGTGAAGAACGCTGCATCGCATGCAAATTGTGTGAGGCTGTGTGCCCCGCCCAAGCGATCACCATCGACGCCGAACCGCGCGATGACGGCTCCCGCCGCACCACGCGCTATGACATCGACATGACGAAATGCATTTACTGCGGGTTCTGCCAAGAGGCCTGCCCCGTGGATGCCATCGTCGAAGGCCCCAACTTTGAATTCTCCACCGAGACGCGGGAAGAGCTGTTCTACGACAAGGAAAAACTCCTCGACAACGGCGACCGTTGGGAAGCCGAAATCGCCCGCAACCTTGAGATTGACGCACCCTACCGATGAGCGACCAAGGCACCCCATTTGACGCCTGGATGAAGGCCGGTCAGGACTGGGCGAAAAGCCTCAGCCCAGAGTTTGCTGACGTCATGGCGAAATCCATGAAGGGGGTTGAGGATTTGATGCCAACGATGCCCAAGGACGTGATGGACACATTCATGGGCAAGGGGATCAACGCCGAAGGTCTGGACGCGAAAACAAGGCTGTTGCTGACGTTGCAAGGGCTGGTAATTCAGGGCGCCGTGGCGGAGCCGCAGATCAAGTTGACAGTGCGCCACGCCATAGAAGCGGGCGCCACGCAGATTGAAATAACAGAAACCATCGCACTGGCCGGCATGTTCGGCGGGGCGGCGGGAATGCCTAAGGCGCTAGAGCTGGCGGGCGAAGTCTTCAAGAAGGACACCGACACATGACACCAACAGTCATCGCATTTTATGCCTTTGCCGTGACAACCATCAGCGGCGGGCTGATGACCGTCATCAGCCGCAACCCCGTGCATTCGGTCTTGTGGCTGATCCTTGCGTTCCTGTCCTCGGCAGGTCTGTTTGTGATGCTGGGTGCGGAACTTTTGGCGATGTTGCTGATGATCGTCTACGTCGGCGCCGTTGCGGTGTTGTTCCTGTTTGTTGTGATGATGCTTGACGTCGACTTTGCCGAGTTGAAGGCCGAAATGGCGAAATACATGCCGTTGGCGTTGTTGATCGGCGTTGTTTTGTTGATGCAGCTGGCGTTGGCCTTTGGGGTTTGGGGCTTCTCTGAAGGGGTCGACACGCGCATCGCGCAGCCCATTGGCGACGTGGAGAACACGAAGGCGCTGGGGCTGGTTCTGTATGATCAGTACTTCCTGCTGTTCCAACTGGCTGGCCTGATCCTGTTGGTGGCAATGATTGGCGCGATTGTACTGACCCTGCGCCACCGCTCAGACGTGAAACGCCAGAACGTGGTGGCCCAGATGATGCGCGATCCTGCGGCGGCGATGGAATTGAAAGACGTGAAACCGGGGCAGGGGCTGTGATGCCAAATTTTCAAGGAAAATTTGCTGACAAACTCTCGTTGAGAGTTTGGACCCGGCAAGAAGGAACGAAGCTATGACAATCGGACTTGAACATTATCTCACAGTGGCCGCGGCCCTGTTTGTGATCGGCATCTTCGGGCTGTTCCTGAACCGCAAGAACGTCATCATTCTGCTGATGAGCATCGAATTGATGCTTTTGGCGGTGAACATCAATCTGGTCGCGTTTTCCAGCTTCCTTGGCGATCTCGTCGGGCAGGTTTTCACCCTGTTTGTGCTGACAGTCGCCGCCGCCGAGGCCGCGATTGGCCTTGCGATCCTTGTTTGCTTCTTCCGCAACCGCGGTACGATCGACGTTGAAGATGTCAACGTCATGAAAGGCTAAGACCCATGGAACAAATCATCCTTTTTGCCCCATTGGTCGGCGCCATTCTGGGCGGCTTTGGCTGGAAAATCATCGGAGAAACAGGCGCGCAATGGCTGACGACGTCGCTTCTGTTTCTGGCCGCGATCTTGTCTTGGGTTGTGTTCCTGACATTCGATGCCAGCGCCTATGACAACGGGACGTACACCATCGACATCCTGACGTTCATCCAGTCGGGCACGTTGGACACATCTTGGGCCATCCGAATGGACCGTCTGACCGCCACGATGTTGATCGTGATCACGACGGTTTCGGCCCTCGTCCACCTCTATTCGTTCGGCTACATGGCCCACGACGACAACTTCCCCGACACGGCCTATAAGGCTCGGTTCTTCGCGTATCTGAGCTTTTTCACCTTTGCGATGTTGATGCTGGTGACAGCGGACAACCTTGTGCAGATGTTCTTTGGCTGGGAAGGCGTGGGTGTCGCGTCTTACCTGTTGATCGGGTTCTACTATAAGAAACCGTCGGCCAATGCCGCGGCGATCAAGGCCTTTGTGGTCAACCGCGTGGGCGACTTTGGCTTCGCGCTTGGCATCTTTGCGCTGTTCTATCTGACGGGCTCCATCAACTTCGATGTGATATTTTCGGAAGCCGGCGACCTGAGCACACAGACAATCACCTTCCTGTGGCGCGATTGGCCGGCATTGGAAGTGGTGGCGTTCCTGCTGTTCATCGGCGCCATGGGCAAATCCGCACAGCTGTTGCTGCACACATGGCTGCCTGATGCCATGGAAGGGCCGACGCCAGTGTCCGCACTGATCCACGCCGCAACCATGGTGACGGCGGGCGTGTTCCTGGTGTGCCGCATGTCGCCCATTATGGAATTTGCGCCCACTGCGACTGCCTTTGTTGTGTTCCTCGGAGCGACCACGGCCTTCTTCGCGGCGACGGTTGGTTTGGTTCAAAACGACATCAAACGTGTGATCGCCTATTCGACCTGTTCGCAGCTGGGATATATGTTCGTGGCCGCGGGTATCGGTGTGTACTCCGTCGCGATGTTCCACCTGCTGACTCACGCGTTCTTTAAGGCGATGTTGTTCCTTGGGGCGGGGTCTGTCATTCACGGGATGCACCACGAACAGGACATGCGGAACTACGGCGGGTTGCGGCACAAACTGCCCTATACCTTCTGGGCGATGATGATCGGCACGCTGGCGATCACCGGCGTGGGTATCCCGCTGCTGTATATCGGGTTTCCTGTGGGCTTTGCGGGCTTTGTGTCCAAGGACGCGATCATCGAAAGCGCCTTTGCCGCGGGGCAGGGGTACGCCTTCTGGATGCTTGTCATCTCCGCCCTGTTCACCAGTTTCTACAGCTGGCGTCTGATCTTCCTGACCTTCTACGGGGAGCCGCGCGGCGACAAACACACACACGAGCACGCCCACGAATCCCCCAAGGTCATGTTGGCCCCGCTGGCCATTCTGGCGGTTGGTGCAATTTTTGCGGGCATGGTCTTTTACAAGCCGTTTTTCGGGTCGGCAAAATACGTTGGCCAGTATTTCGGTGTGCCCTACGCCGCGCAAGAACACGGTGAGGATCATGGCGACGATCATGGCGGCGACGACAAGGCTAAGACCCACTACGCCTTCGCCGGTGAACCAGGGCAGGGTGCCATTTATGTGGCCCCAGAAAACACCACCTTGGATGATGCGCATTCCGTGCCCGTCTGGGTGAAACTGGCACCGTTCTTTGCCATGCTTCTGGGCTTTGTCACCGCGTGGATCTTCTACATCCGTAAGCCTGAGTTGCCCAAGCAGCTGGCCACCCAACAGGCGCCACTGTACAACTTCTTGCTGAACAAATGGTACTTCGATGAGCTGTATGACGCGGTCTTCGTCAAGCCTGCCAAGCAGATCGGTAAGTTCTTTTGGAAGCGCGGCGATGGCGCGGTCATCGACGGTGGCATCAACGGGTTGGCGATGGGGATCATTCCGATGTTGACCCGTCTCGCAGGGCGCGCGCAGTCCGGCTACGTCTTTACCTACGCCTTTGCCATGGTCATCGGGATCGCCGTGATCCTGACCTTCTTCACGATCTTCGGGGACTACTAAGAATGGACAACCTCCTTTCGATCACCACGTTCATTCCTGCGATTGCTGCAGCGATCCTTGCCCTGTTCCTTCGTGGAGAGGACGAGGCCGCACAGCGCAACGCCAAGTGGCTGGCCATGGCCGCCACGGTGATGACCTTTGTTGTGTCGCTGTTCATCCTCGCAGGTTTTGATGCCAACAACACGGACTTCCAATTCGTGGAAGAGCGCGAATGGATCATGGGCCTGACCTACAAGATGGGTGTCGATGGCATTTCGATCCTGTTTGTGATGCTCACCACGTTCCTGATGCCGCTGGTGATTGCGTCCTGCTGGTCGGTCACGACTCGCGTGAAGGAATACATGATCGCGTTCCTGCTGTTGGAAACGCTGATGTTGGGTGTGTTCCTCGCCCTTGATCTGGTGCTCTTCTATCTGTTCTTTGAGGCCGGTCTGATCCCGATGTTCCTGATCATCGGCATTTGGGGCGGAAAGGAACGCATCTACGCGTCGTTCAAGTTCTTCCTATATACCTTCCTCGGCTCAGTCTTGATGTTGGTCGCCATGGTCGCGATGTATAGCGCGGCGGGCACCACGGACATTCCGACGTTGATGACGTTCTCGTTTGGGACGGACACCTTCAGCATCCTCGGCGTCCAGATCATCGGCGGCATGCAGACCCTCCTGTGGCTGGCCTTCTTTGCCTCCTTCGCGGTGAAAATGCCCATGTGGCCGGTCCACACGTGGCTGCCTGATGCGCACGTTCAGGCGCCGACGGCAGGCTCCGTCGTGCTGGCCGCGATCCTGCTGAAGATGGGCGGTTATGGCTTCTTGCGCTTTTCGCTGCCGATGTTCCCTGTCGGGTCCGAGGTCATGGCCCCACTGGTGTTGTGGATGTCCGCCATCGCCATCGTCTACACATCGCTTGTGGCGTTGGTGCAAAAGGACATGAAAAAGCTCATCGCCTACTCCTCGGTCGCACACATGGGCTTTGTGACCATGGGGATCTTTGCGATGAACCAACAGGGTTTGGACGGCGCGATTTTCCAGATGTTGTCGCACGGCTTCATCTCGGGGGCGTTGTTCCTGTGTGTCGGCGTGATCTATGACCGTATGCACACCCGAGAGATTGACGCCTATGGCGGTCTTGTGAACCGGATGCCCGCCTATGCGCTGATTTTCATGTTCTTCACCATGGCAAACGTCGGCCTGCCGGGCACGTCGGGCTTCGTTGGTGAATTCCTGACATTGATGGCGGTGTTCAAAGTCAACACTTGGGTGGCCGTCGTCGCCACAACTGGCGTGATCTTCTCCGCCGCTTATGCGCTGTGGCTTTATCGCCGCGTGGTCATGGGCGATTTGATCAAGGAAAGCCTGAAATCCATAACCGATATGACGACCCGCGAACGGGTGATCTTTGCCCCGCTTGTTGTCATGACCCTTCTGCTGGGCGTCTACCCCAGCCTTGTCACCGATATTATCGGGCCATCGGTCGCCGCTTTGGTCGGCCAGGTCGAAACAGCGCAGGCCGCTTATGAAGCGTCCTCCATGCTGGCCCAAAACTAAGGAATTCTTGCGATGTTGTCCCAAGACCTGAACACCATCCTGCCCGAAATCGTCATCTCGCTTTATGCGATGGGCGCGCTTTTGGCGGCGGTCTACACCGTGAAAGACAAGGCAGGCCCGCTGCTGGTCTGGCTCACCTCTGGCCTGTTTGTGGCCGTGGCCTTCTGGATCGGCACTACGGGAGAGGGCGCGACAGAGGCGTTCTCCGGCATGTTCCAGGACGACGCCTTCAGCCGCTTTGCCAAGGTCGCCATCCTGCTGTCCGCCGCAGCCGTGCTGTTGATGAGCCAGGAGTACATGCAAAAGCGGGATTTGCTGCGGTTTGAATACCCCCTGCTGATTGCATTGGCCGTGGTCGGCATGATGATGATGGTCTCCGCCGGGGATCTGATGGCGCTTTATATGGGCCTCGAATTGCAGTCGCTGGCGCTTTATGTTGTCGCCTCCCTGCGCCGTGACAGCGTGAAATCCACCGAGGCGGGCCTGAAATACTTCGTCTTGGGCGCGCTGTCTTCGGGTCTGCTGCTTTATGGTGCGTCCCTGACATACGGCTTCGCGGGCACCACAACCTTCGCCGGTATTATTGAGGCCACCGAGGACGGCGTGTCCCTTGGCCTGCTGTTCGGTCTGGTGTTCCTGAGTGCGGGCTTCGCGTTCAAGGTCTCTGCCGCACCGTTCCACATGTGGACGCCTGACGTTTACGAAGGCTCGCCCACTCCGGTCACCGCCTTCTTTGCCACCGCGCCCAAAATTGCCGCGATGGCCTTGTTCGCACGTGTTGTGCATGACGCCTTCGGAAATTCCATCAGCGATTGGCAACAGATCGTGGCCTTCTTGTCGGTTGTGTCCATGTTCCTTGGCGCGATTGCCGCCATCGGCCAGCGCGACATCAAACGTCTGATGGCTTATTCGTCCATCGCCCACATGGGCTTTGCCCTGATGGGTCTGGCGGCGGGCACGGCGTTTGGTGTGCAGGCGATGTTGGTCTACCTGGGCATCTATGTGGCCATGAACATCGGCACATTTGCGTTCATCCTGTCGATGGAAAAGGACGGCATGCCCGTCACTGATATCCACGCCCTGCAGATGTATTCCAAACGTGAACCGCTGAAGGCTGTCGCGATGCTGGTCCTGCTGTTCAGCCTGGCCGGTGTGCCGCCCATGCTGGGCTTTTTCGGCAAGCTTTACGTGTTGCAGGCCGCTTATGGCGCGGGTCTGGCGTGGTTGGCCGTGGCCGGTGTGATCGCCTCCGTGATCGGTGCGTTCTACTACCTGCGCATCGTCTACTTCATGTACTTCGGAGAGGAACGGGATGAGGCGCTGGATACGGGCAGCTCGCCGGTGCTCTGGGCGTTCTTGGTCGGCTCTGCTGCCGTGATGGTCGTGGGCGTGGTCAACCTTTTCGGGATTGAACCCTTGGCCGAAGCAGCGTCCCTCGCCCTTGTCAACTGATCTGACCCCGCTTTGGGACGCGCCTGCCACGGCAGAATTCTGGCCGCAGGACTACCAGCGGACACTGCTTGCGCAGGTTGATAGCACCATGGCCGAAGCGCGTCGTATGGCACCACAGGCCAGCGGCTCCACATGGATCATGGCGCAGGAGCAAAAGGCGGCGACAGGACGCCGTGGCCGCCCGTGGTCCCAGCCCAAAGGCAATTTCGCAGCGACACTGTTGTTGCGGGTGAATGATGACCCCGCACAGGCGGCTTTACGGTCGTTTTCAATGGCCGTGGCGTTGCGCCAGACCTTGGCGATGTCGGTCCCGCCTGAACAGCTTTCCTTGAAATGGCCCAATGATGTGCTGCTCGCTGGTGGCAAGGTCGCAGGTATCCTGCTTGAGGCGATCGGGCAGGGCGGGCGTGTGGATTGGGTATCCATCGGTGTCGGCGTCAATCTTGTCGCTGCCCCGCCCCTCGATCAGGTTGAGGACGGCGCGTTTCGCCCTGTTGCGGTCGCAGATTACGGCACACCCCCATCTCCGCAGGACTTTCTGTTCTGGCTCGCCAGTCACTTCGGGCATCAGGAACGTCTGTTTAAGGAATTCGGGTTTGGCCCAATCCGCCGCCTTTGGCTTCATGACGCCGCACGGCTGGGTGAGACAATAACGGCACGTTTGCCCAACGAAGAGATCACGGGGCGCTTTGAAACCGTCGATGAAAACGGCTATCTCGTGCTTACCACTGCCAAAGGCGCGCGCGCCATCGCGGCAGCGGACGTGTATTTCTAGGGGACTGGCCTATGTTGCTGTGCATTGATTGCGGGAATACGAATACGGTCTTCTCCTTGTGGGATGGGCAGGAATTCCTGTGCACCTTTCGCACCTCCACGGAATGGCAGCGCACGGCAGACCAGTATTTCGTCTGGTGGTCGACGCTTTTGACCCATAAAGGGATCAAGGCCCATGTGGATGAGGTCATCATTTCCTCAACCGTGCCGCGTGTGGTGTTCAACCTGCGTGTGATGGCGGACCGCTATTTCAACACGCGACCTTTGGTGGTCGGCAAATCCGATTGCCTGCTGCCCCAGCCGCCGCGCGTGGATGAGGGAACCCAAGTGGGCCCTGACAGGTTGGTCAATACCGCAGGCGCCCATGACCGTCATGGCGGCAACCTTGTGGTGGTCGATTTCGGCACAGCGACGACCTTTGACGTGGTAGCGGACGATGGGGCCTATGTGGGCGGCGTGATCGCACCCGGCGTCAACCTCTCGCTTGAGGCGCTGCACCAGGCCGCTGCCGCCCTGCCGCATGTGGATGTGACAAAACCGCAGGCCGTCATCGGAACGAACACGGTGGCCTGCATGCAATCTGGTGTCTTCTGGGGCTATGTGGGCCTCGTGAACGGCATCACCGAACGGATAAAGGGCGAATACGACCGCCCCATGAAAGTCGTAGGAACCGGAGGGCTCGCCCCGTTGTTCAGCAGCGGATACGCCCTCTTTGATGTGATCGAAGACGATTTGACGATGCACGGGCTGACCGTGATCCACGCCTTCAACAAGGACAACGAAAAATAAAATGAGTAAATCGAGACTGATGTATCTCCCCCTCGGCGGAGCGGGTGAGATCGGTATGAATTGTTACGTTTACGGCTACGGGCCAGAGGACGCGGAACGACTGATCGTGGTTGATCTGGGCGTGACATTTCCGGATATGGACAGCACCCCGGGCGTGGATCTGATCCTGCCCGATGTTGCGTGGCTTGAGGCCCGTAAATCCCAGATCGACGGTATTTTCATCACCCACGCCCATGAGGATCACGTGGGCGCGGTGGGCCATCTCTTTGAACGTCTCGGCGCGCCGATCTATGCGCGTGCCTTCACCGCCAACATCGCACGGCGCAAGATGGCCGAACATGGGTTTTCGGAAAAGTCTGTGACGACAGTGGCTCCATGGCCCGAAACCGTCACCGCTGGCCCGTTTAAGGTGGGCTTTGTGCCCATCAGCCACTCCATCCCCGAAAGCAGCGGTCTGGTGATCGACAGCAAGGGGGGCCGTATCGTCCACACCGGTGATTTCAAAATCGACACGAACCCCGGTGTGGGGGAGGCGTTTGACCATGACCTATGGAAATCCCTTGCCAAAGATGGGGTCAAGGCGCTGGTCTGCGACAGCACGAATGTGTTTTCCATGGCCGAAGGCCGCTCGGAGTCCACTGTCGGACCCGAAATTGAAAAGTTCCTCGGAACCGCCAAAGGCATGGTCGCCGCCACAACGTTTGCGTCGAACATCGCGCGCGTGCGGTCCATCGCGCAGGCGGCGGACCGCGCGGGGCGCTCTGTCTGTTTGCTGGGCCGGTCCATGCGCCGCATGATTGAGGCCGCGACGGAAACAGGCCTTCTGGACGACTTTCCAAGCGTGATTTCGCCCGAAGACGTGGCAAATATTCCGCGCGAAAACGTGCTGTTGTTGGTGACGGGCAGTCAGGGCGAACGGCGCGCGGCCTCGGCCCAGTTGGCGAACGGCAAATACATGGGGATCACGATGAAGGAAGGGGACACCTTCCTGTTTTCGTCGAAAACCATTCCGGGCAACGAACGTGGTGTCATTCGCATCATGAACCAGTTTTCCGAGATGGGCGTGGATGTGGTTGACGACAGCGGTGGCCTCTACCACGTGTCCGGCCACGCGAACCGCCCCGATCTGGACACCATGCGTGAGCTGATCAACCCGCAAGCGCTGATCCCGATGCACGGCGAACACCGTCACCTTCGCGAACACGTCAAGATTGCTGAGGCTGCGGGCGTGCAGGGCGTTTTGGCCGTCAACGGCATGATGATTGACCTGAGCGGCAACAAACCAAAAGTGGCCGAATACATCGAAACCGGCCGCACCTATCTGGATGGTACGGTGAAAGTGGGCCAATTCGATGGTGTGATCCGCGACCGCATCCGTATGGCACTGAACGGTCATGTGACCGTGACGTTGATCCTTGATGAGAACGACGATCCACTGGGTGAGCCATGGTGTGAGGTCATGGGCCTGCCCGAACAAGGCCGCAGCAACGCGCCGTTGGTGGACGTGCTGGAGGCTGATCTGGACCAATTCCTGGGCCGTGCCGAAGATCGCACGCTGGCCGATGACGACAAGCTTGAAAAGGAGCTGCGGACGATTGCGCGCCGGACCACCATGGCCGAGATCGGCAAGAAAACAGAAGTGACCGTCGTGATCTCACGCCTCAGCTAGAGTATTGGTATAAAACGAAAAAGGGCGCCGCAATCGGGCGCCCTTTTGCATTTGAGTGACGGATTTACGCGTTGCGGCGTTCGTCAAAACTCATGGTGATAAAGCTGGGCGCGTCGTCCCCCATGCCGACAATTTTCGGCCCGCGATCGGTGTTGTCACGGTTGCGTCCGCGTCCGCCACGACTGCGTTTGGGTTTGTCGTCATGATCCGGCTTTTGCTCAGGTGCGGGCGTGTCTTGTTGTGGTGCCGCATCCTGTTTTGGCGCGTCCTGAGTGGTGTCCTGCGGCGCTGTATCCGGCTTGGCCTCGTCGGACTTACGGCCACGACCCCCACGACTGCGGGTGCGCTTGGGCTTGTCGGCAGCGGCCTCATCCGCCTTTGGGGCCTCTTCGGTCTTGGCCGGTTGGCCCGGTGCGTCGATCCGCGGGATTTGCATTTCGACAAGACGTTCAATGTCGTCGAAATTCTTTTCATCCCGTGGCACGCAGATCATGATCGCCGTGCCCTTTTTGCCCGCGCGCCCCGTGCGGCCGATGCGGTGCACGTAGTCTTCGGCGTGGCTGGGAACGTCGTAGTTGAACACATGGGACACGTTCGGAATATCCAGGCCTCGGGCGGCCACGTCGGAGGCCACAAGGAAGCGGATCGACCCATCACGGAAGCCATCCAGCGTGCGCATCCGGTGTGACTGGTCCAGATCCCCATGGATGGGGGAGGCATCGAGACCGTATTTTTTCATGGATTTCGCCACGATATCCACATCGACCTTACGGTTGCAGAAGATGATGCCATTGCGGCATTCATCGCCCTCGCTCTCAATCAACTGTCTGAGAACACGTCGCTTTTCCGAACCCTCACGATCCTTGCGGGAGGCTTTGAACATCACAACACCTTGTTTGATGTTCTCGGATGTGGTGGCCGCGCGGGCCACTTCGATCTTTTCGGGGTTGCTGAGGAAGGTGTTGGTGATCCGTTCAATCTCAGGCGCCATGGTGGCGGAGAAGAACAGTGTCTGGCGGGTAAACGGCGTCAGGCCGAAGATGCGTTCGATGTCGGGGATGAACCCCATATCAAGCATCCGGTCCGCCTCATCCACGACCATGATTTTCACATCGGACAGGATCAGTTTGCCCCGTTCGAAATGATCAAGAAGACGGCCCGGCGTGGCGATCAGAACATCAACGCCGCGATCAATCAGCGCGTCTTGTTCCTTGAAGCTGACACCGCCAATCAAAAGGGCCTTGGTCAGTTTGGTATGTTTGGCATAAGCATCAAAGTTTTCAGCCACTTGCGCGGCCAATTCGCGGGTGGGGGCCAGCACCAGCGACCTTGGCATGCGGGCCCTTGCGCGCCCGCGTTTGAGCAGGCTGATCATCGGCAGGGTAAAGCTGGCGGTTTTGCCGGTGCCCGTTTGCGCGATACCAAGGACGTCGCGACCTTCCAAGGCGGGGGGAATCGCGCCTGCTTGGATGGGGGTGGGGGTCACATAGCCTGTCTCTTCGACGGCTTTGAGGACTTTCTTGTCGAGGTTTAAGTCACTGAATTTGGTCAATTTTGTCCCTAACGTGAAGGTTGCGGCAAGATGGCCGCACTTCGTCACGCGGCCGGGCGGGCCGAATTGCCTGCCCTTTGGGTGGGCCACACCTACGGAGGGGGAAAGGTGAGGTCAAGGAAACAACAGGATATGGCGTAAGGCACGAAAATTTGGGGCAAATCGGCCACGACCCCAAACGCAAAAGCCCCCGAAATTCGGGGGCTGGCACGCGTATGGCTGGCGTATGGCTCACGTATGGCAGGGGATGCCAGCCCCAGCCCCGCCAACAGACTGGCAAAAGTGGTTACAGCGCGCGGGCGTTGGTCAGGATGGTGGTCTGCCAGGTTTCGGAATCCGTCACGGTTTGCAATGCGCCCCGCAGGGTGATGCGCTCCCCTTCGATGTATTCGGGCAGCGGATCGGCCATGGTCACCTGAAGGGACGTGCCGTGTTCCGGATCACCACAGAACGGGCAGAACCCCATATCGGAGATCAGGATGAATTCCTTGATGTCGGTTTCGGAATAGAGCGGCACCACGTAGCCCGTGATGTCGAATTGTTCGACGCCGTTTTCGATGGCCGCGGGGAAGATCTTGCGCACCTCATAGGAGGTCTCGGTGATGATTTCCTCAACTTCGATCTGGCTCAACACCTCCCAATTCGCGTCGTCGGCCAAGGCCACGCCAGAGGCGACACCAAAGGGGGCGGAAAGGGCAAGGGCGGATACAGCTGTCTTTTTCATCAATCACTCCCAAAATCGTTAAGGACTGATTAACGGGGCAGGGGCCGCCGATCTACCCTTTTTGGGGGCTTTCGGCGGATTGTTGCGCGTGAGACTCACACTATGGCATGATCAGCTGGCCATCATTTCCTTGGTCGCGGTCAGCTGGATGTCGGGATAGTCGCGCACGACGCGGTCGATGTCCCATTGCAGACGGGTCAGGTAAACGACATCGCCGTCGCTGTCTGCGCCGATGTGCTGTTTGTTGGCGGCCACGAATTTTTCCACCGCCTCTTTGGATCCAGACACCCAGCGGGCGGAGGTGAATTGCGATTGTTCGAACCGCACGGGCAGGCCGTATTCCATCTCAATCCGGCTGGCGAGGACTTCGAATTGCAGCTGACCGACAACACCCACGATAAAGCCGGACCCAAATGTGGGTTTGAAGACCTTAGCAGCCCCCTCTTCGGCAAATTGCATCAGGGCCTTTTCAAGGTGCTTGGCCTTCAAGGGATCGCCCGCGCGCACGCCCTGCAGCAATTCGGGGGCAAACGACGGGATGCCTTTGACCTGCAGCGCCTCACCTTCGGTCAGGGTGTCACCGATGCGCAGCTGTCCGTGGTTGGGGATGCCGATGATGTCGCCGGCCCAGGCCTCTTCTGCCAATTCGCGGTCTGAGGCGAGGAACAACACAGGGTTTGAGATCGCCATGGGCTTTTTCGTCCGCACATGGGTCAGTTTTTGCCCACGGGTGAAATGACCGGACGCCATACGCACAAACGCCACGCGGTCGCGGTGCTTGGGGTCCATATTGGCCTGCACCTTGAAGACAAAGCCCGCGACCTTTTTCTCATCCGGGCTGATCTGGCGCGGTTCGGCCGATTGGGGCTGGGGTTCGGGGCCGTAGGCGCCGATGCCCTCCATCAATTCACGCACGCCGAAGGAATTGATCGCGGAGCCGAACCAGATAGGTGTCATCGTGCCATCGAGCACCGCCTGAGGGTCCAGGGCGGGCAGCAATTCGCGGGCCATTTCAATCTCTTCGCGGAATTGCGCCAGCAGGGGGGCGGGGACGTGCTGTTCCCATTTGGGATCGTCCATGCCTTCGATCTGGATGGATTCTGCGACTGTGTTGCGGTCCGCACGGTCCATAATATCAAGCCGGTCGCGCAGGATGTCATAGCAGCCGATGAAATCGCGGCCCACGCCGATGGGCCAGCTGGCCGGTGTCACGTCAATGGCGAGGTTTTCTTGAATTTCGTCAATAATCTCAAACGTATCGCGGCTTTCACGGTCCATTTTGTTGCAAAAGGTCAAGATGGGCAGATCGCGCAGGCGGCAGACTTCGAACAGTTTTTGCGTCTGGCTTTCTACGCCCTTGGCCCCGTCGATGACCATGACGGCGGCGTCTACGGCGGTGAGCGTGCGGTAGGTGTCTTCGGAAAAATCGGAGTGGCCGGGCGTGTCCACAAGGTTCATGCGCAGGTTGCCGACCTTGCTGTCAAAATCAAACGACATGGCAGAGGCGGAGACGGAGATGCCGCGGTCCTTTTCCATCTGCATGAAGTCGGAGCGCGTGCGCCGCGCCTCGCCCTTGGCGCGGACCTGTCCGGCCATCTGGATCGCCCCGCCAAACAGCAGGAACTTTTCCGTCAGGGTGGTTTTGCCCGCATCCGGGTGCGAGATGATCGCAAAGGTGCGGCGGCGGGCGATTTCGGGGGGCAATTCAGCGCGATTTGTCATGGGGTGCGCTATAGCGGGGCGCGCGTGCGGCGTCCAGTTAGCTGGACGAGGCTTTCTTGAGCAGTTGCACGATGTCGGGGCGATTGGCCAGGGACTCCGGCACCTCAAAATCATTGTGGGCGGCGGCGGAATGGGCATCAAGCGAGACGTCATCGGGCAGGGCCGCGCGGGTGCGGGCGTCGACCAGCAGCGTTTCAGCCGCGATGCCTTCGGCATAGATGATCTGGTGGTCGTCAAAAAGGATCTGAAAATAGTCGACAAAGCCGCCGTCCTGCTGGACGACGGTGTCGCCGTTGATCAGGTGACGCACCTTCACGAGGACTTCGGAGCGGCCCGCGCCAAGGCGGTCTTCGCGCTGGTAAATGAACAGGCGGTGATCGGGGGACAGCACCAGATCACGGGTGTTGAACAGCGCGCCTTCGCGGATGACCACGGGGGCGTAATCGCCCACCGCGCGCAATGTGGTCTCACCGATCCAGCGGATGGATTGCTGGCCTGCGTCACGGGTCAGCACACGGTCGCCCACCTGGAGCTGTTCGATGGGCACCTGTGCGCCGGAGGCCAGTGTGATGTGGGTGCCGCGGGCAAAGCGCACGCAGGCCACATCGCCGAACTTGGCGGCGGCGGCGTCGCGGTCATGGCCCACCAGCCGGTAGGGGATGTCGTCGTTGAGGGTGGCCAGCGGCATCATGTAGACCTCGGCGGCCTCATCGCCCTCGACCTCCACCAGGATCAGGGCCTCATAGGTGGCACCGTCGGGGGCCATGAGGGTGATGGCGCAATCAAGAAACAGAAGGTTGCCCGGTGTGCCACAGGCGCTGCCCGCTGAGATGACAAAGCCCGCCGACTGGCCCACTTCGTAGGTCAAAGCGGCGCGATTGGCATCGGGGGACAGCTGATAGACATCATCCAGGACAAGTTCGTCCATGAATGAGATCGGCTCCCCCTCGGCCACGCCATCAATCACGTTGAATGTGGCGGATGAAAAAACAGCGATGGTGGTGCGGGCGGTTTGGGACATTTGAACGCGATACTGTGAACAGGGGGTGGTCAATGGGGATATGGCTACCCTAGAAACATGGCGAAAGATGGTCGCCCGCGGGGAAAGCCAAGGGCGCGAATGCAAGGAGAGACATCATGGATATGGGGCTGAAAGGCAAGCGCGCACTGGTGTGTGCGTCCTCAAAGGGGTTGGGGCGCGGCTGTGCGGAGGCTTTGGCGGGCGAGGGCGTCAATCTGGTGCTGAACGCGCGTGGGCCAGAGGCGCTGGAGGACACGGCGGCGCAGATCCGTGCTGCGTATGGTGTGGACGTGGTGACCGTGGCCGGTGACATCACCGCGGCGGAGGTTCAAACACAGGTGATCGAGGCCGCGGCGGGCGTGGACATTCTGGTGACCAACGCGGGCGGCCCGCCCCCGGGGATGTGGTCCGATTGGAGCCGCGATGATTTTATTGCGGCGTTTGATGCCAATATGCTGGCCCCGATCGCGCTGATCCAGGGGTTGATGCCCGCGATGATTGAAAAAGGGTGGGGGCGTGTGGTCAACATCACCTCTGCCTCCGTCAAGGCGCCCATTCCGGTGTTGGGGCTGAGCAATACGGCCCGCACGGGGCTGACAGGGTTTGTTGCAGGCACGGCCCGTCAGGTGGCGGGATCCGGTGTGACGATCAACAACCTGTTGCCGGGCATCCATGCCACGGACCGCGCGGTGAGCCTTGATCAGGGGGTTGTGGCCGCCCAAGGCATCACGATGGAAGAGGCCAAAGCGCAACGGGAGGCGACCATTCCGGCGGGGCGCTATGGCACGGCAGAGGAATTTGGCGCGGCCTGTGCGTTCTTGTGTTCGGACAAGGCCGGGTTCATCGTGGGGCAAAACCTGTTGCTGGACGGGGGCGCCATCAACGCGACCATATGATCGTGCGGCAAATCGGCCCTGCGGGGCGAGTTTTTCTGGTCAGATGAAGCCAAAGCGCCCGGAGGGCGGGGTCTTGCCCGCCCGAGTTTGGGTTGTTATCTGCGGGCAAAGCCTGATGTTTTCGCTAAGGAATTGTCCCCCGTGTCAGACATACCACGTCTTGAGATCAAGAACCTGTCGCGCAGTTTTGCGGGGCGGACGGTCGTGGATGATGTGTCGCTGAGCATCATGCCGGGGCAGGTCACCTGTTTGTTGGGCCCATCGGGGTGCGGGAAATCCACGACCTTGCGGATGATTGCGGGCATCGAGATGCAGGACAGTGGTGAGATCTGGTCCGATGGGGAGTTGATCTGCAATACGGTCGAGAGAATCCCGCCCGAGGGACGGGGCATCGGCCTGATGTTTCAGGATTTCGCGCTGTTTCCGCATCTGACGGTGGCGGGCAACGTGGCCTACGGGTTGCGCGGGCGGCGGGCGCAGACACGGGCACGGGTGGAAGACCTGTTGGCGAAGGTTGGTATGTCGGCCCACATCGACCGCTATCCCCATGAATTGTCGGGGGGCGAACAGCAACGGGTGGCACTGGCCCGCGCCTTGGCCCCGCGTCCGCGGATCATGTTGATGGATGAGCCGTTTTCGGGCCTTGATGACCGTCTGCGCGATGAAATCCGCGATGAGACGCTGGACGTCTTGAAGGCCGAGGGCACGGCCGTGTTGCTGGTCACACATGAGCCGGCGGAGGCCATGCGCATGGCCGATGAAATTGCCCTGATGCGGGGCGGGCGGATTGTGCAGACCGGCGCGCCCTACAACATCTACAACACCCCCATCGACCGAGAGGCCGCGGCCTTTTTCAGTGACATCAATGTTGTCTCTTCGACCGTGGAGGGCGCCTTGGCGCAGACGGTGTTTGGCCAATTCCTGGTGCCGGGTGTGGCCGATGGGACGAAGGTGGATATTGTCGTGCGGCCCCAGCACCTGAAGATTGATTTTGACCGGCAGGGCAAGGGACCCAACCCGACCATTGCGACCGGAACGCCAGCACGCGGGACGGTGAAACGCGCCCGGTTCATGGGGGGCGAGAGCCTTGTGGAGTTTACTTTGGACGATGGCAGCGAGATGACGGCGGTTGTTCCGTCCGTGTTTCTGCCCAAGCGCGGGATGGTTTTATGGCTGATGATCCGGCGCGACCGCTGTTTCATCTTCCCGCGCCCAGTCCCGATCCCGCTGGCGACGGAAGTCTGACAGACGTTTCCCTTCTTCTTCGACGAACAAGCTGGGCAGGACGCGAAGGGCGGTGATCTGGTCGATGCGCAACTCGTCGAATTTTCGGGTGGTGTCGCACCAGACGATGCAGGTCCACAGGCGGCCCCAGTAATCCAGTTGCAAGGGGCGCACGGTGCGGTCGCGGTGGGTGGTCAGCATCAGCTTTTGGCGCGCACGGATGGCGCTGCGGATTTTGGGCAGATGTTGAAAGCCGCGCGCGGCATCGGCAAAGGGATAGACCGCCAGGGCGCGCGGTGCCTCCCCTTCGGGCAGCACCCCATCGAGTTTGCGCGCCAGCGAGGTGGCGGCCGCGGCCAAGTCCGCATCCTGGGCTTGGGTCATGGCCGCCAGCGACACGTGCAGGGCCTCAAGCTCTGCCATGCTGAGGTTCAGCGGCGGCAAGGTGATGGCGGCGGTGACGCGGTAGCCTGTGCCGCGTTCGCCTTCGATGGGGACGCCTGAGGCGGCGAGCGTTTCCATATCGCGGTAGATCGTGCGCAACGACACCCCCATGACGCGGGCCAAATCGGTGGCGCGGTGCAACTCGCCCTCTCGCAGGTGGCGAATCAAATCCATCAATCTGTCGGCACGTCGCATGGTTTTGCCCCTTTCGCAGGTGCAGAATTGTCAAAAAACTGACAGTTGTCAATTTTTTGGCAAAAGATCACACAAACCCTTGTGAAATTGGCTGTGTTTACGCTGTTTTTGCTTTCATCTTTGGGGGGAAGCCGTACTACTGAGCACCGCACTTATTTTCGCAGGCGCAGCGTCTGCATTCTGTCTTCGGAGAAAGAACATGCTGAATAACATCGGTCTTCCTGGCCTTCTTTTGATCGCCGTCGTTGTCCTCGTCCTGTTTGGGCGTGGCAAAATCTCGTCCTTGATGGGCGAAGTTGGCAAAGGCATCACCGCCTTCAAGAAAGGTGTCGATGATGGCAAGGCGGAGCTGGAAGACAGTGCTGCTGACGCCAAGGACGTGACCCCGACTGAAGAGACCAAAGAAGAAACCAAGGTCTGATCCTGAACCGATCCAAATGGGGAACGTGGCCTGATGTTTGATCTTGGCTTTATGGAAATGCTGGTGATCGGGGTGGTGGCCCTGATTGTCGTGGGGCCCAAGGATTTGCCGGGACTGTTCCGATCTGCGGGGCAGTTTGTGGGTAAGGCGAAGGGCATGGCGCGGGAGTTTTCGTCAGCCATGAACGCGGCTGCGGACGAGGCCGGCGTGAGCGAGATCAACAAGACGATCAAGGCGGCGGCCAACCCGCAGAAATTCGGGGCCGACAAGATCCGCGAAGCGACCAAGATGAAGTCATCGGATGAGGTTCAGGCGGAGCAGCGGGCGCGGGCGGAGGCCAAGGCGGCTGACGCCAAGCCGCAGAACGAGACCGACAAGTTGCGCGCCAAGATGACCGACGAACGCAAGGCCACCGCCGAGAAAATCTCAAAAGCCATGGCCGAGAAGGCCGAGGCGCGGATGGCGGCGGAAAAGGCCGCCGCTGAGGCCGCTGCGGCGGAGGCGAAGGACGGATCATGAGCCAGACCGACACCCAACCTGAGATTGAGGACAGCGCCGCCCCGCTGATCGAACATCTGGCGGAGTTGCGCACGCGGCTGATCCGTTGCGTGGTCTACTTCCTGATCGGGATGGTGATCTGTTTCACCGTGGCCACGCCCATTTTCAATTTCCTGACCGCGCCGTTGTGTTCGGTGTTGGCAGAGAGGGGGCAGGACTGCGACCTGATCTTTATCTCGCCGCAGGAAGGGTTCTTTGTGGCGATCAAAGTCTCGCTTCTGGGCGGGTTTATCCTGTCGTTTCCTTTTGTGGCCAATCAGCTGTGGCGGTTTGTGGCGCCGGGGCTTTACCGCAATGAAAAGGGCGCGTTTCTGCCGTTTCTAATCGCCTCTCCGTTTATGTTCCTGCTGGGCGCATCATTCGCGTTTTATGTCGTCACGCCGCTGGCCTATGACTTTTTCCTTGGGTTCCAACAGTTTGGCGGCGAGGGAGAAGTGGTTGACCCTGGTATGAACGCAGCACCGCTGTCCGTTGTGTTCCAGGGGTCGGCGCAGGAATATCTGAACCTAACGGTGAAATTCATCGTGGCCTTCGGGATGTGTTTCCAGCTGCCGGTGTTGCTGACCTTGATGGGCAAGGCTGGGTTGGTCAGCTCTGAGGGGCTGCGCAATGTCCGCAAATATGCTGTGGTGGGCATTCTGGTGCTGGCCGCACTGGTGACGCCCCCCGATGTGATCACCCAGATCATTCTGTTTGTTGTGGTGTACGGCCTTTATGAGGTGTCGATCCAATTGGTCAAACGCGTTGAAAAGCAACGGGAAGCCAAGTTGCGCGCGGAAGGGCTGTGGTTTGAGGACGACGAAGAGGTTGAGGATTTCGAGGCCGCAGAAGATGCCGCTGATAACGATGCCACCGACGATGAGGCGCAGAAGTGAACGATGACGCCTTAGGCCGCATCGCGGAGGCGCTGGAACGGCTGGCGCCGCCGCCTGCGACAGCGCCGGATTTCACCGCCTCGGCCTATGTGTGGCACGCAGAGCCAGACCGATTGGACCCGGTGGAGACGGTGAACAGGGTCGATCTGTCGCTGTTGGTGGGCATCAACCGCAGCCGCGACACATTGCACGCGAATACGGTGCAATTCGCCAAGGGCCTGCCTGCGAACAATGCGCTGCTTTGGGGCGCGCGTGGCATGGGAAAATCAAGCCTTGTCAAGGCGATACACGGTGATGTTGCCGCGTCACATGACCAGCTGAAGATTGTCGAAGTGCAACGGGAAGACCTGCCCAGCATCGGCCGTTGTCTGGCGTTGCTGCGCGGTCGGGCAGAACGGTTTATCCTGTTTTGCGATGACCTGAGTTTTGGTCATGACGATGCCCATTACAAATCCCTCAAGGCGGTCCTGGATGGCGGGATTGAGGGGCGGCCGGAGAACGTGGTCCTTTATGCGACGTCCAATCGCCGTCACCTGATGCCGCGCGATATGATCGAGAATGAACGGTCCTCGGCGATCAACCCGTCTGAGGCGGTAGAGGAAAAGGTGTCTTTGTCAGACCGCTTTGGCCTTTGGCTTGGGTTTCATCCGTGTGATCAGGATGAGTATTTGGCCATGATCCGGGGGTATTGTGAGGCCCATGGGGTCGAGATCAGCGACGCGGATTTACGGGCTGAGGCGATTGAATGGCAAGCCACGCGCGGGTCCCGGTCGGGGCGCGTGGCTTGGCAGTATTTTGTGGACCTTGCCGGTCGCCGTGGGGTCGTGCTCTAAAATTCCGGAATTTTAGAGCGGCGTCTAAATTTCGAGAAATTTAGAGTTACGGCAGGAAGTCGGCGGGATCGACGCTTTCGAGGCCGTCGCGCACCTCAAAGTGCAAAAAGCTCGGATCGCCGGATGAGACTTTCGCGATGGCCTGCCCCTGAGATACGCTGTCATCCTTGGCCACTGTCAGCTCATCAACGTTGACATAAACAGTCAGAATGTTGCCCGTGTGCCGGATCACCACGATCTGTGCGCCGTTGGTGTTTTGCGTGATGGCAGCGACGGTGCCTGCGGCTGCGGCTTTGACAGAGGTGCCTGCTGGCACGCCGATGTCGATGCCTTCGTTGCGGCCTGGATTGTAGGCGCGAATGATTGTGCCTGTGACCGGATAGATAAAGGGCGCGCTGGTGGCCGGTGTGCTGGGTGTGCCCAAATCAGGGGCGGGGACAGGCGGCGTCGGGGCCGCGGCGGCGGGTGTCGCGACTGCGGCGGGCAACGGCGCACGCGCGCTGGGCGGTGTGGGGGTTGAGCTGCCTTCACCGGGGGCTGTTGTGGCCGCCGGGCTGGGCGGTGTGGCGCCCGCCACGGGGATCAGGAGTTGTTGGCCTTCGCGGACCGTCAGGTCTGACCCAAGGCCGTTCCATTCGGCCAGTGCAGCCACGGGGACGTCATAAAGGCGTGCGATCTGGAAGGCGGTTTCGCCGCGCGCGACGCGGTGCAGGCCAGGTTCTGCCCCCGTTTGGGGGGAGGGCTGTGTGGCCGCAGGCGTTCGGGTCTGTTCGCCTGCGCGGTCAATCGCGTCGGAGGCCAGGGTGGTGACATTCACCGTTGGGGGCTGGATTGGGCCGGTGGTGACAGCGCCAGTCGCGGGCGAGGGTTCCGCCACGCGTGAGGGCAGGGCCACAATTTCGTCGCGGCGCAGCGCCACATCTGCGTCGACCCCGTTGAAGGCCGCCAGCGCGTTTGCGTCTAGGTTCAAGCGGCCTGCGATCTGGCGGACGGTTTCACCACGCTCTGCCACGACAACCTGATAGTTGGGATAGGAGATGACGCCGCGATCATCGGGGCGCGGGCGGTCGGCCAGGTTCTGTGCGGCTGCGGTTGTGTTGAACCCGCCACCAAGGCCCCGAAGGTCCGCATCCAGATTAAGAGGGCTGAGATTGAAATTGTCGTCACAGGCTGCCAAGGCCACACAGGCCGTTGAGACCATGAGAACGGAACGGAAGGGGGGCAGGGAAAGGCTGCGCATGGACTGTCTCCTCGAGGGTGTCGGATCTTTTGCCCGATCTGGTCGTCTTTATAGCGCCTGTTCAGTCGTTTCCCAAGCCCTCAAGCAGGGGGACGAACCGCACGGGGCGCAATTCTTCGTAATCGAACCCGGTCTCAAGCCGGCGCACGCGGATGAGCTGTTGCACGCTGTCTGATTGTCCGACGGGCAAAACCATGATCCCGCCGACCTTGAGCTGTGCCAAAAGGGGGCCGGGGGGGTCTTCGGCGGCGGCGGTCACGAGGATGCGGTCAAAGGGGGCCTGCGCGGGCAGACCAAAACTGCCGTCTGCCGTAAAAGCTGTCAGGTTGGTGATGTCGAGGCGTTCGAAAATCGCGCGGGCGTCGCGCATCAGGGTTTTGTGGCGGTCCACGGTATACACACGGCGCGCCAGATGGCTGAGAATGGCGGCCTGATAGCCCGAGCCCGTGCCAACCTCGAGCACTTTGTCGCGCGGGGCGACCTGCAAGGCCTGCGTCATCAGGCCCACCACGGACGGCTGGCTGATGGTCTGGCCGCAGGCAATGGGCAGGGGCATGTCCTCATAGGCGCGGTCGGCAAAATGCCCGCGGACAAACAGGGCGCGGTCCGTCTTTTCCATGGCCGTCAGGACGCGCGTATCCGTCACGCCCTTGGAGCGCAGGGCGAACAGAAACTGCATCTGTTGTTGGGCCCGTGGGGTCATCATCATGACAGACGCCCGTTCAGATCAGACAAAAGATCATGGGCCGTAAGATCCGCGCGCATGGGCGTGATCGATGTGTAGCCGTCGAGATTGGCGGTGACATCCGTCCCCGGCCCTGTGGCCACATCTTGCGGACCACCTTTGACCCACAGATACCGCCGCCCATTGGGGGCTGTTGTGGGGGTCATGCCAAATCGGGTGTCACGTCGAAACCCTTGGGCGGCGACCTTGTGGCCTTTGACGTCCGCCGCGGGGATGGGCGGGAAATTGACATTGTAAAACACGCGGTAGTCGCCTTCGGTCCAGATGCCGTGATCGAGCAGCGCGCGGACGGTGGCCGCACCGTGGACTGCCGCGGCGTCAAACGGATCAGCGAGATCGCGATTGGCGGGGCCGAAAAACTGGCTCAGAGCGATGCCCGGAACGCCTTGCAAGGCGGCCTCCATCACGGCGCCGATGGTGCCGGAATAGAGCGTGTTGTCCGCTGCGTTGTTGCCGCGGTTCACGCCTGAGAGCACCAGATCGGGCGGGCTGTCCTGCATCACATCGTAGAGTGCTGCCAGAACGCAATCGGCGGGGTTGCCGTCCACGGCATATCGGCGGTCCTCAAGCTTGGAGATCAGTGTGGGGTGTGCGTAGTTGATGCAGTGACCGACGCCCGATTTTTCAAACGCAGGGGCGACGGTCCAGACCTCTCCGCCGGGGCCCGCGATCTTCTGCGCGATTGCCGTGAGCGTGGCCAGCCCAGGGGCCGTGATGCCGTCGTCATTGGTGATCAGAATGCGCATGATGGCCCCCTTTGCCTTCCCGTTTAGGTGAAGGGATCAGGGCGGGCAAGACAGCCGAAGGTGGCAAGGTGCCAGGCGTTGCACGAAAGACTCGTGCTGTGAGGCGGAGAGCTGCGGGCAGGGGCGCGCGTATGGCGGGCGGGCCCTCCGGGGGGAGTTTTTCGGGTCAGATGAAGGAGGGGTGCCCCCTGCCTTTGGGACGGGGCGCGAGCAGGCGGTTTATGCGAGGATGTCTGCAAGCAGACGGGTCGCTTCGTCTTTGGGATCGGCCAGAGCGCTGCGATCTTCGCCGGGGTAAAAGCGCGCGCGGGTGGCTGTGGCCATGGGGGCAGGCGAGAGGATGCGGACCTTGGGGCCTGTTTTTTCCGTCTCTGCCGCCCAGGACTGCGCCAGGGCAGTTTGTGCGGCTTTCGTGGCCCCGTAGGAGCCAAAGAACGCAGCGCCATGGCGCGGGTCGTCAAAGAAGACCGCCTGACCGGTGGCCCCCAAGAGCGGGGCGACATAGGTGATCAGGCGCGATGTGGCGGTGATGTTGATGTCCGTGGATTTTGAGAAATCCTTGGCGTTGACGTGGCTTGCGGGTGTCAAAGGGGCCGCGTGGACGGCGGCATGCACCCAAAGGTCAAGCTTGCCCCAGCGGTCAAAGATGGACCGGCAGAGTTGCTGCATCGCGGGATCGACGGTGATGTCCATGGGGGCCAGTGTGGCCTCTCCGCCGGCGGCTTTGATACGGTCGTCAAGCTCCTCCAGCGCGCCGGTGGTGCGGCCCACGGCGATGATGTGGTGGGTTGCGGCCAGCTGTTCGGCCAGCGCGGCACCAAGGCCCCGAGAAGCGCCGGTGATCAGAGCGGTTTTTGCGTGCGTAGTCATGGCGCGTCTTTAGGCCGGGCGGGCGGGTTTGGCAATGTCAGCCGATAATGTCAGCTGATGACGAGCCGGTGCAGGGTGTCGCCCTCCGCGACCATGGCCCAGCCGTCGCCTGTGCCCATGAGGGTGAGGCCATCCGACGGGTGATCCTGATCCAGCATGATGTTGGTGCCGTTTTTGCGGACCAGCGCGCGGGCCCCGTTGGCGGAGGTGTAGATGCCCAGCAGCGTAAGCGGGCGGTTGAGGGTGCTGGCCGGAATGGTGGCCGCCTGCGCGGTGAGGGTATTTGTCGATGCCATGTCTGGACCTGTCGTTGCGGGTTCGACAGGCATTTATGTGCGGCGGATCAGCCCGTGTAGGGGCGACGTGGCGTTCGGCGGTGGGCGGGCGAAAACTTGCCCATGTGGGCGGCGGTCAGGTGTTATTCGGCGGCTGTTTTCATCTCAAAACCTTGTTCCAGCATATCCGCCGGTTTGACAGGGTATTCGCCGCTAAAGCAGGCGTCGCAGTATTTGGGGGCGCTGGCATCGCGGCCCTTGGCCTCGCCCACGGCGCGGTAGAGACCGTTCAGAGAGATGAATTTCAGGCTGTCGACGCCAAGATGGTCGCGCATTTCATCTTCTGACATCGTCGCCGCCAGCAGTTTTTCGCGTTGGGGCGTGTCGACGCCGTAAAAGCAGGGCCAGGCGGTGGGCGGGGAGGCGATGCGGAAGTGCACCTCGGCCGCACCGGCATCGAGGATCATGTCCTTGATTTTGCGCGAGGTGGTGCCGCGTACCACGCTGTCGTCCACCAGGATCACCCGTTTGCCTTCGATGAGCGCGCGGTTCACGTTCAGTTTCAGGCGGACGCCCATGTTGCGGATGGATTCCGTGGGTTCGATGAAGGTGCGGCCCATGTATTGGTTGCGGATGATGCCCATGGCGTAGGGAATGCCCGATTGCAGGGAATAGCCGATGGCGGCGGGGGTGCCGCTGTCGGGGACGGGGCAGACCAGATCGGCGTCCACGGGGTTTTCCTTGGCCAGTTCGCGGCCAATGTTTTCGCGGGTTTCATAGACGCTGCGCCCGCCGAGGATGCTGTCGGGGCGGCTGAAATAGACGTGTTCAAAGATGCAAAAGCGGGATTTGGCGGGGCGGAAGGGGTGGTTGGATTCCACGCCTTTTTCGGTGATCACCACCATCTCGCCCGGTTCAATCTCGCGGATGAATTTGGCGTTGATGATGTCCAGGGCGCAGGTCTCGGACGCCAGCACCCAACCGTCGCCCAATTGGCCCAGCACAAGCGGGCGCACGCCCAGCGGGTCGCGGCAGCCGATCAGTTTGGTGCGGGTCATGGCGACGACAGAGAACGCGCCTTCGACCTTGCGCAGCGCCTCTTCCATGCGGTCAGGGATCGACCGGCCCATGGAGCGTGCCATCAGGTGGATGATGCATTCGCTGTCTGAGGAGCTTTGGAAAATCGATCCGCGTTCGATCAGTTCGCGGCGCAGGGCCATGGCGTTGGTGATGTTGCCGTTGTGCGCAATAGCCGCCCCGCCCATGGAGAATTCGCCAAAGAAGGGTTGCACGTCGCGGATCTGTGTGGCGCCCTTCGATCCGGCGGTGGAATAGCGCACGTGGCCGATGCCAATGGGGCCGGGCACCGTCGCCAACGTGTCCTCGTCGGTGAAATTGTCGCGCACAAGGCCAAAACGTCGGGCGGAGTTGAAGCCCTGTTCGGGATCATGGGTGACGATGCCGCCTGCCTCTTGTCCGCGGTGCTGCAGCGCATGCAAGCCAAGGGCCACGACCGAGGCCGCATTGGCCACGCCCACGACGCCAAAGACCCCGCATTCTTCTTTTAATTTGTCGTCGTCGAAAGGATGGGCGGGGGGCATTTGGCGTTTCAGCACATTGGACACGTTGGGCAGCTCCGGTTGCAGGGTGACGTGTTGGGGGCGTCTTAACCCCTTGTTACGATTCTGTCACGGGCTCAGATCGTTCAATTCGCGCTATGCAGTTTGACGGGACCTCGTCTAAGGTTGGGCAAAGATGACGGGCACACAATACGGGGACAATACACTATGATCGGATGGCTTGCTGCGGCTGCAATGGTGGCCAGTTTTTTCCTGCCTTGGGTGTCGCTGTTCGGGACCGATCTGGGGCCTATTGATTTCGCGAATGGCGACGCGCCCGACATCGGGGGATATCCTTGGCGGCTGTATGTGTTGGCGGCCAGCTTCCCCTTTGCAGCCCTTGCGGTGGTCCTGGTCGTGATCCGGCGCAAGGCCGGTTTGGCGATGCTGATCGCCGGTGGCATCCCCGTAGGCCTCATCGCGGAGCCATTGATCCGCGCGGCCGCAGATTGGGGGGACGTTGCACAACAATTGCCTCAACCGACGGTGGGGGATGGCGCACAGGTTTGGGACACCGTGCGTGAATTTATCGGGTTGGGCCTGCCGATTTATGTGGTGGCGGCTTTATTGTTGTTCGTGATCGGGCTGACCCGAACGCTGCGCGGCACCTAAAAGTTACTGGGCAGGGGCGGCGCAGCTGCCGACAAGCTGTTCGTACTGGGTGGTGATCCAGCCCAATGCGGCCTCTGGGTCCTGGTTTTCAACCGAACCTGTCAAGTTGGAGAACACGGCAATCGCGCGGGAGTTTTCGATCATTTCGATGCTCTGCGCTTCGAGAACCGTTTGGTACACAAAGAAGGCGACTGCGACCAAAAGGATGCCGCGCAGCGCCCCGAACAAGAACCCCAGCCCTTGATCCAGCCCCCCCAGCACGGACCGCTGAACGAGGGACGAAAACAGCGGGGTAAAGATTGATGCAATCACCAAAACCACGGCAAACACGGCTGCAAAGGCCGCGATGATGCTCAGTTCACAGCTGTCGCCGATAAACCCGCCGATCACGGGGATTTGGCGCACAAGAGGCGTGACCTGGTCGGCAAAGATGAAAGCCACAAGTGTGGCGATGATCCAGCCTGCGATGGCCAGCGTTTCACGCACCAAACCGCGGCTGTAGGCCAAAAGCGCGGACATCACGATGACAAGGGCAACAATGCCGTCGATAAGGGTGAAATCCGCCATGATCTGTCCGTTCTGCCCCTCGGGGTGCATCAAAAAGGGCTATCTGGCCCCGAAAACCTGTTCCACGAAGGCAAGCAGACCTGGCATTTCGCGCAAGGTGACGCCCCCGTCTCCCCCGCGTTTTGTCCGCACTGGGGTGATGGCGGACGTAAAACCAAGTTTTGACGCTTCTTTCAACCGATTTTCGGTCTGGGGGGCCGGACGCAGCCCGCCGCTGAGGCTGATTTCGCCGAAAATGACGCTTTCTTTGGGCAAGGCCGCGTCCTCGCGGGCGGAAATCAGCGCGGCGGCCACGGCCAGATCGGCGGCCGGTTCGCTGACCCGCAGCCCGCCCGCCACGTTGAGGTAGACGTCAAGGCCGGTGAACGGCACGCCGGCACGGGATTCCAACACGGCCAAGATCATCGCCAGACGAGAGCCATCCCAGCCCACCACCGTGCGGCGCGGCTGGCTGTGGGGCGAGGGCGAGACAAGCGCCTGAAATTCGCACAACATGGGACGCGAGCCTTCGATCCCCGCAAAGACCACCGACCCCGGCGCGGGATCACCGCGTTCGGACAAAAACAACGCGGACGGGTTTTTGACCTCCGCCAGGCCCTTTCCTGTCATTTCAAACACGCCGATCTCATCTGCGGGGCCAAAGCGGTTTTTGACGGCGCGCAGGATGCGGAACTGGTGGCCCCGTTCGCCTTCGAAATACAGGACCGTGTCGACCATGTGTTCGACCACGCGCGGGCCCGCAATGGCGCCTTCCTTGGTGACGTGACCCACCATGACGATGGCGATGCCGCGGGATTTGGCAAACGTCGTGAGCTCATGCGCGGCGGAGCGGACCTGGGAGACGGAGCCGGGGGCGGCCTCAACCGTGTCGAGCCACATGGTCTGGATGGAATCGATGATGACAAAATCGGGCTGTTCGGCCTCAAGCGTGGTGAGGATGTCACGCAGGTTCGTTTCCGAGGCCAGTTTGACGGGGCTTTCGGTGAGGCCAAGACGACGGGCGCGCATCTGAACCTGAGAGGCTGATTCCTCACCCGAGATATAGATGACCTTGAGGCCATTGCGGGCAAAGCGGGCGGCCGCTTGCAACAAGAGCGTGGACTTGCCGATGCCCGGATCGCCGCCCACCAGCAGGGCGGAGGCCTTGACGAGGCCGCCGCCCAAGGTGCGGTCCAACTCATCCACGCCAGACAGCGTGCGGGGCGGTTCTTGTTCTTCGGTGGCCAGATCGGTGAGGGGGATGGCTTTGCCGCGCACGCCGCCCATGGCCTTTTTGGATTTGGGGCCGGAGGAGAGCGGTTTGACCTCCTCAATGGTGTTCCATTCGCCGCAGGTGTCGCAGCGGCCCGACCATTTGGTGGTGGCGGCGTTGCATTTGGAACAGATGAAGGTGGGGTCTTTGGCCATGTTCTTGTTTTGTTTTATTTATGTCTTGCGTGCAAGACGTTTGTACGGCTCGATCTTTGGGGGGTGCTAAAATTCCGGAATTTTAGCGGCCTGTTTCAGACGGTGCGCCGTGAGTTTTTCTGGTCAGATGAAGACGGGCGGTCAGGATGGAGACGGCGATGGAGGCCAGCACGCAGAAGGTGAACAGATAGAGGCCCCAGCCCCCTTCGACCGTGACGCGGCCCGCGCCTTTGACCACCACAACATAAAGCGCGATCAGGAAAATATCGGCCATGGCCAGTTTGCCCAGATAGCCCAGCACGGGCAGGGTGCTGGGTTTCAACAGATCAAAATGCACAAGCGCCAGCCCAATGGTTTTAAGGTAGGGCGCGAAGATGGCGAAGGCGGTGACGATGAGGGCCAGAACCACATCCGAGCCCCAGAGGCTTTGCAGGCCTGATATGACGCTGATTTCGTCCATTCCGAAGATCGGCAGAAGGGCCGCGCGCAACAGGGGCGCGAACCAAGCGATGGGAAACAAGATCAGCAATGTCAGATTGATGATGCGCAGGAATGTCAGCATGGCCCTTATCCGTTTTGAGACACGATGCGGGGGATGACCGACCGAGGCAAGGGCGATTGGTGTAGACGCGCGCACAGTTTACGCGCGGTTTACTCGGCGGCTGGTTTTTGCGGCAGGGGGAGGATGTCGGCGCTTTGCTTGCCAAGGGTGTAGCCCAAGGCGGGCAGTGTTGCCTCCAGCTGTTCTTCCAGCTGGCTCAGCTGGCTGGCGACGACGCTTTCTTCCAGTTCCACCTGTTGGGACCATTTGCGGATGTCGCGCAGGGCGTGGTGGGCTTCGACGATCAGGGTTTGCTGGCGTTCTGCCTCTTCTTGACGTTGGCGCAGGAAGGTTTTGGCACGGGCGACCTTTTCGTCGTTGTAGATGTCGGCCAATTCCCTTGATTGCTGGGACATTTGGGCGGCCAGTTCAAGGATTTGCGGCTCTAGGCTGTCCAGATCGGGGTGGTCGCGCAGATAGGACAGGCGTTCGCGCACGGCGTCGAATTCGCTGCTCATGGTGAAGACGCCGGCACGGTCGGCGGTGTGGCAGGTGTGATAGGCGCGGGCCACGTCTTCCATGGTGATGCGGAAATTGCGGTGGCTGCGTTCCAGCGACATGATGCGGCCTGCGCTGGGCATGAAGAAAAACAGCGACGCGAGGATGACCGTCACGACGATCTGCGTGATCATTCCTGCATTGGGCACGAACAGATCGCCAAAGGTGGCGGTAAACGTCAGCCACGGGGCGGCCCCCATCGCACACGCCAGAGTGTAGCCAATCGCCGCCAGCCCCAAAACCAAGATAAAGGTCATGGACATGGAATGTAGGATACGGTGGCCCGTTGCCACCAAAGACCGATCAGACACTTGCACCCCCAGGTTACTGATTAGATCGTTAACCCTAATCTAAGCAAAAAGTTGCCGATGCCTAAGGGGAAAAACGAAAATATCCCGTTTGCTGCAAGAATTGCTGTTCGTTTTCAGCAAGTTGTTGCTTTGCCGTCGCGGGGCTGAGAACAATCTGCTGTGCGGAGACGTCTTTGTTTCGCGGCATGCCTGGCCATATCTTGATGTGCTGACGGGTATAGATTCGCAGATGAGGTGCGGGGGCAAAGATGTTGGGGTTGCCCCAGACACAGGCGCTGCGATTCGTGTTTAGGTTTAGCGGATCGTTGCAATCGGGCCGTCGGCACGCCCATTTACAAATTGCACGACATGGGGGTCCAGGGCGTCGTTCAAGGTGCCAACGGGCCCTGTCCATTGAATTTTGCCGTCGTGCAGCATTGCCACATCATCTGCAATCGCGTGAACGGACGACATATCATGGGTGATGGTGATCGCGGTTACGCCAAGGTCGGTGACGATGTCGCGGATCAGGGTGTTGATGACGCCCGCCATGATCGGATCAAGGCCTGTCGTGGGTTCGTCAAAGAAGATGATATCGGGGTCGGCGGCAATGGCGCGGGCGAGGCCTACGCGTTTTTGCATGCCGCCAGACAGCTCAGCCGGAAACCTGTCGGCCACATCTTCCCCCAAGCCGACCTGTCGCAATTTGTCGATGGCCGTGGCCCGCGCCTGATCGCGGGGCAGTTTGAGGCGCCCCCGCAGCAGCCTGAAGGCCACGTTTTGCCACACAGGCAGGCTGTCAAACAGGGCCGCGCCCTGAAACAACATGCCGAACCGCGACAGGAACGCGTCGCGGTCGTGGCGCGTGGTGGCGCGCCCGCCCACAGTGATAGTACCGCGGTCGGGCTGGATCAGACCCAGCACCGATTTGATCAGCACGGATTTGCCGGTGCCGGAGCCCCCGATGACCACCATGGAGCGGCCTTGATCCACCGTCAGATCGACCCCTTTGAGGACATGGTTTGGCCCGAAGGATTTATGGATGTTTTCAAAGGTGATCATAGGGAAAAGAAGGCCTCCGTCAGGAGGAAGTTCGCGCCCAGGATCAGAACGGCAGCGGCCACGACGGCGGATTTGGTGGCGCGCCCCACGCCCATGGCCCCGCGCGAGGACGTCATGCCGAAATAGCAGCCCATAAGGGCGGCGATGAAGCCGAAGGCGGCCCCTTTCACGAGGGAGGAGACGATATCAAGCGGTTCGATGAACTGCGCCGTGTTTTGCAGGTAGGCGGCGGCGTTGAACTCCAGCCGCCCGGTGGCCACGATATAGCCGCCGAGGATGCCGATGATGTCGCCCACAGCCACAAGGGCGGGCATCACGAGCGTTGCGGCCAGCACGCGCGGCACGGTGAGGTATTTCATGGGATCGGTGGACAGGGTGACCAGCGCGTCGATCTGCTCTGTCACTTTCATGGTGGCGATTTCAGCGGCGATCGAAGACGTCACGCGGGCCGCGATCATCAGCCCCACCAGGACAGGGCCCAATTCGCGCACCATGCCGATGGCCACGATTTGGGGCACCACGGCTTCGGCTGAAAACCGTGCGCCGCCTGCGTAGATCTGCAAGGCCAGCGCGCCGCCGGTGAACAGCGCGGTCAGGCCGACGACGGGGAGGGAAAAGAACCCGATTTGGACGAGCGCCGTGGCGAATTCGCGGGCGTAGAAGGGGGGGCGCACGAGGTGGGACACCGTGGCGGCTGTGAACAGCGTAACCCGTCCGATTGCGGCCAAAAGGGCCAGGGTCGCCGCCCCCAAGGCGGCCAGACCCGCGGCAGCCAGTCCAACGGCCCCCCGCGTCATCCGCCGGAATAGCGGCGCTGGTAGCGTGCGCCGAGGGATGTGAGGATTTCATAGCCAATGGTGCCCGCATGATCCGCGACGGCGTCAACGGTCTGGTCCGACCCCAGGATCGACAGCACGCCGGGCAATTCGGACAGGTCGGTCACGTCTGCGGTGATCAGGTCCATGGACACACGGCCCACCACCGGGACGGGCTGTGCGCCGTGCCACAGCTGCGCGTGGCCGCCCATGGCGCGGATCAAGCCATCTGCGTATCCCCCTGATACGGTTGCAATTTTTGACGGCCTCTCGGCGGTCCAGCTGTTGGCATATCCGACGGTTTCGCCGGCCTCGACCTCTCGGATCTGGATGACGGGCAGGTCAAGATAGGCCACGGGCTGGGCATCGGCAAAGGGCAGACCGCCGTAGAGGCCCACACCGGGCCGGACGAGATCAAAATGATACTCAGGCCCCAGCAGAATGCCCCCCGTGGCGGCCAGCGACCGCGGCACGGAAATGCCGTCTGTCATCAGGTGAAACTGGTCAAGCTGTTGGCGGTTCATCGGGTGGTCAGGCTCATCCGCGCAGGCCAGATGGGACATCACCAGTCGGCAGTTTTGCGACAGGGCTATTTCAGCAATGCTGGCCCATTCGGCCATCTCAAGCCCCAGACGGTTCATGCCCGTGTCCAGTTGAACCCCGAAGGGATGTTCGGGCAGGCCTTCGAGGTGGCGGGTCAGCTGGCCCACGGTGTTGATCATCGGCGTCAGCATCATGTCGGCGATCATGTCCGTGTCGCCGCGCATGTGGCCCGAGAACACGCAGATCTCAACATTGGGGCCAAGCGCCTGCCGCAGGGCCGCGCCTTCTTCGGCCACAGCCACGAAAAAGCGCCGGACCCCTGCGCGCATCAACGCACGCCCCACCTTATCGGCGCCAAGACCATAGCCATCCGCCTTAACGACCGCAGCCGTTTCGGCGGTTGAACGGGCATCAAGGGCGCGCCAGTTGGTGACCAGCGCATCAAGATCGACGGAAAGAAAACCTGTACTCATGCCGCTTCATGCCAGCCACGGGCATGGGTCGCAAGTGGGGGATGTGGGAGAGCAGGAGATGAGGCGCGCGCGGATCACATTCAGCATCTCCTGCACATGACGGCGAGATCCGGTGCCTCCGGCGGGGATATTTTTGAAACAAAGACACCCCTTGATGTCAGTCACAGGGGGGGACCAGGGCGCACGACAGATCACGGAAGGTGGCAATCAGTTTCGCCACGCTTTCGGTGTCGCCGCGCGGGGCTGAAGTGCTGCAAAAATAGGGCGCGTGTGGCACCATGTCGGACAGATAGACGGAGGCCCAACCGCTGTCCGTGTCGAGGGTCAATTCCGCCGAATACAAAAGGTGATCGACAAAGGCGATGTAGGCGCCGGATGTGTCACTGTCCAAGAGGCGGCAAACATCCTTGGGTTCTGCAAAGTCCGGGTGGGAGACCGCCAAGGACAGATGGCCGCGATAGGCGTCGCGGGCGGCCTGTTCCAGCGCCAGTGTATCGGCAGCGTTCAGCTGTGCACTGACCCCAAAAAGGGCTGCAACAGCGACCACTGCCGTGAGGGCCGCGGCGCAGGCCTCAATCACGGGGGCGTTTCGGGTCAGCCAATTTGGCATGGGGGGCTAGAATTCTTGATCCGAGTTTTGCTGCCACGGTTTGACCAGATTGCCAAAACGGGTGAATTCGGGCGTAAAGCTGAGCTCAACCGTGCCGATGGGTCCGTGACGCTGTTTGCCGATGATGACTTCGGCCTTGCCGTGCAGCTGGGCCATTTTGTCCTGCCATGCGGCCATGGCCTCAAGGTTGTTGTCATCGGGTTTTTCGCGTTCGGTGTAGTATTCGCCCCGGTAAACGAACATCACGACGTCTGCGTCCTGCTCAATCGAGCCGGATTCGCGCAAATCGCTGAGCTGTGGGCGTTTGTCCTCGCGGCTTTCGACCTGACGGCTGAGCTGGGACAGGGCGATGACGGGGATGTTGAGTTCCTTTGCAATCGCCTTGAGGCCCATGGAAATTTCACCGATTTCCTGCACGCGGTTGTCGGATGTCCCGCGCACCAGTTGCAGGTAGTCCACGATCAGCACATCGAGCCCGTGGGTCCGTTTCAGACGGCGCGCCCGGGCGGCCAGCTGGCTGATGGGGATGGCGGCGGTGTCGTCGATGAACAGCGGGCAGGACTCAAGCTGTTTGGCGGCATCCACAAAGCGGCGGAATTCGCTTTCGGTCATGTCGCCTTGGCGGATCTTGTGGCTGGAAATTTCGGAGGCTTCGGCCAGAATCCGGCCCGCCAGCTGTTCGGCCGACATCTCAAGCGAAAAGAAGCCCACGACGCCCCCATCAACAGCCCCTTCGGACCCATCGGTCAGCTTGCCTTTGCGGTACGCCTTGGCGACGTTGTAGGCGATGTTGGTGGCAAGCGAGGTTTTGCCCATAGACGGACGGCCGGCCAGGATCAGCAGGTCAGACTTGTGCAATCCACCCAGTTTTTCGTCCAGATCCACAAGGGCCGTGGGCACACCCGCCAGCCCGCCATCGCGCTGATAGGCGGAGTTGGCGACATTCACAGCCTCGGTCACCGCCTTGAGGAAGGATTGAAAGCCCCCCTCGGAGGTGCCCTGTTCGGCCAGTTTGTAAAGCGCCTGTTCTGCCTCGACGATTTGCTCTTTTGGCTCGGAGGCGACATCGACCTTGGCGGCTTTGGCGGCGATGTCATGGCCCACGCTGATCAATTCGCGGCGCACGCTGAGGTCATAGATCATCTGCGCGTAGTCCCGCGCCGCAAAGGCCGAAATCGCAGCCCCCGCCAGACGGGCCAGATAGGCGGGGCCGCCCAGTTCCTTCAGCCCCTCGTCGTCCTCCAAAAACGCCTTTAGCGTGACAGGAGAGGCGAGGTTGTTTTTGGCAATCCGCGCGGCTGCGGTTTCAAAGATGCGGGCATGGACGGGGTCATAGAAGTGTTCCGGCCCAACGATGGAGGCCACGCGGTCAAAGATGTCATTGTTGGTGAGGATGGCGCCCAAAAGCTGTTGTTCCGCCTCAATCGAATGGGGCGACTGATCGACGTTCGCCTCAGCCGTGCCTGATGCGTTGAAAGTCGTGATTTCGTTCATGCCTCACCCCTATGTTGCCCGATTGTGCCGCGTCCCACCGCAGGCCACTGCCATACAAAGCCCCGACGGGCAGGGCAAATTGTATAAGCTGTGGATAAGCTGTGGGACAAAGTGTGCCACAAAATAAGGCCCGCGGCTAGGTGCTACGGGCCAGATGTGGTGGTTTGGGCGCTCTGCCGCGCTTAATTATTTTGTAAGGTTTAGGCGTGTGCGGCAGACCAGCCCGCCGGATCCTTCAAATAGGCCTCAACCGCATCCAAGGTGGCCGCATCGAAGGAATCGGAGGCCTTCGCCTCAGCCAAGACATCCCACCAGGTGCACAGTGACAGCAGTTGCACACCATGATCGGCCAGTGTCTGTTCCACCCCTTCGAATATCCCGTAATAAAAGATGACGGCGGTCGCGTTGCAGGTGGCGCCTGTTTCGCGAATGGCGTCCACAAAGCTCAGCTTTGATCCGCCGTCTGTCGTCAGGTCTTCGACCAACAACACCCGCTGACCTTCGGTCATCACCCCTTCAATGCGCGCATTGCGGCCATAGCCTTTGGGCTTTTTGCGCACATAGGTCATGGGCAGCGCCAAACGTTCGGCCATCAAGGCGCCAAACGGGATACCTGCTGTCTCACCGCCTGCGACATTGTCAAAGGCCTCAAACCCCACCTCACGCATGACGGTGACGGCCAGAAAATCCATCAAGGTCGTGCGAATGCGCGGAAACGAGATCAGTTTGCGGCAATCCACGTAAGTGGGGGCCTTTTTGCCGGACGCATGGGTGAACGGCTCTTCCGCGTTGAAATCAATCGCGCCAATCTCGATCAACATGCGCGCTGTCAATCGGGCAATTTCGGCTTTGTCTGGAAAGGAGGTGGGGATCATGTGCCTGTCTTCGCTGTTTCAAAAATATGCCCGCCGGAGGCCAAATTCTTATCAAGAATTTGTCTACAGAATTTTTTCAAAATTCTGCTCTCGCCTCGACGCGCCAATGGAGGGGGAAGCCCGGGTCGAAGACGGTGACGGGGCCGTCGCCGGTCTCGATCTGTGCTGGATAATCGACAGGATCGCCCTTGATCAGTGTGATCGTGTCTTCGTTGGGGGGCAGGCCGTAATAGCGTGGACCGGCCAGTGAGGTGAAGTTTTCCAACTTGTCCAAGGCACCCGCTGCGTCAAAAACCTCAGCCAGACATGACAGGGTGTTGGGGGCGGTAAAACAGCCCGCGCAGCCACAGGGCAGATACTTGTTCGCATCCGTGTGTGGCGCGGAATCGGTGCCCAGAAAGAAACGTTTGTCGCCCGAGATCGCCGCCGCCACCAGCGCGATGCGGTGCTTTTCGCGTTTGGCTACGGGCAGGCAATAGTAATGCGGTTTGATCCCACCGGCGAGGATGTGATTGCGGTTGATGATCAGGTGGTGCGTTGTGATGGTCGCCGCCAGATTGGACCGGCTGTCGCGGACATAATCCACGGCATTTTCTGTCGTCACATGTTCCATGATGATCCGCAGGTCGGGCACCTTCTTGCGCATCGGTTTCAGGATGCGGTCGATAAACACGGCCTCACGGTCGAAGATGTCGATATCGCTGTCTGTGACTTCACCGTGCACACACAGGGGCAGGCCGATCTCGGCCATGCGTTCCAGCACCGGACGCACCTTGTCGAAGTCTTTGACGCCGGAGGCCGAGTTTGTCGTCGCCCCTGCCGGGTACAACTTCACCGCTGTAATGATGCCATCCGCGTGGGCGCGGGCCAGATCTTCCGCGTCGGTGTCTTCGGTCAGATAACAGGTCATCAGGGGGCGGAACGGGCTGCCTTCGGGCAAGGTGGCCATGATCCGGTCGCGGTAAGCGCCCGCCTGTGCCCCTGTCACCACGGGCGGCACGAGGTTGGGCATCACGATGGCCCGTCCGAAGTGGGCCGCAGAATACGCAGTCACGGCTTCCATCATTGCGCCGTCACGCAAGTGCAGGTGCCAGTCGTCAGGGCGGCGGAGTGTAAGGCGGTCTATGGCAGTCTTAGGCATATCACCGCCTTACACCGCTTGAGGGAAAGGGGGAAGAGGGTTCCCCTTGCGCCCACTGCGCCCCGTGTTTGATTATCGGCCCAACACCACGTCAAAGACTTTGAAAGGAATGTGTCACATGTTTGGATTTCTCATTGCCGTCGCCGCAGGTGCCGCAACGCCCATGATCGAAGGCCCCGTTGCGCGCCCCATCGCCCGCGCGCTGGGCCAGAACATCGAGGTGCAGGACACCGAAATCCGACTGATTGCCTTTGCTGTGGCGCTTTTTGCAGCAGCCATCTTGGGGTCGGTCTTTGACAGCGGATCAGCCGTGGGCCTGATCGTTGGGGGAACTTTGGGCTATTTTGGCCTGCGTTTGGTGCGTTGGGTGCAGCGGGTCATCGAAGGGCGGCGCGACTAGGTCGCGCGACCTGTGGCATCCGTCCGCCGTTTGGAGGCTGTTCAGGCGACGGGCAGGGGCGAGGGGGCGCAACAGCAGGGCGTCACACTTTGACGCCCTTCGCCTCCAGCTCAGCCAGTTTTTGGGCAAACAGCGGGCGATCATTGTCGCGTGTCATTGCGCGGCAGACCCAGGCCAGCAGACGGGGATGCGTGTCCGATGAGACCAACCTGTCAAACAGCTGACGCATGTATTTGAGGTTGTTGAACCGCGCCCGCCACACGGCACCATAGCGGGCCGGTGTCAGATCGCCCGACATGGCCTGTTCCACCAGATCAGCCCACACGCCCACGTCCATAAATGCACGATCCGCATTCGGCCCCACATGGCGCGCGGTGAGATGGTGCACATGATCTGCATCAAACATCTGCGCATGCACGGCATCTTCCAGAACATCGGGGTCATGGATCACCCACACATCGGAGGCCGTTTCAACCATATCGGGGGCGTAGCCGTAGCGTGTGCTGAAATCCAGACGTCGCGTTTGCGGAAACCGTTTGTCCCAACCAGCGCGATCGGTGTCCAACGTGGCTTGCGGTTGGATCAGCAGCGCCCGTGCATCGGGGGCTGCCACGGAAAAGGCAGCCGCCGCATAGGCCCGCGCGCCTGCGCCGTAAAACAGGATTTGATCGAAATCATCAAAAAACCCGTCGTCGATCATCCGGTCAAAATAGCCGAAAACCGCGTCATGGCGGAACCAATCCTGCCGGTTGTGGGACATCACCGTCAGGCTGGACCAGCCGTGGCTTTGGACGAACTGCCAGCCCAAGGGTGCGTGATTTGCATTGCTTTTATGAACGGTTGGTGCCGCTTCGAACGTCACCAACAGGGTGCGACCGGCATCAATGAAGGCCGCGGAATGATCCGGGCCCAGGGGCTCAAAATGCCCGAATTCCTCGCTGACATCATCCAGCAGGTCGAGCCAGGGCTCAAACGCCAGGTTGGTCAGATCAAACTGAAAGGCGGCACTTATGTCTTTCATCAAACTTTACTCGTACTCAGTGTGATCCCACTCACACCTCGCTTTGTGCGTAAGGAATGCGGCGAAAATGGGCGGGCGATGCGACGTTTTTGCGAAGCCATCAGAAAAACGCCTGAAGGCCCGTTTGCGCGCGCCCCAGGATCAGGGCGTGGACGTCGTGGGTGCCCTCATAGGTGTTGACGGTCTCAAGGTTGACCATATGGCGCATGACGTGGAAGTCGTCCGAGATGCCGTTGCCGCCATGCATGTCACGCGCCGCCCGTGCCACGTCCAGCGCCTTGCCGCAGTTGTTGCGTTTCATCAGGCTGATCATCTCAGGCGCGGCTGTGCCGGCTTCCATCAAGCGGCCCACTTGCAGGGATCCTTGCAGGCCCAGCGAGATGTCCGTTTGCATATCCGCCAGTTTCTTTTGAAACAGCTGCGTTTGTGCCAAAGGTCGGCCGAATTGGTGACGGTCCAGCCCGTAGGTCCGGGCCGCATGCCAGCAGAATTCAGCGGCCCCCATCACACCCCACGAAATGCCGTAGCGCGCGCGGTTGAGACAGCCAAACGGCCCCTTGAGGCCTTGAACATTGGGCAGCAGGGCGTCTTCGCCGACCTCAACCCCGTCCATCACGATCTCACCGGTGATGGAGGCGCGCAGGGACAGTTTGCCGCCGATCTTTGGCGCGCTGAGGCCCGTCATGCCTTTTTCCAGCACAAACCCGCGGATCTTGCCGTCGTGATGGTCGGACTTGGCCCAGACCACGAAGACATCGGCGATTGGGGCGTTGGAAATCCACATCTTGGACCCGGTCAACCGGTAGCCGGTGTCGGTTTTGACGGCCCGTGTTTTCATGCCCGCAGGGTCACTGCCCGCGTCGGGTTCCGTCAGACCAAAACAGCCGATCAGATCGCCTGTGGCCAGCCCTGGCAGGTATTTCGCCTTTTGCGCGTCGGACCCATAGGCGTGGATGGGATACATCACCAAGGACGATTGCACCGACATCATGGACCGGTATCCGCTGTCCACGCGCTCAATCTCGCGCGCAACTAGGCCGTAGGTCACATAGCCCGCGCCGAGGCCGCCATACTCTTCGGGAACGGTCAGCCCTAAAAGGCCCGCGTCGCCCATCTCCTTGAAAATGGCAGCGTCGGTGGCCTCTTCGCGGTAGGCATCGCGCACCCGTGGCTGCAGGCGATCTTGGGCAAAGGTGCGGGCCGCGTCGCGCAGCATGCGTTCGTCTTCGGTCAGCTGATCTTCAAGACGCAGTGCATCGGCCCAGTCGAAGGCGCCCAAATCGGGGCCAAATCCGGTTTTGATCGGGGACGATTCGGTCATTTGAGCACTCCCTTGATTTCGCGTTAATCTAACGCGCCGCCCCCGCTGGGACAATGCACGGCTTGACGCGCGGGGCATAGGGTGCAGCTATGGGACAGGTGAGGGCGATATGAACAGCATTGATGACGTACAATCTCAACTGGGCGGGCAGGGGTATGTGTGCGGACGCGCGCTGGCCACTGTGGTGTATCTGAGCCAAACCTTGGGCCGACCGTTGTTCCTGGAGGGGGAGGCAGGCACCGGCAAAACCGAAATCGCCAAGGCGATTGCTGCGTCTTTGGGGCGCGACCTGATCCGCCTGCAATGCTACGAGGGCCTTGATGCGGCGTCGGCTGTCTACGAATGGAATTTCGCTGAACAGATGATTGCCATTCGCACCGCTGAGGCTGCGGGTGGGGCGGACCGTCGCACACTGAAGTCCGAGCTTTTCACCGAAGACTACCTGATCGAACGCCCGCTGCTGCAGGCCATGCGCCCCCATCCCGCAGGCCCGCCCGTGCTGCTGATCGACGAGATCGACCGCACCGATGCCCCGTTTGAGGCATTCCTGCTTGAGGCGCTGAGCGATTTTCAGGTCACGATCCCGGAACTGGGCACCATCCGCGCGCCCCAGCCACCGATTGTGATCCTGACGTCAAACCGCACCCGCGAGGTCCACGACGCGCTGAAACGTCGGTGTCTTTATCATTGGGTGGATTACCCTGATTTTGACCGCGAAATGGATATCCTGGCGGCGCGCGTGCCTGAGGCGCAGGAAACGCTCAGCCGTGAGGTCGTGGCCTTTGTCCAACGTCTGCGCGGCGCCGATTTGTTCAAAACGCCAGGGGTGGCGGAAACCATCGACTGGGCCAAATGCCTGCTGGCGCTGGATGTCGTGACGCTCTCGCCTGAGGTGATCAGCGACACCATCGGCGCGATCCTGAAATACCAAGACGACATTCAGGCGCTGCAAGGGTCCGCCGCCAAAAAACTGCTGGATGAGGCCCGCGCCGACCTCTCCCCCGCATGATCTGTCTTTGTTTCATAAATATCCCGGGGGAGGCCCGTAGGGCCGGGGGCAGAGCCCCCAGAAACATCGCGTGCAGAGCCCCCAAAAACGTCGCGTGCAGAACCCCCAACAATATCGCGTGCAGCGCCCCCTGATGGTTGCCCTTCCGCCCCTCGATATTCCCGAAGACGGCGCATTGGCCCGCAACATCACCCACTTTGCCCGCGCCCTGCGGCGGGCAGGGATCCCCATTGGTCCGGCGCGCACCGTGGATGCCATCGCAGCCGTGGCTGCGGCGGGCTTCACGAAACGTGAGGATTTTTTCCACACGTTGCAGGCCTGTTTCGTCAGCAAACCCGATCACCGCGCGGTCTTTGCGCAGACGTTCCGGCTCTATTGGCGCGATCCGCAGTACCTTGAACACATGATGTCTTTGCTGATCCCACAGGTGCAGGGGCTGCAAGACGACCGGCGCGCGGCCCCCGCGGAAAAACGCGCAGCACAGGCGCTTTTGGACCAGACCGATCCGATCACGCCAGAGACGGCAAAAGAGGACGCCGAGACGGAGATCGACATCGACGCGTCCCATACAATGTCCACACAAGACGTGCTGCGCACGCTGGATTTTGAGCAGATGTCAGCGCCCGAGATGGCCGAGGCCCTGCGGCTTTTGTCCAAGCTGACCTTGCCTGTGACGCCCGTCCCCTCGCGGCGCACTGTGCGGGGTGTGGGCCCTTTGCCCGATTGGCGTGAAACACTGCGCCGGGCCAATCGGCAGGGCGGCGAGATCCGCGCCTTTGTCACCCGCCGAAAACGCATTCAGCCCCCCGATCTGGTGGTGCTGTGCGATATTTCGGGATCCATGTCCGCCTACAGCCGCGCGGTGCTGCATTTCGCCCATACCTTGGCCAACAGCCGGACAGAACACTGGGGTCAGCTGCATGCCTTCACCTTTGGCACGACGCTGACGAACATCACCCGCCACCTGCGGACCCGCGATGTGGATGCAGCACTGGCCGCGGCCGGTGCGCAGGCGCAGGATTGGGAAGGCGGCACGCGGATCGGGCATTGCGTCGACCGGTTCAACCGCGATTGGGCGCGGCGCATTTTGGGGCAGGGCGCGGTTGTCGTGCTGATCACCGATGGTCTGGACCGTGACGCGGGCGACACCTTGGGGGCCGCGATGAGGCGGCTGTCGCTGACGGCACGGCAGGTCATCTGGCTGAACCCGCTGTTGCGCTGGGCGGATTTTGCCCCCAAAGCGCGCGGCATCCGCACCATGCTGCCCCATGTGAATACGTTTCGCGCAGGCCACAACATCGCGTCGCTTGAAGGGCTGGCGGCGGCCCTGTCTGACCCCCGCGACACAGGCGACAAGACCCGCATGATGGCCCTGATCAAGGCGGATGATGCGGCCCCCAAAGACACCTTGGGCTGGCAATGGGACCAATCGGGGCCTAAGTAACAGCAGCCGACGCCAAGAAAGAGCACCGATGCGCAGCCTCAGCCCGACCTCCGCCAACCTCAATGATCATCAAGTGCAGGGCTGGAAGGTCGTCAAAAAGGTGGCACCCTACCTGTGGCCGGACGATCAGCCTTGGGTGAAACGCCGGGTCGTGGCGGCCCTGATCGTGCTGTTCATTGCGAAACTGATCGCGGTGGGTACTCCGATTTTTTACAAGAACGCGGTGGATGCGCTGGCCGGTGAAGGTTCGGGCTGGCTGGTCGCGGTGGGGGCTGTGGGTCTGACGGTTGCCTACGGGATGGCGCGTTTGCTGAATGTCGGATTTCAACAGCTGCGCGATGTGATCTTTGCCCGCGTGGGTCAGCGGGCACTGCGCGCGCTGGCGTTGGAAACCTTCACCCATATCCACCGGCTGTCCCTGCGCTATCACATCACGCGCAAAACCGGCGGGCTGAGCCGGATCATCGAGAGGGGCGTCAAGGGCGTGGAATTCCTGCTGCGGTTCTTGCTGTTTTCCATCGGGCCGCTTGTGCTTGAATTGTTGATGATTTCGGTCGTTTTGTTTTTCTTGTTTGATGTCTGGTACTTGGCGGTCGTCGTGGGGACCATCGCGCTGTATATCTGGTTCACATTCACGGTCACCGAATGGCGCGTGAAGATCCGAAAGGAGATGAACGACCAAGACACAGACGCCAACCAAAAGGCCATCGACAGCCTGCTGAATTTCGAGACGGTGAAATATTTCGGGGCCGAAACCCGTGAGGCGGACCGTTATGACGTCGCGATGGCCGGTTATGAAAAGGCTGCCCTGAAAACATCCTATTCGCTGGCGTTTTTGAACTTCGGCCAATCGCTGTTGATCACCGGCGGGCTGGTCGCGGTCATGGTTATGGCCGCAATCGGCGTGCAGAATGGCGCGCTGACCGTGGGTGATTTTGTCATGGTGAACGCCTACATGATCCAGATCACCATGCCGCTGAATTTCCTTGGCACCGTGTATCGCGAAATCCGTCAGGCGCTGGTTGATATGGGGGAGATGTTTACCCTGCTGGAACAACCTGCCGAGGTCAAAGACCGTGAGGGCGCGGCCCCTTTGAACGTCACTGGTGGGGAGGTTCGGTTCGACGATGTGGTCTTTGGCTACGACGCGGAACGCCCGATCCTGAAGGGCGTCAGCTTGGCCGTGCCTGCGGGGCAGACGGTGGCGATTGTGGGATCATCGGGGTCGGGGAAATCGACCTTGGGGCGGTTGTTGTTCCGGTTTTATGACGTGGGCGCGGGGGCGATCACCATCGATGGCCAAGACATTCGCGATGTGACCCAAGACAGCCTGCATGACCGTATCGGCGTGGTGCCGCAGGACACCGTGCTGTTCAACGACACCATCCGGTATAACATCGCCTATGGCCGGGATGGGGCCCGTTTTGAGGACATCGTTGCCGCCGCGAAGGCCGCGAAAATCCACGACTTTATAGAAAGCCTGCCTGAGGGATATGAGACCGCTGTGGGCGAGCGTGGCCTGAAACTGTCAGGCGGCGAAAAGCAGCGGGTGGGCATTGCGCGCACGTTGCTGAAGAACCCGCCGATCCTGATTTTGGACGAGGCGACAAGCGCGCTGGATACGGACACTGAGCTGGAAATTCAAAACGAACTCAAGGCGATGGGGCAGGGCCGGACGGTGCTGACCATTGCCCACCGGCTGTCGACGATTGCCGATGCGGACCGGATCGTTGTGTTGGAAAACGGTGTGATCGTGGAAGAGGGCAGCCATGATGCGCTGCTTGAGGCCGAAGGGCGCTATGCGCAGTTGTGGAACCGCCAGCAGCAAGATGAGGCGGCTTAACCCCCGTTTGGCCTTGCCTCGATCGAAAGGTTCGCGGCATTCAAATCGGACGACTGGGTGTTGAGGATCAGCGCATAGTCATTGCCGTCAATCGACACCATCACCGACCCGTCGTCGCGGTCTTCGTATGTGATGTCCCCAAACGTAGGGTTGCCCAACCCATAGGCCGTCAATTCGATCATGTCTTCGTCCGGGTTGAAGTCAGCGATGACCACAGGCTCGAACACGTCCACGGTACTCGCTCTGGTGATTGTGGCTAGTGTGTCTTCGCCTTCGCCCCCAAAAAGGGTCGATCCGTTGACGGCAAATACGCGGTCGTTGCCTTCGCCGCCATACAAGGTATCGGGGGCGGCAAGGTCATTATACCTGATTTCCGTTTCCAAAGACGGCGCTGACATAATCTGATCGTCGCCCGTGCCGCCATAAACGATGTCGGCCCCCACGCGGGTCGAGATATTATCGTTCCCGGATCCACCATAAATGGTGTCATCATCCGTGATCCCGCCGAAAACTTCGGTGCCGAAGATGGTAGCGTCTCCGATCAGATCATTGCCGCTGCCGCCATGCACTTCGTCATCGCCAAAACGAGTTGCAATCCAGTCGTTTCCCGCGCCGCCGTAGGCTGTGGCTTCGTCTTCCCCGTCGCGAAGGCTAGAATTATATATAACGATCGTGTCCGCATCGTTGCCACCAAATATGATGTCTTGTCCGCCCTCGCTCCTTAGATAGTCGCTGCCTTCGCCGCCAAAGAGCGTGGAGTTTCCATAGCCTTCAAGGATGTCATCGTCACCATCCAACCCATAGACCAGGAGGTCATCGTTGGTTTTGTCTTCCAGAAAGTCATTTTGGTCTGTCAATTCGGTGGGAGGCGGAGTGTCGTCGATGGGCGCATCCTCGGTGGTATTGTCGGTGCTGTCGAAAACATCCAACACCAAGCCAACGCCAAAAGCCGCGCCAAGTAATAAAATCAATTCCATCGTCACACTCCATTACCTTTACGCAATATGGTGTACGACTGGGCTGGAAAAATCAAATAAATTAGGCAGTTCCGGCAGAGCAGCGTAGAAGTCGCGACGCGCCTGACGGTACAGACCGCGGCCTGTCGCAACATCGCAAGGCTTGAGTGGTGGGAAGGACGCGCGGCAAAGGGGTGTGCAGGTCTGGCAAAAAGGGCGGCCCATTGGAACCGCCCTTTCTTTACTCGGCCGCCTGAAGGGGCGGGTGGGGTCTGTCCGGGGTATTGTCCCCGTCGTCAGATGCCTCCGGTTCGACATTGGCGTCCAGCTCCGTCACGTCATGGGGGGCGTCGGGGTCGCCCCAGATGATCTCGGGCGCTTTGACGCGTTTGGCGTCGCGGGCCAGTGCCCAGTCACGGGCGGCACGGCTGGACCGGCCCATGGACAGTTTTGCCAGCAGTTGGCCCAACCACCGCGCATAGGTCGTGACCCAGACACGCAGCGCCAACATCGAAGGCGTGAAGATCAACGTCAGCACCGTCGCGATGCCAAGGCCAAAGACCACCGCCGTGGCCAGCTGTTTCCACCAGAGCGATGTAGGGCTGTCGACGCTGTAGCCACCGCCAATAAAGTCGAGCGAGAGGCCGAACATCATCGGTGCCAGACCGGCCATGGTGGTGATTGTGGTCAATAGAACAGGGCGGATGCGGTCCTCTGCCGTGCGGGTGATGGCCTCCGTCCGCGGCATGTAGCGTTCATATTCCTGATAGGTGTCGATCAGAACGATGTTGTTGTTCACCACGATGCCCGCAAGCGCCACGATGCCCGTGCCTGTCATGATGATCGAGAACGCCTGATCCATGACCAACATGCCGATCAGAACACCGGTGGTGGACAGCACCACCGCCAGCAGCACCAGAACGGAGTTGTAGATGGAGTTGAACTGCGCCAGCAGGATGATGAACATCAACGCCAGTGCGCCCATGAAGGCGGTCGCGAGGAAGGCCCCGGATTCCGCCTGATCCGCCTGATCGCCGGTCCATTGATAGTTGACGGAGGCGGGCAGGGGCAGGGTGTCCAGCCATGCGGTCAACACCTCAATCCGTTCATTGCCGTTGATCACAACCGGTGTGGCGTCGCCGTCGCTGATCGCCTGCTGCACCGCATCGACGGAGGCGGCGTCGATCAACGTCACCAGTTCCAACACGTCGCCGCCTGTGGTTTCCACGGTTGCGCTGCCATCTGCGGCGACCTCACCCTCAGCCAGGCTGCGGAAGATGCCCAAGGTGGACACATCGTCGCCTTCGCCGGTAGTGAATTTCGTCAGGCCCGGCAGAACGTCCGCTTTGACGTCGAAATAGCGCGCCTGATCAATGCGGTTGATTTCGGCCAGTTTGGGGACCGGCGTGCGGGTGATGAAGTTTGACAGGGGCACAAGGCCGCCGTTGGTGCGCACGCGCAGGCTGTCGAGGGTGGACAGCACCCGGTCTGCCTCAGGCAGGCGCACGCGGATCTCGATCTCTTCATCCGATGTGTCGACGCGCATGGTGTCGAGCAGAATGCCGCGTGTGACCAGCTGCACCATGCCGCCAACGGTCGCCACGTCCGCGCCAAAACGGCCCGCCTTTTCCACGTCGACGTCAATTTGCCAGTCGATGCCGGGCAGGGGGCGGCTGTCTTCGATCAGGGTTAGACCGGTGGTCTGTTCGAACTGGGCGCGGGCGATGGCGGTGCCCTCGATCAGTTCGGGCCAGTTTTCGCCGGACAGGCGCAGGTGGACGGGCTTGGCCGCCGCAGGCCCACGAGAGAGGTTGAGGATTTCCGTGCGGATGCCTGGCAAGGTCTCAAGCTCAGCCGTGAGGCGTTCGAGGACGAGATCGCCGTCCAGCGTTGCCAGATCGATGTCATTGGCACGGGCAAAGGCGGGGCGGTCATCCCACGGCACCAGTTCCAGCTGCAGCTGGCCGATGGTGTCGCGCGGGCCTTCGCCGCCGCCGGTGTTCTGGTTCAGACCACCCGCACCGGCAAAGGCAAAGACGGACTGGATGCCGGGTTCGGCGAGGGCAATCGCCTCGGCCTGGGCGACGATGTCGTCTTTTTCATCGATGCTGAGGTTGCCGCGGGCCTGTACATAGACAATCGCCTGTTCCGGTTCGGATTCCACGAAGAATTCGACGCCGTTGTTGTTCTGGCCAAAGTACGTGAACACAAACATGACCGAGCCCACGACCGCCCCGATGGCCACGATCGGCATGATCGGGTTGCCGGAGATGAAGTGGATCAGGTGGCCAAAGATCGAACGGCGGTAGCCTGCGCGGATGCGGCGCTGCTGACGTTCGATACGGGCGGCCCCCACCGTGATGGACACGGCAATTGCGCCCGCAAGAAACAGGATCATACCGGGCAGGGCGGCGAAAAAGCCGCCTTGCACCTGTTCGCCGGTGAAATAGCCCGGGTTCAACGTGAGCATCGCGCCGGTGAAGACCAACATGATCGCAGGCGCAATCAGGAGGGCGCGGATGATCCAAGGCAGACGCGCCTTGAGAACATTTGACGCCCCCGCAAAGGCGTTGGACAACCGCCCCGTCACACCGCCCATAACGGGCAGATAGATCAGCGCCACGACAAGGGACGCCGACAGCACGAAGATGATCGTGACCGGCAACATGCCCATGAATTGGCCAGGCACACCGGGCCAGAACAGCATCGGCAGGAAGGCGCACAGCGTTGTGGCGGTGGAGCTGACGATGGGCCAGAACATGCGTTTGGCGGCGTCTGTGTAGGCCTCCATCGGGCCTGCCCCTTCGGACATGCGTTTGTCGGCGTATTCGACCACCACAATGGCCCCGTCGACAAGCATACCCACAGCCAGAATGAGGCCGAACATCACGATGTTCGAAATTGTCACACCCATGACTGCAAGGAAGGCAAAACACAGCAGGAACGACGTCGGGATCGCAAAACCCACCAAGAGCGCAGGCCGCGTGCCAAGGGCGGCCAGCACCACGATCATCACCAGCGCGATGGCCGTCAGAACGGATCCTTCAAGCTGGCGCACCATGCTGTCCACGTTGCGGGACTGGTCATTGCTGACGCCCACTTGCACGGCATCACGCAGGTCTTGCGGCCAGGTGGCAACTTCGGCGTCGACGACCTCTTTCACCTCGGCGGCGGTGTCGATCAGGTTGAAGCCGCGACGTTTGACCACCTGCAGGGCCACGGTGGTTGTGCCGTTGAACCGCGCGGTGCTGGTGCGGTCTTCGAATGTCAGGCGGATTTCGGCCAGATCGCCAAGGGTGATCACGCGGTCGCCATTTGTCTTGACGGGCAGGCTGTAGATGTCGCGGGGTTCATCAAAGCTGGAGGGGATCTTGACCGCGAACGACCCTTGATCCGTCTCAACCTCACCCGCCGCGATCAGCAGGTTGTTTTGGGTGACGACGTTTATCAACTCACCGGCGGTGACGTTGTAGGCCTCAAGTTTCAGGGGGTCGATGATGACTTCGATCATCTCATCGCGCTGACCTGTGAGGGAGGCCTCAAGCACGCCGTCAATGCCCTCGACCGCCTCTTGCAGGTCTTCAGCCACGCGGATCAACGTGCGTTCGGGCACGTTGCCGGTCAGGTTGACGATGACGATGGGAAATTCGGAGAAGTTGATTTCGTTGATGGAATAATTGTCCGCGCCTGCAGGAAACTGGCCTTCGGCGGCGTTCATGGCGTCACGGATGTCGGCCATGGTGTCGGTCTTGTTCCAGCCGAAATCGAATTCCAGCGCCACACCGGCATAGCCTTCGGAGGCGGTGGCGGTCATCTCAAGCAGGCCGTCGATATCCTGAAGCTGTGCCTCCATTGGTTTGACCAGCAACGTCTCGGAATCCTCGGCCGAGATGCCGGGGAAGGGGACAGAGACGAAGATCACGGGGATCTCAATATCCGGCTCACCCTCTTTGGGCAGACCCACATAGGCGTAGGCCCCCGCAAGCAGGGACAGCACGATAAACGCAATCACCATCCGCGCGCGGGCGGCGGCGGTATCGACGAGTCTGATCATCCTTCTGCCTCCTCATAGGTCGGGATTACGGGCACGCCGTCGGTGACGTATTCCTGACCGACCACAATCACATCCACGGTTTCGGGCAGGCCCGTGACCCAGATGCCATCAATGGTGTCGCGCAACACGCCTACGGGCATGAACCGTGCCACATCGCCTTCGTCCACAACGCGGATGCCGATGTTGCCATCGTTGTCCAATGTCATGGCGGAGGCGGGCAGCAGATGTGCCTTGCGCCCGTCGGAGGCCACAAGAATTTCCGCCGTCTGCCCATCGCCGATGGCCAGATCGTCATTGGGCACCGCGATTTCCACGCGGAAGGTGCGGGTTTCATCATCGGCGGAGCGGGACAGGAACGTCACCTCGCCCACGACCTCTTGCCCGGATGTCAGGCGGGCCCCTGCGCGGGCACCCACGGTCACTTGGGACACGCTGTCTTCAGGCACAAAGCCCACCAGTTTGATGGGGTTGAGTTGAATGATCGTCGCGCAGGGCGCGCCGGGCTGCATCAGTGAGCCGAGTTCGGCGGTGTCGGATTCCAGAAGGCCTGCGAAGGGTGCCGTGATGTTGAGACGTTCCATTTCACGCTCAGCTGCGGCCACGGCGGCTTGGGCGGATTCGATACCGGCCTGCGCGGAGGTCACCTGAGAGGTCGCGCGCTGCACGCCTGCGTTGGCGGCTTCAAGGGCGGCCTCGGCGCTTACAAGGCGGGTTTCGGAGGCGAACCCATCCTGGCTGAGGGTGCGGGCCGCGTTGACGTTGATCTCAGCCTCGCGGACGCGGGCCTGCGCCTCGGCCACGGCGGCCTGGGCCTCTGGCACGCGGCCTTGCGCCTCCGTCAGGCGGGCGCGGGCCTCGGCCAGGGATGATGCCCGCGTGCCGGGGTCCAGCTGACACATCAGCTGGCCTTCTTCGATCGTGGCACCTTTGCGGATCGGCTCAGAGATCACCTGACCCGATGTTTCAGACGCAACCGTCACCTGACGCGCGGCTTCGGTGCGGCCGCGCAGGATCACGGCGCTGTCCACGGTTTCGGCCACAGAGGTGCGGGCCACGACGCTGACGGGGTCGATTGTGTCCACCTGAGGCGGGGTGTCATCGGTGTCGGGGGCGACCTGCGCGAATGCCAAAAGCTGTTCACGTTCAAAAACGAGAGCATAGAGCGTCAGCGACACGATGATCGCAGTGAAGAGGGGCATGATACGCATGTAGCAACTTTCGAAATAGATGTCGTCGACCGGCAAGTATGTTCTGTGACGTACAAAATCTACGCTAAACTGACCAGTTCAGATTAAAGAATTATTGCCGCAGGTGCAACATGAAGATGTAAAACGTATTTACATGTGCAAATTGGTGAATTTTTGATCGGTTTCAATGCCGGTCTGGAGGCAGAGCACCCGTGAGCCCCTTGCCCAGCTTTGGCTGTTCAAGATAAGAGGGTCCAACACGCAAGGTGAGGACCAGATGAGCAATACTGACAGCTTCATTGATGAAGTTTCCGAAGAGGTCCGCAAAGACCAATTGTTCGGCTATATGCGCAAGTACGGCTGGATCGCCGTTTTGGTGGTTTTGGTGCTGGTGGGCGGCACGGCGTTTTCCGAATTCCGCAAGGCCCAATCTGAGGGTGCCGCGCAAGAAACAGGCAATGCGATTCTTGCAGCCCTTGAGCTTGACGATGATGCCGCGCGGGCCGAGGCCTTGCAGGCGGTTGAGGCAGAGGGGGGCGCTGCGGCAATCACGGGCCTTCTGGCGGCTGCAGACCTGACCGAAACCGGCGAAGCCGAAGCGGCGGTTGAAACCTTGAATGCCGTGGCCTTGCAAGATGACGCGCCGCAAATCTACCGCGATCTGGCGGCGCTGAAATCTGCCATGATCGCAGACGGACCGATGTCTGACGATGACCGCCGCGCGACCTTTGAACGTCTTGCCGCCCCGGGGGCGACGTTTCGTCTTGTGGCGCAGGAACAGATTGCATTGATGAATGTCGCTGCAGGGGAAACGGACCTTGCGCTGGATCAGTTCGCGGCGATTGCACAAGATGCCGAAGTGACACGGGGCTTGCGTGATCGGGCATTCGGGATGATTGTGGCGATGGGCGGTGATCTGGAAGGTCTGCTTTTGGGCGACACCGGTGAAGTCAATCAATAAGCCCGAAAAGGGGTCGATAATGGGGAATGACGTGACAGGCATGGACACCTCCTACGCTGTGAAACGGGGCGATCGCCGTCCTTTGAAGACATCCCTTTTGGCGGCCTGCGCGGCGCTGGGTCTTTTGTCGGCCTGCGGTGAGGCGGATATCGTCCTGCCGGGCGAACGTCTGGACATTCGCGGCGATGCGGTGGTCGCAGAGGCCTTCGTGAATGAAACACGCGCGATTTCGCTGCCCGCCCAAGTGGCCAATGCCGAATGGACCCATCGCGGTGGCGGGCCTGCGCACCAGATCACCCATCCGGCGCTGGGTGCGACGTTGACGCAAATCTTTTCGGCCGACATCGGTTCGGGCAACACCCGCCGGTTGCGTATCACAGCGGATCCGGTCGTGGCCGGTGGACGAGTGTTCACACTGGACGCGCGGTCGCAGGTGACGGCGACCTCCACAGGCGGTGAAACCTTGTGGAGCGCGAGCACCACACCTGCCACAGACAACGCGACAGATGCCTCTGGTGGGGGTCTGGCCGCCGACGGTGATCTGCTGGTCGCAACCACCGGCTTTGGTGAGGTCGTGGCGCTGGACCCTGCGACAGGGGGCGAAATCTGGCGACAGGATCTGGACGCGCCGGGCACATCCGCGCCCACAATCCGCGGCGATCTTGTCTATGTGGTCAGCCGCGATGGCCGGGCTTGGGCCATTGAACGGGGCAATGGCCGCGTGCGCTGGACGATCAACACTCTCACACCGGGTGCGAATTTCTCAGGTGGGGCGGGCGCCGCTGTGACCTCTGATCTGGCGATTTTCCCGTTCCCGACGGGCGAAGTTCTGGCGGCCTTCCCTGAAGGCGGCTTGCGGCGCTGGTCCACGGTTGTGACGGGCCAACGTGCGGGCCAGGCGGCGTCAAACATCTCGGACATTGCGGGTGATCCTGTGGTTGACGGCAACACTGTGTATGTTGGCAACGTCTCGGGCCGCGTTGTGGCGCTGAACGTCGACACGGGCGATCGGATCTGGACGGCCACCGAAGGCGTTGTGGGGCCTGTTTGGCCTGCGGGCGGGTCGGTCTTTTTGGTCAGCGACATCGGGGAATTGGTGCGGCTGGATGCCTCCAGCGGGCAACCCATCTGGCGTGTTGCCTTGCCTGGGTTTGAGGAAACGCGCGAACGGCGTCAGAAGACCCGCTTTGCCCATTATGGGCCGATCATCGCCGGTGGTCGCGTGATTGTCGCGTCAAGCGACGGGGTGCTGCGCCAGTTTGATCCGGCCTCCGGTGCGGTTGTGGGCACAGCTGCGATCCCGGGGGGCGCGACCTCCAACCCCGTTGTGGCCAATGGCATTTTGTATGTCGTGTCCGAACGGGGCCAACTGGTGGCTTTCCGTTAGACGATTTAGGGTGTAGGGGGCAGCCCTTAACCTGATAGGTGTGCAGACATGTCCTTTACCCTTGCCATCGTGGGGCGCCCGAATGTTGGCAAATCCACGCTCTTTAACCGTCTGGTCGGCAAAAAGCTGGCGCTGGTTGATGACCAGCCCGGTGTGACGCGCGATTTGCGCGAAGGGGCCGCGCGGCTGGGCGACCTGAAGTTCACCGTCATCGACACCGCCGGGCTGGAGGAGGCCACGGACGAAAGCCTGCAGGGCCGCATGCGCCGCCTGACGGAACGCGCCGTGGAAATGGCCGATATGTGCCTGTTCATGTATGATGCGCGCACGGGCGTCATGCCCGCAGATGAGGTCTTTGCGGATATCCTGCGCAAGAAGAATGCCCATGTGATCCTGGCCGCCAACAAATCCGAAGGCAAGGCGGCGGATGCCGGTGTGCTGGAGGGGTTCAATCTGGGGCTGGGGGAGCCCATTCGTTTGTCCGCAGAGCACGGCGAAGGTCTGGCAGAGCTTTACGATGTGTTGATGCCGTTGGCCGACGCGTTCGAGGAACGCGCCGCCGCCGATGCGCCCGAGACAGATGTTGACGTGGAGGAAGACGACGACGCGGACGGCCCGCGCACGCCAACCCGTGCCAAGCCGCTGCAAATTGCCGTCGTGGGCCGCCCCAATGCGGGCAAATCCACGCTGATCAACAAGATCATCGGTGAGGACCGTCTGCTGACGGGACCTGAGGCTGGCATCACCCGTGACGCGATTTCGGTGCAGACCGATTGGGGCGAGACGCCCGTGCGGATCTTTGACACCGCGGGCATGCGCAAACGGGCTAAGGTTCAGGAAAAGCTTGAGAAATTGTCCGTGTCGGATGGTCTGCGCGCGGTGAAGTTTGCCGAGGTGGTTGTCGTCTTGCTGGATGTTGAGATTCCGTTTGAGCAGCAGGACTTGCGGATTGCCGATTTGGCGGAACGGGAAGGCCGCGCCGTTGTGGTCGCGGTGAACAAATGGGACGTGGAAGACGAAAAGCAGGCCAAACTGAAGGCGCTGAAAGAACAGTTCGAGAGGCTTTTGCCGCAGTTGCGCGGCGCGCCGCTGATCACGGTGTCCGCCAAGACCGGACGTGGCCTTGACCGGCTGCAAGAAGCGATCATGCGGGCCCATGACATTTGGAACCGCCGTGTGACCACGGCCCAGTTGAACCGCTGGCTGATGGGCATGACCGAGGCGCACCCGCCCCCCGCACCGGGCGGCCGTCGCATCAAAATGCGCTATATGACACAGGTGAAAACACGGCCCCCGGGGTTTGTGGTGATGTGCAGCCATCCCGACATGCTGCCTGCCAGTTACTCTCGGTATCTGGTGAACGGATTGCGGTTGGATTTCGACATGCCCGGCACGCCCATCCGTCTGCATTTCCGGTCTCAGGCCGAGAAAAACCCCTATAAAAACAAAACCAAATCCACCCCGTCCCGTCTGCGCAAACATCTGGGCAAGGGACGGGCAGATGAGTGAGTTTTAAGGTATTTTTGACCCAAAGAATTCGAGCCGTCTCGGAGCGGCCGCAAATGATGTCCACTGGGGGGCCGGTCAGGCGAAGAATGGTCGGAGACCCGAGCCGTCTCGGAGCGGCCGCAAATGATGTCCACTGGGGGGCCGGTTAGGCGAAGAATGGTCGGAGACCCGAGCCGTCTCGGAGCGGCCGTAAATGATGTCCACTGGGGGGCCGGTCAGGCGAAGAATGGTCGGAGACCCGAGCCGTCTCGGAGCGGCCCCGTTTGTAGTACGCTGGGGGCCGGTCTGACGAAGCCGCGTTTGCGGAGTTGAGCGCGCCGTTAGGCGGGCAGGGCAGCCCGGTGTTGGGACCACAAAAGCCCCGCGATCAATGCGATGCCCAAGGCGGCCTCAAGCGAGACGAGGCTGGTGCCATTGGCCACGATGATGCCGACGCTGGCCCAGATGACCGTGAGGCCATATCCCGGCGCGTCTGCGCGCGTATATTGCACAGGCAGCGTGAGGGCGAGGGCAAGGGCAATACCTGCGTAGGCCCAGCCGTTTTGGTCAAACAAGATACCGTAGCCTGCCATGGTTGACCCGATGGACACACAGGACGCGGCCGTCAGCCAGCCCGCATAGATTGATACAGGCCAGCGTGCCCAGCCCGCGTCATGGGCGGGCGCACGCAGCATGGCGACCACAGCAGGCACGGCCATGGCGATGATCAATACGGTCGCCCAGATGGCGGATTGGTTGGCGACCCATAACCATGGTGTCCCCAGGGCGAGGCTGAGGATCAGCGGTGTGCGCATCACGTCCCACGCCGGATCTTGCGCCCGCTTTAGCACCCCAAAAAGCGCCGAGACCGTCAACCACCCATAGATGAGGCCCCAGATGGAAAACGCGTATCCGGCGGGCTGGATTGGCGGGTTGATCTGTGGGATCGGCAGCTGGTCTGCCTCAAATCCGCTGAAGGGGGAGGTGACAAGGGGGGAGACCACGAAAGTCACGGTAAACAGGAGGGTCAGACATGCGCGTATCATGGTGTGCCTTTTGGTTTTCAGGGTGAACGCACCGCAGACGAGGTTGGTTCAATTGGATGTCAAAAGATGTAGGCCGAGGGTCGGGAAAAGCACACTTGACCGAAACGGGTGCCCCCATCAGGCTGAAATCAATGTTGGGGGACAAGCCTATGAAACGCATTGTTATTTTCATTGATGGAACGTGGAACCGGCCGGATGCGGAACATCCCACAAATGTGGTGCGTCTGGCGCGCTGCGTGCAGCACCGCACGGACAGCGGGATGCCGCAGGTGGTTTTGTATACCGCTGGAGTGGGGTCTGGATCGGGCAACAACAGGCTGGCGCGCAAGATGGACCGTGTTTTTGGCGGCACCTTGGGGTGGGGCTTGTTGTCGATCATGGAGGACATGTACCGCCGGTTGGTCTTTGCCTATGAGCCGGGCGACGAGGTGATGATTTTCGGCTTTTCGCGCGGGGCTTTTGCCGCGCGGTCGTTGGTGGGGTTCATCCGGTCGGCGGGGATTTGCGGGCGCGACAGGTTGCGCGATATTCCGGCGGCGGTGGCACGGTATGTGGACCGCGCGCCCGAAACGCACCCGCGCCATGAGGACAGTTATGCGTTTCGGCTGGGGTTTTCGCCCGCCGTCGTGACGTCGCTGGATGAACGGAAATGGCGCGCAAAACATGGCCAACGACATGAGGATGTGGTGGATCTGCGCATCGCCTATCTGGGTGTGTGGGACACGGTGAAGGCGCTGGGGTTGCCGGCGGCTTTGCCGGGGGCGGGGGCGTTTAACCGCAAATATGAATTTCACGATGCGATGTTGTCTTCCATGGTCATGGCCGCGCGCCACGCGATTTCCATTGATGAACGCCGCAAGACGTTTCCGGCCATGCCGTGGAGCAATATTGCCGAGATGAACAAGGCCCGAAACTTTGTGGCACCGGAATATCTGCAGCAATGGTTTCCCGGCAATCATGGGTCCGTGGGCGGGGGCGGCAGCCGTCGGGGGCTGTCGTCTGTTGCGCTCAACTGGGTGATGTTGGGGGCGGCCAAGGCGGGGTTGGCGCTGGATTGGCGCGAGATGCGAAACGTCGCGGACCGGTTCGACGTGATGGAGCCTTTGGACAACAAGTTCGGGCCCCTTGGGCTGGCCAATGTCCTGAACAAATGGACGAACGACCGCAAAGGCCCGCAAGAGCTGGTCGAGATGTCGATGTTGGCCATTGACCGCGTGTTTGAGGACGAGGGCTATATCCGCAACCCCAGCCTGAAGGCCATTTATGCGGATCTGTATAAATTGGACGAGGACCGGCGCGACAAGATTAGGAAGGCCCACAGGGCGACCGATGGGGCCTATACCCATATGCCGGGACGGGTGACGTGGCCGGGCCCGCCGGAATGGGCCCGAACGCCTGATACGCTGGACGAGTGATCGGGGCTAGATCAACGCACCGTCAGCGGAGATCGCCTGTTTGCCGCCCAGATAGGGGTGCAAGACAGTTGGAAGTTTAACCGAGCCGTCGGGCTGTTGTCCGTTTTCCAGCACAGCGATCAGACAGCGCCCCACCGCAAGGCCCGAGCCGTTGAGGGTGTGGACGAACTGCGGTTTGCCGCCCTCGGCAGGTTTGAACCGGGCGTTCATGCGACGCGCTTGAAAGTCACCCGTGGTCGAAACGGAGGAGATTTCGCGGTAGGTGTTCTGGCCCGGCAACCACGCCTCGATGTCATAGGTGCGGCGCGCCCCGAACCCCATGTCACCGGTGCACAGAATGACGGTTCTGTAAGGGATTTCAAGACGTTCGAGGATGTCTTCGGCGCAGCGCAACATGCGTTTTTGTTCCGCATCGCTTTCACCCGGGTGCGTGACAGAGACCATTTCGACCTTTTCGAACTGGTGCTGACGCAACATGCCTGAGGTGTCGCGGCCGGCACTTCCGGCCTCGGAGCGGAAACACAGGGAATGGGCGGTGTAGCGCAGGGGCAGGGTGGCCTCCTCCAGCACGTCCCCGGCGGCCATGTAGGTCAGCGGGACTTCGGATGTGGGGATCAGCCACATGCCGTCTTCGGTGCGGTAGCTGTCGTCGCCGAATTTTGGCAGTTTGTCGGTGCCGTACATGGCGTCATCGCGGACGAGGACCGGGGTGTTCACCTCGGTCAAGCCATTGTCCATCGTGTGCACATCCAACATGAACTGCGCCAGAGCGCGGTTCACTCGGGCGACGGCCCCGCTGAGCAGAACAAACCGGCTGCCAGAGAGTTTCGCTGCCGTTTCAAAATCCATGCTGCCTTTTACGGCTGGAATATCAAAGTGTTCCTGTGCGTTCTTAATGTCACGCGGGGTGCCCCAGCGGTTGATTTCCACGTTGTCGGCCTCATCCGTGCCGTCTGGCACGTCATCGGCGGGCAGGTTCGGGATTTCCGCCAGACGGGCCGTCAGGGCTGCATCTTGCGCCTTCGCCTCCTCGTTCAGGGCAGCGATTTGCTGTTTCTTTTCAGCCACCAGTGCGCGCAGCCGTTCAAATTCAGCCTCATCCCCACGCCCCTTTGCGGCGCCCACTTCTTTGGCGGCTTTGTTGGCGTCGGCCTGCGCGCCCTCTGCCTGCGCGATCTTGGTGCGGCGGGCCTCATCCATGGCGAGCAATTCGGACGACACGGGCGCGTCCCCACGTCGAGACAGCGCCGCGTCGAAGGCGGCGGGGTTCTCTCGGATCGCGCGGATGTCGTGCATGGGTCTGTCCTTTGGTTAATGCGTCTCAAGGGGGCCATATGGCGTAATTTTGCGCGTATGGAAAGCGTATGGCTGGCGTATGGCACGCGTATGGCAAAAGATATGGCGTTGTTATTGCGCCCGAGCCTTGAACATAGGTTAATTTGCGGCCACTTCAGATTGCGAATCCCGCACCCCGCCCGTAGGGTGCCGCAACTTTGCAAGGCGTGCAGCTTTGCCCCTAACACGTAAGGAACGACCGACCATGGAAGCGCTTGGCCAATTTATCCCGCTGATCCTGATTTTTGCGATCATGTATTTCCTGCTGATCCGTCCGCAGCAGAAAAAGCTGAAAGAGCATCAGGCGATGGTTGCGGCCCTGCGGCGCGGCGATCAGGTGATCACCCAAGGCGGTTTGATCGGCAAGGTGAGCAAAGTCGTTGATGATGGCGAAGTCGTTGTTGAGCTGGGCGAGGGCATGAAAGTGCGTGTTGTCCGTTCCACCATTTCTCAGGTTTTGAACAAAACCGAACCAGCCGAAGGCTAAAACGGGGCGGCCCAAAGCGGGCCGTGTCACGACAGGATTTGGGGATCGGGCCAGCACGATGGCCCGCCCCTTTTGATTTTAAAAGGTGGCCCCCGCAGGCGGCGGCCCCAGACACACAGGACCTGCCATGCTGAAGATTGATCTTTGGAAACGCGTTACAATCTGGCTGGTGGTGGCCATTGGTATCGCGATGGCGTTGCCCAACGGGTTTTACGGCACGGTCGAGAGGTCCAACGATGCCGAGGCCGCGCTGGCGGCAGGGCAGTCAGGCGAGGATCTGCAGGCTGACGCGGCCGCGTGGCCGTCGTTTATGCCCGACAATCTGGTGAACCTGGGCCTTGATTTGCGCGGTGGCGCCCAGCTGTTGGCCGAAGTGCAGGTTGAAGATGTCTACGAGACCCGCATGCGCGCCCTGTGGCCCGAGGTGCGCGATGTGTTGGCCGCCCAGCGGGACGTCGTGGGGTTTGTCACCGACGAAAGCGACACGCCCGGTGAACTGCGCGTGCGCATTTCGGAGCCTGCCGGCATGGACCGTGCGCTATCGCTGGTGCGGGGTCTGGCGCAACAGGTGGTGAGTGTGACAGGCGTCGGGCAGACGGATATTGTGGTGCGCGCGGTCAGCGATACAGACCTGATCGTGACCCTGTCCGAGGCCGAAATGCAGGCCACGGACGACCGCACGGTGCGCCAGGCGCTTGAGATTGTGCGCCGCCGGATTGACGAGGTCGGCACGCGGGAGCCATCCATTCAGCGCCAGGGCGCGGACCGGATCCTGATCCAGGTGCCGGGTGTGGGATCGGCACAAGAGGTCAAAGACATCATTGGCACAACCGCGCAGCTGGGGTTCCACCCTGTGGTGGGCCGCACCTCTGACCCTGAGGACCGTGCAGGTGCGGGCAATGTGGTGCTGCCGTCGCTGGATGAACCTGGTGTGTATTACATCGTCGAACGCTCGCCGGTGGTGACGGGCGAGGATCTGGTGGACAGCCAGCCCACCTTTGACCAGAACAACCGCCCCGCCGTGACGTTCCGGTTCAACCCGTCGGGTGCGCGGAAATTTGGTGATTATACGTTGGAAAACATCGGGTCGCCCTTTGCGATTGTGCTGGATGACGAGGTGGTCAGCGCGCCGACCATTCAGGCGCATATCTCGGGTGGATCGGGCATTATCACGGGGCAGTTTACGGTTGAGGAATCGACCAATCTGGCCGTTTTGTTGCGCGCAGGTGCTTTGCCCGCGGAATTGAATTTCTTGCAAGAACAGACAGTTGGGCCTGATTTGGGGCAAGACAGCATCAATGCGGGCGCCATCGCCTGTCTGGTCGCTTTTGCGCTGGTGCTGATTTACATGGTGCTGAGTTATGGGCTGTTCGGCATCTTTGCCAATGTCGCATTGTTGGTGAACGTGGCGCTGATTTTCGGGCTTTTGTCGCTGATCGGCGGCACGCTGACGTTGCCTGGCATCGCGGGCATCGTGCTGACGATTGGTATGGCGGTGGATGCCAACGTTCTGATCTTTGAGAGGATACGAGAAGAGGCGCGCACGGCCAAAGGCCCCGCCCGCGCTATTGAGTTGGGCTATGAAAAGGCGCTTTCGGCCATCATCGACGCCAACATCACGACCTTTATCACCGCGGCGATCCTGTTTGCCATGGGCGCGGGGCCCGTGCGCGGGTTTGCGATTACGCTGGGGCTGGGGATCATCACATCCGTCTTTACGGCGATTTTTGTGACGCGCCTGTTGGTGGTTATCTGGTTCGAACGCAAGCGGCCAAAGCAGTTGTTTGCGGGTCGGTATTTGCGGCTGGTCAAACAGGGGACTGCGTTTGATTTCTTCAACCGGGCCAAGATGTGGCTGGGGATTTCGGCGGTTCTGGCTTTGGTCGCTTTCGGATCGTTCCTGTATCAGGGCCTGAATTTCGGCATCGATTTCAAAGGCGGCACAACCTTGCGCACCCAAAGCGCGCAGGTGGTGGATGTGGGCGAATATCGCAGCGTGATCGACGGTCTGGAGCTGGGCGAGGTCACGATTACGGAAGTGTTCGACCCGACGTTTGGGCCGGATCAAAACGTGGCCCTTGTGGCCTTGCAAGCGCAAGATGGCGAGGAGGCCGTGACGAACGAGACGATCAATGCGGTGCAAGACGCGTTGCGCACGATTGATCCGGACATGACCTTCCCTGCGGTGGAATCCGTCGGACCGACCGTGTCGGGAGAGTTGATTCAGGCGGCGATCATTGCGGTGGCATTGGCCATCGGTGCGGTGCTGATCTACATCTGGTTGCGGTTTGAGTGGCAGTTTGCCCTGGGCGCTGTGGCGGCCCTTGTGCATGATGTGGTGCTGACGATCGGCATCTTCTCGGAGCTGCAAATCCGGTTCGATCTGGCGATCATTGCGGCCTTGCTGACGATTGTGGGCTATTCGCTGAACGACACGGTGGTGGTGTTTGACCGCGTGCGGGAGAATTTGCGCAAGTATAAGCAAAAAGACCTTAAGGCGGTGTTGAACCTGTCGATCAATGAAACCCTGAGCCGGACATTCATGACGTCGTTCACGACTTTGCTGGCGCTGATTTCGCTTTATGTCTTGGGCGGCGATGTGATCCGCGGGTTCGTGTTTGCGATGATCTGGGGCGTGATTGTGGGCACTTACTCATCGATCTTTGTGGCCTCGACCACGTTGTTGGTGTTGGGCGTCAAACGGGATTGGTCGGGTGACAACAAGAACGTCGGCGGACAATTTGCCAACATTGATGCCTGAGGGGCATGCTAAAATTCCGGAATTTTAGCGCCTCCGGCGGGAGTTTTTCGGGTCAGATGAAGGGGGCCGCCCATGCGCCTGAATGAAGTTGTTTATACGGATGCGAAGCCCGTGGATGGGTATGGTGCGGGCTTTTTTCGCATCGGTGGGCAGGTGTACGAGGGGGCCTTGGTTGTGCTGCCCACAGGCATCGCGCCGTGGGGCGGATATGACGATGCGCAGACCCTGATTGATGCAGTCGCCGATCTGGATGTTGTGTTTGTTGGCACTGGGGCTGAGATCGCGCATATTCCAACGGATTTGCGCACCGCTCTTGAGGACGCGGGGTTGGGCGTTGAGGTGATGTCGTCGCCCACGGCGTGTCGCACCTACAATGTTTTGCTGAGCGAAGGGCGGCGTGTCGGGCTGGCCCTGCTGCCTGTCGGTTGAGGGGGCGGGCCGCGATGGAACTGAAGGTTCTGGATGTATGCGTCGCGCGTGGCGGGGTGCCTGTGCTGGAGGGGCTGACTTTTGAGGTCGCCGCAGGGCAGGCACTGGTGTTGCGCGGGCCCAATGGGGTCGGCAAGACGACATTGCTGCGCACCCTTGCAGGATTGCAGCCGCCACTGACGGGAGAGGTGATTTATCCCGAAGACAGTGGCGCCTACGCCAGTCATGCCGATGGCATCAAAGCGCAGCTGAGCGTGACCGAAAACCTTGCGTTTTGGGGGGACGTCCATGGGGCAGATGTGCCGGACGCCGTCTTTGCGGCGTTTGATCTAGAAGACTTGAGGGACCGTTTGGCGGGCACGTTGTCGGCGGGGCAAAAGCGCCGTTTGGGTCTTGCACGGCTGGGGGTCATCGGGCGCAAAGTGTTGTTTCTGGATGAGCCGACGGTTAGCCTCGATGGCTTTTCAGTGAAGATGTTTGCCCGTTGGTTGCAGGGCAGCCATTTGGCCGCAGGCGGCATTGCTGTCATTGCCACCCACATTGACCTTGGTATCGATGCCCCGGAGCTGGAACTGGCGCCTTTCAAGGCGGCGCCCGACGCTCGGGACGGTGCGGACGAGGCGTTTCTTTGATTGCGCTGTTGCGCCGAGATCTGGCCTTGGCCGTGCGCGCAGGCGGCGGCTTTGGCCTTGGCCTTGCGTTCTTTCTGATTGTGATCGTTCTGGTGCCCTTTGGCGTCGGGCCGCAGGCGGATATTCTGTCCCGCATCGCACCTGGTGTTTTGTGGGTGGCCGCGCTGTTGGCGGCGCTGTTGTCGCTCGATCGGATCTTTGCGCTGGATTTTGAGGACGGGTCCCTGCCGCTTTTGGCGACATCCCCGCTGCCGCTTGAAGGGGTCGCCTTGATAAAAGGGGTGGCCCATTGGCTGACCACGGGCCTGCCGCTGACCTTCGCCGCGCCCGCGTTGGGGTTTTTGCTGTCACTGGCGCCCGGGGCCTATGTCTGGCTGCTGGCGTCTTTGGTGTTGGGCACACCGGCCCTGTCGATGATCGGCACCTTTGGGGCGGCGGTGACGGTGGGCCTCAAACGTGGGGGGCTTTTGATGTCTCTTCTGGTGTTGCCGCTTTATGTGCCGACGTTGATTTTCGGGGCGGAGGCCGTGCGTCGCGGGGCCGATGGGCAAGACCCCACGACGCCGCTTTTGATGTTGGCCGGGATCACGCTGGGCTGTTTTGCGCTGCTGCCTTTTGCCAGTGCCGCCGCCCTGCGGGTGAATTTGAAGTGAGCGGTCTTGTCGGCGCAAAGGGGAAGGGCTAGCTAACACTCATGTCGATCTGGGAATACGCCAATCCGAAGAAATTCATTGCAACAACCGGCCCTTGGGTGCCGGTGATGCTGTGGGGATCCATTGCAATCCTTGTTGTCGGGCTTGTCTGGGGGTTTTTCTTTACGCCCGACGATTTCCGGCAGGGGTCCACCGTCAAGATTTTCTATCTGCATGTGCCATCGGCCCTGATGGCGATCAACGCGTGGTTCATGATGCTGATCGCCTCGGTTATCTGGTTGGTGCGCCGTCATCATGTCAGCGCCTTGGCCGCCCGGGCCGCTGCGCCTGTGGGCGTTGTGATGACAGTGATGGCCTTGTTTACCGGCGCCATTTGGGGCCAGCCCATGTGGGGCACATGGTGGGCCTGGGATCCGCGCCTGACGTCCTTTCTGATCCTGTTTTTGTTCTACCTTGGCTACATTGCCTTGTGGGAAGCGATCGAGGATCCGGACACGGCCGCTGATCTGACGTCGGTGCTGTGCATCGTGGGGTCGGTGTTTGCCGTCTTGTCGCGCTATGCGGTGAACTTCTGGAGCCAAGGGTTGCACCAACCCGCATCCTTGTCGCTGGATAAGGAAGAAAACGTGGCAGATGTGTTTTGGTATCCCGCGCTGGTTTGTATTGCGGGTTTCGTGCTGTTGTTTGTGGCCTTGGTGCTGATGCGCACAGCCACCGAAATTCGCGTCCGCCGGATGCGCGCACTTGAGGCGAGGATGCGCGGATGATGCCGGATCTGGGAAAATACGCGGTCGAGGTTTTGCTGGCCTATGGCGTGTCCATTGTTCTTTTGATCGGCGTTGTGGTGGTGTCTTTGCGTCGCGAACGGCGCGTGGCCCGACAGTTGCAGGATGTTGAGGCACGGCGGCATATCCAAGCTGTGGCGCGCAAATGAAGTGGCTGTTGATGATCCCTGTGATTGTTTTTGCCGCACTGGCGGGGCTGTTTGCGGCGGGCATGTTTCTGGGCCAGGGGGATGAATTGCCTTCGGCCCTGATCGGAGAGCCCGCGCCGGTGGTGGAGGTCGAAGAGGTCGAGGGGCTGCCCCTTCTGACCGATGAAATGTTGCGTGACGGAGAGGTCAAGATCGTGAATTTCTGGGCCAGCTGGTGCGCCCCCTGTCGTGTGGAACACCCCAACCTGACGGCGTTGGCGCAAGAGGGCGTGCCGATCTACGGCGTCAACTATAAGGATTTCGATCCCAACGCTGCGGCATTTCTGGAGGAATTGGGCGATCCTTACGTGGCCGTGGGATCTGACAAACAAGGGTTTTATGCCATCGATTGGGGTGTGTACGGCGTGCCGGAAACCTTTGTGCTGGATGGGGATGGCACGATCCTGTTCAGAATGGCGGCCCCGATTACATCCCGAGAGCTGGAGGGCAGATTGCGCCCTGCGCTTGAGGCGGCTTACGCAGCTAAGGCCAGCGAATAACGCAACGACATACAGCTGAGCCCGCCATCAACCAAGGCGGCCTGCGATGTGTTCAGCACCTTGACCGCGTAACCGGCCTGATCCAACAGATCTGCCGTGCGCGGGTAACCCGCAGACACAAACACGTCGTTATTGACCCGGATGGCATTGGCTGCGGCTTCTTCCCCGTGCGGTGTTTCAATGACGTTAAGCCCTTGAAACGCGCCAGAGGCGGCCAGCTTTGGGGTCGCTAGAACGGTCTCATGATCCAGCAGGGAACTTTCTGTTTTGAAATGCAGGATTTCGGGCGGCGTTTGCAGGATGTCCAAACGGTAACCCTGCGCCTCAACCAAAGGCCGCAAGTCCTCAGCCCCTTGTGCGGTTGTTCTGGCAGACAAGCCAAGGAGAACGCGATCATCGGTGCACAAGATATCGCCGCCGTCGACGAAGCCGTCGGTCTGCAAATCAACGACATCCGCCATGGTCTCCAGCAACGCAGGTCGCAATGCTGCGGCCTCACCTATTCGGCTGTCTGCACCTGGACGCAAGACAATTGCCACACCGTTCAGCACCAAAGCAGGGTCTTCGATGAACACGCTGTCTGGAAAGCTGTCGTCTGCCGGTAAAACGGTCACGTCACACCCCGCATCCCGCAATGCACTGACGTATGCTGCGTGTTCAGCCGCAAAGACAAGGGGATCGGGGTCACCCTGATCGGTGGCGCGCAATCCGTCTGTTACAGACAGCGCGGGCGTGCGACACAGGGCATGGGTAAATTCAAAAGATCGGTGCGTCATGCCCCCACCATACGCCGACCCAGCGCGCCGTCTAGGTTTCGCTGTTTCAAAAATATGCAAAATCACCCGCCCACAAAAAACGCGCCGCCTGAATGTCAGGCGGCGCGTTAAAGTCGCGTCTCTAAAATTCCGGAATTTTAGAGCATCACTCCGCCGCGATGGCGGTCTCGGAGGCCAGGTTGCGCAGCACGTAGTGCAGAACTCCACCGTGTTCGATGTATTCGATCTCGATCGCGGTATCGATCCGGCACTTCAACGTGATTTCTTTCACGCTGCCGTCTGCCATGGTGATCGTGCAGGGGACCTCTTGCAAAGGTTGCACTGTATCAAGGCCAGAGATTGACACTGTTTCATCGCCCGTCAAACCCAGCGATTTGCGCGTGTCGCCGCCGGTGAATTCAAACGGGATGACGCCCATGCCCACGAGGTTTGAACGGTGGATCCGCTCGAAGCTCTCGGCGATGACAGCCTTGACGCCCAGCAGGTTTGTGCCTTTGGCCGCCCAGTCACGGCTTGATCCCGCACCGTATTGTTCACCACCGAAAATCACCGTGGGCACGCCCGCATCCTGATAGGCCATCGCCGCCTCAAAGATCGAGGTTTGCGCGCCATCGGGGCCTTTGGTGTAGCCGCCTTCGACGCCGTCCAGCATCTCATTCTTGATGCGGATGTTGGCGAAGGTGCCGCGCATCATGACCTCGTGGTTGCCGCGGCGTGAGCCGTAGGAGTTGAACTCGCGCACAGGCACCTGACGGTCCACCAGATATTGACCGGCGGGCGTCGTTTCCTTGAACGCACCAGCAGGCGAGATGTGGTCGGTGGTGATCATGTCACCGAGCAGGGCCAGAACACGCGCGCCTTCGATGTTGGTGATCACGCCAGGCTCCTTGGACATGCCTTGGAAATAGGGCGGGTTCTGGATGTAGGTGGATTGGGCGGGCCAATCGTAGGTTTCTGCATCCGTCGTTTGAACGCCCTGCCACTTTTCGTCGCCTTTGAAGACGTCAGCGTATTTGGACTGGAACGCTTCGCGGGTCACGGTCGCCTCGACCAGCTCGGCCACTTCCTGAGACGTGGGCCAGATGTCTTTCAGGTACACATCTTTGCCGTCGGGCGTCTGGGCAATCGGATCTGTGGCCAGATTGATGTCCATCGTGCCGGCCAGCGCATAGGCCACGACCAGCGGCGGTGAGGCCAGATAGTTGGCGCGCACGTCTGGTGAAATCCGACCTTCGAAGTTGCGGTTGCCCGACAGAACGGAGGTCGCGACCAGATCGCCTTCGGCAATGGCTTCGGACAATTCTTTCTGGATCGGACCGGAGTTGCCGATGCAGGTCGTGCAGCCATAGCCCACGAGGTTGAAGCCGATCTTGTCCAGATCGTCCTGCAGGCCAGCGGCCTCAAGGTAGGCAGACACGACCTGAGAGCCGGGGGCGAGGGAGGTTTTCACCCAAGGTTTGCGGTCCAGACCCAAGGCTGCGGCTTTGCGCGCCACAAGGCCCGCGCCGATCATGACGTAGGGGTTGGAGGTGTTGGTGCACGACGTGATCGAGGCGATCACAACCTTGCCGCTTTCCATCGTGTAATCTTCGCCTGCAACGGCGACTTCCTTGCCCATGGGACGTTTGAACGTCTCTTCCATTTCCTTTGCGAAGGCAGATTTCGCATTCGTCAGGGCCACGTAGTCCTGTGGACGTTTGGGGCCCGAGATTGCGGGCACGATGGCGCCCATGTCGAGGTGCAGGGTGTCGGTGTAGACGGGGGCGTAATCGTCGCCGCGCCAGAAGCCGTTTTCCTTGGCGTAGGCTTCGACCAGCGCGATGCGGTCTTCGTCGCGGCCGGTGTTGCGCAGGTAGCGCAGGGTTTCATTGTCGATCGGGAAGAAGCCGCAGGTGGCGCCGTATTCGGGGGCCATGTTGGCGATGGTGGCACGATCCGCCAGCGGCAGGCTGTCGAGGCCCGCACCGTAGAATTCCACGAACTTGCCCACCACGCCTTTGGCGCGGAGCATTTCCACCACCTTCAGCACAAGGTCGGTGCCTGTGGTGCCTTCCATCATGGCGCCTGTCAGCTCAAAGCCTACAACCTCTGGGATCAGCATTGAGATCGGCTGACCCAGCATCGCGGCCTCAGCCTCAATCCCGCCGACGCCCCAGCCCAGAACGGCCGCACCGTTGACCATGGTGGTGTGGCTGTCGGTGCCCACCAGCGTGTCGGGGTAGGCCACCTCTTCGCCGTTCTGGTCCGTATCGGTCCAAACGGTTTGGGAGAGATATTCCAGGTTCACCTGATGGCAGATGCCGGTGCCGGGTGGGACAACGCGGAAGTTGTTGAACGCGGACTGACCCCATTTCAGGAAGGTGTAGCGTTCCATATTGCGTTCATATTCACGGTCCACGTTCATCTGGAAGGCGCGCGGGTTGCCGAATTCGTCGATCATGACGGAGTGGTCGATGACCAGATCAACAGGGTTCAGCGGGTTGATCTGCTGGGCATCACCGCCCAAGGCCACGATGCCGTCACGCATTGCGGCCAGATCGACCACCGCCGGAACGCCGGTGAAGTCCTGCATCAGCACACGGGCAGGGCGGTACGCGATTTCGCGGGGGTTCTTGCCGCCCTTGGCGCCCCATTCGGCGAAGGCCTTGATGTCGTCCACGCTGACGGTCTTGCCGTCTTCGAAACGCAGCATGTTTTCCAGCACCACCTTCAACGCGGCGGGCAAGTTGGAAAAGTCACCCAAACCGGCGTCTTGCGCGGCCGGAATGGAGTAATAGGCGAGGGTTTGATCGCCAACCGTTAGGGTCTTGCGCGTTTTTGCGCTGTCGTGGCCAACTGTGATGGGCATGTGCGTCTCCTGCGATGAACGTGGGATGATTCTGGCTGCGGTATACAATCGCACACAATAGCTGCCAAGTGTTGTTTATACTTATTTTGATGCGTTTGAGTGACGCAGGCGCGATGTGATTTTTCCCATTTATCTCGCGACAGGATCCCTTACGACGTGATGAACGGCTGCGGGTGTCGCAATTGTAACAGACGCCTCGCGAACGGTTGATTGGCATATGGAAGACAGCCCCGTTACCCATGGGGCAGAATAAGGGAATCTATATGCGTCAAATACTCGCCAGTTTGTCTGTCGCCATCACCATGATGGGGGCCGCACCCGCGTCTGCTGAGGGGCCGGTGGTCATTGAGCTTTATACATCGCAGGGGTGTTCCAGCTGCCCGCCTGCGGATGCGCTTTTGCATGATTTGGCGGACCGCGATGACGTGATCCCATTGGCGCTGCATGTGGATTATTGGGATTATATCGGCTGGGCGGACAGCTTTGCCGATCCGCGCCACACTGTGCGACAGCAAGGATATGCTGCGGCGGCGGGGCACAATACGATCTACACGCCCCAGATGGTGATTGCAGGGCAGACGCATGTGATTGGTGCAAAGCCGATGCAGGTGGCCGATGCGATCAAGGCCCATCAAGCCCCCACTGGCGTTGCGGTTGATGCGGCCGTCGCGGGCGGTGCGTTGACAATCACCGGAACCACCGAGCAGGCCTTGCCCGCAGGGACCACGGTCCAGGTCGTCCGTTTCAGTGCGCGCGAGACAGTGGATATCCAACGGGGCGAAAATGCGGGGCGCACCCTCGAATATGCCAACATCGTTACCGACTGGCAGACCGTGGGCGAATGGTCCGGTGCAGACAGCCTGCAGCTGTCCATCCCCGTGCAGGGCGACGCGCCGATTGTTGTGATCGTACAGCAAGAAGGTGCCGCGAATGGCCCCGGTGCTGTTTTGGCGACGGCTGTTTTGCGCTAAGGTTGACGGGCGACCCCCGTGCCGATCATGCTGTCGCGGGTCACCAATTTTGCCAATTCATCAACAGACATGCCATCGGTGCCCGACGGTCGCGCGGGGATCACAATATATCGCATGTCGGCCGTGCTGTCGTGGACGCGCACTCTTGTGGTGTCGGGCAGGGTGACGCCAAATTCGGCCAGCACACCGCGTGGATCGCGCACTGTTCGGCTGCGATAGGCCCTCGATTTGTACCAATCGGGCGGCAGGCCCAACAGATTGCGCGGGTAACATGAACACAAGGTGCAGACGATGATATTGTGTTCATGGGCCGTATTTTCGACGGCGATCAATTTCAGCGGGCCAATGTCGAACCCCATATCCCGCGTCGCGGCGGAGGCATCTTGCATCAGGGCTGCGTGAAAGTCCGGATCTGTCCAGGCGCGCGCGACGACTTGCGCGCCATTTGCGGGGCTTCGGGCGTCCATGGTGTTGATCTGGGACGCAATCTCTTCGGGCGATGTGATGCCTTTTTCGACCAGCAATTCGCGCACGGCGATTTCCATGGTTTGCCAGTAGCTGAGCGGGGTGTCGTCATCGGCGCGGTAGGGATGGCCGGACGGGCTAAGGGAATCGTGGTGATCATGGGGCATCGTCTGCGGGCTCCAACCAGTGATCATAAATTTCGGCGTCGAGGGTGTCGTCGGGGTTGGGCGTGTCCGGCCCCCAGATGTCACCCATGCGGAACCGCACACGGTGTAAGGGCAGGGCGGGTGCGTCGTGTCCATAGGCGAGGTCTTCGGGGTTGGGAAAGGCGCCCAGACTGCGTTCGATCACGCCGGCTTTGCCCCGCAGATAGTGCGGAGTGCGCACGTGGCCGGGCGGCATCAGGGGTTTGACGCGTACTTTTTGCATCATGGGGCCCCAGCCGCGTCGCCGTAGGTAAGGCCGCGCCTTGCGACGTCGTCCATTTTTGCGGCCAATTCAGCGGTGGTGTAGGCGCCGCCTTCGATGAGGTTCTGGTTCACCGATGCGATCCAACGTTCGTAATAGGTCATGGTTTCAAAGGCGTCTTCGCCCATGTCCTCAAGAACGCGGCGCAATCCGTCGACGGTGAAATAGCCCTTGGCTGACCCGATGATCATCAAGGCATCAACGCGTTTTTCCCAAAGGGAGAAATCATGTTGGTCTGTGGGGACGGGTCCTGCGTCATCGCCGCCCATGTCATGCCAACGGCGCGCGGGATTGTCGTGCCAGCGGCGCGCAGGGTCATCGTGCCAGCGGCGCGCGGGGTTTTTTGAGGGCGTGCCCTCTTGGGGGTTAGTTTTTTCAGCCATGTCGGGAGGCTAGACCCTGAGCTGCCCCTTTGCCAAGGTCAGTCTTCATCCTCATCCGGCACAATCAAGGTCAGCGTGCCATCGCTCGCCGCCGCACGGATCGCGGTGACAAGGGCGGTTTGGGCCGTTTCGCCATCCGATTGTTTGATCTTGCCCCGTTCCCCGATTTCTTCGCGCAGGTTGTCGGCCATGCGGCTGGACATGTTTTCGAGGATGAAGGTGGCGGCGGCCTCCAAATCGCCGCCTTCCTGCTTGGCAAAGCCGATTGCAGTGACAAGATCGGCCTGATCGACCTCGCGGATGGCCTTGGGCACATCCGGCACCGCCAGCCGTGCGGGAATGTCGGCAAAGGTGAAGATGGCCTTGCGCACGCCCTCTCCGAAGGTGGGATCCTCCGCCAGCAGTCCCTCAAGGATGCCATCGCGCGTGCTGGCGGAGCTGGAATTGAGGATTGCGCCGATTCTGCTTTCGGGTGTGTCGGGAAAGGCAGAGATCGAGACGCCGCAGTAGTTTTTTGCCAAACTGGCCCCGATCCGGCCAAGCGCCTGCGGTGTGACTTTGGTGGTGCGCGACATGGAAAAGGCGATGCGACGGGCGCGCGCGCCGGGCATCATGCCCAACAGCTCAGCCGCCTTTGCCGTCGTCATCTTTGACAGCAGAATCGCGGAAATCTCGGGGCTTTCGGCCTCGGTTATCGGAAGGATATCTTCGTTTTCGAGTTCGAGAACCGTTTTCCAGGGGTCGTGGCCTGCGCGGGCGGCTGCCTCTTCGCGCAGTTTGGCCACGGTGCCCGGTGAAATGCGCCCCTCAAGGGATTGCAAAGCAGCCTCAACACTGCCGGGCGCTGTGAGGGCGATGGAGGACAGCTCAGACGAGAATTCCTCAATCACTTGATTCAGCGTCTTTTTGTCGATGATGCTGAGCGCGCCGAGTTCGCGGGTCAGGCGGGCCTGCGTCGCCTCAGGCAGATCAGACAGGGGCAGATCGCCATCGTTGCGCAGTAAGAACTGCACAACCATCGCAGCCTTTTGCGAACGTGAGATCGCGGGCAGGTTGGAGGGGGAGGCATTCGAAAGAGCAGCAGAGCCAGACATAAATCACCAAAGCTTGTCAATTCAGCATGGTGATAGAGGGTATCGGTAAATTGCCGATTAACGCTGAAGCGGGATGTGCCCCAAATTGCGCACATCCCCTTGGGGTTAGCTGGGGTGTGTCATGCGGACTGAGAGTTTGTGCAATTCGGCCCGTACCTCGGGCGTCATGCCGGTTTCGGATGCGGTGAGGCTGTGCAGATCTTGAACGTGGTCCGTCAAGGTTTGCATTTCCGCGTCCGTGTATTCCCGGTCTGGACGGGCAAAGCCCGCGATGGAACGTGATCCGCCGGCTTCAACCCCGATGGCTGTGCCATATTTGATCCCGAAATCTGCGGATTGTTCGTAGATTTTCAATGCGTCCTGATCCGACAGGGCGGACCACCTGATGGATCCGGTATTGGCAAACGCCCATCCCACTGTTGGGTCCGACATGATGAACCCTTTGCTGTTGTACAAATCCATCCACGCCTTGGGATAGGTCTGAAACTGGAATTCGGACGATGTCATGCGGATGTGAAACGCAATGGCAAACCCCGCGGGGGCCATGTCTTCTGCTGTTTCAATCAGATCGGTGATCTTTTCTAGATCGGCCATTTTACGCGCTCCGGTTCGCTTGACGGTTGCTTACGACTCGCTCAAGTGGGTAGAAAGTTTCACGAGGCATGGACAGCGGGAAAGTGCCCTTTTTTGTCTTTTAGACAGGTCCCGCGATAGGTTTGCAGCAGGGAAGGGGAGAGTTTGGGCGATCTCGCATCATCAGATGACGTCACAGCCCTCGCCCGATCAGGATACTACATCGCCCTGCGGGTCGGATTTGCCTTTCCCATGGAAGAGGTGAACGCCCTGCCGCAGCCGTGGATCGATCACTACACCAAGTTACGTTTTATGTTGCATGATCCGGTGACACGCTGGGTCTACAGCAATACGGGATCCATCCGGTGGAGTGCGATTGACTTCGATGATCCGATGCGGGTGCTGGATCAGGCCCAAACGTTCGGTCTGCGCTACGGCGCGGCGGTGTCCTATTTTGATGGCAACGCCGATGGCCACCGATCGTTCGGGCATTTTGCGCGCCCTGACCGGGAGTTCACGGATGACGAGATTGCGGCCCTGTCGACCTACATCAAAAATCTGCATCACGCCAAAGCGCCGCCTACCAATCTGACTGCGGCCGAGCTTGAGGTGCTGGCCATGGTGCGCGACGGGCAACGCCTGAAACAGATTGCCCATGATTTGGGTGTCACCGAAGGGGCGGTGAAGCAGCGGCTGAAGAATGCCAAGTCCAAATTGGGGGCGCAGACGTCGGCGCAGGCGGCGGCGATGGTCAAACAATTCGGCCTGATCTGATTCTTTTTGGGCGATGTTTTTGGGCCGGACTGCGCCCAATATTGACACGGATTACAACCTATGCGCGAATTTTGCGCGGTGTAATGGTTAACGATATTTTAACCAAATTATGGGGTCATAGAGTCGCGCGGTTTGGAGGCTAAAAACCTCATTCCAAAGGGAAAATGTGGTTAATCTACCTGTGGAATGAACGCTAAATAGACTCTCCAAATAGGAGAGTGGAAATGCAAAATATCACCTTTAACTTGTCTAACGTGCATCAACACGGCGGTGCGTTCTTTGATTACCTCGCCCTGCGGAAATCGTTCTTTGTCGATACCCTGAACTGGCAGATCCCGCACAACGCAGATGTGGAAATGGACCAGTACGACAACCCCATGGCCCGCTACTGTCTGGTGCTGGACGATGAGGGCCGCGTGATGGCCGGTGCGCGTGCCATGTCCTGTGCGGCGCAATGGGGCGATCACACCTATATGTTGAAAGATGCCATGACCGGCAAACTGTCCACGATCCCCACCGACCTGCTGGACACGATCATCGACGGCCCAGAGGCCTGGGAATGCACGCGGTTGGTTATTTCACCCGAAGTGAAATCAATGCGGGCGCGCACGGAATGTCTGGATTTGATCGTGGGGGGGCTGATCGACATGGCCACGGCCGAGGGCGCGACCACGTTGATTTCCTTGTCGAACCTGTGGTTGCTGCGGGCGCTGAAACGTCTGGGCTATGGCGCGCAGTTGTTGGGCGAACCCTATGAGAACGATGATGACGGCCACAAATACGCGGTCATGGCGATTGCGGCCCGTCACAAAGAGGAGGCGGACCGTCAGGTCGCCTGATCTTGCTGTTTTGCCTCCGTGGGGTGGGGACCCACGGAGGAAACGGGTGTTAGCCGAACACGCGTTTGAAGATCGTGTCGACGTGTTTGGTGTGGTAATCCATGTCGAATTTCTCGTTGATGCCATCGACGCCAAGGGCTGCGACAACCTCTTCATCCGCGAGCAGTTCTTCGCGGAAATCGACGCGGTGTTCCCAGACCTTCAGCGCATTGCGTTGCACCATGGAATAGGCGTCTTCACGGCTGACACCAGCCTGTGTCAGGGCGAGAAGCACCCGCTGAGACATCACAAGGCCCGGGAATTTGTTCATATTATCCAGCATGTTGTCGGGGAAGATCAACATCTTGTCGACAACGCCCGTCAGACGGTTGAGCGCAAAATCAAGCGTCACTGTCGCGTCAGGCCCGATGCCACGTTCGACAGAGGAATGCGAAATATCGCGTTCGTGCCAGAGGGCGACGTTTTCCATAGCCGGAATGACCGTCATGCGCACCAGACGCGCCAGACCGGTGAGGTTTTCGGTCAGCACCGGGTTTTTCTTGTGCGGCATCGCGGAGGAGCCTTTTTGGCCCATTGAGAAAAACTCCGCCCCCTCAAGGACTTCGGTGCGCTGCATGTGACGGATTTCAATGGCGACGTTTTCGATGGACGACGCGATGACACCCAGCACGGCAAAGAACATGGCGTGACGGTCACGGGGGATGACTTGGGTGCTGATCGGTTCGGGGTGCAGGCCCAGTTTTTCGCAGACATGCTCCTCCACGGCGGGGTCGATGTTGGCGAAGGTGCCCACGGCGCCGGAGATGGCACCGGTGGCAATCTCGTCCCGCGCGGCGACCATGCGGGCGCGGTTGCGATCCATTTCGGCGTAAAAGCGGGCAAACGTCAGACCCATGGTGGTGGGTTCGGCATGGATGCCATGGCTGCGGCCCACACGGACGGTCATCTTGTGTTCCATCGCGCGCTTTTTCAAAGCGGCCAGCAGGTTATCCAGATCTTCGATCAGGATGTCGGCGGCGCGGACCAGTTGCACGTTCAGACAGGTGTCCAGGACGTCGGACGACGTCATGCCTTGGTGGACGAAGCGCGCCTCTTCGGAGCCTACGTGTTCGGCCAGATGGGTGAGGAAGGCGATCACGTCGTGTTTGGTCACGGCCTCAATCTCATCAATGCGGGCCACGTCGAATTCAACGTCGCGGGCCTTCCAGACGGCGTCCGCGTTTTCGCGGGGGATGACGCCGAGGTCGGCCATGGCGTCGCAGGCGTGGGCCTCGATCTCATACCAGATGCGGAATTTTGTGGCGGGCTCCCAGATCTGTGTCATGGCGGGGCGGGCGTAGCGAGGAATCATGGGTAAATGGCCTTTTGTGACGTGCAATCAGGGTTCGCTGCGTCATAAGCTGATGACGGGGTGAGAACAACAGGGGCGTTGAGATGCGAGGGATGACAATGGCGCTGTTGTGTGCGCCGACGGTGGGATTGGCGCAGATGGAGCCCATGACAGGACCGCAGATCGCGGCGGCCCTGACGGACCGTGCCTTGGTTTATGACGACGGGGCGACACAGGATTTCCGCGCCTCTGGCCGCACGTTGTATAATGCAGGCCGCGACAGTTGGGGGTACTGGGCCGTGCGCGGCGACCAGTATTGCAGCCAGTGGCCGCCCAGCGACGGTTGGTTCTGCTATGACATGGCGCGGCAGGGCGATGGTCTGCGGTTCATCGCAGAGGACGGAAGCTTTACCGACGGGACATACAGAGACTGATGCGAGGTTTGGGCGATTTTTGCGGGCACTTCACAGTGTCGCGCACCATTGAGGACCGGCGGAGCGGTGCACAGAGCCAGTTTGAAGGGACAGCGGACATCATCGCCACGCCAGAGGGCGCGACCTATGCGGAGGCGGGGGAGTTGATCCTTCCGGCGGGGCGGTTTGCAGCAGAGCGGTCCTATCTTTGGCGGACGACGGCAGGACGGATTGAGGTGCTGTTCGCAGACGGCCGCCCGTTTCATGATTTCGACCCAGAGGTTGGCGGGCAGGCCACGGAACATCTGTGCGGTGCGGACATGTATCGGGGCGGTTATGACTTTTCGGAATGGACCTGCTGGGCTGTGCGCTGGGACGTCACGGGACCGCGCAAGGATTACACTTCGGTCACCTGGTATGTGCGACGTTAGCGATATCTGGCGGTAAAGGCGGCCTTCGCACTTGCAGAACGCGCGCGCACAGGGTTATCTGCGGCCAACGAAATAAAGGAGAGCGTCATGTCGACAGCCACAACAAACATGGTCCTGAGCGACCGCCTTTGGGATGCACAGGGCGCGGCCCTTTGGATCAAACGTGCAATTTTGCTGGTGGCCGGTGTGGCCGCGCTGACGGTTTCCGCGAAGATCCAGATCCTGACGCAACCGGTGCCGGTGACCTTGCAGATGCTGGTTGTCATGGTGATCGGTGCAGCCTACGGGCCGAAGCTGGGGGCTGCGACGGTGGCGTCCTACATCGCTTTGGGTCTGCAGGGTCTGCCTGTGTTTGCGGGCGCTGTCGCGGGTCCGGCCTATGTGCTGGGTGCGACGGGTGGCTACCTGCTGGGCTTTATGATTGCGGCCTATGCTGTTGGCGCGCTGGCCTCTGCCGGTTGGGACCGCTCCCCTTTGCGGATGGCTGCGGCCATGGCCGTGGGCATCCTGTGCGTCTACATCCCAGGCGTGCTGTGGCTGAGCGCCGGTGCGGCGCTGCTGGGCGCTGCGGCGACGGCTGCTGTGTCCGGGTTTGTGGGCGGCGAAGCCTTCACCGGTTACGGGTGGGCTAACTGGTACGCCTACGGCGTGAAGACCTTTATCTGGGTTGATGCGCTGAAGCTGGTTGTTGCGGTCATCGCATTCCCTGCGATCTGGAAGCTGGTGGGCGACGCCCGCGGCTAAAACCGGCCTATAGGTGTTAAAATGAGAGGCGCGGAGCGATGCTCCGCGCCTCGTTTTGTTTATGGGTGCCTGTGGCAGGTGTGAGCCCATTCCGAAGGCGTGGATTTGGGGTGTGACCTGCGCCTCCGGCGGGGATATTTTTGAAACAAAGACAGGGGCCTATGCCAATTTCGTCTCAATCCGGTTGCTGCGCTCAAGGGATTGGTGGACGGGGCAGCGGTCGGCGATTTCCAGCAGGCGGGCCCGTTGGGCGTCGTCGAGATCACCGGTGAGGTGGATCGTGCGGGTGAAGTTGTCGATCTTGGATTTGGTTTCGGTGCCGGCGTCTTGTCCGTGGACTTTGTCATGTGTCACATCGACCAAAACATGGGTCAGCGGCCAGCCTTTGCGGCGCGCATACATGCGGATGGTCATGGAGGTACAGGCCCCGAGACCTGCGGATAGAAAGCCATAGGGCGTGAGGCCTTTGTTGGTGCCGCCGTAGGCCGCCGGTTCGTCCGCGAGGACGTGGTGGGGGCCTGATTGGATGTCTTGCAGAAAGCCTGAGGCGTCGGCCTCGGACACCCGTAGCACGCCTTCGGGGATGCCGATGGGGGGGGCGGGGCGGTTCAGGTCAACGTATTTGGTGGCCCAGCTGGCGATCATATTGGCCACGTATTCGGCGTCTTGCGCACGTGTGAGCAGGTGATCGGCGTCATCGAGGGTGATGAAGCTTTTGGGGTGTTTGGCGGCCAAGAAAATCTCGGACGCGTTGTCGATGCTGACTGTTGCATCCCGCGGGGCGTGCAGGACCAGCAGCGCGGCATCCAATTTGGCGATGGCGGGCGTCAGCTGGCCTTTGGCGACGTCTTCCAGAAAGTCGTTGGAGATGCGGAAGGGGCGACCGCCCAGCGTAACCTCGGCCACGCCGTCTCGGATGATGTCGGGCAGGCTGTCGGCGAAGTTGTGGGTGACGTGTTCGGGGTCAAAGGGCGCGCCGATGGTCACGACGCCTTTGATGGACGGCAAATCAGGCGCTGCCTTGAGCACGGCGGCCCCGCCCAGACTATGACCGATCAGCAGGGAGGGGGTCATGCCACGTTTGTCCAACTCTGCCGCGGCGGCCGAGAGGTCAGCGACATTGGTGGTGAAGTTCGTATTCTCGAACTCGCCTTCCGAGTGGCCCAGGCCGGTGAAATCGAACCGCAGCACCGCGATGCCCATGGCCGCCAGTCGGCCCGCGATGCGGCGGGCGGCGGGGATGTCTTTGGAACAGGTAAAGCAGTGCGCAAAGAGGGCCGTGGCCAGATGCGGCCCATCGGGCAGATCAAGACGGGCGGCGAGTTGTTGGCCATCGTGGCCTGGGAAGGTGAAACGTGTGGTGGGCATGGGTTTTGGTCCTTGTGTTGACCTTTACCTGCGCCTGCGCGGCTGACTGCGCAAGGGATGTGACGGGGGCGTCACGCTATGGTGAGAAATGTCACCGACTGGTTACAGCCCCATCAGCGCGTCATCCCAAGGGTAGGTGGTGAGGCGTTCATAGCCGTCTTCGGTGATCAGCACCTGATCTTCGAGCTTGATCGAAAAATCGCCGCCGACTTCGCCCACCAGCGCCTCTACACACAATGTCATGCCTGGTTGCAGTTCGTAATCAAACGCGCCGGGCACCATCTTGTCTGGATAGGCCACGAGGGGCCATTCATCGCACAGGCCCACGCCATGCATAAGGCAGCCGTATTTTTGCGCCTGATATTTGTCATGCAGCACATGGGTGTTGCGGCTGAGGTCTTCGATATTCACCCCCGGTTTCAGCATTTCCATATTGGTTTCAATATGTTCGACGGCGTGTTTCATCGCCTCGACCATGTCCGGGCGGGGCTTGTCGGGGCCGATCCACCAACTGCGCGAGATGTCGATGCAGATGCCGTAACTGCCCACCAAATCAGTGTCAAAGGAGATGATTTCGTTGGGCCTTGTGATGCGCGGCCCGCATTCCTGAAACCACGGATTGGTGCGAGGACCTGATGCCAACAGACGTGTTTCGATCCATTCACCGCCGCGTTTGATGTTTTCTGCGTGCAGAACCGCCCAGATGTCGTCTTCCGAACAGGTGCCGTTTCCGGCGTTCGCACGGGCGAAGTCTTCCATGGCTTTGACGGAGGTTTCGCAGGCATGGTTGGCGCAGCGCATGGCCAGGATTTCGTCGGGGCCTTTGATGGAGCGGGCCTTTTCGGTGAGTTCTTCGCCCTCTTTTATGTCAAATCCTTGGGCTTCGAGGGCGCGCAGCCCGTGCAGCATGATCTTGTCCACACCAAGCCGCATGTTGCCGCCGCCGTGCTGTGCGATCAGGTGGCGGACCTCGTTTGAGAAAGTGTCGGCGGCGACATCGACTTTGTCGCCACGGTCGAAATAAAACAAATCCGCGCCGCTGCGCTGTTCGCGCACCAGCGGGTTGAAGGTGCTCAGGAAAGGAGAGTTTTTGTAATCCCAGATGACCATGTAGCCGTCGGCGCAGATGAGGACCGCGCGGAACGGGTTGTGGGTGTTCCACAGCTGCATGTTGGTGCTGTCGGTGGCGTAGCGGATGTTGAGGGGATCGAACATCAGCAGACCGCCATAGTCGCGGTCCACGATGTGTTGGGTCAGCCGCCGCCAGCGAAAGGCGCGCAGGTTGGCGAGGTTGGGCAGGGTGAGGCCTGCGGCCTCCCATTCGCGGAAGGCCAGTTGGGTGGGGCCGATTTCAATACGGTCCGCATCGTTGGGCGTTCCATCCCCCAGTGTCGCGCCGCGGGTCGGGTCAATCTTGCGGGTGTCGCGATAATGCGTGTTCATGGCGGCCTCCTCCGGCTATGATCAGGCGATGGGGGAAGCGTGGCGGCGAGGGTGAGAGCTGTCCGGCCCAAAAACGACATTCAGGGGCGGGCTGATGGACGCAAAACCGACATCTATCCTGCAAAAGGCCCTGCCGGAGGGGCAGGCCGTGCGCGCGGCGGCGCGGTTGCCGTCCATGCAACCGGTTGTAGGGCCATGGTTGTTTTGCGACGACGCCTATGGCGCGCAGATGGTCGAACGACGTCGGTTGTTGGACACGCAGTTGGACGACGTGTGTGCTATGCAGCCTGACGGTTTGGTCGCAGCCCGGTCATTTCTGAACGATGTCTTGGGCTGTTTGCCAGAGGGGTTCGCGTTAGATGCTGGAACGGTGCGGTGTCCCGATGGAACGTCTCAGACCGTCGATTGGGACCAGCCGTTGCAAACCGTGGGCCGGATCCTGCAACAGGACGTTTGCATTCTTGAAAAACGCGGAGATGAACATGTTTTGACAGGCGCTGTCCTGTGTTTTCCGGCCAGTTGGACCTTGGCCGAAAAGATCGGACGGCCTTTGGTTCGCATTCATCGCCCAGTGGCTGATTATGACGCTGGGATTGCTGCACGCGTGCAGCGGTTGTTTGATGGTGTGCAAAGGGGCCGGCCCATGTGGCGGGCCAATTTACTGCGATACAGTGATCCTGCGTTGTTTCAGCCTCGGCTCGAGGTGGACAAACGCCCCGTGGGCCAACCTGATGATCCCTTTATTCGGAGTGAGCGACAAACCGTGCTGCGTCTGGAGCATCCAGACGCAGTGGCTTTCGTCATTCACACGACGCTGGTGCAGGTCAGATCAGAAAAGGACCATTAGGACACAGGCCGCGATGACGCCTGCGGTGAACGCGGCCCTCACAGAGCCTGTAAAACACCACCGAAGCGGTGCCATGGCGACCTCAGCCAGATTGCGGGGCTCAGACGTGTGGCGGGGAAGGTTCCCGCTCATTGCCACGCCGCGGGTTTGCCACGCGGCAGGAAGGGTCGACGCCCCAGACTGGATCGCGGATGCGGGCAAGTCACGGTTGCGGTGGGCCCCAAAACTGGCGGTCTGTTCATAGGGCGATGACGGCGGGATATACTGGTTCACATTACTCATACTGCCGGAATGTCAGCTAAAATCGTCAAGACGGAGTAAACGTAAAGGCAAGTTTGGGAATAAATTGTGACGCGGCGGAGGCACACGACAGGGCGCGTCGCAGATCAGCGGGCCCCCAAAATGAAAAGGGCGCCCCGAGGGACGCCCTTTTGCAAACTCAAAACCGGACTTAGCAGCTGTAGTACAGCTTGAATTCCATGGGGTGGGGGGTGTGCTCGTAGGCGTAGACCTCTTCCCACTTCAGTTCCATGTAGCCTTCGATCTGGTCTTTGGTGAACACGTCACCGGCCAGCAGGAAGTCCATGTCTTTTTCCAGCTCATCCAGGGCTTCACGCAGCGATGCGCAGACCGTTGGGATTTCGGCCAGCTCTTCTGCGGGCAGATCATAAAGGTCTTTGTCAGACGCAGGACCGGGATCGATCTTGTTCTTGATGCCGTCAAGGCCGGCCATCAACAGGGCCGCAAAGCACAGATAGGGGTTGGCTGCGGGATCAGGGAAACGGGCCTCAACGCGCTTGGCTTTGGGGCTTTCTGTCCATGGAATACGCACACAACCGGAGCGGTTGCGGGCAGAGTAGGCGCGCAGAACGGGGGCTTCAAAGCCCGGGATCAGACGCTTGTAGGAGTTTGTGGACGGGTTGGTGAAGGCGTTGAGTGCCTTGGCGTGCTTCAGGATACCACCGATGAAGTACAGGGCTTCCTGAGACAGATCGGCGTATTTGTCGCCTGCAAACAGCGGCTTGCCGTCTTTCCAGATAGACATGTTCACGTGCATGCCGGTGCCGTTGTCGCCTGCGATGGGCTTGGGCATGAAGGTCGCGGACTTGCCGTAGGCCTGGGCCACGTTGTGAATGACGTACTTGTACTTCTGCAGCTCATCACCTTGCTTGGTCAGGCTGTCGAAGATCAGGCCAAGTTCGTGCTGACAGGAGGCCACCTCGTGGTGGTGCTTGTCCACTTTCATGCCCAGACGCTTCATCGTGGACAGCATCTCGGAGCGGATATCCTGCGCGTCGTCGATGGGGTTGACGGGGAAGTAGCCGCCTTTGACGCCGGGACGGTGGCCGGTGTTGCCCATCTCGTACTCGGTGTCGGTGTTCCAGGCAGCGTCGATCGCGTCCACTTCGTAGGACACTTTGTTCATACCTACGGAGTAGCGCACGTCGTCGAAGAGGAAGAATTCAGCTTCAGGGCCAAAGTAGGCCACATCACCGATGCCGGAGGATTTCAGATAAGCCTCAGCGCGTTCGGCGGTGCCGCGTGGGTCACGGTCATAGCCTTCGCCTGTGTCAGGCTCAACAATGGAGCAGTGCAGGCAGAGGGTTTTTTCCGCATAGAAAGGGTCAACATAGGCGCTGGATGTGTCGGGCATCAGCTTCATGTCGGATTCGTCGATGGATTTCCAGCCGGCGATGGAGGAGCCGTCGAACATAAAGCCTTCTTCAAGGAAGTCTTCGTCGACCTGGTCGGACATCAATGTGACGTGCTGGAGTTTGCCGCGTGGATCAGTGAAGCGGATATCAACGTAATCGATATCTTCGTCAGCGATCATTTTCACGAGATCTTTGTTGTTCATTACTTACGTTTCCCCTGATGAATATTGGGTTTGGATAGATTTGGTTGGCCCGCCTTACAGCGCGTCATCCCCTTCTTCGCCGGTCCGGATGCGGATGGCTTGCGCCACGTCGGACACGAAAATTTTGCCGTCGCCGATCTTGTCTGTCTTCGCAGCAGTGATGATGGCTTCGATCGCGCCATCCACTTGATCGTCGGCCAGGACGACCTCGATCTTTACCTTTGGCAGAAAGTCCACGACGTATTCCGCACCACGGTAGAGTTCAGTGTGGCCTTTTTGGCGGCCGAAGCCTTTGACTTCGACAACACTCAGACCTTGAATACCGGCGTCTTGCAGGGCTTCTTTGACCTCGTCCAACTTGAACGGTTTGATGATGGCCTCGATCTTCTTCACGTGCCGATCTCCCTTGGCAGATGTTTCTGCTTGGGTCAGATCATTTTCGGCGCTGGGCCTCAATTCTGCGCCGCCAAGGATCGAAAGGGCGCTGGCCAATAAATATAGGTTTGCACAAAAAATAAGCAAAACGGCGCAGGAAAGAGCGAAAGTGAATCGCGCCTTTGCATTCAGAACAAGCGACGGGTGGCAGCCTGCCCAAAATGGATGCGAATTGCCTTTGCTTCTTTGGGTCTGAAATACCTCGGGTGAGCGCGGCACGCGCGAGGGCAGCGCCCTCAAATGCAAAACGCAGCCCCAAAGGACTGCGTTGACCGATTGGCGGATCGATTTTTGATCAGATGTTCGTGCTCGCGATTTCAAGGCCATCTGCATAGATGATGTGCTGACGATCAAAGATCAGGTCATACACCGTCATTGTGGCCTCGTCCTGTTGGGACACAAATTCACCATCGAGCAAACGCTTGGCCTTCACGGTGGCCACGTCGGCCCCGAACAGAGCCTTGGCGCGCCAATCGCGGATGTGGACCAGCGTATCGGGGCCCAGCACCATGTCATGTTGCGGACGCGTATGGCCCAAAGAGCCTGCTTTGATGCAGATCGGGGTAACCTTAACCTTTTTGCTGCGAATATCGCGCAGCACGGCCATGCCGGCGTCACGCGTGATGACACGATCCCCGATTTCCAAGTCTTCGACAGGTGTTTCACCCGCCATGGTCATGACGGTTGTCCCTGTTGTCAGGCCGGATGCGTTTGCGGTGACGATAGATGTGACGGGGGCCTGCACAGCCTCCGCATCAGTAAAGTCTTTGTTCTGTCCCAAGTGCATGGCGTTTCTCGCTCTGTGCTTGTTGTTCTGCCTCGTTTGTAGCCGCAAATATGGCAACAAATTGTTACCGGCGGGACTTCTTTTGTGTTTTTGCGCGGCATTGATGAGAGGTGAGTCTTTTTCGTCACGCACCTTGCTGCCACCGATGCAGGGCGGGGCTGATGCTGCGAGGCTTCCAAACCGCTGCAAAACCTTGTGGGATGGGTGGCGTTTTCCTCTCGCATCCTTCATTCGACTTTGCTAAGACGCGCCCAACTTAAGGGGATGGCTGTGCCGTCCCCTTATGAATACTGCGGGTGTGGCGAAATTGGTAGACGCACCAGATTTAGGTTCTGGCGCCGCAAGGCGTGGGGGTTCAAGTCCCTCCACCCGCACCAAGAAATTGCCCCGATCGGGGCGTGAGAGATGAAAGAAGGACGATATCCATGACGGTCAAAGAGACCCTGAACGACGGCCTGAAGCGCGGCTACGAGATCACGGTGACGGCCGCCGATCTGGACGGCGCGGTCAACGACAAGCTGAAAGAAGCGCAGCCCGAGATCGAGATGAAGGGTTTCCGCAAGGGCAAAGTGCCGATGGCGCTGCTGAAAAAGCAGTTTGGCCCACGTGTTCTTGGTGAAGCCATGCAGGAAGCTGTTGATGGCGCGATGAACAAGCATCTTGAAGAAAGTGGCGACCGCCCTGCGATGCAGCCTGAAATGAAGATGGCCAACGAAGACTGGAAAGAGGGCGACGATGTTGTCGTCAACGTGTCTTACGAAAAGCTGCCTGAGATCCCCGAAGTCGATTTTTCCGGCATCGCCTTGGAAAAACTGGTTGTGAAAGCCGACGACGCGGCCGTGGATGAGGCGCTGGGCTCACTGGCGGAGACCGCGCAGAATTTCGAAGACCGCAAGAAGGGGTCCAAGGCGAAAGACGGCGATCAGGTGATCTTTGATTTCCTGGGCAAAGTTGATGGCGAAGCGTTTGAGGGTGGTGCTGCCGAAGGTCACGCGCTGGTTCTGGGCTCTGGTCAGTTTATCCCTGGGTTCGAAGAGGGCTTGGTCGGTGTGAAAGCGGGCGACGAAACGGACGTCACCGTGACCTTCCCCGAAGATTACAACGCAGAACATCTGGCCGGCAAAGAGGCTGTGTTCGAGTGCAAAATTCACAACGTGAAAGAGCCGAAGGCCGCCGAGATCGACGACGAAATGGCAAAGCAGTTTGGCGCAGAAGATCTGGCCGGTCTGAAAGGCCAGATTTCTGAACGTTTGGAAGAAGAATACGCAGGCGCCGCGCGGGCTGTGACCAAGCGTGCACTTTTGGATGAGCTGGACAAGGCCGTATCGTTCGAGTTGCCACCCTCGTTGGTGGACGCCGAGGCTGGCCAGATCGCGCATCAGCTGTGGCACGAAGAAAACCCTGACGTTCAGGGCCATGATCACCCCGAGATCGAGCCGACGGATGAGCACAAGAAACTGGCTGAGCGCCGCGTGAAGTTGGGCTTGCTGCTGGCCGAAGTTGGTCAGAAGGCCGAAGTTCAAGTGACCGATGCGGAATTCACCCAAGCGGTGATGAACCAAGCGCGCCAATACGGCAACCAAGCACGCCAGTTCTTTGAATTCGTGCAACAAAACCAGCAGATGCAGCAGCAGATCCGCGCGCCCCTGTTCGAAGACAAAGTCGTCGATCACATTGTGGAAGGGGCCAAAGTGACCGAGAAAGAGGTCTCTAAAGACGATCTTCAAAAGGCTGTTGAGGCTCTCGAAGAAGAGTAAAGTCTTCGACTTGGCGACACATTTTTGGGGCCGTCCTGAAAGGGGCGGCCCTTTGTCGTGGTCCGGTAGTTGCCAAAAACTAAGGAAAACCCGACCCGAACTGCACAAATTTCCGTTAGGTAAATCCTGAATGTTTGGTTAAAAAATCCTCACGACTATTTTACTTCGGGGATTATTACTATGAAGAAACTATTGGCAACGGTTGCAGCATTGGTGGGGTTTGCAGGGGCGGCACAGGCGTGTCCGAACTGGAGCATGAACCCGACATATGGGTCCTACAACCTGACTTTGGGGCAGATGCGGTCTGGTCAGCGTGTTGGCCTTCAGGCTGGCGGCAACAACTACGTTTGGAACTGCCCGAACGTGAACCCACAGACCGACACGGGGGCGGGGTATTTCACCTCTGCGCCTGACGTGCGCATTTTCGCGAACAACATCGAAGGCAATCGCCTGATCCTGCGTGTGAACAGCAACTGTGACAGCGCACTGTTGATCAACACCGGCACTGCGACGTGGTACTACGATGACGATGACGCCGGAAATCTGGATCCGCAGATCGTTTTGACACGGCCGCGCAGTGGGCAGATCGATATCTGGGTTGGCACGTATGATGGCGGGTATTGCGACGCAAACCTGATCATTCAGGCTCAATAACCACGTCTTTCGTGTTTGCATTTGCCGCCCCTGACGGATGTTGGGGGCGGCTTTCTTATGGGAGCTGACGAAAAAGTCAGGGCCTGTAGCGTGACCTGCGCGGGCAACGCGGTATATCATGCAGTATGAAGTACAGCGTTCTGATTTTCATTGGATGGGCGGGTATGGCGCAGGCCAGTTGTCCTGATCCATTCCTTCCCGCCGAAACATACAATGCGACCGGGCCAGATTTGATTGCGCCGCAATCTTGGGCGGTGCAGGCGACGGCGGAGGCGCAAGTGCCGTGCGCGGACTGGGCCGAAAATGATGTGCTGACCCATGAGTTGGTCGGATATTTGCCGATTGCGCCGTCAGCGGTGTTCAATCTGGAGGGGATGGCGCCCCATATCTTGATGGTCATGGCGGATGCGCAATGCGATCCCATATTGGCTGTCAGGTCCGGTGATGGGCTATGGCATTTCGGGCAGAGCGCGAATGATCGACAGGAGGTTGTCGTTTGGGGCGCGCCTGATGGGCCGTTGCAGGTGTGGGTCGGGTCTGCCAGGCAAACCAGCTGCGACGCCACGGTTATCCTTGAGACGTTTGACCGCTGATTTACGCCACACTGCTGATCGGATGTCGGCCCTGATCCGCGCTGACAAGGGCGAGCAGGTCGTTGCTGTTGGTGGGTTTGTGAAAAAAGTACCCCTGCGCCATTCGGCAGCCCAGATTGGTGAGGGCCCGAACGTCATGGACCGTTTCGACCCCCTCTGCCACGATGTCGACGTTGAGGGCCGTGCCAAGGCCCACCAGCATGGCCACAATGCTGCCTGAGACCGGATTTTCATGGGCGTCGCCTGCGAAGGCACGATCTATCTTAAGCGTTGAGAGAGGCATCGTTTTGAAATGGGCGAGGTTGGAATAGCCGGTGCCAAAGTCATCAATTGAGAGCCCGAACCCCATTGTTTTAAAGGCCTCGAGATTGTCTCTCACGATTTGGGAATCAAAGATGCAAGCCGTTTCCGTGATTTCGAGGCGGATGGATTTCGGGGCGATCCCATAGCGGTCAAGCGTTAAGGCCAGACTTTCCGCAAAACCGAGACGGGAAATATCACGGCCGGACACATTGATCGACGCAAAGAAATCCGGATCGCCGTCGGTTTGATCCAAGATGTTTTTGAGGGTGCGACAGCTTTCTTCGACGGCGAAATCGGTCAGCGCGCCGATTGCGCCGAGGTCTTCGGCCACGGTGATAAATTCATCAGGTGGAACAAAGCCGCGCACGGGATGAATCCACCGCATCAAGGCCTCAAACCCGAGAATTTTACCGGTCTGCAGATTCACGATGGGCTGGTAAACCATTGTAAATTCGCGGTTGATGATGCTGGTTTGCAAATCGATTTCGAACTTCAACCTTTCAAGGAGGGCATCTGCATTGGCAACGACTGTTCCGGTTTTTGGAACGCTTGTATTTGAGGAGGCCTGGGCTGTGTTCAGACGTGCGTTGAAGCAAATAGCGGTATCGATGCACGCACGCAGTATCGGGTCAACGGTATCATAATTCGCAAGGAGGGCCTCTGCGGGCATGCGGATGACGCAGGTGTCTTCGAGGGCTTGCGCGCTGACAAACCGAGGCGATTGCATCATAACAGAGAGCGCGCCCAGGATGGATCCACGCCCCCGGGTTTCACAGTCTGTGCGGCTGTCTTTGTCCGAATGAAACATGACGACCTGACCCGAGGCGATCAGGAAGATGTCGGAATTGTTGCTGCCTTGTTCGTAAAGGATGTCGCCCTTACGAAGATTCACAAGCTCAATCGGTTTCATGTGCGTTTCCTGAGTGGCAAAATCCATCCTCAGGTTGCTATCCGCCAGTTCTTAAGAACTGTTGAATAGCTTCAATTAAATAAAAAAGGGGCCACGTTAAAAACGCGGCCCCATTTCAATATGTTTTTGTCGGAAGACTTAGTCTTCGTCGGAGCCTTCGGCCGTGTCGGCGTCGTCAGCGGCAGGTGCCGCATCGTCGTCACCGAAATCGTCCATGCCGGCTGCACCGATATCGTCGAAGAGTTCTTGAATTTCGAACTCAGCGGCGGCCTCTTCTTCTGCGGCCAGTTCGGCAATGGATTTGCCTGCGGCCTGAAGTTCGGCTTCTTCGGTTGAACGTGCGACGTTCAGCTTGATGGTCGCGTCGACCTCAGGGTGAAGCGTGACGATCACGTCGTGAATGCCCAGTTCTTTGATGGGGGCGGTCAGGGCAACCTGACCACGATCCAAGGAGAACCCAGCCTCGGTCGCAGCGTCAGCTGCGTCACGGGTGGAGACGGAGCCATAGAGGTTGCCGCCGTCGGAGGCCTGACGAATCACGATGAAGGTTTCGCCGTCCAGCTTGCCAGCCAGCGCCTCGGCCTCTTTTTTGGATTCCAGGTTGCGGGCTTCAAGCTGCGCTTTCTGGTCCTCAAAGGCTTTCATGTTGTGTTCGTTGGCGCGCAGGGCTTTGCCTTGGGGCAACAGGAAGTTGCGGGCATAGCCCTCCTTGACGGAGACGACTTCGCCCATCTGGCCCAATTTGGCTACGCGTTCGAGAAGGATGATATCCATGATGTCGGTCCTTTACTTAACAGCGTAAGGCAGCAGTGCGAGGAACCGGGCGCGTTTGATCGCACGGGCGAGGGCACGCTGGTTCTTGGCACCGACTGCGGTGATGCGGGACGGCACGATTTTGCCACGCTCAGAGATGTAGCGCTGCAGGGTGCGGGTGTCTTTGTAGTCGATCTTGGGGGCGTTATCGCCCTCAAACGGATCAGACTTACGACGACGGAAAAATGGTTTAGCTGCCATGACTTACAGTCCTTTCTTGATCTGATGAATTAGCGGCGCTCGCGGCGGTCGCCACGTTCGTCACGTTTCTGCATCTGAACGGAGGGGCCTTCCTCGTGCTCATCAACCTTGATGGTCAGAACGCGCATCACGTCGTCGTGCAGGCGCATCAGACGTTCCATTTCCTGCACGGCAGTCGCTGGCGCGTCGGACCGCAGGTAGGCGTAGTGGCCTTTGCGGTTCTTGTTGATTTTGTAGGCCATAGTCTTGACGCCCCAGTACTCGGACTCAATCACTTTGCCGCCGTTGTCGGCGAGCACAGTGGAGAAGTGTTCGATGAGGCTTTCAGCTTGCGTGTTGGACAAGTCCTGACGCGCAATAAACGTATGCTCATAAAGTGGCATGCGTAACTCCAGTCATATCGGCGCATTTCATAGGGCAGGGTTTGCACGTCCGCCCCCACCCACGAGAGACTGCGCAGTTCATAAGATGATCTGCGGACGCGATGGGGCCTTATACAGAGACAGGGCAGGGGATCAAGGGAAAGCCTGCGCATTTGATGCCGGACAAAGGGGGGGGCGTTGCATCGGGTGACGCGCAGGGAAGGACATTAACGATTTATTAACACGTGGTGGACGCGGGCATGACGTTTTTCCGCCTGAATTCCCCGTCAGTGATGGTGATGTAGCCAATGAGAGAGAACGCCATGACTGCACTGCCAGACCCTTCTTTTTTCACCCACGCACAGCAGGGTGCCCTGCGACCATCGTCCATGGGTGAGATCGCTGTTTATCCGTCGCTGGAGGAACGGTTTTGGGGGTATGAGATCAAGATGACCCAGTCAGAGATGACGTCGGCGTTGATCGTACGGGGCCTTGCGTCCTTTGGTGCGGCGGTCTTTGGGCTTACGACGGCTGTGATGTTCGTCTCTGCCTTGATTGGTCTTGGGGCCGCGGCACCCGAGATTCGCATATTCACTTTGATGATCTTGGCGGCGTTGACCCTGATTTGTGCGACAGTGGCAGACAGGACGCGCCGGGTTCGGGTGCAGATTGACACGCGCAACGGTGAGGTGCGTCAGGTGACGCGCGGGCGGTTTGGGCCGGAAACCATCTTGACGCGACACAGCATGGATACGGTGTCTTCTGTTGAGATCGTGGCCTCCGACTTTGATCGGTCGTTTGGCCAGATTCACATGCGGATCAAGGGGTATGGTCCAATCGTTGCTGCCGACGGATGCGTCACGACGTTGACGTCCTTGCGCGACCGGATCGCGGCGGATTGCGGGGTCCGTCAGGGGCGTGTGCTGGATCCGGTTTGGTCTGGGCCATTGTCTAAGGACTGATGTGACCTGTCTGGACTGACACAACTGGAGATCATGGGGGCTGCGGCCCCCTTTTTGCTGTGCGCGGCTGTGCTGTTCCAGTCTGGTCCACCCTGTCCCTTGTGCCAAGTGAGTGTGCAGGGTAACCCCTTGTGCAACATCCGTGGGGACCATCTCCACCCATATGATCAAACGACGAGGGGAGCGATATGAAGGCGTTTGTTTTTCCTGGCCAGGGGGCCCAGACCATCGGAATGGGGCAGGCCTTGGCGGCCGCTTATCCCGCAGCGCAGGCGATTTTCGATGAGGTGGACGACGCCTTGGGTGAGAAGTTGTCTGATCTGATCTGGACGGGCGACGTTGCTGATTTGACGCTGACGCGCAATGCCCAGCCCGCTTTGATGGCCACGTCAATGGCGGCCATGCGTGCGTTGGAAGCCGAAGGCGTGGCGATCGGGGCTGCGTCCTATGTGGCGGGCCATTCCTTGGGCGAATATTCTGCATTGGCGGCCAGTGGCGCGTTGAGCGTGGCCGATACGGCCCGCCTGCTGCGCATCCGTGGCGAGGCAATGCAGGACGCGGTGCCGGTGGGTGTGGGCGCGATGGCGGTGCTGCTGGGCATGGATTTTGAGGGCGCGCAGGCTGTCGCGTCCGAGGCCGCCCAAGGTGAAGTGTGCGAAGCGGCGAATGACAATGATCCATCGCAAGTCGTCGTGTCGGGCCACAAGGCCGCTGTGGAACGGGCCGTGGCAATTGCCAAGGACAAGGGTGCAAAGCGCGCGATGTTGCTGCCTGTCAGCGCGCCGTTTCATTCGTCCTTGATGAAACCTGCTGCTGATGTGATGGCGGGCGCCTTGGCGGATGTGACGTTGAATGCACCTGCCGTTCCTTTGGTGGCCAATGTGCGGGCTGCGGCTGTTGAGGCCGATGAGATCAAGGCGCTGTTGGTTGAACAGGTGACCGGATCGGTGCGCTGGCGCGAAAGCGTAAGTTGGATGGCCGGGGCCGGTGTGACGGAGGCATGGGAAATCGGCGCGGGCAAAGCCTTGTCCGGCATGATCAAACGGGTTGACCGCAGTGTGGCGACCCGTGCGGTGGGCACGCCCGAAGACGTTGTGGCGGCGGTTGCTGCTTTGAACGGGTAACAGGCTTTCAAGGAAAGCCTGCTGACAAACCCTCGATGAGGGTTTGGACACTTAGGAGAGGATGGAATATGTTTGATTTGACAGGTAAAAACGCGCTGATCACGGGCGCATCGGGCGGCATCGGTGGAGAAATTGCCAAAACCTTGCACGCCGCAGGCGCCACGGTGGGGCTGTCGGGGACACGGGTTGAGCCGTTGGAGGCGCTGGCCGCCGAACTGGGCGGGCGCGCCCATGTGTTGCCTTGTAATCTGAGCGACGCCGAAGCCGTTGATGCGCTGCCCAAACAGGCAGCGGAGGCCATGGGGTCGGTTGATATTCTGGTCAACAACGCAGGCATCACCCGCGATCAGGTGTTCATGCGCATGAAGGACGACGAATGGGCGGACGTGATCAACGTCAACCTGACGTCCACCATGCGGCTGTGCAAAGGGGTCATCCGCGGCATGATGAAGGCGCGGTCGGGGCGGATTATCAACGTCAGTTCCATCGTGGGGGCCACGGGCAATCCGGGACAGGCCAATTATGCAGCGTCCAAGGCCGGTATGGTGGGGATGAGCAAATCCATCGCCTATGAGGTCGCGTCGCGTGGCATCACCGTGAACTGCATCGCCCCGGGCTTTATCGCGACGGCCATGACCGACAAGCTGACCGATGATCAAAAAGACAAGATCAACGTGCAAATCCCTGCAGGCCGTATGGGCACCCCAGCCGAGATCGCGGCGGCTGCGCTGTATCTGGCCAGCGATGGGGCGGCCTACGTCACAGGGACGACATTGCACGTCAATGGTGGTATGGCGATGCTGTAACCCTATATTGGGGTTCTGACCTTTGGGTCGCAAAGCGTTTGCCAAGCGGGGAATCTCTGCTATAGGCCACGCAGAATTGAGGCTCGTGACGTTGCGTCGTGGCCTTTTCGCCCCATCAGTGGGCAAAAATGGGCCTTTCGCCGTGACAACGGTTCTGGGCTGACCAACGGGCATAAAGCCCTGAACTATGTGAGGAATTTGACATGAGCGACGTCGCAGATCGTGTTCGTAAGATCGTTGTAGAGCACCTGGGTGTGGAAGAAGATAAAGTTGTTGAAGGCGCGTCCTTCATCGACGACCTGGGCGCAGACAGCCTCGACACTGTTGAGCTGGTTATGGCGTTCGAAGAAGAATTCGGCATCGAAATCCCTGATGATGCAGCCGAAACGATCCAGAGCTTCGGCGACGCCGTGAAGTTCATCAAAGAAGCGTCCTAAATCGCTTCGTTCGGAATGTAAGAGGCGGCGCCGTTTGGTGCCGCCTTTTGTTTTGTCAGATCGGCCTGTTTGAGCATCGCGGCATAGTCTGATGCCAGTGTTTGCACCACGCGGCGGGGCAGGGTCTGGGAAAAGACGACGCCGATGAAATGATCGTTACGCCAGCACACCGTCGCTTGCATACGAATGTTCTGTATCGTGACAGCCAGCGCGGTTACATCTGGCGGTAGGTTTTCCACTTTCAACTTTGCGCCCAAACGGCTGACATCTGCCATAATGCCTGTGAAGTCCCCTGCGTTGGTCTTTATTTTGATGGGATAATGGCACAAGATGCGCTTGCGGCGGCGGTCGCTGCGTTGTTTGTTGCGATGCACGAAAACCAAGGCCAGCACAGGCACTGTCACCAACAGTGTAAGGGCGGGGCCCACCACATACCACGACAACAATTGGCCCATCATCGACGTGTCAGAGGACGCGGATTTTGTTGCGCTGGTCCCGGGCGGTGTGGTGGTGAATTCGGTGTCTTCGCAATAGGGCTTGGCGACGCGGATCAGATTGCCGAAGGCGTTTTGATGCGCGTCTTTGCTGACCGCGGCGCGCAAGGCTTCGGGGTTTCGGCCCGCTTGGCGCACATCAATAAGGGCGAAGGTCAAGAAATGGTCGGAGGCGTGTCTGAGATCACGTTCTTCGGGGAAATATTCGGCCAGAAGGTCGACGGCCCCTGAAAAGGCGGCGATCAGTTCAGGGGTGGTTGCTGTATTGGGCTGCTGTATCTGGGTTTCGATCGCATCCATTTCGGCCAGAGCCTCACAGAAATCTGCCCAAGCGGGGAGGGCGCTGGCCAGACTGAACAAGACTACAAAAACACCGACGCGTTGCATGGCGCACCTCTTCGCTTATGCATACAGCCGTACACCGTCAGGCTTTCAAAATGCTTAACCTTGCCGACGTGACGGTGCCCCTGCCGCGCTGGGCTTGCCCCTATGACAAAAAGCACGGTAAACGGAGCAAAAGACATGCAATCGTGAGGGGTGCGCAATGCGTCGAGTTGTCGTTACAGGACTGGGTCTGGTCACACCGTTGGCTGATGGTGTCGAAAAAAGCTGGGAGCGCATTTTGGACGCGCAATCTGGCGCGGGACCCATCACTCATTTTGACCCCGAGGGCTTTGCCACGACCTATGCGTGCGAGGTTCCTTATGGTGATGGCAGCGATGGCACATTTAACCCTGACGCCTATATGCCTGCCAAAGAGCGCCGGAAGGTTGATGATTTCATCGTTTTTGCCATGGCGGCTGCTCAGCAAGCTGTGGAGGATGCCGGGTGGCAGCCTGAAGACTCACACGCGTTGGAGCGCACGGGCGTTCTGACGGGGTCGGGCATTGGGGGGCTGAATTCCATCGCCAACACCGCCGTCATGATGAAAGAAAAGGGACCGCGCCGCGTGTCGCCGTTCTTTGTGCCGGGGGCCTTGATTAATCTTATCTCTGGTCAGATTGCCATCAAGTACGGGTTTAAGGGGCCGAACCATGCGGTGGTGACCGCGTGTTCGACGGGCGCGCATGCCATTGGGGACGCGACGCAGCTGATCAAATCGGGCCGTGCGGATGTGATGATTGCAGGCGGGGCCGAGGCCACGATTTGTGAGATTGGCATCGCGGGCTTTAATGCCTGCAAGGCGCTGTCCACAAAACGAGGCGATGACCCAAAGGCCGCCAGCCGCCCCTATGATGCGGATCGCGACGGGTTCGTGATGGGCGAGGGCGCGGGGATGGTTGTCCTTGAGGAGTATGACCACGCTGTGGCCCGGGGCGCGAAGATCTACGCCGAAGTTCTGGGCTACGGTCTGACCGGTGACGCCTATCACATCACCGCCCCGTCCGAGGACGGCGAGGGTGGCGAGCGGTCCATGCGGATGGCGTTGAAGGATGCAGGGCTGGAGCCCGGCGATATTGATTACATCAACGCGCACGGCACCTCGACCATGGCCGACACGATTGAGTTGGGCGCGGTGGAGCGGATGATGGGGGATGCGGCGTCTAAAGTGACGATGTCGTCAACCAAATCGGCCACCGGGCACCTGTTGGGGGCTGCTGGCGCGATTGAGGCGATATTCTCGATCCTGGCGATCCGCGATCAGGTGGCCCCGCCCACGATCAATCTGGACAATCCCGCCGTGGAAACCAAGGTCGATCTGGCAGCTAACGCCAAGGTGGAACGTGAGATCAACGTGGCTTTGTCCAACTCCTTTGGGTTTGGTGGCACCAACGCATCCGTCTTGTTCGGTAAGGTCAGCTAAATGTGGAAACATATCGCCAGCAATGCGCTGACGTTTTTGATTGTCCTGCTGTTTATGGCGGGCGGCGTTGTGATGTGGGGGACGTCCCAGTATTCCGCCGCGGGACCGCTGGATGAGGCGATTTGTGTGCAGGTCCCATCGGGCAGCAACATGCGCCGTGTCAGTGAAGACCTGGAGGAGCGGGGCGCGATTTCATCTTCGTCTCTTCTGAGGATCGGGGCGGATTATGCGGACAAGACACGCCAGCTGAAGGCTGGGTCTTTTCTGGTGCCGGCGGAATCTTCCATGGAGGAAATCGTCGATATCGTCACGCGCGGCGGGCAAAGCACTTGCGGCACGGAAATTGTGTACCGTGTGGGGGTGACCCGTGTGGTGGCCCAGGTGCGCGAGCTGGATCCGGCGACAGGACGGTTTGATCAGTTGGCGAGCTTTGAGCCTGCGGTTGAGGATGCCCCCGCGACCTATGCTGAAAAGCGCGAGGCCTCCGACACGCAGTACCGTGTGGTTGTGGCTGAGGGCGTGACAAGCTGGCAGGTGGTTCAGGCGCTGAATGCGTTGGAATTCATGGATGGTGAAGTCGAGGACATCCCGCCAGAGGGCATGTTGGCCCCCGATTCCTATCAGGTGTCGCCTGGAGATTCGGTGGCGGAGTTGTTGGCTGATATGCAAGCTTCCCAAGAGGCGATCTTGGCCGAGGCATGGGCGTCCCGCGCCGATGGTCTGCCACTTGAGACCCCGGAAGAGGCGCTGATTCTGGCGTCGATCATCGAGAAAGAGGCGTCGACCAGCGATGAGAGGTTTGACGTGTCATCGGTGTTTGTGAACCGGTTGAACCAAGGCATGCGTCTGCAAACGGACCCCACGGTGATTTACGGGGTGACCGAAGGGCGCGGCGTGTTGGGACGGGGCCTGCGACAGAGTGAGCTGCGCGCTGAAAACCCTTGGAATACCTACGTTATTGACGGGTTGCCCGCGACGCCCATCGCCAATCCTGGCGCGTCTTCGATTGAGGCGGCGCTGAACCCGGCCGACACGGATTACATCTTCTTTGTGGCCAAAACGCTTGATCCACGGGACGGGCACAATTTCGCGGTGACGCTGGCCGAACATAACGCCAATGTGGCTGTCTATCGTCAGCTGGAGGCTGAACGGGATGCTGCATCTGGCAACTGATCAGTTAACGAGACGTGTCCTCGGCGGGCGCTAACATTTTGTTAAGATTTGGGAAAATCACAGGCTGCGGGTAGGTTTACCCCCATGCTGGACGAAGCAAACGGGACTTTGGGGCATACACCCCAAGGTCCCTTTTTTGTTTCGCAATCGGGCGGAGCAACCTGAAAGGGGACTGCCCCATGACAACCCAAAGCGGTGGCGAGGCCACCGAGCAGAAACTAGCTGCCGAACGTATTGAGGAGGCTAGGCAGCTTCAACGCAATATCAACCGGACACTGAAGGCTGTGCTGGATTTGGTGGAAAGTGGCGATCTGGGAGAGATCGACAAACTGCCAAAGCAGATGGCGCAGCTGAACAATGTGTTCGCTGAAACCAGAAAGAAAGAGGCAGAGTTCAATGGACAATTCGGAACCGGATTGGCCGACGGCGACATCGACTTTGACGCCGTCCGCTACCAGATTGGGTGCCGCCTGCGTCGCATCCGCAAGTGTTGCAGATCGCAAGGCGTTCCTCAAAAGCCTGACGCGGACTGAGTTGAGGGCGCTGCCATACGTGTTTGATTTCTGGGCGATGGAGCACCAACTTCCGCCGGTGGGGAACTGGCGGAGCTGGGTCATTCTGGGGGGGCGCGGCGCGGGCAAAACCCGCGCTGGTGCAGAATGGGTCCGAACCATGGTTGAGGGGTCGCGTCCGCGCGACCCCGGCCGTGCCAGCCGGATCGGGTTGATCGGTGAGACGATGGAACAGGCCCGTGAGGTGATGGTTTTTGGCGAGAGCGGCATTCTTGCGTGTTCTCCGCCGGACCGCCGGCCTGACTGGTTGGCCAGCCGGCAGATGTTGGTTTGGCCCAACGGTGCAGAAGCGCGCTTGTATTCTGCCTTCGATCCGGAGCGGCTGCGGGGACCGCAGTTTGATGCGGTGTGGGCGGATGAATTGGCCAAATGGCCGAAGGCGAAATCCACCTGGGAGACGCTGCAGTTTGCATTGCGTTTGGGCAAGTATCCGCAGGCTTGTATCACGACAACGCCCAAAAATGTTGAAATATTGAAAGCCCTTTTGGCGCGGGACAGCACGGTGATGACCCATGCACCGACTGAGGCCAACCGAGCCAATTTGGCGGACAGTTTTCTGGAAGAGGTGCAGGCGCAGTTTGCTGGATCACGACAAGGCCGTCAGGAATTGGAGGGCGTGATGCTGCCCGACATTGAAGGCGCGTTGTGGACGACGGCGGGATTGGAGGCATCGCGCGCACGAACCGTGCCGGAATTGGACAGGATCGTTGTGGCGGTGGACCCGCCTGCGGGCGCAGGGGCGTCGTCAGATGCCTGCGGGATTGTTGTCGCAGGGATTGTGGCACAGGGCCCGGTTCAGGATTGGCGCGTCTATGTGTTGGAGGATGCCAGCGTGCAGGGTGCCAGCCCCAATGGTTGGGCGGCCGCTGCGATTGCGGCGATGGACCGTCATGGGGCCGACAGGATGGTGGCCGAGGTCAACCAAGGCGGTGCGATGGTGGAAACCATCGTGCGGTCGATCAATCCGACCGTGTCTTACCGCGGGGTACATGCCACGCGTGGTAAATCGGCCCGCGCCGAACCGGTTGCTGCCCTTTATGAACAGGGACGTGTTCGCCATGTGGGCAATCTGGGCGCGTTGGAAGACGAGATGTGCCAGATGACGGCACAGGGGTTTGACGGGCAGGGGTCACCGGACCGTGTGGATGCGCTTGTCTGGGCGCTGACGGATTTATTCATCGAGCCCGCCAAATCCTGGCGTGCGCCCCGTGTGCGCACCTTAGATGTTTGATTTAACTGGTGAAAAGTGGCTGTTGCGTGGTGCGCGCTCGGTCGGTTTTCACCTTTTAAACCTATAAATATGAAACTGTCCTCAAGTTGCAGCGATTGCCGCGATGTCAGCGGACCCAAGGAGATTTGGATGTTTGATTTTCTGAAACGATCTGAAGCAGGGCAGGTGCAGGCCGATATGGATGTGCCTGAGACCAAAGCCTCGGCCACCGGCAAGATTGCCGCCTGGGGGGCCGCGGGACGCACTGTTTGGGGCGCGCGGGACACCGCAAGCCTGACGCGCAGTGGGTTTACGGCGAACCCTGTCGGCTTTCGCGCGGTCAAGATGATTGCCGAGGCGGCAGCGGCGTTGCCTTTGGTGTTGCAGGACAACGCCCGCCGCTATGACGCCCATCCGATGTTGGATTTGATCAACCGCCCCAATGGCGCGCAGGGCCGGGCGGAGTTTTTTGAGGCGTTGTTCGGCCAGCTTTTGTTGACTGGCAACGGCTATGTTGAAGCTGTGGGCGGTGAAGAAGGCCCTGTTGAGCTGCACGTGTTGCGGTCGGACCGGATGTCGATTGTGCCCGGGGCCGATGGCTGGCCCGTGGCCTATGATTACACCGTGGGCGGGCGGAAACACCGTTTTGCCGTGGGCGAGGGCGCCGCGCCGGTGTGCCACATCAAATCGTTCCATCCGCAAGATGATCACTATGGGCTTAGCCCGATGCAGGCGGCTGCAACGGCGCTGGATGTGCACAATGCGGCCTCGCGGTGGTCAAAGGCGCTGTTGGACAATGCCGCGCGGCCGTCGGGGGCGATTGTGTATCGGGGCGCAGACGGGCAGTCGCAGCTGTCGAATGATCAATACGATCGTCTGCTGCATGAGATGGAAACCCAGCATCAAGGCGCGCGGAATGCCGGACGTCCGATGTTGCTGGAGGGGGGCCTGGATTGGAAGCCGATGGGCTTTAGCCCGTCTGACATGGAGTTCCAGAAGACCAAAGAAGCCGCCGCGCGTGAGATTTCTGTGGCGTTTGGGGTGCCGCCCATGTTGCTGGGCATTCCAGGTGATGCGACTTATGCGAATTACCAAGAGGCCAACCGCGCGTTTTACCGACTGACGGTGCTGCCGTTGGTGACGCGGGTGGCCGGAACGATTGCCGACTGGTTGGGCGATTTTGCAGGCGAACGGTTTGATCTGAAGCCCGACCTGGATCAGGTGCCGGCGCTGGCCGCTGAGCGTGATGCGCAGTGGAAGCGCGTGGGTTCGGCCACCTTCCTGAGCGACGATGAAAAACGCCATCTGCTGGGCTTGCCCGCCCGTGAGGTCGGCCATGAGTAGTGGCGAGATGTTCGAGTGCGGGCCGTCCTTGCGCATTGAGGCGCAGGAAAGGCTGACGGCGCTGCAGTTTGCGCAGCTTAACACGCAGTTGGGCAAGATCGAAGAGATGATGGAGCGGCTGGAGCGGCGGTTGTGGCTGACGGTTTATGGCGTGGTGGGTGTGATTTTGGCGCAGGCGTTTGAATCCATCCTGACCGGAACGGTTTAAGGAGAGTGACGATGTTGGAACACAAGTTTGTGGCCCTGGGCGACACGGTGCCCGTGGACAACGGGATTGAGATTTCGGGCTATGCGTCTTTGTTCGGCAAGGCCGATCAGGGGGGCGATGTGGTGCAAACAGGTGCCTATGCAGCGTCTTTGGAGCGGCTGGCCGCAAAGGGCAACCGCGTGAAAATGCTATGGCAGCATGACCCGGAACAGCCCATCGGCGTTTGGGATGAGGTGCGCGAGGATGCGTCCGGCCTTTGGGTCAAGGGCCGCATTCTGACCGACGTGGAAAAGGGCCGCGAGGCTGCGGCCTTGATCGAGGCGGGCGCCATCGACGGGTTGTCCATCGGCTACCGCACGGTAAGGGCCACAAAAAATGACACGGGCGGTCGCCTGTTGTCGGAGCTGGAACTTTGGGAGGTGTCCCTTGTGACCTTTCCGATGCTTCCTGATGCGCGGGTGGGCGCAAAGGGGGATGACCCCTTTGAGACTGCCATGCGTGATCTGGCGGGGGTGCTGAATGATGCCCGCGCCGTGCTGGGCCGGATCTAAAGCCTGAGCGCATTCACCGAAACGATCTGAAAGGATCACGAACCATGACGACACCCGAGTTTAAGGCTCGGGCCGGGAAAGATGCGTCCGCTGTGGCGATCCCGGCCCAAGATCGGGCCCTGGATGGGGCCCGGACCCCGGCCGCTGAACTGAAGGCCGCTATGGCGGGCTTTGTGAGCGAATTCAAAGACTTCACGACCAATATCGAAACCAAGTTGCAACAGCAGGATGACCGCATGACCAAACTTGACCGTAAATCCACCTTCGGCGCACGCCCCGCGCTGGCCACCGCTGCCTCTGTCGAGGCACCGCATCAGAAGGCGTTCGAGGACTATCTGCGTTCTGGCGATGACGACGCGCTGCGCGGCCTTGAGATGGAAGGCAAATCCATGTCCACAGCCGTCGCCGCTGATGGTGGCTATCTTGTGGACCCGCAGACCTCTGCCACTGTGCAGTCCACGCTGGCCGCAACGGCGTCCATCCGCGCGATCGCCAATGTGGTGAACGTTGAAGCGACATCTTATGATGTGCTGATCGACCATGCCGAGCTGGGCGCTGGCTGGGCCACAGAGACGGACCCTGCAACCGAGACGGGCACAGGGTCCATCGACCGCATTTCCATCCCGCTGCATGAGCTCTCTGCGCTGCCCAAAGCGTCCCAGCGTCTGCTGGATGACAGCGCGTTCAACATTGATGAATGGCTTGCAGGCCGTATCGCCGACAAGTTCGCCCGTTCCGAGGCTGCGGCGTTCGTCAACGGTGACGGTGTGGACAAGCCCACCGGTTTCCTGACAGCGCCCTCCGTGGACAATGACGTTTGGGCCTGGGGCAACCTTGGCTATGTCGTGACCGGCGCTGATGGTGATTTCAATGGTGCGGATGCGCTGATTGATCTGGTCTATGCGCTGGGTGCTGAATACCGCGCCAATGGCACATTCGTGATGAATTCCAAGACTGCCGGTGCAGTGCGCAAGCTGAAGGACAACGATGGCCGCTTCTTGTGGTCCGATGGTCTGACCGCGGGTGAGCCTGCCCGTCTGCTGGGCTATGCCGTTCTGATCGCAGAGGACATGCCCGACATCGGGTCTGACGCCACCGCCATTGCTTTTGGTGATTTTGGCGCGGGCTACACTGTGGCTGAACGCCCTGATTTGCGTGTTCTGCGTGACCCCTTCAGCGCCAAGCCGCACGTTCTGTTCTATGCGACCAAGCGCGTGGGTGGTGCGGTCAGCGACTATGCCGCGATCAAGCTGCTGAAGTTCGGCACCGCCTAAGCGAGGTGCTGCAAGTGACGGTTTCGCCCTTTTCTAGCGAGGGGGGCGGGGCCGGGTCCGGGCGCGTGCAGGGCGCGAGTTCACCTTGCGTTGTCCAGCTGCTTCCTTCCGTCCGAGCAATGCGGGGGCACGCGTCCGGTTCTACCAAATGGCGGACCTAATTTGAGACCGTTTTCGGAGTACGTCGATGATGTTGATTGAAGAAACCTTCGCGCCCGCGGCGGCGCTGCCGGTGGCCTTGTTCAAGGAACACCTGCGCCTTGGGTCGGGCTTTTCCGATGACGGATTGCAGGACACCTTGCTGGAGAGCTTTTTGCGCTCCGCCTTGGCAGCGATTGAGGCGCGGACAGGCAAGGCGCTGTTGGAGCGGACGTTTTCATGGACCCTGACACGTTGGCGGGATGCGTCGATGCAGGTGCTGCCCCTTGGTCCTGTGAGCGCGATTGTGGATGTGACGCTGGTGGACCGCGTGGGTGGTGAGATCGTGGTTGATGCTGACGCCTATACGCTGCGCCCCGACATGCAGCGCCCCGCGATTGTCGCGGCTGGTGTCGCGTTGCCATCTATTCCGCAGGCGGGTTCGGTGAAGATTCAAATGCTGGCGGGCTTTGGCCCTGAGTGGGGGGATCTACCCGCGGATCTGGCGCAGGCCGTGTTGCTGCTGGCCGCCCATTACTACGAATACAGACATGAGGTTCAATATGACGGGGGCTGCATGCCCTTTGGTGTCAGTGCGTTGATCGAACGCTACCGCGTGATGCGGCTGACGGGCGGGGGCCAGCAGTGATGGCGCCGCGTCTGAACCGTCAGTTGTTGTTGGAAAGCCCTGCGCGCGTGCCTGATGGCGCAGGTGGCTTTACACAAAGCTGGATGCCGATGGGCAGTCTGTGGGCCGAGGTGACCGCCCGCACAGGACGTGAGGCGGCAGGCGTGGCCGCGCCTATGAGCCGGATTGCATACAAAATAATCGTGCGTGCGGCCCCAGTGGGGGCGCAATCGCGGCCCAAGCCCGACCAGCGGTTCGTCGAAGGCGACCGGGTCTTTTTGATCCTGTCGGTGACGGAGAACGATGCGGACGGGCGGTATCTGATCTGCACGGCACAAGAGGAGACAGTGGCATGAGTTATGGTGTTTCTGCGGCCCTTCAGTCTGCTGTTTATCAGGCGCTGATCAACGACACGGCGCTGGGCGCCGTGGTGGGGGACCACGTTTATGATGCCTTGCCCTCTGGCAGCCTGCCGCCGCTGTATGTGGCCTTGGGCCCCGAGCAGGTCAAGGACCTGTCCGACAAGACAGGCGCCGGTGCGATGCACCAGTTCACGATTTCCGTGGTCACGGACACTGCCGGTTTTGCCACAGCGAAACAAGCGGCGGGCGCTGTCTCGGATGTGCTGGTCGATGCGGATTTGACGCTGACCCGGGGTCAGCTGATCGCCCTCAATTTCTATCGCGCAAAGGCCGTGCGTGTTGGCACCGCCGATGAACGCCGGATCGATGTGACGTTCAATGCCATTGTGCAGGACAACTAAACCCAAATTTTTCAATCCCTTACGGAGTACGGACAATGACAGCCCAAAATGGCAAGGATCTGTTGATCAAGATCGATATGACAGGTGATGGCCTGTTTGAAACAGCCGCAGGCCTCCGGGCCACGCGCATCAGCTTTAACGCGGAAACCGTGGACGTCACGTCGCTGGATAGCACCGGTGGCTGGCGCGAGGTGCTGGGCGGCGCGGGCGTAAAATCCGCCTCGATCAGCGGATCAGGCGTGTTCAAGGATGAAAGCACCGATGAGCGCGTGCGAGAGGTGTTCTTTGGCGGGCTGACCCCAGATTTTCAGGTGATCATTCCTGATTTTGGCACGATTGAGGGGCCTTTCCTTGTCAGCTCTGTCGAATATGCGGGCAACTACAATGGCGAGGCGACCTATGAGTTGTCGTTGGCGTCGGCAGGTGAAATCACCTTTGTGGCCTTCCCTGTATGAGCCTGAGCGCGCAGATGCCTGCTCACACTCCCCCGTTCAATCCATGGGCGGGGGAGGTGGCCCTGGTGCTGGATGGTGTCCCGCACCGCTGCAAGCTGACGCTTGGGGCATTGGCAGAGCTTGAGGCCGCATTGCACGCCGACTCGTTGGTGGCCTTGGTCAAACGGTTTGAGGCAGGCGGGTTTTCGACCCGCGACGTTTTGGCCTTGATCGTGGCGGGCCTGCGCGGCGGCGGCTGGCAGGGCAGTGCGCGCGATTTGTTGAGCGTCGAGATCGAGGGCGGCCCAGTGCGGGCAGCAGAGGCGGCGGCGGAGCTTTTGGCCCGCGCCTTTGCCACCCCGTGAGCCGGTATTCGTCCCACGCGGCCAGTTTCGACTGGCCGGCCTTGATGCAGGCAGGAATGCGCGGATTGGGGCTGCGCCCTGATCAGTTCTGGGCGCTGACACCGGCTGAGCTTTGGCTGTTGCTGGGCCCCGAAACAGGAGACGCGCCAATGGCGCGGGGAACGCTGGAGGCCCTTGCCGCCCGCTTTCCTGATGAGACTTCGGATATAGGAGCGAAAGATGGATGATATCGACGGGTTGGACGCCCTTGAGACCGAGGCCAAGGCTTTGGAAGAGACATTGGGGTCGGTGACGGCCATGACAGACGCTTTTGAGGGTCAGTTGCGGCGGGTTCAGGGAACGTTGGGCGACACGACGCGCGATCTGGGCAATCTGGAGCGCGGGTTTTCTGGCGGGTTGCGCAAAGCCTTTGATGGGTTGGTGTTTGACGGAAATTCGCTGTCCGATGCCTTTGCGACATTGGGTCAGGCCATGTCGCGCACGGTTTACAACAACGCGATGAAGCCGGTCACCGATCATTTCGGCGGTATTTTGGCCGGTGGTGTCAATGCGTTGGTGTCGGGGCTGATGCCGTTTGAAAAAGGCGGGGCGTTCAGCGGTGGTCAGGTGCGGGCATTCGCCCGTGGCGGCGTCGTGGATGGGCCGATGACGTTTCCTATGCGGGGCGGCACGGGGCTGATGGGCGAGGCGGGGCCAGAGGCGATTATGCCGCTCAGCCGTGGGCCAGATGGCAGCCTTGGCGTCAAGGCGCAGGGGGGGCAGACCGTCAATGTGACCATGAATATCTCAACGCCCGATGTGGCGGGTTTCCAACGCAGCCAAAGCCAGATTGCTGCCTCAATGAGCCGCGCACTGAGCCGTGGCCAGCGCAACCGCTAAGGGAGACGAAAAATGAGTTTTCACGAAGTACAGTTCCCAACGGGTTTGAGTTTTGGCGCGCTGGGCGGGCCTGAGCGGCGCACCGAGATTGTGACGTTGGCCAACGGGTTTGAGGAGCGTAACACGCCCTGGGCCCATTCGCGTCGCCGGTATGACGCAGGAATGGGGCTGCGGTCGCTGGAGGATGTGGAGGCTGTGGTTGCCTTCTTTGAGGCGCGGCAGGGTCAGATGTTCGGGTTTCGCTGGAAAGACTGGGCTGACTTTCGGTCCGCCAAGCCCAAAGCCGAAATCACGCCAGATGATCAGGTTCTGGGCATGGGGGACGAGGTTCGCACCGAATTTCAACTGCTGAAGAACTATCGTTCCGGCACACAAATTTACAGCCGCCCGGTGGTCAAACCCGTGCAGGGGACGGTGCTGGTTGCTGTGGGCGGTGAGGTCATGGTCGAAGGGGTCGATTATTCTGTCGATCATCTGACAGGTGTTGTGACGTTTGATCATCCGCCGGATCTGCAGGGTGAGGTCACCGCGGGCTATGAATACGACGTGCCCGTGCGGTTTGATACCGATGCGATCGTGACATCCATGGCGACGTTTCAAGCAGGCGAAGTCCCCGACATTCCGGTGGTCGAGGTGCGCGTATGACATCTTTGCAGGATCATCTGGACACGGGCACCACCACGCTGGCGCGGTGTTGGGCTGTGGTGCGCCGTGATGGCACGACTTACGGCTTCACCGATCATGACCGTCCGCTGACGTTTGATGGGATCACGTTTAAGGCGGATGCGGGCATGACGGCACGGGCCATTGTGTCCGCGACAGGGTTGTCTGTCGATAACTCTGAGGCGATGGGTGCGTTGAGTGATGCGGCGATCACCGAAGCTGACATCGAAGCGGGCCGGTTTGATGGCGCCGAGGTCAAGGCGTGGCTTGTCAATTGGGCGGATGTTGAAATGCGCAGCCTGCGGTTCGCAGGCTCCATCGGGGAGTTGCGGCGCGCAGGCGGTGCGTTTCATGCCGAATTGCGCGGGCTGACTGAAATGCTCAACCAGCCGCAAGGCAAGATCTATCAAACGGCCTGTCCTGCGGTTTTGGGCGATGGGGCATGTGCCTTTGATCTGAATACGGATGGGTTCTTTGCGGAACTTTCGGTGGTTCAGATTGAAGAAGCCCGCCGCCTGATCTTTCCCGACATGACCACGTTTGAGCCTGCGTGGTTCGAACGCGGGCGTTTGCGTGTTCTGTCCGGGGCAGCAGAGGGGCTGATCGCCGTGATCAAGCGGGACCGCTTTGTGGGTGAGGATCGCCATATTGAGGTCTGGGAGGCGTTTCGCGCGGAACTCGCCCCCGGCGATCTGGTGCGACTTGAGGCCGGTTGCGACAAACGGTTTGAGACCTGCCGGACAAAGTTCAACAATTTGGTGAATTTCCGCGGGTTTCCCGACATTCCGGGCGATGACTGGCTGGTCAGCACCCCCACACGGTCGGGCCAGACCACCGGCGGCAGCCTGCGGCGGGGGGTGTAACGATGTCGATATTGGTGGCAGAGGCCCGCGCGTGGATTGGAACGCCTTACGTGCATCAAGCCGCAGTACGCGGCGCGGGATGCGATTGCTTGGGGCTGTTGCGCGGCGTTTGGGCCCAGGTTACGCAAACGCCTTTGCAGCCCGTGCCCGCCTATACCCCTGATTGGTCCGAAGCGCAGGGCGATGAACGGTTGTGGTCAGAGGTGTCAAAACGCCTGACCCGCAAACAATTGGGCGATGCTGCACCAGGCGACGTGGTGTTATTCCGCATGCGCCAGGGCGCTGTGGCCAAACACGTGGGGTTGCAGGCGGCATGCGGCGATACCCCGACTTTTATTCATGCATATCAGGGGCATGGCGTGGTTGAAAACGCCTTCTCCGCCCCCTGGCAACGCCGGATGGTTGCGCGGTTTGCAGCCCCCGTTTTTGAACTTAAAGAGGTCTGAACACCATGGCGACGATTGTACTTTCGGCAGCGGGTATGGCGCTGGGCGGCTCCGTTGGGGGCACGGTTTTGGGCCTTGGCATGGCGACGATTGGACGCGCGGCGGGGGCGACACTTGGCCGCGCGATTGATCAACGCCTGATGGGGGCGGGCAGCGATGCGGTTGAAACCGGTCGCGTGGACCGGTTTCGTCTGACGGGGGCCAGCGAAGGCTCGGGCATGTCGCGGCTTTATGGCCGGATGCGGGTGGCGGGGCAGGTGATTTGGGCCACGCGGTTTGTTGAAACCTCCTCGACCTCCGGGGGGGGCAAAGGCGGGCCACCCAAGCCCAAGACGACGACCTATAGCTATTCTGTTTCGCTGGCGATTGGTCTGGGCGAGGGGGAGATTTCGCGCGTCGGGCGTGTGTGGGCCGACGGCGAGGAAATTGCGCGTGATGATCTGAATATGCGGGTCTACACCGGCAGCGATGACCAACTGCCCGACCCCAAGATGGAAGCCGTCGAAGGCGTGGGGCAGGTGCCGGCCTATCGCGGCACGGCCTATGTGGTATTGGAAGATCTTGATTTGGGGCAGTTCGGCAACCGTGTGCCGCAATTCTCGTTCGAGGTGATGCGCCCGGGGCAGGGCGATGAGGCGGTGCATTCCGATCTGGCCTCCTTGGTCACCGGCGTGGCCTTGGTGCCGGGCACGGGGGAGTATTCCTTGGCCACAACGGCTGTGACCCTGCCGAAGGGGTATGGACGGCGGGAGTCGGCCAACGTCAACACTCCGTCGGGCAAGACGGATTATCTGGTGTCTGTGGAGGCCATGGAAGAGGAGCTGCCAAAGTGCGGGTCCGTGACCATGGTTGTTTCGTGGTTTGGCGACGATTTGCGCTGCGGCAACTGCCAGCTGAAGCCCAAGGTCGAACAGACAGAGGCCGACGGTGACGAAATGGCATGGCGCGTGGCCGACATTGCCCGGGCCGAGGCCGAAACCGTTCCGCTTGAGGCGGGGCGCCCACTTTATGGTGGCACACCTGCGGATGCCGCGGTTGTTGAAGCTTTGCGTGATTTGACGGAACGAGGGCAAAAGGCAGTCTTTTATCCGTTTATTTTGATGGAACAGGTTGCGGGCAACACGTTGACAGACCCGTGGACCGGCGCCGAAGGTCAGCCGCCATTGCCATGGCGCGGCCGGATTACGACCTCTCTCGCGCCCACTGTGGCGGGTACGCCGGACCGGACCGCGACCGCCGATGCGGAGGTCGCGGCGTTCTTTGGGACGGCGCAGCCAGGTGATTTTGCCGTTGTCGGTGACCGCGTCGTTTATTCGGGGCCGGATGAGTGGTCCTACCGGCGCTTCATTTTGCATTACGCACATCTGTGCGCGCTTGCCGGTGATGTGGACGGGTTCTGTATCGGATCTGAGATGCGGTCGCTGACGCAAATTCGCGGGGCGAATGGATTTCCTGCGGTGGACGCTATGGTCTCTTTGGCGGCGGATGTACGCGCTGTTCTGGGGCCTGACGTCAAGATTGGTTACGCGGCGGATTGGTCGGAATATCATGGCTATCAGCCAGTCGGGACGGTCGACAAAATCTTCCATCTCGATCCGTTGTGGGCCAGCGCGGACATCGATTTCATCGGTATCGACAACTACATGCCCCTGTCCGATTGGCGCGAGGGGGAGGAGCACCTCGATGCAGACTTCGGGTCGATTTATAACCTGGATTACCTGACGGCGAACATCGCCGGCGGTGAGGGGTATGATTGGTTCTATGCCAGCGCGGAGGCAACCGAGGCGCAAATTCGCACGCCCATCACCGATGGTGAGGGGGAGCCGTGGATTTGGCGGTATAAAGACCTTAAAAACTGGTGGCTGCGGGCGCATCATGACCGGATTGACGGGGTGCGCCAACCGTTGCCCACAGCGTGGGAACCAGGGTCAAAGCCCATTTGGTTCACAGAGATCGGCTGTGCCGCAGTCGATAAGGCGACCAACGAACCCAACCGCTTTGTCGATCTGAAATCGTCAGAAAGTGGTCTGCCGCGGGCGTCCAACGGGATCCGCGATGATTATATCCAGATGCAATATCTGCGCGCGATGTATCAATTCTACAATGATGATCTGTCCAATCCAACGTCGGATGTCACAGGTATTCGCATGGTTGACCCGGACCGCATTCATGTATGGGCCTGGGACGCGCGGCCGTTTCCAGCCTTTCCTGGCAATGCGACCTTGTGGTCAGACAACGTGAATTATTCTCGCGGGCACTGGATCAACGGGCGTGCCGCTTCTCGTCCGTTGTCGTCGGTGGTGGCAGAGATTTGTGAGGACGCGGGCATCACGTCTTACGATGTGTCTGACCTGCACGGTGTTGTGCGTGGCTACGGCGTCGATGATGTGACGACGGCGCGGTCCGCATTGCAGCCTTTGATGGTGGCCTACGGGTTCGATGCGATTGAACGGGACGGCGTGTTGGTGTTCCGCACGCGCGGCGCGCGTTTGGATGCGGCGCTCTCCTCTGATGGGTTTGTGTATGAGTATGACGCGGATGGCGCGGTGGAACTGACCCGCAACCAAGAGGCAGAGGTCGCTGGTCGCGTGCGGCTGGGCTTCGTGGAGGCAGACGCCGACTACGAAGTGCGCAGCGCCGAGGCGGTGTTTCCAGATGACCGAGGCCTGACGACGTCTGGGTCCGAATTGCCGCTTGTTCTGACTTATGCGGAAGGGCAGCGGATCGCGGAACGTTGGCTGTCTGAGGCCCGCGTGGCACGGGATACTGCGCGCTTTGCCTTGCCACCTTCGATGATGAATGTGGGTGCGGGCGATGTGGTCCGTCTGCCGGATGAGCAGGGGGACGGCCTTTATCGTGTGGACCATTCAGAACAAACAGACCGCCAGACGCTTGAGGCGGTGCGGATCGAACCTGCGGTCTATGAACCGCAAGACGTCACCGAAAAGACGTTCAATTTGCGTGATTTCGTGGCGCCGGTGCCGGTCGAAGTTCAGTTCATGGATCTGCCCTTGCTGCGCGGGGATGAAGACCCGGTGGCGCCCTATGTTGCGGCGTCGGGTCTGCCTTGGCCGGGCAGTGTGGCTGTGTATTCGGCCCCGCAAGATGCGGATTACGGGTTGAACCGTCTTGTGGCGTCGGCCTCGGTTATGGGGATCACACAAAGTGAGATGGGGCGGGCCTGCCCCGGGGTCGTTGATCGGGGGCCATCCTTGCAGGTTGAATTGATCCGCGGCGCGCTTTCGTCCGTTTCTCTGACCCAAATGCTAAGCGGTGCCAATACCGCCGCCATCGGTGACGGCACCGTTGGAAACTGGGAGGTCTTCCAATTCCAAAGTGCAGAGATTGTTGGGGAAAACACCTATCAGCTTAGCCTGCGACTGCGCGGGCAAGCGGGCACGGACGGAATTGCACCACAGGCCTGGCCTGCGGGGTCGTTTTTCGTTTTGTTGGACGGCACACCGGAACAAATGGCGCTTCCGCCTGCGTCCGTTGGGGTGACACAACACCTGCGGTTCGGTCCGGGCACGCGGCCTCTGACAGATCAAAGTTATGGCTACCGCACAGAAACCTTTGCGGGTGTCGGACTGCGACCCTACCGCGTGGCGCATTTGACCGTGTCAGAGGATGGCGACGCCTACGATGTCAGCTGGATCCGCCGCGCGCGGGTGGGCGGAGACAGTTGGGAGACCGAAGAGGTGCCCTTGTCAGAAGCCTTTGAACGCTATGCCATTCGGGTTTACCGCGACGGCGTTCTGCGGCGCCGGACCACATCAAACGCCCCGTCCTGGCGTTACACGAACCTGATGCGGATTTTGGATGGGTCTGGTGACATCCGCATTGAAGTTGCCCAGATTTCCGACGCCTTCGGAGAAGGCCCCGCGGCGTCCATCGCGGTTGGTGCATAATGCGGGCAGTTGGCCTGACCGATCTTGACCTTGCGGCGCGCGCTGTGATGCGCGTCGCTGGGCCAAGGCAGCAGCAATTTGCCTCAGGTTTGATCGAGGATGCCCATGCCAGTGATCTCTGGCGTAAGCGTTTTGGCGTGGCCCATCCATCGGGCGGAACGGGTTCACTTCATGCGCAAGCCCAGCTTTACGATGTGGCACCTGTGGTGGGGGCAAGTTCTGCCTATGTTGACGCAATGTCCATTGTTTTGAACGCATTGCAGGCATGGCGGAAAGACGGGCGGCGTATGGGCCATCAAAATTCTTGATCTGCAGAGTCACAGGTTTGTTCTTTGAAAATCCACCTTATGTGGAGTAGGACAATCCTGAAAGTGAGGTGCACCATGGCCCAGATCCAACCGAAAATTGCAAAAGTCGATCCGGTTTGGCAGCGTATCTGTGACGAAGCTGAGGCCGCGATCTCGGACGAGCCGCTGATGGGGGGCTTTGTGCATACTTCCGTTTTGCATCACGCCTCATTGGAAAGTGCATTGGCGTACCGGATTTCGATGAAGCTGGCCTCTGCCGACATGTCCGCGCAGATGCTGCGTGAGATTGCAGATCAGGCCTACGCCGCAGAGCCGTCTCTGGCGGAGGCGGCCCGTGCGGATATCGTGGCCATTTTTGACCGAGATCCGGCCTGCCACCGCTTTTTGCAGCCCTTGTTGTTTTTTAAAGGGTTTCAAGCCATTCAGGCACACCGGCTGGGCGCGTGGTTGTTCCGGCAGGGACGGCGTGATTTGGCCTATTATGTGCAAATGCGCGTGTCTGAAATTTTCGGCGTCGACATTCATCCTGGTGCCACGATTGGCAAGGGCCTGATGATTGACCATGCCCATTCGATCGTGATCGGGGAGACGGCTGTGGTTGGCGACAATGTGTCGATGCTGCATTCCGTGACTTTGGGCGGGACGGGCAAAGAGGAAGAGGATCGTCATCCCAAGATCGGTGACGGTGTGCTGATCGGGGCTGGCGCGAAAGTTTTGGGTAACATCACGATTGGATACTGCAGCCGCATTGCTGCGGGGTCTGTGGTGTTGGAGGCCGTGGCACCGATGAAGACCGTCGCGGGGGTTCCCGCCAAGGTCGTGGGTGAGGCGGGATGTTCGCAGCCGTCGCAGACCATGGATCAGCTGTTGCGCACACACGGCTAAAGGATTTCGGACGGGCTATGCCCGTCCGATCCGCGCCGCTGACGCGGCGCATGGGGCTTTGCCCCCGGCGCAAGGCGCCACCCCCAGGATATTTTTGAAACAAAGACAGGAGGCCAAAGACGGGGGGCCGTGGAGGCCGGGGATTTCGAAAAAGTCCAATAAAAAGCCGCGCGGGTGAGGCGCGGCTTTCGTGTTTTCGGGGATGGGATGGGGCGGTTAGGCCAGCATGCCCATTGGATCCTCAAGGTTGGCTTTGATTGCGTTCAGAAGGTCCGCACCCAATGCCCCGTCGATGACGCGGTGATCCACGGAGAGGGTTGTGGACATCACAGTGGCGACCTTGATTTCCCCGTCTTCCCCGACAACCGGTTTCTTGGCACCTGCCCCAACAGCCAGAATAGCGGCGTGGGGTGGGTTGATAATGGCATCGAAGTTGTCGATGCCGAACATCCCAAGATTGGAGATCGCAAAGCTGCCGCCCTGATATTCGTGAGGGGCCAGTTTTCGATCGCGTGCGCGGGAGGCCAAGTCCTTCATCTGGGTGGACAGGGCCGACAGGGATTTGCTGTCTGCGTCTTGCAACACTGGTGTAAACAGCCCGCCTTCGATGGCGACAGCCACGGCTACGTCGGAGGCCTGCATTTTCAACACACGGTCGCCCGCCCAGACGGCGTTGGCGTCCGGCACCTGTTGCAGGGCCAAGGCGCAGGCCTTGATGATGAAATCGTTGACGCTGAGTTTCACGCCACGCGGTTCCAGTGTCTTGTTGATCTGGCTGCGGAATTTCAGCAAAGCGTCCAGTTCAATGTCACGGCGCAGATAGAAATGCGGCACGGTTTGTTTGGCTTCCACCAGACGGGAGGCGATGGTTTTGCGCATTCCATCGAGGCTGACCTCTTCGAACGTGCGGCCCTCATACATTTTCTTGACCTGATCTGTGGTCGGACCTGTTGCCGTAGCGGCGGCCGCGGTGGCGGCAGGGGCTGCAGCGGGGGATGTTGCGGCCTCAGATGCGGACGCGGTCTGCGGCTTGGCGTTTTCGACGTCCGCCTTGATGATCCGGCCATGGGGGCCGGAGCCCTTGATCTGACCCAGATCGAGACCTTTGTCCTTGGCGATCCGGCGGGCCAGTGGGGTTGCGAACAGACGTGAGCCATCCGCACTGGTGGCCGGTGCCGGTGCCGGGGTCGGCAATGCGGCTGTGGCCTGAACCTCTGCCGGGGCCTCGGATGCCTTATCCGCGGGTAAGGTATCCTCTTGATTATTTACGGTTTCTTCACCTTTGGGGGCTGCGACGTCGGACATGTCCTCCCCCTCTTCGCCAATGATGGCGATGGGGGTGTTCACCTTCACGCCCTCACTGCCTTCTGCCACGAGGATCTTGCCGACGACGCCTTCGTCCACGGCCTCAAACTCCATGGTGGCTTTGTCGGTTTCAATCTCGGCCAGCAGGTCGCCCGCCTGAACGGTGTCGCCTTCCTTGACCAGCCATTTCGCCAGCGTGCCTTCCTCCATCGTGGGGGACAGGGCGGGCATCAGAATTTCGGTTGCCATTTCTGTTGCTCCTTACCGGTAGGTGACTTGATTGACCGCTTCGATCACTTCGGCGGTGGTGATCAGCGCGTGCTTTTCGAGGTTGGCCGCATAAGGCATCGGCACATCCTTACCGGTGCAGTTGATCACCGGCGCGTCGAGGTAATCGAACGCCTTTTGCATGATCGTGGCACCCAGATGGTTGCCGATGGAGCCCACGGGCCAGCCCTCTTCGACGGTGATACAGCGGTTGGTTTTGCGGACACTGTCCAGAACCGTGTCGTAGTCGATGGGGCGCAGGGTGCGCAGGTCGATGACCTCGGCACTTACACCGTCTTCGGCCAGTTTTTCGGCGGCTTCCATGGCGTAGGTCATGCCAATGCCGAAGCTGACGATGGTGACATCATCCCCCTCACGGGCCACGCGGGCCTTGCCGAAGGGGATGGTGAAATCGTCAAGCACCGGAACCTCGAACGAGCGACCGTAGAGGATCTCGTTTTCTAGGAAGATCACCGGGTTGGGGTCACGGATCGCGGTTTTCATCAGGCCCTTCGCGTCGGCGGCGGAGTAGGGCATGACCACCTTGAGGCCCGGCACCATCGCGTACCATGCGGCGTAATCCTGGCTGTGCTGTGCGCCCACGCGGGCAGCGGCGCCATTGGGGCCACGGAACACCATGGGCGCGCCCATTTGGCCGCCGGACATATAGAGCGTCTTGGCGGCGGAGTTGATAATCTGGTCAATCGCCTGCATGGCGAAGTTGAACGTCATGAATTCCACAATGGGTTTCAGTCCGCCGAACGCAGCCCCCACGGCGATGCCGGTGAAGCCATGTTCGGTGATGGGCGTGTCGATCACCCGTTTGTCGCCAAACTTGTCCAACAACCCTTGGGAGATTTTGTAAGCGCCTTGGTATTCGGCGACTTCTTCACCCATGAGGAAGACGTCTTCGTCGCGCTCCATCTCTTCGGCCATGGCCTCGTTCAGGGCCTCACGGACGGTCATGGTTTTCATCTCCGTGCCTTCGGGCCAGTCGGGGGACCGATCGGCCTGAGGGGCGGCGGGGGCCTGCGTTGGTTGGGCCGCAACCTTGCCTTCTTCGCTGCTGAGCGCGGCAGGGGCCGGGGTGGAGGCCTCTTGCGGGGCAGCGGACGCGGCGGACATGTCCTCCCCCTCTTCGCCGATGATCGCGATGGGGGTGTTGACCTTGACGCCTTCGGTGCCTTCTTCGATCAGGATCTTGCCGACGATGCCTTCGTCCACGGCCTCAAATTCCATGGTGGCCTTGTCGGTCTCGATCTCGGCGATGATGTCGCCGGATTTAACCTCATCGCCTTCTTTGACGAGCCATTTGGCGAGGGTGCCTTCCTCCATCGTGGGGGACAGCGCGGGCATGAGAAGTTCAGTCGCCATTATACGTTCTCCTGCGGGATTTCGGTGGCATAGATGTCTGTCCAAAGCTCTGACAGGTCAGGCTCGGGGCTTTCCTTGGCAAAGTCGGCTGATGCGTTCACGCGGGCCTTGATGTCTTTGTCGATGGCCTTGAGATCGTCTTCGGAGGCGTGTTTGCCGGTGAGAAGCAGATCGCGGACCTGTTCGATGGGATCGCGTTCGTCGCGCATTTTCTGCACTTCTTCGCGGGTCCGGTATTTGGCAGGGTCCGACATGGAATGGCCGCGATACCGGTATGTTTTCACTTCCAGAATGTAGGGGCCGTTGCCTGCGCGGCAGTGTTCGGTGGCGCGTGCGCCGGCCTCTTTGACGGCGAGCACGTCCATGCCGTCCACGGCCTCGCCCTCAATCCCGTAGGCGGCACCGCGTTCCCACAGCGACGGGGATTTGGTGGACCGCTGGACAGAGGTGCCCATGGCGTATTGGTTGTTTTCGATGACGAACACGACGGGCAAATCCCACAGTTCGGCCATGTTGTAGGTCTCATAGACCTGGCCCTGGTTCGCGGCACCGTCGCCAAAATAGGCGAATGTCACGTTGTCGTTGCCTTTGTACTTGTCGGAAAAGGCCAAACCGGCACCCAGTGGCACCTGGGCCGCCACAATGCCGTGGCCCCCGTAAAAGTGCTTCTCTTTCGAGAACATGTGCATGGAGCCGCCTTTGCCTTTGGAATAGCCGCCCTCACGTCCGGTCAGTTCGGCCATCACGCCGCCCGGGTCCATGCCACAGGCCAACATGTGGCCGTGATCGCGGTAGGATGTGATGCGTTTGTCGCCGTCCTTGGCGACGGCCTCAAGGCCCACAACAACGGCTTCCTGTCCGATGTACAGGTGGCAGAACCCGCCGATCAGGCCCATCCCATACAGCTGGCCCGCTTTCTCTTCGAACCTGCGAATCAACAACATATCTTCGTAGTAGCCCAACAGCTCCTCTTTGGAGATGTTTGGTTTCTTTGAACTTTTCTTGGCTGCCATGGGTCCTCCCGGGGTCGTTTTCGCGGCGTCAAAACACGCCTGCCAAAATATAGTTTAGCGTTAAACTATCTCATAAACCGTTTGTTCCGAAAAATCGACCAACAATATGACGTTAGGTTAGTGATCGCTTGAAAACCTGCCTTGCGCCCAGTGCAAGGGTCGGGAAGACTGCGGTATGAAATACAAGATCAGACAAGAAAAAGAAGGCGATGCCGCAGCGATCCGCGATGTGGTCGCGCAAGCCTTCAAGGGAAAATCCTTTGAGGATCCGGACGATCCGGTGATCGTGGAACGCCTGCGCGACGACGGAAGCCTTGTGCTGTCGCTTGTCGCGGAGGCGGGCGGGGAGGTGATCGGGCAGGTCGCCCTGTCGCCGGCCAAGATCGGTGACAGCCCGTATCTGTGCCTTGGGCCCATCGCGGTGCTGCCGGGCCATCAGGGCAAGGGGATCGGGTCCGATCTGATGGGCCACGCCTTGGGTGTTGCCCGGGTGTACGGGCGCGACGGTGTCGTGTTGATGGGGGACCCCAAGTACTACAGCCGGTTCGGGTTCAAACGTGTGGCGGCCATCACCTACGAAGGGGAGGGCGCGGATTACATTCAGGTCCTGCCTTTTGGTGCTGATCCGTCGGGGCCGCTGTCGCTGCACCCGCTGCTGACGCCATAAACCTTAGCGGATCACGATCTCATCGGCGCGGACCATGCCCAGCACATCGCGGGCCTGTTCGTCCAACAGATCCAGATCCAGATAGGTGTCGGACAAACGACGGGTCAGGTTTTCCATGCGGGCAACCTCGGCCTGCACGAGGCTGAGTTCTTCACGCAGCATCCGGCCCTCTGCCTCAATCTCTGCGCGCTTGAAGACGCCGAAATCGCCTTGCACGGCGGCAAAGGTGAAATAGACCGCCAACATCAGGCTGCCTGCGAAATAAAGAAGAACCCCCATGGGGGCGCGGGTTTTGCGCATTCGTCTGCCTCATCTACGGCCTCTGACGGGCCGCCTTTGGCACAGAATCGCATATTTGATTCGCGAAGGGAATCCCCTTTGTGCGGACCCCAGACTTTCCTCGAAAGTCTGTAGGCAAATCCTCTGAGAGGATTTGTTACGCGACCGAGGCCGCGTGGATGCTGTCGATGGTGTCGGCGATGGTTGCGTTGAAGGCGTCATCGCTTTGCTGGGCGGACAGACCTTCGGTCAGGGCGCGGCTGAAACTGGCCACGATGCCGGAGTTCTGGGCCAACCGTGCGTTCGCCTCCGCCCGGTCATAGCCGCCAGACAGGGCCACAACCTTCATCACGCGGGGATGATCCACCAGCGCCTGATATTGGCCCGCCACATCGGGCAGGGTCAGCTTCAGCATGATGTCGTCGTCCATTTTGTCCAGGCGCGACAGCAGCGCGTCCTGCAACATCGCCTCCGCCTTGGCTTTGTTGTCCATGGTGATTGTGATCTCAGGCTCAAGGATGGGAACCAACCCGTGGGACAAAACCTCGGCCCCCACATCAAACTGCTGATCGACGACGGCGTTGATGCCAGCCTCATTTGCCTCATCAATCACGGCGCGCATTTTGGTGCCGAAAATGCCGCCCGCGCGCGCGCGGGGCAGCAGATCGCCCAGATGGGGCATGGGTTTCATCAGTTTGACGCCGTCCGATGGGGCCTCCAACCCTTTGTCGATTTTCAAAAACGGCACCACGCCTTTGTCTTCCCACAGGGCGAGGGCTGTGGGTTTGCCGTTGACCTGTCGGTCCATCGTCATCTCAAACAAGATTGCCCCGATCACTTTGCTGCCGTCAAAGGCGGGTGCGTTGATGATGCGGGCGCGCATCTCGTGGATCAGATCGAACATCTCATCTTCACCGGCGTAGGCGTCCTCAGGCACGCCATACAGGTTGAGTGCATTGGGCGTTGAGCCGCCGGATTGATCAAGGGCCGCGATAAATCCCTGACCGCGCCGGATCTGGTCTGCCATCTTTGCCTGAATGTTCGTCATGTCCAACATGCTGCGTTCCTTTCCAAAGGGTCAAACCGAGGTTGTCTTTGGTCTAGGACACGCAGGCAGGGGCGCACAATTCTGGTTACGCTAACGGGTTGCGCTAACACCGCAAAACGCAACAAAACAGGGCGCTTGGGGCGCCCTGTTGGTGTCATTCATGGGGGGTGGATCAGGTGTGCAGGGCTGCGACGCCGGGCAATGTCTTGCCCTCCATCCATTCCAGAAAGGCCCCGCCGGCTGATGAGATATAGGTGAAATCACCGGACACACCCGCCTGATTGAGGGCCGCAACCGTGTCGCCCCCGCCCGCCACGGTGATCAGTTCACCGGCCTTGGTTTTGGCCGCAGCATCCTGCGCTGCGGCAAAGGTGGCCTTGTGGAACGGCTCGATCTCGAACGCGCCAAGGGGGCCGTTCCAGATCACGGTTTTGGCGCGCGCGAACACCTGCGCGATATGCGCGACACTGTCTGGCCCTGCATCGAGGATCATTTGATCGGCGGGCACCTCTTCGGCCATCACCGTGGTGGCAGCAGCACCTGCTTTGAACTCCGCGGCGACAACCACATCGCGGGGCAGCAGGATTTCGCAGCCTTTCGCGGCGGCCTTTTCGGCGATGTCGCGGGCGGTGTCGGCCAGATCATGTTCGCACAAGGATTTACCCACATCGAGGCCTTGGGCCGCCAGAAACGTATTCGCCATGCCGCCGCCGATGACGATGACGTCGACCTTGTCGATCAGGTTGCCGAGTAAATCCAGCTTGGTGGAGACTTTGGCCCCGCCGACGACAGCCACCACGGGCCGTTCTGGGCTGCCCAAGGCTTTCTCAAGCGCGCCGAGTTCTTCGGCCATCAGGCGGCCCGCGCAGTTGGGCAGCAATTTCGCCACGCCGGTCGTGGAGGCATGGGCACGGTGCGCGGCGGAGAATGCATCGTTGCAAAAGACATCCCCCAAAGAGGCCAAAAATTGCGCCATTTTGGGATCATTGTCCGTTTCCATGGAGGAAAAGCGCGTGTTTTCCACCAGAATGACCGAATCTGCGGGGGCGGCATCGATGTCGTCGCGGCTGGGGCGTTCCATGAAGGTCACAGTGCGGCCCAGCACCTTTTCCAACGTCGGCACGGTGATGCGCAGGGACATATCAGGGTTGGGCTGGCCTTTGGGGCGGCCAAAATGGGCCAGCAGAACCGGCTTGCCGCCCTTGGCGAGGATGTCTGTCACGGTGGGCTTGATGCGTTCGATGCGAGTGGCGTCTGTCACCTCTCCTTGGTCGACGGGCACGTTAATGTCCACGCGGGTCAGCACCACTTTGCCGTCCAGATCCATATCGTCGAGAGTGTTCCAGCCCATCTTCGCCTCCTGCTTCATATGGGCGGGGATATCGCCAATCGCGACCGTCGCGTCAACCGCGCTTGGCAATCTGGCCGCAGCGCCTTAGGTTCCGCCCAAACAACATCAAAGGAGGCCCCCATGGCCGAGATCAAAGATCCAGAGAACACGATCCTGATGGAGCTGAAAGGCGGGACGGTCACGATTGAGCTGCTGCCCGACGTCGCACCCGAACACGTGGCCCGCATGAAAGAACTGGCCCGCGCCGGTGCCTATGACAACGTGGCCTTTCACCGGGTGATTGACGGGTTCATGGCGCAGACAGGTGATGTGGCCAACGGCAACATGGAAAAGGATTTCAACATCGGGCGCGCGGGCACCGGCGGGTCTGATTTGCCGGATCTGCCGGCTGAGTTTTCCAAGATCCCCCACGCCCGTGGGTCCTTGGGGGCTGCACGTTCGGCCAATCCGAACTCCGCCAACAGCCAGTTTTTCATCAACTTCAAGGACAATGATTTCTTGAACGGCCAATACACGGTATACGGCCAGGTTGTGTCGGGGATGGAGCATGTGGATGCGATCACGCGCGGTGAGCCGCCGATGAACCCGGACCGGATGATTTCTGTCAAGGTGGCGGCTGATGCTTAGGGGCGCGCTCATCGCGGTGCTCTTCGCGGGTACGGCGCAGGCCGGCGGGATTGAAATCACCGTGGCGGGGCAGGCCGAAGGCACGATTGTCATTGATCTGTTTGAGGACATCGCCCCGCAACACGCCGAACAAATCAGCGCCTTGGCCGCTGAGGGCGCCTATGACGGGGTGGTGTTTCACCGCGTGATCGAAGGCTTTATGGCCCAAACGGGCGATGTGGAATTTGGCGACAGCACGGATGCGGCGTTTGACATGCGCCGCGCGGGCACCGGCGGATCCGATCGAGGCGATATCCCGTTGGAGGCCACGACCGAGATGTCATTCACCCGTGGCAAAGTGGGGATGGCGCGGGCGCAGAACCCCAATTCCGCCAACAGCCAGTTCTTCATCATGTTTGAAGATGGCCCGTTTCTGGATGGTCAATACACCATCGTGGGGGAGGTGACGGCCGGTCTTGAGATCGTGGATGCCATCAAACGTGGTGATGGGCCCAATGGTGCGGTGATCGGTGAAGCTGACCGGATGGTCAGCGTGACTGTCACCGAGTGAGCTTTACCTATTCATGTCCTGAAAAGGCCGCGCAATTGCGCGGCCTTTTTTCTAAAATTCCGGAATTTTAGAGCCTCCGGCGGGAGTTTTTCCGGTCAGATGAAGGGTTATGTCCCGCAGAACGTCTGGTGGACTTTTTCTGTTTCTTTGGGTGGGGATTGGTAGTCTGGATTGGCCGTAAAAGGCGCTGAAACGGCGGCGAGCATGTCATGGAACGGGGCCTCATCGCCCGCGGTTGCGGCTTGGATCACGGCCTCGATCTGGTGGGTGCGCGGGATGACCGCCGGATTGGTTTTGCGCCACAGGGCATCATCGGGTGCCGCGGCGCGCCAGCGGGCGTGCCAGTCTGGAAACAGATCATCTGTGATGTCCAATGCATTGAATGTATTTGTAAAATCCGCTTTGGCTTTGGCCATTTCGGTGAGCAGATCTTGTGCGAGGGTCGAGGCCGTCTCGTTTGGCTGCAGGCCGAGTTTTGGCGCGAACGCGCGGGTCCATTCAGCTGCAAAAAGCGTAGGAAAGCGGTTGATGATTGCGGTGAAGTCTTCGATGGCGGCGTCTTGGTCGGGCATGATGGGGACCAGTGCCGTGGCAAATTGTGCGAGGTTCCAATGGGTTATCGGTGGTTGGTTTGAATAGGCGTAGCGGCCTTGATGGTCGATGGAGCTGAACACTGTGTCGGGGTGGTAGTGGTCCATGAAGGCGCAGGGGCCATAGTCGATCGTTTCGCCTGATATCGTGACATTGTCCGTGTTCATCACACCGTGGATGAAGCCCACGGACATCCACTTGGCGACCAGATATGCCTGATTTTCCATGACTTTTTGCAAAAGATCTGCAGGGCCTTTTGCATCTGGGGCGTGGCGCGCGATGGTGTAGTCTGTCAGGGCTTGCAGGCCCTCGGTGTCGCCGCGGGCGGCGAAGTATTGGAAGGTGCCCTCGCGGATATGCGAGGCTGCGACGCGGGTCAGGATTGCGCCGGGAAGTGGGCCCTGTTCGCGCAAAACAGGATCGCCGGTGGCCACGGCGCAGAGGGCTTTTGTAGTTGGAATATCAAGGGCCTGCATTGCGCAGCTCATCAAATATTCCCGCAGCACGGGGCCAAGCCAGGCCCGTCCGTCGCCCATGCGTGAGTAGGGCGTGGGGCCGGATCCTTTAAGTTGGATGTCCACGCGGCCCAAGGGGCTGTCCAATTCGCCCAGATGAAGGGCGCGGCCGTCGCCCAGCTGGTGCGAAAATCCACCGAATTGGTGTCCGGCGTAGACCTGGGCGAAGGGACGGGCGGTTGCAGGATTGTCGTTTCCTGAGAAGAGGTTCGCGGCTTCTTGATCGGTCATGCCGGAGGTGTCCAACCCCAAATCGCGGGCCAACGCATGGTTGAACGCAATCAAGCGCGGGGCGCTGACGGGGGTGGCGGGCTGTTGGGTGTAGAACCTCTCAGGGAGGGTGTCGAGGTAGCTGGACTGGAGCGGCAGGGTCAGGGACATGGCGAGGCCTTTTGCAGCGATTTTCGAGGGGCTGACATGAGTGTGCATCGGGCGTATGTCTCCAAAACACCCTCGCGGAGTAAGTTAGAGCGTGCGGGTCATCAGGGAATAGCGGTCGCGCATCTTGAAGCGGGCGCGGGTGTAGAGGCGGATCGTCGCCTCATCGGTGCGGTCGACTTCGAGGTGGAGCGCTTTGACGCCGACGTCCGCGAGAGAGGCGGCGATGGTGTGCAAGACCTCTGATCCCAATCCACGGTTGCGCACGGCGGGCCGGATAAAGAGTTCATCGACAAAGGCGTCCATGCCACCGAGTTCCATTGACCAGCCGAAGGTGATGATGGTGTAGCCGGTCGGCGCCTTTGCGGGGCCAAAGAGCCATGCTGCGCCCAAGGGCGAGCCTTCGAGGAGGGGCATCAAGGCCGTGTGGCGGGCATCGTCTGTCATCTCAAGCCCGTATTCGGTGTGGAAGGCTGCGATGAGGGGCAGGAGGCGGGGGGCGTCCTGTGGCGTGGCGAGATGGATGGCTGTTGTCATGGCGGTGTCCGGTTCGGGGCGTGCGGTGCCGTGAGGCGGGGTGGGAATTAGGTATTTTTGACCCAAAGAAGCAAGGGGCGGTGTGACAAAGTGCCGTTAGAGTGTGGCGAGACGATCCGCCAGCAGGGCATAGAAGCCGTCTGCGTCCAGATCCCCGATGAAGGTGCAGTTTTTGGGCCGATCCGTGATGCCCCACCAATCGGCCACGGTCATGCCCAAGGTCAGATCGGATGTGGTTTCGATTTCCACGTTGATGTGGCGCCCTGTGAAGAGATCCGGTTGAAGCAGGTAGGCGATGACAGTCGGGTCGTGGAGCGGCGCGCCTTCGGAGCCGTATTTGGCCATGTCGAAGCGTTCGAAAAAGTCGGTCCATGCAGCGGTCATGTCGCCCACACGGGTGCCCATTTGCCGAAATTTTTCGATGCGCGGTTTTGTGGTGAGCGCCTTGTGGGTCATATCCAGCGGCATGACGGTGAGCGGTAGGCCTGCGGTGAAGACGACTTGCGCGGCCTCTGGATCGACGTAGATGTTGAATTCGGCGGCGGGGGTGATGTTGCCCACGGCAAAGTACGCACCGCCCATCAGGACGATTTCCGCGATGGCGTCCTTGATGTCGGGCGCGCGGGTCAGGGCTGTGGCGATGTTGGTCAGCGGGCCTAACGGACAGAGCGTGATGCTGGCGGGGGCGGCGGCGCGGCAGGTGTCGATGATCCAGTCCACCGCGTGTTGGTCCTGCAGCGGCATTGTCGGGTCGTCAAGCTGCGGCCCGTCAAGGCCGGTTTTGCCGTGGACGTGTTCGGCGGTCACCAGTTTACGGGCGATCGGCGCGTCGCAGCCTGCAAAGACCTTCATGTCTGGGCGGCCCGCCAATTCGCACACGATGCGGGCGTTCTTTTCCGTCAGCGGCAGGGGCACATTGCCCGCCACGGCCGTGATGCCCAGCACGTTCAATTCAGGGGAGGCCAGTGCCAGCAGGATGGCAACGGCGTCGTCTTGTCCAGGGTCTGTGTCGATGATGATGTCGCGGGGCATTTGAGGGGGCTTTCACTTGGGTGCGCGCAGCCTAATGCCATGTGGGCGGGGGGGAAAGGGGGCGCGCGGTGCCGCGCGCCCTGATTTCAATGTGATCGGTGCTTACCCGTCTTCGGGCGTGGATGTTTCAAAGCGCAGCCCGTGGGCGGAGCGGTTGGGAAAGCCGGACCAATAGGTGTGCGCATCCGTGGGATTGCCTGCATCGTCCAGATCCCAGACCCCGTCTGCGGCCACGGGCACCAGATCAAACGTGGCACTGCGGTCTTGTGATTTGAGGTGTTGGTCGAGGAAGGCCGTGACAAAATGCTGGCTGATGTTGTTCATCCGCGTGCTGTCCCAAACGGCGTCTGCGTAGTGTTCGAAGGGGGCCCAGCCCAAGGCCTCGGACACGGCATAGCTTTCGGCGGGGGCGGGCATGGGGGCGCCTGCGTTGTGGTTGGCAGCCTCGAAGGTCAGCAGATGGCGGGTGGTGCCTGTGGCCTGATCAAACATACCGCGGATGGCGTCATAGATGCTGACGTCATCCACCCCGCCTGCGATCAACAAAAGGGGATCGTCGATGGCGGCAAAGGCCTCAGGCGACCAAAAGCCTGCGTTATTGCCCCATGGGCCGAAGGCGACGAAGGCTTTGATGCGGTCATCGTCAAGCCCCGCGTGGCTGCCCGAGCCGTGCAGGTTGCGTTCCAGCAGGCCTTGCGGTGCACCCCATTCATATTCGGTGCTGGCCTGTGTGACACCGGCACCTGCGTAGATCAGAGCGCCATAGCCCCCCATGGAGTAGCCCACAACCGCAGTGTTGGTGGCATCGGTGATCGCCCCCAGATCGCCTTCAAGTGCGGCCATCTGATCCACGACGAACATCTGATCCCACGGGCGGTTCACGAGGGTCGACCCAAACGCGCCTTGATCGGAGTAGGTGCTGTCGGTGTGATCAATCGAGGCCACGACATATCCCTTGCTGGCGATGTTTTCGGCCAAGGGCGACATGAGCATCCGGTTGCCGGGATAGCCGTGGCTGATAATCACAAGGGGATATGGGCCGGTATCCGTGCCCGCAGGTGTGGCGTCGCGGGCGGCGCGTCCTGTCAGCGTGACCTCGGTCGTGCCGTCGCGCAGGATGGTGGTGTAGGTGCCGCCTGCCTCTGTGGTGTCTGCGGCGGGGTACCAGACTTCGACGGTCAATGAGCGGTCTGCGCGCGCAATATCGCCGTCTGCGCCAGTGGCGGCCACGTCGATTTGATCAGGGTTGGTGAAGGTGAGGGTTTGCACCCCGATGGGGGACGCACCATAGGCTGCAAATTCAGGGGCATCGGGGCGGATGATGTCGATGCGGTTTTCTGCGCTGGCTGGAACTGCAAGCCCGCCGAGCGTTGTGGCAAGCATGGCGGAAAGGGCGATGTTTGGGGTGCGCGTCATTCTGATCCTCCTATGTGACACGGAGGAGCCTAGCGCGTCTGAGATCAATTGCGACCCGTGACGTTACAGTCGCCCCTCGGCGGACAGGCGACGTTTGAGAGCGCCCGCGCGGGTGTCCCCGACCTCCAGCGCGAAAATATACGCTTGGGTGAGAAAGAAGCAGGCGGTGTCAGTGTCTGCGGCGATGTCAGCGGCGCGGGTATAAAGGCCCACAAGGGTTGTGGCATCGCCCGCGTCATGGGCGGCCAGAAGGGCGGCGTTCAGATCGTCGTGCTGATCTTTTGCGGCGTCGGTCATTCGGCCGCTTGCAGTTTGCCCGCGACCCAGTCGTGAAAACAATGGGTCGGCCCGTCCATTGCGGGCGAAAAGCGGCCCCCGTCGAACCCCGGTGCGGCGCGGCCGCGCTGCATGCCTTCGACGACACCGATGTCCTCTTCGAAAACGTCTTTCCACAGGGCCGCGTTTTTCGCGCGCAGATCGGCGTCCGTTGCGGGGTCTGCGTAATAAAGGTGGATGTGTTCCGCCGTTTGGTCGTGGGCCAGCGGTTCCAGAACGATGGCGAAGGCGTGGTCGCGCTGTGCGCCCAACAGCACGTTGGGATAAAGGGCGATGTATTCGGCGCCTTCGTCCCAGAAGTCGGACAGGCCCGCGAAATCGGGAAAGGTCTGCCCTGCTTCGCCTTGCAGTTGGCGGTAGACCAAGGTGCCTTGGCCCGAATATTTGCCGTATTCCGCGATGTTGTAGTGATCCTCAAGCCGGGAATAGCTGTTCAAACCAGGGTGGACCCACGGCAGGTGGTAGCTTTCACAGTAGTTTTCCACGGCGAGTTTCCAGTTGGTCGCCACGTTCAGGGTAAAGGCGCTGTCCGGCCCGCCGTGATGCAGCGGCGTGTCGTGCTCATGCCAGCGGGCGATCAGGTCGGCGTGGATGTCTTCGAACGGATCCGCCTTACCGTCGATGTTGATAAAGACGATGTCGCGCCAGATGTGGCTGCGGACTTCGATCAGACCCAAATCGTCTTTGACGATGGCGTCATGGGTGTTGTGACCCGCGCCGCCCACATGCGGGGTGGAGACAAGGCGGCCTTGCGTGGAATAGCACCACGAATGATAGGGGCAGCGGATCGCGCCCTCAATCTTGCGCGCGGTGTCCACAAGGATCATGCCCCGGTGGCGGCAGATGTTTTGAAACACGCGCACTTGGCCCTCTTTGTCGCGCAGCAGCAAAAGGGGGATACCGGTGAAGGTGATGGGCTTGGCGTCGCCCGGCTTTGGCACATCGGCGGCCACGGCGAGACCGGCCCAGCTGCTGTACAGGACCGCGCGGGCTTCGGCGGTGAAGACATCCGGGTCGGCGTAGTGGGCGTTGGGCAGGCCGTTGGCCACCTCAACCGGTTGGCGCACAGCGTTCAGGGGCGTGGTGTTGTGATCTTTGGCCATGGGCGCGTCCTTTCGAACAAATCTGTGACCCAAGGCTAGACCGATCTGCGCGGCGGCGTCCGGCAGGCGGGCGACATGGGATATTCTGCCGCCGACATGATGGGGGCCCATCGGCGGTGGGGTGCCAGTGCGGCGGTATGGTCTGCGCCATGTGTTGCCGATGGGGGACGGCGGGGGTTTGGGCGGCGTCCCTCCGCCCAACCGCGCGCCTGATTTATGCCGCATGCCGCCCAAAACGTGTCCTTGCGGGTTGCTGTGTGGTCCGCGGTGTGCGGTCAGGGCACATCAGGGTTACGGGGCTCAGACGCCCCGCCATGTCCATCTAAGGAGAAACCAGATGATGAAGATGACCCAAATGATCGCCCTTGTTCTGATCACCGTCGCAAGTGCCGCCCATGCACAGGACGCAGACCCTGCCATCGACGTGAACGGTGACGGCTTCTACAGCTTTCCTGAGCTTTTGACGGTCATGCCCGAGATCACGGATGCGGATTTCACGGCCATGGACACCACGGGCGATGGCCTGCTGGACATGGCCGAGGTGACGGCGGCGCAAGACGCAGGTGTGATGCCCGTGGACCAGTAACGCGGCGCAGTAACGCCGCGCGTTTTCCCTCATCCCGAGATGGAATGGCCGATCGCTCCGCCATTCCGGCCGCGCATGTTCCCCAAGCGTGACGCGGCACTGCCCCTTGGTTTGCAGCGGGGGACCGCTGCGGGCCAAGGGGCTTTTTTGTGACGTTCTTAGAAGGGGCGGGGCGTCAGTCGCTGCCGCGCGACAGGGCGGCCACGCCGGTGCGGGCCATTTCCACCAGCCCGATGGGGCGCATGAGGTCGGCAAAGGCGTCGATTTTCTCGGACGTGCCGGTGATTTCAAAGGTGAAGCTGTCCAGCGTGCTGTCGACCACATTGGCGCGGAACACATCGGCCAGACGCAGGGCCTCAACGCGGTCCTCGCCTTTGCCGGCGACCTTGAACAGGGCCAGTTCCCGCTCCACCGCGCGGCCCTCGACGGTCAGGTCGTGAACCTCACGCACAGAAATGATGCGGCCCAGCTGGGCGGTGATCTGGTTGATGGTCTGCGGCGTGCCGGTTGTCACCACGGTGATGCGGCTCAGGTGGCCTGTGTGGTCAACCTCGGCCACCGTCAGGCTTTCGATGTTGTAGCCCCGCCCCGAAAACAGGCCGATGACACGGGCCAGAACACCTGGTTCGTTTTCCACGAGCACAGCCAGCGTGTGGCGTTCTTCGTGATCCGAAAAAGTCGGCCTTAGGTTGTAGGCGGAATGAGACGTGGCGCCTTGTTTGATATTGAGGGCAGACATGGGGCAGGCTCCTTATTGAGGGGGGCAATCGAGGGCGGCATAATAGGTGTTCACGCCGGTTTCTTTGGTGATGTTTGTTGTGGTGCATCCTGTCGCCACTTCGGCGGCGCGGGCGGCATAGGCCAGTAACAGGGCCGGATTGGTGGCACCGGTTTCAAAGTTGCGCACCGTGGCCCCGCGCGGGGTGTCGGTGACAGTGAAGGGGATGTCTTCGATCATGACTGATTGACCGGGCATTATGTCAGCGACAAATCCACCTGTGCAGGCGGTTGTTGCCATCGTGGCGGTGAACATACCTATATTTCTTGATCGTTTCAGATATTTTTTAAGGGATTTAACATGTTGAATTACATACATCTTTTGACATGCTGCGATTTTTTCTTGAACGCTGCAGGAACTTTTGGACGCAGCGATGTGTTGTGTTTCCGAAGCCGCACAGGACACCTTGTCCATCACGGTGCTGGCCCAAAGACAATAGGATTTTAAAATGACAAACCTGATGAAAACACTGATCGCTTCCGCTGCTGTTGCAACGCTGGGCACCGCTGCCCTGGCCGACGGCCATTCCAAGTTCGGTGACTTCGATCCAAACCGCGCCGTGCTGGACCCAACAATGGACCAGAATGACGACGGTGAGATCACCATCGATGAGCTGATCGAGATGAACATGATGGTATTCGACACAGATGGCAACGGCGCAATCGACGCCGACGAGCGTGGCGAAGCCGAGCAGTTCCTCGAAGCTGCGCTGAACCGGTAAATCAACCCTCGGTTGTTACCGATTGTTGGAAGGGTGGCCCCGTCGGGGCTGCCCTTTTTTTGCGTTTTTGCGGGGGTCAAATGATCCATCGCGTTACACTGTTGCGCTTTGCGGAGTGGATTGGCCGCGCAGTGCGGTCACCTGAGGATCATTCAGCATTTGCCGCAACTTCGTGCGCCAGACGCCCGCGTCCCCTTCCCAACTGCGGGGCGGTTCGCGGTCGTCGTAGGTGACGAACGTGCCGTGGGGCAGGGGATCGCCTTCGTCCATGCGGCCCTTTCGCACCACATTGAACATATGACTGTTGGGCAACCGTGCCTTGAACGCTGCGTCCAACGCCGCCAGATCGGCCTGCCGCGCCAAAGGGTCCAGCGGCGGCACGGTCAATGACGGCGTGAGGTTGCGTTGCGTGTTGGACCACACGCCGATGGTGGGTTTTCGGGCGAGGGCTGCGAAATTTTCTGCCAGATGATCGAACTTGGACCGGAATTCATCGAACCGTTCAATCAGGTTTGGGGTGTGAAAAAACCACAGCCTCATGTCATCCCAATAGTACACTTTGCCGCGCACATGGGTCAGCGCATCAGGGCTGTCCGGGAAAAACCGATTTGTGTCCAACACCTTGGCCAAGGCACGCGGTGGCGCGATGAGCCAGTCAAACGGCGTGCGTTTGATCCGGCCCTTTTCGCCCACGTTGCGGTCCAGAAACTTCTGGCCCTTCTCGATCTGGAAGGCTGCCTGACAGCTCATCCCGACGGAGACGATGTTGAAGGTGTCATAGACAAGTGCCATCGGATCAGACCAGAACAGACCCTTTCGCGTCGATGACGCCTTGGGTTTCGGCCTCGCCCAGAAGCATTTCGTTGTGGGCCTTGCCCGACGGGATCATCGGGAAGCAGTTTTCGTGCTTTTCCACCAGACAATCGAAAATGACCGGCCCGTCATGGTTCAGCATTTCCATGATCGCATCGTCCAGATCCGCAGGATCGGAACAGATGATGCCCTTGGCGCCAAACGCCTCGGCCAGTTTCACGAAATCCGGCAGGCTTTCGGACCAGCTGGAGGAATAGCGTTCGCCGTGCAGCAATTCTTGCCACTGGCGCACCATGCCCAGACGTTCGTTGTTCAGGATGAACTGTTTGACGGGCAGGTTGTACTGCACCGCGGTGCCCATTTCCTGCATGTTCATCAGCCACGACGCCTCACCGGCGACATTGATGACCAGCGCGTCAGGGTGCGCCATTTGCACGCCAATGGACGCGGGGAAGCCGTAGCCCATCGTGCCCAATCCCCCCGATGTCATCCACTGGTTGGGGTTTTCAAAGCCAAGGTACTGCGCGGCCCACATCTGGTGCTGGCCGACCTCGGTGCAGATGTAGCGATCTTTACGGTCCTTCGTCAGCGCCTCCAGACGGGTCAGGGCGTGCTGGGGTTTGATGACCTTGCCTTCTTGCGTAAACGCCAGGCAGTTGACCTTTTTCCAGTCTGCAATCTGGTGTTTCCACTTGGTCACGGCCTCGGCATTCGTCTTGCGGCCGCGGGATTTCCAGACCTTCAGGATGTCTTCCAGGACGTGGCCCACATCGCCGATGATCGGAATATCCGTTTGGATGACCTTGTTGATGGAGGACGGATCGATGTCGATATGCGCCTTGGTGGAGCCGGGCGAGAACGCATCAAGACGCCCCGTGATCCGGTCGTCAAAGCGCGCGCCGATGTTGATCATCAGATCGCAATCGTGCATCGCCATGTTCGCCTCATACAGACCATGCATCCCCAACATGCCGATCCAGTGTTCGCCTGACGCCGGATAGGCGCCCAGACCCATCAGGGTTGAGGTTATGGGAAAGCCCGTAGCCTCGACCAATTCGCGCAGCAGTTGGGATGCTGCAGGGCCGGAGTTGATGACACCACCGCCGGTGTAAAACACAGGGCGCTTGGCCTTTTCCATCGCGGCGACCAGATCGGTGATGCCTTCGATGTCGCCTTTGACGTTGGGCTGATAGTGCGACTTTTGCGGCGCGGGCTTAGCGTAGGTGCCGTTGGCGAATTGAACATCCTTGGGGATGTCGATCAGCACAGGGCCGGGGCGGCCGGATGTGGCCACGTGGAACGCCTCATGGATCGTGGGCGCCAGCGCGTCCGTTTCCTTGACCAGCCAGTTGTGTTTGGTGCAGGGCCGCGTGATGCCGACCGTGTCGGCCTCCTGAAAGGCATCGGATCCGATCATAAACGTCGGCACCTGTCCGGTGAAAACGATGATCGGGATGCTGTCCATCAGCGCATCCGTCAGGCCAGTGACCGCATTCGTGGCCCCGGGGCCGGATGTCACCAGCGCAACACCGGGTTTGCCGGTGGACCGTGCGTATCCTTCGGCGGCATGAACCGCTCCCTGTTCGTGACGCACCAGAATGTGCTTGATCGAGTTTTGCTGAAAAATCTCGTCATAAATCGGTAGGACGGCGCCACCGGGATATCCAAAGACTGTATCCACACCCTGATCGATCAGGGCTTGAACCACCATTTTTGCACCGGTCATTTGAGCTGACATTGTTTTATCCTCTTAGCAGCTGCCGTTATCGTGTCGTATCGCATAAAAAAGCCCCCGAAGATTTCGGAGGCGCATGGGAACCGGAATGGTCAACCTGTTACAGGCCCATGCGCGTGTCTCCTTCAAGTACAAGGACGATGTTCATCCGAGGCTCTCCTTTGTGCGTGCTGGATGTATGCCCAAGCGGGGCAGGACGGTCAACAGCCCAAATCGCAAAAATGTCGCTGTAGGGCGGTTTTTCGCAACTTTCTTTCTGGGGCTGCTCAAAGCGGACGCGGCAGGCCTGTCATCAATCCGACATCAAACTGTCAGCGGCCTGTTTCAAAACTGTAATCGCACCGTCACGGGAATCGCGGACACCAACCTCAGCGGCAGCATAGGGACTGCCAGCCAACCTGAGGATTTACGATGAAACACATCCAGACCCCCGCCACGCCCCAAAGCCAAGCAGACGCCATGGACACCATGAGCTGGGATGACTGGGATGAACTGCAACGTCCTACACCTGAAATGACCGAATTTGACGGTGTCGTGGCCTCTGCCATGTCGCGCCGCGGCTTTCTGGGCCGCGTGCTTGCGATGGGGTCGGGCGCTGCGGTGATGGGCGCGGGCGTGTTCAAGGGCAGCACGGCGTTGGCGGCCTCCGACCGCTTTGCCTTCGACGCCATTCCGATTGCCACCGATTTCACCATCCACGTGCCTGAGGGGTATTCCTGGGCGCCTGTGGCCAAATGGGGCGACCCGTTGTTCTCCGACGCGCCTGCCTTTGACCCTGTCAGCGGTGTCACAACCGAAGGCCAGGCGCGCGCCTTTGGCGAAAACACCGACGGGATGGAGCTGTTTAACATCGGCGGTCGTCAGGTCATCGCGGTGAACCACGAATACGCCAACACCCGCACCAACCTGGCCCGCTCGGGCGGTGACGTGACCTCGCTGGACGATGTGCAGCTGTTGCAAAACGCCCAAGGCGTGGCGGTGTTTGAGGTGGAAGAGGCCGAGGACGGCTGGCGCATCGTGCTCGACAGTGACCTCAACCGCCGCATCACCCATCAGACGCCGATGACCCTGACAGGGCCCGCCGCAGGGCACGACCTGCTCAAGACTGCGGCCGATCCTGAGGGGCGGACGGTGCTGGGCACGATGAACAACTGCGGCGCAGGCAAAACGCCGTGGGGCACCTACCTGACTTGCGAAGAGAACTTCAACGGCTACTTCGGATCCACCGATCAAGCGCTTGAACTGTCTGCAGAGTTTGGCCGCTACGGCATCGGTCTGGAAGGGCGCTACGCCTATGAAACCTATGACGCGCGGTTCGATCTGTCCCAAAACATCAATGAGCCGAACCGCTTTGGCTATATCGTGGAAATCGATCCCGCCGATCCGACCTCAACCCCGATGAAACGCACCGCTTTGGGCCGGTTCAAACACGAAAACGCCGCCTGTGCCGTGGCCCCTGATGGGCGCGTGGTTGTCTATCTGGGCGACGATGAACGCGGTGAATACTTGTATAAATATGTCTCTGATGGGGTCTATACGCCGGGCGGCGATACCTCTGATCTGTTGGTCGAAGGCCAGCTTTATGCGGCCAAGTTCACCGACGATGGCCGTGGCGAATGGATAGCCCTGACGCCAGAGGCCACAGGCATGGACGCCGCAGAGATCGCCATTCACACACGGCTGGCGGCCTCCGCCGTAGGTGCCACCACCATGGACCGCCCCGAATGGGTCGCCGTGAACCCGGTCGCTGTGGAAGGCTACTGCGCGTTGACCAACAACAAAAACCGTGCCGTCAAACCCAACGCCGGTGGGGATGAGACACCCGTGAACGGCCCCAACCCAAGGGCCGAAAACAAATACGGCCAGATCGTGCGCTGGTATCCCGAAAACGACGACCATGCGGCTGTCGATTTCACATGGGATCTGTACGTCATGGCCGGCAATCCCGAGGTCCACGACGACGCCTACGCCGGATCGGACAACGTCCATAAGGGCAACATGTTCAACAGCCCCGACGGGATGATGTTCGACAGCGCAGGTCTGCTGTGGATCCAGACCGATGGGGACGACAGCAACGAAGACGGCTTTGCGGGCATGGGAAACAACCAGATGCTTGTTGGCGATCCGGTCAGCGGTGAAATCCGCCGCTTTATGACTGGCCCCAAAGGGTCGGAAGTTACGGGCATCACCTGGTCATCCGACCGCCGCACGGCCTTTGTTGGCATCCAGCACCCCAAAGCACCGTTCCCCGATGGCGAAGGCTCTCTCGCCCGTTCGACCATCGTGGCGATCAAGCGGGATGACAACGCCGTCATCGGCTAGACAGCCCCATCAAAATCAAGGCCGCCCCCCCGCCGGGGCGGCCTTTCTGCATCCGTTTTTGAGCGGCGCCCCCCTTCATCTGACCCAAAAAACTCCCCCCGGAGGGCCGGAATGCCGCAGGCCGCTCGGTCGGTTTTAACGACCGCACAGGCCTTACCGGCCTGTGCCTTGTAACACCCCATGCTCCATCGCGTAACGGGTCAGCCCCGCGGTCGATGATATCCCCAGCTTGCGTTTGATGTTCTTGCGGTGGGTTTCCACGGTGCGCACGGAAATATCCAGGGCCAGACCCACATCCTTGTTGGATTTGCCCTGCGCCAATTCCAACAAGATCTGCTGTTCGCGCGATGTCAGGGGCTCGCGCCCGTCGGAGATGCGCGGTTTCAGCGACCCGCGCGCGCCGGTGCACAGGTATTCGCCCCCCGCCATCACCGTATCAATCGCGGTCTTGATCTCTTCTGTGGGCACGTCCTTGAGGACATAGCCCTTGGCCCCGTGGTTCAGCGCCGTTGAGATATATTCAGGGCTGTCATGCATGCTGAGGATCAGGATGCGGGTGTCGGGGCGACGTTCGAGGATGATTTCAGTGGCCGACAGGCCGTTCACACCCGGCATGTTCAGATCAAGGAGCATCACGTCAGGGGCCAGCGCCTCGACCTCGTCAATCGCGGCTTGGCCATTGGTCAGAACACCGATTACGTCCAGATCGTCATAGGTTTCCAAGATGGCTTCGATGCCTTCGGCGACCATCGGGTGGTCGTCGACGATCAGCACGCGGATCGGGGTCATGCGATATCCTTTTGCGTCTTGGCCGGCCGCTTGGCCGCTTTTTCCGGCGACAGCATATGCGTCAACGGCACGCGGGCTTCAAGGGTGGTGCCAGTGCCTGCGCCCGCGGCTGAGGTCAGAACGCGAAAGGTGCCGCCCAGCTGTTCCATGCGTTCGGACATGTTGCGCAGGCCCAATCCGCCGCCCGACGTGCGCCCACGGCGCATGCCCCGCCCGTTGTCTGAGATCTGCAACAAAGCACCTTTTGTGGTTCCCTTGAGGGTCAAGGTCACTTGCGTGGCGTTGGCATGCCGTTCGATATTGGTCAGTGCCTCTTGTGCGACGCGGTAAAGGGCGATGCGGGCGTCTTCGTCCAGACGGCCCCGAAACACGACGGTCTCGAAATCGACGGTGATGCCCGTGCGGGTGCTGAAATCCTCGGACAGGGATTGTAGGGCAGGGCCAAGGCCAAGGTCATCAAGCACCCCGGGCCGCAGATCGCGGCTGATCCGGCGCACTTCGCCAATCGCGCCGCCCAAGGCGTCGATGCCCTTATCCAGGCTCGCACCCGCGCGGTCGTCGCCTGTGGTGATCCGGCGGCGGGCCAGTTCCAGCGCATATCGGACGGAGACCAGAATCTGGCTGATCCCGTCATGGAGTTCACGCGCCACGCGCCCCCGTTCTTCTTCTTGCGTGTCGATGATGCGTTCGGTCAGCTGTTTGAGCTTTGCATCCGCCAGCCTGCGTTCACGGGTGTTGAGCACGATGCCGGTCAAGAACACCGCCAGAAGGGCGGCGATGGTCACGAGAAGGATGTAGAAGGTCGTCTGCTGGATCCGGTCCTCAACATCGGCGCGGGCCGAGGCGACGGTTTCGCGCACGTCATCCACGAAAATCCCCGTGCCAATCGCCCAACGCCAGTCCTGCAGGCCATTGACGTAGACGATCATTGGCGCGGTTTCGCGGGTGGTTGGTTTGGGCCATTGGAATTCATGATAGCCGCCCCCGGACCGCGCCAGCCGGATGATTTCATTGGTGATCGGCACCCCGTCGATGTCATCAAGGCCCCGCCAATTCTGGCCAATCAGATTGGTTTGGCGCGGGGCCACCAGATTTGTGCCGTCGTAATCGAACACAAAGAAATAGCCGTCTTGGCCATATAGCATCGCAGACAGGATGCGGGTGACCTCCAGTTTGGCCTCCTCGTCGTCGGGGGCGGCGCGGCCATAGATGTTCACAAAGGCGGTCTTGGCGATGGAGAGGTAATTTTGCAGCTCATCGCGTTTGGCGTCGATCAGCTGGGTTTCCAAGGCCCTGATTTCACGATCCGCTAAGGCCCGCGACTGGTTCGCCACGATCAGGGTTATGACCGCGACGGACAACAACAGCGGCACCGTGGCCAGCAAAAACAGCTTTTGCCCGTAGCTGAGGCGCACGGCGTCGCGCAGTGATGTCCACACAGATCCCATGGGCGAATCGTTAATCGGGAATCAGTCAGATCACTAGGCTTGATTCGATTCATTCGGTGAGACCGTTTTGATGTTCGCGCTAACATGTTGGTCCAACTGGTCAGATTGTCTGACAATCGGGGGTTTTCTACGGGGCAGTGGGTATTCCGCACGCAACAAGGTTTCGTTAACGTCTTCACACTTGCAACGATCTGTCCGCCTCTTGGGAGGGGTGAGGCAGGCAATTCCATGGGAGGAAATACACATGGATCGTCGTTCTTTTCTGAAGAACTCTGCGCTGGGCGGAACCGCCGCAGCCGCAACCACACTCGCAGCGCCTGCTTATGCCGCTGGCCACCGCACGCTGACGATGGTGACATCCTGGGGCCGCGGCCTTGCAGGTGTGCATGACGCCGCACAGCGCGCAGCCGACACCATCACCGCGATGTCTGACGGCACGCTGACGGTTGACCTGAAAGCCGCAGGCGAGCTGGTTGGCGCGTTTGAAAGCTTTGACGCCGTGACCTCCGGTCAGGCCGACATGTACCACGCCGCTGACTACTACTTCGTGGGTCAGCACCCAGGTTACGCCTTCTTCACATCCGTACCATTCGGCATGTCCCCACAGGAACTGATGAACTGGTACTACCACGGTGGCGGTCACGACCTGCACACCGAGCTGGGCGAAATCTTCGGTCTGAAATCCTTCCTCGCAGGCAACACCGGCCCACAGGCTGGCGGTTGGTTCGCCAAGGAAATCACGGGTCCGGAAGACTTCCAGGGTCTTAAGTTCCGTATGCCGGGCCTTGGTGGTCAGGCACTGGGCAACATGGGTGCCTCCGTTCAGAACTTGCCAGGTGCGGAAGTGTACCAGGCGCTGGCCTCCGGTGCGATCGACGGGACCGAGTGGATCGGCCCATGGGCAGACGAAAAGGCCGGTTTCCAGGAAATCACCAAGTTCTACTACACCGCTGGTATGCACGAGCCGGGCGCAGGCCTGTCCTTGGCGACCAACCTCGACGTCTTCAATGAGCTGTCCCCAGCCCACCAGAAGATCATCGAGATCGCCGCAGGCGAAGCGCACCAGTGGAACCTGGCCCAGTTCATGAACTCCAACGGTGCAGCGCTGCAGCGTCTGCAGGCCGGTGGCGTGAAGGTTCTGGAATTCCCAGACAGCGTTTGGGATGCCATGGGCACCGCCGCAATGGAGACGATGGACCAGTACAACGGCGACGAGCTGTATGACAAAATCCGCGCCTCCTACAACACATCCATGGCGGAATCCTCCAGCTGGATTTCCCAGTCCGAAGGTGCGTACCGCGCCCAGCGTGACCGTGTGATGGGCGGCTAAGGCCGCTTTCTGGGTCATTTGATCCAGATCAAAGAACCGGAGGGGTCCTGCCCGGTAGGCAGGGCCCAACCAAACCGGCCCACCCCTTGTTTGGCAATCGTGATCGGCCATCGTGACCGGTGGATGCTGACAAGCTGGGCCTAACTTTCAAGACATTTCGGGGGGCAGGGACATGGAAGAAGACGCCGCAAACGCAGGCTTCTGGTCCAGCTATGAAAACGGATTTACGCGATTGGTTGAACGCTGGCAGGGCAATGTCCCTGAAGGGGCGGACCCGATTGCACCGGCTGAGACGACCTTGGGCGCCATCTGGGACGCCTTTGTGTGGTTCTTTGCCAATATTCTTGAGGCGATCTACAACATCGCCTTTGCCATCACCCATCCGACCATCTGGTTGGACTGGCTCAGCTGGGCCAACACCACCGAGGACAAAGAGGCGCTGATGCGGTTCGTCTATTATGGCGGATCGGTTGAGTTCTTCTTTGCGGTCTTCACGATGTTCTTGATCCTGTCGGCTGCGGCCTTTGCGTACAGGCCGTTGATGTGGGGCGTGGTGCGGGTCTTTGAAGGCATCGCCAATTCGGTCGGGCGGACCTTTGCCTGGGCCGGATTGCTGATGGTGATGATCCAGATCATTATTATTTTCATGCAGCGGGTCTTTGCGGTGTCTGAAATTTCGTTTGGTTTCGGGATGGCGACGACCTTCGATGTCAGCTGGTGGGCCGAAAGCCTGAAGCTGTATAACGCCATGATTGTCTGCCTGTGTGTGACCTATACCTTTGTTCAGGGCGGACATGTCCGCGTTGATCTGGTCTATTCCGCCATAGGCCACCGCGCCAAACGTGTGATCGACATGTTCGGGTCGCTGTTTTTCATGGTGCCTGCGGCGATCATCACGTGGATGTACGGGTGGTACTTCTTGTGGCGTCACCTGATCACGCCAAAGCCGTCCGCGTCCGACAGCCTTGATCGGTTGCTGACCAAGGCGCGCGCGGTGCGCTGGAACGTGGAAACCATCGGCTTCAGCCCCAACGGGTTCAACGCCTACTTCCTGTTCAAGGTCCTGTTGGTGTTGTTCACCGCATTGGTTCTGCTGCAGGCGGTCGCCTTCTTCTATCGGTCCTATCTGGAATGGGTCGAAGGCGAAGACAGCATCGGCAAAAACCTCGACAAAGATACGCTCGGTGAAGGTGAAGAAGCCTTCGAAGGCACACATTAAAAGAAGGCTGGAAAATCATGCTTTTCGGACTTGATGGCGTAGAAATTGGCCTCATTATCGTTTTCCTGTGTCTGTTCGCAGGTATCTTGTCGGGCTTTCCCGTCGCCTTTGCCATCGGTGGCTCGGCCATCATTTCATTCGCGATCATCGCGGCGTTGGACAGCGGGGGGTATCTGATCCACCAGGCGATCGACACGGGGTCTGCAGAATATGCGGCCCTGATCGCAGAAGGGATAAGGCCGGAAAGCATATCCGTGTTCCGGTTCCCCGAATTGCCCCGCATCGAAGAAGCGCTGTTTGACGCCGGCTGGATGACCACCGGTCTGGACCGCAACGTGTCCTTCGTCGTCAACCGCATGAACGAACGGGTCTTGGCGGGCCAGTCGATTGAGACCTTGTTGGCGGTGCTGATGTTCGTGCTGATGGGCATCACGTTGGAACGCTCCAAGATCGCGGACGACCTGCTGACCACCATGAGCCGCGTTTTCGGCGGATTGCCGGGCGGTCTGGCCGTGTCGGTGGTGGTTGTGGGCGCGTTCCTTGCGGCCTCGACCGGGATTGTGGGCGCGACCGTTGTGACCATGGGCCTGTTGTCGCTGCCCACCATGTTGCGCGCAGGCTATTCGAAAGAGTTGGCGACGGGCGTCATCGCGGCATCTGGCACCTTGGGGCAGATCATTCCGCCGTCCATCGTGATCGTTTTGTTGGGCACCTTGGCGGGGGATTTGTATTCCGCGGCCCAGGAAGAACGCGCGCAGCTTGCAGGCTGTTCGGATGCACTGACCTATCTGGGGGAACCTGCGGTGGTGTCCGTGGGCACCTTGTTCCAGGCCGCTTTGTTGCCGGGGATCATGTTGGCGGGGCTTTATGCGGCCTATGCCTTTGGCTTTGCCCTGTTGAACCCGGCCAAGGCCCCCGCGGTTGAAATGGGATCCACCAATTCCGAGGCGATCACGCGCAACGAAGGGCTGACATGGTTCCTCGCCGTGCCGGGTGGTCTGATCATTGGTCTGGTGTTCTTGATGAACCTTGGTGTTGTGGGCAGCCAGTCTGTCATCGTCGACAGCTTTACCGATGCGGGTCAAACCGCCAGCCTGCGCACCAACGTGTCGCCGGAATGTGCGGCCTCCATGCAAGAATTGCACGGGGATGAAGCCTGGAACCAAGCGCTGGCCGAGCAGGCCGCGATTGACGAGGCCGGCGGCGTCGCCCAAGCCCGCGCGCTGTCTGATGAGGAACGCGCAGAGCTGGTGGCACAACGGGTGGCAGACGCCCCCGCGATTGGCACCGGCATTGCGGTGCTGGCATTGCTGTTGGGTCTGGTTCTGGCTGTGGCACGGGGCGTGTCGCCGTCGTCCAACCCGCTGCCATTGGTGGTGGGGGCAGGGGCCATCGGCCTGATGCTTTTGGCGGATATCGTTCTGATTTCTCCGCTGACATCGCCGGGTGTGACGACGTTGATCATCATCCTGCCTTTGCTGCTGGTCGCGTGGTCTATGCGGTTTGCGCTGGCACGGTTGGCCAAGAACGACCTGTTGCGCGTGGTTTTCCCGCCGTTGGTTCTGATCGTGGCTGTGCTGGGCTCTATCCTGGGTGGGATCACCAACCCCACACCTGCAGCCGCACTGGGCGCAGGCGGGGCGATCATGCTGGCGGCCTACCGCAAGCTGGCGGATCAGGAAAAGTCGGGCAAGATCATTCTGTTGGCCACGGGTGCTGTGATGCTCATGCTGATTGTGGGCGTGAACTTCGATATGCGGATCGGGCAGGAAGATGTGGCGTTTGAGGATTACCTCGCCTTCTTCTTCGCGTTCTCCATGTTCCTGTTCTCGATGTTCGGTCTGTTTTACGCCTGCACGGTCCTGTGGCTGGGCGGCGTGCTGACGCCGGTGGTGCGAGAGACGGCGAAGGTGACGTCGATGGTGTTCACCATCCTCATCGGGTCGCAGCTGTTGAACCTTGTGGTGATTTCCTTTGGCGGGGAACATTACATCCAGCAGTTCTTGCGGTCCTTTGATGAGGAATGGACGGTCTTCCTGATCGTGATGTTGGTGTTGTTCATCTTGGGCTTCGTGTTGGACTTCCTTGAGATCATCTACATCGTGATCCCGATCGTGGGGCCCGTCATCTACGGCGGCACGTTCGATCCCAAGTGGGTGACGATCATGATCGCGGTGAACCTGCAGACGTCCTTCCTGACACCACCTTTCGGCTTTGCGCTGTTCTATCTGCGCGGCGTGGCCCCGAAAGAGGTGACGACAGGTGACATCTACCGCGGTGTGGCACCTTTCGTGCTGATCCAGGTGGTGGGGCTGGCGATCTTGGCCTTCTTCCCAAGCATCGTGACGATTGTCCCGAACCTGCTGAACTGAGCCCCTCTGGCATGACATGAAAAAGGCGCCCCCGATTCCTGTCGGGGGCGCCTTTGGTTTTTTTGGGGGGGCGCAAATTTCCGGAAATTTGCGGGGGATCTAAAATTCCGGAATTTTAGATCAGGCTCAACTGGTTGTCGTAGGCACGCAATAATTTCGGGATCTTGTCTTTGAATTTGAAGAACCCAGCGGTGGCGTATTGCCAGGCCTTTGCGTCATAAGGCCGGATCAGCTTGTGCGTTTCAATGCTCGCCAAGGCATCCGCAGTGCCGCCCACGGGCGGGTAGGACATGACAACGGCATCAAATCCCGCGGCCCAGTCTTTCACCGCAGCGACGTCAGCCAACCGCGTGGCGCCGCCCAGCCGTTTTGCCGTGTCGTCAAAGGCACCCGTCATAAAGGACGTGAGGCGTTCGCCAAGATGCAGCGGGCTGCGGTGGGCCGTGCCGTCGTAAAGTGCCACGCCGTCTACGCTGATCTGATCCGTGATCCAATCCGGCGTCAGATCATCTTCAGTCACCAGCAGGCCCACGTTGCCCTTGGGCAAGGGTGACGAGGTGGGCAGGGCCGTGCGGTCAGGGTTGGGATAGCCGTCGAGCGGGGCGGCAAAGGCGGCCAGATCACGGGGACGGAACCGGCCATCGGTATATTTTGCTATGTTGTCGGGCCGCGCCAGATAGGTTTTGCCCACTGTCTGCAGCCCGCCGACCCAGCGCCACCCCAACGTATTGGACGCAGGATCGCCGTCCAAAAGGTGCCGCAAGAAGAAATCTGCGCCCAACTCCCACGGCAACCGCAGGGTAAAGATCCAGATCGATGCAAACCACATCCGCGCGTGATTGTGCAGGTAGCCGGTCTCGACCAGCTCCCGCGCCCAGTGGTCAAAACAGTCGATGCCGGTGGCCCCCGCGCAGGCGTCACCCCAGGCACGGCGCAGACCCGATTGCGTTTGCACATCATTGAGCGCCTGATCCAGCCCTGTGCGATACTGTGTCCAAACCGAAGGACGGTGTTCCAGCCAGCCTTTCCAATAGGTGCGCCAGTAGACCTCTTGGATGAACTTTTCCGCCGTGGAGGGCGCGTGGGCGGCCAGGCAGGCGCGCAGCACCTCATCCTCGCTCACCATGCGGTGGCGCAAATACGGCGACAGGCGCGACACATCGTCGTGGCCGGGGCGGTCGTAATTGCGGTTGCCGGCGTAGTGGCGGCCCATTTTGGGTGTATAGGCGACAAGGCGCGCCAGCCCTGCGTCTCGTGTCGGATCAAACATCATGGCCAGAGAGGTAGCGGAGGTTGAAACCGGATCAAGGCGTGCTTTTATGTAGCACCCGCGCGGGTCTCCTCACGCGAAATGGTGCCCTTGAAGCCCCCCGTCACCCCCACTAAGGTTTGGGTAACGAATACCCTGTAGATGACGCAGAAATGCGTCCAAATCCCGAAGGCAGAAGCTTATGCAAGATCCCGTCGAAACCTACATGAATTTGGTCCCCATGGTCGTTGAACAGACGTCGCGTGGCGAACGGGCCTATGATATTTTCAGCCGTCTTCTTAAAGAACGTATTGTTTTTGTGAATGGCCCCATTCACGACGGGATGAGCCAGCTGATTGTCGCACAGCTGCTTCACCTTGAGGCGGAAAACCCGAAAAAAGAAATTTCGATGTACATCAACAGCCCCGGTGGGGCCGTCCATTCGGGGATGAGCATTTATGACACGATGCAGTACATCCGCCCCAAGGTCAGCACGCTGATTTGCGGCATGGCGGCCTCTATGGGGTCGGTGATTGCTGTGGGCGGCGAAAAGGGGATGCGGTTTGCGCTGCCCAATTCCGAAGTGATGGTGCACCAGCCTTCGGGGGGCGCCCAGGGCATGGCATCCGATATTCTGATCCGCGCCAACCATATCGAGCAAACCCGTGAGCGGATGTACAAATTGTACATGAAGCACACAGGTCAGACCAAGAAAGAGGTCGAAAAGGCGCTTGATCGTGACAAGTGGATGACGCCGGAAGAGGCCAAAGACTGGGGCCACATCGATGAAATCGTCGAAAGCCGCGGCAAGCTGGATGACGACGCTTAGACTTAGGCGTGTGATCACAGTCGCGTTTTAGGCGTTGTGGACCATATCGGGCTGGCTTAGGGTGAAACCCAACCAGCCCGAAACATTAAAAAGGCCACGCTTTGCGGGCCGACCAAGGGAAAGACGACATGGCGAATACGTCTGGCGGCGACAGCAAAAACACCTTGTACTGCAGCTTTTGCGGCAAAAGCCAGCATGAGGTGCGCAAACTGATTGCAGGGCCAACGGTTTTCATCTGCGATGAATGCGTTGAATTGTGCATGGATATCATCCGCGAGGAGACGAAATCCGCGGGCCTGAAAGCGTCCGAAGGCGTGCCGACCCCGCTTGAGATTTGTAGCGTTCTGGATGATTACGTGATCGGGCAAGCCCACGCCAAACGGGTTTTGTCGGTGGCGGTTCACAACCACTACAAACGCCTGAATCACGCGGAAAAATCCGATATTGAACTGGCGAAATCCAACATCATGCTCATCGGCCCGACAGGCTGCGGCAAAACGTTGCTGGCGCAGACGTTGGCGCGCATTCTGGATGTGCCGTTCACTATGGCGGATGCGACGACCCTGACAGAGGCCGGCTATGTCGGTGAAGATGTGGAAAACATCATCCTGAAGCTGTTGCAGGCCTCCGAATACAATGTGGAACGCGCGCAGCGCGGCATCGTCTATATCGATGAGGTCGACAAAATCACGCGTAAGTCTGACAACCCGTCGATCACACGCGATGTGTCCGGTGAAGGCGTGCAGCAAGCGCTTTTGAAGATCATGGAGGGCACCGTGGCCTCCGTTCCGCCGCAGGGCGGGCGCAAGCATCCGCAGCAGGAATTCCTGCAGGTGGACACCACGAACATCCTGTTCATCTGTGGTGGCGCGTTTGCGGGTCTGGATAAGATCATTGCCCAACGCGGCAAGGGCGCAGGCATGGGCTTTGGTGCCGAAGTGCGCGGACCAGATGAACGTGGCGTGGGTGAGATTTTCACCGACCTTGAACCAGAAGATCTGTTGAAATTCGGCCTGATCCCCGAATTCGTGGGTCGTCTGCCTGTGATCGCGACGCTGGAAGATCTGGACGAAGACGCGCTGGTCACGATCCTGAGCAAGCCAAAAAACGCGCTGGTCAAACAATACCAACGTTTGTTTGAGCTTGAGGACGTCAAGCTGACGTACACCGATGACGCCCTGCAGGCGATCGCCAAACGCGCGATTGAACGCAAAACGGGTGCACGTGGGTTGCGGTCGATCATGGAAGACATCCTTCTGGATACGATGTTCGATCTGCCGGGCATGGACACGGTGACCGAAGTGGTTGTGAACGAAGAGGCGGTGGGCCCTGACGCTGCACCGCTGATGATCCACGACGATTCCAAAAAAGAGGTGGAGCCTGCGACGGCCGGATAGCCGTTGCGGGCCACCGCGGCGCGGGATCCCGGACATCAGACAGGTGCGTCACATCTCCACCGGATCCCCGTTTGAGGCCCAGATCGGCTACAGCCGCGCGGTGGTTGCGGACGGATGGGTGTTTGTTGCGGGGACCACGGGGTATGATTATGCCACGATGACCTTGCCCGAAACGGTTGAGGACCAGTGCCGCAATACCTTGGCCACGATCGCGGCCGCATTGGACGAGGCAGGATCGTCTTTGGATCATGTGGTGCGGGTGACTTATATCCTGCCAGACAAGATGGATTGGCCCAAATGCTGGCACCTGACGTCGCAGGCGTTCGCTGTGGCCAAACCCGCAGCCACCATGATGGTGGCCGATTTGCAGGAAGATGCGATGAAGATCGAAATTGAGGTTACGGCCCGCGTCCCGTGACGGGGCCCAAAACACATGCGCTAAAATTCCGGAATTTTAGCCCCTCGCAAACGGCGACGCTGGACCTTTGACGCGCAATAAGGCACATAAGCGCCAAGCCAAATCAGGAGCCTGAGAGACATGGGTCTAGGGAATTTTATCAAACGTATCTTCGTGTGGTGGGACAACCAGACCATCGGCACGCAGCTGTGGACATGGCGCAAAGGCAAAAAGGTTGGTGAGGATGAGGCGGGCAACGTCTACTACACCAACGCCGATGAGACCCGACGTTGGGTGATCTTCAACGGTGAGGTTGAGGGCAGCCGCGTCAGCCCCGAATGGCACGGCTGGCTGCACCACACCTGGGATGAGCTTCCGTCCGACGAAACAGTGCCGAACAAACCATGGGAAAAACCGCACTTGCCAAACCTGACCGGCACAGCGCAGGCCTATGCGCCCAAGGGATCTATCCGTAAACCGGATCCGTCCCCCCGCAGCGACTACGAAGCCTGGACGCCAGAGTAACGGGGCCACATGCGCGAAAACACCACAGAGGTCATCGTCGGGGCCGCCGTATTTGCGGCGGCTTTGGGCTTTTTGTGGGTTCTCTTGGGGGCCGCAGGGATAGGCGGGCCCGCGACGGGTCAGGATTTGCGCGCCAACTTTCGGTCGGCTGAGGGGGTGACCGTGGGCACGGACATTCGCATGGCGGGCGTGTCCATCGGCACCGTCAGCGGGCTTTCGCTGAACACCGACACCTATCGTGCCGAGGCCCTATTTGCCATTGATGACGGCGTGCCCATCCCCAATGATAGCGCCGCCGTGGTCGCCTCTGAAGGTCTGTTGGGCGGCACCTTTGTGGAAATCGTACCGGGCGGGTCGTTTGATATGTATGAAGACGGCGCGTTGATCGAAGACACCCAAGGGGCGGTCAGTTTGATCCAACTGTTGATGACCTTTGTGGGGCGGGACGACGAATGAGAACGATACGTGCAGCGATTTTTGCGACCCTGGTTGCGGCCATGGGTCTGCCCGCAGTGGCACAGGAGGCGACGACCGGAACAGGTGGTGTTCTGCGCGTTCTGGACAAGATCACGGGGCGCACGGATGACCTGCAATTCGCCAACGGTGAGACCAAGCAATATGGCTTGCTGAACATCACCATGACGGAGTGCCGCTATCCGTCAGGCAACAGATCGGGCGATGCCTACGCCCTGCTGACGATGGTTTACAACAACGAGGTTGAGCCTGTTTTTCGCGGTTGGATGATCGCCTCGGCGCCTGCGCTGAACGCGTTGGATCATCCGCGTTATGATGTCTGGGCGTTGCGCTGCAGCACCGAATAGACGTCCGGCACTGGGCCTTGCCGGTCAAAATGCGCATCAAGTGCGAGGGCCTCCGTCAGGCGTGCGCGGTATTGGGCACGGGGGATTTCCACCGCCCCCAAACGGGCCAGATGCGGCGTGATGAACTGCGTGTCAAACAAGGAAAAGCCGCCCACGCGCAGCCGGTCCACCAGATAGGCCAGCGCCACTTTTGAGGCATCGCGCCTGCGGCTGAACATGCTTTCGCCAAAAAACGCGCCGCCCAGGGTGATCCCGAAGACACCGCCCACCAGCGCGTCCTCCTCCCAGATTTCAATGGAGCGCGCCATGCGGGCCAGATGCAGCTGGCCATAAAGATCGCTGAGCATGTCGTTGATCCATGTCTCATCCCTGTCGGCGCAGCCCTGCACAACGCCTGCAAAATCAACGTCGTAGGTGACGCGAAACCGATCCGCGCGCATGGTTTTGGCCAATGAGCGAGAGATGTGGAACCCATCCAGCGGGATCACACCGCGCAGGCGCGGATCCACCCAGAACAATTCCGTATCGGTGCGGTGCTCGGCCATGGGAAAGATCCCGCCCGCGTAGGCTGACAGCAAAATTTCAGGCGTTAGGGTCGTGGTCACGTGTCGTGTCCTTGCGGGGCTTGCTTTGTGGTCGGCGGGTGCGAATACTCAGAAAAAAGAACGGAGCAGTCCCAATGTCATTTTTCGATTTTATTGAAGATCTTCCCTATTACCAAGACGTTGATGTGTCCGTGCCGCGGATGAATGCGCGGTATGAGGCCCTGATCGCCCCCCATGCGGAGGCCATCAACGGCGCACGGGTGCTGGATTTGGCCGCTCACGATGGGCGCTGGTCCTACGCCTTTGCGGGGGCAGGCGCGGCGGAGGTTGTGGGCATCGAAGGCCGCCAAGAGATGGTGGATAAGTTTGCAGATTTTCCTGATGCGCCGTTCAAGGACCGCATTGATTTGCGGGTGGGCGATATTTACGACGGGATGGAGGCCGAAATCGCCAAGGGCGAAACCTATGATATCGTTGCGGTTTTCGGCATTCTGTATCACCTGATGGATCATTTCCGGCTGTTCCAGCTGATCCGCAAGCTGCAGCCCAAGATGGTGATCGTGGACAGTGAATTCATGCTGCGACCCGGCCCGATCATGATGCTGATCACTGAAAGGACGTCGAATGTGCTGAACGCGATCCCGCAGTATGAAGGGCAGGAACGGGCGATCAAGGCCGTGTGCAGTTTCCGCGCGATGGAAGATATGGCGCAGGCGCTTGCCTATGAGATCGAGTGGTTCGATTGGGACGCCCGCGACGAGGACGCGCGCGTGGGGCTGAGCGATTATTATCGCCCCAAAGACAAGAGGCGCGGCACCTGCGTGCTGCGCCCCTTTCGCAATGATTGATTGGCCAGATCAGCCGACCAGATTGTCCTCAAGCCAATGTTCAAGCCAGTGGATGTTGTAGTCACCTGACAAAACGGCCTCTTCCTGCAACAGAGCATGAAAGAGGGGCACGGTGGTGTCGACACCGTCGACGATCAGCTCCCCCAAGGCACGGGCCAAACGGGCCAACGCCTCTGGCCGGTCGCGGCCGTGGACGATCAGCTTGCCGATCAGGCTGTCGTAATAGGGCGGGATGGAATAGCCGTCATAAAGCGCGGAATCCATGCGCACGCCAAGGCCACCGGGTGCGTGAAACTGTGTGATCTTGCCCGGACAGGGCGAGAAGTTGGGTAGTTTCTCGGCGTTGATCCGAACCTCAATCGCGTGGCCGTTGATCTTCAGATCGTCCTGACCGAACGACATGGGCAGCCCTGCTGCCACGCGGATTTGTTCGCGCACAAGGTCTTGGCCGAAGATGGCCTCGGTCACGGGGTGTTCCACCTGCAGGCGGGTGTTCATTTCGATGAAGTAGAATTCGCCGTTTTCATACAGGAATTCGATGGTGCCAGCGCCGATGTAGTTGATGCGCGCGCAAGCGTCGGCGCAAATCTTGCCGATGCGGGCGCGTTCTTCGGCGGTGATGGACGGACCGGGGGCTTCCTCGAACACCTTTTGGTGGCGGCGTTGCAGGGAACAATCCCGTTCGCCCAGATGGACTGCATTCCCTTTGCCGTCGCCAAACACCTGAATTTCGATGTGGCGCGGGGTGGTCAGGTATTTTTCAATATAGACGTCGGGGTTGCCGAAGTTGGCTTTGCCTTCGGCGCGGGCGGTCTGGAAGGCCGATTTCATCTCTTCGGCAGAATTGGCCACTTTCATGCCCTTGCCGCCGCCACCAGCTGTAGCCTTGATGATCACGGGATAGCCGAACTCCTCGCCGATTTTCAGCGCGTCTTCGACCGTGTCAACGCCGCCATCGGATCCGGGCACGCAAGGCACGCCCAGTTCTTTCATCGTGTCCTTGGCGGTGATCTTGTCGCCCATGACGCGGATGTGTTCGGCGGTGGGGCCGATGAAGGTCAGCCCGTGGTCTTCGACGATCTGCACGAATTGCGCGTTTTCGGACAGGAAACCGTAGCCGGGATGGATCGCCTGCGCGCCGGTGATTTCACAAGCGGAAATGATGGCCGGAAAGCTGAGGTAGCTGGAGGGCGAGGCGGGCGGGCCAATGCACACGCTTTCGTCGGCCATGCGCACATGCATGGCGTCGGCGTCGGCGGTGGAATGGACAGCAACAGATCCGATGCCCATTTCGCGACACGCGCGGATCACCCGCAACGCGATCTCCCCCCGGTTGGCAATCAGGATTTTATCAAACATCTCAACCCCTTATTCGACAACCATGAGGGGCGCGCCGAATTCAACGGGTGCGCCGTCTTCGACCAGAATGCGTTTCACCGTGCCGGATTTGGGCGCGGGAATGTGGTTCATGGTTTTCATGGCTTCGATGATCAGCAGGGTGTCGCCTTCGTTGACGGTGTCGCCCACCTTGGCGAAGTTGGCGGCATCGGGTTCGGGGGCCAGATATACGGTGCCGACCATGGGGGAGGTCACGGCGCCGGGCAGATTGGCCGGGTCCACATCGTCGCTGGCGGGGGCTGCTGCTGCCGGTGCGGCAGATGGGGCGGGGGCTGCGACAGGTGCTGGGGCAGCGGCCTTTTGCGTTACGACCTGGCCAGGCTGTTGGCGGCTGACGCGCACATTCAAGCTGTCGTTTTCGCCGTAGTCGCGTTTGACCTGAAGTTCTGTCAGATCGTTTTCGCGCAGCAGTTCTGCCAATGCCTTAATAAAGCTGACGTCCGTATCATGGGGCGTTTTTTTGGTCATTTTTCCCTCGGCCAGTTGCCTGTTCTTGTGCAAACAGCCCCGCAAACCGGCAGGGCTTTTATGTCCTTACACCAAGGTCACGACGGTTGAAAGCGCAGGCGGGCGGGAAAATGACCCCACGTCATTTCGACATGTTAGCGGTCAAGGTCCGATGTGGGGTCAGGGTCTGATGCCACGGGCTCAGCAGGCGGCGGTTTCTGCGCCTCCTGGTCCTCCGGCAGCATGGTGATACCATAGGGTTTGAGGGTACGTTCGGCCTGTGATGCGCCAACGGGTTCGAATTCGGGCAGATCTTCCTGCAAGGGCAATGCGGCCTGAGACACGAGGCCGGATTGATTGGGGGTGGCGGGCATCGGCAGCGGCACCTGAGGCGTGGGATCGGTTTTGAGGGCGGCGGTATCCGCGGTCGGGCGGGCGTCCGGTGTGGCAGGGGGCGGGGCCGCGTCTGCAGAGGGTTGGACGGTCGGGCCCGAGATCTGCGGGCCGGCGACGTTGGGAGATTGCATAACCATTACAGGCTCCTTCAACACAGAAGAAAGCCCCCACCGTCTGTGATCAAACCACACAGACGTTAACAAACCCTTTCTTGGTTCAATAAAAAACCGCGCCGGTTCGCACCAGCGCGGTTTTTGGGCACCGTGTTGGCCCCCGTATTGCCGCCTTGTTGCGGCAGCAGGGATCAGTCGGAGCGGTTCATGCGGTTCGCGATCAGATCATCGACCACCGAAGGGTCGGCGAGGGTCGAGGTATCGCCCAAGGCGCCAAAATCATCCTCGGCGATTTTGCGCAGGATGCGGCGCATGATCTTGCCGGAGCGTGTTTTGGGCAGGCCCGGCGCCCATTGGATCAGATCCGGTTTGGCGATGGGGCCGATTTCCGTGCGGACCCAGGTTTCCAATTCCTTGCGCAGCTCGTCGCTGGGCTCTTCGCCGTTCATCAGGGTCACATAGGCGTAGATCCCCTGACCTTTGATGTCATGGGGGTATCCGACGACGGCGGATTCCGCGACTTTGGCGTGTGCCACGAGGGCGGATTCGACCTCGGCTGTGCCCATGCGGTGGCCGGAGACGTTGATGACGTCATCCACGCGGCCTGTGACCCAGTAATCACCGTCCGCGTCGCGTTTGCAGCCGTCGCCGGAGAAATAGTAGCCTTTGTAATCGCCAAAATAGGTCTTTTCGAACCGTTCGTGATCGCCCCAGACAGTGCGCATCTGGCCGGGCCAGCTGTCGGCGATGCACAGCACGCCTTCGACGTCGTTGCCGTGGATTTCCTCGCCCGATTGCGGGTCAAGCACGACGGGTTTCACGCCAAAGAACGGGGTTTGTGCTGCACCCGGTTTCAGGGTCGTGGCGCCGGGCAGGGGGGTCAGCATGTGACCTCCGGTTTCTGTCTGCCAGAAGGTGTCGACGATGGGGCAATTGCCGCCGCCGACCACGTTGTAATACCATGTCCAGGCTTCCGGATTTATCGGCTCACCCACGGAGCCAAGCAGACGCAAGTCACTGAGATCATGTTTTTTTACGTGATCATCGCCCGCGCCCATGAGCGCCCGAATGGCGGTGGGTGCGGTGTAGAATTGGGTGACTTTGTGCTTTGCGCAAACCTCCCAGAAGCGGCCTGCGTCGGGGAAGGTCGGCACGCCTTCGAACATGATCGTGGTCGCGCCATTGGCCAGCGGGCCATAGACGATATAGCTGTGGCCAGTGACCCAGCCCACGTCGGCGGTGCACCAGAAGACATCACCGTCGTGGTAGTCGAACGTGTATTGGTGCGTCATCGACGCGTAGACGAGGTAGCCGCCGGTCGTATGCACCACGCCCTTGGGCTGACCGGTGGAGCCGGAGGTGTAGAGGATGAACAACGGGTCTTCCGCGTTCATTTCTTCGGGCTTTTGGTAATCGTCCGCCTCAAGCACCAGTTCGTTATAGTCGTAGTCACGATCCGTCCAGGTGGTCTGACCGCCCGTGCGTTTTACCACCAGACACTTAACATTTTCCTTACAATGCAGCAGGGCCGCATCGGCGTTGGATTTAAGGGGTGTTTCGCGTCCGCCGCGGGGGGCGTAGTCGGCAGTGATCACCAGCTTGGCGTCGCAGCCGTTGATTCGCGCGCCCAAGGCGTCCGGCGAAAAGCCAGCGAAAACGATGGAATGGACCGCGCCGATGCGGGTACAGGCGAGCATGGCGTAGGCGGCCTCTGGGATCATGGGGAGGTAGAGGACGACGCGGTCGCCTTTGGAAACTCCCAATGATTGCAGGATGTTGGCCATGCGGCAGACGTGGCCTTGCAATTCGCGGTAGGTGATGTGCTTGGCGTCGTCCTTTGGATCATCGGGTTCCCAGATGATCGCCGTTTGATCGCCACGGGTTTCCACATGACGGTCCACGCAGTTGGCAGAGACGTTCAACGTGCCGTCTTCAAACCATTTAATGTCAATGTTTCCAGGGGTGAAGGAGCTGTTCTTCACCTTGGTGTAGGGCTTGATCCAGTCCAGCCGTTTGCCCTCTTCGGCCCAGAACCCTTCGGGGTCGGTGATCGAATGGGAATACATTTTGGCATAGGTTTCGGCGTCTGCGTGGGCGCGTTTGGCCTGTGCTTCGGTGGGGGGGTAGGTGTTGGACATGGGTCCCTCGTGTCGTCAAATTTGCGGTATGGTTTGCGTATGGCAACCGTATGGCTCGCGTATGGCAGCTTGGCTGGCAGGGCACCGGGCAGCGCCCCGCCAAAAGATCAGATGGCGAGGTATTTCGCGCGCAGGGCCTCATCCTCAAGAACCTCTTGGGCGGAGCCGTCATAGACCACCTTGCCGATGTCGAGGATCACAGCGCGGTCGGCCAGTTTCAGGGCGGCGACGGCGTTTTGTTCGACGATGACGGTGGTGATGCCTTGATCGCGGATCAGTTCCAGCGTTTTGGCGATTTCCTGCACGATGACAGGGGCCAGACCTTCGTAGGGTTCATCAAGCAGCAGGACCTTGATGTCCCGACACAGCGCGCGGGCAATCGACAGCATCTGCTGTTCGCCGCCCGACAGCGTCACGCCTTCCTGGTTGCGACGTTCGCGCAGACGCGGGAAGAGGTCATAGACGCGATCGATGGACCAGCCCTTGGGGGGGGCGATCTGGGCGAGTTTGAGGTTTTCTTCAACCGTCAGGCCCGGAATGATGGAGCGGTCTTCAGGGACCAGCTGGATGCCCGCTTGAGAGGCCTGATGGCTGCGCATTTCGTGCAAGGGCTGGTGATCGAGCCAGATTTCGCCGTGCTTCAACTCTGGGTCGTCCATCCGTGCGATGGTGCGCAGGGTGGAGGTTTTGCCCGCGCCATTGCGGCCCAGCAGGGCGAGGATTTCGCCCTCGTGGATGTCAAAGCTGACGCCTTGGACGATGTAGCTTTCGCCGTAGTAGGCCTCGATGTCCCAAACGCTGAGGAATTTGGGGGCCGTGGCGGCCATGTTGCGGTTTTTATCGAATTTGCCCTCGGGGCGGAGTTCTTCAACGTGTGTCATGTTTTTGGTTCCTTGGTGTCAAAGTCTCATCGAGACTTTGGGGGCAGAGTTTCGAGGAAACTCTGCGCGCCGTTGTCAGACCTGTGCCTCGCCCAAATAGGCTTCGCGCACTTTGGGGTGGCCTTTGATATTGTCGGGGATGTCTTCGACCAGTGGCGTGCCCTGGGCCAGAACGGTGATGCGTTCGGCCAGAGAGAACACAACATTCATGTCGTGTTCGATGATGGCCATGGTGATGCCCTTTTCACGGCGGATCGTTTTCAGCAGTTCGATCGTATTTTCCGTGTCCGCGCGGGCCATGCCGGCGGTGGGTTCATCCAAGAGCAGCAGACGGGGTTCCTGCACCAGGCACATCGCCATCTCAAGCCGGCGTTTGTCGCCGCGTGACATGGAGGAGGCTGTCATCTCGCGTTTGTCGAGCATGCCGACCTCATCGAGCATCTCTTCGGCCTTGGCGATCATGTCGCCTTCGTGGCGCACGCTTTGGATCGCGTGCATGCGGAAGGCGCCGTCGCGTTTGGCAAAGCACGGGATCAGCATGTTTTCCATCACCGTCAGATCCGCGAAGATCTCAGGGGTTTGGAAGACGCGGGAAATGCCCATCTGGTTGATCTCATGGGGTTGGCGGCCCAGCACGGACTGGCCGTCAAAGACCACCGACCCGCTGTCTGGGATCAGCTTGCCCACCAGCACGTTGAGGAGGGTTGATTTGCCCGCCCCGTTGGGGCCGATGATGGCGTGGCAGGTGTTTTCTGCCACATCGAGGTTGACGTCGCCCAAGGCCTGAAGACCACCGAAGCGTTTGTTGACGCCTTTGACTGTGAGGATGCCCATTAGTTGTCTCCTGCGGTTTTGTTGCGGCGGAATTTGGCGGCGATGCGTTGGCCGCCTTCGACGAGGCCACCGGGCAGGAAGATCACGACCAGCATGAACATGATGCCCAGCGTCAGGTGCCAGCCTTTGCCGATGAAGGGATAGACAAGGGAGACCATCACATCCTCAAGGCCGTCAGGCATGAAGGCGAACCATTCGTGCAGGATGTCCTTGTTGATCTTGGAGATGATGTTTTCCATGTATTTGATGAAGCCCGCGCCGAGGATGGGGCCCATCAGGGTGCCTGCGCCGCCCAGGATCGTCATGATCACGACTTCGCCTGAGGCGGTCCAGAACATGCGTTCCGGTCCCACTTGTGTGTCCATGGCGACCATCAGGCCACCGGCCAGACCGGCATACATGCCGGAGATGATGAAGGCCCAGAGGGTGTAGCGCTTTGGCGTCAGGCCTGTGTAGTTCATCCGCTGCTGGTTGGATTTCACGGCGCGCAGCATCATCCCGAAGGGGGAGCGGAAGACGCGGATCGACAGGTAGAAGGCGATCAGCATGAACACGGCGGCGATGTAGTAGCCTAGGTTGAAGGTAAAGAGCCAGTTGCCCAGGGCCAGTTCATAGGAATTGCCCATTTCGGCCCCAAAGAGGTTGGCGCGGCCGATGCTGCCGTCCGTTGGCCCGCCAAAGAGTGGCGTGTCGGTGTTCTTGATCTGCAGGCCGGTTTCACCGCCTGTGATCGGTGTGAGCACCGAATAGGCCATGGCGAACATCATCTGCGCAAAGGCCAGTGTCAGGATCGAAAAGTAGATCCCTGAGCGGCGCAGGGAGACAAAGCCCACCACGAGGCTGAACAGCCCTGCCACCACGATGGCAAAGAGGATGCCGGGGATGACATTGAGCGTGACCAGCTTCATCGACCAGATGGCCGCGTAAGAGCCCACACCCAGAAACGCGGCGTGGCCGAAGCTGAGGTAGCCCGTGAGGCCAAACAGGATGTTGAACCCGATGGCGAAGATGCCAAAGATCACGAAGCGCTGCATCAGGTCAGGATAGCCCGCGTTGAACTGCGCCATGGCGGAGCCTTCGGGGAAGGGGTTGAGGATGAAGGGCGCCAGCACCACCAGGGCGAAGACGATCAACATCAACGTGCTGTCGCGTTTTGTCAGGCCAAGGAAGCCGCCCGAGGCCGCACGCGGACGCGGTGAGGGGGCTGCGGTGGTGACGGATGGGTTTGTTTGATCGGTCATTGGATTAGTCCTCCATCACGCCTTTGCGACCCATCAGGCCACGGGGGCGGGTCAGAAGGATGATAATTGCGACAAGGTAGATGATGATTTGGTTGATGCCGGGCAGGATGTCGACAACGACGGGCATGGACGCGAAGCTTTCGAGGATGCCCAGAAGGAAGCCCGCGGCCACAGCGCCGGGCAGGGAGCCCATGCCACCGACAACCACCACCACGAAGGACAGCACCAGAAAGTCCATGCCCATGTGGTAGTTGGGGGCCACGATGGGCGCATACATCACACCAGCCAGACCGGCCACAGCGGCCGCCAGGCCAAACATGAAGGTAAAGCGTTTATCGATGTCGATGCCGAGCATCTGCACTGTCTCACGGTCGGCCATACCGGCGCGGACAACCATCCCGAAGGTGGTGAACTGCAGGAACGCAAACACGCCAGCGATGATGAGCGCGGAGAAGAAGAAGTACACCAGACGCCAGTAGGGGTACATGATCGTCAACGGATCAAACCCGAGCCAGACGCCGAAATCCAAGGACCCTGTAAAGGCCGCGGGGGCCGGGGTCTGGATCGGGTTGGCCCCGAAGAAGTACTTGATCACCTCGGCCAGAACGATCGCCAGACCGAAGGTCACGAGGATCTGGTCGGCGTGGGGCCGTTTGTAGAAATGTTTGATCAGCCCGCGTTCCATGGCAAAGCCCACGCCGATCATGATCGGGATGGAGAACAGGATGGCCAGCGGCACGTTCCAGTCGATGATCGCGGCACCCGCGGCCTCTCCGAACCAGTCGTAGACGACGGGCACGTCGCGCATCAGCGGGTTGCCCAGGAAATCTGTCTCGCCCTCGACCAGCACCTCACGTGAAATGTTGAGGATCTTGCTGAGGATAACGGCACAAAAGGCACCCAGCATGAAAAGCGCCCCGTGGGCGAAGTTCACAACACCAAGGGTGCCGAAGATGAGCGTGAGGCCAAGCGCAATCAGCGCATAGGCAGAGCCTTTATCAAGCCCGTTGAGAATTTGAACGATGATCTGGTCCATGGAGGATCTGCCTCTGGTCAGTGTCTACAGTGTGGATGCAGCGGCATCGTTCGCCCGCCAGATATGGGGGCGCGGTCGGCTGCGTGGTGGTCTTGAAATCTGTGGGGGTGGAGGGGGGCGGCGGGTGCCGCCCCTCTCCGAGGGATGCGGCTTATGCGCCGTTGTTGCATTCACCCAAGGAGGCGTCTGCGCCGCCCATCTGTGGGTGATCGGGGGCGTACATGACCTGATCGACAGGTGTGACTTCCACGATTTCCAGAAGGTCGAATTCGCTTTCTGGGTTTTCTTTACCGCGCACAACCAGAACGTCTTTGAAGCACTGGTGATCGTCGCCACGATAGAGAGTTGGGCCGTTGCCCAGACCGTCGAATTCGTAGTCCTTGAGGGCTTCTGCCACCGCACATGGGGCGAAGGAGCCTGCACGGGTGACGGCGTCTGCATACAGCAGGGTCTGCACGTAGGTGGTGTGCGCCGCCTGAGAGGGCGGGAAGCCGTACTTGGTGCCGAAGGAGCGCACGAACGCCTGAGAGCCTTCGTCCTGCAGGGACCAGTGCCAGTTTGTGGAACCGTAGATGCCCTTCACGTTGGCGCCCGCACCGCGTGCCATCAGACGCGAGTAGAGTGGAACAACGATTTCGAAGTTCTTGCCGTTGGCGACAGCGTCGCGCAGGCCGAACTGAACGGCGTTGGTCAGGGAGTTCACCATGTTCCCGCCGTAGTGGTTCAGAACCAGCACGTCCGCGCCGGAGTTCAGAACAGGCGCGATGTAGGAGGAGAAGTCCGTCTGTGTCAGCGGTGTTTTCACCGAGTTCACAGTTTCCCAACCCATGGCTTCGGTGGAGGACACGATGGCCTCTTCCGTTGTGTAGCCCCAGTTGTAGTCGGCTGTCAGGTGATAGGCCTTACGGTCGGTGCCGTAGTTTGCAGCCAACACAGGCGCAAGCGCCGCACCGGTCATGTAGGAGTTGAAGAAGTGACGGAACCCGTTGGCCTTGCGGTCCTTACCGGTTGTGTCGTTGGAGTGCGTGAGGCCTGCCATGAAGATGACGCCAGCTTCCTGACACAGGGCCTGAACGGCCACAGCCACACCGGAGGACGAGCCACCCGTGATCATGATGGCGCCGTCTTTTTCGATCATCGAACGGGCAGATGCACGTGCGGCGTCGGATTTGGTCTGCGTGTCACCGGTCACATATTTGACTTCGCGACCCAGGATACCTGTGCCGTCCAGCACTTTGGAGCTGAAGGTGTTCAGCATGCCGCCGTCGCCGCCACCGTTCAGGTGCTCAACAGCCAGCTCATAGGCGCGCAGCTCGTCTGCGCCCTCGTCGGCGTAGGGGCCGGTCTGTGGCACGTTGAAGCCCAGAACGACCTCAGAGTCGCCAGGTGCGTTGGTGAAGCCTGCGTGGCCGTCGGCGCGCAGATACTGTGGCAGAGCAAGAGCAGCGCCACCGACGGCACCGGTCTTAAGCACACCACGGCGAGTGAAGTTAGATTTTGACATATAGTCCTCCCTAAATGGTTGCGCGTCTTGGGTGGGTCGGACCTCCTCAGTCCGGCGCACGGGACGCGCACGCCTTTGCAGCGTGGCGCTAGTAAAGGGGGGCTTTGGTTCATTTCCAACGGGCGTGGGCGGGGTTTTGCCATTTTTGTAAAGACATCGACAGTGCAGTGCGGTAAATTGTAAATAACTTTACAAACCTGGCCCTGTGGCCCGTGTATTTATTAAGGATTGGTAAATGTCTGATCAGGGTGCCACAGGGACGCGGCTGCGGATGCGCCGGATGGATTTGGGGTTGCGGCAGGCCGATGTGGCGCAAAAGGCGGGCATTTCAGCGAGCTATCTGAACCTGATTGAACACAATCGGCGCAGAATCGGTGCACATTTGACGCAAAAGCTGGCGCAGGTTCTGGAGGTCGATGTCCGCGCGTTGGACGAGGGGGGGGATGAGGCGGTGTTGCAGCCGCTGCGGTCCGCGGCGGCGGATTATCCGCAGACCGGCGTGGACGGCGCCACGGCAGATGAGCTGGTGGCGCGGTTTCCGGCCTGGGCGGGGGTCGTGACGGCGCAGGCGGCACGGATCGCGCAACTGGAGGCCCGCGTGCAGGGGCTTAGCGACCGTTTGGCCCATGACACCCAGATTGCGGGATCCCTGCATGAGGTGATTTCAACGGCGACGGCGATCCGGTCCACCGCGTCCATTCTGGCAGAAACGCCGGATCTGGATGCCGGTTGGCGGGCGCGGTTTCATGGCAACATTGACACTGACAGCGCGCGGTTGGCTGAAAGTTCGCAGGCGTTGCTGGGGTTTCTGGACATGGAGATCGAGGGCGCGGGCGGGGCGCTGGCCACCCCCCTTGAGGCGGCAGAAGCCTATTTGGCAGCGCGCGGGTTTTATGTGGAGGAGGCCGAGCGGCAGGAGATGCCCGTATTCGGGCCGGAGGTGGACAGAGCCACGCGGGTCATTCTGGAGCGTTGGATTGCGCGGGCCGGACGGGATGCCGCCCTTTTGCCGCTGGACGCATTCGAACAGGCGGCGCGCGCGGTGGCCTATGATCCGGCGCGGTTGGCGGCCCGGTTTGAGGCGCCGTTGGAGGTGGTGCTGCGGCGATTGGCGCATTTGCCGCGCAAGAGCGCATCGGGGACGGATCATCCGCTGATGGGTCTGGTGGAATGTGACGCGGCGGGGGTGATCACCTATCAGCACCCTATTTTGGATTTTCGGTTGCCCCGCGCGGGGGCCGCGTGCCCGCTGTGGCCACTTTATCAGGCGTTGACCCAGCCTGGACGGGCCATTGCGCGGACGGTGCGGATGCCGGGGGCGGCGCGCACCACATTTGAATGTTTCGCGGTGGCGGGGCCGCAAGGGGCGGTGCAGTTCGCGGCGGAGCCGCGGGTTGCGGCGACCATGTTGGTGCGTCCGAAGGCCGCCGATGACGGGGCAGGGCAGGTGGGTCCGGGGTGCAGGCTGTGCCCTGTCAAAGACTGCGACAGCCGCCGCCATCCCAGCCTGTTGGGAACAGACGACACTGAACGCGGCTAGATCACCCACCCTCTTGCCCCTTTGACAGAATCTGCACCGTCCGCGATAGTCGGACACCGAACCGGTGGGAGCGGTTCGGACGGGAACATGGGAGGAATGTGACGATGGGCCGACGTGTCCTTCTGATCGAAGACGAGCCGAATATCATTGAGGCAATCAGTTATCTGCTGTCACGGGACGGATGGACGGTGCACACCCATTCGGACGGGGAAACCGCCATGGACAAAGTCCGCCAAGGCTTGCCGGAGCTGATCATTCTGGACGTGATGCTGCCGGGCCGGTCGGGCTATGATATTTTGCGCGATCTGCGGGCGGATCCCGCCACCGCGGATGTGCCCGTGATGATGCTGACCGCGCGCGGTCAGGCCCGCGACCGCGAAATGGCCCAGAGCCTTGGCGTGACGCAATTCATGACCAAGCCGTTTTCCAACGCCGATGTGCTGGAAAGCGTGCGGGCTTTGGCGGCGTCGTGACGCAGGAGACGCAGGCGGGATCTAACCCTCCGGCGGCGGACCGGTCGCGTGATCCGACCCTTGTTCCGCCCAAGCGGGTCGAGTTTCTGGACAAACCCAGCTACCGACAACGCCGTCTACGCGATGCCGCACGGGTGCTGCCGGTGTTTGGCGCCATCATGATGGTGCTGCCCTTAATGTGGCCACGCGACACCGCCGACCAGAGCCTGACAAGCAGCGGCCTGATTTACCTGTTCGTGTTGTGGGCGGTTCTGGTGGCTTTGGCCTTTGCAGTGTCACGGGTGTTGCCCGGTGACCGTGCCGGTGATGTGGCTGACAATTTGGATGACGCGGGTGCTGTTCGGCGGAGGCAGGGCGAATGATCTCGTTCAATCTGCTGATCCTCGTGTCGTTGGGCTATGTGGTGTTTTTGTTCCTTGTGGCGTTTTGGGCCGAACGGCGCGCGGCGCGGGGGCGATCGGGGTGGTTGCGGTCTTCAACCATCTACACCCTGTCGCTAAGCATCTATTGCACCGCGTGGACGTTTTACGGCGCGGTGGGCTATGCGGCGCGATCGGGGTTGGAGTTTCTGACGATCTATCTGGGCCCCACGCTGGTGATGATTGGCTGGTGGTGGTTGCTGCGCAAATTGGTGCGCATCGGGCGATCCCAGCGGGTGACGTCGATTGCCGACCTGATTTCATCACGGTTTGGCAAATCCACCGCCCTCGGCGGGATGGTGACGGTTTTGGCCATCGTCGGCACCACGCCCTACATTGCGTTGCAGCTGCAATCGGTGACCCAATCCATTGGCGTTTTCGCATTGGGCAGTGGCGTGGGGTCTGGCGGGGGCTGGCAGGCCGGGGACTTCAACGGGGCCGCCATGTGGGTGGCCATTGGGCTTGCGGTGTTCACCATCCTGTTTGGCACGCGCAATCTGGACGCCAATGAGCGCCACCACGGCATTGTGCTGGCCATCGCCGTGGAGGCGGCGGTGAAGTTGGTGGCTTTGTTGGCTGTGGGGATTTTCGTCGTTTGGGGCGTGGCTGGGGGGCTGGGGCCGACGCTCGCGTTGATTGATGCCTCTGATCTTGCGCAATGGCGGCCGGAGCCGAGCCGGTGGGTCGGGCTGATCTTCGTCTCTGGCGCTGCGTTTTTGTGCCTGCCGCGGATGTTTCAGGTTTTGGTCGTCGAAAACTCGGACGAGCGGCATTTGAGCACGGCGGGCTGGGCCTTTCCGGCGTATCTGTTGTTGATGAGCCTGTTTGTCGTGCCGATTGCGGTTGTGGGGCTGGACATGATGCCCGCAGGGGCCAACCCTGATTTGTTCGTGCTGACCTTGCCGCTGACCCAAGGCCAGAACGGGCTGGCGATTTTGGCCTTCCTGGGCGGGTTCAGTTCGGCCACGTCGATGGTGATTGTGGCGACGCTGGCCTTGGCCACGATGGTGAGCAACCACATCGTGGTGCCCAGCTGGCTGAATTCCCGGACGCCGGGGGCGGTGGTGTCGGGGGATGTGCGTGATGTTGTTGTGATTTCCCGGCGGGTGTCGATCGCGGTGATCATGGCGCTGGGCTACATCTATTACAGGCTGTCAGGGGGCGGGGCGGCCTTGGCGGCCATCGGGTTGGTGTCCTTTGCGGGGGTTATTCAGGTGCTTCCGGCGATGGTGGGCGGCGTGACCTGGCGCGGGGCCAACCGGCTGGGCGCGGGCGCGGGCCTTGTGGTGGGGTTCACCGTGTGGGGCTGGACGCAGTTTTTGCCCAGCTTTGGTGTGGATGCGGTGATTTCGCGGGCGGTGTTTGAGGCGGGCCCTTGGGGCATCCATTGGCTGCGTCCGCAGGCGCTTTTCGGGATTGAGGGGATGGATCCGCTGGTTCATGCGGTGTTTTGGTCGATGTTTTTGAACACGGGCGCTTTTGTTGTGGTGTCGATCCTGACCTTCCCCAATCCGCTTGAGCGGTTGCAGGGTGCGCAATTTGTCAATGTGTTCGATTATTCCACCGGCGCGCGGGCTTGGTCGCAATCGGCGGCCCAGGCGGAGGATCTGTTGGTTATGGCGCAGCGCATCATCGGCGGGGCCGAGGCGCAACAGCTGTTTCAGGCAGAGGCACGCGGGCAGGGCAAGGCGGGGTTTCTGCCTGATGTGACGCCTGAATTTATCGGGCGGCTGGAACGGGACTTGTCTGGATCGGTGGGGGCGGCCACGGCGCATGCGATGATTGGTCAGTTGACCGAAGGGCAGATGGTCAGCGTGGATGATTTGATTGCCGTGGCCGATGAAACGGCGCAGATCATGGAATATTCCAACCGGCTTGAGGCGAAATCAGCCGAACAGGACCGCACCGCGCGCGCCCTGCGGGAAGCCAACGAAAAGCTGACGGCGCTGTCCATCCAGAAGGACGCGTTCCTCAGCCAGATCAGCCATGAATTGCGCACGCCGATGACCTCGATCCGGTCATTTTCGGACATTCTGCGCGACGGCGAGATCGAGGACGACGCCCGCAAACGGTTTGCAGGTATCATTCATGATGAAACGAATCGACTGACGCGGTTGCTGGATGATCTGTTGGATCTGGGCGTGCTGGAAAGCGGGCAGGTGCAGTTGAATATGGGGGAAAGCCCGCTGTCGGATGTGCTGGACCGCGCGATTATGGCCACGGGGGTTGATCCGTCTGCGCTGCGGATCACGCGCCGCCCCGCCAATGAGGCGGTGACCGTGCAGACCGATTTGGAACGGCTGACACAGGTGTTCATCAATCTGATCACCAATGCGGCCAAATATGCCACCGCCGCGGCGCCTGAATTGCGGATCATCGTGCGGCAGTTGGACGGGCGTGTGATGATTGATTTCGTCGACAACGGCCCGGGCATTCCCCCCGAAAGCCAATCGATGATCTTTGAGAAATTCTCAAGGCTTGAAGACGAAGGCAAGGCAGGCGGGGCGGGTCTTGGCCTTGCGATTTGCCGCCAGATTATGGGCAATCTGGGCGGGCAGGTGGATTATTTGCCCGCCCAGGGGGGTGCGGCCTTCCGGGTGAGCCTGCCGCGCCGCATGGATGTGGCCGCGCAGTAGTATCGTTAATTTCTTTGTAAGACCTGCGCGGTAGTCATTGGGCATGATCCGGTTCTTGGCCCTTTTGAAGATGACGTGATGAACCCAGTTTTGGCCCGAAAAATGGGACAGACGGCGCCTGAGGTGGCGAAGCCTGTCGATCCGGCGTCGCCCCTGCGGCGCATCCGGCGCGCTGTGGCGCGGGCGGCGGACCGGTCTGTGTCGCTGTCTGCCACGGTGGATGATCTGCGCGAAGAAATCACCGATGTGGAAATGCTGGTTGAGGACGGGCCGCAGGGCTGGGTTGTTTTGGGCCTGCGCGATGCGACCCATGCGGGGCTGACCGGTCTTTTTCTGGTGGATCCGGTGTTGCGATCGGCACTGGTTGATATGCAGACCATGGACGCGCTGTCCCCCCCGGCTGAGGAAGAACGCAAGGTGACGCCCACCGATGCCGCCCTTGTCGTGCCCTTTGCGGATATGTTGCTGGCGCAAATGCATGAGGTCGATTTTTGCGATGGTCGGGTGGCGCTGGACGGCTTTGACGTGACCCCGATTGATGATTTGCGCACCGCCGGGTTGGTGATGATGCAAGGCATGTATCTGCGTTGGGCGATTGATCTGCATGTGGGCGGAGGTGAGATTGCAGGCAAGATCATCATTGCCGCCCGATTGAACGGCCCCGACGACCCCGCGGACACCCCGGTGAAGGATCACTGGCGTTCAGATTTTCGGGCCTCCGTCAGTGAGGCCGAGACCGAGCTTGAGGCGGTGCTGTGCACCCAGCGGATGTCGCTGCGCCATATTGAGGCGTTTGAGGTGGGGCAACTTGTCCCGTTGGCCGGTGTGACGGTTGGGTCGGTGTCTTTGGTCGGAACGGATGGGGTGCCATTGGCGATGGCGCGCCTGGGGCAGGTTGCGGGAAAACGGGCCGTCCGCATCGAACATCAAGAGCTTGAGATGGTGGATGATATGGGCCTGCCGCCCTCGGCCGCGCAGCCGGAGGACCTGACCACGATTGCCGCGCCAGAAACGGCGGATGCGACCTCTGTTTGAGGCAGCAGGGCGATCTGGGCGCCGCTTTGAAAGCGCCACGGGCAGGTGATTGCTGAGGGCCTTCGTTCATGTGGGCCCTGGTTTGCAGGGCGCCTTGTGGCGTGGGCCCGCGACGGGGGCCCGCGACGGGGGCCCTCGGCGGGGCCTACTGGCCGGACAGCTGGCTAAGGTGTGGGCGCATCATCGACAGATCGTAGCCCTGTGTTTGGGCGGTGGCGATGATATCATCAACGGCCATGTCCCCCGCCTGACCCAAGGCCCAGACGATGGTGCAGCGGGTGCCGGAGGCGCAATAGGCAAAGACCGGCCCGTTTGAGGCGTCGATGATGTCTCGTTGGGCCTGCGCCAGATCGGGGCCCAAGGTGTCGTGGGTGATGGGCAACACGACGTAGTGCAAACCGGCCTCTTTGGCGGCCTGCTCCATCACATCCGCTTGGTGGGACGGGGGAATTTCAACGCAGGGACGGTTGTTGATCAAGGTTGTATATCCGGCAGCGGCAATCGCTGCGACGTCCGCGGGGTCAATCTGCGGGGATACGGTGTAGCGGTCGGTGAGGGGGCGCATATCCATGCGCTTCTTTTAAGCGCCGTGTGCGTGTTGGTCCAGATGCCTTGGGCAGGCTGCCCTGACAGTGTCGTGAGGCGGGCCGCGCGCGCATTTTGGCCGCGCGGTTGACGAATGCGTAAGTTTGTCTTTTGTTTTCCGTCCTCTGGCGTCATTCTATTGCCAAATGGGGGCGCGTTTGGGTGCCGCCTGACCCAAGAGGGGCCCAGCAAGGGGGGACGACATGGCGCGGCGGGTACGGTTTCGGGTGCTGGAGGGCATTGCCGTCGTGACGATGGACGCAGCCCCGGTGAATGCGCTGTCCACGGATTTGCGTGCGGGGCTTTGGGCCGTTTTTCAGAAGATCGAAGAGGGCGCGCACATCAAGGCGGCCGTTCTTTTAGGCGCGGGGCGCATGTTTTCGGCAGGCGGGGACATTGGCGAATTCGGGCAGCCTGCAGGACAACCCAGCCTGCCGCAGCTGTGTGCGCGGATCGAAGGCATGGACAAACCTGTGGTTGTGGCCGCCCACGGACAGGCGTTGGGCGGCGCGTTTGAGATGATGATGGCGGCCCATTACCGCCTTGCCGCGGCGGGCACCCAGTTGGGACTGCCGGAGGTTGCATTGGGGCTGGTGCCGGGGGCCGGGGGCACCCAGCGGTTGCCTCGTTTGATCGGGCCGGAAAAGGCGTTGCAGTTGATGGTCTCCACCCGGTCGGTTGAGGCGGATGTGGCGCGGCGGATTGGCCTGTTGGATGGGATCGTGGAGGGCGATCTGGCCTCGGGTGCGGTGCGGTTTGCCGCGGCACTTGTGGCGCAGGACAAAGGTGTGCGGCGGGTGTCGCAGGACCGATCGCGGATGGCAGACGGGCGGGCCACTGCCGCCCACATTGCCACCGCACGGGCGGCGTTGAAGGATAATCCGCTGCATGCGCCCCAACGGGTGATTGATTGTGTGGAGGCCGCCGGGCTGTTGCCGTTTGAGGCGGGTCTTGCGTTTGAGGCGGACGCGTTTGAGCGCTGCGTGACCCATCCGCAATCCATCGCGCTGCGCCATATGTTCATGGCCGAAAGACGCATTGACGACGCTTTGGGAACACTGACTTCGGGCAGCTTTCGCACGGTTGACCCCATGGGCAAGGCCGCCGTGGCGCGGTTGCAAAAAGCGTTGCATGGGGCGGCGCGGTTCGTGGTGGATGCGGATATTGCCAGCGAAGCCGAGGTCGACGCGGCGCTGTCCGCCTATGGGTTCAAAAAGGTGCCCTTTGGGGGCGAGGGCGCGACGAATGGCGTGGCGGGGGACTTGGGCCTTGCGCGGCGCCTGTGCGCGGCGATGGTGGCCGAGGGCTGTGTGATGGTGGACCAAGGGGCGGTTCAGCGGCCCGCGGATGTGGATGTCTTGTCTGTGCACGGTGTGCGGTTCCCGCGCCGATTGGGCGGGCCGTTGCGCGCGGCCCAGACCGAAGGGTTGATCGCCCTGCGGCGCGACATGCGCGACTGGGCGCAAGACAGCGAAATCTGGGCGGTGCCACCGCTGCTGGATGAGGCGATCAAGCTGTCGGGGGGATTTGACGCCGTGGGCGCGCCCGCAGGCTGAGGTATCTTCTGTTATGGGGCAAGCAGAACGCCCACCACCACGCACATCAGCCCCAGCACGGACACCAGAAATGCGCCAAGGTTCAGCGGCAACACCTTTTGGATGCGCGCCTTGAGGTCTGCATCATCGGTCGCCACTTTGCGGGCTTGCCGCACGCGCAGGATGCTGAGGATGATACCCGCGATCCCGATAAGAGAAATGAGCGCGCCGATGCCGATCAGAAGTTCCATGGTCGTCCCTTTATGTGGTGGGTGGCAGGTAGCGCGCGGTGCGGCGAAATTCAACCGCTTGCCCATGGATCATGACGAGGGTAGGGAGGGGTCCGATCCTATTGCACAGATAATGAATGAGGCCTGATATGTCCGACAGCTCAACCGATATGGGTGGTGATGCCAGCTACCGCGTGACCGCAGATGAGCTGCGCCAGTTCATCGAACGGATTGAGCGGCTGGATGCGGAGAAAAAGGACATCGCAGAGCAGCAAAAGGAAGTCATGGCAGAGGCCAAGGGCCGTGGCTATGACACCAAAGTCATGCGCAAGCTGATCGCGCTGCGCAAACGTGACAGCAATGACATCGCCGAAGAAGAAGCGGTGTTGGAGATGTATAAAGAAGCCTTGGGTATGTGATCTGGGGCATGTGATCTGGGGCATGTGATCTGCCGCACGGGGTGGGGCAGCGGCGCGACCCGCGCCCCTTTGGGGCCGCGACCCGCGCCGGTCATCACAGCGCCGCGTTAAAATGTGCCCTGTTACAGCTTGACCGTGCCTTTGATGAGCACGTTGGTATGCCCGCCGATGCGCATGGCTCCTTCTGCGCTGGGGCGCACGAAGACACGACCCTGACGTCCGATTTTGGTGCCTTGTGCCACCACGTAGGGCGCATCCGCGCGGCCTTGGCTTTGAAACCAATGGGCGAGGGCGGCGTTCAGCGATCCGGTGATCGGATCCTCTTTGATGCCGAAGATCATCCCGAACATGCGGACCTCATACGCGGCCTCAGCGCCCGGATCATGGGGGGCGATCAGGCCAAGCGCCACTTTGTCGGGGTTGGCCACGGCATCGAGATCAATCGCCAGAACGTCGTCCGCATGGGTGAGTTCCAGCACATGCCACACGGGGCCATTGTCGAGGACGGCGGCCTGTGTGACGCGGGCCGGATCGAGGTTGAATTGCTGGATCAAACGGGTCTGTTGGGCCGCGTCCATGGGGGCGATGGCGGTGGGCGGCGCGATGAAGGCGGGCACGTCGCCGGTCAGATCAATCTCAACCAGGCCCACGCCGCAGTTCTGCACGATTGTGCCTGGGCGGGCGGGTGTATGGCCTGCCTCAAGCCAGCACTGGGCGGAGCCCAAGGTGGGGTGGCCTGCGAATTTCATCTCACGCGCGGGGGTGAAAATGCGCAGATCGTAATCGGCGCCCTGGGCTGTGGGCGGGCAGATGAAAGTGGTTTCGGCCAGATTCGTCCAGCGGGCGAAGGCCTGCATCTGGTCGGTTGTCAGCCCGTCCCCGTCCAGCACCACGGCCAGACCGTTGCCGCCCGTGGGGACGGTTGAAAAGACGTCGCATTGCATGAAGGGGCGGGTTTTAGGGGGCAATGAAATTCACCCCCTGCATGCGGGCGATGCGGTCCACGTCTTCGTCATACAGGCGGCTGAGGTGGGCGACGGTGGCTTGGGTCCAGCCGGGCAGATCGATTTCGTCTTCGACCTCATCCTCGACGGCGTAGCGTTCCAGAAAGGCCGCGATGATGCGGCGTTTTTGCTGTTCGGTCTGGGGCGGGTTCGCCTTGAGGTAGGCGACAAAGCGTTTCATCCCGTCGGGCGACATGATGGTGCTGAGCAGATCAAACCCGCCGGTGATGCGGGTCAGCGGGTCAACGCCCGCCAGTTCGCGGATCAGCTGCGCCCAGATCAGCGGCGTGTCTTCGTTGCACCATACGGTCAGTGCGGCGTTGGGCAGGATGGTGCGGATGCGCGCCACCAGATCGGACCAGCGCAGATCCATCGGGTCGATGCCGCGCATGAATTCGCTGTAGGTGTCGACGCCGCTGCCGTCATAGATGGCGGGAATGAAGGTGGCGGGGTTCCGGATGGCGAGGAAGATCTCAAGCTCATCATTGGGAAAGAGCCGCGCCAGACCTTCGAGTTTTTGTTCCGCGATTTCGTAGAAGATGCTGTTTTCAAAGATGCGGCGTTGAATGCACATGAATTTGGAATGGCTCATCACCAGACGGTTGCATTGTTCGTCGTCCAGAATGGCATCCAGCAGGATTTCGCGGGTGTCGGGGCCGGGCTGTGCGCTGCCAAGCGCCTGTATCGTCTCACGGATGAGGCGGCGGTATTTGCTGGGCCCGGGCACTTTGACGCCTTGCTGCGCGAATCCATCGGCATTTTTCAGCATGGATTTCAGCAGCCGGTCGTTGTCCGTGCAATTTGCGCCGATGTGAAACACGATTTGCATAAAAAAGTGGGCCTGTTTTGGGGTGGTTTGAACCTGTTGACGTCACAATATGCGCGATTGGGAACAGGTGAAACCGCTTTGCAGCGAAAACTGTCGCAACTGGGGTCTTGCACCCTTCGAAATCGTCGCTTAAACGGACGCTCAGTGCCCCTATAGCTCAGCTGGTAGAGCAACTGATTTGTAATCAGTAGGTCCGCGGTTCGAGTCCGTGTGGGGGCACCATTCAATGGTTGAGCGGCTTGTTGCTTTGCGATTGCGTTGTGTCAGCAACTACCCAGCAACCACATCCCATGAAAAACGGTAGAAGACTGTGCATATCTGGTGTGAATGTGCGCGTCTCCAATGGAACAAGGTCACCTGTCTTTGTGTCCCGCCCCGTTTGCATCGGGGCAGGACCCTACACGTCGGGCGATGCAGGCGACTAGCGGCGCCGTCCCATGAAATCCGCCGAGACGGTGCCTTTGAAGCAGCGGGGGAAGAACGGGAATGTGTCGGTGGCAAAATAGACGTAGGCACCGTTCACCATGGCACCGTTGCATTCATCCAACTGACCGGAACCTGCGACGAATTCGTAGTCTTGCACATATGTCCCGTCATAGGCCCCACCTGGGTTGGAGGGGCCGGACGGGCGGGCGCCGGATTTCAGCTGCCAAGACGGTTGGATATGATCGCCTGCGTACAGGATGGGGAAGCCGTCTGCGGCATAGCCAAAGAGGTTTTGATCCAGGTCGCGCGTCCCGTCCTTGGGGATGCCGTGGTAGTGATACAGCCCGCGCCCGTCCACATGGCCGTTTTGGGCGTCCATGGTCAAACCGCCCATGCCTTCGACATTCCAGCCCGACGCCCGGTCGCGAGAATAGCCGCGCGGGCTGGACGCATCGTAGTATTCGGCCGTGCCAGGACGCAATGGGATGCCGGAGACCGTTATTCCGGACACCAAGACATCCTGAGTGACACCGCCCGACAGCTGCGGTGCCGCTGGCATACAGAACTGGTGCGACTGGGCCACAAGGACAGCACCGGCACGCCACGGGCCGGTGTCGTGGCTGGGCACCCCGTCCGACGTGATGCACCGCTGGTCATTGGTTACGGTTATGGAGACATGGGCCTGGGCATGGGGGGCGGTCAAAATGAACGCGGCGCAGGCTGCGGCGCAGGTTGTGGCAAGTGTTTTCATAAAAGGAGCCTTCCGTTGGATGTGACGGTGATACGGGCGGGCTGTCAGTTTCCGTCGCTGGGGGGCTGTGGGGTTTCTGGCGCATCCGTTGTCTCGGTGGGCGGGGCGAAGGCGGCCGCCACGAGGGCCTCTGCGGCGGCGGTGATCAGGTCGCGATTGCAGTCGGTGATGCTCAGACGCGTGGGGATCGCCAGCAGACGCGTGGCCGGGGTGTCGTCGCCTGCGTCGCAGCGCATCCAGCCCCCTGCGGGCCAGGCTGCCCAGTCGGGGAATGTTTCGGGCGCGCGCGCGATGTCTTGGTAGCTGAAGGTTTTGACATCAAGGGTGATGCCCGCGTCTGCGGCCACCCGTTCAAGGGCATAGGTGCGCCAGACGCCGCCAAAGATGTTCAGAATATCGACGATCCGTTCCATCTGGCTGGAAAACACGCTGATGTCACGTGCCGCAATGGAGGCGGCCTGATCGAGACGTTGGCCGCCGTCGAACACGTAAAGCGTGGCGGCGGTGGCGCCGCTGGCGTGGGCGGCCTCGATCAGGGTGGCGAGGCCCGTGTTTTCGACGATACCGCCATCGCCAAGGTGCCAAAAGGTTTTGTCCTTTTCCCATTCGATGCTGGTGGGGCCGAGGTAGGGGGGAAAGGCGGCTGAGGTGGCCACGGCCAGCGACAGGCTGAGGCTTGCGGGTGAGGAGCGGGCCGTGCCGTCGGTGGAAAACGACAGCGACCGCAGTTCAGGCGGGAGGGCCCCGGGGGCGTCGGCGGCGGCGTCCGGCAGGATCGCGTTTGAAAAGACGAAGGGTTGACCGGTATCATAGCTGACGGTGTTGAAATAGTACCGCCGGTCGGTCGGCAAATCGGCAAAGGTGCGCCCTGCGAGGAAGTCCGCACGGTCGAGTTCTTCCGTCAGGGACACCAGCCTGCGCGACGGGCTGAGGATGCGCCAGGGGTGGCGGGCCTGCCGAAGATCGAGGGCGTAGAAAGACGGCGGCGCGACCTGGGCCAGGATTTGCGCCAAATAGGCGTCACATCCGGCGGTGTCCTCTGGGCCGGTGCAGCCTGTGGGCGGATGAAGGGCGAGGTAGGAGGCGGTGAAGCCGCCGCCGCTGACGCTGGAGATATGGGTGATGTCGTCCAGTGGGACTTGTGTCCGGGTGAGCGCCACAAGGCCCGCCGCAGAAAAGGCCGCAGCCCGCGCGCCACCGCCCGAAAACGCAAGGCCCACAAACGGACGATCGAGGGGGGCGGGGCCATAGTCTCTGTCATCATTGTCCGCGGCCTCAAGGTCCGAATAGGGGACGTGTATATAGAGAGGCTGTGCCAGCCCGTTGATGATGGCCAGCACAGCAAGGACCGCAGTCAGGGCCAGAACCCGTTTCAGAAACGTCATGAATGTGGCCCTTTGCCTGATGGTTTTCAGAAAGGTTCCCCAAGGTCAGCCCGATTGCAAGCAATCTTGGTCAGGGTTTCCTTACCTTGGGTCAGCTTTGGGGGGCTTATCCCCCAAATGGCAGATGCCGGTTTGGTGCGGGATTTCTACCTCCTTCGACATCACATCGAAGGAATAAGATTTATGGACCATTTCATCACCTATTTGAACGGGCTGAGCGCGGCGCAGCTGACCGGCGTGTCGGGGTTTTTCTGTTACATGCTGTCGTTTGGCGCGGTGCAGTTGGGCCGCCTTGACGGCAACAGCACGGCCTATTCGCTGTGCAACATTCTGGCGGCCAGTCTTGTGGCGGTCAGCCTGATTGAGGAGTTCAACCTGTCGTCTGCACTGATCCAAGGCAGCTGGATCACGCTTGGCCTTGTGGGGCTCAGCCTGCGGGCGGCCAAGGCCTGGGCCAGCACCCGCCGCGTTTTGAACACCACCCTTGAGCAGGAGGCCTGAGCCATGGGGTTTGCAGATATGACCACCTACTTTTTCACCCTTGTCGCTTTGTTGCTGGCACCGGGTCAGGTGATGTTGCTGACCGTGATCCGCGCCGCAGGCGGGGACGTGCGCGGGGCGCTTGTCTTTACCATGGGGGCGGCCACGGGATCTGTGCTGATTGTCAGCGCCGTGTGCTGGGGAATGAGCCTGATTTCCGCCGAAAACGCCGGGTTCATGGCCTATTCGAAATACGTGATGATCGGATATATCGCGTGGATTGCCTATGGTATGTGGACCAGGGGCGTTGATGTGGCGGGGGCGGCGGCGCCGCAGTCCGGTCTGGTGACGTCCTATATGGCGGGTCTGATCACCAACATGACGTCGCCTTACATGATGATCCTGTTCCCCCTTGTCATCCCCGAGGTGCTGGACATCACGGTGATCGAGATGCCCGATTTTCTGATTGTGGTGCTGACCACCTTGGGGGCCGAAGTGCTCAGTGCCGCAGTACTGGTGGGCTTGGCCCTGCAGATGCGCCGCCTGATCCGGTCGGCGCGGGCCACGCGCGTGTTCAACCGCTCTCTTGCAGGGTGTTTGATGGCGGGCGGCACGGCGATGGCGTTCATGTAGGGCGCTCAGGTCTTCTTTGGGTCGGGATCCCTTGAACTGGGGTCCGTTTTGGGGGGCTGTCTTCCTGAGGCCCGTGCCAAAATCCGGCCCAAAGGACACTGGGGTGTCTGTGCGACAGATGTGATGGACGTGCCGCAGCAGACACCCCGACTTTTTTCAAGTATCGTATATAGAAATCAAAGGCGGGCGGTGGTGACACGACCGGTAAGGACCAGATGACACAGAAAACCCCGATTGATCCGGATGCCATTGTTGATCAGCTTTATGACATCGCGTTGGACACGGATTCACTGTTGCCGTTTATGGAGGCGTGGAATGCGGCGGGTCTGGATGCGCAGGATGTGCGTCAGACGGTGGAGCATATCGACCAATTCGACACGGCCTATCAGGCGCACCTGACCCGGGCAGAAACTTTTTTGCGCCGTGACGCAACGCGGGGGGCGGGGCCGGATTTTGCCGCGATGCTGTCGCGGTTTCACGGGTTGGCTGCGTTTATTGTGGATGCCACGCGGTCGGTGGCTGCGACCAACGACGGGGCGCGCCATGGGTTCAGCCTTGAGGCCGGGCAGGACCTGAGCACCTTGGATCTGCCAGCTGAGGCTGTGGCGCGCCTGCGCGACGGGATTGATGCGGTGCTGGCCTCCCCTCAGCAGGGCGACAAGCTGTTGAAGATCACCTTGTCCGGGGCCACGGGCACCTTGCTGTTTCAACTGCACCGATTGGCGGTCGCCTCCGATCTGGCCGCGCCCCATGTGTTGGTGGTGACCACGCATTTTCATTGGCAGGACGGGCTGGGCCAAACCTTGGAGGAGGTGTTCGGCCTGACGCCCGCAGAACAGGGCATCGTGCGGGCGCTGGTTGAGGGGCAGAACGCCAAGACGATTTCGGCCAATCGCGGCACCTCTGAGGGGACGGTGCGGGGCCAGATCAAGACCGTGCTGGCCAAGATGAGCGCGCGGTCCCAATCAGAGGTCATTCGTCTGGTCTTGTCCTTGCGTGATTTCACGGCGCCCAAAACGCCCAAAGACGGCCCCCCCGCATTGTCCACGGCCCCCACGGGCGGCACCTGGTTGCAGGCAGAGGTGTGGAAGCCGTTCAAGACCGTGACACTGCCCGACGGGCGGCGGATGGATTACCATGACATGGGCCCCGTGACGGGCGCGCCCATTCTTTATACTCATATGGGGTATTGCATGGCCCGCTGGGCCGAACCGATGATCAAGCTGTGTTTTCAGCTGGGGCTGCGCGTGATTGTGCCCATTCGGGCGGGCTATGGTCAGTCGGACAACATGGACCCCAAGGGGGATGTGTTGGCCAGCACGCGGGACGACACGCTTTTCTTGCTGCGCTATCTGGGGATTGCGCGGCTGCCCTACGTCACTCAAGGGGGCGATTTCCTCTTCGGCATCGACATGGCGGCCCACCATCCTGAGGTGGTGTCGGAATTGGGGGGCATTTGTGCGCGGCCCAGCCTGTCGGGGGATCGGCATTATTCCACCATGGGCAAATGGCACCGGTTTTTCTTGTCCACGGGCAAACACGCGCCGCATCTGTTGAAATTCACCGTGAAGGCCGCTGTCACCATGTGCAAACGCATCGGCGTGACAGAGATGTTCATCCATATGAACAAAGGATCCAAATCTGACATGTCCTTGCTTGAGGATCCGCACATCCATGCGGTGATGATCTACAACGCCGAACTTGCCGCGTCCAAGTCCACCGATATCTCGCAGGCCTTCACGATGGAGGTCATGGCGTCGGAAAAGCCGTGGGATGATCTGATGGAGAGGGCAAAGGACACGCCCACATGGCTGATCAATGGGGCCGATGATCCGTCGACCGATCTGGCAGCGGTGGCCGAATACAAGGAGCTCTACCCCTGGCTTGAGATCGACGTGATCCCGGACGGCGGGCAGATGATGATGTTCAAACACTACGACACGATCATTCCGCGTCTGGCGGCGGCGGCCAAACGGGCGCAGACACCGCTTGATCACGCCGCGCGCGGGGCAGGGGGCTGAGCCATATCAGCGGCACATGACAGACAGGGTGTTCAGGAGGGCCCGGCGCGGGAGATTCCCTGCCGCAAGGGAAGCCACGACCGATTCAGCCCATTTCGGACAGCATCCCCCGTGAGTCTGCGGGTTTATCCACAAAAATAGGGGGAATGTGCGTATATCTTGCGGTGTGATGCAGGGCAGGGGAGGGCAAAACCGCCGAAAAACCCATGAAAAACGGGTGTTCCAAAAGAAATGCAAAAATCTTGAAAAAAGGGGTTGCGGGTGTTTGTTAGTAACCGTAGAACCCCCCTCACCGGCGGCGCTGAGAGGCGCGGACGGGGCGCCAGACGGGTCGGACGGAGCGGAAACGCAGCCAGACGGAGACGAGGCGG
>NZ_FWFT01000009.1:0-2500 GCF_900172275.1 Pseudooctadecabacter jejudonensis
ACATCATGAGAGAGATATTTTTCTATTTCTTACTAGGTTTGGCGGTGACTTACTCTCCCACGTCTTAAGACGCAGTACCATCAGCGCTACGGCACTTAACGGCTGGGTTCGGAATGGGGCCAGGTGTTTTGCTCGTGCTATGACCACCAAACCGAGAAAGAAATAGAGTTTTCCCATTATGGGAAGGGGGGTGTTGTCCAAGTCATGTACGACTGTGTGTTGTGTATGCTTTTGTCCGTAAAGCGTTGGTATTGGAACCTTGCTATTACTGGATCAAATCAAGCCTATCGAACCATTAGTACCAGTCAACTGAATGCGTTACCGCACTTACATCTCTGGCCTATCGACGAGGTAGTCTACCTCGGTTCTCAGGGATACCTTGTTTTGAGGGGGGCTTCCCGCTTAGATGCCTTCAGCGGTTATCCTGTCCGATCATAGCTACCCTGCACTGCTGCTGGCGCAACAACAGGTCCACCAGTGGATCGTTCACCCCGGTCCTCTCGTACTAGGGGCAACTCCTCTCAAGTATCCTACACCCACGGAAGATAGGGACCGAACTGTCTCACGACGTTCTAAACCCAGCTCACGTACCTCTTTAAATGGCGAACAGCCATACCCTTGGGACCTGCTCCAGCCCCAGGATGAGATGAGCCGACATCGAGGTGCCAAACACTGCCGTCGATATGGACTCTTGGGCAGTATCAGCCTGTTATCCCCGGCGTACCTTTTATCCGTTGAGCGATGGCCCTTCCACTCGGGACCACCGGATCACTATGGCCGTCTTTCGACTCTGCTCGACTTGTCAGTCTCGCAGTCAGGCTGGCTTCTGCCATTGCACTCAACGAGCGATTTCCGACCGCTCTGAGCCAACCTTCGCGCGCCTCCGTTACTGTTTAGGAGGCGACCGCCCCAGTCAAACTACCCACCACGCAGGGTCCCGGATCCGGATAACGGACCGCGGTTAGACATCAAGCAGAACAAGGGTGGTATCTCAAAGGAGGCTCCACGCAAACTGGCGTTCACGTTTCAAAGCCTACCACCTATTCTGCACATGTTGTGCCTGATGCCAATGCGAAGCTGTAGTAAAGGTGCACGGGGTCTTTCCGTCTAACCGCGGGAAACCTGCATCTTGACAGGTAATTCAATTTCGCTGAGTCGATGTTGGAGACAGCGGGGAAGTCGTTACGCCATTCGTGCAGGTCGGAACTTACCCGACAAGGAATTTCGCTACCTTAGGACCGTTATAGTTACGGCCGCCGTTTACCTGGGCTTCAATTCGGAGCTTGCACTCCTCCTTTTAACCTTCAGGCACCGGGCAGGCGTCAGACCCTATACGTCGTCTTGCGACTTCGCAGAGCCCTGTGTTTTTAGTAAACAGTCGCCACCCCCTGGTTTGTGCCCCCAGCCAATACTTGCGTAGAAACTGGGCCTCCTTCTCGCGAACTTACGGAGGTATTTTGCCGAGTTCCTTCAACATCGTTCTCTCAAGCGCCTTGGTATTCTCTACCAGTCCACCTGTGTCGGTTTAGGGTACGATCTAGCGGTGGAGCTATTTCCAGGAACCTCTAAGCAGCCCATTCAATCCAATAAGGATGAACTACCCTCGAGATCCGTCACTACCACCTGGCCCAGGAATATTAACCTGGTTCCCATCGACTACGCCTTTCGGCCTCGCCTTAGGGGTCGGCTTACCCTGCTCAGATTAGCTTTAAGCAGGAACCCTTGGACTTTCGGCGACAGGGTCTCTCACCCTGTTTGTCGCTACTCATGTCATCATTCTCACTAGTGATCTCTCCACGGGATCGCTCACACGCCCGCTTCATCGAAAGTTCCTCGCCTCCAATATCCCCGAAGGGATTAAGGAGGCATGGAACTATGTCACACTACGCTCTGCTACCATGCACTATGTGCATCCTAAGCTTCGGCTCATGGCTTGAGCCCCGTTACATCTTCGCCGCAGGACAACTTATTTAGACCAGTGAGCTGTTACGCTATCTTTAAAGGATGGCTGCTTCTAAGCCAACCTCCTGGTTGTTTTGGTCGTCCCACCTGCTTTCCCACTTAGCCATGAATTGGGGGCCTTAGCTGTAGGTCAGGGTTGTTTCCCTCTCCACTACGGACGTTAGCATCCGCAGTGTGTCTGCCATCTAGTACTCCCGGGTATTCGGAGTTTGGTTAGGATCAGTAAGCCTGTGGGGCCCCATTACCCATCCAGTGCTCTACCCCCCGGGGTATTCGGATGACGCTCTACCTAAATAGATTTCGCAGAGAACCAGCTATCTCCGAGTTTGATTGGCCTTTCACCCCTAGGCACAACTCATCCCGATCTTTTTCAACAGATGTGGGTTCGGTCCTCCAGTAAGTGTTACCTTACCTTCAACCTGGTCATGCCTAGATCACTCGGTTTCGGGTCTGATCCATCTAACTCATGCGCCCTATTAAGACTCGCTTTCGCTGCGCCTACACCTAACGGCTTAAGCTTGCTAGATAGACCAAGTCG
>NZ_FWFT01000010.1 GCF_900172275.1 Pseudooctadecabacter jejudonensis
GCGTCATGGAAGCGATAAAACTCTGCAGGTTGGATACGCCAATCATTTTTATCGAAGCGCGCATAAATTTGAGCAGATTTGTCGTCACAGGTTGCGCCGCCAAAACGTCGGCTACAGTAACTTTTCCCAGCCTCAATCTCATCTCTCTTTTTGCGTTCTGCTTCAATATCTGGTTGAACGGCGTCGCGTCGTAACCCAGCTTGGTAAGTTGGATTAAGCACTCCGTGGACAGATTTGTCATTGTGAGCATTTTCATCCCGAAGTTGCGGCTCATTCTGATTCTGAACAGCTTCTTGGGAAGTAGCGACAGCTTGGTTTTTAGTGAGTTGTTCCATTCTTTAGCTCCTAGACCTTTAGCAGCAAGGTCCATATCTGACTTTTTGTTAACGTATTTAGCCACATAGAAACCAACAGCCATATAACTGGTAGCTTTAAGCGGCTCACCTTTAGCATCAACAGGCCACAACCAACCAGAACGTGAAAAAGCGTCCTGCGTGTAGCGAACTGCGATGGGCATACTGTAACCATAAGGCCACGTATTTTGCAAGCTATTTAACTGGCGGCGATTGCGTACCCGACGACCAAAATTAGGGTCAACGCTACCTGTAGGAAGTGTCCGCATAAAGTGCACCGCATGGAAATGAAGACGGCCATTAGCTGTACCATACTCAGGCACACAAAAATACTGATAGCAGTCGGCGTGTGAATCATTAGCCTTGCGACCCTCGGCAGCAAGAACCATACGACCAATATCACGAAAATAGTCACGCAAAGCATTGGGATTATCATAAAACGCCTCTAATCGGTCGTCAGCCAACGTGAGAGTGTCAAAAACGATAAACCAACCATCAGCATGAGCCTGTCGCATTGCATTCATCAAACGCTGAATAGCAAAGCCTCTACGCGATTTCATAGTGGAGGCCTCCAGCAATCTTGAACACTCATCCTTAATACCTTTCTTTTTGGGGTAATTATACTCATCGCGAATATCCTTAAGAGGGCGTTCAGCAGCCAGCTTGCGGCAAAACTGCGTAACCGTCTTCTCGTTCTCTAAAAACCATTTTTCGTCCCCTTCGGGGCGGTGGTCTATAGTGTTATTAATATCAAGTTGGGGGAGCACATTGTAGCATTGTGCCAATTCATCCATTAACTTCTCAGTAACAGATACAAACTCATCACGAACGTCAGAAGCAGCCTTATGGCCGTCAACATACATATCACCATTATCGAACTCAACGCCCTGCATACGAAAAGACAGAATCTCTTCCAAGAGCTTGATGCGGTTATCCATCTGCTTATGGAAGCCAAGCATTGGGGATTGAGAAAGAGTAGAAATGCCACAAGCCTCAATAGCAGGTTTAAGAGCCTCGATACGCTCAAAGTCAAAATAATCAGCGTGACATTCAGAAGGGTAATAAGAACGAACCATAAAAAAGCCTCCAAGATTTGGAGGCATGAAAACATACAATTGGGAGGGTGTCAATCCTGACGGTTATTTCCTAGACAAATTAGAGCCAATACCATCAGCTTTACCGTCTTTCCAGAAATTGTTCCAAGTATCGGCAACAGCTTTATCAATACCATGAAAAATATCAACCACACCAGAAGCAGCATCAGTGACGACATTAGAAATATCCTTTGCAGTAGCGCCAATATGAGAAGAGCCATACCGCTGATTCTGCGTTTGCTGATGAACTAAGTCAACCTCAGCACTAACCTTGCGAGTCATTTCTTTGATTTGGTCATTGGTAAAATACTGACCAGCCGTTTGAGCTTGAGTAAGCATTTGGCGCATAATCTCGGAAACCTGCTGTTGCTTGGAAAGATTGGTGTTTTCCATAATAGACGCAACGCGAGCAGTAGACTCCTTCTGTTGATAAGCAAGCATCTCATTTTGTGCATATACCTGGTCTTTCGTATTCTGGCGTGAAGTCGCCGACTGAATGCCAGCAATCTCTTTTTGAGTCTCATTTTGCATCTCGGCAATCTCTTTCTGATTGTCCAGTTGCATTTTAGTAAGCTCTTTTTGATTCTCAAATCCGGCGTCAACCATACCAGCAGAGGAAGCATCAGCACCAGCACGCTCCCAAGCATTAAGCTCAGGAAATGCAGCAGCAAGATAATCACGAGTATCCTTTCCTTTATCAGCGGCAGACTTGCCACCAAGTCCAACCAAATCAAGCAACTTATCAGAAACGGCAGAAGTGCCAGCCTGCAACGTACCTTCAAGAAGTCCTTTACCAGCTTTAGCCATAGCACCAGAAACAAAACTAGGGACGGCCTCATCAGGGTTAGGAACATTAGAGCCTTGAATGGCAGATTTAATACCAGCATCACCCATGCCTACAGTATTGTTATCGGTAGCAAGCACATCACCTTGAATGCCACCGGAGGCGGCTTTTTGACCGCCTCCAAACAATTTAGACATGGCGCCACCAGCAAGAGCAGAAGCAATACCGCCAGCAATAGCACCAAACATAAATCACCTCACTTAAGTGGCTGGAGACAAATAATCTCTTTAATAACCTGATTCAGCGAAACCAATCCGCGGCATTTAGTAGCGGTAAAGTTAGACCAAACCATGAAACCAACATAAACATTATTGCCCGGCGTACGGGGAAGGACGTCAATAGTCACACAGTCCTTGACGGTATAATAACCACCATCATGGCGACCATCCAAAGGATAAACATCATAGGCAGTCGGGAGGGTAGTCGGAACCGAAGAAGACTCAAAGCGAACCAAACAGGCAAAAAATTTAGGGTCGGCATCAAAAGCAATATCAGCACCAACAGAAACAACCTGATTAGCGGCGTTGACAGATGTATCCATCTGAATGCAATGAAGAAAACCACCATTACCAGCATTAACCGTCAAACTATCAAAATATAACGTTGACGATGTAGCTTTAGGTGTCTGTAAAACAGGTGCCGAAGAAGCTGGAGTAACAGAAGTGAGAACCAGCTTATCAGAAAAAAAGTTTGAATTATGGCGAGAAATAAAAGTCTGAAACATGATTAAACTCCTAAGCAGAAAACCTACCGCGCTTCGCTTGGTCAACCCCTCAGCGGCAAAAATTAAAATTTTTACCGCTTCGGCGTTATAACCTCACACTCAATCTTTTATCACGAAGTCATGATTGAATCGCGAGTGGTCGGCAGATTGCGATAAACGGTCACATTAAATTTAACCTGACTATTCCACTGCAACAACTGAACGGACTGGAAACACTGGTCATAATCATGGTGGCGAATAAGTACGCGTTCTTGCAAATCACCAGAAGGCGGTTCCTGAATGAATGGGAAGCCTTCAAGAAGGTGATAAGCAGGAGAAACATACGAAGGCGCATAACGATACCACTGACCCTCAGCAATCTTAAACTTCTTAGACGAATCACCAGAACGGAAAACATCCTTCATAGAAATTTCACGCGGCGGCAAGTTGCCATACAAAACAGGGTCGCCAGCAATATCGGTATAAGTCAAAGCACCTTTAGCGTTAAGGTACTGAATCTCTTTAGTCGCAGTAGGCGGAAAACGAACAAGCGCAAGAGTAAACATAGTGCCATGCTCAGGAACAAAGAAACGCGGCACAGAATGTTTATAGGTCTGTTGAACACGACCAGAAAACTGGCCTAACGACGTTTGGTCAGTTCCATCAACATCATAGCCAGATGCCCAGAGATTAGAGCGCATGACAAGTAAAGGACGGTTGTCAGCGTCATAAGAGGTTTTACCTCCAAATGAAGAAATAACATCATGGTAACGCTGCATGAAGTAATCACGTTCTTGGTCAGTATGCAAATTAGCATAAGCAGCTTGCAGACCCATAATGTCAATAGATGTGGTAGAAGTCGTCATTTGGCGAGAAAGCTCAGTCTCAGGAGGAAGCGGAGCAGTCCAAATGTTTTTGAGATGGCAGCAACGGAAACCATAACGAGCATCATCTTGATTAAGCTCATTAGGGTTAGCCTCGGTACGGTCAGGCATCCACGGCGCTTTAAAATAGTTGTTATAGATATTCAAATAACCCTGAAACAAATGCTTAGGGATTTTATTGGTATCAGGGTTAATCGTGCCAAGAAAAGCGGCATGGTCAATATAACCAGTAGTGTTAACAGTCGGGAGAGGAGTGGCATTAACACCATCCTTCATGAACTTAATCCACTGTTCACCATAAACGTGACGATGAGGGACATAAAAAGTAAAAATGTCTACAGTAGAGTCAATAGCAAGGCCACGACGCAATGGAGAAAGACGGAGAGCGCCAACGGCGTCCATCTCGAAGGAGTCGCCAGCGATAACCGGAGTAGTTGAAATGGTAATAAGACGACCAATCTGACCAGCAAGGAAGCCAAGATGGGAAAGGTCATGCGGCATACGCTCGGCGCCAGTTTGAATATTAGACATAATTTATCCTCAAGTAAGGGGCCGAAGCCCCTGCAATTAAAATTGTTGACCACCTACATACCAAAGACGAGCGCCTTTACGCTTGCCTTTAGTACCTCGCAACGGCTGCGGACGACCAGGGCGAGCGCCAGAACGTTTTTTACCTTTAGACATTACATCACTCCTTCTGCACGTAATTTTTGACGCACGTTTTCTTCTGCGTCAGTAAGAACGTCAGTGTTTCCTGCGCGTACACGCAAGGTAAACGCGAACAATTCAGCGGCTTTAACCGGACGCTCGACGCCATTAATAATGTTTTCCGTAAATTCAGCGCCTTCCATGATGAGACAGGCCGTTTGAATGTTGACGGGATGAACATAATAAGCAATGACGGCAGCAATAAACTCAACAGGAGCAGGAAAGCGAGGGTATCCTACAAAGTCCAGCGTACCATAAACGCAAGCCTCAACGCAGCGACGAGCACGAGAGCGGTCAGTAGCAATCCAAACTTTGTTACTCGTCAGAAAATCGAAATCATCTTCGGTTAAATCCAAAACGGCAGAAGCCTGAATGAGCTTAATAGAGGCCAAAGCGGTCTGGAAACGTACGGATTGTTCAGTAACTTGACTCATGATTTCTTACCTATTAGTGGTTGAACAGCATCGGACTCAGATAGTAATCCACGCTCTTTTAAAATGTCAACAAGAGAATCTCTACCATGAACAAAATGTGACTCATATCTAAACCAGTCCTTGACGAACGTGCCAAGCATATTAAGCCACTTCTCCTCATCCAACGCGTCAGTTTTTGACAGAATCGTTAGTTGATGGCGAAAGGTCGCAAAGTAAGAGCTTCTCGAGCTGCGCAAGGATAGGTCGAATTTTCTCATTTTCCGCCAGCAGTCCACTTCGATTTAATTCGTAAACAAGCAGTAGTAATTCCTGCTTTATCAAGATAATTTTTCGACTCATCAGAAATATCCGAAAGTGTTAACTTCTGCGTCATGGAAGCGATAAAACTCTGCAGGTTGGATACGCCAATCATTTTTATCGAAGCGCGCATAAATTTGAGCAGATTTGTCGTCACAGGTTGCGCCGCCAAAACGTCGGCTACAGTAACTTTTCC